>NZ_JADCKC010000009.1 GCF_014982805.1 Gemmiger gallinarum | reverse complement strand
AAACGCCACACGGAGAGAACGTTCCGATGACGGATCGTGTTGCTCTGGTAGCGTCGCTGTTGCCCGCTGTCTCGGACTTGAAGACCGGCAACCATCACCACGACATTGGCCAGCATCGCGATCAGCAGCAGGATTTCGATCCGCTTGCCTTGGCGAGACTGATGCATGCCGAAGCCCAGCCCGAACTGGGGACTCTTGACGTCGCGGAAGCCCTCTTCAATCTGCATGCGCTGCCGGTAAATGGCCACCAACTTGTCCGCCAGCGTTGAGCGCGCCGGTAGGTTACTGACCAGCACCCAAGGCTCCTTCTGGCGCTGGGCAATCGCCCGGCTGCGGCTGTCCTGGGAGACCTGTCCGCGCTTGTTGCGATGCTTGCGCCCCTGCGGCGGCCGATGGTAGAGCACCATGCGGGTGGTCAGTGGATTGCTCTCAGCAATTTGCACGGAACCCAGCGCCCGCGGTACCGATGTCGCTTGCGGAAACAGGTCTGACACAGGTTGCCACGCCTGCCCTGGCAGCTGGCAGCGAACCGGGCTACGCACCCGGCCGACGTAGTACCAACCACGTGCCTCAACCGCCTCGAACCAGGGATTACGAAAGCCCGCATCGGTGACCAAGATCGGCGTGGCGTTGTCAGGCAGTATCTCGGCCAGAGCGGCCAACAAGTATGCCTCACAGTGTTGGCAGCCATCCTTGTGGTGGACTTTCTCGAAGATTGGCAGCGAGCGCCCGGCAAAGGGCACCGCGGCGCGCAGCAAGAACCGTTTGCCACGGTCATCAATCGGCGACCAGTCCACCAGAATCAGCGGGCGGGTCATGTGGCCAATCAGCAGGCTGGCCACGAGCCAATAGAACAGGGGACGCTCCTGATGCAGGTGAGGGTTGCCCAGCAACCGATCGACTCGCTTGATGGTGTGCTTGGTAGCCACTGGCCCTGGCAAGGCACGCCCCAGGGCGGTCAAGCCCAGGCGGCGCTCGCCCAGCAGGGCACCCACCGTGTCGAGCAGCGCCTGCAGGCGCTTGGCATGGACCAGGGGGAGTGATGAGGTCAGCAGAGTATGTAAGAATCGAGGGGCCTGCATGGGTCTCCTTAGGCATATTGTTGGTTTGGCGATTAACAACATGCCGACCCATGCAGGCCTTTTCAATCATATCATCCTGATTTTCTTATCTATTTCGTGGGGATCCGTCAGAGTTTGAGTCGTGTTTCGAGAAAGGCGGTCACGTTGTCCTTGACTCGGTGGCCCGCTCGACGGCTTTGGACGTAGATCTGGCAGTCATCGGCATATCGGCAGAACCGGTGGCCTCTGGCATCCAGTTTCTTGTCCAGATCGTCAAGTAGGATATTACTAAGCAACGGACTCAAGGGCGATCCTTGCGGTGTGCCTTTCTCTCGCTGACTAACGAACCCCCCCATCATCATTCCGGCCTGAAGGTAGCGACGGATCACACCAAGCAAACGCTTGTCGTGAATACGTTTTGCTAGCCTGGCCATCAAAAGATCGTGGTTGACCTGGTCAAAGAATTTCTCCAAATCGGGTATACGGATTTAATGGTTGATGGGGCACCTTCACCCCATCAATCTGATACCACCCTCAGATGGTTGATAGATCGACTCCGTAGTTGAGTTCCTCTGCGAAGTCCGGCAGTCCGTAACCGATGGTTTTCTTATAGAACGGAGAGACCTTCGCAGTCGGGGCCTTCTTCTTGTGCTTCGTGGTGTAGAGCATTCGTGCCCGCATCACCTCGAACGAGTAACCACGTCCTTCACGGTTCTTGTCCTTAGCCAGTCGGTTGATGGACTCCGTGTAGGCGTTGGTGACGGGCATGTCCGTCTCGAAGTAGGTCATGATCTCT
>NZ_JADCKC010000008.1 GCF_014982805.1 Gemmiger gallinarum | reverse complement strand
GAACACTCAGATTGGATACAAGGGAAGGTTCGTAGAATATTCCTTCGTGGACTCCCGAGATTGCATAGAGATTCAATTGTCGGATGGCATCTGTGGATTGCTGGGTAGCCACTTCAATTTCTTGGAGGAGCATTCTGTTGAGGAGCTGATTGAGATTAAGAAAAACCTCAACCCTGTCCAACGCCAGACTCTCTCCTTGCTCCGCAAACTTATACCTGAATCCGTGAGACCGGCCCCCGGAAGCACTTCTAACCCACTGACCTGCATGGCAATATAGCCATTATCGCCATTCACCCAGACAGTGCCATGCCCAACATAAAGTTCCGCGCCAGTCGCCGCACCCTCACCAGCCACGCCGGGCTGTCCATCATCGGGCAATGCTTCGAGATCGCTGGCGTCGACAGCATCGACGGCCGCTTCCCCACCACGCTGGGCATGCGCACCAGCGACGTGGTCAAGAGCTACCTGGGCCTGCTGTGTCTGGGCATGAGCGACTATGATGCCATCGAAAACTTCCGCCGCGACAAGCCCTTCCAACAACTGCTGACCCTGCAGAAGGTGCCGAGCGCGGCGACGCTGCGACAGCGGCTGGAGAAACTTGCCGCCAACGACCTGCAGGCGCGCACCGCCACCTGGTCCACGACCCTGCTGTCACTGATCGAAGCACCGATCACCGCCGAGACGACGCACGTCTGCCTGGACATCGACACCTTCGTCATGGACAACAGCAACTCGAAGAAGGAAGGCGTCTCGCGGACCTACCAGAAGGTCGATGGCTACACCCCGATCGCCGCCTATCTGGGCAACGAAGGGTGGTGCCTGGGTCTGGAACTGCGGCCTGGCAAGCAGCACACCATGAAGGAGAGCAACGCCTTCCTGGAGCGGGTACTGCCTCGCGCCCAATGCCTGACCAGGCAACCGATCCTGTTACGCGAGGACAGCGGCTTCGACAGCCAGGCGCACCTGGCGCTTCTCGAACAGCAACGCCAGGTCTTTGCCGACGAGGGGCGCCGGCTCGACTATGTCGTCAAATGGAACCCGCGCGGCTCGGCCACGGCTGATCGAGATACCTGGCTGGCGGTGGCGGCGGACTACTGGGAAGAGCTGCGTCCTGGCAAGCGCCAGGCGCTGTGGCCGCAGACCGTCTCGATCCACGACGACAACAAGACCGAATACGTCGTCCAACGCGTGATGCGCCTGGTAGAGCGCACCGCCGATCGCGATGGCCAGTTGCTGCTCGAACCGGACTATGAGTTGGAAGGCTGGTGGACCAGCCTGGACGAGGCGCCGGAGGCGGTGATCAAGCGCTACCAGGCGCATGCCACCCATGAGCAGTTTCACAGCGAGATCAAGACCGATCTCGACCTGGAGCGCTTGCCGTCCGGCAAGTTCGCCACCAACGATCTGATCCTGCATCTCGCCCAGTTGGCCTACAACATCCTGCGCCTGATGGGACAGCTGGGCATGACCGGCGAGCTGAGCCCGGTTCGCCACCCGGCCAAGCGGCGCCGGCTGCGCACCGTGCTACAAGAGTTGGTGCACCGTGCGGCTCTCGTGATTCACAAGGCACGGCAGATCATCCTCGACGTCGGGCAGGATATCGGGCGCATGACGGTGCTCAAGACGCTGCGGAGCCGACTGCGTTATCCACGAGGAACGCCATGCTGACCGTCAATCGGCGACACTCTATCCACAAGCAGTTCCAAGCGACACGCGATCGCCAGATATGTCGTGCCTGGCGGGTGGAAAGGCATGACAAAACGGGCCGTCAGCACCGATCAGCACGGTGGGTTTTGGCAATAACGGGCTTGCGAAAGCCAACTTGCACGGGGCGAATGATCAAAAAGTGCTCGCTGGCGGTGATAGGGAAAGTGTCGGCGCCGGCTTCACGGATTCAGGATACGTTCATACTCATCTTGCTGGACTGCCATGCGTGCCTCGCTTTCACAGCCGCGGTGGTCATGTGAACCCACCCTTGATATAAGGGAACCGAGCATAGCAGAAGCCCCAAT
>NZ_JADCKC010000007.1 GCF_014982805.1 Gemmiger gallinarum | reverse complement strand
TGAGCTTAACTTCTGTGTTCGGAATGGGAACAGGTGGAACCTCACCGTCATCGACACCGGCCGGTATACAATCTTTCGATCGCATATTCTCTTTTCTGAAGGCATGTGCCCTCAAAACTGAATAAGAACTGCTTCTTGGCAAATGAAGCACTAGAGAAGATTGGGTCAAGCCCTCGACCTATTAGTACACGCTAGCTGAACGGATCACTCCGCTTACACTTTGTGCCTATCAACCTTGTAGTCTTCAAGGGGTCTTACCTGATTGACTCAGTGGGATATCTTATCTCAGGGCCGGCTTCACGCTTAGATGCTTTCAGCGTTTATCCGATCCGCACATAGCTGCCCAGCTGTGCCACTGGCGTGACAACTGGTGCACCAGAGGTGCGTCCATCCCGGTCCTCTCGTACTAGGGACAGCACCCTTCAAATATCCTGCGCCCACGACAGATAGGGACCGAACTGTCTCACGACGTTCTGAACCCAGCTCGCGTACCGCTTTAATTGGCGAACAGCCAAACCCTTGGGACCGAATACAGCCCCAGGATGCGATGAGCCGACATCGAGGTGCCAAACCTCCCCGTCGATGTGGACTCTTGGGGGAGATCAGCCTGTTATCCCCAGGGTAACTTTTATCCGTTGAGCGATGGCATTTCCACTCACATACCACCGGATCACTAACTCCGACTTTCGTCTCTGCTCGACCCGTCAGTCTCGCAGTCAGGCTGGCTTTTGCGTTTGCACTCTTTCGTCTGGTTTCCGTCCAGACCGAGCCAACCTTTGAACGCCTCCGCTACTCTTTAGGAGGCGACCGCCCCAGTCAAACTGCCCACCTAACAATGTCCCCCGCCCTGATTCAAGGGCGCAGGTTAGAATTCCAATGTCGCAAGGATGGTATCCCAACGTCCGCTCCGCTCAGGCCAAAGCCCGAGTTTCTCAGCGTCCCATCTATCCTGTGCATGCAACACCGAAACCCAATATTAGGCTACAGTAAAGCTCCATGGGGTCTTTCCGTCTTGTCGCGGGTAACCGGCATCTTCACCGGTACTACAATTTCGCCGGGCGGGCTGTTGAGACAGTGCCCAGATCATTACGCCTTTCATGCGGGTCAGAACTTACCTGACAAGGAATTTCGCTACCTTAGGACCGTTATAGTTACGGCCGCCGTTCACTGGGGCTTCAATTCAATGCTTGCACATCTCCTTTTAACCTTCCAGCACCGGGCAGGCGTCAGCTCGTATACGTCATCTTTCGATTTAGCACAAACCTGTGTTTTTGGTAAACAGTTGCCTGGGCCTATTCTCTGCGACTCACTCTCGTGAGCACCCCTTATTCCGAAGTTACGGGGTCAACTTGCCGAGTTCCTTAACAACCCTTCTCCCGTTGGCCTTAGAATCTTCTTCCTACCTACCTGTGTCGGTTTGCGGTACGGGCACCTTAGATATACGCGCAGCTTTTCTCGCCTCTATTCCAGCCAGACTTCGGTACTATATTTCCCTCGATCACTACCGGAACCAACACCCGGCTCTGACCTTCATAAAGTGTCCCTGCGTTTAAATCTTTCGGTGGTGACGGAATCTCTACCGTCTGTGCATCGGCTACGCCGTTAGGCCTCACCTTAGCTCCCGACTAACTTGGAGCGGACGAACCTTCCTCCAAAAACCTGAGGCTTTCGGCCATGAGGATTCTCACCTCATTCGCGCTACTCATTCCGGCATTCTCACTTGTATGAACTCCACGACCGCTTACGCTATCGTTTCACCGCGCATACAACGCTCCCCTACCCAGTATTAAAAATACTGCCTAAGCTTCGGTGCAGGTTTTGAGCCCCGTTAAATTCTCGGCGCAGAGACGCTCGACCAGTGAGCTATTACGCACTCTTTAAATGAGTGGCTGCTTCTGAGCCAACATCCTGGTTGTCTGCGTATCTCCACATCCTTTTCCACTTAAACCTGCTTGGGGACCTTAGCTGTAGATCTGGGCTGTTTCCCTTTTGACAATGAGATTTATCTCACACTGTCTGACTCCCGTGAATCGATTATCCGGCATTCTTAGTTTGATAGGCTTCGCTATCCTCTCGGACGCTAGGCCATTCAGTGCTTTACCTCCGGTAATCTGTCACGAGGCTAGCCCTAAAGCTATTTCGGGGAGAACCAGCTATCTCCGAGTTCGATTGGAATTTCTCCGCTACCCACAATTCATCCGCCGCCTTTTCAACGGAGGTCGGTTCGGCCCTCCATGAAATTTTACTTTCACTTCAGCCTGATCATGGGTAGGTCACCCGGTTTCGGGCCCATTGCACGCTACTAAA
>NZ_JADCKC010000006.1 GCF_014982805.1 Gemmiger gallinarum | reverse complement strand
ACCCCGTCTATGGCAAGGCGGTGGCCCATGCCGTGGCATCGGGCGAGTGCGAAAAAGGCATCGTCATCTGTAGCACCGGCATCGGCATCTCCATCGCCGCCAACAAGGTGCCCGGCATCCGCTGCGCCCTGTGCGGGGATTGCTTCTCTGCCAAAGCCACCCGCCTGCACAACAACGCCAACGTGCTTGCTCTGGGCGCGCTGGTCACCGGACCCGGCCTGGCGCTGGAGATCGTGGACATCTTCCTGGACACGCCTTTCTCGGAGGAGGAGCGTCACAGCCGTCGGGTATCCCAGCTGGAGGAAGAATAATGTTTGAACTGTGTGCATCCATTCTGGCCGCCGACTTTGCCAATCTGGAGCGGGACATGCGGGCGGCCAATGCCGCCGGTGTGGATGCCTTTCACATCGACGTGATGGACGGGCACTTTGTGCCGGCCATCTCCTTTGGTACGGGCATGGTGCGTACGATGGAACGCCTGACCACCAAACCCCTAGACGTTCACCTGATGGTGGAAAAGCCGCTGGATTTTCTGCCGGAACTGGAGAAACTGGGGGTAAAGCGGGTCTCGGTCCATTACGAGATCCCGGGCGGGCCGGAAGCTGCCCTGCGGGCCATCTGCGCCGCCGGGATGCAAGCCGGGCTGGTACTCAACCCCGAAACGCCGGTGGAATCGGCCCTGCCGTACCTGGCCCAAATTTCGCAGCTGCTGCTGATGACGGTACACCCCGGTCGCGGTGGGCAGGTCTATCTGCCCGGCAGCAACGAGAAGATCGCTGCTGCCAAAAGTCTGCTGCAAGGGCAGGGGAGCAATACCGTCATCCAGGTGGATGGCGGCATCACCCCTGGTACCCTGCCCGGCGCCTATGCGGCCGGGGCACGGAGCATTGTGGCGGGTAGTGCGGTTTTCTATGGAAACATATATCAAAATGTGTGTGCATTGCGTTCGGAGAAGGCAAAACCGTAGATGTTTGCAGTAAAAGGCGGCGCCAAAAAAAGAGCAGACTGTTTGGCAAATGAATGTACCGCAAAATCTGTATGGGTTAATTGCCCGGTTTGCCACAATAAGACGAAAACAAAGATTTATCAAGATACATTGGCGCTTCGTTTCCCGATGTATTGCCCGAAATGCAAAAAGGAAATGCGGGTAGATATCATCCGAAGAAAAATCTATCCCTGCACAAAGGTCTATAAATAGCAGCAAGGCCCGCTTTTCATGCAACTGAAAAGCGGGCCATTTTCTTAAACGGTTTCTACTTCGCCAACTTCATCCATTCGCCGTGTGTGGATCAGGATCTCGCGATTGATAGATAACAGCATCTCCAGTTCGTCACCGGTGCAGCCAGCAAGCATGCGCTGAAATTGATTCAGCATAGTGTCAACATCGCTACGCTCCGGGTAAAAGATTGCATTGGCATCGATGCCCAGAAAACGGAACAACAGATAGATGGATTCAAATTCCGGGTTGGCAACGCCGGTATCACATAGTTAAAGATATTGGTATCATTCAATCAATTTTGCCGATAAAGCGGTAGAAGATTTCTACCTCCTGTTCCCGGCTTCTGTCCTCACCTTTGACCGCTTCATGGACAACGATTTTTTCAATCAGCGTATTCAAAAGTTCGGCGGTCAGTTCTGTTGGATTGACGCACTCTTTCATCAAGGCAATCCATTTTCTGCGTCTGCGGCGTTCTGGCTTTCAGCGGCGATAGCGGATTGAAGCTGTTCAATCTTTTCGCCCAGTTCAGCCTGTTCGTTTTGGTACTTCCCGGACAGCATGGAGAAGTTGTATTCCGTGATACGCCCCGCCGCCCAGTCCTCATACATCCGGGCAAACAGGGTATCGACTTCGGCTTTTCGCTTCTCTGCCTTTTTCAGTTCTGCGGCCTGCTTCTTTCTTGCGGCGGCCTGTCCCTTATCAGTGGCATTGTCGATGCGTTCATCCTTCCAGCCCTGCAAGCGCAGGCACTCCCGTGGGGTCAGGCGGCGGATTCGGCCATTGTACAGCACCCCGGAAGCCTCTCTCTTATCTGAAATGTATCATAAGCAACAATGACAAGCCAGTGGTCAGTCGCAAAGGGATGCCAAAAAATCCAGCGTCTGTTTGGGCACCTCTTTCCCCGCAGTCGGTTTGGCAAGGTCCTGGATCACGACGCCGCGCGCGAGTTCTTCCCGGATCACTTCCCGCAGGATCTGCTTGAACGCATCCCGTTGTTCTTCGGCCAGGATCGCCCTGACCAGAAAATCTTTGCGCTGGTTTGGCGGTATCTGCTGCAGCAGGGTCCAGGCTCGCCGATGGTCTGGGATGCTGATCTGTGGCCGGAAAACGTATTGCGGGCGCTTCACTCCCTGCTCACCGTGCCCTGAACGCGGCCCAAAGCACGCTCAAAACCGATGGCGTTCACCCGGTCGTCCAGCAGCGGAATCACGCGGCACAGGCCGTCTTGGGGGCTGATGTGGCGGTTCACGATGCAAGCTCCACCGCCCAACATGACCAGAGGCATGGCGTGAAGGTCGAAGCCCGCTTCCATGACCGCGGAGAACAACCGCTCGGCATACAGCCGCCCCTGTTTGTTCACGATGCTGCGCACCTCGTCCGACAGACTGCAGGGCTGGCCTGCCAGGATCTGCTCGATCTGGGCGTCGGTGAGCGAAAGACCGGTTTCCTGGCGGACCCTCTCCCGGATCTCATCGATGCAGCGAATCATCCCCAGTTCCAGGCTGTGCGCCGTCTCCGCTACCGGCAGAGCGTTGTCGATCCGCATCAGATCCACCGTCCAGCCGCCGATGTCCATGAGCAGCAGCGACGGTTCGTCGGTCAGCAGGTCCGGCTCGGCCATCAGGGCCGCAAAGCCCTGGGGAAACAGCTGCACATCCGCGATGGTGATGCTGTATTCCACACCCTCGTAGCGGAACTGAACCGGCTGGGAAGGACGAAGCAGATAGCTGCGAAACTTCGGCTTGTCCCGGCCATAGCTGGTCAGCGGCAGGCCCGCTGCGATCCGGATTGTACACTCAGTGGGTGCGCCCCGGCTGCGGATTTCCTGCGCCAATGCAGCCAGCGTCAGCAGGTAGTAGTTGTCATTGATGGTTTTGTCACGCTGGATCGGTTGCCGGCCGGTACCGCAAACAAAAAAACTCCCGCCGGACTCAAGGAGTCCCTGGCGGGTGTAAGGTTCGTGGCTGCCGTAGGCTGTAAGACCGGCTGGGAAAGAACAATGCCGCGTTTTGATGGCGTAGTAACCGTGATCAATGCCAATGTTCATGGGTTTTGCCTCGCTTTCGTTTTTCGTTGAGATTTGCAGATCTATGTAAACGGCTGGTAGATAACTTTTCTTCCCAGCCGGTAAATTTATACTAGGGGGAGAGGTGTGGAGAGGGGGAAAGGCAAAAGCCGCCCGGTTCCGGCATTGCCAGAAGCCGAGCGGCTAAAAATGGGCGCACTTGTCCCCTGCTATTTTAGCTATTGATATATACGAACAGCACTACCAAAAATTTTTCCATTGTATCGTCATTGTGGTTTGTACCAAAATGTGGTACAAACCTCCCAAGCACATATATGGTTTGACAGGTTTCCCCAAAACATGATAGACTGTTCGCCGTCACTGTTTGCACTGCCAGTTGAACCATTTTAGGCAGGAGGTGATGGTGTATTGGAATTGAGTGAATTGCTTTTGTTGCTCTCCCTCATTGGTGGCACGATATACGCTTCCGTTTCTCTGACCATTCAAGTGTTGGAATACTGGAAAAAGAAAAAGGACTGACGCCGGTTACGTCAGTCCATCTTTGCTGTTGTACACAGTGACCACTTTTCTGACCATTCAAGTGCTGGAATACAGGAAAAAGAAAAAGGGCTGACATAATGGCATCAATCCATCTTCCCTGTTATACACAGTGACAACAAAAAGAAAAGAGTCAGCAACTTACGTTGTTGGCTCTTTTTGGTGCACCATCGGGGACTCGAACCCAGGACCCACTGATTAAGAGTCAGTTGCTCTACCAGCTGAGCTAATGGTGCATATAAGCAAACTTCGGACCGGGCCTAAGCTCGGCCCGAAGGCTGCTTTTTCAAGAGAAGCCGGCATCTACCTATTTTCACAGGTCGTTTCCAACCAACTATCGTCGGCACAAGTGAGCTTAACTTCTGTGTTCGGAATGGGAACAGGTGGAACCTCACCGTCATCGACACCGGCCGGTATACAATCTTTCGATCGCATATTCTCTTTTCTGAAGGCATGTGCCCTCAAAACTGAATAA
>NZ_JADCKC010000005.1 GCF_014982805.1 Gemmiger gallinarum | reverse complement strand
TGGGGGCGCCTGTCTGGGTGTGGAAATACTGGAACGCATCTTCGATTTGGGCGAAGTCGTGACCGTCAATGGTGACGGTACGGAACCCGAAGTCCCGCATCTTGGCATCCACCGGGTCGGTGGGCATGACTTCGCTGGTGGGGCCGTCGATCTGCAGCCCGTTCAGGTCAATAATGACACAGAGATTGTCCAGTTTGTACTTGGCGGCGAAGAGGAACGCTTCCCACACTTCCCCCTCCTCGATCTCGCCATCGCCCAGGAGAGCATACACACGCACATCATCCTTGTGCAGGTACTTGGCGGCTTTGGCCATGCCTGCCGCACAGGAGATGCCCTGGCCCAGGCTGCCAGTGGACATATCCACACCGGGCACCGTGTTCATATTGGGGTGGCCCTGCAGATAGCTGTCAATGTGACGCAGGGTGGGCAGGTCCTCCACCGGGAAAAATCCCCGGTAGGCCAGCGCGCTGTACAGCCCCGGCGCGGTATGTCCCTTGGAGAGCACGAACCGGTCCCGGTCCTCCCATTTCGGGTTGGTTGGGTCGACGCGCATTTCCTTATTATAAAGGTAAGTAAACATATCGGCGGCGGACAGGCTGCCGCCGGGGTGCCCGGCTTTGGCACCGTGGGTGGATTCAATCACGCCCATACGCACCTTGCAGGCTGCGATCTGCAGCTTCAGACGTTCTTCCTTTGTCATATCACTCACCAAACACCTTGCAGTAGTCTTCCTTGAACTTCTCGATGCCGGAATCGGTCAGCGGATGATGCAGCATCTGCTCAATGACCTTGTAGGGCACGGTGGCGATGTCGGCACCGGCCAGGGCACAGTCGGTCACGTGGATGGGGTTGCGCACGCTGGCCGCGATGATCTGGGTCTCGATGTCGGGGTAGTTGAGGAACATGTCGTGGATGGTCTCGATGAGCTCGATGCCCCGCTGGGAGATATCGTCCAGGCGCCCCAGGAAGGGGCTGACGTAGGTGGCACCGGCGCGGGCGGCCAGCAGCGCCTGGTTGGCGCTGAAAATCAGGGTGCAGTTGGTGGGGATGCCCTTGGCGGACAAGGCTTTGATGGCCTTGAGGCCCTCGGCGGTCATGGGGATTTTTACGACCATGTGCTTGGGGTCCAGGGCGTAGATGGCCTCGCCCTCCTTGACCATCGTCTCGGCATCGGTGGTGGTGGCCTTGACCTCGCCGGAGATGGGCCCGTCCACGATGGTGGCAATTTCAGCCAGGGTCTCGGCGTAGTCCCGGCCCTCCTTGGCGATGAGGCTGGGGTTGGTGGTGACGCCTGCGATGACGCCCATGTCGTTGGCGGCGCGGATCTCGTCCACGTTAGCGGTATCAATGAAGAATTTCATACAGTTACACTCCTTGTTTTCTTTGTGATTAGAAATGCTCCACGGCGGCGCGTTCCGCCTGCAAAGCAGCCTTGTATCGTTCCAGGAACGCGGTAAATCCGCGCACATCCTCTTCCCGGGGTTCCAGGGTGGTGCCCATGGAGCCGGCAAAGATCTTCTGTTTCAGGTAATCCGCCAGGTTCAGCGGGCAGCCTTGCAGCACCGCCAGCCGATAGCCGGCCAGCAGGGCCATGCCGTAGGGGCCGCCTTCCCCGGCCGTTTCCATGACGGTGACGGGCGCCTGGGCAGCCGCCGCCAGATACCGCTGGGCAACACCGGGAGTCTTGAAGAGTCCGCCGTGGCCCAGCAGACGGTCCACCGCCACATTCTCCCCCTGGAGAATGTCCAGCCCGATCTTCAGGGTGGCCATGGCCGAATAGATGTGCGCCCGCATGAGGTTGGGCAGAGAGAAGTCGCTGCCCGCCGTGCGCAGCAGCAGCGGATGGCCCGCGTCAAAGTGGGTCACTCCCTCGCCGGAATAGTAGTTCACCGGCACCACATCGCCGCAGTCCGGTGCGCCCTCCAGCGAGGCATTGAAAAGCAGCGGGAACAACTGGGATGCCGGCACTTGTGTGCCGCACAGAGCCGCCACCTGGCCAAACAGGTTCACCCAGGCGTTCAGGTCGCTGGTGCAGTTGTTGCAGTGGACCATGGCCACCGGAGCTCCGTCCGGTGTGGTGACCAGATCGATCTCGGGGTAGACGTTTTTCAGCATCTTTTCCAGCACCACCATGGCAAAGATGGAGGTACCTGCACTCACATTGCCGGTACGCACCGCCACCGTATTGGTGGCAGCCATACCGGTCCCGGCATCTCCCTCGGGCGGACAGACCGGCACGCCGGGGGACAACGTACCGGTGGGGTCCAACAGATGTGCCCCCGTCTCCGTGAGGGATCCGGCATCCTGCCCGGCGCAGAGCACCCGGGGCAGCAGGTCCTGCAGGCGATAGGGCATTCCGGCCCCTGCCAGCAGTTCATCGAAACTAGCCATCATGGCGGCGTCGTAGTCGCAGGCGGCACTGTCGATAGGGAATATGCCCGAGGCATCCCCGATGCCCAGCACCTTTTCCCCTGTGAGCTGCCAGTGCACATACCCCGCCAGCGTGGTCAGGAAGTCAATGTTCCTGACGTGGCTTTCCCCGTTGAGGATGGCCTGGTAGAGATGGGCCACGCTCCACCGCTGGGGAATGTTGAAGTGGAACCGCTGGGTCAGCGCCTCGGCGGCAGTCTGGGTGGTGGTGTTGCGCCAGGTGCGGAAAGCGGCCAACTGGTGGCCGTCCCGGTCGAAGGGCAGATAGCCGTGCATCATGGCGGAAACACCCAGGGCCCCCACCGTGGTCAGCGGTTCGCCGTAAGTTTTCTGATACTCTTCGGCCAGATGGCGGTAGGCATCCTGGATGCCCTCCCAGACTTCCGTCAGGGGGTAGGTCCAGTACCCGCCCTCAAAATGGTTTTCCCAGTCGTGGGCGCCGCTGACCAGCACCGAACCGTCGGGGCCCGCCAGCACTGCCTTGATGCGGGTAGAGCCCAGCTCAATGCCCAGCGCAGTGGATTTTTGTTCAATTTTTTTCATAAGATCACCGCCTGTGAGATAGAGAATGGAGAGAAGATTGACAGCGCCGCCGGCGCCATTTACAATACAGATAAAGGGACAAACAAGGAGGCGAGGGACATGGGTGCGGTCTTCGACAAGAAAGAACTGCTGGTTCTTCTTCAGGATTTTTACGAATTGACCGGTTTGCGCACCGTCGTGTTTGACGAGTGGGGCGTGGATGTTTTGTCCTATCCTTCGGATCTGCCGGCCTTTTGCCAACTGGTGCGAGCTACCCCGGAAGGGGCGCTGGGTTGCCGGCTATGTGACCAGAAAGCCTGCCGCCAGGCCCGGCAGGAGTGCAAAACGCTGATCTATCCCTGCCATGCCGGCCTGATTGAGGCCATCACCCCCATCCAGGTGGACGGAGTAGTGGCGGGCTATCTGCTGCTGAGCCACATTGTGCAGGGGGCAGACGAGGACGCGGAATGGTGCCGGGCCCGGGAACTGTGCCGGAAGTACGGCATTGCGGAGGAGGACCTGTCCAAAGCCTACCGGCAGCTGCCCCGCACCCCCTACCGCATTTTGCGCGCGGCCGGGGATCTGCTTTCCTTTTCGGCCCAGGCGCTGTGCCAGGCCCAGATGGCCCGGCTGGTGCCCGGTAGCCTGAAAGAACGGCTCAACCACTTTGTATCGGAACATCTGGCCGAAGATCTTTCCAGCGAGCGGATCTGCACCGCGTTGGGCGTGGGGCGCACAGCGCTGTATGAGCTTTCCAAACAGACCTACGGCTGCGGCATCCATGAGTATGTGCGGCAGCTGCGCATCCGGCACGCCATGCAGCTGCTCACCACCACCAAGCTGACCAACAGCGAAATCTGCCAGAAAATCGGCATTGCCGACTACAACTATTTTTTCCGGGTATTTCGCAAGCAGACCGGTTTTACGCCCCAGGCTTATCGCAAACAGTTCGGGGAAACGGACTGAGCGCCGATTCTGTGTTTATCATACATCCTGCGTCTGGCAACGGATAGTCATGGATGTTCATTTTACTGGATTTTTGTTCGATTTTTTCGGATTGATTCTTGCAGACGCAAAGGCAGCCTTCTTCCGACGGATCCCAAGGGACCGCCGGGAAAGAGGGCTGCTTTTGCGTTTGATTCAGGTTGTCTTTTCAGACGCTGCCTATGGCTTTTTGTGGAGAAAGAATGGTTATGTGGCGTGGAGCCGCAAGCGCAGGTCTGTTTTCGACAGCAGACAGGGCGTATATGAACGCCCCGTTCTTCGTCCTGCGCTCCGACTTGTGGACAAAGTGTCCCGAAGTTGTGGCCACACTCTCGGAAACGTAGCAGGACAGCGTGCAACTGTCAAGGCTGAAATGAACGGGTTTACACCCGACCTTGACCGCCGCTCGCTGTCCCGCTGAATGGGTGGACAAGGCGACCAATCTCTCAAAGTGCTTGGACGCTCTCTTTCTGATTTTGGAGCGTTTCTTTTCTAAAAATTGAAATGGGCGGGAAGCCATTTTAGGGCTTTCCCGCCTTGATTACCTTTTAGCAAAGACGGGCGTGACTGTCAACGGCGTCGCATGAAAGTTTCAATCTCTGTTTTTTGATGGCGGTAATATCTAATTTTGTTGTAATGCTATATGTGCAAGGCACTTCTTTCAGGTAATGTTCAAAATATTCTTTTCGTTGCCAGTTGTTTCTGTCAATTACTCTGTATTCCATAAAAAATTCCTCATTCGTTCATTTCCATTTGGTCTGTGCTCCACCATTCGGGAGTTAAAGACTTCAAGCGTATCACCTTTTTCGTTTCATAGTCGCACAAAATTTCTATTTCGTCTGCTGTTTTATTCAACTGCATCATAAATTCCCGGCAAGCTCCACACGGCATACCTGCTTTTCCATCCGGCATAACAGCGACTATTTTTATGATTTGGCTTTCCCCGTTTGTTATCATATTTGCAATCGCATTTCTTTCCGCGCACATTCCCAATGAACAAGCCGTATCAATGCAGGCCCCGGTATAGATATTTCCTTTTGCCGAAAGAACTGCGGCAGAAACACTCCCAGCCTCAATCAGTGGAGAGAGTTTTCTTTCATGCTGTACTTTCCTTGCGGCAATATACAATTTATCCCACGCTCCATCGTATTGAGCAAGCGCACGTTCTTCCATCTCACGAACAAAATTTTCTTTCCCATCACAATATCCATCTATATCATAGGGGAACTCTTGCGCAAGGTCTTTCTTGATTTTTGCGTATTCGTCCCGCTCTTTTTTATGGGTTCGCATATAGTCCCGAAATGCAAGGTGCCGTCCGATATTGTTCCAATCGTCCGCTTGAAAGATATGAATTTGATGGGTTCGCTCATCACCGCCTTTGCGAAGATAGCGTCTGCCCGTTATTCCAAATTCTCCGAGATATTCGTAACCTATCTCTGAAAACTTTTCCGCAACCGTATCTACCTTTTCAAGACTTCTAACGACTGCCATAATATCGATAATTGGCTTGGCGGCCAGTCCCGGAACAGATGTACTTCCAATATGGTAGATAGAAATGCAATTATCTTTCAGTATTTCGGTAATATAGTCCCGCTCTCGTACATATTTTGACGGCCATTCCGGGTCATAATTTACAACGGTTATATGCTGTGGCATAATAAATCACTCCTTATCCAGTTCTTGTAAGTTATTTTTTCCTGTCTGTGTAATCATCTTTTTTGCAAACTGCTGGAACAT
Source organism: Gemmiger gallinarum (assembly GCF_014982805.1). GTDB lineage: Bacteria > Bacillota > Clostridia > Oscillospirales > Ruminococcaceae > Gemmiger > Gemmiger gallinarum. The sequence continues at coordinate 28,594 of NZ_JADCKC010000005.1, read as the reverse complement.
TTCAACAGTTTCTTTATCCATCGGTGCAAGCTGTCCGATCTGTCCGGCTATCATCGCCGTTACATCGTCAATGGAAAGCGGTTTTTCTTCTGTTCCTCCAGTACGTCCCGCATGGCTTGGAACATAGCGGCGGTCACAGCTTCCCCCGCCTGTTCCCCGTTGTCAATGTCTTTCTTAATATCCCGCAGGATAGCCAGGAACACATTTTTGATTTTTTCAATCTCCGCTTCATGTTCCCCCATCTTTTGGGCGTTCAAAAGCTGTAAATCCTGCTTCGCTTCTGCCCGGTGTTCCGGGTGTTCTTTCATCAGGTCGGACAGGGAAGCCGTTGCCATCTCGATAAGCTGGTTTCTTGCTGTTATGCCCTTTGCCGCCGTATCCTGAAAATAAATCCGTATCAAAGGTGTTGGCCATTCAGAGCGACAACCAGGTCTACAAACAGGCTGGAAACGGCGTGACGGTCAATGTGGTGGAAGCTATCGGGCGGCGGCTGGCAGCTCTGGATGCAGAACTTTACGGAGGTGAGGTGCCTGGCCCTTGATTTCAAAGATCAAAATTACGGCTGTGAAATCGAAATGACGGGACTGACCCGTGAACAGGCAGCGAGGGCTGTTGCAGCGCTGTTTGGAACTTCGGCAAGAAGAACGCGGGAATCTGTGACCTACGATCCTTGGGAAGTGCTCGACAACGACGGGAAAAAATGGCGCTTTGTTTACGACGGGAGTATCAGCGCGGTCAAACGATGTGGGCGGGAAAGGCTGTACACCACCGATACGCTACACTGCCCCAAGAGCTGATCGACGCCATCAATGAGGTGGGCTTCTGGGACTCCATCCCGCTCTGGGCCGTGACGCTGATCGGCGGGCTACTCATTACCGTACTATCCTTCGTGATGATCCTGACCGTGTATGGCCGGATGTTTTCCCTTTGGATGTACGCGGCCATTGCGCCCATTCCGCTTTCGTCCTTTGCCGGAGAACCCACGTCCAATGTGGGTAAGAACTTCCTGCGCAGTTACGCCGGAGTCTGTTTGCAGGGCGTGGTCATCGCCCTGGCCTGCATTATCTTCTCCGCTGTTTCCTCTAGTCCGCCCGCTGTGGATACCAGCGTATCGGTGGTGACCGCCGTCTGGACCTATGTGGGAGAACTGGCTTTCAACCTGCTGGTTCTGGTTGGGGCAGTGAAGGGATGTGACCGGATCGTCAAGGAGATCATGGGACTATGATTGCGAAAGATAGTTCTTAAAATTATTCGTTGAATTTGGCTCAAGATTCTGCTATACTAGATGGCAGAAAGGATGGTGTTCTCTATGCCGAATATCAAACCGATTTCTGATTTGCGCAATTACAATGAAGTTTTGCGGGATGTCACGGCCGAGGAACCGGTTTTCTTGACCAAAAACGGCCGCGGTCGTTATGCCGTGATGGATATTCAGGAGTATGAGAAAAGCCAGGCAATGGTCAAATTGCTGACCGAACTGGCCCGTGGCGTGCGGTCCGGTCAGGAAGAAGGTTGGCTCGCACTGGACGATGCGGAAAAGATGCTGCTGGGGTGAAATATGGCGAAGGTACAGATTTCTCCGTTGGCACAGCAGGATATGCTGAATATCCGGCAGTATATCGAAACGGAATTGGGTAACCCAGTAGCCGCCCGGCGTACTGTTGAGCGCATCCTGAAGGCGGTTCGCCAGTTGGAACAATTCCCCCTATCAGGGGCGCCTTTACAGTATAACGGAGTAGATACAGGGTATCGCTATGTGACCAGTGGTAACTACGTGGCATTTTACATTGGTACACACACCACCGCACAGGTGGTTCGGGTGCTGTATGGCCGGCGTGATACCATCCGCATCCTGCTGGGACATTCGTTCCAACCGGAGGAAACAGAAGAAGATATAGAGTAAACCGAAGGGGCAGCTATGTTTGGCTGCCCCTTTCCCATTAGAATCAGAGGTGACGCGTATCGAAATCAAAATCCCCAAAGAAGTCCGGGATTATCATGAGACCATCTTCTTCGGTCTCAACACCCGGCAGTTTATCTGCTCACTGCTGGCCCTCGGGGTGGCAGTGGGCGTTTATTTTTTGCTCCGTCCGCTACTGGGAACAGAGGAAATCGGCTGGGTATGCATCCTGGCCGCCGCGCCTTTCGCAGCTTGCGGATTTTTCTCCTACCACGGTATGACCGCTGAGCAGCTGTTCTGGGCGTGGTTCAAATCCGAGATCCTGAGCCCCAAACGGCTGGTCTATCGTTCCAACAGCTATTACTACGATGCAATCCAGGGAGGGATGCGTATGAAGAAGCCTAAACAGAAAAAGCGCAGCCGTAAGGAGAAGCGCCATTGATCAAGACCCTGTCCAAAGCGCGGAAACAGGAGCGCATCAAGTTCCGCATTCCGCGCAGTGTGCAGGACTGCATTCCCATCCGCCGCATTTGGGCGGACGGAATTTTTCAGGTGGGCCATCAGTTCTCCAAGACCTGGTCGTTCACCGATATCAACTATTGTGTTGCGGAGCAATCAGGCGTTTCGTTTTGTAAATGAATCGTGCATACAAAAAGCAGACCCGTGAGTCCAAGGGTCTGCTTTTTGTATTTGCGATAGGGAAGAGTATGGACGGGTTACGCAGGTATCGATCCGGGAGATTCGGTTTCCAAACACCCACATCCGCTTGGCTTTTCGCGGATTCGCATGGCTTTTTATTTGTGGGCGGGCTCCTCGCCGGCTGGACATTCTCTCCCCATTTGGCAGCCGCTACCGAATGATTCGTGAAGGATTACTTGGTGGGAAGTTCGCGATAGGTCATTCTTTCAAAATCAGAATAACCACCAGCGTCCTCTCCATTGCCGGAAGCATATAACCCCAGTGTACAGCCGACAAAACCGCCGGCATGTTCCGTGCTTAAAGAGCGCAGATCAATGTCGTAGGCAACCGGTTTCCATTCACTATTGCTTTGGTAAAGAACACTGGCCACAAGCCCTTCTACGCGCAACTTCAGTTTGATGGGGGTTGCAGCCGACATATCCATTCGCGCCAAACAGCTGTCTTCACCATCTTTGCAAAGAGAAACAACAAGTTTGATCCCCGAATCCTGGGGATAGCACTCTGCCCGTAGATGGTTTTCGTTGCTTTGAACCATGGCAATACCGGCGCAATCACTCTCTTTGCAGAAATGCGGGATAAAGCTGGTTTCAAATTCGCAATTCCAGTGTTGCTGACGCAGCGCGAGGTATGCAGGCTCACCGCAATCCTTCAAGCTGTCGCAACGATGGAAAAGACGAACAATATGCTCTTCTGCGTGCAGTTCCAGTTCGTGATCGCGGTGATTGCGCAAAGTCAGCAATTCCAGCGGCAGAGAAGGTGTATCAAACGTATAGGTTTTACATTGGGGTACGTCGTCAGAAGGCTGCCCCTCGTAAGGCAGCGTGACTACTTCTTCAAGATGACCGACCCCCGCATTTACAACCGGCCAACCATCTTCCCAGGTGACCTTTGCCAAAAAGGTTTCACGCCCCAACAACGTGTACCCTTGGTTCGGCCGGCAAGCCAATACAACCATATACCAGTTGCCGTTTCCGTCATCCACTAAGTCGGCATGACCGACGCAGGTAACAGGATATTGGGCTCCCAAATGGCGATGCGTCAGAATGGGGTTGCAGGGGCAGTACTCGTAGGGACCAAACACATTTTTGCTGCGCGCGATCATGACGCTGTGGTGGATGGATGTACCGCTTTCCGCATGCAAAATGTAATAGTAACCGTCCTTTTTGTACAGGTGAGGTCCCTCCGGCCAAATGGCTTTGCGCTGGAATCCGGTAAGTACAATGGTGGCATCGGGCTTTAACTGCATCGTGTCCAGATCCAGAGTTTGAATCCAAATTTCGCAGTCGCCATTGTAGCGGTACCCGGCAGAACGCGGCCGTTGGCCGATATAATAGCAGGTACCGTCATCGTCAAAAAAGAGACTGGGATCAATGCCGCCGGTAGACTCACCCAAATAGTAAGGCTCGGACCAGGGGCCGCGCGGATCTTTTGCAGTGACGATAAAATTTCCTTGGTCGGACACGTTGGTGGTAATCATATACCAGGTGCCCTTATGGTAACGAATGGTAGGGGCAAAAATCCCCTCGGAATGCTGACAGCCGGACAAAGGAACCTGAGAATCACGATCGAGCACATTACTGATCAAATTCCAGTGGACAAGATCTTCGCTCTCAAAAACCGGCACGCCGGGAAAATACGCAAATGTCGAATGAACCGTATAGAATTTGTTCCCTACCCGGCAAATCGAAGGGTCGGGAAAGAAGCCTGTCATGATAGGATTTTTAACGGAAAGCATAGAAAACCTCCAGGTATAAAGGGGTGATATTCTGCATGCAAAAATATAGAGCTATGGCCGCTGCATCCAGGAGGAAAAACAGATGCAGCGGCCATAGCTATTGGAGGGTGCCGCCGAACTGACTTTTCGGATTACAGGCACTGGAAAACAGGGGCGGATGGCAGGAAAAGGATTTTACTCTTTTACACTGCCAATGGTCATGCCGGATACAAAGTATCTTTGCAGGAAGGGATAAAGCAGAATGATGGGAAGCATCGTCACCACAGTAGCGGCGGCACGCACGGTAACCGGCGTGACGGCTGCGGCAGCGGTGTTGCCGCCGGTGGTGGCACTGCCGCTTTGCTGCATGACAGAGGAAAGAAGCTTCATCAACTCATATTGCAGGGTCGTATACTGGGCGTTCATCCGGTTGTACAACATAGCATCGAACCAGGAGTTCCAGTGTCCGACAGCTACGAACAGGGCGACGGTGGCATACACCGGCTTGCACAGGGGCGAGATGATACGGGTAAAGATGGTGAAATCGTTGGCACCGTCAATCATGGCGGATTCTTCCAGCGCGCTGGGCAGACCTTCCATGTAAGTGCGCAGAACCAGAACGTTAAATGCGCTGATCATGCCCGGAATGACGTATACCCAGAAAGTGTTGGTCAGGTTCAGGTTGCGGTACAAAACCAAGGTGGGGATCATACCGCCGTTCACATACATGGTGATGACCCAGAACAAAGACAACTGGGAGCGGAACAAAAAGCGCTTGCGGCTGATGACGTAGGCCAAAAGGGCGTTCGTCACCAAGGCAAAAATCGTTCCCAATACCGTTCTGGCCACAGAAACGATAGCACCGGTGATGATGTTCTGCTGATTCAGAACCGTTTTATAGTTCGAGAGCGTAAAGATGCGCGGCCACAGATGGATGCCACCGCGTACGGCGTCGATACCGTCGTTGAAAGAAATCGCCACCGTGTTCAGAACAGGATACACCGTAATGGTGACGAACAAAACCAGGAAAATGGTATTGCAGGTAACAAAGACTTTGTCCATGGTGGATGATTTGATTTTCATGTGTACCCTCCCCTTAGAACAATCTGTCTTCACCGGCACGTTTGGCAATCCAGTTTGCGCCGAGAATCAGAATAATTGCAACGACGCTCTTGAAGATACCGGCTGCAGTACCCAAAGAATAATCGTTCTGGCTGATGCCCCAGGTCAAGGTGTAGATATCAATGGTTTCCGAAACACTCTTGACCAGGCCGTTGCCAAGCAGATACTGGACTTCAAAGCCTGCATTCAATACGTTGCCAACATTCATGATCAGCAGAATCATAATGGTGGACTTGATGCCAGGAAGCGTGACGTGCCAGATTTTGCCCCACCGGCCGGCACCATCCAGAGTGGCTGCCTCATACAGGCTGGGATCGATGGAGGTAATGGCGGCCAGGTAGACAATGGCATTCCAGCCGGTTTCCTTCCAAACATTGGCAAATGCAACGATTGGCCAAAAATAACTCGGATTGGCGAAGAAGTTGATGGGCGAATCCAGAATGCCCAGGTTCACCAGCAGCTCATTGACGATACCGGAGGAAGACAGCGCATCGTGCAGAATACCGGTGACAATGATCCAGGAAAGGAAGTGGGGCAGATAGGAAATCGTTTGAACAAGCTTTTTGCCGAACATGTTGCGTACTTCGTTCAGCAGGATGGCGAAGATAATGGCCATTAAAAAGGTGGTCACCAGATTGAGAACGCCCATGGCCAGAGTGTTGCGGATATCACGCAAAAAGACTTCGTCAGAGAACAGGAATTTAAACTTTTCCAGTCCTACGAATTGAGAGAAGAAGCCGTCTTTGGGTTTGTAGTTCTGAAAGGCCATTACCCAGCCTGCCAGTGGAACGTAATAAAATACGATGCCGTATACAAAAAAGATAGCCGCACAGACCATCAGAAATTTCTGGCGTGAAATCTCTTTCCATGTAATACGCTTTGATGGATTTTTCATTGGCGAGTCCTCCTAAGGAACGTGTATGGCGAATCATGTGTTGCAAACTAACGTTTAAGGAGCTTGCGGGTTGAATGCATTTCATAAAAAAAGTGGCCACGGCTACACCGTGCAGCCGTGGCCACTTGTATGTGTCAACGTCTGTGTCGCCTGCAATAACGGGCATCAAAGACCGGCACGGCGCTCAAGCTCAGTTTGCATTTCTGCCAAGAAATCCTGCGGATTGGCTGCGTTGTACGCAGTCATGTATTCATTCCAGGTGGTTTCAAAATCAGGCTCCATAACAACTTTGGGCAGCCATTCGTGTTTGACTTCGCCCATCTTGACCCAGGCAACACCACCGGGGGTTTCGGTAGTCATCGAACCGGAGTAAGAATACATCGGGAACCAGGGGCCCGGTTCTTCTTTCACAGAACCGATCAGATCAACGTAGCTGTCTACGCCGTAGGCTTCAAACAGTTTCTGCAGGGGGGTGGACAGGCTGTCCAGGAATTCGCTTGCCTGCTGGTCGGGCTGCATGGCGTTCTTGCCGTCCCGGCTGGTGCCCAGCCACTGCGGCATGTAGGAATAGTTGCACATGTGAGAGGCCTGATAGGCGGGATCCGAACACTGCATCCGCATTTCTTCGGTGCGGTAATACATGCCGTTTTCATCCACCAGATAGTCTACTCCTTCAACGCCCCAGTAGCGAAGATCGTGAATCTCCTGGTCCAGGAGGTCATTCATGAACTTAAAGGCTGCATCAATATCGGAGCAGCTGGTGGTAACGGCCACGCCGCTGGAATTGTTCAGGGTGTCGGCGTAGTTGTGCCAGCGGTTTTCCATTCCTTCGTCAATGGTCAGGCCCAGCGGAACGTAGTTGCAGCCCTGCTCGTCCAAACCCTGCTGTTTGAAAACATCATTGACATTGTACGCGAAGTTCCACCACTGGTCGCACATGCCCAGCACAGCGCCGGTGGAAAGCTTGGCGATGTATTCATCGTAGGTCTGGGTGGCGAATTCTACGTCCACGTAGCCTTTCTGGTATTCTTCGTTCAATTTCTGGAAATACCGCTTGGCAGTGGGCGTGGTATTGTAGTCAACTACCTGCATCGTATCCGTGTCTACAATGACAGAGCCGTCGTTGGGATACCCATCAAGGAACTGGGGTGCATTCTCGATGCAGAAATAGCGCCAGTCTTCGCAAAGTGCCGTGTAGGGAATGTTCTTGGTACCGTTTGCCATGGTGGGGTTGGCATCGGCATAGCTTTCCAGCAGATCGAAATACTGGTCCAGGGTTTTGATTTCGGGGTAACCGGCCCATTCCAGAACACGCGCCTGAATCCAGAAGGCTTCATCGTTATGGGTGGTGGCACGATCTTCGCCGTAGGTGTTCTGGAATACGTTGGCCCAATAAATCTTGCCGTCATCCTGACGGAACTTGTCCCACTCTTCGTCGGTGTACATTTCTTTCAGGTTGGGGTACTTTTCCAGGTAATCATCCCAGGGCACCAGGACGCCTGCGTCATAAAGAGACATCATGGCATCGCCGCCATTGATGAAATCCGGATACTCGCCGCCGGCGATGATTGTGCCGATGGCTTCTGCGTCGGTCTGGCCGGTCAGCCAGGTCTCTTTCAGTTTGGCACCGGTCTTTTCGGCAATGATGTTCATAATGTCGTTGTCATCATTGATTTCGGAACCGGGCATTGCGATAAACATCGTAAATGTTTTGATCCCATCGGACGATTCGGACGATTCGGACGATTCGGTGGAAGCAGAGCCGCCACATGCCGTTAAGCCCAGCAGCATGGCCGCGGACATACTTGCCGCAAATACGCGCCGCCACAATTTTACTTTCATAATTGGCCTCCTGTAAATAGATTTTTCGCCCCTTGCGGGCTTTTCCGATTTAAGTATATATACTAAAAATGTTTTACACAACCGACAAATTCTAGTAAAAACCCCTGAAAATTATAGCTTTGCAAATTCAACGGAAGAGGAAATCGCGTTAATCAGCGAAACAATGATACAAAAAAGACAGGCAGTCCCCCATCCTTGAAGTATTTTGGAAGGCAACATGCCTGCACTTTTGCTTGGTTTATCGTTGTTTTTGTTGTTTTTTAGGAATGCAAAAAACGAAAAGCAAGTGTATGATTATTCTGGTGTGAATTATTTCCCGGGAAATTCAGAATGTGGTTTCTCGGTTTTGCTCTTCCGAAAATGGGAAGGCGTACAGCCTTTCAGCTCGATAAATTTGCAAAGGAAATAATCCACATCTTTATAGCCCACATCTTCGGCAATGCGGCCGATCCGCTTGTTTGTGTACAATAGCTGGTGGCACGCTTCGTTAATACGGTAAGAACACAAATAGTTTTTAAAGGACTGTCCGTATTTTTTGCGGAAGATTTGCCCTAAGTATGCACTGCTGATATAGTATTTTTTGCCCAAGCCCTGCAACGTCAGGTTTTCCGAGTAGTGTTCCTGGATTTCCTTGTCGATAGAATCCAAAATATCGGTGGAGATATTTTTTCGCAGAAGGGAAAGGTAGTCTGCATACTCGCGTGCAAAGCGGAACAGATGCTGTCGGCTCCCGCGGGAAATTCCTTCCCGGAAAGACTGCGCGCTGATAAATTGCAGCATTTCCTTCTGGTTGGCTTCGTTGTCCAAATTGGATGCAAGATGCATAAGCCGGAACAAAAGATAATTTAAGTTCAGGTTGATATCTTTGTTATGTACGCCACGCTGCTGCATTTCGGCAAACAAATGGTCTATTTCGGAGCCGATGCGTTCCTGCTCATTCAGTTCAATGGCGGTAATCAACTGATCCAGGGTATCTTTGCACAAAACGGCTCTTTCTTGCGGAACCGATAACTCTTCCTCGTAATAATAGATCGATTTTTGCTGGCGGAAGGCGCAAAGGTTTTTCAGCCCGCAGACGGTATCATACGATTCAGAAACAGTGGTGATATCGTCCACTTTTTTGCCAACCAGAAATCGCAATTCGTGTTGTGTCGAAACACCCAATTTCTTATAAAAATCCTGGATATACTGTGTTTCGGAACAGCCGGCATTTCGGGCAAGTGCACCGCTGTAAACAAAAGCAATCCCATACCCAACGCGATCCAGCGAAGCGTCATAGAAACACCGGCTCCGGTCCTCGCCTAAAATTTGCACACAGCTTTGGTACAGGTCACGCTGCACCATACGGAAGTGGTTCTCATCATCGTCATCTTCGCTGTCCGAAGAATGGCAAGCGGAAATTTCAATGTAACGAACGCCGTCCGAAAAATCCAGATGCTTATGCAGATAATCCACGCCGTTGGGATCATATTTGCCGAACAGCAACGAGATCAAACACCGGGCTTGATAGGCCAGTTCGTACTGCTCCTCCATTTTGCTGTTTTGCGAGATGTTATTGTATTTGCTGAGAATGGATAACAGATCTTGCTTTTCCACCGGTTTGAGAAGATAGTCGATACACCCGTAGCGCAGCGCTTTTTGAGCATAGGAAAACTCACTGTATCCGCTCAGAATCACGAAACCGGCGTTGGAAAGATTCTCCCGGCGAACAGTTTCCAGTAATTCAAGTCCGGTCATTTTTGGCATCATAACGTCGGTGATGACAAGGTCAACGGGTAACTTTTTTATGTACTCCAAAGCCTCCTGTCCGTCGGACAGAACGGCAGCCACTTCATAGCCTGCGGCGTTCCAGTCAATCAACGCCTGCAAACCTTGCGCAATAAACTGCTCATCATCTACGATAATAACTTTTAACATGTCACTCCGCCCTTATTGCTTTGTTTAGAGGGAACCGAATCGAAACAAGTGTTCCAATGTCCGGCTCGCTTTCCACCGAGAACTGTGCAGTATCCTCCGTCATCATGCGGATGCGCAGGCAGGTGTTCACCATGCCTACGCGTCCTTTTTCTTTTAACATTTTCAGGCTGGCGTTGCGCATCCGGTCTTGAATACGTTCTGCCTCGGCCTCGTCCATACCGCCACCGGTATCTTCAATTTCCATGCAAAGCGCATCGTTTTCTGTATACACGCGTACAAAAATCCAACCGGGAGAAGATTTTGCTTCAATACCGTGCACACAGGCATTTTCCACAAAGGTGGTAATGGTCAATTTCGGAACCAGGATGTTCTGGCAATCTTCCTGCGCATTGATTTGATACGAAAGGCGCTCCCCGAAGCGATATTTTTGCAAGGCCAGATACGTTTCAACAAACGCCAGCTCACGCTTAATGGTATTGGAATCCGAGGACCAATCCACGTTTTGGCGCGCCATTATGGCCAATTTCTGTACCATATCGGCGGTTTCTTCTTCTTTTTTCAGGATGCTGTGCATACGGATGCTTTCTAGTGCGTTGAACAGAAAATGGGGATTGATTTGGCTGTATAAAGCCATCAGCTCTGCGTTCTGCCGGGCAATATCCATCTCCTGCTCTTTCAGTCGGCATCGGTAGACGGTGTCAATCAGGCTGTTCATCCGGTCGGCCATGCGGTTGTAGTTGTCCATCAGACTGCCGATCTCATCTTGACCGCTTGGCCCGGAAATCTTGATCAACACGTCGCTGTTTATCTGGTTGAAGACTTTTTCCAGACGGAAAAGACGAGAAGTAATGGAATTCTCCAGCAGATTCATCAAAAGCTGCGGGGGAATAATGTTCAGGATCAGCAGCAGGATCAGGATATGGATGTTTTGGCGAATCAGGGCTAAAACGTTGCCGATTGGTTCCATCACATAGATGTCCAGATCTTCCCCGTAAAGGGTAAAATGCTGGGACAAGCCTACCGAATCAGACGGGGAGAATGTGTCATAAGGCTGCCAACGATAATTGGGCATTGCGTTCGTAAGCAAAATCCGGTTACCGCTGCATACATAAACTGAATAGTTATACCCCATGTTCTGGAAATCGCGGTCCAGCGTGCTGTAATTGATTTCAATACACGAAAGGCGCTCCGCCTTATCGCTGTAAAGGCCATTCATCCCACGTAAAAACAACACCTGGCGCCCATCTGTTTCATCATAAGAAAAAAGAAGCCGAAGGCTGTAGCCATCCGCAGTATACTGCTGATACCAGGGCTCCTGCGAAACGGTGGATAACCGTGCAAATTCACTGCCGTTTATCAGGGTTTCATTGTCTGCATACACCCGTATGACGGAATTTGTGATCCGGGAAACACCCTGCAGCAAAGAATTGTGGATGTATTCTCGGTAACTTGAAAAATAGTCCTGGGGACTGGCATATTGCCGGCTCACAAAATCCTGGAGGGAGTTATCCATATACAGGCTGGTAGAAATCAGCGCGGAATCTTCTGCGGCGGCGGAAAGCATCGACTGCACTGATTTGGCTATTTTTTCCATCTGGTGCAGCTGCTCGGCATGCTCGTTCTTGGTTAATGCATGTAAAATTACAATATCGGTCAAAAATATGGGGACCAGAATACATAAAAAATAAAGATATCGAAGTTTTTTCTTCAGGCTTAAGTTATTGAGAAAACTCTCCAGCTTGATTCTGACATGATGAAACCGGTTCATACAAAGCTCCTTACCGGTGAACGTTGCAAAAGGACCTTGCTATTTTTAACGGTGCAAAGTATAATGCCAGTATAATTCAGCCGCAGAACCATTGTCAATCAAATAACAGATTGAATAGTGTACAATCTGAATCGCTGTTTTTGGTGAATATTTACATCCTGAAAAAGAGGAGGAGAACTCATTGAGAGGCGTTTTTAATCCGGACAGCCCCCTGATGCGCGCCCTGGGCGTTGTGTGGGATCTTATTGTCCTGAATCTGCTGTTCCTGGTTTGCTGCATTCCGGTGGTCACCATTGGCCCTGCCATCACGGCTTTACATTATGTCACCACAAAAATGGCGGGTGAAAAAGACGGCACTCCGGTGGTCGGCAATTTTTTCAAGTCATTCCGGGCAAATTTCCGCCAGGGCGTACTGATGGGAATTCTTTTTGGGGCCGCAGGGGGATTTCTGGGCTATGATATCTATCTTCTATGGCATTCCGGGAATTTCCAAAACAGCATCTTTAAGATTTTGATTCCCGTGGCAGCAATCGCTTATATGATGACCTTCGTATATGCTTTCCCGCTGCTTGCAAGATTCAACAATACGGTTTTAGGTACCATACGGAATGCGTTTATCATGTCTGTGACCTCTTTGCCCAAAACCTTTTCCATGTTGTTGTTGATAGGCGCATGTGTAGCATTTACCCTGTATACACAGACCACATTGCGCTATGGACTGTTTTTGTGGTTTGCGCTGGGGTTCTCTTCGATCGCTTATGCAAATGCATTTGTTTTAAATGGCGTTTTCATGAAGTGCTCGGAGCAGTACTCTTCTCAGATAAATCAGGAGCAGTCTCAGGATACTACGGAGAATTCAGACGGCAAAAAGTAACCGTTTGACGGCATAGAATAAAGCAGAAGAGCGCAGGAGTCATCTCCGGCGCTCTTGTCTGGAAATCAGGCTTTCAGTGTAAAGGCAGCAACGCTGCATGCGGGCAAGAGGGAAGTAAAGCTGTTGGTACCAACAGTTATGTTTGTCAACGGCTTCGGCTCGACTTGATGGGGATTATCGAACGTATTGTAGGCAGCCGCGCCGGCACCATCACCGCTAAGAACCTGACCGGTGATGGAAGTAAACTTGCTCAGGCCATCCCAGTGAATTTCAACAGGCACAGAGGAATGATCGCTGAGGTTGACGACGGTAACCAGCACATTGCCGTTATGGTCTTCACTGGCGGAAACGTGCAAATTGGGAACCTTGCAGTCTGCCCCGTCTGCACCGATGAGCGCTGTTTCTGCGTAAGTTTCCAGCTGGCGAGCCCCCTGGTGGCCTTTGAACATATGGAACACGTGATACGTGGGCGTGCAAAGCATGCGCGGCCCGTCGGTAAGAATCATAGCCTGCAACACATTGACCGTTTGTGCAATGTTGGCCATGACGACGGAATCACAATGATCGCCAAAGATGTTCAGGTTGACTGCAGCGACCAGGGCATCCCGCATAGCGTTTTGCTGGTACAGGAAATGGGGGTTGGTTCCTTCCTCCACATCAAGCCATGTACCCCATTCATCAATTACAAGCCCCAGATTTTTGTTGGGGCAGGCCTGCCGCATCCGTGCGGTGTGGTTTTCAATCAACCCCTTCATCTGAAGGGCTTTATACATGGTAATATAATACTCTTCGCGGCTGAACTTGGTGGCAGAGCCTTTGTGCTCCCATTCGCTGCCGGGAATGGTGTAGTAATGCAGGCTTAAAGCGTCTACCAGCGCCCCGGTCAGTTCAGCAACCCGTTGCGTCCAATCGTAGTTGAAATCACAGGCGCCGCTTGCAATTTTGTAAATCTTGTGGGAAGGATCGTAGTCCCGTAGGAAACTGGCATACTGACGGCACAGATCGGAGTAGTAGTCTGCGCGCATATTGCCGCCGCCGCCCCACATTTCGTTGCCGATTCCCCAGTACTTTACGTTCCAGGGTGCATCCTGACCGTTTTGCCGCCGCAAGTCCGCCATGGGGGAAACGCCGGGCATGTTGCAATATTCGACCCAGTCGCACATTTCCTGTACAGTGCCGGTGCCTACGTTTCCGTTGATGTATGCTTCGCATCCCAACTGACGGCACAGCTCCATAAATTCATGGGTGCCAAAGGAATTATCCTCCCGTACACCACCCCATGTGGTATTGATCAGCGTCTTACGGGAAGACTTGGGACCGATGCCGTCCTGCCAGTGATAGGTGTCTGCAAAACAACCACCCGGCCACCGAAGGACGGGAATATCCAGCTCTTTGAGAGCATTGACAACATCGGTGCGCATTCCATTCTGGTTGGGAATCTCGGAATCTTCGCCTACATACAGGCCGCCGTAAATGCAGCGCCCCAGATGTTCGGCAAAATGCCCGTAGATGTTTTTATTGATGGTGCCGACAGAGCGGTTGCCGTTAATGAAAATCAACATTGACATAGCCTCCTGAATGTGTGGTCCGGTAAACTGCGGTTCATGGAAAAAAGCAAACCGAAGGGGAAGGAAAAAATCGTTTTTTCGGTAGGGTACATTATACCGTTGCTTCTTGCGGGAACCAGATGCGGTAATGCCCGCTTAAAGCAAGCAGCGCAAAAAGATACAGGCAATTGTCATAATAACGCCGCGGTCCGGAACGGAGCGGAGTGCTAAAGAACCGGCGGAGCCATTCATCTGCGCAGGCGTCATCCAGAATCAGGGAACCCTGCGCAATGGTAGCCAGAAGCCCTACAGGATGCAGAGCATTTCCTTCAACGGGTGTGCCGTCGATCAGATAGATGCCGTTTGTTTGCCCGTGTTCCTTTTCTTCAAAAAATTGCTGAATATGTGCAGCTGTTTCTTGGGCCCAACCGTCTTTGTCCCCGAACCATTGGGCATCCAAAGCAATGTTGCCCAACGTGCGGTATGCATCGCTGAAGAACCAGTCGTGACGGTCCGGCTGATCACCCCGATGCGGGCGGCCGTCGTACTCGGCATATTCGGCACTCAATCCGGTACGGGCGTGGCAGGCTTTGCGCAGGTACTGGCGGCTGGCCGCTGCGGCTGCATGCCAGAAAGGACGGTCGCATTCGTCGCTCCACAGAGCAAAAAGTTCATAGAAATGCGGCAAATGATAAGAGGGATCGGTAAATTCACAGTTGGGAACGAATTTGATGAGATGGTTTTCGGGGTTCCACATGGGAAATCCGGAACCGGCTTCTTCGCCTTTGTGTACACATGTGTGCAAGATGCGCCGTGCCCAGGAAGCGTAATCCAGTACCCCTTCGCCGGAACCCCAGCGGTTGGCTGCAAAAAACAGGGACATGGCAAAAAATTCTTCGCCGTCAGGGGCGGGTCCATCGGAATTTTTGCTGCCGTCAGTATGACAGGACCAGGCAAAATAGCCGGCGTTTTCCCCTTCGGTGAGGTACATGTGGGTCACGACCCATCGCCACAGGCAGTCGAATTCCTTCTGGCGATTCATTTGTACGCAGAACATCATTGCGTAGGACATGCCCTCGGTACGGATGTCATGGTTCCCCGTATCCTCTATGTACATCATCTCAGGTCCGGCAAAATGGCAAAGGCGAACCCCCTCCGGACCATAGAACATCTCCTCAAATGTGCTTTCCAGCTTGTTGTCAATTTCGGCCTGCGAATATCCAAGCCGTTCCAGTCTGTTCAAATATTGCCCGTTATAGTAGGCACCTTCCATAATAATTTCAGCTCCTTCTGGACCGTGTAAGAGGTAACCGGTTTACGCGGTCTGCTGTTCTTGTGACTCACTATAGCAGCTTTTCGATTGCATGGCAAGCGCACAAATGGCATGGGTATGGCGAAAAGCTGTCAGCCATTTGAAAACTCTCTGGAATACAGCAATAAATGAGAAAGACTGTTTCATCCTACATCTTTTTCAAGAATCAGAGGAACAAACAGAAACCGCAACATTCGCCTATCCTTATTTTTCATCATGGTTCTCTAAATTAAATAAATGGTAGCATCAGTAGCGGAGTAAGGGCAAACGGGAAACAACTTTACAAAATCAGAATCAACTATGAATGGCGGCAGGGTTGTGGCGTCTTCTTGGCGGTATAAGCAAATTGATCGAAAATTGCTGACTTTTCAATCAGAGCGGTTAATCCGCTACGGAAAACAAAAAAGCAAAATACAAGAATTCGTATAGCAAAAAATGAGAAGCGCACTCATACATAAGGATTTATGATAGAGAAAAATTGCCAGAAAGCAAAAATTTTATCATGAAAAGGTGAAGGAAATATGCGGGATCAACGAATTGCTCCACGGGATCCCATCCCTCAGCGAGAGGCTCTGTATATTCTGGTTGATAAGCCCGTCGGCGGCGGGGGCTCCGATGCAGAGGCCAACCGATTTCCTGTTTTCTTGAACGATGAGCGTTTGGTAACATTCGCAAAAATCGTGGGTGGCGTTCAGGACGAGAACATTCTGCAAATGCTGCAGACAGCTAAAGGCTTCCGCCGGTTGGTTCACAGCATTGGTGTGAGCGTTGTCAGTGATGCGCCTGATAAAGCGGCCGTCTTTAGCATGTATTTTTCGGGAGAACATGGCACAGAAGGAGGCAGCGGCAAGATTTCTCTGTGTACCAACGGCGTCGAAACAATCCTGGAAATGGCTTGCGTAGAGGAACAAGATACGGATGCTGTTCCCGGCAAGTTCTTGATAGAACTCCCCTGTGAAGAAGACACGGCCCTTGTGACGGTCAAATTTTACCTTCATGACGGATACCATGCGCCGCGATTTGATCCGGATCCGCCGGTTGAATTTGATACGCCGCAGTATAACGCAATGATCGCACGATCTTGCTTGAGTACAGGGAACAATGCACGGATCAAGCGAGTTCTGGAGGACCTGCGTGCTGGTAAGCCGGTGACTCTGGCTTTTCTTGGCGGTTCTATCACACAGGGGGCCGGAGCTATTCCCGAACAGGAAAAGTGTTATGCCCGTCTGACCTTTGAAGCAATCCGGGATCAATATTCCTCTGCACCCGATCAAGTGAATTATATCAAAGCCGGCGTAGGCGGAACCCCCTCACAGCTGGCTTTGAATCGCTATGATCGGGATGTCACACGCAATGGTACGGTATCCCCGGATCTGGTCGTGGTAGAATTCGCCGTCAATGATTTGGGGGATGAAACCAATGGATGCTGCTACGAAAGTCTGGTGCATCGCATTTGGAATGATCCCGGCGAACCGGCTGTTATTCTCTTGTTTTCTGTATTTGCAAATGACTGGAATCTGAAAGAGCGGTTGGCCCCCGTGGGATGGCGGCATGAATTGCCCATGGTGGACGTGCTGGAAGCGGTCAGCCCCCAGTTTGGAGCAACGACTGCGCAGCGGAGTGTGATTACCAAGCGGCAATATTTCTATGATACCTATCATCCTTCGAACGCTGGGCATCGCATCATGAAGGATTGCTTGATGTATCTGTTACAGCGTCTGGATGCCCAACAGAGTATGGCACCTGCAAAAGAAGCGCCGCCCTATTACAGTTTTTACTTTTCTGCGATGGAGGCATATGACCGCAGTAACTTGCCGTTTGACATCTCTGTGGACCCGGGAAGCTTTACCGGTACCGATGAAGATCTGCAGATGGTTGCATTGGATAATGACACTTACAATACAGCGCAGTTTCCTTTCAACTGGAAAAAAACGTCCGGAAAGAAACCGTTTCAAATGGAGTTGGTATGCAAGTCACTCCAAATGGTTTTTAAAGATAGCGCATCCTTGGATTTTGGAAGAATTCGCGTAACAGTAGACGGACAGACGGTTGCATATTATGACCCGAGGGAAGTGGGATGGACCCATTGCCACGCAACAATTCTGTTCGCAGAAGAAACCGCCGGCAAGCACCACATAGAAATCTGCATGGCGCCGGAGGATGAAGGTAAGACCTTCACAATCCTTGGCTTTGGCGTTGTGCGCTAATGATACAAAATAAGAAGAAAGGGGTACGTACAAAATGAAAGATCGTAACCAAAAACTGGAACAATACCGGGAGCGGGCACGCGCACTGGTTGCACAAATGACGCTGAAAGAAAAAGTCAGCCAGATGCTCAGCTGGGCTCCGGCCATTCCGCGTCTGGGCATCCCTGCATACAACTGGTGGAACGAGGGCATTCATGGCGTGGGACGCGCCGGAACGGCAACCGTATTTCCGCAGGCAATTGGTCTGGCTGCGTCTTTTGATGAGGATTTGCTGGGCCAGGTCGGGGAAGCCGTCGGCGTGGAAGCGCGTGGCAAGTACAATATGTATCGCAGCTATCAGGATCGGGATATCTACAAGGGCCTGACGATCTGGGCCCCTAACGTAAATATCTTCCGTGACCCGCGCTGGGGCAGAGGGCACGAAACCTATGGCGAAGATCCGTACCTGACCTCTCGCCTGGGTGTACGCTTTGTGGAAGGTATGCAGGGCGATGACCCGGACTATCTGCGCGCCGCTGCCTGTGCCAAACACTTTGCAGTCCATTCGGGTCCGGAAGACCAGAGACATTATTTTGATGCCAAAGTTTCCCAACAAGATTTGTGGGAAACGTATCTGCCGGCCTTCCGGGCGCTTGTAAAGGAAGCCGGAGTGGAAGCGGTCATGGGTGCCTACAACCGCACAAACGGTGAACCGTGCTGCGGCAGCAAAACCCTTCTTGTGGACATTCTGCGCGGAAAGTGGAATTTCCAGGGGCATGTTACGTCCGACTGCTGGGCAATCAAGGATTTCCATGAAGGGCATATGGTCACGTCCGGCCCGGTGGATTCCGTGGCCCTGGCCGTAAACAACGGGTGTGATCTCAACTGCGGCGATCTGTACGCGTATCTGGAAGAAGCTGTGGCAGAAGGCAAGGTAAAAGAGGAAACGATTGACCGAAGCCTGGTCCGGCTGTTTACGACCCGCATGAAATTGGGCATGTTTGATGCGGAAGAGAAGGTACCCTACAACAAAATTGGGTACGATGCGGTAGATAGCCGGGAAATGCAGGCCCTGAACCTGGAAGTGGCCGAGAAGGTTCTGGTTCTGCTGAAAAATGAAAACCATACCTTGCCGCTGGATAAAAGTAAGCTGCATCGGGTCGCAGTGGTCGGACCGAATGCGGACAACCGTAAGGCTTTGGTTGGTAATTACGAGGGGACCGCATCCCGGTATGTGACGGTTCTGGATGGAATCCAGGAGTATCTGGGAGAAGATGTACAGGTTCGCTACTCTGAGGGGTGCCATCTGTATGCAGATAAGATCCAGGGACTGGCAAAATCCAATGAGCTTATCAGCGAAGTACGCGGCGTATGTGCGGAATGTGATGTGGTGATTTGCTGCCTGGGCTTGGATGCGGGCCTGGAAGGCGAAGAAGGCGACCAGGGAAACCAGTTTGCCAGCGGCGACAAGCAGTCTCTTTCTCTGCCGGGAAACCAGGAGTCTGTACTAAAAGCCTGCATCGAGAGCGGAAAACCTGTGGTGGTGGTGGTGCTGAGCGGCAGTGCGTTGGCCTTGGGCACTGCGCAGGAAGGGGCAGCCGCCGTTCTGCAGGCATGGTACCCCGGTGCCCAGGGCGGCCGGGCCGTAGCGCGTGCCTTGTTCGGGGAATGCAATCCGCAGGGTAAGCTGCCGGTCACTTTTTATCATTCGGATGAGGATCTGCCTGCATTCACGGATTATGCAATGAAGGGACGCACCTACCGCTATATGGAAAAAGAACCGCTTTACCCCTTCGGTTATGGCCTTTCTTACAGTCATTTTACCTTCCGGGATGCCAAGGCCGATGCTTCACAGATTGGGCCGGACGGTGTGGATGTAAGGGTAACGGTAGTCAACGACGGGCAGTACCGCGGCCGTGAAACCGTTGAAGTTTATGTCAAGGCAGAACGCCCTGGCACACCGAATGCGCAGCTGAAAGCACTGGCAAAAGTGGACCTTATGCCTGGGGAAGAAAAGTGCGTTACGCTGCATCTGCCGCAGTGTGCTTTTGCTCTTTGCAACGAGGAGGGCATTTCGGAAGTGCTGCCGGGTGAATATACCGTTTGGGTAGGAGGAAGCCAGCCCGATGCACGCAGCATCCTGCTGACGGGACAGAAACCACTCAACATCCTGCTGCATCAAAAGGAGAAAGTTGTTATCTCCGACTGATGTCCCCTCCTGAACCCCATCTTTCCGTTTGTTGGAGATGATTTGATGAGTGATACGATTTACGCAGATCACGCTGCTACGACCCCGCTTGAACCGGAAGCCTGGGAAGCGATGTGTTATTGGCTTACTAAGGATTTTTCCAATCCGGCAGCCTTGTATCGAAGCGGAATTGCTGCGCATCAAGCAGTAGAGCGAGCGCGCCAAAGTGTGGCAGAATGCCTGAGATGCAGCGCATCACAAATCTTTTTCACATCCGGCGGCAGCGAAAGCAATACGTGGGCAATCCTGAGCGGTGCCAGCAGAGCAGGCATCGGTAGCAGAGAAGTCGTCACTACGCCTATTGAACATCACTCAGTCGGTAGAGCATGCGCATCGCTAAAAAATAGCGGAATAGCTGTATATACGTTGCCGGTCAGCGAAGAAGGGAAAATAGATTTGCCTGCTTTGCTGCGGGCTCTGGAACGGCAGCCCAGATTGGTGACCATTCAATACGCCAACAACGAGGTAGGCACGATTCAGGATATCCCTACCATTTCCACCCTTTGTCAAAAAAAAGGCGTATTGCTCCATGTGGATGCTGTACAGGCAATCGGGCATATCCCCGTAGTATTAGACGGCATCGATTTTCTCAGTGCTTCCGCGCATAAATTTGGCGGCCCCAAAGGCATAGGCTTCCTGTATGCACGAAATCCTGCTTTGTTGAAGCCTTTAATTTTTGGTGGCGAACAACAGAGCGGATTACGCCCCGGAACGGAACCGGTAGCTCAGATTGTAGGGCTGGCATGCGCGCTCAAACTAGCCTGCAAACAGATGGAGCAGCATGCCGCATTCAAACGAATGTTAGCAGAAGAATTTTGCCAAACACTTCGTCAATCTTGGGCAGAAGTATATTTCAATAGTACCAAAGCAGGCTTGCCTGGTTTGGTTAGCGTGGGGCTGCCAGGCTACGAGGGTCAGAATCTTACCTACCGACTAGATGTGGCCGGCGTGTGTGTTTCACCGGGTGCTGCGTGCGATAACACAAGGAGCCGCAATGCCTCCCATGTATTGCTGGCCCTGGGGGGAACTGCGGCTCGTAATGCATTGTGTACACTTCGGTTTAGTTTTGGCCGGGCCAATCATTCCGGTGACGGAATCGAGGCTGCACAAAGGTTGGTGAAGATTCTTCAATCTATGCCCAAACGCCTGCTATGATTGCGTTCACAGAAACTTTTGTGCGAACCCTTCTAAGGGGGGCGGACGAACAGGGAAGTTGCCTGTTCGGTGCCCATTATTCTTGCGGCGCAGAAAAACCAAGCCCCAATTTTCTGAATTCGCTGGGTGTGCAGCCAATTTGAAATTTAAAAATGCGATTGAACGTGGCCAACGAATTGAATCCTGAACGCATGGCAACTTCTGTGATGGGGAGCGAAAAGTCTGCTAACAGGGTTTTGGCAAAGAGAAGCCGTCGCCCTAACAGATAGTTGTGGCAGGTGGCCCCTGTTATTTCTTTAAAAAGCCTTGCGAAGTGGTACTTACTGAATCCTGCTTCATTGGCCAATTCGTCCAAAGACAGATCTTCTGTGCAGTGAGCATTAATGTAATTGCATAACATGGAAAAACGCTCTTGCTGTTCTTTTTGCCGCAGGGGAGAGATGTTTTCATGCGGTGCATTCTGATGGAGCTTGCGGCCTATGACTGCGAAAAAGTGCAACATCAGCGAAGACAACTCGCAATCCCGAAAGACCGCCGCACCAAAGTATTCTTTTTCCATCCGGGTCATCAGGGCCAGAAGCTGGTCGTTGAACTGCGGTTGATCCTGATAGCGTAACAGCTTGAAGGGATGCAGGGTGGAAAAAAAAAGCGCAAGCTCGTGGAACTGCTCAAACATTGCGGTACTAAAATTCAAAATGTACCGCTCGCCCTCCTTTGGAGCTGTAATGCTGTGCAATTCCCCTGAGCCGATGAACAGTATGTCATGGGGTTTCAAATAAAGAATTTCGTCTGCAACGGTCACATTATAGGTGTTTTGGATCGGGCAGATAATCTCCCCGGGGACATGCCAGTGTAACGGGAAGTCTTCCGCTGAATTGTTGTGATATAACCGGATGTTGGAAGCGAGTGTAAAGTTTA
Source organism: Gemmiger gallinarum (assembly GCF_014982805.1). Taxonomy (GTDB): domain Bacteria; phylum Bacillota; class Clostridia; order Oscillospirales; family Ruminococcaceae; genus Gemmiger; species Gemmiger gallinarum. Next base: position 6,497 of record NZ_JADCKC010000005.1, on the reverse strand, counting down.
CAGTTTCGGTGGTACCGTTCAATTTTTCAATCATAGCAAATTCCTCTTAAACGTGACGGCAGCCGCAATCATAACTCCTCAACGAAAAGATTGATAAAATGCAATGCTGCACCAAGCGGAACCGCGTGCTTGAGGTAATGGCAAAGGGAAATATATTCAGCTTCCTCATCAAACGGATCGCGGCTGGCCGTCAGCCCCCGGAGCTCCTTTAAAAAAGGCGTGAGATATTGAGCGACATACCCGCCCAGCACAATGCGACAGTCAAAAACCATACGGATCGTGGCAAGCGCTGATGCCAAATGGCGGAGATAATCTTTCCATAACGTTTGGTACGCTAAGTTCCCGGCTTCCAAGCCGGCAAAAAACTGCTCCACGGAGATACCCAAATCGGTAGAAATTCGATCAGAAGAGCAGTAAGCTTCCAGACAGCCACGCAAACCACACTTACAGGAAAGCCCTTCCGGCTGCACGCAAATGTGCCCGAACTCGCCGCTGCGGCCATTCAGACCGGTATAAGGAACACCGTTCATAAGGATAGCGCCACCTACGCCACCTTCTAAGGAAATATATGCCATGCAATCGGAATCTTGCTGAACGTACCATTCAGCATACCCGCCGCTGGTCGCATCATTGCAAACGGAAACAGGGTAAGGGATGCTGCAAATCAGCGGACGAATACTTTGATCCCTCAAATTAAGCGTCGGTGCTGCGACCACACAAGTTCTGTCGGTATTAAAAATGGCTGGTAGCGCGATCCCGACCCCCAGCAGTTTTTCGCGGTTCAGACCAAATCTGTTTAGAAAATTTTCCAAATCGGCTGCAAGGAAGTTCCCCATCTCCTTCATGTTGTTGCAATGGGGATGAGGATACTTTTGATATGCGATTTCATCCAGCCGGAGGTTCGCAGCAATGATCCGAAAATGATCGTCGGTGACAGAAATTCCTACAGAAAAATGCGCATTTTCATTAATGGTCAATTGAAGAGGCCGGCGCCCACCCGTAGATTCTCCAACGCCATCGATGCGCACCAACCCCGCTTGTGTCAGTTCGTTCAGATTTTGATGTACAGTTGGCATACTGAAATTGAGGCTGTCAGCAATCTCCTGCTTAGAACATCCGGGTGCCTTGTAAATATATTGATAAATCTGGTTCCGGGTCAAGCGACGCCGTTCGGTAGGCGGAAGAGAAAGCTTTTTCATATATAATTCCTTTAACTTTTCAAAAGTGAAATCAATGTAAAACACTTTCATCTTACCCAACCACAACAAAAAAGTCAACCGAATCAGAAATTTTTGTGGATATATGGCGATATTTTTCGACTGCTTTTGTTGGTTTTGATGATTGACAGTGATGTATACTTGCAGTATCATATGTAAAGAACTTATATAAATGTTCTTTACGAAAGAATGGCTGGAAAGGCGGTATTCTTATGTTGTATATCGGCGTGGATCTGGGTACCTCGGCGTGCAAATTTCTTCTGGTGGACGAAACCGGCAAGGTGTGCAACCAGGTCTCCCGGGAATATCCCCTGAGTATGCCTCATACGGGATGGAGCGAACAGGATCCTTCCTCCTGGTGGCAGGCATGCCTGGATGGCATCCCGGCTCTGCTGGAAGGCTTCGACCCCGCTCAGGTGCAGGGCATCGGCATGGGCGGCCAGATGCACGGTCTGGTGGCCCTGGACGCCGCCGACAAGGTGCTGCGCCCCGCCATCCTGTGGAACGACGGCCGCACCGCCAGACAGACCGACTATCTGAACAAGGAAATCGGCCGCGAGACCCTGAGCAAATACACCGGCAACATCGCTTTCGCAGGATTCACCGCCCCCAAGATCCTGTGGATGAAGGAGAACGAGCCTGAACTTTATGCGGCTATTGCCAAGATCATGCTGCCCAAGGATTACCTGGTGTACCGCATGACCGGCGTGCACGCCACCGATTATTCCGATGCTTCCGGCATGCTGCTCCTGGATGTAGAACACAAATGCTGGAGCAAGGAAATGTGCGAAATCTGCGGTGTCAAGGAAGAATGGCTGGCCCATCTCTATGAAAGCTGGCAGTTTGTTGGTACCTTGAAACCGGACGCAGCCGCCGCTCTGGGTCTGCCCGAAAGTGTAAAGGTCTGTGCGGGTGCGGGAGATAACGCAGCCGCAGCTGTGGGCACCGGCACGGTAGGGAAAGGGCACTGCAACATCAGTTTGGGTACCTCCGGCACTGTGTTTATCAGCAGTGAGAAGTTCGGCGTGGATGCCACCAATGGTCTGCATGCCTTCGCTCACGCAGACGGCGGCTGGCATCTGATGGGCTGCATGCTCTCCGCTGCCTCCTGCAACAAGTGGTGGATGGATGACATTCTCAAAGTCACTGATAAAGACTATCCCGCCGAGCAGGCCCCCATTACCCGGGACAAGCTGGGCCGCAATAAGGTGTTTTTTCTGCCCTACCTGATGGGCGAGCGCAGCCCTATCAACGACACCGATGCCCGAGGTACCCTCATCGGGCTGAGCATGGACACGACGCGTGCAGATATCACGCAGGCAGTACTGGAAGGCGTGGCATTTGCCATCCGGGATTCGGTGGAAACCGCCCGCTCCATCGGTGTGGAGATCCCCCGGTCCAACATCTGCGGCGGCGGTGCCAAGAGCCCGCTGTGGTGTACCATCATGGCCAACGTGTTGGGCATTCCCTTGGATATTCTGGTTACCGAACAGGGACCCGGTTACGGCGGTGCGCTGCTGGCCATGGTCTGCTGCGGTAAATATGCGACCGTGCAGGAGGCCACCAATGCCCTGGTCCATGTCAGCCGTACCATTGAGCCGGACGCGGAACTCACCGCCCTGTATGAAGAACGGTATCAGAAATTCAAGCAAATCTACCCCACCTGTAAGCCTCTGTTCAAAGAACTTGCCAAGTAACAAGTTAAGAAAAAGGGAGGAAAAACAAATGACCATCTATCCTGTTACTGCCCCCGAGTTTGCCCCTTACGGCCGTGTCATCACCGGATATGAAACCGAATGCGAGGCCGTGGTTGCAGCCCTGAGCGCTTCCACCCCGCTGCCGGAGGGCACCGACTATCTGGCTGAAGATCCGGCCCTGCAAAACCTGCCGGAATCCGCCGCGCTGGGGGCTTCGCTCTTTGGCGGTATGCCCTTCCAGATGGGCTGGTGCAACGGCCACAACACCAAGCTGAACTGCCTGGAATACCACCGGGACAGCGAGTTCAATCTGGGCACCCGGGACTTCATCCTTCTGCTGGCCAAGCAGGACGAGATCGTGGACGGCACGCTGGACACCAGCAAGGTGAAGGCTTTCCGTGTGCCCGCGGGTATCCTGGTGGAAGTCTACGCCACCACCCTGCACTACGCCCCCTGCCACACCGACCCCGCCAACGGATTCAAGGTGCTGGTGGCTCTTCCCAAGGGAACCAACACCGACAAGCCGAATATGCCCATCAAGGGCGGGGACGATGCATACCTCTGGGCCTGCAACAAGTGGCTGCTGACTCATCCCGATTCCGCCGAGGCCGCCCAGGGCGCTGTGGCGGCCCTGACCGGCGAGAACATTGATATCGAAAAAGATCTATAACTAGAATCATCCACATAGAAAACGGAGGAATTTGACATGAAATCTACCAACATTCCCGAAGTCCGCCTGGGCATTGTGGCTGTCAGCCGCGACTGTTTCCCCATTGCCCTGTCCACCCAGCGCCGCCAGAACATCGTGACCGCCTGCAAGACCAAAGGCTTTGAGCCTTATGAGTGCAGCGTCACGGTGGAAAACGAGACCGATATGCTCAAGGCTGTCGAGGAGGTCAAGGCCGCGGGCTGCAACGCCCTGACGGTGTTCCTGGGCAACTTCGGTCCCGAGACGCCGGAGACCCTCATCGCCAAATACTTCGACGGCCCCGTCATGTACGTGGCGGCTGCCGAGGGTGACGGCGACATGATCAACGGCCGCGGCGACGCCTACTGCGGCATGCTGAACTGTTCTTATAACCTGGGTATGCGCCACCTGAAAGCCTACATCCCCGAGTACCCCGTGGGCACCGCCGAGGAACTGGCGGACAAGATGGCGGAGTTCCTGCCCATTGCCCGGGCCGTGCTGGGCGTGAAGGACCTGAAGATCATCTCCTTTGGCCCCCGTCCCCAGGACTTCTTCGCCTGCAATGCTCCCATCAAGGGCCTGTATGAGCTGGGCGTGGAAGTGGAAGAAAATTCCGAGCTGGACCTGCTGGTGGCTTATAAAGAGCACGCCGACGACTCCCGCATCCCCGAGGTCTGCGCCGACATGGCCGCCGAGATGGGCGAGGGCAAGTATTACCCCGACCTGTTGGCCCGCATGGCCCAGTTCGAACTGACCCTGCTGGATTGGGCCGAAGCCCACAAGGGCAGCAAGAAGTATGTGGCCTTTGCCGACAAGTGCTGGCCGGCTTTCCCGTCCCAGTTCGGCTTTGAGCCCTGCTATGTGAACAGCCGCCTGGTCAGCCGCGGCATCCCTGTCTCCTGCGAGGTGGATATCTACGGTGCCCTGAGCGAATATATCGGTATGTGCGTTTCCGGTGACACCGTCACCCTGCTGGACATCAACAACAGCGTACCCAAGTACATCTACGACGAGGAGATCGCCGGCAAGTTCGATTACAAGCTGACCGATACCTTCATGGGCTTCCACTGCGGCAACACGCCGTCCTGCAAGATGTGCGCCGACCGTGCCGTGAAGTACCAGCTGATCCAGCACCGTCTGCTGGAGCCGGCGGGCAGCGATCCCGACTTCACCCGCGGCACCCTGGAGGGCGACATCGCGGCATCGGACATCACCTTCTACCGCCTGCAGTGTGACAGCGAGGGTAACCTCCGGGCCTACATTGCCCAGGGCGAGGTGCTGCCGGTGGCCACCCGTTCCTTCGGCGGCATCGGCATCTTCGCCATCCCCGAGATGGGCCGCTTCTACCGCCATGTGCTGATCCAGAAGCGCTATCCGCACCACGGTGCGGTGGCCTTCAGCCACTGCGGCAAGGCCCTGTTCGAGGTCTTCAAGTACCTGGGCATCGGCGACATCGCCTACAACCAGCCCGACAGCCTGCCCTATCCCACCGAGAATCCCTGGGGTTGATTGATTAGAAAGGAAGTCTTTTGTTATGAAATTCTTTATTGATACCGCGAACGTCAACGAGATCCGCGCCGCCAACGACATGGGCGTCATCGCCGGTGTCACCACCAACCCCAGCCTCATCGCCAAGGAAGGCCGGGACTATGCCGAGACGCTGGCGGAGATTGCCACCATCGTGGACGGCCCCATCAGCGGTGAGGTGAAAGCCACCACCACCGATGCCGAGACGATGGTCAAGGAGGGCGAGGCCATCTACGCCCTGGACCCCAAGCACATGGTCGTAAAAATCCCCATGACCGCCGAGGGCCTCAAGGCCATCAAAGCCTTGTCCGCCAAGGGCATCCCCACCAACTGCACCCTGATTTTCAGCGCCAACCAGGCGCTGCTGGCCGCCCGCGCCGGTGCCACCTACGTCAGCCCCTTCCTGGGGCGCCTGGACGATATCTCCCAGCGGGGCATCGAGCTCATCGAGACCATCCACGACATGTTCCTCAACTACCCCGACATCGAGACCCAGATCATCGCGGCCAGCGTGCGCAACCCCATCCACGTGACCGACTGTGCCCTGGCCGGTGCTGACATTGCCACCGTGCCCTACAAGGTCATTGAGCAGATGCTGCATCATCCGCTGACCGATTCCGGCATCGAGAAGTTCAAGGAAGACTACTGCAAGGTGTTTGGTGAGTGATATGACAAAGGAAGAACGTCTGAAGCTGCAGATCGCAGCCTGCAAGGTGCGTATGGGCGTGATTGAATCCACCCACGGCGCCAAAGCCGGGCACCCCGGCGGCAGCCTGTCCGCCGCCGATATGTTTACTTACCTTTATAATAAGGAAATGCGCATCGACCCCGCCAACCCCAAATGGGACGACCGGGACCGGTTCGTGCTCTCCAAGGGCCACACGGCGCCGGGCCTGTACAGCGCACTGGCCTACCGGGGATTCTTCCCGGTGGAGGACCTGCCCACCCTGCGCCACATCGACAGCTACCTGCAGGGCCACCCCAACATGAACACCGTGCCCGGCGTGGACATGTCCACCGGCAGCCTGGGCCAGGGCGTCAGCGCGGCCGCCGGTATGGCCAAAGCTGCCAAGTACCTGCACAAGGACGACGTCCGGGTGTACACCCTGCTGGGTGACGGCGAGATCGAAGAGGGCGAAGTGTGGGAAGCCTTCCTCTTTGCGGCCAAGTACAAGCTGGACAACTTCTGCGTCATCATCGACCTGAACGGGCTGCAGATCGACGGACCCACCAGCGAAGTGATGCCCACCGACCCGGTGGATGCCAAGATGCGGGACTTCGGGTTCCGTACCGTCACCATTGACGGTCACGACTTCGCCCAAATCGAAGATGCGTTCCAGTATTTCCACACCCAGACAGGCGCCCCCA
>NZ_JADCKC010000004.1 GCF_014982805.1 Gemmiger gallinarum | reverse complement strand
TCTTATTCAGTTTTGAGGGCACATGCCTTCAGAAAAGAGAATATGCGATCGAAAGATTGTATACCGGCCGGTGTCGATGACGGTGAGGTTCCACCTGTTCCCATTCCGAACACAGAAGTTAAGCTCACTCGTGCCGACGATAGTTGGTTGGAAACGACCTGTGAAAATAGGTAGATGCCGGCTTCTCTTGAAAAAGCAGCCTTCGGGCCGAGCTTAGGCCCGGTCCGAAGTTTGCTTATATGCACCATTAGCTCAGTTGGTAGAGCAACTGACTCTTAATCAGTGGGTCCTGGGTTCGAGTCCCCGATGGTGCACCATACCAAGCAAATCCGAACGTACTTCTTTTCGAAGGTGCGTTCGGATTTGTTTTTTATTTTCCGTTTGTGGAAGCATAAAATGTCTACTATATTAAGGATTACTGTTGACAAAATTGGAAAGAATATTATAATAGTATCATATGATACCATTATACCGGCGGTGATTATCTGATGAGTTGCGATCGCGTTCAGAAAATTCTGAGTGATATGAGATATGCAATTGATAATAAAAAATTTTATCCCATAGATAGAGACAAGAATTTAAATACATTGGCTCTCTTGGGTATTTCTTGGGGTGCAGTTAAAGAAGAAATATATAATCTAAAAGAGGAAGATTATATATGTGGGCCGAGTGTTGACCGTGATGACCCCTCATCAGATTTTTTCTGGATCTTTAAGAAAAAGATAGACGGAAATCTGATTTATGTAAAATTTAAAGTCTTATACCAAGAGGATGGAGGTGTTCGAGTTGTTAGTTTTCATATAGATGAATGATAATAATAAGTATTAAAAAGGAGCTATTTATATGTATTGTCCCAATTGTAATTCTGAAGTTTTAACTGAGGTTAAAACGGTTTCGGAAACATATCCTGTAAAAGGGGAGGAAATCACGATTACAGCTAAGGTAAGATGCTGTAAGAACTGTGGCCAAGATATTTGGGACGAAGAACTTGATGAACAAAATTTGCTTGATGCATTTGCAATATATCGCCAACGGCATGGGCTATTACAGGCAGATGAGATACGCAGAATCCGTGAAAAATATGGTTTGTCGCAGGTTGCCTTTGCTAAAGTTCTGGGACTTGGAGATAAAACAATTGCCCGTTATGAGAATGGAAGTATTGCGGATATGGCGCAAAATAATCTTATTGAATTAATGAAACAACCCAGTAATTTCAGAGAACTTTTACAAAAGAATCGGGATAAGATATCGAAACAAGATTATGAAAATGCCATGAATAATTTGGAAACTCTTCGAGTCAAGGTTACCTTTTCGTATACAACGGACAGTAATATGGTTTACAACCTTAGGCCAAATTCGCCTAATAGTCCTGAATTTTGGGGGGATCGATACTATGCCTAAAGCAAGTGTTTTACAGTTTGACAATTATACTGTTGAAGAATTGCTGTTCAAAAAGGAGCCGGTTAAAGCTGATCAACATGAGTTTCAATTACAACCTCATTTTGAACAGGAAATCGTAAATCTTGGTGATGATAAATATGATGTTCATTTATCGTTTGATATAACACCTACAGAAGATCATCCGATGCCGTTTCATATTCATGTTGCTATTGTGGGACATTTCACTTATTTTGATCAGGATGAAACAATCGATGCCAATCTAAAAGATCATATACTTCATACAAACACCATTTCTATTTTATTTCCTTTTCTTCGTCAAATTGTTGCTACTCTTACGAATAATGCTAATGTGGCAACCTTGATGCTTCCCATTATGAATTTTAATGATGGCGGGTTGGAAAAGAAAACAGAATGAAAATTGAGAGATAATTTGTAAAGAGAAAATAAAGAAAAGATTAAGGTGAAAAAGATGATTTTTTTACCTAATCGCGAAATTTGTTCCAGGAAGAATTACCACGTATAAGTCTAAAAAGAGCCTTGAGGTTAAGAGAATTCGGTAGTGTCAACATTCTTTCGCAAATTTAGTTTGCAGTCTCTGGAATAAATGAGGTCAGCCAGCAATAGAGGCATCCTCAAGGACCGCCTCCAAGTGCTTCATGTTCATGTACTTCTTGTTGCCCCACTGAGTACCGGCCACATGGCGCAGCCGGGCACAGACTAGCATAAGGGCGGAATTGCCGTCCGGAAAACTACCCACCACGCGAGTGCGGCGGCGGATCTCTCGGTTCAGCCGTTCAATGACATTGTTGGTGCGGATACGAGTCCAGTGTTCGCTGGGAAAATCGCAGTAGGTCAGCGTTTCTTCAATACCGTCCTCCACCTTCTTGGCCGCTTCTTTCAGCTTCATGGAACGCAGTTCTTCTACCACAGCTCTGGCTTTATCTCGAGCAGCTTTTTTACTTTCCTGGGCGTGGATCGCTTTGAGCATCTTGGCCACCAGCTTTGCTTTGGAACGCGGTGTAACAGTAAACACATTCCGGTAAAAGTGGACTGTACACCGTTGGTATTTGGCCTCGGGAAACACTTCGCCCACGGCTTCCAGCATACCAAGGCATTTGTCACCAACCACCAATTTAACCCCATCCAAACCACGGCCGCGGAGCCACTGAAAGAAATTAACCCAACTGGCCTTGTCTTCTTTTATGCCCTCAGCTGCGCCAAGAACCCCGCGGTAGCCATCCTCGTTGACTGCAATGGCTACCAGAATAGCTACATTTTCAAACTCTCCACCCCAGTTGCGGCGCAGGTAGATTCCATCCACATAAACATACGGATATCGTCCGCCTTGCAGAGGGCGGTTCCGCCAATCCTCGATGTGGACATACGCTTTCTTGTTCAACTCACTAATGGTGGACGGCGACACCTTACTGCCCCACAGGGCCTCGGTAATATCCTCCACGCGCCGGACGGATACGCCTGCCAGGTACATCTCGATGAGTGCTTCTTCTACGCTGCTTTCGCGGCGGCGATACCGCTCAATGATGGCGGTTTCAAAAGAGATGCCCTTGAGCTTGGGCACCTTGAGTGTGACGTTTCCGGAGGTGGTGGTGAGATTACGGTTGTAGTGGCCGCTGCGGTAGCCTTGGCGCTGCTCATTGCGCTCATACCGGGCAGCTTGGGTCAGCTTGTTAGCCTCTGCCTCTAGCAGCTCGTTGAGTGTTTCCTCTACGCTGCCTCGTACGAGTTCCTTGAGCTGCCCCTTGATAACTTCCTCGTTTAGCTGTACAATCTTTTCAGGCATGGTTTGCTATCTCCTTTCGAATGTTTGTGTCGCAACTTCATTCTACCAGAGATCTGCAAACCATGTCTCTTTTTGTTTTTGCGAAACTTATTCTACCCTACCTTCCTTGTTCTTATTGATGTGATTATACCCGATTAAAATAAGTTGAGTTTTTTAAAATATGAAATATAATCGGCTAGGTATTGCTCATCTAATAGGGACCACTTATACTGAATCTTTTTCAGGAACTGCAAAGTTCGCTTATTCGACACGGTGATAGCGTTAGAAATTTGAAAATTACCATCGGAGTCCATAATTCCAACAAAGTATTTTATTAACTTACCTTTTCTGTTGGAAAAAGCATTAAACAGCTTTTCCTTAAAGGTATTCATTGGAACAGGAATAACGGATATCGAAAAAGAGGATAGAACGTCAATTAATTGATTATAAGTTATTGATGGATTGGGAAACACGTGATAAATATAAAAGTCAGGTTCATAGTGAAAGCATATTTTGACAATTGCTTTAGAAACTTCATCAACAGGGGAAAAATCGATCGTTTTATTCAACCAAGATTCAGGTATATAATGAAGTTCGGTCATGGCGCGTAGTCTACATAAAAAAGCATTTGTTTGGTAATTTGGTTGGAAGCATAAATCATTATATCGATTAGTTAAATTTCCAATACGTATAATTTTGACCTTGCATCCGTCCTGTATGCTATCTAAAATGGCCTTTTCACAATAGTACTTACTAAGCACATAGTTATTGTCTAACATTTGCCCATTCGCAAAACAGGTTTCATCAAATGGCGGTAAATCGCTATTGGAGAAACGAAGGGAACTATTACCGGATATACTAATTGAAGAAATATAAACAAAAACTGCATCTACCTGTTTCGCATAATGTAAAAGTCTTTTTGTTGAGTCAATATTGATTGATTGGTAGCTACCAAATGAGCCAAAATGATTTACTGTAGCTGCACAGTGGATAACAAAATCAACATGAGAAGGAAGTATATTAATTAAATTATAATTGGTAATATCACCAGTTAGAATAGTGATTTTTTCAGGTATTGCTGTAAAATTGGAATGAGGAAAATAGTATTGTAAGATATTTAAAAGCCGAATCTCGGCACATATGTTTTCGAGAGGTCGGACAATGCAGAAAATTCTCTGAACACTAGAATGGATGAGTTCGTACAAAATATGTGCACCAAGAAATCCAGTTACTCCTGTTATTAATATGCTCTTTATTGGAATGCTAACCGTTCCACCGACTTGATTTTTTAAAAGAAAGTCATATTTTTTGTTTGGAGTAGCAGTGAAAATGGGTTTTGAAAATTTGTTTTGTAATGTGCTAATAATCCCATTAACACTTGGATGGTCAAGAATACTTTGAATGTCAATAAATAAACCAACAGAGCTTAGAGATGCAACTAAATCAAAAAGACTTAAACTGTCGGCGCCTTTATCGAAAATATTTTCGTCTGTGTTAAGTTCATTGGCTTTTATACAATTACATACTATTTGATACACAATAGAGTGAAGATCATGGACGATCTCCGATCGTGCAATTGACCTTGAATTATTTGAACTTAAAGATAAACAATCGGGTAAAGAGTTGATATCGAGTTTTCCGTTTGCAGAAAGAGGAAGAGAATCTAAATGAATATAATATGAGGGAAGCATATAATTCATAAGCTTTTTTTGTAGTGTGCGTTTTAGAAAATTACTATTTAAAACAGTTTGAGATACATAATAGGCAATAAGAATTTGTTTTCCTAAATGCTCTTTTACAATAACTACAGCGTTTGTTATAGGAGAAATTGAGCATAGACATTGTTCTATTTCTTTAAGTTCAACACGTTGGCCATTCAATTTGATTTGAGAGTCATTTCTACCAAGGAAAAAGATATCTCCGGATGTATCAATGTATCCTATGTCGCCAGTATGATAGATAGTTCTCTTAGGAACTGTAGAAAGTATTTCGAAGGAACTTTTTGAGTCGAAATTAGTGCCAATGTAACCCTCTCCTACATTTGCACCTTCAATACAAATTTCTCCTGGGATACCAAAAGGACATATTTCATTTTCTGGAGAGACAATAAAAATATCTGTCCCATATAGTGGCTTTCCAATTGAAATCTTCGAAATATCTTCATGATTAGACAACTCTTTACAAGTGACCCAAACTGTTGTTTCGGCAGGACCATAAACATTGAATACCTTTGCCTCACTATGTGAACGAATTAATTTTAATAAAGAAGTGTTAAAAGGCTCTCCACCAAGAATAATTGCTTTGAAACAGCTGAGAAAACTTAGGTTTTCATGATTTCCGCAATACAGTAACATTTTGGAAGGTGTGGTTTGTATAGACTCGATATGATGCTGTTTTACTAAATTTGAAAGTGCTATTGGGTTGTTTACCTCTTCATCACTTGTCATATAAATAACGATTTGGTGAAGGAGCGCAAAAACACTTTCGGTAATAAAAATGTCGAATGCATAATTCGTGACAGAAACAATACTTTTGATTGAATTCGAAAAACACTTAGAAAAGATACTACCAGTTTTTGAGGAACAATAGTTTGAAAGATTTCGATGTGAGATTTTAATCCCTTTAGGTTTGCCGGTAGTGCCAGAAGTATATACAACGTAACATAAAAAGTCAGGATTAGTCGCAATGATAGGAGCCTTATTGTAAGACCATATCGAGGTATCAGATAAATTAAGATAATTATACTCTGTGGGAATAGAGGCATCCTTCATCAGAATTATTTTGACATTTATGTCGTCTAAAATTTGCTTTTTCCTCAGGAGAGGACAGGTATAATCAATTAATAAATAGGCTGCGCCTATTTTCATGGCAGCAAGAATAGCAGGAATTATCTCCCAACAGCGATTAGTGATTATCGGAACAATATCTCCCGATTTTACAGAATATTGATTTTGAAGAAACGCAGCCAAGGAGTTTGAGTATTGCTCCAACTGGTCATAAGAAAATGTCATATTCCGAAAGATAAGAGCTGTTTTATGATTCCCACGTGCAAACTCACTATAGAGTTGATGTACACATTTGAGGGAATGGATTTGAGTAGGAACGCTACAATATACTTGCTTTGGTGTGGTAGGGAAAATTTCTATTTCAGAAACCTTTTTACAAGTCAAAAGCTGATTAAAAATTCTTCGATAGCTTTTTTGCATCAAATTTATGGTTTCAAAAGATACTAAGTCTGGAGAATATTCAATTCTTAAAAGATATCCTGTGTTTGTTTCTGTTATTTCAAATGTTAAATCAAATTTTGATGAATTTAATTCTACCCATTCGTTCTTACAAAAAGAGCCGTTTATTTCAAAAGTGTAATATCCAGAACCTTGATAAATAAATGAGGTATTTATCTGGTTTGAAGTAATATTAGAATTGTGAAGAGCATCATATAATGGAGTGTTTTGATATTTAAAAAGATTTAGAATACTTGATTTGATTTCTTGAATAAATTGTAATAAATTGTCTGTGCTTGGAATACAAATCGGAAGAGTATTTACAAACATACCAATAGTATTCATGAAAATACCGCTTCGATTCATTAGAGTTATACTTGATAACAAATGATCTTGATGGGAATAACGTATTAGAACAATACAAAATACCAAGAAATAAAGCATTGTGTTACTAAGTTCAAAAGAGGATTTAATTGTTTGGAGAAGAGATTTATTTATAACATGGTTAAAGAATAATGAAAGTCCTGGTAGATGTTGCTTGTTATTAAAGTCTAAAAGTCTAACAGAGTTTCCATGAGCTAAAACTGTCTGAAAATAAGAATTGGCTTCTTGAAAATTATTATTAGAACGATCATCATATAACTTCTTTGCATAGTTGGAATATGATATCTGAGAGAATGAATAAGGAGTGCCTAATAAAAAAGCATTTAATTCTTTCATCAGAAGATAAATAGAACGCCCATCTACCAAAATGTGATGGATATCTATTAGAAGATAATTATTTGTTAATCCAAAACGTGCAAGAGGCCCTTGAGACAGGTTAAATGGATGGAAGAAAGAAGAAATTTCTGTATCGCCTAATTCTTGAACAGCAATAGGAAAGTCGTATGAAATCATTTGGGGTTGAACGATGTGGCTGGTATCTACTTTTACACATAACTCTGGATGATGTGCGATAAGAGAAGACAAACCGTCACGTAACTTTTGATAATTTATATTTTGAGGAAGAGCAATTCTTAATGGAATATTATATAAACACGGATTTTTACTTTTGATAGATGCGACATAGATAGCAATTTGTTGCGGAGTTAATGGATATGTATCAATAGTAGAAGATAAGGTATCGGTGATATTAGGATAAGTTTTTTTACTATTGATAATGCAAAAGACAAATGCTCCTATGTTGGGACATTCTAAAGCTGTTTTCATATCAACGGTTATATTGAATTCTTTTTCTATCGAGCAAATCATAAACGTTAGGGCTAAACTATCGATATTCAAATCGAGCCAAGTTTGCTGTGAGAATGTTTTTGTAGGAATGTTTTCTTTTCCAAAATAATGTTTTAGAAAATCAATTATTTTTACAGGATCCATAAAAATCACCGTCATCTTTCGAAAATGTAAATCCGTATATTATTAAATCCCAAATCATCGGTTGCGTCATATGCGATATAATCGGTTAGAGTTTGAAAAATTTGACATGAGCGAATAAGATTCACTGTTTGCGGCGTGATTTGATAGCATTTTACTTGCTTTAGCTTTTTTGAGGAACATAGAAGGAAGGAATACTTTACCGTTTGAAAGAAATTAATCTTAAAAAAGGAGGGCTTGATAAAATAATAAGTTGTTCCGCTTAAAGGGGCGGCATTGGATGTATGCCCAGTAATTTTGACATAAAATTTATCTTTGTTACGCTTTGCATTTGAAAAAGAAATAAATAAGCATTGTGACATTCCTTTCGGAGAAATATTACGAACAGTTAATTCATTGTCATACTCATTAAATGCTTTATAAATTCGTTTGTTTTCCATATTTGCTTCGGAAGCAAATGTGACATAAAGCCCTTCTACGGGTAGGAATGAGTGTACAGTACCTTCATAGATATATTCTATACTCAAGTCGGATTCATCCAACTTGACTTTTACATTGATTTCTGATATTGCTAAATGGGAATTTAGCTTGCAATTGCTTTGTAAAAGAGGGTATGTGTTGATTGCAATGCCATCGAGTGTTTTAGGCATTTTAACATGTCTATTACGAAAGAAAAAATAGCAAAATAAAAAAAAGTAACCCAAAATTAGAATGGCAAGAGTTAAACCAAAAAATGGCGTATGTTGGAAAAGCCATAACAAACTAATACCAATAAGTCCCCAAATGGTTGATATTACTTGCAAAGAGGCAACAAAAAAACGAAAAAAATATTTCATAGAAATACCCCCCATGGTATAAAACGAAGTGTTAAGAATATAAAATTAAATACGGAGCTTCAGTTTTATTTGGAACTCCTCCCAACCTATCTCCCCCAACTGATACTTACTCAGCGCCATCTGTGCCTGCTTACGCCAGGCGTTGTAGGCATCCCTCATTTTCTGGTTACCGGGCGCACGGGAGCAGCGCATCTGGTAGCGGTTGCGCATCTTATTGTAGAGTTCCTTGGCTTTGTTGGCCTTCAGTTCCTCGGCATAGGCTAGTTTGGCGGCAATGTCCTTGCAGGTGGCGCCGGTTTCCGGGTCCAGCACCCGCTCACAATACTTGGCGCGGCTGGAGAAGGGAACAAACAGCCGGTGGCAGCTTTCACAGACGGCAACCGGCAGGTCCTGGGCACACATCTGTACAAATTCCAAAAAGAGTAACGCGGGCAGCGTATCGCTCGCGTAGAACGTGGCGGCAGAAATGCCGCCTTTTTTGTTGTCTGCAGGCCGTTTGTACCGGGTCTGGATATGGATGTCGTCCTCCAGCTTGTGGTATTTCTGGTAGATCGAATCGCCATTTTCGGCCAGTTCCACCAGCAACTCCGAAGGGCGCTGGCCATGCTCCGTTCTGGGGCGTCCGTCCTCTTCCACCAGTGTAGCCTCGATCAGCTGGCGCAGATCCGTTTTTCCGTCCACCAACTGTTGCAGCAGCGTCACAAAGGATTCCAATACCGACAGCGCCGTCCGGCACAGAGAGGCGTCACCGGTATCACGCTGGATAAAGACCTTCATCTGGTCTGTGTACTCCGGAAAGTTCCGGCAGAACCCTTCCATGATGTCGCTGGTTATGGCCAACTCGCCAAGGTGGGACATTCTGGCGCGCAATTCATCAAATGTATACGAACTGTCATTTTTTCCAGTATGTATAAATTGCAACACGCTATGTTGGATAGCTTTCAGTTCTCGTTCATTGCGACGGAAGTTGGCCAGCGTGTGGCCTTCCACCAGATCAAACAGGGCCGGTGAAACCTGCCGCACAGCGGCGGCAAAATCATGGTAAAAGGACGCCACCTGGTAATACACACAGGTGTCAGGGGAAGCCAGGCTCTGCTGCATGGTCTGATCTTCCGGGAAGTTTACACCCCGGAATTTCTCCAGCAATGCGCGGCCTCGTTCCAGATAGGGGGCGGCATCCAGGTCCAGGACGCCGAACACCAGGGACCCCAGCGGATATGTATGCTGGGGCGTGTCGTAGCCCTGGATATATTCGGTGCGGCCTTCAAAGAAAAGGTACGTCTGGTAGTTCAAAATTCGTCACCATCCTGTGTTGGAGCATAGTGGGCGGAAAATGACTCTGTGTTTTTCTGTGTTTCAGAAACAGCCGAGAAAAGTGTGTGAATCATCCAACATGAAAACAGTCTAACACATCTTGAAAAGGATCGCAAGACGTTGTATGCTGTATGTGTCGGAAGAATCTATGATAAAATAATCAAACATCTTTCGAGGACAAAACCAACCGAAAAAGAGGGATGCCAGAAGCCAAAGTACGCAACCAACCCATAACCCAAGGAGGTGCCATCTGAACCATGAACTCGTTCCCGCAGAGGAAAACCTGAACCGCATCGACGGGTTCCTGATGATCCCGTCCAGCCTTCTCTCGGAAGAACCTTACCGGGAACTTCCCGGCGAAAGTAAGCTGCTGTACGGCCATTTGCTGGGGCTGTTGCGGCTGTCGGCCCAGGATACCACCGGGCGCTGGAAAGCCAACGGCAGGCCCTGTGTGAGCCTCTCGCGGGCCAGTGCGGGGCGATTGCTGCACTGCCAGCGGGAGAAAGCCGCCGGATTGTTCGCCGCCCTGGAACGCTGCGGTTTGCTGGAACCGGTGCCGGGACAGCCAAACGGAAAGGCACGGCGGTATTACCTCAATCTGCCCCGGCCCAAGGAACCCAACGAGCTGTAACCACCCGTCGGAATTTCCGCCCCGACCTGTCGGAAAAATGGACAGGCAGTTGACGGATTTGCCGACACCGACCCGTCGGAAAAACCGACACAATAAAGATAGAATGATATATCTATCCAAAAGAAAAATAGAGAAAGAATTCCACACCCCGCGTTTTGCAAAAGGTGGACATGGGCTGTGGTGCCAGGCTCCCAGAGGCACCCACAGACATGGCAACCGCTACGATGGCGGCTCAACCGGAACGCTGGCACAGCGGCTTTGGTTGGCAGCCGTATCCCGATCCCTCCCGCCGCAGCGGGCCCACTGGCACTTTGCCGGCAATGCCGGAAAGTGTCATAGTGGGTCAGATGCTTTCCAAAGCATCTGCGTACACCATCCGCAGCAGAACCGTACCCAAGAAAGGAGCCGCCTATCAGCAAAATCCATCGGACCGTGGTGCGCAATGAGCGCTACCGTAAAAATGCCATCTCGGTGCGGGAGCGGCACAATGAACGCAAGAACGAAGTGTACTCCAACCCGGATGTGCTGCTGGAATACAGCTACAACAACGTAATCTTCAAAGCCTGCGAGGCAACTACTTACGCCCAGCAATTTGATCGGATGGTGGAAGAAGGCATTGTTTCCACCCGAGGTCTGAAACCAGATGCCTACGTCTTTGACGAGCTGGTGTTTGATGTGAACACTGACTATTTCGAGACCCATGGCGGCTATGAGTACGCCAAGCAGTTCTATGCCGAGGTGTACGAGCTGGCCAAGGAAATTGCTGGTGGGGAGCAGTACATCATCTCGGCGGTCATGCACGCCGACGAGCGCAACCGGGAAGCCAGTGACCGGCTGGGAAGGGATGTGTTCCACTATCACCTTCATGTTGTCTATCTGCCGGTGGTGGAAAAGCAGATCCGCTGGTCTAAGCGGTGCAAGGACCCGGCGCTGCGGGGCACCGTGCGGGAAACGATCATGCAGGTGAGTCACAGCAAAAAGTGGCCGATGGTCCCCATGACCGACGAACAGGGTCAGCCTGTGCTGAAAAAGAACGGCAAGCCCCGGCTGGTGAGTTCCTACAGCCTGCTGCAAACGCAATTCTTCGAGCATATGCGGCAGGCGGGATTCACCGACTTCGAGCGCGGCATACAGGGCAGCGATGCCGAACACCTGGAGGTTCTGGAGTATAAGGTCCAGAAAGACCGCCAGACAGTGGCAGAACTGTCTGACCAGACCAAACAGCTGCAAAGCCAACGGAAGGAGCTTATCTCCCAGGTGAAGAACATTTCCGGCTCAATCCGCGATGTGGCGGACATCGAGCAGCGGGCCAAAACCAAAGGCGTGCTGGAAAAGCGAGTGGAACTGATGCCGCAGGACTTCCAGACCCTGTGCGAGATGGCAAAGGCTACCGGCAAGCTGCAGGCAGAGAATCGCAGCCTGCGGATGCAGCTGCAGCAAAGTGCGGTGAGGGAACAGGAATCGCGCAAGCGCCTCCGCCGCTGTGAGGAACAGCTGGATGCAGTACTCACCGAGACCCGGCCCTACCGGGAAGCCATGCGGGTGGCACCGGAGCAGGTGCAGGCATTTGTGCTGGGCATCTGCCGCCGCCAGCAGGAGAAAAAGCGGCTGAACCGTCAGCAGCGCCGCCAGCGGGCCAAGGGTCAGGACCGATGACAGAACGCATCATAAGGCAGCAGGGGGCAGCCCTGCAGAAAGGAGCCGCTACGGAAGATCGGCAGGAGAAGAGAACGGCACAGGCAGCGGCGTCCGCTAAGAACCGGGAGGACGGCGTGCCCCAGCAGGAGCTGGAACGGTTTGCCCGGTTCCTGCTGCCCAAGATCCAGGCATTTTACCAGTCGGAAGAGGGACAACGGCTGTTTGAGGAGTGGAAGAAAAATCGCCGGTAAAAGAAAGGCTCGACGGCAAAAAAGCGCTGCCTTATGGCAACGCTTTTGCTTTCGGAAAACAGATGGTGAATGTTGTTTCGTGGCCCGGAAAACTTTGTACCTGAATGGTGCCGCCCATAGCAACAACCAGTTCCTTGGTTATGGAAAGGCCAAGACCGTTTCCGGGGGTTGTGCGGGAAGGATCGCATTGATATAACCGGTCAAAAACATGAGGAAGATCGTCGGCAGAAATGCCTGTGCCATTGTCGGAGACACGGATCGTTGCCTGTCGGGCGTCAGGGATCAGACAGAAACGAAACCGTGTGCCATGACTGTGCCGGAGCACATTCTCGCAAAGGTTATTTACGATACGCTTGTAGGCATTTTTATCCAGATCTGCCAGCCAGGCTTCTTCCGGGATCTCAATCGTATAGGAAAAACCGCTGCTTTCCAGCGGGCCGATCCATTCGGCAACATATTGCCGTGAAATCTCACAAAGATCCAGCGGTTCGATTTGAAGCTTTTGCTCGCCTGCATCCAGTTTGACCCATTCAAAGAGCTTTTCCACAAAGGAACGCAGGGCACCGGCCCGTTCATAGGCGGTCTGCAGATATTCTTCCTTCTCCTGGCCTACCACAAGTCCGTTTTCTACAGCTTCCAGATAGCCTGTCAGGGAGGCAAGCGGTGTCTTGATGTCATGGGAAAGATTGGTGATCAGCTGTTTATAGGCCTGTTCGTGGTGCTTCTGTTGGATGGCGCTCTGCTGGCTTTGCTGTACGATCTTGTTGATACCGTAGCCAATGGATCGAATCGCTTGCGGACCGCGGGTTACAATCCTGCGGTTCAGGTTTCCGGCTCCGATATCTTCCAGGGCTTTCTGGATTTCCAGAAGCTCCCGGTGCCAGAGAAAAAGCGTTGCAGCAAGCCAAAGGGCCAGCGCCGCACACAATATACAAATCACGGACAGCATAGATCTTCTCCCTTATGCCTTTTCATTGAAGCGATAGCCCACGCCATACACCGTCAGTACATAAAAGGGGTGCTCAGAGTCTGGCTCAATCTTTTTGCGCAGCTTGCTGATGATCGACATAATATTGCCGTCATCCTGGTAATAAGGCTCTTTCCAGATATTCTGATAGATTTGCTGTTTGGTAAAGATGCGCCCCTTGTGCTGGGCCAGAAAGAGGAGAATGTCAAATTCTCTGGCGGTCAGAGATACCAGCTTTCCTTGTACTTCCACCGAATGCGCCGACGGGTCGATGGTCATATCTTGAAACAGAAGGCGCTGATTCTCTTCATGGCGGGGATTGAACTTCGTATACCGGCGCACCAGAGAGTTCACGCGGGCCGTCAATTCTGCCAGGCCGAAGGGCTTGGTCAGATAGTCATCTGCACCGTTCTGCAGCCCGGTAACCTTATCTTCTTCCTGATCTTTGGCGGTAAGCATCAGAACCGGCACGTTGCTCACAGCCCGAACCTTTTCCAGGACGCTGTATCCATCCATGCCGGGAAGCATGATGTCCAGAATGACCAGAACACAGTCGTTTTGATTCTGATAGAAGAAGGAAAGCGCATCCTCTCCGCGCAGAAAAGTATATACGGGAACTTGCGCCGTTTCGATACACTTTTTGACCAGTTTGCACAGTGCTTCGTCATCGTCAATTGTTAGAATATATTTCATGGGTCCGTCCTCAGTCTGGAAGTTCGTAGATACAGCAACAAGCGGCTGCTGTATGTATTGTATCACGTTCCGGGCTTTGAGAAAATTTCGGAATCAGCCTTTTCTCTGTTTTGAGGAAAAAACAAGATTTCGTTAAGATTCTGATAAGGCGAAAGTAAGATTTTGAGCGTATACTGAACACAAGTTCCAAGAAATCTCCCTCACCAGAACAAGGAAAAGAGGTTTACCATGAAAGAATCCTATGCCATTGAAACCCGGCACCTGACCAAAAGATACGGGGAACAGGTCGCCGTCAACGATGTTTGCCTGCACGTCCCCAAAGGCCACATTTATGGCCTGCTGGGGCGGAATGGCGCCGGGAAAACCAGCATTATGAAGATGATTTTACAGCTGATGCCAGCTACCTCTGGCGAAACGCTGCTGTTCGGAGAGCCGGTGAAGCGCAGAGAGCGCAGTGTCTTTCAGCGTATTGGTGCCATCATCGAAACACCTGGTTTCTATCCCAATCTGACGGGAACCGAAAATCTGGAAATCTTCGCCAAGCTGCGGGGAACGATCCGCCCTGACGCAGTGGAGCACGCCTTGCAGGTGGTGGGGTTACCCTATAAGGACAAAAAGCTCTTTGGGGAGTATTCGCTGGGCATGAAACAGCGGTTGGGGATTGCCAACGCCATTATGCATGACCCGGAACTGCTGATCCTGGATGAGCCTACCAATGGCCTGGACCCCATCGGGATTGCGGAGGTACGGGCCTTTATCCGCTCCCTCAGCGAAAAAGAGGGAAAGACCATTCTTGTCTCCAGCCATATCCTTTCGGAAATTTCCATGTTGGCCGATGACATCGGCATTCTGGACCACGGTGTTTTGCTGGAAGAGGAAACGATGGAAGAACTGAAAAAGAAAAACCAGAAATATATTCTGCTGCAGGTGTCCGATACAGCGGCAACGGCCCGCATTCTGGAACAGCGGATGGCTCTGCAGGTAGGGGAATATTCCATTCAGGATACAACCAGCGTCAAAATTTTTAAAACCACCATCGACCGGGAGGCACTTGTGCGGGAACTCACGTTGCAGGGCGTGGGGCTTTCGGGACTGGCAGAAAAAGACGATACGCTGGAAGACTATTTCAAGAAAATCACGGGAGGCGAAGGCATTGCTTAATGTGGTGCGCGTCGAGTTTTCCAAACTGCGGCGCTGGAAACTTTTACGGGTCTTGCCGTTGCTCTCTCTGGTGCTGCCGGCGATTACCTTCTCCTACTTTGCCACCCATCCCGATTATCTGACGGATATGGGTTTATACAAGCAGGCGCTGTTTTCCTTTAATATTTTTCTGATTCTGCCTGCCATCCTGGGCGTTTTGGCATCTATGCTGGTATATAATGAGCAGCGCTGTGATGTCTTGAAACAACTGTGGATCATCCCTATGAGCAAGGGAGGCTATC
The DNA here is from genome assembly GCF_014982805.1 of Gemmiger gallinarum. Lineage (GTDB taxonomy): Bacteria > Bacillota > Clostridia > Oscillospirales > Ruminococcaceae > Gemmiger > Gemmiger gallinarum. Next base: position 160,053 of record NZ_JADCKC010000004.1, on the reverse strand, counting down.
TCTTTGCCAAGTGGGTGGTCGCTCTGACGGTTTCCCTTGCTTTTATGATGCTGGCGGTGGGCTTTACCTTTGCATTCGGGCTGGCCTTCGGGTTCCTTTCCTGGAACGGAGAAATGATGGCATTCATTCTGTATAAGGGAATCGAAGCCGCAGTTTTGGAAGCAGTGGCAGTTATCCCGATTCTGGCACTGGCGGTATCACACAAGGGTTATCTCCTGCCTTGCTGCGCAGCGATTATCTATGCTTTTCTGGGCTTTATCGTGGCCCAGACGAACCCGTACCTGATTCCCTCTGCCTGTGCCATCCTTTGTATTTCAAGAGATCTGCCCGATATTATAATGCCTTGTGCCTATCAGCCGTTTTTTGCTGTACTCTGTTTTGGAGGATGGGCGGTGGCGTCTGGAATCTACGCCTATCATGGACTTTCGGAAAAGTGAGGAAAACACAATGCAGGTTATGATTTGGACAGAATTGAAAAAACTTCGCCGTTCCCGTATGCTGCTTGTGGCACTGTTTGGACTCTGCATGGTACTGGTCATTGTGACAGCCCAGGGCTTTTTCGCCGGAGGAAATGAAGCGTATGGCATGGAACCGGAATGGTACCTGACCGGGGTACAGTCCCTGGGAACGATGTATGCGCTGCCGGGCATCATCGCGCTGTTCGGCAGTTATATCATTTGCCGGGAGAGCCAGGAAGATGTGCTGAAGTCACTTTTGCTCATTCCGGTCAATATGGGCAAGATGGTAGTGGCCAAGGTCATGGTGATTCTGGTTTTCAGCGTGGGAACCTATCTTGTGCTGTTTCTGGCGGCCTTTGCTGTAGAAATGGCTTTTCACGCCCAGGTCCTTACGGCAGCAATTTTTTGGCTCTATCTCAAAATCTATCTGGTGGATGGAATTTGCGTTTTCTTTGCAGTGCTGCCCATTATCTGCTTCATTACCGAAAAGAAGCTGGATTACTGGCTCAGCCTTCTAGCAGCGGAAGTTTACTCCTTTATCACGATCTTCGTGGGAAACCTGGGAACCATATCCAAACTGTATCCGCTGGTGGCTGCGTTCACGCTTTCCGGGTATTACGAATCCACCCCGACGGAAATCCTGCTCAGTGTGATTTCGCTGGCGTTGTGCGGTATGATATCCGGTATACTGATTTATCGGTTGAGCAAAAGGGACGCTTTGCAGTAAAGTCGCTGTATCGGGTGCTTTCGGAATCCTAAGTGGACAATACTTCTTGCAATAAATCTAAAATTCGATTATACTTGAATTGACAAATTTTGCAGGAGGTCTTTCCATGGATGTATCCGTAGGCACCCGCCTGCGCGTGCTGCGCAAGGATGCGGGGCTGACCCAGGCCCAGCTGGCGGCGCTGGCCGGAACCAACCAGGCTGCCATCAACCGGTACGAAACCGACCGGGCGGCGGCACCTTACCGCATTCTGGTCTGGTACGCCACCTATTTTAATGTATCGCTGGACTATATCTTCGGTCTGTGCGAGGACCCCCGCGGACGGTATGTCTGTGTCACGCCGGAGGGGGCACAGGAGGTGGTACAGCGCAAACCGGACTGGAGCGAGTTTGTGGAAGCCTGCTTCACGCCTGGCAGTGAGCTGAACCGGCGGCTGAAACAGATGATCCTCAACATGGGAGAAGAGGAGAAGCACAAGTGAGGAGGTGCACGCCATGAATGCCGTGATCTATGCCCGTTACAGCAGCGACAACCAGCGGGAGGAATCCATTGAAGGTCAGCTGCGGGAATGCAAGGAGTATGCCGACCAAAACGGCATCACTGTGGTGCGGACCTACATCGATAGGGCACTGTCCGCCAAGACCGACAGCCGCCCGCAGTTCCAGCAGATGATCCACGACAGCGCCACCCACACCTTTGAAGCGGTTCTGGTGTGGAAGCTGGACCGCTTTTCCCGCAACCGGTACGACTCGGCCCACTATAAGCGCATCCTCAAAAACAACCGGGTCCATGTGGTGTCGGTGACGGAACCCATCTCCAACACGCCGGAAGGCATCATGCTGGAAAGCTTGCTGGAAGGCATGGCCGAGTACTATTCGGCGGAGCTGGCTGAGAAGGTCAGCCGCGGCCACAAGGAGAACGCCCTAAAGGCCAAGTTCAACGGCAGCCCGGTACCGCTGGGGTACCGTATCGACAGCGAGCATCACTACCAGATCGACCCGGCCACCGCGCCGGTGGTTCGGGAAGCGTTCCAACGGTATGCGGCGGGGGAGAGCATCCGCAGCATCATCGAATCGCTGAACGCTCGCGGCATACGCAACAGCCGGGGCAACCCGTTCACTAAGAACAGCTTCCAGACGCTGCTCAAGAACCGCCGGTATCTGGGTGAATACCGCTATAAGGATACCGTCATCCCGGACGCCATCCCAGCCATCATCGACCCGGATTGCTTCGATGCGGTGCAGCGGCGGTGCGAGATTCACCGCCAGGCACCAGCCCACAACAAGGCGGACGTCCATTATTTGCTCACCACCAAGCTGTTCTGCGGCAAGTGCGGTACCATGATGGCAGGGGAGAGCGGCAGAAGCCACACGGGCACGGTCCACTGTTACTATAAATGTGGTACCCGCAAACGCAGCGGCAAGGAGGCTTGCAGCCTGAAGCCGGTGCGCAAGGAACCACTGGAGCAATTTGTGGTGCAGACGGCGCTGGAAAAGGTGCTGAACGACCGGGTCATTGACCTGTTGGCGGACAAGCTGCTGGAATACCAGAGCAAGGAAAACACCCGTCTGCCGGTTTTGCAGGCGGAGCTGAAAGAAGTGAAGCGCCGGATCGACAATCTGGTGGCGGCCATCGAGCAGGGCATCCTGACGCCCTCCACCAAGGCGCGGATGGAGGAACTGGAACAGCAACGTGAAGCGCTGGAAACCAGTATCCTGCAGGAGCAGATCGAGAAGCCGCCCATCACCCGGGAGTAGATTCTTTTCTGGTTCGATCAGTTCCGCCACGGCGACCCGGCGGATATCGCCTTTCAGGAAAAGGTCATCGACTGTTTTGTCAACTCCATCTATCTGTTCGATGACCGCATTGTGGTGAATTTCAACTATCAGGAGGGCGGACGCCCGGTATCTCTGGAAGAAGTACTTAGTTCGTTTTTGGATGGGGATGGTGCACCAAAAATACCGCAACGAGTGTTGCGGTATTTTTTTATGCACCATCCCCTTCGGGGCGGGCTCATGCGTCGCGCAAGCGCTTGCATTCGCCTCGCGGGGACCGGTCGCTAAAAACGTTCCACTGGAACGTTTTCTTAACGCTCCCGCTGATGGTGCACCAGAAACAGCCTTACACAGTGTGTAGGGCTGTTTTTTTGTTGCAACATCCCGGGACGCTACGACTTTCCCGGTGCAGACGGGGACGAGAACAGCTCGTGCCCGCCGCCTGCTCCGGCGGGCACAAGATAGAGCGCGGGTCCCTGTGGTGCCTGATTAGCCGGAAAGAGGGGCTACATCACCCCCTTCGGGGAAGCCGCATGCGTTGCGCAAACGTTTGCGTTCACCTCGCATAGTATTTGCTTATTTGTTTCAAAACGTGGGAGGCTGGCGGCGAAAGCGAGAGGCTCCTCTGTCCCAGTGCAGAAATTTTGCATGGATTTTACATAGATTTGATGATGCGATGGTAGATAGGCCCGCCGCCGCACTGATAAAATAAGATGAATTATTTTTAAAATGCCCCCGTTTTGACGCGGTCTGCTGCGTATTCTGCTGTAAAGGGGGAGAGAGGAATCATCATGGTACGCACCGAACATGATATCGTGCAATTGGTCTATGCTGCCAAGACCGACCCGGCGGCTGCCGATGCCCTTGTGCAGCAATATCTGCCCTTTGTGCGCAGCGAAACGGTCAAATTTACCCACGCTGCCATTGAAGCAGGCCACGAAGATGCCCTGAGCGTGGCCTTGCTGGCATTTTACGAAGCCATCCTGAGCTATGAGCGGAGCCGCGGCGCCTTTGTGCCCTATGCGGCCCGTGCCATCCGCAACCGGCTGATCGACCAGTACCGGGCGGAACGCCGTCACCGGGGCCATGTGTCCTTGCAGGCGCCTTCCGGCACGGACGACCGGGATCTGGAGCAGACTCTGCCCGAAAAGGAGAATCCGGTGGAAGCTAGTGAACTTCGGCTGGCCAGCCGCCGGGAAATCGAGGAGTTCGGCGCCCAGCTGGCGGAATTCGGCATTTCTTTTTCCGACGTGGCGGACAACTGCCCCAAGCAGGACCGCACCCTGGATGCCTGCCGCCGGGTCCTGGCCTATGCCCGCACGGCGCCGGACCTGCTGGAACGCCTGGTGCAGACTCGCCGCCTGCCGGTGGCAGAACTGACAGCCGGCAGCGGTGTGGACAAAAAGACCATCGAGCGTCACCGCCGGTATCTGGTGGCGATCCTTCTGGCCTTTACCAACGGTTATGAGATCATCCGGGGGCATCTGTGCCAGATGGCGCCCCGCAAATCCCCGGAGAAAGGAGGGGACAAGGTATGAAATATCTGGTTATGGAACTTCATCCTGCCTATGCCGTCCTGCTGGACGAGCAAGGGCGGTTTCTCAAGGCGGCCAACCTTGGGTATTCCGTGGGCCAGCAGGTGGAACAGCCCGTTTTGCTGCGCAGTCTCCGCATTCTGCCGGTAAACTTCGCCGCTATCGGCGGCCTGGCCGGGGCAGCAGCCTGCGCCTGCCTGGTGTTCTTCGGCTATTACCAGCCCAACTATACCGCCTACGGCACCTTGCAGATGGCCATTAACCCCCAGGTGGAAATGACCCTGAGCCGCACCGACCGGGTACTGGCGCTGGAAGGCCTGAACAGCGATGGCGCCGACCTGATCGAGGGATATGATTTTGCCGGCCGAAAGGGCAGCGAAGTGGCCGAAGACCTGGTGGACCGGGCTTTCGACCTGGGATTTCTGGAGGAAGGCGGGGAGGTATCCCTGTCCGTTGAGGGCGGAGATGACACCTGGAAAACAGACACTGAAAACAGCGTGAAAGACACCCTGGAAAGCAAGTATGCCCAGACCATTGTGATCCATCTGGGTGAACCGGACCCGGAACCCGCGCCCACGCCGACGCCGACGCCCACGCCGACTCCTACGCCGACCCCGACACCCACCCCCACGCCCGTTCCCACACCCAGCCCGACGCCTGCACCCACCCCGGTGCCCACCCCAGTCCCGCAGGATGACTGGGATGACGATGACGACTGGGACGACGATTGGGACGACGACGATGATGGGGATGACGATTGGGACGACGATGATGACGACGGCGGGGACGATGACTGATCCCGGCGGCAGGGAAAAGGGGCGCAGAAAAATTTTTTGAAAAAAATTTGGAGCGGACCCCGTTTTCAGGATCGGGACTGCGTAATCTTCAGGTGTAAGCGATAAGGAAACGGACCTGAACAGCAGAAAAAGAAAAAAATCCGGAAGACCCCGGTTTTACGCATCCGGTTCCGTATCCTTCCCACAGAGATACAAAAACAAAACAAGGAGATGACCCAAATGAAAAAGACCACGATGCTTGCCCTGACCTCTCTGGCCCTGACCGCTGTTTTCTCCCTGACTGCCTGCGGAAACACCGCCGCGTCCACCGCACCTGCTGCGTCCACTGTGTCCGCCGGTTCCGCCGCGCCCCAGGCGGCAGCCGCCGGGACCCCGGCCGGTACGGTGCTGCTGAGCGTGAACCCCGAGATCGAGATGGAATATGACGATGCCGGACAGGTGCTGGCCCTGAACGCCCTGAACGGGGACGGCAGCGCCGTGCTGGAAGGGTATACCGGCTACGAAGGCAAGCCTTGCACCGGCGTGGTGAGCGAGCTGGTCAGCCGCATCAACCAGGACGGATATTTTGAGAAGACCATCGCGGGCCAGGAAAAGAACATCGTCCTGCGCCTGGAACACGGGTCTTCCATCCCTGATGAGGAGTTCATGAACAACCTGGCCGACGCCGCCCGCGCCACCGTGGAAGCGGAACAGATCGGCAGCCGCACCGTGGCGCTGGATGAGGACGATCTGGACGACACCCACCCGGGCAAGGATTACATCAACGCCCAGGCAGCCGAGGACCTGCTGGCCGCGCAGCTGGGCCGGGACGACCTGCAGTTTGTGGAGCGGGAATACGACCTGGACGACGGCGACTATGAAGTGGCGTTCATGCTGGACGGCGTGGAGTACGAGTATGAGGTGGACGCCGTGACTGGCAAGGTCACCGAGATGGACGTGGACGGCGTGGATCATGATGACCTCTACGACGATGACGTCTATGACGATGACATCTATGATGACGACCACGACGACCTCTACGACGATGACATCTATGACGATGACATCTATGATGACGACCACGACGACCTCTACGACGATGACATTTATGACGATGATCTCTACGACGACGGCCACGACGATCTCTACGATGACGACATTTACGACGATTACGACGATGATTTCGACGATGATGATGACCACGACGACAATGATGACGATGACGACGATGACGACGATGACGACGATTGGGACGACTGATGATCGCCTGACATTGCATTCTCCCTTACATCCCGTAGCGGCATAAAACAGCAGCCTCACGCTTCCGGTGCGTGAGGCTGCTGCTTTTTGTATGGCGAACCCCGTCCCCGGGGGCAAGAAAAAGCCCCCGCCAAGGCGGGGGGATAGCCTAATCATTTTGGGGAGATTCCTCGTTATCATAAATGAAGCACATTTTACAAGGACAGGGGGGATGCGTATGCGGGACGCGCAGTTGATACAGCGCATTCAGGCCGGAGACCGCACGGCGGCGGATACCTTGATTGAGCAATATTATACGGCAATTCTGCGATATTGCGCCCGCCATACCCCTTGTACACAGACGGCGGAGGACCTGACCCAGGAAGTCTTTTTGCACCTATTCCGCACCATAGGAAGCTACCGGGAACAAGGGCAGTTCCGTGCCTATCTGTATCGCATCGCCTATTGTCTGTGTGTGGATGCTGCCAGACAAAGAAAAACGGAACCGTTGCCGGAGGACATGGCTGATACATCGATGCCTTTCGAAGATGTCGAAACCCGTGATATGGCAAAGCGGCTGTTGGCAAATCTGCCCCCGGAACAGCGGGAAGCGGTATTGCTCCGGTATGGGGAGGGACTGAAATACCGCGAGATCGCAGCCGTGACGGGCCAGCCATTGCGCACCGTGCAGAGCCGTGTACGGAAAGCATTGAAAACTTTAAGGGAGGGAAAACTGTGAATTCTTCTGAGTTGCATCGCCTGCTGTGCCAGGGGCCCCAGCCCTCTCGTATGGCAGAAACCAAACAAAAGTGTGCCGCGCTCTTACAGGAGAATCCGGTGCGGCAGCGTACTGGGTTCTGGACCTTCCTCTCACAGGTATGGCGCTTTACCGGGGTGCCCATGTGGGCGGCACAGGGGGCCGCTTCTGTGCTGTTTTTCCTGGCAGCGGCCGGACAAAAAGACCTTTTGTCCTGGCTGCCGCTGCTGGGGCCGCTTCTGGTGGCAGTGTGTCTGCCGGTCCTGTTTGCTGGTCAGTGCTACGACATGGATGAACTGGAAGCATCCACCTGTGTGTCCCGTGCGGAACTGGCACTTGCCAAGCTGATTCTGGCCGCGGCCGCAGACCTTGTGATTCTGACGTCGGCACTGGTGTTGGGAAGGTCACAGACGGGAAAAGCCTTGCTGCCGTTATTTTTCTATCTGCTGGTTCCTTTTTTGTTTTGTGCGATGGTTGCCTTGACCGTACTTCGACGCTGTCCGCGGAGCAATGGGACGATCTGTATCGCGGTATGTTCCGTCACGGCGGCGGGACTGCTGATGATTCATCTTGCGGCGCCCCAACTGTATGAAACGTCTGCGTTGGGCGGCTGGATTCTTGCATTCCTGGTATTCGGCGGATTTTTTGTCAGAGAACTGATTTCTCTGTTCCAACAACGAAAGGAGGGCATCATCGGTGGAATTGCTGCTTGAAAATCTGTGCAAGGAGTTCGGAGGAAACACGGCGGTGGCAGGGGTCACGGCTGTGTTGGAACCCGGTATTTATGGTCTGTTGGGCGCCAACGGGGCGGGAAAAACAACCCTTTTGCGGATGATCTGCGGCGTCTTGAAGCCCACTGCCGGACAGGTACGCCTGGATGGAATTCCCATTGACGCACTGGGGGCGGTATACCGGGATAAACTGGGTTATCTACCCCAGGATTTTGTCGGATATCCGCAGTACAGTGCCCGTGATTTCCTTCTGTATATGGCTGTGCTGAAAGGGATGACCCGCTCCCAGGCCATGCCCAAGATTCAGGAACTGCTGCATATGGTTCGTCTGCAGGAGGCTGGGAATAAAAAGATCCGGACCTTTTCCGGCGGAATGCGCCGCCGGTTGGGCATCGCTCAGGCATTGCTCAATGACCCGGATATTCTGATCCTGGACGAGCCCACCGCAGGGTTGGACCCCAAGGAGCGAGTCCACTTCCGCAACATTCTGGAAGGGTATGCGCAGCAAAAAATTGTGCTGCTTTCCACCCACATTGTTTCTGACCTGGAAGCGATTGCGCACAAGGTGTTCCTGATGAAAGACGGATGCTTTCAAACCCAGGGGACAGTTTCGGAGCTGCTGCAGCAGGCAAACGGACGCGTGTGGGAACTGACTGTGCCATCCCGGGAGTCTGAGACCTGGCAGGCACGGATGACAGTGGCAAATCTGCGCTATGACGGGAACAGCGTGACGCTGCGGATTCTGGCGGATGCAAAGCCTGCCCCGGCGGCAAGGCCCTGTATCCCCACGTTGGAAGATCTGTATCTGTTGTACTTCCCGGAGGAGGAAGGAGGCGACAATCCATGAGCCTGTTCTGGCAGGAACATAAGAAACTGTGGCGCTCCGGGCTGACCAGACTGGCAGTCTGTGGAATGCTGCTGCTGACGCTGGGGCTGCAGGTATGGGCCATGCAGTGCATCAATTTCGGCACCATGCGGGCAGATGGAAGTCACCAGATCGATGGGTATGCGAACATTCGCAAGAGTCAGCAATATGCCGCCCAGTGGCAAACTCTCACCGATGAAGCAGCACAGGATATGGTGCGTACCTATCAGCAAATCCTGGCGGAAAACCCGGAGTTTGACGGTGCTTTGGCGGATTTCAGCTTTCTGCAGGGAACATTGGTGTCGTTTCTGTGGCCGGAGGTGGAGGATCAGACCCAACCCTATCCCACACTTACCATCTACTATGTGGACCCGGCCCGCTTGACCGGTCTGTATGAGCGTCGGGAGGAAAAACTGGAATATTACCTGGAAAACCAGTTTTCAGACCCGGCGGATCGGCAATTCTTCCTGGATATGGACAGCCAGGTGGACAAGCCCATGGCATACGGCTGGGCTGCAGGCTGGTCTGCCATTTTGGGCAACGGAATCGGGGGCTTTGGGCAGATGGTCTTGCCCGTGGTTCTGGCTCTGGCCCTGACATCTGTGTTCGCCGGGGAAAGGCGGCGGGGCATGGATACGCTGCAGGTGACATCCCTGCATGGAAAAGCTGGACTGGCCGGGGCAAAGCTCCTGTCTGGTCTGGCGTTTGCGGTGGAAATCTTTGCGGTGTTTGCAGCGGTTATGGTGGCGGTTCAGGCTGTCTGGCTGGGATTTGAGGGCTGGGATCTGCCCATTCAGCTGATCAAGATGCTGACCACTGCACCGATGAATATGCTCCAGGCGGAATGCTATGAACTGGCGTACCTGTTCTGCTCTGTGTTGGGCTTTGCCGGGATTGCCTTGCTGATGTCGGCGCTGTTGCCGGGAACCACGGCAGCACTGATCGTCGCGTTGCTGATCACCTGGGGACCGCAGATCCTCAATCAGTATCTGCCCTGGTCGGTGCAGCAATACCTGCGGCTGTTGCCCTTTGTGGGAGGGGCGGAGGATATCTTCCGGCAGAACCTGTATCACTGGTTTGGTTTCCGGATCTGGTCGCCCGGACCTTTGCTGGTGATCCCGTTTCTGGTAGGATTCATTTGCCTGCCGTTTGCTGTAATGGCGTGGTGCCGGAAACGAAAACGGTAAAGAGCCGTCAATATGCAAAATGTCATGGGAGACAGACATCTCTCATGACATTTTTTCTGACAGGTGAACTGTGAAAGGACCAGAAGAAAGACCTGAAGAAAACTGCTAATTCGATTATACTTGAATTAACGAATCTTGCAGGAGGTCTTTCCATGGATGTATCCGTAGGCACCCGTCTGCGCGTGCTGCGCAAGGACGCGGGGCTGACCCAGGCCCAGCTGGCGGCGCTGGCCGGCACCAACCAGGCCGCCATCAACCGGTACGAAACCGACCGGGCGGCAGCACCTTACCGTATCCTGGTCTGGTATGCCACCTATTTTAATGTATCGCTCGACTATATCTTCGGTCTGTGCGAGGACCCTCGCGGGCGGTATGTCTGCGTTACGCCGGAGGGAGCACAGGGGGTGGTGCAGCGCAAACCGGATTGGAGCGAGTTCGTGGAAGCCTGCTTCACGCCGGGCAGCGAGCTGAACCGGCGGCTGAAACAGATGATTCTCAATATGGGAGAAGAGGAGAAGCACAAGTAAGGAGGTGCACGCCATGAATGCCGTGATCTATGCCCGCTACAGCAGCGACAACCAGCGGGAAGAATCCATCGAGGGACAGCTGCGGGAATGCAAGGAATATGCCGACCAGAACGGCATCACCGTGGTGCGGACCTACATCGATAGGGCACTGTCCGCCAAGACTGACAGCCGCCCGCAGTTCCAGCAGATGATCCACGACAGCGCCACCCACACCTTTGAGGCGGTGCTGGTGTGGAAGCTGGACCGCTTTTCCCGCAACCGGTACGACTCGGCCCATTATAAGCGCATCCTCAAAAACAACCGGGTACATGTGGTGTCGGTGACAGAACCCATCTCCAACACGCCGGAGGGCATCATGCTGGAAAGTCTTTTGGAAGGTATGGCCGAATACTATTCTGCAGAGCTGGCCGAGAAGGTCAGCCGTGGTCACAAGGAAAATGCACTCAAGGCCAAGTTCAACGGCGGCCCGGTGCCGCTGGGCTACCGTATCGACAGCGAGCATCACTACCAGATCGACCCGGCCACCGCACCGGTGGTGCAGGAGGCCTTCCGGCGGTATGCGGCGGGGGAGAGCATCCGCAGCATCATCGAATCGCTGAACGCCCGGGGCATCCTGACACCCTCCACCAAGGTACGGATGGAGGAACTGGAACAGCAGCGTGAAGCGCTGGAAACCAGCATCCTGCAGGAGCAGATCGAGAAGCCGCCCATCACACGGGAACAGATTCTGTTCTGGTTCGATCAGTTCCGCCACGGCGACCCGGCGGATATTGCCTTTCAGGAAAAGGTCATCGATTGCTTTGTCAACTCCATCTATCTGTTCGATGACCGCATCGTGGTGAATTTCAACTACCAGGAGGGCGGACGCCCGGTATCTCTGGAAGAAGTACTTAGTTCGTTTTTGGATGGGAATGGTGCATAAAAAATACCGCAACGAATGTTGCGGTATTTTTTATACACCATCCCCTTCGGGGCGTGCTCATGCGCCACGCAAGCGCTCGCGTTTGCCTCACGGGGACGGGGCGCTAAAAATGCTCCGCAGGGAGCATTCTTTTCACGCGCCCGCTGGTGCTGCACCAAAACGGGGTGACCATCTGGCAGATTCTGCCCCTGACCCCCACGGGCTACACCCCTACCAGCTCTATTCCTCCTGTGCGGGGGACTTGGTGGACGTGTGGGCCGGCAGGGACAACTTCCTGCTGGACAAGAACGGCCGCCCTGCCTTCATCGCCGGGGCGCCCCCGGACGATTTCAGAGCCACCGGTCAGCGGTGGGGCAACCCTATCTATGACTGGGACCGGCTGCAGAGCCGGAACTTTGAGTTCTGGGTGAAGCGCATCGGCTATAACCAGAAGCTGTTGGAAATCATTCGAATCGACCATTTCCGTGCCTTTGACACTTACTGAAAGATCCCCGCCGCCCGCCGCAAGTTGCGCCGCTGGCTGAAAAAGCAGGGCTTTGGCACGGGCTCAGCGGTGAAAAAACGGATGGACTGTACTCTGACTTCCACGGCGGTATGGACGATTCTGCCTTTACAGGATATACTGGAACTGAGAACCGCCGCCCCGGGGAACTGCCCAATGATATGCAGGCGGCCTTCGGCGGTCCTGCCTGGGAGTGGGTGCCGGAGGTGGAGCAGTATTACTTCCATCAGTTTGCCCCCCAGCAGCCGGACCTGAACTGGGACAACCCTGCCCTGCGCCGGGAAATTTACGACATGATCCTGTGGTGGATGGACCAGGGGGTGGAAGGCTTCCGTCTGGATGTCATTGACCAGATCGCCAAAGACCCGGACAGGAAAATCACCGGCAACGGCCCGCGGCTTCATGAATTCCTGCGGGAACTGAGCGCCGAGACCTTCCAGAAAGGCTGTCTGGTCACGGTGGGCGAGGCCTGGGGCGCGGACATCCCCCGGGCCCGGCTGTACAGCGCCCCCGACGGCAGCGAACTGTCCATGGTGTTCCAGTTCGAGCAGATGTGTCTGGACCAGCAGCCCGGCAAGGAAAAATGGGACCTGGCGCCCCTGCCCTTTGTGAAAATGAAAAAAAGCTTTGCCCGCTGGCAGCAGGAGCTCCACGGCCGCGGCTGGAACAGCCTCTTTCTGGACAACCACGACCTGCCCCGCATCGTTTCCCGCTGGGGGGACGACGGGGCGTACCGGGAACGCTCCGCCAAGCTGCTGGCCATCATGCTTCACGGCATGCAGGGCACGCCCTACATCTACCAGGGCGAAGAGCTGGGCATGACCAATATTCGCCTGCCGATGGAAAAATATCAGGATGTGGAGATCCGGAATTTCTACCGCAAGCGTATGGCTGAAGGCTGCCCCGAAACGGAGATCATGGCCTCCATCTATGCCAAGGGCCGGGACAATGCCCGGACTCCCATGCAGTGGACGGCGGGGAAGAACGCCGGCTTTACTACAGGGACTCCCTGGCTGCCCGTCAACGCCAATCACACTGTCATCAATGCCGAAGCAGAGCTGGCAGACCTGAATTCGGTCTTTGCCTGCTACCGGAAGCTCATCGCCCTGCGCAAGCAGTACCCGGTTTTTGTGGAAGGGGACTTCACCCTGTTGGAACCCGACCATCCCCGCCTCTTTGTCTATGAGCGGGCCATGGAGGGACAGCGGCTGCTGGTGGTGTGCAACTTTGGCGGGGCGCTCACGCCCTGGACACTGCCTGAGGACTGGCGCGGCGCGGAGGTCCTCATTGAAAACTGCCCTGCCGTCCCCGGCGCTCTGCAGCCCTGGGAAGCAAGGATTCTGTACCAAAACGTCCAATAAAAGAGAGGGGAAAGGCCGGGCGCCTTTTCCGCCTGCACAAAAAATACCGCAACGGCTGTTGCGGTATTTTTTGTTTGGATGGTTTCTTCTGGAAAGCAGGGTCAGGAGCGCCCGGGCAGGGAGAGGTCGCCGTGAGGGGGAAAGGTCAGATGCGGCCCGGGAAAGAAGGAACGTCTTTGACCTGGCGAAAAACGCATGCTTGCCCGCCTGACGCGGAGACCGCTGCAGAAAGCGGAAACCAGACTTTCAAAAAGAACATGTTGCCGCTCAGCTCAATGTGCATATCGCCGCCGTACTGCCGGGCAATGTACTGGATGCTGCGGGTACCGTAGCCGTGGCGGGAGATATCGTCCTTTGCGGTTGCCGGCAGATCTCCGTTCAAATTCAGGTCACCGGTAAAGTAGTTGGATTCCTCGATCATCAGACGGGTCCCCTCTGCCCGGCATATCAGGGAAATGACCCGCAGTTCCGGGTCGGGCAGGCGGCGCACCGCTTCTATGGCGTTGTCGATGATATTGCCGAACAGGGTATACGTCTGCACCGGCGTGAGGAAATCCAGCCGGGTGCCGTCTGCCATGCAGGAAAAACGGATGCTGTCCCGCTGGCAGGCCATGGCCTTTTCACACAGGACCACGTCCAGCACCTCGTTTCCGGTCTTGATGTTGGAATCGTAAAATTCAATGGCCGTGCGCAGAGAATCGGTTTCCTCGGTGGTGAGCTTGCCCGCGATTTTGCCCAGGATGTGCTTCAGGTCATGGCACTTCATATTGATCACGTCCATGTTGGCCTTGACAGACTCAAACTGCGCCTTGTCCTGCCGCCACAGCTGGTGCAGCACATCGATCTGATGATCCCGCTCATTGAGAGAAAAAATGTGGGTGCAGGCGAACAGCGTCTCAATGCCGAACAGGATGCAGAAAATTTTCACGATCAGATTGAGGGCAAGGCTTTCCGCCTCATAGGTACGGGAAATGCAGATCAGTACGTTCACCACCAGGATGGTGAAGCAGGAAAGCACGCCCACGCTCCGGGCCGTGCGCCGGCTGCGGTACAGCCTGGTCCTGGGACGGAAAATCTGTGACAGGGCCCAGTAACAGGCAAGGTAAAAGGCAAAATAGAGTGCCCAGTCCCACCACTGGATAAAACCGGCGTGAAACAGTGAGATGGTCTCCAGATCATTAAATCCCCGCAGCAGCTGCAGCAGAGGATAGAGCTTGTTTGTCAGCTGGTAGGCGGCGGTGCCGGAACAGAAGGTGAGCAGAAGCTCCTCCACATTGTCCTTCCAGCAGAAAGCCAGTGCCAGAAAATTCAGCAGGCTGACCGTCAGATAACAGAATACCCGTGCCGGCAGAGTGTTCAGATGGGTGTACAGAACGATCAGGGGGACACAAAGCAGAACGCCTGCCGCCAAAGCGCCTGCCGTCCGCAGTACAAAATGACTGCGGCGCTCCATCCGCCGGGCAAAAAAGGCCAGACAGACAAAGCACTGCAGATAGGTCAGTATAAGGTTGTAGGCCTGGAACGTGTAGACACCCAGCCACAGATAGATATTCTCGATCATTGGTTCTGACGCTCCATGTATCTGGCCACCGCATCGGCAAACGCCTTGCGCCGGGGATAGCTTACCGGCAGAGTCACGGTGCCTACCCATACCTCCATGCCATCCATGCGGGACACGTGTGCCAGATTGACCAGCAGATAGTTGTTGCAGCGGGCAAAGCTGTCGGCGGGCAAGGCGGCTTCGGCGCTTTTCATGGTCTGATAGCGGCGGTAATCTCCGCCGACGGTATGGTAGATGCAGTGGTGGCCCTTGACTTCCACATACAGGATGTCCCGGCTGGGCAGGCGGACAAAGCTGTTTTCCGTCTTCAGAAAAACCTCGCTGCCGGGAACCTGAGTGGGAACCTTGCTCAAAATGCGGGTGAATTTCAGAGCAAATTCCGGGTAGGTGACCGGCTTGACCAGAAAATCACAGGCGTCCACCTCATACCCCTGGACGGCATACTGACGCATGGTGGTTACAAACACCAGCACCACCAGGTCGTCCTTCTGCCGCAACAGACGGGCCGCCTGCATGCCGTCCATCATGGGCATCATGATGTCCATAAACACGATCTGATATTCTGCCGCATACTGATCCAAAAACGTCACCGCGTCATGGAACAGCCGCACCGATACCGGGATGCAGCGTTCGGCGGCGTATTGCCGGATGAAAGATTCCAGCAGCACAGCATGGTCACGGTCATCCTCCACAATAGCGATCCCGAGCATGATGTCCCTCCTCCGCGTTTTCTATCTTAAAAATATAGTGATATCCACAAAACAAGCCAAGGAAGAGGAAAAATGCTGTGCATTTAAGGTTGTGCTGTCCACAGCCAAGGTTGTGCGCCATCTATTGTAAAAACAACGGGAAGGCCGCCATAATGAAGGCAAGAGCACGGCCGCCCCGCCGGCAGGCAGCCGTGAAAAAGAGAAAGGAGCATTCCACATGAAAAAGAAAGCGAGCAAGCCCTGGATCGCGCTTACAGCGATTACGGCGGTTGTGCTGGCGGTATGCATTGCGGCAATTCCCATTACCAGTCAGTTTTCCTCCGTCATCAGCGTGGCCCTGAATGCAAAAACGCAGGAAGTCATCCCTGATCCGGAAGCCACGGTGCATTTTACCAGCAACTACGACAGCGAAGAGGAACTTGTGGCCTTTGAAAAAGAACTGTGCGAGAGCATTGAGGCGGAGGGCGCGACCCTGCTTGTGAACAATGACAGCACCCTGCCGCTGGCACAGGGCACCAGGTTTACCACCTTTTCCCAGTCCAGCTATAACCTGCTGTACGGCGGCACGGGTTCCGGTCAGGTTTCCGCCGAGGATGCCGTCACCCTGAAAGACGCCCTGGAGGAAGCCTTCGGCGAGGGCAGCGTCAATCCCCAGCAGTGGGATTTTTACGCAAACTGCGGGTACACCCGCGTCAACGCCGACACCACCGGCGGCAGCCAGTCCCAGTACCGGATCAATGAAGTACCCTGGTCTGAATATACCGAGGAACTGCAGAACACCTGGCCGGAGTACGGCGACGTGGCTCTGGTGGTGCTGGCCCGCTCCGGCGGCGAGGGCGCCGACCTGCCCAGCGGTCTGCCGGAACTGGAAGACTACATGACCGACGGCGACTACCTGCGTCTTTGCCGGGAAGAAATCGACATGTTCACCAACCTGCAGCAGCTGAAAGAACAGGGCGTTTTCAAAAAGATCGTGGTGCTGCTCAACTCTTCCAATGCACTGCAGCTGGACTTTTTGGACAGCTATGGTGTGGACGCGGTGCTGTGGATCGGCGACGTGGGCATGACCGGCATCAACGGTGTGGCGGATATTCTGGCCGGCAACGTCAACCCCTCCGGCCGCATTGTGGATACCTTCCTCAAGGATAACCATTCCTCCCCCGCCATGCAGAATTTCGGCGCTTTCAACTACACCAACGGCGCCGATTATGAGGTGGCTACGGCCCAGAACAACACAGATCCCGGCGTTGTCAAGTGCAATGAGGATTACGTTGTTTATCAGGAAGGCATTTATGTGGGCTATCGCTACTACGAGACCCGCTACGAGGATTATGTGCTCAACCGCGGCAATGCCGGCGACTACGACTATGCCGCCGATGTGGCCTTCCCCTTTGGCTACGGCCTCAGCTATACCACGTTTGCCTACTCCAACTTTACGGTGGAGGATCGGGGCGATACCTTTGAAGTGGGCGTGGATGTGACCAACACCGGCTCGGTGGACGGCAAACACACGGTGCAGATCTACTTCCAGAGTCCCTATACCCAGTACGACATGGAGAACGGCGTGGAAAAAGCCGCCGTGGAACTGTGCGGCTTTGACAAAAAGATGATCGCGGCAGGCGCCACCGAGCATTACACCATCACGGTGGACAAGGAAGACCTGACCTCCTACGACGCCAACAACGCCAAGACCTACATTCTGGAGGACGGCGACTACTACTTTACCGTGGGTACCGACGCCCACAACGCCGTCAACAACATTCTGGCTGCCAAGGGCGCCGATGCTGCCCGCATGAGCGGCACCGGCGACGCCAGCCTGGCCGTCAAGTGGAACAACCCCACCTTTGACAAGACCACCTACGCGGTGTCCGGCGTTACCGGCAACGCAATCACCAATCTGTTTGACAATGCCGACCTGAACAAGTATGAAGGGGCCGAGGATCAGCAGATCACCTATCTGTCCCGCAGCGACTGGCAGGGCACCTTCCCCGCCGGCCCCGTTTCACTGCGCATTACGGAGCAGATGTGGGCGGACGGTCTGTCCCATGACGAGGCGGACCGCGCCGCTCTGGTGGAGCGGTACAAGGAAATGTACTATCCCGACGCCACTATGCCGGAAATGGGAGTGGCCGGAGATCTGTCCGCCAACGATTTCGCCGAGGCTGACGCGGATGACCCCGCATGGTCCGACCTGATCAAACAGATCCCTTACAGTGAGATGACCAATGTCATCTATAACGGCTTCCATCTGACCCAGCCGGTGCCCTCCATCGGTTTGCCCGGCACCCTGGACGAAAACGGACCCCAGGGCTTTACCAAGAGCCTGATGGGCGGGTCCAGCGCCATGGCCTACACGTCCGAAGATGTCATGGCCGCCACCTTCAACCTGGAGATTATTGAGAACATCGGCAAGTGCATCGGTGAGGATTTCCTGCATGCACCCTCCGATACCGGCACCGTCTATGCGGGCATCTACGGCCCCGGCGCCAACATTCACCGTACCCCCTACTGCGGCCGAAACTTTGAATATTATTCCGAGGACGGCTGGCTTTCCGGGCAGATCGCCGCTGTGGAGGTTGCAGCGATTCAGGACCGCGGCGTCTATGTCTTTACCAAGCACTTCGCCCTGAACGATCAGGAGGAAGGCCGGTACGGCATCTCCACCTGGTCCAACGAGCAGGCGATCCGGGAACTGTACCTGGAAGGCTTTGAGGGAAGCGTCGCCAAGGGCGGCGGCATGGGGGTCATGAGCTCCTTCAACCGGATCGGCGTTGTCTGGAGCGGCGCCCACCACGGCCTGATGACCGGAATTCTGCGGGATGAATGGGGAATGGACGGCGCAGCCATTACGGACTGCTCGGTCATGGCCAGCTTCATGGATTACCGGCTGGGCGTTCTGGCCGGACAGGATCTGTGGGATGGCTACAGCATGGGCATGGCGACCCTGGACGGGCTGGAAAATGACCCGGCCATTGTCAATGCCGTGCAGCGTGCCGTCAAGAATATTGCCTATTCCGTCACCCACAGCCAGGCCATGAATATCGGCAATGCAACGGTGCGGCCCATCACGCCCTGGTGGCAGATGACTCTGTATGTCATTACCGGCGTGATGGCGGTATTGACCGCGGGCAGCGTCGTCATGCTGGTGCGCAGCCGCAGGCAAAAGCCGGATACAGAATAATCGGGCGCCAGTTACAAAGATATCTTCTTCTTCCATATAACACACAGAGGGGACCGGCCGGAAGGCCGGTCCCCTCTGCGCGTTCAGGCAAGAGATCATTTCCGCCGGCTGCCCGGCCCCCAAAAGCCGGGCCGGGCAGCTGCCGAACACAAACACCCCCGCAGGACAGAAGCCCGCGGGGGTGTTTGCGTTGGAAACGGCAAAAGGAAGAAACACCATACTGGTGGAAAACACAGAGCCTCCAGACGGAGCGGAAAGATGGTTCGGAGCAGGCTTATTTGCCGATGAACAGCCGGTCGATGGCCAGGGCGGCGGCGCCGATGGCGGCACGTTCGGGCTGAAATTCCAGGATCTCGACGTTTTCTGAGCCCTTTTTGTCCACAAAGGTGAGCTGGGACTCGATGCTGGCTTTCAGCTCGTCTTTCAGGATGCTGTTCTGGAACATGCGGCTGTGCAGGTACAGCTTTTCGGTACCCATGATAATGGCAAGGTTGGCGGCGGCGATGGCCAGATACCGCACGGCGTCCCGAATCTCCCGGATGACCAGCTCATCTCCCAGTTTGTAGGCGGTAAGGACAGTATCCAGGGTGATGTCGCCGGGGTCGGCAGCCAGGCTGCGCAACGCCGACCGGGGGGCCGAGGCATGGATGAGCCGGGCTTTTTTCAGGATCCAGCTCTCGCTGGCATAGGTCTGCAGGCAGCCGGTCTTGCCGCACTCGCAGCGCTGGCCGTCGGGGTTGGAGATGGTATGGCCGATCTCGCCGGAAATGTATCCGCCGCTGTTCAGCACGCCGCCCTTGAAGTCGGCGCAGACGATGCCCGGGCCGACATGCAGGAAAGCAAAGTTTTCGGGACAGGATTCAATATCAAAAAGATAGCGTTCATAGGCCATGGAACGGACGTTGTTCTCGGCGGTGACGCGGCAGTCCAGCGCCTGGGCCAGAGCATGGGCATTGAAGCCCGACCACAGGGTGGAGTGAGAAACCATTCCGCCGCTTTGGAGGTTGAGGTGCCCGGGCAGGGCGACGCCCACGCCGATCACCTGTTCCGCCGGGCCGGGATTGCGGGCCAGCAGCTGGTGTACGCCGTCACAGATGGCGCGGTTGACCTGAGCGATCTGTTCGGCGTCGGGGGCGTAGCACAGTCTGTCAATGACATTGCCGGCCAGATCGGTCAGGCAGAAGCGGAAATGCCGCAGAGCGATCTCTACTCCCACCGCGTACCGGGCCTCGGGACAAATGCCGATGAGCAGCCGGCGGCGGCCCAGAGCCCCGTCCTCGGCGGTCTCGGCCTTGCCCAGCTCCCGCACGATGCCCTGATCCACCAGGGTGGTGGTAATACCCGTGACCATGGACCGGGGCAGGCTCAGGTCCTCGCCGATCTCCGACCGGGAGACCGGCTGGTTGCGGAAGATATACCGCAGCACCCGGGCGTGGTTGGAAAGCTGCTTCTCGGTTTCCCATGACTTCATGCGCATGAATGCCAGATCCTTTCTATCGCGGCACATCCAGCGCAAATCCGGTGTATTTGGTGGCGACCTCCAGCACGCGGTAAACGTCCAGATACGGCTGGTATTGGAGTTCGTGTTCCCGGATATATTGCATGACGGTCAGCCATTGCTGCTGTGCCTCCGCTTGCCTGCCGTCCGCCTGGGCGGCAAGGGCTTCTGATATAAGTCTACAATATCCGGCGTGATAGTCAAGTAAATGCCAGGCATTTTGCGCCAGACCGCGGGTTTCGGCAGCCCGGCGGACGGCTGTTTCATGGAGGGCATGGGCAGCGTCCACGGCTTTGTGCAGCCTGCGGGCCAGCCGGGCGTCCACACGGGGACCGATGCCGTTGAAGTAATCGGGGGAGGACAGGGCGGAAAGCTGCTCCAGGCAGTCCCGCGCCTCCTGCCAGTGAGAACCGTACAGGGCGGAGAAATATTCCTCCTGCAGCGCATCATAGGTCAGGGTGTTGTCCCACAGCATCCGGCCCATGACATAGCCGGGCAGGGCGTTGGGCAGGGCAGCCCGCAGTTCCTGGCAGCTGATGTAGCCGTCCAGGTTCAGGGCGGGCAGCTCGGGGATGTCCCGGGCAATGATTCTGGCAATGGCGCAGTAGCCCAGGTCACCGTAGTGGGCGCGGCCCAGAGGGTAGTCGTAGACGAAGGCATCCACGCCGCACTGCTTCTGCCAGGCTTCCAGAAAGGCGATGTTCTCCTCCACAGTGGCGGGCAGGGTGATATGGTTGCGCCGGAAAGGCGGCATGGCGGGAATGGGACCGCGGTCGGCGTAGGACTTCTCAAAGGTACGGGAGATGGGGGCGAACATGAGGGTGAACCGCTCGGGATGGTTCAGGCGGGCCGTCGTGGGCGGCCACAGCAGCTCCTGATACAGAAGAAACACGATGCGGGTGCGCAGGCCGCGCCCGGTCAGCTGGGCGTCGATGCGGTTGAGCAGGTCCACGTACTGGTCGGACAGGGTGGTCTTGCGGCAGGTATCGCACTCACAGATATTATTGTACTCGTCGGCCAGCCAGACATGGAGGAAATCCACCTCGGGATGGCGGGCGGCGTATTCCACCACCGACCGGACAAAAGCATCGGCGGCAGTGGCATTGGAATAGCAGAGGTTGGTGTTGGAGGGGACCCCCTGCCAGAATTCCCGGCGGCCGTTTACCTCGGCCAGCAGGGGGCGCTGTTCGTCGGTGGGGGCGGGCAGATGGGCGCAGACGTGCTCAAAGCCGATGGCCTTGCAGGTCCAGCCGTGGCCCACCCGATGGTGGAGCAGCCCCCGCAGGGCGATGGCTTGGTCAATTTCCCGGTACATTCGCGCATAATCCTCCCCGGACAGAGCCTGGGGGGCGAGCAGGGGATTGTATTTGTGGTCGTACCAGTTTTTCAGGAAGGCTTCCGGCTCCAGGTGTTGAACAAAAAAGCTGTTGCAGCCGATCTTGGGCAGCCAGTCGATAAAATCCAGCACATTTTCCACGCTGTCGGCACCCTCGATGCAGACGCCCCGATGACGGCAGGAAGCGCTCTCGGTCAGGTCCGCACACAGATCCTCCGGGGAAATGACGGGGACTGTCTCGTGATCGGTCCCGGGCATGAGAAAGCGGCAGCCCAGAACATGGAGCAGGCGATAGACGCCCAGCAGCACGGCCCGGGGATTGCTGCCCTGGATGCGGATGCTGCCGGGGTCGGCCTGGATGCGGTACCAGTCGTCCAGAAAGGCGTCCCAGCGGCCGCGGGGCAGGGGCATGGGTGCTGCCACCGTGAGCTCTGCCCGGATGGCGGCATCGGTGTCGGGCAGCATCCGGGTCAGGTAGGCGGCAAGCTGATCCCGGGCATAGCCCAGGGTACCGTCCCCGCCGGGGCAGGAAAAATGTAGCTGTACCACAGCGAACTCTCCTTACACATTATTATATGTATGCGGAACTGCTGCGGGACGGGAAATGATCTGGCGCCGCTGCAGCAGTCACATAAATTCATAAAAAGAAATATATTATTGAAAATAAACTGATATTAGTTCACTCTGCAGAAACATTATAACGCGGCTGGACAAGGCTGTAAAGGATACGAAATGCACAGAAACGATACTTTTTCTTTGTCCAAAGCGCCGTATTTGTTTATTTTTGTGAAATATTATGGACAAACAGGACAAGTAGCTGTATAATTGCCATAACGAAAGGCAAAAGATGCCTGAAACCATTTAATTCACAAAAGCAAATTAATGGAGGTGCTCAGCGGTGTACGCGAAGCGGAGGAGAAAACAATTCTTCTGGTGCTGGCTGTTTGTGCTGCCAACTACCCTGTTTTATGCGGCGTTCCAGGCCTGGCCCATTTTGTCCAGCATCTACTATTCCACACTGGACTGGTCGGGCATCAGTTCCAAAAAGAACTTTGTGGGACTTGCCAATTTTGCGGAGCTGTTTAAGGACCAGTGGTTCTGGAACGCCTTTGCCAACAGCTTCAAATACATGGTGTTTTCGGTTCCGCCGCTGATCATCATCTCGCTGCTGCTGGCCCTGATCGTCAATGAAAAGACCCTGCGGTTCCGCGGCGCCTTCCGTACCCTGTTCTTCCTGCCGGTCATCACTACCGCCTCCATCGTCGGCATCATCATGCAGTTCATCTGGAGCCCCACCGGCGCCATCAATGCGCTGCTCGACCTGCTGGGCAACACCCGGGCGGTCAACTTCCTGGGCCAGGCGGCCACCGCCCTGCCCACCGTCGCCTTCATCGGCGTCTGGAAGGACGTGGGCATCTACATGATCTACTGGCTGGCTGCCCTCCAGAGCGTGCCCCAGGATGTGGTCGAGGCGGCCGAGATCGACGGCGCCAACAAGCGGCAGGTCTTCCGCTTCATCACGCTGCCCATCATCCTGCCCATCGGCGCGGTCATCACCCTGCTGGCCGTCATCAACTCCCTCAAGGTTTTCGACATTGTTCAGACCATGACCGGCGGCGGCCCCTACTTTGCCACCGACGTTATGGGCACCTTCGTCTACCGCACCGCTTATGAGAGCTCGGTGGGCATGCCCCGCCTGGGTTACGCCAGCGCCGCCGCCATGCTGTTCGGCATCACCATCATCGTCATCGGCGTCGTCCTAAACGCTCTCAAGAACGTCATCTCCAAGCATCGCGTCGACTGATCGGAAGGAAGGAATTAAACTATGCCAATGAAAATCCGCCGCTGGCTGGGCAAAGGAATCCTGTACATTGTTCTGATCGTTGCCGCCTTCGTCTGGATGTATCCTTTCATCTGGATGATCACCGCCTCCTTCAAGACCCAGGATGAGTTCTGGGGCAGCGGCCTCAACATTCTTCCCCAGCATCCCACCTTCGACAACTTTATCCGCTCCTGGAACAACGCCAATTTCAGCCAGTACTTCCTCAACACCATCATCGTGACGGTGTGTGCGGTCATCATCGTGCTGATGTGCACCTCTGCGGCCGGCTATGCCCTGGGCCGCTACGCCTTCCCGGGCAAAAAAGTCCTGCTGGGCGTCTTTATGGCCAGCATCACCATTCCCCTGACCTTCACCATCATTCCGGTGTATGAACTGCTCAACGCCATGCACCTGACCAACAACCTGCTGGGCCTGATCGTCGCCGAGTGCGGCGGCAGCCACATCCTGTTCCTCATGCTGTTCTCCAGCTTCTACTCGGGCATTCCCAAGGAGATGGAGGAGGCAGCCATCGTGGACGGCTGCGGATTCTTCCAGACCTACGTCCGCATCATGTTCCCTCTGGCCAAACCCATCATCGTTACCGTGGTCATCATGCAGTTCATCTGGACCTGGAACAGCTTCCTGATGCCTCTGGTCCTGACTCTGAGCCAGCCCAGTCTGCGCACCCTGGCCGTCGGGCTGTACGCCCTGCAGGGCGAGCATGTGGTGGACTGGACCGGTATTGCCGCAGGCGCCACCATTTCGGTGCTGCCCGTCATCCTGGTCTTTATCGCCATGCAGAAACACTTTGTAAACGGTATTGCCGGTGCTGTAAAGAGCTGAGCAATACAAAAAAATAACCAATGCCAAAGAGGAGGCAACACAATGAAAAAACTTTTGAGCCTTGGCCTTGCAGTCGCTATGGCTGCCGGCCTTGCTGCCTGCGGAACGTCGGACGGCAGCAGCTCCGCCGCCACCGGAGAGAACAGTTCTTCCGGCAGCAGCGACGGGACCATCACCCTGCGCATCATGGACTCCAGCGACAGCACCCAGGAACGCCGCAAGGTCTTTAATGAGGAGTTCATGGAGCGCCATCCCGACATCAAGGTGGAATACACCATGCTGTCCGGCGATCAGCTGACCCAGACCCTGACCACCGCCATCAAGAACGGCGATGCTCCCGACCTGTTCTGCCTGCCCGGCGGCGTCAAGCTGAGCACCGCCGTGTCGGAAGGCTGGTACCAGCCCATGACCTCCTACCTGAGCCAGGAATTCATCGATTCCTTCACGCCCGGCTCCCTGAACGAGGGCGTCACCACCCTGGACGGCGAGATCTACGTCCTGCCCGAGTCTGCCAACATCGTCAACTCCCTGGTCTACTACAACCGCGACATCTTTGAGGAGTGCGGCCTGGACCCGGACAACCCGCCCCAGACCTGGTCCGAGTTCATTGCCGCCTGCAAGACCATCACCGAGAAGGGCAACGGCAAGTACTACGGCATCATTGAAAGCGGCGGCGCTGCCCAGCGTCTGGAGATCGAGCTGCGCAGCTTTGCCAACATTGCCGGCGCCAAGTGCAACTACTACGGCGTCATGAGCGTGGTGGACGGCAAGAATCCCTTCGCCAGCGATGCCATGAAGTCTGCTCTGGACATTTACGCCCAGCTGGCTGCCGACGGTTCCATCCATCCCGACTCCATCAACCTGGATGCTCCCTCTGCCCGTGCTATGTTCGCCCAGGGCCAGGCCGGCTTCCTGATCCAGGGCTCCTGGTGCATCCCCACCTGGCGCGCCGAGAACCCCGACTTCAACTTTGACGTCATGGCTCTGCCCGTGCCCGACGACGGCGCCAAGGGCGGCAACCCCTACACCGGCGCGCAGCCCTGGATGGGCATTTCCGCCACCTGTGAGCATCCCGAAGCTGCGGCTCTCTACCTGACCGAGCTCTACGGCACCGACTACCAGAGCAAGATCGTCTCTGACGGCGGCTTCGTCTCCTGCATCGAGGGCGTCAACGAGAGCGCCATGACCGATCCCATGATGCTCAAGTACTACAACCTGGCCATGGAGACCGGCAAGCTCAGCCCCGATCCTCTGGCTCTCAACCCCGAGACTGCCGAAGTGTACAGCAAGGTCACCGAAGTCACCCCCAACCTGGGCCAGATCGTGCAGGGCGTCATGGCGGGCTCCATCACCGATACCGCCGAGGCGCTGGACAGCTTCTCCGCCAACACCCAGACCGAGTGGGACCGCGCCATGAGCGAGGCCGGCGTGGATGCCTCCAAGTTCGAGTTCCCCGACTGGGATCCCATGGTGGACTACGACTATTCCAAATAAACCATAGCCTGAAATGCTTTGCCGTGCGGGCAGGCACGAAGTCCTTTCGTGCCTGCCCGCACTGTTTTTGTCCCAGCCGGCAGCCGGCCCCTCTTTGCGGAGGAGAGGGACAAAACAAAAAGTGCCGCAGCGGAGGATACTGCGGCATGTCTGGCGTTCTGTTGTCCCCAAAACAGGTGCAGCCCGGCCGGGGTGAGGAGAGCGTCCGGCCCAAACGCAAAGCGCCCTGCCGCAGGCAGGGCGCTTTCTGGATGCCCCGTCCGCTGCCGGTCAGAACAGAAAGGCAATGGGGCGCAGGGCATCGGCGTTGGAATTGAGGTAATCTTCCCGGGAGATGAGGGCGTAGCGGCATCCGTAGTGATAGGCCGTCTCCGGCACGTCGCTGTCGGTGATGAGCAGCACGTCGTGGGCGGTCTGCCCCAGCATGGTGGCCATGCGGCGGTCGGCTCCCACCTCCTGGCGGATGGTCAGCTCCCGCACCTCCCCCGTCTGGACGTTGAGGGCATAGCAGCAGTCGTTGGCGACGGGGTAGGAGACATCCTCCCGGGTCTCGTAATACCGCTGGGACAGCAGAAACCAGTCCCCCAGCTTGCCGTCCAGATAGGCGGATTCCGCGCCCACGTCGGGCAGGGCGGCCAGTTCCTCCGTACTGCCGTCGGGCACCGAGACCCGCATCACCTTGCGGCTGTCGCAGTCAAAATAGTAAAGCCCGTCGCTGCACAAGAGATCGTAGACCCGGCCGCTGTAGGAGAAAGTCCCCGCCGGCCCGGACCCGCCCACCGGGATCATGGTGCAGGTATACTGGTTGGAGCGCTGGATCTCCTGCTGGATGTCCGACCATTCCTGACCGGGAAAGTCCTCTTCCGACTTGGCGGTGAACTGCTCCCGCAGAAGGCAGTAGCCGTTCTCGGTGACGCCCAGGAATGTGGGCTCGGTGCCGCCGATCTGTACCGCCTGTTCATAGAAATCCCGCCGTTCCCCCGTCTCCAGGTCGATGAGGACCAGCTTGAGGGTGGCGTTGGTGTCCTCCAGATCGTCGGGATTGACCGCATCCAGGGCGCAGACCAGCTGGCTGCCGTTGGCGGCAAAGACGCTTTTCAGCCGTTCGTTGGGGGCAAAGCTCACCAGCGTGCGGCGGTCGCTGCCGTCCAGGTTGGCCTCGTCGATGTGGGGAATGGCCCGTTCGGGGGCTTCCGCGCCGTAGGTGATGTGCACCAGCAGCAGGTGGTCCCCGCTCACCAGCGGGATATAGCTCCCCTCCTCCGGATCGATCCAGGCGGTGCAGCCTTCCCGGTCGTGGCTGCAGTTGGGGGCGGCACAGAGGTAGACCTCCTGCTGGGTGGCGTAGTCGATATAGCAAATGTTTGCGCCGCCGGATTCGCCGTAAAGGACCTCATAATAGCCCTGCTCGTTGCCGCACCCCAGGGTGGAGTACTGGTCCCGGGTCAGGGTGACAAACCCCGCGGCCACCGGCTCCGCCCCGCTTTCGGGGGAGGCGGACTCCTCCCGGGACGTGGTGCCGCCGGACGAGACCGCCCCGGCATCGGAAGCGCCGGAATCCCCGGCGGGAGCACTGCAGGCGCTGAGCAGACAGGCAAAACTCAGGAGCACTCCGGTGAGGGCTGCCGGATATTTGGAATACAGTTTCATCAAGATACACCTCCTGAAAGATGGCAAGGAAAAACGCTCTGGCCGGCCGGGCTGAAAGCATGATAACAGGAGGTTGTATCCAAAAAGTATCCCGGCAGCAGGGGGCGGGACAGACAAAAAGCCCGCCGTCAGGCGGGCTGGAAAGTGCCGGAAAAGGGAAAAACAGGCCGCGGCGCAGGGGAATGCGGGGAGAAGCCTGCCGGGTCAGGGGGCGGGCTCCTCCGGCAGGAGTTCGGTTCTCTCGCCGGGCGGGACGGGACCGGCGGACGGTGCGGCGGGGCGATCGTCTCCCCGGCCGGGGGAAGACGCGGCCGCCTCCTCAAAGCGGTCGGGCAGGGGATGGCGCCGGAAGTACACCGCCAGACAGAGGGCGGCGATGAGCAGGGCAACGCCCAGCCCGAAGAGCAAAATTCCTGTTTTCATCTGATTTGCCTTTCCCGTGGGGCGGTTCAGACCAGCGCCAGCACGTTTGCAAAGGGATAGACTCCAAATGTTTCCTGCATCACTGCAGGGT
This sequence comes from Gemmiger gallinarum, assembly GCF_014982805.1. Taxonomy (GTDB): domain Bacteria; phylum Bacillota; class Clostridia; order Oscillospirales; family Ruminococcaceae; genus Gemmiger; species Gemmiger gallinarum. Next base: position 132,082 of record NZ_JADCKC010000004.1, on the reverse strand, counting down.
CGAAGGTGAAGGGCTCGTGATGGTCCTCGTCGTACCCGACCAGGACCTCCGTACCGTCTGCGGGCGGGGAATACCACGCCGGAAGGTCGGCGTCGGCGACCGGCTGCAGCAGGCCGTCCACGGCAGTGATGGGGGTGGAGTGATAGGTAGTTTCGGTTCTGTAATACAGGGCGGGGTCGCGGTCCACCCAGGTCAGGGAAAAGTCGATCTGCCCGTCCAGCAGGCCGTCGGAGAAATTGCCGGAGTATTGAAAGGAATCCACGTACTGACCGGAATCCCGGGTGGTGTTTTTCAGCCACACGGTACCGGAGCCGTTGGGAAAGCCGCCCTTCCATTCCCCGTCAAAGCGGTAGTAAAGGTCGTTGCCCGATTTCAGCAGTCCCAGCAAAATGCCGTGGCCTTCCCGCTGTCCATCCACCAGGGCGCCGTAGTAGAGCAGGGAGACATTGCGGTAGACCGCAATGCCGTTTTCCGCATCATCGGGGCAGTACACCAGGGTATCTCCCTGCATGTTCTGCAGGCAGCGATAAAAGATGTCTTTTGACAGAAGGGAAAAGACGGTATCCACATCGCCGGCCTCAAGCAGGTCATAGAACTGCTGCAGGATTGCAAGGCTCTCGTCCTCAGCGGCAAAGGCATCGAGCTGTTCCTCCACGGCGGCACGGCGGTCGGCAGCCTGCCCCTGGGAAAGCTCCTCGGCACTGGCATAGTCCGCCTCCGCCTGCTCAAAGAGGGTGCGGGCCGTTTCACGGTCGGGCTCCTGCAGGGCAGCCTGCCGGTAGGCATCCCCACGGGCCAGATAGATCTCCCCGGCGGTGTGCTCTCCCGGGTCATCCAGCGCCTGGGAAAAGGTCTCAATGGCAGTCTCGTACTGCTCCTGCTGCATCAGGGCCAGGCCGTCGGCATAAAAATCCGCCTGCGGGGTGCGGGCGGCGGTGACGATCTGCCGCAGACCGGTGCCCATCAGGGCGAAAGATCCCGCCAGCAGGGCACAGACCAGCAGTCTGCGGGCCGCAAGGCGCAGCCGGTATGCCCGGTAACGGCCTTCAAACAGATAGATGTGCTCCAGATCATACCGCAGAGCCGCCGTGTCGGCATAGCGCCTGGCGGGGTTGAGCTGGGTGCATTTGTTCAGGATGTACTCGATGCCCACCGACAGGGAGGGGTCCAGCCTGCGCACCGGACAGGTCCGGTAGGGCGGGTCAAAAGGACTTTTGCCGGTGAGCAGATGGTGAAAGGTCATGCCCAGCGAGTAGATGTCGGTGCGGGCATCCGCCGCCCCGTGGCCGAACTGCTCGGGGGCGCAGTACCCATAGGAACCGGCATGGGAACTGCTGCCGGAAGTTTCCTCACGGGCTTCCCGGGCAATGCCGAAATCCAGCAGCTTGAGGCTGCCGTCAGGGCAGAGCATGATGTTGGAAGGCTTGAGGTCCCGGTAGAGAATGGGCGGCGTCTGGCTGTGCAGATACTGGAGCACATCGCACAGCATGGCCATCCAGGTCCGGGCGGAGGATTCCGGAATTTTGCCCTCCTGCTGCAAAACCTGCTGCAGGGTGCGGCCCCGGACATATTCCTCCACCAGATACTGGTATCCGCCCTGGGCAAAGGCATCCATGACGCAGGGCAGCATGGGGTGGTGCAGCTTGCTGAGCAGGCGGTACTCGCTGCCGGAATCTCCCGGCTGCTGCGGCCGGGCCATCTGTTTGACGGCCACCAGAGTGTGCAGGCGGATGTGCTCCGCCAGATAGACGGTGGACATGCCGCCCGTCCCCAGAACCTGCAGGATGCGGTAGGTTTGATTGAGAAGTTCCATAAATTCAGCCTGTCAAAAGAAAATCATTGCGGGTCTTTGGTGGCAAACAGCACCGAACAGCGCTTGTCCGGCGTGCTCAGAAGAATGACCACCTGACCATCGCCGGTCCGATAGGTGGAGGAGACATACTGCCCCTGCTCCTCAATGGCTTCGATCTCCTCCCGGCTGAACAGCGCGGTGCAGTAGGCGGGCAGCTCGTCGTAGGGGATGCGCACATGATAGCCCATATCGTGTTTGGTGGTCTCCTGATAGGTGGAGCCGTCGCTCTTTTCCCCTTCCACCACAATATCGCCGTCAAAATAGCCGTCGGTAAAGGTGCCGGTGCTCCGCTCCCACAGGGTGTACACCGGGTCATAGGGAGTCTGTTCAGGGGCGCTGAGCGTTGCCGCATAGACAACGCCCTCCCCGTTGGGCAGGTCGTTGGCCCAGCTGCCCACATACCGGTAGGTGGAGCCGGAGTCGATATAGTACCAGATGCCCAGGCCGGACCGCTGATTGTTCTGCCAGTCCCCGTAGTAGTAAAAACCCGGGCAGGAGGCGCCGCCGGCCCGGTGGTAGGGATAGACCACCAGGGTGTACCCCGGGTCGTCGCCGTAGACGATGGGGTCCTCGTCGTCGGCGTCGAACAGGGTCTGGTAGTCTTCCTGGCTCAGCAGCGCGTCCATGGCGTCGCCGTCCCCGGTGGCAAACACCTCATAGGCCGCGGCGATGAGCTCCATCTGGCGGCAGTGTTTTTCAAAGGCGGCCAGAGAGGCGGCACAGGTATCCAGACGGGCCTGGGCCTCGGCGCTGCCCTGCTGCCCGGCGGTCTCGTAGGCGGTGCGGGCCTGATCGTACCAGCCGCGGACCTGGCCGGCGTCGGCATCCTCCCCGGCGGCCTCCGCCCGGGCCAGGCAGGTATCCCCCAGCCCCAGCAGGGCATCGTTCCGCTGGGGGTCCCGGTCCAACAGTTCCTCAAAATCGGAGACGGCGGTGTCATATGCCCCGGCATTGAGGGCGGCCATGCCGTCGCTGTAAAGGGCATCGTTCTGTTTCTGAACGGAATACCGGTAGAGAAAGACCCCGCCCGCGGCGGCCCCGGCGACCAGAAGCAGCGCGGCGGCAGTGCACAGCACCCTCCTGAGCCAGCGCGGCTTTTTGGCAGATGCCGACGGGGCGGCAGCAGCCGCCGGCTGCTGCAGGGCAAACCGCAGACGCCGGACATCCTGATAGCGGTCCTCCGGCTCGGGCTGGGTGCATTTGGTGAGAATGGCTTCCATCCCCGCCGACAGGGAAGGATTGACCTGCCGCAGGGGCAGCAGCTCATAGGGCGGGTCGGAAGGGCTTTTGCCGGTGAGCAGGTAATAGATGGTGACGCCCAGGGAATAGATATCGGTGCGGGCGTCGGTCTGGCGGCCGCTGAACTGTTCCGGCGCGGCAAAGCCCCGGGTTCCGGCCATGGTGGTGTCCGAGAGGGAAGTGGCTTTGTAGGTGCGGGCAATGCCGAAGTCGATGAGCTTGAGGGAGCCGTCGGGCAGCAGCATAATGTTGGCCGGCTTCATATCCCGGTAAATGATGGCGGGGGTCTGGTTGTGGAGATAGTCCAGCACATCGCACAGGCGGAGCATCCAGTTCCGCACCACCGGCTCGGGGAAGGGACCGTTGGCCCGGACCATCATCCGCAGGTCCTGGCCTTCCACGTATTCCTCCACCAGATAGACGGCCTCCGGCGTGTCGAAGATATCCGCAATGCGGGGCAGCATGGGATGGCTGAGCTGTTTGAGCAGGTTGGCCTCGGCCAGAAAGTCGAAGCGGGAGTTCTGGATGCGCCGGACTTCCTTCACCGCCCACAGCGAGTTCAGCCGCCGGTGCCGTGCCAGATACACCACCGACATGCCCCCCTTGCCGATGATGCGCTGGATCTCATAGGTTTCGTTCAACAATTCCGGAAAGGACATGATGGATCACCCTCCTTGTCCGCCTTTGCCCCGGTCCGGGAAAGGCGGGCGGCGTTTCTCTGTCATGGATGAAATCCCCGGGCAACGTCCCGGCGGAAAATCAGCGGCCCCCGGCTTTGCGCCGACGGGCGGTCTCCTGCACGGCCCGGGGCAGCCAGCTTTGGCCGCAGGCTTCCAGCGGGATGGGGATCTCCTGGATTTTATCCTCCGGGACGGCGGGCAGATCGGTCAGTCCCACCTCCCGCAAAAAAAGGGTACTGCCGCTGAGCCAGCCCACCGGCTGATCGTCGCAGTAAAGGCAGTAACAGCCGAACATCTTTTTGATGCGGACATTCAGCCCGCGCAGGGCGTCCAGCCAGAGCTGCAGGGTGTGGTCGTCGGGGTATGCCATACAGGTGCACTCCTTTCCGCCGAAGGAAATTTCTGCAAGAAGTTTCTGTTTTCATCATAGCACCGCAGGCCCGGCGGGGCAACTGCGTGGGATAACATCCGCCGCTGCATGCCCGGCAAAACCGGGGAAACTTTGTGAGATGCACCAAAAAAGGCCCCGCCGGACCGGGCACAACGCCGAAAAATAAAGAAGGCCTTGACAACAGTTGTGAAGTCCGGTACACTCAGAGCAATTCAACGAGATAAAGCGTTGAAGTACAAACCGATGACGCAGAGGAGTACGCAGGAGTCGTTTCCCCCAAGAGAGCCGCGGACAGGTGAGAGCGCGGCGGAAAGCACCCTGCCGAATGGACTGCCGAGGGCGGGCCGAACGGGACTTCCCCAGTAGGACCCGACGGGTTTCCCCCGTTAGCGGGAACGGTGTGTGTTGGCACATCGATAGAGCGGGCGAGGCATCCCCTCGTCAATTTGGGTGGCACCGCAGAAGTCGCAAGGCTTTTGTCCCAAAGGGTATTTTTCACACATGCCCTGTGGGACAAAGGCCTTTTTGTTTTGGTCCCGCACGGCGCACAGAAAGGAGCCGCAATCATGGCAGCAGCAAACATCCCTTACAAGATCTACCTGTCCGAAGAGGAAATGCCCCGCACCTGGTACAACGTCCGCGCGGACATGAAACACAAGCCTGCCCCGCTGCTCAACCCGGCCACCGGCCAGCCCATGGGGTACGAGGATCTGCGCCCCGTGTTCTGTGATGAGCTCATCCGCCAGGAGCTGGACGACACCACCCGGGAAATTCCCATCCCCGACGAGATCCGGGACTTCTACAAGATGTACCGCCCCTCCCCGCTGGTGCGGGCCTACTGCCTGGAGAAAAAACTCCAGACCCCCGCCAGAATCTACTATAAATTTGAGGGCAACAACACCTCCGGCAGCCACAAGCTCAACAGCGCCATCGCCCAGGCCTACTACGCCAAGCAGCAGGGCCTCAAGGGCGTAACCACCGAGACGGGGGCCGGCCAGTGGGGCACCGCCCTGTCCATGGCCTGCGCCTATCTGGGTCTGGACTGCAAGGTCTATATGGTCAAGTGCTCCTATGAGCAGAAGCCCTTCCGCCGGGAGGTCATGCGGGTCTACGGCGCGTCGGTGACGCCCTCCCCCTCCACCGAGACCGAGGTGGGCCGCCGCATTCTGGCCGAACATCCCGGCACCACCGGTTCTTTGGGCTGCGCCATCAGCGAGGCGGTGGAAAAGGCCACCCGGACCCCCGGCTACCGCTACGTGCTGGGCAGCGTCCTGAATCAGGTCTTGCTGCACCAGAGCGTCATCGGCCTCGAGGCCAAGACCGCTCTGGACAAATACGGCGTCAAGCCCGACATCATCATCGGCTGCGCGGGGGGCGGCAGCAACCTGGGCGGTCTGATCTCCCCCTTCATGGGCCAGAAGCTCCGGGGCGAGGCGGACTACCGCTTCATCGCGGTGGAGCCTGCCTCCTGCCCCAGCTTCACCCGGGGAAAGTTCGCCTACGATTTCTGCGACACCGGCATGGTCTGTCCCCTGGCCAAGATGTACACCCTGGGCAGCAACTTCATCCCCTCGGCCAACCATGCGGGCGGCCTGCGCTACCACGGCATGAGCTCGGTGCTGTCCCAGCTCTACCACGATGGGCTGATGGAAGCGGTGGCCGTGGAGCAGACCAAGGTCTTTGAGGCGGCGGAAGAGTTCGCCCGGGTGGAGGGCATCCTGCCCGCTCCCGAGAGCAGCCACGCCATCCGGGTGGCTATGGACGAGGCTCTGCGCTGCAAGGAGACGGGGGAGGAAAAGACCATCCTCTTCGGCCTGACGGGCACCGGCTACTTCGACATGGTGGCCTACGAAAAGTTCCACGACGGCAAGATGACCGACACCATCCCCACCGACGAGGAACTGGCGGAAAGCTTTGCCCGCCTGCCCAAAGTCCCCGGCCAGGACTGATTTTTCGACTCCGTTCCCCAAAACCGATTGACGGGGCGGGGACGAGGGGCTATAATGGGTTCACAACAGAAAACCGGGGGAGCTCGTGATGACGGGCTGAGAGGAAGGAACCACCTTCGACCCTTACACCTGATGCGGATAATGCCGCCGTAGGAAGTCGTGGAATCATCAGCTTTTTCCGGGAGGCACCGCTTGTGGTGCCTCCCGTTTTTTGTGCCTTTTTGGAAAGGAGGAGGAAAGCGGAACTTCCGCGGCAGTGCCGCGGCGGGCAGAGGGGGAGCGCCCTGTGTCTTGTATGCAGTTTGCAGCGATGGGAAGCCGTGTTCCGGCGTGAGAGGAGGCCAGCAAGCCTCGACCGAACTTTTGTACCCCCCGGGGCGGCAGGCCCTTGTCCGCCGCCCCGGGGACCCGAAACTTTTTGGGAAAGTGCGCTGCATCCACCGCTTTCCCGCCACATCCAACCGAAAGGAAGTAACTAAAATGAAACGTACCCATGTTCAGAAACTCGCTCTTGCCGGTCTGCTCTGCGCTGTCGCCGTGGTGGGCAGCATGTTCTCCTTCCCCATGTTCGGCAGCAAGTGCGCCCCCATCCAGCACATGGTCAATATCCTCTGCGCCGTTTTGCTGGGCCCCGGCTACGGCGTGGGCGTGGCCTTTGCCGCCAGCCTGATCCGCAACCTCACCGGCCTGGGCACCCTGATGGCTTTCCCCGGCAGTATGGTGGGGGCGCTGCTCTGCGGCCTGGCCTACCGCTTTACCCGCAACCTGCCCCTGACGCTGGTGGGTGAGGTCTTCGGCACCGCCGTGCTGGGCGGCCTGTCCGCTTATCCCGTGGCCATTTTCCTCATGGGGCAGAGCACCGCGGACATTGCGTTTTACGCCTACATTGTGCCCTTCCTCGTTTCCACCGCCACCGGCGCTGTGCTGTCGGGCATTCTGGTCTACGCCCTCAAGGGCACCGGCGCCCTGAGCTCCATGCAGAAAAAACTGGCAAGATAACCAATACACAAAAGGAAACTTTGTATGTTTGCACCCTGTCTTGAGGCCCTTCACCGGAAAAAGCCGATGATCCACGCCATCTCCAACTATGTCACCGCCAACGACTGCGCCAACATGCTGCTGGCCTGCGGGGCTTCCCCCATCATGGCCGACGACCCCGGCGAGTCCGCCGAGATCACCGCCCTGTGTCAGGGACTGGCCGTCAACATCGGCACCCTCCACCAGCACACTGTCCCCGCCATGATCGCCTCGGGCCGGGCCGCCAATGCCAAGGGCATCCCGGCGGTGCTGGACCCGGTGGGGGCGGGGGCGTCGAAGCTGCGCACCGTCACCGCCCTGCAGCTGCTGCGGGAAGTCCGCTTTGACGTGATACGGGGCAATCTCTCGGAGATCAAGACCCTGGCTCTGGGCAGCGGGGCCACCCACGGGGTGGACGCCGACCCCGGCGACGCCGTCACCGGGGAGACGCTCCCTGCCGCGGTGGCTTTTGTCAAGGCCTTTGCCGCCAGGACCGGGGCGGTGGTGGCGGTGACGGGGAACATCGACATTGTGGCCGACGGCAGCACCGCTTATTGCATTTATAACGGCCACCCCATGATGGGCCGGGTCACGGGGACGGGCTGCCAGCTCACCTGCCTGACCGCGGCCTTTGCGGCGGCCAACCCCGGCCATCTGCGGGAGGCGGCAGCCGCGGCGGTCTGCGCCATGGGCCTTTGCGGGGAGCTTGCCCACCGGCGGCTGGGCCCGTTGGACGGCAATGCAAGCTACCGGAACTACATCATCGATGCGGTGTATCATCTCACACCCGAACAGCTGGAGGAAGGCACCCGATATGAAGTGCGATAAACAGACCATGCGGCTCTACGCCGTGACCGACCGTGCCTGGGTGGGCCGGCAGACGCTGTATGAGCAGGTGGAGGCCGCCCTGCAGGGGGGCGTGACCTGCGTGCAGCTGCGGGAAAAGCAGCTGGATGCCGACGCCTTTCTGGCTGAGGCCCGGGACATCCGGGACCTCTGCCGCCGGTACGGGGTGCCTTTCATCATCAACGACAACCTGGACATTGCCGTTGCCTGCGGGGCGGACGGCGTCCATGTGGGCCAGGACGACATGCCGGTGGAGGAAGTCCGCCGCCGGGTGGGGGACGCCATGATCGTCGGCGTCTCGGCCCATAACGTAGAGGAAGCCCTCCGCGCCCAGGCGGGCGGGGCGGACTATCTGGGGGCGGGGGCCGTCTTCGGTACCAGCACCAAAAACAACGTGACACCGCTCTCCTTTGACACCCTGCGGGACATCTGCAGGGCGGTGGATATCCCGGTGGTCGCCATCGGCGGCATCGGGGCAAAGAACATCCCGCTGCTGCGCGGCAGCGGGGTGGACGGCGTGGCCGTCGTGTCCGCCATCTTCTCGGCACCGGATATCACCGCCGCCTGCCGGGAACTGCGCGCTCTCTCCGACCGAATGACCGGCACGGAGAAATAACAGACCGACAGGTTTTCCACATCCTTGTGGAAAACTTCGGCGCGGCAGACCGGGGGCACCACTCTCTGTCGCGATAGAAAAGATCAATGCGGAAGGCGCGAGTGACATAAGAAAACAAAGGTTTTATAAAAACTGCAAAGCATCGCAAAATCGCTGCAAGGCAGAGGGCTGAAGCGCTCCTTGGTAGAACGCAAAGCCCGATAACGCGGCAGATGCCGTCTTGCAGTTAGAATTTTGCGGCTTTGTTTTCTGATGGAACCGCGCGGAAAGGAAGGCTTTTCCATGAAAACAGCATTATCCATCGCCGGGAGCGATTCCAGCGGAGGCGCCGGGATTCAGGCCGATCTCAAAACCATGACGATGAACGGCGTCTTTGCCATGACCGCCATCACCGCCCTGACGGCCCAGAACACCACCGGCGTCCAGGCAATCCAGGAGGCCACCCCCGATTTCCTGCGGCAGCAGCTGGATTCGGTCTTTACCGATATCCGGCCCGATGCCGTCAAGATCGGCATGGTCTCCTCCCCCGAGCTCATCTCGGTCATTGCCGACAGGCTGCGCTTTTACGGCGCAGAGAACATCGTCGTCGACCCCGTCATGGTGGCCACCAGCGGCGCCCGGCTCATCCGGCCGGAGGCGGTGGAGACCTTGACCCGGGAGCTTCTGCCCCTGGCCATCGTCGCCACCCCCAACATCCCGGAAGCCGAGCTGCTGGCCGGCTGCACCATCGACAGCCCCGCCGCCATGGAAGCGGCCGCCCAGGTCATCCGTGACCGCTACGGCTGCGCTGTGCTGCTGAAAGGCGGCCACCGGGTCAACGACGCCAACGATCTGCTTTGCTGGGACGCGGGGCTTCAGTGGTTTGAGGGCAAGCGCATCGACAACCCCAACACCCACGGCACCGGGTGCACCCTGTCCAGCGCCATTGCCGCCAACCTGGCCAAGGGCTACCCCCTGGCCGTGGCGGTGGGGCGGGCCAAGGAGTACCTGACCGGGGCGTTGTCCGCCATGCTGGACCTGGGCAAGGGCAGCGGCCCCATGAACCATGCCTGGGACCTGCAGGGCGAGTTTGCCAGGGAATCAGACTGAATTCAAACATAAAGGAGAGCAAAACCATGAGTGAACGCAACTATGCCACCCAGATGGAGGCGGCGCGCAAGGGCATTGCGACCCCCCAGATGGAGACCGTTGCCAAAAAGGAACGGATGACGGTGGAGGAGCTGCTGCCCCTGGTAGCCTCGGGCAAGGTGGTCATCCCGGCCAACAAGCTGCACACCTGCCTGGACCCCGAGGGCGTGGGCTCCATGCTGCGCACCAAGATCAACGTGAACCTGGGCGTCTCCCGGGACTGCAAGGACTACGACGTGGAGATGCAGAAGGTCATGGCTGCCGTCAAAATGGGCGGCGAGGCCATCATGGACCTGTCCAGCCACGGCAACACCCAGCCTTTCCGCCAGAAGCTCACCCGGGAATGCCCGGCCATGATCGGCACGGTGCCGGTGTATGACAGCGTCATCCACTACCAGCGGGATCTGGACACCCTGAGCGCCAGGGACTTTATCGATGTGGTGCGTCTGCACGCCCAGGATGGCGTGGACTTTGTGACGCTGCACTGCGGCATCACCCGCAAGACCATCGATCAGATCCGCAAGCATAAGCGCAAGATGAACATCGTCTCCCGGGGCGGTTCCCTGGTCTTTGCCTGGATGTGCATGACCGGCCAGGAAAACCCCTTCTACGAGTACTTTGACGAGATCCTGGACATCTGCCGGGAGTACGACGTGACCATCTCTCTGGGAGATGCCTGCCGTCCCGGCTGTCTGGCCGACGCCACCGATGTCTGCCAGATCGAAGAGCTGGTCTGCCTGGGCGAACTGACCAAGCGCGCCTGGGAAAAGGACGTTCAGGTCATGGTGGAAGGCCCCGGCCATGTGCCCATGGATCAGATCGCCGCCAACATGAAGGTCCAGCAGACCATCTGCCAGGGCGCGCCCTTCTATGTGCTGGGACCCCTGGTCACCGACATCGCCCCCGGCTACGACCACATCACCGCGGCCATCGGCGGTGCCATTGCCGCCATGAACGGCGCGGCCTTCCTCTGCTATGTCACCCCGGCGGAACATCTGGCCCTGCCCAACCTGGATGACGTGAAACAGGGCATCATCGCCAGCAAGATCGCCGCCCACGCCGCCGACATCGCCAAGGGTGTCCGGGGCGCCCGGGAAATCGACGATAAAATGGGCGACGCCCGCCGCGCCCTGGACTGGGAAGCCCAGTGGGCCTGCGCCCTCGACCCCGAGACCGCCAAGGCCATCCGGGCCGACCGTTCCCCCGAGCACGACGACACCTGCTCCATGTGCGGCAAGTTCTGCGCCGTGCGCAGCATGAACAAGGCCCTCAGCGGCGAGCACATCGACATTCTGTAACCCGCCCGGCCTGAACCCTTATAAAAAGTCCACCGCCCTCCGCCCGGCAGCACTGCCGGGCAGAAGAGCGGTGTTTTTTGTATGGAGCCCATCCCGGGAAATACAAAACCGCCCCGGCATCCGGATGGGAAGATGCCGGGGCGGAAGAAAGGGGAGCGGCGAGACGACCGGGGTGAGGATGGGCCCCTGGTCACTCGCTCTTGATCGCCTCCAGGGCGGGAATCTGCACCGCCTTGTTGGCCGGGTAATACCCCGACCCCAGGCCGATGAGCACCGAGAAGGCGACGGCGAAAAGGTACAGCCACGGCGGGATCACCGACACGCGGTTGACCGTCTCGCTTCCGAAGATGGCGGGAAGGATGTTGAGGGGAGAAAACTCTCCCATGGCAACCAGGTTGACCATGACCGAGATAAAGAAGCTGATGACGCAGCCGATGAGTCCCCCCACCAGCCCGATGGCTCCGGCCTCGGTCAGAAACATGACCCGGATATCGTAGACAAAACAGCCCAGAGATTTCATCACGCCGATCTCTTTGGTGCGCTCCGAAATGGACATGATCATGGTATTGGTGATGCCCAGCGCAGCAACGAACAGAGAGATGGCCCCCAGCCCGCCCAGCATCATCTGCTTCTGGCGGGCTTCTTTTTCCATGGGCTTGCGGATGCTCTCCATGGATTCGGTGGTGTAGCCCAGGCCCTTGATGGCGTTTTCCACCGGCTCTACCCGGGAAATATCCGTCACCTTGACCACCAGGGAATCATAGGGGGCGGGCTTGCCGGTGCTGCCGTTCAGCTTCTGCTGGATGGCCCGCAGGTCGGCAATGCTCATAAGGATGCCCTCGGAGGTCTCGTAGCCCTTGGCGTTGTCCTCTTTGACCGACCCGGAGGCCTTGAGGGAAAAGGTCACCTTGGCGCCGTTGTCGGTCTCCACCTCCAGGGTCAGGGGCTCATGGAGGGGGTCAAAGTAGGCGTCGGGCGGAGGGAGCAGGCGGCCGGACTCGTCAAAGCCGGCATCCCACCGGTTGATGGTGTTGGAGCCTTCGGGGCGCAGGGTGTCGCGGAAGTTGTAGGCAAAGTACTGGCCCAGTGCTACCTCCCCCGACGAGGGATAGCTGCCCTTGTCCAGCTTGTAGCCCAGGCGTTCCAGCTGGGCGGTGTCCAGCCCCACCAGGGAGACCCAGTCCGCCACATAGCGCCTGGTCTGCCCCGCAAGGATGCGGAAGGTGTAGTTGTCCATGGACAGCTTGGGGGAGACGGCCTCCACCCCCTCCATGCCCCGGATCTGCCTGACCAGGGCGTCGTCCAGCTTTTTCTTGCCCTTGCCCTTCTGGGGGGCGGTGACGGTGATGATGGTGAGATCTCCCAGCTCGGCCAGAAGCTTGTCCTGGGATTCCTTCATGCCAATGCCCAGGGAGACCATGATGACGATGGAACAGCATCCGATGAGCACCCCCAGCACAGTGAGAAAGGTGCGGGACTTGCGCCGCAGCAGGTTCTGGATGCACACCCGCAGCAGGTCCTGATGGTTCATGGCTCACACCTCCGTGTCGTCGCCGTCGTCGGAAAATACATTGTCCCAGTTGTCCCAGTCGGCGTTGTCGGCCTGGGGGGCGGGGTCAGCCTTGGCAGCCCGCTTTTTGCGGACCACCACAAGTACGATGAGAATGGCGGCGGCGGGGATGACGCCCAGCACCGGCCATGGGAAGGAGGGCGTGCCGCCCGTCTCCGCCATGCCGTCCAGCTCAGGGTCAAAGTCGGGCTCGGCCATCTCGGCGACGGTGAGCTCCACCGGGAACTCCTTGGTCTGCTGTTCCAGGTTGGGGTCCTCGTAGGTGACCTTGAGCACCACTTTCAGTTTGCCCGCGTCGCTGGGGGTGAGGGCAAAGCCCACCGACCCGCTGGTGCCCGCCGTGATGTTGCCCACATACTGGTTTTTGGCGGGGGAGTCAAAGCCGCTGCCTTCTATGACCGCCTCCACGTTGGAGACATCGGACTTGCCCCGGTTGACGTAGTTGAGGGTCAGGACCACTTCCTCCCCGGCGGTGACGGACTCGGGCAGGGTGGGGGCGCTGATCTGGAAGCGGTCCTGCTGCACCACCGGCACCGACAGCTTGATCTCGCTGGAGGAGGCGGACCGCTTGCCCCCGTCCACATACTCGTATTTGAAGGAAACCGTCACCGGCTGGGCGCCGCTCTTGGCGGTGGGCAGGGCCATGAGGGGGACGCTCTGGCGCTGGTCCCCCCGGGAGGCCAGGCTGTCGTAGTAGAAGGTGCTGGTGCCGCCGTCCAGGGCGAAGTTTTCGCCTCCGTCCACGGTGACCACCACATTTTCAATCTTGAGGCGTCCCATGTTCTGGAAGCGGAAGTCCAGCTTGAAGTGTCCCCCCGCCGAGATGGCCTGCTCCCCGTAGCTGAAGTCCTGAATGACCACGTTGGGGGTGGCGGCGTCGGTTTTCTGGCCGTCGCCGGTGGTGCTGGCGGAGAGGTTGAGCTTTTCGGAGGTGGAGGCCTGGGTCAGGGTGCCGGCATTGTCGTAGCTGAACTTGAGGTCGGCCTGCAGCGACTGCCCGGCGGACTGGATCTCTTTTGCGGCCTGCACCCGCACCGTCACTGAGGCGCTCTTGCCCGGCTCGATGTCGGGGAGCAGGAAGGTGGAGTTCTCGTTGAGGATGGTCAGGGCTTCCGAGGCGGAAAAGCTGACCACGGGGGTCTGGACCATGGTCTTGCCGGTGTTCTGGAAGGTGACCACAATGTCGGCGGTCTCATTGGCGGCCAGGGGCTTGGGCTGGGCCGACCGGGTGATGAGCACCATGGGCGCGGGGACTTCCTTGGGGGCCGGGGTGGGCGTGGGGTCCGGCTTTACATAGATCTCCGCCTGGGAGACGGTGACCTCCACCGTCTGGGGGGCGTCGGTGCTGCCCTTGCGGGCGGCGCTGAGCTTGAGGCTCTGGCCGGTGCCGCTGTACTCGATGCCGGGGCAGGTGACCTTGACGCTCACCGGCTCACTGCCCGAGGAGATCAGCTCCGCCTTGGGGGTGCAGGCGGAAAAGCTGTCAATGAGCTTGCTGAAATCGTAGTCCTCCAGGGAGAAGGCGTCGGTGGTGAGGGCGGTGTCCTTGAGCACTACGGCGATGTCCGCCTTGTCCCCCCGGCGCAGGGTGCCCAGGCCGTTCTGACCGCCCGGGGCGCTGACGGTGTAGCTGGTGGCAAAAAAGTTGAGAGGCGCCGGATCGGCTTCGGGAACAGCCTCCGGGGCGGCGGTCAGAGCTTCCGGGGCGATGGTTTCCGCCGCCGGGGCAGCGGAAAGGTCGGGTTCTTCCGCCGAGACGGCGGTGCGCAGGATGGCGCCGGTGAGCAGCAGGGCCAGCGCCAGGGCGGCGGCCCGCTTGCAGAAAACAGACAGGGTGATCATGGTGGATTCTCCTTTCAGGAACGGCGGGCCTCGTCGCTGACGATCTCGCCGTCGATGAGGCGGACGATGCGGTCGGCGTAGGCGGCCATTTCGGGGTCGTGGGTGACGAGGATGATGGTCTGGTGATACTTGCGGGAAAAGGCGCAGATCATCTCCATGATCTCCACCGTGGTCCTGGAGTCCAGGTTGCCGGTGGGCTCGTCGGCAAAAACCACATCCGGCCGGGCGATGAAGGCCCGGGCAATGCCCACACGCTGCTGCTGGCCGCCGGACATCTGCCGGGGAAAGTGGTCCAGCCGGTGGGGCAGCCCCACCCGGCAGAGCATTTTGCGGGCGGCTTCCTCCCGCTCCTTGCGGGGCACCCCCCGAAACATCAGGGGCAGGGCCACGTTCTCGGTGGCGGTGAGGTGGGGCAGCAGGTTGTAGGACTGAAAGACAAAGCCCACATGCCGCTGCCGGAAGGCGGCCAGTTTGTTTTCGTCCAGCTGGGAGACGGGCACCCCGCCGATGCGGACGACGCCCCGGGTGGGCTTTTCCATGCCCGCCAGCTGGTTGAGAAAGGTACTCTTGCCCGAGCCCGATGTGCCGAAGATACAGCAGATCTCGCCGCGCATGATGTTCAGATTGATTCCCTTGAGGGCGACGACGGTCTCGTCGCCCAGAGGGTATTCCTTGCGGATGCCCCGCACCTCAATGAGGGGGCGGGTCCGGGGGTATTGTTCCTGCACTGGGGGGTCACCTCCTTGGTTTGACAAGGATAGACTACACCCCCAACCTTTGACCATCCTCAAGGCAACCTTAAGATTTCGCAAGGTTTGCAGAAAAAAGGCCGGAGAGAAGGAAAACAGGACGCTTTCCTTCTCCCCGGCCGTTCAAACGCAGGGAAACTATTCAGGATTGGGGGGATGTTTCTTCGCCGGGGCCGGGCAGGGGCAGCCGGATGGTGAAGGCGGTGCCGGTGCTGGGGGCGGAGGTCACGGCGATGCGCCCCCCGTGGAGCTCCACAATGCGCCGGGTGATGGACAGGCCCAGTCCGCTGCCCCCCTGGTTGCGGGCGTCGCTGCCCACCACAAAGGGCTCAAAGATGGTCTCCAGCCGGTGGGCGGGGATGCCGTGGCCGTTGTCCGCCACCGTCACCACGGCCCAGCCTGCCTCCACAGCCAAAGACACCGACAGCACGGTGCCCAGCCGGTTGTGGCGCAGGGAGTTGCCGATGAGGTTGTCCAGCGCCCGGCCCAGCTCAAAGGGGTCGAGGGAACAGGGGCAGGGCGTTTCGGGAATGTCCACCTGCAGGGTGAAGCCCGCCAGCTCGATCTCGTCGTACTTGGCGGCCAGATACTCCCGCAGATACTCGCACAGGTCCGCCTGCCGCCGCTGGAGCACAAAGCGGGGGTGCTCCACCTTGCTGTACTCGTGAAAGGCGTTGATGAGCTGGGTCAGGGCAGCGGTGCGGCTGCGGATGGCCGCCAGATACCGGGCCTGCTGCTCCGGGGGGACCTTGCCGTCGGCCAGGGCGTCCACATAGCCTGAGATCACCGTCACCGGCGTCTTGAGGTCGTGGGAGATGTTGGCGATCATCTGCTGGCGTTCCCGGTCCAGCTGCTCCCGTTCCCGCTCGCTCTCGGCCAGACGGTCGGACAGGCGGTCGAAGCTCTCCCCGATGCGGGCCAGCTCCCGCACGCCGCCGCAGTCTCCCACCCGCACCTGCTTGCCCTGGGCCTGGGCCACCACCGCCGCGTGCAGCCGGTCAAGAGGCTTGCGGATGCGCCGGCTGATCTGATGGATGAAAAAGCCCGCCGCGGCCACATACAGGGGAATGGCCAGCAGCCACACCCGCCAGGAATCCTGGGAGGCCTGGTAGATGGCCTGCTCGTCGGGCAGGGCCACCTGCAAGAGCAGGATGCGCCCGCTGCCGTCGTCGGCGGTGAAGTCATAGCGGTAGAGGGTGGCGTGGTCGGGGTAGGCCCCGCTGAGGATGGCGTACTGCCGGGCGGTGTAGGCGGTCTGCCCCGGCACCAGGCTGCCGGCCAGCACCCGGAAGTGTTCATCCAGCAAGAGCTCGGCGTCGATGTCGGTCATGCCGTCCTCGAGAGTATAGCGAAGCACCCGGTAGCGGGTGTTGCCGTCGGCGTCCCGCTCGGGAAAGGCCTCGATGTAATAGCTGCCGTCGTAGGGACAGACGCAGGCCAGCTCGGCGGGGGTCAGGGTGACGCAGACCTCCGGGTCGGACTGGTAGAGCACCGCCCCCTCCGTATCCAGCACCGAGAAGGCGTTGTCCGCCCCTTTCAGGCGGCGGGCCAGGGCGTCGTAGTCCCCCGCGGCCAGCCGGTCGTCGGTGAGGAGGCTGTCCCAGTCAAAGGGGTCGAAGAGCCGGTTGAGCTGGGCATCCCACAGCAGATAGATCCCCGCCGCAATGAGCAGCAGGGTGAGGGTGAAGAAGAGATAGTTTCGGACCAGCAGGCCGAAGAGGCCGCTGTCCCGGTGTGGTTCAGCCTTCAATTTTATACCCCAGTCCACGTATGGTGATGATGCACCGCGGGTTCTTGGGATCGTCCTCGATCTTTTCCCGCAGCTTGGAGATGTGCGCCATCATGGTGTTGTCGTTGCTCTCAAAGTATTCCCCGGCAATGCCCTCGTACAGCTGCACCTTGGTGAAGATGCGCCCCGGCGATGCCATGAGCTGGGCCAGGATCTTGTACTCGGTGGGGGTGAGGGGGATGGGTTCGCCGTTTTTGTAGAGCTGCAGCCCGGCGGTGTCCAGGGTCAGGGGGCCCACCGTCAGGGTGTCCCGGCGGGCGCGCCCCGCCCGGCGCAGATGGGCTTTCAGCCGCGCCACCACCTCCATGGGATTGAAGGGCTTGGCAATGTAGTCGTCAGCCCCCAGGTTGAGGCCCAGGATCTTGTCGTTGTCCTGGCTTTTGGCGGACAGGATCAGGATGGGAATATCGCTCTGCCGCCGCAAAGCCCGGGTCAGCTCGTAGCCGTTCATGCCCGGCATCATCACGTCCAGAATGGCGGCGTCGGGGTCGGCGGAGCGGGCCAGCTGCAGGGCGGCGTCACCGTCGGCAGCCTCCGCCACCGCAAAGCCCTCCCCCTCCAGATAGAGGCGGAGCACCTCCCGGATGTCGGCGTCGTCCTCGGCAATGAGAATGGTGGTGGCCATGGGAAAGTCCTCCTTGGCGTTGGAAATGTCAGGGTGTTCTGCCGTCAGCATACAATAGCGCCGTGCATTTGTCAAACTCCTGACAAATGCACGGCGCCTGATATCATGATGACCGCCCGGCAGGGCGGGAAAAGACGGGGTCAGACCTTGTGGTACTTGCGGTCTTCTTCCTCGTAGACGGGGTCGCAGGTGACGTAGATGCCCAGGCAGTTCAGCGTCTCGCTGTCCACCCGGGAGAGGATGACGGTGGAGTGCATGTCGCAGCCCCGCAGATTGGGCAGCTGGTTCAACGCCGCCGCGGCATACTTGTTCTCCGAGATGGAGCTGGACAGGGCGATGAGAATCTCATCGGTGTGCAGGCGGGGGTTCTTGCTGCCGAAGTAGGTGGTCTTGAGGGTCTGGATGGGCTCAATGGCACGGGCGGAGACCAGCTCGATCTCCTGATCGATGCCCGCCAGCTTTTTCAGGGCGTTGAGAAGGGCGGAGGAGGCGGCGCCCAGCAGGGGACCGGTCTTGCCGGTGACGATGGTGCCGTCGGGCAGCTCGATGGCGGCGGCGGGCAGGCCTCCGGTGGCCTGGGAGCGGGCATGGGCCTGCTGTTCCACCGCCCGGCTGCCCACGGTCAGGCCCGCCTGGTTGAGGAGCAGCTCCAGCTTGAAGCGCTCATCCTTGACGGTGCCGCCCACCTTCTGGTCGCAGAGGCACTTCATGTAGCGGCGGAGGATCTCCTTGAGGGAGGCCTCCCGGCAGACCTCGTCGTCCACAATGCAGTTGCCCGCCATGTTGACGCCCATGTCGGTGGGGGAGCGGTAGGGGCTCTTGCCCGCAATGAGCTCGAACATGGCGTTGAGCACCGGGAAGATCTCAATGTCCCGGTTGTAGTTGACGGCGGTCTCACCGTAGGCTTCCAGATGGAAGGGGTCGATCATGTTGACATCGTTGAGGTCGGCGGTGGCTGCCTCGTAGGCCAGGTTGACCGGATGCTTGAGGGGCAGGTTCCAGATGGGGAAGGTCTCGAACTTGGCATACCCCGCCTTGATGCCCCGCTTGTACTCATGGTAGAGCTGGGACAGGCAGACGGCCATCTTGCCGCTGCCGGGGCCGGGGGCGGTCACCACAATGAGGGGACGCTGAGTCTCGATGTAGTCGTTTTTGCCGTAGCCCTCGTCGCTGACGATGCGGGCCACATCGCCGGGATAGCCGGCGATCTTGTAATGGCGGAAGCTGCGGATGCCCAGGGTCTGGAGCTTCTGCTCAAAGGCAATGACCTCCGGCTCGGGGGTGTACATGGTGATGCAGACGCTGCCCACAAACAGGCCCACCCCCTGGAAGGCGTCGATAAGGCGCAGCACGTCCATGTCGTAGGTGATGCCGTAGTCGCCCCGCTTTTTGTTGCTGATGATGGCCTCGGCGCTGATGGCGATAACGATCTCCGCCTGGTCCTTCAGCTGCAGCAGCATGTGCAGCTTGGAGTCGGGCTGAAAGCCGGGCAGCACCCGGGAAGCATGGTAATCGTCAAACAGCTTGCCGCCGAATTCCATGTACAGCTTGTTGTCGAACTGAGCAATGCGCTCCCGGATGTGCGCCGACTGCATGACCAGATATTTGTTGTTGTCAAATCCTATATTCATCTGCGTCCCACTTCCTCTGCAAAATCTGTGGGGGCACCCCCGGGGCGGGAGCATCCCCTTTTCCCAAAATACATACCAAATCCAGTATAGCATACTCAAAAACCCGGTGCAATTCCACTTTTTGACGGGGCACCGGGGGAATGCCCGGTATGGGGCAAAAAAAGCAGTGTGCAGAATTTGACGGTCACGGGGGAGGCAACAGCTGCCGCCTGGCCCGCAGCACCATAAAAAGACCGGTCAGTGCCAACAGAAGGCAGACGGCGCTGCCGGTGGCCAGGTTCATGAGGCGGCGCAGAGGCAGGGGGGTATCCGTCCCGAAGGCTGCCAGCATGGCGGTCTGGAGGGAGAGCATGGAGACAAGGGAGGCGGCAAAGCGGATCTGCCGCAGGGCCAGCAGGTCGGGGGAGCGGCGGCGGTGGAACCGGATGAGAAAGACCACCGAGGAGATCAGGCTGTAAAAGTCATAGAAGGCCACGGCAAAGATCCGGAAGCCGTCATAGACAAAGCCGTTGTCCTCCCGCACAATAAGCACCGCCACGCCCAGCAGGGTCAGGGCCAGCAAAACCAGCAGCGCCCCGCACAGACGGTAGGTTTTCCAGCCTGCCCGCAGCCGGGCGTCGGGATCGTCCAGCCGGGCGGCTGCCCGGCTGCCCCGCAAAACCAGTCCCCAGGTGGCGCACAATGCCAGAGAGTACCCCGCCAGTACCGTGAGCCACCGGGAGGCCAGCTGCCAGCCCGCCGCCAGCCGGGAGAGGGCGAGTATGCCGCTGAAGGCAAGGGAGCCGTACCCTGTCCACCGAATGCGGAGGTCGGCGTCGTCATACAGCCGGGCGAGAAGGGGATGGCGGCAGGCAGCGCGGGAGACGGCCCGCAGGGGAGAGGCCCGCCGCACACAGGCAATCGCCGCCCAGACCGCCAGGGCCAGAAATACCCCCGCCGCCGTGTAGAGGGCGTACTCCGCCGGGGCGGGCAGGGGAAGCTGTTCCGGAGCGGCCGCCTTCCAGAGGGCGGCAGCGGAAAAGGCCGCCGCCCCCAGACAGCAGGGGAAAAGCGGCGGCCGGAAGGAGAAGCGGTTGGTTGTTTTTGGGCGGGAGAGGCGGTGTCCGGACATGGCGTTGTCTCCAATCGGGAAAAGGGTGGAAGGGGATACCGGTATCCTACCCGGGGGATGTTTGGATTTTGTTTGCCTTTTGTTTGGGAATTGTTAAGAGGACGCCTCAGTCCCGAATGCCCCGGATGAGGGGGATCAGGCAGAGCAGCAGCACAATCCCGGCCAGGCCCACGGCGATGCCGGGCACCAGCATGTTCCACAGCATGACCATGCACATGCCCAGCCCCAGCATCAGGGCACCCATGATGCCCAGCAGGGCGGTGGCCACAGAACGGACGCTCAGGCGGACCATCGGCTTGCCCTCCATCCGGCGGCGGACCAGCCACAGGATCAGCAGGACCACCAGGCCCGCCCCGCCGGTGATGACGCCCTCCTGCATGGCGTTCCACTGAGGCAGCAGCGCCATGCACATGCCCAGGGCGAAGAGAATGCCGCCGACGGTGGCAAGGATCAGGGTGACAAAATTTTTCTTTTTCATGGAAAGTTTCCTCCTTGTAAACGGGATACAAAAGCGGGACGGTCAGCGGCAGGATTCAGGGGAGTGGTCGCCGGCGGGGGCATCGGAGTCGGTCTTTTCCAGAAAGGCATCCACAAAGGCGCCCTCGATGGTTTTGTAGCCGTCCACCACGGTGCGCTCCACCTTCTGATAACCGCCCACCACCGTGTCCTCCACCTTGTGATAGGCGCCGGTGACCTTGTCGGCCATGCCGCCGGTCCTGAGGGAGCCGTCCTCCTCCAGGAAAGCATCCACAAATCTGTCCTCCACATTCTTGTAGGCGTCCAGAACCTTTTTGCCCAGCTTGCCGGGCTTCAGCTGATATTCACTCATGGTTGTAACCTCCTGTTTTGTTGGCGGAAAGGCCCTGCCCGCGCCGGGCATCCGGGGCTTTCCCTTTTGTGCCTACAGTATAGGGCCGGATTGTTTGCGCTCTGCTTGGGTTGTGTTTGCAAAATGTTAAATCCGCTCCTGAAAAAGCAAAAAAATCCGCCGCCCGGGCAGACCGGACAGCGGACTCTCAGCAGAGATACGGGAAAACGGCAGGACGGAGTCACAGAAGGGCGTGGCCCTTCTCACACAGGGCGTAGATCTCCTCATACTTGGCCTCGATGAAGGGCTGGACCCTGCGGGTGCGGGCCCGGGTCAACCCCCGGCGCAGAAAGACGGGGAGAATCCATCCCGCAAAGCCGGGCACCGCCAGCAGGATGGTCAGCAGATAATGGGGCGGGGCGGCGGTGACGGCAAACACCGACCCCGCCATGAAGGCGGTGCCTGCCAGCCCCACCAGCAGGGCCCACAGGGTGGCGGCGCTGGTTTTGGACCGTTCCAGCAGGTCAATCTCCCGCAGACAGGCCTCAAAGTTGCGCTGCAGACGGGTCAGCTCCATCTTGTTGATGATCTTGCGGTCCCGCTTGAGGTAGAGGACCGCGGGCCGGACGCCGGGGGCAACAGGATGGTTTTCATCCTGCTGCCAGCCGAAGCTTTCGTAGCAGTCCAGAAGCAGGGAGATGTCCTGTCCCGCTGCGGGGACCTGCTTGTATTCATAGCCGATGTACCGGCCGGAAGAGGATTGGGTCATGTCTGTGCCTCCCTGGGGGGGCGGGCAGCCGCACGGTGAAAGTGCTGCCCTGCCCGGGGGTGCTCTCCACCGCGATGCTGCCGTCGGAGAGTTCCAGCACCCGCCGCACCAGCGCCAGACCCAGGCCGTTGCCCTCGGTGGCGTGGGAGGTGTCCCCCTGATAGAATTTGTCAAAAATGCGGGCCATGGTACCGGCGTCCATGCCGCAGCCGGTGTCCGTCACCCATACAGTCAGGCCCTCGGGCCCCGAGCGCTGGCCCAGGGTGATGCGGCCGCCCTCCGGGGTGAACTTGAGGGCGTTGGAGAGCAGGTTGGTCCACACCAGTTCCAGCAGACCCTCGTCGGCAAAGACCTCCGCCCGGTCCTCCAGATCGGCCTCAAAGTCGATGTGCCGGCGCTCCCACTGGTCCTCAAACTGCAGGGCGCAGCTGCACAGCTGGGCGCAGAGGTCGTAGGGCCGGGGCATGGGCTGGATGACCTGCTTTTCCAGCTTGTTGAGCTTGAGCATGTTGGTGATGAGGCTGGACAGCCGCCGGGTGGCCTGCAGGATGGTGTCGGTGCATTCCCGGCGCTGGGCCTCGGTGAGGGAGGAAGTCTGCAGCAGTTCGGCGTTGGTCTGGATGACCGTCAGCGGGGTCTTGATCTCGTGGGAAACGTTGGAGAAAAAGTCGGTCTTGAGGGTCTCGATGCTGCCCAGCTCCTCCACCATCTTGTTGAAGTCCATGTACAGCACATCCAGATGGGTGCGCTTGTCGATGGTGTGCCGGGGCGGCAGATAGACCGAAAAGTCCCCAGCAGCCACCCGGCGGGCGGCCTCGGAAAATTCCTCAATGGGTTTCTGGTAATGGCGGCGGATGATGAGCCCGGTGGTCAGGGTGGCGGCCGCGGAGGCCGCCGCCCAGAACCCCACCACCCCGGCCACGCTGGCGGCGGGCAGGCTGCGGTAGTCGATGACCCGACCGATCATCATCATCTGCAGGGTGGTGAGCAGGGCGAACACCAGGAAAAACAGCAGGAAGGTGGACAGGGGAAACAGCTCTTTTTTCACCCGGTCGTCGGAAAATTTGCCCGGGGCCCTCATTTCAGCACCGCCTTGTAGCCCAGGCCCCGGACGGTCTTGATGGTAAAGCCGGTACAGCGGGAAAACTTGTCCCGCAGCTTGGTGATGTAAACGTCCACCGCCCGCAGGCTGGTCTCCGTCTCCACCCCCCAGAACTCGTCCATGAGCTGCGCCCGGGAAAAGGTCTTGTTGGGGTAGGACAGAAGCTTGTATAAAATGTTGAACTCCCGGGTGGTGACGGGAATGTCCTATCCGTCCGCCGCGGCGGTGACGGCGTCGGCATCCAGCACCAGATTCCCCACTGTCAGCCGCCGCTCCATCTCGATGTTGGCACGGCGCAAAAGCGCCCGCACCCGCAGCAGCAGCTCGGCCAGCTCGATGGGCTTGACCATGTAGTCGTCGATGCCCAGCTGAAAGCCCTTCTGCTTGGCGGGCAGGTCGTCCCGGGCGGACATGAACAGGATGGGGATGACCCGGTTGACCCGGCGGACGTTCTCGGCAAAGGAAAAGCCGTCCTCCCCGGGCATCATGATGTCGGAGACAATGAGGTCGTACAGCTGATTGTACATCTCTTCATAGGCGGCCGCTGCCGACAGACAGCCGGTGGCCGCAAAGCCGCTGTCGTTGAGGTAGGTGCACACCGCCTGATTGAGCCTGGCGTCATCCTCCACAACAAGGATACGGACCATGGAAAACCCCTCTCTTTCGGTAAAGCGGAACGGGCCGGGCAGACCCTTTCCCGGGTGGATGCCCCATTGTACCCCGCCGTTGTTGGCGTACTGTTTGGGTTTTGTTTGAGAATTGTTAACGGGGGCGGGAAAGTCTCTGTTACCATCATACGGCACCGGAGCTTTTGCCGCAAGACGCCGCCGCACGCCGCAGGAAAATGCCGGAGATACCGGCCGTTTTTCTTGCCGCCAAAGTCGGTTTGTGGTATACTATTACGGTTAAAATGGAGAGGTGTAGACAAATGCGGGTTTTGGGCATTGACCCCGGGTATGCCATCGTGGGCTGGGGGGTACTGGATTATACGGGCAACCGGTTTGCGCCGGTGGCTTACGGGGCGATTCTGACCGACAAGGACACCCCCTTTGAACAGCGCCTGGCCGAGATCTACACCGGCATGAACGAGGTCTGTACCAAGTACCGTCCCCAGGCTCTCTCCATTGAAAAACTGTACTACCAGCACAACCAGACCACCGTCATCGGGGTGGCGGAGGCCCGGGGGGTCATCCTGCTCTCGGCGGCCCAGGCGGGGGTGCCCATCTTTGAGTACACCCCCATGCAGGTCAAGCAGGCGGTCACCGGCTACGGCAAGGCGGTGAAAAAGCAGATCCAGGAAATGACCCGGATCTTATTGCATCTGGACGCCGTCCCCAAACCCGACGACACCGCCGACGCCCTGGCCCTGGCCATCGCCCACTGCCATTGCAGCCGCAGCCGCATCGCCGGCACCCCGCCCCGCTGAACCTGAGGAGGAAACCGGATGGACTGTCCTTTCTGCAAAATTCCCATGCGGCATGGCCCTCTGGAGCGAGAAAAAACACGCCCTGACCCTGAACCCGGGGCCGGGGGAAGTCTATGCCCTCAGCCTGGGCAAAACCATGTTCTCTCCCCATCAGCTGGAAAGCTGGTTCTGCCCCCGCTGCCGGAAGATCCTGCTGGATGCCTCCGGCTACGAGTCCAATATCCGGCCGGAATGACCCCGGCCGCCCTTCCATAGAGAAAAGGAGCACACACCATGATCTATTGCCTGACCGGCAAGGTCGTCAAAAAAACACTGGACACCGTGGTCATCAGCTGCGGGGGCGTGGGATACCTGGCCCAGGTGCCCACCACCACGGCGGGCAGCCTGCCCGCCCCCGGGGAGGAAGCCACCCTCTACACCGTCATGAACGTCACCGAGAACGACGTGGCCCTCTACGGCTTTTCGTCGGAGGAACAGCAGTCCTGCTTCAAGATGCTCACCTCGGTCACCGGCGTGGGCCCCAAGGCGGCGCTGGCGGTTTTGTCCGTCATGACCCCCGAGAAAGTCGCCCTGGCGGCCTCCTCCGGGGACCACAAGGCCTTCACCAAGGCAAGCGGCGTGGGGCCCAAGCTGGCCCAGCGCATCGCCCTGGAACTGAAGGACAAGGTGGGCAAGGGCCTGGCCATGGGTACCGGCTTTGCCGACGCCGGGGAGCAAGCTCCCGCCGCCGGTTCCGCCCCCTCTCAGGCAGTGGCGGCGCTGGTGGCTCTGGGCTACAATGCCTCCGACGCCGCCCGGGCCGTCTCCCGGGTGGACGACACTTTGCCGGTGCAGGACATCATCAAAATTGCCCTGCGCGGGCTTTCCAAGCTGTAACCGTCAAGGAGGGATACCGTGAATCAGGAATATACCGTTGACCCCACCCGCCTGGTCACCCCCGACGCCACCGAGGCCGACACCGAGGAAGTGAGCCTCCGCCCCAAAACGCTGGAAGACTACGTGGGGCAGGAAAAGGTCAAATCCAACCTTTCCATCTATCTGCGGGCGGCCCAGCGCCGGGGCGAGCCCATGGACCATATCCTTTTGTACGGCCCTCCCGGCCTGGGCAAGACGACGCTGGCGGGCATTGTGGCCCAGGAGATGGGAGTGCAGATCCGCATCACCTCCGGCCCCGCCATTGAAAAGCCCGGCGACCTGGCCGCTCTGCTTACCAATCTGCAGGAGGGGGATGTGCTCTTCATTGACGAGATCCACCGCCTGTCCCGGCAGGTGGAGGAGGTGCTCTATCCGGCGCTGGAGGACTACGCCCTGGATATCATGATCGGCAAAGGCCCCAGCGCCCAGAGCATCCGTATCAACCTGCCCCGGTTCACCCTCATCGGCGCCACCACCCGGGCGGGACAGCTCACCGGCCCCCTGCGGGACCGCTTCGGCATCCTGCTCAAGCTGGAACCCTACAGCCCCGACGAGCTGGCCCGCATCATTGAGCGCAGCGCCTCCATTCTGGGCATTCCCACCACCCACGAGGGTGCTCTGGAACTGGCCCGGTGCAGCCGGGGCACCCCCCGTATCGCCAACCGGCTGCTCAAGCGGGCCCGGGACTTTGCCACCGTGCGGGGGGACGGCACCATCGACGAGGAGACCGCCATCGACGCCCGCATCCAGATGGACATTGACGAGCTGGGCCTGGACGAGCTGGACCGCAGCCTGCTGCGGGCCATCATTGAAATGTACGGCGGCGGCCCGGTGGGTCTGGAGACGCTGGCCGCGGCATTGGGGGAGGAGAGCGTCACCCTGGAGGACATCTGCGAGCCCTACCTGATGCAGATGGGTTTTCTCACCCGGACGCCCCGGGGACGCTGCGTCACCCGGCTGGCCTACGAGCATCTGCACATGCCGGTGCCCCGCCAGCTGCGCGCCGAGGACGGCCCCGCCGACGACGGCCAGCAGAGTCTTTACTGAACCGCCAAGAAAACTTCACATTTGTCCGCTATGATAGATTCGCTATGACAGAAAGGAGTCGCCGCCATGCGCGCTGCCGAAACCTGGCAGGATTATGAACTCATCGACGCCACCGAGAAAAACCGTCTGGAACGGTGGGGCAAGACCCTGCTCATCCGTCCCGACCCCCAGGTGGTGTGGAAAAACGCCCCGGCCAGCCCCCTGTGGGACAAGGCCGACGCCGTCTACCACCGGTCCACCAAGGGCGGCGGCAGCTGGGAGACCCGCCGCAGCCTGCCCCAGAAATGGCGCATCCGCTGGCAGGACCTGACCCTTATTGTCAGCCCCACCGGCTTCAAGCACACCGGCGTCTTCCCGGAGCAGGCCGTCAACTGGGAGTGGTACCGCAAGATCATCACCGCCGCGGGACGGCCCATCCGGGTGCTCAACCTCTTCGGCTACACCGGCGGCGCGACGCTTGCCTGTCTGGCTGCGGGGGCGACTGTCACCCACGTGGATGCCAGCAAGGGCATGGTGGCCTGGGCGCGGGAAAACGCCGCCGCCAGCAACCTGCAGGACCGCCCCTGCCGGTGGATCGTGGACGACTGCGGCAAGTTCGTCGCCCGGGAGATCCGCCGGGGCAGCTTTTACGACGCCGTCATCATGGACCCGCCCAGCTACGGCCGGGGACCCGGGGGCGAGATCTGGAAGCTGGAGGACAACATCTACGACCTCATCGCCCAGTGCGTGGGGGTGCTGAGCAAGCAGCCCCTCTTCTTTGCGGTCAACAGCTACACCGAGGGCCTGAGCCCTGCGGTGATGGAATACATCATGAAGACTACCATCGTCCCCCGCTTCGGCGGCCGGACCAGCTGCGACGAGATCGGCCTGCCCGTGTCGGCCACCGGGGGCGTGGTGCCCTGCGGCGCCACCGCCATCTGGCAGGAGAGCTGAACGGGGGAAGCAACCCCATCAGGAAAGGAAAACCATCATGGAAGAGATGCTGCGCGTGCAGGACGTGCATTTCCGTTATGACCCCGAACAGCCCGTGTGGGCGGTGTCGGGGGTGAGCATGGACATCAAGAAAGGCGAGTTTGTGGCGGTGCTGGGCGCCAACGGCTGCGGCAAGTCGACGCTGGCCAAGCACTTCAACGCCATTCTGCTGCCCGAGAAGGGCACGGTGCTGGTGGAGGACATCGACACCCGCACCGAGGAAAAGCTCTACGACATCCGCCAGAAGGTGGGCATGGTGTTCCAGAACCCGGACAACCAGATCGTCGCCACCGTGGTGGAGGAGGATGTGGCTTTCGCTCTCGAAAACCTGGGCGTGCCCTCCCCCGAGATCCGCACCCGCATCGACGAGGCCATGAAGCTGGCCGGCATCTATGAAAAGCGGGACAAGGCGCCCCATAAACTCTCCGGCGGCCAGAAACAGCGGGTGGCCATTGCAGGCGTCATCGCCATGCGGCCCGACTGCCTGGTGCTGGACGAAGCCACCGCCATGCTGGACCCCAGCGGCCGCCGGTCGGTGATGCAGACCATCCGCAAGCTGCGGGCGTCGGGCATCACCATCGTCTCCATCACCCACTATATGGAGGAGGCGGCCCAGGCCGACCGGGTGCTGGTCATGAACAGCGGCCGCATCGTCATGGAGGGCACCCCGGAGGAGATCTTTGCCCAGACCGAGCGCCTCAAGCGCTACCATCTGGACGTACCTCAGGCCGCCGAGCTGCGGGACGCCCTGGAAGCGGAAGGTCTGCCTGCGCCCAGGCGCATCATCACGCCGGACGCCGCCGCCGACTGGCTGTACGAACTGCTGAAAGACTGAAAGGGCCTTTTTCGGCCCGCCCAACACCAAGGATGAGAACATCACCCGGACCGCCGGGGATATATCTCAGGGAACAGGGGGAACCACTTTGTCCGAGATCATTCGAGTTGAACATCTGAAATACGTCTATAACCCCGGCATGCCGGATGAGACCGCCGCCCTGGACGACGTCAGCTTTTCCATTGAGGAAGGGGACTTCGTGGGCATCATCGGCTCCACCGGCAGCGGCAAGTCCACATTGATCGGCCACTTCAACGGCCTCAACCGCCCCACTTCGGGCAAGATCATCGTGGACGGCAAGGATATGTGGGCGGAGGGCAGCGATCTGCGGTCCTTCCGCTTTCTGGTGGGGCTGGTGTTCCAGTACCCGGAATACCAGCTTTTTGAGGAGACCTGCGCCAAGGACATCGCCTTCGGCCCCAAGAACATGGGCCTGGACGACGCCGAGATCGAACGCCGCGTAAAAGAGGCGGCAGCCTTTACCGGCCTGAGCGACGACCTTTTGCAGCGCAGCCCCTTTGAACTGTCCGGCGGCCAGAAACGCCGGGTGGCCATTGCGGGCGTCATGGCCATGGAGCCCCGCATTCTGGTGCTGGATGAGCCCGCCGCCGGTCTGGACCCGGAGGGCCGGGACACCATCCTCTCCCAGATCAAGGCCTACCACGAAAAGACCGGCATCACGGTGGTGCTCGTCAGCCATTCCATGGAGGACATTGCCAAGTACGCCAACCGGGTGCTGGTCATGAGCCACGCCAAGGTGGCCATGTACGACACGGTGGAAAAGGTCTTTGCCCGTGCGCCGGAACTGCTGGAACTGGGTCTGTCTGTGCCCCAGGTGACCCAGATCTTTTTGAAACTGCGGCAGAAAGGCCTGGACATCCCCATCGATGTCTACACCGTGCCCTACGCGGTCAAGACCATCCGCCGTCTGTGGCAGCAAGAACAGGGCAAAGGAGGCGGCGCAGATGCTTCGTGATATCACCATCGGCCAGCATTTCCCGGGCAACTCGGTGGTCCACCGCTGCGACCCCCGTCTCAAGCTCATCGCCACCATCGCCTACATTGTGGTGCTCTACTCCTGCGGCAACGCCGTGGGCGTGGCGCTGTCGGTGGTGCTGCTGGGGGCGCTGTATGCCCTGTCCAAAATCCCCTTCAAGCTCATTCTCAAGAGCCTGAAACCCATTGTGCCCATCATTATCTTCACCTCGGTCATCAACCTCTTCTTCATCACCGGGGAGGGGGAGCCGCTGGTCTCCTTCTGGGTATTCAAGATCTATGCCGAGGGCGTCAGCTTCGCCATCCTCATGGCGGTGCGGGTCATGGCCCTCATTGCGGGCACCAGCCTGCTCACCTACACCACCAGCCCGGTGGTCCTGACCGATGCCATCGAAAACCTGCTCCGGCCGCTGTCCAAGCTCCATCTGCCGGTGCATGAGTTCGCCATCATCATGACCATCGCCCTGCGGTTCATCCCCACCCTCATCGATGAGACCGAGAAGATCATGAACGCCCAGAAAGCCCGGGGCGCCCAGCTGGACACCGGCAAGCTGAGCGAGCGGATGCGCGCTTTGGTGCCCATCCTGATCCCCTTGTTTTTGTCCGCCTTCCGCCGGGCCGACGAGCTGGCCATGGCCATGGAGTGCCGCTGCTACCGGGGCGGCGAGGGCCGCACCCGCCTGAAGGTGCTGCATCTCACCCGCACCGACGCCTGGTGCGCTCTGTTCTGCCTGGTGACCTTCGGCATCATTCTGGCCACCCGGTGGATCTTCCCCGGCCTGTGACCGGACAAAGAGAGGTTTTGCCATGAACGTGCTGCTCCGCCTGGCCTACAAGGGCACCCGCTACGCCGGGTTTCAGGTCCAGCCCAACGCCATGACCGTCTGTCAGGCCTTTCAGGACGCTTTGGAGGCGGTTTTGGGGGAACGCCCCGACGTAAAAGGCTGTTCCCGCACCGACGCGGGCGTTCATGCGCTGGATTTCGCGCTCAACTTCCACTATGATGGACACATCCCGCCCTTCCGGCTGGTGCTGGCCTTGAACGCCCACCTGCCCGAGGACATCCGGGTTAAAAGCGCCCGCCCCGTGCCCGAGGACTTTCACGCCCGGTACGCCGCCCACGCCAAGACCTACTGCTACCGCATCCGCAACAGCGCGGTGGACGATCCTTTTGATTGGGACACCTGCTGGCGGACGGCGGGGGCGCTGGACGTGGCCGCCATGCAGGCCGCCGCAGACCAACTGGTGGGGACCCACGATTTCCGGGCCTTCTGCGCGGCGGGTTCCGGCCCGGCGGCCCACGGGGACACGGTGCGCACCATCACCGCCTGCACGGTGGAGCGCAGGGGCGAGCTGGTCACCGTCACCGTCACGGCGGACGGCTACCTGTACAACATGGTGCGCATTCTGGCGGGAACGCTGGTGGAGGCGGGTCGGGGCAAACTGGACCCCGCCGCCCTGCCGGACATTCTGGCAAAAGGGGACCGCCGCCGGGCAGGGGCCACCCTGCCCGCCAGGGGGCTGTTCCTGATCCGGGTGGATTATCCCGAACAGGCACTGCAGCCCGCGGAGAACAGCGCCCCAAAGGCAGAATCACCAGAATCATAATTTCGAGTTCAGCAGCCGCCTTCAGGGCGGCGTGGAAAGGAGGGGAAGGCTTTGAACCGGGAAGAAAAGGAACGCCGGGCCAGAATGCAGCGCATGCTGGCCCGGGAGCGGGGAGAGACCCTGCCCCCCGACGAACCCCAGGAAACCCCGGAATCCCCGGCGGAGGATGCTGCCTTCCGCACGCCCCGGCAAAAATCCGCCTCCCCCGACGCCGAAAAGGCCGCCGGAGGCCAACCGGCCGGGCGGCAGAGCCGTACCGGCAACACCCGTCCCTTGAGTCCCATCCTGCAGCGGCGGCGCCGCCGCAAGCGCAATCTGCTCATCGCCCTGGTGCTGGTCATGGCGCTGGGGCTTGCAGTGCTCACCGGTGTGTTCAGCACCTCCATCGCCATGCTGGGGGATCTGGCCGACAGCGTTACCCTGGCCTTTGAGCCGGGGGGCTGGCCTGCCTCCACCGGCATTGCAGACCCCTTGCAGATCGAGGAACTGGCCGGAGGTTTTGTGGAATTGGGAGCCACCGATGTGGCGGTGTTTTCCTCCCACGGGGCCAAGGTGCGCACCATCCAGCCCGGCTACGCCCGTCCCGCCATTGCGGTGGGCAACACCCGCTTTGCCCTGTACAACCGGGCGGGGGCGGAGCTGCGCATCGAGAGCCGCACCGGCACCCTGTACACCCACAACTTTTCCTCCAACATCCTGCTGTGCGCCATGAGCAACAACGGCACCACCGCCGTGGTCACCGAGTCCACCCGCTACGCCGCGGGGGTGGAGGTCTTCGACCCCATGTTCGACGCTCTGTATGAGTGGTACCCCACCCAGGCGGACGGCACCCCGGTGGCCCTGGCCTTTGCCTCGGACAACCGCCGGTTTGCGGCGGGCTGCCTGTCGGCGGCGGAGGGCCAGCTGTGCACCAAACTGTTCTTTATGGACGTGACCGCCGACGAGCCGGTGGCCACCTACACCGCCGACGCAGGCAGCATGATTCTGCATCTCTACTGGCTGTCCGACAGCCGGGTGCTGGCCATCTTTGACGACGGCGCCGTGCTGCTCAACCCAGATGACGGCACCGAGGTGGCCCGCTGCGGCTTCAACGGCGGCACTCTGCTGGATGTGGATACCGCCGGACGGGGCATCGCCCTGCTGCTTTCCGGCCAGAGCGATTCCACCCTGGTGGTGCTGGACAGCGAACTCAACGAGCTGGCCCGGGTGGATGCGGGAACCTCCGCCATGCTCTGCTGCACCCGCACCGACATCTATCTGGCGGGGGGCAATCAGGTCCGCCGCACCGGCTACGACGGCCAGACCGACTGGGAACAGACCCTGGACAGCCCCGCCATCGCCCTGCTCAACGCCGATTCCCCGCTGATTTTCAGCGGTACCCAGGTCCGGACTTTGTCCTGACCGCCCATTGATCCGTACATTCCCCGTCCCGAAAGGAGAACCCGCCATGCCTCTGTCCTTTGGCCTGATCTATGATCTGGTCTTTGTCATCATTCTTGTCATCACTGCGCTGCACGGCCGCCGTCAGGGCCTTTTGTCCGGCCTTGTGGGCCTGGCCGGCGCTGTGCTGGGGGTGCTGGGGGCGGTCTGGGCCGCCGGTGAGCTGGCCCCCGTCATCTACACCGACCACATCGGCGTGGCGGTGGGCCAGACCGTCACCGACGCCCTGACCACCCAGGGAGAAAACCTCCCCGCCGTCATGGAGCAGTACCTGGGCTTCCTGCCCAAGGAGCTGTATGACCAGGTGGCCGGTCAGCTCCAGCTGGCGCTGGAAAGCTCTTCCGCCGATATCTCCCAGCAGGTGGTGGCTGCTCTGGAACCCATCTTCCTGCCTCTGCTGCAGGCGATCATCTTCCTGGTGCTGTGCACCGTCATCCGGTGGGTCTTCCGCCTGCTGGCAAAGCTGCTGCGGGGCTGCAACGACCTGCCTATCGTGGGCGGGCTCAACCAGACCCTGGGCCTTCTGCTGGGCCTGGTCACCGGCGCCCTGGACTGCTGGATGCTCAGCCTGCTGATGTGGGGCGCTTCCTCCGTCACCGGCGGCACCCTGACCTGGCTGGCTCCCGATGTGCTGTCGGGCAGCTTTTTGTACCGGTTCTTCACCGGATTCAATCCGTTTTTGCTATAACCGCAGAATCATGGTAAGATAAAGGTGGCTCAGGCGGCGGAGGACACTGCCGCCCGCGCCGCATTTGCGCCGGAAAACGCCTCCCGCGGGGAGGTCCTTCCGGTGATAACGGCGGCAGCCGCCGCATTCTGCAATCGAGGGAGGGAACCCTATGCTTTGTGTCCGTTGTAAAAAGAGAACCGCCGTGGTGTTTGTCCAGCGCATGGAAAACGGCAAACCCATTCAGGAAGGCTACTGCCTGACCTGCGCGCGGGAAATGCATATCCAGCCGGTGGATGATCTGATGAAGCGCTTCGGCGTGTCGGATCAGGACCTGGAAAACATGGAGGAGCGCATGACCAGCTTCCTGGAGGAAGCGGCCCAGAACGGCGCCATGATGCCTGCTGAGGACGGCGGCGAACCCGAGGAGTTTGTCCCCGGCGGCAGCCCGGTGTTCCCTTTCGGCCCCGGCGCTCAGGCAGCCCAGAACGGCGAGGACAAAAAGTCCGACAAGCACGGCCGGGACAAGAAACAGGAGCGCAAGTTCCTGAACAATTACTGTGAAAACCTGACCCAGAAGGCCCGGGATGGCCGCATCGACCACATTGTGGGCCGTGACCGGGAGATCTACCGCACCATCCAGATCCTCTGCCGCCGTCAGAAGAACAACCCCTGCCTTATCGGTGAGGCGGGCGTGGGCAAGACCGCTATTGCCGAGGGCATTGCCCAGCGCATTGTGGAGGGCAAGGTCCCTGCCCGTCTGGCGGACAAGGAGATCTATCTGCTGGACCTCACCGCCCTGGTGGCGGGCACCCAGTTCCGCGGCCAGTTCGAGCAGCGGGTCAAGGGCCTCATCAGCGAGGTGCGCCGGGCCGGCAACATCATTCTGTTCATCGACGAGCTGCACAACCTGGTGGGTGTGGGCGACTCGGAAGGCGCCATGAACGCCGCCAACATCATGAAGCCGGCCCTCTCCCGGGGACAGATCCAGGTCATCGGTGCCACCACCTTCACCGAGTACCGCAAGTATATCGAGAAGGACCAGGCCCTGGAACGCCGCTTCCAGCCCGTCAAGGTGGATGAACCTTCCATCGCCGACAGCATCGAGGTGCTCAAGGGCGTG
The DNA here is from genome assembly GCF_014982805.1 of Gemmiger gallinarum. GTDB lineage: Bacteria > Bacillota > Clostridia > Oscillospirales > Ruminococcaceae > Gemmiger > Gemmiger gallinarum. The sequence goes on along the minus strand of NZ_JADCKC010000004.1, from coordinate 98,041 downwards.
CGGGTCTACTACGAAAAGCATCACTGCGTCCGTGTGCCGGATGCGGTGGCCGCCAGCATCGTCCGCCTGGCCGAGCGGTACATCACCGACCGTTTCCTGCCCGACAAGGCCATCGACCTGCTGGACGAAGCCTGCGCCTGCTGCAACCTGCGCCACCCCGAGATCACCGAATTCCTGAACGCCCAGAAACAGGTCACCGCCCTGGAAGCCCAGGAGCATGATCTGGAAAACCCCGAGGACGGCAAGGCCATCGACTACGAGGCTTTGGCCAAGGTCAAGACCGAGCTGGCCCGGGTGCGGGAAAAGCTGCCTGCCCTTCAGCTGCGCACCGCCGACATCGCTGTCTCCATGGACGACGTGGCCCAGGTGGTGGAGCTGTGGACCGGCATTCCCGCCGTCAAGATCAAGGAGAGCGAGTACGGCCGTCTGCTGGGGCTGGAGGACGCCCTCAAAGCCCACATCATCGGTCAGGACGAGGCCGTCCACAAGGTGGCTCAGGCCGTCAAACGGTCCCGGGCCGACCTGTCCGGCCGTCACCGTCCTGCCAGCTTCATCTTTGTGGGCCCCACCGGCGTGGGCAAGACCGAACTGGTCAAGCAGCTGGCCAATCAGCTCTTTGACACGGTGGATCCCCTTATCTCCATCGACATGAGCGAATATATGGAGAAGTATGCCGTCTCCCGCCTCATCGGTTCCCCTCCGGGCTACGTGGGCTACGACGAGGCCGGCCAGCTCACCGAAAAGGTCCGCCGCCATCCCTACAGCGTGGTCCTCTTTGATGAGATCGAGAAGGCCCATCCCGACGTTATGAACATTCTGCTGCAGATCCTGGACGAGGGCAAGATCAACGACGCCCAGGGCCGCACGGTGGACTTCTCCAACACCGTCATCTGCATGACCTCCAACGCCGGCAGCACCGACCGCTCGGGGGAGACCGGCTTCAACAAGACCGCCGAGCAGATCAGCGCCAACAAGAGCATGAAGGCATTGCAGGAGTTCCTGCGCCCCGAGTTCCTGGGCCGCGTGGATGAGATCATCACCTTCCGCCCGCTGGAACAGGCCGACCTGGAGCGCATCGCCGCCCTCATGCTGGACGAATACAAGCCCGGCATGGAGGCCCACGGCATTCATCTGGAATACACCCCCGAGGCACTCACCGCCCTGGTGAACGAGACCAGCACCAAGTTCGGCGCCCGGGAACTGCGCCGCACCATCCGCAAGGAGGTGGAGGACCCGGTGGCCCAGGCCCTCATCGAGAGCCGCCTGGGACAGGGCGTTTCCCCCGACACCGTGGTACTGGAAGCCGAGGACGGCAAGCCGGTGCTGCGCCTGCCGCAGTGACCGGCCCGGAAAGGGACACACCATGCACAACATCAAGCGACCGGCCTTCCTGCGCCTGACGGCTCTGCTGGCGGCCTTGCTGCTGCTGGCGGGCTGCGCCCCCCGCGCCGGACTGACCCTGCCCAGCCAGGCGGGACGGACCCCCGGAGACTGGCCGGATGCCGGTTCCGGGGAGCAGACGCCCGATGATTGGGACGACGGATGGGATTCCTGGGGGGAGTCCGACCCCTGGCAGGGCTGGGCGCCCGCTCAGGGAACCACGGCGGAACAGCGCCGCTACGGCAGCGCCGCCCTGCTGGCCTGGCCCAGTGTGCTGGTCAGCGTCTATCTGGACGAGGCGGGGGGGGCTTCCTGGGACGAGGAATCCATCGCCGACAGCCGGGAGACGCTGGCGGTGGCGGTGGACTGGATCGAGGAACAGTGTGCTCTTTACAACACTTCCCCCTCCATCACCTGCGATGACGGCTCCGAGGACAGCGGCCTGTTTTATCACCTGACCTACAACGGCAGCTTTGCAGGGGGGACCGAGTCCAACGAGAGCGACGACTTCTACACCGCCGCCTATGATATCTGCGCCGGGCTGGATACCGACGAGCTGCACCAGAAATACGGAACATCCAATGTGGGATTTCTCTTTTTCCTGCCGGTGGCGGGAGCCTCCTTTACCATCGTCCACTATATGGAGGACGACGCCGATTATTATCATGAATTCAGCTGCCTGTACCGCAGCGACGCCTACACCTCCCCCGACGCGGCGGAGACCCCGGCGGTCTACGCCCACGAGATCCTGCACATGTTCGGCGCTCCCGATCTGTACGAGGGCAGCACCGACTACTATGTCACGCCCGAGCTCACCGCCTTTGTGGAGGAAACCTGGCCGGACGAGATCATGCTGGATACCTACGGCCCCGGCGGCAGCCTGATGTACGGCGGCATTGAAAAACAGATCAGCCCCCTGACGGCCTATCGCCTGGGGCTGTGCACCCGGTTTGAGGGGATGGACCGCTTCCCCCAGGTGACCGAACTGCCCGCGGGGGCCTTTTCGGCCCGGACGCCGGACAGCAGCGTCCCGCTGCCCGACGGCGCCGTGGCGGCCCGGCCCGCGGCCTGACAGGGAGGGAGAATGCCTATGGACGGCAGCGAACACTTTCCCCTGCGCATTGAACAGGTGGCCGGGGCAGGCTGTGAGGAATGGCGTGTGGGAGATTGTCTCCCCGAGCGCCTGTGTGAAAACTGGCAGATGGTTTATCTGTTCAGCGGCATGGTGGAGGAACACGGCGACCGCCGCACCGTGACCCTGCGGGCGGGGCAGCTGCTGTTCCACCGTCCCGGAGAGACCGTCTCCATGCGGGCGGTGGGAGAGGTCCCCCCCGAGGTGCTGCGGGTGGGCTTTGTCTGCTCCGGCGCAGCGCTGGATGAGCTTTACGGCCGCCCGCTGCGCATCGACCTGGCGGAAAAGCTGCGCATGCAGCAGATCACCACCGCCGTGCGGGAGCTCTTTGTCCAGGCGGAGGAGCCGGGGGGCGAGCCTCAGCGCAAGGCCGAGCCGCCCTTTGGGGCAGAACAGTATCTCTGCGACTGTCTGGAACTTTTGCTCATCCAGCTGGTGCGGGCCCGCCGACGTACTCGCCGCCTGAGCGCCCGTGCCCGTCAGGAGCGGGATCAGCAGGCGCTGGTGGATTATGTGCGGGTCTATTTTTCCAAAAACATTGCCCGGGAGCTGACCATTGCCCAGGTCTGTGAGGACTGCGGGGTCAGCCGCGCCCGGCTGCAGAAGGCCTTCCGCGCCCGAATGCACCGGGGCGCCATGGAAACCTTTGCCGCCATGAAGATGGAGCGGGCCAGGGAACTGCTGGCCGCTGGCTGCACCCCCGGCGAGACCGCCGGGCGACTGGGCTTTGCCGACAGTGCGTACTTTTCCCGGTGCTTTCGCCGGGCGGAGGGCATGTCTCCCCGGGAGTACTGCCGCAGGCTGCACCCCGCAGATGCGAAGCCCGCAACAAACCGACATGCGACTCCCTCAAACGTCCATGTAATAAAGTCAGGCAGTGAAGTAGAATAAGGACAGAAACACCGGAATAACCAACGTAAACAACGCAAAAAATCGGACCGAAGCCGACAAAAATCGCCTGAACCAACAGCGGGTATGCCTTTTGCCGGCAACAAAAATACAAACGAAACGAAGGAGCGAGTACTATGGCAATTCTGGTCAGCGGCGGCGCCGGATACATCGGCAGCCATACCTGTGTCGAACTTCTGGAGGCCGGCTACGACATCGTTGTGGCGGACAACTTCTACAACTCCTGCCCCGAGGCTCTGAACCGCGTCAAGGCCATTACCGGCAAGGACTTCCGCTTTGTGGAGGCCGACATGACCGACAAGGCGGCGGTGGAGGCTCTGTTTGCCGCCAACCCCGACATCGACTGCGTCATTCAGTTTGCAGCCTACAAGGCCGTGGGCGAGAGCGTTGCCAAGCCCATCGAGTATTACTCCAACAACCTGGCCTGCAGCCTGAACATCCTGGATGTCATGCGCCGTCATAACTGCCACAACTTCATCTTCTCCTCCTCGGCCACCGTCTACGGCGACCCCGCCAGCGTGCCCATCACCGAGGACTTCCCCACCGGCGCCACCACCAACCCCTACGGCACCACCAAGGTCTTTACCGAGCGCATCCTCACCGACTGCTGCCACGCCGACCCCGAACTGAATGTGGCCCTGCTGCGCTACTTCAACCCCATCGGCGCCCATCCTTCCGGACTCATCGGCGAGGACCCCAACGGCATCCCCAACAACCTGGTGCCCTACATCGCCAAGGTGGCCGTGGGCAAGCTGGAAAAGGTCCATGTCTACGGCAATGACTATCCCACTCCCGACGGCACCGGCGTCCGGGATTACATCCACGTGGTGGACCTGGCCAGGGGCCATGTGGCCGCCGTCAAAAAGCTGGCGCAGAAGCCCGGCCTCTTCATCTGCAACCTGGGCACCGGCCACGGCTACAGCGTGCTGGATGTCATTCATGCCTTCAGCAAAGCATGCGGCAGGGAGCTGCCCTATGTCATCGATCCCCGCCGCCCCGGCGACATCGCCGAGTGCTGGGCCGACCCCTCCAAGGCGGAGCGGGAACTGGGCTGGAAGGCAGAGTACGGCATCGACGAGATGTGCCGCGACAGCTGGAACTGGCAGAGCCATAACCCCGACGGCTACAAGACCAAGGCATAAAGCGTAACCGTCAGGCATTTCCATACAGATACGAAAAAGGCGCAGACCCTGCGGGGCCTGCGCCTTTTGATGTATTGTGCCGTTTTTTCGGTAACGGAGACCGTGGATTTCCGTCTTTACCAGAGAGAAACAGTTCAGCGGCGGCGCACCAGCATGACGATGCAGATGAGCAGCAGCATCAGCGCACCTGCGCCGATGACCAGCAGCACGATCTCGAACACCTGCAGGCTGAACCCGCTCTGGAAGCCCTGGGCCGCGCCGGAGAAGATCTCGGACACGGTGCTGCCGCTGTTGGAGGTCTCAGCCTCGCCGTCGTTGGCGTTCAGGGCCGCGCTGGCGGCGCTGTCATCCCCCAGTCCCGACAAAAACTGGGAAAGCTGGTCCCCGGCCATGGTGATCATCCGGGTGTCGGAGTCGCTCTTGACTTTCTCGCCGTTCACGGCCCCGGACAGGTACTGGGCAAAGACCTGACAGGAGCCCTGCAGGGGAGCGGCCGCGTCTTCCGCAATGGTCCAGCCGTCGCTGACCCACATATCATTGAGGTAGAGCAGCAGCTGCATGCCGGTGTCCTGGGTGGCGGCCTGGTAGACCTCGTTGGCAAAATCCGTGGTGCTGCCGGTGTTCACGTCCCCGAAGGTCAGGGCAATGAACTGGTAGGCGCGGTCGTATTCGCTGACGGAGCTGTAATAGTCCTGCATGGCCTGAGCCAGGTCGTCGCCCTGGCTTAACCCCGCGCCGATGATGACGGCGTCCAGGTCGGCCCGGAGGTCCTCCCCGCCAAAGGTGGAATTTTCATCCTCAAAGGTGCCGCTCATCAACTCGGCATAGCCGGCGGCGTCGGAGGCCTGGCCGGCGTACTGCTGGGCAAGCTCAACACAGTCGCCGCCCCAGCTGCCCACCACCGGCAGACCGCGGTAAACCAGGTTGATGGAAGCCAGCAGGTGGCCGAAGTCCACGCTGCCCGCGGAGGTCTCCACACTGCCCAGCCCCTGCAGGGAGACCAGGTCGGGGTCCTGCTCCTCCACGTAGTCATCAAACCCGGCGTCGCGGGCGCCCGCGGTCATCTGCCACAAAGGGGTATTGTAGGGCTGTGTCCGGGTGTAGGACAGGGTCAGCTCGATGGGGTCAAAAGACTCGGAAGGATTGTCGTCGGCATACTGCTGCGCCAGCGCCTGAAGGCGGGAAAGGCCGTCGATCACGGTGTCGTAGTCCTCCGCCGCCACAGGCAGAGAAAATGCCGCCATCAGCGCAAACGCTGCCAGCAGGCCAAGCAGACGAAGCTTCTTCATCGTTTTGCCAAGCACCTCCGGTAAAAGCTCCTGAAAAATCCGGGGCGAAACTCCCCGGAAAAATCTCGTCGAAAATGGTCTGTAACTGACTTAGTATACCATAACAAGCCTGCGCTGTCACGTGAAAATTTTGGGTGAGAGAGCTCTTCGCAAAAATTTACATCCCGGGGCCTTTTGTTTATCCCCACGGCATGATATGATAGAAGCTGAAACCATCGAAACCGGGCGAAAAAGGAGGATGCCAATGGCGCCGATCATCCGTACCGTGGGACTGCGCAAAGTCTACGCGGTGGGCAAGGAACGGGTCGTTGCCCTGGACAACGTCGATATCAATGTGGAAAAAGGCGAGTTCTGCTGCATTGTGGGCCAGTCGGGCAGCGGCAAGTCCACCCTGCTCAACCAGCTGGCCGGGCTGGAAAAACCGACCCGCGGCAAGGTCTTCATCGGAAAGCATGAGATCAGTGCCATGACCGAAAACGAGCTGGCGGCCTTCCGCCAGGCACATCTGGGCTTCATCTTTCAGAGTTACAACCTGCTGCCCAGCATGACTGCCGCCGAAAACGTGGCCCTGCCCCTCATGTTCAAGGGCATGGGACGCCGGCAGCGCATGGCTCTGGCCAAACAGGAGCTCAAGAGCATGGGGCTGGCCTCCCGCATGAACCACCTGCCCACCGAGATGAGCGGCGGCCAGCAGCAGCGTGTGGGCATTGCCCGTGCCTTTGTCAGCCGGCCCAAGGTCATCTTTGCCGACGAGCCCACCGGCAACCTGGACAGCAAAACTTCCCGGCAGGTGCTTTTGCGCATGCTGGAAATGTCCAAAAAGGAACAGATCACCTTTGTCATGGTCACCCACGAGCCGTCCCTGGCGGCCTGTGCAGACCGGATCATCACCATTCTGGACGGCAAGGTGCAGAGCGATGTGGTCCCCCCTGAGGAGGAGCGCATCCGCCGCCGTCAGGCCCTGGCCGACGAGCTGGCCCGGGACGAGGCGGAGGAAGCCGCCCGGGAAAAGGCCGAACAGGCCGCCCGCCAGGCACAGAAAAATGCCGGACAGCAAACATCCGCGGCAGACGCCGCAGCAAAATAAGCCGGACCCACCGGCAGCAGTATGAAGGAGGATCTCCCTGTGAAAACCACCTCACGTATTCTTTCCATCGGCATGGCCCTGTTGCTTCTGGTCTGCCTGTGCACCATGCCCGCCTTTGCGGAGGGCGACGACGGTTCCGCCACGCCCCCGGTGACCAATACCACCGGCGACGGCGTCTATGTCACTGCCGCCACCGTCACCGACATTGCCGGCGGCGAGGTCACCACCGTGGAGCGGGATGACCATGTGAACATTGTGCTGCGGGTGGTGGACCACTCCTCGGCCAAGAACAACGTCACCGCCGACCAGATCGTTACCCGCATCAATTCCTCGATTTTCCAGTACACCGGCACCGGCGAGATCAGCCAGCTCATTGAGGGCACCGACGACGGCGGCGATTACTACAGCTATGTGCTGCTGTTCCGGGATGTGATCTATGCGGGGGGCGGCAACACCCTCAACATTGACCTGAGCTATCTGGATTCCTCCATGGCCATGCAGCAGTTTGCCGTTACCATCGGCCAGTGTGTGGACGAGGACCCCAAAACCCCCAACCTGGTCATGCGGGAGTCCAGCTACGGCACCGAGACCGTCACCGCAGGCAACCCCTTCACCCTCAGCGTCACGGCCTATGCCACCGCCGGGGATGAGTCCCTCTCCGATGTCATTGTGTCGGTCACCCTGCCCGACGGCATCACCCTCACCGGCGGCAGCCTGTCCGAATATGTGGGCACCATGTCCGCCAAGAGCACCCGGGATGTGACCTTTGCGGTGCTGCCCTCGGCGTCCTTTACCGGCGGCGTGGCCAACATCACCGTCAACATGACCGGCACCGGCACCGAGTCCGGCACGGCCGTCACCGGCACCGGCACCATCTCGGTGCCCATCTCCCAGCCCGACCGCTTCGAGATCACCACCATGGAGCTGACCGACACCATCTATGTGGGGGATACCACCTCGGTCACCCTGAACTTTGTCAACAAGGGCAAGAACCCCATCTCCAACCTGGAAGCTTCCATCAGCGGCGAAAATCTGGGCGTGGATGTCTCCCAGCAGTACATCGGCAACATTGCCGCCGGTACCGAGAACAGCGTGGACTTTGATCTGACCCCCCAGCAGGCGGGCGAGCTGTCCGGCACCATCACCCTGACTTACGAGGCCAGCGACGGCACCACCAAGACGCTGACCCAGGATTTCAGCGCCACCGTGCAGGAAATGCCCGTCTATGAGGACCCGGGCATGATCGACCCCGGCATGGTGGAGCCGGAACCCACCGGCGGTATGCCGGTGTGGGGCATTGTGCTCATTGTGGTGGGCGTTGTGGTGGTCGTTGTGATCGTGGTGGCGGTCGTCCGCAAGAAGAAGAAGGCCGCTGCCCTTGCCATGCTGGAGGACGGAGATGAAGATCTTTGATCTGATCGCCCTTTCGGCGCGGAATCTCTCCCGCCGGAAAGGCCGCACCGCGCTGACGGTCATCGGCGTGGCTGTGGGCACCTGCCTGATCATCGTCATGATCAGCTTTGGTATCGCCATGAACCAGGCCAACGAAGCCATGCTGGCCAGCTGGGGCGACCTGACCCAGATCGAGGTATACGGCGGCGGGACCGTCTACTATTCCTCGGGCAGCGGAACTGCGGTCATCGGCGGAAGCAGTGGCGGCGGCGGGGACCAGCCCGCGGTGCTCAATGACGAGATGGTCGCCAGCTTTACCAAGATGGACCATGTGGTGGCGGCCACGCCCTTCTATCAGGCCTATTCCCTCAACGGGACCATCACGGCGGGCAAGGGCGACCGGTACTCGGCCTATCTGGGCAACGCCGTGGGCGTCTACGCCAGCGCCATGGAGCCCATGGGCTTCACCCTGGCCAGCGGGGACTGGATGACCGATACCGGCAGCTATGGCCGGGATGTCATCCCCGTCATGGTCTGTGAGCAGACCGGCTACAATTTTGAGGACACCCGCAAGAGCTACAATTCCTCCAAGCGCTACCGCTGGTACGGCCAGACCGACGCTGCGGGCAATCTGCTGGAACCCTTTGTGGATGTGAACAAGGATGAGATGACCCTCACCCTGTCCAGCGGCGACGCCGAAAATCCCAAGACCAAGAGCTGGAAGCTCAAGGTGGTGGGCAGCATCAACCCCGACACCGCCAAGGGCTGGTGGACCCAGAGCAGCTTTATCCTGCGCATCCAGGATGTGAAGATGCTGCAGGAGGAATACAAGGACCTGGCGGGCAGCGACGCCTACTACGGCAGCGACAGCAGCAGTTACGACCAGGTCTACGTCAAGGTGGACGACATGGACAACGTGGAGGCGGTGGACGAGGCCATCCAGGAACTGGGCTTCAGCACCTACTCCATGACCCAGCAGCGGGAAGCCATGCAGGAGCAGGTCTCCCAGCTCATGCTGATCCTGGGCTGCCTGGCGGCCTTCAGCCTGCTGGTGGCGGCGCTGAACATCATCAACACCATGACCATGGCCATCTATGAGCGTACCCGGGAGATCGGCGTTATGAAGGTGCTGGGCTGCGCCCTGGGCAAGATCCGTATGATGTTCCTTATCGAGAGCGGCTTCATCGGCTTTATCGGTGGCGTCACCGGGTCGGTGGTCAGTTTGGTCATCAGCTTTGTGCTCAACAACCTTACCCTCATCATGGCCATCTTCGGGGGCGGGGGAGGAAATCTCTCCGGCATTATGAACAGCATCGGTTATTACGGCGGCGGCATGGGCTCCGCCGTGTCGGTGGTTCCCCCCTGGCTGGTGCTGCTGGCGCTGGCTTTTGCCACCGTCATCGGCCTGGTGGCCGGCATTCTGCCCGCCGCTAGGGCCACCAAGATCAGCGCCCTGGAGGCAATACGACACGAATAAAACGAGCAAATAATACAAAATGGAAAATCCCCCGGATCTGCCCCAAGTGGAGCGGTTTCGGGGCATTTTTTGTCCGGCGGGGTGGGAGACAGCGCGGGAAAAGACTGCTTTTTGAAATTGAAAAGCAGGAGCTTTCGTCGTATAATAGAACCCGTCTGAAAAGAAAGCAGGTGCAAGGCCTGCACGAGCCCGTCGCCGTATACCACGAAGCAACGGTTTTCTGCCCGGTGCCGCAAACCGGGGACAAGTCATTGAGATTGCTATCTTGAGAAGGCGAAAACCGCTGTGGACAGTCGGAATATTTTTCAGGCAAACATTTCCGGGGGGAGCGCGAGCGCCGGTCCTACGGAGAACCAATTCATTCAGTAAGGAGAAAAGACAATGCAAATGAAACGATGCAAACAAACCGTGTCGCTTCTGGTTTGCTGCGCGCTGTTTGCGGCTACGGCGCTGCTCACAACCGGTTGCAGCGGTACCAAGGATGCGGACGGGGCTTCCGTCAGCACCAGCGCCACCCGGGAAGCAGCGGTGGAAGCCACCCCTGCGGCGGAGACGGCCGAGACGGCGGAAGGCCAGGTCTTGGGCCAGGGCCAGACCCGGTTCACTTTTACGGTGGTGGACGGCGACGGCAACCAGACCGTCTATGAGATCAACACCGACCAGGCCACGGTGGGCGACGCCCTGACCGAGCTGGGCCTGATTGACGGCGAGGACAGCGAGTACGGCCTGTACGTCAAGACGGTGGACGGCATCACTGTGGACTACGATACGGACGGCAAGTATTGGGCGTTCTATGTGGATGGGGAGTACGCCCAGTCCGGCGTGGATTCCACCGAGGTCACCGCCGGTTCCGAGTACAGCTTCCGCGTCGAGTGATTTGAAACTCACGGCAAAGGAGATCGCCGTCTTTGGCATGCTGGGCGCCCTGATGTATGCGTCCAAGGTTCTCATGGAAGCTTTCCCCAACGTCCATCTGCTGGGGGTTTTTGTGGTGGCCATGACGGTGGTGTATCGAAAAAAGGCACTCTATCCCATTTACACCTATGTCTTTCTCAATGGGGTTATGGCGGGGTTTGCCCTGTGGTGGCTGCCCTACCTGTATCTGTGGACGGTGCTTTGGGCGTGGGTCATGCTGCTGCCCAGGCAGATGCCGCCCAGGGTCAGGCCGTTGGTGTACATGTCGGTCTGTGCCGCCCACGGCTTTCTGTTTGGGACGCTGTATGCCCCGGCCCAGGCCCTGCTGTTCGGGCTGGATCTGCCGGGGATGGCGGCCTGGATCCTGGCGGGGCTGCCCTGGGATTTTGTCCATGGGGTAAGCAATTTCTTTTGCGGAATGCTGATCTGCCCCCTCATCGGGCTGCTGCAAAACGCCGGGCGGTATACCCGGAGCCATTGAATCCAAAAGGGCGGAGGGCGTTTGCCTGCCGCCGGAATTACAGACAAAAAAACGCGGTGCGGAGAAACTTCTCCGCACCGCGTTCCGGTTTTCAAAACCAATTACTCAGCCTTGATTGCGCCGGTGGGGCAAACGCCCTCGCAAGCGCCGCAGTCCACGCAGGAAGACGCGTCGACCTCAGCCTTGTCGCCCAGAGTGATAGCGCCAACGGGGCAGGTGTCAACACAAGCGCCGCAAGCAACACACTCGTCGGTAACCATATGAGCCATCGTGAAACTCCTTATCTCCGTGCTGATTGATTTTACCTCCGGCACCCTGCACGGCCGGCAGTCCGGCGGCCAGCAAGCATTGGGGCTGAAAAGACGCGCCCAACTTGTTTAGAGATATTGTACCATTCCACCGACCTCTTTGCAAGACCAAAGAGGTAAAACGTGTGGAAAGTTATTCCTCCTTGCCCTCCTCGCCGGAGGAGGCGGGATCGGGCTTGCGGGGGGCGCGGCGGCCGCCCCGCAGGTAGACGCACTCCTCCCGCTTGTAATATTTGGGGGCCAGGCTCTCCACATTGCTGCGCACCTTGAGCATGCCGGAAATGACGTTGACCTCGGTGACGGTGCCCTCCCCGTCGGGGGTGCGCACCGTGCTGCCCACCGGCGGCGTGATGGAGTTGAGGTACTCGTAGCTCTTCTGCTCGTAGGCCAGGCAGCACATCAGACGGCCGCAGGCGCCGCTGATCTTGGTGGGGTTGAGGGACAGCCCCTGTTCCTTGGCCATCTTGATGGAGACGGGCTGGAAGTTCTTGAGGAAGCGGCTGCAGCAGAAAGGCTGACCGCACATGCCCAGGCCGCCCAGCATCTTGCTCTCGTCCCGGACGCCGATCTGGCGCAGCTCGATGCGGGTGTGGAAGTGGGAAGCCAGGTCCTTGACCAGCTCCCGGAAGTCTACCCGGTTGTCGGCGGTGAAGTAGAAGATCAGCTTGCTGCGGTCCAGGGTGTACTCGGCCTCCACCAGCTTCATGGCCAGACCGTGGGCGGCAATGCGCTGCTCGCAGATGCGGTAGGCGTTGCGCTCGTCGTTGCGGTTCTGGTGCATGCGGCGGATGTCCACCCCGTCGGCCATGCGGATGACCGGCTTGAGCTCCTTGTTGAAGCCGTTGGAGGAGACCTCATGCACCCCGCGGACGACCTCGCCGCACTCGGTGCCCCGGGCAGTCTCTACAATGACATAGTCCCCCCGGTGGATCTCCATGGTGCCGGGATCGAAATAATAGACCCGGCCGCTCTCCTTGAATTTGACTGAAATGACTTTCATCTTCGTATTCCTTTTGTCTTGTGATGGGCTGCGGATCACCCGCAGCTCTCGGCGGCAAAGACCGTCAGGGTCAGCCGCAGGTTGCCGTTGGCGCGGATGGCGTCCCGGGCCCTGGCGGCAGCGTTGAGAAGCCGCTGAGCGTGCTTAGGGGCAAGGCCGGCGTATCCCGGACGGCGCAGCGCCCCGCTGGCCAGACAGCAGGCCTGGCGCAGTACGCCCTGAGCGGCGGCCCGGTCCTTCTCCAGCCCTGCCAGGAGGGCTGCGGCCCGGTAGGTATCGTCCTGTTCCGCCGCCTTGCAGAAGTCCCGGGCGGTCTGCAGGGCGGTGCGGACCTCGGCGTCCTGTACTGCGTCCAGACAGGAGCCGATGTGACCCTCGTAGAGGAAGGCCAGATCGTCGGCGGCATCCCGGCTCAGCTGGGGCAGGGTGCGGCGCAGCACGGCGGCGCACTCCTCCGGCGGGACGGGGGCCAGGGTGTAGGCGGCACAGCGGCTGCGGATGGTGGGCAGAACGCTGGCGGCGCTGGTGGCGGTAAAGAGGAAGAGCACCCCCTCGGGGGGCTCCTCAATGATCTTGAGCATGGCGTTGGCCGAGCTCTGGTTCAGGTCCTGGGCGCCGTAGACAAAGAGTACGCGCCCCGTGGCGTCGGCGGACAGGGCCGAGTGCTGGATGGCCTCCCGGGCGGCGCGGATGCGCTCCACCTTGATCTGGCCGGAAGCGCCCTCCCCCCGCAGGGAGATGCACTCGGTGTCCTCCCCCCGCAGCACTGCCTCGGCATGGGGGCCGCCGGCGGGGTAGAGATAGTCCGCCGCAAGGCAGCGCGCGGCAAAGCCGGCGCCGCATCCGCGTTCGCCGACCAGCAGGATACTGTGGGCCAGGCGTCCGGCGGTCAGCGCCGAGGCCAGGTCCTTTTTGAGTGCCGCGTTGCCGGCCAGACGGTCAAGCATCACAGCTTTTCAAAGCGCTCCACATTGGTCACAAAGACGGTGGCGCCGCCCACGGTGACCTCGATGGGCATGGCGCTCTCGATGCCCAGACCGATGGAGGCGGTGCCGGGCACGATCTCGGTGCGCTGTTTGCAGCACTTGGAGATGCAGGCAATACAGTCATCCACCCGTTCATCCTCAGTGCCGATGAGCAGCGTCATGTTGCCCGCCATGAGGAAGCCGCCGGTGGTGGCCAGACGGGTGACGTAGAAATGGGCCCGCAGCAGCTCGTTGCAGACGGCCTTGGAATCTTCCTTGTTGACGATTGCAGTGATCAGTTTCATAACAGGATTCCTCCTTGGGATTGAATTGACAGATTGTTATGCCCGGCGATGCGGGCGGCGGGGAAACGGCGCGGCGGCCCTTTCCGGCGGACAGGCGGCGGGGAAAGGATCACTTCCAGCGGTTGTTCCAGTCCCGGCGGCGCTTGTGGCTGATGACAGTGTCCCGGCACCAGCGCCAAAGCTCCGGCCCGAAGAAGAGCAGGAACCCGGCCAGGCCGAATACCAGGCTCAATTTGACCGACAGGCTGCCGAGGATGAACTCAATGGCCCAGAACACGGCGGCGGCCCAGCCCAGCCATTTGACCTTGAGGGGAATGATGAAGAAGAGCAGGATCTGCTGGTCCGGCCACATCCAGGCGTAGGCGAAGAAGAGGCTGAGAAACAGTCCGGAGGTGGAGCCGTTGCCGGTGATAAGGCAGCTGAGGATGGCGCCGATCATGCCGGCCAGCCAGTAGACCATGAAGCGGAAATCGCCCCAGGCCCGTTCCAGAGAGTTGCCCACCCACCAGTAGAAGTATTCTTCCAGCACCAGATAGAGGACGCTGGTAGTGAGAGTGGGCACAAAGATGAAGGTGACGGCCCGCCACAGCTGCAGCCCGGCAAGGCCGCTGCGGGTGAGGGTGAGCAGGTCGTAGATGTGGTAGTTGACGAACATGGTGATAAACCACACCACCACCTGGCCGAGGATGACGATATTCATGAGGTTGGGAATGCTCCAGCGGCCGAAGCGGCGCTCGAGACGATCAAGCCAGCGCATAATGCCTCCATAGCTTTTTGTTGTACGGCGGTTTTTGCCCGCCGGAGGTTGTTTTGTTCGTTTATTGTAGCATTTTCCGGGGGTCAGTTCAACAATTTGTTAAGGCTTTGACGGCGCAAAAAGGGGTCGAAATGATACGTTCTGGAAAATCCGGAAGGTTTTTAACAGTTTCAACAGGGTTTTCAACATTTTCAACGTGGAATACTCTTATACGAACTGTAAAATCCTTTTTGCGCATACGCCGTGAACCACCCGGCCCCGCATGGAAATTTGGACCATCTTTGCTCAAAGGTCTTGCAATCCAAAATATACGAATTAACGAATAAAAACAGCGAAAACCTGTCCGCCGCGGGTGCAAAACCGTCCCGCAGGCATATACAATATTATACGCCTGCTGCGCCCCGCTTGCAATCAAAAGAGGGCGAAAGCCGGGGTGGTTTTCCACCTTGCCCCCGGCAGGCGGGGATGGTATACTTTTGGTGGAAAACTCTGTTTTTGTGGAAAACTTTCCTGCCCGGACCCCTCCTTTGAGTGGGCGGGCGGTGGAAAAGATGGACGGCACAGGGCAGACTGGCAGGGCGAAGGGCCCCGAAAAAGGGGAAAAGCCCGGTTTCTGCCGCACAGCCGGGGAAAGGAGGGGAGGGCCATGGTTTATGTGACGGGGGACCTGCACGGGGACGCCGACGAACTGCTGCGCCGTGCCCGGCCCCTCGACCCCCGGGATACCCTCATCGTCTGCGGGGACTTCGGCCTGCTGTGGAAGGGCACCCGGCGGGAACGGCTCCACCTGGACCTGCTCAGCGGGCGGCTGCGCTGCCGGGTCTGCTTTGTCTGCGGCAACCACGAGAACTTCGACCTGCTGGAACACTATCCCATCAGCGCCCTGCAGGGGGGACTGGTCCACCGCATCCGGCCGCGGATCTACCACCTCATGCGGGGGCAGGTGTTCGAGATGGAGGGCCGCACCATCTTTACCATGGGCGGGGCCTCCTCCCACGACATCCCCGACGGCATCCTCGACCCCCGGGACCCGGATTATGCCGCCCGGCGCCGGGCCCTGGACCAGCGGGGCGGCCACTACCGCATCCGGCGGGTGTCCTGGTGGCCCCAGGAACTGCCCCGTCCCCGGGAGCTGTCCATGGGACTGCGCAACCTCCAGCGGCAGGACTGGCAGGTGGACTACATCATCACCCATTGCCTGCCCTCCTCGGTGCAGGATGTGTTCAGCGGGGGATTCTATGCCCACGACCGCCTCACCGATTATCTGGAGACGGTGCGTTGCCGCTGCGAGTTTGAACGCTGGTACTGCGGCCATTACCACCACGAGCGGCTGTATGGCGGCCGGTATCAGGTGCTCTATCACAGCGTCCTGCCCATGTGGTGAACCCCATACATATCAAAACAAAACGCCCCGTCCCGGCGGATGCCGGGGCGGGGCGCAGTGCATTGTACAGAGAACAGAGGCCGGGCTTTGCGGCAGGAGGAACCGGCGTCAGGCAGGTCCCTCCGCGGGGGCTGCGGGCACAGCCCAGTCCTGAAGCAGTGCCGAAGCGCCGTCCGCATAGTTTACCGTCACCAGGAAGGTGTACTCCTGGCTGGGCAGGCTGCCCTGGGGGAAACAGAGCATCACATACTCCGGGAAAAAGATCAGACATTCCGGGGTAAAGGCCTGGGACATCTCCTGGCGCAGATCCGGGTCGGTGATCTGGGCCAGGTCCAGCAGTTGGAAAAGAACATCCTCCCATGGGCAGGTGAACAGGTCGGCGGCGGGGATGAAGTCACCGGTGGCCTTGTCAAAGGCAGCGCCGGTGCGCTGCTCATACATCAGGGAACTGCCCGCAGGGAAGGACACTGAGGTCAGCAGGTAAAAGACCCGGTCGCTGGCGGCGGAAGGGGTGACCTCCTGGGCCAGCATAGGGGCTTCAAAGGGAGTATTCCCGGCGGCCAGATAATAGGCATAGGTCTTTTCAAGCTCGGCCTGTTCGTCGTAGAGCAGGCCCCGGTCGTCATACCAGGCAAGGATCTTGTTTCGGGCCTGGTCGGGCAGGCTGTCCAGACTTTCCTGGCCGACCATATAGTCGGCCGACGGGCCCACGGGGGTGTTTACCCGCAAAAGCTCGGTGCCGTCGGGCAGAAAATAGGTCAGATGCCGGGAGGACTGCCAGACTTCCAGCTCGGTGCCGTCGGACAGGCGAGTAGTGTCGGGAAGGCGGCAGGATTCCACCTCAATATGGGTGGCGTTGTAGGCGGTAAGTTTTTCGCCGTCCTCCGTGATCAGGGAGCGGCGGGACGGGTCGTAAGTCACCGTCACGGCCACGTCGGTCTGGGCTCCCTCCCGGAAGGTGTCGGCGGCCAACCCGTCCACAAAGGTGAAAATATGCGTCTCGTCGGTGAGCAGGATGCCGACTTCCTTGTCCCGGTCGGTGCGGACCACAAAAGAAACAAGGCCAACACCCGGGTCGGTGTCGGCCTCCACAATGCGGCCCGACACACTGTGCTCCCCGCCGCAGGCGGACAGCATACAGGCAAAGAAAATCAGTGCGGACAGCAATGCTTTTTTCATTAAACAAGTTACCTCAAAACACCTGCAAAGGCTCAGAACAGCTTCTGTTTCTGGGCGGGCCGGGGGGAGAAGGGGGTGGCCTCGTGGTGGCGGCGGACAAAGACCATGCGGGTGCGCTCCTCGGTGCCCTTGCCCCGGGCCTTGGGAACGGTGGCAAAGGTGCGGCTGATGTTGTAGTACCCCCGCAGATGCTGCACCAGGTACTGGGCCACGGCGGGCAGACACTCGGTGTCTTCGATGTCCTCGTAGTTGTAGTCGCCGTAGCGGAAAATGGTCTTTTCTCCGTCCACCAGCAGGGTGATGCTGGCGGCGTCCAGCTGGATCTCATCCACCACCGACTGCTTGAGCCCGGCAGTGCCGCACTCGGCGGCCAGCTTTTCCGCCCGGGCCCGCTGGTCCAGGGGCACCGACTGGGGGTCCAACTGCTCGCTGCCACGCTGGCCGATCTCCAGCAGAATGTCCCGCATCATGCGGCTTTCCACCAGGGGACGGATTTTTTCCCGGGCCCGTGCCTCCCCCGTCTTGGTGTAGATCTTGCTGAGAATCCCCATCCGACTGACCCCTCCTGAAATGGCGCTCCTGCGCCGACTTCCGTATAAAACAAACGTCCGGACGGCACCGCACGCCGTCCGGACCTATTATATCATATTGCAGTGCCGCCGCGCCAGTCCCCCGGTGTGAGAGAATCTGGCAGTCGGCTCACCGCCCTGCCAGCAGAATGGACAGCACAGCCTTCTCCACATGGAGACGGTTCTCCGCCTCGTCAAAGATCTCGTCAGCGTGGGATTCCAGCACTTCCTCGGTGATCTCCTCCCCCCGGTGGGCGGGCAGGGGGTGCTGCACCATGCAGTCGGGTTTGGCCAGCTTCAGGCGTTTGGCGTCCACACAGTAGCCCGCAAAATCCCGGCGGCGGCGTTCGGTCTCCCGCTCCATGCCCATGCTGATCCACACATCGGTGAAGAGCACATCGGCGTCCCGGGCGGCCTCGTCCGGGTCGGTGACCAGGCGGAAGCGGTCGCCGTACTGTTTTGCCATCATGAGCACGTCGGCGGCGGGGCGGTAGCCCTTGGGGCAGGCGGCCACCATGGTCATGCCCGCCTTCAGGCAGCCCACGATCAGGCTGTTGGCCATGTTGTAGCCGTCCCCGATGAACCCGGCTTTCAGCCCTTCCAGACGGCCCTTGCGCTCCCGCACCGTCATCAGGTCGGCCAGAACCTGCAGGGGGTGGCCGTAGTCGGTCATGCCGGAGATCACCGGCACGCCGCTCCACTGGGCCAGGGCCTCCACCTCGCTCTGCTTGTAGGTGCGGTAGATGATGGCGTCGTAATAGCGGCCCAGCACCCGGGCGGTGTCCTGGATGGGCTCGCCCCGGGCGATCTGCAGCTCGGTGGCGGCGTTGAGGAAGGTCCCCAGCCCGCCCATCTGGTAGATGCCCACCTCAAAGCTGGTGCGGGTGCGGGTGGAGTTCTTGCCGAAGATCAGGGCCACCGATTTGCCCGCCAGGTCCTTGGGGTCGCTGCCCTGGCGGTGCAGCGCTTTCAGGGTGTCGGCCACGTCCAGCACATGGAGGATCTCCTCCGGGGACAGGTCGCCCAGTTTCAACAGATGCTTCATGGCCATCACGCTCCCGTCTGATCGTCGGCGGGCAGTTCGGCCAGCACTTCGGCCAGAATCTGCACGGCGGTGTCCACGTCCTCCGGCGTCAGGATGAGGGGCGGCAGCAGGCGGATGCGGTCCTTGGCGGTGAGTACCAGCAGGCCGTGATGCTCGCACAGGGTGCGCACCTCGGAGGCCTTGCGCCCGCCCTTGAGGGCGATGCCTACCATCAGGCCCAGACCGGTGACGGCCTCCACCTGGGGGATCTTCTCCAGGCCCTCCCGCAGACGGGCGGCGCAGGCGTTGATGTTGTCAAAGAAGGCGTCGTCCATGCGGTCGATGACGGCACAGCCGCCGGCGCAGACCACCGGGTTGCCGCCGAAGGTGGAGCCGTGGGAGCCGGGGCCCATGGTGTCGGCCACCTTCTCCTTCATGAGCACGGCGCCGATGGGGAGTCCCCCGCCCAGACCCTTGGCCAGGGTGACGATGTCCGGCTGGAGGGCAAAGTGCTGGCTGGCCAGGAAGGTGCCGGTGCGGCCCACGCCGGTCTGGACCTCGTCCACAATGAGGAGGATGTCCTTCTCGGCGCAGAGGGCGGCCACGTCGTGGACGTAGTCGGCGTCCAGAGCCACCACGCCGCCCTCGCCCTGGACCAGCTCCATCATGACGGCGCACACATCCCCGGGAATCAGGGCCTGACGCAGGGCTTCCAGGTCATTGGCGGGCACATAGCCGAAATTCTCGGGGAAGGGCCCGAAATCGTGGTGGAAAACATCCTGCCCCGTGGCGGTCAGGGTGGCCAGGGTGCGGCCGTGGAAGGAATTCACCAGGCTGATGACCTTGCTGCGGCCGGGGCCGTAGGTGGTGACGCTGTACTTGCGGGCGCACTTGATGGCGCCCTCGTTGGCCTCGGCGCCGGAGTTGCCGAAAAAGACCTTGTCCATGCCGGTGAGCTTGCAGAGCTTGCGGGCCAGTTTGGTGCAGGGGGCTGTATAGTACAGGTTGGAGGTGTGCTGCAGCTGGGCGGCCTGCTCGGCCACGGCGGCGGCCCACTGGGGGTCGGCGTAGCCCAGGGCGTTGACGCCGATGCCGGAGGTGAAGTCCAGATAGGACTTGCCGTCGGCGTCCCAGGCAGTCATGCCGCTGCCCCGCTCAATGACGATGGGGCTGCGGGCGTAGGTGTGCAGCACGTATTTTTTATCCCGTTTGATGATCTTGTCGGTGTTCATGGCAGATACCTCGCTTGTGTGGTGGAAAAGGACGGCTCAGCGGCTGCCCCGGCGGTAGAACAGGGTGCCGGAACCGCGGTCGGAGAACATCTCCAGCAGCACCGAGTGAGGCACCCGTCCGTCGATGATGACCGCCTCGTGGACGCCCTCGTAAATGGCGTCGGCCATGCCGTCGATCTTGGGGATCATGCCGCCTGCAATGACGCCTGCGGCCTTGTAGCCGGCGATCTCGGACAGCTCCACCTCGGGGATGAGGGTGCTCTCGTCGTCCTTGTTGTACAGCAGGCCGACGATATCGGTCATGCTGACCAGCTTCTCAGCGTGCAGCGCGATGGCGATGGCCGCAGCGGCGGTGTCGGCATTGATGTTGTAGGGGATGCCGTTGTCGTCCATGCCCACCGTGGCGATGACGGGGATAAAGCCGTCGCTCAGCAGATGCTCCACCAGAGTAGTGTCCACCTTCTCCACATTGCCCACATAGCCCAGGTCGGTATCGCTCTTGCGGGAGCAGGTGATGAGATGTCCGTCCATGCCGCAGAGTCCTACGCCCCGGCCCTTGAGCAGGGCCACCAGGTCCTTGTTGACCTGGCCCGCCAGCACCTGCTGGACGATGGCCATGGTCTCCTTGTCGGTGTAGCGCAGGCCGTTGACGAACTTGGACTCCTTGCCCACCTTTTTGAGCATGGCGTTGATGGCGGGACCGCCGCCGTGGACCAGCACCACCCGCACGCCCAGCAGGGTGAGGGTGACCAGGTCGTTCATGACGGCCAGTTTCAGCTCGTCGTTTACCATGGCGTTGCCGCCGTACTTGATGACCAGCGTCTTGCCGTGGTATTTCTGGATATACGGCGTTGCCTCCGAAAACAGCAGCGCCATCTCTTCGTTTTTCATGGGCGGATGCCTCCGATCGAAAAAGTAAGGGTGCCTGAAAAAGGCTGCCCGTCAGGTGCGGTAATCGCCGTTGATCTTGACGTAGTCGTAGGTCAGGTCGCAGCCCCAGGCCTTGGCCTCGGCGTCGCCGCAGCCCAGATCCACGAGGATGTCGATCTCGTCTTCCTTCAGGACCTTGGCGGCCTCCTCCTCGCTGTAGGGATGGTAGGCGGCGTTCTCGCAGACAAAGACCTCCCCGGCCTTGGAGCGCAGCCGCACGGCAGTGCGGTCGATGGAGAAATCCCCCGGGGTGTAGCCGATGGCGCAGAGCACCCGGCCCCAGTTGGCGTCGGCGCCGAACATGGCCGCCTTGAGCAGGGAAGAGTGGATGACGCTCTTGGAGACGGCGCGGGCAACCTCCAGGGTGGGCGCATGGGTGACGGTGCATTCCAGCAGCTTGGTGGCGCCCTCGCCGTCGCCGGCCAGCTCACGGCAGAGCTGCTCGGCAACCTTGGTCAGGGCCGCCACAAAGACGGTGTAGTCCTCGCTGTCGGCGGCCACGGAGGCGTTGCCCGCCAGACCAGAGGCCAGCAGCAGGACGGTGTCGTTGGTGGAGGTATCGCCGTCCACCGAGATCTGGTTGAAGGTGGCGGGGACGACCTCAGACAGGGCCTTCTGCAGCACCTCGTGGGAGAGGGCGGCGTCGGTGGTCATAAAGAGCAGCATGGTGGCCATGTTGGGGTGGATCATGCCGGAACCCTTGGCGATGGCTCCCAGACGGCAGACCTTGCCCCCCAGAGTGAACTCCACCGCCGCCTGCTTGGGATGGGTGTCGGTGGTCATGATGGCGGTGGCGGCGGCCAGGCTGCCTGCCGGGCTGCTGTCCAGCTTGGAGACGGCGTCGGGGACGCCGGCCTCAAAGGGCTCGATGCTCATGGCCTGGCCGATGACGCCGGTGGAAGCGGGCAGCACGTCGGCCTCCGCCACGCCCAGAGCCTGTGCGGTCAGGGCGCAGACATCTTTGGCCAGCTGAATGCCATTGGGCGCGCAGGTGTTGGCGTTGCCGCTGTTGACCACGATGGCCTGGGCATAGCCGTCGGCCAGATGCTCCCGGTCCACGGTGATGGGGGCGCCATACACCTTGTTGGTGGTATAGCAGGCGGCGCCGGTGCAGCGAACATCGGCCTTGATGACGGCCAGGTCAGGCTTGGAATGGTTGTGGCGGATGCCGCAGTGCACACCGGCGGCGGAAAATCCCTGGGGGGCGCAGATGCCGCCCTCCACGGGGGTGAGCTGAATGTTCTCCATATACTTTCTCTTCTCTCTTTTCGGATTTGTTACATCATCGGAAGGGCAGGAGGCTTATTCCAGCCCGGCGGTCTCGGGCAGGCCCAGCATGAGGTTCATGCACTGCACCGCCGCGCCGGAGGCACCCTTGCCCAGATTGTCGAACACCGCCGCCAGCAGCAGTTGGCTGCCGTCGGGGGAGGCGGAGCAGTAAATTTCCAGCCGGTCGGTGCCCGCCATCTGGTTGGCGGCCAGAAAGCCGGGGACCTCGCCCAAAGGATGGACGGTGATCTGGCTCTGGCCCGCGTAGTAGCCCGCCAGTGCCCGGGCAATCTCCTCCGCCGGGGCCTTGAGCAGTTCCATGTGCAAAGGCAGCAGAGACTGCATGCCGCAGTAGTAGTCGGCCACCACCGGCACAAAGACCGGGGGCTTGGTCAGACCGCACACTGCCTGCATCTCAGGCAGGTGCTTGTGATGGAGGGCAAGGCCGTAGCTGCGGGGGCTGTCCAGGGCCTTGTCCCGGCCCTGGGCCTCATAGTCGGCGATCATGCTCTTGCCGCCGCCGGAGTATCCCGTCAGGCTGGTCAGCGAGAAGGGATAGTCGGCGGCCACCAGGCCCATCTGGACGAGGGGCGCAGCCAGCACTGCAAAGCCGGTGGCATGGCAGCCGGGCACAGCCACCCGGTTGGCCTCCACGATGCGCTCCCGCTGGCCCGCCAGCTCAGGCAGGCCGTAGACCCAGCCCGGGGCGGTGCGATGGGCGGTGGAGGTATCCAGCACCCGTACATGGTCGGGAATGAGGGGGACGATCTCCCGGGAGGCGGCGTCGGGCAGGCAGAGGAAGGTGAGGTCGGACTGGGCGATGACCGCCGCTCGGGCCTGCAGATTCTTGCGGTCAGCCTCCGAGATGGTCAGAAGATCCAGTTCCGGCCGTCCCGACAGCCGGTCCAGAATGCGCAGGCCGGTGGTCCCGGCGGAACCATCCACAAAGATTTTATAGGTTTTCATGAGATTTCCTCCTGAAAAAGGCGATACGGACAATGGGAAGGGGGATGCCGGGAAAGCGGCAAAGGCAGCGGCGATTTTTTGGGGAAGCGGCTAGGCAGGCATTCTTCTTTCGTCACCGAAAGAAGAATCAAGAAAGGTGCCACCGTTTCGAGGCGGTGCGGCGGGGCAAGGCCACGGCATACCATCAAGCATCACCTGTTCGGTGATGAAAAACAGAGGAACGTCCTCGCTCATCGCTCCGGCCGTTGCCGGCACTGCGCCTGCGGCGCAGACTCGCGATATGATCGCTCGGGCCGGCAACCCCTGGACCCTGCAATATGGCAAACATCTGCTAATCGAGCAGCGGCTGCTCCCAGGCCCACCTTGCGGGCCTGGGGTAAAGGCTTTCTTCGCCAGCAATAAAGTTTTACGGCATCTGCCGGAATCTGAATGTTCTCGGCAGCAGAAGGATTACTCCTCCGCCAGCTTGGCCCGCACTTTGGCGATCTGGTCCAGCACGCTGGCCTTGGCGGGGCCGCCGTAGCTGGTGCGGCCCTCGCAGCAGGTGGTCAGGTCGATGGCGTGGTAGACATCCTGCTCAAACAACGGGCTGTAAGACTGGAACTCCTCCAGTGTCAGCTCCTCCAGCGTCTTGTCGGCGGCGATGCAGGCGGCCACCATGGTGCCGGTGCACTTGTAGGCATCCCGGAAAGGCATGCCCTTTTTGGTCAGGTAGTCGGCGCAGTCGGTGGCGTTGATGAAGCCCTTGGCCGCCGCCCGGCGCATATTCTCGGGCAGGGGGCGCATGGTGTCCAGCATGGGGGTCAGGGTGCGCAGGCAGAGGGCCAGCGTATCGGCGGCGTCGAACACCGCCTCCTTGTCCTCCTGCATGTCTTTGTCGTAGGCGAGGGGGATGCCCTTCATCATGACCAGCAGCGTGTTCAGATCGCCGTAGACCCGGCCGGTCTTGCCCCGGATGAGCTCGGTGACATCGGGGTTTTTCTTCTGGGGCATGATGGACGACCCGGTGGTGAAGGCGTCGTCCAGCTCCACGAACTTGAACTCCCAGCTGCACCACAGAATGATCTCCTCCGACAAACGGGAGAGATGCATCATGCAGGTGGCCACCGCCGAGACAAACTCGATGCAGAAATCCCGGTCGGACACGCCGTCGATGGAGTTGGCGCAGGGGGCGTCAAAGCCCAGCTCCCGGGCGGTATACTGCCGGTCGATGGGATAGGTGGTGCCGGCCAGAGCGCCGGAGCCCAGGGGGCACTCGGCGTCCATGCGGGCGGCGGCGTCTTTGAGGCGGCCCAGGTCCCGCAAAAGCATCCAGGCATAAGCCATGAGCTGGTGGCCGAAGGTCACCGGCTGAGCCCGCTGCAGATGGGTGTAGCCGGGCATGACGTAGCCCGCGGCGGCCTCGGCCTGACGGCAGAGGGCCTCGATGAGCTCCCGGATGCCCGCCTGGAGGGCTTCGCTCTCATCCCGCATCCACAGGCGGATGTCCAACGCCACCTGGTCGTTGCGGCTGCGGCCGGTGTGCAGCCGCTTGCCTGCGTCGCCGATGCGGGCGGTGAGGGTCTGCTCCACAAAGGTGTGGACATCCTCGGCGGCGGGGTCGATCTCGAGAGCGCCGGAGTGCAGGTCGGCCAGAATGCCTTCCAGGCCCTTGTGGATGTCCTCCACGTCCTGTTGGGAGATGATGCCCTGGCGGCCCAGCATGGCCGAATGCACCATGCTGCCCCGGATGTCCTGCTCGATCATGCGGGCGTCAAAGCGGATCGAGGAATTGAAGTCGTTGACACGGCTGTCGACCGCCTTGCTTGCGCGGCCCTGCCAAAGTTGCGGCATGGATAACCCCTCCTGAACAGTTGATGATTGGAAACGACAAACCGCCCGGAGCGGGCTGGGCCCCGGGACGGCTTGTGAAATGTTACGGTTTATCGATTATTTGACTTCCGGCCACTTTTTCGCCAGCTTGGCGCGCTCGGCAATGGGCAGGCCGAACAGATTGATGAATCCGGCGCTGTCGGCCTGGTTGTAGTCCTCATCCTCGCCGAAGGAAGCGGTCTGCTCATCGTAGAGGGTGTAGGGGCTGGTGACGCCGGCGTTGATCATGTTGCCCTTGTACAGCTTGAGGGTCACATCGCCGGTGACGGTCTTCTGCAGGTCGTCGGTGAAGGCGCAGATGGCCTCCCGCAGGGGGGTGAACCACTGGCCGTTGTAGACCAGCTCGCCCATCTTCTGGGCAATGATCTCTTTGAAGTGGAAGCTCTCCTTGTCCAGGGTGATGGTCTCCAGGACATTGTGGGCCTTGTACAGGATGGCACCGCCGGGAGTCTCGTAGACGCCGCGGCTCTTCATGCCGACGAGGCGGTTCTCCACGATGTCCAGCAGGCCGATGCCGTTGGCGCCGCCCAGCTGATTCAGGTGCTCGATGAGGCTGACGCCGTCCATCTCCTTGCCGTCCACGGCGGTGGGGATGCCCTTCTCAAAGTGGATGGTGACGTAGGTGGGGGTGTCGGGAGCCTGCTCGGGGCTGACGCCCAGCTCCAGGAAGCCGTCCTTGTTGTACTGGGGCTCGTTCTTGGGATCTTCCAGGTCCAGACCCTCATGGCTCAGGTGCCACAGGTTCTTGTCCTTGGAGTAGTTGGTCTCACGGTTGATCTTCAGGGGGACGTTGTGGGCCTCGGCGTAGTCGATCTCCTCGTCACGGCTCTTGATGTCCCATTCACGCCAGGGAGCGATGATGGCCATATCGGGAGCCAGGGCCTTGAGGGTCAGCTCAAAGCGGACCTGGTCGTTGCCCTTGCCGGTGCAGCCGTGGCAGATGGCGTCGGCGCCTTCCTGGATGGCGATCTCGGCCAGAGCCTTGGCGATGCAGGGGCGGGCGTGGCTGGTGCCCAGCAGGTAATCCTCATACTTGGCGTCGGCCTTCAGGCAGGGCCAGATGAAGTCCTCCACATATTCCTTTTTCAGGTCCAGGACGTAGAGCTTGGAAGCGCCGGTCTTTTTGGCCTTCTCTTCCAGGCCGTCCAGCTCGGTGCCCTGGCCCACGTTGCCGGAAACGGCAACGACCTCGCAGTTGTTATAGTTTTCCTTCAGCCAGGGAATGATGATGGAAGTATCCAGGCCGCCGGAGTAAGCCAGAACCACTTTTTTGATGTTCTGTTTCGATTTCTTCATAGCAAATCCCTCTCCCGTCTATCGCTCAAAAATGAGTTTGAATAAATATTCATTGCATGCTTCCATTATAACCATGTAGGCAGAAATTGCAAGACGGCATTTCACACAAACCGACAAGAAAACACGGCTTATATTTATGCACTTTGCGGATGACTTTGCTTTTGCAGCCTGTCAAAAACGGATAGAATTGCATGATATGCATAAAATATGCATTTTGTGCGCGCAAAAGAGGCGGCCCTGTCCCGCAAAATGCGCTGCAAAACCGCCCCGGGGAGCAGGACAAGAGCGACGGCGACCGGGCCGTATCCCGGCAAAAAGGGGATGGCGGCGGGGCGGTGCCGATCCGGCTTGCTGCAAGCGGGCAGCCCGGGGTGACTCCCTCTTGCGCAATGGGGCCGCATCTCGTATACTGATAAAGATAGGGCAAATCTGCCCGAAAAAACGACCGTAATGGACGGCGGAATGGCGGTGTATCCGGTTATGTTGAAGATCTATCAGACCAAGGACCAGCAGCTCACCCGAGAGGACAATTTTGTGGAAGGCTGCTGGATCTGTATGACCGCCCCCACTCAGGATGAGATCCGCAAGGTGGCCACCTCCCTGGACATTGAGCCCGCCGACCTGCAGGCCGCCCTCGACGCCGAGGAGAGCGCCCGTATCTCTCTGGAGGACGGCTATACCCTCATTCTGGTGGACATCCCCAGCCAGGAAAAAGGCTCGGGGGAGGGCGTCTATACCACCATCCCTCTGGGCATCCTGCTCACCCAGCAGATGATCGTCACCGTCTGCTCGGTGGAAACGCCGGTGCTGGCGGATTTTGCCGCCTGCCGGGTGCGGGGATTTTCCACCCGCAAAAAGATGCGCTTTGTCTACCAGATCCTCTACCGGGCGGCCAGCATCTACCAGCTGGAACTGCGCCTCATCGACCGCCGCCGCCAGGCCATCGAGATGAACCTGTCCGGCACCCTGCGGGACAAGGACCTGATGGAACTGCACCGGCTGGAATCCACCCTGGTCTACTTTGCCACCAGTTTGCGTGCCAACAACACCGTCATGGACCGACTGACCCGGTACAAGCGGCTGGAACAGTACCCCGACGACCGGGAACTGCTGGACGATGTTATCGTCGAGCTGCGCCAGGCCATTGAGATGACCAGCATCTACCGGGACGATATCAAAGGTACCCGGGAGCTGTTCTCGGCTATTCTGGACAACCGCCTGAACAACGCCATGAAATACCTGACCTCGGTCACCCTTATCATGGCGGTGCCGACGGTCATCTCCGGCCTGTACGGCATGAACGTCAACGCCGAGAGCATGCCCTTTGTCTCCAGCGGCAGCGCCTTCGGCATTGTCTGCGGCATCATCCTGCTGGTGTGTGCGGGGGCGGCCTGGGTGCTGCACAAAAAGCATATGCTGTGACGGCACAATTTCAAAAAAGCAAAAGGCTCCGCCCGGCGGGGCCTTTTTTGTAACAGCGGGACAAAAATGCCGTTTGTTACAGATAGAAAGGAGGAGATGGCTGTGGAGGATCATGCCATCGTCGAGCTGTACTTTGCCCGGGATGAAAATGCCATCACCGAGACGGCGAAAAAGTTCGGCGCCTACTGCCGGACCATCGCCTACAACATTCTGGCCAGCCGCCGGGATGCGGAAGAATGCGAAAACGATACCTGGCTTGCGGCCTGGAACAGCATCCCGCCCAACCGGCCGGGACGGCTGGCGCCCTATCTGGGGCGGATCACCCGCAATCTGGCTCTGGACCGCCATGACCACGACACTGCCCAGAAGCGGGGCGGCACCCTGGGCGGCGTGCTGCTGGAACTGGACGAATGCCTGCCCGCCCCCGGCACTGTGGCCGACCATGCGGAGGCTGCCGAGACTGCCCGGCAGATCAGCGCCTTTCTGCGCACTTTGCCGGAGGAAAGCCGGGGCATCTTTTTGCGCCGGTACTGGTACTGCGACGCCACGGCGGACATTGCCAGGCGCTATCATATCAGCGACAGCAAGGTCCGGGTGACGCTGCACCGGGTCCGGGGCAAACTGAAACACTATCTGGAACAGGAGGGGGTGTATCTGTGAACGCACGAGATTTGTTTGAAGCCATCGGTATGGTGGATGAGGACCTGGTGGAGGAGGCGGACGGGCCGGTCCGGCGTCCTGCCTGGACTCCCCGCCGGGTGATGGGCCGTGTTCTGTCCGTGGCGGCCTGCCTTTGTATCGTGGGCGCAGCGGTCCTGTCCTTTGGGCGGGGAATGTTCTCAGCCAAGAGCAGTGCCGGCGCCATGCTCCAGAACGAGGCGGCGGGAGGCGCGGCGGATGCCGCCCCCGAGACCGCCCCGGATACCGCCCAGGCCCCGGCTTTCTATGACGCCGCCGATGATGCGGCGTCGGAAAAGAGCGCCGGCAGCATGGGCATCCCGGCGGAACTGGCGGAAAAGATGACCCCGACCTCCGGGGCGGGGAGCGGCGTGGCCCTCATGGCCTACGACTATACCGAGATCGCCCGGGTGGACCCGCTGGAAGGGGAACTGCCCCAGGCTCTGGCCATCTATCGCGGTACCCTGGCGGGGCGCTGCCTGAACACCGACGCCATGACCGACACCATGAGATCCGCCCTGACGGCCCTGGGCTATGACCCCGCCCTGGCCGATGACGCCCAGCTGACCACCGGCTATGACGAGGAGTCCACCCAGGACCCCGAGGCGGTGGCCCAAAGCCTGTATGAAAAGTTCGGCATCGGCAGCGAGCTGGACTACTGGTCGGGCCTTGCCTGGATGGAGGTGGACCTGCCCGACGGCGGCAGCCTGTCCGTCAACAATGAACTGACCCTGACCGTCACCCTGACCGGGGACGAGACCGGCGCCCTCACTGATGCGCAGGCCGCCGAAGAGGCCGACACCATCCTGAAAGCCAATGCCGGCCTGCTGGACGCCCTGGGCGGCTACGACGCCATGGGGCTGACGGGGGGCGACTACTCCTACGACGGCACCCGGCAGCAGTTCTGGGCCGTGCTGTACCGCACCGGGGAGACGCCGTCGGAACAGCTGGCCGGGTACGACCTGGCCCAGGCGAGCTTTTCCGCCGACGGGACGGGCAAACTGCTCAGCCTCACCATTCCCGGGGCCGCCCTGGCGGAGAGTGTGGGAGAGTACCCCCTCATTTCCCGGGAAGAGGCCGCCGCCCTGCTGGCCGGCGGCAGCTACCTGAACGCCCAGTACGACGAATCCGCCCCCGCCGCGGCGGACATTGAACAGGCGGAGAGCTACCTCTGCTATACCGGCGGCCGGGCCCTCTACTACGTGCCCATGTGGTGCTTTGTCGTCGACGAGGGAGAGCGGGAGAACACCGCCGACGGCCTCCACTCCTACCGTCCCTACTACGTGCCTGCCGTCTCTCTGGATACCCTGGGGACACTTCTTGCCGATTGACCGCCCGGTCAACAGGCAATTTGTAAAAACAACAAACACAGCCGCCCGCCTTTGGCAGATGCGTCAAAGGCGGGCGGCTGATTTTGTATATTGTGTCAGGGGGCGGCAGATCATTCCCGGCCGGGGCCGTAGGCCACCCCTGCCCGGACGATGAGGTCCGGCTCCCAGCGCAGGCCGGGGCGGCGGTCTTTCTGGGCTTCCACCAGAAACAGCCAGGGGGCTTTGTCCGGGGCGGCCCGCACCAGCTGCACCCGCTTGGGCTCCAGCCCGGCGGCGCACAAAGCGGCAAAGACGGCCGCCATCTGTTCCGGCCGCTGACACAGGGCCAGCTTGCCCCCGCTCTGCAAAAGGCGGGCGGCGCAGGCGGCCACATCGGCGGTGGTGCACAGGTCGTCGTGACGGGCGGCGGCCCGGCGGGGGTCGCTGCTGCGAAAGCCCCCGGTGAAATAGGGCGGGTTGCAGGCCGCCACGGCATAGCTGTTTTTCTCGGGGCCGGTGAGGGCGTAGCTCCGCAGGTCGGCCTGCACCGGCAGGATGTGGGTGGCGTCGGGGCCGTTTTCTGCTACCCCGGCGGCGCAGAGGCTGTGGGCGGCGGGGTCGATCTCCAGGGCCAGGCAGCGGCCCCGGTGCCCGGCGTCGTGCCAGGCCAGGGAGACGATGCCGCATCCGCTGCACAGGTCCACGGCGGGGATACCGGGCTTCGGCTGGAGAAACCGGGCCAGCAGCAACGCGTCGGTGCCGAAGGTTGCCCCCGGCCCGGTGAAGACTCTGGTGCCGTGGTCTAAAATTTCAATGTTTGGCATGAGGGCTCCTTTTGGGCTCTTTTGACGGCTGGGTCTCAGCCGTTCAGGCAGGCGTCCAGGGCATCCAGCGCCCGGCGCAGGGCTGCGGCGTCGGGCTGGCCGGGGGCGGAGGAGGTCCCCGCCGTGCCGAAGGTGGCGTCCGACCCGAAGGCCCCGCCGCACACCCGGGTCACCGCCCCCAGGGGACCCATGGCCATGGTGATGAGGGGCATCCCCGGCAGGGCGGCCCTTGCCTCGGCGGTGGCGGCCAGCAGCTCGGCGGCGTCGGCGGCAGTGCGGGGCATCACCGCCAGCTTGCAGATGTCGGCACCCTTCTCCGCCATGGCGCGAAGGGAGGCCGCCATCTCCTCCCGGGGCGGGGTTTTGGCAAAGTCGTGCATGGAGGCCACCACCGCGCCTCCATGGCGGTGGGCCATCCGGCAGAGCCGGGGCAGCGTGTCCCCGGCGGTGTGCAGCTCCATGTCAATGAGGTCCGCCCGCTCTTCGGTACAGAGAACCTCCAGCAGGGTAATGTAGTCGCCGGGAGCATAAGCGCGTTGGCCGCCCTCAGCGGCGGTGCGCATGGTGACCAGCAGGGGCAGGTGCTCAGGCAGAGCCTTTCGCACGGCGGCCAACACCCGGCAGAGGGCCCCGGCGCCGGGCAGGGAACCGTCCGCCTCCCGCAGGGGGTCCAGGCGCAGCTCGGCCAGGTCGGCGGCGGTCTCCGCCAGGGCTTTGGCCTGGGCTACCGCCTCCGCCTCGTCGGCGGCAAAAATGGGCACGATGATCTTGGGCCGCCCCGCCCCGATGCGGACGTTCCGGACACTGACAACAGACATGACAAACCCCTCCCGGATGCAGTTTCTGTTACCAGCATAGCACAGGGAGGGGAAAAAGGGCAAGAAAAAGCCGCTCCGCCCGGGAAACCCGCCCGGCAGAGCGGCTTTTGGCATCTGTGCGGAGAGCGCGGCTCAGTCCTTCCGGCGGGCCTTGCGGCCTCTGACCCGGAGGATGACCAGATAGAGCAGGATGCCCGCCCAGGCGATGGCGAGGCCGGCCAGCAGGGCGACGGCGGTGCCGGGCAGGGGGCCCAGGTCCACCTTGCCGCCGGTGGCAGACACCGAATCCAGGTGGTAGAGGGCCGCCGTGTCGGTGTAGAGCTGGTCGATGGTGGAGGCATCCACCGGCTGGTTGCGCCGCACCGACTTGACCACGCTCTCGATGAGCTGACCCGCTGCGTCACGCAGGGAGGCGGAACCGTTGAACACCGGGGTGATGAAGGTGTCGTCCAGATGGTCCAGCAGCAGCTGCACTGCCTGGATCTTGACGGCGTAATGGGTGTCGTTGTCCTCGCCGCCCCGGCTGAGGTAATCCTGGTATTCGGGGTCGCTCTGGGCCTTGGTGGTCACGGGAACGTAGCCCTCGGTCTGGGAGTAGGCGATCTGCACCTCATTGGTGAGCAGATACTGGGTGAACAGCCAGGAGGCCAGAACTTCCTGAGGGTCGTCCTTGTTGAAAATGCAGACCGAAGGCCCCTGAGAGATCATTTGGGGATGGTCGGGGTCGAACTGGGGCACCGGGTAGACGGCCGTCTCAAAATCCACGATCTCGTCCTTGTCGATGTCCACCAGGGGCGCGTCGGAGCCCATCCAGGTGGAGCCCGCCGTGGAGTCCACCGCAAAGATGCACTGCCCGGCGTTCAAAAAGTTGGCCGGATAGCCGGAGATCTTGAAGGTGGAGAAGGCCCCTTTGGCCTTGTGGTCGGCAATGTCCAGCAGCAGATCCCTGGCGGTGTCGTTGAAGAGCTGGATGTCCCCCGCCTCGGTGGAGTAGCCCGCGTCCTTCTGGCGCAGCATCTGGATCATCATGTTGTCGGTGGACTTGTAGAGGAAGGGGATCAGCACTTCCTGGCCGTTGATGCTGTAGACGCCGTCGGCCCCCTTGGTGGCGGCCGCCGCCTCGGACACCTCCCACACAAAGTCCCAGGTCAGGGTGTCGGGCAGGGTGTAGCCCAGGGCCTCCACGTAGGTCTTGTTCACGTAGCAGGCCTCGGTGGAGCGCATGTAGGGCAGGGCGTAGGTGTGCCCGCCCAGACGGCACTCGTCCAGAAACTGGAGCACGATCTCGTCTTTAGTGGGGCCGTCGAAGGCCACCTCGCTGCCCCCCAGACCGTACTTGTCGTCCGCCATCAGGTCGTCCAGCGGCACCACCACGTTGTCGCCGGTCATGTAGGTGGCGATGTGGTCGGGGTAGGTGATGCAGACGTTGGGGGTGGTGCCGGTGGAAATGTTGGTGATGACATCGTTGTAGATGTCGCCGTAGTCGGTGTAGAGGCGCAGGGTCACCGTGATGTTGGGATAGAGGGTCTGGAAATCCTCAATGGCCTGCTTGTAGATGTCGGTCTGGTGCTTGTTGGTGTCGTTTTTGGCCCAGAAGGTGATCTCGTAATCCCGGGAGGTGTCGAAGGCCTCCGGCACCGTGAAGGCCGCCTGCTCCCGGCTGCCGTGACAGCCGGTGAAGAGGGAAAGCCCCATAACCAGGGCCGCCCCGGCGGCAAGGATGCGTGTTGCTTTCATCCCTTCATCCCTCCTCTGGAAACGCCCTCCATGATCTTGTTGCGGAAGGCCAGGAAGAGCAGAATCAGCGGCACCGAGATGACCACCACGGCGGCCATCATGGCGGGGACGTTCTCCCGGCCGAAGCCGTTTTCCCGGATCTCCTGGATGCCGTTGGATACCAGGAAATAGGCCTGATCGTCGGTGATGAGCCGGGGCCAGACGTAGGAATTCCAGCACTCGATGAGCTTTAAGATGGTGATGGTGACGATGGTGGGGCGGCAGATGGGGATCATGACCTTCCACAGATATTTCAGGTCGGAGGTGCCGTCCACCTTGGCAGCCCGGTAGAGCTCGTCGGGTACCTGCTCAAAGCTCTCCTTGAGCAGGTAGATGTAGAACACCGAGGTGATGGAGGGCAGAATCAGACCGGGAAAGCTGTTGCGCATATCCCAGTTGGTGATGGTGACAAAGTTGGTGATGACCACCAGCTCGCTGGGGATCATCATCATGGAGAGAAACAGGCCGAACAGCAGATTCTTGCCCCGGAATTTCAGCCGGGCAAAGGCGTAGGCGGCCAGGGTGCTCACCACCACCATGATGGCGGTGGTGGCCACGGCAAAAATCAGGGTGTTGAGCAGATAGCCCCCCAGAGGAACCGCCGTGAAGGCGTTTTCGTAGTTTTCCAGGGTGGGGGACAGGGTGAAAAACACCGGTGTGTGTTCCGAGTTGTAGGCGCCGTAGCTTTTCAGGGAGGTGAGCACCATCCAGTAGAAGGGGAACAGCACCACCACCGCCCAGATGCTGAGCCCCAGATAAGTCAGCGCCTGAAGCAGGCCGCTTTTGCGCCGGGCGGCCCGCTGCATGGTTTCATAGTCCTTATGGGATGTCATACGGTACGCCCCCTTATTCCCGGACCTGCTTGCGGGTGACAAGCAGGTTGATGCAGGTGATGGTCAGCACAATGACGAACAGGATGATCGCCGCCGCCGAAGCATAGGACGGATACCCGCCGCTGTCCCCGTAGAGCATGTCGTAGACATAACCCACGATGGTGTTCATGCCTGCGGCGTTGAGGTCGGTGCCGAAGAGGGCCACCGCGTCGCTGTAGGCCTTGAACGCGCCGATGAAGCCGGTGATGACCAGATACACCAGCATGGGGGAGATCATGGGCAAAGTGATGCGGAAGAAGATGCGGGTGCGGGAGGTGCCGTCCACCCGGGCGGCCTTGTAGTAGTCGGGATTCACCGATGCCAGAGCACTGGTGAGCACCAGAATCTTGAAGGGCATGACCACCCAGACGGTGTAGAAGCAGAGGACGAACATCTTGGCCCAGTGGGGACCGTTGATGAAGTCGATGCTCTCCCCCCCGAAGAGCTGAATCACCAGATTGATGAGGCCGTCGGTGTACTCGGTTTTCTGGAAGAGCACCATAAAGACGAGGCCCACAGCCAGGGTGTTGGTGACATAGGGCAGGAAGTAGACGGTCTGGAAGAGATTGCGCAGGGGCTGGATGGAGCTTAAGCCCGTGGAGATGAGCAGGGCCAGCCCGGTGGATACCGGCACCGTGATGATGACCAGCACAAAGGTGTTCTCCACCGCCTGCAGAAAGTAGGGGTCGTGGAGGACGTAGAGATAGTTGTAGAGGCCCACGCCCTCATAGGTCTGGGAGGCAAAGTTGAAGCACTCCTCAAAGGAGTAGACGAACACGTCGATGAGGGGGTAGACCAGAAAGAGCCCCAGCAAAATCAGCGACGGCAGCAGGTAGAGCCATGCTTTTTTGGAATTGCGGTCCATGGATTTCTCCTCCTTTGTCCGGGTCAGTCCCCGGCCGGGGCGGGCACCGCAAAGGGAATGCGGACCTCGGTCTCCCGGTCAAAGAGGAAGGTCTTTTCAGGGCGCAGGGCAAAGGACACCTGTTTGGCGGCAGGGTCCACCTCGTGCTCGGAGCGGAGAATGGCCCGCAGGGTGCCTGCCGGGCAGGCAGGATGGGCGCAGACGATGCTCACATCCCGGCCCAGCACCTCCACCCGGCTCAGCTCGCAGGTCAGGGCGCCGTCGGCGGCGGGGACAAAGCCCTCCGGCCGCACGCCTGCCCAGACCCTGCGGTCGGGAGCGCCGGGAACGGGGAGGACCTTCTGGCCGGCCAGGGTGAGCATTCCGCCTTTGACTTCTCCCTCAAAGACGTTGATGGGCGGGGTGCCCAGAAATTTCGCCACAAACAGGTTGGCGGGGTCGTCGTAGACCTGCTGGGGGGCGCCCTGCTGCATGAGGACGCCCTCCTTCATGACCACGATGCGGTCGGAGATGCTCATGGCCTCCTCCTGATCGTGGGTGACGAAGAGGGTGGTGATGCCGGTCTTTTTCTGGATTTTGCAGATCTCCTCCCGGGTCTGCAGGCGCAGCCGGGCGTCCAGGTTGGACAGGGGCTCGTCCAGCAAAAGCACCCGGGGCATCTTGACCAGCGCCCGGGCGATGGCCACCCGCTGCTGCTGGCCGCCGGACAATTCCTTGGGCCGCCGGTCGAGGAGATCCTCAATCTGGACCAGGCGGGCGGCCTCCAGGGCGCGGTCACGCATCTGCTCCCGGGTGGGGCGGGCCTTGCCCTTGAGATTTTCCAGGGGGAAGAGGATATTCTGCATCACGGTGAGATGGGGGTAGAGGGCGTAGTTCTGGAACACCATGCCCACCCCCCGCAGCTCGGGAGGCAGGGCGGTAACGTCCTCCTCCCCAAAGAAGATATGGCCGGAGGTGGGAGTCTCCAGCCCGCAGATCATGTTGAGGGTGGTGGACTTGCCGCAGCCCGAAGGCCCCAGCAGTCCCACCAGCATGCCGTCGGGAATGGTAAAGCTCAGCGAATCCACAGCGGTGGTCTCGCCCTTTGCCTTGCGGCCCCGGGCGGGAAACCGTTTGGTGAGCTCCTGCAACGTTATATTCATCTGGAACATCTCCCTGCCGAAAATCAAAGCATTTTTTGCATTCCTGCTACCGATTATAGCGGATTTTGCGGCACATCTCAAGGTTTGGGGGCGGGGCCCCGCCTGCAAAAAGGCCACAGGCGCCCGTCCGGGACTGCCGGAAGGACGCCTGTGGTCAATCGGGGGATGGAGATTTGCCCGGCCGATTCGGGAAGCCGGACAAGGCAGAAGGTTTGGTCAGCGGCGGGGACGGACTGTGGGGTCCGGGGCCGGCCGCGGGAAAAAGCGGAATTTTATTCCGGGTCCACCCGGTCCAGCAGAATCTGGACGGCGGTGTAATCCCCCGCCAGGATGGGCAGAGTCAGCCCGGCATGGCAGAGGGCTGCGCCGGTATAGACCTTGCCCGTGCGGGAATCCCGGTAATGGGCTTCGGGGTCCAGACCCTTGAGGGTGATGTGGATGGGCCAGGGAGTGGGCTTGGGGTCCACCACCACCAGGCTGACCGCGGCGCGGCTGGCGTCGGGGGCGGTGAACTGCCAGGCGGTGAAGTAGGTGTCGGTCATGGCGTCGGTCAGGCGGTCGTACCGGCCGTCGATGAGCAGGGGCTGCAGCTGACGGCAGGTCTCGATCTGGGTGCGGATCTGGGCTTTCTCCTCGTCGGAGAGCAGCCCCAGGTCCAGCTCATAGCCGAAGGCACCGGCCATGGCCACCACCGCGCGGGTGGACAGGGGAGTGTGACGCCCCGTCTGATGGTTGGGGGAGGCGGACACATGGCTGCCCATGGAGCAGGGGGGATAGCCGAAGGAGGTGCCGTACTGGATCTTCAGGCGCTGGATGGGGTCGGTGTCGTCGCTGCACCAGATCTGGGGGAAGTAGTGGAGCATGCCGGCGTCAAAACGGCCGCCGCCGCCGCTGCATCCCTCAAACAGCACGTCGGGGAACTGGGTGGTCAGCCGTTCCAGCAGGTCGTAGAGGCCCAGCATATAGCGGTGGGCCGCCTCTCCCTGGCGCCCGGCGGGCAGGGCCCGGCTGAACAGGTCGGTGATGTTGCGGTTCATGTCCCACTTGATGTAGGAGATGTCGTTGTCCCGCAAAAGGGCGGAAAAGATGCCGTACAGGTAGTCCACCACGTCCTTGCGGCCCATGTCCAGCACCAGCTGGCTGCGGCCGGTGGCCGGAGTGCGGCCGGGGGCGGACAGAACCCACTCGGGGTGCTCGGCATAGAGTTTGGTGCCGTAGCAGACCATCTCGGGCTCGATCCAGATGCCAAACTGCATGCCCAGGCCCCGGATGCGGGCGATAAGGTCGGACAGGGAGCAGCCCAGCTTCTCCTCGTTGACCCACCAGTCGCCCAGACCGCTGGAGTCATCCACCCGCTCGCCGAACCAGCCGTCGTCCAGCACCATCATTTCCACGCCCAGCTCATGAGCCTGTTTGGCGATGGCGTAGATGCGCTCGCCGTCGAAGTTCATATAGGTGGCTTCCCAGTTGTTGATGAGGATGGGGCGGGGGCGCTCCTTCCAGCTGCTGCGGATGACGCTGTGCTGCAAAAAGCGGTGATACTGGCGGGACAGCTCACCCAGGCCGTTGGTGGTGTAGCTGAACAGCACCTCCGGCGTGGTGAAGGTCTCGCCGGGGGCCAGGGTCCAGGTGAAGTCGTCGTCGCTGATGCCCGCGACCAGACGGGTGCTGTGCAGCTGGCTGACCTCGCACTCGATCTTGAAGTTGCCGGAATAGACCAGCATGGCCCCCAGGCAGTCGCCGGCGTCCTCGGTGGTGTGGGGAGCGGCCAGGATGGCAAAGGGGTTGTGGTGGTGGCTGCTGGCGCCCCGGGCGGAGCGCAGCGTCTGCACCGCAAAGGGCAGGGGGGCGCGCTCGGGCTGGCGTTCCATGCAGTGGCGGCCGTGGAAGTGGATGAGCTCCCATTTGCCGAAGGGCAGGTCCAGACAGGCGGAAGCGGCCTTGTGCAGCTGCATGGGGGCGTCGCCGCCGTTCTGGATGAGGGCTGCCCGGGTGATGAAGTCCGCTTTCTCGAACACGCCGTACAGCAGAATGACGGTCAGGCCGGTGACGGCATCCTTCAGAGTGATCTGCAGGGTCTGGCAGTCATCGTCCCCGTCAAAGGAGGCGGGCAGACCGGGCAGGGCATACTTGCCGGGCAGGACCTTAGCGTCCACATAGCGCAGATCGGCCAGAGGGCTGCCGTCGGGGTTGGAGACGCTCAGGCAGGAGATGCGGTAGTCGCCCACACCGCAGCCGGTGTATTCCTGGCTCATGGTGTCGAGAGAGTAGTCCCGCACCTCCACGCCGGCGGGGTTGGGGGAAAAGCCGCAGTCGGAATAGAATTCCGTGGGCCGCAGGTCGTCGTCCCCGATGGCGGGGCCGTAATAGAGGTGGTGCAGGATTCCCCGCTCATCTGCCCACATCTGGTAGCTGGTATGGGCAGTGTGCAGGGTAAAGAGCTTCTTTGCAGGGGTTATCTGGATACTCATGGAGGGCATCCTCCTTTGTCTTCAAAGTTTCAGTCTTTAATATACCACAGATGCCAAAAAAATGGCACCCGGCCGGCGAGGGCCGGGTGCCGAAAATGGGGAAAAATTTACGGTTTCCGTTCCAAAGAAAAGATTTGGCTTACTTGCCGCCGGTCATGGCGATGCCTTCGATGAAGTTGCGCTGGAAGGCCAGGTACAGAATGACCATGGGGATCATGGCCAGCAGGCTGCCTGCCATCAGGACGGGGAAGTTGGTGGTGTACTGGCCGTTCAGGGTAGACAGGCCGGCGGACAGGGTCATCATGTTCAGGTCGGTGTTGCAGATCAGCGGCCACATCAGGTCGGAGTAAGCGAACACGGCGGTGAAGATGCCCAGAGCGGCCATGCTGGAACCGGTCAGGGGGAACATGACCTTGGTGAAGGTCTGCCACTTGTTGCAGCCGTCCAGATAGGCGGCCTCGGCAATCTCATTGGGGATGCCCAGATAAGTCTGCCGCAGGAAGAAGGTACCGAAGGCGGACACCAGGCCGGGGAAGACCAGCGCAAAGATGGTGTTGGTCAGGCCGAGATGGGCCAGCATCAGGTACTGGGGGGTGATGAAGATCTGGCTGGGCAGCATCATCTGAACCAGAACGATGCCGAACAGCAGGTTCTTGCAGGGGAATTCCAGCTTGGCAAAGGCATAGCCTGCCATGGAGCTGAAAATGACGGCGCACAGCACGCGGAACAGGATCAGCAAACCGGTGTTGACGTACAGGTTGACGAAGGGGAGGCTTTCCAGTGCGGTGACGAAGTTGTCGAAATTCCAGTTGGAAGGCAGGATCTGCGGCGGAATGGCCATTGCCTCGGCCTGGGTCTTGAAGGCGGTCAGGATCATCCACACAAAGGGGAAGATCATGATGATGCTGCCCAGGATCAGAACGACATACGTCAGCGCGGTGGAAAGTTGCTTGTTGCTTTTCATGCTTGTATTCATACTTTACACCTCGTAATTGACCCACTTTTTCTGTCCGATGAACTGGAAGATGGTGACAACACCGATCAGCAGCACCGTCCAGACAACGATGGCGGAGGCATAGCCCTTATCGCCGGCGATGAAGCTCTGGCGATAGAACAGGGACATGAGGCTCTGTGCGTCGTTGAGGGCGGGGTTGGCATCGTCCACCATCATGTAGATCAGATCGAAGACCTTCAGAGAGGACATCAGACGCATGATCATGACGACAAACAGGGTGGGAGAAACCATGGGCAGAGTGATGGAGAAGAACTGCTTGACCTTGGACGCGCCGTCCAGGTTGGCAGCCTCATACAGGGTGGCGGAGACGTTCTGCAGACCGGCCAGCAGCAGCACGGCGTCGTAGCCGATGTTGGACCAGATCTGAACGATGGCGCAGGTGATGAGCACCAGACGGGAGTCGGTCAGCCAGCCCACATTCACGCCGAAAACGCTGTTGATGATGCCGTACTGGGAGTTGAAGATCCACTTCCACACCATGGCCACGGCTGCGGGGGCAACGACCATGGGCAGGAAGAAGATGGCGCGGAAGGTGGTGCGGCCGCGGATCTTGCTGTTGAGCAGCACCGCCACCAGCAATGCCAGGAAGATGCCCACAGGCACCGTCAGGATGCAGAAAAGAATGGTGTTCCAGGTGGCTTTCCAGAACTCCACATTCTGGAACATCTCCACGTAGTTGTCAATGCCCTCAAATTCAAACAGGCCGAAGGGCAGCGACTTGGAAAAGCTCATGTAGATGGCCTGAATAAAAGGCCAGATGTTCAAAACCAGCAGGCCGATGATGGTGGGCGCCACCATGATGAGGCCCCACTTGGCACCGTCGCGGGCAAGCTTGGATGTCTTTTGCATTACGCATCCTCCTCGTAATATTCGGCACTGGCCTCATCGACGATGTCCTGCATGGTCTGCAGGCCGGTGTCCAGGTCAAGCTGACCGGTGTAGATCTTCAGCAGGGTGTCGCTGACCGGAGTCTTCCACTCAGGACGGGCGGCATTGTTGACGCTCTGCACGCAGTAGTCAAACATGTCGATGAAGGGCTGGACGTTGATGGGATAGTCGTTAAACACACCGACCCAGGTCTCTTCCAGACCCTCGTAGGCCGGGATGGCGGCGCCGCTCTCGCCCTGAATGCGCTGACCTTCCTCGCTGCCGAAGAACTTCAGCACATCCTTGACGATGTCCATGTGCTTGTTTTTGGCGCTGGTGGCGTAGCTCAGGCCGTTGGAGATGGAGGCGCGGCCGTCACCGCTGACAGGGTTGGGGCACTTGGGCAAAACCGCAACGTCCCACTTGCCCACCATGTCGGGGTAGTTTTGCAGCTCGGTCAGAATGTTCCAGTCACCTTCCAGGAACATGGCGCCCTTCTCGGAGAAGAAGGCAGTACCGGGAGAAGTCTCGGCAAAGTAGGTCTGGTCAGGGCACCAGTCATAGCTCTGCAGCCCGATGTAGAATTCCATGCCCATCTTGGTGGCGGGATCGGTGAAGTTGCCCCGGGTCTTATCCTCAGTCAGGATGCTGCCGCCTGCCTGATAGACAAAGTTCCAGTAACCCAGCTGGTCGTCGCCGTAGGCCATGTAGCCGTACTTGCCGGTGGCGTCGTAGATCTTCTGGGAGGCATCCACCAGGTCGTCCCAGGTCCAGTTCTCGTCGGGGTAGGCAACGTTCGCCGCATCAAACATTTCCTTGTTGTACACAAGGCCGACGGTGTCCTTGTCCTTGGGCACGCCGTACAGCTTGCCGTCCGAACCGCTGGCGTTGGCCAGGGAAATGTCCGAGAAATGCTCGGTCTCCACAATGTCGGAGCAGTCCGCCAGCATACCGTAGTCGGCATACTTCAGGATCTCATTGGTGTGCATCCAGAAGATGTCGGGCATCTGGTTGGACATGGCCGCAGCTTCCAGCTTGGTCCAGTACTCGTCCCAGCTGGTGACCTGTACCTCAATGTGGACATTGGGGTGCTCGGCGGTGTAGGCGTCACACATGGCCTGCATACCGTCACGCTGCGCAACGTCCCAGATCTGGAAGGCCAGGTTGACGGTGCCGTCGTCGGCCCCGGCGCAGCCGGCCAGTCCGGCCGCCATCAACGCCGCAAGAGCGCCGGTGGCAATACGATGCAACTTTTTCATGATCAGTCTCCTTTGGTTTGGGTACAATCGATTGCGGGTTTGTCATGTCGGCCGTATTGACAAAACGGGGCGAGGTCCGCTCTCCGTCATAGTGACGAAAAACGATAAACGAAATTGTGCATTGTGCACGTTGCACAGTTTCCGACCCTCGATAGCAGAATCATTATACAATCTGACGATAGGGGATAGAATACCATAATGCCGCTTTTTATATACCAATTTCTCTGAAAACATCCATTTTTATTGAAGTTACAACGCATTTTGGTATATAATGAGGGCGGGAGGTGCAGCCTATGGCGGACAATCTCAGCGGACAGCACAAGTTCAAGTTTCACGTCTTCCGGGACGAGCGGTTCATCGACCTGAACCTCTATCAGTTCGGGTGGGAGCGCAACGACCCGGTCCATTCCTACGGGCCCCATGCCCGCAATCACTACCTGTTCCACTATGTGATCTCGGGCAAGGGCAAGCTGTATACCGACACCGGCACCTATGAGATCACCCCCCGGCACGGCTTTCTCATTGTGCCGGGGCAGATCACCACCTACTGTGCCGACGACGAGGACCCCTGGGAATACACCTGGCTGGAGTTTGACGGCCTGCGCGCCCACGAGAGCCTGAATCTGGCGGGCATCAGCGCCGCAAAGCCGGTCTACACCGCCTGGAACGCCGAGGCGGGGCGCCTGTTGCAGGAGGAGATGCTCTACATCGTCAACCACAGCGACGCCAGCCCGGTGCACCTGATCGCTCACGGGTTTCTGTTTCTGGATCAGCTGGTGCAGTCCTCCGCCGACCGCCGCCACAACAGCGAGCGCCGGCTGCGGGACTTTTACATCCGGGAGGCGCTGACCTTCATCGAACAGAACTACCAGCGGGATATCTCCATCGAGGAGGTGGCTGCTGAGTGCGGACTCAACCGCAGTTATTTCGGCAAGGTGTTCCGGGATGCGGTGGGCGAGAGCCCCCAGGCCTATCTCATGCATTACCGCATGGCCCGGGCGGCCCAGCTGCTCAAGGAGACGCGCAGCACCATTGGAGAGATCGCGGTCCAGGTGGGCTATGCCAATCAGCTGCATTTTTCCCGGGCCTTCAAAAACGTCCACGGCATTTCCCCGCGGGAGTACCGGATGACCCATCTGCTGGACCCGGCGCAGCTGTCCGGCTCCAACGGACAGCGGGAGGAGGAAGAATGATACAGTTTACCAAGGCGGGCCGCACAGTCCGTATCTTTCCTGCCCGAGAGCCCGGCGCCCCGCTCATCTGCCTGAACGCCTGCGGCGAGGAGACGGAGGCGGTGTATGGGGAACTGCCCGGCGGTCTGCCCGATTTCACGCTGGCGGGCATCAGCGGCCTGGACTGGAACCGGGACATGGTACCCTGGGATCTGCCGGGGGAGAAGGAATCCTTCGCCGGCGGGGCGGACGACTATCTTCGCCTGCTTACCGGGACACTGCTGCCCGCTGTGGAGGACTGCCTGCCCGGGCCGCCCGGCTGGCGGGGAATTGCGGGGTATTCCCTGGGCGGACTGTTTGCGCTGTACGCCCTCTGCCGGACCGAGGCCTTCCATGGCGCGGCCAGCGTGTCGGGATCGCTGTGGTTCCCCGGAATTGTGGAATACCTGACGGAACATGAAATGTCTCCCGGAGTTTGTCGGGTCTATCTGTCGGTGGGCAGCCGGGAAGCCCGCACCCGCAATCCGCTCATGCGGCCGGTGCGGCAAAACGCCGAGGCGGTGGAGGCGCTGTGCCGGGAGAGAGGCATCCGCACCACCTTTGTCCTCAACCCAGGCAACCACTTTTTCCAGCCTGCCAGGCGGACGGCCGCAGGCATTGCCTGGCTGCTGGGCGGTACGGAGCCCAAATCTTGAAAAGGAGTGCTTATATAATATGAATATGAAGGTATATGGAACCCCCATCTGCATCGACTGCCGCAACTATCGCGCCATCCAGAAAAGCCGCGGCTTTGCGGCAGAGTATATTGACATCACCGAAAACACCGCCAACCTCAAAGAATTCCTGGCCATCCGGGACCACGATCCTCTGTTTGCTCCCCAGCGGGAAAAGGGCGGCATCGGCATCCCCCTCTTTGTGGGGGAGGACGGCGCCATGACCCTGGATGTGGACGAGGCCCTGGACTGGATCGGCCAGCCCCCGGTCCGGCCGGAGGAGATCGTGGAGCACCGTGCCTGCGATATAGGCGGATGCAAGTGAGCGGGAAGGGACAGACGGCATATATGAAAAAAGCAGGGACGCCGGCCGGTATGGCTGGCGTCCCTGCGGCATTGCAGGGGAAAAACGGATTGTGCAGAAAGGCGGTTCATTCCGTCGCGTCCTGGGGCGGAACTGCGCAAACCGGTTTGCGGGAATTTTTGCGGACGTTACTCAGAGTGACGGGCGTCATGTTGAGCAGCGATGCAATGTACTTGTGCGGGATGCGGTCGATCAGACCGGGATACTGGCGCAAAAACCATTCGTACCGCTGGGCGGCGGTGTATTGATACAGGGCGATCTTGAGATCCCGGTGCAGAGCCACCGACCACAGCAGAAACCGTCGGTACACTTCCATCAGGTCGGGATATTCCGCCAGCAGTTCCTGTACTTTTTCTACCGGAATGGCCACAAGCTCGGTGTATTCCAGCGCTTCCAGGGTGATGGAGGCGGGTTGGGTGAAATCGCTGTCCGGCATGGCGGGAGAACCGGTACGAAACACAATACAGTCGGTAATGTCCTTGCCGTTGGCATTGCTGGCCACCCCCCGCAGCACACCGTGGAGCAAAAAGCAGATATGCGTGGGCACAGTGCCGCTCTTGATGGCGAGCTCCCCGGTTTTGAGGGAAATGATCTGAGAGGCTTCGGAAACTTTCTGCAGCAGCGTTTCGTCGGAAGTGTGCAGCAGCTCCCGGTAAAAATCGATTAACAGCATGGACAACCCTTCCTCTTTTTGAGAAGCATGATTGGTATTTTACGCTTGGTTTCAACAATTTGCATTATTCTATTTTAATAGGAATCATCTTTTTTGGCTCCTCACCGGAGATGTGGGGCGGCTTTGCGCATATAAAAACAGGCTATCCCTTGGATAGCCTGTTCCATGGCGGAGCAGCAGGGATTTGAACCCTGGCGGTGCTGTTAACACCCT
Organism: Gemmiger gallinarum; assembly: GCF_014982805.1. GTDB lineage: Bacteria > Bacillota > Clostridia > Oscillospirales > Ruminococcaceae > Gemmiger > Gemmiger gallinarum. The sequence continues at coordinate 53,327 of NZ_JADCKC010000004.1, read as the reverse complement.
ACGAGATTTCGAGTTTTGTTTCCCGAATGCCGTCTGTGCTCCCCCAGGATCAAAACAGGCCGTTTCGTCCCGCCCATTCTGACCACACCACGCGGAGTTCCGGCGCATCCGCCCGCAAAATCGCGTGGGTACAAGTAAAAGTATAGTACCACCGTTTAGGGAGAAAAGCAACGCCTTCCGGGAAAAATGCAAGACGCCGTGCAAGATAACCGGCAGGGCATCCGGCCCGCCGGGGCGGGTTCTGGCCGGTTTGTCCCGACGCAGGATTTTCCCGCAGGCGAGAAAAACGCCCCAAAATTCAAGAATCTTGTCGTATAGATACGGTTTCTCCGGGTCCGAATTTCATCAAAGGAGAATCCGACCATGAACGAACAAACCACTACACAGGACCGGCTGGCAGAGGAAATCGACGCGCTGTTGGCACCTTATCCCGATCCCATGAGCCGCAACGATTTCCGCATCGCCTGCCACATCGGCACCCGCACCTCGCTCTACCTGCTCCAGAGCGGGCTCGTTCCCTGCCTCCACACCGGCAAGCGCACCCGCTGCTACAAGATTGCCAAGGCGGACGTGGCCGCCTACCTGCGCCGCCGTCTCACCGAACCGGAGCATTATGCTCCTCCCAGCGGGTGGTACAAGAACTATCCGCAGCGCAAACCGCCCGCCGTATCCCTGACCCGTACCCTCGACTACGAAATTGTCAGCCGCCTGCTCCTCCGCGGCCATCTGGAACAGCAGCTGGCCGACGCCCCAGACGTGCTGACCGTGGAGCAGATCGCCCGCTTCACCGGCTACACGCCCCACACGGTCTCCCGCTGGTGCACCGAGGGCCGCCTGCGCACCATCCAGCGCCGCCCACGGTTCATGGTGCCGAAAACGTGGCTGTTGGACTACCTGGTTTCGGATGATTATAACAGGATAACGAGGAAGAGCAGGAAACATTATGGGATGATTCGGGAGATAAGCCAAAAGCCCCATCCCACCAAACTGTAATCTACCGCCCAACAAATAGTAAAAATGCCTGGCAGCACGATGCTGTCAGGCTTTTCATATTACAAACAGCAACAATTCGCGGGATTTTTCTTGTATGCTTTAAATGAATGCCCAAAAGATTTTATCATCTTTCTAATCATTATTCTAATAATTGGATTTATAATATAATTCGCAAATTTCTATTATAATTTTAGATGATAGTTTTTGCCCTACCGTTTCATCTGTCTCTTTTAACGGGTATCTCATCCAAGTCAGCATTTCCTTTTTCCTACGTGGTTTTTATACAAAATTAAAAACGATAAATCCGTTTTTAACGTTGACCGTTTTAGGAAAATGCGGTATAATAACGTCAACAAAAACAAAATATCCGTAATTAATTTAGGGGAGGCGATTGTGTGAAGCTGCTAAAAATACGTGCTTCAGGAATTCCTTTATTCAAAGACACCTGTGAAATTGATTTTCTTGCCTTACAAAGGGTGACTGCAGATGACGCGGAATCCATGAGCACCGTATTTTCCACGGGAAATCAGGCATTCACACAGAACAATGTTCTTGCTCTGATCGGCATTAACGCATCCGGCAAAACTACGGTCCTAAAATTAATCACCTTTGTCTGCAGAATGCTGAATCATGAACCTCTTAACAGCATTGATTGTGCAGAGTTTCTTGACGGCTTAACGGAAGATCAACGTGTCACCATCGAAACGTACTTCTACGCGAACAGCAGTGCAACATATTCTCCGGCTGGCGGCAATGCAATCAATCTGCTCAAAACTGTAATCATTAAAAGAAACGATAAGCTATTGATTGCAAAAGAAACCATTCAAACCAAGGTAATTTCAGCAGGTCTTCGAAAGAAAAATCTTCTTGACTTTAAAGGCGTAGAAATCAATTTTGCTCGCCATTTTAACGAGTATTTGCTGGATGATGTCAGCATTATGGTGGCCTTTAACAAAAGAAACAATGAGCAAATCGTTGTTTCCGATATGTTGCAGTACACCAATGTGAATCAACTGAGTTTGTCCGATGATTGCCCGCTTGAATTAATCGCCTTCTTTGATCCCAGTATCGAATATCTAAGATTTAAAAAAGATAGTAAGGATATTCGCATCAGCCTGAAGTTCAAAGGGAAAAAAGAAATCACGCTAAATCAATTTTCGGAGTTGAACAGATATCTCTCGTCCGGCACAATTAAAGGTATTAACACTTTCTTGAAAGCCATAAAGGTATTTAAAGCCGGAGGCTATCTGATTGTTGATGAACTGGAAAATCATTTCAACCACGAGATTGTATCCACGTTAATCCGTCTTTTCATGGACAAAAAAGTAAACAAATCCGGTGCAATGCTGATTTTTTCCACACATTACGCGGAACTGCTCGACGAATTTGAGCGCAATGATAATATCTATATTGTCAGAAACAGACATGGCATTATCCTGGACAACCTTTCGACAATTCTCAATAGAAACGATATCAAGAAAAGCGACGCCTATCAAAGCGGTTTTCTGGAAGGAACCGTTCCCATGTATGAGGCATACATGGATCTGAAAAGAGCCCTTATCAAAGCAAACGAGGAGGGCTAATCTATGGAGCTTTCCAAGTATATCGCTTGCCTTTGTGAGGGAACCGCGGAAGAAGTAATCATCAACATTCTCTTGGATAATGACAAATTGATTTTCAACAGGAGTCAGCTGATTGAGGAAACACCGCTCCGGTGTCGGGATGCAAAAACTTTTGAAACCCGCCACTTAAGGAAGGGATTTACAGATCAAATATCCATCATTCGCATTTTGGATTCCCGCAGGGAAAAGTTTAACCTCAGTAAGGCATATCAGCACAAGATAGATGTAATTAACGTCATTACCGCTCCAGAAATCGAAATGCTTGTAATCTTGGCCGAAAACAAGTATACAGAATATAAGTCATCTCATAAGAAGCCCAGTGATTTCTGTACGCAGAACTTACAATATCGCCATGTCAAAAGTCGTGATTTCGTTCAAGACTATTTTCAGGATGCTGATAAGTTAATTGCCGCAATCCGCGAATATAAGCGTGTATCTAATATTCCACATGGTGAATATTCACTTGCGGATCTGCTGAAATAGCTACCCTCTTGCTTTTATCCCCCCACACAAAAGAATCTATTTCCTATCTATCCCCGTCATCTGTCTTCTTTCATCTACCCAGTCATATAGAACAAAATAGTTATATGGGCAGGCAGACAGACAAATATAATTCAGATATTCCTCCCTGTTCTTATTGTGGTAGAAGACATATCGGGCGTGCAGAAACATCTGCACGCCCGATATGTTTATCCGTCTTTAATTATTGCTTTCTCGCGAAATTTCGGCCGGAGCAATATCGCATTACTTTCACTTCATTTAGCAGATCAAGCGGACAATATTGTGCGTTTTCTCTGCTAATATGTTGTAAAAAAGCATCGAGAGCACCATTAGAATCTCAAAGCGAGCGCCTTCCTTTTCATTCCACGCCAAGTGCTTTGAACACAGCATCCTCGGCGCTGCTGTAAAAAATCAAATTGAAGCTGCCGATCAGGTCGGCAGGAACTGTCCCCAATTCTGTCGCGGAGGTCATGGGCAGCAGCACCTTTTTGGCTCCGCTGTCCAGGCAAACCTGTAAAGCGTTGGGCAGCTCGTCCACCTTGATCATCGTACCGCTGATACTGATCTCACCTAAAACAGCAGTAGAGCTTAGCACCGGTCTTCCAAGAGCGATGGAACACAGCGCGATCAGCGTAGGCAGCGCTAGCTTGCCTGTCATGCCGATCCCTTGCAAGTCCTGGTAGTTGATGATGTAGTCCTTCGTGGATGTGCTGATAGAGCCGCTGATGCGGCCGCCATTCGCCTTCAAGTAGTTGAAGGCGGTATTGGTGGCTTCCTTTGCATCCCGGTCAGAACCAATTCCGGTACGCTCGAACTTTCCACTTCCAGGCAACATCTGGCTTTCCAAGCGGAAAACGCCAATCATGCCGGATCTACCCCGGCTCACCGTGTAGACCTGGCCGGGATTGCATAGACCCTCGGGGATCAGTTTGCCACCGCCCTGCTCCGGCACAGAAACATAGTGCTCGTCAAAGGTTTCGTTGTCCAAGTAGGAAAAGTTCACGTCGTAGAACTCCATACCGCCCAGCTTTTTCAGCTGCTCTTTCACCCTGCGGCGCATTTCCAACGCGATCTGGAGAATTTCTTCCAGTTCTTTCTTGTCAAAAACGCCATCGGGATATACCAACTTGACAAGCCCGCCAACCATTTTCCGCACCGCGATGGTATCGCGCTGGTTGAGATTCTTCCCTAGGCGGAAATATCGGTCCAAAGCATCCCCATACTGCTCTTTGCGGAGCTCCCGCAAAAACTCAGCTAAGTAATCCGTAATGAAGCCGTAGTCATCAGTGAAATGCTCCGGGCGGAATTTGGGAATTTCCCAACCCGGAAGGTAACAATGGATGCGGTCCAGGAAAGCTGTGTCTGTCCCCATTTCCGGCGGGAAGGGGTCAAAGAGGCTGGATGTTTTCAACAGGACGTCTACGCTCTGATTGATGTTACCCACAAATACCATCGAAGCGTTTGCTGCTTTTTCCTCTTTACCGCGGGCAAAAGAACCAGATGCCATATAGTCCTTCATGATCTGGATTCCATCCTTATCCTTGAAACGGATACCGGCCACCTCGTCAAAGGCTACACAATCCCACAAGCCTACCAATCCCATAGTGTGCTTACCCATATTGTAGAACAGGTTGGCGACTGTGGTCTGGCCTCCGGAGACCAGAATGCTATTCGGGGAAACTTCCTTGTATAGATGGGATTTTCCGGTGCTGCGCGGCCCCAGTTCACAGAGATTGAAGTTGTTCTCCACCAGTGGCACCATACGCAACAACAGCAGCCACTTTTCCCGATAGGTTAGCTGATCCGGTTCCATGCCGATGGAACGCAGCAGCACATCAATCCACTCTTCTTTGGTAAACGCCTTGCGGCCCTTTTTCAAATCGTCAATGTCCACATGGGGCATCTGGATCGGGGTCAGCTTGCGAATGCTGATGAGGGATTCATTTTTCTTTTTAGGTTTACGATCGGGAACGATTATAGCGGTTTCTTGCTCATTATTGTATTCGAGCTGAACGATACACCAGATGCCTCCGCACAGAAGGCGATCGAATGTTTCCGGGTATTCCTCGGAAATAGGCACACCGCCAAGACCCAGATTCGAGAATCTGGTCTCGTAGTAATCGTATTTTAGGTTCAGTTCCACCGTCACCTGGTCGATGATGGTCATACTTCCACGCTGGCGCAGTCGGGAAAGCACCTTTTCCGACTCGTCCGGTCTCACATAGTTGTCCGCCAGGATGCGCTTGACGGTCTCAACACCCTTTTGGACGATTTCGTCATCATCCGTGCTGCAATACTGCCCCAGCAGAAATTCCAGAACATAGGTGGGGACATTTGCCCCTTCTTTGATTTTCTTGGTCAGGTCCTTGCGGACGATCTTTCCGTCAAAATTCTGGCGGAGCTTTTCTTTGATTGCCTCGCGGGTATCCACGCTCGTTTCAAACTCTTCCATTGATTTTTACTCCTTGGAGATGCCTTCTCAGAAGAAATTGAAATCATCCACTGCAAAGGCGATGTCGATCTGGAATTCTTCTTTCTCCGGCGCTTGCAGCCCGCTCTCGTCCGCGATCACCAGGAAATACGTCTGCCGGTTGCTGTACTTCTGGGAGCGCAGGCTGAAATTGCAGCGGAAGGTCCGCTCCTGGGCGTTGTCGCTGGTCTTATCGGCAATGATCTTGCCGGTGTCGCTGATCTTTTGTCCGTTCTCGTCCACAAAGTACACCAGATACCGGGCTGCTTCGCGGTTTCCTCCCACGGCTTCCTTCTGGTAGAAGTTCAGCGAGAAGATCATGTTGCTGATTTTCCGGCTGGCAGACAACAGGCTGACCGTCACCGGCTTGGTATCGATCTTGTCCCGGTTGCGCTGATACTCCTTGTAGGAGTTGCGCAGGAACTGGAACTCCAACACCGGCACCACCATTTCCTGCAAACTGATACCACCATGCACGAAGTTGAGGCCGCCACCCTTTTTCTTGATGCGGACATATTCTCTCGGTGCGAAAGCTTCATAGCCGGTGTTGCCGTCCAACAACCGGATCGGCAGCAGATACCTGGGCTGCGCACCTTTTTGCGTGATCAGATATCGGCGGTCCACTTCCACGTCCTGCTCGGTGGGAGTGGTGCGGTCCACCTTGTCGTCCTCTCCCAGAGGGCTGTATGTGTAGATAAAACCGTGGTCTGCAGTGACGAGAATATTCGTTCCACCAAAATCGTTGACAATGATCCGAGCCAGGTTCTTGATCTGGCTAATGGCTTCCTCGCAGGCGGAAAAGACGGCGCTGTCAGAGGTGTGGCTGGCCTTGTCCACGGTGTCGTGGTAGATATAGACGACGCTCATTCCCTTGACGAGAGCCTGCCGATCCTGCCGTTTCAGCAGCAGGATCTCTTCATATTTCAGCGCCACACTGGCGGGATTGGCCTTTTTCAGCAGCTTGTCCCGGTATCCAGCGTCGGTGGGTTCACCGTCGGCCAGCACGGCAAGGGTACCGTCGGTGCGAGGCTTGACCTCCAGCTTTTTGTGGGGCAGCAGCGCGGCCATGCCATACTTGGTCACGGTCGGAAACATCCCCTCGCAGCTGCCGAGGGTCACCTTGCACTGCATTTCCCGCCGAAGGTCCTCTGCCAACGAAGCTGCCGCTTCGTACCGGAAAGCGTCCGACACGATCACAAAAACCCGGTTCTCGCTGGGCCGCACCTTTTGGGCATAGAAATCGGTCTGCTGGGGCACTTCCAGAATATGGCCGTGCTTTTCCAGAGTTTCAGCACAGGCATCCGACCAGTTCTGGCCCAGCTGGCCCAGGAACCAGTGGGTGTACAGCCCCTCCACCTTGTCCGCCACCTGCTTGAACAGGTCATCCAGCAACGGGTGGGATTCCTTCAAACTGCGCTGGAAGCACAGATGGAACAGCCGGTAATAGGTGTCCATCCGATAGTAGTCGGAGGTATATTCCCTCCAGATGCGGTGCGGTTCCACCGTATGGAATCCGGCGGAGTGCTCCGTAAAGAACGCCTGCATATTGGCCACCTGGAGCAGGCCCTCGTAGTAGCTAGCGACGCTTTGGTACCAGGGCATGGTGCGGCGTTTTTCCACCACCAGCCGGATTGACTCCACCTGGATAATGTGATTGCCGATCTCTTTCATTAGACTGGTCAGGATGCACTCGTCAACGCAAGGGAAACAGGCGGTATCTACCAGATCGGTCACCGGCAGCTTGGAAAAACGCTGAGGCAGACGAGCTTCCTGTTCCACATATCGTGCGATCTCATACAGCTGTGTGGTGTCCTGGCTGTGCAGCCAGTCCGAGACGAAATCATAGCAGTATGCTTGATGGGGAACAGACAGAAAGGCATCCAAACCGGCCAGGAGATCAGTGTGCATAGTACGGGTGGCGGCAGTGAGCAGCAGATGAATGGCTAACCGGCCCAGGCTGCAGTCCTCTCCTTCGCTGTATCCGGTGCCCTGGGATACCATGACCCAAAACGCCTGATCCGCCCCATAGTTCGCAAAGCTTTGATAGACGCTGTTCGTCTCCAGCTCCAGCCCGGCATTGAGGACTGCCCGGAGAACTGCACTCGGCTGCAACCTGCTGCAGCCGCTGAGCGCCGCCATGACTGCCAGATGCATTTGTGGAGTCGTAGAAACGCTGCCGACAAGTTTCTTTACAGCGTTGCGGTGCTTTTGTGAACGAAAGAATTTCTGGTACCGCTTCACCTGGTTACGAATTATAGGGGTGGCGGGCAGCCCCATCTCGTCCATCCAGATGGAATTGAGGTCGGCGCGGAACTCCTCGCTGTACAGCTGCACGTTGATGAGCCAGTTATCATCGTCCTGCGTGCTGGGCCTGGGGTCGTAAACGAGAAAATTAGATGTCAGATCATCCTCACAGAGTCGCTTTTTGACAGCGAAGGTGTTACTGCCTGTCAGCGCCAGGACGGTGACACCATCCAGAGCCAGTTCCCCGACCTGGTCCTCAAACTCCCGTTCCTCATCGTACCAGAAGATGATCCGGCGCTGGTAAAACTCCGGCAAAGGTGCAGCGAAACGGCGAATCAAATCTTGTTTAATCGTATCAATGTCCATGCTGCCACCTCCATTTTATGCATCGATTCATTGGAGTAAGGGGGCGACCAGCTGAATCAGTGCGGTAACCGCTGTACCAAATTCGGCAACCCCTTTTACTGTATCTTTTACATTATTTAGCGCTGCGATCGCTGTTTTCAGCATTCCCTTTTTGGGCTTTTCTGCCGTAGCTTCCGCTTCAATAACTTCCAAACTATCAGAAACGGTTTCCTTATCTTCGGCATTCAGTTCGCTTGCACTTGTGCGTACCGCCTCAATCAATGTTTTTAGATCATTTGTATTGAGTCCAATATTAGCGGTGGCAGTAACAGTGGCATTATCGTTTGCGATAATTGCTTGTCCGTTCTGAACAGTTACATTGTATACTACTTTTTCATCCAAGCCCATGTCGATCCCCACTTTCGTCAGATAGCGCTCAATATGGCGAATCAGCACCATAACAAAACGATCATTGAATCCTTTTACCATATCTTGAAACTTTTTGGAAGCAGAGTATCCGTAAGCCAAACTTCGATGCACCTCTATATGTCGCTCTACGATATATTCTAGAACGGCATACACGTTTCTAACCTCTTCTTCTTCAGTGTCTCCAGTCGGGAATATTACCCGCCCATAAGAAGATTGCACCTGCTTAGCTTTCTCTTCTAAATTCCAATCGCAGCAACCGCAATCAGAAATATACTCAAAGATAATCGGGGTATTTTTAATAAACCCAAGAAATTTCCCAAGTACATCCAAGTAATCCTGATAATCAGCCTGAAGTAACCGATTGGAGATGCTGTTGAAATCGTATTGTATTTTTCTTAAATCTCTCCTACTCAATCTCATAGTTCTTTACCCCGCAAAAAGGGCAATACGCCCCCGTCATTTTTAACAATGGTTTAATTTTGGCTGTACGACCGCAGCATGGAAACATTGTTATCTCTAATGCTTCTATCCCAGATCGAATTGGATCTTCTGGCTCATGATTTGGGCGCTTTCCAGCCTTAAACTTAATGATACTATTTCTCTTGTTATGGCGTTCCAAATCCTTGAACGCGTCATATAGCATATCATTGACTTTATTTTCGACCATCCGCCTTGCAAGTTCTATTACATCTTCTGTAACGTAACTATCACTGACTAATCCACAGCTGGGGCAGAATATATGCAGCACTCCATCATCCTCTATATCAGAGGGCGTTGCCTTAAAAAAGGTTCCGCAATGTTCGCACTGCAAGAGGACATATCCATCATCATCAGCAGGTATCGAAATGGTCATGTGAAATTCATCGCTCACAGGACTTTTCCCCCTCACTTGATTTTTGCCAACACGTCCTGGAATTTGGCGTAGTTGACCTTAACGCCGTCATCCAGGTCGATGGAAATCATTTGGTCAGCCAGATGGTGAATTTTTTCCTCGTAGGTCCGCAGCTCGGCGTCCTGCTCCTGCAATTTCTTCAGCTGCTTGTTCAGCTTCACACGCTCAGCGGTGGACGCCGCAGCGATGCGGCTTTCCAGGTCGGCGATGGCGGTGCGGTAGCGGCTTTGCTGCTCATGGACATAGTCGGTACGGATGCGTGCGATGGTGTCCGGCTGATAGCGGTGCATATAGATAAGCGCCTTGAAGCCGTTTTTCTTGCCGCTGTCAAAGAGCCAGTAGATGGGCCGCTTCTGGTAGGTCTTACAGTGGTCGGCATAGAAGTCGTTCAGGAAATAACTGCGGATCACATCGCGGGGCGTACCTTTGCCGCCCAGGGCATCGGCAATGAATTTGAGGTTTTCTTCCAGCGTGTCGCTGCCGTAGACCGTCTCGATGAACTTAACAAAACGGCCCACCATGTCATCATCGAAGTATTCGTCGTCGCAGATGGGGATGACATTGTCAGCATCCACCGGGTAGGAAAGAGTTTTCCAGCCATCATCTGTTTTAATTTGGTTATATCCAGTCGGCTTCACGGTCAATACTCTGCCATCTGCCAGATGAACTTCTTTGCCCTCTACCGTATAAATTTCCTGCTGCATACGATACACAGAGTCCCAGTCGCCGCCGGCATAGGCAAGCCCTTCCACATCCAGGGAGTAGCGGCCAAGCATACAGCCCACAGCGTAGGAAATCAGGGACACGATGACATCCCGCCTGGTGAGCACATAGTTGGAGCCCCGCAACGATGCGGGAATGTCGTCTTTGGTATCCACCAGATAGTGGACGGTCACGTCCTTGTCGGTAACCTCCGGGGTTAGCTCGTCCTGCAAACCATAGATGGCGATGAAAATGCGGTTGAGTTCTTCCTCATTAGCTTTCAACTTTTGGAACCGGCCATCACATTCCAGTTTCCATGAGCGATAAGCAGAAGAAAGGAGTGTAACCGGCAATTTGCTCCCCCAAGCATACGCCCCAGCTAGCCTCAATCGAACCAACGGATGCTGTTTGAAGTCCCAGGACGTTTCAAAGGAATCCCAATCGGCCTTTGCAAGTGCCATGTTATCATTTGAAAAATTTTCAATCGTAGATTCACTATCTACACATATTGGTAATGCACTAAAGTCATCTGCTGTTGTATTTAATGTTTGACTTTTGATTTTTATAAAAAATTCAGATACACAAGAGTTTAGTAATGCCAATGCATATGTGAGTGTTGTCGTAGCTGTAGGGACAAAGTAATTCCCAGCTTGATCGTTGAGGCAATTGTCGCACATACGGAAAGATAGTTTACCTGAGGTTAAAGATGAATAGCTAATTACTTTCGAGAATGCAAATGCCAAATTTCTCATTGCACTGCCAGAATAGTTTTTTAATCGCTCTCCATCATTTTCCCAATCTACAACATATTCTCTGTTTCCATACCACTTCCTATATTCGCCGCCCTTATTATAAGAAAACCAGCGCTTGGAAGGAGTATATATTGATAAACTTTCATCAGCTAGATTTACTTCAAACCAAAGACGTAAAAAGCGATTATTATCTGCTGTTGTCAATCCGCGTTTAAAAGAAAATTCATCATAGAATTTTTTGTTTTCTAATAACCCTATTATTTTTTCATTTACCCAATATGTCACCGGGCTTCCTGGAATCTTGGAGAAATTGGACTGCCGGGCAGTATAGCAATTTTTCTGATTAAAAAATTCTGGTTCTTTTTCATCTCTACGGGCATAACAGTATTCTACCAAACGAACTGCAGACATTTTGTAATCGAGATTGGCACTGTATGTAACCCAAGATACAATCGGATTATGTCCCACCTTTCCGTCGAACAGTTCCGTGCCAAAATCGACAAGGCTGGTAATCGCCGCGGTAGAATCAACAAATTTGCGGAGCTTTTCAAAGCCCGAGAGAAACATCCAAGAAGATGTCGTTATAAATGCAGTATATCCGATTGGTTTTGCCAAATCAACAAGTGCATGTTTATACATGACCATGCTTAGATCATTTTTGACATCTGGATAGTTTTCTTTTACAAATTTATCAAGCAATGGAGAAAACCGACTACTACCCAAATAAGGTGGATTGGTGACCACCACATCATATTTCTGCACCAGCGCCTGCGTCAGTTCTATCAGCGGCTCAAACGTTCGCAGTATCTCATAGCTCATGGCATCGGTGAACAGATTGCCATAGCTGCTCATACGGTCCACCTCAGTGACCCGCTTTTTCAGTCTTTCCAGTTCTTCCAAAGTGGCATTCGGCTTCACCAGACTGCCGTACTCCTTGGCATCTGCAAAGGAATCCCACAGGCGGTGGGCAATTTCCTCTTCTTCGCCCAGAAGTCCCCACGCCTCATGGGACAAGGGTCCGCTGTTCTGGATGGCGTACACATGGGGCTGCATCCCCCGGCTGAAGAAACGCCGGTCATACTGGCGGGCCTTCATCATTACCGCAAAATAGGCCAGTTGGGCGGCGCGGTCGTCAATGTCCAGGCCATAGAGATTGTTCTGGACGATGCTGGTCACCGCCTCCCGGGTGGTATAGCCGTAGCTCTCATAAATCTGCACCAGGACATCAAACAGATAGGCAAGAATATGGCCGGAACCGCAGCAGGGGTCGATGCACTTAATCTGCTCCGGGGGCATAGCAGCATACTCTTTGCGGAGCTCGGCCAGCTGCGCCTGCACATCCGGTTCCTGTTCGGCTTCCTCCAGATAATACTTCCAGGTGGCTTTCAGTTCGTCGTTGGGATGCCCCTCCACCCACAGGCGGCCCAGGGAGTTCTCCACCATGTAGCGGACAGCCCAGTCCGGCGTATATATCGTGGTAGCCGCTGGAAGCAATTCTTTCGTAATCCGGGCTTTGGACATAGAGCCATCATAAACCAGTTCGTTCAACTCAGTTATGTAATACTGGTACATCCAGCCGATGATCTGCACCGCGTCCTTCCAGTCCTCCTCGGGAATCAGCTGGATCATCTGCTGGAGAACACTGCCCTCCCGCAAGAGGTTATCCGGGAAAAGCAGTTCGGTATAGTCGGAGATCTGCTGGAACATGCCGGGCAGGATGGATGAAAGGGCGTTGCACTGGACGATGACCATATACTTGAACAAGCCGTCGTCGTTATTGGCGTTCTTGAAGGCATAGACCTTCTGCATATCCAAGCCGTCCAGTTCCATGTGGATGGCTTCGGCCAGGATCTGGGGTTTGAACTGGTTGTCCTCATCGGTGAACACCCGCACATGGGAGGGCAGATACCCGTTGACCTCCATGAAGCGCAGAGCGATGAAACGGTTGAACCAGGTATAGGCCACCTCCTCCATTACCTGCTGGTAACCCTTCTGCCGAATCTGGGCGATCAGCGCCTGCCGCTGGGTCTTTTCCTCTGCGGATAGGACCCTCCCCAGAACGCTGTCCGCTGCCGGGTCGCCAAACCCGGCTTCTGTAATTTCAAAATATGCCGCCCGCTGACTGACCCGGGAGATCAGCTCCCGCCGGGCCCAAACCGCGAATTTCTTGATTGCGTTTTTGTCCATCCTTGATTCCTCGCTTTATTTAAGCTGGATGCCGTCGCAGTTTTTCAAAAGCTGCTTGAGCTGTTCCCGAATCTTTTCCACATAATCGTCCACATCCTCCATCGTCTCCAGCTTCTTTGCCGGGAAGATGATGGAACGGTTGTAGGGCCGAATCACCTTTTTGGCAGCCGGTGCAGGGCCGCCGTCCGCAAGCGGGACCGGAGGCTTGGGAGGTGCAGGGGGAGCCAGCAGCGTCTCGATCCGCTCCAGCGCGTCGTCCTTGTACTGAAGCATGGGCGGGATCAGGCCATCCAGCAAGGCCAGGCTCTGGTAGTCCCGCACCTTCTGCTTTTGCTGGGCATAAAATTTGTCTGCCCGTGTGATCAGGTCTTTTGCCTTGAGATCGCCGTTCGCGGCCTGATGCACCGCACCCATGCACTGGGTGATCATCTCGTCCACTTCCGCCCGCTTGGCATCCAGCAAGCGGCCGTGGCCGTCCCGGACCGTAGCCATCAAGCCGTTCAGCTCGGGGATTTTCTGATAACTGAACCCGCCCTGCACAGCAACGATCAGCCGGATCTTGTTCAGCGCGTCGTTGGCTGCCGGTTCGCGAGAAAGGTAGTCCAGCTCATTGCGCAAGTTCTCCTCCATTTGGGCAGCGGCATCAAACACCTGCACCTGATTTTTGAAAAAGCCTTCCACAGCCTGGAGGTCCTCTTTGCTGTCAAACAGCTGATCCTCCAGCTTCAACAGCCGGTCAATGAGCGCGATGTTGTCTTTTTTCTGGGACAGGACATCGGTTGCCAGCTGCATTGCCTGCTGTACCTTGCTCTGGTCAGGATACTTGCGCCCGGTGGTATATCGCTGGTTCAGATCCTCGTAGTGAGTTTTCAGTTCTTCAAATTTCTTGACGATGTAGGCGACCAAACCGTCCTCGTCGTCGGGAACATCCATGACGTCAAAGAACTCCCGCAGCAGCTCCTTCACCGCTTTCATCTTGACGGCGGTCACCGCCTGCCGGATGGAGATGCTGGTTTTGCCAATCTCGTTCTTTTTTCGCAGCATGTCCAACAGCTTGGGATCATCCGGCTGGATGGTCGCACCGCCGTACTTGATGGTCACCTTCTGCTGGTTGATGAGCAGTGCCACCACGGCGGCAATGTCTATTTCCCGCCAACCATAGGGGATGCCCTGATACCGGCTCTGCACATCGTACATGGAGGTGGGCAGCTTGGTGCGATCCTGCACCACCAAAAATTCCTCGACTTTTGCGGCGGCATCGCGGTTCGGCTCTGCACCGGGCAAGAAATTCCCGGTTAAAACCTCCTCGACATCCGCATCCGTTTCCATGTTTTTGTTGACAAGGTCCAGCTCACTGTAAACATGGGTGACCAGGTAGTCCAGCGCCTGGTCGATGCGGGATTTGGCGTCACCGCCGCGAATCTCAATGTGCTCGCCATCCACATAAAACGCAGCGTTGACAATCGCCTGCTTCAAGTCCTCCATGGCAGACTGCTCATAGCGGGTAGCTTCATCCTGCTGGTCGCGGATGATGTCCTGCATGGACTTGGGCAGCTGGGCCACGTTCCGCTGCTTGACGAACTTGCGGATCTTCATGGCGCTTTCCAGCGATTCGTAGTAGGAAGAACCAGGCAACACCACAATAGCCTGCCCGTGAGATTCCGTCATCAAGCGAAGCTCGGACTTTTCCACCGCATCTGTGGCAACCGTCAAAAAGCGCAGCTTCATGCCGCCGGTCACAGCGCCGGTGGTGACACCGTCCACCATTTTATCGAAGTCGAAGTCGTATTTATCCCGGCGGAACTTCTTGGTCTGGTAGATGTCGGCGTAGATCATTTGGGCGATGCGCTCCACAATGGAGGCAGTATCCACGACCGTGTTGTTGATGTCCCGCTGAATATCCTGCTCCTCATCAGTGAGGAAGTTGTAGGTCTCGCCAGACCGCCCGATATAGTTCTGGCTCATCAGGCGGCCCAAGGATTCGCCTACTTTTTCCCGAAGGACAATCTTGTCTGTGCGAATATCATCCGCCATCAGGATCACGATGTTGTCCACGTTGGCAGGAATATCGTCCACATAGCGGATTAAGTACAGGAGCTTGAGCACATCCACATCCTGCGGCTGGATACCAGCTCCCATATCCGCTGCGTTCTGGCATCGCTCAATCACGCGGCGTATGGAGCTGTCCAGGAAGGAGTGGACCGTATCGTAAAAGCGGAAGAACGGGACGAGGGCATACTCGTCCTGGTCCTGGATCTTCTGGGCGGCCTCCTGGAAACCGGAGAGCATGGAGCGTTCGCCGCCGGACAGGTGCTTGCCCGAGTTGCCATGTTTACGGATCTCGGCAAACACCTTCTGCATGATAATGAACTGGTAGGGCACAAAGGGGAAATTCACCGCGAATTCACCAGCACCGGCAAACCCCTTAATGTCCAGAATGGAATCTGTGAAGCTGAACAGATTGCGGAGCACGGAGTCATTCTCCTGGTACAGCGCCTCCAGCTTCTGCTCTGCCTCCGGCTTCTTTTTCAGAATACGCTTCTGAATGACCTCATCCACCGAGGAGGAAGACAGGCTGAGGCGTGTTTTGAAACGAGCCTGGATACGGGAAAACTCATCAGCGCGAACCTTGATGATCTCGTCGATGGCCTCCTGGCCGGTACACATGACCCACACCTTACCACCGCACTCGCTGCCAATCTTCTCTGTCAGAGATTGCAAATTCAGCAGCATATCGGTATCCGTACCTACATACTGACCCACTTCGTCGATCATAAACAGGAGGCGGAAATTGTCCGGCTGATTATTCACATAGCTTTTGATGTCTTCTACCAACCGGGCGATGGAAAACTCGACAGCTGTCTTGTCATTGAACCAACATTTTGCATCTTCCTCGCTCATGTCCAGCACTTCCATCAGGGTCGGGACGATGAACTTGCCGTTAAACGCAAATGCCTTGCGCTGCTCGGTCCAGGGCTTACCCTTCTTTGCCTCAAAGACACGGCGGAACTCCTCCGTTTTGCCGAGCTGGTCGATGTATTGCTCCAGCATGGCCACTTTCAAGTTTTCACCATAAAACCCGAGGTGGGTATAGAACATCTTCGCAAAGACGCGGAGCACTGCGGTCTTGTCTTTGTTGATTGAGCCTTCAATGTCGATATTGAACAGAATGGTTTCGGTCTTGCCGCGGGTAGCGCGGTCAATCAGCATGAAGGTGGCGGGATCGTCTGCGAATTTCTGGCGGAACTTTTCTACAGTGGGGATGCCGCCAATGGATTTATTCTCAAGGATATAGGACAGCATTTTCAGAAAGTGAGATTTACCGCTTCCAAAAAAGCCGGAGATCCATACGCCAATGTCGGCGGTGGGCTTGTCAAAGGCGTCACTGTAATAGTCAAAGAAGGAGATGAAATGCTTCTTCAGTTCCTTGGTGATAACGTATTCCCGCACTTCCTGTTCAATTACATCTGTTGTATCCTGATCAACCTTGATAACTCCGTTGATTTTCCGATTGATATCCTCGGCAAACATGTCACGAATTATCATTGTTTCGTGTCCTCCTCCGCGAAGAAATTAAATGCCCTGTAATAGTCGTTGGGTTTCAGCCTGCCAAATAACTTCAAATAGTGACCGTCAAACTCGCCGGGATACATCACCAAAATGGGGATATCAGAAAAATGCGGCTGTAAAGCTTCCAGCAAAGAATGAACTCGCATAAAGGGGAACACATCACCCACGCCAGTGAGCAACAGAACATCGTCACGCATGTGTGGTGCATACTGCATTTTTTCGATAAATTCGGATTCACCGATGGCGGAATGCAACTGCTCCAGAAGGAAGTCACTACCTTCACTTTCTTCCATCTCGGGAATCGCATCGGTAATGTCCAGATCATCACAGAGGGCAAGAAAGATTTTATAGAGATTACATTCGATCAGACGGCACTGGAGCGCCGGGTCGGTCCTAAGCTGATCGAGAAAATGCATCACCGTGATTTCTTCGGCAGCGTCGTAACAAAAAATACGGATATTGACCTCATTACTCAGGCCCTTTCCATCCAGAAAGTCATCCTTTTGGATTTCTTCTCGAAGCAGGTCGAGCCGCTCTTTTAATTTGCTCATACCCCAAGCTCTCCTTTATGAAAAACAGTTGAATGCGGCCAGTGCTCTTGTGTCTCCTTTTTCCTGAATGGCGTTTTCCAGGATTGGGTAAATCAGGACCGGGTTCAGACGATCGGAAGTCGCACTGTCCAAGTATTCGTTTTCCACCAGCACCCTTGTCAGCACCTGCTTGATTTTTCTGATCGTAGCTTCGCTCCATGCGGCGACCCAGTCATCCTGTTCTTGCAGGCGCATAAAGAATGTATTCAAATCGATTTTACCAAAAGACAGGTCCTTTAAATGGTACTTTTCCCCAATCACCGTCACCATAAAATCCCAGACCAGCCGGTACTGCTTCATCATTGCGTAAAGACAGATCTGTTTTGCAATCTCACTGGGCTGGACTGCAATGGCAGACACCAGTTCCGGATCATCCAGCGCTTTCAAGCGCCGGATACAGGTAAACGCCATTTGACGTACCGACTTTTCCGTGGGGTACTGGAAAAGATTTTCCTTGCATATACGATCTGCAATCTCGGCGGCCGTCAGCCCCTCTTCCACCAACCGCGCAGTGGTGCGCATTTCATAGAAAAGGAACTGCTCTCTCGTGATGACGCCGGTGTAGGGGCTGGCCTCTTTAAGCGCTTTTTTATTCTGCGGTATCATACTTTCGCTTGTCCTCCTGCGAGTCGCTGCGCGTTGGCTTCAGGCGCTTTTTCAGCGTCCTGTTCATCAGGAACGACCTCGGCAATGTCCTCTATTTTGCAATGCAATGCAAGACAGATGGTGTTTAGGACCTCTGTCATTACATTTTCACCACGTTCTAATTTTTGCAGCGTGGCATAGCTGATGCCTGTCATATCCCGCAGATCCTTTTTCTTAAGATCCCGATCAATTAGCAGTTTAAATAGTTTTTTATAGCGGATAGCCATATTTTACCTCGCGTCCTCTCAGATTTGAAATACGCACAATTCTGTTTCAAAGTATATCAGAAACGCCTGTAAGCTTCTACAATTTTCTCGAAGAAATTGATGCGATGCTTTTAATTTTCTTGTGTTTGTGAAACAAAGCCTTGTTGAAGGCAGGAAATACACAAGTGTACATCGCATATATAGTCAACCATTTTATTTTTTATGTTATAAGTCCTATTTTTTCGCTATAATGGGTAAAGAAACAACCGTAAATTATAGCCTCAAATTTCCGGTCAGACAGTTTTCTCTCAAAAAGATATTCTCAAATCTCGCACTATGGTGTACTGGATGACTCGAATAGAGAATTATCATGGAAAAACAGATGATCTGCATTATAGAAATCAAGTGCAACCGCAAAACAGCTGCAGCGCCGCTTGGTCGAGATTGCCGACGGCATCCAATCACAATTTTATCAATCATCTTATCTCTTTAGCGATTACATTCTTGGCAAGTCCTTATTTTCTGGATATCCAAAATATAGGACTATCACTCTACTATAATAGAGAAAAGACCACCGCTCATCACGACGGAAAAGGAAGATTCACCCCATGAAGTACAAAGAAACCGGATTCCGTGCTTTCTACAGGAAATTCACTGTTTTTATGTTCACTGACACCTTGCGAGAGGTCACAAAAAAATTTCCCGGTGCCGAGCAGGGGAACTGTATCTTGACGTATGGTTATATTGACCGCTCTGCCGGCCTGACTCTGGAGATTCTAGCTGTTGGTGTGGCAGAGAAGGACAATGTCACCTTTTTTGAAGGCACAGACACTTATCGCTCCTTTCTCCGCATTGGTGCCGTCATGGAGCAGGAGTTTTTTGCTCTGAGGGATGAAGACGGCTCCCTTTATGCTGAACACGCAACCAAAATCGAACAGTTGCGCCACTATGATGCAAGCCAGGAAGTAGAGCAGACTCGGCAGATGAATTTTCTGGATGCCAGCCGTGATCCTTCTTACATTGATGATGTACTGGTCTATCTGTTCAAAGAGCGTCTTTCGCCGGAAGGTTGCTGGGTTCGCATCACCGGCCTGGAAGAACACAGTCTGAAGGGCACTTTACTTAATGAGCCGGATCAGAATTTCGGTTGCCACCGCGGAGAAGAGCTCTCCTTTTTTGTTCAACAGAATCAAGACAAGCAATTTTTCTGCTGCTGTGTACTTACAACTTAATTATCGTGCGAAAGAGCAAATTTCCCCCAATAAACACCGAAGCCACTAGAGGTCTCTTTCAAAGCCTCAGATTTCACTGTAGAGCAACAGATCCACACAACTTTATAAGGCAGGTCTCTTTTCTCACAAAAGCACTTCTGCTATTCCCTATTTGTCCGCACTCTCCGGCCAACAAATCTTCCACTCAAAGTATTCCTTTTCGGTAATCTCCCCCTGGCGAAGCTTCCGCTGCACATCCGCCCAGTCCTTAAGGAAATCGTTCAAGATCGTCGAATTGAACCACATGGCCACAGGGCTGTTTGGCGGCCAGTCATCGTTGTCATCATAGCGCAACGAAAAATCCTGGTTGGCATTGTACCGGGTCTCTGACCGCTGTGTCCGGACCAGGTTGATAATACCGGGCACTTCCTCATCCAGCCAGAACAGTTGCTCCATCATATCAGCAGCTGCACCGTTTCCGCCTTCCGACAAGGCCATCGCAGATACGTTCAGTACTTCAGCCATTTTCTCCAGCAGTGGCTTTTTGGGAATCCGGTACCCCATCTCATACTGGGCGATACGGTTGGCGCCGCCTGCGCCCAGCCCGATCTTTTCTCCCAGTTCCTTCTGCGTCATCTGCCGATGGCGGCGTATGCGTTTGATTTTCTCGCCGGTCGTCACGGTTTTGCTCCTCTCCAAGCCGTTATCGCGTCCACGGATTTCCCGTGGGCGCGTCTTTTTGTATTCATTGTACCCTACCCGTCCCCGTTTTACAAGGAAATTGTAACAAATTTGCGAAATATATTGACGTTCGCATTTTTGCGAATTATAATATTCTCATCAAATTTGCGAAAGTTCAATAGATCTTCCGCAAACGATTACAGAAAGGAGATTTGCCTATGATTATCCAATTCGTACACTTCCATTCTATAAGGGTCGCATGTCTGCGAAACACCTCATCCCGGAAAAAGAGCTGAAAGCCTGCTATGGTCTGCTGTTTGCCGACTATCCCGATGTGGTGACGGTCCGGCAGCTGCAAACTATGTTGGGCATCAGCCGTCACGCGGCGTATGATCTGCTGGGAGAGGGTGAAATCGGAGCCCTCAAACTGGGCAACGCCTACAAGATCCCCAAAATCAACGTCATCCGCTATCTGCTGACCAATGCACAAGGGGCAGGTTTTGCCGGGCAAGACCTGCAAAGTGAATCATAGCATGATTCACTGGAAATCCGCCGCAGGAAAAGTGAATCATAACATGATTCACTTTCTGCTGTATTGCGGCCAAAGGTATCTTAACAAGATTCACGCAAGCGATTTTCCCGACAGAGTGAATCTTATTAAGATTCACTCTGTACCTCCGCCCAAATCCGCGCCGTGCCGCGCGCCGCCGGGCGGCGGGCACCGTTACCCGCATTGTCGCAAAGGTTGCGCCACAGGGCCCCGTTGGGCGGCCTGTGGCCCAGCAAGAAGGAGGCGTATGCCATGCAGAGAAACGAACCTATTGATGCTGAAACTCTACTTTCCACCCCGCTGCCGCCGGTACGGTGGCTGATTCCCGGCCTGTTGCCCGCCGGGCTTTCCTTGTTGGCCGGTGCCAGCAAGGCAGGCAAAAGTTGGCTGTGCCTGTGGCTTTGCCTGCAGCTGGCCCGGGGCGGCGAGATCTGGGGCCGCACCACCCTGCCGCAGACCGTACTGTACCTCTGTCTGGAGGACACCTATGCCCGCATTCAGGGTCGTTTGTTCCGCCTGACCGAGGACCCCGTTCCCAGCCGGTTGTACTTCCAGACCGGAAGCTGCGCCATCGGGGACGGACTGGAACTCCAGATCGAGAAATTCCTGTCCCAGCACCCCGAAACCGGGCTGGTGGTCATCGACACCTTGCAGAAGGTCCGCACCGCCGACCCGAACAACGGCGCTTACGCCAGCGATTATCAGGATATGAGCGCGCTGAAATCCCTGGCGGACCGCCGCGGCATCGGGTTGCTGCTGGTGCATCATCTGCGCAAACAGGGCGCATCCGACCCATTCCAGCAAATTTCCGGGTCCAACGGCCTGATGGGCGCCGCCGACACCATCTGGCTTCTGCAGCGCCAGCGGATGAGCGACACGGCCCGGCTGCTGGTGACAGGCCGTGACATGGACAGCTGCACCCTCCACCTGCAGACACGGGACTGCATCTGGCAGCTGTTGGAGGAGGAATCTGCCGAGGAGCAGGTCCGGAAGGCTGTTCCGGACTACCTGTGGCGGGCGGCGGACTTTGTCCAGCGCGTCGGCACCTGGACAGGCACCGCCACCGACCTGCTGACCGCCGCGGCTATCACCGGGGTACAGCCCAACCAGTTCACCCGCAAACTGGTGGAGCACTTCTACACGGTGTTTGCCCCGCAGGGCATCCGCTACCAGTCCCGGCGCACCTCCAACACCCGGCTGCTGTGCTTCACCTGTGACAGGAATGACGGTCATGACGGTAGTGACGATGATACCGGCAGATCCCCTTTACCGTCTGGTACGGTACCGGCTGGTGAAGAGGGTGCGACCCCCGTACCGTCATCATCGTCATCACCGTCACCGGGGCCGCATCACGGTAGCGAGCATGGGCTTTGTGTTGCCGACGGGCAACCCTTCGCCGCGGCGGACACCGCCGCTCCTACGGGGACGGCCCCGAGCCCCGATTTCTCACAGGAGGCGGTCTCGTGAGAAACCGCACCGTGGGCATCAACGTGCGGGTGACACCGGCTGAAAAACACCGGATGGCATCCGCCGCCCGGCGCTGCGGTCTGACGCTGTCGGAATATCTCCGGCAGCAGGCACTGGGGTACACACCGCAGTTTCATCCGCCCGCGTCTTTATTTTCCGCTCTGGAAGAACTGGACGCGCTGGCGGACCGTCTGCCGCCCGGGGACGCGCTCCCCTGCCGGGCGGCCACAGACCAGATCCGGGATGCCCTGCTGCCGAAGGAGTAATCCCTGGCCGTCACCAAGATCTGGCCGGTGCGGGACAACCTGCGTCGGGTGGTGGATTATGCTGCCAACCCGGAGAAAACCGAATACGGCGCCCTGTCCCAGGCGCTGCACTACGCCGGGAACGACGCCAAGACTACCTTGACGGAAAGCGCCAAGCTGGTGTCGGGCATTCATTGCCGCCCCGAAACCGCCTGGGCGGATATGCGGGCGGTGCAGCGGAAGTTCGGCAAGACCGAGGGCGTGGTGGCGATGCACGCCTACCAGAGTTTCCAGCCCGGCGAGGTGACCCCGGAACAGTGCCACGCCATCGGGGTGGAGCTGGCCCGGCAGGTGTGGGGCGGGCGGTTTCAGGTACTGGTGGCCACCCACATGAACACCCACTGCCTGCACAACCACTTTGTCATCAACGCAGTGTCCTATGTGGATGGCAAAAAGTACGAGCAGCGCCGCAGCCAGTACCGGGAACTGCGCCGCGCTTCCGATGCCCTCTGCCGGGCCCAGGGGTTGTCGGTGGTACAGACCCCCGGCAAGAGCACACCGCGTCCCCTCTACGAAGCGGAACGCCGGGGTGAACCCACCCGGTACAACCGGATGCGGGAGGCTCTGCAAACCGCCCTCCAGCAGACCAGCACCGAGGAGGACTTTGCCCTGGCCCTGCGTCGGATGGGCTACCTGTGGCGGCGGGAGGAGGGCCGCAAGTACGCCACGCTTCGCTCGGTGGACGGCGGCCGCCCGGTGCGGGTGCATCGCCTGGGCCCGGAGTTCGACTGGCTCGCGCTGGCCCAGGTGCTGGACGCCCACTATTACCAGTTCGGTCCCCACTATTACAGCCTGTTCGGCGGGTACGACCGTCCCAAACGCCCGGTCTGCCGTTCCTGGGCCAAGGTACGGTACAGGGGACTGCTGGATGAGCTCTTCGGGAAGCCTCACCTGGGCCGGCAGTATCTCTACTTCCGGTACAAGGTGCAGGCCAAGCCGAATCCCCAGGCGTCCATCAACTGGCCCGAGATCGAAGCAATCTGGCGCAACGTGGAGCGCACGTTGGAGGAGATGCACCTCTGCTTTGACCGGGATTTCCACACCACCGACGAGGTGGAGGCCCACCGCCGGGAACTGGCGGCACAGATCGACGCCCTCTGCAAGGAGCGCGCCAACTGTGCCCGGCTGCTGCGGCACAAGGTCACGCCGCCCGGTACCGCCGAGCGTCGGGCCGGACTGACCTGCCAGATCAAGGCGCTGCGGCACGAGGATGAAGTCTGTGACAGGATTCTCCGAAGGGTACGAGCCACCACCACCTGCCGCAAGGCGTTGGCGGAACAGGCCCGCCAGCGGGCCGAGGAAAAAGCCCGCCACCGCAAGCGCCGCCGCGATCTGGAGCGCTGAACCACAACCATACCAAAAGCCCGCGCCGGGAAGTTCCCGACGCGGGCGCTTTGGTAGATTCGTACCCAAAACAAGGCCGTATCCTTGTGTAGATTTGTGAATAGCTTTTGCCGGGGATTCCGGGTATTGTTGTGCTGGACCCGGAAAACCCGTACAAACGAGTATGAAAGGAGAAATGCCTATGGTCGCAGGCCGACTGCAAGAGAAAAACGGATATTACTACATGGTGCTCAGCTACACCGGTGCCGACGGCAAGCGCAAACAGCCCTGGCACGCCACCGGCCTGCCTGTGAAGGGCAACAAAAAACGGGCGGAGGAGATGCTGCGGGAATTGCGCCGCAGCTTCACGCCGCCCAAACCCAACCGCAAAGAGGAACTGAGCCCTGATATGGTGTTCAGTGACTATATGCTCTACTGGCTGAAAATCATCCGCCCCGCCGTACAGGAAACCACCTGGTCCTCCTACAACTTCAATGTGAAGAACCACATCGTCCCCTACTTCGAGCCCACCGGCATCACGCTGGGCGGGCTGCAGGCGCGGCATATCCAGAGTTTCTATCTCCACGAGCTGGAAACGCTGAAAGCCACCAGCGTACTGCGGCAGCACGCCAACCTGCACAAGGCGCTGAAATACGCCGTGAAGCTGGACCTGATCCCCGGCAACCCGGTGGACAAGGTAGAACGGCCCAAACCCGAGAAGTACCTGGCCGCCTACTACACCGCCGAGGAGATGGAGCAGCTTTTCGAAGCCGCCCGGGGTCATCGGCTGGAACTGATCATCCAGTTTGCAGCCTTCTACGGGCTGCGCCGGGGCGAGGTGCTGGGCCTGCGGTGGGACGCCGTGGACTTTGAGGCCGGTACCCTGACCATCCGGCACATCGTAACCAGCACCAACCTGGAGGGCAAACACGTCCTGGTGGAGGCTGACCGGGCCAAGACCAAGTCCAGCCTGCGCACCCTGCCGCTAGTGGCCAGCTTTGCCCAGCGGCTGCGGGCGTTGAAAGAGCAGCAGGCCTACAACGAGAAGCTGTGCGGCAACTGCTACAACCAGAAGTACAAAGGCTACCTGTTCGTGGACGAGATGGGCAATCTCATTTTGCCCAACGCGGTGACCGACGGATTTGCCAAGCTGCTGGCCGACCACGGCCTGCGGAAGATCCGGTTCCACGATCTGCGCCACTCCTGCGCCAGTCTGCTGCTCAAGCAGGGCGTGCCCATGAAGCAGATCCAGGAATGGCTGGGCCACAGCGACATCTCCACCACGGCCAACATCTACGCCCACCTGGATTCCCAGTCCAAGCAGCTCAGCGCCGCCACGATGGAGCAAGCCCTGCCGCTGCCGGAAGAACTGCCCGAAAACCGGTGGTAATCCTACACTGGTTCAGAGCGCGAGCTCCCGACGCAGGTCGGTGAGCCAGACAGGCGGCGTATCGGTTGCGGGCAGCAGTTCCCCGTTGCGATAGAAAGCCACCACCCGGAAGCCATTGTCGTTGTCATAGAAGGTTGCCTCGTTGCACAGCGGCAGCAGCTTGCCCAGGTCCCGGAAACGCCGGGCAAATCGGCGTTCCACGTCCTGGGTCGGGATGTCGTGGCCGCCGCGGGCTACCCGGTTGGCGATCCGCCGGACCGATTCCTCGGCGGTATCCAGGCCCACATAGTACAGCCGCACGGTGTAGCCCTTGTCCCGGGCCGCGCGGGCCATTTTGCGGGAGAAGCTGCCCGAAAGGGTGCTTTCCTCGGTGAAGTCAATGCCCTGGGCAAGGCAGTCCTGCAGTTTGGCAACGGCAGCCTGGCCCCCGGCATACTCATCGCCGCCGTGCTGGGCGGTCAGTCTGTCGGGGTCCACGATAACGCCCAAGTCGTCCAAACAATCCTTCAGAACACCGGACAGGCTGCTCTTGCCTGCCCCGTTGACCCCGCCCACGATGGTAAATGTCGGCATAGCGCTTCCTCCCAAACGGCAAGGGGTTCTTGCCGTGAAAATACAAAAATACCCTCAGGAAGATTCCTGAGGGATTTGGCGGAGATGGTGGGAGTCGAACCCACGCGCCTCTCTCGAGACCTAAAGCATTTCGAGTGCTCCCTCTTACGACCTCTTGAGTACATCTCCATATTAAGTTTTTCCAGCACCGCCTTGCAAACCTTTCGGAAAAATGCAAGATTTCGATGCAAGATAAGCGGATAATAACCGGATGCATACCCCGGGAAAATCCCGCCGTCACGCCATTCGCGGCGGACGAATCGGCCAACGGGCTGCAAACTTTCGAGTCACGCCTCTTCGACCACTTGAGTACTGCTCCCTATCATGGCGCCGGATACCGGCGCCGATGTACCTGAATATTATAGCAAACTTTATATATTGCGTCAATTCTTTTTTGCGGCAGCGCGCAAAAAGCGCCCCGCCGCAGGGCGAGGCGCGAAACAGTATGAGGACGGCGGAGCCGGTTCAGAACTCCGCGCCCAGAGTGGCGGCCATGACCGCCTTGATGGTGTGCATGCGGTTTTCCGCTTCCTGGAAAACGATGCTCTGCTTGCCGGTAAAGACCTCGTCGGTCACTTCCATGGCGTCCCGGCCGAACTTTTCACCCATGGTGCGGCCCACCTGGGTGCAGTGGTCGTGGTAGGCGGGCAGGCAGTGCATGAACACCGCCTGGGGCCCGGCCTTGGCCATGAGGGCTGCGTTGACCTGGTAGGGGGCAAGGTCGTGGATGCGCTGGGCCCAGACTTCCTCCGGCTCGCCCATGCTCACCCACACATCGGTGTAGACGGCGTCGGCACCGGCCACATCGTCGGGGTTCTCGGTAAAGGTGAGGGTGGCGCCGGTCTCGGCAGCGATGGCCTGGCAGCGCTGGACCAGGGCGTCCTCCGGCCAGTAGGCCTTGGGGGCGCAGGCCGTGAAGTGCAGGCCCATTTTGGCGCATCCGATCATGAGGGAGTTGCCCATATTGTACCGGGCGTCGCCCATATAGACAAACTTGAGCCCCGCCAGATGGCCGAAGTGCTCCCGCAGGGTCAGGAAATCCGCCAGGATCTGGGTGGGGTGGAACTCATTGGTCAGGCCGTTCCACACCGGTACGGGGGAATACTTTGCCAGCTCTTCCACGATGCTCTGGCCGTAGCCACGGTACTCGATGCCGTCAAACATGCTGCCCAGCACCTGGGCGGTGTCGGCGATGCTCTCCTTCTTGCCGATCTGGCTGCCCGTGGGGTCCAGATAGGTGGTGCCCATGCCCAGGTCGTGGGCCGCCACCTCAAAGCTGCAGCGGGTACGGGTGGAGGTCTTTTCAAAAATCAGGGCCACGTTTTTGCCCCGCAGCACGTCGTGGAGGACGCCGGCCTTCTTTTTGGCCTTGAGCTCGGCGGCCAGGTCCAGAAGCGCCCCGATCTCTTCCGGGGGATAGTCCAGCAGTGTAAGAAAATCTCTGCCTTTCAGATTCATGCCATGTTCTCTCCTTTTCTTTCCCAAACGGCAGAGCACAGCTGCCTGTCCCTGGGTACAATGTGTGATTCCAGTATGGCACAACCGGACGGAATTTGCAAGAGAAATCTATATTTCTTGCATATTTTGCATATTTATGCGACCTGCCTGTGGGCGGTCCCGCAACAGCAGACAGCCGCCCGGCGCTCCGCAGCTGCGGGACACCGGGCGGCTGAAAAATGATTTGCACGGGGATGTGGAAAAACGATCAAAGGATCATATTTTCAAAAAGCAGGTCATAGCGCTGTACGGTGACTTGCCAAGCGTTGTATTTCTCGCACAGGCAGTAGCTGCTGGGGTTGGAAAGGAAAGCGTCGATGGCTGCCTCACCGTACCAGACACGGGTCCCGTCGTCTTCGGTTTCTTCCCGGCTGGCCATCTGGGTTTCATCGTAGTCCTTGGTGTAGATACTGCGGTACTGTTCCAGGGCTTCGGGAGAAAGATTATCCGCCAGGGTATTGGTGCTGATCCAGACATAGCCATCCATGGCTTCGTTTTCATAGGCCTT
The DNA here is from genome assembly GCF_014982805.1 of Gemmiger gallinarum. Lineage (GTDB taxonomy): Bacteria > Bacillota > Clostridia > Oscillospirales > Ruminococcaceae > Gemmiger > Gemmiger gallinarum. The sequence continues at coordinate 25,635 of NZ_JADCKC010000004.1, read as the reverse complement.
GGGACCGTCGTCCGACAGCTGGGACATGATCTGGCGGAAGTCCTCTGCCGGAGCGCCCAGCGCCGAACGGATGGCATCGATGCAGGTTTCTTCATCTTCTATCAGGTATCCCGACACCGCGACCAGCTGACCGTCCTGAAAGTTCAGTTCCACGGTATACGCGTCCAGGCCGAACAGCGTTCCGTCCTCGATCTCGATCCAGTCGTCGGAGGAAGAATACTCCGCACCGGCCTGGTCCAGTTCGGCGATCACCTCATCAAGGGTGGTGTCCCAGCCGTATTCCGGCACTTCCACTTCTCCGCTCGTCTGGCTGCCTGGCTGGCCGACCCCCGGTCCGCCAGACTGACAGCCGGCCAGAGTCAGGACGGCCAGGGTCATGGCAATAACCGCCATTGCTCTTGCTTTTCTCATGAATGCATCCTCTTTCTCTTTTTTACCGTGTGTGGTACATCCGGGGCGGATCAGGTGTGATCGCAGATATATTGCCACACATCGCCCACGGTGCGGCAGGCGGCAATGTCCTCGTCGGATACCTCTTCACCGATGCCCTCGCCCACGTTCCAGGCCAGCTCGGTCAAGTCCAGCTCATCGGCGCCCAGGTCGTCAAAGAGGTCGGTGTCCTCGGTCACATCCTCAGGGCTGCAGCTGAACTGCTCGGCCAGAATCTCCTGCAGATCTTCAAACGTCATCCTGAATCCCTCCAATCCTGACTGCCCGGCGGAGCTCGCCGCCGGTTTCTGTTTTTATGATAGCGGCCGGGATGTTGTGCGTCAAGAGAGGGAACCACGGCGAATTGTACAAAAAAATCCCCGCAGGTCGGGCACCTTGCGGGGAGAACAGGAATGGTTTGTCTTTGTGTCAGGCGGCGGGCACGGCGGTGAGCTGCTGCACCGCCCAGACGGCCAGCACGATGACGCCCAGCACGATGCGGTACCAGCCAAACACCGTAAAACTGTGGCGTTTGACATAGTCCATCAAAAAGCGGATGGCGGCGATGGAGACAAAGAAGGCCACCAGGCAGCCCACCAGCAGAATGACCACCTCATTGAAGGTGAAGAGGTTGCCCTTGGCGAAGAACTTGACCAGCTTGAGCAGGCTGGCGCCGGCCATGACGGGAATGGCCAGGAAGAAGGTGAACTGAGCCGCGCAGGGGCGGGAGAGGCCGCAGAGCATGCCGCCCAGGATGGTGGAGCCGCTGCGGGAGGTGCCGGGGATGAGGGACAGCACCTGCCAGCCGCCCACGGCCAGCGCGTTTTTGTAGGTGATGCGGGAGAGCTTGGTGACCTTGGGCGGGCGGGGACGGCGCTCGATGAGGATGAAGGCCACGCCGTAGACAATGAGCATGAGGGCCACCACAATGCTGTTGTAGAGGTGTTCATCCATCCAGTCGTCCAGCAGGATGCCCAGCACGGCGGCGGGGATGCAGGCCACAATGATCTTGAACCACATACGCATGATGGGCCAGCGCACATGGCGGGCAAGACCGTTGTCCCGGCCGTTGTCCCGGCAGAAGGGCCAGAGCTTCTGGAAGTAGAGCACTACCACCGCCAGGATGGCGCCCAGCTGAATGACCACCCGGAACATCTCCATGAAGTCGGCGGAGAGGTCGAACTTCAAAATCTGTTCGGCCAGGATCATATGGCCGGTGCTGGAGATGGGCAGCCACTCGGTGATGCCCTCGATGACGCCGTAGGCCACGGCCTTGAGAATCTCAAACAAAAATGCCATTTCCATTTACCCCCTGATTCTATGCTCCTATTTTATCACAGATTTGGCGGAAGGAAAGCCCCGGCGCCCCCTTCGTCCGGCGGGAAAGATGTAAAATTCCGGCAGACGGCCCGGCAAAACCTGCCCACATCTTTCCCGGGGAAAGATTCCTGCCCGGGATTTGCCCCTCCCCGTTGCCGTTTTGAAAAAATGCTTCTATAATAGGTAGCACAGCGGCGGGGCAGATAATGGCACGCCGCGGAAAGGGAAAGGAAAGATGTATCATACCGTTTTGTTTGATCTGGACGGGACGCTGCTCAACACCATCGAGGACCTGGCCGACGCGGGTAACCGCCTGTGCGCCGCCCGGGGCTGGCCCACCCATACGGTGGACCAGTTCCGCTACCTGGTGGGCAACGGCATTCCCAAGCTCATCGAGCGTCTGACACCGGAGGACCGGCGCACCCCCGAGGTGCTGGAAGCCGCTTATCACGACTTTGATGCCGACTACCACGATCACATGTTCGACAAGACTGCGCCCTATCCGGGTATGCCCGAGCTGCTGGCCGTCCTCAATGCCAGGGGCGTGCGGCTGGCGGTCTTCTCCAACAAGGACGATGCCCTGGCCAGAGGGGTGGTGGCCCATTACTTTGACCCGTCCCTCTTTGTGCAGGTGCGGGGGGCCTTTGCCGACGTGCCCAAAAAGCCCGCCCCGGAGGGCACTCTGGCCCTGATGGCGCAGATCGGTGCCGACCCGGCCACTACTCTTTACGTGGGAGACAGCAACGTGGATGTGGCCACCGCCAAAAACGCCGGGCTGCCCTGCTGCGGCGTGCTGTGGGGCTTCCGCACCCGGGAGGAACTGAGCGAGGCGGGGGCCGATTATCTGGCCGCCGACACCGACGCCCTGGCCCGGGTCATCCTGGGGGAGGATGTCTGACGGCCCTCCCCGGCGGGAAAGATCCAAAGACATGGTGCACGGCCCGGCGGCCCATCGGGGCGGCCCTGCCTGCCGTGCGAAAGAATATGAGGAGGTTGTTTCGATGATTCCGCAGCAATATCTTGACATGCTTGGCGCCAAATCCGTCATCCGGACCCTCAGCGAGTGGGCTGCCGCCCGGGGCGCCGAGATCGGCTACGACAATGTGTTCGATTATTCCCTGGGCAATCCCAGCGTACCCTGCCCGCCCCAGTTCACCGAGACCATGATCCATCTGCTGCGCACTGCCCGCCCGGTGGAGCTCCACGGCTACAGCCCCTCCCTGGGCATTGCCTCGGTGCGGGCTGCTGTGGCCGAAAGCCTCAACCGCCGCTTCGGCATGAACTATGGCCCTGAGCATATCTTTATGGCCAGCGGTGCGGCGGGCGCCATCGCCCACGCCCTGCGCTGCGTGGCCAACCCCGGGGAGGAGGTCGTGGTCATGGCCCCCTTCTTTCCCGAGTACAAGCCCTACATCGAGGGCGCCGGGCTGAAACTGCACATTGTCCCGCCCCGGGTGGAGGATTTCCAGGTGGACCTGGCTGCCTTTGAGGCGGCGCTGGGCCCCCAGACTGCCGCGGTGCTCATCAACACCCCCAACAATCCCTCCGGCGCGGCCTACAGCAGCGAGACCCTCACCAGCATGGCGGACATCCTGAAACGGGCCTCGGCCAAATACGGGCGGCATATCTTCCTCATCTCGGACGAGCCCTACCGGGAGATTTTGTTCGGGGGACGGCAGATCAACTATCCCGCCAAATTCTACGACGATACCCTGACCTGCTATTCCTTCTCCAAAAGCCTGAGCCTCCCCGGCGAGCGTATCGGCTACGTGGCGGTCAACCCTGCCGCTGAGCAGGCGGACAAGATGGTCCCGGTATGCGGGCAGATCTCCCGGGGCACCGGCCACAACTGCCCGCCCTCCATCATCCAGCTGGCGGTGGCCCAATGCCTGGAACTGACCAGCGATCTTTCGGTGTATGAGAAGAACATGGAGCTGATCTACGCCGAACTGAAACGCCTGGGCTTTACGGTGGTCAAGCCGGACGGCACCTTCTACATCTTCCCCAAGGCATTGGAGGAGGACTCAAACGCCTTCTGCCAGAAGGCCACCCGCTACGATCTGGTGCTTGTCCCCGGCGATACCTTCGGCTGCCCGGGATATTTCCGCATGGCTTACTGCATCGACACCGACAAGGTCCGGCGCAGCTTTGCCGCTCTGGAGCGCTTTGTGCATGAGGAGTACCGCCGCTGAGACGGTCACAGTTGAAAAAGGGACGGCATTCCCTGTATAATGACAGCAGCAGGGCTGCGCCGCGGGTGCCGCGGCGCAGCCCTTTGAATTTGCAGCAGAGGAGGCAGGAAAAGATGCTGCACATCAGTTTTGCGGAGGACGACCCGGCCATGGCGCTGCAGCTGCGGCAGTATCTGGACCGGTACGGCGCGGAGCACGGGCTGGAACTGGAGGTCCGGGCCTTTGCCAGCGGGGACGAACTGCTGCGGCAGTACGACACTTCCTGCGATATTCTGCTGCTGGACGTGGAAATGCCCGGCATCGACGGCATGGAGACCGCCCGCGCTCTGCGGCAGCGGGACAGAGATGTGGTCATTGTGTTCATCACCAACATTGCCCGGTACGCGGTGGATGGGTACGAGGTGGAGGCGTTGGACTTCATCCTCAAGCCGGTGAACTATTTCACCTTCAGTGTCAAGCTGGACCGGGCGGTGCGTCGGGCCCGGCAGCAGGCACGGCACACCGTCTGCCTGCAGCTGGCCGACGGCATGCAGATGCTGGACACCCAGGAAATCTATTACCTGGAGACCCGGGACCGGATGCTCTATTATCATACGGCCAAAGGGGTATTCCGGCTGCGGGGCAGTCTGTCCGCGGCGGAAAAGGAACTGGCCCCCTGGAACTTTGTCCGGTGCAACCAGTGCTACCTGGTCAATCTGCGGTATGTCAGCGGCATCGTGCGGGATACCGTGACGGTGGCGGGGCATTCCCTGGAGATCAGCCGCCGGTGCAAGACCGCTTTTCTGGCGGCGGTAGCCGCCTATGTGGGAGGCGGTGCGTGATGGGAGAGCTGATCGCCGGCGGTCTGCTGGAAGGCCTTTTTTACTGGCAGGCGGCCATGTGCTTTATTGACCCGCTGCGCCACCGGGGCAAGTATGCCATCCGCGCAGTGGCCGGGATCGCCGCATGCGTACTGGCGGCGCTTTTACTGTCACCTCTGGGGCAGGATATGTGGGCCATGCCCCGGCGCATCCTGATGTGGGTGGTACTTACCTTTCTGGCCGGTTCCTGCGCAAAGCTGTCTGCCCTGGGCGCCGCTTACTGTGCGGTGCTGAGCACCGTGGCTGCCCAGTGTGTGCATGAGCTTTGGATGGCCGTGCAGGGCATCGTGCTGGAGGAAGGCACCCTGCCCTGGCGGCAGTTCTGGTGGGTAGAGGTGCTGTTCGGCACCCTGGTTTATCTGCTGGTGCGGTTCACCGCCGCCCGGTGGATGCCCAACAACGGCCGCTATGACCCCAGCGCCATGCAGCTGATCAGCGCGGGACTGCTGGCACTGCTGTTTTCCCTTTTGTTTGAACTGCTCAGCCAGGGCCTGATGGTCACCGCCTGGCAGGACAACATTGTCCTGCCTGCTGTTTTGGGGCAGTTTTATTGTCTGACGGTACTCTACCTGCAGAACGAACTGTTCAAAAAAGCGGCCATCCAAAAGGAATTGAATACCCTAAACCTGCTGCTGGACCAGCAGAAACGGCAGTATGCCAACGCCCGGCGCAGTGTTCAGCTTATCAACCGCCGGTGCCACGCCCTGAAAATGGAGATGGCCGCCCTGCGCAAGGCGGGCGGCGCTCCCGACACAGAGCTGGAACAGGCCATTGACAACTATGACGGTATGATCCGCACCGGCAACGAGGTCCTCAACACCGTCCTGACCGAAAAGGGATTGCTATGTGAGGAGCGGGGCATCCGCCTGACCTGCGTGGCTGACGGTACAGCCCTGGATTTTCTGGAAGCCGCGGATCTGTACGGCCTGTTTTCCATCACGCTGGACAACGCCATTGAGGAGGTCTCCGCCTTTGCGGACAGTGACCGCCGTTTGGTGGAAGTATTGGTATGTCGCAGGCAGGATTTTGTTGTGGTGAATGTATCCAATCCGGTTTACGGCAAGCTGACCATTGAGGACGGCCTGCCCCGGGCCCGCCGCGCCACACTGCTCCAGGGGTTTGGCTTCAAGGGTGTGCGGCGCATCGTGCGGCGGTACGATGGTATGCTGAACGTGGATGTGAACGACGGTGTGCTCACCGTGCGGGTGGTTATCCCGGTAGGAGAGACTACGTTATAATGCTGAAAATATAGCCCCGGTCTTGCGCAAAATGCACAAGACCGGGGCTCCTTTTTTGTGTGCCAAAAACCGATTATCCCGCCCTGGCGACCGCTTTTCGCAAAGAGGTTGATGGGGAAAAAAGAAACGTTTACACTTGACATCGACATTTGGCGGAAATGGCGGTCCGCCGAAACAGTTTGATGATGTAAGGAGAAGAAAAATGGAAAGCAAAGCAAAAAAGAAGGGCAGCGGTATTGCGCTGTTCTCTGTTTTGTCGGTGCTGTTCGCCGTATTGTTTGCGGCGGCCTGCATCGGCACCCAGCTGGCCTTTGCCAGCTCGCAGGCGGTAAACATCGCCCTGCAGACCTCCACCTTTGCCACCAAGAATACCGATGACGAGGCGGTCTACTTTGAAAGCGATTTCGACAGCGTGGAAGAACTGGAAGCCCACGACAAGGAGATCGCCGAGCAGCTCACCGGCGAGGGCGCCGTCCTGCTCAAAAACGACGGCGCACTGCCCCTGGCTGCGGGCAGCAAGGTCAGCACCCTGAGCCATTCCTCGGTGGACATCGTGACCTGCGGCACCGGCTCTGCGGACATTGATACCTCCAACGCTCCCACCCTCAAGGAAGCTCTGGAAGAAGTCGGCCTGGAAGTCAACCCTGTCCTGTGGGACTTCTACACCACCGGCGCCGGCAAGGACTACGTCCGCTCCCCCGGCAAGGGCGTCAGCCTGGGCGACCGTGCCGCCTGGCACATCAACGAGGTGCCCGTCTCCGCCTACGGCACCAACGTCAGCGCCTCTGATGTCGCCGCCGGCCTGGAAAGCATCACCGACGTCCGCTCCAGCTTTGCCCAGTACGGTGACGCCGCCATCGTCACCATCTCCCGCGTGGCGGGCGAAGGCGCTGACCTGGAATACGGCGACTATACCGACGGCACCAACGTCCTGGCACTGACCCAGGAAGAGCAGGACATGCTCAAGATGGCCAACGAGGAGTTTGACAAGGTCATTGTCCTCATCAACTCCACCAACGCTCTGGAATGCGGCTTCCTCAACGATCCCGCCTACGGTGTGGACGCCGCTCTGTGGATCGGCTACACCGGCACCTGGGGCCTGAACGCCGTTGCCGACATTCTGGTGGGCAACGTCAACCCCTCCGGCAAGCTGGTGGACACCTACTGCTACGACAACACCACCGCCCCCGGCCTGGTGGGCTACTATGCCCAGGCTTACACCAACTTTGACGAGGCCGACACCGCTACCTGGTACTCTGTGGCCAACGGCGGCCTGGACGGCAACGGCTACTACATCGCCTACCAGGAAGGCATCTACGTGGGTTACCGCTACTACGAGACCCGCTACGAGGACGTGGTCATGGGCCAGGGCAATGCCGGGGACTACGACTACAACTCTGTGGTCGCCTATCCCTTTGGCTACGGCCTGTCCTACACCACCTTTGACTGGTCCGGATTCTCCACCACCTACGACGCCGCGTCGGACAGCTTCCAGGTCAGCGTGACCGTCACCAACACCGGCAGCGTTGCCGGCAAAGAAGTGGTCCAGGTCTACTTCCAGTCCCCCTATACCGATTACGACAAGGCCAACGGCATTGAAAAGGCCAGCGTGGAGCTGTGCGGCTTTGACAAGACCGAGACCCTGGAGCCTGGCGCTTCCGAGACGGTCACCATCACCGTGCCCCGCTCCGAACTGACCTGCTACGACGCAACTACCGCCAAGACCTACATCCTGGACGCCGGCGACTACTACCTGACCGCCGCCCATGACGCCCACGACGCCGTCAACAACGTCCTGGCCGCCAAGGGCTACACCGTGGAAAACGGCATGACCGCCGCCGGCGATGCCGCCATGACCTACAAGTACACCAACGCCGCCCTGGATGCCGAGACCTACTCCGTCTCCGCCGCCACCGGCGCTGAGATCACCAACCAGTTCGACAACGCCAGCCTGGAATACTACGGCGTTGAGGACACCATGACCACCCTGTCCCGCAGTGACTGGCAGGGCACCTGGCCCCAGGTCATTGAGCTGGAGGCCAACGACGCCATCCTGGCTGACCTGAACCTCTACCAGACCTATGACGGCGTGGACGGTTCCACCACCGAGATGCCCACCATGGGCGCCGACAACGGCATGACCCTGGGCATGATGGTCGGCAAGGCCTACGACGATCCCGACTGGGATCTGCTGCTGGACCAGGTCACCTTTGAGGAGATGGCCGAGCTCATCGGCAAGGGCTACCACAACACCGCCCGCATGCTGTCCGTTTCCAAGCCCGCTACCGTGGACGACAACGGTCCCCAGGGCTTCACCCAGACGCTGACCGGTATCTCCACCTGCCACTGCGCTTATTCTGACGAGAACATCATGGCCGCCACCTTTAACGTGGAACTGATGGAGGAAGTGGGCCGCTGCATCGGCAACGATATGCTGGATCTGGGCGCTTCCGGCCTGTACGGCCCCGCCATGAACATCCACCGCACCGCTTACTCCGGCCGTAACTTCGAGTACTACTCCGAGGACTCCTTCCTCTCCGGCAAGATCGCCGCTTCCGAGATCCAGGGCATCCAGTCCAAGGGCGTTTACGTCTACATCAAGCACTTTGCCCTCAACGATACCGAGAGCCACTGCCGCTGCATCTCCACCTGGGCCGACGAGCAGACCATCCGTGAGATCTACCTGGAGCCTTTCCGCATCGCGGTGACCGAGGGCGGCGCCAAGAACGTCATGAACTCCTTTGCCCGCTTCGGCGCCACCTGGTCCGGCGCGCACAAGGGTCTGATGACCAACGTCCTGCGCGGCGAGTGGGGCATGACCGGCTTCGCGCTGACCGACTTCTCTGGCAACTCTCAGTTTGCTGCCTACGGCATCATGATGAAGAGCTTTGACGTGGCCTGGGGCCTGATGGCCGGCACCGACAGCTGGGACTCCAGCGCCGAGCAGTGGACCGACGACCTCATCAACCTGTACCAGGGCGATCCCGACCTGACCCAGGCCATGCGTCAGGCCACCCATCGCATTCTCTACACGGTGGCCAACTCCAACGCCATGAACGGCTTTACTGCCGATACCCGTATCGTTTCCGTCACCCCGTGGTGGCAGATCGCCCTCATTGTGCTGGATGTGGTGCTGGGCGTTGTGACGGTGCTGTGCATCGTCAAGCTGGTGCTGGCCATCCGCCGCAAGAAGGCGAATACCTCCGCTGCACAGAAAGCGGAATGACCGCACCCTGAAACCGACATTCTCTAAATTCCATACATCAGCAAGCGGGGCCTCCTGACCGGGAGGCCCCGCTTGTTTACGGTTTATGATGTTGGCAAATAGCAGGGTGTTTACCCGGCCTCCACTGTGCATTTGTGCAGAGGAAGCAGGCGGAAGGCGGCGTAAGCCTCTGCCAGTTCAGCAAGCCGGGCGCGCAGGGCGGGGGAGGGTTGCTCCCATGGGGTGAGGGTGAGTTCCAGCCCGTTTCGCACCGTCCGGGTGCGCCAGATGCCCGCCACGCATCCGCCCTGCAAGATCACTCCCGGGTTGCCCACCGTACGCCACACCGCCCGCTGCCGCTTTTTGTCCGGCAGAATGAGTCCCCGGTCCCGAAGGTCCAGATAAGGGTCGTGGGGCCCCAGCAGCAGGACACGGTCCGGGTCTGGCTCCGGCAGGGTGTGGGCGGCAGTCAGGTCTGCGGCCAGCATCCGGCGGCGCTTGCCCTCCACCGTCACGTTGACGGCTTCCTCCGGGGGCAAAGCGTTCCAAAGCCGGGCTGCCTGCGCGGGGCTGGCTCCCAGCCAGTCGGCAAAATCCCCGGGCAGAGCGGGACCGTAGCAATGCAGGAAGCGGCGGACCAGCTCGGCTTCCCCGTCGGGGACGGCGGGCGGCAGACTGCCCAGCCAGCGCGCCATGGAGGTGAAGGTGGGGGTGGGGCCGCTGCGCTCCCCAAAAACCACCCGGCCCTCAAAGGAACAGGGCCGCAGCAGAAAGGATACGACCGCCCCGCCCACCGTCTGCCGGTCAGGCCGCCCGTACATGGTGGGGGCATCCCACAGGGGACGCTTGTCCGGGGGCAGGCTGTCCCGGGCAGCGTCAGCCAGACGCTGGTCCAGGCTTTCCTTGCTGCGGACGGTCTCGCTGTCCAGACAGCGGCAGGCCTGCCGCACCACGGGCAGAAGTTCCTCAAAGCTCATGCCCAGAAAGTCCAGTGCCAGCCCGATGCCCTTGGTGTAGATCCAGGGGTCCTCCCCCGGGCGGGCGCACAGCGGCGTCAGGAACACCCCGGCATCCCGGGTGGGAAAGACCGCAGGCACACCCCGCCAGCTCCATGCCTGCAGCAGTGTCTTGTCGTGATAGAGAGCGGTGTGCAGCGAACAGACCGAGCACCCCTCCACCCGGTTGAAGGCGGCCGTCTCCCACGCGCCGGGCGGGGAGTTCTGAAGCCCGCAGGCCCCGGCGGCCTGCAGCAGCCCGTCGGCTGGCAGAGGCTGGTCCAGATGATGGGCGTGCAGACGCAGCGCACATACCCTGGGAGTGGTCAGTTCCATGGCAGGGCTCCTTTCGGGAAGAGATTCTTATAAAAATTATAGCGCATCTCTGCCTCAAAAGGAGAGCGGGAAGGCTGGATTTTCCCCGTCGTTTTTGACAAAAAGAAAGCGCGAAAACCGTCGAACCGGCTCCGCCGCAACAATAATGCAAGCCCCGGCAGCTGAACGGCCGCCGGGGGGCGGGATTCGGTGCGTGCCGAAAGTCCATTCAAAAAAAGCGGCCGCTGTGATAAGATAAGAACCGTTGCGGGTCAAAATGCGGCCGGCAGCATCACAACATATAGAGGGGCGATCTTGTGGAAGTTGCATATCTGCTGCCCGGCCAGGAACGCTGCGTTCCTTTTGCGGCAAACAAAAACGGCCAGAAACGCGTGGAGTATTCTTATCGTTCGGAGCGTGGGGAATTCTTTTCCTGTGTCTGCCGCAGCGTGGAGGAAGCCCGGAATCTGTGCGAGGACTGGATGGCCCGCCGTGAGCGGTATTGAGCCTCCAACTGCCACGGAGTCTGCATGATACAGATACAGCCCGGCCGTCTGGGATGATTTCCCCGGACGGCCGGGCTTTTTAGCGCCCTGTATAACACATAACAAGACGGAGCCGTGACCCTTCTGCCGCCCCTCGGGAGCGGGAGGCAGTCGGGTACGGCTCCGTCTTGGAATGTGGAGAAAAGAAAGCAACCATACGGCGCTGTCCGTCTGCGATGCAGGAATGCTTGCGATCAGGGGGGGATCGTGCAAAGGCAGGCGGAAATCAGCGGCTCAGGAGGGCATCAGTCCTCGTCGGGGCGCAGGTCCATGAGCTTGGGCAGCGGTGCGCCGATGAGGGGGCGGCACCACTCCTTGAAAGCCTCGGTAATGTTGTTGCCCCGGGCATTGATGAACTCGTCGGGCAGTTTGCGCTCGGTCATCATGACTTCCTGGATGTCCACGAGGAAGGTCTCGCAGCGGTAATTGGGCCCCGGGACACGGCGCAAAGCCACCATCTTGCCGCTCTGGCCGGTGGTGACGGCATCCACTGCCGCACGGCCGCAGAGCTCCGCCTCGGTGCGGTCGGTGTCGCTCTGCCAGGCGATGGACGCCCGGCCCAGCAGGCCCGGCTTCTCCGCACGGGCCTTGTAGCCCAGCTTTTTGGTGATGAGGTTGGCCAGATGGGCGGACACGTCGCCGAAATAGGTGGCCCGGCCCACGGTGAAGATGGGCTCCACAATGGGGGTGCCGTCGGCGTAGTGCAGGCCCTCGCTGGCCACCACCACACCGTGACCCTTGGTTTTAATGAGCTGCTCCACGTCGCAGAGGAACTCTTCCTCCTTGAAGGCGCGCTCGGGCAGGTAGATCAGGTCCGGGCCGTGGGCATAGCTGTCGGTGGCAAGGGATGCCGCCGCCGTGACCCAGCCCGCATTGCGGCCCAGGGCTTCCACCACCACAATGTGGATGGGCAGGCCCTCCACGTCGCAGCAGACCTCCGCCACGCTGCCCGCCATGTACCGTGCCGCACTGCCGAAGCCCGGCGAGTGGTCGGTGATGGCCAGGTCGTTGTCCATGGTCTTGGGGATGCCGATGACGTTGATGCCCCGTTCGGCGCAGCGGGCATACAGCTTGCCGCAGGTGTCCATGGTGCCATTGCCGCCGTTCATGAGAACATAGCGGATACCGTATTTTTCAAGAATGGGCACCATGGCCTCATACTCGGGGGCTTCCAGGGCGTCCCGGCTGGTGCCGATGGCGGACGCCGGGCTGGACAGCAGGCCCCGGAGTTCCGCGTCGGGCAGGTCGGTGACATCCCGCAGTTTTTCCTTCAGCAGGCCGCCGGTGCCGCCGATGGCCGCATAGACGCGGTCCACCAGCGGGCAGTCCTGGGCCTGACGGATGGCCCCGTACAGGGAGGAGTTGATGACGGCGGTGGGACCGCCGCCGTGTACGATGAGAAGATTACCGGCCATGAGCGGCCTCCTTTCAGCCGCAGCCGCAGCCGCCGTGGCGATGGCCGTACTCGTCCATGCAGTCGTCGGCGGGGTTCTTCATGCACAGATGGACGCTGGTGGTCTTAAAGGTCAGGGGCAGAGCCAGAATGTTGGGGTTCTCGCCCACATACTTCTTCTTGGCGTCCTCCAAAGCCTCCTCGAAGGTGGCGCGGGTCTTGAGGCCCATGCCGCGGGCATAGCCCGGATCCTCGGCGCCGACAATGTAGATGGCGCTGGTGTTCATCTCGGCGATGTGGCCGCAGCTCATCATGGAGAAGCCGTGGAAGGGATGGAAGGCGTTGGTGAAGCGGTACTTGCGGATGTACTCCTCGTTGGTGGCAAAGTACTCGCCCAGACGGTTCATGTCGGGCAGCTGGTTCATCTGGTCATGCTGGAACCACTCGTAGCACTCCCGCAGGTAGGGCCACTTCTTGTCGTTGAAGAAGCCGTTGCACAGGGAGGAGCAGATAATGACGCAGTGGTCGCTCATGACGCGCTTGAAGCGCAGCACCTGGGCGGACAGGGCCTGCATCATCATGATGGGGTTGGTGCCCATGCCGTCGCCGTAGTGGAACTTCTGGGGCATACCAAAGACGAGGACATCGTACTTCTTCTCCGCCCAGTGGACGTAGGTGCGCTTGTCGGCCACCTTCCAGCTCTCGGGCATCATTTCCTTGGCATAGCCGGAGAAGATGGCGATCTGGCGGCTCTTGGAGTCGAGAACGGCGTCGCAGCAGAAGAAGGGGTGGCCCATCTTCTCCTCCATGTGCATGGAGATCTCGTTGAACTTGTCCCGCATCAGGCTGCCGTTGTTGACGGGGGTGAAGTCGTCCCGGTGCATGACGGAAGGCACATGGTGGCTGGCGATGCTCTTCCAGTTGGTGATGCCGGTGGCGCTGTGCTTGTAGCCGCCGGAGTAGCCGCCGTAGGGGTTGCCGTTGACGTGGCCGATGAGGATGGGCAGGTCGGCTTCAAAGACCATGCGGTTCATCCACACGGGGTCGCCCCGCTTGGTGAAGCCCAGATCCACCATGTTGTCCGGGTCCTCGGAGTCATGGCTGATGATCTGACCGGTGGGCCAGAACTGGTTGTACAGCTCGGGTCCGAAGATGGCCAGAGCGTCCTTGTCGGTGGAGCGGGGATGCAGGCCGTTGGAGATGATGAACAGGATGTCCTTCTTCTCCACGCCCACGCTGTACAGGTCTTTCAGGATGTACTTGATGGACAGCTTGCGGTGGCTGGTGGGCTGCTCGCCGCCCTTGACGCGGTCGGGCACGACGAAGACCACCTTGCTGCCCTTGTGGGCCAGCTCCTTGACGGTGGGCATGCCGATGGGATGGTCCAGGCTCTCACGGTAAGCGGCTTCCAGCTTGTCCTCGGGGATATAGTCCGGGTCGGGCACCGTGATGCCGGGGATGAATTCGTCGGTGGAATCGGGCAGATCCGCACCCATGGTGCCGGCGCCGTACTCAAACTCAAAATGCTTCATGATAACGCTCCTTTGCTGTTTTACGGTGTGGTAGGGCGGATTCACTTGCCCAGATACAGGCGGATGATCTCCAGATATTCCTCGGGGTAGAAGCCGATCTCACCGGCAAAGCGGGTGAGGGCGATGAGGCCGCCGTCGATCTCGGGGATGGAGGCCAGCATGGCGGCGTTGTCGGATTTCAGGCCGCCGCCGTAGACCACGTCCATGCCGCCGGTCTGCTCCTTGACGAAGCGGGCAATTTTGGTGATGTAGGGCTTGTCGGCCGGGGTCTTGCCGGGGCCGATGGACCAGACGGGCTCGTAGGCGATGACGACCTTGCTCTTGTCCACGCCTTCCAGGCCGATGGACAGCTGCTCGCCCAGCACCTGCTCCCAGTTGTCCTGCTCCTCGCTCTTTTCACCGATGCAGTAGAGCACCGTCATGCCACGGGCCACGGCGCAGCGGATCTCCTGATTCAGCAGGCGGTTGACGGCGCGGGAAGCCTCCAGCCCGGTGACGCCAGCCTCGGCCAGGATGCCCATCTTGTCGTTGCGCTCCTCGCAGTGGCCGATGAGGACACTCTCGCAGCCCAGGGCCACCGCAGCGGATGCGGGACGGTTGGTGGTGAAGGCACCGAAGTTGCCGCCCACGGCGGTGTCGGCGCGGAACACGCCCTGGCAGCCCAGCTGCAAAGCACAGCCCGGCTTGCGGGCGGCTGCGGCGCTGAGGAGGTGAGCCTCGGGCAGGTAGGCGGCGAACTCTACTTCATTCTTGTCGTAGGCAGCCAGGCCGTCCTGGGTGCCTTCCACAATGGCTTTGCCCCAGTCGGCCACGGGGGCCAGACGGTTGACGCCGCCCATCTCCACGGGTACGTCAAAGCGCTTGAGGTTGAGGAAGATGTGCTTCATGCTCAGATGCCCTCCTTCTTGTAGCGGTCGGCCATCTGCTCGCAGGTGACGGGCTCGATGAGGTTGCTCTTGCGGTAGCTGCCGAACTGGACCAGCAGGGGAGCGATGGACTCGGTGACGCCGTTCTTCATGCACTCCACCACCTTGGCCACGTCCTCGTCGGCGATCTTGCCGTAGAGGATGGCGTCCATGATGGAAGCGGTGTAGTTGCGGGGATCGAAGTTCTTGGGATTGGCTGCCATATCGCGGTAGACCTGGCCGATGGAGGGGCTCTCCTTCAGCTCGGGATGGTCGCGGAACAGCTCCATGATGTTGCGGGTGCAGGCCAGACGGATGTCGGTGTCCACGTTGATCTTGTTGATGCCGCAGTGGGCCACGTCCACCAGCTGGGCCACGTCGATGCCGAAGGCGTTCTCCAGCTGGCCGCCCATGGCGTTGATCTGCTGAACGTACTCCTGGGGCACGGTGGAGGAACCATGGCTGACCAGGAAACCGCTGATGCCCTCGTGGAGCATGCACTCCTTGGTGGCGATGGCGATCTCGCGGCGGATCTTGGTGTCCTTGCCCTTGTTGGCGCCGTGGCAGGTGCCGTAGCTGATGGCCAGGGCGTCGCAGCCGGTCTTCTTGAAGAAGTCGACGGCCTGCATGGGGTTGGTGTAGGTGGAGGTGGCGCTGAAGACGTGGTCTTCCACGCCGGCCAGCACACCCAGCTCGCCCTCGACGGTGACGCCGTAGGGATGGGCATACTTGACGACCTCGCGGGTCAGCTCCACGTTGTCCTCATAGGGCAGGCTGCTGCCGTCGATCATGACGGAGGTGTAGCCGCCGGCGATGCAGGCCTTGACGCTTTCCAGCGTCTTGCCGTGGTCCAGATGCAGGGCAATGGGGATCGGGCTGTCGGCGCCGTACTTCTTGACGGTGTCGCCGATGTTCTTTGCGCCGACGGCCTTCTGCTCGGGAGTGCCGTGCATGAAGTCCAGCTCGCCGCTCATGTAGGCGTTGGACGCCTCCGCGCCCTGCAGAATGGCGCCGGAGCGCAGCAGCTCATGGATGCGGATGGCGGCTTCGATCTGGCCGACGCTGTTCATGTTGAAAGCGGCCTGACCGTAACGGTACTTGTCGGCGGCTTCCAGAATGGCTCTCATGGGTACCAGCATATGGGGGTTCCTCCTCTATTTTTTCTCCATTGTATTTCAAATACACACGTGTGTCAAGCCTGATAAACCGTCGTTCCGCCGACAATTGTGCGGCGGACGGTCCAGTCGGCGTCAAACACGGCAAAATCGGCGTCCTTGCCGGTCTCGATGCTGCCCTTGCGGTCGAAGATTCCCACCGCCCGGGCGGGGTTTTCGCTGAGCAGGGGAATGACATCCTCGGCGGGATGGCCGGTGAAGGCCATAATGTTGCGCAGGGCGGTGTCCTGGGACAGGGTGCTGCCGGCGCGCACACCGGTGCTGGCCAGCTTGGCGTCGCCGTCCACCACCACCACGTCGTTGACGCCCAGCTTGTAGTGACCGTCAGGCAGACCGGCGGCCTGGATGCTGTCGGTGATGGCGACCACCTTGTCCCAGCCCTTGCACTTGAGCAGCATACGGACGGAACCGGGATGCAAATGGCGGCCGTCACAGATGGCCTCGCAGAAGATATCGCTTTCCAGGGCCGCGCCCATCATGCCGGGGCGGTGCTGGTGGAACAGGCCCATGGCATTGAAGGTGTGGGTGCAGACCTTGGCGCCGTTGGCAATGGCCTGCATGGCGGTCTCGTAGTCGGCGCCGGAGTGGCCGATGGCAATGGTGACCTCGCCGGCAATCTCGGCGATCATCTCAGGCACGCCCTCCACCTCGGGGGAGACGGTCATGTAATGGATGGCGCCCTCGGCGGCCTTCTGGTAGCGGCGGAACAGCTCGGCATCGCCCTTGCGCAGCAGGTCTTCCGGCATGGCGCCCTTGTACTCGGGTGCCAGGAAGGGGCCTTCCAGGTGGATGCCCAGCAGCTTGGCGCCGGTGGCCGGCGCCGCCATGGCGGCCTTGGCCTGGTCGATGCACCAGAGGGTCTGTTCCTCGGTGTCGGTGAGGATGCTGCACTGCCAGCCGGTGGTGCCGTGTTTGGCAAAGAAAGCACCGATGCTGTCCAGGTCCTGGGCGGTGGCGGCGTTGACATCAATGCCGTTGCCGCCGTGGGTGTGCAGGTCAATGAAGCCGGGGACCAGCGTCAGACCGGTCAGGTCCACCACCTCACAGCCGGCGGGGGCGTTGAGCTCCGGGCCGATGCCGTCGATCTTGCCGCCGCAGACCAGAACGTCCGCCGTTTCAAAGGCGTGATCCCGGTAGACCCGGGCATTTTTGAAGAGAACATCCGACATGATGGCGGCCTCCTCTCAGTAGGGCTGCTTGGCAGCAACGTCATTGATGAGGATCTGAACATCGGGATGGTTCTGGGCCAGGGTGACGGGGAAATCCGCAGTCTGGTCGCCGTAACCGGCGCGGCGGACGACGGCGCGGTGCCAGTCACGGAAGACGCCCAGGCGGATCTTTTTGGCGGAGAGGATCTGCTTCATGCCGATGGTGACGCAGCGCTTGGGCATGCACTCCAGGGCACCGCCCAGATCGCCCACCGAGTTGGTGGCGCGGGTCTCGGCATGGATGTCCAGCACGCGGGTGGGCAGAGCGGCAAACTCCTCACAGGACAGCTCGGGCTGGGGCTCGTTGAAGGCCAGATGGCCGGTGATGCCGATGCCGCCGAAAGCGATGTCCACACCGCCCAGCTCCTCGATCATGCGGTCGCCGCGGGAAGGATCGGCCGGGTCGGGGAAGACGCGCTGCTCCGGGGGCATGACCAGCTCAGGGTCGATCTGGGTGTAGACCACACGGTCCATGAAGCCCCGGAAGGACAGAGGATTGGAAGCGTCGATATAGCTGCCGTCGTCGTTGAGGTACTCGTCCATGTTGAAGAACCAGACGTTCTTCAGGCTGATGCGCTCCTTGTTGACCCGCTCCACAAAGAAGGGGTACTGGCCCACAGGGCCAACGGGGCAGATAAAGACGGTGCGGCGGCCGGCGGCGTTGTTCTCCACGATGCAGTCGGCCATGATGTCGGCCAGCTTGCGGAAGACGGCCTCCGAGTTCTCCATCTTGACGAGAGGAATCTTGGAGCCCTCGCCCAGCTGTGCTTCAGAAATATGATAATATGCCTTGTCCATCTTGCTTTTTCTCCTTTCAATGGTTGGAATACGATATGTGAAGATGCGGTCTTACAAAAACAGATGTTCCAGTCCCAGCTGCCGGATGAAGGCGACGATCTCCTTGGTACGGGTACAGCCGAACTTTTCCCGGATGCTGTGGATCTGGGACTTGACGGTCTCGATGCCCACCACCCGGATCTCGCTGATCTGCCGGGCGTTGAGGCCCTGCAGAAGATAGCGGATGAGGGTGCGCTCGGTGGGCGTCAGCGACGCAAGCGTGTTGACAAAATACAACAGACTGAACTCGTTGCGGCGCAGGCGGGAGTATTCCCGCAGCATGACCTCCTGCGTGTGGGCGCTCATGATGGGATTGCCCTCGTAAGCCATGCGGATGTGACGGTAGAGCTCGTCGTTGTCGCTGCCCTTGACAAAGTAGTCCACGGCGCCGGTGGCCATGGCGGTGAGGATCATGTCGTCGTTGTCATGGGCAGTCAGATAGATGATCTGGAGCTTGGGGCGCCGGGAATGGATCTGGGTGGCCGCGTCGATGCCGGCGCGGATGCTTTCCATCTCGATATCCATGAGGATGAGGTCGCATTCGACCTCCATTGCCAGACGCACCGCCTCGGCGCCGCTGGAGGCGCTGCCCGCCACGGTAAAGTCGGGCTGTTTGGCCAGCTGCTGGCAGAGATCCTCCCGCAGGATGTCGTTGTCGTCGACCACAAGGATACGGATACTCATGACTTGGTGTTCCCCTTTCTGGAGGTGTGCTCGGGAAGAAGCTTGGGCAGCAGAACATAGAAACAGGAACCTTTGCCGTAGCTGCTTTCCACTTTGAGAGTGCCCATATGCCTTTTTATGATCGTGCGTACATAATAAAGTCCCATGCCCCAGTTGGAGTTGGAACTCTTGCTGGAATAGAACGGCTCAAAGATCCTCTTCATGTCATACTTACTGATGCCGGTGCCGCTGTCCTGCACGCTGATGACAAGAAAGGTGTTTTTTTCCTGCACCGACAGGCGCAGGGGATCGCTGCGTCCGGCGGAAACGGTAGCTTCCCAGCCGTTGATGAGCAGGTTGCTCAGCGCCGACTGCAGGTGGGCGGGGTCGGCCAGGACCGACAGGCCGCAGGGGGGAGAGACGGTGACGGCGGCGGTGGGATACTTTTTGGAAAGGCTCCGGACTGCGCCGTCCAGAATCTCATCCAGGCTGCACAGCCGCATGGAGAGAGAATTGGATTTGAGACTCTTGTACAGCTCCTGTACATGGGAGAGCATGCCGTCGGTGTTGTCGGCCAGCTGGCTGGCGCACAGCCGAACCTGCTCCAGGTCGGGGGTGTCGGCCTCCAGCGCCTCATTAAGGCGGCGGCAAAGCACCCGGTTGGCCAGCAGCTGGTTCTTGATGCCGTGCATGAAGACCCCGCCGCCGGTGCGGGCAATGTCATACTTGCGCTCCAGGCGGATATCGTCCTGCGTCTCGCTCCATTCCATCTTGGCCACCGTCATCATGGAGAAGATGCTGAGCAGCAACGAGACGGCATTGACCAGCAGGATGGCTGCGTACATGGCCGGAGAAAGATAGGGGTTCAGATACCACAGGCCCAGGGAGGACATGTAGGTCTCCCGATAGAAGAGATAGACCTGCGCCGGATCCTGGGGAGCATAGGAGGCAAACAGGACGGCAATGCTGATGAGCAGCACCCGGACGATGAGCTCCAGATTGCGGATGTAGCGGATGCGGGTGCTGCGCATACCGTGCAGCAGAATGGCACAGCCCAGAATCAGATAGGCAAACACCCACACAAGAGAAAATGTCACAGCCATGTGCTGGCGGGACTCATTGTAAGCGACAGCCTGAAAAACACTGGGATAATACAGAATCAGCGAAAAAACCGGCAGCAGCGCGGAAGGAACGGTAAATTTAAGCAGACCGTGCATTCGTGCGGTGCTGGAATGGTCCAGCGCTGTGAGAAGAAACAGCCAGGGGAACAGGTAGCGCCCCACGGCCATGCTGTAACCCAGCTGGGGCAGAGTCAGCTGCAAATACTGGAGAAAGGTCCGGAAGCCGGGGGCCACAAACAGAATGAAACTGAGCTGTTCCCCAACGCCGCCCTTTTTGGCAATGTAGATCAGGGTGAACAGCAGGTAAACAAACAGGCTGGCGGACAGACCCGCAAGCAAAAAGTAACCTCTCTGGCGCTTGAGGATCGAAAAAGCAACCGATACGGCCAGAAGGCCGGCAGCAACGATCAACGGCATGATGCACTCCATTTGTTTAATGGCTGAAAAACAAATTGTTTGTTAATTTTATTATAGTAAAAAGTGAAAAGAAAGACAATCTTTTGCCGTGTAAAAACGCTGCCGGGCAACTTGTGCCGAAAAAAGGAGTTTTGTACGGGAAAGTGCTTTGCCGATGAAAAAGACGGGACACGCCTTTGGTATGTGCCCCGTCTTTATTTTCTATCGGTCAGCGGGATGCACGGGGCCGCGTTTTATTCGGCAGCCTCAAGCATCAGGTCGAACATGACGTAGTCTTCAACAGGAACTTCCGCAGCCACATCGCCGCTGGCGATGAAAGCGTTCTGCTGAGACTTGTACAGCGACTCAATGGTGCCGTCGTTGATCTGATCGATCATTTCCTGGCTGGTGAGCCACTCGGCGTCGCCGCGCTGAGAGTAAACAGTGTCGTAATCCAGAGCGCACTCGGAAGCGATCCACTGGCTGATCTGCTCGGCATTGGCGGGATCGGCGCGGTAATCTTTGGCCTTGTACAGGGCGCGGGTGAAGCGCAGCAGGTTGTCGCGGTTGGTCTCGGCGTAGTTTGCCATGCAGATCCAGGAGGAGATGGAAGCGGAAGTGTCGGAGAAGCTCAGGTTGTCGGCCAGAACGACCACGTTGTCGCCCAGCTCTTCCTCAACGGCCAGGGTGCTGGGGCTCCACAGAGCGCAGGCATCCAGAGAACCGGAGATCATGGCGCTAACGATGCCGGAAGCGTCCATCTCGTAAGCTTCGATGTCATCCATGGTCAGGCCGGCCTGGGTCAGGGTCTGCTGCAGGATGGCTTCGCTGGAAGTACCGGAAGCGTAACCGACCTTCTTGCCCTTCAGGTCGGCGGCGGTGGTGATGCCGTGGTCGGACAGAGCCATGACGGCGTCGCCGTTGCCCACGTGAGCGAAGCAGAAGATCTTGGCCTGGCCGTTGATGCACAGCTTGTGAGCGCCGGAACCGATGTAGCCGATATCAATGGAGCCGTTCTCCATGGCGGCGATGATGGTGGGGCCGTCGGCGAAGGAGTTCAGGTTGACGGTGATGCCCTCCTCCTCGAAGTAGCCCATCTGCTCGGCGGTGACAACCTCGACCAGGCTGGCGTAGTTGGGCATGTAGGCGATGTTCAGGGTGATGGGCTCCTGAGAGGTTGCGGTATCCGCAGCATCAGCGCCCTCGGTGGTGGCAGCAGAGCTGCTGTCCGGTGCGGTGGACGAAGTGTCGGTGCTGGTGGAGCTGGGGGAACTGCAGGCCGCCAGGCTCAGAGCTAGGGCTGCAGCTGTCAGGGTTGCAAGCAGTTTTTTCATGTGTTTCTTTCCTCCAATTCTGTATCAGTGCGGGACCCGGCGGGCGCCCGTTCGTACCGGGATTATTTGCGGACTTCCAGATACTCCTTGTAGACCTCGCCCCAGATCTCGTTTTTCAGCTCGTTGAAACGGGGGCTCATGCGGGTCTCCTGAGTGCGGGGATAGGGGATGTCGATGTCGATGATCTTCTTGATGCGGCCGGGGCGTGCGCTCATGATGACGCAGCGCTGGCCCAGAATGATGGCCTCCTCCACATCGTGGGTGATGAAGAAGCAGGTCTTCTGTTTTTTCTCCCAGGTGTTGAGCAGGTCGGTCTGCAGCTGGGTACGGGTCTGGGCGTCCAGCGCGCCGAAAGGCTCGTCCATAAGCAGGATCTCCGGCTCGGCGGCGTAGGCGCGGGCGATGGCGACGCGCTGCTTCATGCCGCCGGACAGCTCCTTGGGATAGTGGTCGGCGAATTTCTCCAGATCGACCATCTGCAGATAGCGCATGGCCTCTTTCTCGGCCTCGGCGCCCTTGATGCCCCGCATCTCCAGGGCGAAGCAGACGTTCTTCTTGACCGTCAGCCAGGGGAAGAGGGCGTACTGCTGGAAGACGACGCCGCGCTCACGGCCGACGCCCTCCACCTTCTGGCCGTTGCAGAGGACCTCGCCCGAGGAAGGCTGCAGAAGGCCGGCGATGATGTTCAGCAAGGTGGATTTGCCGCAGCCCGACGGGCCGACGACGGTGATGAATTCGTTCTCGTGAATGTCCAGATTGACGCCGTTGAGGGCGGTCATCTGACCCTTGCGGGTATTAAAGATCATCTTGACGTTGTCAATCTTGACCTTTACGCTTCTCGTTTCTCCTGCCATCCTGTCAGTTTCCTTTCTGCAAAGTCAATCACTTTCTCGATAATCAAGCCGATAATGCCGATGATGATGATGTACAGCAGCATGGGGTCGGTATCGAAGTTGGAGTTCAGTGTGCGGATACGCATGCCCAGGCCGGCCATGGCGCCGGTGGATTCGGCGGCGATCAGGGTGGTCAGCGCGGTGGAAGCGCCCAGACGGATGGCCGTCATGATGAAGGGCAGGCTGGCCGGTGCGATGACCCGGATGAAGATGTCCCGGTCCTTGGCACCCAGGACCCGGGCGGCACGGATGAGGGTCTCATCAATGTTCATAACGCCCTGGTAGATGGTGATGCACATGATGAGGAAGGTTGCGATGGTGATGGTGATGATCTGCGGGCGGCGGCCGATGCCGGCGGACAGAACAATCAGCGGGACGTAGGCCAGAGGGGGAATGTTGCGGATAAAGGAGATCCACGGCTGCAGAATGTTGCGGACCGGGACGTACCAGGCCATCAGGATGGCCACAGGCAGCGAGATGACGAAGCCGATGACGTAGCCGGCGCCGACCGAGATCAAGCTACTGCCGATATCGGTGAGCAGTACGCCGCGGTCGTACATGACCTTGATCTGCTGGATTGTTACGATTACGTTGGGGAAACTTCTGGATGTGACCGGAATGATAGAAAGGATCGTCCAGACGATAAGTGCGGCTGCCAGAGAAATGAGCAGCCAGACTTTGGTCGGGATCCGATCTGCCAGACCGCCTGACTTTTTGTTCACGGAATCACCCTGCCTTCTTTTTTCTTTGCAGCACCGTTTTCGGTCGATGCTGCGTTCCATAGTTGCTTTACCGTTGTCTCAAGTATAACGGAAAAAGATACTGACTAAAAGGGGGAACTTTTATCCCCCTGTCTTTTATGGACAGTGCACAAAAAACAGGGGGCGCTCTGAGGCAATATCATGTACCAGAGTGGCAAAAAAGGGACAATACGGCCCGGGACAAAAACAAAGCGGCGGAACTTTCGTTCCACCGCTTTGTGGCTGATCAATCATTGCGCTCATTGTAGCGCCCTGTTACACACGTGTCAAGAGTCTGTGGGTCAAACCCGACTGCGGACCCGGGTGTTTCACGCTTCAAAGTGTGAAAACGTGCGATGCACGGGGAAAAGGCAGCAGGGACAAAAATGTGAAAAATGAAGAGCAAACCGGAGCAGCCTTACAGGGGCTCACAGGAGCGGCTTGGATAAGAGTGACAGAAAGAAATGCCTTTTTCTGGGACAATGTCCGGCGGACGGGGCGCTGGACAAAACAAAAAGACGGAAGAACCGAAGTTCTTCCGTCTTGATGGCTGCCCCTCTCGGACTTGAACCGAGGACACCCTGATTAACAGTCAGGTGCTCTAACCGACTGAGCTAAGGGGCAATAGATAACCGCTGAACGAATCAGCTTTTTTATTATAGCCCCGGGTATGTGGTTTGTCAAGCACTTTTTTGCAAAAAATGCAGAAAGTTCCGGCATGGGATTCAGCGGCGGGCATTGCGGCGCCAGATGGCGTAAAGGCCGTCCAGGATCAGCGTCTCCCGGTAGAGGATGGGAATGCTGCAGGACTCCCGGATGCTGTCGGGCAGGGAGCCGGTGGCGATGACAGGAGCCTCGGGGGCGTTCAGGGCCTGGCGGAAACGGCCGATCATGCCCTCCATCATGGCCGCGGAACCGTTGACAATGCCGCTCTGCAGGCTGTCGGCGGTGTTGGAGCCCAGAATGCCCTTGGGACGGCTTTCGATTTCCACCTGCGGCAGCTGGGCGGTGTTGCGCACCAGGGCAGTCAGGGCCAGCTGGGGCGCGGGCAGAATGGCGCCGCCCACAATGCTGCCGGCGCTGTCAATGGCCAGCATAGTGATGGCGGTATCCACCGTCATGACGATGACGGGAGGTTTGACCAGGCGCAGGGCGGACACCGCGGCACACAGCAGCTCGCCGCCCAGCTGAGCGGGGTTGTCCATGCGGATGCGCACGCCGCTCTTGAGGCCGGGGCCCACCGTCATGAGGGGCGCCTGGCTCAGCTTGCCGATGGCCTCCCGCACCCGGGGGGTGAGAGCGGGCACCACGCTGGACAGAATGGCATCGGTGATCTCCAGGGGAGAGACGCCGTACAAATCCAGAATGCCGACAATTTTATAAGTCAGTTCGTCCGAGCTGAGCGCACTGTCGGAATAAAGCTTGGAACAGAAAGTCAGCTTGCCGTCGTCGGTATAGCCGCCGCAGGCAATGTTGGAGTTTCCGATATTGATGGCCAAAAGCATGGCGGGCCTCCTAAACAGTAAATCCTGTGCTTACCATTATAAAAGAAAACAGGGCGATTGCAAGTGAGACTCTCCGATGGGGATAGAACTTTTCCCTGCTTATATAATGTATATATAATAAAAGCGGTATTTTCCGCCCCAAATGCCGATTGAGGAGTGAGGCGACTGGCAAAGAAAGAAGAATCCCTATATTTTGTGGCTTGGAGATCGAGCAAAACCGATATAAGGGATGCACAAAAATGCGGCAAAAAAATTATCGAAAAACCTCAAAAAAGGTGTTGACATTTGAGCTGGGAAGATGTATTATAGTCAAGCTGTCACGAACGACAGGCCCTGAAAAAAGGCGATAAACCGGACATAACGAGACTTGCTCCTGATTGCGGGAGGCTCAGTTACCCGGTGAAACCCTTTCGTAAGGCTGCCGAAAGCGCAGCGAAAAACCTCGAAAAAAGTCCTTGACAAAAGGCTTTGGGTGAGGTAAAATAAATAAGCTGTTTTGATGAGGCAATGCCGCTTCAAGCAGCACCGGCCGAACGGCCGGGCGGCTTCAAAAAAATCTTCAAAAAAGTTCTTGACAAACGGAACTCAATGAGATATAATAAACAAGCTGTCCGCGAGAAACGGTCGGCACAGGACCTTGAAAATTGAACAATACTGAAACTTGTGGAACCTTGAACGTGTTTGGAAAGAACACGATAAACAATTCCAAAACAAGTAATTCGACAGGACGCAAGCGATTGTGTCTGAGAAATTACAGAGATTTAACACTTTGTAAGTGATTAAATACCATTTATAAAGAGTTTGATCCTGGCTCAGGACGAACGCTGGCGGCGC
>NZ_JADCKC010000003.1 GCF_014982805.1 Gemmiger gallinarum | reverse complement strand
GGTAGGCGTGAAGGACGTTTTCGGTCACTCCGGCCCCGCCTGGGATCTGCTGGAGCAGTTCGGCCTGCGTTCCGACGCCATCATCGCCGCTGTAAAGGAGCTGGTGTAAGATGATCGCCATCGGCTGCGACCACGGCGGATACGAACTCAAGCAGAAGATTTTGGCTCACCTGCGGCAGCGCGGACTGGAATACCGGGACTTCGGCTGTGATTCTACCGCTTCGGTGGATTACCCCGTCTATGGCAAGGCGGTGGCCCATGCCGTGGCATCGGGCGAGTGCGAAAAAGGCATCGTCATCTGTAGCACCGGCATCGGCATCTCCATCGCCGCCAACAAGGTGCCCGGCATCCGCTGCGCGCTGTGCGGGGATTGCTTCTCCGCCCGGGCCACCCGGCAGCACAACGACGTCAATGTGTTGGCGTTGGGGGCGCTGGTCACCGGTTCCGGTCTGGCGCTGGAGATCGTGGACATCTTCCTGGATACACCGTTCTCGGAGGAGGAGCGGCATCGCCGCCGCATTGCACAACTGGAGGAAGCCTGATGTTTGAACTATGCGCCTCGATTCTGGCAGCAAACTTCGCCTGCCTGAAACGGGAAGTCCGTGCCGCTGAATCGGCGGGGGGAGACGTTTCCCACATCGACATTATGGATGGCCACTTTGTGTCGGCGATCTCCTTTGGCACTGGAATCGTCCGCACCATGGGCCGACTGACCTAAAAGCCGCTAGATGTGCACTTGATGGTGGAAAATCCGCTGCCTTTTATACCGGAACTGGCCGAAGAAAAGGTGGAACGGGTCTCCGTCCATTACGAAATCCCCGGCGGCCCGGAAAAAGCCCTGCGGGCCATCAGGGAAGCAGGTATGCAGGCTGGACTGGTCCTGAACCCGGAAACCCCGAACGGGGCGGCGAAACCGTATCTGCACGGGTTGGATCGGATCCTGCTGATGACGGTATGCCCGGGCCGGGGCGGCCAGACGTATCTGGAGGGCAGCAATCAGAAGATTGCGGGCCTTCGCTCTCTTCTGGACCGTGTCGGCAGTCGGGCTGTGATTCAGATTGACGGGGGCGTTACCCCTCAAAACCTGCCGGAAGCGTATGCGGCAGGTGCGCGTAGCGTTGTGGCAGGCAGTGCCGTTTTTGGCGGGACCGTCCAGTCCGGAGTGGCTTACCTGCGGAGGAGCTGTGCGTTCTGATATTGAAGAGAATCGGAGTTCTCCCATATCCGATCTCGAGTAGAAAGGGCTATCCTGCCAAAACCGCAGGACGGTTTTTGTTTTGCCACCAAAACGAACGGCGCTTTGGGAAAGTTATGCTCTTCCTGATTGCCCCGGGATTCTTGCAAGAAATTCGAACAAAAGTCCAGTAAATCGAACATCAATGACTATTCGCACCGAGGGGGCAGGGAGTATAATAACATCAGGAGCACAGCTTGGTTTCATTTTCCAAGAGAGGTTGCCGCCAACCGGAAAAACGGTTTGCCGGCAAGTATCGTAAGGAGGTATTAACCCATGCATATGCAAGATTATGAATTCTGGTTTGTGGTGGGCAGTCAGTTCCTATACGGCCCCGAAGTGCTGGAAACCGTGGCCAACCGTGCCGCCGAGATGACCGAGGCGCTGAACGCCTCCGGCAATCTGCCCTGCAAGATCGTCTACAAGGTCACCGCCAAGACCAACAAGGAGATTGCCGACGTGGTGCGGGAGGCCAACTATGACCCCCGCTGCGCGGGCATCATCACCTGGTGCCACACCTTCAGCCCCAGCAAGATGTGGATCAACGGTTTTGTGGACCTGCAGAAGCCCTACTGCCACTTTGCCACCCAGTATAACCGGGAGATCCCCAACGAGGAGATCGACATGGACTTCATGAACCTGAACCAGGCCGCCCACGGCGACCGGGAGCACGGGTTCATCGCCGCCCGGCTGCGGATGCCCCGCAAGATCATCGCCGGCTACTGGCAGGACGAGGAAGTCCAGAAGCGCCTGGGCCGCTGGATGCGGGTGGCCGTGGGCGTGGCCGTCTCCCGTGACTTCAAGGTCATGCGCTTCGGCGACAACATGCGGGAGGTGGCCGTCACCGAGGGCGACAAGGTGGAAGTGCAGGCTAAGCTGGGCTGGCAGGTGAACACCTGGGCCGTGGGCGATCTGGTAAAGGTGATGAACGAAGTCACCGACGCCGAGATCGACGCCCTGATGGAAGTCTACCGCGCCAGCTACGAGATCGCCACCGACGACATCGAGGCCATCCGCTACCAGGCCCGGGAGGAGATCGCCATCAAGAAGATGCTGGACGCCGAGGGCTGCAAGGCTTTCTCCAACACCTTCCAGGACCTGTACGGCATGGAACAGCTGCCGGGTCTGGCCAGCCAGCACCTGATGGCCCAGGGCTACGGCTACGGCGGTGAGGGCGACTGGAAGGTGGCCGCCATGACCGCCATCCTGAAAGCCATGGGCGAGGGCGGCAACGGCTGCTCCCTCTTCATGGAGGACTACACCTACAATCTGGTGCCCGGCGCCGAGTACAGCCTGGGCGCCCACATGCTGGAGGTCTGCCCCTGCTGCGCGGCAGAAAAGCCCCGCATCGAGACCCATCCCCTGGGCATCGGCATGAACGAGAAGGACCCTGCCCGTCTGGTCTTTGAGGGCAAGCCCGGCAAGGCTATCGTGGTGAGCCTTATCGACATGGGCGGCCGTCTGCGGCTGATCTGCCAGGACATCGAGTGCGTGAAGCCCATTCTGCCCATGCCCAACCTGCCGGTAGCCCGGGTCATGTGGAAAGCCCTGCCCAGCCTGACCACCGGCGTGGAGTGCTGGATCACGGCGGGCGGCGCCCACCACACGGTGCTGAGCTACGACGTCACCGCCGAGCAGATGCACGACTGGGCCAACATCATGGGCATTGAGTTCGTTCACATTGGCAAGGACACCACCCCCGAGGGACTGGAGCACGACCTGTTCCTGGCCGACCTTGCCTGGAAACTGAAGTGAGGCACACTATGCTGGAAGAACTGCGCAAACAGGTCTATGAGGCCAATATGGAACTGCCCCGCCGCAACCTCGTGACCTATACCTGGGGCAATGTATCGGGCATCGACCGGGAGAAGGGACTGGTGGTCATCAAGCCCTCCGGCGTGGAATACGACGAACTGACGCCAGAAAACCTCGTGGTACTGGATCTGGACGGCAACCGGGTGGAGGGGGAGCTGAACCCCTCCAGCGATACCAAGACCCACCTGGAGCTGTACAAGGCCTTCCCCACCCTGGGCGGCATCGTCCACACCCACAGCCCCTACGCGGTGGCCTGGGCCCAGGCCGGGCGAGACATTCCCTGCTACGGCACCACCCACGCCGACTACTTCTACGGTGCCGTGCCCTGTGCCCGCCACCTGACCAAGGAGGAGCTGGACGAGGACTACGAGAAGAACACCGGCAAGATCATCATCGATACCTTCACCGACCGGGGCATCGACCCGGTAGCGGTGCCGGGGGTCATCTGCCACAGCCACGGTCCCTTCACCTGGGGCAAAGATGCGGCCCAGGCCGTCTACCACGCCGTGGTGCTGGAAGAGGTGGCAAAAATGGCCCTGCTGACCCGTCAGGTGGACTCCGACGCCGCCCCGGCGCCCCAGTACCTGCAGGACAAACATTACATGCGCAAACACGGCCCCAACGCATACTACGGGCAAAAGTAACGCAAGGCGTCTTGCATCCATAATTTCTGTGATTCCTTTCGTTTGCGAGGATTGGAAACAATAAGGAGGAATTGTCCATGAGTCTTTCCCAAGAAGAACTACAGCGCATAAACGCCTACTGGCGGGCGTCCAACTACCTGGCGGCGGGTCAGCTTTACCTGCTGGATAACCCTCTTCTGCGCCGCCCCCTGACCAGGGACGACGTGAAAAAGAAGATCGTTGGCCACTGGGGCACCGTGCCCGGCCAGAACTTCGTGTATGTGCACCTGAACCGCATTATCAAGAAGTATGACCAGGACCTCATCCTGATCTCCGGTCCGGGCCACGGCGGCAACTTCTTTGTGGCCAACGCCTATCTGGACGGCACCTACAGCGAGGTCTACCCCAACATCAGCCGTGACGAAGAGGGTATGAAACGGCTGTTCAAGCAGTTCAGCTTCCCCGGCGGTATCTCCAGCCACGTGGCGCCCGAGACCCCGGGCTCCATCAACGAAGGCGGCGAGCTGGGCTATTCCATCGCCCACGCTTTTGGCGCTGTTTTCGATAACCCCGAACTCATCTGCGCCGTGACGGTGGGCGATGGCGAGGCCGAGACCGGGCCTCTCGCCACCAGCTGGCAGTCCAACAAGTTCCTGAACCCCAAGGGCGACGGCGCTGTGCTGCCCATCCTGCACCTGAACGGGTACAAGATCTCCAACCCCACCGTCTTCGGCCGCATGACCCATGAGGAGATCGAGCACTTCTTCCTGGGCTGCTCCTGGAAGCCCTACTTTGTCGAGGGTGACGATCCCATGACGATGCACGCCAAGATGGCCGACACCCTGGACACCGTCATCGAGGAAATTCACGACATCCAGCGCCGCGCCCGCGCAGGGGAAGAGATGGGCCATATCCTGTGGCCCATGATCGTGCTGCGCACCCCCAAGGGCTGGACCGGCCCCAAAGTGGTGGACGGCAAGACCATCGAGGGCACCTTCCGTGCCCACCAGGTGCCCATCGACATCACCCTCGGCACCCCCCATCAGGAAGAGCACCTGCAGCAGATCGAGGAATGGCTGCGCAGCTACCATCCCGAGGAACTGTTTGATGACAACGGCACCCTGATCCCCGAACTGCAGGAACTGGCCCCCACCGGCGACCGCCGCATTGCGGCCAACCCCCATGCCAACGGCGGCAAGCTGCTGCGGGACCTGCGCACGCCGGACTTCAAGGACTACGCCGTCGATCTGCCTGCGCCCGGCAGTGTGGAAAAGCAGGATATGATCGAACTGGGCGGCTACATCCGCGATCTGTTCAAGCTCAACGCCGATGCCAGGAACTTCCGCATCTTCGGACCGGACGAGACGATGTCCAACCGTCTGTACAAGTGCTTCGAGGCCACCAACCGTGACTGGAACTCCACCACGGTGCCCGGCGATGAATTCCTGGCCCAGGACGGCCGCATCATGGACTCCATGCTGTCCGAGCATCTGTGCGAGGGCTGGCTGGAAGGCTATCTGCTCACCGGCCGTCACGGCTTCTTCGCCTCCTACGAGAGCTTCATCCGCGTGGTGGACTCCATGGTGGCCCAGCATGCCAAGTGGCTCAAGGTCTGCAACCAGCTGCCCTGGCGCCAGAGCATCGCTTCGCTGAACCTGATCCTCTCCTCCAACGTCTGGCAGCAGGACCACAACGGCTTCACCCATCAGGACCCCGGCTTCCTGGACCACATCGCCAACAAGAAGGCCGACGTCGTCCGCCTCTACCTGCCGCCGGATGCCAACTGCCTGCTCTCCTGCTTTGACCACTGCATCCGCAGCCGTGATTATGTCAACGTGCTGGTCACCTCCAAGCATCCCCGGCCCCAGTGGCTGACCATGGAGCAGGCCGTCAAGCACTGCACCCAGGGCGTAGGCATCTGGGACTGGGCCTCCAACGATGCGGGCGAGGAACCCGACGTGGTCATGGCCTGCTGCGGCGATACCCCCACCCTGGAGACCCTGGCCGCCGTTACCATTCTGCGCAAGGCTCTGCCGGAGGTGAAGATCCGGGTGGTCAACGTGGTGGACCTGATGAAGCTGGAACCCAACACCAAGCATCCCCACGGTCTTTCTGACGCCGACTACAACGCCCTCTTCACAAAGGACAAGCCCATCATCTTCGCCTTCCACGGCTATCCCACCCTCATCCATGAGCTGACCTACGACCGTGCCAACCGTAACCTGAGCGTCCACGGTTACCAGGAGGAAGGCACCATCACCACGCCCTTTGATATGCGCGTGCAGAATGAGATCGACCGCTTCCACCTGGTCAAGGATGCGGTGCAGCATCTGCCCCAGCTGGGCAATCGCGGCGCTTATCTCATCCAGCAGATGAACGACAAGCTGGTGGAACACAAGAACTACATCCACGAAGTGGGCCAGGACCTGCCCGAGATCCTGGACTGGAAGTGGGAGTCCTGAGCCAAGCGGCCTCCCTTGAGAACGCCGACAGCTGAAATTTACAATATAACATCCTGAACCAATAACCGCGCCGGGTAAGATAAAACCGGCGCGGTTTTATGTTTCGTGATTTGGATCACTGTAAGTATAAATAACTGCCCAGGGGGGCGAACGGACAAGATTTTTAAATCGCTCAAGTATGGAAAATAATTTGAAGCGAGAAACATTTTCAAGGATGGCAACGTGAAAAATCTGATAAACAAGAAATTGACGGATAAAGATGAGATCAGATCAGCATGGGTACTATGTCCATTTTGTCAGGCGAAAACTAAGACTAAAATACTTGATGATTCTATTCTTCTTCGTTTTCCGCTCTACTGCCCCCGATGCAAAAAGGAAATGAAGGTAGATGTCATCCAAGGAATAATTTATTTCTGTTCTCAGTAAAAGAAGCAAAAGGTAAGACCCGCTTTTCGAATGTGTGAAAAACGGGTCTTTCTTTATGCGGTCTGAACCTCACCAACCGAGTCTTTTTTTCTGGTGTGAATTAAGATTTCACGGTTAATGGAAAGCAGCATCTCAAGTTCATCTTGTGTACAAGTGTCGATTAAATGATGAAATTGTTCTTGCAGATTAGAGGTGTCTCCATGCCCAGGGAAGAAAACATCGTTGACATTGATGCCTAAGCAACGGAACGGTAAATAGATGGATTCGAATTCTGGGTTGGCAATACCACGTTCAATATTGGAAATTGATTTTCCTGTGACACCGATGTGTTCTGCTAACTCGTCCTGCGTCAAGCCGTGAGCGATACGCGCAGCTTGAACAATAGATGCGAGATTTTCGGAAAATTCGTACAATTCTGTTCACCCCAAAATAAGCACTTTCGATATTTTACGAGTTACGAATATATTGTATAGGTGTCGAAAATAGAGTTGAACGAATTATATTTCTATATTTATTAGAAAAATAATTATATGAAAGAAGAAAGGTGGCTGTGACAAAACATTTTGTTTTACAAGAAATCATTAAACTAACAGGAGGTTGTATCCGAAAGGTATCGCGGTGGGCTTCAAAGGTCCGGGTCGCCCCGGATGATGTCCACGTCGTAATAGAGGGCCAGTGCCCGGTTGCGCTCGTTGGTGGGATTCTGCATGAGATCGGAGAGCCCATCGCCCCACAGCGGGTTGAAGCGGGTGTCTGCCGACGCTACGGGAACGGTAATATCGAGATTGCCCTGAGCGCGCTGCTCCAGAATATACCGGGCCCGCCCCTGTGTGAGCTCATGCAGCTGATACAGGTCGTCCGCCGCGGCGGGAAAACGCAGGGCCAGACCGGCTCCCAGCCCGATGCACAGGACCGGCAGCAGAAGCTTCCCGGCGTCCAGAAGGTTCAGGCAGGCAAACAGGGCCGCGATCAGGAAAATTTCCGAACCGAACATGCTGCGCATGGGGTAGGAGGGAGAGAGCGCCATGGAAAGATGGCAAAGGACCGCGCTGCCCGCCAGCCAGAGGGGACGGGCGGCCTTGCGGGGAGCAATCAGAAGCACCAGCAGGAGCAGGGCGGAGGTCAGCACGATCAGGACCTGGTATTCCTGCCAGAAAGCCTTTGTATATTGTACGGTGCGTTCCAGCACGGCTGCCGGAATCAGGCCGGGCTGTCCGTAACCGGCGCTGCGGCGATAGTTGCCGGGGGCCAGGATCAGCAGGGCAAAGCCTGCCAGCTGACCCGCCGCCCCGGCCAGCAGAGGGGGCGACAGGCGATGCTCCTGCAGACGGTGACGGAACAGGCAGACCAGACACAGGCAGCAGGCGGAGGCGGACTGATTTTCCATGCTCCAGCCGGAGGCAAGGCCCAGACAGAAGGATGCCGCCGCGCCAAGGCCGGGATACGGCTGCAGACAATGCAGCAGAAAGGCCAGTGTGATCGTTATGGTCCATAGATAATTGAGGGAACCGGTATGCCACAGAAGATCCTGCCCGAAGGCGGGGGTGCACTGCCAGATCAGCAGACCGGCCCCGGCCATGGTCAGGGCGGTGCGGCACGGAGATTGGGCACAGCTCAGCCGGGCAAGCAGCCGGAGCAGAAGCAGAAACATCAGAGTGTTGCAGACATCAAATACAAGATCGGGCAGCAGGGTAAAGAACTGGGCGGCGGCCAGAACGGGAATCCGTCCGCTGTGAGCCATGTAAACGCATTTCTGGGAAAGAAGAATGTCCAGTATTCCCTGCAGGCGGTGGAGGGGTGTCAAGGTGCCGTCCGCCCCATAGCCAAGGCGGCAGGCATAGAAATAATCGTCCGCCGTCATGGGGGTAAGCAGATTGAGGAACAGGGAAAGTCCTCCCGCTCCAATGAGAACCAACGCAGACAAGCGGTCTTTTTTGACAGTTTGAAGGATTGTCACAGGCGGATTCCTCCCTTCCCCTGGCGGACAGGCAGACCGGTGCTGAAAAAACGGTTTTGTCCTTTCAGTATACAAGTGAAGTCCCCTCGAGGATTGTTACAAAGTGTGCCATGCACTGTCCTCAATTTAAACGGCAGTTTCATCAAACTTGTATCAGAGGGATCGAAAGAATCGGTGTGCAAAAAAGCGACGGTTTTTTGTCTGTTTTTCCCATTGACAGGGGAAAACAGACAATATACACTGGTGTGTATAAGAGCTGCCCGTCCGGGCGGCCAGGACGCCGCTGCCGGGGCAGACCCCGGCCTGTAAGGAGGAATCTGCTGTGAATCTGCTGCTCAAAAACGCACAGGTATACCATGACCACCGGTTTGAACCGGCCGACCTGCTCATCCGCGACGGCAAGATCGAGGCCGTCGACCCCGACCTGAGCGCCGACGTTCCGGTGCTGGACGCCCGGGGCAAAAAGTGCCTGCCGGGATTTCTGGACGTGCACACCCACGGCGGCTGCAATGTGGACGTGAACGCAGCCACGCCGGAGGACATCCGCACCCTGGCGGCCTTCTTTGCCAGCCACGGCACCACCGGCTTTTTGACCAGCGTCCTCACCGACACGGAGGAACAGACCTCCCTGGCCATCTCCCGCATTACCCGGGCCATGGGGGAGCCCACCGGCGGCGCGCAGGTGTTGGGCATCCATCTGGAAGGACCCTTCCTGTCCCCGGACTACAAAGGAGCCATGCCGGAGTCGCTGCTGCGCAAGGGAGATGCCGCTTGGGTGCGCCGCTGCCAGCAGGAGGCGGGCGGTGCCATCCGTTACATGACCGTCGCTCCGGAGGTGGAGGGCGTACAGGACCTCATCCGGGAATTTTCCGGGGAATTCACCATTGCCATCGGACATTCGGGGGCAGACTATGCCACGGCGAAGCAGGCCGTCGCCAATGGGGCCAGGGCCTGCACCCATACTTTCAACGGCATGCGGCTGTTCCATCAGCACCAGCCCGCCATCATGGGGGCGGTGCTGGCCAGCCCCGACGTTTACTGCGAGGCCATCTGCGACGGCCGTCACCTGCATCCCGGCACGGTGGAGATGCTTTTGCGCTGCAAGGGGCTGGACCGGGTGGTGGCCATCACCGACAGCATCCAGGCCGCAGGCCTGCCCGACGGCAACTACAAGCTGGGGGTCAACGATGTGGTGGTGGTCAACGGCGACGCCCAGCTGGCCAACGGCGGCGGCCGGGCAGGCAGCACCCTGACCATGGACGTTGCCCTGCGCAATCTGAAACAATTTACTTCTTACACTCTGGAACAGGTCATCCCTCTGCTCACCGAAAACCCCGCCGATCTCATCGGCCTGCCGGACAAGGGACGTCTGGACCCCGGCAAGGACGGCGATTTTGTGCTGCTGGACGACGACCTGCAGGTCGCGGCCACGGTGGTGGGCGGCGAAGTAGTCTACCAGGCATGAGGGACCCTGTCCATCCCGGAAGAACGTACAAATAACAAAGCCGGGCGGCACCTCCCCGCGGGGAGGCGCCGCCCGGCTTTTGTCCGGCAACCGGCTGTATAGAAAGGAAGAGAAACGCTCAATCAACCGACAGGGGCCGGTTCTTGAAGGTGACATACCTGCGCACCGGCTCGCCCAGCAGGGGACGGCACCAGTCGATGAAGGCCTGGGTGACATCGTGGCCGTTTTCGGCAATGAACTCCCTGGGCATGGTGCGCTCGTGGAGCATGACCTCCTCAATGGGGATCAGGATGGTCTCGGCGCGGTATTCCTCCCCGGGAAGGCGGCGGAAGCCCACCATGACGCCGTTTTTGCCTTCCACGGCGGCGCGCACGGCGGTGCTGCCTGCCTCCACCGCTTCGTCACGGTCCAGGCGGGACTGATAGGCCGCACTGGCACGCCCGGCAATGCCGGGTTTCTCACTGCGGGCCTTGATGCCCAGCTTGCGGATGACCAGATTGGCCAGATGGGCGGACACATCGCCGTAGTACACCGCACGGCCCACCTGGAAGATGGGCTCCACGATGGGTTCGCCGTCGGCCTTGCGCAGGCCCTCGCTGGCCACCACAACCACGCCGCCTTTCTCCCGGTGCAGACGCTCCACCTCCGTCAGGAAGGCATCTTCGTCAAAGGGAACTTCAGGCAGGTAGATCAGGTCGGGGCCGTCGCCGTCTCCGCTGCGGGCCAGGGCCGAAGCCGCGGCGATCCAGCCTGCGTTGCGGCCCATGGCCTCGATGACACAGACGTGGATGGGCAGGCCCCGGACATCCTGGCTGATCTCGGCGGTGGTCTCGGCAATATACCGGGCCGCGCTGGCAAAACCGGGGGCATGGTCGGTGACAGAAATGTCGTTGTCGATGGTCTTGGGGATGCCCACAACATTCACGTCCACCCCGGCCCGGCAGCAGGCCTGATACACCTTGCCGCAGGTGTCCATGCTGCCGTTGCCGCCGGTGAAAAAGACATACCGGATGTTGTGGCGGGCAATGACCCGGGCCATCTGGTCGTAGTCCTCAGTCTCCAGCGGGTCGCGGCTGGTGCCGATGGCGCTGCCGGGGGTGTGGAGCAAAAGCTCCAGCTCCTCCTTCGGGGCGGTGAACAGGTCCAGAAAGTGCTCCTTGAGCACGGCGCCGGACCCGCCGATGGCGGCATAGAAATGCTCGATCTCGGGATGCTTGCGGGCCTCGGTCACCGCACCGTAGAGCGAGGCGTTGATGACGGCAGTGGGGGCGCCGCCGTGGACGATCAGGGCGTTGGACATGACGATGTTCCTCCTTTACAGTTCGATGACGGGAATGTGCAGCAGGCGGCCCAGCTGGACCACGGCGTCGCCGATGTCATCCCAGACCAGACTGTAATGATGGGCGATACCCTTGTCGAAGATATCCCGGGCGACCTCCTCCACCGGGCGGGCCACCCGGACGTTGACCATGGTGCCCCGGGTGTTGCGCTTGGTGGGGACGGCCTCGCCCCGCAGGACGACCAGATGATACTGCCCGTCAATGACGCTGGCGCGGACCACCGTGACCTTGCCCGGCTTGAGCACGCCCCAGAAGGCGCTGCCGTTGCCGATGAGGGGATGGTTGCGCAGCTCCAGGCCGTCGGACATGTCGTACAGGCTGAGCGGTGCGTTGCCGCAGTGCCAGAAGGTCAGGGTGTTGGCCTGCTTGTCCATGTTGATCATATCGGCCACAAAGGTGGGCTGGCCGGTCATTTCCCGCTCGATGATGGTGCCGATACCGGCGTCCACGTCGCCCTCGCAGATGACGCTGATGCCGTCGTCGGCCAGGCGGCTGAGCACGCCGCAGGGCTGGCACTTGACGGCGCCCATCTCGGGCCAGCACTTGATGGTGCAGTAGTCATAGCCGAACTCGGGGATCATTTCTTTCAGCGCCAGATAGGTGCGGCTGTGGTTTTCCAGATTTTCCTCGGACAGGTTGCGGTCCTCGTCAGGCAGACGGGGCAGCTTGTCCAGGCCGAACTGTGTCCGGACCTTGTCCATGTCGGCATGGACGGCATCGGCGTCCAGCTGGGCCATACGGTCAAAGACCAGCTTGAGCTCGGTGCCTTCCATGCGGATGCCGAACAGGCGGCGGATGGTCATTTCGTCAAACGAGCAGTTATAGAAGGCAGTAGGGCGGTAGCCCAGCAGGCCCAGGCTGGTGTTGGCCAGCTTCTTTTTGGCGGAGCAGGCGGCGATGAGGGTCTTGACCCGGGCACAGACTTCCGGCTCATCCAGATCGCCGTAGACCGGCCAGCACTCGCCGCCGATGCGCTTGATGGCGGCATTGTTCATCATGGCGCCGCACATGGCGTTGGCCCACAGCCGTTCCTGGCGGACAAAGGGGGCCTCGTGGGTGGCCCAGAGCAGGATGGGCTTGCCCAGTTCCTGGGACAGCTTGCAGCCCACGTCGTCGCCGGTGAAAGCGCCGATGACCAGCAGCACCACGTCCACCTGGTGGGCCCGCAGGTAGTCCGCGCAGGCGGCGGCTTCGTCGGTGTTGGTAACGATCTGGGGATAACGCACCACGTTGACGCCGGTCAGTTCCCGCTCGGCCCAGTCGCCGTACAAGGTCTGCAGTTTCTGCGGGCGCTCCCGGGGCCAGCGGCCGGACAGGGTGGCCACAAATCCGACGTTCAGTTTGGCTTTTACCATAACAGTTCACTCCTTTTCTGTTTGGGAAGGAAAGATGACAGTTGCATAAGGATAAACACGTGTGTATAATATTGTTGCTTCCATTATAGCCGCTGCCTTGCACCCTGTCAAAGGAAGGAGCGGCAAACGGTGCAGATTTGGCTGCCCCGACAAAAAAGAACAAAAAGATTGGGCAAAACGCCAAAGCCGTGGCGGCCACACAAACACGCAGTGCAAAGCTGTTGCCCGGGCAAGGAAATATGTGGTATACTAAACAAGAGAAAATCCTTTAAAAAGGGCGAAGGAGCAGGCGAAAATGACCAGAGGGATGGTTACCAGAAAGGATGTCGCCCAGCGGGCCGGTGTGAGCGAAACGATCGTCTCTTATGTATTGAACAATAACCGTTATGTGGACAAAAACAAGCGGGAACGGGTTCTGCAGGCAGTGAAAGAGCTCAACTACCACCCCAACAGCATTGCCCGGGCCCTCAAGGGCAAAAAGACCAACCATATTGTCTTTATTGCAGACAACATCAGCACCGAGCACTTCAGCCAGCTGATCGCCGTGATGGACCACTATGCCTATGACAAGGGCTATCTGATCAGCCTGATCTCCAACCGCAATGATGATGATTTTGTGGAACAGATCATCAGCCGTCAGTGTGACGGCATCATTGTCAGCTCACTGAGCATTCCGGAGGCCTACATCCATCGCTTTGTGGATGTGGGGATCGCGGTGGTGGTGCTGCAAAACCGCGATTATAAGGACCTGTCCGGCACGGCCGTCATTCAGACGGGACTGTACGGCGGCGCCCGGGACGGCGTAAGCTATCTGGCGGAGCAGGGCCGCAAACACATTGTATACGTGGACCGCTTTTCGGGACGGGGGCACTTCAGCGACCGCAGCGATTACCGTCTCCACGGCTACTTTGATGAGATGGAGGCCCGGGGCCTGCCCACCCACGTGATCACCGGATGTATTGACCCCGCCCAGACTGCCCATGCCGTGGCGGAATACTGCTGCAATCATCAGGTGGATGCCATTCTGGGCCGCAGTGACAAGGTGGCCTGCATTGCCATGCAGGCGGTTATGGACATCGGGCTGCGGGTGCCCCAGGACATTGCGGTGGTGGGCTTTGACAATTCCAGCCTGAGCCAGTATATGCGCCCCACCATGACAAGCATTGAGATCCAGCGGGATTCCATCGGCAAGGCTGCGGTGGCCATGCTGGACCAGATGCTCAACGGCGGGGAGGTACCCGCACCTCAGGAATTCCACACCCGTCTGATCCGGCGGGAGAGTGCCTGAGAAAATTGCGGATTTCATCTCCAAACAGAAGATTGTCCGGGCGGTTCCCTGCAGAGCGCCCGGGCTTTTTTATACGTCAATCAAAGGCTGCGGCATACTTCGCCGTTGTCCATACCTGCCGCCGGCGCAGAAACGTGAGCGGCCGGGGCCAGGTGCCGAAAATCCCGTGGATTTGACCAAAGCAAAAGAGCGGATTTGTGAGTTGCGACAAAAATAACAAAAATTGTTGACGAATGAAAAGGGAATCGGTATAATTGAGACAACGAGACAGAAACTCGTGTGTACATCCCGGTATCTTGCAATCCTACCCCAAAGGCAAGGTACATTTGCCCCAACGATATGGCTGAGATGACACGCGAGCATTTCTTATCGCAGAAATACACACGAATGTACAAAACGGAAGCCGCCGCTTATCCCGGAAAAGCCTGACTTGCGCAACAGGCACAGAAACGGCGGCAACTTTTGAAAGCCATGTACACACGTGTAAAGTGACTGTGGATTGTCTCCGCCCGAAAACGGGGGAGAATGGATATGCAATCATCAAAAAGGAGGATCTCACATGAAGAAGCAGATGAAATGGACCGCAGCCGCCATGGCGGCCGTCATGGCTTTCAGCCTGACCGCCTGTTCCGGGGGCACCGATTCCGGCTCCACATCCCAGGCGTCCGGTACCGCCGAGACGAGCTCCGGCGAAAAGGTGACCATCAAGTTTGCAAACTATGCCCTGCTGGAGGATGCCTACACCGAATTCTGGGAGGGCGTCAAGACCGGCTTTGAGGCGGAAAACCCCGACATTACCATCGAATGGGTCACCGCACCCTATGCCGACATCGTCAGCACCGTCACCACCATGGCGGGCGGCGGCGACAAGGTGGACATGATCTTCGGCGAGGGCACCTGGACTTCCAGTCTGGTGGATTCCGGCCTGATCATCCCTGTTACCGATGTTCTCAGCCAGGAATATCTGGACGGCTTCTACGAAAACTCGCTGGAAGCCAGCATGGTGGACGGCGAGATCTATACGCTGCCCATGTACATGTCTCCCTTTATCCTCTACTACAACACCGACATCCTGCAAAAGGCCGGTGTGGAGTCTGTCCCCACCACCTATGACGAGCTGCTGGCCGCCTGCGAAAAGATCAGCGGCATGACCACCGAAGACGGCAACGCCATCTATCCCTTTGGTCAGACCACGGCGTCGGTGGCGATCTCCGGCTCGGCCATCAACTCGATGATCTTCAATTTCGGCGGCGAGGTCCTGACCGCCGACGGCCAGCTCAGCATCGACAACGACGGCTTCAAGCAGACCTTTGAAATGCTCAAGCAGCTGGACGAGAAGGGCTACACCCCCGAAAACTGCAAGCTGAAGGATCTGCGCAACCTGTTTGCTCTGGGCCAGCTGGCCATGTACTATGACCAGAGCTGGGGCATCTCCGGTGTGGAGAACATCAACCCCGACATCCTCAGCGTGACCGCTTCCGCCAATCCTCTGGCCGGCGGCTCCGGCGAAGGCGCCTCCCTGCTGTCCACCCAGACGCTGTTCTACTGCGACAACGGCGACGCCAACCGCGCAGCCTGCGCCAAGCTCACTGAGTACCTCAT
Organism: Gemmiger gallinarum; assembly: GCF_014982805.1. Taxonomy (GTDB): domain Bacteria; phylum Bacillota; class Clostridia; order Oscillospirales; family Ruminococcaceae; genus Gemmiger; species Gemmiger gallinarum. The sequence continues at coordinate 722,791 of NZ_JADCKC010000003.1, read as the reverse complement.
GAGCGATGAAGTCCTGGGCGATTACCTGAACAACATCGTTCCCGGCTATCCCACCCTCAAGACCATGTCCATGCCCGACAACCCGGTTCTGCAGGGCTCTCTCGGCTCCATTGACAAGGCGGTGGCTGCACCTTCCGTCCCGGCCATGAACGACCTGAACCTGGAACTGTGCACCCTGGCCCAGGCAGTGACCGTTACCGGCACCGATGTGGATACCGCCATTGAGGAATTCCGCACGGCAGCCACCAACATCATCGGCTGACCATAACCCTGGAAACCCTGCCGTGCCGGCACCGCCAGGCCCGGCCGGATCGAAACCTGCTCAGTGCCGGACCGCGCAGCCGGTCCGGCACTGACTTTCGGCCGGCAGAGGCAGAACGATTCGCTTTTACAGTAAGATGGGGGGCAACAAGATGGCTTTCTCCGCCGCTAAAAATATCCGCAGGGGCCGGACTCTGACCCAGCGTCAGGGAGACACGATCTTTTCCGTGCTTCTGATCCTGCCGACGATCCTGGTCACGACGGTCTTTATTCTGGTTCCGGTTGTGGACTCGGTCATCCAGAGCTTTCTGGATTACAAGATGAAAAACATCATCTCCGGCAAGCCCGGCACCTGGAATAATTTTGAAAACTATATCAAGCTGTTCACCAACTCCAAGCTTGGCCCGGCGATCCTGCAGACCTTCCTCTTCTGCCTGATCGTGGTGGTGGCGCAGTTCATCCTGGGCATGGCGCTGGCACTGGTGCTCAACTCCAACATCAAATGCGCACGCTTTTTCCGCTCCATCATGATGACGCCCTGGTGCGTGCCCACTGTCATCTCGGCTTTGATCTGGATGTGGATCTTCCAGCCCCAGTACGGACTTATGCGCTACATTGTCAGCGTGGTGACCTTTGGTCAGGTAACGGATCTTGCCATGCTGAACAGCCCATCCACCGCCCTGCTGGGCATTGCCATTGCGGCGCTGTGGAAGCAGGTACCCCTTTCCACCCTGCTTCTGCTGGCGGGCCTGCAGAATGTCCCCGGCGAGATCCAGGAAGCCGCCACCATGGACGGCGCCAGCGCCCGGGTATGCTTTTTCCGCATTACGCTGCCCTACATGAAGAGCGTTATCAAGGTCGTTTTGAGCATGGCCATCATCGAGAACTTCAAGCAGTTCCCCCTGATCTGGACCATGACCGGCGGCGGCCCCAACAACGCCACCACCACACTTGCCGTCCTGAGCTACCGCGAAGCCTTTGTCTCCAACAATCTGGGCTCCGGCGCCGCTGTCACAACGGTATGGATGCTGTTGATGATCGTTGTCGTTGTCGTTTATAATAAATTTATGGGCGACAACGAGACCACATGAGGAGGAATGCGCCCATGAAAAGTGTAAAAGCAGCCAAACGGCTCTCGGCGTTCATCCGGTATTTTGTGCTCATCGTCATTCTTCTGATGCTGCTCTTCCCCCTGTACTGGGTGGTGCTGACCAGCTTCAAGACCAATATGGAGGCTTACGCTTATCCTCCTACCTTCATTGCACAGAATCCCTCCATTCAGGCTTACATCAATCTGTTTACCGAAAATGCAGAGTTCTTTGTCTACTATAAAAACAATCTGATCGTTTCAGGCGCTACCGCCATTTTGACCACGCTGCTGGCTGTGCTGGGCGGCTATGTGCTGTCCCGCTTCCACTACAAGTGGAACAGCCTGGTGGCCGCCATCCTGTACGCCAGCCAGATGTTCCCGGTGGTCAGCCGTATGATCAGTCTCTATGGTCTGATGGGCAAGGTCCATCTGCTCAACACCCGCACCGGCCTGACGCTGGCCCTGCTGGGCGCCATGGTGCCCTTTACCACCATGCTGATGAGCTCCTTCTTTGACAGCATTCCCCGGGATATTGAGGAAGCAGCGATTATTGACGGCTGCACCCGTCCCCAGGTGCTGACAAGGGTGGTCCTGCCCCTGGTCAAACCCGGTCTGCTCAGCGTGGGCATCTACTCCTTCCTGATGACCTGGGACGACTATCTCCACTGTGCCACCCTCATCCAGAGCGATGCCCTGCGCACCCTGTCCACCGGCATTGCGCTGCGGTATCTGGGCGAGCTGAGCTACGACTGGTCGCTGGTCAACACCATCTCGGTGGTTGCCATGCTGCCCATGATCCTGCTGTTCTTCTTCTTCCAAAAGTACATGGTCAAGGGCCTTGTGGCGGGAGCCGTCAAGGGCTGAGCCGATTCTGAAATTACCGAAAGGGGAAATGCTTTGTGCTGACCACAAATCTGGAAACCATGAAAAAGGCAGCCCGCGAAGGCTATGCCGTTCCGGCCATCAACACCCAGGGCGGTAACTACGATATTATCCGTGCCTGCTGCAAGGCGGCGCAGGAGATGCGCAGCCCCATGATCCTGGCCCACTATGTGTCCACCGGCGCTTACTCCGGCAACGACTTCTTTGTGGAAGTGGCCAAGTGGTGTGCCAACAAGGTGGATGTGCCGGTGTCCATCCATCTGGACCACGGCGCCGACTTCGACATCTGCATGGAAGCCCTGAAGCTGGGCTTTACCAGCGTCATGATCGACGGCTCCACCCGTCCCATTGAAGAAAACGCCGCCATGACCAACGAGGTCATCAAGGTGGCCAGATGCTTCGGCGTGCCGGTGGAGGCCGAGATCGGTGAGCTGCAGCGCCTGGACAACGGCGTGGTGCAGGAGAACAAGAACATTGCCGACCCCGAGCAGGTCCGCGAATTCCTGTCCCTCTGCCAGCCGGATACCCTGGCCATCGGCATCGGCAACGCCCACGGCTACTACAAGGGCAAGCCGGACATCCACCTGGACGTGCTGGAAAACGTCCGCAAGTTCACCGATATTCCCCTGGTGCTCCACGGCTGCACCGGCATGGAGGAGAGCATCGTCAAGGATGCCATCAAGCTGGGTGTTGCCAAGATCAACTTCGGCACCGAGATCCGCTACAAGTACGTCCAGCACTACCAGGAAGCTCTGGAGAAGCTGGATCACCAGGGCCACAGCTGGAAGCTGAGCCAGTACGCCAGCGACGCCCTGGCCGAGGATGTGAAAAAGATCATTGAGCTTTCCGGTTCCGCCGGCAAAGCCTGATTGCCATGACGGCGCTGTACATCCTGCTGGCGGCCTTTGCAGGCAGCTTTATCCAGTCGGCCAGCGGGTTCGGCTACGCCATTGTGGTCATGTCCATCCTGCCGCTGTTCATTCCCTTCCAGGCCGCCTCCATTGTGGAGGTGCTGTCCGCCCTGGCCATGGTGCTGTGGATCGCCGTCAAGTACCGCCACCACATTAACTGGAAGCTGCTGTGGTGGCCGCTGGTGGCAAACAGCGTGTTCAGCCTGGCGGGCATCTGGTTTCAGGATGCCGGCACCGAGACCTTGCTGCGCCGCATTCTGGGCGTCACGCTGGTGGTGCTCAGCATTTACTTCATCTTTTTCAGCAGCAGGCTCACCATCCGGGCAAACCTGTGGACCGGGCTTGCCGCGGGAGCCATCAGCGGCGTGTGCGGCGGACTCATGAGCATCGGCGGGCCGCCCATGGTGGCCTACTATCTGGCGGCCACCCGCTCCAAGGAAGAGTACGCCGCCACCCTGCAGACCTACTTCATTTTTTCCACGGTATACATTTTTGCCGCCCACGTGGTCATGGGCCACGTCACCGGCCAGATCCTGACCTGGAGCGCCCTGGCGCTGGTTGGACTGGCGGCCGGGACCTTCTGCGGGCTCAAACTCTTTGACCGTCTCAGCGCCGAGGGCCTGAAAAAGGTGGTCTGCGGATTTATGGCCATTGTGGGATGCTATCTCGTCATTACCGGCTGAAGCATTTTTAGGAGGTATTTCTCATGAAAGAAAACAGCTCTCTCACCTATAAAGAAATCTACGGGCAGCCTGCGTCCTTCCAGGCCATTCTGGACACGCTGCCCGACATTGAAAAGACCCTGGACGAGGTGTTCGCCCAGTCCTACGATCAGCTGATCTTCACCGGCTGCGGCACCTCGCTGTATCTGGCCCAGACCTCCGCCTACCTGTGGCAGGCGTCCAACTCCGTTCCCGCCACCGCGGTTCCCTGCAGCGAGCTGCTCTTCTTCCCCGAGAACTACATCAAGGGCAAGCGCACTCTGGTCCTGCCCATCACCCGCAAGAGCTACACCACCGAGGTCCGTATGGCCATCGACAAGGTCCACACCCTGCCCGGCGTCACCAGCCTGGCCATCACCTGCGACCCCGACAGCAGCAAGTACAACGAGCATTTCATCCTGGCCCCCAACACTCCGGAGGACAGCGTCATCATGACCCGCAGCTTCACCGCCATGGTCTTCCTGGCCCAGATCCTGGCCTTCTACGCCGCCGGCAAGAAGGATGAGATCGCCGCCATGAAGAACTATGCCGCCGAGGCCCAGAAACTGCTGGAGCAGAGCGATGCCCTGGCCAAGCAGATCATCGCCGAGCATCCCAACCTCAACCTGTTCATCACCCTGGGCCAGGGCGCCTACTATGGCGTGGGCAACGAGTGCATGAACAAGATGAAGGAGATGGGCATCTCCAACAGCGAAGCCTACTACAGCATGGAGTACCGCCACGGCCCCATGAGCCTGGTGGACGAGAACACCCTGCTGGTTCTGCTGTCCAACGAGCACACCGAGGAGACCGACGCCTCCCTCATGAGCCAGATGAAGAGCTTCGGCGGTGTGACCGCCGCCATCGGTCCCAACGTGGACAAGATGGCCGACCTGGACTATACCATCAAGACCGAGAACGGCTATACCGAGCTGCAGGCCGCCGCGCTGATGGGCTTCATCGGCCAGTTCCTGGGCTACTATATCTCTCTGGCCAAGAACATTGACGCCGACTCTCCCCGGCATCTGACCCAGGCCATTGTACTGAAATAATACTTCTCCCTGTGAGAGTCCCCCCCTCCTTTTGGAACCGCAGACCGCCTGACCAGGCGGTCTGCGGTTCTTTTGGCCCCAAAACCCGGAATAGCCCGACAAAAGCCGTCATAATGCGTATCTGCCCCCTGCGTATAATACCGGTATGGCAGGGCCTGTTCTCTCAGACCCTGCACAGCACAAGGGAAGGTGGAGAGCAACACGAAACGACAAATCTACATATTGTGCCGGCGGCTGGGTGCACTTTTGCTGGCGGCCGTCCTGATGTGCACCGGTACGGGACGGTATGTCCCCGCCGCCGCGGCCGGAATGACCTCTACGGGGGAGACCGCCCGGACAGCAACCGTTCCTGCCGGGGAACGGGAGGTGACTTCCTGGTCCTGGACCGACCCGGAGGGCCTTGTTTATGACGCGGCCAACAAGAGCTGGCAGCTGACAGTGTCCGGCGGTCAGAACGTGGCCGCGCTGCTGCCCTGCACCATCACCGTACAGGTGCAGGGGAATGCTACGGGGGAAACCTCCGCCCCATTTGGCAATGCCGAACCCGTCGAGCAGACGCTTGCCGTTTCCTGGGACCTGCCGAAGGTTGACTCCACACTGCAGGCAGGGGGATACCGGCTCACCGCCTCACTTCCGGAAGGCTATGTCTTAGCCGAGGGAACGCAGGCGCCCGGCCTGCTGCTGCGGGTCACAGCCGACGGGACACCGGCCTCCGCCGAGACATCGGCGCCGGTGCAGCAGGCCGACGACATTCTCACCGATACCGTATCGCCGGTGGGCACCACCATCAACCTGTTCGATTACTGGATCACCGGTCAGTTTGAACCCGACAACGTGGACCCCGCCAACCTGGATCAGGGCATCAATGCAGGGCACCTGTTGTGGTTTTTGAAAAATGCCTACAATCAGCCCAATCCCATCAACAACTATACCGGCAGTGCCCAGCCCCGCACGGGCATCGTCCGGAACCTGCTGCAAAACGGCTATCCCGCCCTCACCGAGGACGACCAGTCTCTGGCGTATCTGTTCAACCCCAGCCTGCCCAGTGCGGGCAAGGCGTCCTACCCCGGGGTGCGGGACCTTTTGCAAATCGACGCCCAGGGCTACTACTATTACGACAGCGCACAGAATTTCGCGCAGTATAACCAGTCCACCAACTCTTTCATTCTGTACAGCGAACCGGGAGTAAACTCCAGCGGCGCCTCGCCGAGAGGGCAGTTCTTTCCCTTCAACCAATTCAGTCAGGTGAAAAATCTGACCTCCACCAATCCGGTCATCAACCATTATTTCGGCATGACCATGACCACACGCTTTGTCCAGCAGCCTTACGGCACGGTGGACGGCACGGCGGGAGGAACACCCGTTACCTATGAGTTTACCGGCGACGATGATGTCTGGGTTTTTATCGACGATGTGCTGGTGGGGGATCTGGGGGGCATCCACGACGCCGCGTCCCTGAGCATCAATTTCCAGAACGGACAGGTCCAGGTCAACGGCAGCACCAACGGTACCATCCGGGAAAAGTTCGAGGCGGCGGGCCGGACCTGGTCCAATCCCGGCTCCGACACCTTTGGCGACGATACCTACCACACCCTCAAGTTTTTCTATCTGGAACGGGGCAACTTCGACTCCAACATGAAGCTCAAATTCAACCTGGTCTCCATCCCCCAGAGCGACCTCATCAAGATCGATCAGATCGGAGATCCGGTGCCGGGGGCGGAATTCCGCCTCTACTATGCCGGCGAGGCCTACAGCTACAGCCCCCAGGACCTCATCGCCACCGGTACCACGGGGCCCAACGGCTATTTTGTCTTCCAGAACCCCGACGGTACCCTGCTCAGCCTCAACAACCTGAAAAACGAGTACGGCGGCACCGGCAAGACCGGCAAGTTCGTTCTGGTGGAGACCAACATCCCCGAAGGGTACCGCGCGCCTCCGCAGATGAACCTTTACTTCCCGGCGGATTACCCCAACCTGGCCACCCTGCTGTCGGCCAATCCCTGGGATACCGGCGCCTACGCCAGCCCGGTGGTCACCGTCACCCTGCCCGATGAACCCCGGGGCATCGACGGCACACCCTATCCGGCGGATGACGGCACCTACTTTGCGGTGGTGCTCAAGCGGCAGGGGGCCTCCGGGGACGGCGGCAGCACCCAGAGCGACTGGTACCCTGTCTCCGGCGACCCCATCACCGGCTGGAAGGTCTCCTCCTCCACCGGCATTGAGGCGGCCATCCAGGCAGCCCGGGCCAACCCCTATCTCTTCACCCTGGACAGCAGCGGTGCCTACAAGGCGACCATCGACAACCTGCCCGGAGATATCCTGACCTACCATTACGTGCTGGCCACCAACGGCCGCCTCACCCCCGACAACGCCCAGTACACGGTAGCCTTCTACCGCACCACCGCCCCCACCCTGGCGGGGGCCGACGCGGCCAACACCGTCCGTCTGGATGCCGACGCCGAGGGCCAGGACGGCAATTTTGCCCGGGAATTCTCGGTGCGGCTGTTTGTGCCGGACATCAAAAACTATTTCTTTGTCCAGAAGGTGGGGGAGGACGATGACACCACCCTGACCGGTGCCGTCTTTGCCCTTTATCAGGCCGGCGATGTCACCGACGGTCAGGTCAATCCCGGCGCCCAGCCTTATGATACCGTCACCACAAAGGATCAGAGCCAGGAGCAGGGTGACATTATCACCTTAAACGGCTCGGGCACCTTCCCCAACACCCGGGATGTGATACCTGCGGGTACCTATTACATCAAAGAAATCACCGCTCCCGACGGCTACGCGCCCTCCGACCAGCTGGTGGAGGTGGTGGTGGATGATACCGGCGTCTATGCCGATGCCGGCACCCCTGACGACGATGTGGCGGTGCTGCGGGGCGTGGGCAAGGTGGTGCGCAGCATGCTGCAGTTTGCCGTGCCCGACGACATCAACGCCACCCTCACCGACATCAAGGCGGCGCTGTATACCGCAAACAGCTATACCCCCGGCACCGGGGACGACCCGGCGGTGTGGACGGCCTCCGGCCTGGCGCCGCTGGATCTCTCCTACTACAGCAACAGCCAGATTCTGGAATACGGCCCCACCGATCCCGGCGGACCGGTGTATTATCTGGTCAATGCGGGATGGTCCCGGCTGGGCATCACTCAGAACTATGCCGCAGGCACCGACCAGGACCTCAAGATCAACCTGGGCGATCAGGATCTGACCAACATCTTCTCCCGCAGTACCATTGTCCGCTTCCGGGATGACCCCACCCGCCTGACGGTAGAGAAGAAGGTCACCGGCGCCGGGGCCGACCGGGAAAAGGACTTCGCCTTCACCCTCATGCTCACGGGGGAGGACGGCATGCCCGTCACCGGGGAACACGGCGGGCTGGAATTTGACGCCAAAGGCATTGCCCGCACCACCCTGCGGGACGGCCAGAGCATTGTCATTGAGGGGCTCACCCCCGGCACCGTCTGCACCGTCACGGAGACGCCGGAGACCGCCTATGCCACCACCGTGGCCCTCAACGGAGGCGCCCAGCAGAGCGCCAATACCATCACAGTCACCCTGCCGGCGGGCGGAACAAAGATTCTGTTCATCAATCGCAGCACTTTGCCGGAACCCACCCCCACCCCCGTACCGGACAACACCCAGACCGTCACCGCCACCGGAGAACGGCCCTCCGCTACCCGAAAGCCTGTTCTTGGGTTGCTGCCGGCCACCGGGGACGCCACTCTGCCGGGGGTCTGGCTGGCTCTCTGTCTGGCCTCCGCCGGGGGACTGGGGGCGGTCCTCCGCCTGAGACGCCGCCGAAGAAGATAAAAATAAATCCCTGAAAAATCACTCTATGATGCAAAACGGGCTCCCTGCCAAATCCCGGCAGGGAGCCTGTTGCTGTATGATGTTGCGGTCAGGGAAGCGGATTCTGCCTCAGCAGGCCTTCCAGCTCTGCCAGGTCGGCGGGGGTGTCCACGTCCCGCAGTTCGGCGGGGGAGAGGGCGGGCAGCACCCGCACCAGCTCAGGGTGCGCGGCAGCCACCGCCCCGCCGCCCCGTCCGGCGGGCAGGGCGCGCAGTTCCCCAAAGAGGGTCCGGGGAAAGACCACCGGCGCCCCGGCCTGCTGCCCGTACCCCAGCCGCCAGATGGCGCCGGGTTCTCCGGCCGCGGCCAGCAGCAGGGCGTGCACCGTCTGCGACCTGACCAGGGGCTGATCTCCGGGAAAGAAGGCGCAGGCGTCCAGGGGGCTATCCTTTGTGAGAAACTCCAGCCCCAGCCGTACCGTATCGCTGCGCAAAGGCAGGCTGTGGCGCAGGCAGGGGACGCCCCGGGCAAGGCAGAGTGCCTCCACCCCGGCATCCCGGGTGACCACCACCCGGCGGGAAAATCCCTGTTCCGTGGCGTCCAGCACCCGGTCCAGAAGCGTCCGGCCATCCAGTTCGGCCAGCAGCTTGCCGCCGCCGAACCGCCGCCCCAGCCCTGACGCCATGATGACACAGCCGGTATTTCCAAAGGGCCGGTCCAGATCGACGAGGCAGGCATCGGGCCGGGCTTTCAGTTCGTTGAGAAAGGGAAGGTTTTGACTGCGCAGCACCGCCGCCACCCGCTTTTTGTCCAACAGGCGGAGGAGGGCATCCCGGTAGGCGGTGTCCTGGGATTCCAGATACCCCACCTCGTCCACAAAGGCCCAGGGACAGGGGCTCTCCATACAGGCATCCAGGGCCTCCACCCCCGCCCCGGAAAATCCCCCGGGCACCGGGCGCATGCGGTTTTCAGGGCCTGGGAGGGCAGGGTCAAAGACCCCCACCCGGGTCACCCGGCCGGAGGGCACCTCCGCCAGGTCCACCCCGTCCCCGGGGATGGCACGGGTGCACACGCCGGGGACGGGCTCCGGGCAGAGCAGGGGCAGAAGGGCCTTCAGCAGGGTGGTCTTGCCCGCACCCCGGCCGCCGGTCAGAAACAGGTGGCGCTTACCGCTGACTGCCAAATACCTGGCAGTAGATGCCGCGGCAGGCCTGGGTGCATTGTTCGCGGTAGGCTGCATACTTGTCCAGAAACTCCTTTCCCCGGGGGGTCAGGCGGCTGCCGCCGCCATCCCTGCCGCCGGTGGTGCGCTGGGTCAGGGCAAAGCCCAGGGCCTCTTCGGCATGGCGGACCAGGCGCAGGGCCTTGGTGTAGGCCATGCCCATGGAGGCCGCCGCGGCCCGGAGGGAGCCTTCGGTCTCCACGGCCAGCAGAAGCCGGTAGGGGCCATCCCCGAAAAAGCGCTCCCCCTCGTTGTCCAGCAAAAATACCTTGGTCACAGGTTCCATGGTTCGTCCTCCTCCCGCTCTTCACTGAGCATGACAAGATGCCGACGCCCGTCCCGGCCGGGGCAGGCCGTCAGGCTGACGGGGCCGTAGATGGCCGAGAGAGCGGTCTCCAGATCCGGCAGCGGGTCGCAAGCGGGGGAGAGTACCGCCAGAGTCTTGCCCCCTTCCAGAATCAGCAGCCGGTCGCAGCAGGAGAGGGCCAGCATGGGGTCGTGGAGGGCGGCCAGCACGGCCCGGCGCTCCTGGTGCACCCAGCGGCGGAGGAGATGGAGCATCCGGTACCGCAGCTGAAAGTCGAGGGCGCTCTCCGGCTCGTCCAGAAGCAAAAGCTGCGCCCCGGACACCAGCGTCCGGGCCAGAATGCACAGCTGCTTCTGGCCCTCGCTCAGGGTCTGGTAGTTTTCTTCCTCCCGTCCCGCCAGCCCGGTGAGGGCCAGCGCCCGGCGGGCGGTCTCTTTCATTTGGGCGGTGGGGCGTTCCAGCAGGCCCAGATGGGGGTTATACCCCATGAGGACCACATCCAGCACCGAGATGTCGATGCCGATGCCGCTGCGCTGGGGAATATAGGCACACCGCCGGGCCAGCTGCCGGGGGGGCAGGGTCCCCAGGTCGCAGCCCTCCAGCAGGCTCTGCCCGCCGTGGGGGAGCAGGCCGCAGACCGCCTTGAGCAGGGTGGTCTTGCCGCTGCCGTTGGCCCCCAGAATGCCGGTAATCAGCCCGGGGGCGGAGGAAAACTCCACCCCACGCAGAATGTCCGGGCCGCCGTAGCCGGCGGTCAGGCCGGTGACGGTGAAAAACGGTTCGTGGTTCAAAGACTCCGCCTCCCCCTTACCACCAGCCAGATGAGGAAGGGAGCCCCCAGCAGGCTGGTAAAGATGCTCACCGGCAGCTCGGTCTCGGCCAGGGACCGGGCCAGCAGGTCGGCGGCGCAGAGCAGCACCCCGCCCAGCAGCCCGCTGAGCACCATGGTGGAGAAGCGGTTGGAGCGGGTGAGCAGCCGTGCCCCGTGGGGGGCCAGCAGGCCGATAAAGCTGATGAGTCCCGTCAGGCTGACGACGCAGGAGACGGTGAGGGTGGCGGCCAGCAGCACCACCAGGCGCAGCTTGCCCACCGGCACCCCCAGCATGCGGGCTTCGTCCTCCCGGGCGGAGAGGAGAATGACCTGCCGGTGCAGGGCCAAGAGCACCGCCAGCACCACGGCGCACAGGGCCATGTTGAGGGCGGCGGAGTGCAGGCTGATGCCGTTGAGACTGCCCATGATCCAGTATTCGATGGAGGCCAGCTGGCGCTCCGGGTCGGCGGTGAGCTTAAGGCAGATCAGCGCCGTCTGGGCCAGAGCATGCACCGCGATGCCCGCCAGCACGATGGTGCCGCCCCGTCCCGAGCGGTCGAGAGACGCCAGAGCCAGAGCCGCAAAGACCGCCGCAATGGCGCCCCCGAAGGCGCAGGCAGTGACCGCCGCCGTGCCGGAACAGAACAGAATGCCCGCCGCGGCCCCCGCACTGGCCCCCGAGGAAACGCCGATGACATCGGGGGAGGCCAGCGGATTGCGGAACACCGTCTGATACACAAAGCCGGAGGCGCCCAGGGCAAAGCCCCCCAGCACCCCCACCAGCATGCGAGTGAAGCGCAGCGTCCAGAATACCCGGACCTGCATTTCATCCCCGGCCAGCAGGCCTTCCAGCGTCAGGGGATACTTGCCCACAAACAGGCTGCACAGGGCAAGGACAACCAGCAGGACGCCCGCCGCCGCGCACAGCCCCCCGGCCTTACGCCAGCGGGTAGGTGAAGCCGTAGAAGTTCTCATAGAAGTTGCCCATCACGGCGTTGGCCTCGTCGGCGGAGCAGAGGTCGGGGTGCAGCACGGTGGAAAGCCACACCGCGCCCAGAATGCCGCCGGGGACCGGGCTGTCCCAGGCCTCGGCGTCGCCGGGCATCTGGTAGACGCTGCCGTTCTTGACGGCGGTGCAGTCGGCCAGATTGGCGTCGTTCAGCACATCGTCGCAGGTGTAGGAGGCGTCGGAGGCCAGGATGATGTAGTCGGGGTCCCAGGCCAGCAGCTGCTCATAGTCGATGTCCACCCAGTAGGTGTCGGTGATGCCCTCCGCCACATTGCGGCCCCCCGCCAGGTCGATGAGGTCGCTCTGGTACATGGCGCTGCCCGCCGTGGACAGCAGATCGGAGTTGCCCGCCAGATAGACATCGGGGCGGTCGGCGTCGGCCAGAGTGGTCTCCAGACGGGTCTGCTGCTCCTGGGTGAAGGCCAGCAGGCTGTCGGCAGCTTCCGCAGCGTTGGTGGCCTGGCCCACCAGAGTGATGGTCTCGGCCAGCAGAGTGCGGTCCTCGGGGTTGATGAGCAGCACGGGGATGCCCAGCTCGGTCAGGGAGTCGGCGGCGCTCTCCAGCTTGAGGGGCAGGATGACCAGATCCGGCTCCAGAGCCGCGCAGCCTTCCAGGTCAAACTCCTTGGCGGAGCCCACGCTGGGCAGTTCCAGCAGTTCGGGAGCGCTCAGGCTGTAGATGGGGCGGGTGTCCGCCTTGGCCTCAATGCCCACCATGCGGTCGGCCCGGCCCAGAGCGATGAGCAGGCTGGAGGAAATGTAGTAGCCGCTGACGATGGTCTGGGGCTCGCTCTCAATGGTGACGGTGCGGCCCGCCTGATCGGTGAGGGTCATGGGGTAGGTGAGGGGCTGAGCCTCCACAGACTCCTCCGGGGTGGCGGGGGCGGCGGTGGATTCCTCCGTCTCCACCGTCACCGAGGAGGACTGGCTGGTATCGGCAGTGTTGTTGCAGGCGGCCAGGGAGACCGTCAGGGCAAGGGCGGTGGCCAGGGCGGCCACACGGGTGGTAAGACGCTTCATAGGGCAGATCATTCTCCTTTTTCTCCGGCCGCCGGTCAGCGAAAGCCGCCGCCCGGCCATCGTTGTAGTTTAGAAAGTACAACGAGATTATACCAGACCTTTCTTCCTTATTCAAACCCAATATGGTACAATCAAGGTGAAACAGTGCGCAAAAGAATGATTTTTGCCCTTTTGCCCCGAAAAAAGGAGACTGTCCCATGATGACGATTCAAAACTACGTCCGCGCGCAGAGCCTGCAGCAGGCGTATGAACTCCTGACCAGCAACCGCCGCAACCGCATTGTGGCGGGTATGCTGTGGCTGCGCCAGACCGGCGGCAGCGTGAACACTGCCGTGGACCTGTGTGACCTCGGCCTGGACACCATGGAAGAAACCGACGACGCCTTTGTCATCGGCGCCATGACGCCGCTGCGCAAGCTGGAACTCCACCCCGGCTTTGCCGCCTACACCGGCGGGGCCGCCGCCCGGGCGCTGGGGGATATCGTCGGCGTGCAGTTCCGCAATCTGGCCACGGTGGGCGGCAGCGTCTACGGCAGGTTCGGCTTTTCCGACGTGCTGACCCTGCTGCTGGCCCTGGACACCGAGGTGGAACTCTACGGCGCGGGCCGGATGCCCTTGTCCCAGTTTGCCGAGCTGCCCCAGACCACCCGGGACCTGCTGGTGCGCATTTACATTAAAAAGACCCCGGGCACGGTGGCCTACCGTGCGGTGCGCATTGCCCGGACGGATTTCCCGGTGCTGACCTGCGCCGCCTCCCGGCTGGACGGCAAGGTGCGCCTGTGTGTGGGAGCACGGCCGGGCAAGGCCACGGTGCTGGACCTGACCGATGCCGCCGGAGGCCTGACCCCGAATACCGTCCAATCGCTGGCCGAAGAGGCAGCAAAACAAATCCCCACGGGCAGCAATTCCCGTGGCAGCGCGGCCTACCGCAGCCATCTGGTGCGGGTGCTGGCCCAGCGGACTTTGTCCCAGGTGGGAGGTTCTGGAAATGGAGATTAAACTGAAGCTCAACGGCAGGGCCGTCACCGCTGCGGTGGAGGCGGACACCACCCTGTTTGATCTGCTGCGGGAAAAAGGCTGTTACAGCGTAAAATGCGGGTGCGAGACCTCCAACTGCGGCCTGTGCACCGTATTTCTGGATGATGTGCCGGTGCTGTCCTGCTCGGTGCTGGCCGCCCGGGCGGACGGCCGCGCCGTCACCACCCTGGAGGGCCTGCAGGAGGAGGCTGCCGATTTCGTCGGGTTCATCGCCGACCAGGGCGCCGACCAGTGCGGCTTCTGCAACCCCGGCTTTGTCATGAACACCATCGCCCTGCTGCGGGAAAATCCCGACCCCACCGACGACGAGATCCGGGGGTATCTGGCTGGCAATCTCTGCCGCTGCTCCGGCTACGAGGGTCAGCTGCGGGGCATCCGCGCCTATCTGGACAGCAGAAAGGGGAAAGGAGCGCAAAATGGCAACTGAGAACTATCGCTATGTAGGCCATGCCATGCGCAAGAAAGACTCGATGCAGCTTTTGCTGGGCAAGCCGGTCTACACCGATGACATCGTCCCCCGGGACGCCCTGGTGGTCAAGCTGCTGCGCAGCCCCCATGCCAGCGCCCTAGTGGAGGAGATCGACACCTCCATCGCCCTGAAAGTCCCCGGCGTGGTGGCCGTCTATACTTGGAAGGACGTGCCCAAAACCCGCTTTGCCATCGCGGGCCAGACCTACCCGGAGCCCTCCCCCTATGACCGGCTGATTCTGGACCGGCAGCTGCGCTTTGTGGGGGACCCGGTGGCCATCATTGCGGCGGAGAATGAGAAAGCCGCCAACAAGGCCATGCGTCTGGTGAAAGTCAAATACAAGCTGCTGCCCGCCATTCTGGATATGCACGAGGCCCTGGACAACCCCGTCCTCGTCCACCCCGAGGAGGACTGGTACCCTCCCTGCCCGGTGGGCGGTGACAACAGGCGCAATCTGGTGGCCAGCGATGTGGAGTCCAACGGCGACGTGGACAAGGTGCTGGCGGACTGTGACATCGTCATCGACCGCACCTACCACACCCGTGCCTTCCAGCAGGCCATGATGGAGACCTTCCGAACCTATGCGGAGATGGACCGCTATGGCCGCCTGCATGTCATTTCCTCCACCCAGATCGTCTTCCACTGCCGGCGGATCCTGTCCCGGGCGCTGGGCATTCCCAAGAGCCGCGTCCGGGTGGAAAAGCCCCGCATCGGCGGTGGCTTCGGGGCCAAGCAGACCGCTGTCTGCGAGGTCTACCCCGCCTTTGTCACACTGAAAACCGGCCGCCCCGCCGAGCTGATCTACACCCGGGAGGAATCCCAGATCGCCGGTTCTCCCCGCCATGAGATGGAGATCCGGGTGCGGCTGGGTGCTTCGTCGGACGGGCGCATCCGGGCGCTGGATCTGCATACCCTGTCCAACACCGGCGCTTACGGCGAGCACGGCCCCACCACCGTGGGCCTGTCGGGCCACAAGTCCATCCCGCTGTACACCGGCAGCCTGGAGGCCTTCCGTTTTGCCTACGATGTGGTCTACACCAACCTGCAGCCGGCGGGCGCCTACCGCGGCTACGGCGCCACCCAGGGCATTTTTGCGGTGGAGTCGGCAGTCAACGAGCTGGCCGAACGGCTGGGCGTGGACCCCACCGAGCTGCGTGACCGCTGCATGGTCCGGGAGGGCATGAACATGCCCGCCTACTACGGCGAGCCTGCCGCGGCCTGTGCTCTGGATCGGTGCATGGCCCACTGCCGGGAAATGTTCGACTGGGAGCACCGCTATCCCGTGCGGGATATGGGCAACGGCAAGGTGCGGGCAGCCGGTGTGGCCATGGCCATGCAGGGCTCCTGCATTTCCAGCGTGGACGTGGGCTCCGCCACCGTCAAGCTGTCGGAGGACGGCACCTATAACCTGATCATCGGCGCGGCGGACATGGGCACCGGCTGCGATACCATCCTGGCCCAGATGGCCGCCGAATGCCTGGATTGCCCGGTGGAAAACATTGCCGTGTTCGGGGCGGACACCGATGTCTCCCCCTACGATTCCGGTTCCTATGCCTCCTCCACCACCTACGTCACCGGCAAGGCGGTGGAAAAGGCCTGCAATGAACTGAAAGGCCAGATCTGCCGCATTGCCGCGGACCTGCTGGGCTGTGCGGCGGAGGACACCGTCTTTGAGGGCGACCGCGTCCGCTGTGCCGCCGACGGCCGCACCGTCTCCATGGAGGAGGTGGCCTACAAGTCCCAGGTGGGCAACGTCCATGCGGCGGAGGTCACCGCCACCCATTCCAGCCCGGTGTCGCCGCCGCCCTTCATGGTGGGCATGGCCGAGATCGAGCTGGACAAGGGTACCGGCGAGGTGAAGGTGCTCAACTACATGGCCGTGGTGGACTGCGGTATCCCCGTCAATCCCGCCCTGGCCCGCATCCAGACCGAAGGCGGCATCGTGCAGGGCATCGGTATGACCCTGACCGAGAACGTCACCTACGACCACAACGGCCGCCCGGTGGAGTCCTCTCTCATGCAGTACAAGATCCCCACCCGGCTGGACATGGGACATCTCAAGGTGGAGTTTGAGCACAGCCACGAGCCCACCGGGCCGTTTGGCGCCAAGTCCATCGGCGAGATCGTCATCAACACCCCGGCCCCGGCCATCGCCCATGCCATCTACCGGGCCACCGGCGTCTGGCACCGGGAGCTGCCCATCACCCCCGAGGACATCGCCATGAGCCGCCCCGAGGAAACCCACCGGGCTTGAAACGCCGCTCCAGCGGAAATTTTATGGAAAAGGCGGAGAAATTTTGCCTTGTCCCTGTTCTTTCCAAAGTTTCACAATTTGAAAATACCGTCGATATTTCGATAAAAATATGGAGCGGGACGGCGGAAAGAAAAGCGGGCGGCCCAAATTAACAGAATGTTCACAGCGTGATAATATTTTCTTCGCAAGTCTTGGGTATTCTATACTCACAGGGACGGAGCCGCAACCGATACCCTGTAACATGATTCCTCCTCACACCAAAACGATACCCCAACCGCCCCCTCCTGTTACCGCAAGCAGGAGGGGGCAATCTTTTTGCCTGCCGGCCCGGAAAGCGTTTTTCCGGGCCGGTAATTTTTGGGGCAGGGGCAGGCCGAAGAGAAAATTGTCGCAAAAGCGGGAATGTGCTATAATGACACATGCCTGAGGCATGTCTGGTACATGTCATTGTGTTGATTTTACGCCTGCCCCGGCAGAGCGGCATACCGGAGGGACTTATCCATGAGCAAACGTCAGATTTTGGAATACCTGCTGGAGACGAACACCAGCGTCTCCATCGCCCAGATGTGCTTTGCGCTGCTGGCGGCGATGGTGCTGGGCATCTTCATGTACTTCGTCTACCGTGCCACCTACCGCGGCACGCTGTACTCCAAAAACTTCAATATCACCCTGGTGCTGGTGGCGCTCATCACCACGGTGGTCATGATGATCATCGGCACCAACCTGGCGCTCAGCCTTGGTATGGTGGGCAGCTTGTCCATCATCCGTTTCCGTACCGCCATCAAGGAACCCCGGGACATCGCCTTTCTGTTCTGGGCGGTGAGCATCGGCCTGGCCTGCGGCAGCGAGTTCTATCTGGCCGGGGCGCTGGGCAGTGTGGCCATCGCCGTGGTGCTGGCCGTGGCAAATCTGGACCTGTATGACTCGGTCAGCTTTCTTCTGGTGGTGCGGGGCACCCAGGGCTCTCTGGATGCCGCCGCCGTGCAGGAGGCCGTCAAGGGCAAGGTCCGCGCCTGCAAGCTGCGCATGCGCAGCTTGGACGGCACCGACGAGGAAGTGACCTTTGAACTGCGCATCCGCAGCAAAAACGAAGCCGCCCTGGTGGACGCCGTGAAGGCCTGCACCGGTGTGGAGAGCGTCAACCTTGTCAGTTACAGCGGAGAGACCATCGGATGAGCATTCCGTTTTACAAGCGGGTGCTGCGCGTTGCGGCGCCGCTTCTGGCCCTGGCGGCCCTGCTGGCCGCGGGGGCGTGGTGCGTGTCGGAGCTGCCGGATCTTTCGGCCAACGCAGGGCGCACCGTCGTTATCAATGAAGTCTGCGTCAAAAACCTTACCGGTCTCACCGACGCCGACGGTGAGACGGGGGACTGGATCGAGCTCATCAACCTGTCAGGGGAGGACATTGTCCTGGACGGCTGGGGTCTGAGCGACAACCCCGACCGCCCCTACAAGTGGACCTTCCCCGAGGGAACGGTGCTCAGCGGCGGGGCAAACAACATCATGGTGCTGTTTGCCGACGGCAAGAACGGCTACGACGCCGCGGGCAGCCTGCACACCAATTTCCGTCTTTCCCGCAAGGGGGAGACGCTGGTCCTCACCGACCCCGACGGCGGCACGGTGGATACCCTGGGCTATGACAGCCAGGAATACGACCTGACCTACGGCCGCCTGCGGGGCGATGCCAGCCGGGTGGGCGTGCTGGCCGCCCCCACGCCGGGCAGCGCAAACTCCACCCGTTTCCTGGAGGAGACGGTGCAGCCGGTGGACCTGGGGGAAGTGGAGTTCTCCGCCCAGGCGGGCTTTTACGGGGAAGCCTTTGAGCTGACCCTGAGCTGCGACGACCCCGACGCCGCCATCGTCTATACCCTGGACGGCAGCCTGCCCACCACCTCCAGCAACATCTACACCGGCCCCATCACCATCGACAGCCGGGAAGGCGACGCCAACGAGTACGTCAGCCTGCCCTCCGCCTTCCTGGGCGAGTGGGTGGTGGGCTACGCCTGCGACTATGCCCCCGACCCCGTGGCCAAGGCCACCACGGTCACGGCCTGTGTCTACAAGGACGGCGTGCTGGGCGAAGCCGTCACCACCCAAACCTACTGGGTGGGGCTGGAAAATTATACCCTGCCGGTGGTCAGCCTCACCGCCGAGGCGGACGACCTCTTCGGCCCGGAGGGCATCTATGTCCCCGGCCAGAGCTACTACACCCTGCGCAAGTACGGCAGTACCGACCGTGTGGGCAACTTTACCAGCAGCGAGAAGATCGACGCCCGCATCCAGATTTTGGACACCGACGGCAGCGAGCTGCTCAATGCCGATACCACAGTGCGGGTGTCCGGCGGCTGGAGCCGTCTGGATTCGGTCATGAAAAACCTGCACCTGAAACTGCAGGACGGCGCCACTTCCGGCCTGCTGGATCAGGCTCCCGGCGGCGATGCCCTGGATACCCTGGTGCTGCGGGGCAGCGGCAACGGCTCTGCCTATACCTCCCTGCATCAGGATGCCTTCCTCTGCAACTACCTGTATGGGCTGGACGTGGGTACCCAGTACAACCAGCCGGTGGTGCTGTTTTTGCAGGACGAATACTGGGGCGTCTACACTGTGCGGGAAAGCAAGAACACCGATTTCTTCCTCCGCCATTACGGCATTGAGGAGGACGATCTGATCTGTCCCGGCACCACTCCCGACGAGCAGGCCCAGCCGGAGAAGAGCGCCTTCGGACTGGGCGTGGATGCCCTGGATGCAACCACCCCCGAAGGCATGGCCTGGGTGGAGGAAAACGTGGATGTGGATGAGTACATCCGCTATATCATTGCCCAGATGTATACCTACAACGCCGACGGTCTGTACAACGGCGGCAACAACTCCATTTTGTGGAAGAGCGCCGAGGTGGACGAGGACAACCCCTATGCCGACGGCCGCTGGCGGTTTTTGCTCAACGACCTGGACGCCACCCTCATTGACGTGGAGGTAGATCCCTTTGCCTACCTGCTGGAGAACGAGTTCTCCTTTGAGACCCACGAGACGGCGCCCTGGTACTCGGTGATTGACAACCTGTTCCAGAAGCTGTGGGCCAGCGCCGAGTTCCGGCAGCGCTTTGCGGAGGAATACCGCAGGGAGATGGAGACGATCTACGCCCCGGAGAACATTGTTCCCGCCTTTGACGCCTGGGCCGAGCTGCTGCGCCCCGAGATCGGGCAGGACCTGGCCCGGCAGAAGGTGGGCGTCACCGAGCTGGCGCCCCTGGCCGACCAGATCCTGGGCTACCAGATGGAACCCTGGGAGATGAACGTGGAGGAATGGGAAGAGCAGGTGGACTATGTGCGGGATTACTTTACCCGGCGGGCGGACATCATGCTCGACTACCTGGATCAATATCTGCAGCTGGCGGAGGAGGGCGCGGCATGAATCTGAATGCTTGGAACAAGCCCCCCCTCCGGGCGGCAGGCGGGGCGGCTCTGGCCGTGGACCGGCACGAGGAAAAGTTTCTCCTCAGCCCCGGGGAGGCCGCCTACACCCAAAAGCTGCTGGACGGTCTGCTGCGGCGGGACAGGTATTCCGCCGCGGGGGCCTATTCCATCCGCAGCCTGTACTTTGACACCCCCGGCGACGGGGATTATCTGGACAAGGTGCTGGGCGTCAGCGACCGGTGCAAGGTCCGCCTGCGCATTTACGATACCCAAACGCCCCGGGTCAGGCTGGAGATCAAGCAGAAAAGTGGGGTCTACTCTCACAAGACCGGCGTCTGGCTGACCCGGGAGGAGGCGCTGGCCCTCATCGGGGGCGACGCCTCGGTGCTGCTCCGTCAGGATACGGCGGCTGCCCGCCGGGCCTGGACCGAGTTTGCCCGTACCCGGCGCACGCCCTCCGCCCTCATCGACTATGAGCGTACTGCCTGGACCATGCCGGTGGAGCGGGTGCGCATCACCCTGGACCGCCATGTCCGCGCCGCCAAAAGCGACGCCTTGTTTGACCCCAACGTCCCCATGCTGGGGGTGCACTCCGGCGGGGCGGTGATCCTGGAGGTCAAGTACGACCGCTATTTGCCCGGCTATGTGCGGCAGGCCCTCTCCACCGTGGGCGGGCAGGGCATGAGCATCAGCAAGTACGCCGCCGCCCGGGAAATGCTGTACTGAGAAAGGAAGAATCCCATGGAAATCCGTACATCGGCTCTCATCGGCCTGGGCGCACTGGGCATTCTCTTCGGGGCTCCCATGGAAGAGCACACCGCCCCGGGCAGCTTCACCGTCATTGCGGGGGAAGACCGCATCCGCCGCTACAGCCGGCAGCCTACCCTTTTCAACGGCAAGGAATGCCGGTTTGACTACACCACCCCGGAAAACGGCCATCCCGTGGACCTGGTCCTGGTGGCGGTCAAGGCCACTGCCCTGGACAGCGCGGTGGAGGACATCCGACGCTTTGTGGGGCCGGATACCGTCATCCTCAGCGTGCTCAACGGCATCACCAGCGAGGACACTCTCAACGCCGCATACCCCGGCCATCTGCTGTGGAGCGTGGCTATCGGCATGGACGCCACCCGCACCGGGCGGGAGCTGGTCTGCAAGTGTCCGGGCAAGATCCAGTTCGGGGAGCGGGACGGCCGCATGACCGAACGGGTAGCGGCGGTGGACCGCTATCTCACCGCCTGCGGCATCATCAGCGAGCCCTGCGGCGACATCCTCACCAAGCAGTGGGCCAAGCTCATGATCAACGTGGGACTCAACCAGACCGCCGCTGCCTTTGACCTGACCTACGAGGGACTGCGCACCCCCGGCCCTGCTCAGGACAAGATGCGCCAGGCCATGCAGGAGGTCATCCGGCTGGCCAATCTGGAGGGGGTGCCCCTGCCCCCTGATTGTGACACCAAATGGCTGGACGCCAACATGCCGGGCTTCAACGCCGACGGCATGCCCAGCATGCGCCAGGATGTGCTGGCCCACCGCCCTACCGAGGTGGAGGAGTTCGCGGGCACCATCCGCCGCCTGGGCCGCAGGCACGGCATGCCAACCCCCGCCAACGACTTCTTCTATGACGCCATCCGCCGCATTGAGGCCAACTACTGACCCGGCGGCTGCACAAAAAAACAACCGCCCCCGCACCGGAGGAAATGCCCGGTGCGGGGGCGGTTTGTCGATTCAGAATTTTCAGGGATGCTAAAGGGCTCAGGCCAGGTACTTGACGGCCACACGGTCAAAGGCCGAGGCATCCTTGGCGTACCATTCGGCAAAGCTGCTGCCGGAAGCGGCCACCGTGCGGCCCAGCTCCACCAGGAAGGCGGGAATGTCTTTTTCCAGCACCACGCCCAGCTCGCGGCCCATGCGCTCGCTGCCCTGACGGTCGCAGCCGCCCACATAGAGGGTGAAGGCAGACTGGGGCTTGCGGTCGATGACCTTGGCGGCGCCGCGGAAGCCCAGCATGCCGGTCTGATGGGTGCCGCAGCTGGAGGGGCAGCCCGAGATGTGGATCTGGGGCAGAGCGCCGTCGGGGAGATTGGCCTCCCGCACGGCAGCCACACAGGCGGCCAGCAGGGCCTGGGAGTCCCGGACACCCACCTGGCAGATGGAAGCGCCGATGCAGCTGACCGAAGTTTCAAACAGGCTGGCGGCAGTGTCGCCGGAGGTGAGCTCCAGCAGGCGGGCGGCCTCGGCACCGGTGAGGTTGATGAGGTAGGCTGTCTCGTCGGGAGCCAGACGCATCTCGGCGCCGTTCATGGCGCAGACGGCGTCGGCCACCTGGCAGAACACCTGGGGGGCGGGCTGGCCGCCCACCGGATGCCATGCCACGGCGTAGAGGCCGGGCTGCTTCTGGGGGATGACCCGGGGGCTCTCGGGGGCGGCGGAACCGTCCCCGGCCTTGGTCGGGGGAGCGGGAGCGATGCCGGTGAGGGTCAGGTCCTCACCGGAGGCAAAGACCTCCTCCAGCTTGGCGTTGTAGGCGGCGGCGTAGGCCTCGGGGCCGCCCAGAGCGTCCTGCATATAGCGGGTGCGGGCCCGGGCGCGGTTGTCGTAATTGCCGTAGGCCCGGAAGGTCAGCCACATGGCCTTGATATAGTAGAGGATCTTCTCCGGGTCAATGCCTTGGGCAACTTTCACGCCGAAGCGGGGGTTGTTGCCCAGGCCGCCGGCGCTGTACACGTCAAACTTGCCGTCGGCGCGGGCCACAAAGCCCAGGTCGCGGTAGGTGGCGTGGGGGATGTTGGCGGCGGTGGAGGAGAAGCCGACCTTCAGCTTGCGGGGCATCTTCTCCGCCTTGATGAAGTGCATGAGGTAGTCACCGGCAGCCTCGGCCCAGGGCAGTACGTCGAAGTACTCGCCCTCCTCCACACCGGCCAGGGGAGAGCACATGACGTTGCGGGGATAGTCTCCGCCGCCGCCCAGGGTGACGATGCCCGCGTCCAGGGCCTTCTCCATGATGTCGAAGACGGCGTCGGGCTGCAGGTCGTGGAGCTGGATGGTCTGGCAGGTGGTGAAGTGGAGGCGGCTTACCTGATGGCGGCGGACAGCGTCGGCGGTAAAGGCAAGCTTCTCGGGGGTGACGCGGCCGGCGGTCATGCGCAGTCGCAGCATATTGGCCTTGCCGCCCCGCTGGGCGTAGCTGCCGTACAGGCCGGAAAAGCCCTTGTAGGCCATCTTGTCCATATTGCCAGCGTAGAATTCTTCGGTTTTCTGCCGGAAAGCGGCAAGGTCCTCTTTCCAGGATTGGGGATCGATTTTCTGGGGTACAGCCATGAAACGGCCTCTCTTTCTGTCTGTTGACTGACGGCACGGCGCATGGTTTTCCTGCGCCGGTCAAAACGAACCGCTGCGCACCGCATGACGGCGCGCAGCGGACTTTTATTGTAGCATATCCCGATGTGCAGCGCAATGTGCACGGGATGCCAAAAAAGAACGGAAAATGTTATTTTTCGGCATCGTCGTCCCGGCGGGACTTTTTGTCCCGGCTGTCCTTGCCGTCCTCCGACTCGGGAAGAGGCGGCAGCTTTTCCACCAGCGCCCAGGAGACCTTGCGGTCTTCGAACTTTTCCACCCGGATGCGCAGGCCGTTGGTCTCCACCGTCAGCTTGGTGCCGTCGGCGGGGATGGTGTTCAGGCAGCTCATGACCATGCCGCCTACCGTGTCGTAGTCCATGTCCTCAGGCAGGTCGATGTCCAGGACCTCGGCCAGGTCCTCCACCCGCAGGCTGCCCTCCACCCGCCAGACGCCGGGGCTCACCTCAATGATGGGCTGGGGCTCCTCCGGGTCGAACTCGTCGTAGATGTTGCCCACGATCTGTTCCAGCAGGTCTTCGATGGTCACCACGCCTGCGGTGCCGCCGTATTCATCCACCACAATGGCCAGGTGCTGCTTGCGGGACTGCATGTCCTTGAACAGCTGGTCGGCGTGGACGGTCTCGGGCACAAAGTAGGCGGGGCGCAGCAGCTCCGCCAGCGTCTTGGGCTGTTCCCGCTGGAGGTTGAGCAGGAAGTCCCGGGCATTGAGAATGCCCCGGATGTCGTTGATGTCCTCCTCATAGACGGGGTAGCGGCTCAGGCCGGTGGTGCGGATGGCTTCCAGAATGTCCTCGCTGCTTTCTTCCAGGCTGAAGGCCGTCACGTCGGGCTCAGGGGTCATGGCGTCGCTGGCCACCATGTCGCCGAAGTCGAACACGTTCTCGATCCACTGCTGTTCTTCCTGGGCGATGGTGCCCTGCTCGCCGCTGTTCTCCACCATGAGGCGGATGTCCTCCTCGCTGGCGGCGTCGTCCTCGGTCTCAGTCTTGAGGCCCAGCAGGCGCAGGCTGCCGTTGGTGGCCAGGTTGAGCAGGCCCATCATGGGAGCAAACACCACGCTGATGACATGCATGACCCCCAGGGCGGCCTTGGCCCAGCCGTAGGGCTGCTGCATGGCGATACGCTTGGGCACCATCTCGCCGAAGGCGATGGAGAAGAAGGAAATGACGATGGTGACCACCACCATGGAAAAGACCGAGAGCACATTGGCGGGCAGGGGCAGTTCCAGGGTGAGCAGGAAGTTGGTCAGGTAGCCGGAAAAGTTCTCGGTACCAAAGGCGGCGCCCAGAAAGCCGGACAGGGTGATGGCCACCTGAATGGCCGACAGGAAGCGGTTGGGGTTTTCCACCAGAGCCAGCATACGGGCGGCGGTCTTGTCACCTTCATCAGCCATTTTGCCCAGCTTGACCGAGTTCAGCGACAGAAACGCGATCTCGGAGCCTGCAAAAAAGGCGTTGAGCAGGATAAACACCACCTGCAGTAGAATTTGTGAGGGCAGGTTTTCCACGGAAGATTCTCTCCTTTGTCAGTTGTCAAAATAGGATTTGGCGAATATGTGTTGCAGGATACGGCAGAAACATAAAAAAGCATAGCCCTGCACCAGAAATCCGGTGGAGCTATGCCTGGTCTGATAAGATATGCGTGTTCGGTCGGCTCGGTTCCGCGTCGCCGTCGGCGTCCATAGAGGTATCCGTTCCCTTTCCGCAGTGTCTGCTGCTGTATCTGATTGGATAGTATACCGCAAAAACGGTCCTGCGTCAAGGCGGGAAGGCAGGAAAGCAAAACACGACGCCCGCCGTGCGGCCGGAGATCCGGCGGGCACGGCGGGCGTCAACCCCTCTATGAAAAAAAGATGATACGCGTTTATTTTCTGTGGCTGCTGCCGTGCAGTCGGGCGGTGGCGCGGGCCAGGGCAGCTTTGCTGCGGAAGTACTGCTGCTTGCTGACGTGCTGGCGCAGACGTTCCTCGGCGCGCTCCTTGGCACGGCGGGCGCGGGCTTCGTCGATGTCCTCGGGGCGTTCGGCTGTGGAGACCAGAACGACGGCGTAGTCGGACATGATCTCGGCAAAGCCCTGGGTCACCACGGCGGTATACCACACGCCGTCCACCTTGTAGCGGGCCTCGCCCGGCTCGATGGCGGTGACGATGGGCTCATGCCCGGCCTGAACGCCGTAGCTGCCGTCCACCGCAGGAATGATCAGGCTCTCGACCTCACCGGTGAAAAAACGCTTTTCCGGGGTGATGATCTCCAGCAGGAAGGTCTTTTCCATCAGATCGCCCCCTGAGCGCGCGCTTTCTCGCGCACCTCGTCAACAGTGCCGACCATGGAGAAGGCCGACTCGGGATATTTATCCAGCTCGCCGCCCAGCAGGGCCTCAAAGCCCTTGAGGGTCTCTTCCAGCGGGACATAGCGGCCTTCCAGACCGGTGAAGGTCTCGGCCACGAACATGGGCTGGGAGAAGTACTGCTGCATGCGGCGCGCGCGGGCGACGGTGCGGCGGTCCTCCTCGGACAGTTCTTCCATGCCCAGGATGGCGATGATGTCCTGCAGGTCGCGGTAGCGCTGGAGCAGCTCCTGAGCGCCCCGGGCGATGTCGTAATGGCGGCGGCCCACCAGATCGGGCTCCAGGATGCGGCTGGTGGATTCCAGAGGATCGACGGCGGGGTAGATGCCCTGCTCCACGATCTTACGGGAAAGCACGGTGGTGGCGTCCAGGTGGCTGAAGGTGGTGGCCGGGGCGGGGTCGGTCAGGTCGTCGGCGGGCACGTAGACGGCCTGCACCGAGGTGATGGACCCGTCCTTGGTGGAGGTGATGCGCTCCTGCAGAGCGCCGACCTCATCGGCCAGGGTGGGCTGGTAACCGACGGCGGAGGGCATGCGGCCCATCAGGGCGCTGACCTCGGAGCCGGCCTGCACATAACGGAAAATATTGTCGATGAAGAGCAGTACGTTCTGCTTCTGACGGTCGCGGAAGTATTCGGCCATGGTCAGGCCGGTAAGAGCCACGCGCATACGGGCTCCCGGCGGCTCGTTCATCTGGCCGAAGACCAGGGCGGTCTTTTGCAGAACGCCGGACTCGCCCATCTCGCGCCAGAGGTCGTTGCCCTCACGGGTACGCTCGCCGACGCCGGTAAAGATGGAGTAGCCGCCGTGCTCGGTGGCGATGTTGCGGATCAGCTCCTGGATCAGGACAGTCTTGCCCACGCCGGCGCCGCCGAACAGGCCGATCTTGCCGCCGCGGGTGTAGGGGGCCAGCAGGTCGATGACCTTGATGCCGGTCTCCAGGATCTCAGCGGTGGGGTTCTGCTTTTCAAACGGGGGCGGGTCGCGGTGAATGGACCACTTTTCGGGAGCATCCACAGGGCCTTTTTCGTCGATGGGGTCGCCCAGGACGTTGAACATGCGGCCCAGAGTGGCCTCGCCCACGGGCGTCTCGATGGCGTGGCCCTGGGCGATGACCTCGTCGCCGCGGGCAAGACCCTCGCCCGGCGAAAGCAGGATGCAGCGCACGGCGCCGTGACCCACATCGCGGGCAACTTCCATCACGCGGCGCTCGCCGTCTTTTTCAACGACCAGCTCCTCGTTGATCTGCGGCAGGCTGCCCTCGTCGAACTGAACGTCGACGACAGGGCCCAGCACCTGCGCGATCACACCTTTGTGTTGCATTGCAGTCTTTCCTTTCTATCTCGAACTCCGGCCCGGGGCCGGATAACAATCACTCAGCGGCGTCGTCCCAGTCGTCATCCCAATCGTCGTCCCAGTCATCTTCGCCGGAGGGCTGAGAGCCGCCCACGATCTCGGTGATCTCCTGGGTGATGGCGCTCTGGCGGGCGCGGTTGTAGTGCAGCGACAGCTCCTTGAGCAGCGAGCGGGCATTGTCGGTGGCGGTGTCCATGGCGCTCATGCGGGCGTTCTGCTCGGAGCAGAAGGACTCCACCATGGTGCCGAACAGCACGCTCTTCAGGTAGCTGGGCACAATGTGGTTGAGGACCTGCCCGGGGGAGGGCATGTAGGTGACCTCCCGGCGCTCGGTGCCGTCGGCCCGGGGACGGGGATTCCAGGGGAAGGCGTCCCGGTCCAGGGGCAGCAGCTTGATCATCTTGGGCTCCAGCTTCATGGCGGAGACCATCTCGGTGTAGACCACATAGATCTCATCCAGGCGGCCCTTGCGGAACAGGTCGATAAAGGTATCGCTGATCTCCCGGGCACGGTAGATGGTGGGGTCCTGGGCGGTGTACATGAACTCGCCGTCCACCTGGATGCCCCGATGGCGGAAATAGTTGCGCCCCGCCTGACCAATGACGAACAGAGTGGCGTCTGCGTCCTTGGCGATGTGTTCCTCGGCCATGCGCAGGACATTGTGGTTGTAGGCACCTGCCAGACCCTTGTCGCCGGTGATGACGATGTAGCCGATCCGGTGCTTTTTGTCCGGCCGGCGGTCAAAATAGGCGTGGTCCACGTCCGCCGCACGGTGAAGGATATCCGAGATGGTCTCGGTGATCTTCATGAAGTAGGGCTGAACGTCGTTGAGCTGGCGGCGGGCCTTGCGCAGCTTGGAGGAAGAGATCAGGTACATGGCGTTGGTGATCTTGAGGGTCTGCTCAACGCTGTCGATGTGGGTACGGATCTCCTTTATGCTTTCCATGTGGCGCTCACCTGCTCTTTATAGCTTTCCAGCGTCGTGCGGATCTGCTCGGTGGCGGCGCCGGAAAGAGAACCGGTGTCGTCGATCTCCTGCATGAGCGCGGGCTGTTCACGGTCGAGCAGATCGGCAAAGTCTTTGGCAAACGAGTTGACCTTTTCCAGAGGAACGTCGTCCAGCAGACCGGCGGTAGCAATGTAGAGGCTCACCGACTGACGGCTGACCGACTGAGGCTGGCACAGGGGCTGACGCAGCAGCGCCATCATGCGCTTGCCGTGATCCAGCGTCTGGCGGGTCTCGGCGTCCAGATCGGAGCTGAACTGGGTGAAAACTTCCAGTTCGCGGTAACGGGACAGGTCGATACGCAGGGTGCCGGCGGTCTTTTTGATAGCCCGGGTCTGGGCGGAGCCGCCCACACGGGACACCGACAGGCCCACATTGACGGCGGGACGCTGTCCGGCGAAGAAGAGGTTGCTTTCCAGATAGATCTGACCGTCGGTGATGGAAATGACGTTGGTGGGAATGTAGGCGGAAACGTCGCCCGCCTGGGTCTCTACGATGGGCAGGGCCGTCATGGAACCGCCGCCGTATTCCTTGGTCAGGCGGCAGGCGCGCTCCAGCAGGCGGGAATGCAGGTAGAAGACATCGCCGGGGTAAGCCTCACGGCCGGGGGAGCGGCGCAAAAGCAGGGACAGGGTACGGTATGCCACCGCGTGCTTGGACAGGTCGTCGTAGACGATAAGCACATCCCGGCCCTTGGACATGAAGTACTCGCCGATGGCGGCACCGGTATAGGGAGCAATGTACTGCATGGGAGCAGACTCGCCTGCGGTGGCGGAAACGATGATGCTGTAATCCATGGCGCCGTGCTTTTTCAGCGTCTCACGCAGGCGGGCGATGGTGGAAGCCTTCTGGCCGATGCCCACGTAGATGCAGATCATGTCCTGACCCTTCTGGTTCAGGATGGCGTCAATGGCGATGGAGGTCTTGCCGGTCTGGCGGTCGCCGATGATGAGCTCACGCTGGCCGCGGCCGATGGGGACCATGGCGTCGATGGCTAGAATGCCGGTCTGCATGGGCTGGTTGACCGGCTCACGGCTGATGACGCCGGGGGCCTCATGTTCGATGGGGCGGGTCTCGGTGCACTCGATGGGGCCCAGGCCGTCGATGGGGCGGGCCAGGGCGTCCACGGTACGGCCGATGAGACCGTCGCCCACGGGCACGTCGGCGGGACGGCCGGTGCGGCGGACGATGCTGCCCTCGGCCAAGCCCTCCTGGCTGCCCAGCAGAACAACACCGGTGCGCTTGCGGCGCAGGTCCAGAATGATGCCGGGGGTGCCGTTCTCGAACTCCACCAGCTCGCCGTAGACCGCGCGGCGCAGGCCGCTGACGGTGGCGATGCCGTCGCCGATCTCCATGACGCGGCCGGTCTCGGTGGCCATGGCGTCGCCGGAGTTGCCCTGCAGCGACTGCTTCATCTGGTTGGCCAGCTTGTCAAGGTCGGCGTCGGCGGGGCCGTCCTGAATGCCCTTGGCCAGGCGGTTGAGACGGCCTTTGACGCTGCGGTCGTAGGTGACGCCGTCCACATCCAGCACAAAGCCGCCCAGCAGGGAGGGATCGATCTTGATCTGCAAAACGGCGTTGGACGCGCCGCGCAGCTTGCACACTGCCTTGCGGATGGCTTCCCGGGTGGCCTCATCCGGCTCACGGGCGCAGGTCACCAGGCAGTTGACGCCGCCCTCGGCAGCCAGGGCCAGGCGGGAAAATTCCGCCATGACCTGGGGCAGGGCGGCAAGGTGGTCTTCCTCCGCCAGCAGGGTCAGAAAAGCTTTCAGCTCGTCCCGGCCGTCCAGGCAGGCGGCACCGGCAATGAGCTCCTTCTTTTCAGCGGCGGTGACAGCGGGGCTCTGCAGCGTGTTCCAAAGGCGGGCGTCCGCCATCAGGGCATCGGCGGCTTCGCGCACGATTCGGGCATCGCCGTTCACGGTCCCAAAGAGGGCCGCCGCGTAACGCTCGGTCGCTTCGCTCATTGCTCCTCACCCACCTTTGCCAAAAACTCCTCGGCCAGCGCACGGTCGGAGTCGGTGTCCAGACGCTTGCCTGCAACCTCGGTCGCAGCCATGACGGCCAGACGCGCCACCTCGCCCCGGGCCTGACGCATCATTTCGCTGCGTTCGGCCGCAATGCGGGCCTCCGCCTCCACGGCGGTCTTCTTGGCGTCGGCCTCGGCCTGGGCCATGCGGTCGGCATAGGCCTGGTCGGCGCGGTTCTTTGCGTCGGTGACCAGCTGGGCGGCTTCCTCGCGGGCACCGGCCAGCTTGGTCTCATACTCCTGTTTCAGAGCCGCAGCCTTGGAGTTGTTCTCCTCGGCTTCGGAGATCTGGCTCTTGATCAGCTCCTCCCGCTGCTCAAGAACAGCGTTGATGCGGCCGAACAGGAACTTGCGGAAAAAGAAATACAGAATCAAAAGGTTGACGATGGTAAAAAAGATCGTCCAGGGCTGGAAATCCAGCATTGGGCACACCTCCCTCAGCCGACAAAGATGATGATGAGCGCGGTGATGAAGCCGAAGATGGCAGTGCCTTCGGCCATGGCGCAGCCCAGCAGCAGGGTGCTGTTGATCTTGCCGGAAGCTTCGGGCTGACGGGCGATGGCGTCGCTGGCGTGGCCGGTGGCAATGCCGATGCCGATGCCGGCGCCGATGCCGGTGAGAACTGCGAGACCTGCGGCGATGATTCCGATAGACATAATACGTTCCTCCTGAAATAATATCGTGTTGGGTGGCGCGGGGTCAGCCGCGCAGGGGGATGGGCCGGGGATCAGGCTTCTTCTTCCTTGATTCCCTCGCCCGCGAACAGAGCGGTCAAAAAGACAAAGACGATTGTCTGGATCAGGCCGTCGAACAGATCAAAATAGATGCAGAAGACGGCGGGGACAACGGCGGGCACCAGATATTTGATCATCTCCATGATGATGTAGGCGCCCAGAACGTTGCCGAACAGTCGCATGCACAGAGCAAGCGGACGGATGGCGATCTCCATCAGATTGATGGGGGTCAGCAGGGGCATGGGCTCGGCAAAGCGTTTCATGCCGCCGCGCAGGCCGTTGTAGCGGAACTGCGCGCCGTAGATCAGAAACAGGCTCATAATGGCCAGAGCCGCGGTCACGCTGACGTCCTTGGTGGGCGGAACGAGACCAAAAATGCTGATGATGTTTGCCAGGCCGATGTACAGCGCCACCGTACCCAGATAGGGGGCGAAGGGACGCCAGTGCGGACCGATGGTCTCCTTGACGAAGCCGTTGAGGAAATTAACGGCAGATTCCAGGATGACCTGCACCTTGCCGGGGTTGCGGACCTTCAGGTTCCGGGTGGCCAGCAGCGTGACCACCATCCACACGGCCATGATGATCCAGCTCACCAGGACCGCCGAGGAGATGGGAATGCCGCCCAGCACCGGGATGGTGAAGGCCGTTTCGTTGGCAAGCGCGTCGACCAGGGCTTGTTTGAAACCTTCCAAACTTGTTCACCTCTTTTTCGCCTACATCTTACTCCTGCGCGGGAAAGCGGTTAAGGGTTACGAAAATAAAAAAAACAAAACCGTGCAAAGCGACAGGGAAGCAGGGAACAAAACCGGGCAAGGTTTGTGCAATTTTGTGCAAGATTGATGCATTTTGTCCGATGTGGTATCATGGCATCAGAATCTGCCGCGGTCAACGGCGGCACAGAGCATATGGACAGCGGGAGGGTGCGCCATGGACAGAAAGCAGACCGGACAGACGGTGTCCCAGCAGATCCGGCGGGTGTCGGTGCTGGGCATTCTGGTGGCCATGATCCTGGCTACGGGCGCGGGGCTGTGGATCAGCCTGACCCAGGAGAGCGCCGCCCGGGACCGCACCCTCACGGCGGCAGTGCAGGCGGTGGCGGACGCCATGGCCCTGGCGGACGGGGAAGAGTGGGCGGAGGCGGCGGCCTACGTGGAAGAGGCTACCCGGAATATTTCGGGCATCGATCTGTTCGCAGTGTACGGGCCCGACGGCAGCCCTCAGGTATTCTATGACGCCGAGGCCGGCGATGACACCGGCTCCGGGGAGGACCGCATCGCCCCGCTGGACGCTGCCCTGATGGAACTGCTCCAGGCGTCAGGGGAGCCGGTGTTTGACGACGCCCAGGCCCCCGAGGGCGCTGACCACTGCGCCTATACCGCCGTGGTGGACCGGGACGGGACGGTGCGGGGCTATGTTATGGCCGGCCTCTACCTGCAGTCCATCCACGATACCGTTCTGCGCACGCTGGCCGTCTATCTCCTCATCGGGGCAGCGGCTCTGGGAGTGGGGACGCTGCTGAGCACCCAGCTGGCCCGCCGCATCAAGAGCGACCTGCTGGGCTATGAGCCCGATGCCTTCCGGGATCTGTTCCTCCGCCGGATGGAACTGCTGGACGCCCTGGACGAGGGCATGCTGGCCATTGATAAGGAAAAACATATTATATACATCAACCGCGCCGCCGCCGAGATGCTCTCCTTTGACAAGAGCGCGGTGGTGGGAAAGCCCCTGTCCCAGGTCTATCCCCAGTCCACCATCCCCCGGGTCATGCGCACCGGCCGGGCGGAGTACAATGTGGGGCTGGAATCCCTCAAGCATGTGCGCATTCTGTCCGATCGGATGCCGGTATGGCGGGGCGGAAAGATCGTGGGAGCGGTGGCCATCTTCCGCAACCGCACCGAGGTGGCAAACCTGGCAAAAGAGCTCACCGGCGTGCAGCACATTGTGGAGGCCATGCGGGCCTACACCCATGAGTTCATGAACAAGCTCCACGTCATTCTGGGGCTTTTGCAGCTGGGAGAGGCCAAACAGGCGGAGGAATACGTTTTGCAGCTGACCCAGACCCGGGCTTTGTCGGTGGGCATGATCTCCGAGCGCATTGCCGAGCCGTCGGTGGCGGCGCTGCTCATCGGCAAGAGCTGCCGCGCCGCCGAGCTGGGGGTGCGCATGACCCTGGACCCCGAAAGCCACCTTTCCGCCGACGCCAACTACCTGCCCACGGCAGGGCTCATCACCATTCTGGGCAACCTCATCGGCAATGCCCTGGACGCCTTCAGCAACGCGCCGTCGGGGGTGCTGCATGAGGTGGATGTGACCATCCGGGAGAGTGACCGGGGCCTCATCCTCAGCGTGGACGACAACGGCCCCGGCATGACGCCCGAACTGCGGGAACATATCTTTGAGCGGGGCTTTACCACCAAGGGCGGCAGCCACGGCACCGGCCTGTTCCTGGTCAAGAGCGTGGTGGACGCCTACAACGGCGATATCCGGGTGGAGTCCACCCAGGGGGTGGGCAGCTCCTTCATCGTGACCTTCCGCCCGCCCGAGGCGGAACAGGACGAGGGGACCGACCCTGCACCCGAACCCCAATCCCAACCCTGAGACCGGAGGCAATTATGTATACAGTGGTTATTGTGGAGGACGATCCCATCATCACCGAGCTCAACCGCCGCTACGCCGAAAAGGACGGCCGCTTTACCGTGACAAGGACCTTCTCGGCCCCCCGGCAGGCGCTGGACTGGCTGACCCGCCACCCGACGGATCTGGTCATCCTGGACTTTTATATGCCCCAGATGAACGGGCTGGAACTGCTGCGGTCCATCCGGGCTGCGGGGGTGGCGTCCGACGTTATCATGATCACCGCCGCCAACGACGCCGCCACCGTGGAAGCCCTGACCCGGCTGGGCATTGTGGACTATCTGGTCAAGCCCTTTGCCTACGAGCGGTTCTGCCGGGCACTGGAGGAATTCTGCCGCCGCCGGGCAGCCATGCGGGCGGGCAGTCTGGACCAGAGCGCTCTGGACAGCCTGATGCATGCCGCGCCCCCCGCCCCCCTGCCCAAAGGAATGCAGGCCCAGACCCAGGAGCGGGTGCTGGCCTGCCTGCGGGCCGACCCCGCCCGCCGCCATACCTGCGAGGCCATTGCCGAGGCATCGGGGCTGTCGGTGGTGACGGTGCGGCGGTATATGAGCTATCTGGCCCAGCAGGGCATGGTGGCCGGGGACATGGACTACGGCACCGGCGGACGCCCCTGCCTGGTCTACCGGCTCATCAAGTGACTGCCCCGCCCGAAAAAGGCGGCCGGGCACTTCAGCACAATAAATAGTTTTGCTTTACATTGCGGGCAAAATGCCGTACAATTACTCTGTAATGCTTTCACGGCGCGGAAGGCCTGTCCCTATCGCCACGCCGGAAAAATCCAGTCAAGGAAAAGGAGAACGACCGTGTTTAAGATCGTAAAGAAACGCAGCCTGAACCCCACGGTATCGGAAATGTCGATCGAAGCACCTCTGATCGCCAAAAAAGCGAAGCCGGGACAGTTCATCATTCTGCGCGCCAAGGAAGATTCCGAGCGTATCCCCCTGACCATTGCGGGGACCGACGCCGCTGCGGGCACCGTTGACATCATTTATCAGATCGTGGGCGCAGGCACCATGCAGCTCAACAGCCTGAACCAGGGCGACAGCCTCCACGATTTTGTCGGCCCCCTGGGCAAACCCACCGAGATCGAGGGCCTGAAGAACGTCTGCGTGGTGGGCGGCGGCGTGGGCTGCGCCATCGCTCTGCCCGTGGCCCGTGCTCTCCACGAGGCGGGCGCCAAGGTCACCGGCATCGTGGGCTTCCGCAACAAGGACCTGGTCATCCTGGAGGATGAGTTCCGGGCCTGCTGCGATGAGCTCATCCTCATGACCGACGACGGCAGCTACGGCGACAAGGGCGTTGTCACCGCTCCGCTGGAAAAGTGCATCCAGGACGGTGCGAATTTTGACGAGGTCATCACCATCGGACCCCTCATCATGATGAAATTCGTGGTTTCCGTCACCAAGAAATACAACGTCAAGACCGTCGTCTCCATGAACCCCATCATGATCGACGGTACCGGCATGTGCGGCGGCTGCCGCCTGACCGTGGGCGGCAAGACCATGTTCGCCTGCGTGGACGGCCCCGACTTCGACGGCTTTGAGGTCGATTTCGACGAGGCCATGCACCGCGGCACCATGTACCGCGATTTTGAAGCCCACGCCCGGGAAGCAGAGTGCAACCTGCTGAAGAAGGAGGTCGAGTAACATGCCCAATATGGACCCCAAAAAGTGCCCCATGCCCAGCCAGGACCCCAACGTCCGCAACAAGAACTTCAAGGAAGTCGCTCTGGGCTACACCGCCGACATGGCCGTCAATGAGGCCAAGCGCTGCCTGCAGTGCAAGAATCATCCCTGCCGTTCCGGCTGCCCCGTGGATATCGACATCCCCGGCTTCATCGCCAAGGTGGCCGAGGGCGACTTTGAGGCCGCCTATCAGGTATTGTCCGCCTCCAGCGCTCTGCCCGCCGTCTGCGGCCGCGTCTGCCCCCAGGAAAACCAGTGCGAGGGCAAGTGCGTCCGCGGCATCAAGGGCGAGCCGGTGGGCATCGGCCGTCTGGAGCGCTTTGTGGCTGACTGGCACCGGGAAAACGTACATACCCCGGTCACCCCGCCGGCTCCCAACGGCCACAAGGTGGCTGTCATCGGCGCAGGCCCCTCCGGCCTGACCGCCGCCGGCGACCTGGCCAAGATGGGCTACAAGGTCACCATTTTTGAGGCGCTGCACGTGGCGGGCGGCGTTCTCATGTACGGCATCCCCGAATTCCGTCTGCCCAAGGACATCGTCCAGACCGAGATTGAGGGCCTGCGCGCCCTGGGCGTGGACATCGAGACCAACATGGTCATCGGCAAGGTGCTGACCATCGACGAGCTTATGGGCGAGTACGGCTTTGAGGCTGTCTACATCGCCTCCGGCGCCGGTCTGCCCCGCTTTATGGGCATCCCCGGCGAGAGCCTGAAGGGCGTTTACTCCGCCAACGAGTACCTGACCCGCGTCAACCTGATGAAGGCTTACCTGCCCGACAGCCGCACTCCCATCCAGAAGAGCCATGCCGTGGCCGTTGTGGGCGGCGGCAACGTGGCCATGGACGCCGCCCGCTGCGCCAAGCGCCTGGGCGCCGAGAATGTGTACATCGTCTACCGCCGGGGCATGGCCGAGCTGCCTGCCCGTAAGGAAGAGGTGGAGCACGCCGAGGAGGAAGGCATCATCTTCAAGACCCTCACCAACCCGGTGGAGGTTCTGAGCGACGAGAACGGCTGCGTTCGCGGCATGACCTGCGTGGAGATGGAGCTGGGTGAGCCGGATGCCTCCGGCCGCCGCCGTCCCATCGTCAAGCAGGGCAGCGAGTTCGAACTGGATGTGGACACCATGATCATGGCCCTGGGCACCAGCCCCAACCCCCTGATCCGCTCCACCACCCCCGGCCTGGACGCCGACAAGCACGGCTGCATCATCACCGACGGTCCCGACGGCCTGACCAGCCGCCCCTTCGTCTACGCGGGCGGCGACGCTGTCACCGGCGCGGCTACCGTTATCCTGGCCATGGGCGCCGGCAAGGAAGCTGCCAAGGCCATCGACAAGGCCATCCGTGAGAAAAACGGCGAAGCCTGACCGAGACACCCCGAACATCCGGTAATTGCCCGGGCCGGCCCCGCGTCATGCGGCGGCCGGCCCGGTTTTTGCATGGCAGGCACGGCCACCGCCCCCGCTGCACATACTGATACCGGGGCGGCAAAGATTTCCCGCCCCGCAGGAGGGAACGTCACATGTATCATCCGTTTTTTCAGTTCTTTTTGCCCCGGGTGGGGCAGGCGGCGCTGGCCGGGCTGCTGTACTGGAACTTTCTGCAGCTGCCGCCCCTGCAATGGCTGGCACCCTGGCCGCTGCTCTACTACGGCGCGCCCCTGGCCCTGGTGGCGGTGCTGGCCTGGCTGGCCCGGGACCCCCTGGGGCTGGGCGTGGTGCTGGCGGGCTACCTGACGGCCCTCTACTGCGCGGGGAACCTGCTGGGTCTGACCGCCCGGCTGCTGGGCGGTCCGGTGTGGACGGCGTGGCAGGTCCTCTGGCTGGAGGGGCTGACCCCCTGGCTGCTCACCGC
The DNA here is from genome assembly GCF_014982805.1 of Gemmiger gallinarum. Classification (GTDB taxonomy): domain Bacteria; phylum Bacillota; class Clostridia; order Oscillospirales; family Ruminococcaceae; genus Gemmiger; species Gemmiger gallinarum. The sequence continues at coordinate 685,553 of NZ_JADCKC010000003.1, read as the reverse complement.
CCTCATCTGGTGGTGGGGGCGGCGGCAGGCGCTGAACCTGCGCACCACCCGCTACCGGCTGACCACATCCAAGGCCCTGCCCGGGGGCAGGCTGACCATTGTACAGATCAGCGACATCCACCCCAACCCCAAAGCCGCCATGCACCGGGGCCGCATCCCCGAGCTGCGCCAGAAAATTGAGGCTTGCAAGCCTGACCTGCTGGTCCTTACCGGGGACATTTTTGATGAGTTTACCGAGCCGGAGGAATTTGAGGCCTTTGCCCGGCTGTTTGCAGAGCTCAAGGCGCCCCTGGGCAAATACTATGTGCTGGGCAACCACGATCTCTTCCATCACTGGCGGGAGCCCAGCTTTGACCGCGCCGCCCTCCAGACCGCCCTGGCCGAAGCCGGGGTGACCCTGCTGGAGGATGCCTCGGTACTCACCGGCGGCATCCGGGTGGTGGGCCGCAAGGATTACCTCTACACCCAGGGCCGCCGCTGTTCCGCCGGGGAACTGCTGCCCGGCGGCCCCGATGACCACTATACCCTCTGGCTGGACCACGAGCCCCGGGACTTCAAACGCGCCGCGGCGGCGGGGGCCGACCTGATCCTCAGCGGCCACACCCACGGCGGACAGGTCTGGCCCGCCGGTGCGGTGGGCATGGCTGCCCGCAACGAACGCAACTACGGCAAAAAACAAGTGACGCCCGGCTGCACGGCCATCGTGTCGGGAGGTACGGGAACCTGGGGCTACCGCTTCCGCACCCAGGGCCGCACCGAGATCGTCTGTATAGAGGTGGAGAGCACCGCCCCGGAAAAGACGTGAAAAGTCAGGCAAAACCCATAAAATCCCCCTGGGCTCTGGAGAAAATCTTGGCGCCGGGAATGCTTCCTTTTACCGATTGGGCATGCTATAATGGGAAACGGGATAACACACCAAAATAGTATGATATAGATTCCCGCCCGTATCGATCCCGACCAAAAAGGAGGACCCCTGTATGAAGATCGTGTTTTTCGGCACAAGAGAGTACGACCATTACTATTTCGATGTCCTGGCCGCCGACCCCGACTACGGCTGCGAGATCAAGTTTTTGACCGCCAACCTGGACGTGGACACCGCTCCCCTGGCCAGGGGCGGCGACGCCGTCTGCGCCTTTGTCAACTCCGACTGCTCCGCCCCGGTGCTGGAAGTGCTGGCCCAAAACGGCATCCGGCTGCTGCTCATGCGCTGCGCCGGCTTCAACAACGTGGACCTGGCGGCGGCCAAGCGGCTGGGCATCACGGTGCTGCGTGTGCCGGGCTACAGCCCCGAGGCCGTGGCCGAGCACGCCATGGCCCTGGCCCAGGCGGCCAACCGCCGTCTGTGCAAGGCTTACGTCAAGGTGCGCAACAACAACTTCGCTCTGGACGGCCTGCTGGGCTACAATCTCTACGGTTCCTCGGCGGGCATCATCGGCACCGGACGCATCGGCGCTGCTATGGCCCGCATCTGCCACGGCTACGGCATGACGGTGCTGGCTTACGACCAGTACAAGAACCCCTCTCTGGAGGGCATCGTCCGCTATGTCTCGCTGGAGGAACTGCTGCGGGGTTCCGACCTCATCAGCCTCCACTGCCCCCTCACCGCCGAGACCCATCACCTCATCAACCGGGAGACCATCGGCATGATCCGGGACTCTGCCATTCTGGTCAACACCAGCCGGGGCGCCCTCATCGACACTGAGGCTCTCATCGAGGCCCTGCGCGCCCGCAAGTTTGCCGGCGTGGGCCTGGATGTCTACGAGGATGAGGACGGACAGGTGTTCGAGGACTTCTCCGACGAAGTGCTCCAGAACGAGGTGGTGCCGGTGCTGCTCAGCTTCCCCAATGTGGTCATCACCAGCCATCAGGCCTTCTTCACCCGTACCGCGCTGCAGAGCATCGCCATCGTCACCATGGAAAACGCCCGCGCCTTTGCCCGGGGCGAAAAGCTGGTCAACGAGGTCAAGGCCGACGCCTGAGTCCCTTTGCCTCTGCCGTTTCCAGTGACATTTTTATGAACTGACAGTTATGTGCCGCCTGCCGGAGAATCGCTCTTCGGCGGGCGGCCTTTTGTTTTGGTGCAAAAGGCCGGTTGACCTGCCCGCAGGGAGGCGATATAATAACTAAAATGACGAAATTTGCCCCAAGGGACGAAAAAACGTTCCCGGCACGGCCGCGGCTCGGCACCCCCGGTGCTTTCCGGCCGGTGCCGCCGGGGCTTTTCGGGGAGGAGTGCTTCTCCGCCCCGCAGAACCAATGGAAGGAGGCGCTGCCATGGCAGGCACGCTGTATCTTGTGGCGACGCCCATCGGCAACCTGGAGGACATGCCCCCCCGGGTGGCCAGAACCTTTGAGGCGGCCGATTTCATCGCGGCGGAGGACACCCGCGTCACCCTGAAACTGCTCAACCATCTGGGGCTGAAAAAGCCCATGGTCAGCTACTACGAGCACGCCCTGCACCACGGGGATGCCATCCTGGCCCGCATCGAGGCGGGGGAGGCCTGTGCCCTCTGCTCCGACGCAGGCATGCCCTGCATCAGCGACCCCGGCGCCGTGCTGGTGAAAGACGCCCTGGACCGGGGCATCCGGGTGGTGCCGGTGCCGGGGGCCTCGGCCTGCATCACGGCGCTGGCGGTGTCGGGACAGGATACCTCCCGGTTTGTTTTTGAGGGCTTTCTGCCGGTGCCCAAAAAGGAGCGCCGGGCCCGGCTGGATGCATTGCGGGGGGAAGAGCGCACCATCCTTCTCTATGAGGCCCCCCACAAGCTGCGGGGCACCCTGGACGACCTGACGGCGGCGCTGGGGGAGGACCGGTCGGTCACCCTCTGCCGGGAGCTGACCAAACTCCACGAGGAGATCGTCAAGACGACGCTGGGGGCGGCGGTGGCCTACTACCGGGCCAACGACCCCCGGGGGGAGTACGTGCTGGTGGTGGCCGGGGCACAGCCCGGACAGGGCGCCGACACCCCGGAGCTGACCAGGGCGGAGGTGGTGGCGGCGGCCAGAGCGCTTCTGCGGGCCGGAACGCCCCCCTCGGCGGCGGCAAAACAGGCCGCGGCGGGGACGCCCTTCTCCCGCGGGGAGATCTACAAGGAATTGATTGCCGACCGGGACAGCGATGAGGCTGCCCCGGCGGATGAGTGAGGTGCGACATGGACCAGGCGAAAATACTGGTGGTCAGCGACGTACACGGGCGTCTGCCCGCGCTGCGATGGATTTTGAAAAACGAGACGGCCGATGCAATGTTCTTCCTGGGGGACGGGCTGTTTGATCTGGACGGCGCCGTCAATCTGCTGCGGGACCCGCTGCCCTATCCGGTCTACCGGGTGCGGGGCAACTGTGACATCGGCTTCCCCGACCCGGCGGAGGGGTTGGCCCCCATTGCGGGGGTGCTCTTCTTCTATACTCACGGCCATCTCTACTACGTCAAGAGCGACTACGGAGAGCTGGCCGACGCCGCCCAGGCCCGGGGGGCCGATGTGGCCCTCTTCGGACATACCCATCACCGGGGGCTGCTCAACGCCGATGTGCCGGGGGTCCCCACCCTGTTCAACCCCGGCAGCCTGCGGGACAGCGGCTGCTACGGCGTCATCACGGTGGAGGACGGCAAATGCAGCTATGACTGGAAGTGGGTGGAAACATGAACCATCCGCTGATCTACCTGCCCAGTGTGGACAACACCAACACCTGGGCCAAGGAACATCTGGACCGCTTCGGGGCGCTGGGGGCGGTGTACTCCACCAGCCAGACCGCCGGCCGGGGCCGCCTGGGACGCACCTGGGTGAATGCCGCGGGACAGGCGCTGTATTACTCCTGCGTCGTCCATGAGGACCTGGTCCAGCCCGAGACGCTGCCCCTTTTGTCCTGCCTGGTCACCGCCAAGGTGCTCCACGGCCTCTACGGCATCGACTGCCGCATCAAGTGGCCCAACGACCTGCTGCTGGACGGCAAAAAGATCGTGGGCATTCTGTGCGAGGGTGTGCCCGACAAGGGCGCCTGGATCCTGGGCATCGGCATCAATCTGGCCCAGCCCCAGTCCTATTTTGACGCGGCGGGTCTGCCCAACGGCGCCAGCCTGCTGACCAGCGGGGTGCCGGTCTGTGCCGAGCGGGACGCCGATGTGCTGGCTGCCGGGCTTACCGAGCCGGGCTTCTCGGCGGTGATCCCCCGCTTTGCCCGGGAGGGCATCGCACCTTTCCTGTCCGACTACCGCACCCACTGTGTCAACCTGGGCCGCCATGTGAGCTATGACGGCGGGGAGGGCACGGCGCTGGATGTGGACACCGACGGCCGCCTGGTGGTGTGTGACGACGCCACAGGGGAACGCCGGATCTTTACCGGAGAGGTCAGCGTCCGCGGCGTGTACGGCGCGGTCTGACCCGGCTCATCAATACCGAACAAAGAGAGGAAAACACCATGGATATCGGGATGTATATTGCACTGGCGATTGTGGTTTTGGCCGGCATTGTGGCCATTGTGCTGTATTATCGGGCTGTCGGCGGCGAGAACAAGCGCCACGGAGGCGCGGTCAACGCCGGGCCGGAGGACACCGCCCCCCTGCGGGACAAGGGCGCCAACGCTGCCTTTGTGCGCAAGCTGCGCCGGGCTGTGGCAGTCCGGGGCCTGACCCTGGTGCAGCCCGACCCGGAAAAGACCCCCTTCTGTGCCATGATCGTCGGTCCCCACGGGGTGACGGCAGTCTACGGCGCCGACTACACCGGCACCGTCTACGGCAGCAGCGACCCCAGCTGGGCCCAGGTCAACGACGGCGTCCGCCGCACCTTTGAAAATCCCCAGCTCTCGGCGGAAAACGCCCGCCGCGCCCTGCGGGAGGTCATCGGCCAGGGCAAGTTCCGGCCCTTTATGGTGGATGCCCGGGTGGTTATGACCTCCGCCAAGGCGGAGCTGGCCATTCCCCGCAATCTGCCTGTCTACACCGTCAAGAGTTTCAACCAGTATGTGGAAAACTCCGCCGACTTTGACAACAACCGCAAGGTGGATGAACAGGCCCTCACCGATTTCCTCAAGGAGCATTTCTGCTGAGGGCAAAACCATAGCCCGGGCGTATGGAAGCGCATTCGGGATAAGTATTTGCACATTGGCCGGTCCGGTGGTATCCTAGTAACTGGAATCACCGGTCCGGCTTTTTGTCTGTGATTGCCGGACACGCAGGAGAGCGCGGCGCCCGCCGCCGCGCAAGGGAGGATAACAAACATGGAGAAATCGAAAGTCTATTTTACCGACTTCCGCACCAGACTGGGGGAGGGTCTGCCCACCAAGCTCAAGCGGCTGATGAAGAAGGCCGGCATTGACCAGATCGATATGGACGGCAAGTTCGTTGCCATCAAGATGCACTTCGGCGAGCTGGGCAACCTGGGTTTCCTGCGTCCCAACTACGCCAAGGCTGTGGCCGATGTGGTCAAGGAGCTGGGCGGCAAGCCCTTCCTGACCGACTGCAACACCCTGTATCCGGGCAGCCGCAAGAATGCCCTGGAGCACCTTTACTGCGCCTGGGAGAACGGCTTCACCCCCATGACGGTGGGCTGCCCCATCCTCATCGGCGACGGCCTCAAGGGCACCGACGACATTGCCGTCCCCGTCAACGGCGGCGAGTACATCCAGGAGGCCTACATCGGCCGCGCCGTCATGGACGCCGACATCATCATCAGCCTGAACCACTTCAAGGGCCACGAGACGGCGGGCTTCGGCGGCGCCATCAAGAACCTGGGCATGGGCTGCGGCAGCCGCGCCGGCAAGAAAGCCCAGCACAACAACGGTCAGCCCATCATCCATGAGGACAAGTGCCGCGGCTGCCGCTGCTGCCAGCATGAGTGCGCCAACAACGGCCTGACCTTTGACGAGACCACCCGCAAGATGCACATCAACACCGACAACTGCGTGGGCTGCGGCCGCTGCATCGGCGCCTGCAACTTCGACGCCATCGAGTTCGCCAACTGGGCGGCGGTCAAGGACCTGAACTGCCGCATGGCCGAGTACGCCAAGGCGGTGGTGGACGGCCGTCCCAACTTCCATGTGTCGCTGGTACAGGACATCTCCCCCAACTGCGACTGCCACGCCGAGAACGACGTGCCCATCCTGCCGGATATCGGCATGTTTGCCTCCTTTGACCCCCTGGCTCTCGACCAGGCCTGCGTGGATGCCTGCCTCAAGCAGCAGCCCCTGCCCGGCACCCAGCTTACCGAGCAGATGGCCAAACCGGACTTCTGCGACCATCACGACCACTTCGAGAACTGCACCCCCGAGTCCGAGTACAAGACCTGCCTGGAGCATGCCGAAAAGATCGGCATCGGCACCCGGGAGTACGACCTCGTCACCATGAAATAAGTTTTCTGCCCCCAAAAGCAAAGGTTCCCGCCCTTCCCCGTGCAGCAGCACGGAAGGAAAGGCGGGAGCCTTTTTGTTTTATTTCACTGTTTGACCGGAGGGCACGCCGCGGGTCACTCCAGCAGATAGATGGCCACGTCGGCGTTCTCAAAGGCGGGGGAGAGGGCGGGGGCGCTGCCGCCGAACCGTTTGGACCAGACCAGACAGTCGATGCCCTCCTCCTCACACAGGGCGGAGATCGTGTCGGCGTCGGCGGAACCGCCAAAAAGTTGGGCCGTCACATCCCGGCGGTGCTCCACGATGCTCTGCTCCACGCCCATGTTGCTCATGGCATAGGTCCAGCCCTCCATATAGCACTGTACCCCCGAGAAGGCGGTGTACAGGTTGGAGATGCCGTCCTCCTCGGCAGTGGCGGGGGTGCTGCTGGTGCGGTTGGTGGCAAAGACCGTCCCGGCGGGGAGATTCTCTTTCATCCACAGAGCGGCTTCCTCGTCGCTGGCGGTGGCGGCGTTGGGGGCGGACACTGCTTCGGTCAGCCCAGTGGTGCGGGCCAACTGCGCCCCGCCGATGCGGCAGAGGGCCAGCGCCATGCACAGGGTGGTCAAAAGGCCCGCCGCCCCGCACACCCACCCGGCGGCAGTCATGAGGCCGGGTTTGCGCAGCTTGGGCAGCTGTTCCACCGCCGGCAGCGTCATGCAGATCATGGCAAACAGGGCAAAGTAGACCTGGCTGGAACTCTCATGCCAGAAGATGTGATAGGCCAGAAAGCCGCCCACCGTTCCGGCATGGAGGAAAATATGGGCGGGGTCCAGTTTGGGCAGGTGCCGCAGGGCTCCGGGCACGCTGCGCAGCCACAGTACAAACTGGAAGGGCATCATGAAAAAGGCATCCACAATGCCGATGCCCACCAGCCACACATAGCCGGAGATGGGCAGATGGGCGCAGAGCCAGTCGGTGAGGGGGGACAGCCACTGGTAAGCCCGGGTCTTTTCCATGGCAAAGATGGAGAAGATCATGCTGGTGTTAGCCCCGGCGGAGTAGAGCAGCCGGTACATGCCGGCGAACACTGCCGCAGTGCCTGCCAGGCAGAGCAGTGCACGGCCGTATCTGGGCTTCTGGAAGAGCAGCACAAAGACCATGGCCACCGCCAGGGCACAGAGAGCGATGCCCGCCTGGGGGCCTTTTGCCAGAGTGAAAAGGGCAAAGGTCACAAAGTAAGCGGCCCACCACACCGGCCCCACGGCAAACTTTTGCCGGGAGATGAGGGCGAACAGTCCCAGAAAAGCCGCAAAGAAAATGACGGCGGTGGCCTGTGCGTTGATGTTGGTGGTCAGGTGGCGCAGCAGGGTGTTGCCGAAGATACCGTCGCCGGTGGGCAGGGCCTTCCACATGGAGGCGGACTGAAAGCCGAAGAGCAGCACGGGCAGCACCGCCGCCTTTTTGCCCTGGCCTTCATACAGGATCAGGCCCAGGGAATAAAGGGCGGCCAGCTCTCCCAGCAAAAACAGGGGGCCCGAAAAGAAGGTGAAAACATCGTAGCAGGGGACCCCGGCCACGGCAGCCAGAGCGGCGGCCATCAGCTCGGTGAGATAGTGGTAGGAAAAGCGCACCCCGGAAAAGCGGATGTCCTGGGGCGGAAAGGCGTCCAGAAAGGCCTCGGCGTTGCCGATGTTCCATAAAAGGTCCTTGTCCAGCACCACGCTGCCCGCCGCCAGGGGATGGGCGTTGCGGGCGCCGAAGGACAGGGCAAAGAACAGGCAGAGCATTCCCCACAAAACCGCCAGCAGGGGCAGGGCCGCAGGCAGGGCGGAAAGCCCCGGCCGTCGGAAAAGGGGCACGACCCCGTCAATGGGGGCGCGCCGTTCCCAGATTGCCAGCCCGGCGGCAGCCAGCAGCGGCACAACATGCACCAGCCACCCGGCGTTCAGCCGTACCCCCGCACAGAAGCAGACCCCCAGCAGGGCGCAGCCGTAGACGGCAGTGAGCAGAGGGCGCAGTCCGGGGGCACGGGGCCCCAGACGCCGGGCCATCAGCCAGCCTGGCAGAACCAGATAGAGGGCGGCGGCACAGAAAAACCGCACCGCCCCAAACAGCGAGGCTCCCGACAGGGTGATGACGGCCAGATAAGCGGCAAAGCAGAGGCCGGTCAGGACCCAGGGCAGAAGAACGGGCAGGGAAGGAGCACGAAGCCCCGGGGCAGCGGGACGGTCAAGGACAGGGATGGCAGCGGGCAAGGCGGAGAACCTCCTCTTTATAATAATGAAGCGGCACAGCAGGGGAAAACCGCAAAAAATCCAATATTCCACTTCATTATAACATGACGCGCGGAAAAACTGAATTCTTTCCTATCCTGTGCAGGATACCACAAAAATGTTGCAAAGATGCAGCAAAACCGCCTTCGGCAAACAAAAATCCAGGGGATTTCCTGAATTTTCCGCCGGAATCCGGCCGTCCCGGCATCCCGGCTTGACGTGGCCGGGGAGGGGTGCTATATTGTGCCCATACAGCGGCAGCTCGCAGACAAAGGAGGCATTGGGATGGATGCGATCTCAACCAAAGGCCTGACCCGGGACTACGGCGGAGGAAAGGGCATTTTTGACCTGACATTCTCGGTGGGGGAGGGAGAGACCTTCGGCTTTTTGGGACCCAACGGTGCGGGAAAAACAACGACGATCCGTCACTTGATGGGCTTTCTGCGCCCCAGAGCGGGCAGCTGTGCCATCGGCGGCCGGGACTGCTGGCGGGAGCGGGAGAACATCCAGCGGGATCTGGGCTACATCCCCGGAGAGATCAGTTTTTTCAACGACATGACGGGAGCGGAGTTCCTGCGCTTTCTGGCGGGATACCGGGGCCAGAAGCCGGTGCGGCAGAAGGAGCTGCTGGACCGCTTTGAGCTGGACCCCCGGGGCGGCATCAAAAAGATGAGCAAAGGTATGAAACAGAAGCTGGGCATTGTGGCGGCATTCCAGCACGACCCGGCGGTGCTGATCCTGGACGAGCCCACCAGCGGCCTGGATCCCCTGATGCAGAACCGTTTTGTGGAGCTTTTGCGGGAGGAGACGGCCCGGGGCAAGACGATTCTTCTGTCCAGCCACATGTTTGAGGAGGTGGAGCGCACCTGCCAGCGGGTGGGCATCATCCGGGCGGGGCGTCTGGCTGCGGTGGACTCGGTGGAGGCCCTGCGCAAACGCCATCTCCGGAGTTATACCGTGACGCTGGACACGCCGGAACGGGCGGAGAGCTTTGCGCGGGACTTCGGCGGGCAGCAGGACGGCTGCCGGGTTACCGTCACCGCCCGGCAGAGCCTGGAAGAAATTTTCCTGCATTATTACGGAGGCGGCGAACATGATTAACACGACCCTTTACCTGCGCGGCATGAAAGGCAGCCTCCGGCTGCTGGCGGTGCTGGGCGCAGTTATCACCATGTACGTCACCATCATTATCAGCATGTACGACCCGGAACTGATGGCGACGCTGGACGGCTTTGTGGAACTGATGCCGGAGCTGATGGCTGCTGTGGGCATGGATGCCGGGGCAAACAATCTGCTGGAGTTCATGATCTCCTACCTGTACGGCTTTATTCTGCTGATCTTCCCCATGCTGTTTGCCATCCTGCGGGGCAACGGCCTTGTGGCCAAATCTGCGGAGGACGGCTCCATGGCTTCGCTGGTGGCGGCTCCGGTGCGCCGCACCACTATCGCTCTGACCCAGGCGGCGGTGCTTGTCTCGGGCACGGTGATCCTGCTGGTCTATGCCACGGCGGTGGAGCTGGTGAGCATTGCCGTGATGTTCCCCGGGGAGGTTGCGCCCGGCGATCTGCTGCAGGTCAACGGGGCGCTGTTCTGCCTGCAGTTTTTCATCGGCGGCATCTGCCTGCTGGCGTCCTGCGTCTTCTCCGACACACGGTACAGCCTTGGCTTCGGCGCAGGGCTCCCGGTGCTGGCCTATGTGCTGAACATGCTGGCCAATGTGGGCGGAGATGCCGAAAAGGCAAAGTATTTCACCTTCTTCACCCTGTTTGACCCCTCCGGCATTGCGGCGGGAGAGACGGCGGCCCGGGCGGGGGCGGGCATCCTGCTGGGGGCCGGTATCCTGCTGTACGCCCTGGCGGTGGCAGTGTTTGACAGAAAAGATCTTTTTATCTGAAGATGCCCCTTTTTGACCACTGTGGTATACTGTTATTTATCCTTGATAAAATGCAAGCAAAGGAGACATGGACATGACTTTTTCCGAAATGCCTTATCAGCGCCCCGACCTGGATGCGCTCAAAACCCAATACAATGCCCTGACCGAACGCCTGCGCGGTGCGGCCGACTACGCCGCCGCCAGGGCAGCCTTCCTGGACAAGGAAACGCTGGAAAAGCACATCGACACCCAGGCTACCCTGGCCAGCGTCCGCCACAGCATCGACACCCGGGATGCGTTCTACAATGCCGAGAAGAAGTTCTGGAACACCGCCATCCCCGAGATCGAGACCTGCCGGGACGCCTTCACCCAGGCCATGCTGGAGTCTGCCTTCCGCCCCGATTTTGAGAAGGAGTACGGCACCCTGATGTTCGTCAATGCCGAGCTGGCCCGCAAGGCATTTTCTCCCGACATCGTCCCCGAGATGCAGCAGGAGAACGACCTGACCCAGGAATACGAGAAGCTGCTGGCCAGCGCCCAGATCCCCTTTGAGGGCGGCATCTACACTCTGTCCCAGCTGTCTCCCTTCAAGACCGACGCCGACGACGCCCGCCGTCTGGCTGCCTGGCAGGCGGAAGGCCGCTGGTACAAGGAAAACCAGCCCGCCATGGACGAGATCTACGACAAGCTGGTCCATCTGCGGGACGCCATGGGCCGCAAGCTGGGCTACGACGGCTACACCACCCTGGGCTACGCCCGCATGCAGCGCAACTGCTACACCAAGGAGGACATTGAGAAGTTCCGCGCCGCCGTGGTCAAGTATCTGGTGCCCCTGGCGGACCGCATCTACCGCGCCCAGGCCGAGCGGCTGGGCGTGCAGTATCCCCTGAGCTTTGCCGATGAGGCCCTGGCCTTCCGTTCCGGCAATCCCCGCCCGGCGGGCGACGCCGACGCCATCCTGGCCCAGGGCAAGCGCTTCTACGATGAGCTGTCCCCCGAGACCAGCGAGTTCTTCAACACCATGCTGGACGGCAAGCTGCTGGATGTGCTGTCCACCCCCGGCAAGGAGAGCGGCGGTTACTGCACGTCCATCGCCGACTACCGCGTGCCCTTCATCTTCGCCAACTTCAACGGCACCCAGCACGACGTGGAGGTGGTCACCCACGAGGCCGGCCATGCCTTCGCCGCCTACACCAACCGGGACCGCATCCCCATGCAGTATGTCTGGCCCTCTCTGGAGGCCTGTGAGGTCCACTCCATGTCCATGGAGTTCTTCGCCTGGCCCTGGGCTGAGGGCTTCTTCGGCAAGGATGCCCGCAAGTTCCGCTACACCCATCTGGCCGGGGCGCTGACTTTCATCCCCTACGGCACCATGGTGGACCACTTCCAGCACATCGTCTACGAGAAGCCCGACCTGACCCCGGCGGAGCGTCACGGCGTCTGGAAGGAACTGCTGGGCGTCTATATGCCCTGGATGCGCCTGGACGGCGAGATCCCCTTCTACAGTGAGGGCCAGGGCTGGCAGCGTCAGCATCACATCTATTCCAGCCCCTTCTACTACATCGATTACTGCCTGGCACAGACGGTGTCGCTGCAGTTCTGGGCCCGCCTTCAGAAAGATCAGGGGGATGCCTGGGCACACTATATGGCGTACACCCGTCAGGGCGGCACCTGTGTCTTCACCGAGCTGCTGAAGAACGCCGGTCTGGACAATCCCTTTGACGAAAACTGCCTGCGCGGCGTCTGCGAGGAAGCTGGCCGCTGGCTGGACAACTATGACCTGACAGGAATCGTGTAATGGCAAAGGATACCAAAAAACGCGGCCGCCGCGCCTACCTCAACGACTTTGAACGGGATCTCACCGGCAGCTACCGCTACCGGGGCAGTCACTACCGCTATGCGGGCAGCCTGCCCCGGAGCAGGGCGCTGGCGGGGCTGTGGGGACTTTCCCTGGGAACGCTGGCGGCGCTGCTGGCCGCCGGAATGATGGACGGCCCCGGGCTGGGGCGCTGCTTCTATGTGATCATCCCCTATGCCGCGGCCTTTGTGGCGTCCATCAGCGTGGTCTACACGGTGGGGCGGCTGTCTTTCAACGAGGACCCTCTGCGGGAGTACGTGCTGGAGCAGACCGTGCGCAAACTCCCTGTCCGCAGTGCGGTGACACTTGCCTTTTCGGCGCTGTCGGCGGCGGGCGGTGTGGTGTATCTGGCGCTCAATGGGCTGAACTGGCAGCGGGCAGTGTTTGTGGCGCTGTGCGCCGCGGCCCTGGCAGCTCAGGTCATTCTGCGCCGTCTGACGGGGCGGATGGACTGGCAGAAACTGGAGGAGACCGCCTGCCGGAATCCGGAAGAGTCCGCCGGCGAAAGCGCCCCGGAAGAAAAAAATGCCGACTGACCGTCACAGAAAGACAAAAGCACGCGTAAAAAGAACGCCAAAATCTGTCTGTGTGTATAAATTTTCAAATAGCCCAGCTAAATGGTGTGAAAATGACGCGGTTATATTGACATATGGGAAACCTGCTTATATAATTAAAGAATCGGCCAGCTACAACTGTGCGCGATGAGGGAACATCGAACATGGTGGGCCAGGGAAAAGGGCATGCCCTTTTCTGTTCCTGCGGACCCTCCGCAGGAATGATCCGCCACTGGCCGGTAGATAAAAAGGGAGGTATTACAAACACATGAAAAAGGCCAAACAAGTGCTTGCACTGCTGACGGCAGCTGCGATGTGCCTTGGTGTCCTGGCCGGATGCAACAAGACCTCGTCTGATGCGTCCACCAGCACCGGCTCTACCAGCGAAGCCGCAACTGCCGAGACCGCAGGCCACGCCGACGACACCCTGGTTGTTGCCATGACCGGCCTGGAGGGCAAGTTCTCGCCCTTCTTCGCCACTTCTGCTCAGGACAACGACATCATGAACCTGAACCAGCTGGCCCTGTTCCAGACCGACCGTATGGGCGAGATGGTCCTCAACGGCATTGAGGGCGAGACCCGTGAGTACAACGGCACCGACTATACCTACTACGGCCCCGCCGACTGCGTCGTGACTGAGAACGCCGACGGCACCGTTACCTATGACATCACCATGCGTGATGACCTGGTCTTCTCCGACGGCGAGCCCGTCACCATCGACGACGTGATCTTCAGCATCTACGTCTACCTGGATCCCACCTACGACGGCGCTACCACCTGGTACAGCCTGCCCATCGAGGGTGTGGAAGCATACCGCAGCGGTATGTCCACCAAGTCCTCTCTGATCGCTGCTGCCGGCGAGGACAACACCGACTTCACCTACTGGACTCAGGACGAGCAGACCGCTTTCTGGGCTGCTGTCAACGACGGCGGCGTGAAGTTCGCTCAGGAGATTGTTGACTACTGTGTTGCCAACGGCCTGGCTGCCGACTCCAACGACGTTGCCACCGCTGCCGCCAACTGGGCTTACGAGGGCCTGGCTGCCGACGCTACCGCCAAGGACTTCTTCATGGCCATCGGCAACAACTACAACTGGAACTTCAGCCAGATGGAGGCTGAGACCGCCGGTTCCGCTCTGTCCGACCTGATCCCCGAGGATGTCTACAACATGGGCACCGAGGGCGTCACCACCGGTGAGTCTGCTCCCAACGTCAGCGGCATCGTCAAGACCGGTGACTACAGCATGACCATCACCACCACCGAGCTGTCCAACTCTATGGTCTACCAGCTGCAGATCCCCGTTGCTCCTCTGCACTACTACGGCGAGGAGAGCCTGTACGACTATGACAACAACATGTTCGGCTTCACCAAGGGCGACCTGAGCCATGTCCGCTCTGTCACCTCCGCTCCTCTGGGCGGCGGCGCCTACACCTTCAACAGCTACGAGAACGGCACCGTTTACATGGATGCCAACCCGCTGTACTACCTGGGCGAGCCCAAGATCGCTCATCTGAACGCTATCGAGACTCAGGAAGCCGATAAGATCACCGGTATTCAGGCCGGCACCATCGACGTGGCTGATCCCGACTACTCTCTCGAGGTTGAGAAGCAGATCGCTCAGATCAACGGCGGCGACGACAGCCTGGACGGCTCCATCATCACCACCCGTCTGCATGACTTCCTGGGCTACGGCTACGTTGCTCTGGACGCCGAGAACGTCAAGGTCGGCGATGACCCCGCATCCGAGGCTTCCAAGGATCTGCGCAAGGCCATCATGACCGTCATCTCCGCTTACCGTGAGGAGGGCATCACCTCTTACTACGGCACCACCGCTTCCATCATCAACTACCCCATCTCCAGCACTTCCTGGGCAGCTCCCACCGTCACCGATGACGGTTACCAGGTTGCATACTCTGTCGACGTGGACGGCAACCCCATCTACACCGACGGCATGACCGCTGACGACCGTTACGCTGCTGCCAAGCAGGCTGCTCTGGGCTACCTGCAGGCTGCCGGCTACACCGTCACCGACGGCAAGGTCACTGCTGCTCCCGATGGCGCCAAGCTTGAGTACACCGTCAACATCGGCGGCGGCGGCCTGGGCGACCATCCCAGCTTCCTGGTTCTGACCAACGCCTCCAAGGCTCTGGCTGAGATCGGCATCACCCTGACCGTCAACGATATCGCCAACACCGCTGAGCTGTTCAGCTCCTATCAGTCCGGCGCTGCCGAGGGCTGGGTTGCCGCATGGCAGGCCACTCCCGACCCGGATATGTACCAGCTGTACCACAGCCAGGGTTCCACCAACTACTACAAGATCAACGATTCTGATCTGGATGCCCTGATCGAGGCTGCCCGCCAGACCACCGATACCGAGAGCCGCCGTGCCATGTACAAGGAGGCCATGAATATCATCCTGGATTGGGGCGTTGAGTTGCCCGTCTATCAGCGCAGCGAGTGCAACATCTTCTCTTCCGAGCGCATCAACACCGCTACCCTGACCCCGGATATGACCCCGTACTGGAAGTGGTACAGCGATATCCAGACCATGGAGCTCGCCTGATCCGCACAGAGGATACAAAAATTTGGGCAAAGACGCCCGTGACCGATGGCAGGCATCGCGTGTCCCCACGCTGCCTTGCCCCAACGGGCTGTTAGAGCCGATGTAAAAGGCAGATGACCGCCCCTTTGTTTGTGGAAAACATGGGGGCGGTCATTTCATGACTGCCTTTGCCACATTCTACACCGCCGTGTGAATGTGGTTATCCCATTGCCCCGGCGGCGGCATGCCGTCGCCGGGGAAAAGGGATGACCATATTCGGGCGGAAAAACCGCCAAAAACAAGGAAATCCAGAGGGGGAACCGCGGCAAAACCACGGCTGCCCCTTTGCGGTGGTTGCGGCCTCCCCGGCCAAAGCCTCTGAAAAAAACCAAAGTGCGCCTTCGCAGCGCCAAGGAAGGGAAGGGAACCCCCAGTGCGAAATTACATCATCAAACGTGTCCTGCTCTCCATCCTGATCCTGTTCTGCGTCACCTTCATCATTTATGTGCTGATGCGCAGTCTGCCGGCATCTTACGTGGAGACCATGGCCATGCAGCTTTCCCAGCTGCAGGGTGCCAAACCCTATGAGGAACTGCTTGCCCAGCTCAATGCCCAGTACGGCCTGGATCAGAGCATTCCCGTGGGTTATGTCACCTGGCTGGGCGATGCGCTGACAGGCAACTTCGGCGACAGCTGGAAGTGGAACGTCCCCGTCATCACCGAGTTCAAGAACAGCATCGGCCTGTCCATCGTCATGGGCGGCATCAGCTTCATTCTGGAGCTGGTCATTGCCATCCCTCTGGGCATTGTGGCCGCTACCCGTCAGAACAGCCGGGTGGACTATACCATCACCGCCGCTGCTCTGGTCGGCATCTCTCTGCCCACCTTCTTCTTCGCCACCCTGCTCAAGCTGCTCTTCTCGGTCAAGCTGGGCTGGTTTGACCTGTACGGCCTGGTGGGGCGCAATTACGCTCAGCTGGACTCCATGGGCAAGTTCCTGGACATGGCCAACCATCTGGTCCTGCCCATCGCTACCCTGGTCATTGTGTCGGTAGGCTCGCTGGTGCGTTACACCCGTACCAACATGCTGGAAGTCCTTAACGCCGACTACATCCGCACCGCCCGGGCCAAGGGCCTGTCGGAGCATGTGGTCATCTACAAGCATGCCTTCCGCAACACCCTGATCCCCCTGGTTACCATCGTGGGCGGCTCGCTGCCCGGACTCTTCACCGGTGCACTGATCACCGAGACACTGTTCTCTCTGCCCGGCATCGGTTATAACTCCTACCAGTCGATGATCGCCGGTGATATTCCCTTCACCATGTTCTATCTGGCGTTTCTCGCCATCATGACCCTGGCGAGCAACCTCCTTTCCGATATTCTGTACGCCGTGGTCGATCCCCGCGTGCGCATTTCCTGACGAAAGGAGTAATCAATCATGAGCGAAGCCATCAAGAAAAACTCCGCCAATGAGCCGGAGCAGCAGTATTCTTTGAACGATGACCGCCGCGTCAAGGTCCTTTCTCCCGGCGCGATGGTCGCCAAGCGGTTCTTCCGCAACCGTCTGGCCGTGGTCGGCCTGACCATGCTGGTCATCATGTTCCTCTTCTCCTTTGTGGGCGGCCTTATCAGCCCCTACGGTCAGGACCAGCAGTTCTACACCACCACTACCCTGAAAATGGACTATGCCGGTGTTACCGAGAACAAGAGCTACCGTTATACCGTGGCGGACGGCCAGGAGTTCGGTGCTCTGCTGCAGGCCCAGCTGATCGGCGCCATCAATGACGGCGCTGAGGAGTTCACCTACAAGGATGTCACTTATACCGTGGTGGAGGAGGCCCCCGAGGTCTACACCGTCTATCAGGGCAGCACCCTGCTGGTGCTGGCCGCCAAGGACACCTTCACCGTGGCCGACGGCAGTGCGGACCCCGGTTTCCAGCTGCGTCTGGACGCCATCCGCGCCAATGCCAACGGTGAGACGGAGTTCACCTCCGACGGCACCGACTACACCATCGATGAGGACGGCAACGTCATGCAGGCCGGCACCGAGATCGGCTATATCGGCCGCTACGTGGTGTCTGCCTCCAGCGGCAACAACACCGCCATCACCAAGGACTTCCGCGAGCAGCTGGTGGAGGCCATCGAGGCCGACCAGGAGGAGTTCACCTACACCGATGCCAACGGTACCGAGGCGGAATACTTCATCACCTACGATCCCTCCATCGACAGCTGGAAGATCACCCAGATGACCGAGACCCAGATCTATGACCGCTACTCCAGCCCCTCTGCCGAGCACTGGCTGGGTACCGATACCAACGGCATGGACATGCTCACCCGTCTGATGTACGGCGGCCGTGTGTCCCTGGTCATCGGCTTCATCGTTGTTATCATCGCCGGTGTGCTGGGCGTGCTGCTGGGCGGTGTGGCCGGCTACTTCGGCGGCTGGGTGGACAACCTCATCATGCGTATCGTGGATGTCTTCTACTGCATCCCGTCCATGCCCGTCATCATCATCCTGGGCTCTACCATGGACGCCCTGCAGGTGGACCCGCAGCTGCGTATGCTCTACCTGATGCTCATCCTCGGCTTCCTGAGCTGGCCTTCCATCGCCCGTCTGGTCCGCGGCCAGATCCTCTCCCTGCGTGAGCAGGAGTTCATGACCGCTGCCGAGGCCTGCGGCATCAGCGCATGGCACCGCATTGTTCGCCACCTGATCCCCAACGTCATCCCTCAGCTCATCGTCACCTGCACCATGAGCCTGGGCTCCACCATCATCACCGAGGCGACGCTGTCCTTCCTGGGCCTGGGCGTCAAGTTCCCCTTCGCCTCCTGGGGCAACATCATCAACGATGTCAACGACGCCTTTGTCATGACGAACTACCTGTTCATCTGGATTCCCGCAGGTATCTGCCTGCTGGTCACGGTGCTGGGCTTCAACTTCGTCGGCGACGGCCTGCGCGATGCCTTTGACCCCAAAATGAAGCGATAAAGGAGGCCCACGAATCATGGCAAAACACGAAGGATATCTTTCCGCCAAGGAATCGCGGCGCATTTCCAAGGAAAACCGCCGCATCACCAATGAGCTGGAGAAAAAACGCAAGCGCAAGAACGTGCCCGAGGAGGAGTACACCACCCGGATGCACAATGAAAACAACGCGGTGGAGTTTGACAATCTGCACACCTATTTCTATACCGATGCCGGTACCGTCAAGAGCGTGGACGGCGTCACCTTCGACGTGCCCATCGGCAAGACGGTGGGTGTTGTGGGTGAGTCCGGCTGCGGCAAGTCGGTCACCAGCCTGTCCCTGATGCAGCTGCTGCAGCGGCCCCAGGGTCAGGTGGTGGAGGGCGAGATCCGCCTCAACCTGGGTGACGGCAAGGCCTACGACATCGCCAAGATCCCCGCCGAGAAGATGCAGAAGCTGCGCGGCAACTACATCTCCATGATCTTCCAGGAGCCCATGACCAGCCTGAACCCGGTGTTCCGCATCGGCCAGCAGGTGGACGAGGTCATCGCCCTGCACGAGGGCGAGGGCAAGACCAAGGATGAGATCAAGGCCCGCACCATCGAGATGCTCAAGACCGTCGGCATTGCCAACAGCGAGGGCGTCTACGCCATGTACCCCCATGAGCTTTCCGGCGGTATGCGCCAGCGTGTCATGATCGCCATGGCCCTGGCCTGCAACCCCCGCATCATCATTGCGGACGAGCCCACCACTGCCCTGGACGTGACCATCCAGGCCCAGATCCTGGACCTGCTGCGCAACCTGAAGGACCGCATCAACTCCTCCATCATGCTCATCACCCATGACCTGGGCGTCATTGCCGAGACGGCGGACTACGTCGTCGTCATGTACGCCGGCCGCGTGGTGGAAAAGGGCACCGTGGAAGAGATCTTTGCCCATCCCGCTCACCCCTACACCATCGGTCTGATGGCATCCAAGCCTGTGGTGGGCAAGCAGGTGGACAAGCTCTACTCCATCCCGGGCAAGGTCCCCAACCCCATCGACATGCCCAACTACTGCTATTTCAAGGACCGCTGCGAAATGTGCGTGGAAGGCTGCGACGGCGCATATCCCTGCGAAGTCAGCCTGTCGCCCACCCACAAGGTCAGCTGCTACCGTTATTACGACAAAAAGGGGGCAGAATAAATGAGCACCAACAACACCAAGGAAAATGCCCCCAAGTACCAGAAGGGCAACGACCAGGATTACGCTTCCATGTACAAGAAGGGCAGCAATCTGGATTACACCCCGGTCACCTATGACCCGCAGTATATCCTGATGGTCAACCACCTGCGCAAGTACTTCCCCATCAAGGGCGGACTGGTCAGCCGCACGGTGGGCCAGGTCAAGGCGGTGGACGGCGTTACCTTCAACCTGCGCCGCGGCTCCACCATGGGCCTGGTGGGCGAGTCCGGCTGCGGCAAGTCCACCACCGGCCGCACCATCCTGCGCCTGAACGGCGAAAAGACCGGCGGCCAGGTGCTGTTCAACGGCCAGGAGATCTACGATCTGGACGCCAAGGCCATGCATGCCCTGCGTCCCAAGATGCAGATCATCTTCCAGGACCCCTTCTCCAGCCTGTCTCCCCGTCTGCCTGTGGGTGAGATCATCGGCGAGGCCGTCCGCGAGCACAAGCTGGTGCCCAAGGCGGAGTTCAACGACTATATTGACCAGATCATGGACAAGTGCGGCCTGCAGCCCTTCCACAAGGACCGCTACCCCCACGAGTTCTCCGGCGGCCAGCGCCAGCGTATCTGCATCGCCCGCGCTCTGGCCCTCAACCCCGAGTTCGTCGTCTGCGACGAGCCGGTCTCTGCTCTGGACGTGTCCATTCAGGCCCAGATCATCAACCTGCTCAAGGATCTGCAGGAGCAGTTCAACCTGACTTACCTGTTCATCTCCCACGACCTGAGCGTGGTCGAGCACATCTCCGATACGGTGGGCGTCATGTACCTGGGCAACCTGGTGGAATACGGCGAGACGGAGGATATCTTCCGCAACCCGCTGCATCCCTACACCAAGGCTCTGTTCTCGGCCATTCCCATTCCCGATCCCACCGTCAAGCGGGAGCGCATTGCGCTGGAAGGCACCCTGCCTTCTCCGGCCAACCCGCCCAAGGGCTGCAAGTTCCATACCCGCTGCAAGTACTGCACCCAGCGCTGCAAGGAGGAAGCTCCTGTTCAGCGTGAGATTGAGCCCGGCCATTATGTGGTCTGCCATCTGTATGACAACAAATGAAAAAGCATGAACCCTTTGAGGACGATGGACGAACCATCGCCGACATGAGCGGCGTGGAGATGCCCTCTCTGTTCCTTCCCCGCAAACCCCGGCAGCCCGGTCAGGACAATACCCCCCGGGAAACTTCCGGCCAGGACCGCCCCTGGGAGGAACAGGAGGAGCTGACCGCAGGACAGAAATTCTGGGTCATCCTGGGCGCACTGAAGGCGGCACTGCTTATCGGCAGTGTCTACCTGGTGGGGCTGGGTCTCATCATTCTGCTCATGGTTCTGTTCTGGTAACAGGCAAAAACACAGCAAAACAAGGCGGCTCCGGTGCATCCCTGAGTGGGATGTGCCGGGGCCGCCTTGTGCTTTTTTGGCAGAGTCCGGGTCAGAGGTAGATTTCGTTGGAGCGGTTGGGCAGACGGACGGAGGGGCCGGGGGCGTTGGAATCCCGCCAGGCGGCGGGGCTCTGGCCGGTCTCCCGCCTGAAGACCCGGCAGAGATAGTTGGCGCTGGAAAAGCCGCAGAGGGCGGCGATCATGTCCAGGCTGTACTCCCGTTCCAGCAGAAGCAGCTTGGCCGCCTCGATGCGGGTGGCGGTGAGGTATTTGCCGGGGGAGACTCCCATCTCCGCCGAGAAGGTGCGCACCAGATGGCACTTGGAGACCCCCAGCTGACGGCTGAGCTCTTCCACCCCGTACAGGCCGATGTAGTTGTCCCGGATGGCGGCCACCGCCTCGGCCACCAGAGGGCTGAGGCGGCGGATGGCCTCGTCGGCGTGGGAAAGCTCACACAGCAGGGCGTAGGCCCGCTGGCTCTGCTCGGCGGTATCGGCGGGGTGGGCGTCGCACAGGCGGGCCAGCAGCTCGGCGGCCCCGGGGCAGAGGGCGCCGTCGGCAAAGCGGGGACGATCCAGGTTGGCGGCGAAAGCATCGGCGGCCAGCCCGGTGAGGCGCACCGCCAGCAGGTGGCAGTCCTCGATGGGGGACAGGGTGACGGCGCCGCCGCAGAGCAGCAGATCCCCCGAGGCACCTGCTGCGTCGTAGCCGCCGGTACCTTCTGCCTGGCACCGCCCGCTGGACAGGATGCCCGCCCACAGGCCGGGTCCGGGCAGGGTGACGGCGCTGTCCCCGGAAAGTTCCCGCACCTCGGCCACGGCGCAGCAGCGGTTCCAATCAAAAATCAATTTCTGGCCCTCCATATCAATAAAGTGCTATATCTTTTTCAAGAATAAGCTGTTATTATAGATTTGTCAAGAAAAACAGCCCACAAGGGCATCAATAAATTGCAATGGAGGTACATCGCAATGGCAAGTATCAGCTGCCGTCATATTTACAAGATCTACCCGGGCAACGTCACCGCCGTCAAGGACTTCAACCTGGAGATCCAGGACAAGGAGTTCGTCGTTTTCGTCGGACCTTCCGGCTGCGGCAAGTCCACCACCCTGCGCATGGTCGCCGGCCTGGAGGAAATCTCCAAGGGCGAGATGTACATCGGTGACCGCCTGATCAACGATGTCCCCCCGAAGGACCGCGACATCGCCATGGTCTTCCAGAACTACGCTCTGTACCCCCATATGACCGTCTACAAGAACATGGCTTTCGGTCTGGAACTGCGCAAGATGCCCAAGGACGAGATCGACAAGCGCGTCCGTGAGGCTGCCAAGATTCTGGAGATCGAGCACCTCCTCGACCGTAAGCCCAAGGCTCTGTCCGGCGGCCAGCGTCAGCGTGTTGCTCTGGGCCGCGCCATGGTTCGTAACCCGGCGGTCTTCCTCCTGGACGAGCCTCTGTCCAACCTGGACGCCAAGCTCCGTACCAGCATGCGTACCGAGATCATCAAGCTGCACAAGCGCCTGGCCACCACCTTCATCTACGTTACCCATGACCAGACCGAGGCCATGACCATGGGCGACCGCATCGTTGTCATGAAGGACGGCGTCATCCAGCAGGTCGATACCCCGCAGAACCTGTACGATTACCCCTGCAACATCTTTGTCGCCGGCTTCATCGGCAGCCCCCAGATGAACTTCATGGACGGCACCCTGGAGAAGAACGGCAGCACCTACACCATCGATCTGGCCGGCACCAAGCTGCCTCTGCCCGCTGAGAAGACCGCCGACGGCAAGCTGGACGCTTACGTGGGCAAGACCCTCAAGGTCGGCATCCGTCCCGAGGATATGAAGGACGACGAGGAGTTCCTGGCCAAGCATCCCGACACCAAGCTGGAAGCTGAGGTCGAGGTCTCCGAGCTGATGGGCGCTGAGATTTACCTCTACCTGACCTACAAGGGCCAGAACATGATGGCTCGCGTGGCTCCCACCTCCAAGGCTCGCCGCGGCGACAAGGTCACCGTTGCGCTGGATGCCCACAAGATCCACCTGTTCGATCCCGAGACCGAACTGACCATCCTCAACTGATTGATCGTCTCCTGAATCATACACGCAGGGGCAGTCCCGCTTTGACCGGCGGGGCTGCCCCTGCGTTTGCGAAAATAGCATTTTGTCAAAAAACACAGAAAAATACCGTCCGTATAATACGCTCTGTATAAAACGGACGGTATTTTTCAATTTGAAATCTACTTTAAATTGCTGTTACCGGCAGGAAGATCAATGGAGATTCTGCCTTGCCTGGGCTCCGCCGCCGGGGACCGGCAAGGGACAATGGGCCAGATACCAGGCAAACAGGGCGGAACTGATGCTCCAGGTCAGGGGATAAGCCCAGAAGATGACGCCGATGTCGGGGATCAGGCGCAGCACCACAGTGATGTAGGTGATGCGCAGGGCGCACCAGACAGCCAGCATGACGACCATGGGAACGGTGGGACGGCCCAGACCGCGGAGGATGCCCGCGCAGCAGTGGCTGAAGGCAAGCAGGCAGTAGAAAAGGGCGACGGTGCGGGCCTGCTGCACACCGAAGGCAACCACGTCCGGCTCGTTGTTGAAGGCGCCGATGAGCAGGGGAGCCAGACCGAAGATGGCCAGACCGATGCCCTCCGCCAGCAGGGGAGAGGTGATGAGGCCGAAGCGCATACCCTTGCGCACCCGGTCCAGCTTGGCGGCGCCGATGTTCTGGCTGACGAAGGTGGCCAGCGCCATGGAGAAGCAGGTCACCGGCAGAAAGGCGAAGCCCTCGATCTTGCTGTAAGCGCCGCAGCCTGCCATGGCCTGAGCGCCGAAAGAGTTGATGTTGGCCTGCACAATGACGTTGGCCAGGGAGATGACCGAGTTCTGCACGCCGGAGGGCACGCCCTGGGCCACCACCGCCCGAAGGGTGGCGGCGTGGAAGCGTACCTGCCTCCAGCGGACGCCGTAATCCTCCTGGGAGAGGGTCAGCTTGCGGAAAGCCAGAAAGGCGCTGGCCGCCTGGGAGATGATGGTGGCCAGGGCAGCGGCCCCCACGCCGTAGTGGAATACGCCGACGAAGAGCAGGTCCAGCACCACATTGAGCAGAGAGGCCGCGATGAGGTAATACATGGGGCTGCGGCTGTTGCCCACCGACTGCAGGATGCTGGCGCCGATGTTGTAAAGCACCACCGCCGTGGAGCCCAGGAAGTAGACCCGGAAATAGACCACCGAGTTGACAAAGACATCTTCCGGGGTGCCCATCCAGCGCAGGATCTGGGGGGTCAGAATGACGCCCAGCACGGTCAGCGCCACGCTGGCGGCGATGCCCAGCGCCACGGTGGTGTGCACCGTCCGCTTGAGAGCTTCCGAGTCCTTGGCGCCGTAATGGCGGGCAATGAGCACGCCGGCGCCCAGGCTGACGCCGTTGACGAAACCTGTCAGCAGGAAAATCAGGCTGCCGGAGGAACCCACCGCCGCCAGAGCGTTGCCGCCCAGAAAGTTGCCCACAATGAGGGAGTCCACCGCATTGTACAGCTGCTGGAACAGATTGCTGAAGAAAATGGGAATGGCAAACACCAGCATTCCCCTGGCTACACTGCCTTCGGTCAGGGAGACCTGTCCTTTGAACATCCTATCCATCCACACCTTATTTATAGAGTTGAAAAAAGAGTCACAAAATCAATGGTAGTCCGTGCGGGGACAGTTGTCAAGTGAAAGCTTGCAGCAGAAAGAAAACCCCTCTCTTTCAGGCCAGGTCGTCGGTGGAGCCCAGCTGGGTGCCGGGGAAATAATAGGAGAGGATCTCCTTCCAGGAGGCGCCCCCGGCGGCCATGGCCCGGGCGCCCTCCTGACTCATGCCCACCCCGTGTCCGTAGCCCCGGGTGGTGACGGTGAACTCCCCGTCCTGCCAGGCAATGGCAAAGCAGGCGGACCGCAGGCTCAGGGCGGAGCGCATGTCGGTGCCGGAGACACTCTGCCCGCAGATCTGGATGGTATCCACATAGCCTGCCTCATCCCAGACGGTGTCGCCCACCCAGGTGTCGGGATTGCCGGTCACATCGATGCCCAGATAGGCATACATGGCGTCGGATACCTGCTGGGCGTCGTACTGGACGGAGACCTCAAAGTCCTGGGCGTTTTTGTCCCAGGAAGAGTCCACCCCCTGTAAGTAGGGCAGAGTTTCCACCCACACCCGCTGGCTGGCCTGGGTGTGCCCGGCACTGATGGCATGGTAGCAGGCGGCGGCGGGCGCGCCGTCGTAGAGCACCAGATCGTACAGTACCTCCTCCGCCAGTTGAGAGAGATGTTCCCACCGGGTCTGGAAGTCCTCCCCCCAGCGGCTTCGCAGCACCTCGTCCGTGGTCCAGCCGCTGCACTGGGCGCTGTTCACGGTGATGGCGGCGTCGCTCTGGTCGCTGTGCTCCAGCTGGTAGAGCGCCCAGCTGTGGCTGGCCACCATCTGGGCCAGGATGGCGTCGTCGGGCCAGTCGGGGGGCATCTCGCAGGCGGCGGCGCCGATCAGGTACTCGGCGGCGGGAACACTGACGGCCTCCCCGGCGGCGTCATCCCACAAAAGGATGGCCTGGGGCTCGGCGTGAGGCGTGTCCTCCGGGGCGGGGGCGTCCTCTTCGGCCTCTGCTTCGGAGGACGAAGCGTCTGTGAAATTTTCTGCCTCCTCCGGGGGAGCAAAGACGGGCAGCAGGCACAGCAGGGGTGCTGCGGCGCAAAGAATCAACAGTACAACGGAAAGAAAAAGAGTACGCTTGACGGCGGTTTTCATGGCAGCCTCCGGGACAGGCCGGTCTTGCAATTTGCCGCCCGCACAGGTAGAATAATAGAATACCCCCGGCAAGGGAGATTTTCGCTCGCGGCAAGGGGCCGCAGACGGAACCTCCCCCTGACTGCCGGGCGAACGGACGGCAGGGCGTGTCCTCTTGCTATCAATGTATGCGCCGTCCGCCGCGATTATGCCGCCGGACTCCCGGGAGTCCCCGGCGTTGGGAGGAAACTATGAGCGATTCCATTACAGCCGTGGTTGGAGCCGTCCTCTGCATGGTGCTGGGGGCTATCCGGACTGCGGATCTGATCTTTTTTGTGGACCCCGCCACCGGCTTTGCGCAGGTGGGGGAGGCCTGGTACCGCTATCTGGCGGTGCTGGCCGGGGTTGTGGTTCTGTTTGTCATGTCCCGGCGGGCGCATGCCAAGCCGGCGGCCCTGCTGCGGAGCAAGGCGGCGCTGGGCAGCTGTATGCTGCTGGCCGGAGGCCTGATGGTGGAAAGCGGCGTCAGCACACTGCTGGCACGCTCCGACGCTTTCGTCATGCCCAGAGGAATTTCGCTGGTGATCAGCGGGGCCTGGTTGGCGGTGTTTGGCCTGCAGTCCTTTCTGGAACCGCCCAAAAAGCCGCTGCCGGTGGTGTTCGGCCTGCCCATGCTGGCGGCGCCCTTCTGGCTGACGGTGGAGCGCTTCGCCATGGAACCGGCCTCGGTGGCGCGCATGAACCACATCTTCGGCGTGCTGTCCGCGGTGGGGGCCCTGTGTATGGCCGACCTCCTGCTCAAGGTGGTGTTTGCCCCCAAGTCTCCCATGGGCCGCAGCATGTTCTTTTACGGGCTTACGGCCTTTCTGCTCTGCACCTGCCTGGGCTTTCCCCAGGTGGTGCTGGAGTTTGCTGCCGGCACGGCGGACCTGCTGGATCTGGTGCAGGCCGGAGCCCTGGCCATGCTGGGGCTGTGCGGTCTGGTCTGCGCGGCCTACTCCACCGGGCGCCAGCTGCCCAGCGTCAAACACGAAAGCCTGTGAAGGACTTTCCCGAAATCATAAAGAAAGCGCCCCGGCCTCCCTGTGAGGTTCCGGGGCGCTTTTTGTCAGTTTTGGGGCGGAAATTCAGCCCAGAAGCTCCGGGCAAATTCCAGAAATTTGGCGGCGGCGGGACCAAAAGGCTGATGCCGCTTCCAGGCAAAAACGGTGGAGGCAGTCATGGGCGGGTCCAGGGGCCGGACACAGAGCTGGGTGCGGTCCAGAAAAGGCAGCGAACCTTCGATGGTGACGGCAATGCCCATGCCCCCCGCCACCAGAACGGCGGCGTTGGTGCTCATGTTGCTGGTAAAGGGGACATCCAGCCCGTCGTGGCGTTCCCCAAACCATCTGGCCACCTCGCTGCGGACCCGGGGACGCTGGGGCAGAATCAGCGGCCGGGCGGCCAGATCTTCCACCGTCACGGCGGATTTTGCCGCCAGCGGGTCGTCGGCGGGCATGAGGGCGATCCATTGTTCCCGAACCGGCAGCCGGATGAACTCGTATTTCTCCACATCCACCGGCTCCAGCAAAATGCCTGCATCCAGAAGCCCGCGGTCCATCCGCTCCTTCACATCGTCGGCGGTGCCGCTGTAGAGAGTGTAGTCCACCAGGGGATACCGCAGCCGGAAGGCCTGAAACAGCCGGGGCAGAACCCGCACCGCCTCCAGCTCGCCGCTGCCCAGGGCTACGGTGCCTGCCAGCGTCTCATCCTGCAAGGCCAGCTCCTGCCGGGTCTTGTCCACCAGCTCGGAAATCTCCTCGGCCCGGCGGCGGAGCAGAAGACCGTCCGGGGTCAGAGTGATATGCCGGGTGCCCCGCTCAAACAGGCGGGTGCCCAGCTCCTCCTCCAGTTGGGACAGCTGCCGGCTGAGGGTGGGCTGGGTGATGTGCAGCACCTCCGCAGCCCGGGTGATGCTCTCCTCCCGGGCGACGGCCAGAAAATATTGCAGGACACGCAGTTCCATGGTGCAGGACCTCCTCACAGCCGGTTGCTTATTCTTATTATAGATGCCGCCGGGGCCGCTGTCAAAGCAAACCATGCCTTTTGCGCATGACAGGATATGGAAAGCGGGCATTTTACAATGGTGGGGCGGGGCGGTACAATAAAGACAGAAAAACGGCGGAAGAAACGCTGTCCCGCCGAAACAAAGGAGAGTGCTTGTATATGACACGGAGCGAAACGGCACACGAGAAGGACGATGCCTGGTTTGGGGGAGAGGCTTTTCACGGCTGCGGCCTGGACCCGGAGTTTGAACAGATCGCCAAAACGTTTTTGCTGGGAGACGTGGAAAACCGCGGCTGCCTGACCGACGTACAGCGGGCGCTGGTGACGGTGGCGGCCCTGACGGCCACCCAGTCACTGCAGCACATGGAGCAGTATCTGCGGGCCGGGCTTAGGATGGGAGCCACGGCGGAACAGCTGCGGGAGACCATCTACCAGTGTGCGCCCTATGTGGGACTGGAGCGGGCCCTCTGTGCTCTGGAGGCGGCCTCCCCGGTGCTGATGGAGTGCACCGGCGAGGCGGAGCCCAACACCCGTGTCACCGAAAGCGACCGCTTTGAAAAGGGGCTGGCGGTGCAGCAGCAGCTGTTCGGGGCGGAGAACATCAACAAGATGCGCGTCGCCGCGCCCGATGAACTGCGCCACATCCAGGACTATCTGTCGGCCCACTGCTTCGGGGATTTCTATACCCGGGGCGGGCTGGACCTGGCCACCCGGGAGCTCATCACCTTCTGCGCCATCAGCTGCCTGGGGGGCTGCGAGCCCCAGGCCACCAGCCATGCGGCGGCCAACCTGGGCATCGGCAACGGGCGGGAGCTGCTCATCGACGCAGTGACCCAGTGCCTGCCCTTCATCGGCTTCCCCCGCACTCTCAATGCTCTGGGCTGCATCGACGCGGCCTGCCGCAAATAACAGCATCTGATACCTTATTATAATAAGGAAGGCCTCCCGGCCGGACGCAATGTCCCAAAGCCGGGAGGCCTTTTTGTTTTTGCAGGGGGAACGGTCAGATGCGCAGGCTGGCGCCCTCACCGGTGCCGTCTCCGTCGTCGAACTCGTAGTCATTGCCGGGCAGGATGGCATTGAGCAGGATGCCCAGGATGGCGGCAATGGCCAGACCGGACAGGTTGACGGAAATGCCCAGGACCGAGAAGGTCAGGCCGCCCAGAGAGTTGAAGCCCAGGGCGCTGACCAGGATGACCGCCGCAATGATGAGGTTGCGGGAGTTGGTCAGATCCACCTTGTTCTCCACCACGTTGCGGACGCCGATGGCGGAGATCATGCCGTACAGAACAAAGCTGATGCCGCCGATGATGCCAGCGGGGATGGTGTTGATGATGGCCTCAAACTTGGGGCAGAAGCTGAGCAGAATGGCGAAGCAGGCGGCCAGGCGGATGACCAGGGGATCGTAGATCTTGGTCAGGGCCAGAACGCCGGTGTTCTCGCCGTAGGTGGTGTTGGCGGGGCCGCCCAGCAGGCCGGCCATGGTGGTGGCCAGGCCGTCACCCAGCAGGGTGCGGTTGATGCCGGGGTCACGGATATAGTTCTTGCCGGTGGTGGCGCTGATGGCGGCAATGTCGCCGATGTGCTCCATCATGGTGGCCAGGGCGATGGGCATGATGGTGAACAGGGCGCTGATGAACTCGGGGCTGCCGTCAATGGCCAGCAGACCGGTGGCCTCGGCCTTGATGGGGAAGCCGAACCAGCTGGCCGACGAAATGGCGGTGAAGTCGATCTGGCCGGTGATGAGGGCGACGATATAGGACGCGATGACACCCAGCAGGATGGGCAGGATCTTGATCATGCCCTTGCCCCAGATGTTGCAGATGATGACGACGCCCAGAGCCACAATGGCCAGCAGCCAGTTGGTCTCACAGTTGGAGATAGCGCTGGGGGCCAGGATCAGGCCGATGGAGATGATGATGGGACCGGTGACGATGGGCGGGAAGAACCGCATGATGCGGCGGATACCGAACACCGAGATCAGGCCGCTGACCAGTACATACAAAAGGCCCGAAAAAGCCACGCCGGCGCAGGCGTAGGACAGCATTTCGGTGTTGGCGATGGTGGCTTCACCGTTGGCGTCGGGCAGCATGGGGGCCACGATGGCAAAGCCGCCCAGGTAGGCAAAGGACGAACCCAGGAACGCGGGGACCTTGCCCTTGCACAGGAAGTGGAACAGAAGCGTGCCCAGACCGGCGCACAGCAGGGTGGTGGAGACGCTCAGACCGGTGATCAGCGGGACAAGGACCGTCGCGCCGAACATGGCGAACATATGCTGGATGCCCAGCACCAGAACGCGGGGCGTGCCCAGCGTGCGCGCGTCGTAAATACCCTTGGAGTAATCGATGGGCGCGGTGTTTTTGGATTTCTCACTCACAAAAAATTACCTCCTAACCTTTTTCCCCGGCGGCGCGCCATGGCAAAAAAAGAAGCCCTGCATCCTGAAAACGGAAAAGCAGGGCCGAAAGCCGTTGCAATAGCAAAGAAAAAAGACAATGCGTCCAGAAAATGCTGCCGCAGCATAGTCCGGATTTCGTGCATGGCCTGTCCCTCCGCTCTTGTGACCGGCGCGCTGCCGGATTCTTTATAAGACTATACCACAACTGTCCCTGTGTTGCAAGGCGGAACCCGGCTTTTGAAACTGTCAAATGCCGGAAATGTAAAATTCCTGTGCGCCCGGCGGGGCAAATTTTGCACGGTCTTTACACTTTGCGGCTGTGGATTACCGCAATTTTACATCGATTGTACCGGCGCATGGTCGATAACGGGGCTTTGCCGCGATACAATAGAACCGTTCCGAGCGAAAGGAACAGGGGCGGCCGGGTGGCCGCCGAGTCTACACAAAACAGCCGTACAACGGCGAAAAAAGGGAGAAGAAATTACTTATGAAACGTATCGTTGCGACTATCTGCGCTGCGGCTATGGCTCTGAGCCTGGCTGCCTGCAGCACCACCGACAGCAGCTCTTCCGCTTCCACTGCTGACCAGAGCAGCTCCGCTTCCACCTCCAGCTCTGCTGCTACCGAGGAATCCGCCGACAGCGACTTCGACAACAGCCAGAAGATCTCGGTCGTTACCCGTGAGGATGGCTCCGGCACCCGCGGCGCGTTCATCGAGCTGACCGGCGTTGAGACCGACGAGGGCGACATGACCACCGTCGATGCCCAGCAGGCCAACTCCACCAACAACGTCATGACCTCTGTTGCCGCCGAGGAAGGCGCCATCGGATACATCTCCCTGGGCTCTCTGAACGAGACCGTCAAGGGGATCGCGGTGGACGGCGTTGAGCCCACGGTTGAGAATGTCAAGAACGGTACTTACACCATCGCCCGTCCCTTCAACATCGTCACCAACGGCGAAGTCAGCACTCTGGACGAAGTTTCTCAGGACTTCATCAGCTACGTGATGTCCGCTGAGGGCCAGGCTCTGATCACTGAGGAAGGCTACATCGGCGACGACGCCGCTGAGAGCTACACCAGCACCCAGCCTTCCGGCAACATCGTGGTCGGCGGTTCCTCCTCTGTCTCTCCTGTCATGGAGAAGCTGATCGAGGCTTACGCCGAGGTCAACCCCAACGCCACTGTGGAACTGCAGACCTCTGACTCCACCAACGGCGTCAACTTCGCTCTGGACGGCACCTACACCATCGGTATGGCCAGCCGCGAGCTGAAGGACAGCGAGGTCGAGGCCGGCGCTGTGGCTACCGTGCTCGCCATGGACGGCATCGCAGTGGTCGTCAACAACGCCAACCCCATCACCAACATCACCATGGACAATCTGCGCGCTGTCTACACCGGCGAGCTGACCACCTGGGCTGACGTTCAGTAACAGAAAATCGCTCCTTTCCAGGGAGCTGCAGTGAAATGATGCCGGGCGCGCGCCGCTTTCTCGATCACGGGTTACGGAGCTGCCCGGTTTGCTGCGCAAAAAATCATTAAAAATCGCACCTGTATGTTCTTCAATCTTAGCGAGGTATCGGTATGGAAAACAATGCTGCGGCCGCCGCGGTAAAGGCAGGCGGAACGTCCAAATGGAAAGAAAACGGCATGCGGATCCTGTTTCTGGCATGTGCGTGCGTGTCCATCTGCGCAGTTGCGCTGATCTGTATTTTCCTGTTCGCAAACGGTTTGCCCACCATCTTCAAGATCGGGCCCCTCAACTTCCTGCTGGGGACCGAGTGGAAACCCTCCGCGGACATTTACGGCATCTTCCCCATGATCATCGGCAGCATCTACGTCACGGCCGGTTCCCTGGTCGTCGGCGTGCCGGTTGGTATCCTGACGGCGGTATATCTCTCCCGTTTCGCCGGCAAGAGGACCAAGGCGCTGCTGATGCCCGCCATCCAGCTGCTGGCCGGCATTCCGTCGGTGGTCTACGGCTTCTTCGGCGTCATGGTGCTGGTGCCCTGGGTGGCACAGCTTGCCAAGCCTTTTGACGGCAGCGGCATGAGCCTTTTCACTGCCAGCCTGCTTTTGGGCATTATGATCCTGCCCACCATCATCACCGTTTCCAAAACCTCCCTGGACGCAGTGCCCGAGAGCTACTACGAAGGCAGTCTGGCTCTCGGCGCTACCCATGAGCGCAGCGTTTTCTGCATCCTGCTGCCCGCCGCCAAGTCCGGCGTGCTGTCCGGCGTTATTCTGGGTGTGGGCCGTTCCATCGGCGAGACCATGGCCGTCATCATGGTGGCCGGCAACCAGCCCCGTATGCCTCAGGGCCTGTTTGAGGGCCTGCGCACCATGACCAGCAACATTGTCATGGAAATGGGCTATGCTGCCGACCTTCACCGTGAAGCTCTCATCGCCACCGGTGTTGTGCTGTTCGTCTTCATTCTGCTGATCAACTTCTGCTTCAGCCTCGTCAAGGGAGGAAAAGAACATGCCTGAACTCAGCATCAATGCAAACGGGCGCGTCACCACAGGCAGTGATCTGACCGCCAGCCATCCTACTACCCTCAATCGCAGCGGACGCGGCAGGGACCCCTACCGCAACCGCACCGGCGCCCGGGTCTTTTCCACAGCCATGCGCTGGCTGGTCCGTCTGGCGGCCCTGTTCACTGCCGGTATCCTGATCTTCCTGGTGGGCTATATTCTGGTGCGGGGCATCCCCAACCTCAAGCCCTCCCTGTTTGAATGGACCTACAACTCCGACAACGTTTCTCTTATGCCGTCGCTCATCAACACCCTGCTGATGACGCTGCTGGCACTGCTGGTTGCCACCCCTTTGGGCGTCTTTGCGGCCATCTATCTGGTGGAGTACGCCCCCCGCGGCAGCAAGCTGGTCAAGGTGGTCCGTCTGACCGCCGAGACGCTGCAGGGCATCCCCTCCATCGTCTACGGCCTGTTCGGCATGCTGTTCTTTGTCACCCAGCTGCACTTCGGCCTGTCCCTTCTGTCCGGCTCGCTGACGCTGGCCATCATGATCCTGCCCCTCATCATGCGCACCACCGAGGAATCTCTCATGTCGGTGCCGGATTCCTACCGGGAGGGCAGCTTCGGCCTGGGCGCGGGCAAGCTGCGCACCGTCTTTGCCATTGTGCTGCCCCCGGCTATGCCCGGCATCCTGTCCGGTGTCATCCTGGGCACCGGCCGTATCGTGGGCGAGACCGCCGCGCTGCTGTACACCGCCGGCTCCGCCACCAAGATCGCGTCGGGCGCGGATTTCCTGTTTGACTCCACCCGTACCCTGGCGGTGCATATGTACGTCCTTTCCAGCGAGGGTCTGCATGTGGGCGAGGCATTTGGCACCGCAGTGGTCCTGCTGGTGCTGGTGCTGGCCATCAATGCCGTCTCCAGCCTGATTGCCAGAACATTGACGAAAGGAACTCAGAACGATGGATAAGTTTGAAGTCAAGGACCTGAACCTGTATTACGGCGCCTTCCATGCACTGAAGGGCGTCAGCATGGATATTCCCGAAAAAGAGATCACCGCATTCATCGGACCTTCCGGCTGCGGCAAGTCCACCTTCCTCAAGACCCTCAACCGCATGAACGACCTGGTGGAGGGCTGCCGCATCACCGGCGACGTCAAGCTGGACGGCGTGGACATCTACAAGGACAAGCTGGACGTCAACGTCCTGCGCAAGCGGGTGGGCATGGTGTTCCAGAAGCCCAATCCCTTCCCCATGAGCATCTACGACAACATCGCCTACGGCCCCCGAACCCACGGCATCCACGGCAAGGCCGAGCTGGATGAGATCGTGGAAAAGTCTCTGCGGGGCGCAGCCATCTGGGATGAGGTCAAGGACCGGCTGAAAAAGTCGGCTCTGGGCCTGTCCGGCGGTCAGCAGCAGCGTCTGTGCATCGCCCGCGCTCTGGCCGTGGAGCCGGAGGTGCTGCTCATGGATGAACCTACCTCCGCCCTGGACCCCATCTCCACCTCCCGTGTGGAGGAGCTGGCCATGGACCTGAAAAAGGACTACACCATCGTCATCGTCACCCACAATATGCAGCAGGCCGCCCGTATCTCGGACAAGACGGCATTCTTCCTGCTGGGAGAGCTGGTCGAGATGGGCCCCACCGAGCGCCTGTTTGCCAACCCTTCCGACAAGCGCACCGAGGATTACATCTCCGGCCGTTTCGGCTGATACAGAAGGGAGTTTTGAACTATGGGATACAGCAGCCGCAAGGTTTACGACGCAGAGCTGCTTGAGCTGGACACCATGCTGGCTCGCATGGGCCATGCAGCGGGCGGCGCTATCGGCAACGCCCTGCGTGCTCTGCGGGAGGGCGATGTGGAGCTGGCCCGCAGCGTGGTTGCCCGGGACAGCGAGATCAACGCCGTGGAGCGGGAGATCGAGCATCGCTGCCTGACGCTTTTCCTGCGTCAGCAGCCGGTGGCCAGCGACCTGCGCAAGGTGTCAACTGCACTGAAAATGGTCACCGACATTGAGCGCATCGCCGACCAGGCTTCCGACATTGCCGAGATCGTGCTCCATCTCAAGCTGGACCGCGCCCAGGCTGTGGGCGTTCTGGAGGACATCTATGAGATGGGGGACCTGGTCCACCGCATGGTCAAGGACGCCATCGGCGCATACGTCCAGGTGGATCTGGACGCCGCCGCCAAGGTCATCCGCAAGGATGACAAGGCCGATGCCTTCTTCAGCCGCATCAGCGACGAGATCGCTTCCTACATTGCCGCCCATCCTCAGGATGCAA
This sequence comes from Gemmiger gallinarum, assembly GCF_014982805.1. Taxonomy (GTDB): domain Bacteria; phylum Bacillota; class Clostridia; order Oscillospirales; family Ruminococcaceae; genus Gemmiger; species Gemmiger gallinarum. Next base: position 650,595 of record NZ_JADCKC010000003.1, on the reverse strand, counting down.
CCACTGCTTTGGATCTGTTCATGATCACCAAGTACCTGGAACGTCTGGGCGACCACGCCGTCAACGTGGCCGAGTGGGTCGAGTTCCTCAAAACCGGCGTTCACAAATCTCAGCAGATCGTCTGACAGTCGGTTTTTGCGGGGACGGCGGGGCATTCCCCGCGCGCCCGCACTGAACATACCATCCTCTTATTTTCCAGATACCGCTTTCGGGGCGTCCGGCCAAAAGGCCGGGCGCCCCGAGAGTTTTTTGCGGGTTTTCGATCCGGCAAACAGAAAACCGCCGCCCCGGCACAGCCCGGTGCGGCGGTTTGTTTTATGGATTCATCTCAGGCAGGGCAGATCAGACGATACCCTGGGACAGCATGGCGTCGGCTACCTTGGTGAAGCCGGCGATGTTGGCACCGGCAACCAGGTTGCCCTTCATGCCGTAAGCCTCGGCGGCGGCCGCGGCGTTGGCGTAGATGTTCTTCATGATGCCGTGCAGCTTGCCGTCCACCTCGTCAAAGGTCCAGGCAAGACGCTGGGAGTTCTGGCTCATTTCCAGGCCGCTGGTGGCGACACCGCCGGCGTTGGAAGCCTTGGCGGGAGCAAACAGCACGTTGTTGGCCTGCAGGTAAGCCACAGCGTCGGGAGTGGAAGGCATGTTGGCGCCCTCGGCCACTGCATAGCAGCCGTTGGCCACCAGAGCCTTGGCACCCTCGAGAGGCAGCTCGTTCTGGGTGGCGCAGGGCAGGGCGATGTCGCAGGGGACAGTCCAGATGCCGGCGCTGCCCTCCACGTACTTGGCGGAAGGAACGTAATCCAGGTAGGTCTTGATGCGGGCGCGCTTGACTTCCTTGATCTCCTTCATGACCTTGTAGTCGATGCCGTTCTCGTCCACAATGTAACCGTTGGAGTCGCTCATGGCGATGACCTTGCCGCCCAGCTGGGTAGCCTTCTGGTTGGCGTAGATGGCCACGTTGCCGGAACCGGAGATGACCACCTTGGCGCCGTCGAAGCTCTTGCCGTTGGCCTTGAGCATCTCGTCGGCGAAGTAGCACAGGCCGTAGCCGGTAGCCTCGGTGCGGGCCAGGGAGCCGCCGTAGGGGATGCCCTTGCCGGTCAGAACGCCCACAAAGCTGTTGGTGATGCGCTTGTACTGGCCGAACAGGTAGCCGATCTCGCGGCCGCCCACGCCGATATCACCGGCGGGCACGTCGCAGTCGGGGCCGATGTGACGGTACAGCTCGGTCATGAAGCTCTGGCAGAAACGCATGACCTCGGCGTCGCTCTTGCCGTGGGGGTCAAAGTCGCTGCCGCCCTTGCCGCCGCCCATGGGCAGACCGGTCAGGCTGTTCTTGAAGACCTGCTCGAAACCAAGGAACTTGATGACCGACAGGTTGACGCTCTTGTGGAAACGCAGGCCGCCCTTGTAGGGACCGATGGCCGAGTTGAACTGAACACGGTAACCGCGGTTGACCTGGACCTTGCCATTGTCATCCACCCAGGGCACGCGGAACATGACGACGCGCTCCGGCTCTACAATGCGCTCAATCAGGCCGTTTTTCTCCAGCTCAGGGCGGGCCTCAACGACCGGCTCCAGGCTTTCCAGAACTTCATCCACCGCCTGCAGGAATTCCTTCTGCTCAGCGTTGCGCGCGGCCAGGCCCTCATACACACCGGCCAGGTAAGCGTTCTTGATCGACATAGTAACACACTCTCCCTTTTTCGGCGATGCACCTTCCCGTTAATGGGGGCTGCACCGCACTTGATTTGCTATTTGCTTACGCCAGTTTCTATGTTACCACCGGATCGAGCCCTGCGCAAGAGAAAATCACAAAAAATGTCCGTATTTTTGCTTCGATTGTGCGCACTGCAAGGACAATGCGCCGCGGCTCGCCAAAAAAGGTGAAATGTGCTATACTAAAAAAGTTCGGCGCAGGCGATTTCCTACCGTCATGGCCGTCCTTGCGGCAAGCCGTCGGACCTACCTTATTATAATGGCGACATTATAATTGCAATGCAAAGGAGAGAAATAATATGGCAGTCCTTACCGTTACGAAACAGAATTTTGAGGCCGAGGTGCTGGGCAGCGACAAGCCGGTGCTGTTGGACTTCTGGGCAGGCTGGTGTGGCCCCTGCCGTATGATGAGCCCTGTGGTGGACGAAATCGCCGAGAGCGAGTCCGCCATCAAGGTGGGCAAGGTCAACGTGGACAATGAGCCGGAGCTCGCCGCCCGCTTTGCGGTGCAAAGCATCCCCACGCTCATTGTCTTCAAGGGCGGCCGTGCGGTCACCCAGAGCCTGGGCGCCAAGCCCAAGGCAGCGGTGATGCAGCTGCTGCATCAGGCCGGTGCACTGTAATCCGGACATTCCGTCACAATCCCGAAGCCGGGGCGTAAATGCTGAAAAGCATCTGCGCCCCGGCTTTTTCTGTCAGAATGAAAACTGCATCCGATAATCAACAAAATTATTATTAAGTATATACAAGATCATCGTAAAGTGTTAATATATAGACATAAAAACTAGATAAATCAACAAAAAACAGACTTCCTTGCACTTTTTATATACTACGTATTTTTTGATATGTGGCATATACGCGGCGACCCTGACGCGCCGTCAAGATCTCTTCCGCCTGAAAATCAGCGGGGATGGGCATACTAACGGCAAAGTACAGGAACAGGAAGGAGTATGCGATCCATGAAACCCAGTGATATCCGTACCACGCTGCAGCAGTACAGGAGCTGGCTGCTCTCACGGGAGTACAGCGCGGCTACCATTGAAAAATATATCCGTGCCCTGGCCCGTTTTTTTCGGGAAAGCGGTGCATCCCGGCGGCCTTCCCGGGAGGAAGTGGCAGCCTGGCGGGATTCCCTGGTGGAGCAGGGCTATGCGCCGTCGGGGATCAACGCCATGCTGGCAGCGATCAATGACTATCAGGAATTCTGTGACAATCCGCAGGGCAAAGCCAAACCCCTCAAGAGACAGCGCAAGGTGTTTTGTGACCCGGACCGGGAGCTGAGCCGGGAGGAATACTTCCGCCTGCTCAATGCCGCCCGGGACGGCGGCAACCGGCGGGCACTGCTTTTGCTGCAGACCATCTGCTCCACGGGCATTCGTGTATCGGAGCTGCAGTATATCACGGTGGAGGCTCTGCACAGGCATAAGGCGAGCATTCGGTGCAAGGGCAAGTGCAGAGAAATTCTACTTCCCGCCGAACTTTGCAAACGGCTGCTGAAATGGTGCATGCGTCAGCGCATTCATACAGGAGCGGCTTTTGTGGGCAGGACCGGTAAGCCGCTGAGCCGTGTCACGGTATGGAAAATATTAAAGGCCCTGTGCAGCAGAGCCGATGTGGCGTGGAAAAAAGTATTTCCGCACAACCTGAGGCATCTGTTTGCCAGAACCTTTTATAGTATTGAGAAAAATCTTTCAAAGCTTGCAGACGTACTGGGTCATTCCAGCATCGAGACAACAAGAATTTATATCATGGAATCCGGCGCCGAACACGAACGCCTGCTCAACAGCATGCATTTGCTGTTGTAAACAGAATCATGGTTCTGTTTACATAGTGTTGAAAGATGGGCATATGCAATCGAGTTTGCACACACATATCGGCAGCAATTCCCATCAAATTGTAAATAATCTTATCATGGGGGTACCCCGAAATCAAGTGCATACGTTAACTTTTGTGAGTTTTTCCTAAAAATAAGCAGAAGAAATCAGTTGGGCAGTCCATTTTCCGGATTTCCCAACTGATAAACCCTATTCATTTTTAGTCAGCCTGTGCAAATTTTTGCACAGGCGATTTTTTTTTCCCCCTTTTGGAAACAGAACCATGATTCTGTTTCCAAATGTCTCGCTGATTGCCGGAAAGGGGGTCCAGCCATGAAGGAAAACGACGAAATTCTGCCAGGATTCGCCGTGACAGCGTTCCTAGAGGACGAGAAAAGCAATGGCTGGAATGCCGAGACCCGGCGCAGCTACCGAAATTGCCTGTACAACCTGCTGGAGTTTGTAGCTTCCCACGGTCCTCCCGATGCCGGCAGCCTGGAGCTCTGGCGTCAGGAACTGCAGAAAAGCTACGGTTGGCATGGCGTCAACCTGCATCTGGCGGCGGCCAATAACTATTTCCGATGGTGCGGCCGTCCCGATCTGGTGCAAAGGCATTGCCGCCCCGCGCAGGAGCAGCCGCCCCAGTCTCTCACCCGTGCCGAGTATCTTCGGCTGCTGGGGGCGGCCCGGGTGCTGGACCAGCGCCGAAGTTATCTGCTGGTCAAGCTGTTTGCCACCACCGGCCTTCCGCTGCAGTGCCTGGATCAGGTCACAGCGGAGCTGATTCAGGCAGGGGAGGGAACCCTGGACCTGCGGGGCAGCCCGTACCGGTTCCGGTGCCCGCCCAGCCTGCAGGAGGAGCTGCTGGCCTATATGCAGGACAACGGCATCTATCGGGGGCCGGTGTTCATCACACGCAGCGGGCAGCCCCTTGATCGCTCCAATCTGTGCCGCAGCCTGCAGGAGCTTTGCCGTCAGGCCCATGTGCCGGAGGAAAAAGGCAATCCCCGCAGCCTGCGCAAGCTGTACAAGGAAACCCAGGACAAGATCCGTCAAACCATGGACAACCTGCTGCTGCAGGCCTACGATCAGCTGCTGGAAACCGAGCAGAACATGATCGGCTGGCAGGAGGATGCGTCCTCGAACCGGAACCGACCGGCATCGTAACCCAAACAGACCGAACCCGGTTGAGTCAAGTCCGGGCAACCACCTGGTAATGAGGAGTTGAACATGCAAATGAAAAAACGTGTACTCAGCGTGCTGTTGGCGCTCTGCCTGGCAGGCAGTCTGGCAAGCACAGCGTGGGCGGCAGGAGATCAGGCCACGCCGGAAACGGCGGAAGCCGATACCTCTGCCGTAGTGCTCAACGAGGAAGAAGAACAGCAGGACGAGACCACTGCTTCCCAGGAGGAGACCTCCGGGGAGGAGTCTGCCGATCAGGAGGAAGAGCTCCAGGAGGATGCGGCTTCCTACCCCGCCAAGGAGTTTGAGACGACGGTGGAAAGCTCCGATGTGACGGTCAGCGTCAGTGCACCCGAAGGTGCGTTGCCTGAGGATGTCACCCTGACTGCCTCTCTGGTTGGTTCCAGCGAGGATGCCGCGGACGATCAGGCGGTGGCCGACGTGGCCGCCGAACTGGACGCCGCCGAGGTGGAATACGACGGCTTTGTGGCGCTGGACATCAGCTTTGTGGACGCCGGCGGCGCCAAGGTCGAGCCGCTGCAGCCGGTTGCGGTCAATTTCAGTCTGCCCAGCGAGATGCTGCCCGAGGACGCCGACCCCGAGAGCCTGACTGTGCAGCACCTGGCCGAGGACGAGACCGGCGCGGTCGAGGCCGTGGAGACGGTGGCCGACGCAGCTGACGCCACCGACGGCACCATTGCCGTCGACGCCGCGCCCGCGGTGCTGGCCGCTGCGCCCGAGGAAGCCCCCATGCCCCAGGATGCTGAGATCACGGCCGAGTTTGAGGTGGAGGGGTTCTCGACGTTTACGCTGACTTGGTCGGCCCGTTATGCGAATGGAACCACGAAAAAAGATTTTACCATACATACATACCTGGAAAATGGTACCTCTTTGAATGCTGCGCCGGAAAACTTCACGGTCGGTGTTGCTAACGAGTACATCTTTACGGCGGATAACCCAACGCTGGAGATTCCCGGCTATCAAATCGTCCGTGCTGAGATGGTTTACGAATTATGGGAGTACGAAAAAGAGTGGTGGCAATGGGTAGGCAGTTGGAAGCTGATAGACGAGGGAAGCAGCGACGTTTACAGCTTCAACACTTCCAACAACTGGGATAATGGTGCATGGACATACCGTTATAAGACTACGGAAAGTAGCCAAGAACAGACCATTACGATTGATGACGAGCGCGACAACGTTTATTTTAACCTGTATTATAGACAAGTAAGCCCTTCACCCACCAGTGACCTTGTTATCGAGGATGATATATCCGATACGGGCTCGCTGCGGGCAAATTATAGCAAAACGCTGGATCCCAGCAAGCAATATTATTATCGCTGGTATCAGCAGGCGGCAGACGGAACCTACCAGGAAATCTCCGGTGAACTCAACGACACGATTAGCGTATACGAGGACGGTGCGCGTGAAACCTATATGGTGCGCCTGTACGAAGTTGGCAACGAAATCCCAATCGCCGAGTCACTTCCCTTCCAAGTGCCTTATTACAACCAGCTGCAAAACGGAAGCTTCGAGGATGTAAAAGTTCAGGGGGAATCTTCTAACTTGCAGGTCACGAGCGGTCTATATCCGGAAATGGTTTGGCAGACCACCGGCCTGGGCGCAAATGTTAATCGACCTGGCCTTGACATTGAGATTGTAAATGCAAGAGCGTCGAGTGCAGAGAGTAATTATGGAATCACATCCGTTCCACATGGCGACCAATGTGCTGAGCTGAACTGCGAAGCCGCAGGTGCGCTGTACCAGGATGTTATGACGATTCCCGATCGTGATTTGTATTGGAGCGCGTCGCACCGTGCCCGCGGAAACCGCAACGGGAAAGACACGATGTATGTCATCATTATGGATGCGGCTGTTGCGGCTGAAAATGTGACGACGCAAAATGACATTGACGATATCGTGAACGATGTCGGACAGTGGCACGACAATCAGGCGACGATCACCAAGTATAATACGCAGATCACGATTTGGCGTGTTCAGTCTGGCAACGATTGGACGAAAATTGTAAATGAAACATATCGTGTGCCGGAAGGCCAATACCTGACCCGTTTCTTCTTTGGCGCAGGCGATGTGCGAAGCGGGGACAAAACCCAAGGCAACCTGATCGATAAAGTTTCCTTCTCGCAGTATCGTGTTCCGACAGAGCCGGGTAAAGGCACGATTTACATCGAAAAAAATGTTGAGGGTTTTGAGCAGAACGTTACGATCCCGGAAAATACATACACCTTTACGATTTATGAAGACGGAACGAAACTAGAAGATGTAACGTTGCCTACGGAAGATGCAGCACCGTCGAATACAGCGGCATGGAGAGTCGCTGTCGAAAACCTGACGAGCAACACCTACAAGGTAGTGGAACAACAGCCGGCAGATTCCGTTAAAGAGTACCAGTACGAGAGTACAAGCACTGATGTCGAAGGGGCTACTACGGAAACGCGGGAAACGAAAGAATTCCTGCTAAGCCAAAACACTACGGTAGTGGTTGAATTCACCAACACCTACACGCCGACTACCGGCACGCTGGCTGTCACCAAGCAGGTGGAAGGTTGGGGCGACCCGAATCAGATGCCCAGCGGTTCGTTTAAATTCAAGGTTTACGCCGGGGACGCCACCACGGGCGACCCTGTTGAAACCTTTGCCCTGCCGGATAATAGCGGAGCAACCCCCGTTTGGACAAAAGAATTGACCCTCCCGGCGGGCAGCTATACGGTTGTCGAGAAGCAGCCCGGCCAAAATGGTACATATCAATACGATAGTACGCAGATTGCCGTTGACGGCGAGCAGGCCTCGACGGGCTTGCAGAAAACCGTTTCCGTTGTGGCAAACGAAACGACCAATGTCACCGTCACCAATAAGTACAAGCCCTACACCGGCAGCCTGACCATCAAGAAAGTGGTCAATGGCCTGACGGACAGCGCTGCCGCAAACAATACGCAATTCCGGTTCACGATCACCGGCCCGGAGACGATGTTCACGGGCGCGGAAACCAGCAAGACGTTTGATGCTGTGAATGCAGCGGGAGCGCCTGCTGGCGGGGTTACGTTCAACAATGGCAGCGATGGCACCCCCACCGCTACGGTGACCATCACAGGCGAGGGTTCGCTTAAAATCAACGGCCTGCCGCTTGGCACCTACACTGTGCAGGAGACCAGCGCCCCCGATATTGGCGATTTCTATTGCGAACTGCCGACCTCGTCCCAAAGCAGTACGATCAGTAACGCGATGGAGGGTCAACTTGACCAGACGGTCACCATTACAAACACCTACAAGCCTTATCTAACACTTGACATTACGAAGTCTGTTACCGGCGAGATGGGCAGCAGTGAAGATTACTTCGATTTCACGCTGACCGGTGTTGACAGTGACCAATATAAGCTGGAGCAAGACCAAGAGTCCGAAGACGCAAACTTTAAGCTGAATAATGGCAGCACCGTCACGCTGACCGGTCTCAAACCCGGCGATACAGTCACTATCAGCGAGACGACAGCGAATGGCTACACAGCGCAGGGCATCACCATTGCGGAAGGCTCTGCCCTGACCGAGAAGGCTTTCTCTAATCAGACAACGACCTCTGTGACGATCACGATTCCCGAAGGCAATGCGGCGAATCTTGGCACGGTGATTTTTACCAACCATCGCGAAGCTGTCGCCCCCACTGGCTTGGAATCCAACCACACCACGCCGTATGTGCTGATGATCACGGCGGCCGGCATTGCCGGGCTGGCGCTGATCGGCGGCATTGTAGTCCGCCGTCGTCGCCGCCGGATGGAGTAATCGCCTATGCGCACCATGCAGGACATCGCGGATGCACTGTCCGCCATGAAATTTCGCAAAAAGGTGTTCGGCGGGGTGGACGAAGCTGACGTATGGAAGCAGCTGGAAGCCCTGCAGCGCACCTATCAGCTGGTCTACGACGAGCAGGCCGCCTACTATCAGGCGCTGATCGACGAGCGCGACCAGGCACTGGCCCGCATGATGGGCCGCAGGGGCGGTGGTGATGCCCATGGCTGATACCCCCCGCAAGGTCTACCACAGTTCCGCCTCCCCCAAAGCCGCCGGTGCGGCGGCGGGGGACAGAGGAACGGACTCGCTCAACGCTCCGTCCGTTGCCGGCGCTGCGGCTGACACCGCAGACTCGCGATATGATCACTCGGAGCCGTCCATGCCGGAACCGCCCGAAGAGTCGGGTAAGCCGGCAAAGCGGTCCGCCAAAGCCAAAAAGCCCAAAAAGCGGGGCAAGGCGGACAAAAAGGATACGCCCCCCACACCGGAGGACATCATCCGCAAAAAACGCCGGCGCTGTGCCGACGGGGAGGATATCGTATCCTTCTTCACCAAGCTGGTGGCCATGGTGGTGCTGTTGGGGCTGCTGCTGGGGTTTGCCTTCGGCGTGACGCCCATGGCAAACGACGACATGGCCCCCCGCATCTCGGCGGGAGACCTGCTGCTCTACTACCGCCTGGCCGATGACTGGGCCAATGGCGACGTCATGGTCTTTGAGAAGGACGGGGAGCAGTACGTGGGACGCATCGTAGCCCGCGGCGGCGACACCGTCGAGGTCACCGACCAGGCAACGCTGGTCGTCAACGGAAGCACCGTGCTGGAGAATGACATCTACTACACCACGCCCAAGTACGACGACGGCCCCACCTATCCCATCACCCTGGCCGAGGATGAGTTCTTCATCCTGTGCGACTACCGCGAAGGCGCCCGGGACAGCCGGTATTTCGGCCCCGTGAAAGCCAGCGAGGTTAAGGGCAAGGTGATCACCGTGGTGCGGCGCTCCAACCTGTGAGCCGCACATCCGAATTTCCACCATTGTTACATCGGGATGCCCGGTTTGAGCGATCCTGTGTAAAATACGCAAAAGCCATAATTCAGAAAGGAAGAAAACGAGCATGAAATTGAACAAGACCATCGGTCGCGTTGCGACCACCCTCGTTGCCACCGCCATGCTGGCGTCCCTGGCAGCTCCTGCCTATGCTGCTGAAATGGATGATGATGGCGTCGTCGCAACCTCTGATACATCTATTACTCTTACTCAGACGATTGATGTTTCTGGTGCTGAGGATGCTAACAACCCGCATGTTATTTTTACGTACAAAATCGACGGTAACAGCAACACTACTGGTGCAAATGCTTCTTTGCCGGTCCACACTGGTACCAAGCCTACAGATGTGGACGGCGACTGGACTGTACAGGCTGTATTTGACGGCACAGAGACAAAGACTAACAATCTTGTCAGCGATACCTTTGATATCGACTTTACGCATGTTCAGTGGGATGGCGTTGGTGTGTACCGTTATAAGTTGACCCAGAGTAACAATAACGGAGCCGTCGCTTTGGATACGAACCCCACTCGTTACCTTGATGTATATGTCGGTAATGACGATACCACTGACGATTACAAGGTGCTGTACTATGTGCTGACTACGGATGGCACTCTTGTATTCGATTCGTCCGATGCTGGCGATACTTATAATCACGGCACCAAGTCTGCTGGTTTTACCGCTGATTATAATACATACACCTTGACTGTTAAGAAGTATGTCACCGGTGATATGGGGTCTAAGAACGATTCTTTTGATTTCACAGTCAATTTTGAAAATCTGCCTGCTGGCGTTGAGGTTTCTGTTGACAGTGATGCAGCGGTCTCTTCTAACGTTGTTACCAAAGCTTTGCAGGATGGCCAGACTATCACTATTAAAGGTATCCCCGCAGTCGGTAGCAATGGTGAGCCGGTTACTTATACTGTCAGCGAAGAATTTGCTACTAGCAAGGGCTATTCCACACAGTATGAGGTCAACACGGTCAGCACAGCATGGAATGGTGGCACCGGCGCTCAGGACGCAATTGAAGGCGAGAGCCCCACGAACGAGGATGATACTGTTATGGCGGCTGCCGCCCAGAGCATGGTCACTGATAAAGATAACTGCATCGAATTCAATAACAGCCGCAACTCTGTCACCCCCACCGGTATCGTTATGAACGTTGCTCCCTACGCTCTGCTGGTCGTCATCGCTGCTGCCGGCTGCTTCGTCTTCCTGCGCAAGCGTCGTGAGGACTGATTCACACTGCTGAATCCTGACAGCGCAAGCTGACAATCCTTACTTACTGTTCATCCAAGCATTTTCACCACCTTCCGGGGTCGTTTTCGACCCAACGCAGGCTGGCAAGCCTGAGGATACTGCCTGAAAGGAGGCAAGCCTCTTGCACACCGCGGCCAAACTGGCACGCTTCGGCGATCGAATGGTCAGCATCTTCGCGGCGGCGCTGATCCTGCTCATGCTGCTGTACGGCGGATACTCGCTGTGGGATACCGCCATGGTATTCCGGGGCGCTTTCCTGGACAGCGACCTGCTGCAGTTCAAGCCCGCTGCCGGGGACCCGGACGACAATCCCACCCTTCAGGAGCTGCAGGCCATCAACCCCGATGTGTGCGGCTGGCTGACCATCGACGATACCCACATCGACTATCCCGTGGTCATCGGTGAAACCGACATGGAATACGTCAACAAGGATGTGTACGGCGACTTCTCGCTGTCCGGGTCCATCTTCCTGGACAGTGACAGCGCCCGGGACATCTCGGATGCGTATACCCTGGTCTACGGCCACCATATGGACAACGGCGGTATGTTCGGCGATGTCGTCGAGTTTGTCAACACCGACTACTTTGAATCCCATCCCACCGGCACCCTCTATCTGCCCGACGCGACCTACTCCATCGAGATCTTCGCGTGCGTCCAGGTGGATGCCTTCGACAGCATGATCTATGACCCCACCGCCCAGGACGGTGATGTCAGCGAGCTGCTGAACTATGTGGATGAAATCGCGGTGCAGAGCCGGTACATCGGCGTCACACCACAGGACAAGGTGATCGGTCTGTCCACCTGTGCAGAGGCGGAAACCAACGGTCGAGTAGTCATCTTTGGGCGGCTGGACCGCATGAGCTGACAAAAGCGGATCGGACGGCAGGGCGTTCCCCTGCGGCCGTCCTGTCCCGATCCAATGAAGGAGGTACCTGACACAATGAATCAAGCGATACGGAAACTGAGCGGATTGCTGGTCCTTCCCGTGCTGCTCGCGGCCCTGCTGCTGTTGCCTGTCCGCGCCAACGCGGTCGAGTATGAATGCACGGCGGAGCTCCCGGTCAGCGTGAAGCTCAATGGCAGCAACGAGGAACTTTTCCATATCACCATCGAGTGCGCCGAGGACGCCGACCCCGACCAGCCCATGCCGGCTGAGGAGGAAGAAGGTCTTTGGGTCGCCGGTGGAGACAAGGTTTCCTTTACCGAATTCTGCTATACCGAGCCGGGCGACTACAAGTACATCGTCAAACAGGAAAAGGCCGGCACCGCGTACATGACCTACGACGATACTGTCTACACTGTGGTCATCCGGGTCACCAACCTGGAGACGGAGGAAGGCACCACGCTGCAGGCCCAAGTGTATGCCAATACCGACGATGATCCTGAAAACAAGGTGGCGGAACTGAGCTTCCTGAACACCTACGCCCCGCCCACCCCCACGCCGGACGATCACCCCGACATTGCCGAGGCCATCGAGAACGGCACCTGGGGCACCCCGACCCCGAAACCCGCCGCAATCCCCCAGACCAGCGACAATCTGCCTCTGGTCAGCCTGATCGTGGTTCTGGTCGTGGCCGCTGTGGCCATTGTGGCACTGGTCATTGCGCGCAAGCGCAGCGGCAAAAAGAACGAGGAGTAATCCCCGGCCGCTGACCTGACAATCCAAAACAAACCGCCGATCCGGAGGAACCGGGCCGGCGGTTTTCTTTGTCTGTGTGCAGAAAAGCAAACAAATCCCCGCCGGGACCTGCCTGTGTTCAGGAAGGCTCCGGCGGGGATCGCTGCTGTGAAAAAACAATCAGAAATTGCTGCCGTTCCAGCCCCAGTCGGTGACGGGATGGTAGGTGACATAGACTCCGTTGCCGGGGATGCCCAGCTGATCCTCCAGAATGGCGCAGATCTTGCCGGTCATGGCGTTGTAGTCGGCGGGGGAGGCGTGGCCGTACAGGCTGACCGAGACATAGGCGCCTTTGGTCAGTTTCTGCCCGGCCATCCACAGGTCGCAGCTGTCCTGAATGCCCACCATCAGGTAGGTCTCGGTCTTGTGCAGGGTGGGGATGGCCTTGCCGAAAGCGGTCTTGAGGGCCTCCTTTTGGGCGTCGGCCAGGGATACAGTGAGTTTGGCATCAATGAACGGCATAAAGATCCTCCTTTGTCAGATGATGAAACGAGTCAGCGCCCCCGGGCCTGAAGCTCCGCCCGGGCGATCTGCTGCAGGCGGGAGGCTGCGTGGGCGAAGAACTGACGGAAAGCCGGGCAGTAGTAATTCTGCTTGCCGCCGTCGGGGCTATCGTACCAGTCCCGCTTGCAGCCGCCGAAGCAGAGAGACTGCCACTGGCAGGAAGCGCAGGGGGCGGGGTGGACAAGACCGTTCTGCAGGAACCGGACGGCCCGGTCGCTTTTTGCCAGGGCGGGCAGAGGCTGCTCTCCCAGATGGCCCAGTTTCCAGTCGTCCAGCACGTAGAAGTCGCAGGGATAAAGGGAACCGTCTCCCTCCACCACAAAGTAGGCGCCGCAGCTTCCGCTGGTGGCGCAGGTGCCCGCGGGCAGCCCCATGGCCAGATGGACATAATCGTCAAAAAGGCGGACGCTGGTGTAATGCCCCGCCGCCCAGTCCCGGTACCACTCGTCAAACAGAGCACAGAGGAAATTGCCGTAATCCTCCGGCAGCAGGGAGTAGGGCATGCTGCCCCGGGGCTGCTCAATGGGGTCCAGGCAGGGAATGAACTGCAAAAACTCCACGCCGGTCTTCTGCAGGGCGTGATAGACTCTCACCGCGCTCTTGGCGCAGCGCTTGGTCACCACGCAGAGCAGGTTGACCTCCACCCCCGCCCGCTGCAGCAGGGTGATGTTCTGCCGTACCCGATTCCAGGTGCCCTTGCCCGCCGCATCTATGCGGAACTCGTCGTGCAGGGCCTTGTCCCCGTCCAGCGAGACCCCTACCAGAAAACGGTTCCTGGCCAGAAACTCCGCCCATTCCTCGTTGATGGCCAGCCCATTGGTCTGGATGGCATAACTTACCGGAATGTGCCGGGTGTTGACGCGGGCGACTTCGGCCACAAAATGGCGGAAAAAGTCCAGCCCCGCCACGGTGGGCTCCCCGCCCTGAAAGGCAAAGCTGATGCGGCCGTTGAAGTCCACGGCGTCCAGAGCCTCCTGAATCAGCAGGTCGGCCGTCTCCTGAGTCATGACGCCCATGCTGGGCATGGTGCGGTTGGCGGCCTCGTCTTCATAAAAGCAATAGCGGCAGCGCATATTGCACAGGCTGGATGCGGGTTTTATGAGAAAATTGACAAACTGCATGGTGTGCCGACCCTTTCCCGGTAGATTCTTTCTCCCTATTATACCGGACGCGGCAGGCGGGTGCAAGGCAGTGTCACCGGGCAAAGGCGGTGGCCCGGCGATAGATGAACCAGGACAGCGCCGCGGTCAGGACCTCGGTGACCCAGAAGGCGTGCCAGACGCCGTCGGCACCCCAGAAACGGCTGAACACCCAGGCCAAAGGCAGAATGAGGACGGTATACCGGCACAACGAGATGACAAGGGACTCCATACCCTTGCCCAGACCCTCCAGAGCACCGGAGGCGGTCACCGACAGGCTGGATACCACAAAGCCCAGGGAGATGATGCGCAGGGCGCCGGCGCCCAGGCGGATGGTTTCGGCGTTGTCGGTAAAGAGGGAGATGAGGGCGCCGGGGGCGACCAGGCAGAGCAGGGTGCCCAGCAGCATGACGGCGGCGATAAGGAGCAGACTGGTGCGGAAGATGCGGCGGACGCGGGCGTATTCCCCGGCGCCGTAGTTGTAGCCCATGAGGGGGCGGATGCCCTGCACCACCCCGTTGGCGGTGAGGTAGAGGAAGGACTGGAGCTTGTAGTAGGCGCCGAGAATGAGGACATAGGTCTGAGAAAAGGCGGACAGGATGCCGTTGAGGGCGGTGATGAGCAGGGAGGCCAGCGCCAGGCTGAGGGTGGCAGGCACGCCCACCAGATACATGCGCCGGGCCAGAAAGCCCACCGAGGTCAGTCCCCGCAGGCGGATGCGCAGAGGCAGGGAACCGGCGGCGTAAAAGACCAGGTAGGCCGCAAGGGTCAGGCACTGGCCCAGGCCGGTGGCGATGGCGGCACCCTCGATGCCCAGGGCGGGGAAGGGGCCGATGCCGAAAATGAGCAGGGGGTCCAGAATAATGTTGGCCGCGCAGCCGATGAGCATGCAGATCATGGAAACGGTCATTTTGCCCACGGCCTGGAAGATTTTTTCAAAGGCCATGCCCGCGGCGATGGGTACGCAGAACCAGAAGACGATGTTGGAGTAGCGCAGGCCCAGGGAGAGGACGGTGTGGGAATCGGTGAAGAGGGAGAGAAACCCGGGCATGGCCAGCAGGCACCCGGCGGTGAGCAGCACGCCGTGGAGAATGTTGAGCCACATGCCCAGGGAGGCGGCACAGGAGGCCTGGTCCTGCTTGCCGGCTCCCGTCAGAAAGGCGATGACGGCGTTGACGCCGATGGCAAAGCCCACCGTGATGGCGGTGACCAGATTCTGCACCGGGTAGACAAGGGAGAGGGCGGTCATGGCGTCCTCGCTGATCCGGGCCACAAAGTAGCTGTCCACGATGTTGTACAGCGAGCTGACCAGCATGGAGAGGGTCATGGGCAGCGCCATGGAGATGACGAGGGGCAGCACCGGACGCTGCTTCATAAATACCTGATCCATTGTGTTTTGACCTCCGTGGTTTGAAATAAGAGCGGGGGACGCCCGGCGTCGGGGCAAAAAAAATACCACACGACCCGGCGCAGGACGCACCAGACGATCATGTGGCGAAAAGAAAAAGCAGATTGCTTCGGGAAAAGATCCACAAGGCTCCGCACAGGCGGATTTTACGGTAACACTATACCCTGTACAGCGGATTTTGTCAACGGCCGGACGCCCAAAAACAAAAACTGGCAGCGGCGGCCGGGCCTGTCCTTGCCACAGAAGGACAGATGTGATACTCTGGATACAAACGGGCGGCGCAGCGCGGCCACTGCCGGACCGGCAAGGCGCTGCGGCAAAACCCGGCCGGGGCGTCTGTCCCGGCGGAGCTCTCCGCCCACCCCAAAAGAACCGCCCGCCGCACCGGAAAAGGCGGTATCCTCTCTATAAGATACTGTTCACAACAGGGAAAGGAGACCCTTTTATGGAATACCAGCAGACATTGGACCTCTGGCTCAGCCGGGCCGTGGAGGACCCCGACCTGACCGCCGAGCTGGAGGGCGTCCGGGATGACGCCGACGCCGTTACCGACCGCTTCTACCGGGATCTGGAATTCGGCACCGGCGGCCTGCGGGGCGTCATCGGGGCGGGCACCAACCGCATGAACATCTATACCATCCGCCGGGCCACCCAGGGCCTGGCCGACTACATCAACGCCGAGGGGCTGCCCAAACAGGTGGCCATCGCCCACGACAGCCGCAACAAGGGCGAGCTGTTCTGCCGGGAGGCCGCCCGTGTGCTGGCAGCCAACGGCATCACAGCATATCTGTACCCCCGGCTGGAACCCACCCCCGCCCTGTCCTGGGCCACCCGGTATCTGGGCTGCGGGGCGGGCATCTGCGTGACGGCCAGCCACAACCCCGCCAAGTACAACGGCTACAAGGTCTACGGCGCCGACGGCTGCCAGATCACCCTGGAAGCTGCCGACAAGGTGCTGGCCGCCATTGAGCAGCACGACTACTTCGACAGCCCCAGACTGGCCGACTATGACGAAGCCGTGGCCGACGGCCGTATTCGCTTCATTGATGACAAGTGCCTGTCCGACTTTGTGGACGCCGTGCTGGCCCTGCGCCCCGGCAACGATGTTTCCAAACTGAAACTGGTCTACACGCCGCTGAACGGCTCCGGCCTGGAACCGGTGAAGCTGCTGCTGGACCGCATGGGGGTGACCAACGTCACCGTGGTGCCCGAGCAGGAAAAGCCCGACGGCAATTTCCCCACCTGCCCCTATCCCAACCCCGAGATCCGGGAGGCCATGGAGACCGGCCTCAAGCTCTGCGATACCGTACACCCTGACCTGATGATCGGCACCGACCCCGACTGTGACCGCATGGGCGCCGCCGTCCCCGACGGCAAAGGCGGCTACCGCCTCATCACCGGCAACGAGATGGGTGTGCTGCTCTTTGACTATATCTGCCGTGTCCGCCTGGCCAACGGCACCATGCCCAAGGACCCGGTGGCGGTCACTACCATCGTCTCCACCGACATGGCAACCCCCATCGCCGCCAAGTACGGCGTGGAGCTGCGCCGCACCCTCACCGGCTTCAAATTCATCGGCGAGCAGATCGGCCTGTTGGAGGCGGAGGGCCATCCCGAACGCTATATCTTCGGCTTTGAGGAGAGCTACGGGTATCTGTCCGGCGCCCACGTGCGGGACAAGGACGGCGTCAACGCCGTCATGCTGGCCTGCGAGGCGGCCGCCTACTACGCCAGGCAGGGCATGAGCCTGCTGGATGCCGTCAACGCCCTGTATGCCGAGTTCGGCTTTTACCGCAACGCCCTGCACAGCTTCACCTTTGAGGGGGAGAGCGGCATGAACACCATGCAGGGCATCATGGCCCGCCTGCGCGCCGAGCAGCCCTTCGTCATTGCGGGGTACGGCGTGGACAAGGTAGTGGACTACCAGAATGACGACACCGGCCTGCCCAAAGCCGACGTGCTGGAATACCGCATGGAAAACGACGCCAAGCTGATGGTCCGCCCCTCCGGCACCGAGCCCAAGATCAAGGTCTATCTGTCCGCCGTGGGCGACAGCGAGGCAGCTGCCGACGCCGTCAACGAAAAACTGGCTGCCTCCGCGGCCGGCTGGATGAAGGACTGAACCCATGCGCATTGTGATTTCCCCGGCCAAGACCATGGTGGAGGACACCGACAGCTTTGCCGTCACCGCCCTGCCCCGCTTTCTGCCCCGGACCCGGCGTCTGCTGGAGGCGCTGCGTGCCCTGCCCGCCGACCGGCTGCAGAAGTTGTGGCAGTGCAGCGACAAGCTGGCCGAGCTCAACCTCCGCCGCCTGGAACAGATGGACCTGGAACGGCATCTGACCCCCGCCCTGCTGGCCTACGAGGGCATCCAGTACCGGTACATGGCCCCCGGCGTCTTTACCGACACCCAGCTGGCCTATGTGGAGGAACACCTGCGGATCCTCTCCGGCTTTTACGGATTGCTGCGCCCCTTTGACGGGGTGACCCCCTACCGGCTGGAGATGCAGGCCCGGCTTTCGGTGGACGGAGCCAGGGATCTGTACGCCTTCTGGGGCAGCAGCATCGTCGACGCCCTGGGGGAGGAGACCGACTGCCTGCTGGACCTGGCCTCCCGGGAGTACGGCCGCTGCCTGGACCATCGCCCGGCGGGGCTGCGGGTCATCCGGTGCGTTTTCGGCCAGCGGGTCGGCGGCAAGATCGTGGAGAAGGCCACCCCCTGCAAGATGGCCCGGGGAGAGATGGTCCGCTACCTGGCCGAACACAGCGCCGTCCGCCCGGAGGAAGCCCAGGGCTTTGACCGGATGGGCTTCCGCTTTTCGCAGGAGGAATCCGGCTCCGACTGCTATGTATTTTTGAAGGAGGATGTTTGATATGCTCAAAGCTGGAGATCTGGCACCGGACTTTGCCCTGCCCGACAAGGACGGCAACACCGTCCGCCTTTCCGACTACCGCGGCAAGCGGGTGGTGGTCTACTTCTACCCCCGGGACAATACCCCCGGCTGCACCCGTCAGGCCTGCGCCTTTGCCTCGGCCTATGACCGCTTCCGCACCGCGGACATTGTGGTCATCGGCATCAGCAAGGACAGCACCGCCTCCCACCAGAAGTTTGCCGCCAAGTACGACCTGCCCTTCCTGCTCCTCTCTGACCCCGAGCTGCAGGCCATCCAGGCCTACGGCGTCTGGCAGGAGAAAAAGCTCTACGGCAAGGTCAGCATGGGTGTGGTGCGCTCCACCTTCCTCATTGACGAGAACGGTGTGGTGACCCACGCCCTGCCCAAGGTCAAGCCCGATACCAACGCCGCCCAGGTGCTGGAACTGCTCAACGCCTGACCGTTTTGTCTTAACGGAACCCCTACGCCCCGTCCGGTCTTGCGGCCCCGTGCTCGCCGGGCGGGGCTTTTTATGCCTTTTTGGGCGGCGGGGCATTGATACGGGTTTGATACATTTGTGCGGTTGCATTATAGTAGAGATAGAACCCCAAAACGCACAGAGGAGGTCACGGCCATGAATCCTATCCTGGTGGTGGATGACGAGCAGCCCATTCGGGAGCTGATCTGCCTGATCCTGCGCCCGCTCAACCGGGAGGTGGAGTGCGCCCCGGACGGCATGACCGCATCCCGCATGCTGGACGAAAAAACCTATGACCTGGTGCTTTTGGATGTCATGCTGCCGGGCATCGACGGCTTTTCCCTCATGCCTCAGCTCACCGACAGCGGCACCCCGGTGATCTTTCTCACCGCCAAGGGGGCGCTGACCGACCGGGTCAAGGGTCTGCGCCTGGGGGCGGACGACTATATTGTAAAACCTTTTGAGCCGGAGGAACTGCTGGCCCGGGTGGAGAGCGTGCTGCGCCGCACCGGCCGAGGGGCTCATCTGCTCACGGCCTTCGACGTGCAGGTGGAGCCGGTCTCCCGCACGGTGCTGCAGAACGGCAGCCCGGTGGCCCTGGCGCCCCGGGAATTCGACCTGCTGGTGTTTCTCATCCGCAACCGGGGCATCGTGCTCCACCGGGATGTCATCTATGAGCGGGTGTGGGGCGGCGAGAGCGAGACCGACACCCGGGTGCTGGATTTGAACATCCAGCGTCTGCGCCGCAAGCTGGGCTGGGCTAAACATATCAAGACGGTCTACCGGCTGGGATATCTGTTGGAGGGGGCAGGATGAAGCTTTCACAAAAACTGCTGCTGGCGGTGCTGCCGGTGCTGGGGCTGGTGCTCTCCCTGGGGGGCTGGCTGCTCATCCGGCAGAACTTTCACCGGGCGCTGTCCGAGCTGCAGTATCAGGCCGAGACTGCCCAGCAGCGGGAACTCTACGCCCTGCAGCTGGACCTGCGGGCGGGGGAGGAGGATGTCACCGCCTCCCTCATGGAATACGGTGCCTCGGTCTCCCGCTATGTGGGGGAGGAACGGGGCTTTGCCCTCTTTACCGGGGAGGGCGTGCTGGCCTACTCCGCCGTGCCGGAGGACGTGCCTCTGACCTGGCAGCAGGCGCTGCTGGCCGATCCCTCCCGCGGGGTGCTGCGCAGTGGGCAGGAGGGCCGCTGGTATCTCATTGCCGACGCCGTGCCCGCCGCTTACGGCTCCACCGTCTACTATGTGGGGGTCTACCCCATGGACGCCGCCTACGACACCCAGCAGAGCCTGCTGGCCAGCTATTTCTGGATCGAGCTGCTGGCCTTCGGGGCGGCGGGGGGCGCGGTGTGGTGGATGATCTCCCGCCTGACCCGGCCCCTCCACACCCTGGAACAGGCGGGCCGGGAGATCGCGGCGGGGGCCTATGACCGGCGCACCGGCATCGGGGGCAGCGACGAGATCGCCGCCCTCAGCCGCAGCTTTGACGACATGACCGCCGCTCTGGAGGATGAACTGGGCCGCCGTGCCCTGGCGGTGCGGCAGCGGGAGGACTTCATCACCGCCCTGACCCATGAGCTCAAAACCCCCATGACCAGCATTCTGGGCTATGCCCAGATGATGCGCACGGCGGGGGATGACCTGGAGGTGCGGGAAAAATCCGCGGCCTACATCGCCCACGAGGCCCGGCGCATTGAGGCTCTCAGCCGCAAGCTGCTGCGCCTGATGGAGGTGGAGCAGGAGGGGGTGACCCTGTCCGCCCTGCCGGTGGAGGAGCTGCTCACCGCCCTGCGCCGCGCCCTGCCGGAGACGGCCCCGCCCCTTCTGGTACAGGCTCCCCGGGAGCCGGTGACCGTTTTGGGGGACGCCGACCTGCTGTGTGCCCTGCTACTCAACCTCATCAGCAACGCCCGGCGGGCGGAACCCAGGGACGGCGCCGTCCATCTGGACATCACGGCGGAGGGGGAGAAAGTCCGCTTCACGGTATGGGACACCGGACGGGGCATTCCGGCGGAGGAACTGCCCCGCCTGACCGAGCCCTTTTATATGGTGGACAAGTCCCGCTCCCGGGCCCAGAACGGCAGCGGCATCGGGCTGGCCCTCTGCCAGGCCATTGCCCGGGCCCACGGCACCTGCCTGACCTTTGCCAGCAAGGTGGGGGAGGGCACCCGGGTGAGCTTTTGCCTGACCGCCCTGCCCCAAAAGGAGGAACCCCATGGAAACACAGAATCCTGACCGGCTGCCGGGCGCAAAAAGGTACCATATCCCTGCCGTTGCTCTGGGGCTGGTTGCGGGGGCGGCGCTCTGCCTGGCGCTGCCGTCCCTTCTCTGCCTGGGGGAGGGGCGGGCACTGGAAAATACCGCCCTGGACCGCCCGGCCCTGGCCAATGAGGAGCCGGAAGCCATCGCCCGGGACCCCCTGGCCGACGCTCTCTACCGCAGCCGGGTCCTTTACGGCAGCCAGAGCGATGGAGAGGGAGAAGCCCTCGACTTTGGCACGGAGGAGGTCCGGGCGGTGCTCTCCGATGCGCTGGAGGCTTTGCAGGCAGCAGGTGTGACCGATGAGGCTGTCACCCGGGCGGCGGAGGACATTCTGGCCGGGGAGGCCGCCGAAACCACAGCCCGGCGCCTCCCCGACGGCACCCGGTCCTATGCCTGGACGGCAGACGGGCGGGAGGTCCGCATGGTCTGGCACCCGGACCTGGAGCTGCCCCTGGAGTTTGCAGTCCGGTGGGACGCCCCGGATGCTCTGCCCGGAGGCAACCCGGCGGAGGGGCTGGAGGCATGGACGGCTTTTCTGGGCCAGCAGGACGCCGGAGACTGGCAGACCCTGCCCGGTCCCGACTACGCCTGCACCGCCTATTCCCCCAGCCGGGAACTCTGCCTCTACCTTCACCGGGAGGAGGGCCTGGCTCTCTGGCAGGTGTGCAGCCTTTCCTCTCAGGAGGCGGGGGAGCTGGCGGAGATGCTCATCGACCGGCGGGAGGACCTCCGGCTCTGGGAACAGACCTTACAGGAGGCGCAAAGACAGAATGGGAAATAGGAATCAAAGAAAATGCGCCGCTCTGGCGGCCGTTCTTCTGGCCGCGGGGATGACCGGCTGTGCCGCCGCGGGGGAGACGCCGGCGGTCCCGGAGGAATTCCGGCTGCAGGGCCAGTGTGTGGCTACGTCGGAGGGCGTTTACCGGGTCAAAAATACCGCCGAGAGCTACGAGACCGGCATGGACGGCTATCGCCTGTGCTATATCGACTGGGACAGCTGCCGGGAGACGCTGCTCTGCACCAGAGAAGGCTGCACTCACGATACCCAGGATTGCCCCGCCTGGGTAGGGCAGGGACAGCTGTTCGGGACGGAGGCGGACGGCAGCCTGCTCGTTGCCCAGCCCATGGAAAACGGCGGCAATGCGGTCTGGCAGGTGGCGCCGGACGGCAGCGAAAAGACACTGGCGGCCCAATGCCCCGCTGCCGGGGAGGATGGCTCCCTTCTGGTGGGAAAAAACGAGGCAGGCATCTGGGCGGTTGCGTTCCGGGAGGGCGGGGCCTTCTCCCTGACGGTCTGGCAGCAGCCGGGACAGTGGACGGAAGTCTTTTCCTCCGGTGAGGTGTTCCAGTGGCCCCAGATGGTGCGGGACAATGTCTTTTACTACGAGACCTGGGACAACGAAGCCAAGCGGGCGACCCTCTGGCGGGCAGCGCTGGAGCTTTCGGCCCGGCCGGAGGCAGTGGTGGAGTATGAGAGCGACTGGACCCGCATCCTCCTGCAGGGGGACAGGGTCTGGACGGCAGATGCCCGCACGGGGGAGGTCTCGGTGCAGCCGCTGGACGGGACGGGAGAGCCGGAAGCCGTCTGCACCCTGCCGGAGAAGGCCCGGGGGCATATCATCGAGCCCATCGACACCGACGGCAGCCGCATGGTGCTGTCCTGGGACGGCAGTTTCTGGGCGGCGGACCTGGCCACGGGGGAGGCAACCCGGATCACCCCGGCGGGGGTGGATGCTGCCGGGAATGATCTTCTGCCCTACTATTCCACCGGCAGCGCGGGAGGGGCCTGGGCCCTCACCGACGGCTACCTGCGCAGCCAGGAGGGTATCCAGTACATGGGAACAAGCATCCGGCGCACCACTCTGTACCAGCCTCAGCTCTGCCGCCTGGACCGGGATGCCCTGCTGAGCGGGAACCTCTCCCTCACCGAGATCCGCTCCGACTTCTGAGGATTTTGTGCTATACTGGGGACAGAACCTGAGAGGAGGCACCCGCCATGCTCACCCGCGCCGAGGCCATCGCGGCCTGCAACGCTCTGCCCGATGTGTTTGAGGACTATCCCTTCCACGACCCCAACTGGACGGTGATGCGGCACAGATCCAACAAAAAGACCTTTGCCCTGATTTTTGAGCGTCAGGGGCACATCTGGGTCAACCTCAAGGCGCAGCCGGAGTGGGTGCGCTTCTGGCAGGGGACCTACGCGGCGGCCGTGCCGGCCTACCATATGAACAAGGAGCACTGGTTCAGCGTGATCCTGGACGGGACCATTCCCGACGAGGAACTGGTCCGCCTCATCGCCGAGAGCCACGCCCTGACGGCGCCCGCCGTCCGCCCGGCAGAATCCGCCCCCGGACGACGCAAAGGAACACAACCCCGCAGCGCAAAGTTTACAAAACTTTGATGCAATCGCCTTTCCTTTTCTGGTATACTATATCTATACTGTTAAAGATGCGGCATGCAGTGAAGCATGTCCTGCCGCCCGGCATGACCGGGAGACGGGACGTGCTTTGTTTGTATCCGCCCAGGAAAGGAGAGATCTGCCCTGACATCCATTCTGCTGCTGGTCTCGGTGGTGCTGCTGGCCTGTTCGCTGCTCAAAAAAGTGTCCGGCCGGCTGGGCATCCCGTCCCTGCTCATGTTCATTCTGCTGGGCATGCTGTTCGGTTCCGACGGCCTGTTCAAAATCCCCTTTGAGGACTACGCCTTTGCCGAGCAGATCAGTTCCGTGGCGCTGGTGTTCATCATGTTCTACGGCGGCTTCGGCACCAACTGGAAGGCCGCCCGCCCGGTGGCTGCCCTGTCGGTGGTGCTGTCCAGCGCAGGCACCGTTCTCACCGCCCTGCTCACCGGGCTGTTCTGCTGCTTTGTGCTGGGCATGCCCTTGCTGGAAGGCCTGCTCTGCGGGGCGGTGCTGGGCTCCACCGACGCGGCCTCGGTCTTTTCCATCCTGCGTTCCCGCCGCCTGGCCCTCAAGGAAAACACCGCCCCCCTGCTGGAGGTGGAGAGCGGCTCCAACGACCCCTTCGCCTACATGCTGACGGTGGTGATCCTCTCCGCTATGGAGACCGGCGTCACGGCGGGCGGGGTCATCCTGCTGCTGGCCGGACAGCTTCTGCTGGGGCTGGCCTTCGGTTTCGGCATCGGG
Organism: Gemmiger gallinarum; assembly: GCF_014982805.1. Taxonomy (GTDB): domain Bacteria; phylum Bacillota; class Clostridia; order Oscillospirales; family Ruminococcaceae; genus Gemmiger; species Gemmiger gallinarum. The sequence continues at coordinate 626,281 of NZ_JADCKC010000003.1, read as the reverse complement.
TTCGGGGTGCGCTGGCTCATGCGCCGCTACTGGCCCGACGCCTCGGGCATGGAGACGCTGTTCATGGTGGGGGCTGCCCTGCTGGCCTACGCCGCCCCCACCATGCTGGGCGGCAACGGTTTCCTGAGCGTCTACATTACAGGCATCATTCTGGGCAACAGCAGCCTGCCCTCCCGCACCACCCTGGTGCCCTTCTTTGACGGCGTCACCGGCAACATGCAGGCGGTACTGTTCTTCCTGCTGGGGCTGCTGGCCTTCCCCTCCCGTATGGCGGCGGTGCTGCTGCCGGGGCTGGCCATCGCCCTCTTTCTGGCCTTTGTGGCCCGGCCGGCGGCGGTCTTTGCCCTCATGACTCCCTTTGGGGGCAGCGTGGCCCGGCGGGTGCTGGTCTCCTTCTCGGGACTGCGGGGAGCGGCCTCCATCGTCTTTGCCATTGTGGCGGTGCAGAGCCCCGTCGTCATGGAGAACGACCTCTTCCACATTGCCTTTGTGGTGGTACTGTTCTCCATTGCCCTGCAGGGGTCGCTGCTGCCCGCCGTGGCCCGCAGGCTGGACATGATCGATGCGGGCGGCAACGTCCTCAAGACCTTCACCGACTATGTGGACGAGACGCCTGTCAATTTCGTCCAGCTGGAGGTGGAGGCGGACCATCCCTGGTGCGGGCGGAAGGTATCCCAGCTTGAACTGCCCCCGGGCACCATTCTGGTCAGCCTGCGGCGGGGAGAACGTCAGATGGTCCCCCAGGGAGATACCTGCCTGCAGGCGGGGGACCTGCTGGTCATGTGCGCCCTGGAACGGCACGGCGGCACCGACTTCTGCCTGACCGAGCGCGTTGTGGAGGCCGACGAGCTGACCCCCGGCGCCACCCTGGCCGATCTGCCCGGCCGTCCCGGCTCCCTCATTGTGCTGATCCGCCGGGGACATCACTGCTTCATCCCCGACGGCAGTACCCGGCTCCAGGCAGGGGATCACCTGCTCATCAACCGGGTGGAAGAGAGCGCCCCCGCCCGCTGACTGCCGCAGAGGGCGGTGTCTGCCAATGGAATACATCCAACCCGGCGATGATCGCCCGGACAGGGATTTTACGCCCCGTCCGGGCGTTTTTTGACACTTTAATGCACAAAATCAAATGATCTGTACGCGGATTGGAAACACGTGGATAAACATGCATCACTATGCAGCAAAAAGCAGATAATGATGCAAAAATATACAATGATATTCGGCACGCAGGCTGCTTTTTCAGCGGGCTGCCTGTGGTGTGTATTTTTGTTACAGACAAATTTGAACCGTAAAAACAGGAGTTTGTGCCGAAATATGGGTATTAATTCACAAAAGTAAATGGCAAAAAACGGTTGAAAGTTGGGCAAAAGGCAGTTTTGAACACGAAAGTGTATTGAATTGGGTGACAACTGTGTTTTGATGTAGTATAATACACGAAAGCGCAAAGGTGACCCATTCACTGTTGCGCCTTTTCTTATCCGGTGCGGCGGGCGGTGTGCGACGCCGGACCCGGCGGAAAGGCCCGGCAAAGGACTTTTCCGGCGCGCGCCGTATCCAGAAAAGAGGAGGGGGAACCTGTTTCTTATGGTCAAATTTATCTTGAAACGTCTGGGCATGATGCTGATCGCCATGTTTATGATCATCCTGTTTACCTTCATCATCATGCACGCAGTGCCGGGCGGCCCGTTTACCAACACCAAGGGCGTTCCGGAGGAAGTCATCGCCGCCATGGAGGAAAAGTTCGGACTGGACCAGCCCTACTACGTCCAGTTCTTCTCCTACCTGGGCGGTATCCTTCACGGCGATTTCGGCCCCTCCTACAAGTACACCGGCCAGACGGTCAATGAGTTCATTGCCTCGGGCGCGCCGGTGTCGGCCCGGCTGGGCGGCGTCACCGTCATCTTTGTGCTCATCGCCGCCATCCCCATGGGCATTCTGGCGGCGCTGAAAAACGGCAAATGGCAGGACATGATGCTCATGGCGCTGGCCACCATCGGCGTGACCATCCCGTCCTTTGTCATTGCGTCACTTTTGATCTACGCCTTCTCCTACAAGCTCAACTGGCTGCCCACCTACGGCCTGGACAACTGGCAGAGCTACATCCTGCCCGTCATTGCCATGGGCGGCTACTCCATCAGCTATCTGGCCCGCCTCATGCGGTCCAGCCTGCTGGAGGTCATGGGACAGGATTACATCCGCACCGCCCGGGCCAAGGGCCTGACCGAGTTCGCCGTGGTCACCCGTCACGCTCTGCGCAATGCCCTGATCCCCGTCATCACGGTGCTGGGCCCCACCATCGCAGGCCTTCTGACCGGAAGCTTTGTTGTGGAAAAGATCTTCGCCATCCCCGGCCTGGGCTACTATTTTGTCAACAGCGTATCCCAGCGCGACTACACCACCATCATGGGCGTGACGATTTTTTACGCAGCCTTTTTGATGGCCATGGTGCTGCTGGTCGATGTGTTCTACTGCATGATCGATCCGCGCATCAAGTTTGAGTCCTGACAGACAGGGGAGGGAAAGCATTCATGGCAGAACTGACACAACAGAACAAGTGGGCGCCGCTGCAGGCGTCCGATGCGGACCGGGAAAAGATCTGGTCCAAAAGCCGAACCTTTGCGGGGGACGTATGGTTCCGGTTCCGGCACAAACCCACCGCCATTGCGGGATTTGTCATCATCGCGGTGCTGATCCTGTTTTCGCTGCTGGGGCCGCTGTTCACCCCCTACGACTATGCGGTGCAGAACCTGGAAATGGTCAACATTCCCCCCGTCATGAAGGTCTATGTGGGACCCTCCGGGGAGTACCTGTACATCACCCAGTCGCTGCGCATCATCACGGTGGGCGCCGACGGCAAGGTGGGCAGCCAGCTGACCCGCGTCCGGGAAGAATCGGACAAGTCCATGACCATTTTCGAGTCAAACGGCAAGGAAGTTGCGCTATACTACGGCGGCAGCCCTTACGTGGTGGCCGATGAAGCCACCGGCAACATTTATCCCACCAAGACCCTGTGGAACACCTCCTACCTGCTGGGTACCGACGCCCTGGGCCGTGATATCCTCACCCGCCTGATGTACGGCACCCGCATTTCCCTGGTGGTGGCCTTTGTGGCCGCTCTCGTCAACATGGTCATCGGCATCCTGTACGGCGGCGTGTCCGGCTATGTGGGCGGCATGGTGGATACCGTCATGATGCGTATCGTGGACATCATCTCCACCATTCCCCTGACCCTTTACGTCATCCTCATCATGCAGGTCATGGGCGACGGCATCCAGAGCATCATCGTGGCTCTGGGCAGCGTCTACTGGGTGGACATGGCCCGCGTCGTCCGCGGCCAGGTGCTGAGCCTCAAACAGCAGGAGTTCGTCCTGGCTGCCAAGACCATCGGCTCCTCCCCCAAAACCATCCTGCTCCAGCATCTCATCCCCAACGCCATGGGCTCCATCCTGGTGACCCTGACCATGCTGATCCCCTCGGCCATCTTTATGGAAGCCTTCCTGGGCTATCTGGGCATCGGCCTGCAGCCGCCCCTGGCCAGCCTGGGCACCATGTGCAACGACGCTTCCGCCAACCTGCGCACCAGCCCCCATGAACTCTTCGTCCCCGCGCTGATGATCTGCGCCATTATGTTCGCCTTCAACTTTGTGGGCGACGGCCTGCGGGATGCGCTGGACCCCAAACTCAAGAAATAAGGAGGCTCACGGACAATGGAAGAAATTCTCAAGGTCGAGGGCCTCAAAACCTCCTTCATGACCTCGTCGGGCGAGGTCCAGGCGGTGCGGGGCGTCAGCTTCACCGTACATAAGGGCGAGATCCTGGGCATCGTGGGCGAGTCCGGCAGCGGCAAGAGCGTCACCTCCATGACCATCCTGCGCCTGCTGGCTGACACCGCCCGCATCAAAGAAGGCTCCATCCAGTTTGAGGGCAAGGACCTGACCAAGTGCAACGAAAAGGAGATGCGCGCCATCCGGGGCCAGAAGATCGCCATGATCTTCCAGGACCCCATGTCCTCCCTCAACCCGCTGATCCCGGTGGGCAGGCAGGTGGAGGAAATGATGAAGATCCATCACCCCGAGCTCAAGCCAGAGGAGCTGAAACAGCGCACCCTGGAACTGTTTGAACAGGTGCGTATCCCTGAGCCGGAAAAGCGGCTCAAATCCTATCCCCATGAATTTTCCGGCGGTATGCGCCAGCGCGTCATGATCGCCATGGCCCTGGCCAACCATCCCGACCTGCTCATCGCCGACGAGCCCACCACTGCCCTGGATGTGACCATCCAGGACCAGATCCTCAAGCAGCTGCGCACGCTGCAGAAGCAGTACGACACCAGCATCATCTTCATCACCCATGATCTGGGCGTGGTGGCGGAACTGTGTGACCGGGTGGTCGTCATGTACGGCGGCCTGGTCATGGAGGAAGCGGGCATCGACGAGATCTTCGAGCACCCCCTGCACCCCTATACCCTGGGGCTGCTGGCCTCCATTCCCGGCATCAACAAGGACAAGGCCGAGCGGCTGCAGTCCATTCCCGGCAGCCCGCCGGACATGACCAACCCGCCCAAGGGCTGTCCCTTTGCCCCCCGCTGCCCCTACGCCCGCAACATCTGCGCGGCGGAATGCCCGCCCTATGTGCAGGCGGGCGGCCACCGGGCCATGTGCTGGCTGCTCCAGCCCGATGCCCCGGCGGAGGGCAACCCGCTCTACGGCAAGCTTGCCGCGGCAGAAAAGGAGGCAAAGTGATGGAACAGCCCATCCTTCAGGTGGAGCACCTGACCAAACATTTTCCCGCAGGCAAGCGCAGCGTCGTCCACGCGGTGGACGATGTGAGCTTCACCCTGCGCAAGGGCCGGACCTTCGGCCTGGTGGGGGAGTCCGGCTGCGGCAAGAGCAGCTGCGCCCGCACCATTATCCGCATCTATGACCCCACCTCCGGCAAGATCATTCTGGACGGCCAGGACATCACCACCCTGTCCGCCCGCCAGCTGCAGCCCATTCGCCGCAAGATGCAGATGATCTTCCAGGACCCCTACGCCTCCCTCAACGCCCGCATGACGGTGCGGGACATCATCGCCGAGCCCCTCATCGCCCATCACGTGGTGAAGAACAAGAAGGAGATCGACGACTACGTCTACCCCATGCTGGAGCGCGTGGGCCTGACCCGGGAGCATGCGGGCCGCTACGCCCACGAATTCTCCGGCGGCCAGCGTCAGCGCGTGGGCATTGCCCGGGCGCTGGTCCTCAAACCGGAGCTGGTCATCTGCGACGAGCCCATCTCGGCGCTGGACGTTTCCATCCAGGCCCAGGTGGTCAACCTGCTGCGGGACTATCAGCAGGAGGAAGGCCTGTCCTACCTCTTCATCGCCCACGACCTGTCCATGGTGCGCTATGTCTCGGATGACGTGGGCGTCATGTACCTGGGCCAGCTGGTGGAGACCTGCGAGGCGGAGGAGATCTACAAAAATCCCCTCCACCCCTACACCAAGGGCCTTTTGTCCTGCATCCCCGTGGCCGACCCCAAGGTGGCCCGCACCCGGGAGAACACCGGCGTGGCCGGTGACCTGCCCAGCCCGGTCCACCCGCCCAAGGGCTGCCGCTTCCACACCCGCTGCCCCTACGCCAAGCCCATCTGCTCCGAGCAGGTGCCCGAGATGAAGGAAGCGGCTCCCGGCCACTGTGTGGCCTGCCATCTGTACGACTGACCGCAGCCGTACCACCCATATCGGTTACGCCGCGTTTTGCGGATAACAGAATAAACAAGAGGAGAGATTACCATGAAAAAGAAAGCCTTGAGCGCCCTGCTTGCGGGCGCACTGGCCGTCTCGCTGCTGAGCGCGTGCAGCTCCAACGAGCCCCAGAACATCTCCGACGTGTCGGCTTCCACCGATGACACCTCCACCGCGGCAACCGCCGAGGCTGCCCCCGCCGGTGCCCAGGAGATGACCTTCGTCCTGAACAACATTCCCGACGGCCTCGACCCCGGCGTCACCAACAACTCCTTTGCCCAGTACGTGCTGATCAACTGCTTTGAGGGACTCGTCACCTACGACGAGAGCGGTTCTCTGGTCGGCGGCTGCGCCGAGAGCTGGGATGTGAGCGACGACGGCCTGGTTTACACCTTCCACCTCCGCGACGGCCTGAAGTGGAGCGACGGCACCCCCCTCACCGCCAACGACTTTGTCTACTCCATCCAGCGTGTTCTGACCCCGGCCACCGCTGCCCAGTATGTCAGCATGGTCACCGGCTACATCAAGAACGCCCAGGAGTTCTATGACGGCACCGCCACCGCCGACGATCTGGGCGTCAAGGCCATCGACGACCAGACCCTGGAGATCACCCTGATCCAGCCCACCTCCTACTTCATCGACGTGCTGAGCATGTGGGTCTACGATCCCGTCCAGCAGGCCACCATCGAGGCAAACGGTGACGCCTGGACCAACTCTCCCGAGACCTACGTCTGCAACGGCCCCTTCAAGGTCACCGGCATGAGCCTGAACGAGAACGTTATCCTGGAAAAGAACGAGAACTACTGGGATGCGGACAACGTCACCCTGGACAAGCTGACCTTCCGTTACATTCTGGACAACTCCACCGCTCTGACCGCCTATGAGTCCGGCGAGGTGGACGGCATCATCAGCATCCCGTCCTCCGACTACGCCCGCCTCAAGGCCGAGAAAGCCGGTGTCCAGGTTTACCCCAGCTACGGCACCGTTTACTACAACATCAACTGCTCCGTTGCCCCTTACGACAACCCCCTGGTCCGCAAGGCCCTCTGCCTGGCTGTTGACCGTCAGTCCCTGATCGACAATGTCGCCCAGGTTGACGCGACCCCCGCTTACAGCTTCCTGGCGCCCGGCTACAGTGTGGACGGCAAGGATATCACCGAGGGCCGCAGCGACTACGGCCTGTCCGCCACCGCCGACGTGGAGGCTGCCCAGGCTGCTCTGGCCGAAGCCGGCTACCCCAACGGCGAAGGCTTCCCCACCCTCAAGCTGTCCTACTATCAGGACGACACCGTCAAGAAGATCGTCGAGGCCATGGCCGAGATGCTCAAGAACAACCTGAACATCAATGTTGAGGTCTCCTCCAACGACTGGGCCATCTTCTATGAGGATGTGCAGCAGGGCAACTACGAAGTGGCCGCCATGGGTTGGAGCGCCGACTACCTGAACCCCATGAGCTTCCTGCCTCTGTTCAAGACCGGCGATTCCAGCAACAACAGCTTCTACTCCAATGCCGAGTATGACGCTCTGGTGGAGCAGGTCATGCAGGAGAGCGATGCCGCCAAGGCTGCCGAGCTGACCATGCAGGCTGCTGACCTGGCCTCCAACGACTACTGCTGCCTGCCTCTGTACTACAAGTCCAACTCCTTCCTGATGCATGACAACATCAGCGGCTACTACATGACTGCTTCCTCCAACCTCTACTTCAAGCATGTGGTCGTGTCCTGATGCGCTGTATCATTGAGACCGAGGGCTTCGGGCAGATGGTGTTCACCCTCTATCCCGAGTACGCCCCCATTACGGTGGAAAACTTTGTCAAGACCGCCCGCAGCGGTTTTTACGACGGCCTTTGCTGGTGCCGCATCGTCGAGGGTTATGTCATTCAGGGCGGTTCGCCGGACAATGACATCATGACCGACAGTGAGTGGCACATCAAGGGGGAATTTGCCGAGAACGGCGTGCCCAACCCCCTCAAGCATGTCCGCGGAGCCCTCTCCATGGCCCGGGACGATGATTTCGACACGGCGGGCACCCAGTTCTTTGTGGTCCATAAGGACGCGCCCAAGCTGGACGGCCGGTATGCGGCCTTCGGCGAGATGGACAGCGGCTTTGAGGTGCTGGACGCCATCGCCTCCCAGCCCACCTACGGCGCTGAGACTTGGAACAAGCCGGTCAAGATGCCCGTCATCACCCGCATTGTGATTGAGGACTGAGTTCTTCCCCCGCAAAAAACGACAAACACCCCCGTCTTTCCGGCAGATACCGGAGGATGGGGGTGTTTTGTGTTGTGTGTAAGGGTTCAGGTCCCGGCGGGGGCGTCGGGGGTGTCCGCCGGTTCCGGGGGAGAGGACGGGGCGTCGCTTTCCGCAGGTCCGGCGGCATCCGGTTCGGGAGCAGCCTGGGAATCTGTCCCGGGCGTTGTCTCGGGTTCAGGCTGCGGCGGGGCGGGCTCCTCCAGGGGCTGGGGTTCGGCGCCGGGTTTGGGCGGGAAAATGTCGGGGGCATCCCGCACAGCATCGTAGAGTGGGGCGTGGGGCCTGTTCCCAAAGGGCGCGGCGGAGGAGGGAAAAGCCGTCTCCTGGGCGGACCGGATGTCCCGGCAGAAGCGCTGGGGATCGGCGCGGTAGAGAGGCTCCCAGCGGGGATCGTAGCCGAAAACGGCCCCCGGCAGAGCAGCATAGAGCAGTTCCAGGACCTGGGCGGCATCCTCCGGCGTCCGGATGGGGATGAAATGCCGGGCCATGCTGCGTGGCTCCGACTTGCTGCACACCACAATGCGGCTGTGCCTTGCCCCCGGCGGGGCGGGCTGACGGTAGACCCAGGCAATGTCCCGGGAGGCCAGAATCCAGCTGGCTGCGCCGTTTTCCCAGACGACCCATTCGGGCCCGGCCCGGAGACAGTCGTTCCAGGGCTCCGACTCCTCGTAGAAGGCATCCAGCGACTCCTGGGCGGGGTCCTGCATGGCGGGCGGAAAAGCGGCCAGATAGGCCACCGGCTGCCGCGGTCCCTTGCTCAGGCGGGCGCTGAGCAGGAGAAAAATACTGGGCAGGGCAAAGGCGGCGATGGCCAGGGCTCCCAGCGTCAGGGAGGAGGCCGGATATCCGCCGATGTTGTCGGTGACCAGCACCAGCGGCAGAAAGCGCTGCTGGTCTTCCGGGGAGAGCTGGTCGTACCCGATGACGCGGTAATAGTATTCCCGGGTCTGTGCATCCATGGGCTGGATGGTGCCCTGGATCACCACCTCGGCGCCGTCGGGGTGGAAGGTCTGTCCCTGCTGCGCCGCCAGGGTGGCATCCAGCACGGACTGAGCATCGTCAAACTGCCCGGCAGGGATGTCCGCCCCTATGAAGGCACTGCTTCCCGCAGGGATGACGTACTCCCTCCGGACGGGGGTCTCGGTCTCATCTCCGTGACGGATGCTCTCGGCGTACCAGTCGTAGATGATGTCCACCCGGGCGGCCACGTAGCGGCCCTCCAGCTCCCGGGCATCCAGCGTGTAGAGGTCGGCGGGGCCCTGAAGAAGCATCAGAAATCCCCTGCCGTAGACGACCAGAAGGACCAGGGCCACCAGCATGAGGATGGCCGCCTGGATCAGCCTGCGGATCATCATGTCCAACCGAAGCATCATCAAGGGAAACGTCCTCCTGTCCCGCGCCAAACTGCGCATTCTTCTCAAAATATCGTACCATATCGGCAGGAGGGAAGCAAGCGGCGGTCACAGTTCCGGCTCGGCGCAAAAGCCGTCCAGATAGAGGCGGGGCAGGGCATAGCGGTCGGCCAGCAGTTCCTCCGCCCGGGGGGCAGTGCGCAGGGGCAGGCCGTCGGCCCGGGGCAGGCGCAGCGCCGCACCGAAGGCGCCGTGGGCCAGAAACAGCGCCGTGCCCCCTGCCTCCCGGGCCAGATGCTCCAGCAGGGCGGCGGCGTCCCCCTGGGGGTCGGCTCCTCCGGACAGAGAAAGGCGTACCCCGTCTCCCTGCCCGGCACAAACCAGACTGACCTCCTCCGCGCCGGCCAACAGGGCGCCCCGCAGCCAGGCCAGCACCGCCGCCTGGGCCAGAGCCGGGCGGGCCAGCACCGGCAGGGCGTCCGCCCCGCAGACAAAGCGCAGCCAGCCGTCCCGACGGCGCAGCATCCTCTGGGCGGCCAGACAGACGGCCTCCACCTCGGCCCGGAGGTCGGCGGCACAGGCAGGCGGCGGTGCGGGGCAGAGCAGCTCCGCCGTGGTCAGCAGCCGCAGACGGGGCAGCACGGCGCCGGGCGGCAGACCCCGGATGCTGCGGCGGGCCGCCTGACCGGCAAGGGCCTCCCGCAGGGCGGAAAAGTTCGGCATGGGTTCATCTCCTTTGGCGGCGGGCTGCGGCCTTTCCGGCAGGGCGCGCAGAAGAAATTCTGCCGCTGCGAGGGGGACGGGAAAGCCGCGCTTCCTTTATTGTATGCAGTGACGCGCCGATTAGCCGTACTTCCTTGCAGGGCAAAAGCGGCGACGGAACGCTAAAAGGCAAAATTGGAACATTTTTTTTGAAAATTTGCGTTAAAAGAATAACAGTCCCCCTTGCAGTTTGCGTCGTAATGGGATACAATAATAACGTACCGTAGCGCGGTGTTTTGGCACCGCGAGGTGGGGGCAACCCCTTAATACAAAATCTTGGGAGGATTTAACTATGGCTGTCAAAGTTGCTATCAATGGTTTCGGCCGCATCGGCCGTCTGGCTTTCCGTCAGATGTTCGAGGCGGAGGGCTACGAGGTCGTCGCAATCAACGACCTGACCAGCCCCAAGATGCTGGCGCATCTGCTGAAGTATGATACCGCTCAGGGCTCTTTCCTGGGCAAGATCGGCGAGAACAAGCACACCGTCGATTCCACCGACGACTCCATCATCGTCGATGGCAAGGAGATCAAGATCTACGCCATCAAGGACGCTAAGGATTGCCCCTGGGGCGAGCTGGGCGTCGATGTCGTTCTGGAGTGCACCGGCTTCTACACCAGCAAGGAGAAGAGCATGGCTCACATCGCTGCTGGCGCCAAGAAGGTCGTTATCTCTGCTCCTGCCGGCAATGACCTGAAGACCATCGTCTACTCCGTCAACGAGAAGACCCTGACCACCGAGGATCAGGTTATCTCTGCTGCTTCCTGCACCACCAACTGCCTGGCTCCCATGGCCGACACCCTGAACAAGACCTACCCCATCGTCTCCGGCATCATGACCACCGTTCATGCTTACACCGGCGACCAGATGATCCTGGACGGCCCGCAGCGCAAGGGCGACCTGCGCCGCGCTCGTGCTGGTGCTCAGAACATTGTTCCCAACTCCACCGGCGCTGCCAAGGCCATCGGCCTGGTCATCCCCGAGCTGAACGGCAAGCTGATCGGCTCCGCTCAGCGTGTGCCCGTTCCCACCGGCTCCACCACCATCCTGGTTGCCGTTGTCAAGGGCAAGGATGTCACCAAGGAGAGCATCAACGCCGCTATGAAGGCTGCTGCTTCCGAGAGCTTCGGCTACAATGAGGACCAGATCGTTTCTTCCGATGTCATCGGCATGCGCTACGGCAGCCTGTTCGATGCCACCCAGACCATGGTCACCAAGATCGACGACGACACCTATCAGGTTCAGGTCGTCTCCTGGTACGACAACGAGAACAGCTACACCAGCCAGATGGTCCGCACCATCAAGTACTTCGCTGAGCTGAACTAATTGTTGTTTCCAGCTGCGAAAGCATCATTGAAACAGCGGCGGCCGCCGCATCGGTACACCCGGTGCGGCGGCTGCTTTTTGTGTGCTACTGCCCGAAAGCGCCGAAACGAAAGAGAAAAAAGACGATAAAACGCCATTCTACTGCCGGTCGGTTGCGTGTTTGGACGGGATGGGGTATGCTGGATACAGAGAAAGGACAGCTGCCGGGCCAGTACGCCGCAGGCAGCAGCGCCGGGAAAGGATGCGGGAGCATGGTGGACAAGAGCAAGGTGGGGGCGTTTATTGCCGCTCGGCGGCGGAGCAGGGGCCTGACCCAGCGCCAGCTGGCGGAACAGCTCCATGTGTCCGACAAGGCGGTGAGCAAATGGGAGCGGGGGCACAGCCTGCCCGACATCGAACTGCTGGAACCGCTGGCCGATGCCCTGAATGCCACGGTGACCGAGCTGCTGCGAGGGGAGGCTCTGCCTCCGGAGACTGCCCTGCCGCTGGGGGAAGTGGAAAGCCTGGTATCCGACTCCCTGCGGCTGTCCCACGGCCGCCCCGAACAGGAGCGCGCCGCCCGCCGCAAGTATCAGATCTGCTGGCTGGCCATGACGGCGGCCATCTGTGCCGAATTTTTTGTGCTGTATCTGCTCAGCGGCCGCCCGGAGCGCTTTGTCCTGACCAGCCTGGAGCAGGGCGGGTCCCTGGCCATGGCACTGCTGGGATGCGGGCTGGCCATCACCCTGGCCATGACCGAGGAGACCCTGCCCGCCTACTACGACGAGAACATCATCCGGGGCTACAACAACGGCTTTTTCCGCATACAGCTTATGGGGATGCGCATTTCCAACTGCAACTGGCGGGCCATCAAGCGGTGCGGATTCTGGAGCATGCTGGTGTGGAGCCTGGTGTTCCCGGGGGCGGACTACGCCCTGGCGGCCTTTGTCCCTGCCTATGGGGGAAACGTGCGCTGGGGGGTGAATCTTTTCGGCACCCTTGCCGCCGTTTTTGTGCCCATGATGCTGGCTGCCTGGTGGGGCGGCAAGAGGAAGAAAACGCTATAACACCAAAACATGAAAAAAATCCCGATTTTCCACTGTGCTTTTGCATTGCGGAAAACCGGGAATTTTTTTTGCCGTTTGAATGGGAATCCCGAGGCAGAGATTCGGGAGATATCACCTGTCCCAGTGGGGAGGGACTGCCTCCGCGCTGCCAACGGTGTGTTTTTATTATGTGAATATCAAAAGGTCAGTCATCAGATTTTACTTTGATTTTATCTTTGGCGAATTCAAGGGCCATGCCAATCAGTTCATTTCGGGAACGGTTTGTCTTCTTGGCCAGGTTATCATAAAATTCCAATAAACTGCGATCAACGCGGATGGTAAACATAACGGCTTCAGTCTTTTTGGAAATCTTCAATTCATCCATACTATCACCACCTATATACATTATGAGGAAAATTGAAATTAAAAAATATATCTAATATATGTTGAATATTAAACATAAAAGTGATATACTTTTGATATTAAAACACGAGCTCGCGGGAAAAGCTACGAGGAGGGTATGAAATTGAGATATTCTGTAAGGAAAGCAGGAATCCTGTTGGCAGCGATTCTGGCGGTTTCTCTATATGGCTGCTCCAGTGGGCAGACAGCATCCACAGATCCTGCGCCTGCCGCGTCTGACTCAGCATCGGCTTCATCGAACAATACTCAGGAGCCGGCATCGGGAGATCAAGAACCGGAGGCTGCAAGCAATGAGTCGCAGAGCGGTTCCGGTACGTATACGATTGGCGATGTCTGTACCACAGATCGGTTTCAGGTGAAACTGACGGACGGCGGATACAAGGATCGTATAGAGGACGGGCAATATTATTACTACGAAGCATCCAGCGGCAATACTTTTCTGATTCTTGTGTTTGACATTGAGAATATAAGCAATGACGCGCAGACGATCCAAACGGTAAGTGACTTCTCCATTTATGTGGATGGTTATCAGGTTGAGCAGACGAGCTTTGGATACAGCAATCTTGCGGTGACAATAAACGGTACCAGTTATAATCCTTTGTCATCGGATATCATCAATCCGCAAGTGATTCTTCAGCCAGGGAGAAAGGCATTGGGATATCTGGCTGTTGAAATCCCGAATACCTGGTCTAAGTGTGAAGTAGAATTTGACGGAGCCACTTTTGTATGTACGTCCTGATGACTGTGTTCGCTGGTGGATAGGGGGCGCTGGGCGGTGAACCTTTTCGGCACCCTTGCCGCCGTTTTTGTGCCCATGATGCTGGCCGCCGGGTGGGGCGGCAAAAGGGAAAAAATACCGGAAAACTGAAAAATAAAAATCCCCCGGCTTTGACGATACCTGTCCATGGTATGGCAAAGCCGGGGGAAAATTTGTATGAGGAAAAAGGACGGAACGCAGGTTCTCTGCAGCAGTAGACAGATTCCGGGAAAAGGGGAGATCAGCTCCACATGGCGTGCATCAGTTCGGGGTAGGCGTCGTCCACGAGCTTGTTCAGGCGAATGACCATCTCCAGTGCGCTCTCTTCCGGGTGCTTGCCCGACACGGGAAAATCATACTCCACATTGATATTGTTGTCCTTGGTAAGGGTGAACTTGGCGTAGCGATATTTGCAGTTCAGCCCGTTGATAACGACCAGGATCTTCCCGACTTTCTGGGGATCGACGCTGATCAGATCGAAGATACGCACAGCTACATCGCAATCATTGTCCGTGCTGATGAACTGAATGCGATAGCTGCCGCCGTTCTTGATGCCGAACTGCAGCCAGACACGGCTGGTAGAATTCGTCTCCTCCGTAAAAACCTTCAGTCCATCGTGCTGCCGCAAAGCATTGTAAATCATTTGAGAAGCCTTGAACATAATGACTACCTCCATATCGCATCAAAGAACGGATACTGTGATATTCGATAAAAGTTATTATAATTCATTTGGAACATTCTGTCAATAATACTTAATAATCCAGCTTCCGACGCAAAACTGCACAGGAAACCGGATTTTTTTAACAAAAAGCAGCCCGTTCTTTTTTGGCACTTCCGCCTATGCGGCAGGCACGGCTCGCGTACTCCGCCAGAGAAGTGCCAAAAGGAAGAAAAGGTCATAGCATCGAAACCTGTAAAAATCCCCGTCCTTGCGGGTACCTGTCCATGGTACGGCAAAGCCGGGGAAAAATGTATAGGGGGATGAGGCCGGAAAACAGGGCCCCCACAGCAGGGACCAGATTCCGGGGAAAGGAACCTCAGCTCCACAGGGCGCGCATCAGTTCCGGGTAGGCATCGTCCACGACCTTGTTCAGTCGGATCACCATCTCCAGGGCACTTTCTTCCGGGTGGCTGCCGGAAAGGGGATAGTCGTACTCGAGGTTGATGCCGTTTTCCTGGTTGAGAGTGAATTTGACGTAGCGGTATTTGCAGTTGAGCGTATTGAGTGCCTTCAGGAGTTGGACACGTTTGTTTGGCGAGACGGTGACAAGGTCAAAGGCGCGGACGGCGGTATCGTTGCTATCGCTGGCGTTGATAAACTCGATGTGATAGCGGCCGCTGTTCTGGCTGAGTTCATCATAAATTGCCTGTGTGGTCTGAAACATAAAGCCCTTCCTCATGCCGCCATTGCATGTACATGTATTTGATAAAAATTGTTATAACTCGCGGCCGTCAAACCCGTCAATGACGTTTCCCGCAACAAAAAGGCTCCCGTTTTTCTTGTGGCAATTCACAGAAAAGAAACGGGAGCCTTTGGTATGCAGACCAGATGCACAGCCGCAGAAGTGTGTTATTTTTTCTTGGTATCTCCGCCCATACGGCGGTCACGGCGGGCGTACTCCGCCAGAGCAGCGTCAAACTGTCCCTTGTCGAAATCGGGGAAGAGCACCGGGGTGAAGTAGAACTCGGCGTAGGCGGCCTGCCACAGCAGGAAGTTGGAAATGCGCTGTTCGCCGCTGGTGCGGATGAGGAAATCCACCGGGGGCAGCTGGCAGTAGAGATGGGATTCCACCGTCTTTTCGTCGATGACGGCGGGGTCCAGGGCGCCGGACTTGACCTCCCCGGCAATGGCCCGCACTGCATCGGTCAGCTCGGCGTGGCCGCCGTAGTTGAGGCAGAAGTTGACGATGCCTTTGGTGTTGTCTTTGGTCAGGTCCATCATGTAATCCATGGCGTCGCAGACCCGCTGCTGCAGGCCTTCCCGACGGCCGCTGAACAACACCTTGCAGTTGCGCTCGTTCATCTCGTCGGCGATGGTGCGGAAGTTGTTGGAGAACAGGTCCATGAGGTAGCCCACTTCCTTGGGGTCCCGGGCAAAGTTCTCGGTGGAAAAGACATAGAGGCTCAAAACCTCCACGCCCCGTTCGGCCAGGGCATAGCGGGTGATCTCCTTCAGGCGGTCAAACCCGGCCTTGTGGCCCAGGCTGGCGGGCATCATGCGCTGGCGGGCCCAGCGGCGGTTGCCGTCCACAATGATCGCCACATGGCGGGGAATATTCTCGTTGGGCATGGAAAATACCTCCGGTTTCAAAAGAAATAGAGTCCCTCGCGGCAGGCACCGCAGGGCAGAGCGGATGAATGCAGGTACGATTATTCGGAGGGGGCTTCGGGAGCGGAAGGCATCAGCACATCAGGGGGATTCTCGCCGGGATGCTGCCGCCGCCAGGCAAGATGACTTTCCAGCAGAACCGCCGCCGACACCGAATCCAGCCGGTCCTTGCGCTTTTTGCCGAACACATCGTTGTCCGACAGGATGGCCGCCGCCGACACGGTGGTGCGGCGCTCGTCCCACAGGATGACCGGCAGCCCGGCAGCATCGGCCACCCGGGCGGCAAAGCGGCGGCATTTGGCGGCGCGGGCACCCTCGGTGCCGTCCATGTTTTTGGGCAGACCCACCACCAGAGCTCCGGCTCCCCGGGCCAGAGCAGCATCGGCGGCGGCCCGGGCGGCCTTGTTCATGCTTTTCTCCTCGATCTGGGGCGTGATCGGCGTGACGATCAGCTCACCGGGATCGCATTCGGCCAGGCCGGTGCGGGCCTCGCCATAATCTACGGCAATCAGTTTCATGGTATGTCCTTTCAGGCAGGCTCAGTCGGCCTGGTCAGGCAGCAGAGCGGCAATCAGGAAGTCGGCGGTCTGTCCCTCCAGCGAGGCGCTGATCTCAGCGGTTTCGGCCTCGTCGCCGGACTGTGCCGTGTAATTGTGGGTGGCGTCGTCAAACTGACCGTACAGGCTGACAAAATCGGTGCCCCGGTCCTTGGCCGCCTGCATGGTATCGTCGATGGTGGTCTGGCTCAGCAGGTCGGGGTCGCCGCCGGCAAAAGCCACCAGCAGGGCGCCGGAATAATCCCGGATGTAGTTGAGGGGGTGACTGGTGTCCATCTCCTCCACAAACTCCGAGCTGATGGTGACCGAGTCGGGGCTGCTGGGGGTGCTCCAGCCGGAGATGGTATATTCACCGGTCTCGGCGGCGTCGGCCCGCAGCTGCTCCCGGCCTTCGGGAGAATGGTCGATGAACTCCAGGCCGTCCAGTCCGTTGCCGTTGGCGGGGCTCCACAGGGCTGCGGCGGTGATGGCGTCGCTCAGGTGGAGGGAGACCGCCCGGCCGCCCATGCTGTGCCCCACCAGGCCGATCTTGCCGATGGTATAGCTGTCCCGCATGTAGGAGATGGCGGATTCAATGTCGTCATAGATGCTGGTGAGGGTGTAGGCGGTAAAGGGTTCCTCGCTCTCACCATTGCCGGCAAAATCCACCCGGATGCTGGCAATGCCGCTTTTGGCCAGGGTGTCGGCCAGGGGCTGGAAATGGCCGTCGCCGTCCCGGTTGCCGGTAAAGCCGTGGCACATGACCACAAGGGGCATCTCGGTGTCGGAGTCTGCCTCCTCCGGCACGGTGACGGTGGCGTGAATATTGGTTTCACGTACCGAGGGAATGGTCAGGGTAGTAGTCACCGGCGTCAGGGAAGCCTGCTCCGGCGTCTGAGAAAGGCCAAAACCGGGCAGGGAACCCAGCCCAGGCGGGGTGATACCGGTCATGGCACCGGCAGCCACCAGGCAGAGCACCAGGGCTGCTACACACAGAATGCATACGGTCACGGCGTACAGCCGGCGGGAAATGGAGGTGCCGGTTTTCGCACGGGCGGATTTCTTTTTGGGTGAAGTGTTGTTGTTTCGGCTTGCCATAGAATCTCCCTCTATATCAGAAACTTTGCTGTTTTGCTGGGAAATGCTGTAATCCCCCTCATTATATCATCCGTCCGGATTGCTGACAAGAGACACAAAACGCCGCAGGAGCGGTGCTCTTGCGGCGCGGCAAAAAGGTCTGTTTATTTTTTCATGACGGACAGCCGGCGGTCGAGGGCGCGGGTCAGCACGGCGGCTAGCAGGATCTTGCAGACATCGCAGGGAAGATAGGGAAGGACGCACACGGCCAGCGAAGCCAGGAAGCCGTTGCCGGACAGGACGGAGTACCACAGGGTACCCAGCAGATAGCAGGCAGCGCAGCCTGCCACCATGTACAGGCAGAGGAAGGGAACCGTGCGTCTGCCATGGGCAGCCAGAAAGCCGACAACGAGAGCTGCTAGAACGAATCCCACGATGTAGCCGCCGGTCACGCCGAAGATGGCGGCAGGACCGCCCGCAAAGCCTGCCAGCACCGGCAGACCCACGGCGGCCAGTGCCACAAAGACCAGCTGGCTCACAAAACCGCCCACCGGGCCCAGCATGGTACCTGCCATGTACACCGAGAACAGGGCCAGGTTGACGGGGACTCCCCAGGGGGTGGGGATGGCGATCTGGCTGCAGACCGAGGTCAGAGCCGCGAGGAGAGCGCATTGCATCATAATGCGCAGGTGGCTGGACGAATGCGTCATAGGCATGATTCCTCCTTGCAGGGAACAGTAAACTGTGTCAGATATGGCTGACCCGGAATATTATCAGCGTACCGCGCGGACGGGGCTTTGTCAAGGGGAGCTGCTGTAAAGAGTAGCGGGACAGGGGGCAACCGGCCAAAGAAAAAAGCGACGGACGAACCGTCGCTTTCTTCTTTGGAAGGTAAACCGTAAACGGGAAAGTTGAGAGAAAAATCAGCGCTGGATACGGCCGGAACCGTCGCCGCCGGCCAGCTTCTCCACCTCGGAGACGGTGACCATGTTGTAGTCGCCCTCGATGGAGTGCTTGAGAGCGGAAGCAGCCACTGCAAACTCCACAGCAGCCTGGGTGCTCTTGCCGGACAGCAGGCCATAGATCAGGCCGCCGCCGAAGCTGTCGCCGCCGCCCACGCGGTCGATGATGTGCAGGTCGTACTTCTTGCTGAAGCAGTACTCGTTGGAAGCAACGTCGTAGAGCATGGCGCTCCAGCCGTTGTCAAAGGCGGAATGGCTCTCACGCAGGGTGATGGCCACCTTCTCGAAGCCGAACTTGTCGGCCAGCTGCTTGGCAACGCTCTTGTAGCCTTCGCGGTTGATCTCGCCGGCGTAGATGTCGGTGGACTCTGCCTCGATGCCGAAAACGTCCTTGGCGTCCTCCTCGTTGGAGATGCAGACATCCACGTACTGGCACAGATCGGTCATGGCAGTGCGGGCTTCCTCACGGGTCCACAGCTTGCCGCGGTAGTTCAGGTCGCAGCTGATCTTGACGCCATGAGCCTTGGCAGCCTTGCAGGCCTCGCGGCAGATGTCGACCACATTGGGGCCCAGAGCCGGAGTGATGCCGGTGAAGTGGAACCAGTCCACGCCCTCGAAGATGGAATCCCAATCGAAGTCAGCGGTGGAAGCTTCCTGGATGGCGGAGTGTGCACGGTCGTAGATGCAGACAGAGCCGCGCTGGGAAGCGCCCTTCTCGTTGAAGTAGATGCCCACACGGTCACCGCCGCGGACGATCTTGGAGGTGTCCACACCGTAGCGGCGCAGGCTGTTGACAGCCGCCTGGCCAATGGCGTGAGCGGGCAGCTTGGTCACAAAAACGGCGTCAGCGCCGTAGTTGGCCAGAGAAACAGCAACGTTGGCCTCGCCGCCGCCGAAGCTGAATTCCAGGTGGTCAGCCTGGACAAAGCGCTCGTAGTTGTAGGGCTGCAGACGGATCATCAGTTCGCCAAAAGTAACGACTTTCATCAGAAATGTCTCCTTATCGTATCAATTTGTTGTTTTAATACAGAGCGGAATATTCCCCACTGATTATTTCTGGACCAGATGGATGGCAAAGCCGGCCAGTTCGTCGGCCATATAGACGGCAGTGGTTTTGCCGTTCTTGACGACCTTGGAATCCAGATCAAACTTGACGCCGCGGTTGCTCAGGTGGTAGATGGCGCGGTCGACGTTGTTGGTCTTGATGGCGATGTGGCCATGGGTGCCGCGGCCGGGCTTCTTCATGATCTCAAACTCTTTGTTGCCCACAAAGATGCTGGAGTTGCCGGGCTTGACGGCCATGCTCAGCAGGCTGCCCAGGGTCTCGGCGGTCTTCATGGCCTCGGTGTCGTCGGCGCAGTTGATGCCGATGTGGCCCAGCTCCAGGCCCAGCATGGTGTCGACGGCTTCCTTGCACATGGCGGTGATCTCGTCCCATGCGCCGGCTTTGATCTTGTCGCTCTTGCACATCCAGGTGCCGCCCACGGCGAAGATCTGGTCATAAGCCAGGTAGTCGTTGACATTCTTGGCGTTGATGCCGCCAGTGCACATCCACTTGGCGGTCTTGAGAGCACCGCCGATGTTCTTGAGCATGGCAACGCCGCCGTTGGCCTCGGCGGGGAAGAACTTGAGCGCCTCGCAGCCCAGGTTCATGGCCTGCTGCATTTCACCAGCGCTGCAGGTGCCGGGCATCATCAGGCCGCCCTTGTCGATGACATGCTTGGTGACATTGGGGTCGAAGCCCGGCGCAACGATGAAGGAAGCGCCGGCTGCCATGGCGCGGTCAGCCTGATCCTCGGTCAGGACAGTGCCGGCGCCCAGCAGCATCTCAGGCACTTCGTCGTGGATCTTTTTGATGCACTCTTCGGCACAGG
Source organism: Gemmiger gallinarum (assembly GCF_014982805.1). Classification (GTDB taxonomy): domain Bacteria; phylum Bacillota; class Clostridia; order Oscillospirales; family Ruminococcaceae; genus Gemmiger; species Gemmiger gallinarum. Next base: position 605,886 of record NZ_JADCKC010000003.1, on the reverse strand, counting down.
CGGTGCGGAAGGTGACCTCCGCGGCGGGCAGACCACCCGCGACCAACGCCTTGCACAGAGGCACAGCCTCGTCAACGCTGTTGAACGCGATGACCGGGATGATACCGATTTCGTAAACGCGCTCTACTACAGGATTCATACCACATTCTCCTTTTTGCCATACTTGGTTTACCGTTCCATATTGCGGAACTGTGTTCCGCTTTTGGCTTGACCTTATTATAGCAAAGGGCGTGCGGCCGCGTCAATCGGCCCTTTTGCAGGCAAAATGCAGTATTTTGCCCTTGTGAAAAGGCATGTTCCGCAGGGTGGCATGACGGGTTGCCAAAATCCGCTTTTGCTGGTATACTTGTTCCATCATACGGAACCACTTTGGTAAAATTGCCTTCCGACGCCGGAATTATGAATTTTTTGTTAAATTTTCAGGGAGGGAGGAACTCTTTCATGGCGAACGCCGCGGAAAAATCAGAGCAGGGCGGTGTACAGAGCGTCGCGCGGATCTTCGGCATCATCGAGGTGCTGGCGGCCCATCCTGCGGGGGTGGGGCTGCAAAAGCTGGCGGCCGAGGCAGGCCTGGCAAAAAGCACGACCCATCGCCTTTTGGCCAGCCTTTTGCAGCTGGGCTATGCGCGGCAGGACAGCGTCACCGGCAAATACCGGCTGACACTGAAGATGTTTGAACTTTCGTCGGGCATTGTCAACAGCATGGACATCATGGGGGTGGCCAAGCTGCATCTGGAACGCCTGGCCCAGCGCACCGGCGAGGCGGTGCACCTGGTCATCCGGGATGCACGGGACATTGTCTACATTTATAAGACCGAGAGCGGTCCCATGCGCATGTCCAGCCGGGTGGGGCTGCGCAGCCCGCTGTACTGCACCGGCGTGGGCAAGGCGATCCTGGCCACCCTGCCCACTGCCGAGGTGGAGGAGATCTGGAAGCAAAGCCATCCCCGCAAGCTGACGGGCAACACCATCACCGAGCTGCCCGCCCTGCTGCGCCAGCTGGACGAAGTCCGTGCCCGGGGCTATGCCGTGGACGATGAGGAGAACGAGCTGGGCATCCGCTGTGTGGCCCTGTCCATTCCTGGGCCGGGCGGCCGGGCGGACAGCGCCTTTTCCATCAGCGGCCTGGCCCCCTACATGACCCCCGAGAGGGTGCGCCGCATTGCGGCCCTGGCCCTGGAGACCCGGGCGGATATCCTGCGGGATCTGGGCCTTGTCAACCTGCAATAAACTATGGACAATAAAGAGGAAAGCTATGCGTGAGATCACGATCTTCGGCGTGGGGTACCGTGCGGGTTCCAAGGCGGAACTGCTGGGGGAACTCACTGCCCCGCTGGCGGCGGAGGAATGCCGGACAGTGGCTTTTGCCCCGGTGACCAGCCTTTCCCAGGCAGCCCGGGACGCCGATTACCGGGCGGTGCTCAACAGTATGAGCATCTGCGCCATGGACGGCATGCCGGTGGTGCGCCGTGCCAGAAAGCTGGACCCCACCCTCACCGGCATTGAGCGGTGCAGCGGCCCCGACATGATGCGGCTGGTGCTGGAAGCCACCCAAAATACCGGGGCACGACACTATTTTTACGGCACAACGCCGGAAAATCTGGAAAAATTGCAGGAAAAGCTGCGTCAGGACTTTCCCGGCCTCTGTGTGGCGGGCACCTGTGCGCCGCCCTTCCGCCCTCTGAGTGAGGAGGAGGATCGGGCGGACATTCGCCGCATCCGGGAGACAAACCCCGACTATCTGTGGGTGGCCCTGGGAGCGCCGCGGCAGGACTACTGGGTCATGAACCATGCATCCCAGCTTGCGGGCATGCGGGTATTGGCGGTAGGCGCCGCCATGAACTTCCTGACCGGGGAGGTCCGCCGCGCTCCCCAGTGGATGCGCAGGGCCGGACTGGAATGGGCCTACCGCATCTGGCGGGAGCCCAAACAGTTCAGCCGGTATGCACAAAACGGACTCTATTACTACTGGCGGTGTGCAAGGCAGGATTTGTTCCACCGCTGACGCAGGATACAAAAAGAAAGGTCCTGATGGACAATGCCGCAGGAGACGTTGGGAATTCTGCTGGCCTTTGCCGGGGCACTGTTTGCCGGTGCCGTGGCAATTCTGGCAAAACTGGGATATACGGGGGTGGACTCAACCCTGGCCACGGCGCTGCGCACCGTGGTGGTGCTGGTGTTTGCCTGGGGACTTGCCGCCCTGGGCGGGCGTCTACCTGAGCTGGCCCTCATTCCGGCCCGGAGCTGGGTGTTTCTGACCCTGTCCGGTCTGGCCACCGGCGCCAGCTGGCTGTTTTACTTTGCAGCCCTGCAAAAGGGCGATGTGGCCCGGGTGGCTCCCATCGACAAGAGCAGCACCATTCTGACCATGCTGCTGGCCATCCCCATTCTGGGGGAGATCCCCACGCCGCTGGGCGTCCTCTGCATGGTGGTCATGGGGGCAGGGACCCTGCTCATGGTGGGCATCCGCAGGCCTGCCCGGGGGGAAAAGCCCTCCGGCGGAAGCTGGCTGGCGGCAGCCTGGGCCAGCGCGGTGTTTGCGGCGCTGACCTCCATCCTGACCAAGCTGGGCGTCACCGGCATCGACTCCACTCTGGGCACCGCCGTGCGTACCACCGTGGTGCTGGTCATGGCCTGGGCCATGGTGCTCATCAAACTGGGCGGAAAAGGCGCTGCCCGGGAGATGAAAGCCATCCCCGGCAGCGGCTGGATGCTGCTGGCGCTCTCGGGCATTGCCACGGGGGCAAGCTGGCTGTGCCAGAATGCCTCCCTCCAGCTCATCAACGCCTCTCTGGCCGCGCCCATCGACAAGCTGTCCATCGTGGTGACGATCCTCTTCTCCCGCGTCATCCTCAAAGAAAAACTTCCCCGCGCCGCCCGCATCGGGCTGGTGCTTCTGGTGGCGGGCACACTGGGCCTGCTGATCTGACCGCAACAACAGGGGGTATCTCATGGAAAACCTGATTTTCGGCGCCTTCGCTACCCTGGAAGGCCACCGTGAGGGCGACGCCGCCAACCTGGGCAGCGACGCCTATTACCGCTGCATCGTGGTGTCGCTGTGCAGCGCCAAAGCCTGCAATCCCGACTGTGACGTGGCCCTGGTGACCAACGCCCCGGTGCCCCAGCCCTATGCCGGGCAGCTGGAGGCGGGCGGCGTGAAGATACTGCAGTGCCCCTTTGAACAATTCCGGGTGGACGCGGCGCTGGAGTGGTCCCTGGCCTTTTACAAGCTCTGCGCTCTGGAGTGGATGGTGCGCACCACCAATTACCGCCGCCTTCTGCTGCTGGATGTGGACACCTACACCCAGTATCCCTACACCGACCTCTGGCGGGAGGCCGACGAGGCGGTGCTGCTCTATCAGGTGCCCCACGCGGCGGGCCAGCCCATGGCGGCGGCCATCAGCCGCAACTACGGGGCGCTCTACGGCGGGGAGCCGGTGCTGACCCACTTCGGCGGGGAGCTGATCTGCGGCAGCCGGCAGCGCCTGGCCGATTTCATGGACGAGTGCGCCGATGTCTACCGGACCATGAATGAAAAAGGCCTCCGTCCCCATGAGGGAGACGAGTTCATCACCTGTGCCGCCGCCTACCGCAGCCTGCTGGCCGGCCGCCCGGTGCGGGCTGCCAACGCCTACATCTTCCGCTACTGGGTGGGAGCGCGGTTTTATTTTGCCGGCACCAACTACTGCAACGACCCCGTCTGCATCTTTCACCTGCCGGGGGGCAAAAACCGGCAGCTGCGGGTGCTCTACCGCTGGTACACAAAGAAGGGAGCCTTCCCGGCGCGGGAAAAAGTCTACCGCCTCTGCTGCTTCCCGGCGGCTCATCCACCCATCCTGCGCAGCATCTGGGTGCGGATTCTGGCCCGACTGTAACCCATTGGCAAAGAAAGGACACCACTATGGCAGAAGACAGGCAGCGTGACCCCGCCGCGCGGCTGAGCGCGGTCATCCGACAGCTCATTCCCCAGCGGGGGCAGGACAGCGACCAGCTGGGCCCCATGATGCGCGCCATCAAGGCGGTGCACTCGGTCACCGGCAGCGGCTCCACCGACCCCGAGGACCTGGAACGCCAGCGGGCCGGGCAGGAACTCTTTGCCCGGCTGGTGACCCCCTCCATCGGGGTCAAGGCGTCGCCCTTCCATATCGGCAGCATCCCTGCCGAGTGGATCAGCATCGAGCAGGGCCACGACCGGCGCCATGTGGTGCTCTACTGTCACGGGGGCGGCTATACCTGCGGCCAGCTGGGCTATGCCCGGATCCTGGCCAGCAAACTGGCACTGGCCAGCGGCTGCGACGTGCTCTCCTTCGAGTACCGCCTGGCCCCCGAGCATCCCTATCCCGCCGCCATCCAGGATGCCCTGGCGGTGTGGGATCACCTGATGTATATGGGCATGGGCGCCCGGGATGTGATCCTGGCCGGAGATTCGGCAGGGGGCAACCTGGTGCTGGAACTCTGCCTCAAGCTCAAGGAACAGGGACGCCGTCAGCCGCGTATGATGATCCTGATGAGTCCCTGGACCGACATGACCTGCTCGGGGCTTTCCCACACCGACTGCGCCGACATTGACCCCATGCTGTCGGCGGAATATATTGCCTCGGTGCGGGCGGCCTACACCGGCCCCGACGCCGACTGGACCCAGCCCTGCTATTCGCCGCTGTTCGGCGATCTGCGGGGACTGCCCCCGGCCCTGATCCAGGTGGGCACCAACGAGATCCTGCGCTCCGACTCGGAGCTTCTGCACCATAAACTCCAGGAAGCCAATGTCTATTCGGTCCTGGAAGTCTACGACGACTGCTGGCATGTGTTCCAGCAGATGCCCATCCGCCGCGCCGCCCTGGCCATGGAAAGCATCGGGCGGTTTGTACAGCGGATTCTGTAACGGCGCAATGCCGTGCAGCCGCCCGGCTGCAAGAAGGAGGGACGGCAGATGGCCGATACATGGTACCGGGTCGACAATGTGGCAAAGGTCTTCATTGCGACCAACTCCCGGCGAGACCCCCGGGTCTTCCGGGTAAGCTGCACCCTGAACGCCGACATTGACGGGGCAAGCCTGGATGAGGCGCTGCGCCTGACGGCACGGCAGTTCCCCAATTTTCAGGTGACCCTGCACCGGGGACTGTTCTGGAACTATCTGGAATCCACCCGCAAGGAACCTCATGCCGAGCCAGAGACGCTGGCACCCTGTGCGCCGGTCTACGGGCCGGAGCTGCGCAACGAACTGCTCTACCGGGTGAGCTACTACGGTCCCCGCATCCATGTGGAGATGTTCCACGCCCTCAGCGACGGCAACGGCGGGCTGATTTTTCTCAAGGCGCTGGTCTGCCAGTATCTCAAGCTGCTGGAGCCGGAAAAGCTGGCCCATGTGGTGCCCGAGAGCGTGGCCCCGGCGGCCGACCTGGCCCAGGACAGCTTCCGCCAGTTTTACGGCGCCCGGGGCGGCAGGGGAGAGCGGGCCCCCCGGGCCTACCGGATGCGCGGGGCAAAACTGCCCTACGACCAGACCCAGTTTTTTGAGGCACATCTGAATGTAAAACAGCTTTTGACCCGGGCCCGGGCGGACGGCGTCACCCTGACAAGCTGGCTGGGGGCCCGGCTCATGCTGGCCATCCACGCCGAGACGCCCCAGCTGGAGCGCCGCCGTCCGGTGGTCATCAGCCTGCCGGTGAACCTGCGCAACTATTATCCTTCCGAGACGGCGCGGAACTTTTTCAACAGCATCCGGGTGGGCCATGTCTTTGACGGCACCGAGACGGCGCAAAGCCTGGCCGCCGCCTTTGACGCCACATTGAAATATGAGCTGTCGGAGGAGCGGGTCAAGGCCCGCATGGACAGCTTTGAGCAGCTGGAACACATGCCGGGCATCAAGCCGGTGCCGCTGTTCATCAAGAACAAGACGGTGGGACTGTTCACCTGGCGGGAAAACCAGCGGGTCACCGCCACCCTGTCCAACCTGGGTGCCATCAAGACGCCGCCGGAACTGGACCCCTGGCTGCGGGGATTTACGGCCATGGCCAGCACATCCACCATGTTTGTCTGCGTCAGTTCCTGGCACGATGATCTGGTGCTGGGCATCTCGTCTGCCTATCGGGGCACCGGTGTGCTGCGGCGGTTCCTGGGCGATATGGCAAAGGACGGGCTGGATGTCACACTCTATGCGACCGAGGTGAATAACGGATGAAAACTTGCCCCAACTGCAAAATCCGTGTAGGCGGCTCCCCCGAGTACTGCCCCCTGTGCCAGAGCCAGCTTTTGGGGGAGGGAGAACCCGCCCGCTATCCCCATGTGGTGCCGGAACAGCGCCGCTATTCCCTGGCATACAAGGTCATAGCTTTTCTGCTGCTGACAGCGGTGGTCATCTGCATGTCGGTGGATTTTCTGGTGGTGGACGGGGAACTCCACTGGAGCCTGCCGGTGCTCATCGGCGTGGTGGGCACCCTGATCCTGCTCCGCGCCCTGATGAAACGCCGCCGCAATGCTCCAAAACTGCTGTTCCAGACGCTGATCCTTGTGTCGGCGGTGCTGCTGCTCTGCGACTGGGTCACCGGGTGGAACCGCTTCAGCATTGACCTGGTCATCCCGGTGCTGTGTACCGTGGCGCTGGTGCTCAACTTTATCTTTGCCTTTGTCAACCGCCGCTTTACCGAGAACAGCCTGGTTTATCTGCTGCTCAACATCATCATCGGGGTGGTACCCTATATTGTCTTTCTGCTCACCCCCAACCAGGCCCCCGGCCTGTGGGTGATCTGCCTGATCGTCAGCATCATCACCTTTCTGGGGCTGGCCATTTTCAAGGCCCGGGACCTCTGGGCCGAACTGCAAAAACGCCTGCATCTGTGAATTGCCATCAAGGAGGAAGCTGAAATGTCCAAGGATCTGCTGGTCGTCATCGACATGCAAAACGATTTTGTGACCGATGCGCTGGGCACCGCTGAGGCTCAGGCCATGCTGCCCGCGCTGTCGGAGCTGGCCCACAGCTGGCAAGGCCCTGTGGTCTTTACCCGGGATACCCACACTTCCGACTACCTCCACACTCAGGAGGGCCGCAACCTGCCGGTGCCCCACTGCATCCAGGGCACCAGAGGCTGGCAGATCGTGGATGAACTGCAGGACCTGGCGGCGAATGCCCCCATCTTTGACAAGCCCACCTTCGGCTCCACCCGACTGGCCCACTATCTGGCCACGGAAAAGCCGGACAGCATCACTTTCTGTGGCGTCTGCACCGGCATCTGCGTCATCAGCAACGTCCTGCTGGTCAAGGCGGCTCTGCCTGAAACGCCCATCCGGGTGGCGGCCTCCTGCTGTGCCTGCGTCACCCCCCAGAGCCACCAGACCGCCCTGGATGCCATGAAGCTGTGTCAGATCGAGATGATCTGATATCGGTTCCATTCCCATATGACATGTCAGCGGCCCGCCTCCCCACCGGAGGCGGGCTTTTTTGGTTGGCGCAGTCAATTTTGTGGATTTTCCTGCCAGTTTTGTCAAATACCTGTCTCCAGCCGGAAGGCAATGCTATAGTGGAAGAAGATCCCGGACAAAAAGGAGGAAACAGCATGAAACGAAAGATTCTTGCCCTGCTGGCAGCGGCATCCCTGGTGCTGACAGCATGCGGAGGAAACCGGCGGATCAACATTCCCGTTCCCAAAACGGATGAAGAGATCAAGGCCAGCGCTGAGGATGCATGGGAAATGACCATCGACACCCAGATCCCTGAGGAACTGCAGGCCCAGCCCCATCCGGCGGCAGACAGTTTTGCCGGCGGCACCGGAACCGAGGAGGACCCCTATCAGATCGCCACTGCCGATCAGCTGGCCCGGCTGGCCGAACTGGTCAATCAGGACCAGTTCGGGGAAAACGGGGAGGAGGTCAAAGCCGCTGCGGCTGCCAGCTATGTGCTGACCGCCGATATCGACATGAATGACCTGACCGACTTCGATACCTGGACCGAGCAGGCGCCGGAATATCTGTGGATTCCCGTGGGTGTGCGGTATGACTACACACTGACCGATACCTCCCAGGCAACCCAGCTGGCAAGCTTCGAAGGTCATTTTGACGGTCAGGGACACACCATCCGCGGCCTGTACATTGTTTCTGCCTATTACAACACCGAGGCAAGTCAGCAGCCTTATTACGGTCTGTTCGGCCTTGTGGACGGCGTGGTGGAAAATGTCACCGTCACCGACTCCCTTTATCGTTTCCTGACCCCGGCAGAACTGCATCCGGTGGGCGGCATTGTAGCCAACGTCAACAGTGGCAGCCGGGTGGAAAACTGCACCAGCGGCGTGGACATCGTGGCTCAGGCGGCAACCGGCATCGGCGGTGTGGCCGGCGAGCTTTCGGGCGGTGAGCTGCGGGGCTGTACCTTTGACGGCAGCATCCGCACCGAAGGCAAAATCTATTATGCAGGCGGCATTGTGTCCGAAGGCAGCGGCGGAACCATTGCCCAGTGCACCGCAAAAGGAAGTTTTGAATTTACTCAGGAGCCGGTGCTGGCGCTGGGCGGCGTGGCAGGCGAACTGATGGACAATACGGAGGGCGATCTGCTGCTGGAGGACTGCGTCAACGAGATGGACCTGAACGGTGCCGGTATTGTCAGCAATCTGGCGTCGTTCCACGATGGTATTACCCTCCGCGGCTGTGTGAACAAGGGCAATGTAAAGGCCGGCGGTATCGCCGCCAGCCTGTCGGTGCATCAGGACCAGAGCACCGGCACGGCGGGCACCGTGCTGGTGGAAAACTGCGTCAACGAGGGCACAGTCCAGGGCGAGGGCAGTCAGGGCGGCATTGCTGCCGAGGTGAACCTTTATGATGCGGGCACCAGCCTGACCGTCACTGGCTGCCGCAACGAGGGCACCGTCACCAGCACCGACGGCGCTGCGGGCATCTTCGGTGCCCTGAATCTTCGCAACGCTTCCACGGTACAGATCACCGGCTGCGAGAACACCGGCAGTGTCAGCTCCACGGGCTACTGCGCCGGCGGTGTGATAAGCAATCTGTTTGTGCAGAATGACGTCACCGGCACAGATGTTCTCATCCAGAACTGCCGCAACAGCGGACAGGTCAACGGCGGCAACTACGGCGCTGCCGGAATTCTCAGCCGGGAGATGGGGGTTCTGGGCACCAGCGTGTCCGGCAACACCGTCCGTCTGGATGGCTGTGAGAACACCGGTACCGTCACCGGTCTGATGCCCATTGTCTATGCCGGCGGCATTGCCGGTTACCTGCCCTTTGACGGCGGCAGCACAACAGTGACCGGCTGCAGCAATACCGGTACCGTCCAGCTGCTCTGCGACGGCCCCATCGACCGTCCCGACGACGGCAGGAACTATCCCCAGGGCGTCATCGCAGGCATTGTGGCCTGCACCGAGGAGAGCGTCAAGGTACAGGACTGCACCAATACCGGCAGCATCGACATCCCCCAGGACATCGCCGATATCACCTACACCGATGATCTGTTGGGCTGCACCTTTGCCTATGACGGCACCGAGCCGGTTCTGGGCATGTTCCAGATCCGGGACGGCAAGGCGATCTTCTGATCGCTGTTCCGCCAAAGGCAGATACAAGCAAATACAAAAAGGAGAGGACCCCGCGGGGGCCTCTCCTTTTTTGCTGTTTATGATGGATTACAGATGCAGCACGCGGTCCTTGATCTCGGCGGTACGGCCCTGGTTCCAGAACTGGGTGCCGATGTAGCCGCAGGTCCGGCGGGCAACGTTCAGCTTGCTCTGGTCACGGTTGCCGCACTTGGGGCACTCCCAGACCAGCTTGCCGTCGTCCTCCACGATGCTGATCTCGCCGTCGTAGCCGCAGCACTGGCAGTAGTCGCTCTTGGTGTTGAGCTCGGCGTACATGATGTTGTCGTAGATGAACTGCATGACCTGGATGACAGCCTCCAGATTATCCTGCATGTTGGGCACTTCCACGTAGCTGATGGCGCCGCCCGGGCTGAGCTTCTGGAAATCGCTCTCGAACTTCAGCTTGGTGAAGGCGTCGATCTGCTCGGACACGTGGACGTGGTAGGAGTTGGTGATATAGTTGCGGTCGGTGATGCCGGGCACAATGCCGAAGCGCTTCTGCAGGCACTTGGCAAACTTGTAGGTGGTGGACTCCAGCGGGGTGCCGTAGAGGCTGAAATCAATGTTGGAGTCGGCCTTCCACTTGGCGCAGGCGTCGTTCATGTGCTGCATGACCTGCAGGGCAAAGGGCTTGGCTGCGGGGTCGGTGTGGCTCTTGCCGGTCATATACTTGCAGCACTCGTACAGGCCTGCGTAGCCCAGGCTGATGGTGGAGTAACCGCCGTACAGCAGCTTGTCGATGGTCTCGCCCTTCTTCAGGCGGGCCAGAGCGCCGTACTGCCACAGGATGGGCGCCGCATCGGACAGAGTGCCCTTGAGGCGGTTGTGACGGCACATGAGGGCCTTGTGGCAGAGCTCCAGCCGCTCGTCGAAGATCTTCCAGAAGGCGTCGAAGTCGCCGTGAGAGGACAGGGCAACGTCCACCAGGTTGATGGTGACCACGCCCTGGTTGAAGCGGCCGTAGTACTTGGGCTTGCCGTCGTAGTTCTGGGCATTGGCCACGTTGTCCCAGCCGTTGCCGGAGCGGTCGGGGGTCAGGAAGCTGCGGCAGCCCATGCAGGTGTAGACATCGCCGTGGCCTTCGGTCTCGCCCTTGGACAGCTTGTATTCCTTCATCTTCTTCTCGCTGATGTAGTCGGGCACCATGCGCTTGGCAGTGCACTTGGCGGCCAGCTTGGTCAGGTAGAAGTAGGGGGTGCCTTCCCGGATGTTGTCCTCTTCCAGCACGTAGATCAGCTTGGGGAAGGCGGGGGTGATCCAGACGCCGGCCTCGTTCTTGACGCCCTGGTAGCGCTGGCGGAGCATCTCCTCAATGATGATGGCCAGGTCGGACTTGAGGCGCTGGTTGTCGCCGGCCTCGCCCAGATACATGAACACCGTGATGAAGGGAGCCTGGCCGTTGGTGGTCATGAGGGTGACCACCTGGTACTGGATGGTCTGGACGCCGCGCTTGATCTCCTCACGCAGACGGTCCTCCACGATCTGGGAGACCTTCTCCTCGCTGGGGCTGACGTTGAGCTCGCTGAGCTCCTTCTCCACATCCTTGCGGATCTTCTTGCGGCTGATGTCCACAAAAGGCGCCAGATGGGTCAGGCTGATGCTCTGGCCGCCGTACTGGCTGGATGCCACCTGGGCGATGATCTGGGTGGCGATGTTGCAGGCGGTGGAGAAGGAATGGGGCTTCTCAATGAGGGTGCCGGAAATGACGGTGCCGTTCTGCAGCATGTCGTCCAGATTGACCAGGTCGCAGTTGTGCATGTGCTGAGCAAAGTAGTCGGCATCATGGAAGTGGATGATACCTTCCTCGTGGGCCTTGACGATGTCGGCAGGCAGCAGCATGCGCATGGTCAGGTCCTTGGAGACCTCGCCCGCCATATAGTCGCGCTGGACCGAGTTGACGGTGGGGTTCTTGTTGGAGTTTTCCTGCTTGACTTCCTCGTTGTTGCACTCAATGAGGCTGAGGATGCGGTCGTCGGTGGTGTTGTGGGTGCGGCGCAGGCCCTGCACATAGCGGTAGGTGATATAATGGCGGGCAACCTCATAGGCACCGGCGGACATGATGCCGTCCTCCACCAGGTCCTGAATCTCCTCCACGCCCATGGCATGGCTGCGGGACTCGCAGGTCTTCTGGACGGTATCGGCGATGGAGAGGATCTGCGCCTGGGTCAGGCGCGCGCCCTCGTCCACAACATTGTTTGCCTTGGTCACGGCGGCAATGATCTTGGAAATGTCAAACACGGCCTCGCTGCCGTTGCGCTTGATGATCTTCATGGGTTTCCTCCTGTTTGTCTCTCCGCGGATACCCCTCCGCGGTCTCATATCGATCTATCGCATGGCGAAACTGTATCTTGTGGATACAGAACGACGGTCTATTTTTTAAGCGAGCACATTTATCTTACCGCGGGGGATGGGGAAAGTCAATAGCGCATACCACAACATATTGTGTAATGACGGATTAAAATGCCTAAATAGGCAATCAATTCACGTCCGAACGATGAAAATGAACCCTGCCAAAAATACAGCCTAAATTTTGGCCGATTTGAGTGAAAACAACAAAATAACGATATACCGATATAAAATCCGCTGAACCGCAGCAAGGCGTCTTGCGCAAAGGCGGGGCGTCTGCTATACTGCCAATTGTGCAAACCATGCGGACGGCCACAGCATCTTGTTCCTGCGCCGCCTGCAAAACCAGATATAGTGGCCAGATAGATTGGAGAAAAAGGGGATACGGCATTGAATTACGCCAACATCAAATACTGCGATATCGCCAACGGCACCGGCGTGCGCACCAGCCTGTTTGTCTCGGGCTGCCGCCGCCACTGTGAGAACTGCTTCAACAAGGTGGCATGGGATTTCGACTACGGCAAGCCTTTTGACAAGGCGGTGCGCAACGAGATCCTGGCCAGCCTCAAGCCGGACTACATCGGCGGGCTGTCCCTTTTGGGCGGCGAGCCTTTTGAGCCGGAAAACCAGCGCGCCCTGGTCGGCTTTTTGCATGATGTCAAGATCCTGTACCCGCACAAGACCATCTGGTGCTACACCGGCAACGTCTATGAGACCGAGCTGCTGCAGCCCTCGGCCTCCCGGTGTGAAGTCACCGACGAGATGCTCTCCTGCATCGACGTGCTGGTGGACGGCGCCTTTGTGCAGGATCTGTACGACATCTCCCTGCGGTTCCGGGGTTCCTCCAACCAGCGCATCATCGATATGAACGCTACCCGTGCTGCGGGCCATGTGGTGCTGTGGCAGGATGACCCCATCTTTGCCGACCACAAAATGTGACAGTTCACTCATACACACAAAGACCGCCGCTCTCTGCAAAAGTGCAGGAGCGGCGGTTTTTTGTGTGGCTCAGGGGGCACTTACAGCCAGAACTGCACCAGACGGCTGACGCTGTTGAACAAGCCAGGGGTATTTTTGTACAGGTAAGGTTCGGCAGCAAAGAACAGCAGGAAAGCAAAAACCAGGTTGCTCGCTGCGGTCAAATTCATAGAAACGCGGAAAACGTTTTGTACCCGGGGAACAAGTGCCTCGCCGCAATGATCGCCCAGTGCCTGCTCGCCAGCCAGCCAGCACAGAACACCTGCAAACAGCAGCGGCATGGTGTAGTCCATGAGATAGCGGTAAAGGATGCCGGCCATTTCGGCATCCAAGGCGGCCAAAGCTGCCGCGCAGAAAAGACACCAGCCCACAATGCTCCACAGCCGCAGTTTGGAAAGACGACGGCGCATAAGCGGCAGACAGGTGAAGATCCATAAAAACGGGGTAGTGGTTATCACACCGCCGTAGCACAATTCGGTGATGGTCTGCCCCAGCGAGTTTGTCCAAACCAGGATACTGCCCACATAGGGGAAAGTTGCCGAGATGGGGCTGGGGGCAAACAGACAGGCAAACAGGGCAGGACCGATGCGGGAAGCATTGAAGCCGCGCTTGGTCATGTCGTTTGTGGTCAGGTTGTAATTGGCTCCGAAGTCGAAAAGCGAGCCGAAACGGGCGTAGTTGTACCACATCAGGCCGGCAGCCACAAGGATGACGGGCAGGGCAAACAGAGCAAATTCCGCTGCTCCCTTGCGAGTAAACAACCGCCGCCGGGTAACGTAGCGATTCCAGAAAATCGGCAGGGCCAGAAAAGCGAAAATTTCCATCTGGGGGCGGCATCCGGCTGCCAGAGCCATGCACAAACTGCCCAGCATCAGGTGGACGATCATGGTTTGGCGTTTTTCCACCGGGGTGTTGGCGGCAGCTATCCATTGCCACAATGCCAGCATGACAAAGGCGGCGCCGCAGACAATAACATATTCATACACCATACAGCGCAGCAGCAGAAAATGGAGCTGTGCGCAGGAGGCCAGCACGGTACAGGCAATCAGGTAAGCGGCGGCAGAAATGCCGGGGAACCAGCGCATGGCCGCCTGTTTGATCAGGCCGAAACAGGCGAACGTCATGGCAATGGTCATGATGATCGCACCGAAAACGGGCGGCAGGTTCCGGATGCCAGTGAGTGCCTCAAAGGGAAGCTGGAACAACAGTGTGGGAACGACGCCGAAGTAAACGTAGTATCTTCCCTCATAAAATGCCACATCCCACAGGGCGTCGGGTGCCTGAGCTTTGCGTGAACCGTTGTCATAGGGGTTTTCCATCTCCAACAGAGTCTGGGGCGGGTCGATCATCAGATCCAGGCGTCCGTTCAAAAGGGAGTGTGCCAGCTCACCCTGCTGTACGAAAAGAGAACCGTCCTGTTCATCGATGGTCATGAAATTGAAAGGATCCGTTCCGTTCCAGTTGGCGGCATTGTACTGTTCCGTGGCGATTCCGGAAAACCGTGGGATGGCAAAGGAACACAGACAGGCCAGTACACTGAAACAGAGGATCAGCCCCGCTACGCAGGGACGGAAGCGTTTGGGCGCATCAAAATAGGGGGTGCGCCACAGCATGCCGGACGGCCGCAGCGCCCACCCGATGCACAGCACTGCAAACAGCACTGCAAACCGAAGGAGGGAGAAATCCAGCGGCCGGGGCGTGTTGGCGGTGATGCCCTGGATGGTCCAGTCAAAACTGGCCCACTCGTTCTGGTCAAAGTTGTAGCAATTCAGGGTCAGGGAGGAGAGACTGCCCGAGAAATCCAGCGTCAGCCAGCGGGTGCGGGGCGCCTCGGGGGCGTACCACCAGCGGCCGCCGGTAAATTCGGTGGTGTTGGCGTCATCGGCGGCCGACACATTGAACTGCAGACAGGGGTCTGGGTTGGCGTAGTCCCCGTCCCGGTTGAGGTAGTCCACCCGGTCCAGCTGTAAATTGTAGATGGGCTGGTTCATGCCTTCGAAATGGAGGGAGGGGGTGTCTCCGGTCAGGGTGACGCCAGCTGTCGTGCGGGTCTGGCCGTCGGCCAAAACCAGATAGTCAAACAGCTGGAAGGGCTGGTAGCCGTGGGTGGAAAAATAGGTGACATTACAGACAAAAACTTCCCCACCCAGAGCGGACAGCAAAAGAAGGGCCAGCACGAAAGGACGGTAGCGTTTGCCCCGGATCCGGGGCAGCAGCCGAAAGCCGCAGACGCAGGCGGACAGCCAGCCTGCCGCAGCACAGAAGATGATAAAACGAAACCCGTCAAAGTTCACCGTCAGCCCGGGCCGGGAAAAGAAACAGACACCCCACAGCCAGACTGCGGCAAAAACGGCGATACCCGGGACCAGGTCCCGGCGCTCCAGCCTACGCCGGAACAAGCAGTCGGGCACCGCGGCAAAACCGAGACACACCAGGGCGGTGAGCACCAGCGCGGCAGCAAACATCATAGCGCAGAAAACCCCTTTCCTTGGGAATACGGCCGCATCACAGCCAGAACTGGATCAGGCGGCTGACCGTCTGATACAATGCCGGGCTCTGGCTGCGCAGCCAGGGCTCTGCGGCAAAGAGAAGGCAGAAGCAGAACACCATGCCCGCCGCGGCAGTCACCGGCATGGCGACACGGTAAAGACCAGTCAGGCGGAGGGCGGCGGGTTCAGTGCGGTGGTCGTCCAGCACCTGCTCCAGGGCCAGCCAGCAGAGGGCGGCGGCAAAGAGCAGAGGCAGGGCAAAGTCGGCCAGATAGCGGTAGAGGATACCGGCCATCATGGCGTCCAGGGCGCTGAGGGCCACGGCGGAGAAGAGACACCATCCTACCACGCCCCACAGCCGCAGCCGGGAAAGCCGGCGGCGCAGGGCAGGCAGCAAGGCAAACACCCACAGGAAGGGAGTGGTAGTAATGATGCCGCCGTATATAAGCTCGGAGATGGTCTGGCCGATATAATTGGTGTTTACCCGAAGCTCATGGATGTAGGGGAATACCGCCTTCAAAAGAGGAACGGCAAAGAGATAATAGTGCAGCGCCGGAGCCACCCGGCCCAAACTCAGCCCCCGCTTGGTCATATCGTTGGAGGTAAGGTTGTAGTTGGCGCCGAAGTCAAAGGGAGAGCCGAACCGGGCGTAGTTGTACCACATAAGTCCGGCGGCCACCAGAAGGACGGGCAGGGCGAAGAGGGCAAACTCTACGGCCCCCCGGCGGGTGAACAGCCGCCGATCGGTGACATACTGCTTCCAGAAGATGGGCAGGGCCAGGAAGGCGAAGATCTCCATCTGGGGGCGGCAGCCGGCCACCAGGGCCATGCACAGACTGCCCAGCACCAGATGGGCAAGGCGGGCGCCGCGGTGTTCGTCGGAGGTGTTGGCGGCGGCCATCCACTGCCACAAAGCCAGCAGCACAAAGGAGGCCCCGCACAAAATCACGTACTCATAGACCGAGGGACGCAGCAGCAGATAATACAGCTGGGTGCATCCCGCCACGGCGGAGGATGCGATCAGATAGGCGGCGGCGGAAATGCGGGGGAACCATCGCCTGGCCGCCTGCTTCACCAGCCCGAAGGCGGCGAACACCGCGGCGATGGACATGACGATCATGCCGATGCAGGGGGGCAGGTCCCGGGTGCCGGTAACGGCCTCAAAGGGCAGCTGGAACAACAGGCAGGGCACCACGCCGAAGTAGACATAGTACCGGCCGTTGTAGTAGGCTACATCCCACAGGGCGTCGGGGGCCTGGGCGGCCCGGGCGACGGTGTCGTAGGGATTGTCCATGGCCACGAGGGCTTCCGGCGGGTCCAGCTCCAGGTCCAGGCGGCCGTTGAGCAGGGAATGGGCCAGCGCCCCCAGCTGGCTGGAGGCGTCCTTCTGCCAGTCGTTGATGTGCTTGGTGAAATAGACGTTGCTGACGCCGTCCCAGTTATTCACATTATAATAGGAGGTGGCCACCCCGGAATTGATGGGGTCGGCAAAGGGGACCAGGGCTGCCGCCAGGCTGAAGGCCAGAATGAGCCCGGCCACGCAGGGACGAAAGCGCCCGGGCGCGTCAAAGTAGCGGCGGTTCCAGAGGCTGCCCGACGGCCGCAGGGCCCACCCTGCCAGCAGAACGAGGGCTACCACGGCGAAGCGCAGCAGCGAGAAGCGGAAAGGCTGGGGCGCGTTGGCAGCGATGCCGGTGAGGGAGTAATGGAAGGAATGCCAGATATATTCCCCGTCATAGGGGGCGGCGGAGAGGGTCAGCCAGCTGATTTTACCGGAAAAGTCCAGCACCCGGGACCAGCTGCGGGAGGACTTCCAGGCCACATCCCAGCTGCCCCCCGCCAGACCCTGGGCGTTGGCCTCGTCGGCGGCGGTCACCTGGATGGTGAACAGCGGGTCCTGCCGGTCGGGATACTCTCCGTCATAGAGGAAGGTGAGGCCTTCCAGCTGCAGATTGTACAGCGGCTGGTTGATGTCGGCAAAGCGCAGCTCGGCGCTGTTCCCCGACAGGATGACCTCGCCGTTGTCGCCCCGCTCCACGTCGCTTTCCAGATAGTCGAACAGCTGGATGGGAACATAGTCGTGAGTGGCAAAATATTGCACATTGCCCAGAAAGATCTCAAAGCCCAGGGCGGTGAAAACCAGCAGCGCAGCGACCCCCAGCCTTCTGACGTGGCGGGGCAGGGCTTTCCGCAGCCGGAATCCGCAGACGCAGGCGGATACCCAGGCCGCGGCGGCGCCCAGGGCGCAGAGCCGGAACAGCCCGAAATCCACAAACAGTCCCGGCCTGCCGAAAAAGAGAAAAGCCCAGACCCACACACCGGCAAGCACCGCGGCGGCGATGCCCAGATCCCGGCGGGCGGGAGGGCGGTTTTGGACGGGACAGGGCAGCAGGGCAAAGCCCAGACAGAGCGCAGCGGTTGCCAGCAGCGCGATGAACGGCATGTCGCATGCCTCCTCCTCAGAAAATCTGCGGGTATTATACCACGCCTTTTATAAGGTCGTCAAAAATCGGTGAAAAGATGCGCTTTAGAGCATGAAATTACAAATGTACACTTGTATTTGGCGTATCACGGCGCTATAATGTCAGTTAAGGTCCGTTCAAAAGAGGCCCCGGACAAAACGGGGGTATCGGGAGCGCGGCGGACCGGTACACGGGGGTGTGCCGGGCAGGGCCGCGCCGCTTTGTCAGAGGCTGTCTGCGGAGCTGATCAAACAAACCCGACGAGTCTGCCGCGCCTGCTTTTGGGTGGGAAAAAGCGGCATCGCCCAGGCCGGAGCTTTTGTTCCGGCCCCAGCCTGCCGCTTGTGTGCGTTTTTGCGGCACCGCCCGCCGGACAAAGGAGAGAATGAGAATGTTGGATATCAAGGTCACCCGTACCGCCACCCCCAAAGCCAAGCCCGCCGATGAGAATCATCTGGGATTTGGCAAGATTTTCACCGACCATATGTTCCTGATGGACTACACCGAGGGCGAAGGCTGGCATGATCCGCGCATTGTACCCTATGCGCCGCTGCCGCTGGACCCCGCCACCGTGGTGTTCCATTACGCCCAGGAGATCTTTGAGGGCATGAAGGCCTACCGCACCGCCGACGGCACCGTTCAGCTGTTCCGTCCCGACTGCAACGCCAACCGCTTCCAGGATTCCGCCGACCGTCTGTGCATCCCCAGAATCCCGGCCGACGATTTCGTCCAGGCTGTGGAGGCTCTGGTGGATGTGGACCGCGACTGGGTGCCCTACTCCGACGGCGCTTCGCTGTACATCCGCCCCTTCTGCTTCGCCAACGACGTGGGCCTGGGTGTGCATGCTTCCAAGCATTACATTTTCTGCATCATCTGCTCTCCCTCCGGCGCTTACTATGCCGAGGGCCTCGACCCCGTCCGCATCTACGTCGAGGATGAATACATCCGTGCCGCTCCGGGCCTGACCGGCTTTACCAAGTGCGGCGGCAACTACGCTGCTTCCATCAAGGCCGGCGAGCTGGCCGAGGAGCAGGGCTTCAGCCAGGTTCTGTGGCTGGACGGCGTGGAAAAGAAGTACGTCGAGGAAGTCGGCAGCATGAACATCATGTTCAAGATCGACGGCAAGATCTACACCGCCGCCTGCACCGGCACCGTTCTGCCCGGCGTCACCCGCCGCAGCATCATCGAACTGCTGCGTGACTGGGGCTATGAGGTCGTGGAGGGCAAGCTGGCCATCGCCGACGTGATGCAGGCTGCCCGGGAAGGCAAGCTGGAGGAAGTCTTCGGCACCGGTACCGCCGCGGTCGTCAGCCCTGTCAAGGAGCTGGACTGGAAGGGTGAGCAGGCCCTCATCGGCGACGGCAAGATCGGCGCCCTGACCCAGAAGCTCTACGATACCCTGACCGGCATCCAGTGGGGCAAGCTGCCCGACACCAAGGGATGGACGGTCCCTGTCAAAAAGATGTTCTGATCGCTTGATCTGACATAAAGGCTTTTGCAAAACACACCGGGAGGTTCCCTGTACAGGGAACCTCCCGGTGTGTTTTTGTATGGGTCCGGCGCTCTCTGCGCCCCGCGCCGCGGAGACGGGAAAGGCCGTCAGTCCTGGTGCGCCCCGCCGCGCCCCGCCTTGAGACGGGCAAGATAGGCCTCCAGCTCGTCAATGTCCCGGTCGGAGAGGGCGTCGCTCTCGGCCATGGCGGCAATGAGATTTTTGGCGCTGCCCTCAAACAGGCGGGACAGAGCGCTGCGGCTTTCCACCGGCAGATACTCCCGGCGGGACAGGGCGGCACTATACAGATAGCCCCGGCCCTGACGGCTGCGGCTGACACAGCCCTTGGCCTCCAGCCGGGCCAGCAAAGCCAGCAGGGTGGTGCTGGCCCAGTTGTGCCCGGCCA
The DNA here is from genome assembly GCF_014982805.1 of Gemmiger gallinarum. Classification (GTDB taxonomy): domain Bacteria; phylum Bacillota; class Clostridia; order Oscillospirales; family Ruminococcaceae; genus Gemmiger; species Gemmiger gallinarum. Next base: position 586,138 of record NZ_JADCKC010000003.1, on the reverse strand, counting down.
GCCGTGTTTCCAGCTGGGTGCGGGTCAGGGGCTGGCCTGCGTCCCACAGGGCTTTCATGACCTCCAGTTCGGCATCGGGCAGGCGTTTTTCATGCATTGCTGTTCTCCTCATCGGCAGCGGCGGCGGGGAAGATCGGCTCGGTGGAGGAGTCCATCTGCCAGCTTTCCCCCAGGTCGTCGCTGAAAATATAAAATCGGTGCTCCATGGAATTACTATGGTCGGCGGAACAGCCCACCCTCACCCGGCCGGGATGGGCGGGGTCCAGCTTGACCGTACAGGTATGGATGCCTGGCACCTCGTCGTAGGGGATCTCATCCTCCAGGGCACTCAGGTCCAGGGCCTCCCAGCTGGCGCCGCCGTCCACGGTGCGCCAGAGGGCAAAGTGGGTGTAGTCGGTGTGGGGCGCCCAGAAGCCTACCTTCTCATTCACCCACAAAAAGGGCTGCAAATGCCAGTTTTCCTGCTCTGTCCCGGCGGGCAGGCTGTAGCGGCCGGTGAGCTCCCAGGTATTGCCGCCGTCCCGGGTGCTCAGAACGGCCATGTCGTCGCTGCACCAGTAATACGTGGAGGGCCACAGGGCGGCCTCTTCCTGGGTGGAACCCAGGCGCAGCACCACAAACCCGGTGCTGTCGCTGACCATCTGGAAGTTCATGACCAGGAAGGGCTCCTCCCCGAACAGACCGGAGAGGTCGGTGTGGATGTGGTCCCAGTTCTGGCCCTCATCCTTCGAGGTGTAGAGGTCCAGCCCGCCGCTGCCGTCGGCGCAGGCGCATCCCACCAGACCCAGGGAGGAAACCTGCCAGCTGTCCCGGAGCTGATAGGGTGCTTCTTCCAGCGGGGCGGGAACCGGGGCGAGGTAAGCACCCCCGTCCAGATCCGCCCAGACCGTCTCGCTGCCGGTCAGGTCGGCGGCGGGGGAGGGCTGGGCGCTCTCCGGCGTCTTGGGCGTGTCCGGCTCCGGGGAGGCGGTGGCGGCGGGAAGGGAGGAGTCCTCGGCAGGCATCCGGCAGGAGACCAGCCCGCCCGCCAGCACGGCGCAGAGAGCCAGCCCGGCCAGAGCAGTTCGGCCCCGGCGCTTGGGGGTCAGGTCCCACAATTGGCGCAGCCGCTCGGCCCAGTCCGCCCGGCTCAGGGCAAAGCCGGTGGTGAGGGAGGGCGCCCGTCCCATGCGGACGGCCCGCAGGAGAGCATCGCTGTAGGCGGCGCGGAAGGCGCGGTCCTTCCCGGCCACGGCCTGCTCGTCACAGGCGGCCTCGATGTCCCGTCCCGCCCGGTGCAAAAGCAGCCAGACCACCGGGTTATACCAGTGAACTGCTGCCGCCAGCACCAGCACCAGCTTGAAGCGCAGGTCTCCCCGGCGCAGATGGGTCAGCTCGTGGGTCAGCATAAGGGCGGCCTGCTCCCGGGGCGGCGCCTGGACCGGCACCAGCAGTACCGGACGCAGCAGCCCGGTCACCAGCGGCCCGCCCACCCCTGCGCTGGCCATCAGCCTGGGAGAGCGGCGGAGGCAGACCTGCCGTTGGGCATCCTCCAGAGCGGTCTGCCACTCGGGGTCGGGGGTCCGCCGAAGCCGGAGCACCCGGCGGTACCACAGACCCCAGGCAAGGCCCTGCCAGAGAAGCACCGCCGCCCCCGTCAGCCACAGCCCCGCGGCAACCTCGATCAGAGGAGGAAGCTGCCGTCCGGTCTCCGCCGCGTCCCGGGGCAGAGGAACTGCCGGGGACGGCCTGTCCACCGCAGCCGGGGGAATGGCGTCATCCTCCATGGAGGGAGAGCTGTTCGCTGCTTCCTCTGCCAATGGGAGGGCCTCGTCTGTGAGAACGGACCCGGCAGCCGTCCGGGGTATGGTCAGGGCATCGGGTACGGTGATACGGGCGGCGGGGGCGTCGGGCGCCAGCAGCCGCAGGGGAAGAAGAAACAGCACCGCCAGCACCAGCCACACCCGGCAGAACCACCGGGCGCCGTAGCGCCGCTGCAGCCTGCGGCCAAGCCCCAGCACCGCAAGGGTCACGGCGGCCAGCAAAACACCCTGCACGGCATAGGCGGAAAACAGGGCGGTCAACAGGGAGAACATACCATCACCTCACATTCTCTACAAATGTAGAATCTTCTTTGCTTATATTCTGCGCTTGTAGAATGTAATTGTCAATCTTTCTTTTCCTGCCGGTTGAGGGAAAAATCCGTTGCCCCGCCACCCCGCTGTTTTGCCCCGTTGCTGCCCCAGAGCACTGACGGGCCGATTTGCCAAGGCCGTCCGTCCTGTTGAACAGCCTCAGACAGGGCCGCACCCCGGCAGTCTGCCCTGGTCGGGGCCGCCGGCACAGTCGGCTGCTGCCCTGCCGGGACCCGCCTGTCACCGCAACTGAGCCGCCTTCCCAGCGGCAAGGAACTCCTGTTTTTTGCCCGGACACACTTGCACGCGCTAAAGCGGCGTGGTATAATAACCGTCATAGAGCCCGTCTCAGGGTTCAGGGAAGTTTTCAAAAAGGAGGAACAGGCATGGCCCGGAAACATCGTTTGCTGAAAGCCGTCGTTCTGGCGGCAGCCGCGGGCGCAGCACTGCTTTGGCTGCGCAGCCGCGAGCAGGAGCACGAACATACCAAGGGCCCGGAGGCTGACATGGACGCCGCCGAGGCCCCGAAAACCGCGCCTGCCTGCGATGATACCGAGGTTCCGGTCCAGACGCCGGACGCCCCGCAGCCCGCACCCGCCCAACCGGCGGAGACGCCTGCCCCGGACCAACCGGTCCCCGAGCAGGAGCAGCCGGCCGCCCGTCCCACCGTGACCTATCGTCCGGTGCGGCCTCAGGACGGCGGTCCCAATGCAAACCCAGTGGAAAGCCATGCCGAAAAGCCCCCGGTGGTGGACGGCAAGGTAGACCCGACAAAGATCGCTTTGCCGGAGGATTTTGCGGATTGGGACGACCTTGGCTGCCAGGGATAAGATGCATGCAAACAGGCGCAGCTTTGTACCAAACCGGTGCAAAGCGCGCCTGCTTTTTTATTCTTTCCGGCACGGGAACCGGGCATGTGCGGCCCGCCGGTGTACGGCAACACACAGAGAGGGGATCGAAATATATGGAACTGGATCTGACCGCGTTTCGCCCGGCGGAGCGCAGCACATTGCAGCTGCGGGTGCTGTATGAGCAGGCGGGCTACCGCAAATATCGCATGGCCCGCTTTGAGGAGTACGCCCTCTACCAGCAGTACGAAAGCTTTCTGCCCGACGCCCAGGTGGTGACCTTCACCGATCTGGACGGCAAGCTGCGGGCCATCAAGCCGGACGTGACCCTGTCCATCGCCAAAAACGCCCAGCCCGCGCCGGGAACCTGCAAAAAGTACTATTACACCGAGCAGGTCTGCCGTCCCAGCCGGGAAAGCCACACCTTCACCGAGATCAGCCAGATGGGCCTGGAATGCCTGGGCGCGGTGGGCTCGGCAGAACAGGCAGAGGTGGTCCGTCTGGCGGCCCAGAGTCTGGCAGCGCTGGGGGCTCCCGGCGTCATGGAGCTGGGCCACATGGGCTTTGTGACGGCCCTTTTGGACGGCATCGGCGCGGCCAAGGCCGACCGCCCCGCCCTGCTGGCCCTTTTGCAGGAGAAAAACCCCCACGGTCTGCGGGAGGCCGCCCAGAAGGCCGGGCTGCCGGAAGAGGGCATCGCCGCTCTCACGGAACTGCTGACCTTGAACGGCCCTCTTACCCAGACTCTCGCCGCCGCTCGGGCCTGCTGCCGCTACCCCGGCCAGCGGGAGGCCCTGGATGAGCTCACCGCCCTGCAGAATGACCTGGGCGAGGCCGCCCGGGGCGCCCGGCTGGACCTGAGCCTGGCCGGCGACATGGAATACTACAACGGCCTGGTCTTCAGCGGGTATCTGTCCGGCATTCCCCGGGCGGTGCTCAAGGGCGGGCAGTACGACCTGCTCATCCGCCGGTTCACTCCGGGGGCCTGCGCCCTGGGCTTTGCCCTCTATCTGGATGAGCTGGAACGGCTGGAAGCCCCTCTGCCTCCCGTGCGGGAAGGGGAGACCGATGGTCAGCAGTGGCTGAACATCGCCCTGCCCAAAGGCCGTCTGGGTGACAAGGCCTACGCCCTTCTGGCCGGGGCGGGCTACGGCGCGGGTGACTACAACGACACCCGCAAACTGGTCATCGAAAACCCCGACGCCCGGGTGCGGTACTTCCTGGTCAAGCCCAGCGACGTTGCCATCTATGTGGAGCACGGCGCGGCGGACGTGGGCATTGTGGGCAAGGACATCCTGGCCGAGAGCGGCGCCGATGTCTATGAGCTCATGGACACCGGCATGGGCCGCTGCCGCATGTGCGTGGCAGGACCCAAGAACTTCACCGACGACGAGAGCCGGGCCCTGCGGGTGGCCACCAAGTTTGTCAACATCGCCCGGGCCCACTATGAGCAGACCGGCCGGGACATCGACATCATCAAGCTCAACGGCTCCATCGAGCTGGCCCCCATTCTGGGCCTGTCCGATGTTATTGTGGATATTGTGGAGACCGGAACCACCCTGAAAGAAAACGATCTTGCCGTGCTGGAGGAATTCATGCCCATCTCGGCGCGGTTCATCGCCAACAAGGCGAGCTATCAGTTCAAGCGGGCGGCCATCGACGCTCTGCTGGGCAGCATGAAGGAGGCACTGGAACAATGATCCGTATTTTTGAATTTGACGCCCTCAAGCCGGAGGAGATCCTCAATCGGGATATCCGCGCCGAGGCCGACGTGGAAGCCACCGTGGACGCCATCATCGCCGATGTCCGCGCCCGGGGAGATGAAGCCCTGAAAGAATACGCCCTCAAGTTCGACCATGCGAAAATCGACGATCTGCGGGTCAGCCAGCAGGAGATCGACGAGGCCTTTGCCGCCATGGAGCCGGACTTCCTCAAGACGCTGGAGATGGCCGCCGACAACATCCGGGCCTTCCATCGTCAGCAGGTGCACAAGGACTTCATGCTGGAGCGGGGCCCCGGCATCACCCTGGGCCAGAAATACACCCCCATCGAGAAAGCGGGCGTCTACGTCCCCGGCGGCACGGCGGCCTATCCCTCCACCGTGCTCATGGATGTCATCCCCGCCAAGGTGGCGGGCGTGTCCGAGATCGTCATGACCACCCCGGCGGGCAAAGACGGCAAGGTCAACCCCGCCATTCTGGCCGCAGCGGTGACGGCGGGCATTGACAAGATCTTCAAGACCGGCGGCGCTCAGGCCGTGGCTGCCCTGGCCTACGGCACCGAGAGCATCCCCGCCGTGGACAAGATCGTCGGCCCCGGCAACATCTACGTGGCCACCGCCAAGCGCAAGGTCTTCGGCAAGGTGGGCATTGACATGATCGCCGGGCCGTCGGAAATTCTGGTTCTGGCCGACGGCAAGAGCAACCCCGCCTGGGTGGCCGCCGACCTGCTCAGCCAGGCCGAGCATGACAAGTTGGCCAGCCCGGTTCTCGTCACCGACAGCATGGAGCTGGCCAAGGCGGTGCAGGCGGAGCTGGAAGTGCAGATCCCCCAGCTGCCCCGGGCCGCCATCGCCCGGGAGAGCGTGGACACCAACGGCAAGATCGTGGTGGCCGCCGACCTGGACCGTGCCATCGACGCAGCCAACATCATCGCACCGGAACATCTGGAAGTCTGCCTGGACGATCCTTTCGCGGTGCTGGGCCGCATCAAGAACGCGGGCAGCATCTTTATGGGCCGCAACGTGCCGGAAGCACTGGGCGACTACTTCGCCGGGCCCAACCACACCCTGCCCACCAGCGGCACGGCGCGGTTTTCCAGCCCGCTGGGGGTGGACGACTTTGTCAAGAAGTCCAGCTTCATCTATTACACCCGGGACGCTCTGGGCAAGGTACAGGGCCGCATCGCCGACTTTGCCGAGCACGAGGGCCTGCACGCTCACGCCAAGAGCGTGACCATCCGCTTTGAGGAGGACAACTGACATGGATTACCGCTACGATACCCAGCTGCTCATCGAGGGGCACGACCTGGATGAGGACGAGATCCACGACCAGATCATGAGCCGCTTCAAGGGCGACTGCCTGCTGGTGGTGGGGGATGAGGACCTCATCAAACTGCACTACCATACCAATGAGCCCTGGCTGGTGCTGGAATACTGCGCCTCCCTGGGGGAGATCTTCGACATTGTGGTGGAGGATATGGACCGCCAGGCCCGGGGGCTCAAGGGCTGAACCCGCCCGGAAAGGAATACCCATGACCGAAAAAGAAAAGATGCTTGCCGGGGAACTGTACGACTGCGGCGACCCCGAACTGCTGGCCCTGTGGCACAAGGCCAAGGACCTGGCCCGGGACTATAACCGCACCGACTCGGCGGATGCCGGGACCAAGGACCGCATCCTCAATGAACTGCTGGGCAGCCGGGGCAAAAACCTCTGGATCACCGCTCCCTTTTATGTGGACTACGGCGTCAACATCCATTTCGGCAACAACTGCGAAGTCAACATGAACTGCACCTTTCTGGACGACAACCGCATCACCATCGGGGATAACGCCCTCATCGCGCCCAACGTCCAGATCTACACCGCCTTTCACCCCACCAACGCAAAAGACCGCTTCGGCGAGCCCCGGGCCGACGGCTCCTTTGCCTTCTGCAAGACCCAGACCGCCCCGGTCACCATCGGGAACAACGTCTGGATCGGGGGCGGGGCCATTCTTCTGCCCGGGGTGACCATCGGAGACAATGTGGTCATTGGCGCGGGCAGCGTGGTCACAAAGGATATCCCCTCCGATACCGTGGCCTGCGGCAATCCCTGCCGCGTGGTGCGCAAAAACCACTGACATATTTCAATCAGGAAGAAGGCAATCTGCCATGAGCCGTTATTTTACTCCTACCCTGGCGGCGCTGGAGCCCTACACCCCCGGCGAGCAGCGCAAGATGCCCGATCTGGTCAAGCTCAACGCCAACGAGAACCCCTATCCGCCCTCCCCGGCGGTGGCCGATGCGGTGGCGGGAGTGGTATCCGGGCTGCGCCTCTACTGTGACCTGACCGAGGCCGACCTGTGCAACGCCATTGCCCGGCAGGTGGGGCTGCCCGCCGACCATATCCTGTGCGGCAACGGCAGCGATGAAAACCTGCTGCTGGCCATCCGGGCCTTCTGCGACGGACAGACGCCCCTGGCCTTTGCGGATATTACTTACAGCTTTTACCCGGTGCTCTGCCAGCTTTTGGGGGTGCCCGCCCACATCCTGCCGGTGCGGGAGGACTTTACCCTGGACCTGACTGCCTATTACGGGCTGGGAGAGACCATCGTCATCGCCAACCCCAACGCCCCCACCAGCCTGCTGGCTCCGGTGGCGGAAATCGAGGAGGTCATCCGCCGCAATCCCGACCACATTGTCATCGTGGACGAGGCCTACGTGGACTTTGCGGGGGAGGGAGCCTCCTGCCTGCCCCTGGTGCCCAAATATGACAACCTCATTGTGGTGCGCACCTTCTCCAAGTCCCGCAGCATGGCGGGCGCCCGGCTGGGCTTCTGCGCGGCACAGCCCGCCCTCATCGCGGACATGAACCGCATCAAGTTCAGCTACAGTCCCTATAACATCAGCTCGCTGAACCAGGCCGCCGGCACCGCCGCCATGCAGGACGACGCCTATTTCCGGGATACGGTGGCAAAGATCTGCCGCACCCGGCAGGAGACCACCGACGCCCTGCGCCGGCGGGGCTTCACCGTGCTGGATTCGGCCACCAACTTCCTGTTTGCCAGACCCGCCGCCAAACCGGCCAAGGAGATTTTTGAGGCATTGCGGGAGCGGGGGGTACTCATCCGGTATTTTTCCGCCCCGCGCATCGACAGCTGGCTGCGCATCACCATCGGCACGCCGGAACAGATGGAGCGCTTTTTGCAGGAACTGAACCACATCCTGCGCTGAAATCATACAAGAGGGGGAACCAAGATGATCGCCATTGTGGATTACGGGGTGGGCAACCTGTTCAGCCTGGCCTCCAGCCTGAAGAGCCTGGGCATTGAGACCGAGGTCACCCGGGACGCCGACCGGCTGCGCGCCGCATCCCATATCATCCTGCCGGGGGTGGGAGCCTTCGGCGACGCCATGCAGAAACTTACCGACACGGGGCTGGTGCCCGTCATCAAGGCGGAAGCCGCCCAAAAGCCGTTATTGGGCATCTGCCTGGGCATGCAGCTTCTCTTTGAGGAAAGCTACGAGTACGGCCGCCATGCCGGTCTGGGGCTGGTGCCGGGCAAGGTCTGCCCTCTGGCGGATGATCTGGCCGACCCCGCCCTCAAGGTGCCTCACATCGGCTGGAATGCCATGGATATCGTGCCCGGCCGGGAGGACGACCCCCTCTTCCGCTACGTGAAAAACGGGGAGTACGTTTACTATGTCCACAGCTTCTACGCCAAGGACTGCGCCGCCAGCACCCTTGTCACCAGCGAGTACAGCATCCCGGTGACTGGCGCTGTGCGCAGCGGCCATGTCTACGGCACCCAGTTCCACCCCGAAAAATCCGGCGACACCGGCCTGCGTTTGCTGCGGGCCTTCGCTGAACTGTAAGGAGGGGCAAACCATGAAACTGTTTCCTGCCATTGACCTGCGCGGCGGACAGGCCGTGCGGCTCTATCAGGGCGACTACGACCAGATGACCGTCTATAACCCCGCCCCCGCCGATCAGGCCCGTGCCTTCGCCGCCGCGGGGGCGAAATACCTCCACGTGGTGGACCTGGACGGCGCCAAGGACGACACCACCGCCAACCTGCCCGCCATCGCCCGCATCGCTGCCGAGAGCGACCTCTACATTGAGGTGGGCGGCGGCATCCGGGACGAGGAGCGCATCCGCCGCTATCTGGACCTGGGCGTCTCCCGCTGTATTCTCGGCACCGTGGCGGTGCGGGACTTTGATTTCACCGCCCGCATGGCCCAAAAGTACGGCGACAGGATCGCTGTGGGCGTGGACATGAAGGACGGCCTGGTGGCCGTGGCGGGCTGGAAGGAAGTCACCCCCGAGCCGGGGGTGGCCTTCTGCCGCCGCCTGGCCGAAGCAGGGGTCAAAGCGGTCATCGCCACCGATATCTCCCGGGACGGCACCATGCAGGGGACCAATATGGACCTCTACCGGGAACTGCTCACCATCCCCGGGCTGGAGATCACTGCCTCCGGCGGCATCGCCAAAATGGAGGAACTGGATACCCTGCAGGCCATGGGCTGCCACGCCGCCATTCTGGGCAAATCGGTCTACACCGGTGCCATCGACCTGGCCGAGGCCGTGCGCCGTTTCGACTGAGAGAAGGAGGGGACTTTTATGATTACCAAACGCATCATTCCCTGTCTGGATGTCAAGGACGGCCGCGTGGTCAAGGGCGTCAACTTTGAAGGGCTGAAAGATATGGCCGACCCCGTGGAGATGGCCCGCTGGTACAACCAGTCGGGGGCGGACGAGCTGGTCTTTTACGACATCACCGCCAGCGTGGAGGGCCGCACCCTCTTTACCGATATCCTGCGCCGGGTGGCGTCGGAGATTTTCATTCCCCTGACGGTGGGCGGCGGTATCCGCACCCTGGAGGACTTTGACCGGGTGCTCAAGTGCGGCGCCGACAAGGTCAGTGTCAACTCGGGGGCCATCGCCAACCCCGACATCATCCCGGCGGCCGCCCAGAAATACGGCGACCAGTGTGTGGTGCTGTCGGCGGACATCAAGCGGGTGGACGGCAAATTCATGCTGTTCGCCAAGGGCGGCCGGGAAAATACCGGCATCGATGCCCTGGACTGGCTGGAGCGGGGCGTGAAAAACGGCGCCGGGGAACTGGTGGTCAACTCCATCGACACCGACGGCGTCAAGAACGGCTTTGACCTGGAACTGCTGGACGCGGTGGCAAAGCGCTGCGCCGTACCCATCATTGCCTCCGGCGGCGCGGGCTGCATGGAGGACTTCAAGACTCTGTTTTTGGAGCATCCTGCCGTGGATGCGGGGCTGGCAGCCAGCATCTTCCACACCCGGCAGGTGGATATCCGGGACCTGAAACAATATCTGCGGCAAAACGGCGTGGAAATGCGGCTGTAAGGGCCGCCGCGCGCCCCGTGCTTTTATACCTTGCAAAATGACGCAAGGCAAGGTAAACTATATGTATCACATGACTGGAGCGAAAACTATGCAATATCCTGACACCGAGAAAACCCTCAAGTTTGACGCCAACGGGCTGATCCCCGTTATCGTTCAGGACCATTATTCCCGCGAGGTCCTGACCCTCGCCTACATGAATGCCGAGACCCTGGCCCTCACCATTGCGGAAGGGCGCACCGTCTTTTACAGCCGCAGCCGTCAGGAGATCTGGCGCAAGGGGGAGACCTCCGGCAACGTGCAGCGTGTGGTGTCTATCACCGCCGACTGCGACAAGGACGCCCTGGTGGTGGACGTGGTCAAGTCCGGCCCGGCCTGCCATACCGGCGCCGAGAGCTGCTTCTTCAACCCGGTCTACGTGTCGGAGGAACTGAAGCAGTTCACCTGGCAGGGGCTGTATGAGCTCATCGAGGGCCGCAAGACCGACCCCAAGGAGGGCAGCTACACCACCTACCTCTTTGACAAAGGCATCGAGAAGATCCTGAAAAAGGTGGGCGAGGAAAGCACCGAGGTCATCATTGCCGGGGCAAAAAAGGACAGGGAAGAGACGATCTATGAGATCAGCGACCTTGCCTACCATGTGATGGTTTTGATGATCGAACTGGGCATCTCGGTGGAGGATATCACCAAAGAACTGGAAAAACGTCATGTGATCGACCATAAAGTAAAGCAGGAGAGGATGCAGTAATGGCAGGCGAATACATGCTCAGCTCGGTACATGTCCACACCAAGCTGTGTGACGGCAAAAACACAATGGACGAACTGGCGGTCACCGCCTGGCGCGCAGGGATGAAGACCCTGGGCTTCTCGGGCCACAGCCACACCCCGTGCGATCTGGAATACTGCATGAGCCCGGCCCGCACCGCCCAGTACAAGGGCGAGGCTGCCCGGCTGAAAAAGCAATACCAGGGCAAGATGGATATTCTCTACGGGCTGGAATGGGATCTGTATTCCGACGATGATCCGTCGAAATACGATTACTGGATCGGCTCCACCCACTATGTCCGGGGCCCCAAGACCGGCAAATACTATGAGATCGACTGGCGCGAGTCCGACCTGGCCGCCTGCATCCGCGACGACTTTGACGGCGACGGACTGGCAGTGGCGGAAGCCTACTTTGCCAACGTGGCCAAGGTGGCGGAAAAGCACCCCACCATTCTGGGCCACTTCGACCTCATCAAAAAGATCAACGGCGACGGCAAGTTCTTTGACGAGAACGACCCCCGCTACAAAAAGGCAGCGGCAGACGCCCTGGCTGTGGCGGCACGCAACCGCTGTGTGCTGGAAGTCAACACCAGCGCGGTGCACCGCGGCTTCCGGGATGAATTCTTCCCCTCCGATGCCATTCTGAAGGACTGGCTGGCACTGAGCGGCAACGTGATCATCACCGCCGACGCTCACTCCGCCAACGCCCTGACCGCAGGCTATGAGCAGGCTGCCGCCGGCCTCAAGGCCCTGGGCTATGACAAGGTCCTGGTGCTGGGCAAGGACGGCTTTACCCCCTGCGCCCTGTAATTGGGTATTTACAGTGAAAACAAAGTCCCCGGCCGGGAAAATCTTCGGCCGGGGACTTTTTGTGCACTGGTCCGCCCGCTTTGCATACCGGTGCGGATATGGTATAATGAAAAAACACATAGATATCCCCGGGAGACCCCCGGAATGCATAAAATTTTGAGGAGGCACAGCCATGCGGATCATGCCCAACGATCTGGGGCGGCAGTACGGCCTGCACGCGGCCGAATATGAGTCGAAAGCCATCGAAGTGCTTCGCAGCGGATGGTACATCCTGGGCCGCGAGGTGGAAGCCTTTGAGAAGGAATGGGCCGCCATGGTGGGGGCAAAGCACTGCGTGGGCCTGGCGTCGGGGCTGGATGCCCTGTGGATCGCTTTCCGCCTGCTGAACATCGGGGCGGGGGACGAGGTCATCGTCAGCGCCAACGCCTACATTGCCTGCGTCATGGGCATCACCATCAACGGGGCCACGCCGGTCTTTGTGGAGCCGGACCAGTATGACAACATCGACGCCGGCAAGATCGAGGCTGCCATCACCCCCCGCACCAAAGCCATCCTGGCGGTGCATCTCTACGGCCAGAGCTGCGACATGGACAAAATCATGGACATTGCCCGCCGCCACGACCTGAAAGTGGTGGAGGACTGCGCCCAGAGCCACGGCAATCACTGGAAAGGTCAGGTCACCGGCTCCATCGGTGATATCGGCTGCTTCAGCTTCTATCCCACCAAGGGCTGCGGTGCCTTTGGCGATGCAGGCTGCATCACCACCAACGACGACGACATTGCCGCCCGCTGCCGGGTGTTCCGCAATTACGGCAGCGACCGCCGCTATCATAATAAAGTGGTGGGCGCCAACAGCCGCCTGGACGAGCTGCAGGCGGGCCTGCTGCGGGTCAAACTCAAGTATCTGCAGGACTTCAATGAGGAGCGCTGCCGCATTGCCGCCCGCTACGACGCGGGGCTCAACCTGCCCGGCCTTATCAAGCCCCGTATCCGTCCGGGGGCGGACAGCTCCTGGCACCAGTATGTGGTGCATCTGCCCGGCTTCCGGGATGAGCTGGCTGCCTGGCTGGACAAAAACGACATCGGCACCATCATCCACTATCCCATCCCGCCCCATCTCAGCGAGGCCTACGCAAGCCTGGGCTACCACCGGGGAGATTTCCCCATTGCCGAGCGCTATGCCGGGGAGGTGCTGAGCCTGCCCATGTACAACGGCATGACGGCGGAGGAACAGGAGAAGGTCATCCGCACCATCAATGCCTATCGCCCGGGCTGTGTCTGACCGCCCGCACCACAGAAAGGAGAAGCACACCATGGAGATCACCAACAGCGCCTGCTTTATCGAGTTTGCCGAACACGGGGACGAGCGGGGCAACCTGGTCGTTGTGGAGGGGGAGAAAGACATCCCCTTTGCCATCCAGCGTGTCTTTTACATTTACGGTTCCGACCCCGACATTATCCGGGGCCGCCATGCCAACCGCCGCAGCGAGTTTGTGCTGGTCAACGTGGCGGGCAAGAGTAAGGTCAAGGTGATGGACGGTCTGGGCAATGAGGTGGTGTTCTGCCTCAACCGCCCCCGCACCGGCGTGTACATTCCCCGCATGGCGTGGAAAGAAATGTATGATTTCAGCCCCGACTCGGTGCTGCTGTGCCTTGCCAGTGAGCACTACGACGAGAGCGAATACATCCGCGAGTACAACGAGTTTGAGAAAGAGGTCCGTGCCGGTCGCACCGACGCCGAGTAAAGGGCATATTCTGGGATACGGCGGACCCGGAAAACCGAAAAATTGAAACAGTAAAGGGGAAGGCCCGGATGCTCAGCTGAGCATCCGGGCCTTCCCCGGTATGGGACGCGGAACTTTCTCCGCGGTCATTCACCTTTTGGATTCAAAAGCCGGAAATCCGTTACTCAATAACAATGGTGCGGGCGTCAGGCTGTTTCGGCGCCTGCTTGGGCAGGCGGATACGCAGCACACCGTCGTTGTAGCTGGCCGAGATCTGGCTGACATCCACGCCGGTCACATCAAAGCTGCGGCTGTAGGAACCGTAGCTCCGCTCGCAGCGCAGGTATCCGGACTTCTTGTCCTGATCCTCAAAGTCGCTGTGACGCTCTGCCTTGATGGTCAGCGTGTCACCGTTCAGGGACAGCTTGATGTCCTCTTTCTTGAAGCCGGGCAGGTCGGCCTCCAGCACAAAGCCATCGCCCACGTCCCGGATATCGGTCTTGAACTCGGCCAGAGAATTGTCACCGAAGAACGCACGGTTGATGTCCTCAAAATCACGGAAGGGATTGTAACGACGATCCATCAGAAGTGCCATAAGTCATATCTCCTTTTCAAAACGGCGCTTTGGCGCCGGTCACGTGTAAGTGTGTTTTGTTTTTGTCTCAGGGGCTTTCCCTTTCAACAACTATAGGATACCTCTCAATTATGAATAAAGTATTATCAAATTGTGAAACTTTAGCACTTGAACAGGCAGAGTGCTAAAATATTAAAAATAATACGATTAAACGATAAAAATATACTGTTGATTCTCGAAAAAGTACTTTTTGCGTGGCTGGCAGACGGATGAAATGATGAAATTTGCAGAAGGTTACTCTGCTTTTGGCTGCGGAAAGAGGGCACATTTTCACTGCCTTTTCCGGTGGAGGGCTGTCGGTCTTCCGGATTCCATGGGGCGCGGGGACAGAGCGGACGGTACCCGGCAGAAAGCGGTTTTTCGACGCCGTCTTGCAATTTTCGCCGCATAGTGATACAGTAGGGATATTATTTTTGTGCCGGCCCGGGGCCGCAACAACCGGGTTCCGACCATGCCGGTCAAACGGGAAAGGAGTACTTCTTGCGCAAGATCAACCGTATTTTCAAACGGGTTTACAGTGCTGTGTTCAGCCGTCTTGTCCTGACGGGACTTCTGATTCTCAGTCAGGCGGTGTGGATGGCGTTTCTCTTTCTGCGCCTCACCGACTATATGCCCTGGATCAACGGCCTGTGTACCGCTTTCAGTGTGATGATGTGCCTGCTGCTGATCCGGGTGGATTCCATTGAACCGGAGTTCAAAATCAGCTGGATGGCACTGTTTCTGCTCATGCCGGTGCAGGGCGGTATTTTGTATCTGCTTTGGGGCAACAAGCGGCCGGCTTTCCGGCTGCGGCGCAAACTGGACCGGGCGGCGGCCCGCATCCATCCGCTGCTGGCCCAGGAGCCGGAACCTATGGAGCATCTCAGGCAAACCGATTCCCGGGGGGCACTGACCGCCCGGTATCTCAGCCGTCAGGGCCGGTATCCGGTATTCTCAGACACCGAGGTCAGGTATTATCCCCTGGGCGACGACATGTTTGCCGATATGCTCCCCGCCCTGGAAAGCGCCGAGCACTTCATCTTTATTGAATACTTTATCATCGGCCTGGGCACCATGTGGGACCAGATCCACGAGATCCTCCGGCGCAAGGCGGCCCAAGGGGTGGATGTCCGGGTCATCTATGACGACGTGGGCAGTGTCAGCGTGCTGCCCATGGGCTATTGGAGCAAACTGGAGGAGGAAGGCATTCACTGCCTGCCCTTCAACCCCTTTGTTCCGGTGCTCAACCTGGTCATGAACAACCGGGATCACCGCAAGATCATGGTTATCGACGGCTACATTGCCTTTTCGGGCGGGGCCAACATTGCGGACGAATACATCAACAAGCTGGAACGCTTCGGTCACTGGCGGGACACGGCCATCCGCCTGCGGGGAGATGGGGCCTGGAGCTTTACCATCATGTTCCTGGAATTCTGGAACGCCATCCGCCCCACCGACCGGGAGTTTGAACATTTCCGGCCGGAGCGTCACCGTCCTGCTCCCTTTGTGGCGGACGGCATGGTCCAGCCCTTTGCCGACAGCCCGGTGGACCGGGAGAACGTCTCCCAGAACGTCTATCTGGAGCTCATCAATCAGGCGCGGTACAGCCTGTTCATCACCACGCCCTACCTGATCCTGAGCAACGAGATCCTGACCGCTCTCTGCCTGGCGGCCAAGCGGGGAGTGGACGTGCGCATCTACACTCCCGGTATCCCCGACAAAAAGATGACCTACCAGCTGACCCGCAGTTACTTTCCGCCGCTGCTGCAGGCGGGGGTTCGCATCTTCAGCTATACCCCGGGCTTTCTCCACAGCAAGACCTGGCTGTGCGACGACCGCATTGCCGCAGTGGGCACCGTCAACCTGGATTACCGCAGCCTTTACCTGCATTTTGAGTGCAGCACGCTGCTGTATGGCTGCCGCGCCCTGGCGGATATCCGTGCCGACATGATCGAGCTGGAATCCCACTGCCGGGCCATCACCCTCAACGAGTGCCGCAACAGCTTTTTCGGCACCCTGCTGTCGGCGGTGCTGCGCACCATGGCGCCTTTGTTCTGACCAGGCACCGACGGGGCAACCCCTTTTCCCGACCTCGGACCCTTCGACCGACTCAAAAGGAGACCTCATGCTGCAAAAAGAATTGTTGTACGCGGCCCTGGGCACCGGCTTTACCTGCCTGGCCACTGTCCTGGGCGCCGCCATGGTATTTTTCTTCAAAAAAGAGATGGGTGCGCTGACCCAGAAGCTGTTCCTCGGCTTTGCCGCAGGCGTCATGGTGGCGGCTTCGGTGTGGAGCCTGCTCATCCCGGCCATGGAGATGGCCGAAGAGCAGGCTGCCCCCGGCACACCCCGGGCCCTGGCGGTGGGGGTGCCCGTCTTTGTAGGCTTTGCCGCGGGAGTGGCGTTCCTGCTGCTTCTTGACCGGCTGATGCCCCACCTGCACATGGGCAGCGACGAGCCGGAAGGCCTGCCCGCCCGGCTCAAGCGCACCACCATGATCGTGCTGGCCGTTACGCTGCACAATATCCCCGAGGGCATGGCCGTGGGTCTGACCTTCTCGGTGGCGGCAGCGGACCCCTCCCAGGGGGCGCTGGCCGGTGCGGTGGCCCTGGCTCTGGGCATGGCCCTGCAGAACTTCCCCGAGGGCGCGGCGGTATCTCTGCCCCTCAAGGCCCAGGGGGTGGGCAACGGCAAGGCCTTTGTCTGCGGTGCCCTGTCCGGTGTGGTGGAGCCGGTATTCGGCCTGCTCATTGTGCTGGCGGCGGGCCAGTCGGTGACCGTTATGCCCTGGCTGCTGGCCTTTGCCGCCGGCGCCATGCTCTATGTGGTGGTGGAGGAACTCATCCCCGAGGCGCGCCTGGGGGAACACTCCAACACCGGTACCCTCAGCGTCCTGACCGGCTTTCTGGTCATGATGATGCTGGACGTTTTCCTTGGCTGAAAAAAGAAGGCTCCCTCTCTTCCGCGTCCCTTTGGACGGCAGGAAAGAGGGAACCTTTTTCTGTTGAATGGTTGCCCGTGATACCGGGTCAGTCGGCGGTATGGCGGTCATCCCACCGCTGCCAGATCCACACCACAAAGAGGATGGCGGCGCACAGGAACATGAGGCGGGTCTCCATGAGATAGGTGAGGTAAACGCCGCCCAGAATGCCCCCGAAGAAGGCGATGAACACCGCGATGTAGATGAGGGTGATGCGGCGTTCCTGGCGGGCCTCCTCCTGGGAGGCGGGGGTGAGGCCGCGGCATTTCTGGCGCCAGATGGTGGCGTGCAGCGTCATCTGGCGGAGGTTGTTGGTGGTGAACAGGGTGGACACCGGCACGCCGTGCAGCGCCGTGAAGGTGTTGTACTGCAAAGCCGAGGCAAAGAACACCGGCCACAGGTACATGGCGGGGGAGATGGCGGACAGCTGCTCAAAGGGCAGAAGGCCCTGCAGCAGGAAGCAGGCTGTCTCAATGAGCAGACAGCAGCGCTTCCACCGCCGCTGGTCGCCGCCGAACCAGAGGTAGGGCAGGCGGATGGACAGGTAGATGCCCAGGATAAACAGTCCCACGGCAGCGGTGCGGGACCAGACGCCCGCCCAGTCGCCGCTGTGGATCTCGGACGCCAGGCTGATGATGTTGCCGGTCTGGGCGTTGGCAAACACATGAGAGCAGTACACGCTGCCGAAAGACCCCGCAAATCCGGCGTTGACAGCCAGGGCGGCAAACCGTGCCTCCTCCCGCCGGGGTGCGGGCAGAGAGATAGAATAGCCGTTCATATATAGACCCCTCCTTGTTTTGCGGCTCCGCACAAGGATACCCGGGCTTGAATGCTTCAACGGCAAAGCCCTGACTTTCCCGTACAGTTCCGCTTTTGCGGAGGAAAAACGGCCCCCGCACCGTCGCGGCCGCGTCCCGAGGCGGCCGCATACTTTCCCGGCAAACAGTATACAGCAGCCCTCCCGGGATGTCAAAGGCTGTCGAACCGGCGGAGACAGATCCCCGCAAAAATCCCCGGGCCTGCCGGGGCAGATCCGGGGAACGAAGGAAGAAAAGAAATCAGGCAGTAACGTCCTCGAACTGGCTGTTGTACAGATCGGCGTAGAAGCCGCCCTGGGCCAGCAGTTCGTCGTGGGTGCCCTGCTCCACAATGTCGCCGTCCCGCATGACCAGAATGAGGTCGGCGTCCTTGATGGTGGACAGCCGGTGGGCGATGACAAAGCTGGTGCGGCCCCGCATCAGGTTGTCCATGGCCTTCTGGATGCGCTGCTCGGTGCGGGTGTCCACCGAGCTGGTGGCCTCGTCCAGGATCAGGATGCGGTTGTCGGCCAGAATGGCCCGGGCGATGGTCAGCAGCTGCTTCTGGCCCTGGCTGACGTTGGAGGCGTCCTCGTTGAGCTCCATCTGATAGCCGCCGGGCAGGGTGCGGATAAAGTGGTCGGCATGGGCGGCCTTGGCCGCGGCGATGACCTCCTCGTCGGTGGCGTCCAGACGGCCGTAGCGGATGTTCTCCATGATGGTGCCCTTGAACAGCCAGGTGTCCTGCAATACCATACCGAAGCCCTCCCGCAGGGCGCTGCGGTCAAAGTCCCTGACGTTGTGGCCGTTGAGCAGAATGGCGCCGGAATCCACGTCGTAGAAGCGCATGAGCAGCTTGACCATGGTGGTCTTGCCGGCGCCGGTGGGACCCACGATGGCCACCTTCTGGCCGGGCTTCACGTCGCAGGTAAAGTCGTGGATGATGGTCTTGTCGGGGGTGTAGCCGAACTTGACGTGATCGAAGCGGACGGTGCCGTCGATGATGGCGGGGTCGGCACGGCGGGCGGGGTCGGCCTTCTGGTCTTCCTCCTCCTCGCCCAAAAACTCAAAGACGCGCTCGGCCGCGGCGGCCATGCTCTGGAGCATGTTGGACACCTGGGCCAGCTGCTGGATGGGCTGGGTGAAGTTCTTGACGTACTGGATGAAAGCCTGGATGTCGCCGATGGTGATGATGCCCCGGGCGGCAAAGATGCTGCCTACCACGGCCACCGCCACATAGCCCAGATTGCCCACAAAGGTCATGACGGGCATCATCAGGCCCGAGAGGAACTGGCTTTTCCAGGCGGACTCGAACAGCCTGTTGTTGGCCTTGCCGAAGTCCTCCAGCACGGCCTCTTCCCGGTTGAAGGCCTTGACCACGTTGTGGCCGGAGTAAATCTCTTCCACCTGGCCGTTGACCACGCCCAGATAGTTCTGCTGGTCCTTGAAGTACCGCTGGCTGAACCGGACCACCAGCAGCACCAGAATCACAGACACCGGCAGGATCAGGATGGCGATGAGGGTCATCTGGGGGCTGATGGACAGCATCATGATGAGCACGCCGATCATGGTGGTGATGCTGGTGATGAGCTGGGTGACACTCTGGTTCAGGCTCTGGCCCAGGGTATCGATGTCGTTGGTGATGCGGCTCAAAACCTCGCCCACCGTGCGCTTTTCAAAGTAGGAGAGGGGCAGGCGGTTGATCTTTTCGGAGATCTGGCGGCGGAAGTCGTAGCACAGCCGCTGGGACATGCCGCTCATCAGCCAGCCCTGCACAAAGCTGAACCCGGCGGACAAAAGATACATGCCTAGCAGGATCAGCAGAATCCTGCCGATGTAGCCGAAGTCGATGCTGCCGGTGCCGGTGATCATGGCATACCAGCCGGTAGCCAGGGCGGTGGTGGCCTTGGCCAGGATCTTGGGGCCCGCAATGTTGAAAATTGTGGACAGGGCCGCAAACACCAGCACGGCAAAGAAGGCCATGCGGTATTTGCCCAGGGCGTTCAAAAGGCGCCGCAGGGTACCGGTCAGGTCCTTGGGCTTTTCCACGGCGCCGGGGCCGTGACGGCCGCCCATGGGTCCGCGTCTTACAGGTTCTGCCATCAGGATACACCCCCTTCGGTGGAATTGAGGCCGAGTTCTTTCTGGCTCAGCTGACTCTTTGCGATCTCCTGGTACTCGGGGCAGGTCTCCATCAGTTCGCTGTGGCGGCCGCGGCCGACGATGCGGCCCTCGTCCAATACCAGAATCTGGTCGGCGTGGAGTACGGTGGAGATGCGCTGGGCTACAATGATGACGGTGGCGTCGCCGGTCTTTTCCCGCAGGGCCCGGCGCAGGGCCACGTCGGTCTTGTAGTCGAGAGCCGAGAAGCTGTCGTCAAACAGATAGACCTTGGGCGCCTTGGCAATGGCCCGGGCGATGGACAGGCGCTGCTTCTGGCCGCCGGAAACGTTGGTGCCGCCCTGGGCGATGGGGCTTGCAAAACCCTCGGACTTGGCAGTGATGAAGTCGGTGGCCTGGGCGATGTCGGCGGCCTGGTGCATGTCGTCGTCGGTGATGAAGCTGCCGCCGAATTTCAGGTTGCTTTCAATGGTGCCGGAGAAGAGCACGCCTTTCTGGGGCACATAGCCCAGCTGGGCCCGCAGCGTCTGCTGGGGAATGTCGCGGATGTTCACGCCGTCCAGCGTCACGCTGCCCTCGGTGGCATCGTAGAAGCGGGGGATCAGGTTGAGCAGGGTGGACTTGCCGCAGCCGGTGGCACCGATGATGGCGGTGGTTTTGCCCGGCTCGGCGGTAAAGTCGATGTCGGTCAGGGCGTCCTCGTCGGCGCCGGGGTAGCGGAAGTGGACATGATCAAAGCGGACGACGCCCTTCCAGTCCTTGTGGTCCAGCCCGGCAGGCAGAGCTTCGGGTTTGGGGTCCTCAATGACCGGCTCGGTGCGCAGCACTTCCTCGATACGGTCGGCGGCCACGCCCGCACGGGGCAGCATGATGGAGATGACCGTGAGCATGAGGAAGGACATGACGATCTGCATGGTGTAGGTGATGAAAGCGATGAGGTCACCGATCTGCATGCCGCTTTCGGCCATGGCGTGGCCGCCGAACCAGACGATGAGCAGGGTGGTGCCGTTCATGATGAGCATCATGGCGGGCATCATGAAGGTCATGACCCGGTTGGTGAACAGCTGGGTGCGCATGAGATCCTTGCTGGCCACGTCAAAGCGTTCCTCCTCGTACTTCTCCCGGGAGAAGGCGCGGATGGGCATGATGCCGGTGAGGATCTCCCGGCTGACCAGATTGAGGCGGTCCACCAGGGTCTGCATAAGCTTGAACTTGGGCAGAGCCACCTGCATCAGCACAAAGACGATGCTCATGAGCAGAGCCACAGCCAGCACGATGATCCAGGACAGGCCGGTAGCGGTGCCCGCCACCCGGACGATGCCGCCGATGCCCAGAATGGGAGCATAGGCCACGATGCGCAGCAGCATGACGGAGGTCTGCTGCACCTGCTGGATGTCGTTGGTGGTGCGGGTGATGAGGGAGGCGGTGGAGAAGCGGTCGGTCTCCGCATTGGAGAAGGAGACCACCTTGTTGAACACCTGGCGGCGCAGATCCCGGCCAATGGCAGCGGATACCCGGGATGCAATGAAGCCCACCGACACGGCGGCAGCCACCATGAGCAGGCTGTACAGAAGCATCTGCCCGCCGGTGGAGAGCAGATAGGACATCTGCACATCGCCGTCGATGCCCTGGGCCTGGTATTCCAGACGGACCAGCTGCACCGCCTGGGAGGCCAGAGTGCTCTCGGTATCGGGGGCGAGGCTTGCCTGGGCGGAAGCCATCTGGTCCAGCATGGCCTGATGGTCAAAACCGGGCTGGGCGGCAGCCGTGCTCACCATGGCGGCAGCGGTGTCCAGGTCCTGGGGCTCGGGCAGAGCGGTGTCCACCCCCTGACGCTGGGCCGACTGGGCTGCAGCGGCCATATACAGGGCCACATCGGGCATGGTCAGGCTGGAAGCCAGGGTCTCGGTGTCGGCGGTGTCCAGCAGAGCGCGGACGCCGTTTTCATCGGCGGGGGCGTAGGCGGCTTCCAGGGCCGCGGCCTCCTCGTCGGACATCAGGATCTTGAGGGCCTGGAGCGTGGTGTCGCGCAGAGTGTCGGGCAGGGCGCTGTCCACGCCGCCCTGCTGGATGCCCACGTCGACGATGTTCGACGTGTAGCCCGGCAGGGCAAGGTCACAGCTTGCCTGTACGATGAGCAGCGCCACCACAGCCAGGCAGGCGACCCAGTGTTTGCCCAGATTACGGAAAATATTGAGCATGGGACAATCCTCCTTGCAAGTCGGGGCTTGATGTTTGGTGAAAAAGGGTGGGACGGTGATGCATAAGGGTCATTCTTCCCTCTTGAGTTCGGCCTGCATGGCCTGCTCCCAGGTGGAAAGATCGTCCAGCATGCGGGCGAAGGTTTCCTCCCCCACACGGTCAATGACCCGGTGCATGTATTCCCGCATGCGGTCCTCAGCCTTCAGGCGGATGTGTTCGCCCTTTTCCGTCAGCCGCACCAGTGCCTTGCGGTGATCGTGAGGGTCGGGGATACGCTCCACCAGCCCCTTTTCCTCCAGCTGGCGCAGGGTGCGGGAGACGGCGGGGGCCAGCATGCGCAGATGCTCAGGCAGGGCCGACACCGGCACGGCGCCGTCGTGACCGCTGCACCGGATGATGTAATGCAGCCGCTCCAGCATGGCCAGCTCAGTGCGGGGACAGTCGGGGTCCGCCTGCTGGATGCTCAGCTGTACCGTCTTGCGGATCTGCCAGAACAGCTGGACCAGATCGCTCAGGGCATGATCCGATTCCATGGTTCCACCACCTTTCCTTGGGTAGATACTTAACAAATGGTAAAACTTAACGGATGTTAAATATCTGCTGTATGCAACATTATACCCCGTCCTGTTCCAGATGCAAGAGGCAAACCCAAGAATTTTAAAATTGTTCACAAATTCTATGCGGCGATTTTGGGCAGAATGCGAAAACAGCACCCCGGCCGGGATGCCTTGCGGCTCCGGCGGGGGTGCTGTTTTGGTGGAATTGTGGAAACTTTCAGGCCTCAGCCCGGGCAGCAAGGCTCCTGGCTAAGCCGTAGGCCTGCCAAAACATCCTTACTGGAGGGTGAAGTGCCAGTCACCCAGATAGGAGCTGTTCCCATCCAGCGGGTCGGCGTCATCCTGGGGAAGCTCCGCGTAGAAAGACCAGGTGGAGAGGTGCAGGCTCAGATTGCTGTCTTTCGCCATGGTATTTTCCGACAGATAGCAGTCTACTTCTTCGGTCTCCTCGGTATTTTCGGTCAGGTTGTTGGTGGTGATGGTGGTGCCGGGGAAGCTCTGGGTTTCCCAGTCAAAGGTGCCGAAGTGGATGGTATCGGTGTATTGCCGGGGGTAATCCTGGAAGGGGCCGGTCCGGTCATAGACATCGCTGGTATAGCTGCGGCCGTCCAGCACCGAGCTCACCGAGAAACCGTCCGAGGGTTCCACGCTGTGCAGCTGCCATTTGCCGGTGTCGGGCCAGATGCCCAGTTCGGCCTCCATGGTGCCGTGGAAGATCAGCCAGCCGAAGCGGCAGCCCTCCACCTGCAGGGGCACGGTCAGAATGGCCGACCCATTCTCACTGACTCCCGAAACCGGCTCACCCACCGTGTAATCAAAAGGCATAATGCGGCTGCGATATGTATCGTCGTCGGTCTCGATTTCCAGCTGGCCGTAGCCGTCCTGCTGATTCTCATAAATAATATCGGCCAGGGAGTCACTGTCCGGAATGGTTTTGGCTTCCGCACGCAGCGTGGTCCGCTGGACATCATCACCGGAAGCATTTCTCCACTGCTTGCTGTCCTCATCGTATTTCAGCGTCAGGGTGTACTGGTCCTCGTAGGTGACGTAGTCCGTCTCCGAAGTTACGGTGACCACCACGTCGCTGCAGTTATCCTTGCCCTCAGTGCTGCTGACCAGCTTCACGGCGGTCACTTCCAGACCTTCCCGGTCGTAGGACACCTGCTGCTGGGCAATGTCCATCAGGTCGCTGTCCGACAGTTTTGGCCCTCCGCAGGCGGTGAGGGAGACCGCCAAAGCGGCAGCCAGCAGGGAAATGGCAATGCGCTTCATGGAAACATCCTCCTTATAAAACAAAAATGAGGAAGGGGATTTTCCCCTCCCTCTTCGACAATACCATGTCGCAGGATGCTTTTCCATAAGCCGGACAAAACCGGAAGATTTTTCGGCAAAACTGGTATGGATTTTACAGGCAATACGGCCTCACAGGGCTCTTTCGGAGATCCCGGTGATGGCGGCCGGCATGCTCACAGGCTCCGGCAGGGCCGACACCGGGCCCTGAGGCTGTCAAAAGGATGTCAGTCCAGCGGACATCGATACCGCGCGCCCCGGGGCGTCCGGGCACAGGGTACAAAACCCAACCCTTCAAACAGGGCGCGGGAAGCGGTGTTGAAGGAATAGATTTCGTTCACATACAATTCCCGCCATCCAAGGCAGCGGGCCCGCTCCATCAGCGCCGCGACGGTGCGGCGGCCGATCCCTTGACCGCGGAGATCTTTGCGCCCGATGACGATGGGAAGGTCCTCCGGCCACAGCGTTACATCGCCCACCGGTTCAAAGGTGCCGTCAGGAGTGCGTAGCTCGATCCAGTAAAGCTCGCCGTGCTGTTCCAGATAGCGATACATTTCTGCGAGGTGGGGCATATCGTAAGGGTCGGTCTTTCCGTCCACCAGCATCAGAGTCTCGGGGTCCTGGTACCAGGGCAGGGCAAAGTCAAACCTGTTCCCCACCTTTTTCAAGCGCAGGGTGGTATCTATTGTAAGAATGTCGGGCTGTTGAATGCCGGGAATGGGCATAGGGATTCCCGCCTCTCTCAGCCCAGAATGCCGCTGGCGGCAATGGCGCTCACGGCGGCCTGGATGCGCTCCACCGGCATGGTGAGGGCAAAACGGACGTAGCCTTCGCCGGAAGGCCCGAAGCTGGAACCCGGGGTGCAGATGACCCCGGCCTTCTCGATGAGGTCCATGCAGAAGGTCATGCTGTTGGTGTAGCCGCCGGGCAGGGGCGCCCAGACGAACATGCTGCCGTGGCTGTCGGGCACATCCCAGCCGATGCCCCGCAGCCCGCCGCAGAGAGCGTCCCGGCGGCGCTGATACTCGGCACACTGGGCCCTGACGCCGTCCAGGGGGCCGGTGAGGGCGGCAATGGCTGCCTTCTGGATGGGCAGGAACATGCCGAAGTCGATCTGGGTGCGCAGCTTTTTGCAGGCGGCCACCACATCCCGGCGGCCCACCAGAAAGCTGATGCGGGCGCCGGTGACGTTAAAGCTCTTGCTCAGGCTGAAGAATTCCACGGCAACCTCCTCGGCTCCCGGGGTGTTGAAGACGCTGCCGCCCACCTTGCCGTCAAAGATGATGTCGCTGTAGGCGTTGTCGTGGATGAGCAGGATGTCGTGCTTGCGGCAGAAGTCCACGATCTCCCGGTAGAGCTCAGGAGAGCCCACGCTGCCCACCGGGTTGGCAGGCAGGGAGACCAGCATGTACTTGGCCCGGTCGGCCACGTCATCGGGAATGGCGGAGACATCGGGCAGGAAGTGGTTCTCTTTGGTCAGGTGATAGTACCAGGGCTCAGCGCCGCCCAAAAGGGACCCGGTCATAAAGACGGGGTAGCAGGGATCGGGCAGAAGCACCAGGTCGCCGTCGTTGCACAGAGTCATGCCCAGATGGCCGATGCCGTCCTGACTGCCGGAAAAGCTCATGACCTGGTCGGGGGTCAGGCCCTCCACGCCAAAGCGGCGCTTGTAGTAGGCGCAGACCGCCTCCAGCATTTCGGGAATATCCCGCAGGCTGTACTTCCAGTTCTCGTCCGACTGGGCGGCGTCAATGAGCGCCTGTTTGATGTGCGGTGCAGGCGGAAAATCGGGTGTGCCCACCGAAAGGTTGTACAAAGCCTTGCCCTGCTGTTCCAGCGCGACTTTTTTGTCATTGAGCGCGGCGAAAATCTCGGGCCCGAACAGGTCCAGACGTTTGGAAAACTGCATATTCATAACCCCCTCACAGGCTGCGGACGGCGGAAAATCGAGAATGTGCCGCCGGGACCGCTGCATAATTTTCATTGTAGCAGTCCTGCCCCGCCGATGCAAGCCAAAAATCCGCCTGTATTGCAGCAAACCGTCCTGCGTGTTACAATCACAAAAGAGATCGTTGCAGAAAGCGCCCGTGACATCAGGAGATGAAGGCCCTGCAAGAGCCGGAAAGCATGGCAAAACCGCGGCAAGGCGGCAGACGCCGCTTTCCTCACAGAATTTTGCAGCTTTGTTTCCTGCCGCAACGGCGCAGAAAGGACTTGCCTTATGGATAAAAACAACCGCCCGGCACTGGGCTTTCTTTTGCTGGGCATTGCGGCCATCGGCCGTGCGTTGCTGGGGGTGCAGGACACCAGCTCCACCGCCGAGGTCACCCTGACGGTGCTGGCCGGGCTGGGGGCTGCCCTGCTGGGGGCCCGGTGCCGGTTGGGGCTGGCCGCCTACTGCGGTCAGTTTGTGATGGAAGTGCTGCTCTGCAGCATGGAGGGCGGCGGCTGGCTGCGTCCGGTGCTGCGCGCCGCCGACCTGTGGCTGGTGCTGGCCGGAGCCTGGGTCACTCTGACGGCGGCGGAGCAGGTGCGGAATGACGAGACCTACACCGCAAAACATCGCCTGCTGCGCCCCATCCTGACGGTGCTGCTGGCCGTCCAGACGGTGCTGCTGTTTGCCCAGACCGCCCTGCCCGACCTGATTCCCCTGGGAGTGGCGGGGGCCGGTGTGTTTGTACTGTTCTCTCTGGGACTTATCTGGTACGGCACCCGGATGCTCAGCACCTACAACGTCCTGCGGGTGAAAAAGACAAAGCGAATCCTGTAACAGCGATTGTGACAGCGATACAAAGAAAACGGCGGATGCCGGGAGCAAGTTTCCCGGGCATCCGCCGTATTTTTATCTATATGGGGGCTTATATATAGGGGCTTATTCGGCTGCGGGATGCTCGTCCACCCAGGTGCAGGCGGCCAGAGCGGCCACGGTGCCGTCGGCGGCGGCGGTGGTCAGCTGGCGCACCGACTTGGCGCGGCAGTCGCCTGCGGCATAAAGGCCGGGCACGTTGGTGCGGCAGTCCTCCCCGGCCTGCACATAGCCGGAGGCATCCAGCGCCACCGGGGGAGCAAACCGCTCGTTGGCAGGCTGCTGGCCCACCGAGAGGAAGAGCCCGTCCACCGCCACTTCGGTGCGGACGCCGGTCTTTTTGTTCTCCACCACAATGCCGGTGAGCTTGTCCTCGCCCAGGTATTCCACCACATTGCTGTCCAGCATGAGGGTCAGGTTGGGGTTGGCGCAGACCCGCTTCGCCAGGGCGGCCTCGCCTCGGAACTCGTCCCGGCGGTGGATGAGCACCACCTCTTTGCAGACGCCGCAGAGATACTCGGCGCTCTGCAAAGCTGCGCTGCCGCCGCCCACAACGGCGGTCTTGCCGTCACGATAAAATGCGCCGTCACACACCGCGCAGTAAGCCACGCCATGGCCGGTGAGCTCCTTCTCCCGGGGCAGGCCCAGGCCCCGGTGATGGGCGCCGGAGGCCAGGATCACGCTGCGGCAGGCGTAGGGGCCCGCGTCGCTCTCCACCACAAAGCCGCCGTCGGCCTGGGGGGCGATGGACTGGGCCTGGGCAAAGGCAAACTCCACACCCAGGTCGGAAGCCTGTTTGTAGAGGGCGTCGGACAGGTCGGCGCCGGAGATGCCCGCAATGCCGGGATAGTTTTCCACCCGGGGGGAGGAGGAGATCTGCCCGCCGAAGGCCTCGCACTCCAGCATGATCACGCGCTTGCCGGCGCGCACGGCGTAAACGGCTGCCGTCATGCCCGCGATGCCCGCGCCGATGACGACAATATCAGTGGTTTGAGTCATAAGAGTTTTCCTCCGCAGATTGTGAAATGGTTGCAAGAAATCCCGCAGGGTACGGTTCCAAAAAAGTCTGCCCCGCCGGGACCGGTGAAATTCGGATCAGTCCCGGGAATAGATGTCCCGGGTGTAGACCTTGTCCGCCACGTCGGACAGTTCCGGGGCGGCGCGGTTGGTCAGGATGATGTCGCATTCCTTCTTGAAGGCGTCCAGATCGTGTTCCACCCGGCTGCCGTAGAATTCGTCGGCCTGCAGGGTGGGCTCGTAGACCACCACCGGCACCCCCTTGCCCTTGATGCGCTTCATGACGCCCTGGATGCTGGACTGGCGGAAGTTGTCGCTGCCGGCCTTCATGGTCAGGCGGTAGACGCCCACCACCCTGGGATGGCGGGAGAGCACGTCCTCGGCGATAAAGTCCTTGCGGGTGCGGTTGGAATCCACAATGGCCTGGATGAGGTTCTGGGGCACATCCCGGTAGTTGGCCAGCAGCTGCTTGGTGTCCTTGGGCAGACAGTAACCGCCGTAGCCGAAGCTGGGGTTGTTGTAGTGGCTGCCGATGCGGGGGTCCAGGCAGACCCCTTCAATGATGCCTCTGGTGTCCAGCCCGCGGGAGGCTGCGTAGGTGTCCAGCTCGTTGAAGAAGGCCACCCGCAGGGCCAGGTAGGTGTTGGCGAACAGCTTGATGGCCTCCGCCTCGGTCAGGCTGGGGAAGAGGGTGGGGATGTCCTCCTTGACAGCGCCCTCTGCCAGCAGCCCGGCAAACTGTTTTGCCTTTGCCAGGGCGGCGTTGTCCCCGGCGGGGGACCCCACCACGATGCGGCTGGGGTAGAGGTTGTCATAGAGAGCATGGCCCTCCCGCAGGAATTCCGGGCTGAACAGGATCTGCTGGCCGGGATAGCGGCCGCGGATCTGGGCAGTGTAGCCCACCGGCACGGTGGACTTGATGATGACGGCGGCCTGGGGGGCATACTGCCGGGCAAGGTCCAGCACAGCCTCCACGCTGGAGGTGTCGAAGTAGTTCTTGTCGGGGTCGTAGTTGGTGGGGGTGGCAATGACGATGAAATCGGCGCCGGGATAGGCCCGGGCTGCGTCGGTGGTGGCGTGGAGATCCAGCTCCCGGTGGGCCAGATAGTCCTCGATCTCAGGGTCGGCGATGGGGGAGCGGCGGGCATTGATGGCCTTGGCCTTGGCGGGCAGAATGTCCATGGCCCACACCTCGTTGTGCTGAGACAGCAGCACGCTGATGGACAAGCCCACATACCCGGTACCGGCAACGGTGATTTTCATGCCAAAAACCTGCCTTTCTTCTGTGCCCCTTGCCGCCGCGGGGCGCTTCCGCTATACTAAATCTGGACTGCGGGCAAAATCGCCGTCCAGTGTGAATTTCGTAAGGTACAAATGTTGTACTGTTGTTGATTATATCGTATCCGGGGCCGCTTTGCAACGCTGCCCCGGCAGGGAGGTCGTGAGATGGAGCTGGCGGTTTCGGCGGTATATCTGGCGCTGGCGGTGTGGGTGCTTGTCCTGCGGGGACGGCGGGCCTATCCGGCAGCCAAGGCCGCGGCGGGCATTGCATTCACCGTGCTGGCGGTGCTGTGCGCCCTGCAAAGCAGCGGTGCCGCCGGGGTAAGGATCTTCGCGGCAGGCTTTGCCCTGTGTGCCGCCGGGGATGTGGCCCTGGGCATTTACAATCTGTATGGACGGCAGGCGTGGATGGCAGGGGGCATCGGCGTGTTTTTCTGCGGGCACCTCTGCTTTCTGGCCGGGCTGTGGCATCTGCACGCCGCCGCACCGGCCTGGCTGCTGCTGCCTGCGGCTGCGGCAGCCTCCATGGCGGCGCTGCTGCACCGGGATGTTGTCCATATGGGCAGGCTGGCGCCCTTTGGAGTATGTTACTGCTTTGCGGTCAGCACCCTGCTGGCCCAGAGCTTGTCGGTGGCGCTTGCCCTGGGGACGCCCGCTGCCTTTCTGCTCTGCGCAGGAGCGGCGCTGTTCTGGACATCGGATTTTATACTGCTCTTTCTCTATTTCGGGCGGCAGGGGAAAACGCCTGCCCTGCATATTGCCAATCTTGTCACTTATTACGGCGGCATTCTGCTCATGGCCCTGAGTATCCGCGGCATCTTTTGAGAAAATTGAGACAAAATCCCGCAACCGTCCATAGACGCCCGCCGCGGCGCACGGGTATACTATAATCGGGAGAATACCCAAAAAGCCGGCCCATTGCGGTTGCCGCGGCAAAAGTTTATAAACCGTTCAGCGTTTGTTCACAGAGGCTTTGCATTTGGTCTGGTATCATATCCTTGCAAAGCAGCACCGCAGCGCCATTTCCCGCGCCGCGGGCGTTCGCCGCTTTCTTACCATGAGGAGGATGTCTTATGCAGGAGATCCAGGATAAGGACCGCAAGCCCCCGAAAAAACCACTGATCTATTACTATATCATTGCCATGGTGGTTGTGCTTTTGCTCAACGCCCTGTTTTTCCCCTCAGTGCTTGAAACCAAGGTGGTGGAGGTCGCCTACAGTGACTTCCTGACCATGGTGGACGACGGCCTGGTTCAGGAGGTCGCTTTGGAGGAAAGCTCCGGACAGCTGGTGTTCACCGCCGAGCAGCCGGACAACAGCGATAAAATCGGCATCTATAAGACCGGTATCTGGCCCGATGACGGTCAGCGATTGCTGGAACAGCTGCGATCCGATCCGGATATCAGCTTCAGCGCCGAAATTCCCACCCAGGCCAACCCTATTCTGAGCTTCATCGTTTCCTGGGTGGCGCCCATTTTGTTCTTCCTGCTCATCGGCGAGCTGATTTCCCGCTGGATGACCAAGCGGATGGGCAATATGGGGGGCATGGGCAATGCCATGGCCTTCGGCAAATCGGGTGCCAAGATCTATGTGGAACAGGCCGAGACCGGTGTCACCTTTGCCGATGTGGCGGGCCAGGACGAGGCCAAGGAATCGCTTTTGGAGGTTGTGGACTTTCTCCATGACCCGGAAAAATACGCCAGTATCGGCGCCAAACTGCCCAAGGGCGTGCTGCTGGTAGGCCCTCCGGGCACCGGCAAGACGCTGCTGGCCAAGGCGGTGGCCGGTGAGGCCAAGGTGCCCTTC
Organism: Gemmiger gallinarum; assembly: GCF_014982805.1. Lineage (GTDB taxonomy): Bacteria > Bacillota > Clostridia > Oscillospirales > Ruminococcaceae > Gemmiger > Gemmiger gallinarum. The sequence goes on along the minus strand of NZ_JADCKC010000003.1, from coordinate 555,335 downwards.
TTCTCCATGTCCGGCTCGGAATTTGTGGAGATGTTTGTGGGCATGGGCGCCGCCAAGGTCCGCGACCTGTTCAAACAGGCCAATGAAAAAGCGCCCTGCATCGTTTTTATTGATGAGATCGACGCCATCGGCAAAAAGCGGGATGCAGGCGGGCTCACCGGCAACGACGAGCGGGAGCAGACCCTCAACCAGCTGCTGGCAGAGATGGACGGCTTTGATGCCCGCAAGGGCGTTGTGCTGCTGGCTGCCACCAACCGCCCCGAAAGCCTGGACCCGGCCCTTCTGCGTCCCGGCCGCTTTGACCGCCGGGTGCCGGTGGAGCTGCCCGACCTGCAGGGCCGCGAGGCGATCCTGAAAGTTCACGCCAAGGACGTTAAGCTGTCCGGCAACATTGACTGGTCCCTCATTGCCCGGGCCACGGCCGGAGCTTCCGGTGCCGAGCTGGCCAACATCATCAACGAGGCCGCCCTGCGCGCCGTCCGGCAGAACCGCACGGCGGTGGAACAGTCTGACCTGGAGGAGAGCGTGGAGACGGTCATCGCGGGCGCCCAGCGCAAGAGTGCCGTTGTCTCCCCCAAGGAGAAGCGCATCGTGGCCTACCACGAGATTGGCCATGCCCTGGTGGCAGCCCTGCAGAGCAACTCCGCCCCGGTGACCAAGATCACCATCATTCCCCGCACTTCGGGGGCGCTGGGCTATACCATGCAGGTGGACGAGGGCGACAAGATGCTCATGAGCCGGGTGGAACTGCGCAACAAGCTGGCCACCCTCACCGGCGGCCGCTGCGCCGAGGAACTGGTCTTCGGCGAGGACCAGATGACCACCGGTGCCTCCAACGACATTGAGCAGGCCACCAAGCTGGCCCGGGCCATGATCACCCGCTACGGCATGACCGAGGAGTTCGGCATGATGGCCCTGGAGACGGTGCAGAACCAGTACCTGGGCGGCGATACCTCCCTGACCTGTGCGGGGGATACGGCGGGCCGTGTGGACGAGATGGTCTGCACCACCATCAAGCAGGCCCACGACAAGGCCTACAAGATCCTGAGCGAAAACCGTGCTGCCCTGGACCGTCTGGCAGCCTATCTGCTGGAGAAGGAGACCATCACCGGCGAGGAATTCATGGACCTGCTGAAACAGGATATCCAGGCATGATGCGGGTAAACCGATGACGATTCCTCCAAAACTGCACAAACATGGCCGGGAAGTTTCCCTCGCTGTTTGAGCAAATCGCATGATTTTGAAAAAACCGCTTGACGCAGGCGGAAAAACGTGCATATACTAGTGCCAAGGCAAAGGCGCCGAGGAGATCATCCTCGGCGCCTTTCCTGTTTGCGGTACAACCTTCTCCCCGGGAGGTACCGCGGTGGGGAGTATGCTGAGAGGAGAGATCGTATATGTACAATTCTTCCGACGTGATATGGACGCTGGTTGCGGCGTTTCTGGTCTTTTTTATGCAGGCGGGCTTTGCTTTGTGCGAAGCAGGCTTGACCCGCGCAAAAAACACCGGCAACATCCTCATGAAAAACATGATGGATTTTTGTATCGGCACCCCCTGCTTCTGGCTGGTTGGCTTCGGCGTCATGTTTGCGGGCTCCGGCGCTTTGATCGGCGGCTTTGATCCCTTCATCCAGGGCAGCTACGACTTCGGTTCCCTGCCCCTGTGGGTCTACGTGGTGTTCCAGACTGTGTTCTGCGCCACCGCCGCCACCATCGTTTCCGGTTCCATGGCCGAGCGCACCAAGTTCAGCGCTTACTGCCTCTATTCGGCAGCCATCAGCCTCATCGTTTACCCCATCTCCGGTCACTGGATCTGGGGCGGCGGCTGGCTGAGCCAGCTGGGCTTCCATGACTTTGCCGGTTCCACCGCAGTCCACTTCGTGGGCGGCCTCACCGCTATGCTGGGCGCTGCCATGCTGGGCCCCCGTATCGGCAAGTACGGCAAGGACGGCAAGGCCCGTGCAATCCCCGGCCACAACCTGACGGCTATGGCTCTGGGCGTTTTCATCCTGTGGTTCTGCTGGTTCGGTTTCAACGGCGGTTCCACCGTCTCCATGACCGGTGACGACACCATGGTTTCCGCCGGCCTCATCTGCTTCAACACCAACCTGGCCGCTGCTCTGGCTACCTGCGCTGCCCTGATCACCACCTGGATCCGCTACGGCAAGCCCGATGTTTCTCTGACCTTCAACGGCGCTCTGGCCGGCCTGGTCGCCATCACCGCAGGCTGCGATGTGGTCGATCCCTTCGGCGCTGCCATCATCGGTATCGTTGCCGGTGTCCTGTGCGTCTTCTCCGTTGAGTTCTTCGACAACATCGCCAAGATCGATGACCCCGTGGGTGCTGTCTCCGTCCACTTTGCCAACGGCCTGTGGGGCACCCTGGCTGTCGGCCTCTTCGCTACCGAGGGCGGCCTCTTCTACGGCGGCGGCTTCGCCAAGCTGGGCGTTCAGGCTCTGGGCGCTGTCAGCGTTGCAGCCTGGGTCCTGGTTGCTATGTTCATCATCTTCACCATCATCAAGAAGACCGTCGGCCTGCGCGTGACCGAGCAGGAAGAGATCGACGGTCTGGATATCCACGAGCATGGCCTGGCTTCCGCCTACTCCGGCTTTGCCATCAACGATGCCACCTATGCCGACCTGTCTGTCAATGAGAACACCGACCTGGGTGAGGACGACCTGGAAAAGGCCAGCCCGGCCAAGGTTGCCGCCGCCGTCAAGGTCCAGCGGGAGGACCCCCTGCCCGCCGAGTTGGACAGCGGCATGCACAAGGTGGTCATCATCCTGCAGCTTGCCAAGTTCGACGCGCTCAAGCGTGCCCTCAATGCCATCGGCGTCACCGGCATGACAGTGACCCAGGTCATGGGCTGCGGCCTGCAGAAAGGCAGCGGTGAGAAATACCGCGGTGCTGAAGTCGACATGACCCTGATGCCCAAGGTCAAGGTGGAGGTCGTCGTCAGCAAGATCCCTGTGGAAAAGATCATCGATACCGCCACCCGTACCCTGTACACCGGCCACATCGGCGACGGCAAGATCTTTGTCTATAACGTTGCCCGTGTTGTCAAGGTCCGCACCGGTGAGAGCGACTATGCCGCTCTGCAGGATGTGGAGTAACTCCCCGCAACATCCATATTTTCTTATCTCTTTTCCGCCCTGAGGGGCGGGGCCTGCCAGCAAGCTCAGCCCCGCGCCCGCAGGGCGGTTTTTTGCGCCCTGCTGACGGAACGGCATCCCGCGGCTGAAACGGGCAGAGAAAGGGAAATGACACTCATAAAAACAACAGAAAATGTTAAAAAGTATAAAATGATATGGAACAAATGAATGCTTTTTGACGAATTGCGGCTTTCTGCCACAGGAACCATATGTTATCGCTTGAAAAAGAAAAAATAACATGTTACGATACAATAGAACAAAAATCAGCGGAAATCGGCACGGCGCTGCATGCCGGCTTTTTTGGCGGCACTAATACAATAAAATAACAATTATGTAGAATTACGCCCCTGAAATACGGCAGAGCGGTAAAGAAAAAAACTTGCTTTGTTGGCAGCTTCGCCCCGGCTTTCAGCTGGTTTTGTATATCGCCTGCGTCCGGACGCGGATTGCAGGAGACAGAGAAAAATGAATGGGAGGATTTCGCAATGAGAAAAATGCGAACACGAATCGGCAGCATTTTGCTGGCCTGCGCAATGCTGCTGACCTTCTCCACGGTCAGCGTTTTTGCGGTGGACAGTGAACAGGAAGAGCCAAATACGGCCGGCCAGGAGGTTATGTCGGAGGAAACCTCTCAGCCTGCCTCCAATGCGGCTGCGGACACGGACGCCCCCGCTTTGCTCACCGGAGAGGAAGATTCTGGTGACAATGGAGGCAGTGACCTTCGGACATCATCGGTGCTGAACATCGCCGACGGTTCCATTGTACTTGGCAACGGTACTTATACTCAGGGAAATGGTGAAGAATTGCAGATCCCGGACGAAGGTCTGGTCATCAGCGGTACTTCCAACGAAAATACAATCACGGTGGACCCCGGCGAAGGCCTGGAGGTAAGTTTCACCATCAACGGCCTTGATCTCACGACTTCGACGGGAGCCAGTTTGATCGATGTTCGGAGCGGCAGCGCAAAAATTACGCTGGCCGGTGAAAATACTCTTACAAATTCGGCGGAAAGCATGAACGCCGTCCTGCGCGTTTCTGGCAATCAGGCGTTGTCCATCGAGGGCGATGGCTCTCTGACCATCCATAACGGAACAGACAGCGCGGCAGCGCATGGCGCAGCCATGGGCGGAAGCGCCGGAGAAGCTGGCGGCACCATCACCATCAAGAGCGGCACCATCCATGTGGAGCAGTATGGTCCCGGTGCAGGCATTGGCGGCGGCGGACCGACAAGCTCTACCGGCGGTACCGGTGACAGCGGCAACATCTCCATTGAGGGCGGCATGGTCCAAGTGTCTGTGCAGGCAGTGGACAACTACGGCGGCGGCTGCGGCATTGGACCTGGCATCAATTATTATACGGTTCCGAGTGCGGGGCGCGACGGAATTACCAATACCATCGTGATCTCCGGCGGAACGGTAGAAGCTGAAGCAAAGAATAAAGGCAGTAACTATTCCGGAGCAGCCATTGGCACGGGCCGTATCGGAGCGACGGATAAGGACAGCCTGATTCATATTACCGGCGATGCCAATGTTAAGGCTACGACATACGGGGCTTCGGCTGCGATTGGTGCTTCTGTTGTCAGCAGTACCCTGGGCGGCACTTCGCCGGAGGGAGTATCCAAAATTCTGATTGACGGAAATTCCCGTGTCGAGGCACAAACTGTTTATACAAACATAGGGCTTTACTGTGGCGCAGCCATCGGCATGGGCGCCAATGGATTTGTCAGCCCCTGGGAGATTGAGATTACCGGCAATGCGGTGGTCAAAGCCACCGGCGGTGAAGTGGGCGCCGGTATCGGCAGCGCCATTGCCTCCACCAGCAGTCAGTCTGATCTCAGCATTACCATCGGGGGCTCCGCCAATGTGACTGCTGTAGGAAAAGATTATGCCGCGGGCATTGGCACAAGCATGTCGGTGGGGGATACCTCCGCTATGACCGAAATCACCATCAAAGATCAGGCGGTCGTCAATGCGACCGGCGGCTACGGTGCAGCAGCCATTGGTTCGGGCAGCGGCTTTACGAAAAATAATTCCGGCAACATTACCATTACCGGTACTGCCAATGTGACGGCCACCGGCGGTGCCGGAGCATCGGCCATCGGTGCGGGTGACAGCGGCAAGGTGGCGGGAACCACTTCCATCACCGCAGGCACTACCGTTATCGCGTATGCCGACGGCAGCAAGTTTGCCATCGATGTGGATACCACCGGCAGCGGCAAGGTCAATGTCACGGATACCGTGCTCAACGGCCGTTTTGCCGAGGGCGAAGTGACCCCGGCCGATTCCTCCGCTGAAGATACGGAGAGCCCCATCAACCTTCTCAAGGATGGCGCTGTCGATTGTGAACTGACCATTCCCGCCGACTATCGCGCCTTTGCGGTGACCGCCAGCGATGGTGAAGCCAATGTGCGGGTCCAGAATGGGGAAAACGCCAACCGTTATGCCTATTACACAGAGGACACCGGAGCCAAGCAGATCAATTATCCCCTGTATGAAACGGTTCAGGACGGCAGCAATGTTATGCTGACCAAGGATGAGCTGCGCTGGATGCCCATTGTGGAACTGACGCCCGCCGACATCACCATTTACATGGGTGGCGCCGGATACGACGGTGTTGTGGACGAAAATGGCGCCAACATCGGTTCGGATAATGGTCTCCCGGAGGCCGGGTTCTACATTATGCTGCCCGAGGATCTGAACGCACAGCTTAAAGAAGCTCTCGGTGCGGATCCCGAAGCAGCACTGGATCTGTCGCCCTACCTGTCTTTCTCCAACGGTACCAAGACCTGGACAATCGAGCGGTATGATGGCGAAGAAACCAGCGCGGTAAACGGAAAGTATATCTACCGCCTGGTTGCTGCCGACGGACAGGACCCGGTCCGGATGCAGTTTACGGATGCAGAGGGAACGGTACACATCAGCGATACGTTTGATCTGGTCAATGCTCTTTACAATCGCTACACCATGGAAATTTATCCCGGCGCGGTGGAACAGAACACCGTCTATGCCGAGATTGACACCGATAAGGTTACCCAGGCCGGCGGTGACGTGAGCAAGATCAGTTATACCACCTACGCGGCTGTGGCGTACAGCGGCAGCCTGACCATCCGCGGCGTGACCCAGTCCGGTACCACGACGGCAATCGTGGAACAGGTGGACAAGGCAGTAAGCAATATTACCGCGGTTCTGCCTGCGGATACCACTTACACCATCAATGACAGCGATGTTCAGGTCGTGGACGGAGCTCCTGCGCTGCTGGTGGACGAGATCGTATCCCCGGACAACACCCAGAACGGCAAGGACTTCCGTACACTGCTGACGGACAAAGCGGTGGAAACGGCGGCCAAAGACTTCCAGAATGTTGCATCCGAGGCCCGGTATCTGGACCTGGTGGATGCGGCAAACGGCAATACCTGGATCAAGGCGGACAAGCCGGTCACCATCTACTGGCCCTATCCTGACGGCACCGATGCCAACACCCAGTTCCGCCTGGTTCATTTTGTGGGGATGGACCGCGAAATGACGGCGGACGAAGCGGAAAGCAAGATCGAAACAGCCACTGTGGAGACGATTTCCGTCAAAACCGATGCCTATGGTATTTCCTTTACCACGGACAGCTTCTCTCCCTTTGTTCTGATGTGGGATAACACCCAGACCACCACCGTCACCGAGGAACAGCCGGACGAGCATCCCGACATCGCCGAGGCAAAGGAGAACGGGACCTGGGGTCAGCCCACACCCACCCCGGCCGCGGCGTCTGTGATCCCGCAGACCAGTGACGACATGCCCCTGGGCCTGCTGATCGGGCTGGCTGTTGTCGCCGTGGTTGCGATCGTGGTTTTGATCGTTCTGCGTAAGCGTCGCAAGCGCTGATCCGGACTGTCAAAATTTGCCCCGTCATTGACAAGGGGCAGAAAACATAAAAACGAACCTCCCCGCCTGTGCAGTGTGCACAGACGGGGAGGTTTTTTGCTTTTGTCCGGAGAGGAAACTCTCAGCGCAGGCAGGCCCGGGCGCGTTCCAGGTCGTCGCGCTTCACATAGATGGTGTAGGTCCAGGAATCCGCCATGCTCTGGCCGAAGGTCCCCGACCGTTCCCGGCTGCCCGCCGCAAAGACCGACGGGGAGGTGCGGCTGCGGGATGCCACATGATACTCAATGCCTGCCTGCTCCAGGGCGGCGGAAACCTTCCGGCTCTGTTCCAGCGTGCCGCAGACAGTCAGCTCACTGCGGTTGAAAATGGAAATCATCTTCCTGCCCCTTTCTCTGCCGGTGCGCCTGCAAGGCGGAACCGTTCTTTTTCTCAGTATAGCAGAGGCGGCGGGAAAAGGCAACGCAAAAGGCCGGGTTCAGCGGGCGGCGGAGGCCTTCTGCTGGCGGAAATCGGCAGGGGAGCAGCCGTATTTCTCCCGGAACTTGCGGTAAAAGTAGCTGCTGTTCTCGTAGCCGATGGCCTCCCGCACGGCATCCACCGCCAGCCGGGTGTTGGCCAGCAGATAGGCGGCCTGCTGCAATTTGCGCTGCTGCAAAAGCTGCTTGAAGTTCTGCCCGGTGTGGTGCTTGAGCAGACGGCTCACCCAGTAGGGCGGCTGATGCAGCTGGGCGGAGATATCCTCCAGCGTGCCGTCTTTATAATAGGTCTCGATGTACTTGAGGACGGTGAAAACGGTGTTTTCATCCTGTACGCCGGGGCCGGTGCGGTTGATCTCCTCGGCAAACTGAGCCAGGTTGAGGAGCAGCAGCCCCATAGTGGTCTGGTTGAGGGTGTTGACCCCGGACTTTTTTTCCAGCAGGGTCCAGATCATGTTCTCCAGAAGATTCTGCACCGGCAGGATGTCGTGGGCCGACACATGCAGATAGCCCGAGAAGGTGGATTCCCCCGCCAGGGTGGAGATGAGAAAGTCCCGCAATACGTTTTCCTGTTCCAGCATGGGGATGCAGCGGTCGAAAAACTGGGGCAGAATAATGAAGTTTACCCCCACATCCCCGGCTGCGGCGGGCAGGATCTCATGGTAGGCCGCCTGGTTGAGAAAGAGCAGGTCCCCCGTTTCCAGCACCAGCCTGCGGGTTCCGTTGAGGATATGGGTGGTGGACCCGCTGCACATGTAGAGCATCTCCACATAGTTGTGCCGGTGGCGGGGAAAGTGGACAAACCGGGTGTGGGGACGGATCTCGATGAGCTTGCCGTGTTCCAGCAGCTTCTCGCTGTCGATGACAAAATCCCGGCGGGAGGTATAGCGCTCCCGCTGGACCTCGCTGTCGCCATCCAGGATGGCGCGCTCCTCCTCGGTGATTTTCTGCAGCTGTTCCAACAGTTTGGCATTCATGCACAACCCTCCCGCCCTCAGCATAGCACAAATGACGAAAAACTGCAAATAAGGTCCTGATTGTTCCCCAAAATCGTCCTTTTGCGTGCAAATAAGAACCGTTACAATAGAGTCAGAAAATCTGAGACAGGGAGGGTCCGGATGGAAAACAGTTATCTTGCCATCGACATCGGCGCCTCCAGCGGGCGCCATATTCTGGGCCGTGTGGTGGACGGCCGCATGCAGCTGGAGGAGATCCACCGCTTCGACAACCGCCAGGTGCGCAGCGGCGGCCATGACTGCTGGGATGTGGACCATCTCTGGCAGGGCATTCTGGACGGCCTCAAGGCCTGCAAGGCAAAAGGGGTCATTCCCGCCACTGTGGGCATCGATACCTGGGCGGTGGATTTCGTCCTGCTGGACAGTGCGGGCAAGCGCCTGGGAGATGCGGTGGCCTACCGGGACGGCCGCACCGCAGGCATGGATGAGCGGGTGGAGGCCCTGATCCCGCCCCAGTCCCTCTACGCAAAGACCGGCATCCAGAAGCAGCTCTTCAACACCATCTACCAGCTGGCCGCGCTGCAGAAAGAACACCCCGAGCAGTTGGAGGCTGCCCACAGCCTGCTGATGATCCCCGACTACTTCAACTACCTGCTCACCGGGGTGCAGAAGCAGGAGTACACCAACGCCACCAGCACCGGGCTGGTGAACGCCGTCAAAAAGACCTGGGACCGGGAACTGCTGGACACCCTGGGCCTGCCCCGGAGGCTTTTCGGCCCCCTGTCCATGCCCGGCACGGTGGTGGGCCCTCTGCGGGAGGAGATTGCAAAAGAGGTCGGTTTCCAGACCACCGTCATCCTGCCCGCCACCCACGACACCGGTTCGGCCTTTCTGGCGGTGCCGGCCCGGGATGACAACGCCGTCTACCTTTCCAGCGGCACCTGGAGCCTGCTGGGGGTGGAGAACAGGGACCCCATCACCACTGAGGAAAGCCGCAGGCAGAACTTCACCAATGAGGGCGGCGCCTGGCACCGTTTCCGGTATCTGAAAAACATCATGGGCCTGTGGATGATCCAGTCCATCCGCCGGGAGCTCAACGGTGTGGATTACGTGGCCGGCAAGGAGCGGGCCGCCTGGACGCTGGATGTGAAGGCAGGGGAGAGGCAGTGGAGCTTCCCCGACCTCATCGCCGCCGCTGAATCTGCCGCCGATTTCCCGTCGGTGGTGGACGCCAACGACGACGCTTTCCTGGCCCCCGACAGCATGATCGCCGCCGTGCAGAAGGCCTGCGCCGGGAGCGGCCAGGCCGTGCCCCGCACGGTGGGAGAGCTCATGCAGTGCGTCTACCGCAGCCTGACCCGCTGCTACAGGGATGCCATCGCGGGGCTGTCCGCCCTCACCGGCAGGCAGTACACCAGCATCAACATTGTGGGCGGCGGCTGCCAGGACAATTACCTCAACCATATGACCGCACAGGTTACCGGCCTGCCGGTCTACGCCGGCCCGGTGGAGGGCACTGCCATCGGCAACCTGGTCATTCAGATGATCCACGGCGGCGAGTTTGCCGACCTGGCCGCCGCAAGACATAGTATCCGCGAAAGTTTCGATATCAAGGAGGTTCTTCCCCAATGAGCATGTTAGTGGAAACCAAAGCCCGGGTGGGTGTGTTTGCCATCGCCCTGGGCGCCTACCTGCCCCAGTTCCCCAGCCTGGTGCCAGAGTTCCAGGCCCAGTACGAGCAGTTCAAGACGATGATTCCCGACTCGGTGGAGCTGGTGGACGGCGGCATCGTCACCACCAAGGAGCTGAGCCAGGCCGCGGGGGACAAGTTCCGCGCCGCCGACGTGGACCTGGTCATTCTGCAACTGCTGACCTACGCCACCTCCTACAACATGCTGCCCGCCGTGCGGGACCTGGATGTGCCGGTGGTGCTGGTCAACGTCCAGAAACTCCGCGCCCCCGACTACGAGCACACCGACACCGCCAAGTGGCTGGGCGAGCTCTACGCCTGCGGCGCCGTGGGCGAGATGGTGGCCGACCTGGAGCGGGCCGGCAAGCGCCATGCAGTTATCACCGGCGTGGTGGAGGGGGGCGACCCCACCGTCCAGGCCGAGATCAACGACTGGTGCAAGGCCGCCCAGGTGCGCCGCCGCTTCCGGGATACCAACCTGGCCCAGATCGGCCGTCCCTACCCCGGCATGATGGACCTGTACATCGACGAGACCAACCTTTATAACCGGATGTGGCTCTACACCAAGCAGTTCGACTGGGAGAAGATGTGGGCCATCGCCGACAACGTCACCGACGAGGCGGTCATCCGCGCCAAGGCCGAGGAGATCCTCGACACCTTCGACATCGAGGGCGGCGGCACGGTGGAGAAGGTCTGGGAGATGGCCCGCTACGTGGTGGCCTTTGAGCAGTGGGTCAAGGACGAGAAGATCGCCTTTATCGCTTCCCACTACGACGGCTTTGCCCAGGGCAAGGCGGGCGTGCTGGATTCCATGCTGATCCCCGCCTTCTCCATGCTCATCAAGCAGGGGGTCGCCTGCGCCGTGGAGGGCGACATCAAGGTCTCCATGGCCATGTCCATCCTCAAGACCATCTCCGGCCAGGGCCAGCTGTCCGAGATGTACTCCATCGACTTCGACAAGGACATCTGCATCATCGGCCATTCCGGTTCCGGCGACGCGGCCATCTCCGCCAAAAAGCCCACCATGAAAATTGTGCCTGTCTTCCACGGCAAGACCGGCGGCGGCTACCTGACCCAGTTCTATCCCCATTTGGGCCCCGTGACCTACCTGGGCATCACCCAGGACAAGGACGGCCACTTCAAGTTTGTGGTGGCCGAGGGCATCAACGAGGAAGGCCCCATCTTCACCTTTGGCGATACCAACATGCGCACCCGCTTTGCCTGCGGCGCCCGGGAGTTCGTCAACCGCTGGAGCGAGGCGGGCCCCACCCACCACATGGCCGCCGCCTGCGGCCGTCACATCGACACCATCCTCAAAGTGGCCGAGATCTTCAACGTGCCGGTGGATGTGATTACCCGATAACCGGTTGCTCTCAATGACTTTATACAAAACGAATAAATAGATTATATACGGAAAGGAAATCAATATGGAAATCTATGACATCCCCTGTGTGAAGGGCTTTATCCGCATGTGCAACGACGGCTGGCTGCAGGGCTGGCACGAGCGCAACGGCGGCAACCTGACCTACCGCATGACGGAGGAGGACGTGGCAGCCTGCCGTCCCTACTTCGACGAGACCCCCCGGGAGTGGGTCAAGATGGGCGTCCAGGCGGACAACCTGGCTGGCGAGTACTTCATCACCACCGGTTCGGGCAAGTACTTCCGCAACGTGGAGCCCGACCCCATCCACTCCATCGGCATTGTGGAGATTAACGCCACCGGTGACAGCTGGCGCATCGTCTGGGGTCTGGCTGAGGGTGCCAAGCCCACCTCTGAGTTCCCCAGCCACTTCATGAACCACAGCGTCCGCAAGGCGGCCACCGACGGCGCCAACCGGGTCATCTACCACTGCCACGCCACCAATGTCATCGCCCTGACCTACATTCTGCCGCTCACCGACCGTGCCTTCAGCCGAGCCCTGTGGCAGAGCGCCACCGAGTGCCCGGTGGTCTTCCCCGAGGGCGTGGGCGTCTGCCCCTGGATGGTGCCCGGCGGCGCTGACATCGCCATGGCCACCAGCGAGAAGATGAAGACCTATCAGGCCGCCGTCTGGGCCCAGCACGGCCTGTTCGCCTCCGGCCCCGACTACGACACCACCTTCGGCCTGGCCCACACCATCGAGAAGAGCGCCGAGATCTATGTCAAGGTGCTGTCCATGGGCGGCGGCCTGATCCGTCAGACCATCGAGGACGACGACCTGCGCGCCATCGCCCGGGACTTCGGCGTCACCCTGAACGAGAACTTCCTGGACTGAGTGTGAAATAAATTTTTATGGTTGCCATCGCCTTTCCCGGTATGGTAAGCTGAAATCAACAGATGCCTTGCCGCCAGAAAAGGCAGGATCGTCCGTACCAAACTATCCAAATTAAAAGGAGTGTATTGTCATGGTATCCCGCATTGTTCTGAACACCATTTCCTACCACGGTCACGGCGCCATCGAGAACATCGTTCCCGAGCTGACTTCCCGCGGCTACAAGAAGGCTTTCGTCTGCTCCGACCCCGACTTGATCAAGTTCGGCGTCACCAAGAAGGTCACCGACCTGCTGGATGCGGCAGGCTTTGCCTACTCGGTCTACAGCGAGATCAAGCCCAACCCCACCATCCAGAACGTCCAGGACGGCGTGGCTGCCTTTAAGGCTGCCGAGGCCGACTGCATCGTTACCATCGGCGGCGGCTCCTCCATGGACACTGCCAAGGCCATCGGCATCATCATCAACAACCCCGAGTTTGCCGACGTGCGCAGCCTGGAGGGCGTTGCCCCCACCAAGAAGCACGCGGTCTTCACCATCGCCGTGCCCACCACCGCCGGTACCGCTGCCGAAGTCACCATCAACTACGTCATCACCGACGTGGAAAAGAAGCGCAAGTTCGTCTGCGTGGACACCAACGACATCCCCGAGGTTGCCGTGGTCGATCCCGATATGATGGCCTCCATGCCCAAGGGCCTGACCGCCGCCACCGGTATGGACGCCCTGACCCATGCCATTGAGGGCTACATCACCAAGGGCCACTGCACCATCTCTGATATGTTCCATCTGGAGGCCATCCGCCTCATCTCCGAGAACCTGCGCGGCGCTGTCCAGAACACGCCGGAAGGCCGCGAGGGCATGGCTCTGGGCCAGTACATCGCCGGCATGGGCTTCTCCAACGTGGGTCTGGGCATCGTCCACAGCATGGCCCACGGCCTGTCCGCCCTGTATGACACCCCCCACGGTGTGGCCTGCGCCATCCTGCTGCCGGTGGGCCTGGAGTACAACAAGAGCGTTGCCGGCGAGCGTTACCGCGCTGTGGGCAAGGCCATGGGCGTGGAGGGCATCGACGCCATGAGCGCTGAGGAAGCCGCCGACGCCACCATCGCCGCCGTCAAGAAGCTCTCCGCCGACGTGGGCATCCCCGCCAACCTCCAGGGCATCCTGAAGGAGGAGGACATCCAGTTCCTGTCCGAGTCCGCCTTTGCCGATGCCTGCTGCCCCGGCAACCCCCGCGACACCAGCGTGGCCGAGATCGCCGAGCTGTACAAGAGCCAGCTGTAATTCCATCTGAATCCACAGGCAGGCCCGCCCCGCCTGAATAAAGGCAGAAGCCCCCATCCGGTTGGATGGGGGCTTCTGCTTTTCCGCAGCGCTGAATTTTTTGTGATGGGAAGAAGGCAATTACCGGGTAAAAGCGGCTTCTTCGAAAAAGTAGCCGAGAGTGGGAACCAATTTGCCGGCATCCGACAATGTGCGGATTTGGTCTGGGGTCATCCAGGCGACCTGTTCCACTTCCCGGGTGGTGGCCTTTTCCAGCGAAACTTCGCCGTCATAGAAAAATAGCCAGATATCCAGCAGGTCGGCAAAGCGCACGCCGTTTACCCGGTCCCGGATCACCGAGCGCACCAGCTTGCCGTCGGCGGGGGAGAGCTGCAGGCCCACCTCCTCCTGGGTTTCCCGCAGAGCTCCCTGCAGGCTGTCCTCCCCCTTGAGGACGGAGCCTCCCACACATTCCCATAGCAGGGGAAAGCTCGGCCGGTTGGCACTGCGCCGGGAGATGAGATATTCCCCCTTGGAATTGCGGATCCATACGTGGACCACCAGATGATAGCAGCCCTCGGGAATTTCCTCTCCCCGGATGTGATCCCGCCCCAACAGTTCACGGTTTTCATTGTACAGGTCCCAGAGTTCCATCTGACTTCCTCCATTTCTGGCCTACGATATGTTTTTGGTGCGCTGGAAGGGGCCCCTCTCCCGCACCCTTTCCGACAGTCCGCCGGACTGTCGGACTCGGCCGGGACGCAAACCGGCCGTCCTTACGGGTTGCGGTGCCCGCATCGGACGGCGCCCCCTGGAAGGGTCTTGTCCTCTGCGACCGCGGCCCCTGCTCTGGCTCCCTGTTTCCGCCGCAGGCGGCGGTCGCCTTCGCAGCTTTTCACGTCCCTTCCCGAGGTGTTCCGAAAACAACAAAAAAGAAGAGGTCTTACATTTCTGTAAAACCTCTTCTTTGGTGCGCTGGAAGGGGCCCCTCTCCCGCGCCCTTTCCGACAGTCCGCCGGACTGTCGGACCCGGCCGGGACATAAACCGGCCGGACGGGCTGTTCTCGTCCCTTCCTGAGGCATTCCGGAAACGGCAAAAAAAGAAGAGGTCTTACATTTCTGTAAAACCTCTTCTTTGGTGCGCTGGAAGGGACTCGAACCCCCGGCCTTCTGATTCGTAGTCAGACACTCTATCCAGCTGAGCTACCAGCGCGACTGCAATAAGTATAATAACACAGGGGGTGTGCAATGTCAAGTATTTGGAAGAATTTTTTTTGATCTTTTTCGTGGCCGCTTACAGGGCGGCTTTTCGGGGGAAGGGTTCCTCCCCGCCATGGCGCAGATGGTCCAGCACCTCGTTCAGGTCTTTGCAGCAGGCGTCGCACAGGGAAAGGATCTCCTCGGTGGGCTGCTGCAGGTCGGGCACCATGACGGTCACGGCGCCGGAGGCATGGCCTGCCCGCACCCCGTTGAAGCTGTCCTCCAGCACCAGGCAGTGTTCGGGAGGCAGACCCAGGTGCCGCGCCGCCACCAGAAAAATCTCCGGGTCGGGCTTGGAGGCCTTGGCGTCGTCGCCGCAGACGGTGTCGGTAAAGTACCGGTCCGCCCCCGAGATGCGCAGATACCGCTGGATGGTCTCATGAGAGCTGGAACTGGCCACAATGCGGGGGATCTTTTTCTCCTCCAGATAGTCCAAGAGGGCAAACAGTCCCGGCTTGGCGGGGGCGCCGTTGGCCAGGGCAGTCTTGCCCTCCGCCCGCACGGCGGCCAGCAGGACGTTGGGGTCGCACTGGGGATAGTACTGCCGCAGATGGCGCAGCATGTTTTCCCCGGCCAGGCCCCGGGCTCCCGAAACAAAGGCCTCGCAGGGGGCGGGCAGGCCCAGCTTTTCCAGGGCAGGAGCCCACAGCGTGGTCCAGATGCGCTCGGTGTCGAACATCAGACCGTCCATATCAAAAATAACGCCTTGGATCATGGCAGAAAACTTCCTTTCAGACAGGGGCCTTTCGGCCTCGCAACAGGTTTTGCCGTGCTCCGCACGGCAGTTTTATTGTATCGGATTTCCCGGGCCATTGCAACCCGGCAGCGGCCTTGAACAGCCGTCAAAATTTGTTTGCAAAACAGTGGAATTTTGCCTTGACTTGCAGGCGGAGGGATGGTACGATAACCCTGTACGGGTGTGTCCCGTTCAAATCTTGTATTGCAAAGGCAGGTGGTACGGCATGGAGATTCCCGGTAGTCCAGTGAACCGATGGAACAAAATAACGGCAACCGATGTTTGGGTGCATATGCGCAAAAGACAGACGGACCGGCTTGCGGGAAAATCCGTGACCGGTCGGCCTGCTTGTTTGGCGCGCGTCTGCACTGCATGACGCGCCTTTTCTTTTGCCTTTTTCAGGGGATCTCTGCCCCCTGAAGGCACTGTGCGGCGTATGCGCATCGGAAACACCGGCTGCCTGAAAAAAGGAGGCAACCCCAATGTCCGATACTGCAATCCAGACCCTCAAGAATATGCTGGCGCACCTGGATGACGCCAAAAAATACCAGAGCCTGCGGGATGTGATGGAGACCCTCAACGCGCCGGATCTGGCCGCCGTGTTCGAGGACCTGCCCCAGGAGAAGATGCCGGTGCTCTTCCGGCTGATGCCTAAGGACCTGGCCGCCGAAGTCTTTGCCGAGCTGTCCCCCGAGACTCAGGAGGCCCTGATCCAGGGCCTGTCCGACCGGGAGCTCAAGCTGGTCATTGACGAGCTGTTTGTGGATGATGCCACCGATCTGGTGGAGGAGATGCCCGCCAGCGTGGTCAAGCGGATCCTGGCCCAGGCGGCCCCCGACACCCGCAAGATGATCAACGAGCTGCTCAAATACCCGGAGGATTCCGCCGGCGGCGTCATGACCACCGAGTTCATGGAACTGCGCCCCGACATGACGGTGCGCCAGGCCATGGATGCCATCCGCAAAAACGGCATCGACAAGGAGACCATCAATAACTGCTACGTCACCAACGCCGACCGCACTCTGGTGGGTGTGGTATCCCTGCGCTCCCTGGTGCTGGAAAAAGATGAGGACCGCCGCATCGACGACTTCATGGATACCAACGTAGTCAGCGTCACCACCTCCACCGACCAGGAGCAGACCTCCCATCTGTTTGAAAAGTACGGCCTGCTGGCCGTGCCCGTGGTGGACGGGGAAAAGCGCCTGGTGGGTATCGTCACGGTGGACGACGCCATCTCCATCCTGCAGGACGAGGCCGACGAGGATATCGCCAAGATGTCCGCAATGGCCCCCACCGACAAGCCCTATTTCCGGCGCAGCATGTGGGATCTGTACAAGAGCCGCGCCCCCTGGCTGCTGTTTCTGATGGTCAGCGCCACCTTCTCCAGCATGGTCATCCGCAGCTACGAGGATGCCCTGGCTGCTGTGACGGTGCTCACCGCCTACATCCCCATGCTCACCGATACCGGCGGCAATGCGGGCAGCCAGAGCACTTCCACCATCATCCGCGGCATCGCCCTGGGTGAGATCCACGGCCGGGACCTGCCCCGTGTTCTGTGGCGGGAGTTCCGCATCGCTATCCTTTGCGGCGGCACCCTGGCCATCTGCAACTTTGTCAAACTGCTGGTCTTCGATCACATCGCCGTGCCGGTGGCGGCGGTCGTCTGCCTGACGCTGGTGCTGACGGTGCTCATCTCCCAGCTGCTGGGCACTCTGCTGCCCGTCACCGCCAACCGTATCGGCATTGACCCGGCGGTCATGGCGTCCCCCCTCATTACCACCATCGTGGATACCACCACGCTGCTGGTTTACTTCAACATCGCCCGCGTTATCCTGCATTTGTAATGCGCCGAATCCCATAAAAACAAACGCCCCGTGCTGAGTCCGGAAAGGATCTGCACGGGGCGTTTTCTTTTGGAAGCAAACGGCGGTCACAGCGGCTGACCGGAGGACAGCCGCCCCAGGATCTCCACCACCTTCTCCTCGCCGTACTGGCGGTTTTCCAGAAAAGCATAGTAGGAGCCATAGATGCGAAAACTCAGGGAAACCTCAAAGGCGGGATCGCCTTTGCGCTCAGGGTAAAGGTCGAAGATCAGCCGTTTCAGCTCGGCGGAAAACCGGGCAATGAGCAGTCCCCGCCGGCTGCCCGAGAAGAGCACCGCCAGCTGTGGATGGGGGGCACAGGCCCGGAACAGGTCCTGGACAAAGCGGGCCGTGTCGGTCAGGACGGCCTCGGGGTGGGGCAGGCCTGCCAGAATGGAGCGGACCAGCTCGTTTTCCAGCTGCTCCGACAGGTCGTAGACATCCTTGTAATAGGCGTAAAAGGTGGAGCGGTTCACCGGTGCCTCACGGCAGAGCTCCCGCACCGTGATCTTTTCCAGCGGTTTGTGTGCCCGCAGCCGGTAAAAGGCATCGGCAATGCTTTTTTGTGTTTTTTGTGCCCGCAGATCCATTTTCCATCTTCCCCAACACATTGTGCCGGATGTCGGATAACCGACACTTGGCGTAAGCTGACGGTAGTCCCATTTTTGGACAGACTGTATACTGATTATAGTATGAGAGCGGCCGCCTGTCCAGCGCGGCCGCGGCATCGGGGACAAAACAAGGAGCTGTTACAGGTATGAAGATACAGGACTTTTACACCGGTCACGCTTTTGATGTCTATGAGGTTCTGGGAGCCCATCCGGGGCCGGAGGGTACTCACTTTGCTGTATGGGCACCCTCGGCCCGGGCTGTGAGCGTGGCGGGGGACTGGCCGGAAGGGGAGACACCCCTCCAGCGCAGCCGGGAGATCAGCGGTGTGTGGGAGGGCGTTGTCCCCGGTGCGGGCCGGGGCATGGCGTACACCTACCGGGTGACCGGCGCCGACGGCTCCACGGTGGACCACTGCGATCCCTATGGCTTTGCCATGACCCTGCGCCCCGACGGCCGCAGCATTGTGGCTGGGCTGCCGGAGTATCCTTTTTCCGACGGGGACTGGATGGCCCGCCGCACCAAAAATTTTGATGCCCCTCTCAATATCTACGAGGTCCACGCCGGAAGCTGGCAGCGGCGGGAGGACGGCAGCTGGCTGAGCTATGATGAGCTGGCCGACCGCCTGCCCGCCTATGCCCGGGAGAACGGCTACACCCACATTGAGCTCATGCCCCTGGCCGAACATCCCTTTGACGGCAGCTGGGGCTACCAGATCACGGGCTTTTACGCCCCCACCAGCCGCTACGGTACGCCGGAGGGTCTCTGCCGCCTCATCGACGCCTGCCACCGGGCGGGGGTGGGCGTCATCCTGGACTTTGTGCCGGTGCACTTTGCGGTGGACGCCTACGGCCTGCGCCGTTTTGACGGCACCCCGCTGTACGAGTACCCCGCCGACGCGGTGGGGGAGAGCGAGTGGGGCAGCTGCAACTTCATGCACTCCCGGGGGGAGATCCGCTGCTTTGTACAGTCCTGCGCCGACTACTGGCTGCGGTACTTCCACGCCGACGGCCTGCGGATGGATGCGGTCAGCCGCCTGATCTACTGGCAGGGAGACCCGGCCCGGGGCGTCAACGGCAGCACGCTGGAATTCCTCAAAACCATGAACGCCGGCCTCCAGCAGCGCCATCCCACCGCCATGCTCATTGCGGAGGACAGTACCAACTATCCCAAGGTCACCGCTCCGGTGGAGTACGGCGGTTTGGGCTTTGACTACAAGTGGGACCTGGGCTGGATGAACGATACCCTGGACTACTTCAAAAAGACCCCGGAGGAGCGGACCCAGAATCAGGGCAAGCTGACCTTCTCCATGATGTACTTTTACAACGAGCACTATATCCTGCCCTTCTCTCACGACGAGAACGTCCACGGCAAGGCCACCATCCTGCAGAAGATGTACGGCGATTACGACGGCAAATTCCCCCAGGGGCGGGCCCTCTACCTGTATATGGCGGTGCACCCGGGCAAGATGCTGGACTTTATGGGCAATGAGTTCGGCCAGCTGCGGGAGTGGGACGAGGCCCGGGCTCAGGACTGGGAGATCCTGCGCTACCCCAACCACGACGCCTTCCGCCATTTCCGGCAGGAGCTGGCGGGGCTGTACAACCGCTATGACGCCTTCTGGATGGGGGAGTATGACCCCGCCCGATTCCGCTGGCTGGACTGCGACGAGGCAGGGCACTGCACCTTTGCCATGCTGCGCACGGGGCGGGAGAGCGCGGTGTTCGGGGTGGTGAACCTGAGCGATCAGCCTGCCCGGGACTACCGCCTGACCCTGCCCGGCTCGGGCGGGGCGGAGCTGCTTCTGGACAGCGACTGGCAGTGCTTCGGCGGCAATATCCCCCGGGAGCCTCAGACGCTGACCGCCGCCGGGGACGGCATGCTGACCCTGGACCTGGCCCCCTACAGCGGCCGGCTCTACCGGTGGATGCCCGACGCCCCCGCCTGATGCCCCGTGCCTGACAGGCTGCCTGCAGTACAACAAAACAGCCGCCTTTTCCAAACCGGAAAAGGCGGCTGTTTTCATGCCTTGGGATGTCAACCCCGTCGGGAAAAGCATGCCCGGCGGGAGGATGCCGCAGGGAAAAGGCCGTCACAGCGGGGCGATGTCAAACTTGTAGACTGTCGTCTCGTCGTAGGTCTGCTTGGGCAGCAGGGTGGCGTCGGGGAAATCGGGATGGTTGGGGCTGTCGGGGCAGTTCTGGGTCTCCAGACAGACGGCATCCCGGGCACTGTAATGGGCGCCGTCCTTGCAGTCGGTGGCGGGGTCCAGATTGTTGGCCGAGTACAGCTGCACCGCGGGCTGGGTGGTCAGCGTCTCCATGCGGATGCCGGTCTCGGGTCCCACCAGCCAGGCGGCGTGGCGAAGCCCCGTGTCGGGCAGCAGATAGCAGTGGTCGTAGCCCTTGCCCTGTACCAGGGCGGGGTAGTCCTCCCCGATGTCCCGGCCGATGGTTTTCTCCTCATTGAAGTCCATGGGGGTGTCGGCCACGGGAATCCGGCGGCCGGTGGGAATGCTGGCGTCGTCGGTCTCAAGATAGGCGGGGCTTTCCAGGGAAAGGCGGTGTCCCAGCACGCTGCCGGAGGCATGGCCGTTGAGGTTGAAGTAGCTGTGGTTGGTGATGTTGACCACAGTGGGGGCGTCGGTGGTGGCGTAATACCGGACGACCAGGCCGCTGCCGGCCAGGGAATACTGGACCTCCAGCTGCATGGTGCCGGGGAAGCCGTCGGTGCCGTCGGGGCTTTCCGCCGTCAGGCTGACGGCATCCTCCCCGGGGATGGCCTCCATGGCAAATACGGTGCGGTTGAAGCCGTGCAGGCCGCTGTGCAGACAGTTGCCCCGCTGGTTGGCGGTGACGTGGTATTCCTGCTCGTACAGATAGAAGCGTGCCCCGCCGATGCGGTTGGCATAGCGGCCCACCACGGCGCCCATGGCATCGCCCGAGTTGAGCTCATAGTCGGGCACAGTGGGATAGCCCAGCACCACGTCCACCAGATTGCCGCGGCGGTCCGCCACCAGAATGCGGTGGAGGATGGCGGCATAGCTGAGGATGTGCACTTCCAGCTTGTCGTTTTTCAGCACGGCCTTCTGGACAGGGGTGCCGTCGGTGGCGCGGCCGAAATTGGAAATCGTGACAGACATCCGGGATACCTCCTCTCGCGGCAGAAGCTGCCGCCTGTTTTTCTTGTTCCGGTCAGGGAGGGCAGGGGTCAGCCCTCGTCGGGGTCTTTCTTTTCGGTGTTGTCGGCGTGCTCCAGGTCGTAGCGGACACTGTCGGCCACGGCGCCGGTGCCGTAGTTGAGCATGCGGTTGATGCGGGAGACGGTGGCGCTGGAGGCGCCGGTCTCCCGGCGGATCTCGGCATAGACCTTGCCCTGCAAAAGGCAGCCTGCCACATCGTAGCGCTGTTCCAGAGCGCGCAGCTCGGTCACGGCGCAGAGGTCGTCAAAAAAGCGGATGCAATCCTCCAGATTGTCCAGGCGGAGGATGGCCTGATACAGCGCGAGGCTGTGGGGGTCACGGGACCCGGGTGTCTGAGTGCGCATGGGCGCCTCCTTGCAAAGCGCCCAGCCAAAGCCGGGCTGTGACGGGGCGGGAATGTGTGTCCGGTGCGTTCACACACCCGGACAGGTTACCTTTATTTTAACAATATGTACAGTTCAAGTCAAGGCGGACGGGGCTGTTTTTGGGCGCAATCACGGGCAAAACGGGAATTTTGACCTGTAAAATATTTTGCCGCATAAGTTGGTGAATTTTTCGCTTTGCCGTGGGAAAGTACGGTTGCCCGGCGGGGGCTGCTGTGCTATCATAGGTAAGTAACTGCACGCGCAGCGGGCGCGGCAGAATTGAGGGGGAACGTGAAAAAATGCAGGACAAACTTTCGGTGATGGGCGGCAGAGTGCTGCTGCTTGTCTGTGCGGCTGCCGTGGGCGTGATGGCAGGCGTGCTGGATGCGGTGTTCGGGCGGGGCATCCTGCTGTGCACCCAGGTGCGGGAAAGCCGGCCGCTTTTGATGCTTTTGCTGCCGGCGGGGGGCGCGCTCATCTGTTTCTGTTATGACCGCTTCGGCGGGGACTGCCGCCGGGGCATGGGGCTGGTCTTTGAGACGGCGGATGCCCGCCGGGACCATGTGCCCACGCGGCTCATTCCCATGGCCATCCTTTCCACCTGGATCACCCACCTGTTCGGCGGCAGCGTGGGCCGGGAGGGCGTTGCGGTGCAGATCAGCACCTCGGCGGCAGGGCTCATCATGCCCCGCCTGCCCGATGCCCGCGCCCGCCGGCATCTGCTTACGGCAGCGGTGGCCGCCGGATTTGCAGGGCTCTTCCGCACACCGGTGGGAGCTATCTTTTTTGCCATGGAGCTCTTCCACGTGGGTATGATGGAGTATGCGGCGCTGCTTCCCGCTGCTGCGGCGGCCTTTATCGCCAGCGCGGTGAGCGGCGCACTGGGCCTGGAGCGGGGCGGTGTCCTGCTCACCTGTGCCGTGCCGGAACTCACCCTGCCCACCCTGGGGGCTCTGGTGGTTCTGGGGATCGCCAGTGGTCTGGCGGGACGGCTGTTCGTCTTTCTGCTCCACGGCCTCAAGGATCGGCTGGGACGGCTTTTGCCCAATGCCTATCTGCGCATCGTGCTGGTGGGGGCTTTTGTGGCGGTGTTCGGCCTGCTGACGGCGGGGCGCTACAACGGCCTGAGCACCGGGCTTTCCAATGCGGCCCTTGCCGGAGAGTCCCTCTACGCCTGGGACTGGCTGGTCAAGCTGGCCCTGACCGCCCTCTGTCTGGCGGCGGGCTATCAGGGCGGAGAGGTGGCTCCGCTGTTTACCATCGGCGCTTCTTTGGGCGTTGTGGTGGGGGGCTTTCTGGGCCTGCCCCTGCCTCTGTGCGCGGCCCTGGCCTATGCGGCGGTGTTCGGCGCCGGCACCAACACGCTGGTGGCCCCGGTGCTGGTGGGGATGGAACTGTTCGGAGGCCAGTATTTCGGCTGCTTTTTCCTGGTGAGCCTTGTGGCCTATGCCTGCAACGGCAACCATTCGATCTATCCGCAGCGCAGTCTGCCGGATTTCTGGAAGGACGGCGCGGTCTGCGCCTCCGGGGAGGATACACACTGATATGGAAACAATGCTTGTAATTCTGCTGGTGCTGGCTGTGGCGGGGGATGTCATGCTGGCGGTGGCGCTGGTTCGGCTCTACCGCAGCCGGGAACAGGGCAACGACCGGGACGAGCTGCTCCAGGCCGTACAGGATTGTGTGGAGCAGGAGACTGAGGTTTTGGCCGATCAGCTGCGGTCCATGCAGGGGGAGATCGGCCGCAATACCGTGTCCTCCATGCGGGACCTGGGCAGCATGCTGGCGGAAAGCCAGCGCCAGGGGGCCTCTGCCTCCACCGCCCGGCTGGAGAGCATCGACCGGGCGGGAGCCGCCCGCCAGAAGGCCGCCAACGACGCGGTGGTGGCCCAGCTCTCCATGCTGGAGACCCGCCTGAAAAACCTGGAGGACTCCAACGCCGCCCGCCTGGACGGGGTGCGCGGGGCGCTGATCCAGGGCATGAACGCCATCCGCACCGACAACAACCGCAAGCTGGACGAGATCCGGGGCACGGTGGAGGAGAAGCTGCAGGATACCCTGCAAAAGCGCATTTCCGAGTCCTTCCGCACGGTGAGCAGCCAGCTGGAACAGGTGTACAAGGGTCTGGGTGAGATGCAGTCCCTGGCGGCGGACGTGGGCAGCCTGAAACAGGTGCTCAGCGGCGTCAAGACCCGGGGAATATTGGGCGAGGTCCAGTTGGGCTCCATTCTGCAGGAGATCCTGGCCCCCGGCCAGTACGAGGAGAATGTAGCCACTGTGCCGGGCAGCACCAACCGGGTGGAGTTCGCGGTGCGGCTGCCCGGGCGGGACGGCACCGTCTACCTGCCCATTGACGCCAAGTTCCCCGGGGATACCTACGCCCAGCTCCAGGCGGCCCGAGAATCCGGCGACGCGGCGGCGGTGGCGGCGGCATCCAAGCGGCTGGATACCGTTTTGCGCCAGGAGGCCAAAGACATCCACGACAAGTACATCGAGGTGCCCTACACCACCAACTTCGGCGTGCTGTTTCTGCCCTTTGAGGGGCTCTATGCCGAGGTGGTCAACAGCGGCGTGACCGAGACGCTGCAGCGGGATTACCAGATCAGCGTGGCGGGGCCCTCCACCATGGCGGCGCTGCTCAACGCATTGCAGATGGGCTTCCGCACCCTGGCCATCCAGAAGCGCTCCGGCGAGGTCTGGACAGTGCTGGGGGCCGTCAAGACCGAATTTGAAAAGTTCGGCGCCGGCCTGCAGGCCATGCAGCGCCACCTCAACCAGACGGGCAGCGACCTGGAGGAACTCATCGGCACCCGCAGCCGGGCCATCACCCGCAAGCTGGAACAGGTGCAGCAGCTGGACCCCGGGGAGGCCGAGGACCTTCTGGGCCTGGCCGACGCGGTGCGTCCGGTTTCCCGGGATGCCGGCGGGTCCGGCGATGCGGGGGCGTATACCTCCGACCCCGCCCCGGTTCCGGCAACCGCACCCCGCCTGCGCCGGCGCAGCGACAGTGATGCACAATCCTGATTTGTGGGACGAATTCCGGCAGATGACCGGAGATTCCGGCCCATTGCTGTGTTATACTATAGGTATCAAAACCTGCGCGAAACGCCGCGCGAAAGGATGGTAGAAATATGAACCATGTAAATATTCAATGGGATCGTATCGTCATGCCGGTGATGGGCATTGTGCTGGGCATTTATCTGGTGGTACGGCCCTGGAGCGCCACGGGGGCCATCTGTTCCCTTATTGGCTGGCTGGTGCTCATTTCCGGCATTGCGGGGCTCATCAATTCGGCCACATTCCGGCGTGCCACTCTGCTCAGCGACCCCTTCCTGCCGCTGAGCGTGGCAGGCACGGTGCTGGGCATCTTCATTGTGACCCGCCCCACCATTCTGGTGGAGATCGTGGGCATGATCATCTGCGTTTTTCTGCTGGTGGCGGGCGTCAACAGCCTGCAAAATGCCATCCAGCGCCATCGCTGGGGTGACAGCCTCTGGTGGCTGCCCCTGGTTGTGGGCATTCTTTGCCTGGCGCTGGGACTGGCAGCCCTCTTCGCGCCGGTGGCTTCCACTGCGGTGATGATGCGCCTCATCGGTATCTCTCTCATTGTCAGCAGTGCCGTCAACCTGCTGGCGGTCTTTGTGCGGACCCACTGAATCTCACGATCTATCGGGCAGCTTTGTACAGCTGTCCGATTTTTGACATTTCCGGAAAATGTGGTAAAATATATAAAATAATTGACCTATATGGGTCGCCCGTAACCACCCGGACCGGTGCGGAGCTGCCGTGCCGTACAGAGATAAGAGGTGTCTGCCATGATCCGTATCCTGACTGATTCCGCCGCCGACCTGACCGCAAAGGAGGCTGCCGCCATCCCGGGGCTTCACATTGTTCCCCTTAACGTTCTGTTTGAGGACGGCGAAACCATCCGCGACGGCATCGATATGACCCGCGCGGATTTCTACGACCGTCTGCAGCAGGCGGACAAGCTGCCCCGCACCAGCCAGCCTTCTCCCGAGTCCTTCATTCAGGTGTTTGAGGAGGCTAAGGCGGCCGGGGATGAGGTGGTCGCCATTCTGATCTCTTCCAAGCTGTCGGGCACCTTCCAGTGCGCTAAGCTGGCCGCCGAGGACTGCGAGTTCAACGATGTCTACTTTGTGGACTCGGACACAGCCTCCCCCGGCGAGTATATTCTCATTCAGGAAGCCGTGCGCCTGCGGGACGAGGGAGTCAGCGCTGCTGAGATCGCCGCGGCTCTGGACCTTTTGAAAAAGCGCATCCGCATTCTGGCCGTGGTGGACAGCCTCAAGCACCTGCACAAGGGCGGACGTCTGCCCGCCGCTGTGGCGCTGGTGGGCGGAGCACTGGGCATCAAACCGGTGCTGTCGGTGTATGACGGCGCGGTCCATCTGGCCGACAAAGCCCGCGGCCGTCCCGGCGCCTACGTTGCCCTCTTCAAGCAGATGGACAAGATGGGCGGTATTGATACCCGCTACGACTTCGTCATGGTCTATTCCAGCGACAAGCAGGTGCTGGGCCCCATCCAGCATTATGTCCGCAACAACCTCAAGCTGGAGGGCGGCCACATGAGCCAGATCGGCTCGGTCATCGGCACCCACATTGGACCTTCGGCGGCAGGCATTGCCTTCGTCATTCCGCCGGAGCAGTAATCCTAATACAAAATAACCGCCCGCTTTCCCGGCAAAGGGGAAGGCGGGCGGTTTGCTTTATGCGGATTTATTTGCGGGGAGGCAGGGCCCGGTGTCTGGGCAGGGGAATGGCGGACACCAGCGCAATGCCGAAGGCAATGGCCAGAGCGATTTTCAGGGTCTCGAAGCCCCGTTCGGCACAAAGGGTGCCCTGATCCTGCAGGAAGTAATAGGCAGTGTAGTAAATGCCGGCGCCGGGCACCAGAGGAAAGATGCCGCACAGCAGATACAGCGTTACCGGGGCGCGAAACCGGACGGCAAATACCCGGCACAGGACAGTCAGCGGCAGCACGGCCACCAGAGTGGCGGTAGCGGGGGAGAACCCGGCCACATCGTGGCAGGCCAGATAGGTCACCCAGCCCACCGCGCCCACAATGCCGCAGGCGATGTAGTGGCGGCGGGGCACATGGAAGGTCACCCCAAAAAAGATGGTGGCAAAGGCTGCCATGACAAACTGAAACAGCGGATTTCTCATATGGCCACCCCCCAGATCGCCAGCGCGGCGGTGTAGGTCAGCACCACGCCGCCGGCCAGGCATCCTGCCACCAGCACCGCGTCCAGCAGGCGGATGGCGCCGGAAAGATAGTCGGCGTTGATGATGTCCCGGATGCCCATGGCCAGGGAGACACCGGGGGTCAGCACCATCAGGGCGCCGATGGCCGCGGTGCTGACATCAAGAGCAGGCCACAGCACCCGGCAGAGCAGAGCCACAGCGGTTCCGGCAGCCGCAGATATGATATCGGAAAAGATGCGGCTGATGTGCCACCGGCGGCAGAGCTGGACCAGAATGCTCTCCACGGCACCGGCGGCCAGCGCGGCCAGCGTCTCGGGCAGACCGCCGCCGAACAGATAACCGAAGCAGGCGCTGCCCGCGGCCGCGGCTCCGATGAGCATGGCCGGGCGACATGCCGGGAGGGAGCGGATCTTGTCCAGCCGTGCCTCGGCGCCTTCCAGATCGATAGCGCCGGCGGCCAGCTCCCGGGACAGCTCGTTGACAGCCTCCACCCGGGCCAGATGGATGGACACCGACGGAATGTGCCGTACCTCATTGCAGGCGTTGGCGGAGGCAAAGATGCCGTTGGTCACCACGTAGGTGTTGAAGCCTTCAATATTCAGGCTTTCGGCCATGAACTGCATGGTCTGCTGGACGCGGAAGACCTCGCCGCCGTTTTCCAAAAGCAGCTTGCCCGCATCCATGACCAGACGCATGGCCCGGCGCTGGGTTTCGGGAGTGTTCATATCCATAAAAATGCTCCATACAAAGTGATGCAGCTGCTGGCGATGGTGTCGGCCAGGATGAGCACAGCCAGCAGAATGCCCGCGGCTTTCCGGTACCGATCCAGGGCCCGCATGCGCAGAAGAGGGCAGCAGGCCAGATACAGCCCGCCCCCGATGCCCAGCCGCCACAGTCGGGCGGCGTGGCCCACCGTGCCGCGGTAGCCCAGCAGGTAGATGGCCAGCACGAACATGGCGGCAGCCAGAGACGAGACGGGAGGCGGGTCCTGTACCACGGTATCGGCGGCCAGGATCAGCAGCATGGCGCTGAGCAGAAAGCCGTACCGGAAGGGAAAAACAGCCAGATCATCGCCGTTCTGCCAGGTCAGGCCGGGCAGGTTGAAGAGGTAGCTGGCCAGGACCCCCACCAACAGAAAGGCGCTGGCAAACTTGGCACGGGTGGAGTCTCTGTTGCTCATGAAATAGAGCAGCGCCAGCATCATGACAATGCTGCCGATATAGAGATAGGGCATGCCTGCCGCCGCGCAGGCCGAGGAATACCGCCCGAAAAACAGGCAGTAGATGAGCTCCATGGGGGAAAAGCCGAACTCCTCCCCCGAGGCAGCCAGGTGGAAGGCGTCGCTCTGGTACTGGGACAGAACCACAGGCAAAACCAGCAGGAAAGCCACTGCCATGCCGGGCAGCATGGCCTTGACGCCGCTGCCCATGGCCCGGAAGAATCCCGGCCAGTCCATGGGTCCCGGACGGCGGAGAAACTGCCAGATCATGTAGAACAGGCAGTAGACACACAGCGGCCAGGCAGTGTAGCAGTTGACCGCCACGCAGAAAAAGGTCAGCACAAAGAGGCGGCGGACCCGCCCGGTGCGCAGGGAACGGTCGGCGGCGTCCAGCATGAGGGGCAGCAGGGTGGCGGCGTCCACCCAGACCAGATTGATGATGCAGCCGGTGTAGACGGCGGCGGAATACCCGGCGCACATGGGAGCAAACAGACAGTCGGCCCGGTCAAAGTGCCGCATAAGATACCAGCACATGACGCCCCCGGCCGCCGTGGCCCGCAGGATCAAAAGCCCCTGCTGGGTCAGCACCCGCCAGCCGGGAGGCAGAAGCAATGTCAGGGCGTCCAGGGGGCTGTTGATGCCGTAATGAAAGCCAGAAGGAGCATTGACGTAAGGCCGCCAGCCGCCCGCCAGATAGAGAGCCAGCAGCACCCCCAGCCCGGCCAGCAGACTGAGCTGCAGCGTCCGACGGCGGAGGGCTTCCTCAGAGCGGGCAGTCATCCGCGGATGTTGTCGCGCACGGCGGCAAAGGCGGGGTTGTGGGCGTAGAGATGGGCGCCGATGGCCTCCATGAGCAGATAGTCGGCCTCGGAATCAATGTCGATGATGCCGGTGTCCATCATGACCGACACGCCAATCTTGCCGCTCCACAGCATACCGTCGGTGTTGCTGGCCAGAAAGTCCCGCTGGAACACATAGATGGAGGCGTTGACATCGTAGACGGCGGGGGCCTGCTGCCGGGCGGTGAAGGGGCTGTGGATGACCTGCTCCACGTGGTCCCCCGCATCCTTGACCATGTTGAACCAGGGATTGCGCCGTGCCTCGGTGACGCTGAAGACCAGGTCCAGGTCGGGACGGCTGCGCTTTTTGGCCACGGCGTTCTCCACGTCGGCGGCGGTGCGCAGGGGGCTGGTGATGTCCAGGTCCATGAGGTAGTCATAGGGGGCGCCGGTGCGCTCCTCCATGCGGGCCAGGGTGTCCTGAAACACCCGCATTTTGGGCACCGAGTCCCCGCCCAGCTCCTCGCCCCGGGGCAGGTAGACAACCTCGGGGTATTCCTTTGCCACCAGGTCGGCCAGCAGGTCGGAGTCGGTGTTGAGGGCGATGTCCACCGCCACCTCCGGGTGGGCCTTGGCGAACAGCTCAGCGGCGCTCAGGGTGTAGTAGACCAGCGGATGACCGCAGAAGTTTTTCAGGTTCTTGTTGGCAAAACCCTTGCTGCCTGCGCGGCCGCAGACAGAGATCAAAAGACGTTCCTTCATACCAGTTCCCCCAATGTCAGTTTGAGCACACGGCAGGCCGTGGCAGGCGAGTTCAGGCTCTCGGTTTCCTCACCGAGGGCGTAGTCCACAAAATAATCCATCTCCCGCAGGTAGCGTTCGTTCACGTCCTCGGCGTAAGACTGCACCGTGCCGTCGGGCAGGGTAAGAGTGCCCGCGCCGAAATCCGCCACCACACTGCCGTCGGGACAGAACAGCTCGATGCTGCGGCGGTATCCCCGGCCGAAGTAATCCAGATGGACCTCCCCCAGCATGCGGGGCCACCGGGCAATGTACACCGACAGATCGTCCGAGTCCAGCTCTAATTCAGAGTAGGTGCCCTTGAAGTTGTGCACCTCCTCCGGTGTGCCGAAGAGGTCCACCAGATAATCCCACTCGTGGATGAGGTCGATGGTGACCCCGCCTCCCAGCGCCCGGTGAGCGCTGTACACCGTTCGGTAGTCCACCCCCGGCCGCCAGTCGGGCAGATAGGAGGAGCAGATCACCCGGGCACAGTAGGGGTGCAGGGTGGGCAGCAGCTGCTTCAGGGCCAGCATGGCGCCGCACCAGCGCATAGGAGCCGCCACGTAGGCCTTCTGCCCGGCGGGCACCAGGTCGGCGGGGTCCAGCCCCGTCTGCTCGGCGGAAAAGATGGGCTTTTCAATAAACAGTGCCCCTGCCTTGCCGCGGATGGCTCTGAGGGCGTCGGCGTGCAGGCTGGTGGGGTTGGTGATGAAAGCCAGGTCATACTGCCCCAGGGCCGCCGCATCAGTGTACTGGGCGCGGAGCAGTTCGGCCACGCCGGGGCGCAGAGGGCGGGACAGGTCGCTGCGCAGGGCGTCGGCCTCCAGCCGGATGCCCCGTCTGGCGCAGATGGCGTGCAGGTTTTTCAGATGCCGGGTCCCGATGGACCCAAGGCCGATGAAGAGCGCGGAGAGCGTTTGCATGGGATGATCCCCTCCCGGATAAATGACGATAAGCTCAGGTCACGCCTGACCGGCGGCCTGGACCTTATCCATGATATCAATGGCGGCCAGGTCCTTCTCAAAGCTCCAACGGGGGGCTTCCTCCCCCTTGAGCACGGCGAAGAAGTTGGCCAGCTCGTCCACATAGGCGTTTTCCACAATGTTGTCGCTGTACCGCGGGTCGTGGGTGAAGTCGCCGTAGGTGTCCACGAACTGCTTGTCGCCGTCGGCAAAGCGGTAGAGGGCCTTGGGGTTGCCCTCCCAGAAGAGGTGCAGCCCGTCGCCGAAGCATTCAAAGTTGCGCACCGCTTTGGGGCTGACCACGTCGGCAGCCAGCAGGCCCTGGGCGCCGGAGGCATGGCGCAGCAGCAGGGTGGCGCAGTCGGGGTAGGGCAGACCCAGGCCGCTGATGCTGTCGCACTGGATAGTCAGACCCTCCACCGGGCCGAAGGTGTCCAGCAGCCAGGGCAGGTCGATGCCCAGGATCTCCCGCACGCCGCCAGTGCGGGCGTTGCCCACAAAGAAGTTCTTGTAATTCTCCCAGGGATGCCAGTCGGGCAGATACTGACCGATGTGGTAGATGTAGTGCACCGGCTTGCCGAAGGCGGCAGTCTGTGCCTTAATGTACTGGATCTCCCGTCGGTAGAGCATGGTGGAGGACAAAAACAGGACAAGACCCCGGTCCTTTGCCTTGGCCAGGTTCTCGGCATAGCCGTCAGAGACGAGGTTCAACTCGGTAAAGACAGGAAGCCCCGCGTCCAGCAGCTCCCCGATGACCGACGCATGGGACAGAGGCGCGGTGCAGACCAGGGCGGCGTCGGGGGCAAAGGCCTCCACAGCCTCGGGGATGGAGGGATAGGCGGCGTCGGCCAGCCCCAGATTGACGGCCTCGTCCCGGCGGGCTTCGGCGGTATCCACGCCCGCAATGCGGATGTCCTTGTCCAGGCCCCGGGCCAGGCGCGCGCGGCGCTTGCCCATGCTGCCCAGACCCACAATGAGAAGTTTCATGACAGGGTCCTTTCTCCCCGGCGGGCCGGGGTCAGAGTTGCGGCAAAAACCGTTCCAGCAGGTTGTTGATGAGTTCCGGCCGGTCATCGTTGGCATTGTGAGCCGCGCCGGGAATGATGTGCAGGGGATAGCCTGTCCGCTTGGACCAGGCTTCGTTGTATTGGCGGACCTTGCCGGTTTTGTCCTGCTCCCCCACGGTGAGCCAGACCGGGCAGGAAATGTCCACCGCCCGCATTTCCGGCACAAAGCCTGCAAAGCCCAGGGCCATCAGGCGGCAGAGTTCCTTTTTATCATAAGGCACCAGCATGTTCAGCATTCTTTGCCGGGCGGCTTCGGTGACGCCGCAGGCGTGGGCCATGGCCCGGCGCAGGATTTTGTCGGGGAAGGCCCGCAGCATCCATTCGGTCTGATTCAGCCAGAACCGGTCGGAAGCGCTGTAATAGGCCGGGTCGCAGGGGCAGGAACCGATGGTGAACAGCCCGGCGGCCAGGTCGGGGCGGCGGGCGATGAGCAGCTGCGCGGTAAAGCCCCCGGCACTCTGCCCTACCAGCACCACCCGGGAAAGGCCCTCGGCGTCCAGAATGGTCTCCAGTTCCCGGGCGTGGTTTTCATAGGTAAAATCGGCGTAAGGGCGGGATTTGCCGTGGCCGGGGGCATCCCAGACCAGCAGGGGATACCGCCCCGCAAAGTGGGCAATCTGCCCCTCAAACAGCCGGTGGTCGGCGGTCAGCCCCGGCAGAAATACCAGGGCAGGGCCGGCGGCCGCAGCGGGCATACTCACCCAGTAGTGGGCGGTGCCCCGGGGGGAGGTGACGGTTTTTTCTTCCAGCATGGGAACAGCCATAAGAACCCCTCACAAAAGGAAAATCACAGCGCCGGCTCAGCCAGCGGGTCAAAAGCGGGCACCGGCCCGGCGTAGAAGGTCTTGGCCCCGGTCATGGCCGGGGTGCCCATGCGGGCGGCCAGCACCCGGACGATTTTGCCCGCCGTGTCCCCGCCGTTGTAGGGGCTGCGGGCGGTCTTGGCCAAAGCGGCAAATTCCGGGGAGAGGGCCCGGCGCAGGGCGGCCTCAATCTCCCCGGCATCCCCGCCGCAGGAGATCACGTTGGTGCAGAGAATGCGCCCCGCCTGCCGGCTGCCGATGTTGACGGCAGGCACTCTGAAGGAGGGGGTCTCCACCACGCCGGAGCTGGAATTGCCCGCCACCAGGGAGGCGTACTCCATGGCGGAAAGATAGCGTTTGAGCCCCAGGCTCTGGACAAAGCCCGCCCGGTCGGGGTGGGCGGCGGCAAAGGAACGCATGGCGGCGGAGCAGATCTCGCCCCCGGCGTCGGCGTTGGAGCCGGTGATGAGCCAGAACACGCCTTTCACCGCCTCCATGGCCTGACAGAGGGCCGCCGACTGGACGGCAGGGTCGGGAGCGTTTGCACCCGTCTCGGGGTGGAAGGTCACCAGGGCAAAGGGCTGCATCAGGTCGAATCCGGTGGAACTGCACAATTCCTGCCGGGTCATTTTGGGCAGAGTGCGGATATTCTGG
Source organism: Gemmiger gallinarum (assembly GCF_014982805.1). GTDB lineage: Bacteria > Bacillota > Clostridia > Oscillospirales > Ruminococcaceae > Gemmiger > Gemmiger gallinarum. Next base: position 522,152 of record NZ_JADCKC010000003.1, on the reverse strand, counting down.
TCCCCCAGGCCGCCCACGCAGAAGACACGGCCAGGCTCCTCCCCCATGCGGACCAGGCGGGCGGCGCTGTCGGCGCAGGAGGGAAAATGCAAAGCGGCCATCTTACTGATACAGTGGCGGTAGTATTCGTCCGCCGCGCCCAGGGTCACGTCCCCGCCGGAAATGTGGGCGATGGGAATGTGCCGGGCCGCCGCGGCGGCGGCTACGGCAAAAATTTCAAACCGGTCCCCCAAAAGTAGCACTGCATCAGGGCGGCGGGCAGCAAAGTAGTCGTCAAACACCGTCATGGTGCGGGCGATGGTGCGGGCCACCGGCTCGGCCGGATCGTCGGAGAAGATGGGCAGCCGGGCGTCGATGGGAAAGCCGTCGGCCTCGATCTCGCTCACGGTGGCGCCCAGCCGGGCAGAGAGGTGCGCCCCGGTCACCACCAGGCGCAGCCCGGGCTCCTGCCCGGCAGCCAGCCGCCCGATGACGGGGCGCAAAAGTCCGTATTCCGCCCGTGTGGCGGTGACAACGGCGACCGTAGACATAGAAAAACCTCCGGAAAACCTGCAAAATGCGCGGGAACAGGGCAAGGCCCCATTCCGCGCGCGACAGTCTGATTACAGCTCGATCTTTTCGTCCTCGGCAAAGTCCCGCTTGGCGGTCTGGCCCAGGACTTCGTACCAGCGCATGGGGCTGATGCCGTCGCCGGGACGCTTGGTGGTCAGGTTGTCGGTGGTGAACACTTCCCCCGCACGGATGGCCCTGGCCGCCACAATGCTCTTGCGGGCCACCGGCTTGTTGGGGGCCTCGCTGGCAGTCACATGCTTGCGGCCGTCCCCCAGGGCAGCCTCCACATGGCGCACCGCGTCCACCATGGCCTTGAACTCGGCGGGGTCCAGGCTGGCCTTCTGGTCGGGGCCGGGCAGGGACTTGTCCAGCGTGAAGTGCTTCTCAATGACGGTGGCGCCCAGCACGGTGGCGGCCACGTCGCACTCCCAGCCCGGGGTGTGGTCGGACAGGCCCACCGGCAGGCCGAACTGGTCGAACAGCTCCAGCATGGCCGAGAGGTTGGCGTCCGCGTAGGGGGTGGGGTACTGGGTGTTGCAGTGGAGCACGGTGGCCTCAGGGCAGCCGTTGTCGTCCAGAATGCCCAGGGCGTCGGTGATCTCGTTGAGGGTGCTCATGCCGGTGGAAAGCAGCACCGGGGTCTTGAGCTTGGCGACCTCCTCCAGATAGGGCAGATTGGTGATCTCCCCGGACGGAATCTTGATGAGGGGCAGCCCCAGTGTGCCCAGAAACCGCACGCTGGGAATGTCGAAGGGCGCGGAAAGGTACTGAATGCCGATCTCGTCGCAGTATTCCTTCAGTTCCCGGTGGCCCTCAAAGGAAAAGTGCAGCTTGCGGATCATCTCCAGCTGGCTTTCGGCGGCGTCGGTGGTCTGCTTCTGATACTCCGCCTTCTCGGCAAAGCGGCTGACCACCAGCTCGGGCACGGCGGTCTGATACTTGACGATATCGGCCCCGCACTCCTTGGCGGTCAGGGCCATTTTCTTGGCCATTTCCAGGTCGCCGTTGTGGTTGACTCCGGCTTCGGCAATGATGGTGACGGGCATGTGCAGCCTCCTTACAAAATTCCAGTGGAACGCCTCAGGTCTGTTCTTCCAGCTTGCGGCGCATTTTTTCCAGCTCCTCCATCTGGCCCATGTCCATCCAGGAGCTCTCGCTGATGGGGTAGACCCCCACCTTTTCCCCGGCGGCGCGGTAGCGCTCGATCACATCGGGGAAGCCGATCTTCTCGCCGTCGTTCATCTCCTCCACCACACGGGGCTCCACCACGTAGACGCCGGTGTTGGTGAGGAAGTTGAGTTCCGGCTTTTCCTTCATGGCGGCGATGCCTCCGTCGGGGCCCAGCTCCACCACGCCGTAGGGCACGGTGTAGTGCTTGAAGGCGCAGACCATGGTGATGAGGTTGTCCTGCCGCTTGTGGTAGGCGTAGATGTCGCCGAAGTCAGCGTCCAGCAGCACGTCGCAGTTGGTGAAGAAGAAGGTGGAATTCATCCGGCCTTTGAGCAGGCAGAGCCCGCCGCCGGTACCCATAAAGACTTCCTCGTCGGCAAAGTCCACGGTGTAGTCGGTCTCCAGATCGCCGAAATAGGACTTGATCATGTTCTTTTTGTAGTTGACGATCATGGTGAACTGACGGCAGCCGAAATCCCGGAACCGGTCGATGATGAGCTCGGCGATGGGATGCTCTCCCACCGGGATGAGGGGCTTGGGCAGAATCTTGGTGTAGGGGTAGAGCCGGGTACCCAGCCCGCCCGCCATGATGACCACCGGAATGGGAGCCTGCTTGCGGTTGTCGATGTCCAGCCCGTGGGCAAAGACGATGTCGGTGATGCTGCCCTTCAGATCCAGAATGGGCACTGCGTCGATGCCGCAGTCCTTAAGCATCTTCCGGGCACGGCCGCGCTCGGAAACGGTCAGGCTTTTGGGATGGTAGTTTGCCGCCTGGGAGACAGGGGCAGTCAGCGTGCCGCCGCGAAGCAGGAATTTGCGCAGGTCGCCGTCGGTGAGGACAGCCTGCAGCTTGCCCCCCGGCGCGATGAAGAGAATGCGCTGACCGGTCTCGTCCAGCTTTTTCATGCTGTCCAGCACGGTGGCATTTTCGTCGATGAACAGTTCCTCTACCTTGAGCAAGGCGGGTCGACCTCCTTATCAGTGGGGTGAGATACCCGGAATGGACGCCTTACAGCGCCAGCACCGCGTCGATGACGCGGGCGCAATCCTCCTCGGACAGGTCGGTGGAGCAGGGCAGGTTGACGATGTACTTGCGATAATCCAGGGCCTTGTCCAGATGGTAGGCTTCGTTTCTGGGGTAATCGGCCTGCTCGTGAATGAGGGCCCACACCGGGCGGGTCTGGATGTTCTGAGCCTGCAGTTTCCCGATAACGGCATCCCGGTCGAGGTCGCTCTCACCCAGATAGAGGCTGAAGAACCAGCGGTTGGGGCGCACGCCCTGGGCTTCGTCCCGGAAGGGCAGGATGCGCAGGCCCTTTTTGCCGTCCAGCCCGGCCACGTACTGCTCATACCGGGCCTTTTTGTTCTCGATGAAGCCTTCCAGGCGCTCCAGCTGGACCAGACCCAGGGTTGCCTGGACGTTGGTCATGCGGTAGTTGTAGCCCACCTCGTCGTGGACAAACTGCAGCAGGTCGGCTTTGGCCTGGGTGGACAGATGCTTGGCGTGCTCGGCCCAGTCGGGATGGTTGGAGACCATCATGCCGCCGGCGCCGGTGGTGATGATCTTGTTGCCGTTGAAGCTGTAGCAGCCCGCGTCGCCCATGGTGCCGGCAAACTTGCCCGCCAGAGGGCCGGAAATGTAATGGGTGCCCAGGGCCTCGGTGGCGTCCTCGATGAGGATGAGGCCGTAGCGTTTGGCAATGTCCATCAGGCGGGGCATGTCGGCCATGTTGCCGAAGACATGTACCACTCCCAGGGCCGCCACATGGGCGCCGGTCTTGTTGTTGTAGAGCTTGCCGTCGTGCATGGTGCAGTGGTTGGCGCAGAAGTCCTCCACCCCGTCGGGGTCGATGCACAGCGAGTCGTCGCAGCCGATGAACACCGGCTCGGCGCCGATGTAGCGGGTCAGGGGATTGACGGCGGCAATGAAGGTCAGGGTGGGGACGATGACCTCGTCACCGGCGTGGATGCCGGCGGCCAGGGCGGCCATGTGCAGCGCCGAGCTGCCCGCGTTGGTGGCCACGGCCCGGGGCATGCCCACGTAGTCGGCGATGGCCTGTTCAAATTCGCCGACGCGGGCTCCGCTGGTGGAGACCCAGCCGGACAGCACGGCGGCGCGGGCGGCTTCGGCCTCGCCCTCACCGAAATTCGGAACGGAAAGCGGGATAAATTCAGACATGAGATTGCCCTCCCAAAACGGCGTCGGCGGGCGGCAGCGCCCGGTCGGCCGGAGTTTTTGCACTTCTCCCGCACCGGCAAACGGTGCGGACAGGTATACACAGTCCATTATACCCTGTCGGCCCCCAAACAGCAAGTAGAGGGGCGGCAAAACCCTTCCCTCACGGCAGAATGCGGCCAAAAACAAAACCCGGCCTTCCGGGTACAGCCACCGGAAGGCCGGGAACATACAGGGTAATACAGGGAAAAAGTTCAGTCGTCCTCGTAAGGGTCGTCCAGCAGGCCCAGAAGTACCGTGTGGGACAGCTTGGGAGAGTTGTATTCCCGTACATCGCTGTCATCGGGCACATGGGCAAAGTCGTCGGCGTCGGGGTCGTAGTCCTCCTCTTCGCCCTCGTCGTAGGCTTCCTCCTCGTCGTAGCCCTCTTCCTCGTAGTCGTCGGAGGCAAAGTCGTCGGTTTCCTCCTCCGGCTCCTCGGGCAGCAGGTCCAGCTCGGCCAGCAGATTCTGCATGGCGCCGCAGTCCTCGGGCACATCGGTGAGGCTGGAGCCGTAGTGGCTGAACAGCACGGTGCCGTCGGCATCCAGAATCAGGGTCAGGGGCATCTGCTGGGGCTGGTGGGCAGGCATGACATAGCCCCGGCGGCGGGCCTTTTTCAGGATGCGCCAGCCTTCCAGAGAGCAGGTCCGCCAGAAGCCCGTTTTGGAAGGAATGTCCAGCAGATCGTACAAAACACCCTCCGCATCGCAGAGCAGGGGATAGGGCAGGCTGCGGGGACCGATGTTCTCGGCCAGCTTTTCAGGGTAGGAGCGCACCACCATGGCGAACCCGCCCCCTGTCAGCTTGTACCGGGAATGGGAGTACCGGGACACAAAGGTGCGGGTGACCGGATGACCGAAATTGCTCATGAACACCAGCACCAGGGGGGCGTTCTGCTCCAGCAGGGCGCGGAAACTGTTCTGTGCGCTGTATGGGGTGTCATACTGAAAAAAGGGGATTTTGTCCCCGGGGGCAATCCGTTTGCCCATGGAAATTTCCCTCCTCCTTGTCCGCCCCGGGGTGAGGAAAAGGGGACGGACGGGTTTTCTGTTCCGTATGTGTCCGGCGCCGCAAAGCCGGACAACAAAAAAGGCAGAGCTGCACAATCTGCGCGCCCTGCCTGTGAGATACAAAACAACCCCCGCGCGGCCGTCTGCAGCCAATCAAAACCTACCGTTTGGCAGGTGGGTGCCCTGCGGACGCTTTCACGCTCCCTTCCTCCGCCAGCGGCGGGAGGTCTGCAATCCGGCGGCCGACGCCAGGCTCCCTGAATTTGATTAGTAGGATTATATAAAGCTGCAACAAATCGAACCGTGCAGGGGCTATTAACTCAGGATTCCAGCTCGGAATCGTCGATGTCGAACATGGCACGCAGGCGTTCCTCAAAGACATGGCCCACTTCCAGCAGTTCCTCGTCGTCATCCACGATATCCATATATTCACCTTCGTCGTCGGTGCCCACGCGCATGATGATGAGCTCAGCATCATCGTTGAGGTTTGCCGGGTCCTCCACATAGGGGACCACCGCCAGATAGCGGGTGCCCTTAACCTCAGTGGCGTCCACGACTTCAAAGGTGCATTCCTGCCCGTCCTCGTCCTCCAGGGTCAGAAGATCGGGCGCAGTCTCTTCCATCATTTCGGGGGTAAGCTCGTCAGACATAATGTTAAATCTCCGTTCCACGGGGCGCAGCCCCGTTACTATGCTACTAGTTTACTTGTTTTTTGTACTGCCGTCAAGCGCTATCTATTTCCCCCGTCCTGTGGTATAATATTATAGATATTTTCGCCCGGGCCGCAGCCTCGGGCTTCGCCCTGCGGGGCGGAAAGGAGGGCCGCCGTTGGCACCCATCGCAAAACGAAATCTCTGCGCCCTGTGCGCAGCACTGCTGATCGCCCTTCCTCTTGCAGCCTGTGAGAGCAGCCGGTATCCGGTACCCAAACGGGAGGAAGTGGAAAGTTCCGAGCGCCAGTTCACCGCCCCTTCGGACGGGGACCTCATCGCCATTTTCACCACTTCCCTGGGGGAGGTGCGGGTGGCGCTCTACCCCGACGCCGCGCCCATGGCAGTGTACAACTTTGTGGGCCTGGCCCGCAGCGGCTACTATGACGATACCGTCATCTGGCGCAGCGAGTACGGCTTTGCAGTGCAGGGAGGCGACGCCACCGGTACCGGCACCGGCGGCAGCACCATCTACTCGGACAATCCCATCCCGCTGGAGGCGGATTCCTCCCTGCGGCATTACGCGGGAGCCCTGTGCGCCGCCACCACCAAGGGGGACCCCAACAGCGGGGAGAGCCAGTTCTATTTTGTGACGGCCCTGCCCGACAGTGTGGATGAGGAAATGCAGTCCCAGCTGAGCCAGAACGGCTACTCCGAGTCCCAGATCGCAGCCTACGGGGCGGCGGGGGGACTGCCTTATCTCGACAACACCGACACGGTGTTCGGCCAGGTGTACGAGGGCATGGATGTGGTGGACCGGATGGCCTGTGTAGACACGGTGCTGGATGAGGAAGGCAACGATACCTTCCGCCCCACCGAGGAGGACACCATCACCATTGAGAAGGTGACCATCGCCACCTACCCCGGCCCCACCGCCGAGGAGCTGGCCAAAGCAGAGGAAGCCTCGGCCGAGGAGGCGGAAACTTCCGATGACGGGGCGGAGTCCCAGGCGTCTGAGGATTCCCCGGAATCCCAGGACGGCCAGGACGGCCAGGACGGCCAGTGACCCGCCGCTGACCCTAGTATATGCAGGAGCTCGGCGGTTTAGCCACAGAAGCCGGAGCAGGAAAGCCGGCCTTCCGCTCCCTCGGATATCTTATCAGATCAAAGAAAAAACCTCCCGGAGATATTTCTCCGGGAGGATTTTTTGCTGTTTTGATAATCGCAGGGGAACGGACAAAGCTGCCGCGGAGGCTTAACCGCGGGTTCCCTCGGTCTTGTAGTCGGTGCTCCAGCCCTGCAGATCGGGCTCGGTGAGGCTGTAGCTCCAGCGGGCATCGTCCTGAGCGGCATCCCACTCAGCCCAGGCTTCCTCGCTGCGGATGGTGGTGCCGGTGAGATAGGCATCATCCCAGGGGTTCTCCGGATCGGGATCGGTGGGGTCCCAGCCGCGCATGCTCTCGTCGTCGGGGTCGGTGTAGATGGTGCCCGGGCGGCCCATGGGACCGGGATCGTTCTCATCGTCGTAGATGACCACCGTGGTGCCGATGGGGCAGTTGTCATAGATCCACTTCACATCCACCACCATCAGACGGATGCAGCCCAGAGAAGCCTGGGTGCCCAGCTTGTTGTACTCCACGTATTCCAGGTCGTCCTTGTGCTGGGTGTAGTAGGGGACGCTGTGGAAGAGGTAGGCGTCCCAGATGCGGGTGGCGTACTGACCATAGCAGGGGCCGGACAGCAGCCGCCAGGAATAGCTGACGGGCGTCTCGAACACACCGGTGGGGGTGTCGGGGCCGCCGCTGCAGATCATGGCCATATAGGGCCTGGTGTAGCGGGCATCGTCGCCATCGCCGTCGGCGGCATAGACCGTTACCACCGAGGCGGCCCGGTTGACGGCGATGAGATAGGGAAAGTCCTCCCGCACGGTCAGGTCCAGATCGCTGTACTCAGGGTCGGCCTGCAAACCTTCCAGCAGGGCGACGGCGTTCTGCTGCCAGGTATCCGGGTCTTTGACTTCCGGGGCATCCTTGGTGGCGTTGGCAATGTTGCGCTCGGTGACCTGGGCAATGCGCTCCTCCGCCGGATCGGGGGTGGGCTCCGGGGTGGGGGTGGCCTCAGTCACATCCGAGGCTCCGGCCCCGGCCTGTACTGCGCTGCTGTCGGAGGAGGGATCGACCGTGGCGGGAGTACCGCTGGGCAGACCGTAGGCGATGCCCAGTGCACCCACCACACAGAGCACAAGGGCACACAGACAGACCAGCATGCGGTTGCGGGCGCGGCGCTGGCGGGCCTTGCGGCGGGCACGGGCGCGGGCCTTGGCGCTGTCCGACGGAACGGGGCGGGAGCCCTGACCGGAGGGACGGCTGGCGGGGGAACCGGACGAAGAACGCTGTGCGCGGGGCGCATCGCGATGATCCATACAAAAACCTCCTGTTGGCAGATGGGGACCGGCGGGCGGAACCTGCCGGAAAATTTCACATATTCCTATTATGTGCGGGAAAGAACTCCGGGTCAAGTCCTGGCAGAAAATTTCAGCCAATTGCAGCAAAAAGGGAGGCACACAGCAAGACAGCCGGACCCGAAGGCCCGGCTGTCCGGAAAGCGGCTGCGAAAAAGGAGATCACATACCGCGGCACATGTTGATGAGGATACCGGCCGCCACAGCGCTGCCGATAACGCCGGCCACGTTGGGGCCCATGGCGTGCATCAGCAGATAGTTGCGGGGGTTGTACTCCTGGCCAACCTTCTGAGAAACACGGGCGGCCATGGGAACGGCGGAAACACCGGCGGAGCCGATGAGGGGGTTGATCTTGCCGTGGGTGACCAGGCACATGACCTTGCCCAGCAGAACGCCGCCGGCGGTGCCGAAGGCGAAGGCGAAGACGCCCAGGAAGATGACCATGACGGTGCGCATGTTCAGGAAGGTCTCGGCGTTGGTGGTGCAGCCGACGGAGAAGCCCAGGAAGATGGTGATGATGTTCATCAGCTCGTTGCCGGCGGTCTTGGTGATACGCTCCACAACGCCGCATTCTTTCATCAGGTTGCCCATCATCAGGCAGCCGACCAGGATGGCGGCATCGGGCAGCAGCAGGCTGACCAGAATGGTAACGATGATGGGGAAGAGGACCTTCTCGGTGTGGCTGACCTTGCGGGGGGCCTCCATGATGATCTGGCGTTCCTTCTCAGTGGTCAGCAGCCGCATGATGGGGGGCTGAATGACAGGGACCAGAGCCATGTAGCAGTAGGCCGCCACGGCGATGGAGCCCAGCAGAGCAGGAGCCAGGATGGAGGTGGTCAGAATGGCGGTGGGGCCGTCGGCGCCGCCGATGATGCCGATGGAAGCAGCTTCCGGCGGGGTGAAGCCCAGCAGACGGGCGCCGGCGTAGGCGACGAAGATGCCCAGCTGAGCGGCAGCGCCCAGCAGCAGGCTGGAGGGACGGGCGATCAGCGGCTCAAAGTCGGTCATGGTGCCGATGCCCAGGAAGATCAGCGGGGGATAGATGCCTAGCTTGACGCCTAAGTACAGATAGTCGGCCAAACCGCCGGACGTACCCAGAAGTTCCCAGTTGATGTGCTGGGTCTCGTTGATAAAGATCTCCATGTGGATGATGCCGTCCAGCGGCAGGTTGGCCATCAGCATGCCGAAGCCGATGGGCAACAGCAGAAGAGGTTCAAACTGGTGAACGATTGCCAGATAAATCAGTACACAGGCGATCGCAAGCATGATCGCGTAGCGGTAGCCGCCTTCTGCAAATAAGATCTGTGCGTAACCGGAGTTGGCAAAGATCTGCTGCAGGTTGGTTATAATTGCGCCCATTTTGTCATCCTTCCTTCCCTGAGCTGTCCATTAGATAAAGGGGCGGGTGTTCTGCAGGACACCCGCATCGCCCCAGACACCCCGGCGGGATGCACCGGGCTGCGGCAGACGGCGGATACCGCGCACCGTCACGTTTGCGCCCTCGGTGTAATACACAGCGGCCGAGATGGCAGCCACGATCTCACCGGAGATACCGCCCTCCACAGCGGGCGCCGGAGCAGGAGCCGGAGCAGCCTGTGCCGGGGCGGAGACAACTGCCGGGGCGGGTTTGTCGCCCACATGCAGGGCGTCCTTGGCCTGGGCGCGCTTTTTGGCGTTGATCGAGTCGAAGATCTTGCCTTCCAGCGTGATGATCAGGCACAGAAGAATCAGAAGTCCGAACACAAGCACAAGGCTCGTCGACACCAGAGAGGCGTCGAAAATCGTCAGACCACCGGCGGGCAGCAGCAAAACATGATCCATGACGGTTCCTCCTTATTGTGTCGTTCTCTTCCGGAAACGGCCGGATGGAACGAATAAAACCCGAATTATCACTATTATAACACGCAGTCCAATTTTTGGGTAGCGGGTTTTGAAAAACTTTTTTCAATTTTCTGTTTTTTTGTTCAAAACGACGTTTTTGACCGGGAAGGTTCCGGCAGCCTTCTTTCCCTTGAAAACTCCCGCGGGGCGCGATATACTAAGTAACGCGGAAAAACCGCGAATATGCGCTGTACTCCGAAGAAGAGACGGCAGCAGGAGGAAACTGAATATGAAAACAAGCAAGAACGTCCGTTACCTGACACAGCTGGCGCTTTTGACAGCGCTGGTGCTGCTGATGGCAAACACCTTTCTGGGCTATATCCGGGTGGGGCCCCTGACCATGAGTCTGCTCACCATCCCGGTGGCCATCGGCGCCATGCTGTGCGGACCCCTGGCTGGTGCCTGGCTGGGTCTGATCTTCGGCCTTACCAGTCTGGCAAATGCCATCAGCGGCGCCGGCGGCCTGACCTTTTTTGCCTTCCAGTACAGCCCGGCCCTGTGCGTTGTCATGTGCGTGGGCGCCCGGGTGCTGTGCGGTCTGCTGTGCGGACTGATCTACCGCGGCGTCGGCAAACTGATGCCCGCCCGGGACAAGACCTGTGCCTTCATCGGCGCACTGAGCGCTCCGCTGCTCAACACTGTGCTGTTCATGGGAGCTTTGGTGGCGTTCTTCTACGATATGCCCGCGGTCCAGGAAAAAGTGGCGGAGCTGGGGGCGGCCAATCCGTTTATTTACGTCATTCTGTCGGTGGGCGTGCAGGGCGTGCTGGAAGCCGTCATCTGCTGCATTGTCGGCACCGCGGTGACGGTCCCTCTCAAGCGGCTGCTCAAGCAGTGAGCGGTGCGCTGTTGCCGCTCTGATGGCGCAACCTTTTGAAGATTGTTTTTTGTGCCTTGCCGGCACATCCTGCTTCATGTGGGGTGTGCCGTTTTTTATGCTCAAACGGCTTGCCAAAGTCCGAAATACGGATCTGCAAAAAGCGAGCATTTCCGAGAATATTTGTCATTGCAATGGTACATTATTTGTGATAGAATTTCTTGCATACTATGGAGAGATGTGTATTTTACCGCAACGGCGCGTCGAGATTTGCGGATGCGCACGGGTTACAACAACGCAGGGGTGACATCTGAGATGATACCGCAAATCAAAAACGGAAACAGACGGGACAAAGTGCTGACGGTTTCGATCGCTGCCTACAATGCAAAAGCCACTTTGCCCAAGGCACTGGATTCCTGCCTGGTGTCGGGGGCGGAACGGCTGGAAGTGATCGTAGTGGACGACGGCTCCACCGATGACACTGCCCATGTGGCGGAGGAGTATGCCGCGCGCTGGCCGGAGATTTTCCGTGTGATCCGCCAGCCCAATGGCGGATACGGCAGTGTGCAGATGACAGCTCTTGCCCAGGCGCAAGGGACCTATTTCCGTACGTTGGACAGCGATGACTGGTTTGACCCCGATGCATTGACCAAACTGCTGCGGTATCTGGAAACCTGCAGCACCGATGCCGTTTTCACAAATTATTGTACGGTGCGCAACAATCAGATTCAGGACGTGTTTTCTGTCTGTGAAGGCCACAAAGAAGGCTACGTCTATACATATGATACACTGGAACAGCCGGTGTTGAATATGGAGATACACGCCCTGAACTGCCGTACGCAAATGCTGCGGGCGGCCAAAATACAGCTGTTGCCGCACTGCAGCTATACGGATATGGCGTATACGTTTCTGAGCATGGCAGCGGTGCAGACGATTTCCTTCTGCCCGGTGGACCTGTACCATTACCGGTTGGGAAGGGACGGGCAGAGCGTCAGCATCGAGAGCTACCAGAAGCACTTTGAGGATTACGTCAAGGTAACGGAGCAGATTTTGGATGCGGCGGATTTGCTGCCTGGCGGCAACAAGGGAGAAATACTGCGTGGCCGTGCCCGGGACATTGCACAGTATGGAATCGAGTTATTGCTTCGCTTTGCGCCGGATAAGAAAGTGCGGGAGCGCCTGGAAGCCTATGACCGTTCTTTGCGAAAGAAGCATCCGCAAATTTCCGCCAAAATGTATAACAAAAATACAAAAATGTTGCGAAATAGCAGATATTGTCTGTATGGACTGTTGAATATCTACGCCAAAGTCAAAACCAAACACCGGAGGCAAATATGAATCTGATATTGCAAAAGCTTTTATGGCCGACAATCGGCGTATGTACACAGAAACCCCTGTATTTTAGACTTAAAGATTCGTTTCAAAATGGTGACCAGATTGAGTTTCATCATGGGGGCACGGCCGATTTCTCTACCTATTTTAATTGCTTCAGTGCAGATAAATGGCGTGAATACACCGTTGTGACTGATATTGTGCTGCGGCTTGAACTGAAGGGGCACTTTCGGATTTCTCTTCTCTCGGAAAATCTGATTAACGATAAAATCACAGAGGATGTCCTGCTGGATAGAGAGGTGAATTTTGCAGAAAAAAACACCATTGAGTTGCCATATCCGGCGGGGACAAGAGGATTGCTGACCTTTTCGATTCTGTCTTTGGGGGAAGGCACCTGTTTCGGCGGAGCTTATATTACTGATATTCCGGAAAATCTGTTCCGCTATACCAAAATTGGTATTAACATCTGCACTTTTCGGAGAGAAACTTTTATTCAAAATAACCTCGAGCGTATTCGCAAAGAAGTGGTTGAGGATGTCTCGTCACCGCTGCACGGCCACTTGGAAGTTTTCATTTCGGACAATGGGCGGACACTGGATGCAAATGCCCTCAACAATGATATTGTGCATATTGTACCCAATCGCAATGTGGGGGGAGCGGGCGGCTTTACCCGTGGCATGATCGAGATTATGAAAGCCAATGATCAGGGCAGCAACATCACTCATGTACTGATCATGGACGATGACATTGTATTTGGTATGGATGTGCTGTACCGCACCTATCTGCTTTTGTGCCTGCGCAAAGAAAAGTATGCGGATGCCTTTGTGGGCGGTGCTATGCTACGCCTTGACCGGCCCTGGCACCAGGTAGAGAGCGGCGCCTGCTGGAATGCTGGGCATCTGATTTCTCATAAGACTAATTTTGATTTGCGGACGCTGGTATCCTGCGCTGCTAATGAGTTGCTGGAATATCACGAGTACAATGCCTGGTGGTATTGCTGTATTCCAATAACGGTGATCCGGCCGGATAATTTGCCGCTACCTCTGTTCATCCGGGGGGATGATGTGGAGTATGGACTGCGCAACTGCCGTCAACTGATGACACTCAACGGTATCTGCGTCTGGCATGAGCCTTTTGAAAGCAAATATTCTTCCAGCACCTACTATTATATTTTGCGTAACCAGTGCATCGACAATGCGCTGCACTGCCCAGGATATGGCAAGGAAGCGTTAAAGGCCGATCTTCACGACCAGGTGTTGGGAGAAATCAATCGTTACCGCTACAAAAATGCCGATCTTCTGATCCGCGGTGTGCGGGATTTCCTCAAAGGAATCGACTGGCTGGAAAATACCGATGCCGAGGCTTTACATCAGGAGATCATGGCGGCAGGGTACAGGTCTGTGCCCATTGAGCAGACCAATGCCGAAGTCCCCTTTGATCTGTCCCGGTATCTGTATGCAACAAAGGAAGAAAAACCAAGCACCAAAAAGAAGGTTTTGATGCGTTTGACGCACAACGGACACAGTCTGCCGTCCACTCGTGGGAACACAGTGGTGTCAGCCATGTATATGACGGCCTACAATGCATACCGTGTCCAGAAAGTTTTGAACTACAATCCCAACAATCAGACGGCTTTTGTGACCGATCGTGACCCGACCGAATACCGCCGCTGCGTACGCGAGATGAAGGCCTGCATGCGGGAAATTGATACCAAGTTTGATGCGGCCCGGGAAAGCTATCGCCAGCGCCATGGTGAGCTGCAGAGCCTGGAGTTCTGGAAGAAGTATCTGGGGATGGAGGAAGGTTAAGTCCTATTAATGATGTGGTGAAAGTATAGAAGAGCGCAAAGCTTCTGATAAAGGAGAAAATAATGGATAACCCACAGACTATATGGTTACATAAAAATAAGGTTCTTCTTTTGATCTTTCTTATATCTGCTGCATTTGTAATGTTGTTTTCGTACAGTACGTCTATTTTTTACCCGAATTACTATGGCTCCTCTTATGGTGGGGATGCTGCACAGTTTCTTACTATAGGAAAAGCATGGGCGGAGGGTAAGATCCCCTACAAAGAAATGTTTGACCACAAAGGACCAATCATTTTCTTTATTGATATGCTAGGATTTCTCTTTTTTGGCAGTAAATCCGGCATTATGATTTTTCAAATAGTATTTATTTTTGCCACATGCATTTTCCTTTATAAGATTGCTATGCTTAGCGGGAAAAAATCGCCGCAATATGGTATTATAGCAATTGTGGTTAGTTTGATTGTATTAAAAGCAAGTTATTGTAACGGTAACTCTGTGGAGGAATACTGTTTACCGTTCATTACCGTAAGTGTATATTTTCAAGTTGAATTTTTATCTCAATATTCGTCCGGCTCAAAAAAACAAATAACCCATAATCCTTGGATCGCTTTCTTTTATGGATTGACGTTTGCTGTGGGATTTTTGACCAGATTGACCAATGTGCTGCCCATATGTTTGGGGGTGCTTGAAATCACTGTATTATTGATTTTGCATAAACAGTTTCAGAATCTGCTGCAAAACATAGCGGGATTTTTGGCCGGTTTTTTTGTCTTGTTTCTGCCGTTCTTGATCTACTTTGCAGTTCATGGTGCAGCTTTCGATTTCCTGTATGCGGCAATTGGTTTTAATATAGAGTATTCTGCTGCAATGAGTTCATGGCTGCGAAGCGCAACGAGCGATAAAGTGGTATCATTTTTTAAAGAATATGGGGCCTTTTTTGCATGTGCTTTTTCTATTCCTCTTACTTTCCGACGTAGAAAGTATACCTTGACTGTATTGTATATACTATGGTTTTTGTCGGAGGGGTATTTGTTCGGCAGTGGACAATCGTTTGTTCAGTATGCAACCATCACAATACCGCAGGTTGTGTTGTTGCTGAATGAGATAATGCTTCTTGACAATAGTGAGCATTTGAGCTTGAGTAAAGTTATCGCGGTGTGTATGGTTTCTATTTTCTGCTATAATTCTGTTTTACAATATTTTCCAGTTGCGCTTGATATCTATCAGAAGAGCAAAAAGGCGGAGGTTAGAGAATACCAGCCTTTGATTGATATGATACCAGAAAACGAAAAAAGCAGTTTTGTAGCCTATGGAGGAAATGACTTCAAAGACCTTTATCTTATTGAGGATTTGATGCCTTGCTATAAGTATTTCGTAATACAAGATTGGCATGCCCAATTTAGTGATTCTGTGAGACAAAACATCCACGACATATACGCCAATGGCGACGCGCAGTGGATTTTGACCAAAGATGGTAGCACAACCGTTATACAAGATATTTTGGATGAAGATTATGTACAAGTGGCATCTGCGGAAGAATATAGGCTATGGAACCGAAAACAATAATTTTTTGTGTATCACTGAAAGGCAGGAGCTATGCTGAAACTGATGAAAAGATATCAGTTCTTGTTTGAAGAACTGGTTTCCCGAGATTTCAAAATCAAGTACAAGCGTACCGTGCTCGGCATGGGCTGGAGTGTGCTTTCTCCTTTGCTGCAGCTGCTGGTAATGTCGCTGGTATTCGGCCAGTTCTTTGCCCACGATCAGCCGCACTACACCATCTATCTGTTCTGCGGCAACCTGGTATTCAGCTATTACAAGGACTCTACCGCTACCGGCATGCGCTCCCTGATGGATAACCGCGGCATTATTTCCAAGATCAACGTGCCCAAATATATGTTCCTGCTGTCCAAAAACGTTTCAGCACTGATCAATTTTGGCCTGACGCTCTGCGTCTTTTTCCTCTTCGTCGCCATCGACGGCATTGCGTTTTCGCCGCGGTTCCTCATGCTTCTGTATCCCATCGCCTGCCTGATTGTGTTCAACATCGGTGTGGGTCTGGTGCTGTCGGCATTGTTTGTCTTTTTCCGTGACATCAACTACCTGTACGATGTCTTTACACTCCTGCTGAACTACTGCTCAGCCATCTTCTACACGGTGGACCGTTTCCCGGGCTGGGTGCAGACCGCACTGCTCTGCAATCCGGTATACTGTTACATCAAGTACTTCCGCATCATCGTTTTGGACGGAGACATCCCGTCGCTGCCATACCATTTGCTGTGCCTGTTCTATGCCGTTGTGATGGTCCTGATCGGCGGCTGGATCTATAAAAAGAACAATCACAAGTTCTTGTACTATATGTGAGGAGGCGCAGTATGGCAATTATAAAGGCAAACGGCGTTTCCATCCGGTATATTACCGGAGATTTCAAGGATATCGGCCTGAAAGAATATGTGGTACGGCGCCTTCAGGGCAAGTATCAGGTCAAGGAGTTCTGGGCGGATAAAAATGTCACCTTTGCACTGGAACGGGGCGATATGCTGGGCATTATCGGCACCAACGGCGCCGGTAAATCCACCTTACTCAAGGCGGTGTCCGGCATTATGGTCCCCACCAAGGGAAACATGGAGATCAACGGCTCGGTGGCGGCGCTGCTGGAACTGGCCAGCGGCTTTGACGGCGAGCTGACCGTGCGGGAAAATACCTATCTGCGCGGTGCTATGCTGGGGTATACCCGCAAATTCATGGATGAAAAATACGACGAGATCATTGCCTTTGCCGAGCTGAAAGATTTTCAGGAGCGGCCCTTCAAGCAACTGTCCAGCGGCATGAAAAGCCGCCTGGCTTTCTCCATTGCCTGTCTGGTCAGCCCGGATATCCTGATTTTGGATGAGGTTTTGAGCGTCGGCGACGGTGCCTTCCGCAAAAAGAGCGGCAACAAGATGAAGGAGATTCTGGCCAGCGGCGTGACGGGGATTCTGGTTTCCCACTCTATCAGCCAGGTGCGGGAACTGTGCAATAAGATCCTGTGGCTGGATCATGGTGCGCAGATCGGATTCACAGATGAAGTGACGCTGTACTGTGACGCCTATGAGGAGTTTCTGCAGACCCGAAAACTGCCTCACAACCGCCAGGATGTGGAGCAGCTGGCAGAAGATTTTGCCCGACGCTGTGAGGAGGAAAAGCATCAGAAGCAGATGACCCAGACCCAGAAGCTGGAAACTCTGCTGGAAAGCAGCGATACCGAAGCCGCAGTGGCAGCCTCTCTGGCACTGCTGAAGGAAAAGCGTCCGGAACTGTTGCGAGATGCCAATGCATGATTACAACAAAAGCCGGTGGGAGGTCAAGCCTCCCACCGGCTTTTTTGTATCTGCCGCAATTCAACCATGATCTGTGCAGGCAGAAAAAGGATTACCATTCACGGTCATACAGATCAAAAATGATGTTGCGGGACTCATATTTTTCCCCGGCATCCGCAAGTTTTAACGCCCGCTCCCATTCGGCTGCAAACTCAATAAAGCCGTCAATATAAGGATTCTCGCAGCCGTCATCTTTGTCTGCCTGTGCCGCATCGCTGGTGGTCCTGTCTACCAGCGCTTCATACAAGGCGAGCCGGCTGTCGCTGCCCATTTCTCCGGTCTGGAGACACTGGTACCACTGGATATCATCATTGATGGAAGCATCCATGCATTCCTGGACGTACAAATCAAAGTCGTGGCCGCACCAGCCGGTTTCGTAGGCTTGTTCATCCGGATCGTAATACGGATCGTCGGTGGATTCTTCGTCCATGGTTTCGGTATCCTGCTCCTCCATGTCTTCCTCATAGTGACGGGCGGAATTGCCGCAGGCGGAAAGAGAGAGAGCCAGAGCCAGGCCGAGGCAGACTGCCAGATATGTTTTGCGTTTCATGATTCTTACCTCATTTCATTCATTGTTTCGGCTGAAAAGAAAAACGAACCAGCCGAGCCGCAATCGCACCTATTATCATAGCACTTGGTGCCGGGCTTTCAAGTCCTGGACGGCCTTTTGAATAAAAAAAGTACCACCGAAAAATTGGGACACATTTTTATGGTGGGCCATCCTCTGACCTGGCCCACGCCCTGAAAAACAGTCCGCAGGACTGTTTTTCGCGCTGGCTTTTCCATCGCCGGGCTTTCAAGTCCTGGATGGCCTTTTGAATAAAAAAGTACCACCGAAAAATGGGGGTACATTTTTTATGGTGGGCCATCCAGGACTTGAACCCGGGACCAAGCGGTTATGAGTTACAAAAACTCATCGAAATATCGTAATTTTCGTGCAATATTTACAATATACGAACAGAAAAAACCGATTTAATTGCAATAATTTGACGAATCATTTGGTGTCTTTTTCTGCCCTATTGAGTTCCTTGTAGCCAATCCGTAGCCAAAATAAAAATTGGCTACGAAAATCGACCGGTTAAACCAATTTACTCACGTTTTGGCTACCAGAGTTAGTAGGTGGCTTATATCTTGCAACACCAACCAATCTAAATACATATTATATAGGTCTTTTAGCAGCTGTCAACATGACGGCTGCTTTTTTATTCTAAAAGCACAAAGGGGGGAAGTGTGCCTATTTGGGGAAATGTTCCGCAGCCGTATTCCCCCCACACCCCCCTACTGGCTGAAACACTACTGGCTGAAAAGGAGGAATCATCATGCGCCAGAGAGTAACCGAAGAGCAAATCAGATTGGCAAAAAGTGTAGATCTGATAAGCTACATGAAGCAATACGAACCGCAGGAACTGATCCGCACCGGCCCGCACGACTACAAAACCACCACGCACAGCAGCTTGTGCATCAGCGACAACGGGTTGTGGCACTGGTTTTCCCATGGCGTAGGCGGAAGAGGGGCGCTGAACTATCTCATCCAGGTAAAGGGGATGGATTTCGTCAGCGCTGTGCGGCACCTGTGCGAACTGGAACACCTGACGCCTGTTCCTTTTCAGCAAAGCCAGAGCGGACCGCCCCCGCAGCATGAACGCAGGCCGTTTACGCTGCCGGTGCCCGATAAGAACGCTGAAACGGCCCTGCAATATCTCAAACGCAGAGGGATAGACAGCAAAATCCTGAAATACTGCATTGACCAGGGAATTCTTTACCAGACCACCCGCGGCGGCTACAAGAACTGCGTGTTTGTTGGC
Source organism: Gemmiger gallinarum (assembly GCF_014982805.1). Classification (GTDB taxonomy): domain Bacteria; phylum Bacillota; class Clostridia; order Oscillospirales; family Ruminococcaceae; genus Gemmiger; species Gemmiger gallinarum. The sequence continues at coordinate 503,090 of NZ_JADCKC010000003.1, read as the reverse complement.
AGAGACACCGAAGGTCAGCCGCGCTCTGCCTGCGTGCGCGGGTGCCAGGGAACGTTTCGCGGCGAGTGCGCAGGCAGTGAAAAGCAGTACGGCTTTTGTATTCCAGCAGGCAATGAAACTGCGGACATCGTGGAGGTCTACGAGGCCCCCATTGACGCGCTCTCCGGTGCGACGTTGCAGTTGCTTTACGGTCACGATTGGCGGAGCGTACACCATATTTCGCTTGGCGGGCTGAACTATGTTGCACTGGATCAGTACCTCAAAGACCACCCGAAAATCAAAAAACTGCGGCTGCGCCTGGACAACGATGAGCGCGGACGAGATTTCGCCCTGCGGTTACAGGAGCGATATGAGGCCCAGGGATATACGGTGAAGTCGGTCCCACCCCGTCGCGGCAAGGATTACAACGACTATCTGCTTGCCTGCCACGCCAATTTACAATCCATCGGCAGAAGCCGATAGAATACAGGAGGTAACCATGAAAACAATCGCTATCGCCAACCAGAAGGGTGGTGTAGGGAAAACCACCACCGCCGTCAATTTGGGCGTTGCACTGGCCCGGCAAGGACACCGCGTCTTGCTGGTAGATGCGGACCCACAGGGAGACCTGACCGCCTATCTGGGTTGTCAGAACGCCGATCACCTGGAAACCACCATCGGCACCATGATGGAAGAGGCCATCGCCGACCAGCCGATTTCCTATTCCACCGGCATCCTGCACCAGGAGGAAGGGGTGGACTACATCCCCTCCGACATCGAACTGGCGGGCATGGATGTTCGTCTGACCAACGTGGTGGGCCGCGAGGCGGTTCTCCGCAATGTGCTGGAGCCGCTGCAAAAGCGCTACGACTACTGCCTGATCGACTGTATGCCCAGCCTGGGGATGCTGACCATCGGGGCGCTGGCCGCCTCGGACAGTGTGCTGATCCCGGTGCAGGCCCAGCATTTCCCCCTCAAGGGCCTAATTGCCCTGGTCAAAAACATCCAGATGGTGCGCCGGCGCATCAATCCCAAGCTGTCCATCAATGGCATTGTTATGACCATGGTGGACAACCGCACCAATCTGTCCAAGGATGTGTGCGCTGCCCTGCGCCGCACCTACGGGCAAAAGCTGTGTATCTACAAGAGCGAGATACCGGTCTGCACCCGTGCAGCCGAAAGCACGGCCAGCGGGCACAGCGCCCTGCAATACGACCCCAACGGCAAAGCGAGCCAGGCATATCTGGCACTGGCAAAGGAGGTGGTGGACCATGAGCGAGCGCCGCAGGTACGAGATCAACCCTTCCTTCGCTGACCTGTTCACCACTCAGGAGGATCGGGATGAGGCCAAACTGGAAAAGGTACAGATGCTGCCGCTTGGCGAGTTAAACCCTTTCCCCGATCATCCCTTTGAAGTCCGGGATGATGAGGAAATGGAAAAGCTGGTTGACAGTATCCGAGTCCACGGGGTTCTGATGCCCGCCATTGCCAGAACTCGCCCTGATGGAAGCTATGAATTGGTGGCGGGTCACCGGCGCAAACGGGCGTGTGAGCTGGCGGGCCTGCAGGAAATGCCGGTATTGGTCAGAGAAATGGACGATGATACCGCCACTATCCTGATGGTGGATTCTAACGTCCAGCGAGAACACGTTTTGCCCTCTGAGAAGGCAAAAGCCTACAAGATGAAACTGGAGGCCATCAAACGGCAAGGGCAACGAACTGATTTAACTTCGTGCCAAGTTGGCACGAAGTTGGCTTTTACTCGATCTGATGAAGCTCTCGCAGAAAATACGACGGAAAGTGCTCGAACAGTCCAGCGATATATCCGCCTGAATAACCTCATCCCGGAACTGATGGAACTGGTGGACGAAAACAAGCTGAAGTTCAACCCGGCTGTGGAGATCAGTTACCTGACACCCGAGGAACAGGAGGATTTTTTCCAGTTTATTGACGGCCAGGATTGCTCCCCGTCCCTGTCCCAGGCGCAAAAACTGAAAGTGGCCAGCCGGGAAGGCAACCTCACGCCGGACAGGCTGGAAAAGATAATGACCGCCCAGCCGCCCAGCGTAAAGCCCCGCGAGGCGCAAATCTCCATTTCGATGGAACGTGTCAGCAAGTATTTCCCCAAGGGCTTCACGCAGGAGCAAATCGTCAACCAGATTCTGCGAATACTGGAAGCCCAGTACCGAAAGAAGAATCGTGATATGGAGCGGTGAGGGATCAATATGAGAGTGCTTGTGTTGGAACCGGGCTACTGCCCTTATATTGCGTTCTTTGACAGCGCAGAAGAAGCCGTCAAAAAAATCATTCAGGGAGAGAAAAATGTAGCGCTGCCCTTTGGCAACGAGGTGATCGCACTGGTCAGCAGCGAGGAACAGGATTCTTTGCCCTTCAACCGCACCATTGATGAGTCCACCTACATCAATGGCCGCGCCCTGATCTGTGGCTGGGACGGGGAAAAACTGCGGGAGCTGTCCCGCAAACAGGCGGACCGCTATTACCGGCGCTATCTCTACCCGGAGAAACTGGTGGATGAAGAAACCGGTCTGAGGATGATCCCCCAGCAGCCACGGGTCAAACCCCGCGATGAGCGGGTTGGCCGAAAACCCACATTTTTGGAGAGGTGATATAGATGGAAGAAAAAGAATACGCAGGTGATTACCGGATCGAACAATCCTTCACTTTTGGAAGGCACCACTTTGTGATAGGTATTGATGAAAATGCCGCGGAAAAGTATCTGTTGGCTGAACGTCAGGCGACCGCTTTCGGATATGAATATAGGGAGGCGGTTGTATCCAACGACTACCTCGAAATTGTAAACGAATTTGCCCTTCGTATTCAGGATGAGGTTGAAGTGTTGCGCGACATCCACTCGGAAAGAGGCTCTGACGGTATACCTTTTGGGCCCGAGGCTTGCCGTGAAGATAGCAGCAAGCAGAACTATGAGAATCAGATTCTGATTCTTAACCCCGCTTATCTGTCACCGGAATACCGCACAAAAGAAGATCAACTGGTTCTGGCCATCAGCGGCTTCGGCTGCGCACCTGGCAGAAGGGCTCAAAGAATCCTCTGCCAGAGTTTAAGCGATGGTGAGAAGTTCTACATCCGTGGCTACGACGTGCTGGGCATTATTTCACAACAGTGTGTACCGCACTGGGCCGAGGTGAGTGCGAATCTTATCCGTGACGTAGTGCAGAAGGAGCGGCAAGAGCATAAAGCGCCTAACTGTGAACGGTAATATCAAGAAGGAGGAAAAACATGGCTGAAAAGCAGCAATACACAATTTACAAGACCAAGTTCGAGCTGAGCCCTGCTACCCCCGAGGAGCAGGGCTTTTGCTTTTCCCATGAGAAGTCCGCAGTAGACGAAGCCTGCATCGGGCATCTGCGGGGCGATTTTGGCGATACCGGCACCGCGTTCTATCATTCCTGGTGGCCGCACAACCAGCAGCTGGTAACACCGACGTTCAAGAGGGAACTGGAGGATGTGATGACTGGGCTGCGGCGGAATGGCCTACTGAAAGACCGTAAGACCATGCTGGCCCGGTCCATGCGGTTCCGCACGGCCATCATCCCTGGCGAGGGCCGCAATACCATGGCGTTCCGAATCGAAACCCAGGAACACCTGTTCTACCTGCGGTGCAATCCCAACAAGGGAGAATACAATTTTTATTGCTACGGATACAACAAGACCATGCTCATGGAGGTGCTGCGCCAGCAAAAGCAGCTGCCCCGCGTGGCCTGGGCGGAACTGGATTCCAGCCATGAGGTTGTGGCCGTCTGCTACGGCGAAAGCGGATACCACAAGTGGGAGCCCGAAGGCTTCGTTGCTATGACCCCCACGGAGATCGTGGACGCGCTGAATAAAAAAGCTGGCGTTTCCAAGGCCCAGGCCGCCGCCATGAAGGCCGGGTCCCTGTTCGGTTGGCACTGTCCGGCAGCCGATCCCCGGAACTATGACGACCAGGGGCGTCCGACCTACCATAAGGAAAAAGCAAAACAGCAGCACGAGGAGGCGCGGTGATGGAGTCCTTTATTGACCACTTCTATGTGTGCGAGGATCTGAGCAAACTGGGACCTTTGGACATTCAGCGTTTTGACACGCTGCAGGAGGCGGTAACTGCCTACCAGACGCTCTCCGGTGATAAGGTGAAAGCCCTGGGTGTACAGAACACGCTGCCCAGGCCCGGAACACTGGATTTTGTGCAGAACCTGAATGGGAAAGACACCCTGCTGAGCGATTGCCTGCGCCTTCATGCCTGGCGTAATGCAGAAATACAGAAAACATGGATCGAGCTGCGGGAACTTCTTCCCGTTGCGCAGCGTCGCACCATTCGCTTTATTACCCCGGAGTACAAGGACCTGTTTGCCTTGCAGGATGGTGAATCTCTGAAAATGCGCTATATGGATGGTACCACCAAAACCACCCCTTGCTTTGCCTGTTCGGATGGATACCACTTTTACCTCGGCGCAAATCAGCTGTTTCATATCTGCCAGTTTGCGGAGATAAGCAGGGCAAACGGTACTATCTATATGCCGCAGACTTCCCATGAGGGGGAGCGTGCCGATACCTATGAGATTTATCAGGTGAGCCGGTACAGTGCAGCTGACTATCGCTTTGCTGACTATGGGTATGCGAAAGACAAGATGAAGGCCACCGACTATCGCCATGTCTATTCCGGAATGCTGGCCAAGGACACCACACTGGATGACCTCTATATGCTTCACAACAGCGATAATCGTCCCTTTGCGCACCAGATGAGCTCTATGTCTATGCTGTCCCTGATCATGCTGACAGGGTGTACCACTACCCGTACCGAACCTACGGTGACAGCAACGCCTGAGTCGGCAGTCGCGGCCACCCCCGACACCGCGGCATCGGAGGCTCCCACGATGCCTGAATCTTCCGTGGTTGACACCACGACAACCGACGCGGGGGAAAAGAAAGAGATGACGGCATCGGCAACGCCTTCCCCTGCTCCCACCGAATTGCCCGAAGCCGACCAGGTTGAAGCAGCCAATTCGGAAATCGTTGTCGAAGAAGCGGCAACCTCTACAGCGGAGATGAGCTACGGCGCATTACCTTTTGATTTGGCGGCAGGAACTCAGGAGTGGTGGGGCATTGACAGCAGCGACGCCGCCTACTGGGCCGTACAGGACAACATCAATGCTATGCGGGAAGCCGGTGGCCTGCCCGATCTGTCCATGGACAGCAGCCTGAGTGCTGCGGCAGATGCGCGGTGTGAGAGCTTTGTGGCCGGTGGTCCCTTTGACCACAGCGGCATGACCACCACCAGTGAGATCTGCGCCAGCGGTCCGCTGGAATCTGCTTCTGCTGTCTGCACAGCCTGGCAGAATAGTCCCACCCACTATGCCAACATTATGAACGCCAGCTTTACCAGTATGGGGGTTGGCTGTTGGTTCTGTGATACAGACCAGGGCCGGTATACCTATTGGGTGGTCACCTTCAGCTGAAAGAATATCGAGAAGAAAAGCACCTGCCTTGTGCCGCATTTCAGCGACATTCAGCAGGTGCTTTCTCATTCTGATCGGCTTTTTATCGGTTCGCTTTACCGAAAAAGCTCAGGGTAATTGCTGGACGCCCAGACAATACGCTCGATGACAACCTGGGATTGGTCAATCCGGTAAATCACAATGTGGTTGTCATGAACCAACTTTCGGAATCCCAGGGCATTCAAGTAGGTGTCGGGGTGTTCCTCTCCCATGCGCGGAAACAGGGATAGCTTTTCGATGTGGTCCTGTAATTCAGCGACGGCACGGAGCGCAGAATCCTCACCCACTTTCTCAAAGTGGTAATCGGATATGTTCAACATATCCTGTAAGGCTTCTTCAGTATAAATAACGGAAAACTCAGCCATTTTTCTGCCTCTGCCTCTCGCCTAAATGCTGCTGGATTTTGGCGCGTACTTGATCGGGTGTATAGGTCGGCTTACCGGCCAAACGGCCCATCTCCGCCTCCAGTACCATTGCGCGATGTTCCAGAACGGCTTCCCGTCGGTCCAGTTCTTCTTCCCGCCGAGTAAAGGCGTTCAAGTCCATCAGGACAGTATCGCCTTCGCCGTTGCGGGTGATATAGATGGGTTGACCGGTGGTACGGGATCGAGCAGCCAATTCGTTGTATTCCGTGCGAAGCGCCGAAGCAGGTCGAATATCAATAGCCATACGCAAGGCCCCCTTTCTGTTTTTAGTATAACGCAACTAATAGCAAATTACAATTAAATTTTGAATTAATTTGCTTGAACAAATCCGATAATCACCATAGGTTCTAAGGCGTCTGCTTACGCAGGCGCTTTTTTTATTGCAGGAGGTTTTTATATGAAACGACATACCGTAAGGCAGCGGCTGGCAGCATTCCTTTTGGCGGCTCTGATGAGCCTGTCCTGGCTGCCGCCTTTGCCTGCCTTCGCAGAGGATGACGCTGCCGTAACGGCATCCGCTGCAGAAAACGATTTGCCCTCTCACGAAAACGAAGCAACCCCGGAAACGTCGGACCCTGAGAGCAACGTAGTTGAGGATGAAACATCCGAAGGTGACACATCGCTCAGCGAAGCTGCTCAGAAATTCGTGGATTCTGTCAATGCTTTGGACCGGGACAGCATTCTGAGCGCCGTGAACACCTGGGCCTTGGCCAGCCAAGCATGGCAGGCTGAAAAAGACAATCCTGATCTGACGGCTGCGCTGGAAACTGCAACGGCGGCATCGGATGAAGCTGCGGCACCGGTTTATGCAGCCGAAGATCTGTACATTGCACTTACCGATGAGGACAGGGCGCAGGAAGCCGTTCAGACTGCTTACAGCGCACTGGCCGCTTTGTTCGTCACCATGCAGCTTACGATGGAAAATCCCACTGCTCCTGAAGAGGGCGGCGGGAACCCTCCGGACGAGGAGGAAATTGCCACCGTATTGTATGGTGAGCTGCCCGATGCCCCGACCGGCAGCTACATGGGCAGCTATGGCTTGCCCATCGCCACCGGCGATACCAAAATTGGTATCGGGTATTGGGGGAACGAACTGCTCTCGGCGGACAATCAGGGCAGGCTGGATGCTCAGGCGCTCAACTCCGATGCCATGACCATTGTGGTACCTCGTCAGGAAGGTGAATCCTATGCCGTGGTGCCGATCATGGTAGAGGTGGAATACCCCGCCAACAACAGCACTTCTCAAGTGATTCTGCCGGATAATGTGACCGTGCTCGATTATGACGGCACGGAAGCAGATGCCGACGAAACCAGCCAGATCCTTTCGGGCACCTATGTGGAAACCTCTGCGGCTGCCACCGGCCTTTATGTGAAAGCCGAAGATGATTTCGTTGCAGAGTTTTCTTATACTGCGCCGGACGGCAGCAAGCTGCACAAAACTTTACAGGTAAAATTGGGCGAAAACACGGCGAACAAAGCAAGTATTCAGTCCAATGGTATCACCACCTATGCCGCAACGCCTACGCCGCCGTGGACCACCGGTAAAATCACGTCGATTACCTACGAAGGTGGCACCTGGCTGGTCTGGTTCAATGGCGTCGAAGCGTACTGTTGCAGTCACGGCCTCAGTGGCCAGCCCAACGGTTGCCCCACATACTCTTTCAGCTATGTTTCCAAGCTGGAGCCAGGACAATACACCCCCGGCGCACACTATCTGAATCAGATTAATATTTGGGGCGGACTTGGCCAGCTTTCGCTGGGACTACTGACTGAAAAACATGATCCCACCGATTACGGGAGCAGCGATTTTGCTGCCGATACCGTAGCCACCTATTCTGCCACCGAAAACGATATGCTGAAAGCAGCATATCAGTATTACGATGATACCCAGTTGTGGATCATCAAGAATTATCCTGACAGTGCTGCGGCCAAAGCCTATCTGTCTGCGGCTGCACAGCTTTTGGGGGCAGATAATGGAGTTAGTACGTTTGCCTCTGGCAAGGGCTATTACACCTACATTTATAGCCCTCCTGCCGGATATGCATGGCAGATTATTGCTTTGATCGGTCCTGAAATTACCGATGAGGAAGGCGGTACCGATATTCCCGACATCCCCGATGCCGAGTATTACTCCGCCAACTGGACCGCTCCGGCTCAGAGCGCCAGCGGTAGTTTTGACCTGACTTTTACAGTCAATACCGATAAGCAGCAGCTGGAAACCGCAGAAAAGATTGACGGGGCAACCATTACCATTACGCCCTCCAAAACCAGCGGCAGCATCGACGGCGGCAGCTGGCAGATGAGCCCTGCCGGTGCGCAGACCATTACCACCACCGGCCATACCAACGATGACAACTACCAGAACAACGGCGGCGACGGCACGGTCAGCTGGACAGTGCATTATGAGGTCAGCAAGACCAGCACCACAACGCTCAGCGGTCAGGAAGGCCCCTACAGCAGCCAGGCCGAAGCGGATGCGGCGGCAGAAGCAGCCAAAAACGCTGCCATTTCCCAGCTGCAGAACGAAGCACAAGGCATGGTAGATGCAGCTATTGCAGCCGCCCGTGCCGAACTGGCCTCCATTGTTTTCCAGTATGACGAGATTGATGTACCCTATGGGTTTGAGGAATTTTCTGGAGCATTGGGCAGTCATCAAACCATCACAGTGCCTGCTGACAGCAACAATCATTATGTGATGAAGAACGACGAGTGGAGCCTGCAGGTCACTCTGGAAAAGGTAGACAGTGAGACCGGGCAGCAGATCGCAGCGGAAACAGAGTTCCAGGTCTTTGAGTGGGATGTGGTGACGGAGCAGTATATCCCCTTCGGCGGGTATAACCAGTACACGGTGGTCCGAAATGAGAACGGCAACTACTCCGTAGCCAATGGTACCAACTACGGCACCGAGTTCGACACCAGCCGGAAGATGTATTATACCCAGCGGAACGAGGGCAAGTTTATCATTGTAGAAACTCGTGCGCCTTCCGGTTACTACGGCGACTGGACCGATGTAGAGCATCCCGGCACCGCTGGTACCCCCCTGGGGAAGCGGGCCTATTACATTGAAATTACGAAAGACAATGATGGCAGTGTGATTACCCTGGACAACAGCCACTACAACGCAGATGTGGCTATGGAGTATACCGGAGGCACCAAGCTGCTCACGGCGGAAGGGGTGGAAGCCACCGTCACCATCTATGACCAGTACCAGGATGCGGGCCGTGCCTACAATACCGACAACTCTAAGACTGCAGCCAATGAGGATTCTTACACCATGACCCCGATTTCTGGTGTCATGCAGAATGACAGGGTACTGGGAGAAATTTCCCTCAGTAAAGTAGATCTGGATGCCGTGCGTTATGTCGGAGGCCGTGATACCGATGGCGATGCCATGGCCAGCGGTCAGGCCCATGCCGATGCCCGACTGGATGGTGCAGTGTATGACCTGTATGCCGCAGAAGATATTCAGCACCCGGACGGTGTCACTGGCACAGTGGACTACAGCAAGATCACCTATGCAGACGGCACCCCTATTTGGCATACCACCATCCGGGACAACTCCGGCCAGTGGGTGGATGACTACCTGCCGGTGTTGGCCAAAGACCATCTTGTAGCCAGTGCGGTGATCGAGGACGGCTGGCTGACCTTCAGCAACTTGTATCTGGGCAAATACTACATTGTGGAGCGTGGTACCGGTGTCGTTATCCCTGTAGAGGACGGCGCTTACAAACTGTCGGGTACCTACCCCGATGTGGATTCCAAAACCAAGGAGCCGACCGGGACTACTTCCCAGCTGGCCACCAACATTGCAGGTCAGTACACAGACTATGTGTATAAACACCAGTGGTCGTACATCGGCCAGAGCAAGGCACTGGACGGTACCAAGACCTATGATGGTTATTATGAGAGCTATGCCACGGGCTATCTCTGTGACGAGCACAACTACTACATTACGCCGAGCTACGCCGACGAAGGCTGGTACATCGAAAAGATTGCCTTTGAGGATGATCGGCAGGCCAAAGGTGAGGATCTCGACAAAACGACCTACAGTGCCAATTACCACTTGCACCGGGATAATGAGCTGGCAGAATCTCAGGATCAAGTGATGAAAGGCAACGTAGAACTTTCCAAGCACGTTTCCAGCACCGGCAGTTCGGATGGTATCGACCTGGAGGGGGCCGGTTTTACCTTCTACTTGATTTCCGACCTGTCCAAGGAGGACCAGTTTGCCCAGAGCCGCAGCGGCAAATACCTGATCAAATCTATTCTGGATGCCTATATCAACCCGGAATATGATGAAAGCCATCCCAAGTACGATTTCAGCGGTGAGGCTCAGGCCATTGCCAAAACCTATGAGGTCGACGCTGACCAGATTGCTGAGTACAATGACACTCTCACTGCCGCCGGTGACTTCAAGAACGGCAGCGGTGACGGCTGGGTTGCGACGGGCCGCCCCAACGAATATCAGTTGGCAGAGATTTTCTCCAATGATACCGGAACCATCCGGGTGCAGGGCCTGCCCTATGGGCAGTACCTCGTTGTAGAAACTACCACGCCCAAGGATGTGTTCCAGGCAGAACCCTTTATCGTGACCATTGACCCCACGGACGAATCCAATCCCCAGTCCGCCATGGCCAATCCCAAGGATGCCGTGCAGATCCCGTCCGACAGCTACCAGAAGTATACGGTGCTGGATGAGGAAATCGAAGTCTATCTGCGGGTCACCAAGATCGACGAGGAGAGCGGCAAGGCAGTTCTGCTCAAGGATACCGCGTTCCAGATTTATTGGATGGATGAGCAGGGCAACCACATCTACGATGAGAACGGCAACGCCAAGCTGGTCACCATGACCGATACTACCAACCCGCTGCTGCCCAAGGATGTAGATACCTTCTACACCGATGACACCGGTATGCTGGTGTTGCCCGAAAAACTGCCGCTGGGCCACTACCGTCTGGTAGAGGTAAACGGCCCCAATGGTTTCTACAATGAGTGGGCAGCCTCCGCAGTGTATGAGGACGGCCACCTGCAGATTGACGATACCGGCAATTTTGAGGACGGCAGTTTCTATGTGGACTTCTCTGTTACTACCGACCGTGTGTATAAGGCCAACGGGGATGACAGCGAGGACAGCCAAGACATTCTGGTGATCGATGAGGACTACCAGAATAACGAAACACTGGGTGTTCTGAAAATCCGCAAGACCGGCGAAGTCCTGACCGGCTGGCAGGAGGATGAGGGCGGAACCTTTGACCCGGAATTTTCCGGCGAAGCCCGCCCCGGCCACTTTGTGTATGAGGAACGGCCCATCCCGTATGCCGAGTACACCATTACCGCAGCGGAAAACATCTACACCCAGGACCGCCAGACGGATGCCAACGGGAACAGAACTCTTTGGTACGCCAAAGGTGATGTGGTAGCAGTTGTCCGCACCGGCGATGGCACCAGCGATATTGCTGCCTTTGCCCCTGGGCGTACCAATTCCACCTATGATTTCCTTTCGGTCATCCATGATGGCACGGTGGGCGAAGTAATCGTCACCCTCCCGCTTGGCAGTTACCATATCGAAGAAACCGGTGCTCCTTATGGATTTGTTGGTACTAAGCAGAGTTATGATGTGACCTTTGAGTGGGATAAGCAGACTAACGATGTGGTTCTGGCAAAGACCATTACCAGCAATCCCGGCGATGGTTCCGCATCGGAAACCGAGAACTATGAAATCGTCAACGTGAAGGATACGAGCGATGCGCAGATCGAAGCCCAAGTCCTGAAGTTCCACAATGAACGAGTGAAGCCCCAGCTGGACATTTATAAACGGGACAGCAAAACGGGCGCTCTGGTTGCCGGTGCCGTCTATAACCTCATTACGGTGGATGACATCTACAGCGCAACCGGTGACCTCTTGTTCCGGGCCGGTGATCTCATCGCTACTTCGGCCCCCACGGATGAAAACGGCCATACCACCTTCACCTGTGATTTCCCCATGCGTGGCGAGTTCTATGGGATGTGGATCGTGCTATGGAGCGTGCCGTCAACTGGTCTACCTTTGTGCTCACCCTGAACCAGATGGGATATGAAGTTGCCTACGGGCGAAACATCAAGTATGCGAAATTACGTCCCAAGGGTTCTCCCCGTGCGATCCGCTTCAAGTCACTGGGGCTGGGATACAGCGAACAGGAGCTGCGGGAAAGGCTGGAGCAACCGAAAAGCGATACAACCAGTCGGATGGGACAACGGGAACAGGCCGTGCCCTTGGTGTATAAGAAGGTACGCTTTCGTGGCTCCTATCGAAAACAGGACCATAAAAAGATTACAGGGTTTATGGCCCTGTATTATCACTATCTTTATTTGTTTGGCAAGGTACAAAAACATCGTATATCTTCCCGCAAAACTCATTTTCTGCTATGGGAGGATTTTCGGACCTTTGAGCGGTATAAGCAGCAGGCACAGTTCCTTTGGCAACACGGTATCCAGACCACGGATGATCTCCACCAAAAACGGCATGAGGTCACCGCAAAGATGGACGGGTTGGCCGCCAGAAGGCAGGCGCTGTACAAGCTGCGCTCCAATACCGCCAACGGATTGAACAAAGCAGATCTCGGTCAGCAGATCCAAGCCCTGACGGAAGAACTGCGTGGGCTGCGAAAAGAACTGCGTTACTGTGATACCATCGAGCAGGACGCGGAACACCTGCGCCAGCAGGTGGAAACCATTCGCTGCGCAGAACAGGAAGCCGAACAGCAGAAGCAACAGAAACATAGAAGGGAGAGAGAACATCATGAGTACCGGCGGTGATGCCGCAGACCAGATGGTCCGTGACGGCATCGAAATTGTCGAGAGTTCTGTAAAGCTCAGTGCGCTGGGAGCCAAGAATCTGGCAGCTATCGCTATCGCACTGGCCAAAGAAAATCCCAAACTGCGGGGGAAAACCAATCTGGATCGCCTTCTGAAGGATGGAAAAGAACTGCAGGTTTTTCCCCTGAAAATATCCGATCTGCGAGAGTTCAACCAGCAGGCAAAGCAGTATGGGATTCTTTTTACTGCAATCAAGGAAAAGAACGGTGAAGGCGAACTGGTGGATATTCTGGTTCGCTCGGAAGATGTTTCCAAACTGAACCGTGTCTTTGAGCGCATGGGATATGCAATTCCCAAGGAAAAGAAATTTGAAAGAAAAAACGCATCAACCCGCTATCGGTCCGAAAGCGCCTCTCCGATTCAGCGGGTTGGTGCAGAAAAAACCAATCAGAGGGTTACTTCGATGGATAAACCCTCTGTACGGCTCGCCATTCGGAATTTTCGAGCACAGGCAATTGAAATTGGTAAGAGGGCAGCTTTGGAAAAGGCGCAAAAAGACCAAGATAAGGAGAGATGAATTATGAACGAGCGTATTCCTTTGGAAGAATGGAAGGCCAAAAAGCAGGCCGAGCGAGAAGCCCTGGGTCAGAAACAACTTGCTGCGATGGAGAGTTTCTGCGAAAGCGGGAAGGCTCTTTCTGTTTACCTGTATGGTCGTGGCCGGTTGGGTTCTCGGTTGTCCTCCGGCAATGCCGCACTAGTTCTTCATCAAATTCCACTGGCCAGAGCGGTTTACCCCATGCGAACTTGGAATCAAAATGGTCGGTATGTGAATAAGGGGGCAAAAGGAATCACTGTTCTGTCCCGTAAGGGCAACGGAAAAGGGTACTATCTGACCCCCGAAACAGTGTTCGATGTTTCTCAGACGAACGGCAATACGCCCTGCCCACAGCGGACCCTTCAGGACGCCCCCAAACTACAGCACATGGCAGTGCAGAGCCTTGTAGAATTGGCCCGTGTCCCGGTGGAGATTGGAGAACCGGTAACCGGTGTTGCCGAGTATGTTCCCCATGAGAAAAGGATCGTGGTAAGCCGGGAAGCTACCGACCTCCAGCTGCTGCAGGAACTGCCTGCCCTACTGGTACAATCCTGCTTGGCTCTGGATGCGCCGGACACCCATGCGGCAGAAGCGCGCTTTCTGTCTGATGCGGTGGCACTGGAGGTCTGCGGTCGCCTTGGCATTCCTGCGCCTGCTGCCAGCGATACGCGGATGGAACAGTGCAGACACATTCTCTCTCAAAAGAATGTTCGGGAACATTTTGACAACGCCCGTGATTTTGCCCGGACGATGGGCGACCAAATCGAGCATAGCTTGCCCAAATTGCAGTACCATGCCCGGGATACCCGTTGCCAGCCTGAACGCGGGTGATGTGTTATGAATCCCCGAAGCAGAAAACCCACAGATTACCTTCTGTGGGTTGTTTTCTTTGTTCCGCTGTTGTGGCTGGCCGTTGCACTGGCACAGGCAAGAAGCGAAGCAGGAAATCTAGCTCAAATGCTGGAAATCCTTAGCGCTCTTGCAAATGCGCCATTTTCAGTGCGATGGACAGAAAATGCACCGAAACTGGTACTTATCGTCAGTATCCTGTACCCGATGTGTGTAATCTACTATGTCACGGAACAGGCGGATCTCCGGCCCGGAGGCGAATATGGTACGGCGCGTTGGGGCAATGCAAAAAGCCTGAACCGAAAGTATCGGGATCGACGCCACCCACGCAGCAATTACCTGTTCACCCAAAATGTGAGAATGGGGATGGATTCCCATAAGCATCGTCACAATCTGAATGTCATGGTCATTGGTGGGTCTGGTGCAGGCAAAACCCGGTTCTATGTAAAGCCCAATCTGATGCAGAGTATCTGCTCCTATATTGTGCTGGACCCAAAGGGCGAAATCCTGCGGGACCTCGGCGGAATGTTTGAGGCGCAAGGCATTGCCGTCACCGTGATCGATCTGGTGCACTTCAAGGGACACTATAACCCGTTGGTGTATCTCGAAACAGACGAAGATGCCATGAAGCTGGCTCATGCCATCGTTCACAATACCAAACCCAAAGATGCTGTGGGGAGTGCGGATCAATTCTGGGACAATTCCAGCATCATGTTGATCTCAGCCATCATCCTCTATCTGCTATATGAAGCGCCTGCTGAGGAGCAAAATTTATCAACGGTCATGTATATGATCTTAAATGGACAGGTGTCGGAGGATGAAAGTTATCCCGCACCGCTCGCCATGCTTTTCAATGACTTGGAAGATAGAGAGCCGGACCATCCTGCCGTTTTGCAGTATAAAAGTTTTCTGCTAGGCAGCACCAAGACACTACAGTCTGTTCTGGTTACTGCAGCATCCAATCTGCATATGTTCAATTCCGAACAGTTTGCGTATATGACTGGACGAGATGAAACCTTCCTGCCGGAACTGGGCCTGCAAAAGCGGGTGATTTTCTGTGTTATCCCGGATAATGACGAAACGTATAACTTCCTCATTACTATGCTCTATACTCAGATTTTTGATCAGCTGTTCCGGTTGGCTGATTCTAATCCCGAATATAAGGGCGCTTTGCCGGTTCATGTTCGCCTGATGATGGACGAATTTGCCAATGTGGCACTACCAAAGGATTTCAAAAAGATTCTTTCGGTATGCCGCAGCCGCAATATCAGCTGCGATATTATTCTGCAGAGCATCGCGCAGCTTAAGAGCCTGTTCAAGGACGATTGGGAAGGCATTGTGGGTAACTGTGACTCGCTGCTGTATCTCGGCGGTAACGAATACGGAACCTTTGAGTATCTATCCAAAATTCTGGGTAAAGAAACCGAACGGACCGTTTCACACAGTATCGGTCGAGGCAACCACGGCTCATCCAGCGAATCCCAGCAGAAAGCCGCTCGTGATTTGGCTACCCCGGATGAGATTCGCCGCATGAGCAACGACGATGCCTTGCTGCTGCTTCGATCTGAGGACCCGGTAGTGGACAGAAAGTACGATCTATTGAAGCACCCCAATATTAAAATGACCACCGATGGTGGTGCAGCTCCCTATGTGATGCCCTATGACTTCATGCAGATGGCAGTGTCCATATCCCAGAAGGAACTGGCAACCATTGAGCCGGATAAGATACCGGCAGAAACTCTCGACAAATATGAACTCATTGATTTGGAGGAAATCGAAAATGCAGCATAATGAAAATGAAACTCGTCTGGCCCGCACCCGTGCGAACAAGATCAAACGTACTTACCTGACCTGGGCGGTCTCGGCAGCACTGTGTGTTCTGGTAGCTACTCCGGCCTTTGCCGCCAGCGACCCTTTGACCACCATCAACAATCTCAGCGACTTTGTGTTCAGCGCCATCAAGGCCATCGGCGCTATTTTGCTGGGCTTTGGCCTGGTTCAGATCGGTCTTGCCCTCAAGAGCCACGACGCCGGACAGCGGGCACAGGGGTTTATGACCTTCTTCGGCGGCATCGTGATCTACTTTGCCAAGGATATTCTCGACCTGATTCTAGCCTGATCCATGTAGCTCCAAAGGAGGTGATTATCCTTGGACCAGAACTGGATCGTCGAAAATCTGAACAATGCCTTTACTACATGGAACGAGAAGCTGAGTGAACTGTGGGGCCTTGTTACCACCAGCCCAGCTACCTTCAAAGGTGGTGCTGTCTGGGGCATCATGCAGACCATCCACGGAGCAATGCTGGCCATCGGCTATGCTCTGGTTATTCTGTTTTTCGCCATGAGTCTGTTCAAAAACACCGCAAACTTCCACGAATTGAAGAGGCCCGAAGCGGCTCTGCACTACTTGATCCGATTCGTGGCAGCCAAAACAGCGGTGGGATACGGAATGGAGATCATGCTTAAGGTCTTTGAAGTGTGCAACGGCATTGTCAGCGAGATGGCTACCAGTATGGGTGGTATTTCTCAGGCAATGGTTTCACTGCCCGGTGAGGTACAGACGGCTATTGAAAATGTAGGCTTTCTGGCCAGTATTCCGCTTTGGTTGGTTACCATCTTAGGCAGCCTGTTTATCACGGTGCTTTCCTTCATTATGATTCTCACTGTGTACGGGCGCTTTTTCCGCCTGTATATGTACACGGCCCTGGCACCGATTCCATTGGCAACCTTTGCCGGAGACAGTACCCAATCGGTGGGTGTGGCATTTCTGAAAACCTATGTAGGAGTCTGCATGGAAGGTGCGGTCATTGTGCTGGCCTGCATCATTTATGCGGGCTTTGTGGGTACCCCTGTGGTGGCTACCGGCGAAGCCACCACAATGGTGTGGAGCTATCTTGCAGAGACTGTATTCAATATGTTGGTTCTGGTAGGTCTCATCAAGGGTTCCGACCGTATCATTCACGAGATGATGGGGCTGTAATAAAGGAACGTTTTGCTGTTTTTTCCCACTTTCATTCCAATTTTTGATCTAAAACGGCCTGTTTTTTGCATCAAATTCTCTTGACAGAGCAACTTGACTTGTTTATGCTAATTGTAGGAGGTGGCCGTTATGATATTGAAATCGCTTGCTGTTGGAGGGTTTAAAAATTTAAGCCTAACCAAGATCAGTTTTGATCATAATACAGTAGCTGTAATCTCGCCCAACAATTATGGAAAAAGCAATTTATTGGAAGCACTACGTTTTGCTACTGGCTTTATTAGTGCAAGCCCAAAACAACGCATCAATATGATGGCTTGGACAGAAGCAATTCCATTAACCCCTCTATTAGCAAAAACGCCGTTCGAATTCCAAATGGAATTCGAGGACGAAAAACTGGGTGAATACTGTTTTGTCCGTTATGGTTTTTCTTTTTCTTGGTATCGTGATGATAAAACCGGGCAACGAATTATTGATGAAACACTGGAAATGCGTCCTTCTGAAAGTGTGCGATATTCTTCCTACTTAAAAAGAGACACTTGTCAGTACCGAAAAGGAAAATCTACCAACGCATATAGAAATATCTCTTTGGATAATATGGTCTTGGCAATTGATGTCTTGCCCTCTATTGAAGATTTGGAGTATAAGGAAGCAATTCAGGCTATTCGTTCCTTTGAATACCGTGTTTGTGATACATTGGACGTAAAAGAACAATTTCAATTTACTCCATTTCGAATTGCTGACGAGGATGATAGTCATATTCGTTTTGACGATGAAGACATTCCAAGAGCGCTGTTTCAATTAAAAGAAATGTTTCCTGAAAGATATTGGCAATTCGAGGATGCCATTCACTCTCTTTTTCCGGAGTTCTCTGAAATCACTATCCATGCACACGAATTAACTGCTACGAGAAACCAAGTAACACATTTTTATGCCAAAAAGGATGGTGATGAAAATACTCCAGATCAACCGATTGATGAAGAAATCCCCTTCCATCTGAAAGACAAGGTGTACCGAGTTACTATTAAAAGTGAGTATCTCAACCAACCCGTCAATCTGGTAACTATGTCTACTGGTACCAAACGTATTTTTTGGTTGTTGACTAATATTTTCGTTGCCAGTTGCAACAATGTTTCGTGTATCGGAGTAGAGGAACTAGAGACCAGCATCCACCCGAAAATGCTCAAAAATCTTCTCGAAATCATCACTGATACCCTCGAAAGTACCCGAATTATCGTTTCAAGTCATTCACCGTACCTTGTTCAATATTTAAAGCCGGAGCAACTGTATGCAGGCGCATCTATTCATCGAGGCGTTGCTCAATTCTATCGTGTATCAACATCAAAAGTAAAAAAATTACTCGCGGCGGCTCGTAGCTACGACTTAACTGTTGGCGAATATCTATTTGAATTGATGTCCGGTGGAGAGACATCCTTAGAAACTCTGCGAAATTATTTGGAGGGTTTTTAAGTGGAAAAGGATTTTGAACAAGGTTTTGCCCTTATTATGGAAGCTGCAACAGAATATCAGTTTTATGAAGCACTATTATTGCATTTTGCAAAAAAGCATCCGGAATGCACAATTCAAAAATTAAAAGATAACGATACATATGAAGACTATTATGTGGTTCAGGGGCCTTTTGGAAAACGCATTATTCGTATGAATGCTGTCGGTACAATAACCCAGATTCATAACTCCGCCAGTTGGTTTAATAACAAAGCCGCACTTACCAAAAAGGGCGTGCCGTGGACTGTGTTCCTTTGCTATGATACAGATAACTACAACGCTGACGTAACCAAGTTCTACAAAGGTGATTGGAAAGATTTTCGGCAAAAATTGACAGCGAGGAGAGCGAAGCAAATTATTGATTTGGCTGCGAACGCCGATATCGAAGATATTTTTTTACAAGATCTTCATGGGATTAGTTCATATCTAGGGTTATTAGAGGATATTACTCCTGCTGATATTCCTACAGGAAAAAAGGGATCGGCCAAATTAAAGCAGCTTCTTATTCGATTGAGAAACGAGGGAAAAACCACAGTCTATTATCATAAAGGTGAACGTGCAAGAGCACTGATTGAACATTTGGATTTAGACAAAATTATTCAAAGTAACATTGTCCCTCTATATTTGCTGGAGAACATATTCCTACAATAATCAAGTTCGACTTTTTATGTACAAAAAGTTGAACACAAAATCCGAAATGGTTGTTATACAGCTGTTTTCTAAAACGAGTTCAACTTGAAACTCAAATACGATATTTTTCTAGCAATTCTATTATAATTACAATAACAAACACACTTAACTTTATAGCGTCCGGATGAATCCATCTCATCCGGACGTTATTTTATTATTACAGGGAGTGAGATTTTGCAAGTTAATATTAACAAGGACTTCCAGCGCTATGAGGAAGATGTCTTTATGGGACTATCCCTGCGGCAGCTTCTCTGGTCTGGAGCCTCCGTTGCCATTGCCATCACGGTATACTTTGGTCTACAGCCTGTTCTTGGTCAGGAAACAGTCAGCTGGATCTGTATCGTAGCTGCGGCTCCTTTTGCTATGGCGGGCTTTTTTCAATATGACCAGATGACCATCTGGCAATTTCTGAAAGCTGCTTTTGTAACCGAGTTCCTCCGTTCCGGCCCGAGAGTATGGGTGGCCGAAAATCGGTTTGAAGCAGTCCTGCATCCTCAAAAGAAGAAAAGACAGTTTTGGAAGAGAAAGGAGAAGCGAAAGCCTTGAAACTGAATGAGTATGCCTCCACCCGGAACACCTGGGGTGGGGTAAACACACCGAAATCGGTGCAGAAAAGCATCCCGGTTGACCGCATTTACGACGATGGAATGTGGCGTTCCGGTAATGTGTACAGCCAGATGTGGAGCGTGTCAGACATCAACTATGCGATGGTGTCTGACGGCAAAAAAGACGAGATCCAGCAGGTGTACGGCAAACTCTATGCCGGTGTTCCTTCGGACTGCACGATCAAGATGTGTATTGTCAGCCAGCGTATGGACGATCTGGTGTTCCGGCGGGATGTACTGTACCATCGTGCAAACGATGGCCATGACGATCTGCGTGCCGAGAAGAACCGCCAGCTGGCCGCCTGCGCCTCGCTGGTCGGCAATGTGCTGCAAAGCAAATATGTGATTGTTTCCACACAGAAAAACCGTGTCGAAGATGCACGGGATCGGCTGCGCCAGGTGCAGGGGCATCTGGTCAACATCCTTTCCGAACTGGGCAGCACTGTACGGAGCGTGGACAATTCCGAACGCCTTCGGATTCTCCACAATTTTTTCCGTGTGGGTGAAGAATCACGCTTTGAATTTGATCTGGATCGCTGCACCAAGCTGGGCGAAGATTTTCGGGACTTCGTTGCGCCCGATGTTATTGAGTTCAAGCGTGATCACATCGACATTGACAACCGGGTGGCAAAATGTATGTCCATGTCCTATTTCCCGCAGCGCATTGACGATAAGTTGGTCACCACTCTTTTGCAGCAGGTACCCTATATCATCCTTACCATGGATTTTGTGCCCATTGAAACCGAGGACGCCTACAAAACCTTGGCGGATTATCGGATGAAGGTGGATGCCGACAAGGTCCGGTTCAATCGGAAAAGCGTGGATAATCTGGACTTCACCGCCAATGTTCCGCAGCGCACGCAGGAAGAGGAAAATACGCTGAACCAGTGGCAGCGGGATATGACCGACAATGACCAGCAGATGTTTTTGACGCTTCTGACAGTGGCTTATTTTGCCGATGATCTGGAGGAACTGCGTCAGGAAACCGATGCACTGAAAACGGCGGCAGGCAATTATAACTGCCGCTTTACCGAGATGCGGTGGCAGCAGGAAAACGCCTTTAACACCGCAATGCCCTATGGCTTGCGCCGCATTGCCAATCTCCGGGCCATGACCACCAAGGGCGTTGCATCCCTGATTCCTTTCAACACGCAGGAAGTGCTGGTTCCGGGCGGTATCTACTATGGTGTCAACGCCATCAGCGGCAACATCATCATCGGCCTGCGCACCGTCCTCATCAACGGAAACGCCATGGTTATTGCTACTTCTGGCGGCGGCAAGAGCCTGTTCGTCAAGCAGGAAATCCTGGAGCTTTTCCTGCGATTCCTGAAGGCCAAATTCTATATCGTAGATCCTGAAAACGAATATGGCCCGCTGGTACGGGAGCTGGGGGCATTGTGGTGGATATTGCAGTGGACAGCACCACCTATTTCAATCCGCTGGACTTCACCTATGATCCCTCCACCAAGATTCAGCCCCATACTGCTAAGGCAGAGTTTGTGCTGTCCCTGTGTGAACAGATCATGGGGAAGGACAACATTCAAGCCGGCGACAAGAGCCTGATTGACCGTAGCCTCAAGCATATCTACAAGCCGTTGATTAAATCCGGCTATAAGATTGCGTGCCCCACACTGACCGATCTTTATAACGACCTCAAGGAGCAACCCCATGAACGTGCTCATGAGATTGCGCTGGCGCTGGAATTGTTCGCAACCGGCAGCATGAATATGTTTGCACATCCCACGAACGTGGATATGAGCAATCGCCTGATCTGCTTCAATATCCAGAGCCTGGGCGACCAGCTCAAGCCGGTGGCCATGCTGTCCATGTTGGAGTACATCAACACCTGTGTGATGAGCAATGAGCGCAACGACCCCAAAGCGGCAACATGGGTGTACTTTGATGAGATTTACCTGCTTTTGCGGGATAAGCTGAGTTCTCAATTCCTCTATACCAGCTGGAAGCGGTTCCGCAAATACAACGCCTATGCAACGGGCATCACCCAGAACGTGCAGGACTGCCTTTCCAACGATACGGCATACGCCATGTTGGCCAACAGCGAATTTGTGTGTATGCTGCGCCAGACCAAGGACATTGATAGTGTGGTGGAACTGTATGGTTTGTCAGACCCACAGAAGAATTATCTGAAGCTGGCCAAACCCGGACAGGGAATTCTGAAAATGGGTAACAACCTGATCCCCTTTGTGAACGACCATCCCACAAATACCAAAATCTATCGCCTGTTGACCACCAAACCCGGCGAAATGGAAAACTGATCTACCTACAGCAAGCGGCCCTGCGTTGGCAGGGCCGCATCTTTTTGGAGGAACTATGCCAAAAACAATTTGCTCTTGCAGTATGGGCAAAGACAGTCTGGCCACCGTGATTCTTGCCTTGATGCACCACGAACCGCTGGACGAGATCGTCTATTGTGAGGTGATGTTTGACAAAGAAATTTCCGGCGAGGTTCCCGAACACCGTACCTTTATTTATGAAACAGCAATTCCGTGGCTTCGACGGGCTGGTTTGAATGTAAAAATTCTACGGGCAAACACTACTTACAAGGAGTGCTTTACCAAAACCATCCAGCGAGGCAAAGGAAAAGGAAAGCTGAAAGGCTTTCCCCTATGTGGACGATGCAATATCCAACGGGATTGTAAAGTGCGGCCCATTCAAAAGTATATGAAATGTCTGCCACAAGAAACGCAGCAGTATGTTGGCCTTGCCACCGATGAGCAGGACCGGCTTATGCGCCTGCAAGAAAAACAAATTTCTCTGTTGGAACAGTATGCGTGCAGTGAAGCAGAGGCATGGGAACTGTGTCGCCGGTATGGATTGCTTTCCCCGGTCTACGACTTTACGGACCGCAATGGTTGCTGGTTTTGTCCCAATGCGAAGCTGCCCGAACTGCGTCATCTTTACGACCATCACCCGGATTTGTGGCGTGAAATGCTTGCCCTGCAAGCCTTACCCAATAAAGCTACGGAAAAGTTCAATCGTGAGCTTAGATTCTCAGATTATGATATACTATTCCATAATGAGGATGCTCAGCTTTGTTGGTTCACACAATAAGGAGATAATCTAATGAAATCAGAAATTCGTTTTAAGGATCGGGAACATCTGGCATTTTATAATAAGGTGCTCAAGCAGACGAGAAAGGATGATCCCTACCACAAAGCCTTTTTCTATGTCGTGGGTATCAGCAGCGATACCCGGAACAACATCCAAAAAATCTTTGGCTTTGAAGAGGATTGTATCCGCCCTGATTGTATCAATGACGGCTGGCAGACCAGTGGAACGGAACGGATCACCCGGCTGGCTTTCAACCTCTGGAATGGGTGGAATACTGACGGATACGCAACGCCGTATGATCTTTTTGACTGCGAGTTTGCACCCTATTTCATGGAAGGTATCCGGCTCCGGTATCCCGAGTATTGCCGTGAACTGGAATCTCAGCCGCCGAAATGGGAACGATAATCTATATGGTGTCGGCCAAATTGACAATCTTCAGTTGCTGGGATTGGGCATACCGCACAGTATAGGCCGTGCCTCCGTGATCAGATGTCAGGTAGCAGATGCAGACGCTGCTGTTGTCAACCAGATGGCGGTTCCGCTTAAACATGCAGCCCCGGTAATAGTGTTCCGCTGTGTACACCACTTTATCTGCCTGATGCAGGATTTCATTATATATATCTACATCGGCAGCAGGCCAACCTCTGGTCTGTTCTTTGCAGGGCAGAACAAGGATCAAACGAATCTGTGGATACTCTTCCCGCAACTTTAATACTGCCTGCGCGGCAAGCGTATCAAAACCCAAAGCACCTCCTGCACCGAAATAACGATACCCGGCTTCAAGCAGCGACTTTATCTCATCTATCAGCTGAGCAAAAAGTGAGGCCCTTTTTTCAGGTTCTATTATCCTGTGCCCTGTAAAACATACGGTTTTTTCACGCATTTTTAACGCCTCCTGTTCCATTTGGTCCATAATATCGCCACTTGTTGATAAATGTCAACAAAGCGCGATTATTTCTTTTGCGCATTGTGGATATAATTTAACAAAGCGCGAGGGAGGACACGAACTTGGCACAGGAAAAAGAACTCTGCATACAAGAAATGGCCCGACGGATTTGCGAACGGCGAAAACAGCTGCGACTCACGCAGGAAGAACTGGCAGAAAAGTCCGATATGACAACACAGGCCGTTTCATATGCGGAATCAGGCAAGCGTGCAATGCGTCCCGATTCATTGCGTAAACTGGCAGCTGCGCTATGTGTCAGTGCCGACTATCTTCTCACAGGTGACATTGTGGATAAGGATTTACTGATTTTGGCTGATAAACTGCGCCTGCTCACACCTTCACAGATCCACACAGTTGAAGCCATTATTGACGAGTGCATCCACCTTTATACAGAACAATAACTTTAAGACAAACAAAAAAACAAAGGCGAAACTCTATTCCTGTAAGGAAAATGGGTTTCGCCTTTTCTTTATTTTGGAAAAAGGAGCAAGAATGCTATGGACAATGACATGATGACGGTTCTCCTTGTTCAGCCCGGAAAGTATCCTGTGGAGATTACCATGCCGCATACTTTGCAGGAGCTGCAAAAGCAGGTCGGCGGCACCATTGAAATCGTCTACCCGTGGCCGGACCGTTCGGTGGGGCTGGTTTGCCACGATGAAGGCAAGCTGTTGGGTTTGCCCTTGAATCGTGCTTTGCCGGAAATTGGCGACGCCATTGCGGGCAACTTCCTTCTCTGCGGTTTGTGCGATACAGAGGATGGCGGGAGCTTGTGCAGTTTGCCGCCTGATCAAATGGCATACATGAAACAGCATTTTCGGGAGCCGCACTTCTTTATCGAATCGGCTGAGGGCGTCGGCTATTTTCGTGTGACGCCCAAAGTCTACGATAACCTGATGGGCAAACCGAAGAAAAAGCCATCCCGTGAGCAAGGAGAACGATAACAGTGCGAAAAGAGAAGAAACTGAACCCAGTAAAAAATCTGGCTAAGAAAACGGCGCTGCGCACGGCTTATCAGGCACAGGCCCACGCCAAACAAGCCGGTCAAGAAATAAGGGACGGTGCGACTGGGGAAGGACCTTCCGATAACTATGCACAGCAAAAGGTCGAAGATAAAGCAAAAGAGACAGTCGGAGATGCGGCGGATTTTACTTTCCAATCCACCAAAGTACCGTACAAAATGTATCGAAGGCTTTTGCTGAAACGGCAGGCCGCTAAAGCATCCACCGGCGAAACATCTTCACCGACGCCACCCCACAACACCGCTGTTCCAACGGAAACACAGGCTACAAGAAAAACGCGGTTTCGTCGTAAAGCAATCCAGCAGCAAGCTATCAAAGTAAAGGCATCGCAAAAGGTACCGAATCCGGTTCCAAAGGGTAAACCGTCCTTGCCAGACCGCAAGCAGGTTCTGCGCAAACGGGTGATTCTGGTCAAGTCGGTACGAAAAAAACTGGCTGAAACAGAAGCACGCCGTGCGGCAACCCACTCGATGCCCACACCCAAGCTGCCCCGCACTTCCAGCAAACCGGTGAGAGAACAGCTACAACGATTGGCCAACTATCTACTGGGGAAGCTGAAACAACTGCTGGCCCATGCAGCCAGCGCCGTTGTGAATGCCTTGATATATCTGGTTGGAGCCGGTGGCGTGGTTTTGATACTCGCACTGGTGATCGGTGCAGCTGCCGCTATTTTGGGTAGCCCGATGGGCATCCTTTTTGCCGATGAAAGCGGCGATCCCAACAGCATTCCCATCGAAGAGATTGTGCTGGAAGCCAACACCGAATTTGGTGAAACCATCAGTGATCTGGTGGCGAACCACCCGGAGTGCAGCAACGTGGAATTTCATTATGAATACGAGGACGGCCACACCTGGGCCAGCTACTGGCCGGAGGTGCTGGCTGTCTTTGCGGTCAACCAGAACCTGAACGGGGACGATGATGTCATTGTCATTGACCGCGAAAAGGCTGACTTGCTTATCGGCACCTTCTGGATGATGCACCGCATCGAAAGCGAGGTGGAGGAAGTGGAAGTTCCCGCAGACAGCGGGGATGGATCTGAGGAAAGTGAAGATACCGAAACTCAGACAGAGTATATTTTGCATATTTCTGTTACTAGTGTGCCAGTGGATGATTTAGCCCATAACTTGTCTTTTACAGATGGCATCCGTAAAATTGATGACCCCGCAGAACAAACCCAAGTATTTCAAAATCACCGCCAATGTAATGGTGAACGGGAATCTGGAACGTCGCTATTCGCGCTTCGATTTTGATCCCCAGAAACTACGCACATTGAAATCACGCACTGCTGCCGCTATGGCCGCCGCCGTTGAATTTGAAAAAAGCGAACAGGAAAAGGTGGATCAGGAAGACAGTGACGCAAACAAGAGCTTTGCAGAGGTAGCAGAGGAATACATCTCGGACACCAAGGCTCGCCTGGCCCCTTCGGCTCGCCTTCGCGGTAATTTTGACAGCCGCAAAAACAAGGCGAATACCACCCGGAACAAGGAAAACTATCTTAAACGGATTGTCAGTGTTGCTCCGTGGTTTGCTGAAAAGCCTGTTTCTCAAATCACAAAGGTTGACTACAAAAAGCTGATTGACGAGATCGAAGAAGATGGAACGAAAGTTCAAGAGAAAGCATTTCTGCGCCCCGAAGCAAAGGCTTTCAAGAGGAAGTCTTTTAATAAACTCACAGTTGATTGTGATGTGACTGCCTATACCATGGCAGAGGCTTTCCGGGGCAAAAACGTGACACGCCATTCGGCTGAGGAAATTTCCAAAGCGCTCGGTGTCGGTGTCGATCAGGCGTTTCGGTTTGAATCGACAGAAACAGCATTGGCAGGGAAAACACTGCGGGAATATGCTCTTTTTGCACGACAGGTTTTACAGTTTGCTTCTGACCATTACGGCACCGTTCAGCCAGCTTTCGCCCTTCCTGAAAAAAGATCGCGTCCCCGCTTCGTGGACTGCCTTCATGAGGACGAGGTCAAAACGCTGCTGAATTACCTCCCGAATTGCAATATGACAGAGCAGGCTATCGTTTTGGCTCTCCTCAATACCGGTATGCGGCGCGGAGAACTGGCTGGCCTGACATGGGAGGACCTGGATTTCAAACAATGTACGGTCCATGTTTACAAATCGCTTTTGGTCTTTGATACATATGGCTATCAGCTGACGACCACCAAAGAATCCAATGACCGGTACATTGATGTGGCACCCGAATTCATGGAAGCCATGAAGAAATACTATGATTTCTGGAAATGCCAGAGAAAGCTGATGGGAGCCAGCTGGCAAACCTCCATCGAAAAAAAGCGGTGCAAGTACCCAGATTCGCTCAGGGCGCTGGCAGGAAACAATTTCGTGATCTCCGACGATCATGGTTGGCCGCTAAGCCCGGACAGCTATGCCTCCATCGTCAAAAGAATCGGCGACAAGGCCGGTATCCGCCACCTTCATCCGCATATGTTCCGGCATACCTTTGTCAGCATCCTGATGTCAAATCCTGATATTGGTGTCGCTACGGTGGCAGCAGAAGCAGGCCATGCCCAGCCCAGTACAACCCTGATGATCTACACCCAGCAGTACAAAAAGCGGCAAGAATCCATCCGTAATCAGTTGAGCCGTGAACTGTACGGAACCTAAAGAAAGAACGTGCCCTGTCATTAAAAATTGACGTAGGCACGTTCTTTTTGGTGGGCCAGGCAGGGATTGAACCCGCGACCAATCGGTTATGAGCCGACAGCTCTGACCAGCTGAGCTACTGGCCCACATAACTATATTGAAGAACTCCTAAAACACCATCTCGTAGCCAATCCGTAGCCAAAACGGCATTTTTAGAAGTAACAGTGAAAATAAATGACGTTAAATCGTTGTTTTGGAAGAAAATTTTGGTTAAACTAACAGGTTATGAGCCGCCAGCTCTGACCAACTGAGCTAATGGCCCGCATGGGCAAAACCGGAGTTTCGCCAAAGCTACTCTTTATTATATCAGGTTTGCGCCGGCTTGCCAACCATTGAATTTCACATTTTCTCTTACAGGTCCCGGCTTCTGCCGGTGTTGAAGTCGACACCCCGGCACTGGGTCCAGTAATACAGCGCCTGCTCCACGGCTTTCTGCGGCAGGTCAAAGTATTCCGCCAGCTGCCAGGGTTCGGTGTAGCCGGCGGCCATGGCCCGACGCAGGGCTTCCACGCTCAGGTAGCGGGTGATCGCCCAGCGGTCGGCCTTGTACTCGTGCCGGGCAATCAGATCGTGGCGGCTGGAAACCTTGTGTGTGCACCCGGTGGCACAGTGACCGATCTCGTGGGCCAGCTGCCAGCTCAGCCGCCGCCAGTCCTTCCCCCGGGAGAAATCCACAAATATACCGTAGGCGCCGTTCACCTCCACGGTGACGGCGTCGGCAAACCCGATGTCATAGGCATAGATCCTGGCGCCCGCACGCCGGGCGTCGTCATATACCTCGCAAAGCTGCATACCCTTATTTCCCTTTCTGCTGCTGATCCCGGAAAAACCGTGCCATCTCCAGCAGCTTCTCCTTATTCTCCTGGGTCAGCTCCTTTGTCTCGTGGAAGAGCGCATAGGTGAAATCGTCAAAGCCCATCTCATCCGAGCTTTCGCAGCCCAGCAGACTGTCCACGCTGACCCCAAAATACCCCGCAATCTTTGCCAGCGACTGCGCTGCCAGCGACTGTTTGCGTCCCGTCTTCAGGTCGGACAGCGAACTGCGGCTGACTCCGCTCTCACGGCATAGGTCGGTGATGGTGATGCCCCGGGCGTTGCACAGGGCCTCGATGCGCTGATAAAGGTTCACAACAAAAAACACCCTTTCCCTGTGGGATTTGCTGAAATTACACGAAAGCGAAATTTGTTATTGAAAAATACGCAAAGACATATTATACTGAACATCGTAACGTGATCGCGTAATTTACAGGTCTTGCGTTTACTATATTACGTAAATGCGTAAAAGTCAAGACAAAACCCGTCCCTGCGGCAAATTTTATGAAAAAACTGCCGCGGGGGAGCCGGACAGCACAGCGGACGAGTGCACCGCCGCGGGCGCCATCCGGCAAAAGGAAAGCTGTAATCCTTATTATATCTTCAGGAGAGGACGATAAATGGGACTGATTGGCACAACCGCTGGAAAAGGCGGGAAGGGAGGGCTGCTGCCCTGGAAAGAGACAAGGGAGTGCGATGGTACAGCCGGGGGCGAAACCGGCCCGACCCGGCCGAGACTTTGGAGGAAATTTTGCGGGATGCGGGAGCTCGGCGGGCTTTTGCGGCCCTGTACGGCGAGGAAATCGAGAGTTTTTGGGAGGGACACTGCAATGCACAAGCGGATACGGATGAGGGGAGCGGGGTGTGTACGTGCCGACCGGTACGGGACCTTTGAGATCGGCGGCCGGGAGCTGCAGCCGCTTCTGGCGGAGGCGCTGCGGGAGAGCTGCGGCGGCCGGGAGGGAGACCTCTGCCTGGCCGGGCGGCTGACCCTGACGCTGGAAATATGGGAAGAACCCCTGGCGGTGCAGGGCGGAGCATCCCGACAGGAGGGGCGCACATGAGGGCAGGGAGTGAGAGATGTTCGCGCTGTCGGTGGCGGTGCGAGGGAACCGGTTATTGCCTTTGGCCACGCTGTTTTGCGCAGGTGCTGGACGAGGAAAAAGAGGAGCAGGAGGGCTGCCATGGACAGAACACAGAGAGAACAGACGGAGGAAAAGATTCAGTGGCTGAGCCGTTACCGCAAGGCGCTGCGGCGCCAGCAGCTGCTGGCCATGGATCTGGAGCAGGCCAGGGGGATGGTGCTCTGCCATGCCCCGGCGGTGGACGGAATGCCCCGGGCTTCGGGACACAGTGACCGGACCGGCCGGGCGGCGGAGCGTCTGATGCGGGCGGAGACCCGGTGTGCGGCGGCTGCCGCAGACACCCATCGCATCCGGTCGGAGGTGCAGTGGTCCATCTCCACCGTGTTCGATCCCACCCAGCGGGAACTTCTGCGCCGCCGGTATCTGCTGGGGCAGACCCTCACCGAGATCTCGGAGCAGATGCACCTGGAATACCGCTGGGTGCGGCGGCTCCACCGCAAGGCGGTGCTGCGGGCGGTGACTGAGCTGCCTCCGGCCTCCTGACCCGGCCGCCACCGGGAGAAACCGTCAAAAACGCCCTGCCGGACAGCAGACTGCTGCAGCCCGGCAGGGCGTTTTTGTATGATTTGTCCGAAACCGGCAGAACACCGTCAGACGGAGGCGGAAGCGGCTGGGTCGTCGGAGGACTGCGGCGCGGCGGCATCCTCGGGGCGGGCTGCCGCGCCCGCGTCTGCGGGCACAGCGCCCCGGCGGGTCAGCAGGAAGCCGCCTACCACAGCCGTGAAGGGGGCCACGGTGACAAGGGCAAAGCTGCCCACCAGCGTCTGGAGCAGCTCACTGGCCACATACTTGTAGTTGAAGATGTTGACCAGCGGTGTGCCCTGGGCCATAAAGACCATGAGCTGGGCCAGGTATCCACCGGAGTAGGCCAGCAGCAGGGTGGTGGTCATGGTGCCCATGGCGGCCTGACCAATGCGGATGCCGCTGCCTACCGCCTCCCAGGGACGGACGCCGGGCTTTTTGCGCACTACCTCGCAGATGCCGCTGGTGATGTCCACCGACAGGTCCATCATGGCGCCGGAGGCCCCGATGAAGATGCTGGCCATAAAGATGCGGGTGAGGTTGAGGTCCTGGTATCCCGCGTAGAGCAGCGACTCGCTGTTGGCCATGACGGCGCCGTGGATGTGCAGCACGCTGGTGAAGGCGACACCCAGCACGCAGGCGGTGCAGACGCCCAGCATGCTGCCCAGAATGGCGGTGAGACTGCGGCGGTCAAAGCCGTAGACAAAGACGATGATGACCACGGTGAGCAGGGCCACCAGCAGCAGGCCCACCAGAATGGGATTGGCGCCGCGCAGGGTGGCGGGGACCATGATCTTCCAGATGGCCAGCACCGTAATGACGAAGGAGAGGATGGCCCGCAGGCCGCCGGGTCCGGCGAAGAGGATGAGGAACAGGGTAAAGACGGCAGCCAGCAGAAGCTCCCAGCTGATGCGGTAGTGGTCGATCATGGTGACCGAGGTGATGGCGCCGTCGGCATGGCTGACCACCACCAGGGCGCTGTCCCCGGGGGCAAAGATCTTGTCCTGTTCCAGGCTGCCGGTGAGCAGGTTGACGGCCTGGGCTGTCTGGCCGGCAAACCGGCCTTCCTCAATGCGCAGGGTGCAGCGCTGCTCGCCGTTCTGGATCAGGCCGGTGCTGATGATGGTGCTGTTGTCGGTTTCCAGCACGGTGGCGCGGACCTTGTCGGTGCCCTGATAGATCTGCGCACCCTCGTAGCCGGTGGGGAGGAGCATCAGAATCACGGTCAGGATCAGGCCGGGCACCAGCACCCGCCAGGCGGAGGGCTGCTCGCCCCAGATCCGTTTGAAAAAGCCCAGGATTTTTGCACGCATAGGTTGTATGTACTCTCCTTATTCAATGGCGATGGCGGCTGCCGGCCGCGGCGGAACAATAAGAACAATAAAAGGTCTCCGCCGGGCGGAAGGAACGCCGAAGCGGAGACGGGCAGAAGAAACCGTGCAGGCTCAAAGGAGCCCTGCGCAAACCATCAGGCCACGCCGGTCAGCTGGGCCAGATTGTTGTAGATGTTGGTGTTGTCGTAGTAGCCGGCAAACAGGTCCTGGCCCTCGCCCATGGCAAAGACGGCGACGGGCAGGCCGGTGTGGCTGTAGCTGGTGAAGTCGATGCCCGACTTGTTGTTGAGAATGTGGGTGATGGTGACGCTCAGGGGCTCATAGCTGCCGTACAGAACGTACTCGGCCTGGGTCAGCTCGGTGTCGTCGGTCTTGGTCATGGTCAGGTCGTAGGCATCCTTAAGCAGGCCCAGCTCGTAGTCGGTCATGACCAGGCTGCCGGAGGTGACGCCGGTGGGATGGCTGTCGGCGTTGTCCACGGTGACGCCGCTCTCGCCCTGCTGGCCGGAGGCTTCCTCGGTCACCAGGCCGAACAGGTCGGCCACGTCGTCCAGAACCTCGTCAAAGCTGGTGTTGTTCTCCTTGTAGGAGGCCACGTAATCGCTGTCGAACTTGGCGTAGCTGATCTTCTGGTTGGCCAGATTCTGCAGGAAGGTGTCGTAGTTGGTGCCCGCGTAGCCGATGGTCATGCCGCCGGTCTCGTGGTCGCCGGTGACCAGGATCAGCGTCTCGTCGGGATGCTCGTTGTAGAAGTCAATGGCCTTCTGGACAGCATCGGACAGGGCCTGGGTGTCGTGCAGGGTGGAAGCGGCGTCGTTGGCGTGGCAGGCCCAGTCGATCTTGCCGCCCTCCACCATCATGAAGAAGCCGGTGTCGTTGTCCAGGCATTCAATGCCTTTCTCCACGTAGTCGGCCAGGCTCCACATGTCGTCGGTGCGGTCGACCTCGTAGGCCATGGCATCGCCGTCGGCCAGGTGCTCGTCAATGAGGATGGCCTTGCCGGTGTCGGCGGTGACGGCCTCGGCCTCCGCCTGGGTCTTGACCACGGTGTAGCCGGCCTGCTGGGCCAGGGTGTACAGGTCGGTCTGGTCCTCGTCCTTGCCGGTAGGCTGGAGCAGGGCGCCGCCTGCGAAGTAATCGAAGCCGCTGTCGATCATTTCCAGACCGATGTCATAGTAGTTGTTGCGGCTGACCTGATGGCAGTAGAAGGCCGCGGGGGTGGCGTGGTTGATGTTGACGCTGGAGATGACGCCGATCTTGTAGCCCAGCTGGTCCTTCAGCTTTTCGCTGATGGTCTCGTAGGCGACGGTGCCGGTCTCGTCCATGTTGATGGTGCCGCTGTAGGTCTTGTGACCGGTGGAGATGGAGGTGGCGGTGGAGGCGGAGTCGGGGCAGAAGGAGGTGCTGTCATAGGTCTGGGCGCTGCCCACCACAGGGAAATCCAGGAAGCTCAGGGCATCCTCATGCTGCAGGACGGCGCCGTCGCCGCCCATGCTGGTGCCGTTTTCCAGGGCGGACAGATAGTAGTTGGTGCTCTGAATCTGGGGATAGCTCATGCCGTCGCCGATGAACAGGAAAATGTACTTGGGAGTGCCGGTGGAAGCGGTTTCGGCAGTGGGAGCGGCGGGGGCGACAGTGGAAGTGCTGTTGCTGGCGGGAGCCTCGCTTGCGGGCGTGCTGCAGGCCGCAAGGCTGAAGGTCAGGGAGGCTGCGCCCAGCAGAGCAGCAGCACGTTTGGTAAGGTCTTTCATGTAGATCCTCTCTCCTTGATTTTTAGCAGATTCGGTTTGTTTGCTTTGCTGCGGGAGGGCGGGGTACCGTTTCGCAGCAAGTTCATTATAGTTTCACACTTTGCCCGGCGAAACCATGCCACAGTCAAATCACCGTAAAAAAACACCGCACAAAATGTCCCCGGAGTTGACACAAACTTTACCGGCGAATATGCCTTTTTGGTGCCAAGACCGATAATTCGTGAATTGAATCACAATACTGTCCTGCATCGGCATACAACATTTTTACAAATCTGACGCCCTGTGCGGGGTGCGCTGGCCCGGCGTGCCGGATCGTGCATTGTGCACCCTGCCGAGCTAGATAAAATGTTGGCTTGAAGCTGCAAAACGGAAATTTAAATACTAATAATACAATAAAATGAATCTAATAATACCGAAAAAGGAGAAAATGGCAAAAAATACTTAAATAATTTTGTGCTTCTAATCCAAATCCTGTCAGAGGGAAAAAATGGGTTTTGGTTATGGTGACGAATTTGTTGAAGATTTTTTGGTTAATATCATCAAGGAAAAGTTTTGTGCTATAATAACATTGCAAGACAGGAAGACAACAAACGGTTGTCCGTCCCCTTGCCCTTATATCATGGAGGAATGAATTATGGTGAGACAAGTCAAGGTTTCCAGCTTCTCCGAAGTCCAGGGGATCGTGTCTGCCGCCGCCAAGTGCGAAAACGATGTCGGCGTGCATGACATGCGGGGAAGCATCGCAGACGCAAAGAGCATTCTGGGCATGATGAGCCTGGATTACAGCAGCCCTGTGAATATTGTCTGCGAAAACGACAGCGATCTGAATCGTGTCGTTCGCGCCATTCGTCAGTAATGGTATATTATGATACCGGCTGCGGTGTGACCGCCGTCGGGAACGCCCCGGGGCCTTGTCTGCTCCGGGGCGCTTTTGTTGTGTGCGGGGGCAAGTGTGTCCCCTAAAAAGCGAGGCGGGAGGAAATTTCCTCCCGCCTCGTGGCGTATATGGCTTATTCCACCCAGAGCGTCAGGGTAAAGCTGTCGCCCCGGTGCAGGGTATAGCGGTAGGGTGCCAGCGGCAGGGCGCCCCAGCTGTCGTCGCCGCCTGCGCCGCGGACGCCTGCCGCACAGCGCACGATGGTGCGGGTGACGGGCGGCAGCTGCCAGAAGTGGCGGGCGTTTTCCAGCTCATTGGGCGTCCAGTGCCCGGCGGAGAATACCATGCTGCCCGGGGTGGACAGCCGCAGGGCAGGCATGCCGTCCCCCGAGACCGAAGCCTCCACCACACCGGTGCGGGCGCCGTTTTCCTGGGGGACCATGTAGATGTCCTCGTCCTTGCCCACGGGGTAGTCCCACCGGCCGAACAGTGCACCCCGTTCCCGGTCGGGCATGGTTTCCTCAGGGCCCAGTCCCAGAATGGACACCCGGTCCAGCCCGACGTTCAGGGGCAGCAGCAGGCCGAACTCCGGCACCTCCACCGTATCTCCCTCCCAGGTCAGGGTGACGGTGCAGCGGCCGGCATTGTCGAACTTCCACAATGCCTCCACACCCTCCCGAGCCTCGGTGGCCAGAAGGTAATGCACCCGGATGCCGCCCCGCACCCGCTCCACTTTGTCGGCCTGGGCATAGCGGCCCGCCTGGGCCCATTTGGCAAAATGGAAGGGCATGGCGGCGCCGTCGTCGTTGCAGGTGGGGGCCCGCCAGAAGTTCAGCTCCGCAGGTCCGGCCAGCAGCTCCACGCCGCCCCGGCGCAGGGAAATCAGGCGGCCGGAATTGCGGTTGATCATGAATCCGAAATCCCCGTCGGTCACGCCGTAGTTGAAGTCGCAGTCGGCAAAGAGGGCTTCGTCGGCAGGCACACTGTCCGCCGCGGCCCGGCGGTCGAAGATGCCCTGGCCCCGGGCGATCACGAACCCGGCCTTTGCCCAGGAGGTATCCTCCCGCAGGCTGACCGCCGCATCCACCGTCCACAGGCCGTCGGCCTCAGGCAGGGCAAAGGGCAGGGGGAGGGGGCAGCGCTCCCCGGGGGCCAGAGATTGATGCAGCGTCACGGTGCGGCGGACCTCGCCGTTGCAGGTCAGGGCAATGGTGAGATCATACCGGTCCAGGTTGGTGAAGAGGGTCCGGTTGTGCAGCCGGATGCCATCCTTGTCCACCTCCATGGCAAAGTCCTGATAGACGCCCCGCACCGCCTGCATCTTGGCACTGTTGCGGCGGTCGCCGGTGACCAGACCATCCACGCAGAACTCTCCGTCATGAGGGGCTTCCCCGAAGTCTCCGCCGTAGACCAGCACCCGGCGGCCGTCCGGCAGCTGCTTCCACAGGGCGTGGTCCATGTATTCCCACAAAAATCCGCCCTGATACAGGGGTTCCTGCCAGGCAAGCTCGGTGTATTCCTCCAGGGCGCCGCAGGAGTTGCCCATGGAATGGCCGTACTCGCACAGGATCATGGGCTTGTCCCGGTGTTCCGCCAGAAATTCCCGGACTGCGGCGGCAGAGGGATACATCTGGCTTTCTATGTCGCTGGTATCGTTGAAGCGGCGGTCATGGGCCACGCCCTCGTAGTGGACCACACGGCCGGGGTCCACGGCATGGAGATAATCGTGCATGGCCTTGAGGGTCTCACCGCCGAAGCTCTCGTTGCCGCAGCTCCAGATCAGCACGCAGGCGTGGTTTTTGTCCCGCTGGTACATGGCCTCGGCCCGGGCTAAAACGGCATCCCGCCATTCGGGGCGGCCGTTGGGCAGGGTGTATTCGTCAGGCTGGATGATGTTGCGCTTTTCCCAGCTGCCGTGGGTCTCCAGATTGACCTCGTCGATGACGTACAGGCCGTACCGGTCGCAGAGGTCGTAGAGGAAGGTGCGGTTGGGATAGTGGCTGGTGCGGATGGCGTTGACGTTGTGCCGCTTGAGGTTGAGGATGTCCCACTCGGTCTCCTCATAGGTGACGGCCCGGCCGTGTTCGGCGCTCCACTCGTGGCGGTCCACCCCCTTGAAGACGATGCGCCTGCCGTTGAGGGTCATGACGCCGCCATGAATGCCGAACTCCCGCACGCCGATGTCCAGATCACTGCGCTCGATGACGCCGCCGTCGGCGTCCAGCAGTTCCACACACAGGGGATAGAGGTTGGGGGCCTCGGCACTCCACAGCCGGGGGGATGCGATGGCGGCCTTGACGCAGACCGTCTCCCCGGCAGGCAGCTGCCAGGTGCGGCCGTCCAGCGTCAGGCGCAGGGCGGAGGCATTTTGGGCGTTCTCCAGGCGGCAGTCGGCCTGCACGGCGGCGCTGCCGTCGGCGCCCAGGGTTGTTTGCACCCGGATGTCCGCCAGATGGGCGTCGGGGGTGGTGAAGAGGGTGACGGGGCGGAACAGACCGCTCATCCGCCAGAAGTCCTGATCCTCGATCCAGCTGCCGGAGGAGAACCGGTAGACCCGGGCCACCAGTTCGTTCTCCCCGCCGTGGACCAGTTCGGTCAGGTCGAACTCGGCGGTGTCGAAGCTGCTCTCGGAATAGCCCGCAAAGCTGCCGTTGCACCACAGGGCCAGGGCACTGTCGGCGCCCTCAAAGCGGATGCGGCAGCGCTGCCAGCCCTCGGGCAGAACAAAGGTGCGGCGGTACTCGCCGGTGGGGTTCCACCGCTGGGGGATCTGCCCCGGATGGATGTGCTCGTGGCCGTCCCAGGGGTACTGCTTGTTGACGTACTGGGGCGTGCCGAAGGGATAGGAGGGCCCGCCCTGCAGCTGGATGTGGCCGGGGACCCGGATGGTGGTCCAGGGGGTGAAGTCGGCGTCGGGGCGGGGCGCCCAGCGAAAGCCCCAGGTGCCGTTCAGGGACAGCTCGCAGCTTTCACCGCTGCCGAAGCAGAACCGGTGGGAGGAATGGGCCGGCAGACATCCCAGGGCAAAAACTCTGGGATCGGCCAGCATGGATTCGGAAAATTGCATAAGCCTGCCTCCTTGGGTAGCCTGCCCGTGCGGGCAGGAAGAAATCACGAAATATCTCTAGCTTAATCATAACGGCTGGGGGCTGTCTGCGCAATGGAGTATCGTGTCAGGATTGCGGTGGTTTTGTATTTTTCCAGCGGGAAGAAGCAAGGCGCGGGCTTTACAGAACCACCAAAAAAGTATACAATATTCTAAATCAACAGCAGCCCGCAGAATGTGGTGTCTGCCGGATGCGCTTTTTGCAGCGGATGACGGAGACTGCCGCTGCCGGAAGGAGGCCTTTTGCCCATGCGCTCTACCGAGTCCCGCGAAGACTATCTTGAAACCATTCTGATCCTCAGCCAGGAGAAGGCATACGTGCGCAGCGTCGATGTGGCCGAGCGGCTGGGAGTGACCAAGCCCAGCGTCAGCCGGGCCATCAGCCTGCTGCGCACCGCCGGTATGATCCGGATGGACCCCCGCGACGGCGCGCTCACCCTCACCGAGGAGGGCCGCAGTGTGGCGGAGCATGTCTATGACCGCCATCAGCTGCTCACCAGTGTGCTGACCATGCTGGGGGTGGATGAGAACATCGCGGCCCAGGATGCCTGCCGCATTGAACATGTGGTCAGCGAGGAAACCATGGATTGCCTGCGCGCCCATATGAAGCAGCATTCCGGCCGGTAAGGCCGCAATACGCCGCAATACAAAAATAAAAACAAAACGGCAGCCCTCTGCAACGGAGGGCTGCCGTTTCGCTTTGGATGGGAACAGATGGGAAAAGCAAAAACCAAAAAAGGAAGGCAAAGAAAAAACGATGCTGCCGAAAGGAGGAGTGCGGCCGGATCGGATGACGCAGCCGGCTCCTCCTTTCGGGGCTTGCTTGGGGGGAAATGCGATCTATATAAAAAGCCTTTCGGCATTGTTGGTTGTCTGGCCTCCGCCGGGCTGTTGCCCTCGCATGGCGGAAGTACCAGTAGATGTATCGGCATTGGCGCTTGGTGCCGTAAGTCTTGTTTGACTATGCCTACAGTATATATGACGCTTATGGAAAACTTATAAAAGGAATTTGAAGAATTTGGCAAGAAACCTTGAACAAATTTTTACTTTGGAAAGCAATTATCAAAAATGCCGAAAATGCCCATGGCGGAAGAGCTCAGACAAAAAAGTACGGCGGGGACCCGCTCTGATTCAGAGCGAGTTCCCGCCGTACAGGCTTGCTTTTGAAAAAGGGCGCTTACCGCCGCAGGCGCTTGTCACAGCGGACGGAAAGCCAGGTGCCCACCGACTGGAAAACCTGTACCAGGATGACCAGCAGTACGGTAGCCACCACCATAATGAGGTACTTGTACTTGTAGTAGCCGTAGTTGATGGCGATCTGGCCCAGACCGCCGCCGCCGATGATGCCGGCCATGGCGGAGTAACCCAGAATGGTGGTCAGTGCGATGGTGACGTTGGCCACGAGGCTGGGCAGGCTTTCGGGCACCATGACCCGGGAGATGATCTGGAAGGGGGTGGCGCCCATGCTCTGGGCGGCCTCAATGACGCCGCCGTCCACCTCCCGCAGGCTGGTTTCCACCAGACGTGCCACGAAGGGGAAGGAAGCCACCACCAGAGGGACAATGGAGGCCAGGGTGCCGATGGAGGTGCCCATGATGAGCCGGGACAAAGGGATGGCCGCGATCATGAGGATGAGGAAGGGCACGCTGCGCAGCAGGTTGATGACGGTGTTGATGACCGCCATAAGCCAGCGGGGCAGAGGCAGGATGCCGTCCTTCTCGCCCACCACCAGCAATACGCCCAAAGGCAGGCCGATGACCATGGCCAGCAGGGTGGAGAGTACAGTGGCGTAAAAAGTCTCCCAGGTGGCAAAGGGCAGGTTGGGCAGATTGTCCACCAGGGTCAGCCATTCATCCGATGCAAAAAAGGCGCTCATACCTGCTTCACCTCCTCAAAGCTCAGGCCGGGATAGTTGGAAATGTAGTCGATGGCCCGCTGTGCGGCGGCCTGGTCCTCGGGCAGGGCCAGCAGCATGCTGCCCAGCGTCTGGCCGTTGACGATGCGGGTGTCCGCCGCGATGATGGACACCAGGGCGTTGCACTCGATGGCCAGGCTGGCCACCAGAGGCTTGTCAGTGGTCTGGGTGCCATTGAAGGCCACCCGGACCATCCGGCGGCCGGGGACCAGCTCGCTCTGCGCCGCACCCGCGGGGAAAACCAGCTTGCGGGCGGCTGCGGTGCGCGGGTTGGAGAAGATCTGGCCCACGTCCCCCTGCTCCACCACATGGCCGCCGTCCAGGATGGCCACGCGGTTGCAGATTTCCTCCACCACGCTCATCTGGTGGGTGATGACCACCACGGTGATGCCCAGCTCCCGGTTGATCTGCTTGATGAGCTGCAGGATGGAGTGGGTAGTGTTGGGGTCCAGGGCGCTGGTGGCTTCGTCGCACAGAAGCACCTTGGGATCGGTGGCCAGGGCACGGGCAATGGCAATGCGCTGTTTCTGTCCGCCCGAAAGCTGGGCCGGGTAGGCTTCCGCCTTGTCGGGCAGGCCTACCAGCTCCAGCAGCTGGCGGGCGCGGGCCTCCGCCTCGGCCTTGGGACGGCCGGCCAGCTCCAGGGGAAAGCAGACGTTTTTCAGGCAGTTTCGCTGCATCAGCAGGTTGAACTGCTGGAAGATCATGGCGATCTCACGCCGGGCGGAACGGAGCTCGGCGGGGGAGAGAGTCTGCATCTCGCGGCCGTTGACGGCCACCAAACCCTCGTCGGGGCGCTCCAGCATGTTGATGCAGCGCACCAGCGTGGATTTGCCCGCGCCGGACATGCCGATGATGCCGAAGATGTCGCCATCCCGGATGGTCAGCGAAATGTCCTCCAGAGCAACGACGGTGCCGCTCTGGGTGGTAAAGCGCTTGGTCAGGTTTTGTATCTCGATCATCTGCAAAGGACCTCCTGGGGTGCCGGACAGGGCCGGTCAATTATATAAGGTATGGGGCGATGGGAAAGGCGCTCAGAACAGGGGGACCACCGCACCGCCGTAGGTCTCGTCGATGAAGCTGCGGACGGCCTCGCTCTTGAGGGCGGCAGCCAGAGCCAGGATGGCGGGGTCGTTCTCACGGCCTTCCTTGACCACCAGGACGTTGGGGTAGATCTGGGCGGCCTCGGAGTCGGCGCTCTCGGCGGCCAGGGCGTCCTTGGCGGAGGAGAAGCCTGCCTGGGTGGCGTAGTTGCCGTTGATGACGGCCATGTCCACATCGGCCAGAGTGCGGGGCAGCTGAGCAGCCTCCATCTCCACGATCTCCAGGTTCTTGGGGTTGGAGGTGATGTCGTTCTTGGTGGCGGTCAGACCGGCGTCAGGGTCCAGCTCGATCAGGCCCTGGGCGGCCAGCAGCTGCAGGGCGCGGGCCTCGTTGCTGGTGTCGTTGGGCACCGAGATCTTGGCGCCGTCGGCCAGCTCGTCAATGCTCTTGGTCTTGCCCGGGTACAGTCCCAGAGGCTCGTAGTGGATCTCAGCCACCGAGACCAGATGAGTGCCGTTTTCCTCATTGAAGTTGTTCAGATAGTCCTGATGCTGGAAGTAGTTGGCGTCCACCTCGCCGCTCTCGGTGACCATGTTGGGCTGGACGTAGTCGGTGAACTCGACGACTTCCAGCTTGATGCCAGCCTGGGCCAGAATGTCCCCGGCCACGGCCAGAATCTCGGCGTGGGGCGTGGGGGAGGCGGCCACCTTGATGGTGGTGCCGTCCAGAGAGGCATAGTCGATGCTCTCGTCAAAGCCGTCGCCGGTGAAGTCGGCGGCGGTCTCATCGGATGCGGCTGCCTGGCTGCTCTGGGATGCATCGGCAGCGGAGTTGCTGGCGGCGGACGAAGAACTGCCCTGACCGCAGGCGGCCAGGCTGAGGGCCAGCACAGCGGCCAGCGCGGCGGAAATAAACTTTTTCATGATGAAATCCTCCTGTTTGGTATGTTTCTGCAAAAGAATCGGGTGGCGGAAAAAAGATCGGCAGGGCACATTCGGATGCCGGGCTGTTTGCAGGCGGGACCGGTTTTCATGCAGAAACCTCCTCTCTCGATCGTTTGCAAAAACCGACGCGGCGGATGCGGACAAAAAGAAAAGGGGCAGGACGCCTGCGGCGTCCTGCCCCTTGAATTTCCCGTCATACACCCGAAAAGGCACACAGGGAAGCAAGCACAGGCTGCCGCGGCATACTGTACATGCACATCATCATGGCATCACGACGGTACATCGACGGCATCTCCTTCCCTGACGCTCAAAGCGAGCGGTTTTCACGGTTTAGAGTATAGCAACCCCCGCCGCGTCTGTCAACCGCCTTTTTGCAAAAAACATGCGATTTGTCTTAAAATATCCGTTTTTGGGAAAATTTTACCCCGCAAAATTCATGCGGCACCGTTGATTTTTGACGCGGTGTTCAAATTAAACGGATACTCTTGCACAACCCATAGAATCTTGCTATGATATATACACGATCAATCAGGACATGATATTAAAAAAACTGCGCCGTACTGCTGCGGCTGCAAATGCCGGTTTGTCCGCAATACAGGAGTTGTTACTGCATGAAGTTTTCGACCAAGGACCGTTATGCCCTGCGGCTCATGCTGGAGCTGGCCAGCCACAGCCTGGATGAGTTTGTACCCCTCAAGACTGTCAGCGAGCATCAGGACATCAGCCTGAAATATCTGGAGCAGATTATCACGCCGCTGTCCCGGGCGGGGCTGGTGGTGAGCGGACGGGGCAGCCAGGGCGGCTATCGTCTGGCGCGCCCGGCGTCGGAGTATACGGCAGGGGAGATCCTGCGTGCCATTGAGGGGGAGCTGACCTCCATTCCCTGCCTGGCCTCCGACGCGGAGGAATGCCCCCGCCGCGGCCAGTGCCGGACACTGGGATTCTGGGCGGGCCTCAATGAGGTCATCAACCGCTATGCCGACAGCATTACGCTGGAGGACCTGCGCAAAAACTCCGACGCTGCGCTGTAAGGTATCCGTACCCATGCGCCCTGCCTCCCGCCTTTGGAAGGGAGACGGGGCGTTTTTTGCATGGCGGGAGCCCGCCGGGATTTACAAAACTTTCGCTTGTGGACGGGGAGCAAATGGGGTATAATGGAACAGACAACCGGCGCCTGGCGCCGGCCGCTGTGCAAACAACGATACCCTGGAGGTTTTTCCATATGAAATTGCATCATCGTGTACTGGCGCTTGGAATGGCGGCGGTCATGGCTCTTGCCCTGACGGCCTGCAGCCCCAAAAAAGTCGCACAGGATATGGTCATCGGTATGGTTCAGGCACTGGGCTTTACCACCGCGGACGAGGAGGAGGATGAAGCCACCGAAACCATGGCCACTGAGGGCGGGTCCATCACCTACCCGGAAGGATTTGACGCCAGCGGCACCAACGCTCTGCTGCAGGACGGCACGCTGTATCTCTCGTTTAAAGACATGCAGTACTACAGCACCGACTTTTTCACCCCTGCCGGTGATACGGTGACGGTGACCTCCTATGGCTCCATCGATGCCACTACCAGCTACACTGCCTACAAGGTCGCTTTGTGGGAATTGTCTGAAGACGGGACAACCACCAGCTATGTGGCGGGCAGCACCATCTACTTTACCATCTCTTCCGACGAGACCTGCTACACCTATGATATCGGCGGTCTGACGCCGGGCAAAAAGTACAAGGCGAGAGTCAGCTTTGACTCGACCGTTGCCCGCG
The DNA here is from genome assembly GCF_014982805.1 of Gemmiger gallinarum. Classification (GTDB taxonomy): domain Bacteria; phylum Bacillota; class Clostridia; order Oscillospirales; family Ruminococcaceae; genus Gemmiger; species Gemmiger gallinarum. The sequence goes on along the minus strand of NZ_JADCKC010000003.1, from coordinate 460,238 downwards.
TTACAGGAGGCATGACCATCTCCGGCCTGACCGACGATGCGCTGGTCCAGACAGAGGACGACGATACCTGATCCCGGAAACGGAACAACTGTGGCCGCCGGCTTTGGCGGGGGAATGCCCGGACAGGGCATCCACCCGGAGGCCGGCGCTTTTTTGTGCCCGGGCCTGCCCGGGCGGGAAAACAGAGAGGAGAACAACAGATGAATGTGAGACAGGTGCGAAACACCGCGCTGCTCGTGCTGGGAGCGCTGGTCTGGGGCATGGCCTTTGCGGCACAGTCGGTGGGCAGCGGCTATGTGGAAGCGTATGCCTTCCTGGCCTGCCGCAGCTGGCTGGCCTGCCTTTTCCTGGTGGTGCTGCTGGCGGTGCGCCGCCGTCTGGCCGCTGCACGCCATGTCCGTCCCGCCGTGACCCCGGCGCCCCACGCCGTCGCCCTGCGGGGCGGCATCTTCTGCGGCATTTTTCTGTTTGCCGCGTCGGCTGCCCAGCAGATGGCTGTGGGAGAAGTCTCCACGGCAAAGGCCAGCTTTCTCACTGCCCTGTATGTGGTGCTGGTGCCGGTCTGCGGCGTCTTTCTGGGCCGACGCCCTGACCGGCGCATCTGGATCTGCGTGGCAGCCAGCGTGGCGGGTCTGTATCTGCTCTGCATGGCAGGACACGATACCCTCTCCCTCTCGGTGAGTGAGCTCAAGCTGCTTCTGTGCGCCCTGTTGTTTGCGGTACAGATCCTGCTGGTGGGACATTACAGCCCCAAGGTGGACGGTGTTCTGCTCAGTTTCTATCAGTTTCTGACCACCTCGGTGCTGTCCACCATCTTCATGTTCCTGGTCGAGCACCCCGACTGGCAGCAGATCCGGGGCGCCGGGCTGTCCATCCTGTACTGCGGCATCCTCTCCAGCGGTGTGGGCTATACCCTGCAGATCATCGGCCAGCGGGGTCTGGACCCCACCATCGCCAGCCTGGCCATGTGCCTGGAAAGCGTCTTCGGCGCGCTGGCGGGCTGGGCTCTGCTGGGACAGAAACTTACCCCCGTCGAGCTCACCGGCTGCCTGCTCATGTTTGCCGCCATTGTGGGCTCCACCCTGGCTACCGGCAAAAGCCCTGCCCCCGCTGCTGAAACCTCTGCCTCCGGGCAGAAATGAGACCCCGACCCTTCCCTCCCGCAGGGAAGGGCCTTTTTGCTGCCCCAAGCCCTCCCGGAGGAAGAAAGGCCCGGAGAAATACAGCTCCGGCCATAACCGCCCGCCGTCCCGCATACCTATGGGCGGGAGGGATTGCGATGCTGACTTCACCGTTTGTCATGACGCTGCTGGCCGGACAGTCCACCGGGCTGGGAGGAATCCTGGCTGTTTTGCTGCGCCCCACGCCCCGGCTGCTGGCCGTCAGCATGGGGTTTGCGGGGGGCATCATGCTCACGGTCAGCCTGGCCGATCTGGCACCCCAGGCCATTGCTTTTTACTCGGCCTATCTGCCGCCTCTGGCCTGCGGGGCGGCGGTGGCATCCATTCTGCTGGCGGGAATCTGTGCGGCGGCGTTTTTGTCCGGTGCACTGCCCGACGAGGCCGACCTGGCCGCCCGGTGCAGCGGGGATGCCTCCCGGGCGGCGGTGCTGCGGGCGGCTCTGGCCACAGGGGCGGCGCTGGTGCTGCACAATCTGCCCGAGGGGGTGCTGACTCTGTTTGCAGGGGCCTCCGACCCTGCTTTGGGCGCCCGCACCGCCCTGGCTGTGGCGCTGCACAATATCCCGGAAGGTCTTGCTCTGGCGGCTCCTCTGGCCTACGCCACCGGCAGGCGGGGACGGGCCGCCGGGGCAGCCTTTGCCTCCGGACTGGCCGAACCTCTGGGGGCAATTCTTGCCTGGCTGCTTCTGCGGGAGGTACTGACGCCGGGACTGGTCAACGGTACCGTGGTGATGGTGGCGGGGGTCATGCTGTGGGTGTCCCTGGCCCAGCTGCTGCCCCAGGCTTTGCGGGGCGGCGCAGCAGGTGCCGCGGGGGCTGCGGCAGGCTGTCTGACCATGCTCCTCGGCATTGCGGCACTGCCATGAGTGTGGTATACTAATCCTGATATGCCATGCCGCCTCAAGCCCCGCCCGGGGGCAGAAAATCCCGGTTTCGCCGGGGGCTGCGGCAGGGCGGAACCGGGGAAACGCTCCCGGTGCTCTCATATCAAATTTTACCCGGGGAAGGAGGGCCGCCCATGCGGGGCACAAAACTCTCGGCTGCGCTGCTGGCGGCCGCCATGCTGGCGGGCTGTTCGGTGGCACCCCTCTCCTCCGATATTGAAACATTGCTGCGGGCGCCTCAGCTGTCGGGCCAGACCGCCGCGGTGCAGAATGCACTCAACAGCTATCTGGGAGTCAGCGCCACCCTGCGCTATCCCGCCAGCGGAGAATTTCTCTCCCCGTTTCTTTTCGGCGACTGGGACGGCGACGGAGACGGCGAGGCCGCCGTGCTCTACACCTCCGACGAGAGCACCAATGTCTGGCTGGCGGTGCTGGAATCCACCGGGGATGACAGCTGGCAGGTCACCCAGACCATGGAGGGCCTGTCCGGAGAGGTGGAGGCCGTCACCTACGCCCATCTGCGGGACGCCGAGTCCCGGCAGATCCTGGTGGGGTACGGCAGCGCCCAGGGGGACAAGTACCTGGTAGTCTATCTCTACGACGGCGAAACGCTGCAGACGGTCATCAGCCAGCAGTACACCCAGATGATCGTGGCCGACATGACCGGCTCCGCCGAGACCGAGGACCTGGTCCTGGCATTGCCCAGCGATTCGGAGGACGGGGTCAATCTGCAGCTGCTGACCAATACGCCGGAGGGCTTCCGCTCGGCGCAGACCACCAAGGTGGGCGCGGGCCGCTATACCGGCTGTGCCGCTCTCCATGCCGGTTCCGACGGGGACGGCAACCCCTGGCTTATCATGGACGGGTGGACAAGCACCGCCCAGAACAGCATCGCCACCAGCATCATCGTCTACGACGCGGAGACCGGCTTCCTTACCAGCTATGACCCGCCCGGCGCCGGGGATCTCTCCCGCCAGACGCTGCGCTACGACACGGCGCTGGTCAGCACCGACATTGACGGAAACGATACCATTGACATTCCCATGGAACTCAACGACGGAGGCGAACTGCTATCTCCCCTGGACAGCCGGTTCAAGTTCCTGCTTTGGCGGGACTATGCCGACAGCGAGGGCGGCAGCAACTGCTTCGGCGTCTATGACTCGGAATACCGCTATTTTCTGCCCCTGCCGGAATCCATGCACGGCAACATTCTGATCCGCTCCAACGGGTCGGGCACCGGGTGGCTCATCTGCAACGCCGAGGGCACTTCCATCTACTGCGAACTGCGGGTGGTGGACCCTTCGGAGGTCAGCAGTGAAAACTACAGCCGCATCGCCACCATCGGCAACCAGCAGCTGCAGTTCCGCTCGGTGCGCAGCTATTACGGCCTGAGTGTGGACGACCTGCAGAAGGGCGTTGTGTTGTTTGAATGACCGGATACACCGGATTTTCAGATAGGATCGGACCGCAGACCGCGGTCTGTATGACCGGAAAGGAGACCTAAATGAAACGCATCCTGGTAGTGGAGGACGAAGCAAGCATCCGGGAGATGGTAGCCCTCAATCTCAAGCTGGCAGGCTGGGAGGTGGTGGAAGCCCCCAGCGCCGAGCGTGCATTGGAACAGCTTCACGCAGGGGAACCCTGTGACGCCGCCCTTCTGGACATCATGCTGCCCGGCATGGACGGGCTGTCTTTGTGCGAGACCATCCGGCGGGACGACCCTGATATCGGCATCATCATCGTGTCGGCCAAGGGGCAGGAGCAGGACAAGATCCGCGGCCTGTCCATCGGCGCCGACGACTATATCACCAAGCCCTTCTCGGTGTCCGAGCTCATTGCCCGGGTGGAAGCGCTGGTCCGCCGGGTGCGCCGCAGTGCCCCCGACGGCCGGGTGGCCGAGCCCGACCAGCTGGTCAGCGGGCCCTTTGTGCTGGATGAGAAGAGCCGGGTACTCTACAAGGCCGGCCGTCCCATCGACCTGACCCAGGTGGAGTTTCAGATCATGCAGCTCTTCTTCAAGAACCCCGGCACTGCTCTGGTGCGGGAAAAGATCCTGGAAGGCGTCTGGGGCAAGGGCTACTTCGGGGATGTCAAGATCGTGGACGTGAATATCCGCCGCCTGCGCATGAAGGTGGAGGACGAGCCCAGCAACCCTCAGCACATCCTGACGGTCTGGGGCTACGGATACCGATGGAACGCCTGACCGGACCACGGAGGGTCGCATGGCAAAACGAAACGCCGGTTTCACCAGCATTACGGCGCGCTGGCTGCGGGGCAGCCTGCTGATCACCGCCATTCTGGTCATTGTGGCGGAGGCACTGTTTCTCTACTCCACCTATCAGGACCTGTACGGCGGCGTGCGGCAGGCGGTGCTCAGCCGGTTCTCCACCATCGAGGGCCAGCTCAGCGCTACGGGCACGGCGGGGGACGAGAGTGACGCCTCCGCCAGCCGCGGCCTGGCTTTGCGCCGCACGGTGGAACTGTTTGATGAAAAAGATAAATTTGAGTTCATGCTTCTGGATGCTTCCGGTACCGTCATTGCCACCTCCAGCGGCACCTTTTCGCGGGAACTGCTGGGCGGCACCGACTTCTACGATGCCATGACAGGGTCCAGCGGCATCGGGGTGTCCACCTTCCGCACGTCGGAGGGGGAAAAGGTCATGGCGGTCACCGCCCTGGTCCCCCACGCGGCGGAGGGAATCGCGGCCATGCGCATGGTCACCAGCCTGACCCTGGTGGACCGCCGCCTGATGCAGTATGTGGCCTTCTCCCTGGGCATCGCCCTGGTGGTGCTGGGCGTTTCCGCCTGGAGCGGTCTCTTCTTTGTGCGGTCCATCGTCCGCCCGGTGGCTCAGGTGGAGACCATCGCCACTCGCATTGCCAAGGGAGACCTCACCGTCCGCCTGCCCGAATCCCGCTATAACGACGAGATCGGCCGCCTCTGCCAGACCATCAACCAGATGGCCGAGGCCCTGGCCGAGACCGAACGAATGAAAAACGACTTCATCTCCTCGGTGAGTCACGAGCTGCGCACCCCGCTGACCAGCATTAAGGGCTGGGTGGAGACTATCGCCACCCGGGCTGCCCCCGACGACGAGATCTATCGCCGGGGCATCGCGGTCATCAGCGCCGAGACTGACCGGCTGTATGCGATGGTGGAGGATCTGCTGGACTTCTCCCGCATGCAGAACGGCATCAAGCTGGACTGCCAGGTGCTGGACCTGGTGGCCGAGGCCACCGACGCCGCCCTCTTTGTGGAGGCCCGCATGCAGAAGGAGGGCATCCGCCTGATCTATGAGGAGCCCCCCGAACCTTACCCCGTCTGGGCCGACCCGGCCCGGCTGCGGCAGGTGTTCGTCAACATTCTGGACAATGCCATCAAGTATTCCCGGCCCGGCGGGGCCATCACCATCGTTCTGTCCAGCACCCCCGAGACGGTCACCGCATCCATTCGGGATCAGGGCCGGGGCATCTCGCCGGAGGACCTGGAAAAGGTCCGCCTCAAGTTTTTCAAGGGCAAGAACTCGGTGCGGGGCTCCGGCATCGGCCTGGCTGTGGTGGATGAGATCGTCGCCGCCCTGGGCGGCACCCTGGACATTGCCAGCAAACTGGGGGAGGGCACCACGGTCAGCGTGACGCTGCCCCTTTACCGCGCCGGACAGGAACACCTGCACGATCCTCTGCATCTGCCGGAACAGACCCCGGACAGCGGCGCGCAGGCCTGACATTGCAACTTTACAGGAGTACAATCACCTATGGATTTGGAAAAACGTCCTACCGAAAAATTCCGCACCAGTGTGGGCGGCCAGGCATTGATGGAAGGCATCATGATGCGCGGCCCCAAAAAGATCTGCTGCGCCGTGCGCCGTCCCGACGGCACCATTGACCTGAGCTGCTCCGATGTGTGCAGTCACTGGTACAATAAAGTCCCGCTGCTGCGGGGCATTTGCAACATGGTGGATAACCTCTACAACGGCTACAAGTATCTCATGCACTCGGCGGACATCGCCATGACCGAGGAGGAGCAGGAGGAGTCCGAGTCCAAGCTGGACAAATGGCTGGACGAGCACACCGGCCCCGCCTTCCAGAACGTCCTCATGGGCATCTCCGCCTTTGCCGGGGTGATTCTGGCCATCTTCCTCTTCACTTTCCTGCCCACCTTCCTCACGGGGGCCCTGGGCAAGGTGGTGGAGCTGGGCCGCTGGCCCCGGGTCATTCTGGAAAGCGTCCTCAAGCTCATCATTTTCCTCTCCTATATGTTCCTCTGCTCCCGCATGAAGGAAGTCCACCGCATGTTCGAGTACCACGGCGCCGAGCACAAGACCATCGCCTGCTATGAGGCGGGGGAGGAGCTCACGGTGGAGAACATCCGCCGCCACAGCCGGTTCCATCCCCGGTGCGGCACCAGCTTCCTCTTCCTGGTCATCCTCATCGGCATTGTGCTGTATGCCATCCTCCCCTGGGAGAGCACCGCCCTGCGGGTGGTCTACAAGCTGGCCCTGCTGCCCGTGCTGGTGGCCGTCAGCTACGAGGTCATCAAGTGGGCGGGCCGGTCCAACTCGCTGCTGGCCCGGGCAGTCTCCCAGCCGGGGCTGTGGCTCCAGCGCCTCACCACCTTTGAGCCGGACGACTCCATGATCGAGGTGGCCATCGCGGCGGTGACCCCGGTCCTGCCCGACCGTCCCGAGGACGGCGCATGGTAAGCCTGACGGGGCTTGCCCCCCGGGCGGCAGTGCGGCAGGTCACAGGCTGCCTGCAGGCCGCCGGCTGTCCCGATGCTGGCTATGACGCCGGAGTGCTCTACACCCTGGCCACCGGCCGGGATGCCCGGCTGGACGATGCCCCCCTCTCCCCGGAAGCAGCCGAAAGGCTGGAGACCCTGACCCGCCGCCGGGCCGCCCGGGAACCTTTGCAGTACATTGCGGGGGAGTGGGACTTTCTTGACTTTACCCTCAAGGTGGGCCCCGGGGTGCTCTGTCCCCGGGCGGACACCGAGGTGGTCTGCGAGACGGCCATCGACCTGCTGCGCCGGGCGGGAAAGCCCGCCCCCCGGGTGGCGGACCTCTGCGCAGGTACCGGCTGCCTGGGTTTGGGCGTCAAGCGCTTTGTGCCGGGAGCACAGGTAGTCTGCGTGGAAAAGAGCCCCGAGGCCTTCGCCTACCTTAAAGAAAACGCCGTCACCGCCCTGAAAGCCCGGGGCCTGTCGGTGGAAGCCGTGCTGGACGATGCCGCTGCCTGGCTGGAAGCCCAGCCCCGGGACAGCCTGGACCTCATCGTGTCCAACCCGCCTTATCTGACGGGGGAGGAAATGAAAGCCCTCCAGCCTGAGACGGCCAGAGAGCCCGCCATGGCCCTGGACGGCGGGGCGGACGGCCTGGCGTTTTACCGGCTTCTGGCCCGGGCGGTCTTGCCCCGGGTACGGCCCGGCGGCTGGCTGGTGTTTGAGATCGGCTGGCAGCAGCAGGAAGCGGTGGAGGCCATCGGCAAAGCCGCGGGCTGGTGCAATGTGAGCTGCCGCAAGGATTACGGCGGCAACCCGCGGGCGGTGTGCCTGCAAAAGCCGGAGACAAAATGAGAGGGGATTTCTCTCAAATTGACAACTTATGGTTGTAATTTGCACGGAATCCGTATATAATAGGATACAGATGCCGCAGGCGGGTGATCTGCGGCCACAAGCAGCAGCCGCGCGGGTTTGCGGCATGAGATAAAGGAGAGCAACATGGCGGAAAAAAAGACAGCGACCCCGGCCAAGCGCGTTGTGCCGGGCGGCGATAAAAAGGCAGCGCTGGAGACGGCGCTGGCCCAGATCGAAAAACAGTTTGGCAAGGGCGCGGTGATGAAGCTGGGCGCCAACGTGGCCATGCAGGTGGACAGCATTTCCACCGGCAGCCTGGGTCTGGATCTGGCGCTGGGTGTGGGCGGTATGCCCCGCGGCCGTGTCATTGAGGTCTACGGCCCCGAATCTTCCGGTAAAACCACCCTGGCCCTGCATGTGCTGGCCGAGGCCCAGAAAGCCGGGGGAGAGGTGGCCTTCATCGACGTGGAGCACGCTCTGGACCCCGCCTATGCCCGCGCCCTGGGCGTGGATATCGACAGCCTGCTGGTCAGCCAGCCGGACACTGGCGAGCAGGCCATGGAGATTTGTGAGGCCTTGGTCCGTTCCGGCGCCATCGACGCAGTGGTTGTGGACTCGGTGGCCGCCATGGTCCCCAAGGCCGAGATCGAGGGTGAGATGGGCGACTCCCACGTGGGTCTGCAGGCCCGCCTGATGAGCCAGGCTCTGCGCAAACTCACCGGCATCATCGGCAAGACCAACACCGTCTGCATCTTCATCAACCAGCTGCGCGAGAAAGTCGGCGTGGTCTACGGCAACCCCGAAGTCACCACCGGCGGCCGCGCTCTGAAATATTACTCCTCGGTCCGTATCGATGTCCGCCGCATTGAGGGCCTCAAGGACTCCAACGGCAACTTCATCGGTAACCGCACCCGGGCCAAGATCGTCAAGAACAAGGTGGCCCCGCCTTTCAAGGAGGCCGAGTTCGACATCATGTTCGGCGAGGGTATTTCCAAGACCGGCGAGCTCATCGACCTGGGCGTCAAGCTGGGCGTGGTGCAGAAGAGCGGTGCCTGGTTCAACTACGGCGATATTCGCCTGGGCCAGGGCCGCGACAACGCCAAGAACTACCTGAAGGAACACCCCGAGACCGCCGCCGAGATCGAGAAGATCGTCCGTGAAAATGCAGACCGTCTTCTGGCCGCCGGCAAGAAGGGGGCTGTCAAGCCCGTTGAGGTGGTCAAGCCCGTCACACCCGCCGAGGCGCCTGCCGAAGCCCCCGCCGCCCCCAAGACCACGGGCAGCGAGGTGGACCTGGACATCATGGTGGATGACTGATGCCCCAGATCACCGCCGTCAAAGAGACCAAACGGGGGAGGCTTGCCCTGTTTGTGGACGGGGAGTTTGCCTTCTCCCTGGACCCTGAGACCTTTGCCGACGCCGACCTGCATGAGGAGGACGAGATCGAGCCCTCCCGGCTGGAGGAACTGCGCCGCCGGAGCGACACCCGCAAGGCGGTGGACCGGGCGCTGGACATTCTGGCTCTGCGGGACCATGCGGCGGGGGAGCTGTACCAGAAACTCTGCCGCAAGTTCGACCCCCACAGTGCCGCGGCTGCCGTGGCAAAAGCGGAGGAGCTGGGCCTCTTGAACGACGCCGACTTTGCCCGCCGCCGGGCTGCCGAGCTCATGCGCAAGCGCAAGAGCCGCCGGGAGGTGGAGCAGGACCTTTCCGCCAAGGGCATTGACCGGGAGACAGTGACCCGGGTGCTGGAGGAGCTCTACGCCCCTGAGGAGGGGCCCGACCCCGAGCTGGCCGCCGCCTGTGCCCTGGTGGAGCGTCAGTACGCCCGCAAGCTGGCCGAGGGCAAACGCCCCCAGGTTATGGCGGCCCTGGCTAGGCGGGGATTTTCCTACGCCGTCATCCGGGCTGCGCTGGAAGCTGCCGACGCCGGGGAGGACGAATACTCCGACCTGCCGTGAGCCGGATCTTCCGGCTTGCTACATACCAAACAACCGAAAGAATAGGAATAACTGCCCATGAAAATCGCCATTGTATCCCTCGGCTGCCCCAAAAATCAGGTGGACGCCGACGTTTTCTGCCGTGCCCTGCTGGCCGACGGCCATGAGACGGTGGCCGACCCCGCCGAGGCGGATGCCATCATCGTCAACACCTGCGGCTTTATCCAGTCCGCCAAGGAGGAGGCCATCGAGAACATCCTTCTGGCCTGCGGCTACAAACAGCAGAACCCCGGCCTCAAGGTCATTGTGACCGGCTGCCTGGCCGAGCGCTACAAGGGCGAGATCGCCCGGGAGATGCCGGAGGTGGATGCGGTTGTGGGCATCGGCTCCAACAAGGCCCTGCCCGAGATCCTGCGCCGGGTCTGCTCCGACGGCGCCGGCCAGATCGAGAGCTACGGCCCCAAGACCGACATGCCTCTGGGCGGCCGCCGGGTCATCTCCACCCCGCGGCACTACGCCTACCTAAAGATCGCCGAGGGCTGCAACAACCGCTGCCATTACTGCGCTATTCCGCTGATCCGCGGCCCGCTGCGCAGCCGCCCGCTGGAGGACTGCGTGGCCGAGGCCAAATGGCTGGCGGAGGAAGGGGTCAAAGAGCTCATTGTGGTGGCCCAGGACCCCACCGCCTACGGCGAAGACTGGGGCAAGCCCGGCGCGGTCTGCGAGCTGCTGGACCAGCTCAACGCCATTGAGGGCCTGCGCTGGATTCGGGTGCTCTACGCCTACCCCGAGCGCATCACCGACGAGTTCATCGCCGCCATGCAGCGCAACGATAAGGTGGTGCCTTATCTGGACTTGCCCATCCAGCACTGCAACGACGAGATTCTGCGGGGCATGAACCGCCGGGGCGGCCGCAGGGAAATCGAGGACGCCATTGCCCGGCTGCGGGCGGCCATCCCTGACCTGACCCTGCGCACCACCCTGATTGCCGGCTTCCCCGGGGAGACCGAGGAGCAGTATTCCGAACTGTGCGACTTTGTGCGCACGGTGGAGTTTGACCGCCTGGGCTGCTTTGCCTACTCCCCCGAGGAGAACACCGTGGCCGCCCGCATGGAAAAACAGCTGGACGAGGAGACCAAACAGCGCCGGGCCGACCATATCATGGAGATTCAGGCGGAGATCAGTGCCCGCAGGCAGGCCGAGCGGGTGGGCCAGACGCTGGAATGCGTCTGCGACGGCATCGACGAGGAGAGCGGCATGTACCTGCTGCGCTCCAAGGGCGACTGCCCCGAGATCGACGGTTGTGTGCTGACCCCCGGGGATGTGCCTCTGGAGACCGGCGTCTTTTACAATGTGACCGTGACCGACAGCGATACCTACGACCTGTACGGTTATGTGGAAAACAAGGTGGAGGAATAAACAATGAACCTGCCCAACAAACTGACGCTGCTGCGCGTGATTCTGGTGCCTGTCTTTATGGTGTTCGCCGCCTTCGGCCGCATCGGCACGTCTGACTACAATCCCACCGCCCAGCTGGTGGCCGGCATCATCTTTGCCGTTGCCAGCTTCACCGATTTCCTGGACGGCTACCTGGCCCGCAAAAACAACCTGGTCACCGACTTCGGCAAGTTCATGGACCCCCTGGCCGACAAGATGCTGACCACCGCCGCCTTCATCTACATGGTGGTGGACGGACTGTGCCACCCCGTGGTGCTGGCCGTCATCCTGTTCCGGGAGTTCGCCGTGGCGGGGGTGCGCATGATCGCCGCCGAGTCCGGTACCGTCATTGCCGCCAACATGTGGGGCAAGGTCAAGACGGTTTTGCAGATGCTCACCATCATCTACTACTACATTGCGCCCTCCTTCATGGATGCTACCGACATCATGGCCTTCGGCCTTATCACCCAGGCGCTGTGCTGGCTGGTGGCGGTGGTCACGGTGCTGTCCGGCGGCATCTATCTGTGGCAGAACCGCAGCTGTTTTATGCAGGCGAAGTAATTTTGTTGCAAGGCGCCCGCCATGCGGGTATAATACAAGTGTTCATCGCATAATGCTGCGAAACAGGAAGGAAGTTCCGCCATGCAGATTTTTAATACCATGACCCGCCAGAAGGAAGAGTTTGTCCCCGCCGTGCCCGGCGAATACCGCATCTATGTCTGCGGCCCCACGGTGTACAACTACATCCACATCGGCAACGCCCGCCCCATGATCGTCTTTGACACCCTGCGCCGGTATCTGGAATACCGGGGCAACAAGGTGTACTATGTCTCCAACATCACCGACATCGACGACAAGCTCATCGCCAAGGGCCAGCAGGAAGGCACCTCCATGCAGGAGGTGGCCCGCAAGTTCGAGGCCGAGTACATCAAGGATTCCGAGGGCCTGAACGTCAAGGAACCCACCGTCCGTCCCCGCGCCACCGAGCACATCGGCGAGATCATCAAGATCGTCAAGGACCTGGTGGCTTCCGGCCACGCCTATGCGGCCCGCAACGGCGATGTCTATTTCCGGGTCAAGTCCGACCCCGGCTACGGCAAGCTGAGCCATCTGAATCTGGATGACCTGGAGAGCGGCAACCGCACCCTGCGCAGCCAGATGGACGACGACCTCAAGGAGGACCCCGCCGATTTCGCTGTCTGGAAGGCCGCCAAGCCCGGCGAGCCCTACTGGGAAAGCCCCTGGGGCCACGGCCGCCCCGGCTGGCACATCGAGTGCAGCGCTATGGCCCGCAAGCATCTGGGCAAGACCATCGACCTGCACTGCGGCGGTCAGGACCTGATCTTCCCTCATCATGAAAACGAGATCGCCCAGTCGGAGTGCGCCAACGGCTGCACCTTCAGCCGCTACTGGATGCACAACGGCTTTTTGAACATCAACAACCAGAAGATGTCCAAGAGCGCCAACAACTTCTTCACCGTGCGGGAGATCGCCGACAAATACGGCTACGAGCCCATCCGCTACTTCATGCTGACGGCGGGCTACCGCATGCCTCTCAACTATACCGTCGAGCTCATCGAGAGCTGCAAGAACTCTCTGGAGCGCCTCTACACCTGCCGGGACAACCTGGACTTTGCCATCCAGCACGCCCACGGCGACAGCGACGAGCTGGTGGCCAAGGCAGAGCAGGCAAAGCAGAAGTTCATCACTGCCATGGACGACGACCTCAACACCCCCGACGCCCTGGCCGCCATCTTCGACTTTGTCAAGGAGATCAACACCCTGTCCGACGGTGCCTCCCGCGCCGCGCTGGAACAGGCAGCCTCGGCCTTTGACGAGTTGACCGACGTGCTGGGCCTGCTCTACAACCGCAAGAAGAGCGATGTCCCCGCCGATGTCATGGCACTGGTGGAGGAGCGCGCCGCCGCCAAGAAGGCCAAGGACTGGGCCCGCGCCGACGCTATCCGCGCGCAGCTGACCGAGATGGGCTGGGCTGTCACCGACACCGCCCAGGGCCCCAAGGTGGACCGTCTGTAAGACGCGGCCTGTCTGTTGTCCGGAAGGACGCAGGGAAGGGGAGTGCAGAACAAAGCAGTTGAGGGCTGCCTGTATTTCCCTGCCACAGAACTGAATTGTGAATCAAGGGTCTGCATTCTGTGCGGACCGTCGCACAGAGCGGTGCGCCTATGGGGACACCGCCTGTGACCCAAGCGGCAGCCGCCATGGGGCGGGACCTGCTCCGGAACCCGGAGTGTGCTCCCTGTCCGCAGGGCGGCTGCCGCTTTTCTGCTCATATCACCATACCGGGAAGCAAGGGACGGACATGGTCTATCCCGTTTCTTCCCGAACCTGAAAGGAGAGGCCTATGCCCGAGACCGTCGCCGTCCGAAAGAACCGCCGCCGGGCGCTGTACCTTGTGCTGCTGGCGGCGCTGGTGCTGCGCCTGCTCATGGCCGCCGCCACCGAGGGGTACAGCTACGACGTGAACTGCTTCACCGCCTGGGGGGCAAAGCTGGCATCGGAGGGCCCCGCCAATTTTTACAGCGAGGATTATTTTGCCGACTATCCCCCCGGCTATATGTACGTGCTGGGGCTGGTGGCGGCGGTGCGGGATGGGTTCGGCATTGCCTGGGACGGCGCCCTGGGCCGAATGCTGCTGGCCCTGGTCCCCGCCCTGTGCGACTGCGGCTGCGCGGCGCTGATCTTTTCCACGGCGGAGCGGTACCTGAAAAACGCCCCGGCCGTCCGGCGGCTGACACTGTTTGCCGCCTTCTGCCCCATGATGCTGTTTGACACGGCGGTGTGGAAGCAGGTGGACGGGGCCTTCAGCCTGCCGCTCATCGCCTGCTTTGTTCTGCTGGAGGACCGCCGCTGGCTGCAGAGTGCGCTTTTGTACGGCGTGGCCCTGGCCATCAAGCCCCAGGCTTTCATTGCGGGCCCTGTGCTGGCCCTCTGCTTTCTGGCGGGCATTACCCGGGAGAGCGACGTTCTTGGTCGGCTGCGGGCGCTGGGCCGGACGGCGGCGTCCGCCCTCATCGCCCTGGCGGTGCCTATGGCGGCGGGACTGCCCTTCTTTGGGGTGACCGACCTGCTGCCCTCCCTGTGGGAGAAGTACCTGGGCACCGCCTCCAGCTATCCCTATGCCACCGTCAACGCCTTCAACTGGTTTGCGGCGCTGGGGGGCAACTGGGTCTCGCTGGACACCACGGTCTTTGGCCCGGTCACCTGGCAGACGCTGGGCAATCTCCACATTGTCCTGCTCACGGTGGCGCTGATCGCCGCAGCGGTGGTTTCCCTGCGGGCAGAGCGGTTTTCGCCGCTGCTGCTGTCGGCGGGGTATCTGGTGGGCGTCTTCACTTTTGCCCACAGCATGCACGAGCGCTACCTGGTGCCCGGGGTGCTGCTGACTTTGCTGGCCGCCGCCCGCTGGAATGACCGGCGGCTGCTGGGGGCCGGGGCGGGGCTGAGCTTCACCGCCCTTGTCAATCTGTCGGCAGTCTACTCCCAGAACGACACTGACGATGCCTGGCTGACCAGCGCCACCAGCGCCCTGCTGACCCGTGCGGCGGGGCTGGCCGAGACTGTCTGCTGCATTCTGCTGCTGGTGGCGGTGTATGATATTGTGGTTTACGGGGCAACGGTGCCCCTGGTCCGGCGGGGACAGACGATTTCCCGGCAGCCGGGCATTGACAGGGCACGGAAAAGCCCGGCGGCACAGCCTGCCTGGACCCGCCGGGAACTGCTGGGACTGGGGCTTCTGACCCTGGCCACGGCGGTGGTGAACTTTGTCTATCTGGGCGACATGACCGCGCCCCAGCATCCTCTGGACGCACAGCAGGGAGCGCAGACGGTGGAATTCACCATCGACTCCGACCTGGAACCGGCTACCCTGTGGATCTACCCCGGCGTCCATTCGGGCTCCACCCTGACCATCACCGATGAGGCGGGCAATATCGTCTACAGCGATACCCTGGGGGCGGTGTTCACCTGGCAGACGGTGGCCCTGCCTGCCTCCACCGGCACCCATTGGACGGCGGAACTCACCGGCGGCCAGGTGTTTGAGCTGTCCCTGCGGGGGGCCGACGGCAGCGCCCTGCCCGTCACCGGCGGGGAAGGCCTCTTCGATGAGCCGGACGCCGTCCCCGAGACCATCAGCCAGCTCAACAGCATGTACTTTGACGAGATCTACCACGGCCGCACCGGCTACGAGATGCTCCATAAAATGACCGTCTACGAGACCACCCATCCACCCCTGGGCAAGGACTTCATCATGCTGGGCATCGCCATCTTCGGCATGACCGGCTTCGGCTGGCGGTTTGCGGGCACCCTGTTCGGGGTGCTGCTGGTGCCTCTGGCCTGGTGCTTTGTCCGCCGCCTGACCCGCAAGCCCTGGGTGGCGGCCGCGGCGGCCTGTATTCTGGCCCTGGACTTCATGCGATTCTCCCAGAGCCGCATCGCCACCATCGATATATACGGAACCTTCTTTATCCTGCTGGGCGCCCACTGCATGGTGTGGTACGCCCAGACCGCCCTGGAAAAGGGCATCGACAACGCCCTGCTGCCCATGGCTCTGGGCGGGGTGGCCTTCGGCTGCGGCTGCGCGGCCAAGTGGACCGGCATCTATGCGGGGGTGGGCCTGGCCATCCTCTATTTCGGGGTGCTCTACGCCCGGTGGCGGCGCAAACCGGCCAACTTCCGGCAGGAGTTCGTCACTGCGGCCTGGGGCGGCGTGCTGTTCTATGTGCTGCTGCCCTTCGTCATCTATCTGGGGGCCTATCTGCCCTACTGCTGGAAGGACCCCTCCTTTGGTATCGGGGACTGGTGGAACTGCCAGGTCTATATGTACGAGTACCACTCCACCCTGGATGCCACCCATCCCTTCGAGAGCCGCTGGTATACCTGGCTGCTGGACCTGCGCCCGGTGTGGTACTATCAGAACAGCGCCCTGTCTGCCGATATGCGGGGCAGTATTGCGGGCATGGGCGGGCCGGTGCTCTGGCTGGCGGGGCTGGTCAGCATCCTGACCCTCGCCTGGCGGCAGCTCTCCGGCCGGGGAAGCCGCAGGGGGGGCGCCGTGCTCATCCTTTACGCGGCACAGCTGGTGCCCTGGGTATTTGTGGCCCGGTGTACCTTCCTGTATCACTATTTCCCCAGTTCCATGTTCTGCCTGGCCGCCATCGGTGTGGTGCTGGCGGATATGAAGAACCGCCGCAGGGCCAAAGGCATTGCCATCGGCCTGTGCGCGGCGTCGGCGGTGCTGTTTGTCTGGTTTTACCCGGTGCTTTCGGGATTGCCGGTGCCCTCCTGGTGGGCGGCCAGCACTCTCTGGCTGCCCGGCTGGGGATTTTACTTCATTTGATCGAAGCCCCTCTGTGCAGGACCGGGTACCGACCTGACAAAAGGAAAGCAAATGGCAAATACTGTATTATAAATGAAAATAATACAATTTGTACACTCTGGCCAGAGAAACATGCCTCGCCTCTGAAAAAGCCCATCTGACCAAAAAAATCCCCCGTATGGGAAACCTCCGCCTTTGCGGAGGGACCCAACGGGGGATTTTTGATGGACGGGAGTCTGCCCGGAAAGGGAAACCCTTACTTGCGCCCTTTGGCCAGGCGGGGCAGGAAACGCCCCACCACCATCATGAACATCTGCCACACATCCCGGAAGTTGATGGCGATGACCGCCACGGTGGGAATGAGGCAGAGCCAGAAGGACTCTTCCGGGAAGAGGAAGAGGAGGACGATCTCTGCCAGGACGATGCCCAGATTCAGGGCCATCCAGGCGGGGCGGAAGTCGATTTCCAGCAGTCCCCGGGTGGAGTAGGCGCGCAGGATGAAGACGAGGAAGAGGGACAAAAAGCTGGCCGCAGCCGCGCCCACGGGGCCGAACATCCGGATGAAGAAGTAGTTGAGCACCACGTTGAGGATGGCGCCGGCCAGCATGGTGTACAGCGAGCTGAAGGAGCGCTTGAAGACCACGTAAACGCTGTTGGTGAACTGGTTGAGGCAGGTGCACATGGAGCCCAGTACCAGGAAGGGCACGAACTGCCAGGCATCGAAGTAGCTCTGCTGGAAGACCAGCATGAGGGGACGGCAGAGCCAGACGATACCGGCAGCGCAGCAGAACAGCACGCTGGCATAGACCCGGAACACCTTGGAGAAGAAAGCCTGCCGGTCGGTCTCCTCGCTGACGGCGGAGAGCTGCCAGGCTTCGTAGAAGATCTGTCCCACAATGGTCAGGATCTGGG
Source organism: Gemmiger gallinarum (assembly GCF_014982805.1). GTDB lineage: Bacteria > Bacillota > Clostridia > Oscillospirales > Ruminococcaceae > Gemmiger > Gemmiger gallinarum. The sequence goes on along the minus strand of NZ_JADCKC010000003.1, from coordinate 442,971 downwards.
GCAGGTAGTAGCCAGTGGACAGAAGTCCCGCCCAGGCGTTGCCCGACCTGCCGTCCATGCCGTCGCACATATACTGGACAAAGAACATGTCGGAGGCGTTGATGACCCAGAAGCTGATGGAGGCCGGGATCATGGGCACGCAGTAGCGCAGCATGGACTTCCACAGTTTGGCGCTGAATTTCCGGAAATCCAGATATTTGGCGCATCCGCCTGCGAGAAAGACGAAGACGGTGGACAAAGCATCGCTCATGGCCATGGCCAGCAGGTAACCCACGGCGCCCAGGTTCAGCACATTAAGGAAGATGACATAGCCGGCCAGCAGCTCGGCCATGGTAAGCACGCCGTCGATGGCCACCAGCCGGTTGAGCATGCGGGCGCGGATGAACTGGGTGCACAGGGTGCGCAGACAGCTCATGAGGACGCAGAGATAGAGCAGCGCCATATACTCCCCGGCATTGGGGATCATGACCACCAGGGGCCAGCACAGCACCATGCCCGCAAAGCCCACCCCGATGGTGGCCAGGCCGTTGACAAAGACCGAGCTTTTGTCCACCGCTTTGTCCAGGCCGAAGCGGATGACCGCATAGCTGACGCCCAGGCTGACCACCGGGATGAGCAGATTGGCCACCTGCTGCATGAGCTTGGTGACGCCCATGACATCGGGGCCATCCAGCACATAGCTCAGATACGGCTGGCTGATGAGGCTGAGCAGCTTGGAACTGAAATTGCTGATGGCAAACAGAATGGTATTGTTCATCAGCGTGGAATATCGTTTGTTGTCGGGCAAAATGTTCCCTCCCTATCGGGTCTCTCCGGTGCGCAGCATGGCGCGCCGCGCGGCGTAGTCGGGCAGCAGACGGGCGACCTTCGCCCAGAAGGCGGGGGAGTGGTCCGGGTGCGCAGGCTGCAGCTGCCCCAGCGGGTGTGCATGTCGCGCACCCGCACGGCAGGCATGGGGCCGGGGCAGCGGCCGGCAAAATACGGCCACCAGGCCTCACACAGGGCGCGCATACCGGCCAGAGCCTCCCCCCTGTCGGGCAGAGGCTGAGCGGCCTCTGCGGCACGGCGGCGGGCAAACCGGTCCTGGGTACGGAGCACCCAGGCGGCCCGCCGGGCCACAAAGGCATCGATGACGCCCACCGGCATGGAGGACGGCGCACTGACAGCCACACTGCCGTCGGCCCGCACCCGCAGGTTGAGATTTTTCACCCGGCGGCGGGTGAGGGTAAAGCTCACCCCGCCGGCACAGCGCTGCTGCGGCATGCCGACGCCTCCTCTCTGCCCATGGCAGCATTTATTCTATTATATACGCTTTTGCCGAAAACCGCAACGCGCACCCTGCCCGGGAACAGGAATTTTCTTCCCGGCACAGATGCGCACAAATACTCGGAATATCGTGCATTTTGGCTGCCGGCCCCCGGAGACTGATTATGGAGCGGGGAAGGCTTCTGCCCCGCAGATGCCGCCGCTGCGGCCTTCGGCAGCCGCATTGACTATGAAACAGGACTCTTGGTCAACCTGCTGCATGGGAAAACGAAACTTTTGTGAAAGCTGCTGCCTGCCCGCCTGGACTGCCACCGCAGTAACACAAAACGGCGGAACCGCCCTGCCGGGCGATCCCGCCGTGATTTCAGCTTGCTGTAAGGAAAAAGGGAAAAACTCAGTCGAGTGCACCGTACTGTTCATCGTCCACCGGTTCCAGCCACTCGTTGGAGGTCTCCTCCCCGGGAACCTCCACGGCCAGATGGACAAACCAGCTGTCCCGGGCAGCGCCGTGCCAGTGCTTGACCCCGGCGGGGATGACCACCACGTCGCCGGTGTGCAGCTCCCGGGCGGGCTGGCCCCACTCCTGATACCAGCCCCGGCCGCCGGTGACCAGCAGGATCTGGCCGCCGCCGCTTTTTGCATGGTGAATGTGCCAGTTGTTGCGGCAGCCGGGCTTAAAGGTCACGTTGCCGATGGACACGCCCTGGGTGGTAAGCATGTTCAGATAGGATGTGCCGGTGAAATACCGGGCGTAGGCGGTGTTTTCGCCGCCCCGGGGAAAGACCTCGTACTCGATCTTGTTTGCCATGGTGCAGGCCTCCTTGACAGCCGGAATGATTTCTTCTGACTGTATTGTAGACCCGCCGCCCGGCAATGTAAAATACCTGTTTTGACCGCTATGCCATGCCCGCGGGGCATGAAGCTTACAGCTCCACTCCCAGATAGCGACCCATAGCGGGCAGAGCCTCCCGGGCTTCCTCCCGGCCTTCGTTGATGAGGGTCAGCAGCTTGTTGGTATCCCCCTCAAAGCGGCCCACATCCACGGGACGGCCGGGACGCAGCACAAAGATGCGGCCCTCGGCTTCCAGCTGGTCCATCCGGTCCATCAGGGCGTTGTAGCGCAGATCCATGGTCAGCAGGGAGGCGAAAAACCGGGGATGAGAGGCGTAAAAGTCGCTGTACAGGTCCACCATCCGCTGGGAGGTCACCGGTTTACGGTAGCCCTTGGCCTGGGTGGCCACAACGACGATGTGCTCGAAGCCCTGTTCCAGGGCCCAGTCCAGGGGAATGGAGCAGGAACAGCCGCCGTCCAGATAGGGTTTGCCGTCGATCTTGACGGGCAGGCTGCACAGCGGCATGGAGGCCGAGGCGATCACCGCGCGGATAAAGTCAGAGCAATGACCTTTTTCAAAGTATTCGGGGCGGCCGGTGTTGACGTTGGTGACCACCGAGACCAGACGCTGGGTGCTGGCGTTGAAGGTTTCGTAATCGAAGGGCTCCTTCTCGGCCAGGCTGCCGAAGAGATAGCGGAAGCCCACCACACCCCGATTGCGCAGCACCGCCAGGGGGCCCATATAGCGGGGATCATGACGGTAGCACAGGTTGATGCGGGCACTGCGCCCCGGCTGACGGGCCAGATAGTTGACGGCATTGAGTCCACCCGCCGATACGGCAGCCACAGCGGGGAAATAGATGTCCTTTTCCATCAGAACGTCCAGCGCGCCGCTGGTGTAGCAGCCGCGGAAGGAGCCGCCCTCCAGCAGCAGAACAGAATTCTTGGGAAGTTCCGGCATACAACATACCTCCAGACAAAACAAATATACCCATCCCTGCGCAAAAAGCCGGTTTGAACGGCACCGCAGCACGCAGGGAAAGGGGGACAAACCTGCGAAGGACCCGTGCTCCCGCCGCATCAGACGGCAAGGGAACACGGGTCAGACGACAGTTTGAAGTTTACGGTTATTTTTGCGGCTGAGCACTCTGCTGCGCCTCCCAGGCGGAGAGCAGCTGGGCCGCGGCGGCTTCCAGCGCCTCCCGGGCGGCGTTGATCCGGGCGGTGTCGTCGGGGGTCATCTTTTCGGGCTTCTTGTGCTTCAGGGTGCGTTCCAGCTGGCGCTCGGCATCCTTAATGCGGCTCTTGGACTCCCGGTCCAGGGCCTTGCCCGTCTTGGAGCCCAGGGCGGTGTTGACCCGGTAGACAGCGGACTCCCCGGCATTGACCGCCTCGATGGCGGCCTTGCGGGCCTGGTCTTGCCCGGCATACATGGCGGCATCGTTCATGGCCCGGCGGATCTCCTCCTCGCTGAGGTTGGAGCTGCCAGAAATGGTGATGCTCTGTTCCTTGCCGGTGTCCAGGTCCCGGGCGCTGACCTTGACAATACCGTTGGCGTCGATGTCAAAGGTGACCTCGATCTGGGGTACGCCCGCCCAGGCGCGCTTGATGCCCCGCAGGGTAAAGGTGCCCAGCAGCTTGTTGTCCCGGGCAAATTCCCGCTCGCCCTGAAGCACCTTGATCTCCACGGTGCTCTGGAAGGGCGCCGCCGTGGTGAAGATTTTGGAGAACCGGGTGGGAATGGCCGAGTTGCGGTCGATGAGGTGGGTGGCCACTCCGCCCACCGTCTCAATGGACAGGGTGAGAGGGGTGACATCCAACAGCAGCAGATCCTGCCCGCCGGACAATATCTCGCCGCCCAGCCGTCCCGCCTGCACCGCAGCGCCCAGCGCCACGCACTCGTCGGGGTTGAGGGTCTTGGACGGCTCCAGATCGATCATCCGCATGACCTTGGCCTGCACGGCGGGGATGCGGGTGGACCCGCCCACCAGCAATACCTGGTCCAGGTCGTTGGCGGCCAGTCCGGCGTCGCACAGGGCGTTTTTCACCGGCAGGGCGGTGCGCTCCACCAGATCAGCGGTGAGCTCGTCAAATTTGGCACGGGTCAGGGTGGCCAGCAGATGGAGCGGGCCCTCGGCGCTCGTGGTGATGAATGGCAGGTTGATCTCGGTGACGGTGGCGCTGGAAAGCTCCTTCTTGGCCTTCTCGGCCTCCTCCCGGATGCGCTGCATGGCCACAGTGTCGCAGGAGAGATCAATGCCATGCTCGGCGCGGAACTGTTCGGTCAGCCAGGCGACCACCCGGGCGTCAAAGTCGTCGCCGCCCAGATGGTTGTCGCCGCAGGTGGCCAGCACCTGTACCACCCCGTCCCCGATTTGGATGAGGGATACGTCAAAGGTGCCGCCGCCCAGGTCGTAGACCATGACCTTCTGAGTGCGGCCGTTGTCCAGACCATAAGCCAGGGCAGCGGCGGTGGGCTCGTTGATGATGCGGCGGACATTGAGCCCGGCGATGCGTCCGGCATCCTTGGTGGCCTGACGCTGGGCATCGTTGAAGTAGGCCGGCACGGTGATGACGGCCTCGGTGACGGGTTCGCCCAGATAGGCTTCGGCGTCGGTTTTGAGCTTCTGCAGGATCAGGGCGCTGATCTCCTGGGGAGAATACTGCCGCCCGTCGATGGAAAAGCGGGTGTCCTCTCCCATGCTGCGCTTGACGCTGCTGAGAGTCCGGCAGGCATTGGTCACCGCCTGGCGCTTGGCAGGCTCGCCCACCAGACGCTCGCCGTTTTTGGCAAAAGCCACTACCGACGGTGTGGTGCGCTGCCCCTCTGCGTTGGGGATGACCACAGGCTTGCCGCCCTCAATGACCGCGACACAGCTGTTTGTGGTGCCGAGGTCGATTCCGATGATTTTGCTCATACCTGCATGTCCTTTCAAACAGGAAAACACGGCCGCGGCGAACCGGACCGCATGGCAAAGATTTTGTATCTTTGCATCAAATATTGTACCGCGCACAGCAACAAAAGTTGTTGCGAATTCGTAAACTCTATTGGAAAAATCCGTGTCCGTCCGCAGCTGTCCGCCGCCCGGGGCCATTCATCCCCCAAAGCCCGCTTTTTGAAGCTGTTACGGCAAAAACGGACCGGCAAAGTGCGGTTGACGCCGGGGGTTTGGGGGTGGTATAGTTAAACCGTACATTTTTATGGCGGCCCGGGATCTCCTGTGTGCCGGAAAGGGGACTGACATGTCACGCAAAGCCACCGTCACGCGCAAAACGCGGGAGACCGATATTACCCTGACACTGGAGCTGGATGGCTCCGGCAAGACCGATATCCAGACCGGCATCGGTTTTTTCGACCACATGCTCAACGGCTTTGCCCGCCACGGCCTGTTTGACCTGACCCTGCACTGCAATGGGGATCTGGAGGTGGACTGCCACCACACCATCGAGGATGTGGGCATCGTGCTGGGCACGGCCCTGCGCCAGGCTTTGGGGGACAAGGCCGGCATTGCCCGCTATGGCAGCAGCCTGCTGCCCATGGATGAGACCCTGGCTCTGTGTGCAATAGACCTGGGCGGGCGCCCCTATTTTGTCTACGACGCCGCCTTTGATACCCCGGCCTGCGGCGGCATGGACACCCAGATGGCCCGGGAATTCTTTTACGCGGTGAGCTATTCCGCCGCCATGAACCTGCACCTCAAGGTGTTGTACGGCGCCAACGACCACCACAAGCTGGAGGCCATGTTTAAGGCCTTTGCCAAGGCGCTGGACGCGGCCACCAGGCCTGACCCCCGCATCCAGGGGGTGCTGTCCACCAAGGGGGCGCTGTAATCCTGTTGTTACCCTGCGGGGCGGGGCCCCGCTTTTGAAATTCTGGAACCATATGAGAGGAGCGACGAAAGTATGTATCAGGACATGATGGACACCATCGGCTTTGTGGCCGGCAGCGACCCCGAGGTTGCCGCCGCCATGGGACGGGAGCTTGGCCGCCAGCGCCAGAACATCGAGCTGATTGCCAGCGAGAACATTGTCTCCCCGGCGGTCATGGCCGCCATGGGCAGCGTGCTGACCAACAAGTATGCCGAGGGCTATCCCGCGCACCGTTACTACGGCGGCTGCCAGTACGTGGACGAGGTGGAAAACATCGCCATTGCCCGTGCCTGTGAGCTGTTCGGCGCCAAGTACGCCAACGTCCAGCCCCATTCGGGCGCCCAGGCCAACCTGGCCGTCTACTTTGCGCTGCTCAACGTGGGGGATACCGTCATGGGCATGGACCTGTCCCAGGGCGGTCACCTGACCCACGGCTCTCCCGTCAATATGAGCGGCAAGAACTACAACTTCGTGGCCTACGGCGTGGATGACAACGGCTACATTGACTATGACGCCCTTGCCAAGCAGGTGAACAAGGTCCGCCCCAAGCTGCTGGTGGCAGGCGCTTCCGCCTATCCCCGGGCCATCGACTTTGCCCGTCTGGCCGAGATTGCCCACGGCTACGGCGCCATGCTCATGGTGGATATGGCCCACATTGCCGGCCTGGTGGCGGGCGGCCAGCACCAGAATCCGGTGCCTTACGCCGACGTGGTCACCACCACCACCCACAAGACGCTGCGGGGCCCCCGCGGTGGCCTGATCCTGACCAACAACGAGTATCTGATCAAGCGCATCAACTCCGCCATCTTCCCGGGCACCCAGGGCGGCCCGCTGGAGCACATCATCGCCGCCAAGGCAGTCTGCTTCGGGGAGGCCCTCAGGCCTGAGTTCAAGGACTACGCCCGCCGCATTGTGGAAAATGCCCAGGCCATGGCCGCCGCCCTCACCGACCGGGGCGTCAAGCTGGTCTCCGGCGGCACCGACAACCACCTCATGCTCATCGACCTGTCCGACGTGGACTGCACCGGCAAGGAGCTGGAGCACAACCTGGACGAGGTGCACATCACCGCTAACAAGAACACCGTCCCCGGCGAAAAGCGCAGCCCCTTTGTGACCAGCGGCGTCCGTGTGGGCACCCCCGCTGTGACCACCCGCGGCATGGGCCCCGACGAGATGAAAGTCATTGCCGACTGCATCGCCGACTGCATCTTTGACTTTGAGGGCAAGAAAGCCGAGGTCGCCGACCGGGTTGCCGGTCTGGTGGAGCGCTTCCCCCTGTATCAGTAACGGACCTTCGCGCATACACTGTGCTGGAATGGCACGGCAGCGGACCCGCACCGGGCTGCTGCCGTGCCATCCATTTTGGGGAAAGGAGCTGACTTTTCATGCCCAGCACAGCGCAGCCTCCGTATTGGGGCAAACTTTTACGCAGCGGTTCCCGTGGGCCGGACGTGGCCCTGGTGCAGACCTGGCTCAACAGCGTCCGCCGCCGGTGGACGGCCATCCGTCCGGTGAAGGTGGATGGCCGTTACGGCAGCGCCACCGCCATGGCAGTCAAGACCTTCCAGATGGTGGCGGGACTTCACAGCGACGGCGAGGTGGGGCCGGAAACCTGGGACGGGCTGTATCAGGCGGCAGCGGACCAGTCCGCGCCGGACAACATCTACCCGGGCATCCCCCTCCGCATGGGTCAGAGCGGTGCCACCGTCAAGAGCGCCCAGCAGAAGCTGCAGGCTCTGGTGCTTTCTCTGGAAGCGGACGGTGACTTTGGTGAAAAGACCAGGGAAGCCGTTCAGGCCTACCAGACAGTGGAAGGGCTGAACGAGGACGGGGTGATCGGCCGCCGGACCTGGAACGATCTGTTCGGTCTGTAAGGATGGCCGGAAGACGGGACAGAAAAGCAAACGGTTGCCCGCATAAGGGCTGAGTACCGGCCGCCGAACCAGGGCGCCGCAGACACCGGAAAGCAGGGTCTGCGGCGCCTGCCGCGCTTGAAAAAAGGGACAGGCCCGGCGGGATACAGATGTGAAATTTCCCGCTTTGAGGGTGAAAAGCGGATGGGGGAAAAGCTGCATGACGGCGCAAAATGTTGGTCCCGTGCCAAAATCTGGCCGATGAAAACGGCAGGTTGTCGAATTGACAGGACTGTAAATAAGTTGTAAACTATAAATTGCGTTAACCCGACGAGGGATCGCTGCGGAATGTGCCGCAGCAACAGTTCTTACGAAAGGAAGTACCGCCGCCCATGCACAAACGATTGCTTGCACACAAACGACTGCTTGCATTGTTTCTGGCAATATGCCTGATGTTTGCCGCAATACCGGCCACCTTTGCTGAAGACCTGCGTTCAATCACTGAATTTTACGCAAAGCAGCAGACAAGCTCCACCTGCACGCTGGCGTCGGCAGCCATGATGATGCGCCGCCGTGCTTACTTAGATGGTCTCGACAACTGGGACTCCATCACCGAGTCCAGCCTGCGCCGTGTGGCGTGGAGCTATGTAGGACTCTCCCATGACTTCTCCATGCTGGGGATCGAGGTCCAGCACGCCTACTTTGAGAAGGACGAAAGTGTGGAAGATCAGCTGATCTCCCTGCTCAAGGAGCACCCCGAGGGCATTGTGGTATATAACCGCAGCGTTCCCCATGCCATTCTGGTCACCGATTACACCGGCGGCACCTTTTACTGTGCCGATCCCTCCACCGCAGCGCCGGCAGGCCGCATTCCGGTCTCCTCGGCCACCATCTCCATCCCCAACGCTGCGTCCTACTGGTTCGTGGCCAGCGACATCAACCGTTCCAGCGGCCTGGGCCCTGCCCTGACCGCCACGGCGGCCTCCTATCCCAGCCGCCTGCACACCGGTGAAAGCTTTACGCCTTCCGGCACCATCACCTCCCCGGGCAACATCACCCGTGTCAGCCTGACGGTGATGACCGAAAGCGGCAACATTGTCCAGGCCGCCACCGCTGAGCCCGGTGAGCCCACCTACGATCTGGCAGCCCTGTCCGATCAGCTTTCCTTCGAGAGCCTGACGGCCGGCCAGTATACCTTCCTGCTCACCGCTGACGATGACTTCGGCGGCCGCCTGAACATCAAGCAGACCATGCTGGTTTCCTCCGGTGAGACTACGCTGGGCAGCTACTCGGGCACGGTGCCCACCCTGTCCAACATCAACGCCATCAACCTGACCGAGGAAGGCTTTGACATTGAGTCCACCGCCAAGGATTCGGACGATCAGGTCACCATGGTCACCTACTCGGCCTGGGCCGACGGCAACCAGTTTGCCCAGAGCCTGCTGGGTGAGGAGGGCGCCGACGACACCTACACCGTCCACATCGACGCCGAGTCGGTGGCACTGGGCATCGACAGCTTCCTCATCAACATCACGGCCATTGACCGGGACGGCAACTCCGCCCGCGGCACTCTGATGGTCAAGGTGAGCGCCGAGGACTCCTCCGACGAGAACGAGCTCAACCTCACCGCCGATCAGCGCCTGATGTAAGCACTTCACAGACAAACAAAACCGGTCCGGCAGCATTGCCGGACCGGTTTTTGTTTTGTTTTTGCCCGGGGCCCTGCGAAACATCCGCCCGGGGGCCCGCTGTTGGGAAAGGATTACACCAGCACGTCCTTGATGAGCAGGGACAGGCCGCCGGTGGCGGTGTGGATAAACTCCACCGCCTCGTCGCTGCTGCACAGCTCGGCGGGGATCTTGATCTCGATGCCGCTCTCGGTGCGGAAGCTGCGGCTGGACATTTTGCGCATGCGGGCGGGGGAGACGGTGACGCGGTCGTCCTCCGCCACGCCGGTCTCGGCCAAGGCCTGCTCAAATTTGGGGGCAGCCAGGGGATAGCACTCCCGCATGCGGGCTCGCACATCTTCCACAGCAATGGTGTTGTCCACCGCCTGGTTGCAGACCATCAGGTCCACCGCCGTCTCGGTGCCGCCGTCAAAGGGGGGCACATCGTCCAGAGATTCCGGCTCGGGATAGGCTTCCCGCACAGCGGCGGCAGCGGTCTCGCACACTGCCTTGAGCTTGGCTTTCTCGGGCATGGCCTGGACACAGCCGAACACCCGCCCGGACAGGTAATAGTCCTTCTTGCCGTCCATCTCGTAGCGCTTCTCAATGAGGCGGATGCGCATGGCGGCCAGGTCGATGAGGGCGGCCTCGTCGGCCTTGGGGGTGCCGGGCAGCAGGGTGCGCTGGGGGGTCATGCCGGAGTACTGAGCGTTGCCCAGGGTGCGGGTCTGGTGGGTGTAGCCGGGACGGTAATTGAGCTTGAGCACACCCAGATAAGGCACGCTGCTTACGGTGAAGTCCACCACCGCCAGATCGCCCGCGGGGATGGAGGGGTACTGCAGCATCTGCTCAAAGATGACCCCCGCAATGCGGCGAGACAGATCGATAAAGTCCTGATTGGAGGCAAGCTCCTGGGCAAAGGCGGAGTCGGGCAAAAACTCGCACATGCGGCCATCGTCGGCGGCAAAGGCCTTTTCCAGGCAGGTCATAAAATATTCGGTCAGGTCGGCGTCCAGATCGGTCTCTCGGTCGGAGAGCAGAGGCTCGGAGGCCCCGGTATCCAGAATGTGATAGACGACCCGTTTAATGTTCAGTTCCATGGCAACAGTTCTCCTTTGGCGGCAGCAGCCGGATGGTCCCCCGGCGCGGGACAAACCCGGCAGGCGCATCTATCAGTATAGCATATTTTGCCGGATTTGGGTATAACGGCGGCCCGGCTGCGCACACTGAAAGCAACACATCCGCCGCCTTTTTCGGCGGCAGAAAAGGAGGCAGCCACCATGAAACGATCCCCATCTTCCCATTTTTCCCGGCAGCCCGAAAATGAAGCACACTTCGCCGCCCCATCCCCGCAGAATACTGCAGGCGGCTCGGGAAGGTATCTCCACCGGACGGTGCCCTCCCGCCAGCAGTCGGCCCGGGCTTTTCTCCAGGGGAAAGTGCCGGGGGTACAGCAGAGCTATGCTCCCAACGCCCGCCCCAGCGAGACCGAAGGCTGGGTAGAGGATGACGAGACGGTGGAGCGCCTCGCCCGCTGGCGGGAGGAAGCGCCCTACGGCTGACCGACAAAAGAAAAGATCCGCCCCTGCCCGACGGAAAGAACCGTGGGCGGGGCGGAGCTTTTTTGCTGCGGCATGGATGAAGGGCAGGAGGGGAGGAAATCAGTCGTCCTGGGGCAGCAGGGTGCCGTCGGGGGCAAAGCTGCCGCTCTCCATTACGGCGCTGAGACCGTCCAGCACCGAGGCGATGTCGTCGGGGTCGGTCATCAGGGAGGTGATGCCGCCCGACTGCAGGCAGGGGCGCAGACGGCAGGTCAGGCTGTCGTCCGCCTCCAGGGTAACGCAGAGCAGAGCCGTGTCCTCGGTCTCCATGTTGAACCAGAAGTTGCCCAGACTGTAAAAGACCGGCACATCTCCCCGCCAGCCCGCCCCCTGCAGAATGTGGGGGTGGGAACCTACGATCAGGTCGGCGCCCGCCTCGGCGTAGGCGGTGGCCAGGTCGGTCTGGGCCTGTTCCAGGGTGGTGGAGCCTTCGGTGCCCCAGTGTACATAGACCACCACAAAGTCGGCGTTGTCCGCTGCCGTGCGGATGGCCTCCAGCGTCTCCTCCGGGTCGTAGGTGTAAAGCACCCCCGGGGAATCCTGAGCGGCCTGGGGAGTCAGAATATATTTTTCCGCCCGGGTGGCGCCCACAAAGGCGATGGTACGGTCCCCGACCACAAAGTACTGGGCCTGCTGGGCCTCGGCCAGGTCCCGTCCCGCCCCGATGTAGGGAATGCCCGCGTCCTTGAGCACATCCAGCGTGTCCAGAAAGGCGTCGGTACCGTAGTCGGCACAGTGGTTGTTGGCCAGCGAGACCAGGTCGGCCCCCATGTCGTACCAGTAGACGGCGTCAAAGGGGGAGGCCCGGAAGGTGTACAGCTTGCCCGGCATGGGAGTTCCCCGGTCGGACAGGCAGAATTCGTTGTTGCACAGCAGAATGTCTGCTCCGCGCATGAGCTCCAGCAGATCGGGGGAGAAGTTGTCGGCAAAGCTGCTCCGCCCGCTGGACCGGTAGCGCTCCATGATGTACCAGTCATCGGCAAAGTTGACATCCCCGGTAAAGGCCAGGGTCACGGTGCCGTCCTGCGCAGGCTGGATGCGGTGCCAGTTGGCGGGCAGCGGTGTGGGGGAGGGCGTGGGTTCCGGTGCGGGGGAGGTCTGCGCCTCGGCCCCGGCAGTCCCGGAGGAAGGGGCAGAGGAAGGCACCGGCGTCTTGGGGGCTGCGGTACAGCCTGCCAGCAGCAGGGCCGCCAGCAGGGCGGGCAGCAGTCGGTTCATGGTGCGAGTCCCCCTTTCTCTCCATCAAAGTTTTGTGGCTATGGTAACACGAGGCCGGTGTTTTTGCAATGCATCGCGGCGGCAAGAGGGCAAAAGCGGCCCGGATGTGGGCAAAAACAGCGCTGCGGGGGCGACTTTACACAGATTTTACAAATACTTTACGGCGTTTTGGTGTCGTTGCAGGTCGATTCTCCATTATAATAGATAACGGTATCTTGCGGTTTTTGAAACCGCCTCGCCGCACGGCGGCGTCGAAAATTGGAAAATAAGAGAGAATGGAAGTGTACCTAGGTATGAGCGTGTTCAACGTCTTTACACTGCTGGGCGGCCTTGCCTTGTTCCTGTACGGCATGGACGTCATGGGCAAATCCCTCGAGCAGATTGCCGGCGGCAAGCTGCAGGGCATCCTGAGCAAAATGACTGCGTCCCCTGTGCGAGGCCTTTTGCTGGGCCTGGTTGTGACGGCTGTCATCCAGTCGTCCAGCGCCACCACCGTCATGGCGGTGGGCTTTGTCAACTCCGGCCTCATGCAGCTGCACCAGGCCATCGGCGTGATTATGGGCGCCAACATCGGCACCACCGTCACCTCCTGGCTGCTTTCCCTCACCGGCCTGCAGGGCGACAGCTTCTTCATCCAGATGCTTTCCCCCAACGCCTGGGCACCTCTGCTGGGCTTTGTGGGCGCTGCCATGTACCTCTTCGGCAATGAGCGCAAAAAGTCCGTCGGCACCATCTTCCTGGGCTTTGCCATTCTCATGACCGGCATGGACCTCATGTCCTCCTCCATGTCTCCTCTGGCCGAGGAGCCCTGGTTTGCCGACCTGTTCCTGGCCTTCTCCAATCCTGTGCTGGGTGTGCTGGTGGGTGCACTGCTCACCGCCGTCATCCAGTCCAGCTCTGCCTCTGTGGGTATCCTCCAGGCGCTGTGCATGACGGGCGCCGTCTCCTACAGTTCGGCGCTGCCCATCATCATGGGCCAGAATATCGGTACCACTGTCACCGCCATGATCGCATCGGCCGGCGCCAACAAGAACGCCCGCCGTACTGCCTTTGTGCATCTGTACTTCAATGTCATCGGCACAGTCATTTTCCTGACCGGTTTCTATATTCTCAATGCCATCTTCCAGTTCCCGTTCTATCATGAGACGGCCTCTACCTTCGGCATTGCCATCATTCACACCACCTTCAATGTGGTCACCACGGCGGCATTGCTGCCCTTCAACCGTGTGCTGGAGCGTCTGGCCATCCTCACCGTCCCCGACGGCAAGGATGCCTCCCCCGAGCAGACCACTTTGCTGGACGAGCGTCTGCTCTCCACCCCGTCTGTGGCGGTGGGCCGCGCTGTGCTGACCGGCGGCGATATGGCGGAGATCTGCCGTACCGCCCTGCTGCAGGCCATGTCCACCACCCGCAAGTGGGATGACGCCATTGCCGACGAGGTGATGCGCAAGGAGGAAGCTGTCGACCATTACGAGGATGTGCTGGGCACCTACTTGGTCAAGCTGTCGGGCAAAGCTCTCTCCCGGGAGGACAACCGTGCCATCAACACGCTGCTGCACACCATCGGCGATTTCGAGAGGATCTCCGACCATTCGGTCAATCTGATCGAGACTGCCCGGGAGATCCGGGACAAGAATGTCCAGTTCAGCCATGAGGCCATCGAGGACCTGAATGTGCTGGAAGCTGCCGTGCAGGACATCGTCAACCGCACGGTGGATGATTTCCAGAAAGGCGACTGCTATGCCGCCGCCAAGATTGAGCCGCTGGAGCAGGTGGTGGACGGTCTGGTCCGGGAGGTCAAGACCCGTCATATTGCCCGTCTGCAGGCGGGGGTCTGCACCATCGAGTACGGCTTTGTGCTGGATGATCTGCTGACCAACTACGAGCGCATTGCCGACCACTGCTCCAACATTGCGGTGGCCATGATCGAGGTGGCTGAGGACAAGTTTGACACCCACGAGTATTTGAACTATGTCAAGAGCGGCGCCAGCGAGAAATTTGAACATCGTTACGAGCGTTACCGCGGCCGTTACACCTTTGCGCCGGAGGAGAATACCCCGGCGCCGGCTGCCGCGGGTGCGGGAGACGCTGCGGACTGACACTGCCCGCTGCGGTCCGCAGGAAGGGAGAATCATTGAATGATCTATATTGTGGAGGACGACGCCAGCATACGGGAGCTGGAGCAGTACGCCCTGCAGACCAACGACTTTGAGGTCCAGGGCTTTGCCGACGGCAAGAGCTTTTGGAACGCGGTGCATGGCCGTCTGCCCGAGCTGGTGATCCTGGATGTTATGCTGCCCGACGAGGACGGCTATGCCATTCTGTCCCGCCTGCGGGAGGATGCGGCCACCCGCACCATTCCTGTCATTATGGTGACGGCCAAGACCAGCGAGATCGATGTGGTGCGCGGCCTGGATCACGGCGCCGACGATTATATCAGCAAGCCCTTCGGCGTGCTGGAATTCATCAGCCGGGTCAAGGCGGTGCTGCGCCGTGCGGCTGCGGACGCTCCGGCGGCTGCGGGGGTGCTGCGCTATGACCAGATCGTCATGAACGATCTGTCCCGCACGGTGACAGCTGCGGGGGTTCCGGTGGAACTGACCTTCAAGGAATACTCGCTGCTGCACTATTTTCTGGAGCATCCGGGGGAGGTCCTCGCCCGGGAGCGGATCATGAAGGCGGTCTGGGACACCGACGACCTGCTGGAATCCCGCACCATCGACATGCATGTGCGTACCCTGCGCCAGAAACTGGGTGCGGCGGGGGACGTGATCCGCACGGTGCGCAAAGTGGGCTACAAGCTGTCCAGCCGTGACCCGGAGGCCGGCGATGAAACAACCTGAGAGTATGGCCCGGCGCATCCGGCTGGCCATTGTGCTGGTGGGGCTGATCTGCGTCACACTGACGGCGCTGGGCACGGCGCTTTTGTTCCAGCAGGCATTCGGCAAACAGCTGGACCGTGACCTGGAGCGTACGGCAGCGGCCATTGCCCAGGGCTATCAGATCCAGGGCGGCGGTTCCCTGGACAGCTATCTGGATGAGGGCGACTCCCTGCGCCTGACCCTCATTGATCCCGACGGCAATGTGCTGTACGACAGCACCGGCACCGCCGACATGGAAAACCATCTGGACCGTCCCGAAGTCCGGCAGGCGCTGGACAGCGGTTCCGGTGCGGATACCCGTCACAGCCGTACGCTGGGATATGAAACACACTATTATGCCATTCGCCTGGCCGACGGCAATGTCCTGCGCCTGGCGGACGAGACGGGGGATCTGTGGTCGGCCTATAACCGGGCGCTGCCCTTGCTGATTCTGGGTGTGGTGCTGGTACTGGCGCTGGGCGGCCTGCTGGCCTGGGTGCTGACCCGGGCGCTGGTGCGGCCCATCATCCACATGGCAGAGCACATCGACACCATTGAGGCGGAGGTCCCCTATGAGGAGCTGGTCCCGCTGGCCCACACAATCCAGTCCGACCGCAAACTGAGGGAGGACAACGAGGCCATCCGGCGGGAATTCACCGCCAACGTCAGCCACGAGCTCAAGACCCCGCTGACCAGCATTTCCGGCTATGCCGAGCTGATGGAGAACGGCATGGCCAAGGCGGAGGATGTGCCGGTGTTTGCCCAGCGCATCCACAAGGAAGCCAGCCGCATGATCACCCTGGTCACCGATATCCTTCAGCTGTCCGAGCTGGACGGCATGCGGGACTGCAAGGAAAAATCCTTTGAGCCGGAGCCGGTGGACCTGGCGGCCGTTACCCGGGACACCTGCGTCAACATGACCATGAACGCCCGCAAGGCCTATGTGACGCTGCAATACAAGACGGAACCCGCCAGCCTTATGGGCAGCAGGGATCTGCTGTCCGAGCTGGTGACCAACCTGTGCGACAATGCCATCCGGTATAACCGTCCGGGCGGCCATGTCTGCCTGTACAGCGGCACCGACGGGGACGGCTGTCCCTATGTAGCGGTGGAGGACAACGGCATCGGCATCCCCCAGGATGCCCAGGCCCGGGTATTTGAGCGCTTTTACCGCGTGGACAAGAGCCGCAGCAAGGCCACCGGAGGCACCGGTCTCGGTCTGGCCATTGTCAAGCACATTGCCATGCTGCACGGCGCCCGCATCGACCTCAAGAGTCAGGTGGGCACTGGAACCACCATCCGGGTGACCTTCCCCAAGGCGTAACAGTTCAATCTGACAAGGCGGTCCGCCCCTGCACGGGGCGGGCCGCCTTTTGCGCTGTCTGCCGGGGGTATCTGACCGGCCCGCCGCGCATAGGTTTGTGTCAGGAAAGGGGGCGGTCCTGTGGAGCGGTACAGCACAGTGGGCCGGGCGGGGGCCATTGTCGCCTGCCTTATCGGGGCGGGCTTTGCCAGCGGTCAGGAAGTGGTACAGTTCTTTGCCGTTTACGGCGGACTGCGGGGGGCGCTGGGAGCGGGGCTCGCCTGCCTGGTGCTGGCGGCCGGGTGCAGCTGGCTGCTCCGGGATGCCCCCGGCGGCCCGGTGTTTGTGCGGTGGTGCGGCCATCCGGCGGGATGGCTGCTGCAGCGGGCCGCACCGGTGTTTTTATTCGGGGTGTATGCGGTTATGCTGTCGGGAGCGGGGGCGCTGCTGGAGACGGCTGCTGGCCTGCCCTCCTGGCTGGGCCGCACCCTGATGCTGGCGGCGACCCTGGCTACCGCGCTGGGCGGTCTGACCCGCATGACGACATTGCTGGGAAAACTGGGGCCGCTCATCGCCCTCTTTGCCGGGGGAACGGGGCTTGCCGCCCTGCTGTGCGGCCCGAACGGGGAATCTGTGCCGGCTCTGGCACCTCCGGCCCGAAGCTGGTGGATGGCGGCGCTGGTCTATGCCGGGTACAATTTTTACCTGCTGGTGCCGTTTTTGCAGGCGATGGGGCAGACTGTAAGAGGGAAGTCCTCCGCCCGCCGGATCTCGCTGCTGGCCTGCACCATGTTTGGAGCGGCTCTGCTGGTTCTGCAGGGAGGACTGACCCGGTTTCCCGCTGTTATGCTCAGTCCGGCTCCCGCGGTGGCCCTGGCGGGAAGAATGTGGCCCCGGGCGGTCTGGGCGGCGCTGCCGGTGCTGCTGGCGGGGGTCTACACCACTGCCGCGCCGCTGCTTTTCGGGCTGTGTACGGGACGCCGGGGCGGCCGGAAAAGGATGGTCTGCCTGGCTTTGGCGGGATGGCTCTGTTCCGCCCTGCCCTTTGAACGCCTGGTGGGGGGATTGTTTCCCGTTATCGGGTGGTTTGGCCTTGCCATGCTGGCCTGCCGGGGGCTCACCGGGGCTTGCCGTCTGCTGCAGCGGGGAAAACTCTCCGGAGCCAAGTCCGCCCCAAAGGCCTGAATCTTTGCCGCAGCCCTGACACACGGTGGAAATGCTTGTAAAAATCCCTGTTCCGGCTTTACAAATCCGCCCAAAGCAAGTAGAATAAAGAAAATAATGACAGCACGGTTACAGGGGCTCCCGGCGTGCGGGGCCGCAAATTTATGTATCCAGAAAGAAGAGAGGACTGTCCATGAAGCGTAATTTCGTAAGTATCCTGGCGGTTTTGGCGGCATGCACCATGCTGTTCTCCGCGTGCAAAAAGACCGAGACGACCTCTGAGCCGGAATCCCAGCCGACCCAGCAGGAAGAAGTCGCCGAGCCCACGCCGACCCCGGAACCCTACGAGGCCAACGTCCTGACCGGCGAGCCCAAGGGCGACGATTATCCCGAAGGCCAGCGCATCACCGCGGTCATGGTCAACAACATCACGGTGGCCCGTCCCCAGCGGGGACTGTCCAAGGCGCAGATGCTGTTCGAGATCAAGGTCGAGGGCGGCATCACCCGCTTCATGCCGGTCTTCAACGACTACAATGATATTGAGGAGATCGGACCCGTCCGCTCCGGCCGTGACCAGTTCTTCCAGCTGATCCTGCCCTGGCAGGCGCTGTATATCCATGAGGGCGAGAGCGTCTTCATGACCGAGTACGCCAAGAACTACGAGTACGGCCTGCTCAACAACACCGACGCCGCCAACGGCTACCGCGACTACGACCGTGTCAACTGGCAGGGTCTGAGCTACGGCAACGGTCTGAGCAAAGAGCACACCATGTACACCAGCGGCGAGAACATTGCCAAGTATATCTCTGATATGGATGTGGACATGAACCGCACCTATAATTCCACCTTCTTCAACTTTGTGGATTACCGGGACGAGAACCCCGTCCGTGATCTGACCAACAGCCCGGATAGCGCCTACAGCGACAAGTACGGCCCGGTGGTCCAGGACGGCGAGTATGTGGCCATCACTCACAGCGCCAGCTACAAGACCCGCTTCCTGTACGATGAGGCCACCACCACCTACAAGATGCAGCAGTACTATTCCACCGACGGTTCCTGGCGGGATACCATCGATGAAGAGTACGACGAGCAGCTGGCCTTCACCAACCTGGTCATCCTCTACACCGATTTTGAAGCCTACCCCGGCGACAGCCACGACATTCAGGACGTGGAGTACGGCAACGGCGGCATCGGCTATTACTGCTACGGCGGCAAGATCGAGAAGATCTACTGGCAGAAGGGCACCCCGCTGGAGGCTCTGCGCCTGTACTACCTGACTGAGGACGGCCAGTGCAGCGATGAGCAGCTGCCCGTCAACATCGGCAAGAGCTACGTCGCTGTTGTGGACGTGGACGAGGCCGTCAACCTGCAGACCGGCACCCTGGCCGATTACGATCTGAGCAAGAGCGATGCCGCCACCACCGAGCAGGTCGTGGATGAGGAAGCGGTGGAAGCCGGTGAGGGCGCTACCGATTCCGTCGGCGATTACGTTGACTGATTCCGCATTTTAACACAAAAAAGGGAACCGCCACAGCCCGCACAGCTGGTCTTTGGCGGGTTCCCCTTTTTGCATTTTCCGGGCAGAGGCCAATTCTGTCGAAAAGAAGCCCTGCCCAAAACCCAAATGAGGTAGTTTGCCATGAAACGATTTCCGGCCGCTTTGATGGCGGCAACCCTTGCGCTCAGCCTGGCGGGGTGCAGTTACCTGAATACTGCGCCTGAATCCACGCCTGCCCCGGTCCAGCCCACTGTCACCCCCACCGCCACTCCGGAACCCACTCCCACGCCGGAACCGGGCATCAATCCGCTGACCGGCCAGGAGGACCCCGACGGTGCCTTGCGGGGCAAGCGCCCGGTAGCGGTGCAGATCCGCACCGGGGACGGTACTCTGCCCCAATGGGGCATTGCCCGTGCCGACCTGGTGATCGAGGGTGTGACCGAGGGCAGCACCGCGGGCATGCTGGCGGTGTTTTCCAGTGTGGATCAGATCAGCAAGGCGGGGCCGGTGGCGCCCGGCCGGGATCTGATGCTGCAGTTTGCCCTGCCCCTCAACGCCATTCCGGTGCACATCGACAAAAATGTCTATGCCTATAACCTGCTCAATGTGCTGAGCTATCAGGACATTGACGGCTACCATACCGGCACGGCGGCCTTCGCCTTTGATGCCGACCGTCAGGCCAGCGGCTACCGGGAGGAAAACTGCTGGTACACCACCGGGGACCTTATCAAGGCGGGGCTGGACCTGTACGGAACTTCCGCCGAGGGAGAGACGCTCCAGCTGTTTGACTTCGGCAACCGGGAGGACCCCGAGACCCGCAATGCCACCGAGCTGCACATCACCTTCTCGGACGGCGACACCGAGGGCTTTTACTACTCGGTGGACGATGGAGTCTACTTCAAGACCAACACCGACGGCTCCCAGGCCATGGACGCCGACGCAGGGGAGCAGGCAGCCTTCGCCAATGTGTTTGTGCTGTATGCCTCCTCCGGTGTCAAGGACGACGGCTATACCCGGCAGTATGATCTGTCCGGCGGTACCGGCCTTTACCTGACAAAGGGCGGCTGGCAGGAGATCCGCTGGACCAAGGGCGATGCCACGGCGCCCCTTGTGCTCACCGATACCGAGGGCAACAGCCTGACGGTCAACCGGGGCAAGAGCTTCATCGGCATCTGGGGCGGCTATTACGGCCAGGCTCTGCGTGTGGTTGCCGAGGACGGCACTGAGCAGACCCTGCCGGAAAAGCCCGCCCTGCTGGAATCGGGCATCAGCGACGAGGCCGCGGCCCAGGCCAAGCAGGACTACGATGCCTATCAGGCCGAGCTGGCCGCCCAGATGCAGCCGGAGAGCGACCCCAGCGCCGCCGAGGGCGGCGAGGGCTGAGGCCGAATATCTTTCCGACCGTGACGTTCCACAGCGTATAAAAACCAAAAGAGCCTTCCACTCCGGGATACCATCCGGGGCGGGAGGCTCTTTTTTTGTTGCTGTTTTTGCGCAAGGGGCGGGGAAGAGTGCTCAGCCTTCCTCCTCCTCCACGCCGTCCAGATAGCCTTCCGGTACCACGTCAAAGGCTTCCACCAGCTTGTCACGCATCCACATTTCGGCATCGCAGCGCACCGAGTACCCGGCGCCGGGATCGGTCATCCACTCCTCCGGCTTGCGCTGGGGCAGGGCGTGCTGGGCCAGCATGCTCATGATGACGCCGCCGTGGGTGATGCAGGCGGCCTCCTCGGTGTGGGTTTTGAACATATACTCAAACAGCTTCATGAGCATCTCGCCGGTGCGACGGTAGAAGGCTGCCCGGTCCTCGGCGCCCTCCGGCACATCGTGGCTGGTGGGGTCCATCCACCTGGCAAAGGCGGGGTCCTTGACCAGCTCGTTGAGGGGCCGGTTTTCAAACACGCCGAAGGCCATCTCCCGCAAACCGTCCAGAGAAATTACCTTCACACCGGGAAAGAGGATCTCCGCCGTCTGCGTGGCGCGGAGCATGGGGGAGGAGAACACCAGCGGCACCTGGGGATAGGCAAACTGACGTTTGAGGTCCTCAAGCTGGGCACGGCCCTCATCGCACAGGGGCAGGTCGGTGCCGCTGCCGATGTAGCGGCCGTCCAGGTTGCCGGCCGTCAGGCCGTGGCGGATCAGATGCAGTTTATAGTATTTCAAAAGAACCTTCCTCCTTGCAGTAAAGCGGCGGCATCAGCTTGAAAGGATACGCTGAAATGCCGTGGAATGTCAAATATTTTATTACAATTTGGTTACAAAATAAAAAGCTGTTTTGCTGGATAATTTTTCCGGGTACAATATTTGCACATAAACCGCCACACATGTGTCTATATCTTGTCCCGTTTTTTGGCCGACCGTCAAAATGTCAAAAACAGCCGTCAAAACTTGGCGGATTTTGTATTTACAAAATGTTTTTGCAAAGATATAATGTACAGCACGTAGAACAAATTCGGGCATGGCCCCACTGCGCCCTTGCGGAGGGCGCCGCACAGGGCATGCCCGGGCAAGGACGGCAGGAAATCATGGCGATGGAGTTCAATCGCATCATTACATTGCTGCGGAAAGAACGCGGAATCACGCAGAAACAGGCGGCACAGGACCTGGGAATTTCCCAGGCCCAGCTTTCCCATTACGAAAAGGGAATCCGGGAATGCGGCCTGGAATTTGTGGTGCAGGTCGCGGACTATTACGGCGTGTCGTGTGATTATCTCCTGGGCCGCAGTGCCGAGCGCAGCGGCCAGACCATCCGTGTGGAGGATCTGCCGGACACCGCAGTCTCCGCCGACAGTGTCTACCGCGGCAGTGTGCTGCCCGTCATGTACAAAAAGCTGATCGAGAACTCCCTGGATATCCTGTTTGACAAGCTGGCCGTCTGCAAGGACAAGGAACTGGTCACATCGGTGAGCAACTATCTGATGCTGGCGGTGTACCGGATGTTCCGGCATCTGTATCAGGCATCGCCCAAAAATGTGGCCAGCATGTTCCGGGTCAGCCGGGCCCGCTGGCAGGGCTATACCGATGCCGCCATGCATGCGGCGGAGGGCGATCTTCTGGCCCAGCTTTCGGGGGAGGACGGTGCCCAGGCAGCCCGGGCGGCTTCCCAGCTGGACATGACCACCGCTAGCCTGACCTCCGATTATCCCCGTCATGCCACCAGCCTGCTCAACCTCATCAAGAACAGCGAGGAGGTCGTCCGCGGCCTGCAGCGCTGACAGGGCGGAGAACAACCATTTTACACTTTTATGCCGCACGGCGGACGCACCGGAAAGGGGTGTCCGCCGTGCGGTTTTGCTTATGCTTACAGCATGCTGATGGCCCGGCGGCAGGCGGCGCAGATGTGCTGGCCGCGGAACTCCACCGTGTCGGAAGTGACCTCCCCGCAGAAATCACAGCTTCCGGCGGGACGGTACTTGCGCAGAATGATGGCGTTGCCCTCGGTAAAGATTTCAAGGGGCGTGTCGGTCCCGATGCCGAAGCTCTTGCGCAGCTCCTTGGGCAGTACGATGCGCCCCAGATTATCGGTGTTGCGGATGATACCGGTAGATTTCATGTCAGTGGCCTTCCTTTCCCTCAATGCGGCGGATTGGGCTTTCGATATATCGCCAAATATGCAGGTGTTTCGACGTAAAAGGCCCAACTTCTTGTGGATAGTATACGATTTCTTGACAAAAATGTCAATATTTGGAAGATGTGGATTTTTTGAACATTTTGTGACAGTTTTGCAAATCTCCCTGGCGGGGGAAAAGATATCCCACTTTGCATTTCTCTCTTTTTGCGTTATACTGAAACTATATTGAAGCAGTCTGCCGGTGAGAAAACCGCCCGCAGCCGGGCGGAACCTGCCACCGGGGAAACAAAACGAGCCGAGGAGGTCATCCCATGCAGTATTCCATTGAAAATGAGTTTATCCGTCTGACGGTTGAGAGTAAGGGCGCCGAGGTGTACAGCGTCGTCAACAAGCATACCGGAGCCGAGATGCTCTGGAACGGCGACCCGGAAGTCTGGCCGCGCCGCGCGCCTATTCTGTTCCCCTACACCGGCAAGCTGACCGGCGGCAAGATGATCGCCAAGGGACTGGAGTACCAGGGTCCACAGCATGGTTTTGCCCGCGATGTGGAGCACACTTTGGTCCGCCACACCGACGACGTGCTGGAGTTTGAGCTCCACGCCGACAGCCAGACCCTGCCCATCTGGCCCTATGCCTTTGTGCTGCGCTCCACCTTCACGCTGGAGGAGCGCACCGTCCACCACAAGCTGACGGTGGAAAACCCCGTGGAGCCCATGCTGCGCTTCGGCATCGGCTTCCATCCCGGCTTTGTCATCCCCTTCGACGACAAGCACACCACCGAGGACTACGAGTTCCGCTTTGATGAGATCGAGTCCCCCCTGTGCGTCAGTGCTCTGCCTGACGGCCTGCTGGAAGGCAACCACTATTATTATCTGGCCCGCAATACCCGCCGCATCCCCCTGACCGACGACCTCTTTGACAACGACAGCCACTGCATGGTCAACCTGCGCAGCAAGTCCCTGGCCATTGTGGAGAAGGACACCGGCCGCCGCGTCAGCTGCGACATCGAGGGCTATCCCTATGTGCTGATCTGGTCCAAGCCCATCAAGCCGCTGCGCTTTGTCTGCATTGAGCCGTGGCAGAGCCTGACCGGCGAGGCAAACGGCCCTCTGGAATGGGAGTCCCGCCCCTGTGCTGCAAGCCTGAAGCAGGGGGAGAGCTGGTCCACCACCATGTCCACCACCTTCGACCGGTAAGGTCCACCTCAGACAAAAAAGAAACATCTGACGATACAGAAAGCCCTCCTCTCCTGCTGAAACAGGGGAGGAGGGCTTTTGAAATTTCTTTTTGTACAGTCAGGGGGTAAACGGATCAGGCACCTGCCAGAGGCGCAAACAGCACCGCGGCCAGATAGCAGAAATAGACAGTCAGGCAGGCGGCGCCCTGCCAGCGGTACAGCCTGCGCTTGAACAGAGCGGGCAGCAGCAGCAAAAGCGCCATAACGATACAGGCGGGGACCTCGTAGGTGCGGAACTGCTCGCCCACGGGCAGACGCCTGCGGTACATCAGGCTGGCCAGGGGCAGCACCAGAGTGATGTTGAGGATGGCAGCGTTGAGCAGGTTCATGGGAAAGCTGCTGTCGGGATAGATGCGGCATCGCTCGGCAAAACGCTTCCAGGCCGAGCCCAGAGGGTGGTGGAAGGCCTCGGCCAGCAGAGGCAGGGAAAACCCCAGGGAGAGCAGTGTGGCCGCCCACAGGGCCTGAATGGTGCCTGTCAGGTTGGCAAACACCACCGAGGCATACAGCAGGGAATAGGCACCCACCACCAGCACGGCCATGCCCAGCAGCACCCCGCCCAGATTGCGCAGGGAGTTTTTGACGCTCATGGCGGGAAAGCGGACGGTGCCGTCGTCCCGCAGACGGAGGGCGGAAATGGCGGCAGGGTCCCGGGTGGTGATGAGGTCCATCTCCTCCTCGTAAATCATGCGGTGCTGATAGACAATGTTCTCCATGACAAAGAGGACGAAGAGGGCCATGAGCAGCCCCACGCCAGTGTAGCTGAGCAGGCCGTCCCGCACAAAGACCAGTAGCACCACACAGGCGAAAAGCAGGATCAGGCACTTGCGGATGAGTTCGCCCCGGTCAACGATGACGCTCTGGCGGCGCAGCAGGCAGACGGCCAGTACCAGACCCACATCGGCCACGGCACCGGCCAGAGCAGTGCCCACCGCCAGAGAGGTGACCGACAGTCCCGATGCCAGAAAGGCCAGCATCAGCTGGGGCAGGGCGATGCAGAGGCAGGCCACCGTGGCGCTGACCACCCACAGAGGAAAGCCGCACAGGGCGAAGCACCAGGTGGCGCAGCGCCCTGCCAGACGGCTGCCTACGGCGGCCAGCACCATGCCCAGCAGATACAGCACAAAGGCCAGAAAGACGATCATGATTTTTACATCCTCCGCGGGGGTTGATATCCCGGTAAAAACAACGGCGCACCGGAAGGAAACACTCCCTGCCGGTGCGCCGGATAAGGCATTCACAACAGTCCGCCGCTTCACGGCAGTTCAGGCAGCCGGGGCGGACAAACCGGCGTCGATCAGTAGGCGATGCCCCAGACTACCATGGTTTTGGCAGGCTTGCCGCAGACGGGGCAGACATCGGAGAGATGTTCCTGGGCAAAGGGCATGCAGCGGCTGGAAAGACCGGCCTTCTCCTTCATGGCCTCCTCGCAGGCAACATCGCCGCACCACATGGTCTTGATGAAGCCGGTCTTGGTCTTGACCAGCTCCTGCACCTCGTCCATGGTGGTGGCGGCAAAGGTGCGGGCCTCGCGGTTTTCCAGAGCGCGGTCGTACAGCGCCTTGGCCAGGGCCTCCAGAGCGGCGGGGATGGCGGTGGGCAGGTCCTCCAGCTTGACGAACTGCTTCTCCCGGTTGTCCCGGCGGACCAGCACGCACTGGCCCTGCTCCAGATCACGGGGGCCGACCTCAATGCGCAGAGGCACGCCCTTCATCTCCCACTGGCTGAACTTCCAGCCGGGGGCCTTGTCGCTGTCGTCCAGCTTGACGCGGGCCACGGACTTCAGGCTCTCGGCCAGCTCCTGAGCCTTCTCCAGCACGCCGGGCTTGTGGGCGGCAACGGGAACGATGACCACCTGGATGGGGGCGATGGCCGGGGGCAGGATCAGGCCGTCGTCGTCGCCGTGGGTCATGATGATGGCACCGATGAGGCGGGTGGTGCAGCCCCAGGAAGTCTGGAAGGGATACTGCAGGGTGTTGTCCCGGCCGGTGAAGGTCACGTCGTAGGCGCGGCTGAACTTGTCGCCGAAGTAATGGCTGGTGCCGCTCTGCAGGGCCTTGCCGTCCTTCATCATGGCCTCGATGGTGTAGGTGGCCTCAGCGCCGGCAAACTTTTCCTTGTCGGTCTTGCGGCCCTTGATGACGGGGATGCACAGGTCGTGCTCGCAGAAATCGGCGTAGCAGTTCAGCTGCTGCTCGGTCTCAGCCTCGGCCTCGGCCTGGGTCTCGTGGATGGTGTGGCCTTCCTGCCACCAGAACTCGCGGGTGCGCAGGAAGGGCCGGGTGGTCTTTTCCCAGCGGACGACGCTGCACCACTGGTTGTACAGCATAGGCAGATCGCGGTAGCTCTGCAGCACACGGGCAAAGTGATCGCAGAACATGGTCTCGCTGGTGGGACGCACCGCCAGGCGCTCCTCCAGAGGCTCGGAGCCGCCGGTGGTGACCCAGGCGACTTCGGGGGCAAAGCCGTTGACCAGCTCGCCCTCCTTCTTGAGCAGGCTCTCGGGGATCAGCATGGGCATGGCCACGTTCTCGTGGCCGGTGGCCTTGAAGCGGGCGTCCAGGTCCTGCTGGATGTTCTCCCAGATGGCGTAGCCGTAGGGGCGCAGTACCGTGAAGCCCTTGACGCTGGAATACTCCACCAGCTCAGCCTTCTTGCAGATGTCGGTGTACCACTGGGCAAAGTCGACCTCCTGCGCAGTGATCGCCTCGACCAGTTTCTTCTTGTCCTTTGCCATGATTCAAAACTCCTCACATGATGATGCACAATGCCCGGCAAGGCAGACTGTGCAGATATAACAAAAAGGCCCCTGCAAGCGTCTTACGCCGCAGGGGAATCCGTTTCAGATCCGATCCTCAACGTACTGAACGACGTCGCCCACGGTGTGGAAATTCTCAATCTCCTCATCGGGGATGTCAACGCCGAACTCATCGGACAGGGTGGTGATCATGTCCACGACGTCCAGACTGTCTGCGCCGAAATCTTCCACAATGTCACTGTCGGGAGTGATCTTTTCGGGGTCAACGTCAAGCTGGTCGGCCAGATACTCGCGGATGCGCTCAAAAACCTCGGATTCCATTCGTGCATTCTCCTTTTGTCCGTCCGCCACGCCGCGGGCGCGGCATATTCTCATCTTTTAAGATGATTGCTACTAAATTTTATAGCGTATCCATACCCGCTTGTCAAGGGCTGGCCGGGCGGGGGAGAGGAACTTTTTGTGCCTCTGCCGTCCAAAGCGGTTTTTTCTTGTCTCGGGGTAGGACACACGCTATAATAAGGTCAGTATCTCATGACCACAGGCGTCTCATTCACGGCGCCCCGATGCGAATACAGGAGGCAACCCAATGCGTATTTCCTTTACCAAAATGCACGGATGCGGCAATGATTATATCTATCTGGACTGTCGGCAGACCGGCCTGCCCGAGCATGTGGCGGACTGGTCGGTAAAGCTGTCCCGGCGGCACTTCTCGGTGGGGGCGGACGGCATCATCTGCATCTGCCCGCCCTCTACCCCCGGGGCGGACGCCACCATGCGGATGTTCAATGCCGACGGTTCCGAGGGCAAGATGTGCGGCAACGGTGTGCGCTGCGTGGCCGAGTTCCTCTACACCCACGGGGCGGAGAAGGACTCGCTGGAGATCGACACCCTGGCAGGGCGCAAGACGCTGCGCCGCCTGGGGGAAGGCCAGTGGCAGGCTGAGATGGGCTGCTTCTCGGCCATGGCAGCCGACCTGCCCGCCGTGGGTGTGGGGGAGGGCCCCCTGGTCCACATGACGGTAGAGGCGGCAGGCCGCAGCTGGGACGCCGCCGGCGTCAGCATGGGCAACCCCCACTGCGTGGTGGAGTGGCCGGATGAAAACCTGCCCACCGGCATGGACCTGGCTGCCATCGGCCCCGACTTTGAAAAGAACAAGCTTTTCCCCGAGGGGGTCAACACCGAGTTCATCTATGTCCGGGACGCCACCCACCTGAAAATGCGGGTGTGGGAGCGGGGCAGCGGCGAGACCATGGCCTGCGGCACCGGCGCCTGTGCCTCGGTGTCCGCCATGGTGCTGCGTGGCGTCTGCCCCCGGGATGTGCCCGTGGAGGTGGAGCTGCTGGGCGGCAAGCTGAACATTACCGTCCGCAGCGACGACCATGTGCTGCTGTCCGGCCCCGCCGAGACGGCCTTCACCGGTGAGGTGGAGGTGGATTGATTCCGCCCCGTCTCTTTCTGACACAACGGGAGTGACCCATGAGTTTTTCCTCGGTCCAGTTTCTCTTTGCCTTTCTGCCCCTGGCCTGGGCATTTTACTACCTGCTGCCGCCCCGGGGGCGCAACGCCGTGCTGGCGGTGTTCAGCCTGGTGTTCATCCTGTGGGCGGGCTGGCGGGGCGCGGCGATCCTGCTGGCCTTCTCCGCCTTCAACTGGGCGGCGGGCCTGCTGCTTGAGCGGGCGGCCCAAAAGCGGGCGCTGCTGGCAGCGGCGGTGGTCTGCAACCTGGCGGCCCTGGGATTTTTCAAGTATGCGGGCTTTGTCACCCAGAACATCGACGCCCTGCTGCCCGGGACCCTGCCGGTTTTATCGGTGGCCATGCCCCTGGGCATCAGCTTCTATACCTTTCAGGGCATCAGCTACTGTGTGGACGCCGCCCGGGGGGATATCGTCCCCACCCGCAATCCCCTGCGTTTCTTCCTCTACATGGCCTTCTTTGCCCACGTAAGCTCGGGGCCCATCCTGCGCTGGAGCGACCAGGAGGCGGCCCTCGACCCCCGTGGCCCTGCGCGCCGGGTGGATGCCGCCCGCTTCTGCCATGGCATCCAGCGGTTCACCCTGGGCCTTGCCAAAAAGGCCCTGCTGGCCGACCCTCTGGGCTCGGTCTATGGAGCGGTGACCTCTGCCCCCGCCCAGACCATGCCTGCCCCTGTATTGTTTGCCGGGGCAACAGCTTTTTTCTTTCAGCTCTACTATGATTTCTCCGGCTACAGCGATATGGCTGTGGGTCTGGGAGAGATGTTCGGCCTTACCATGCCCGAAAACTTCGACTACCCCTACCTCTCCCGCACGGTAGGAGAGTTCTGGCGGCGGTGGCACATGACCCTGGGCGCCTGGTTCCGGCGATATCTCTACTTCCCCATGGGGGGCAGCCGGTGCAGTATGGGACGCACCTGTCTCAACCTCTTTGTGGTGTTTCTCTGCACCGGCATCTGGCACGGGGCGGCCTGGCAGTATGTGGCCTTCGGCGTTTGGCACGGCATCCTTGCCTGTATCGAGCGTCTGGGCCTTGCCAAACGTTTGGAAAAGCTGCCCGCCTGGGTCAGCCACGTCTATCTGGTGGCGGCGGTGTGGATCGGTTTTGTCTTTTTCGGGGCAAACGGCCTGCGCCAGGCATTGGCAACCCTGTGGGGAATCATTACCCTGCAGGCAGGAGATGCCGGCATGACCCTGGCCCCCTTTGTGGGACCCAAGGAATGGCTGCTCTTTGCTGCGGCGGTGCTGCTTTGCGGGCCGCTGCAGGTCCTCTTCCCCCGGCTGCGCAGCTGGGCGCGCGACGGCCGCAATCCCCGCCCCCTCACCGTGGCATTGCTGGCGGTGCTGCTCTTTTTCAGCATCGTGCAGGTGACGGCGGGCAACTATCAGGCCTTCATCTACACCCAATTCTAAGGAGGGCGGCATGCTTAAAAAAATATGGATCGCCCTCTTCTGCGGGGTGCTGGGGCTGAGCTTTCTCATCTTCAATATTTTCAGCAAGCAGCTTTCGGGGGATAACCACGAAAACCGCCTGCTCACCGGCCTGCCCCAGGTGCTGCAAAGCCCCCTTGCCCAGCTGCCCGACCAGCTGGACAACTTCCTGGCCGACAATTCCCCCTTCCGGTATCAGCTGGTCTCCCTCAATGCCAACCTGAACTATCTGCTCTTCGGCAAGAGCGAGAGCGACCAGGTGCTGGCGGGCAGCGACGGCTGGCTCTTCTACAAGGACGGCCCCGATGCCGCCCGCCCGGTGGCCAACTATCAGGGCCTGCCCGAGACCTTCGACAGTGAGGAGACCCTGGCCGCGGCGGCTGCCTCTCTGGACCGGCTGGCGGCCACCCTGGCGGAACACGGCTGCACTCTGGTGCTGGACATCACCCCGTCCAAGGACCGGGTCTATCAGGAGTACATGCCCGACGCCTATCCCATCGTCAACACTGAAAACCGCACCGACCGCTTTGTGGCTTATCTGAGGGAGAACTCTGCCACTCCGGTGAGCTGGCAGTATGAGGCCATCCGGGCCGAGGCCCTGGCCGACCCCGACCGGCTGCTCTACTTCAAAACCGATACCCACTGGAACGGCATGGGCGCCGTGCTGGGGCTGGACGGCGTGCTGCAGGCGGCGGGAATGGATGCAGTCGACTTCAGCGCTTATGAATTTGTGGAGACCGGCACCCAGACCGGCGACCTGGCCAACGTCTCGGCCCTCTACACCATCATGCCCGCCGAGACCACCTGGACGGCGGAAAATTATGGGGAATTGTATGAGCAGGACCCCCGCACGGTGGGGGTGCTGGGGGACAGCTTCAGCGAGTATTACATGCCCTATCTGCAGCAGCGGTTTGCCGCCAGCTGGCGGCTGACGGCGGAGGACAGCCTGACCCCTGAGAAAGCCGCCGATCCCGGCTGTGACCTGCTGATCCTGGAATTGACCGAGCGCAACCTCGACCTTCTGCTCCGGCTGCTGGCACAGTTTTGAACCGGCGGGACTTTTCCCGGCGGGGCAACTGTGCTATAATCAAACCAGAACTGCTTATGTTTACGGCGGCCCCGGCCGCCGGGAGGGGAGATACCAGTATGCGACTGAACAAGCATTATTCCGAGCTGAACGAGAGCTATCTCTTCAGTACCATTTCACACAAGGTGGCGGATTACCAGGCCGCCCACCCCGACAAGGACATCATCCGTCTGGGCATCGGCGACGTGACCCTGCCCCTGGCCAAGCCGGTCATCGAGGCACTGCACAAGGCGGTGGACGAGATGGGAAACAAGGAGACCTTCCGCGGCTACGGCCCCGAGCAGGGCTATGACTTTCTGCGGGAAGCCATCCGCAAGTATTATGAGAGCCGCGGCGTCGGGCTGGAGCTGGGGGAGATTTTCGTCTCCGACGGCGCCAAGAGCGATCTGGGCAACCTGCTGGACCTGTTTGACGTGAACAACACGGTGCTGGTTCCCGACCCGGTCTACCCGGTCTACGTGGACGACAACGTCATGGCGGGCCGCACTATCCGCTACATGGCCGCCAACGCCGAGAATAACTTCCTGCCCATGCCCGATGATGCCACCGACGCCGACATCGTCTATCTGTGCAGCCCCAACAACCCCACCGGCGCTGCCTACACCACCGCCCAGCTGGCCCAGTGGGTCAAGTGGGCCAGGGAGCATCATGCGATCATCCTGTACGACGCCGCCTATGAGTGCTTTGTCAGCGAGGAAGGCTGCGCCCGCAGCATCTACGAGGTGGAAGGTGCCAAGGAAGTGGCGGTGGAAGTCTGCAGCTTCTCCAAGATTGCAGGCTTCACCGGCACCCGCTGCGGCTACACCGTGGTGCCCTTTGCCATTGAGCAGGAGGGTCAGAGCCTGAACAAGATGTGGTTGCGCCGTCAGACCACCAAGTTCAACGGCGTGCCTTACATTGTGCAGCGCGGCGCCGAGGCCGTCTTTACTGAGGAAGGCATGAAGGAGATCCAGCACAACCTGGACTACTACCGCAACAATGCAGCGGTCATCGCCGCTGCCCTGGATGAGGCGGGCGTCTGGTACTGCGGCGGCAAGAACAGCCCCTACGTCTGGATGCGCTGCCCCGCCGGCATGAAGAGCTGGGATTTCTTTGACTGGCTGTTGGAGACCGCCAACGTGGTGGGCACGCCGGGTTCCGGCTTCGGCCCCTGCGGTGAGGGCTACTTCCGCCTGACTGCCTTCGGCGACGCGGCCAAGACGGTGGAGGCGGCCGACCGCCTGAAGAAAGCGCTTGCCACGCTGAAATAAGCACATGGCGGAAGCCTGGGAAAAGAAGGGGGTACATAGCATGAATGAGATCATGAAGTTTCTGAAGGAAAATCCGGTGTTTTATCTGGCCACGGTGGACGGCTATCTGCCCAGAGTCCGCCCGCTGGGATTTGCCATGTGGTATAACGGCTATCTATGCCTGGCCATCGGCAAGCACAAGGCGGCGTACAAGCAGCTGCTGGACAACACCAACCTGGAGATCTGTGCGGCCAATGACCGCGGCGAATGGCTGCGGGTGCAGGGCACTGCCAACTTCGACAACACCCCCGAGGCACAGGCTGCCGCCTTCCGTGAGATGCCTCAGCTGGCCGATCTGTACAATGAGGAGACCGGCAACAAGCTGGGCATTGTATATCTGGACCATCTGTCGGCCAAACTGTTTTCCATGTCCGGCACGGTCAAGGAACTGATGAATTACTGAGATCGCCCCACCCTAGGGTGTGCCGGTCCTGTAATATAAAATTCAAAATAAAGAGAGGTATTTTACCATGAAGCGTTATGTCTGCGATATCTGCGGCTACATCTACGACGAGGCAGCCGGCGATCCCGATAACGGCGTCGCAGCCGGCACCAAGTGGGAAGATGTCCCCGATACCTGGGTCTGCCCGCTGTGCGGCGTCGGCAAGGACCAGTTTTCCGAGGCGGAATAATCGCTGTCGGGCAGTCTGAACCTGCGAACATGCAATGACAAGACGGCTCTGCTGGAACCATCTCCGGCGGGGCCGCCTTTTTTTGAAAAAACACGGATTTTCTTGTAACGAAAGGGCATCTCGGCCGTCTGTTGGATGAAAGCGGCTTTCCCGCCGGGATTCCGGCGGACAAAACAAAGGAAAGTGAGGTGGGTGCGTGGAGGATTTCGAGAGTCTGTATACCCGATACTACCGGGCGGTGTATGCCTATCTCATGACGCTCTGCCAGGACGAGCACCTGGCTGCTGAGCTGACCCAGGAGACCTTTTTCAAGGCGCTGAAAGCTTTGGACCGCTTTGACGGCAGATGCCCGGTGAATGTCTGGCTCTGCCGCATCGCCAAGAATGCCCTCATCGACGCAAAGCGGAGACACGCCCGGGAACTGCCTGACGACGCCGCCCCCGAGCCCTCCGATCCGGCACAGCCCGTGGGCGCGGCGCTGGAGGACCGGGACGCGGCTTTGCGGATCCACCGGGCGCTGCACCGGCTGCCCGACCCCTACCGGGAGGTATTCTGGCTGCGGGTGTACGGTGAGCTGAGCTTTGCCGACATTGCCGGCCTGTTCGACAAGACCGAGAGCTGGGCGCGGGTGACCTACCATCGTGCCCGGGCCAAGTTAAGGGAGGAACTGACATGAAAATGCCGTGTTATCTGGTACAGGATCTGCTGCCCCTCTACCATGACGGGGTCTGCGGGGAGCAAACCGCCGCCGACGTGCGGGAACATCTGGATGGTTGTGAAAACTGCCGGGCGGCGCTGGGCGGGATGGACGCCGACACCGGGGCCGAGACCCAGCTGCAGGCGGAAAAGGCGCAGGCTTCGGCAGCGGCTCTGCACAAAGTCCGAAGCGACCTGCGCAGAAAGCGGGTGCTGCCCGCTCTGCTGGTGGGCCTTGCCGCGGTGGTGGTGCTGGCCGCCGCAGTGCTGGGCTTCCGCAAGTATGCCATGGGAGTGCAGCTGACCATCCCCACCGAAGACATCGCCGCCGTGACGCTGGAGGAGGACAATTCCCTCCGCGTTACCATGCAGGACGGCAAGTGCTGGACGGGCCTTACGGCGTCCTACCGCACCCTGCGCACCGGCGGGGAGGAGAAGGAGATCGTTCTGTTCACCCTGTATGTGGACCTGTGGTCCAGCCTGTTCCAGGACGGCTGGAGCGACGGGGAAGAGGCCATGCTGTTCAACGATCTGCTGGACGGGACGGAGGCGGTCTGCTACGTCCGCTGGGACGAGTGGGAGCAGGTGAATGCTGCCACAAAGACCGAGGGCGAGGGCGCCGCCGCCCGGGACATCATTGACGGGGATGCAGTCCCCGGTCTGCTCCATACCATGTGGCAGCGGTGAGCCTTTGACGCTTGCCCCGGAGCGTCCTGTGCGGTACAATAAAACAAAACAAGAAAATGCCCCGGTTTCTGCCCAGAGCAGGCCGGGGCAAATTTGGAGAGCGGGGAAAAACCATATGATCGTGACGGTGACGGTAAATCCGGCCATGGACAAGACGGCGGAGATCGATTGCCTGCGGCCCCATGCACTCAACCGGCTGGCCGGCGTGGTTAGCGATGTGGGAGGCAAGGGCATCAATGTGTCCAAGACCATTGCGGCGCTGGGACGGCAGAGCGTGGCCTGCGGCTTTCTGGCCGGGCAGACCGGGCTGAGCATCGGGCAGACGCTGCAAAACTGGCCCGGCGGGGGGATCCGGCCGGACTTTCTCACCGTTCCCGGGGAGACCCGCACCAACCTCAAGCTGGTGGAACCGGGCGGGGCGCTGACCGAACTCAACGAGCAGGGACCCCGCCTTTCCACGGCCGATCTGGAAGCTCTGGCCCGAAAGCTGGAAGGTTATGCCGCTCCCGGCACTCTGTTTGTGCTGGCGGGCAGCGTGGGACCCGGAGTGCCGCCGGAACTCTACCGTGACCTGACCCTGCGGCTGCGGCAAAAGGGGGCAAAAGTCTTTGTGGATGCCGACGGTCCTCTGTTTGCCCGGGCTCTGGAGGCGACGCCGGACATCATCAAGCCCAACGCCTTTGAACTGGGGCAGTATTTTGGTCTGGACCACATCCCGGCGGGGGAGGAGCTCATCCGGCTGGGACGTACTCTGGCGGGGCGGGGCATTGGCCTTGTCTGCATCTCCATGGGCGGGGAGGGCGCCTGCTTTGTGCAGGGGGAGCGGGTCTGGCGTGCGCCGGCCCTGCCTGTGACGCCCCGCTCCAGCGTGGGGGCGGGGGATGCCATGGTGGCGGCCATTGCCTGCGGTGTGGAGGAAGAGCTGCCGGTGGAGGATTGCCTTCGCCTGGCCATGGCGGTGTCGGCGGGGGCGGTGACCACCCGGGGCACCCGTCCCCCGGACCGTGAGACGGTGGAGCAGCTTCTTCCCCAGGTGCAGCTGATGGGACCGGTCTGCTGATTTTTGCGGCGTACAGACAAAAAAGAACCTCCGGCGAGGGATCGCCGGAGGTTCTTTTACTGACGGAAAGTGTCCGGCACCGCGGCACAGTATGGGAGAACGGTGGGGGCGTTTTCCCATGAGCAGCGGGAGCCGAAGGGGCGCAGTTTGGCCCGGGAACTGCAAAATGCCGCAGAAAGCCGGTCAGCGGCCCTGCGGGTTGAGGATGGTGCGCCAGTCCAGGTCGCCATTTTCCAGCCCGTGGATCAGCACCTCAGCGGTGGCGATGTTGGTGGCCACGGGAATGTTGTGCACGTCGCAGATGCGCAGCAGATTCATCTCGTTGGGCTCAGTGGGCTTGGCCGAGATGGGATCGCGGAAGAACAGCAGCATGTCCACCTCGTCGCAGGCGATGCGGGAGATGATCTGCTGGTCGCCGCCGTGTCCGCCCGGCAAAAACCGCTGGATATTCAGGCCGGTCGCCTCGGCAACCAGGCGGCCGGTAGTGCTTGTCGCAATCAGGTGATGGTGACTGAGAATCTGGCAGTATGCAATGCAAAACTGGATCATCAGCTCTTTTTTGGTGTCATGTGCGACCAACGCAATCGTCATGTAAGACCCCACTTCCTCCGGGGGGACGTACCCGCCCGGCGATATATCTGTTACTGTTACGGTACTCAAATGTATGCAGTCCTGACCGCGGTCAACGGTCAGACCAGCAGCGGTATCCGCTGCCCCAGCAGCCGCCCTGCCATGGCGGAACCCACCAGGGAGGCCATGCAGTCCTCGGGCAGAGCCTCGCCCAGCATGGCGCAGCGCTGAAGCTCCCGGCTTTCGGGCAGGACGCCCAGCAGCTGGATGCCCACCGTGTCGATGCACTCGTCCAGATCATACACAGGGGCATGCTTGCCGAAGGAATCCGGCATCAGCCGGTTGATGACCAGCCGCAGGGCATCCTGGGGGTGGCCGTCGGCAATCAGGCGGTCGGCCACGATGCGGCCGTCGCGCAGAGCCACGGGATCGGGCGTAAGTACCACCAAAGCGCGGGAGCAGATGGCCGCCCCCGCCTCGAACGCCGGACCCATGCCGGCGGCGGTATCAAAGAGGATGAAATCAAAATACGGCGACATGGCGGCGGTCAGCCGGGACAAAGGCGCCGTGCGCACAATGCCGCCCTCATAGGGGGCGCTGATCACCGAGAGCCCCGGATACAGCGGACTTTGCACAACGGCCTTGTCGCCGTCGCAGCGCCCGCACAAAACGTCTTCAATGTCGTAGACAGTCCGCCCGTACACACCGGCGATGATGTCCACGCTGCGCAGGCCCGAGTCCAGCTCGATCAGCAGGACCCGTTTGCCCAGCGAGGCCAGCCGTGCGCCCACCAAAACCGATACCGTGCTTTTGCCGGTACCGCCCTTGCCGGAACAGGCCATGATGGTTTGTGTCTTCACTCGATGCTCCTTAGAAAAGCGGAACAGCCGGAATTGCCGCCTGACGCAAGGTACAATGCGGCTAAACTATCCCATTTATTATTTTAGCACAGTATTCCGGGAGGGGCAACAGATTTTTCTATAAAAAACACACAGATTTACAAATAAGTTACAACGCACGGCAGCGGCAAAAACGGAACAAAACAGAGAGAAGTGTTAACAGCAAATAAGAATGATATTGTCTTACAAGGCCAGCCAGGCATCCAGCACGGTGCGCAGCAGGGGAGAGGCGTTGGCGCCGCCTCCGCCGTATTCCAGCACGATGGCCACGGCGATCTGCGGGTCATCGGCGGGGGCATAGGCGATGAGCACCGAGTTGGTGTAGTGGGTGCCTCCGGGCATGGTGTCGGGGCGCTGGGGACTGCCGGTTTTGCAGGCCACCGGGATGGAAAGCCCCCGCAGAGCGCCCAGCGTCTGGGACATCTGGACCATGCCCTCCCGGATGGGCCCAAAGACGGCCTCGCCCCCGGGCATGGTGTCCAGCACTTCGGGTTCCGCCTGCCACACCACCTGACCGGTGGTGCCGTCCAGGGCGTGGTCGGCATAGTGCAGCCGCAGCCGGGTGCCGTTGTTGGCCAGGGACGCCGCATAGGAGGCCAGCTGCAATGGCGTGACGGCGGTGTTGCCCTGGCCGATGGCCGCCTGCAAGGTCAGGCCTTCCCGGTAGTTGTCGTCGGTGGTCCAGGTCAGGCTGCCCGCCGCCTGGGCAGTCTCCACCCCGGTGTCGGCGGCCAGGCCCAGATGCTGGGCGGCCTGGGAGAAGGCATCCACCCCCAGGCGCCGTCCCACATCATAAAAATAAATGTTGCAGCTGTACTTGAGCGCCTGCACAAGGCTGATGGCGCCGCTGTGGCTGATCTGCAGGCAGCCGGGCTGATAGTCGGAATAATAGCGGTAGGTTCCGGTACAGCGCACCGTGTCCGACGGAGTGATAAGTCCCGAGGACAGGGCGGCGGCTGCCACGGCAGGCTTGAAGGCGGAGCCCGGCGCATAGAGTCCCTGGGCCACCCGGTCCAGCAGCGGCGCAGCGGTATCGGCGGCCAGGGCGGCGTAGTCGGTGCGGTAGGTGGAAAGATCATAGGAGGGAGAGTTGGCGGCGGCCAGGATGCCGCCGGTGTTGGTATCCACCACCACCACAGCCCCGGCGTTGGCCTCCCGCCCCGACCCGGCGGCCTTGGTAGTCTGCAGAGTGTGGAGATACTCGTTCAGGGCGGTCTGGACGGTGCACTGGAATTCTGCATCCAGGGCCAGCACCAGAGTAGCCCCCGGCTGGGGGGCGTCGGTCTCCTCCTCGGAGACGGCGCCCTCCTCCCCGGCGGTGACCCGGACCCGGCCGTCGGTGCCGTGAAGCAGCGACTCGTAGGCAGCTTCCAGCCCGCTCTGGCCGATGTGGGCATTCATGGCGATGCCGGTGCCGGACAGAGTTTCCCACTGCTCGGCGGTGATGGGCCCCACTGTGCCCAGGGCGTGGGGCAGCAGAGTGCCCTCCGGCCAGATGCGCTCCCCACGGGGGACCAGGCGCAGCGCACCGCTCTGGATAAGCCCTGCATCGTACAGGAGGGCTGCTCTGGCCGCGCCGATGCCCGACGCCAGCAGAAACTCCCCTGCGGAAACCTCAGAACAAAAGGCGGCGAGCTGTGTTTCCACATCCTCGCCGCCTGTAAGCTCCAGTATCTCTAACGTCCGTTCTGCCGTGTGGGTGATGTCGCTGCCCGGCGGGCCCGGATACCGCAGGTAGACATCCCACACGGGGGTATCCTGTGCCAGCACAACGCCGTCACGGTCCACAATGTCCCCCCGGGCCGCCGGTACGGTATAGCTGTACCGTGTCGTCGAGGCCTCGGCCACCCGCTGGGCGTAGTAATCGGCCTGGACAAACTGCATCCAGGCCAGCCGCGCCAGAAACAGACCGAACACCACCGTACACAGTACCAGCAGTGCCGTCACTCTGCCTTTTCCGCCGCGCTTGTTCATTGCTCACCCTCCCGGCCGGTCATTCTGCCTAACAGTATACGCCGCAGCCTGCCTTTTGTAAAGCAAGACGTGAAGAATTCTCATTGTATCGCAAAATAGACTGAGCTGCTTTCTTCCGCCACATCGTCCAGCAGCGCCCGGGCGCACAGCCCCGTCTCATCCTCTGTGGGGACGGCGGCCAGGCGCCCTACCCAGTAGCCGTCCGCCGTGGTCACCACCGTATCCACCGCAAGGCCGCAGTGCCGGGGCAGGCCGTCCAGATACCACTGACCGCCTTCCACCGTCAGCACGCCGCAGTAGCCCCCCGCCAGACAGGGGGTGCCCTCGGCACTTGCCACCTGAAGGATGCCCGGGGAAGTCTGTTCGTCACTGTTCGCGATCCGCCCCGCAAACCGGCCGTAAGGGTCCAGCACGGCGCTGCCGGGCTCGGCGCTGCCCGCCAGGGCAAAGCCGTCCAGCCAGCGTTCGGCCACCTGCATGGGCTGTGCTCCCTGCAGGGCGGCGGCCCGGGGGCTTTGCAGCAGCGTGCGCAGCGCCGCGTTCTCCGCCTGCAGGCTGCTGGTCTCGGCCAGCTCGGCGCGCAGAGCGGCGTTCTCGGCCTGGAGAGCTTCCAGTCTGCCGGTGTAGCGGGGCAGCAGGCGGGACCCGATGAACTCGTCCGCCTGCTGGGGCAATGCGGCCAGCCAGGCCACCGCCCCCGGTCCAAAGCGCAGCGTCGCCGCAGCAGCCAGCGCCGCGCAGACCACCGCCGCCGTGCCGATGAACACCTTTTTGCGCAGCCTTCCCCGGCGGCTGACCCGCCGGACCGACAAGTCCAGACTGTCCCGCATGACACAACACCCCTTCCCCAAAAAACACCCACAGGCCAAAATATGCCGCGCAGCTTGCCGCCATGCCTGCCCGGCGGCTCCCCGGCTTTTATTTTGGGCGAAGCTTTGCTATAATACTCGCAACGGCGCCCGCGGGCGCAGCAGAACAAACAGGGAATACTGAAGGATACAGGGGGACAGAGCGATATGCCGTATCGCCTTTTGACGTTGGATATTGACGGGACCTTGCGCCCGGGACGGGAGCGGGTGGTCCCGCGGGAGAATGTGGAGGCCGTGCGGGCCGTGCAGCGGGCGGGGGTCAAGGTGGCCATCGCCACGGGACGCTGCCGCATGGGCATTCCGGACAAGATGCTGGGGCGCATCCGGCCCGACTACTGGATCTGCGCCGCGGGAGCCCAGGTACTGGATGCTGCGGGCACGCCGCTGAGC
Organism: Gemmiger gallinarum; assembly: GCF_014982805.1. Lineage (GTDB taxonomy): Bacteria > Bacillota > Clostridia > Oscillospirales > Ruminococcaceae > Gemmiger > Gemmiger gallinarum. The sequence continues at coordinate 403,215 of NZ_JADCKC010000003.1, read as the reverse complement.
ACCCTGGCCATGACCAGTGAGCAGATGTATGCGCTGGTGGACTTTTTTGAGGACTACGAATATATGCTGGGCTTCAATTTTGACGACGGACCCTATGTCTATGTCAACTATGACCTCCAGCGGGAGCGGGAAGCCGGAATGGGCGGCATCGTCTACGCCAGGGACGGAGAGGACCAGGACCGGCATCTGGAGAGTATGCCTTTTTCGGCCTTTGGCCGGCTGCCTCATGAGGCGGTGGCGGATTTCCAGAAAAAGTACGGCTATCTGGGCCTGCGCTTCCTGTTTTACGGCGATGACGACGGCTGCGATATTCTGACCCCCGAGCAGGACAAGGCCCTGGGGCTGGATGTGATCTGCACGGCGGCAGGCATCGACCCGGCCCAGGTGGTGTCGGTGGGGGACGGCTCCAACGACTGCCGGATCCTGACCCGGGCGGGCCTGGGTGTCTGCGTGGAGGGCGGCAGCGAGCTTGCCCTGCGTGCCGCCGACCGCACCTGCCCTCCCGCCGCCGAATGCGGCGTGGCCCAGCTCTGCCGGGAATTGTGGCCGGAGGCTTTCGACCATGAAAAACACTGAGCCCCGCCCCGTGGGTCCCGGCCTGCCGCCGCTGTGCGGGGACCGTGCCCGGGTGCTGATCCTGGGCAGTTTCCCCAGCCCCAAGAGCCGGGAACAGGGCTTCTATTACGGCCACCCCCAGAACCGCTTCTGGCCGCTGATGGCCGCCCTGACCCGCAGCCCGGTGCCGGCCTGGCAGGACCTGGAAGCCAAGCGGGCCATGATCGTGGACCACGGGCTGGCGGTGTGGGATGTGGTGCGGTGCTGCACCATTGTGGGGGCGTCGGATGCCTCCATCCGGGATGTGGAGCCCAACGCCGTGCCCGAACTGGCCCGGCGGCTGGGAGTGGAACAGATCGTCTGCAACGGCGGGACCTCCGCCCGGCTGTATGCCCGCTGGCTGGAGAAGGACACCGGCATGGCAGCCCTCTGCCTGCCCTCCACCAGCCCGGCCAACGCGGCCTGTACCATGCCCCGCCTGACCGAGGCCTGGGGAGCCGCCCTCTTCCCCTGGCTGTGAACGTTTTTGTGTTTGCATGGCACGGTGTCATGTTATATAATGTAAGAAATAAGCTTTTGCTGGGAGGATGCCCATGAGCAAATTGCAGGAGATTCGCAAAAAGCCGGTTCTCCCTCTGTGGCTGGCGGCTTTGGCCTGGCCGGTGGGGGCGCTGCTGTTTCCAGTCTACTCCCTCTGGGGGCTGGCAGCCACGGCGGTCCTGAGCCTGGCGGTGTATCTGGTGTCGGCCAGGCTGTGCCCTGACCGCATCCAATACCGGGAGATCCCCTACGCCACCGGCAGTGAGGATGTGGACGCCATGCTGGCAGGCATCGAGAAAAATCTGGATGCCCTCCATGCCCTCAACGATGCCATCCCCGACGCGCAGCTCTCCAACGAGATGGACCGCATGGAGCGGGCGGGCCGGGGCATCCTCAAGGCGGTGGAGGCCGCCCCCGACAAGGCCCCCCAGATCGACCGCTTTGCCCGGTATTATCTGCCCGAGGTGGTCAAGATCATGGGAGCCTATGCCCGGATGGAACAGGGCGGCATCCGCGGCGACAATGCGGACCAGATCCAGAAGGAAGTCCGGGAAAACGCCGCCACCATGGCCACAGCCTTTGAAAACCAGCTGGACAGCCTTTATTCCGCCGAAGCCATGGACATCAGCACCGACATTGAGGTGCTGGATCATATTTTGAAAAGCCAGAATCTTGCCCAGTGAACCGGTGACAAGCCGCCGGGAGTCTGAATACAGGAAAGGACGGACATCAGCATGAATGACAAGGATTTTGATTTCGATACCCAGGCCGCGCCCAGCCTGACGCTGGACGCTGCGCCTGCGGCTCCCTCTCTCACTCTGGACCCTGCCGCCGACGAAAAGGTGGTGGAGGAGGCCAAAAAGCCTACCCCGGTCAAGGTGGAGGATACCCCGCTTTCCCCCGAAGAGCAGAAGATGGTGGACGACTTTGCCGAGAAGATCGATATCACCAACAGCCAGATGGTGCTGCAGTACGGCGCCGCCAGCCAGAAAAAGCTCAGCGATTTTTCGGACACGGCGCTCTCCCGGGTCAAGACCAAGGACATGGGGGAGACCGGCGAGCTCATCACCGGCCTGATCACCGAGCTCAAGGGCTTTGACGCCACCGAGCAGAAGGACAAGGGCTTTTTCGGCAACCTGTTCCGCCGGACCAGCTACAACATCGAGAACATGAAGACCCGCTACGAGAAGGCCGATGTCAACGTGGAGCGCATCAAAGCTCAGCTGGAGGACCATCAGGTGGTGCTCATGAAGGACATCACCATGCTGGACAAGATGTACCAGCTCAACCTGGTCTACTTCAAGGAACTGACCATGTATATCCTGGCCGGCAAGAAAAAGCTGGAGCAGGTCCGTTCCACCCAGCTGAAGGAGGCCAACGAGAAGGCTCAGCGCACCCAGCTGCCCGAGGACGCCCAGGCGGCCCGGGACCTGGCCGATCTCTGCGACCGGTTTGAAAAGAAGCTGTACGACCTGCAGCTCACCCGCAACATCAGCATTCAGATGGGCCCGCAGATCCGGCTCATCCAGGCCAATGACACCATGATGGCGGAAAAGATCCAGACCACCATCGTCAACACCATTCCCCTGTGGAAGAACCAGATGGTGCTGGCCCTGGGTATGGCTCACAGCCAGCAGGCCATGGAGGCCGAGCGTGCCGTCACCGACGCCACCAACGAGCTGCTGCGCAAGAATGCCGCCACCCTCAAGCAGGGGACCATCGACATTGCCAAGGAGTCCGAGCGGGGCGTGGTGGATCTGGAGACGCTGCAGCAGACCAACCGGGAGCTCATCAGCACGCTGGATGAGCTCAACAAGATCCGCGCCGACGGCAAAGCCAAGCGCGCTGCGGCTGAGCAGGAGCTGGGCCGCATCGAGGGCGAGCTGCGCGCCAAACTGATGGAGACAACAAAGTAACATGCAGTTGGAACAACAGGAGACTTTCCGCATTGAAGGTCCCCAGCTGGAGGTATTCGGCCAGGTGGAGAGCAAACTGCCCGCCCCGGCCAGAAAGCGCCCCACTGCGGCGCTGGCTCTTGTGGTGCTGGCGGTGGTATCGGTGCTGGGCATCGGCGGGGCCAAGCTCAACACAAAGTACAATCAGGTGCGGGATATCTACTCCTCCGCCAATGAGCACGGCCAGAGCATGGAGAACGATCTCTCCCTGCGGGCCGATGCGGCAGCCAACCTGATCCGCCTCTGCGGTCAGGCGCTGGGGGAAGATGCCCCCTCGGTGCAGGCGGCGCAGCAGGCCCTGGATGCCTGGAACGCCACCGACGCCGACCACCCCGCCGACCAGTTTGCCGCCAACACGGCCCTGGGCAGCGCGGTGGAGATCATGTACAATGAGACGGTGGATGCAGGGAAAAGCACCGAGTCCATCGAGACCCAGCATGCGGAATTTCTGTCCCGGCAGGATATCATTCTGCGTACGGCGGGCAATGAATACAACCCCGCCGCCGAGGAATACAACAAAACCCTCAGCGCTTTCCCCGCCAATGTGATGGGGGCGCTGTGGGGCATCGGGGAGGTGGAAGCATTCCAATGAACCACAAGATACTCAGACGGCTGGTAGCCCCGCTGTTGGCTGTGGTGTTTGCCATGGCAGCCGCCCTGCCTGCCGCCGCCGCGCCGGAGGTGGACAAAAACAAGGCGGTCATCGACAATGCCGGCATCCTTTCCGCCGACACCGAGGAGGCCATCACCAATTTGTCAAGGGCCCTCAGTGATACCTGCGGCGCCCAGATCGGCGTCTACACCGTGGATCAGGTGGGCAACACCACCATGGAAGGCTACGCCTACGAGGTGCTTAATGCTTGGAGCCTGGGGGACGAGGATAAGGACAACGGCGTCTTGCTGCTGCTGGCCTCCGGCGACGACGATTACTGGGCGGTGCAGGGCGCCGGACTGGAAACGCTGCTGCCCACCACCACCCTCAGCCGCATCCTTGCAGATGATCTGGAACCCAGCTGGGTCCAGAAAGATTACGATACCGGCACCCGGGCCACGGTGGAGGCTCTGGCAAAGGAGCTGGCCCGCATCTACGGCGTGTCCATGGATGTGTCCGCGGTGGCTGCCGGTGACTTTTCCTCGGTGGGCGGTACGGCTACTGCACAGAAAGGGGGAATCCCTGTGGGAGTGGTAGTCCTCATCATTGTTCTGATCCTGGCCTTTGTATTGATTCTGGCCACGCCGCGGTTCCGGGGACCCGGGTACGGCGGGCCCCGTTACAGGGGACCCAGAGCCTTCTTTTTCTTCGGACCGCCCCGTCCTCCGCGCCCGCCCCGTCCCCCCCGCGGACCCCGTTATGGTGGTCCCCGCCCGCCTCGCGGCGGGTTTGGTCCCGGTTTTGGTCCCGGACCCGGCGGCCCTCGCCCCGGCGGCGGTCCCCGGCCGGGCGGCGGTGCCCGCCCGGGCAATTTCCGTGCGGGCGGCGGTTCCACGCGCGGCGGCGGAGTTGGACGCCGCGGATAATTGAACGGCGGGCCATGACCCGCTGTGGAGGTTTTACAAATGTTGGATCAGGCATTCAATACCGTTTATACCAAATTCAAGCTGCATTTTTACCAGAAGGTATTCAGCCGCTTTGAAAACCGGGAGGCGACTCTGACGACGGTGGAATCCTTCTGCATGGAGGGCATCATGGCGCTGGGCAGCCCTACGGTGGCACAGTTTGCCCAGGCAATGCACATCTCAACGCCCAACGCTTCCTACAAGATCAACAGCCTGATCCAGAAAGGCTATGTGGAGAAGGTGCGCTCCGAGACCGACCGCCGGGAGTATCACCTGCGCCCGACCCAGAAGTATCTGGATTACTACAACATCAGTTACGCCTATCTGCAGACGGTGGTGGACCGGGTCAAGGCACGGTTTTCCCCTGAGGACGTGGCCAAGCTGGACGAGATGCTCACCGTTGTGGGCAATGAGCTGATGCCTGAGATCATCGCCCCGGAGACCAGGGACTGACCGCTGCAGGACAGTCCGGGACCGTGTCTCCTCCGATGGGGCAGAAAGAAGTCTTTTTTCGCAAGCAAGAAGCCGCTGACAGCGCAGCCGGGATTCCGGCGGCCGGTCGGCGGCTTTTTGCCTGCGAAAAGGCGGTTTGCATCCACGGGACGGCGTTCAACCCTGCACGCTCTGTGCGATTTTTGACAGATGATTGCGTTTTTTGCAGCTGGATACTATAATATTGTTTATGCGGCCCTGCTGCGGCGGGGCCGTTTTTTGGTGGAATCGTTTGGAAAAGGAGAGTTTTGGAGTGAAGAGAGAAAAGTTCAATTCCCGGCTGGGCTTTTTGCTGGTCAGTGCCGGGTGCGCCATCGGCATCGGCAATGTCTGGCGCTTCCCCACGGTCACGGGTGAGAACGGCGGCGGTGTGTTTGTGCTGTTCTACCTGCTGTTCCTCATCACCATGGGCATTCCCGTCCTGACCATGGAGCTGGCTGTGGGCCGTGCGGGCCGGGCCAGCGCCGGAGCGGCCTACCGCAATCTGGAGCCCAAGGGCACCAAATGGCACTGGCATGGCTGGGCCTGCCTGATCGGCTGTGTGGTGCTGATGATGTACTACACCACCGTCACCGGCTGGATGATGAGCTACTTTGTCAAGTTCATCACCGGCACCTTCAACGGCCTGTCTGCCGAGGCAGTGCCCAACGTTTTTGTGGAACTGCTTGCCGACCCCTTTGAGATGGGGTTCTGGATGGCGGTGGCCGTGGTGCTGGGCTTTGTGGTGTGCAGCTTTGGCCTGCAGAAGGGTCTGGAGCGCATCAGCAAGTGGATGATGGTGGCACTGCTGCTGCTCATCGTTGTGCTGGCGGTGCACAGCATCCTGCTGCCCGGAGCAGGGGAGGGCCTGTCCTTCTTCCTGCTGCCCGACTGGGGCCGTGCCATGGAGCAGGGCCTGGGCAGTGTCATTGTCGCCGCCATGAACCAGTCCTTCTTTACCCTCAGCCTGGGCATCGGCGCCATGGAGATCTTCGGCAGCTACATGAAGCGGGACCACGCCCTGGCCGGCGAGGCCGCCCGCATCTGCGTGCTGGATACCTTTGTGGCCGTGTCGGCGGGCCTTATCATTTTCCCGGCCTGCTTCACCTTCGGCATCTCGCCGGATTCCGGCCCCAGCCTCATCTTCCAGACCCTGCCCAACGTCTTTACCAATATGTCGGGCGGACGCCTGTGGGGTGCGCTGTTCTTCCTGTTCATGACCTTCGCCAGCTTTTCCACCGTGCTGGCCGTCTTTGAGAACATTATCGCCTGCGTCATGGACCTGTTCCATCTGTCCCGCAAAAAGGTCTGCATCATTGGCTGCATCTTTATCCTCATTGCCAGCCTGCCCTGTGTGCTGGGCTACAATGTGTGGGGTGCCTTTGCTCCCCTGGGCGATGGTACCACCGTTCTGGACCTGGAGGACTTCATCGTCTCCAACCTGCTTCTGCCCCTGGGCAGCCTGGTCTATCTGCTGTTCTGCGTCAGCCGCTGGGGCTGGGGCTTTGACAACTACATCAAGGAAGCCAACGACGGCCAGGGCCTGCGGATGCCCCGGGTACTCAAGCCGTACTTCCAGTTTATTCTGCCCATCCTGATCCTGGTCATTCTGGTCCAGGGTCTGGTGCCCACCATCACCAAGCTGATGGGTGCCTGAGAAACGTCTTTTCACGCCCGCTCTGCTCTCCGGCAGGGCGGGCTTTTTTGGTGTGTAAAAGGTCAGGTTTCCTGCAAAATGCGGTTGGCGTATTGGCTCAGCGCCTCACAGGGTTCCGGGCGGCACCGGTATCCCACTCCGTTTATGATGACAAAGGGGGAGAAGGCCGTGACCTCCAGCCGGGTGCCGTCGGTCTTCTCAATGACAAAGAGACAGGTCTGACCCGCATAGTCCTGATAGGAGTCGTCCTCCCGGTAGACGACGATTTTCCGCAGCAGTTCCGCCAAACGTTCGGAGTCCCGGAGCGGCACCGTCTCACCGGGCGGGAAAAGCTGGACCCGGGCGGAGGCGATGTCCCCGGCCTGCAGATCCGCAAAAGGCTTTTGCCCGGCGGAAAGTCCCATGGCGAACAGGGCAGCTGCCAGGAAAAGGACAGGGACAGCGGCAAACATTTTCTTTTTCATGGGGAAACCCTCCTGTCTGTTTCGTCTTTTATAAATAAAGACGCGGATAATGAACCATCGTTACAGCGGACAGGGCATCGACCCGGGCCATTGAAATATGGTATAATAAAAAAAGAGGGTGTCGCTCCGCCGGCGGCAAAGGCACGGCAGAGCGGCGGCAGGAAAGAATGAGACATAAGGAGGGCGCCATGCAGCCGAATCTCACCCAGGAGGAAACCCAGTGCCTGGCCGGTTATCTCACCGGCTGGGCAGACACCGCAGAGGCGCTGCAAATGCAGCAGTATATTCAGCACGGAAATGTCACCACCTACGAGCACTGCATGCGGGTTGCGGCCATCAGTTTCTGGCTCAACCGGCGGCTGAACCTGGGCTGTGATGAGGCCAGCCTGGTGCGGGGGGCTTTCCTTCACGACTTTTATCTCTACGACTGGCATCTGCCCCATCCGGAGATGGGACTTCACGGCTTTACCCACCCGGCCACGGCACTGGCCAACGCCGAGGCCCGGTACTCCCTCAACGACCGGGAACGCAACGTCATCCGCAGCCATATGTGGCCGCTGACGCTGCTGACCCCGCCCCGCTGCCGGGAGGCCGCCGTGGTCTGCGTGGCGGATAAGCTGTCCTCCACCACCGAGACGCTGCTGGAGCGCAGCCGTCCTCTGGTACCTGCCGCCCAGACTGCGGGCCGGCACTGACCCCCGGATTTTTATGGCAGCACAAGCGTGATAACAGACTGCGCCGCCCGGCGGACCGTGAATACGGTTTGCCGGGCGGCGCTTTTGGTGTCCGGCCGCTGCAAAAGAGAGGTAAACTTTTGCTGATCTATTGTAAAACAAAAATAATTTATTGAAAAACAATAAAAAACACTTGAAAAACAATATGCGCTGTGGTATGCTGTTGCCATACCGGAAGGAGGAATGTCCCGTGCCGAAGCAAGATCAAACCAACAGCCATTTTTGGGACGACCGAAAAAGCATTGCCCTGACCCGCGTCATCACGGTGGCGATCTTTTTTGTCTGTATTGCCGTGGCCGTGATGGGCCCGGCCATTGTGGACTGGCTCATCGCCCGGGGGCGCGTGGGGGTTCAGGGCCCGGCGGTGCGCTGGGTGATGCTGGGGCTGGGGTATCTGCTGGCCGCCCTGGCCCTGTGGATGCTGTGGAATCTCTTCCGCTTTCTCACCCGGCTGGAGCAGGGTCAGGTGTTCGTGCCCCAGACGGTGGAGGCGCTGCGGCGCATCAGCCGGTGCTGCGCAGCGGCGGCCGTCATCTGCATTCCCTCGGGGGCGGTGCTGTATTTCCCCTTTGCCTGCATGGGCATTGCGGCGGGATTTATGGCTCTCATTGTGCAGGTGGTCAAACATGCCTTTGAGCAGGCCCTGAAAATGAAAGACGAACTGGACTTTACCATCTAAAAGGAGCTGCTGTCCATGCCCATCAATGTCAATCTGGATGTCATGATGGCCAGGCGGCACATCGGCGCGGGAGAACTTGCCGAAAAGATCGGCATCACGCCGGCAAACCTGTCCATCCTCAAAAACAACAAGGCCAAGGCGGTGCGGTTTTCCACTCTGGAAGCCCTCTGCCGGGTGCTGGACTGCCAGCCGGGAGATCTGCTGGAATACCGACCCGGTCCTGACGACGATACCCCTTGATCCTCTGACTTCATCCGTAACCCCTCCGCCGCAGACCCGGGCGGCGCTCACAAGACGCGGCTGACAGAAAACGCCATCCTGTCCCGAGGAAAAAACCTGGTTTCCCGGAAGGCACCGTTTTTTTGGCAAGCCGCGCAGAAAGGAAAACTGCATATGGATTCCATGCCCAAAGAGGGCGCGCCGCGCCCCCTCTATTCAAGTGCGCCCGATTATACCGAAAACTTTCCTCCCGCCCTGAAGCCGGCGGAAAAATGGACCCCGCCCAAAGGCTTTGTGACGGCGGCGGTATTCAGCTACCTGCCCGCCTACTTCTATACCCGTTATGTACTGTTCAGTCCGGATTACCGCTGGTCCATGCTGGCTTTTGCGGTGGTGTATCTCATCGAGGTGGAGCTGCTCTGCCGCATCCACAAGCGCCCCGATTCCGCCGAAAGCACCTTCTGGATGGTCTGCTGGCTGGTGCAGAGTGCCGCCATGATGGTTTTTGACGCTCATGCCGGGACCCTTTACGGTCTGCAGTGGCTGGCCTGGCATGCCACCGCCGTTTACTGGACGGTCTGCCGCAGCGGCATGCTCTGTGCAGGACAAAGCGGTCTGTGGACACCCTTTGATCTGCTCATGGGGGTAACGGTGCTGCCCTGGCGGGACTTTCTGCTGCGGGCCAGGACTCTGGCCCACGGCGGGGCCGGCCTGCTGCACCGTGCGGGAGCCAATTCCCGCAAAGCGCTGGGAGGGCTGTTCAGCGCGGCGGTGGCAGCGGCGGTCTGCATCTTTGCCTGGGGACAGCTGGCCGGGGTGGACGCTACCTTTGCCCGCCTGGGTGAGGGAGTGTTCCAATGGCTCCATAACCTCCTGGCCCTGGATACCGTGATGGTTTTTATCCTGTCGCTGCCGGTGGGAGCATGGCTGTTCGGCCTTATCGGCGGCAGCCTCAGCCATACCCGGCCTCCTTTCCCGGAGAAAACCCTGAATGCCGGACTGGCTGCCCTGCCGCGGCTGCCCGTCTCCACCGGATATCTGGTGCCCGGTGCGCTGTGCGCGGTGTATGCCCTCTTTTTCGGCGTCCAGGCTGTGGAGTTCCTTTCGGCGGCGGGGCAGGGCCTGAGCGCTCAGGCGGCTTCCGACTTTGCCGTCACCGGTTTCTGGGAACTCTGCCGTATTCTGCTGCTGGACTTTGTGGTTCTGGCTGTACTGCGGCTGTTCGGTGCCCGACCCCTGCGTCAGGCAGGAAGCCAGCGCCGCCTCATGACGGTTTTCTGCGTGTTCGGTTTTCTCTTTGCCGCGCTGGCGGCCTCCAAGCTGGGAGCCTATATCCTTTTGTACGGCCCCACCCCCCAGCGGGTGCTGTCCGGATGGTTCCTGGCTGTGCTGCTGGTGTGGTGCGGGCTGGCCGTGCTGTGGCTGTTCCGACAGATCCCCGCCGCCCGCATGGCGGTGCTGGTGCTGGCAGGCAGCTTCAGCATGCTCTGCTGTGCCGATATCGAGAGCTTCTGCCTCCAGCAGAACATCGATCGCTGGCAGACGGGAACCATCCAGACGGTGGATGAGGACCTGTTCTACACCTGCGGCGTGCCGTACAATGATCGGGTCTCCCGGTATGCTGTCTCTGCGCTGAACGAGGCGGGCTGGTTCACCGGCCGCAGCGCTTCTGAGATCGGCGAAATCTACTATGACCTCAGCGGCTGTACCGCCGGGACCTGCTATCTGGACCTGCCCGACGGCAGACTGGCACTGCATTTTTCCGACAATGTCTGCACCGGCACCCAGGTCGTTCCGGAGGAATAAAGCCATGACCAAAAGACAAACTCTGTTTGCAGGGCTGTTTCTGGCCGTCACGGTGGCGGCGCTGTGGCTGGTGTTTTCCCATGTGGAGAGCTTTCGCAATGCCCGTGGGCTGAAAGCCGCCCTCACCGCCCTGACCCGGGGCACCACCACGCTGGAGGAGGCGGTCCCCTTCGACTGGGAGGCAGTGTACAGTTTTGAACCTTACACCAGTCGGGAGGAGATCGCCCGGACCATCGGCTTTGACAGCCCCGAGATCTCCGAGACCATTGGGGAGGGCGTCACCCAGCTGATTTTCGTGGAGGAGGACCGGGTGGTGCTGTGCATTTGTGCTTACCCGGAAAATCTGGGCTATGATGTTGACTTTACCGGATGTGTGCGGTATGGTGAACATACCCCTTTTACTGTCCGGCAGGGGAGCGTGGTACGCCTCAGCCTGGAACCGGCCTGAGGGATGAATACACAAGAGGGAGAATGCTATGCAGGAACAATACAACCGTACCCGGCGGCTTCTGGGTCAGCCCGCACTGGACACACTGCGGGGCGCCCATGTGGCGGTTTTCGGCATTGGCGGGGTGGGCGGCCACGCGGCCGAGGTCCTGGCCCGCAGCGGGGTGGGGGAGCTGACCTATGTAGATAATGACACCGTTGCCCCCTCCAACCTCAACCGGCAGATTGTGGCGCTGCGCTCCACCCTGGGACAGTATAAGGTGGACGTTATGGCGGCCCGCACGGCAGACATTGACCCGGATATCCAGGTGCATGCCCTGCGGATGTTCTACGGCCCCGACACAGCGGACCAGATCGACCTGAGTCAGTTCGACTATGTACTGGACTGCATTGATACGGTTTCCTCCAAGCTGATGCTCATTGAGCGCTGCAAACAGGCTGGGGTGCCGGTGCTTTCCAGCATGGGCGCCGCCAACAAGATGGACCCCACGGCCTTCCGGGTGGCGGACATTTCCCGGACCAGCGTCTGCCCGCTGGCACGCATCGTCCGCATCCAGTGCCGCAAACGGAAGATTGATAAGCTCAAGGTGGTGTTTTCCACCGAGCCGCCCCTGGCCCCTCTGCCTCAGGAGGATGGGGAACAGGCAGCACCCGGCCGCCGCACGGTCCCGGCTTCCAATGCCTTTGTCCCTGCCGCCTGCGGGCTGGTCATGGGCGGAGAGGCGGTCAAGGACCTGCTGCGCATGGCAGGAACCCTTCGGCCGGATGTGTGAGCCCGACCCCTGAACAATGTGATAAAAATCCCCGGAGAGCGTTGTCGCGTTCTTCGGGGATTTTTTTGCAAAAACAAATTTTTTTGTAAAAAACGTGCAAAGTGCCGGATTTTTGCTCCATTTCCACTTCATCAAGATAAACCAAAGGCAAACGTAAAAAATATTTTAATGCATCTAAAAGAAGCCGTGCTGCTGAAAAGCCCCTTGCATAGACCGTGAAAACGGTTGTGCAGGGGGCTTTTTCCTGTTATTCCGCCTTGGAGTCCGGGGGCAGGGCTTTGAGTACCAGATTCAGGATATCGCCGGCCAGACCAGCCTGATCGGGGGAGAGAGAAAGCATTTTGTAGACCAGCGCCGGGTTGACAGTGGTTGTATCTTCCGACTGCCCGAACACAAGATCATCGGAGCTGCAGTGCAGAGCGGTGGTCAGTTTGCGCAGAGTCTGGACTGTCATGCCCTTGCGGCCGGTCTCGATGTCGGCCAGGAACTGGGTGGAGATCTCAGCCTGTTCAGCCAGACGTTCCCGGGAAAGAGTCTGCTGCTCCCGCATATGGCGGACCCGCAGACCGATCTCCTGATTGAGCCTGTTGTCAGATGCCATGCAAAAGCCCCCTCTCACACAATAAACCACAAAATATAAATTATTATAGCATACTTTGCGGAAATTCGGAAGTACTGGTAGACATTGACAATCAATAGCTATAGTGATGCCATTTACTCAACAAAAGAAGCTGTTACATATAAACAATAGATATACTTGGAGCGGAAACAAATGCCAGAAAAGATAAAGAAGACTGTCTTGCGGTGTATGTTACCGCTCTTTTTCATTGTGTTGCTCACCGGATGCGGCGGCGAACCCAGCGTCACTGCCCAGGCGGGGGAGACGGTGTACACCACGCTGTTCAATTTTACAGTCAGCGATGTGCAGACCATCGACAGTTATACCGGGGTGGATATCCCGGAGGGCAGCAAGCTGGTCAGTATGCAGCTTACGGTGGAGAACACCAGCGATGAGAGCTACACCATGTTTGCAGAGGACTTCCAGCTTCAGTGGGGCGATGGCGACGATGACTTCGGCACCTGCCTGGAGGCGGTGGATGATGACATGGTCCCTTATTCCTATGAACTGGAGCCGGGGCAAAGCCATACCGGCACTATGCTGGTGACAGTACCGGAAGAATGTACGCAGCTCACCGTTGCGTATCAGGAAGTCAAGGCCAGCGGGAAAAACGGAACGGCTTACTTTGTGGAGGCTTCGCTGTGAAGCGCTTCCTGTTGATGGCGGGGGTATTTGTCTCCGGCCTGGCAGCGGCAGGGCTGGCAGTCGTCGTGATGATGGCGCCTACCTGGATCAGAGAGTGGAACCTGCGGCAGCAGAAACCGGAGCTTGAGACTGCGGTGACTGTGACCGAAGAGGAACAGTCCAGTGAAGAGGACATCGAGCAGGCACAGCGGGAAAAATTTGCTGACTTGCTGGCGCAGAATCCGGATGTGGTGGGATGGATCACCATCCCGGATACCCCCATTGACCTGCCGGTGATGCAGACCACAGACAACGAGTTTTACCTCCGGCTTGGGCTGGACAAGGAGTATGACAATCTTGGCTTGCCTTTTGTGGATTATGAATGCGACTTGAAAAACAGCCGGAACCTGATTATTTACGGCCACAACATGGGCGTGGATGACACCGACCGTTTTTCCAGCCTGCAGGAATACCGGGACACCAGCTATTATGCCAAGCACCCGGTGATCCAGCTGGATACCCTGTACGGGAGTCAGACCTATAAGGTGATTGCCGTGTTTGCAGTCACGGCCCGTACCAGCGATGAAGATTTCTTCCAGTTCAACAAATATGTTGACTTTGAGGATGATACCGCGGAACAGGAATACCTGGATGCGGTACAGGCGCGTGCCTTTTACACCACGGGCGATTATGCACGCGCCGATGAGCACCTGCTGACCCTTTGCACCTGCACCTACGAGATGGACGATGCCCGTCTTGTGGTGATGGCACGCCCGCTGCGGGAGGGGGAAAGCACCGAGGCCGACAGCGTGACGGTCAATCCCGATCCGCTGCTGCCGGCAAGATGGCCGTCCGGGGCATGATGCCCGGACGAAATATGGATGGTTTCAAACGTGTGGCTGACAACACATGGGGGCTTGCCAACCTTGCGCTTGAAATAGATTGCGAAAAAGGAGTAATAATATGCAGAAAACGAAAAAGTTTCGCCGTCTGCTGGCTGCGCTGCTGGCGGTGCTGATGCTGAGCATCGGCATTCCTGCTATGGCGTTTGCTACGGGCGATTCTAACTCTGTAAGACCCACGTTCCAATTTGTTGATGTTGCAGATGGCAAAATCGTTGCGACAGAAATCGCCGGTAAAGTTTATCAAATCAACAAAGAGTATACGATCGAAGATATGTACGAAGGCGACGTATCGGTACCGAACGACTATAAGTTCGCTGGATCTGAGGATTGGACTTTTGTCATTAAGGATGCCGAAAATACTACAGTTTCGGTTGCAGTCGAGAAGATCGAAAATTCTCAACCGACTGAAAAGAAGGTTTACCTGAATTTCTACGACGAGAAGAATTCGGTCCAGGTGGCTGAAATCGCTATTGAGGTTGCTGCCGATGCAGGCAACGTGAACTACACCAAGGTTCTGGAGCACCTCCCTGATGGCTATGAGTACATTGGCGAGCAGGGTGATCTGGCAATTTCGGATAAGTATGTGTATGTTCCGGTTCAACCCGTTGAAGATTCTGAGCCGACTACTGTTATCATGACCATCCGCTTTATGGATGGCGATGAGTTTGTTGCCGGCGGTGACTACTTCCTGCCCGAGGGCGTTCAGAACTACTCTGTTCTGGAGCAGTACCTCCCCGACGGTTACAAGCTGAGCGTCTCCGGCGACTTCATGGTTGCCGAGGGCACCAGCCTGGATGTCCGCGTCGAGAAGATCGTCAAGGATGTCATCATGAACATCCGCTTCATGGACGGCGATACCTTCGTTTCCGGCGGTGACTACTTCCTGCCCGAGGGCGTTCAGAACTACTCTGTTCTGGAGCAGTACGTCCCCGTTGGCTACCAGATGAGCGTTTCCGGCGACTTCATGGTTGCCGAGGGCACCAGCCTGGATGTCCGCGTCGAGAAGGTTAACGATGCCATCATCGTCAACATCGCTTTTGTTGATCCCTACGGCAATGTGATTGCCGGCGGTGACTACTTCGTTCCCGCTGGTGTTCAGAACCGTCAGGTCCTGGACCGCTACGTTCCTCAGGGCTACAAGCAGGCTGTGACCGGCGATATCCTCTTCGAGGCCGGCGAGCACTATGACATCAATCTGGTTGAGGACACCTCCATCGTCAACATCCAGTTCATCGACATGGAAGGCAATGTGATTGCTGGCGGCGACTACTTTGTTCCCACTGGCATCCATAACCGCACCGTCCTGAACCAGTATGTCCCCGAGGGCTACTATCAGGTCGTTACCGGCGATATCCAGTTCATCTACGGCCAGCACTACGAGATCGTCATCGATCGCGTTCCCGAGACTGCTACCGCAAAGACTGCTGTCTTCCGCAAGGGCGAGAATGATGTCTGGAATGAGAATCCCGACAACCCGGACGAAGTCCATTACACCTTCTGGAGCTTTGATCCTGACGAGCCCTGCACTGTTCCTTCCATCACTACTGGCGACAAGAGCAAGGCTCTCGACTACTGGGTTTGCGATCTGGATGAGACCGTGACCCTGCAGCCTGGTGAGGATTTCTGCTACAATGATCTGGATCAGGGCAAGCTGGAGGGCTGCTCCGGCGACTTCGCCTTCTATCCGGTCTATAAGGATGTTACCACTACATCCAACACCGTCACCGCCTCCTCCGACGATTCCAGCGATGAGGTCGTCAAGGCTGAGGCCCCTGCTGACAACAGCACCAAGATCCTGCCCCAGACTGGCAACCAGGGCGTTGTCAGCCCCGTGAGCTTCGTCGTGGTTCTGTGCGCGGCTCTGGCTGGTGCAGCTGTTTACCTGTTTGCTATTCGTAAAAAGCTGAACTAAACCCAATCGGTTTGGTCTCCCCCATGAGCGGGTAAGTTTACCCGGCTGCTTTTTCTGATGGCGACATTCTCCAATAGAATGCACTAGGGTGTCACAACCCAAAAAATACAGGCCCGAGGCCATTGGCTTCGGGCCTGTATTTTTTGTGCCTTGGGGAGGAAA
Source organism: Gemmiger gallinarum (assembly GCF_014982805.1). Classification (GTDB taxonomy): domain Bacteria; phylum Bacillota; class Clostridia; order Oscillospirales; family Ruminococcaceae; genus Gemmiger; species Gemmiger gallinarum. The sequence continues at coordinate 387,136 of NZ_JADCKC010000003.1, read as the reverse complement.
AGCGCTCAGGTGCCGCTCCGGTACTGCCTGGGTGTCATGCCGTATCGCGCCTTGAACCGGCGGTTAAAGTTGGAGAGGTTCTCAAACCCGGCCTGCTCGGCAATGCTCAGCACCGTGTCGTCGGTGGTGCGCAAAAGCTCCGCCGCCGCTGCCAGCCGCCGCTCGTTGAGATAGGCCCCGAAGGTGGTGCCGGTCATTTTCCTGAACCACCGCATAAAATGACTGGCGCTGCATCCGCATACCGCCGCGGCATCCGGCACCGTCAGGGGAGCGGCGCAGTTGTCCTCAATGCGCTGGAGCAGTTTCCGAAGCCGCGCGGTGCCCACACTGTCCGGCTGGGCCGGGGGCAGGTTCTGCTCCGCCAGCAGCAGCGCCATAAAGCGCAGCATGGCTCCCTTGACCCCCAGTTCAAACCCGCTGCGCCGGGTGCGGCAGAATTCCTCCGCATCGGTCAGGCAGGCAGACAGGGCCGGATATCCTGCATCCTCCAGGGATATCCGCACCGGCAGCGTCAGCCGCCCGGACTGCAGCGGCATCAAATACTGCTGTACACACAGGTCGTCCGACCCGCCCAGAAGGGTGGTGGAAAAGATGAAATTCTCGTATTCCATCCGCTTGCCCGGGGACTGCCGCAGGCCGTGAAGTGTCTTTGGAGGCAGTACAAAAATATCCCCCGCACGCGCCTCCATAACGCTGAGAGAAACCTGGGCAAGGCCTGCGCCGCCTTTGATATAGATCAGCTCCATGCTGTTCTGCCAGTGCAGAGGGACAGAGTCAAAGTCGTCCGGAATGGTGCATGGATAGATGTTGAAGGGAAACAGTGCGCTGCCGTGCTCTTTTTCCTCCCGATACAGTTCCCCTTCCGGGCGGGCCGATGTCTGCGGCATGAGAATCTCTCCTTCCACGGCAAGGAAGCCTGCCGGACTGTGATTATGATAGGATAATACCATAAAATGCAAGGATAGTGCAAGATACAGGTTGTAAAGTGTGATAATACTACATGTTAAGGATACGCCGGACGGCGTATCCCTGGCCGCAGCCCCCGGGGGGAAAATAATCCATATTTTTCACCGGCCAATTTCCGGGCGCGGCTTGATAGAGGGTCTGACCACTGCAACGAAGGAGTTGATCTGCATGCAAGGGACCATCCAGCAAAATCTGATTGAACTGACCGGCAAGCCTGTTGCGGATTGCACCGATCAGGAACTGTATCTCGCACTTCTCAACCTTGTCCGCCGGGAGAGCGAAGCACGCCGCACCCCGGTGTCGGGCAAGAAACTGTATTATATTTCCGCCGAATTTCTCATCGGCAAACTGCTCTCCAATAACCTTATCAACCTGGGCCTCTACGACGAGGTGAAAACCTGCCTCAAGGAGGCGGGCAAGAGCCTGTCCGTCATTGAGGAAGTGGAGCCGGAACCCAGCCTGGGCAACGGCGGTCTGGGGCGTCTGGCCTCCTGCTTCCTGGACTCTCTGGCGACCATGGACCTGCCGGGGGACGGCATCGGTCTGCGCTACCACTTCGGCCTGTTCCGGCAGGACCTGTCCCAGGGCGTCCAGCAGGAACAGCCCGACCCCTGGCTGACCGACCACTGCTGGGCGGAGCCCACCGATACGGTGTTCCCTGTCAGCCTGGGCGGCCACCCCGTCAACGCCCGCCTCTACCGCCTGGCCGTGACCGGCTATGAGGGCCGCACCAACACCCTGAACCTTTTTGACCTGGACACCATCGACGAGTCCATGGTCACCGAGGGCATCCGTTTTGACAAGACCGACATTGAAAAATGCCTGACGCTGTTCCTTTACCCCGACGATTCCGACGAGGCGGGCCGCCTGCTGCGCATCTACCAGCAGTATCTCATGGTGTCGGCAGGCGCCCAGCTCATTCTGGCCGAGTGCCAGGAGCGGGGCAGCAACCTGCATGATCTGGCCGACTACGCCGCCATCCAGATCAACGACACCCATCCCAGCATGGTCATCCCCGAGCTCATCCGCCTGCTGGAGGAGAAGGGCATCGGCTTTGAGGAGGCGGTGCAGATCGTCACCGATACCTGCGCCTACACCAACCACACCATTCTGGCCGAGGCACTGGAAACCTGGCCCTGGAACTATCTGGAGAAGGTGGTGCCCCAGCTCATGCCCATCATTGGCAAGCTGGACGACCTGGCCCGCTCCCGCACCGATGACCGCAGCCTGGCGGTGGTGGATGACCACGGCAACGTCCACATGGCCCATATGGATATTCACTTTACCCACTCCACCAACGGCGTGGCGGCGCTGCATACCGAGATTTTGAAAAACACCGAGCTCAACGGGTTTTACCGACTCTATCCAGACAAGTTCAACAACAAGACCAACGGTATCACCTTCCGCCGCTGGCTGCTGGAATGCAACCCGGCCCTGGCGGCTGAGATCGAAACCCTCATCGGCCCGGATTTCAAGAAGGATGCCTCCCGGCTGGAACAGCTCATGCAGTACACCGATGCCGCCGAGGGCGACGTGGTGGTGCTTCAGCAGTTCGCCCAGATCAAGGCGGACAACAAGAAGGCGCTGGCCTCCTGGCTGGGGGAGAAGGGCATCCGGGTGGACCCCGAGGCCATGTTTGACATCCAGATCAAGCGCCTGCACGAGTACAAGCGCCAGCAGCTCAATCTGCTTTATCTAATTCACCAGTACTTTGAGATCAAGGCGGGCCACACGCCGGCGGTGCCGCTGGTGAGTATCTTCGGCGCCAAAGCGGCACCGGCCTACACCATCGCCAAGGATATCATCCATGCCATCCTGACCCTAAGCAAGGTCATTGCCGCCGACCCCGAGGTCTCCCGCTGGCTGCAGGTGGTATTTGTGCCCAACTACAATGTCACCATCGCGGAAAAACTCATTCCCGCCTGTGACCTGTCCGAACAGATCAGCCTGGCCTCCAAGGAGGCTTCCGGCACCGGCAACATGAAGTTCATGCTCAACGGCGCCCTGACCCTGGGCACCATGGACGGCGCCAACGTAGAGATCGCCGAGCTGGTGGGCAAGGACAACATCTATATTTTCGGTGCCAGCAGCAATCAGGTCATCCACCGCTATGCGGCGGGGGATTACTGCGCCCGGGAATGGTACGAGGCCGACCCCAACCTGTGCCGTGCTATCGACTTTCTGACCGGCCCCGAGATGCTGGCCGCCGGCCGGAGCGAAAATCTGGAACGGCTGAAAAACGAGCTCATCTATAAGGACTGGTTCCAGACGCTGCCCGACTTCAACGCCTATGTGGTGCGCAAGGACCAGGCGCTGGCGGATTACGCCTTTGACCCGTTGGGCTGGAGCCGCCGCGCCCTCATCAACATTGCCAAGGCGGGCTACTTCTCCTCCGACCGGACCATCGGGGAGTATAACCGGGATATTTGGCACCTGACCGCCCAGCACTGACCTTGCAATCAGGCCGGGGCACAGGGTATAATAGAGGTGTCAACAACAGAACAGACAAAATTTCAGGGACGGCTGTCGGGTTGGCAGCCGTCCCTTTCGTGTGTGCGCGTTTTTTCAGGGTGCACAGACACGCTTTGGCATCGCACAGGCGGCGCCGCATTAAGGGAGAGTGACAGGCAATGAGAGAACAGCAGGCGGCGGCGCTGCCCGCCTATACCGGTAAGGATCTGGGGGCCACCTGGCAGAGGGAACGTACCATTTTCAAGCTGTGGGCCCCCACAGCATCGGCGGTGCGGGTGCTGCTGTACGCCACCGGTTCGGACGATGAGCCCGACGCGGGACTGCGGGGGTATCACCTGATGGAACCCACCGGACAGGGTGTCTGGCAGGTCCATGTGGAAGAAAACCTGGCCGGAGTCTATTATGTCTATGCCCTGCAGTTTGAGGGCAAAGAAGGGGAAGTCCTCACCGCCGACCCCTACGCCAGAGCCTGCGGCATCAACGGACGGCGCAGTATGGTCATTGATCTGGCCTCCGCCGCGCCGGAAGGATGGGAGAAGGACCGCCGCCCGGAGATTCCCGCCCATGCCCGCTGCATCTGGGAGACCCACGTGGGGGACTTCTCGGCGGACCCGGCCGGCGGCGTGCCGGAAGCGTGGCGTGGCAAATATCTGGGCTTCACGGCGGAAAACACCTGCCTGGACGGCGACCCGGAAAAGCCCACCTGCCTGGCCTATCTCAAAGGGCTGGGGGTGAGCCATGTGCAGCTCATGCCCATCTTTGACTATGGCCGCATTGACGAGGCCGACCCGGACGGCTACAACTGGGGCTATGACCCGGTCAACTACAATGTGCCGGAGGGCAGCTATGCCACCGACCCCTACCATGGGGAGGTCCGGGTGCGGGAATGCCGCGCCATGATCGCGGCCATCCACCGGGCGGGGCTGGGCGTGGTGATGGACGTGGTCTATAACCACACCTATCAGCCGGACGGCTGGCTGGAACGCACGGTGCCCGGCTATTACTGCCGCCGCACGCCGGACGGTCACCTGACCAACGGCTCCGGCTGCGGCTGTGACCTGGCCAGCGAGCGCCGGATGATGCGCAAGTATATTGTGGACTCCTGCCTGTACTGGGCCAGGGAATACCATGTGGACGGCTTCCGCTTCGACCTTATGGCGCTGGAGGACGCGGAGACCATGAACGCCATCCGCGCCGCCCTGGACGCTCTGCCCGGCGGGCGGGACATCCTGATGTACGGCGAGCCCTGGATGGGCGGCGGCACCTGCATGGATACGGGCGCCCGGCCGTCGGACAAGGGGGCTCTGGATGTGCTGGACCCGCGCATCGGCTTTTTCTGCGACGCCACCCGGGACGACATCAAGGGCGGAGTGTTCGACGCCAAGTCTCCCGGCTATGTGAACGGCGGCCCCTACCATGGGGTGCACCTGCTCCACGCCGTGGACGCCTGGCAGGACGGCGAGGCGGGCTTCCGGCCCCGGGCAGCGGGCCAGGTGGTGCAGTACGTCTCGGCCCACGACAACTACACCCTGTGGGACAAGCTCAAGCTGGTGGCAGGGCGCACGAACTTCGACGACCCCGACGCCGACCTTCTGGCCCAGAACCGCATGGCTGCGGGCATCTATCTCACCTGCCGTGGTCTGCCCTTCATGCTGTCGGGGGAGGAGTTCGCCCGCACCAAGGGAGGAAACGGCAACAGCTATCTGGGCCCCCAGCCGGTCAACCGGCTGGACTGGCGCCGTGCCGCTGAGATGCAGCCGCTGGTGGATTACTACCGGGGGCTTCTGGAGATTCGCCGTGCCCATCCCGAACTGTCGGGGGCGGCGGGGGAGACGGCTCCCATTCTGCTGGCCATGCCCGGCTGGATGATCGGCTTTGTGCTGGAAAAGCAGGACGGCGAGGGAGAACTGGCCGTCTACTATAATCCCGAAACCACCTCTCAGTGGGTGGAGCTGCCCGGCGGGCCCTGGCGGCGCCTGTGTGACGGCACCCGCGCCGGCGCCCGGCCCTTTGGAGAGGAGCTTTCCGGCCATGTGGAGCTGGCCCCGGTCAGCGTCAACATTTTTGTCCGTCAGTAAGGGCAAAAGGCCCCGTCCGGCTTGCCAAACATGGCCGGACGGGGTATAATAATATGTCAACATCTAAACAGGGAACCGAAAAGGGGATATTACTATGGAAACGATGGGCAACCTGCGCCGCACCAACTATTGCGGCGAGGTCAGCATGGCGAATGTGGGCCAGGAAATGACAGTCTGTGGCTCCATCGCCCGCAGCCGTGACAAGGGCGGCATTATTTTTGCCGACCTGCGCGATACCACCGGCATTCTGCAGCTGGTGTTCGACGAGGACACCCCCAAGGATGTCTTTGCCAAGGCCGAATCTCTCAAGAGCGAGTACGTGGTCATCTGCCGCGGCAAGCTGCGGGAGCGTGCTTCCAAGACCGACAAGATCTCCACCGGCGACGTGGAGCTCTATGTCTCGGAGCTGCGCATCCTCAGCGAGGCCCAGACCACGCCCTTTGAGATCCGCGACGGCATCAACGTGAACGATGACCTGCGCCTGCGCTACCGCTATCTGGACCTGCGCCGTCCCTCCATGCATGAGCCGATCGTGCTGCGGTCCAAGATCTGCCAGATCATCCGCAACTATTTCTGCGACAACCACTTCTGCGAGATCGAGACGCCCACCCTCATCAAGTCCACGCCGGAGGGCGCCCGGGACTATCTGGTGCCCAGCCGCGTGCAGCCGGGCCACTTCTACGCTCTGCCCCAGAGCCCCCAGCTCTACAAGCAGATCCTCATGCTGTCCGGTTTTGACCGCTACTTCCAGATCGCCCGCTGCTACCGCGACGAGGACCTGCGCGCCGACCGTCAGCCCGAGTTCACCCAGGTGGATGAGGAGATGGCCTTCGTCACCGAGGACGACATCATGACCATCAACGAGGGCCTCATCAAGCGGCTGTGGAAGGAAATGCTGGGCATCGACGTGGCCACGCCCTTCGTCCGCATGCCCTGGGCCGAGGCCATGTCCCGCTTCGGCTCCGACAAGCCGGATACCCGCTTCGGCCTGGAGATCCAGGATGTCACCGAGGTCTTCCGCGGCACCGAGTTCAAGCCCTTTGCCGCCGTGCTGGAGGCGGGCGGCTCCATCCGCGCCATCAATGCCAAGGGCATGGCCGACAAGCTCAGCCGTAAAAACATCGACAAGCTGGGCGATGTAGCCAAGACCTACGGCGCCAAGGGCCTGGCCTACAGCCGCCTGACCGCCGACGGCACTTCCTCCAGCTTTGAGAAGTTCCTCACCGAGGAGGAAAAGACCCGCCTCTACCAGGCCATGAACCTGGAGACCGGCGACGTGCTGCTCATTGTCAGCGACAACGACTGGGTCAAGGCCTGCACCGCCCTGGGCCAGGTCCGTCTGGACATTGCCCGCAAGCATGACCTCATCAACCCCGATCTCTTCAACTTCCTGTGGGTGGTGGACTTCCCGCTGTTTGAGTACAGCGAGCAGGAAGGCCGCTGGATGGCCATGCACCATCCCTTCACCCTGCCCCGTGCCGAGGACATCGACAAGGTGGAGAGCGACCCCGGCGCCTGCCGTGCCGTTGCCTACGACATCGTCCTCAACGGCGTCGAGATGGGCGGCGGCTCCATGCGTATCAACGACCCCGCCCTGCAGGACCGTATGTTCCATGCCCTGGGCTTCACCGAGGAGAAGGCCCGTCAGAGCTTCGGCTTCCTGATGGATGCCTACAAGTATGGCGCGCCCCCGCACGGCGGTATGGCCTACGGCCTGGACCGCATGGTCATGCTCATGCTCAAGAAGGACTCCATCCGGGATGTCATCGCCTTCCCCAAGGTACAGAACGCCGGCGAACCCATGTCCGGCGCCCCCGATGTGGTCGATCCTCAGCAGCTCAAGGACCTGTCCATCGCCCTGACACTGGCAGACAAGTAAACCATTCCCCTGCGGGCGCACCCCTTCCATCCGGGATGCGCCCGCTTTTTTGCGGCAAAATGCAGGCAGGGCCCGCGGCGTGGAGAAAATCTCTCACCGCGGGCCCTGCCTGTGCCGTATGCTTCTGTAGAAAAATCAGTATTTGGGACCGGTTTGGGGCGGCTTCGGTTTGCCGGAATCAGTATTCGGACTGTCGTCTGGCATCAGGATGCGGTCATCCATGGCGGGGTCCATGTAGGTGGCCTCGGGACCGGTGCCGGATGCCGGGGGAACCGGCGGCATGGGCCCGGGGCGGCGGGGGCGGCGTTTGGCCCGGCGGCGTCCCAGCACCACACACAGCGTGATGATGACCGCTGCCACAAGAATCAGCGGCAGCAGATAAACCACAGCCAGGAAAACATTCTGCACCAGGGAGGCAAAGGCCTGCCAGCCTCCGAAGAAGGCATCGGCCAGACGGTCGGCAAAGGTGACGCCTGTGGGGGTGAGGGTGGCGACCTCGTTCAGATAGATGTCCACGGTGGAGTAGGTCACCTGGTCCTGCATGGCCCGCAGCTGACCGGTGTAGCTCTCGATCTGGTACTGCACATCGGAAAGCTGACTCTCGATCTCCAGCAGGTCGGCAGTGGTCTCGGCCTGGTCGGCCAGCTGGTTCAGACGGTCACGCTGGGTTTCCAGAGCGCTGAGCCGGGCCTCCACGTCGATGTAGCTGGCGGTGATGTCGTCGGTGCTCTCGCTCTGGCTCAGTACGTTGCCTGTCTCCCCCAGGGAGGTCAGCAGAGCGGAATAGTTTTCCACCGGGACGCGTACACAATACTGCGAGCTGCGGTTGGCGTCCTGGGCGTTGCCGTACTGGTAAGAACTCTGGAGATAGGCGCCCGCAGCCGCAACGGCATCCAGAATGCCCTGCCGGGTGGCGTCGTAGTCGGTGGATTCCATCTCCACGCTGGCAGTGTAGATGATCTTGCGGGAGGATTCGGCGGTGGCTTCAGGGGAGATCAGGGGAGCAGAGGTTCCGGAATCTGCCGAAGCTTCGGGGGAATAAGCTTCGGTGGTGGAATCCATGGCGGCTCCGTTGGCGGCGCCGCTGCCTTTGCTGCCGCAGGCGGTCAGGCTCAGCATCAGGATAGCGGCCAGGGCCAGCCCGGCCAGCCGGATACGGGGGCGATTGGCTTTCATTTTCTTCACACTCCTTTGGGCTTTATCGGGACGGCAGGGCTTTGCAGAGCATGCCCCGCCGTCCTTTCGGCTGCATGGGATATCCTTTCACTTTTATAACACGGAAAAAATCCTCAAATGTTCCGTGAAATACCTGCAAAATCCCGCTTTTGTCCGCCCCTGATTTGCAGGCGGAGGCCGGACAAAACAGCAGCAGCCCCCGCCGGGCCTTTTGCGGGGCCGGGCGGAGGCTGTCTGTCAATTCAATGTCTTTTCCATGGCGCGGCGGCACTCAGGGCAGAGATAGTGCACTGTCAGCTGATAGGAGCGCACCTCGGTGCCGATGGCGGCTTCCAGCTCCCGCACCAGTCCCACCACGGGAACATCCCGCAGGCTGTGGCAGCCGTCGCAGTACAGATGCCCGTGGGGCACAGCGGTTTTGTCGAAGCGGTCGGGCCCGGAGGGCATCTCCAGCCGGGCAATCTCGTGATCCTGTTCCATCAGCTTGAGGTTGCGATAGACCGTGCCCCGCGCAATGCTGGGCATGCGGCGGCGTGCCTCGGCAAAGATCTCGTCGGCCGTCAGATGGCCGGGATCGTTCTGCATGATATCAAGGATCAGAGCACGTTGTCTGGTCATAGGTGACAGATCCTTTCTGTTTTAGATTCATTCTTAATTATAAGAATACCTTATCTCATGGCCGCTGTCAAGCTTTGTCGGATAATTGCAGATAAAATTTATAGGAATTTCGCAAAAAAGGCCTTGACTTTGTCTGGGGAAGGGTGTATTATAATTTCAGACAAAATCTTAAAATTACGGTTGAACGATCACCGACATTTTTACTCAGGAGGTAACGATTATGGAATTCAAAGGCAGCAAAACCGAAAAAAACCTGTGGGAAGCCTTCGCTGGTGAAAGCCAGGCCCGCAACAAGTATACCTACTTCGCCTCCAAGGCCAAGAAGGAGGGCTATGAGCAGATCGCTTCTCTGTTCACCTCCACCGCCGACAACGAGAAGGAGCATGCCAAGATCTGGTTCAAGCTCCTGATGGAGGGCGGCGAGATTCCCGATACCCTGACCTGCCTCAAGATGGCTGCCGCCGGCGAGAACGAGGAGCACACCTCCATGTATCCCCGCATGGCTGCCGAGGCCAAGGAAGAGGGCTTTGACGACATCGCCCGCCTGTTCTCCATGGTTGCCGACATCGAGAAGGAGCATGAGGAGCGTTACAAGGCTCTGGCTGCCAACATCGAAAACGGCCGCGTCTTTGCCCGCGAGACCGAGCAGGTCTGGCAGTGCCGTAACTGCGGTTATGTCTACATCGGCCTGCACGCTCCCGAAAAGTGCCCCGTCTGCGCCCATCCCAAGGCTTACTTTGAGCTGAAGAGCTCCAACTATTGATGGCTTGCTGAACCCTGTCACAGATCGCCGCTCCCTTCCGCCGGAAGGGGGCGGCTTTTTGTAATACAATAGTCAACGTTGTAAAAGAAACATAAAAATAATTTACATGCATTGCAAATACTGGCATAATCATCCAATAACAGGAAGCGCGTGGCGATGAAAAATCCATTCCCTGTCTCGATTATTGCATGGAAAAGTCGTTTTCGCTGTATCCAAAAAGGAGGTTATTCCGTGAAACTGCGTATTGTATCCCTGCTTTGCGCCGTGATCTTGTCGGCATCCCTGCTGGCCGGCTGCGGCTCGGCCCCGTCCTCGTCCTCGGATTCCGCTGCAGAGCCTCAGTCCACTCCTGCCGCCGAGACAACCCCCGAACCTACACCGGAGCCCGTCGTGGAGGAAACGGAAGAAGAGGAGCCGGCAGAGATCCAGCTGGGCAGCTGGGGCGGTCAGACCTATACCAACAGCTGGACCGGGATCACTTTCACGCTGCCGGATGGCTGGACACCGCTGACCAGTGAGCAGATCCTGCAAATTGTAGGGGCCGGCAACGATGTGGTGGAGGAAGGCCTTGATCTGGATTCGGGTTCTCTCTCGGCCGATACCGGCGGAGTGGACACCTACGACTTTTATGCCATGCGGGCGGACGGTACCGCCGGTTTCTTCTGCGATATTGTGAACCCCGCAGCGGCGGGTACGCCCTCCATAACGCCGGAGGAATACCTGCAGCAGGTCAGCGCCGTGCTGCAGGTGATGGACGGGATGACTGTCTCGGCCGAGGAACCGGAGGAGACCACCTTCGGCCCGCTGTCCGGTGTGCAGCTGAATATGACCACCACTGCCGACGCCAACGGTCTGACCACGGCCATGAGCTATTTTGCCAGTGAGAAGGATGGTTATCTGCTGGTGTATTTCCTGTCGGCCAGTTCCCAGGAAGGTCTTGACGATGTGATCGGCCTGATCGAGCAGATCGGCGGCACCCAGAACGGATTGTGATATAAGAGGAAAGAAAAGGCCCCCGGTCTCTTGAGTGAGACCGGGGGCCTTTTGCAGCGGGAAGGTTACGGGTCGATGACGGTGGAGGTCCGGCCGATGCCTACCACGGCGGAGGCCAGCTTTTTCCAGGTATTGCAGCCGCAGATGCCGTCGGCGGTGAGGCCGAAGGCTTTCTGGGCGGCCTTGAGGGCGGACTCGGTCTTGCTGCCGAAGACGCCGTCCAGCGTGCCGGTGGAATACCCCAAGGCGTTGAGGGCATCCTGCAAAATCAGCACATAGGTGTTTTTGCTGCCCCGGCGGACTTTGGGATAACCCGCCGTGGTGCCGGAGCAGGCGGGGGTGCCGTAGCGGCGGTCAAAATGGACCCAGGTGGGGGTCATGGATAGCGGTTCCACGTACCCCCAGGCCCCGGTGGCCACGGCGGTGTTGTAGATCTTGCGGCGGTTGGCGCTGGTGGTGCTCTGGCCCACATCAAAGGCAACGCCCGCGTAGTGCTGGCTGGTGGTGCCGTGGCCGCCCTCCCAGATGCGCTTGAAGGCATACCCCACGGGGATGCCCGCGCCATAGCTGCGGCGGGTCAGGTTCCAGGCTTCCATGGCGGCCACCGTCGTCCACAGCACCGACGACTTGGAGGAGCCGCGGAACTCCCGCACCCGCAGGGTGGTGTCGTAGCTGTAGGGCATGGGGTCACTTTCGGACAGGGTATAGGTGTAAAACTTGTCGGTGTAGGCGTCGTACACAAAAACTTTTGCCATGATATCATCCCTCCTCGGTGGAAGCCGTTCCCTGCAGGAAACGCTCGTAGGGGGCGGCGGCCGCCTGCAGGCTTTCCCAGGTGGCGTCGTCCACAATGCCCAGCGGCTGCAGTCCGGTGCGGATCTGATAGCTCTGCAGGGCGGTCTCGGTGTCTCTGTCCAGCACGCCGGTCTCGGGCACAAAGAGGGCCTGGACCTGCACGCTGGCCAGAATGTTCAGCCAGCGCTGTACCTGCAGCACGGCAGGCCCCGCGCTGCCTTTGGTCAGGGCATGGCCCGGCCAGATGCCGTCCGGCTCGGGCCGGGCGGCGGGCGGCGTGGCACTGAGCAGGGCCAGGGCCGCCGCATTGAAGGTCGCCCAGTCGTCGGCATCCACCACGCCGCTTTCGGGCAGGTCAAAGGTTTGCTGGGCACTCTTCACGCTGGCCTCCAGGGAATCTCCGAAATACAGCGTCTGGCTGTCGGGGGGCTGGATGCCGTCCAGCCAGCTGGCCAGGAACTGCATGGTGCGGGAAAGCCACAGCACGTCTGTGCCGCTGTCTCCGGGGGCCAGGGTGGCGGTGAAATCAGGGGCGGTGCGTGCAGTGGCCACCGAACCGCTGGACGCCATGGTCATGGCGTTCTGATAGATGCTCTGCCAGGTCAGCCGCCCGATGACGCCGTCCGCCGTCAGCCCGGCATGCTGCTGCCAGGCAATGACCGCCCGCTGGGTTCCCTGACCAAAGACGCCGTCCACCGTCAGGGAGGGCTGGCCGGGGTAGTAAGCGGACAGGATGCGCAGGTAATACTGGGCCGCCCGCACCGGCGTGCCGCTGCTGCCCAGACGCAGGGTCGTGACAAACTGCCCGGGAGCTACGTTGAGATCCACCAGGTCATTGGCCACGGCGATGCCCACCTCATTGAGCTTGTTCCAGGTCAGGCGTCCCACTGCTCCGTCCGCCGTCAATCCGAAATAACTCTGGAAGGCGCTCACCGCGGAGGCGGTAGCGCTGCCGTAACTGCCGTCCACCGTGACGGAAGGCAGCATGCTGTAATTGCCTGCCGCCAGCAGCAGCCAGAACTGCACCTGCCGCACGCTGTTGCCCTTGGAGCCGACGCGCAGGACTGTCCCCGGCCAGGCGGTACCGCCCATGTCGCTTTGAACATCCACCCAGGCGTCGTAAAGGGCATTCCAGGTCTTTTCGCCCACTACGCCGTCGGCGGTCAGCCCGGCGCTTTTCTGGAAGGCGATGACCGACCGCTCGGTCCCTGCTCCAAAATTGCCGTCCACCGTCAGGGTGGGGATGGCGCTGTCAAACTCCGCCAGCCCGGACAGCCAGAACTGCACCTGCTCCACCGGGGTGCCGGTGCTGCCCCGGCGCAGGACTACCCCCGGCCAGGCGCCTGCCGAGATCACCGCGTCGAACTCCTCGCCCTCGCTGGTGAGCTGGGCCAGCCTTTTCACCGAGACATAGATATAGCTGATTTTGTACCAGGTGGACCGGCCCACCGCGCCGTCCGCCGTCAGGGAGAAGTATTTCTGGAACGCCTTGACGCAGCTTTCGGTGGCAGCGTCGAAGGTCCCCGTCACCTCCGGCTTGCCGAAGCCGGGGTAGTCCTTGGCAATGCGGGACAGCTGCTTTTGCAGAACGGACACGGCGGTGCCGGTGCTGCCCAGCCGCAGGGGCGTGCCGGGATAGCTCTCCGGGATGGAGGCCAGGTTGGAGCTGGTGGCCAGCTGGATGCTGCTGCCGTAGTAGTAACGCAAAATCTGCAGGGCGGTTTTGCCCTCGTTGGCCCGGTCCACGGTGCCCCACTGCTTCATGCCTGCACAGGTGACGCTCTTGCCGTCGCAGTACTCGGTAAAGTAGGGCTCGGCAAAGCCGCTGCGCCGCACATAGGTGGAGAACAGCTCGGCGGTCAGCCGCTCCATAACATCAAAGACGGTGCGGCCGTCCACATAAGCCTGGTCGTAGCCCGGTGAACCTGTGATGTTGAAGCTGTATCCCCGGCTGGGATACCACTCGGTGTAGATGCGGTTGAGGGCCAGACTGATCTGGGCCAGAATGTTGGCCCGCAGTGCCTGTTCCGGCCAGGTGGGGTAGACCTCACTGGAGGCAACGTTGGCGATGTAATCCTGAAAGCTCACCGTCACGTTGCGGGCCGAGGATGTGGGCGCCCCCAGGTGCACCGTGATGGTGCGGGGGATGACCACCTCGCTCAGGACAGCGGGGACGGTCCCGTTGTCCTCGGGGGCCGGGGCGCTGGACCCGCCGCCCACAAAGAGGGGATGCTCGGGAATCTCCACCGTGCCCTCCTGCACCCGGGCAAGGGCAGCGTCCCCGGGCAAAAACTCCAGCCGAGCCACAGCGGCCTGACCGTCAAAGATCTGCACGCCGTCAATGGTCCGGGTGCGCCAGCCGTCCAGGGCCGCGGTCAGGCGGTAGACGGCGTAAGGCCGCACTGTAGTGTTGGCCTCGTCCAGACTCAGAGCCCGGTCGGGAGCCTCCAGCAGAATGTCCCCCGATGCGCCGCTGGCATCGGTGATGATCCGGGCCCGCTGGCTGCCCGATTCGTCCCATATGGTCACAGTCACCCCGGCCAGCGGCGCGGCCTGCCCGGCGACTGTGGTATAGACCCGTAAAATTCCGTTTGGCATAAAATGCACCTCCTGTTACAGGCTATGCCGGGGCGGGACGGGCTGACACTGACGCCCCACAGACAGCAAAAAGGCGGACCTGCATAGGCAGGTCCGCCGGAATGTCTGAATGTTTGAATGGGGAAAGGGGGAGGCGCGGTCACCCCTCCCGGGAGCCGAAGATGCGCTTTTTCACCGCCTGGCCGGTGGGGGTGGCGGCCAAACCGCCCTGGGCCGTCTCCCGCAGGGAGCAGGGCAAGGCCTCGCCCACCTCCCGCATGGCGTCGATGCACTCGTCCACCGGGATACGGCTGCGGATACCGGCCAGGGCCATTTCCGCCGCGGTGAAGGCTATGGCAATGCCCCCCACGTTGCGCTTGACGCAGGGTACCTCCACCAGCCCGGCCACCGGGTCGCAGACCAGACCCAGCTGGTTTTTCAGGGCCATGGCGCAGGCGTCGGCGCACTGGCGGGGCGTACCGCCGCTTACCTCCACCAGGGCCGCGGCGGCCATGGCGGCGGCGGAACCGCATTCCGCCTGGCAGCCGCCCTGAGCCCCCGCAATGAAGGCCCGGTTGGCAATGACCATGCCCACCGCCCCGGCAGTGAACAGCGCCATGACGGCCTGATGCTCGGTGCAGCGGCCCTCGTCCAGCACCGAGAGCAGGGTGCCGGGGATGATGCCGCAGGAGCCCGCTGTGGGAGCGGCCACGATCTTGCCCATGCAGGCGTTGTACTCGGATACGGCCAGGGCCCGGGCCATGGCACGGTTGAGGAAGGTCCCGGTGAGCCCGCCGGTGGCGGCGTAGGCCTGCATTTTGGCGGCATCCCCGCCCGAAAGCCCCGACGCTGAGCGCAGATCAGGGGCCATGCCTGCCTGAACGGCGTTCTGCATGACCTTGAGGCTGTCCAGCATCCGGGCGTAGAGGGCCTGGGGAGAAGCCTCCATCTGCTCGGCCTGGTCGGCCAGCACTACCTGGGAGATGGGCTGCCCGGCTTCCTCGGCAGCGCGGCAGAGACTGTCGATGGTATCGTATGTCAGCATGGTATACACCTCGTTTGCAGCAAAATCAGACCGCCTCAATCAGCTCAACGCTGATGACGTTGGGCAGCACTTTCAGGCTGTCGGTCAATGCGGGGGGAACCTCGCCGTCCACCTCGATGGTCATGACGGCGTGGCCGCCCTTCTGGGGGCGGGAGAGCTGAAAGTTGCCGATGTTCAGCCCCGAACAGGCCATGACGTTGGTGATGGCCGCAATGACGCCGGGCACATCGTGGTGCAGCACGATGAGGGTATTGTACTGGCTGGTCACAGCCACCCGCATGCCGTTGATCTCGCTGACCAGAATGTTGCCGCCGCCCACCGACGCACCCTGGATCACCGAGGTGTGCCCCTGGGCATCGGTGAGGGTGATGCGGGCGGTGTTGGGGTGGGCTCCCGGCAGGGAGGCCGTTTTGAAAGAGTACTGCAGGCCGCATTCTTCCGCCAGCTGCAGGGAGGTGCGGATGCGCTCGTCGTCGGGGCTCATGCCCAGAATACCGGCGATGAGGGCCTTGTCGGTGCCGTGGCCCCGGTAGGTCTGGGCAAAGGACCCGCACAGGGTGATCTCGGCCTTGACTGCGGGGGCGCCAAGAATCTTGCGGGCGATCTGGCCCAGCCGTGCGGCGCCTGCCGTGTGGGAGCTGGAAGGCCCGATCATCACCGGGCCGATGATATCGAATACATTCATGGAAGTCGTTCGCTTTCCGGAGCCGGACAAAACCAGACCGGCCGCCTGTGGTTTGGCGCGCAGCAGAGGAACATTGTGTTCTTTCTGCGCAGACATACTAATAGTATACCGTTTTGAAAAGAGTCTGCCAATACAAAACTGCAAATTTTTGTGCGCGGGCCGGGGACTGGCGGGGGGAACGATGCCTTGCATCCCGGAGGGGGCCATGTTATACTGTAACCAGATTCAAAGGGAAATGAGGTGGAAGGATGCGCAAGGTGACCTGCTGAACGTTCGGGCGATCCTGAAATAAAGGACGGAGACAGACCGCCCTTGTTTTGGTGTGCCCGCGGCAGGAAACCGCGCATCCTTCCACTGTTTTTATGCCCTTTTGCACCTGTACATTCTTTTGGATGCGGCAGGGGGATACTTTGGCGTTGGGCGGACTGTGGAAAAGTGTTTCCTGCGGTCCGCCTTTGTCTGTGGGGGAAAAGGATGCTGCTCCGCACAGGGGTGCCGAAAGGAGGCACGGCCTTATGTCACTGATCCGAATTACCCATCTCACTTTTTCCTATCCGGGCAGCTATGACCCGGTTTTTACAGATGTGAATCTTCAATTTGACTCTCGCTGGAAGCTGGGACTGACCGGACGCAATGGACGCGGAAAGACGACCCTTCTGCGCTTGCTGGCAGGGGAGTATCCCCAAAACAGCATTGAAATCCGGGACCATCCCCGAATGTTCCCCTGCACGGTGGAGCATCCGGGCCACAGCGTCGCCGCCGTGGCCCGGGAGGTGACCGGCGACACGGTGCCCGACTGGATGCTGGAACGGGAGCTGAGCCTGCTGGGGTTGGGGGAAACGTTCCTCGACCGGACGTTTTCCACGCTGTCCCAGGGGGAACAGGCCCGGGTGCTGTTGGCTGCCCTGTTTTTGCAGGAGGGCAGTTACCCCCTTATCGATGAGCCCACCAACCATCTGGATGCCGGAGGCCGGGCAAGGCTGGGAGACTATCTGCGCTCCCGGCGGCAGGGATTTCTGCTGGTGTCCCACGACCGGATGCTGCTGGATGCGTGCGTCGATCATATGCTCTCCATTGAGCAGACGGGCCTTTCCCTGATGCAGGGCAATTACAGCGACTGGCAGCGGGAGCGGGATCGCCGGGATGCCAGGGAACTGGCGGAAAACGCCCGCCTGACCCGGGAGATCGGCCGCCTGCAGGAAGGCGCCCGCCGTGCTGCCGCCTGGTCGGACAAGGTGGAAAAAGGAAAGTATGCCACCCGAAACTCCGGCCTGCGGGTGGACAGAGGATACGTGGGGCATCAGTCCGCCCGGATGATGAAGCGGGCCAAAAACATTGAGGCCCGGCGGGAAAAAGCCGCCGCGGAAAAGGCATCCCTGCTGAAAAACCTGGAGACGGCCGAAGCCCTCAAGCTGCATCCGCTGGAGCACCCTGCCGCCTGTCTGGTGCGCTGCCGGGAATTGTCGGTCTGCTACGACGGACAGGCGGTCTTTGCTCCGGTGACCTTTGAACTGCACGGCGGGGAGCGGCTGGCTCTGGTTGGCCCCAACGGCAGCGGCAAATCCAGCATCCTGCGGCTGATCTGCGGGGAAACAGTGCCCCGCGACGGTTTGTGCGAGACGGCGTCGGGACTGGTGATCTCCCGGGTGGAACAGAGTCCGGACCGCTTTGACGGCACGCCGGGGGAGTATGCCCAGAGCTATGGCGTGGACAAAAGCCTGTTTCTGGCCATTTTGCGCAAGCTGGGCTTTGAGCGGGTGCAGTTTGAAAAGCAGGTATCCGACCTGAGTGCCGGGCAGCGCAAAAAGCTGATGCTGGCCCGCAGCCTGTGCCAGCGGGCGCATCTCTATGTCTGGGACGAGCCACTCAACTACATTGACGTGCTGTCCCGCCGTCAGATCGAGGAGCTGATCTTACAGTATCGCCCCACGATGCTGTTTGTGGAGCATGACCGGGCTTTTTGCCATGCCATAGCTACCGACACGGTGGAACTTGCCCGCCCGTAAATACAGCCTTTGACAGGATATAAAAACGGCTCCCCGCAAGGCGAATGCTTCGCCCGGCGGGGAGCTGTTTTCAGATTTGGTCAGGGAGCAGTTCCCAAAGGGGAACATTGAGTGCACGGCATAGATAGAGCAGTTCATAGTCCGATACGATGCGGCTGCCGGTTTCGATCCGGCTAACTGCCTTTTGAGTAAGGTCAAGACCTTCCAGCTGGATCTTTGCCGCTAGCTCTTCCTGAGAAAGCCCGGCATGTTTGCGCAGAAGGCGCACCCGTTCTCCCACAATATTGCAACGCCCGTTGGGTCGATAAATTTTCATCCGGTACCTCACATTTTAGGCAAAAGATAACTAAACATATTGACGATACCGTATCCGAGTGCTAATATTATCCCAAAGATGACTAAAAATAGCTGTGAAATTTGAGGAGGAGTCAAAATGTGTCGTTGCGGTTTGAAAATTTGCCGGATTATCTGCCTGATTTTGGTATGTGCCGTGTTGTGTATGCTGTGTGCCTGCACGGGCGGGGGAAATATTGTATCCGAGGAACCGACCCCTACACCACAGACGGAACAGGCGGAGCCAACGCCGGAACCCACTCCGGAACCGGTGGAACAGGAAGATACCATGTCGGAGGAGCAAAGCAAAGAGCAAGAGGATATAGCAGAGGGAGCCGGCGTGACGCCGGAAGTCAAGGAGGCAATGGACAGTTACGAGGCTTTTTTTGATAAGTACATCGAGTTCATGCAGGTGTATGAGGAGAGCGAAAGCACGGCGGAACTTATGCTGGAATACGCCGACTATATGGCCCAGTATGCGGAGATGACGGAAAAAATCGAAGCCATTGACGAGGATTCTCTTTCCACCGCTGACCAGATGTATTACATTGAGGTAATGTCCCGGGTTTCCCAAAAACTCTTGGCCGCTTCCGAAGAGGAGTGACCGGCTGCAAACCCGGGCGGAACAATAAAGCATCCCCCGCAAGCTCGTTGTGAACTTGCGGGGGATGCTTTTATGTTATATCGGCCTTCAGGAGTCGGAGTCCAGCTTGAGGATGGCGGTAAAGGCTTCGCTGGGCAGGTTGACGGTGCCCAGCTGGCGCATCTTCTTTTTGCCTTCCTTCTGCTTTTCCAGCAGCTTCTTTTTGCGGGTAATGTCGCCGCCGTAGCACTTGGCCAGAACGTCCTTGCGCATGGCCTTGACCGTCTCCCGGGCAATGACCTTGCCGCCCACCGCTGCCTGGACGGGAATCTCGAACAGGGCGCGGGGAATATTCTCTTTCAGCTTTTCGCAGATGCGGCGGCCCTTGGCGTAGGCGTTGTCCGCAAAGACGATGAGGGACAAAGCGTCCACCAGATCGCCGTTGAGCAAAAAGTCCAGCTTGACCAGCTTGGATTCGTGCCAGTCCTCCCACTCGTAGTCGTAGCTGGCGTAGCCCCGGCTGCGGCTCTTGATGGCGTCAAAGAAATCGTAGACGATCTCGCCCAAAGGCAGCTGGTAGTGCAGATCTACCCGGGTCTCGTCCAGATATTTCATGTCGATCATGATGCCGCGCTTGGTCTGGCACAGATCCATCAGGGGGCCCACATACTCGTTGGGGGTGTAGATGTGGGCATTGACGAAAGGTTCCTCCTGCTTGGCAATGCGGGCCGGGTCGGGATAGGCGGAGGGGTTGTCGATGATCTCCACCGTGCCGTCGGTCAGGGTGATGCGGTACTGAACGCCGGGGGTGGTGGTGATGAGGTCGAGATCGAACTCCCGCTCCAGACGCTCGGTGATGATCTCCATGTGCAGAAGTCCCAGGAAGCCGCACCGGAAGCCAAAGCCCAGGGCGGCGCTGGTCTCCGGCTCAAAGCTCAGGGAGGCGTCGTTGAGCTGCAATTTTTCCAGGGCGTCCTTCAGGTCGGGATAGTCCGCGCCGTCGGCGGGGTAGATGCCGCAGAACACCATGGGGGTGACGGTGCGGTATCCGGGCAGAGCCTCGGCGGTGGGGTTGGACGCCAGGGTGACGGTGTCGCCCACGCGGGTGTCACGAACCGTCTTGATGCTGGCCGTCAGGTAGCCGACCTCGCCGGCTTCCAGCTTGTCGCAGGGGGTCAGACTGGTGGCGCCCATGTGGCCCACTTCCACCAGCTGGAACTGGGCGCCGGTGCTCATCAGGCGGATGGTGTCGCCCGGCTTGACGGTGCCCTCAAACACGCGGACGTAGACGATGACGCCCTTGTAGCTGTCGTAGATGCTGTCAAAGATCAGGGCTTTCAGCGGCGCGTCGGGATCGCCCTGGGGCGGCGGCACGTCCCTGACCACCCGCTCCAGCACGGCGCGGATGTTCTCGCCCAGCTTGGCGGACACCCTGGGCGCGTCCATGCAGGGCAGGCCGATGACATCCTCCACCTCTTTGGCGGCGGCGTCGGGGTCGGCGCTGGGCAGGTCGATCTTGTTCAGGATGGGCACGACCTCCAGGTTGTGGTCAATGGCCATGTAGCAGTTGGCCAGGGTCTGGGCCTCCACGCCCTGGCTGGCGTCCACCACCAGCACCGCACCCTCGCAGGCGGCCAGACTGCGGCTGACCTCGTAGGCAAAGTCCACGTGGCCCGGCGTGTCGATGAGGTTGAACTCGTATTCCTTGCCGTCGTCGGCATGGTAGCGCATGGTCACGGCCCGGGCCTTGATGGTGATGCCCCGCTCCCGTTCCAGCTCCATGTCGTCCAGGATCTGATCCTCCATGGTGCGCTTATCCACGCTGTCGGTCAGCTCCAGGATACGGTCGGAGAGGGTGCTCTTGCCGTGGTCGATGTGGGCGATGATACAGAAATTTCGAATGTTGTCGCGTGCCATTCAGTTTTCCTCCAGGTCGTTCCAAATCCGTACGGGGACTCCGTTTTGCAGGTAGACCCGCGGCACCCGGCGGGAGATGCCGCAGATGATCTCATAGTTGATGGTGCCGGTCTTTTCGGCCACGGTATCGGCGGTGTCGGCACCCGGCGCGGCGTCGGGGCCAAAGACGATGACCTCATCCCCCGGCTGCACATCGGGAATGCCGGTGACATCCACGATGGTCTGGTCCATGCAGACCCGGCCGATGACCGGGGCGGCCTTGCCCCGGATGGTCATAGCACCCAGGCCGGAAAGGCGGCGGGGGTAACCGTCGGCATACCCCACGCTGATGGTGGCGGCGCAGGTGGGCTTTTCGGCGGTAAAGGTGCGGCCGTAGCTGACGCTCTGACCTGCGTCCAGCCATTTCACGTGGGTCACCACGGCTTTCAGGGTCATGGCGGGGCGCAGCTCGGCGCTGCCCACCTCGCCGCTGGGGGCCAGGCCGTACAGAATGATGCCTGCCCGCACCAGATCGTGACGCCACTCGGGATGGAGCAGCTGGGCCGCGCTGTTGGCGCAGTGGACGGTGCCGGGGGTAAAGCCGTCGGCCCGCAGCCGCTCCACCGCCCGGACAAACAGATCGTGCTGGGAGTTGGTGTAGGCGTCGTCGTCCGCGTCCAGACTGTCGGCAACTGCAAAATGCTGGAAAATACCGGTGATTTCCAGCCCCGGCAGAGCATAGCAGGCTTCCATCTCGCCCATGGCCTTGTCAAAGTCGGTGCGCAGGTTGAAGCCGATGCGCCCCATACCGGTGTCGGCCTTGAGATGGCAGCGCACGGTGCAGCCGGCCTGGGCGGCCGCCCGGGACAGCTCGGCGGCGTACTCGGGGGAGAACAGCGCCTGAGTGATGCCCAGAGAAGCCAGCTCATCGGCAAAAGCAGGGTCGGTGTAGCCCAGGATGAGCAGCGGTTCGGTCAGGCCGTGGCGGCGCAGATGCCGGGCTTCCGCCAGACAGCTGACCGCAAAGGCGGAGACCCCGGCCTTGTGCAGGGCCTCGGCCACGGCCACGCTGCCGTGACCGTAGGCGTCGGCCTTTAGGACAGCGCAGACGTTGCCGCCCACGGTGCGGCGGATCAGAGTATAGTTGGAAAGCAGTGCGTCGAGATCGATCTCGGCCCAGCAGTGTTTTTCAAAACGCATGGATGAATCCCCTCCTTGGGGCAGGGACGCTTTTGTCCCATCTCTCTATGTGTACGGCGCCTTGCACCTTACCAGTCCTTTTTGCGCCCGGTGTGGATGGGCTTCCAGCCGTCGATGCCGCTCTCCTGCAGGGCATGCAGGGTCTTTTGCCGGAACGCCGGGTCCCGGCGGCTCATCTCCCGCACAAACTGCTTGGTTTCTTCCCGGACGGTGACGCCGTCGGCAGGGCAGCGGCTCTTGATGACGGGCAGGTTTTCCCGATTGACGGCGTGCCGGACCTCCGCCTCGGTGGCGAGGATAAAAGGCCGGATCATGGTCAGTTCCCGGCGGGACAGCCAGGTCACCGGCGAAAAACAGCCGATGCGCCCCTCCCGCCAGAGATTCATGTAGAAGGTCTCCACCGCGTCGTCCAGATGATGCCCCAGGGCGATCTTGTTGCAGCCCAGCTCCTTGGCAGCGGTGTGCAGGGTGCCGCGGCGCAGCTTGGCGCACAGGGCGCAGGGATTGGATTCCTTGCGGTAGTCGAACACCACGGGACCAATATCGGTGCGGCGAACCTCATAGGGGATGCTCTCGGCGGCAAACAGTTCGGCCAGGGGGGAGTAGTCGGTCTCCACCCCGCCGAAGCAGGGGTCCAGGGTCACGGCAACTACCTCGTAGGGGACGCCCAGATAGCGGCGCAGCCGCCCCAGTGCCACGGTGAGGGCGACGCTGTCCTTGCCGCCCGACACACCCACGCAGACGCGGTCACCGGGGGAGATCATCTCGTAGTCCTGTACTGCCTTGCGGACAAGGCCTTCCAGACGCTGCACGGCACGCCCTCCTTTGCTGAAAAATTACTAACAAGTCATTATACCATGCTGCGGCCCGCAATGCTACAATTTTATTGCAGAGCGACTGCTGTATGTGCAAAAATAAAAAACTCCTTCCGTCGAGTATTGACAAAAGGGGCGGGGAATGATATAATCGATAAGCTGTTAGAGCAATATGCGCTTGTAGCTCAGTCGGTAGAGCAACTGACTTTTAATCAGTGGGTCCGGGATTCGAGTTCCCGCAAGCGCACCAGAAAAAGCCGCGGTTTTGCGTTGTTTTTGACGCTGGCCGCGGCTTTCTCTTTTCTGCCTGTTTGAACTCTGACTATATTCTGACTAAAATTGCAGAACAAAAGGTCCCAACAATCCGAAGAAGCCGGACGGAACCGTGCATCTGCGCGGATTTCCGTCCGGCCTTTGGACAGTCTGTGCCCGTTATTCCTCCCGCGCGGCGCAGCAGGGCCCGGTCCGTCCCTGGGACACTCCCACCAGATCGGCGCAGCAGGCGCGCTTTTTGTTGTGGATGCAGGCGTTGTCGTCGCAGCGGATCTCGGTCTCGGCGGAACCGGGAACATTGTCGGTGGCGCAGTTGCCGTAGCCTTCACTGGCGGCATAGCTGGCGCACTTGGCATTGTGGGCGCTGGTATGGTGCATCTTGATGTTGCCCAGGCAGCAGCACCCGCCCTTGTTGTGGCAGCAGTCGGACTGGCTGCAGTTGAGATAAGTCATGCAAAACACCTCCGACCCTAGCATGCCCGGGGCAGGGGAGAAAGATACCCAAAAAACAAAAAGACCGCACATCAGGGCGCTGCCCGGTGTGCGGTCTTTGTTTTGGCTATATCACGATGCGGGAAATAAGACCCCGGAACGGGCGTGGCCGGTCAGCTTAGCTGCGGCGCTCCTTGATCTCCTCGCAGACCTTGGCCACAAACTCGTCCAGGCTGGACTGAGTGGTGTTGCCGGAGCGGTCACGGATGGAGATGTTGCCGGCCTCAGCCTCCTTGGCGCCCAGAACCAGCATATAAGGTACCCGGTCCACCTGCTGGGCCTCGCGGATCTTGTAGCCGATCTTCTCGTTGGACTCATCCAGCACCACGCGGACGCCCGCCTTGCGCAGGACTTCGGTGACCTGCTTGGCGTAATCCAGCGTCTTTTCGGAGACGGGCAGGACCTTGACCTGGATGGGAGCCAGCCAGGTGGGGAACTTGCCGGCATAGTGCTCGGTCAGGATGCCGATGAAGCGCTCGATGGAGCCGAAGCAGACACGGTGCAGCATGATGGGACGCTTCTTCTGGCCGTCCTCATCCACATACTCCAGCTGGAAGTTCAAGGGCATCTGGAAGTCCAGCTGAATGGTGCCGCACTGCCAGGTACGGCCGATGGAATCCTGCAGGTGGAAGTCGATCTTGGGACCGTAGAAAGCGCCGTCGCCCTCGTTGATGATATAGGGCAGATTCAGACGCTCCAGAGCCTGCTTCAGGCCGTTGGTGGCGGCTTCCCAGTCCTCGTCGGAACCCATGGAGTTCTCGGGACGGGTGGACAGCTCGACGAAGTACTTGAAGCCGAACTTCTCGTACACCGAGTTGATGAGGTGTACCACGTTCATGATCTCGTCGGTGATCTGATCGGGACGGACAAAGATGTGGGCATCGTCCTGGGTGAAGCAGCGGACGCGGAACAGGCCGTGCAGGGCGCCGCGCAGCTCGTGACGGTGGACCAGGCCCAGCTCGCCCACGCGCAGGGGCAGCTCACGGTAGCTGTGGGGCTGGCTGCGGTAGACCAGAACGCCGCCGGGGCAGTTCATGGGCTTGATGCAGTAGTCCTCGTCGTCGATCTTGGTGGCGTACATGTTGTCCTTGTAGTGATCCCAGTGGCCGGAGGTCTCCCACAGATGACGGTTCATGATAAGGGGAGTGGACACTTCCACGTAGCCGGCGGCGGTGTGGATCTCGCGCCAGTAGTCGATGAGGGTGTTCTTCAGGATCATGCCGTTGGGCAGGAAGAAGGGGAAGCCGGGGGCTTCGTCGCAGAACATGAACAGCTGCATTTCCTTGCCGATCTTGCGGTGGTCGCGGCGGGCGGCCTCCTCCATCAGCTTCAGGTGCTCGTCCAGCTCGTCCTGGCTGCGGAAAGCGATGCCGTTGATGCGGGTGAGCATCTTGTTGTTCTTGTCGTTCTTCCAGTAAGCGCCGGACTGCTGGGTGATCTTGAAGGCCTTGAGAGCCTTGGTGTAGGTCAGATGGGGTCCGATGCACATATCCACGTACTCGCCCTGCTGGAAGAAGCTGAACTCGGTCTCGTCCGCCAGGTCGGCCATATGCTCGATCTTGTACTTTTCGCCGCGCTCCTCCATGAGCTTGACGGCTTCCTCACGGTTCAGGATGAAGGGTTTGATGGGCAGGTTTTCCTTGCAGATCTTCTTCATCTCTTTCTCGATGGCGGCCAGGTCCTCGTCGGTGAGCTTGGTGTCTCCCAGGTCCACGTCATAGTAGAAGCCGTTGTCGGTGGCGGGACCGAAGGCAAAGTCCGCCTGAGGATACAGGCGCTTGATGGCCTGCGCCATGACGTGAGCCGCCGTGTGGCGCAGAACGTGCAGTTCTTCTTCCTTGGGGCACTCGGCAACGGTGCCGTCCTTGTAGATGATCTTCATTTGCAGTTTCCTCCTTATAAAAAGGTACAGGCCCGCGCGCCTGACGGCGCACGGAATAAGAAAAACGCTCCATCCCGCAGTTTCGGCGTACGCAATGCGTACCATACGGGATGAAGCGTTTGAAATGCTCCACGGTTCCACCCGAATTGCGCGCGGTAAGGCACGCCACTCGTATCCGGCGGTAACGGGCCGGGCCCGGCGGGGGTTCACCCCCACGCTCTGCGGTGGTAAGAGGTATCTTCCGGGCAGGCCGCTTGCAGCACGGGGCCGGTACGGCCGGGGCGGCGTTCTCTGATACCCGGACGCAGATACGTCCGTTTGTCCGCTTCAAAGCTTTGGACGGAATGAAGTTATTGTTATAATAGCTCCGCCCTTTCTCAAAGTCAAGGGGGTATGGCAATCCTGTTGTAACAATTTCTTGACATTCGTACAGAATACAGATACTATTGTTAATAGTATACAAAGGACTGCGGCCGGCAGGTCGTATGGCTTTCTTGGATTGAATCGGGTGAGGGCGGCACATCCGCCGTCGCACGTTTGTTTTGTAAGATTTCAACGGGCTTGGTGTGTCCGTTTGACCGCATGTTGCTGAGGCTTTTTGCTCCTCTTTTCTCGTAAGACCGCGGCTTTTTGGCCTGCGGCGCCCGGCAGCGGCGGCGTTTGCGTATGGTTTTTACAACAATCTTATAAAATTGCAGATATGATCTGAAAAAGCGCCCGCGGGCAGCCGTCCTCATGGTTTACGAAATTATTGCCAACGAGGAGTGAAAATCGAATGGTACCCATCATCGCATTGGTGGTGGCGGTACTTGTTGCGATCGCTGTCGGTGTGGCGCTTGGTTTTGTGCTGGGCGAACAGCACCGCAAGCGCACGGCAGAGGCCAAGCTGGGCTCCGCCGAAGAGGAAGCCAAGCGGATCGTCAACGACGCCATCAAGTCAGCCGAACAGAAACGCAAGGAGACCATCATCGAGGCGAAGGACGAAGCCTTCAAGCTCAAGTCCGAGGCCGACAAGGAGATCAAGGAGCGCCGTGCCGAGGTCACCCGGCAGGAGCGCCGTGTGGATCAAAAGGAGGAGGCGCTGGACAAGCGCACCGCCACCATTGAACGCAAGGAAGAGGACCTGAAAAAGCGCACTGAGCTGGTGGAAGCCCGCCTGGACGAGCTGGAACAGCTCAAGCTGCGCCAGACTGAAAAGCTGGAAACCATCGCCGGCATGTCCCAGGAGGACGCCCGCGCCGTGCTGCTGCAGCGCCTGGATGAGGAACTCACCCACGAGAAAGCCATGCGCATTTCCGCCTATCAGTCCAACCTCAAGGACGAGTGCGACAACATGGCCCGCGAGATGGTCAGCCAGGCCATTGCCCGCTGTGCTGCCGACGCCACCAGCGAGGCGACGGTCAGCGTGGTGCCGCTGCCCAACGATGAGATGAAGGGACGCATCATCGGCCGCGAGGGCCGCAACATCCGCGCCCTGGAGACTGCCACCGGCTGTGACCTCATCATCGACGACACGCCGGAAGCCATCACCCTGTCCAGCTTTGACCAGACCCGCCGTGAGGTGGCCCGCATGGCGCTGGAGCGCCTGATTGCCGACGGCCGTATCCATCCCGCCCGCATCGAGGAAACGGTGGACAAGTGCCGCCGGGAGCTGGAGCTCACCATGAAGCGGGAAGGCGAGAAAGCGGTCATGGACCTGGGCATCCACAGCCTGCATCCCGACCTGGTCAAGCTCATCGGCCGGCTGAAGTTCCGTTCCAGCTATGGCCAGAACGTGCTGAGCCACTCTCTGGAAGTGGCATGGCTGGCCGGACTCATGGCCGGCGAGCTGGGCGTCAATGTGGCCATGGCACGCCGTGCCGGTCTGCTGCATGACATCGGCAAGGCGCTGGACCACGAGATTGAGGGCAGCCATGTCCAGATCGGCGTGGACATCTGCAAGAAGTACCGGGAAAACCCCGCCATCATCCATGCGGTGGAGGCCCACCACGGCGACGTGGAGCCCAAGACGCCGCTGGCATTCATCATCATGGCGGCCGACGCCATCAGCGCTTCCCGTCCCGGCGCCCGCCGCGAGAACATGGAGAGCTACATCAAGCGTCTTGAAACGCTGGAAGCTCTGTGCAACGGCTTTGACGGTGTGGAGAGCAGCTATGCCGTCCAGGCCGGCCGCGAGGTGCGCATTCTGGTTCAGCCGGACAAGATCGCCGACGATCAGGTGGTACTGCTGGCCCGCAGCATCGCCCGCAAGATCGAGGACGAGCTGGATTACCCCGGCCAGATCAAGGTCAGCGTCATCCGCGAGAGCCGCGCCACCGAGTACGCCAAATAAGTTTCGCAAACCATTGCGGGAAGCCGCCCATACCGGGCAGCTTCCCGCTTTTTTGCTGCAGGTCACACGGTATCCGGGCAAGGCGGCGGGTGTGGCCCGGACGAGACAGCCCGGAGTGCAACAGACAGAGTTTGCAGCTTTTGCGACAGATTGTTCCCCTAAACGTTACGGACTTTGACAAGGGTGGTATAATCGTTACGGTTGCTTTTGGGAGAACGCTGCGGCCGTCCGCGGCGGACTTTGCGGCCGTTTTTAATCATCCATCTGAGAGGAGCTGCAGAATATGGCGTCCCTTCTTCTGCCGGTGATCTATCTGGCGTTTATCAGCCTGGGTCTGCCCGATTCCCTGCTGGGATCGGCCTGGCCCAGCATGGTGGGCCAGCTGGAGGCAAATCTGTCCTGGGCGGGCATTGTGTCCATGCTCATCTCTGCCTGCACCATCGTGTCCAGCCTGCTCAGCGAGCGGCTCAACCGCAAACTGGGCACCGGCGGCGTCACGGCGGCCAGCGTGCTGCTGACGGCGGTGGCGCTGTTCGGCTTCTCCACCTGTACCCGGTTCTGGCAGCTCTGCCTGTGGGCGCTGCCCTACGGCTTCGGCGCGGGCAGCGTGGACGCCGCCCTCAACGCCTATGTCTCCCTGCACTATGAGAGCCGCCACATGAGCTGGCTGCACTGCATGTGGGGCATTGGCGCCAGCACCGGTCCCGTTATTATGGGCTGGGCGCTGGCCGGAGGCAGCTGGCAGAACGGCTACCGCATCATCTCTTTGCTGCAGTTCGGTCTGACGGTGATTCTGCTGCTCAGCCTGCCCCTGTGGAAGCGCCCCGGCAAAACCCTGGAAGGGGAGGACTTCACCCCCGAACACCGCAGCCTGCCCCAGCTTCTCCGCCTGCCCGGGGTGGTCCAGGTGCTGGTCTGCTTTTTCTGCTACTGCGCCCTGGAAAGCACCGCAGGCATGTGGGCGGCCAGCTACTGCACCCTGACCCGGGGCATCGACGCCAACACCGCCGCCAGCTGGGCAAGTACCTTTTACATCGGCATTACGGTGGGACGGGCCATCTGCGGCTTCCTCACCATGAAGCTCAGCGACCAGAACATGATCCGTCTGGGACAGGCGCTCATCGCCCTGGGCATTGTGCTCATCCTGTTGCCCGCGGGACAGAACGTCCTCTTTGCCGGGCTCATCACGGTGGGGTTGGGCTGCGCTCCCGTCTACCCCTGCATCATCCACGAGACCCCCGCCAACTTCGGGCGGGCCCTCAGCCTGGCCATGACCGGCGTCCAGATGGCCTTTGCCTACATCGGCAGCTGCCTCATGCCGCCCATCTTCGGCCTGCTGGCGCAGTATGTCTCGCCTGCCCTCTATCCCTGGTATCTGGGCGTGCTGCTGATCCTCATGGTCATCATGGCCGAGAGCCTCCACCGCCGCACCCGCGCCAAGCGGGAGAGCGTCCTGGCGGGAGAGTGACCGCCCGTATCTAATCTCAAAAGCCCCGTCTGACGACGGGGCTTTTCCTTATTTATATACAATAAATACACGGAAAACGGGGCCGGGGCGGAACCGGTTCAGCTCTGGTCGTGGCTTTTGCCCACCAGGGCAGCCAGTACGCCGAACACCAGGCTGGCTGCGATGCCGCCCGCCGCGGCGGTGAGTCCGCCGGTAAAGATGCCCGGCAGGCCGATCTCGTCCACCGCGCTGACCACGCCCTGGGCCAGCAGATGTCCGAAGCCCAGCAGGGGCACGCTGGCGCCCGCCCCGGCAAACTCGACCAAGGGATCATACAGACCGACGGCGCTCAATACCACGCCTGCCACCACGTATCCGGTGAGGATCCGCGCGGGGGTCAGGGCGGTGTAATCGATGAGCAGCTGGCCGATGACGCAGATCGCCCCGCCGACCAGAAAAGTCCAGACATATGACATGATTCATCCCTCCTGTGCACGCAGTTCCACCGCATGGGCGATGCCGGGAATGCTCTCTCCCTGCAGATAGGTGGTCTGGCTCATGAGAGCCCCGGTGGAAAGAAACAACACCCGCTTCCAGCGGCCGTCGGCCAGGCGGGGCAGGACAAAGGTGCAGAGCACGGCGGCGCTGCATCCGGCGCCGCTGCCGCCCGCCTGTACATGCTGATTTCCTACGTCGTAAAGCAGGCAGCCGCAGTCCAGGTGGTTGGACAGGTCATAGCCCTCGGCGCGCATCTGCCGGTAGAGCAGCCCGCTGCCCACCTCGCCCAGGTCGCCGGTGAACACTGCGTCATAGTCGGCGGGCACCGTGCCGGTGTCGTCAAAGTGATGCATCAGTGTGGAGACGGCGGCGGGCATCATGGCGGCGCCCATGTTGTTGATGTCGTGGACATCGTAGTCCTGTACCCGGCCGAAGGTCACGCTGTGCACCGTCACCCCCTGCCCCTCGGGGGAGAGCAAACAGGCTCCGGCGGCGGTGGCCGTCCACTGGGCGGTGGGAGGCCGTTTGCCGCCGTAGTCCAGCGGGGTGCGGAACTGCCGCTCCGCCGCACAGAAGTGACTGCTGGTGAAAGCCAGCACCTGCTGCCCATACCCTGCCGCTGCAAAACAGGCAGCCAGGGAAAGCCCCTCGGCCATGGTGCTGCAGGCGCCGTACAGCCCGGCGTAGGGGGAGCCCAGCACCCGCATGGTGTAGTTGCTGGCGGTGCACTGGGCCTGCAGGTCCCCGGCAAAGGTCAGGTCGATCTGATCCGGGTCCAGGTTCGCTTTTTTCAGACAGCGCTCCACGCATTTCTGCTGCAGGATGTTCTCGGCCTGCTCCCACTTGCTGCTGCCGCAGGTCGTGTCGGGAAACAGCAGGTCGAAGGCGTCGGCCAGGGGGCCTTCCGCCTCCTTTTTGCCGCCCGCCGCCGCCCAGGTGTGAATGACGGGCGGTGTGCCGAAGATCACGGTGTCGCCGTTGCGGACCGTCATGGAAAACCCCTCCTTGCGCAGAAACAAACTGCCTTTAGTGTGCCGGGCAGCCCGGGTTTTATGCATGGGGCATCCCGTCGGCCTGTCGGAGATGGCGGGATGGCAGGCAAGTCGTCAAAAAGCCCGGAGCATCCCAAACCGATGCCCCGGGCCGTATGCAGAAAACTGTGTCAGAGCTTTCCCATGATCCAGTAAACGATGCCCCATACCCAGGAGGCCAGCGTGCCGTAGGCAATGACAGGTCCTGCGATAATGAAGATCCGCGATCCCACGCCGGTCACCCAGCCTTCGGCCTTGAACTCGATGGCAGCGCTGACCACCGAGTTGGCAAACCCTGTGATGGGCACCAGTGTGCCGGCCCCGGCCCTGGCGCCCAGCTTCTGGTACCAGCCGGGCAGCGTGACCAGGGCGGACAGCAGAATCAGGGAAATGCTGGTCAGGGTGCCGGCCAGTTCCTTGTCGTAGAGCAGCAGCCAGCTCTGCCGCAGGATCTCTCCCATCAGGCAGATGCTGCCGCCCACAAAAAACGCCCACAGGCAGTCTTTCAGCACTGGGGAGTGGGGCAGGGCGTCCCGGGTCATCTTGGCATAGCGTTCAGGGTCCAGTTTCATGGGCGGCACTTCCTTCTGTGGATGTTGAAAACAGCTTTGCCCCTTAGTCTGTCCTCAGCCGCCGTAAAATATTACATTGCCCCGGTAGTAAGGCTCGGGGACCATGGCCCGGTAGAGGGTCTCCAGATCCCGTCGCAGCACGTCGTCCCGCTCGTCCCCGCCGCAGGGCAGCGCGTAGATCTGATACCGCACCCCGAACACCCGTCCCTCCATGGCGGTGGCCCGTGCCCCGGCGCGCAGATAAAACCCGATGCGCCGCTTTGCCTCGGCAGGGTCGGGGGCCTCGGCGGGATGCTCGCACTCGATGAGCAGCGTCCGCCTGCGGGGAGCGTAGTACCCGGCCAGAGCCCGGAGAGCCCGTGTGCCGGTGCCTTTGCCCCGCAGTTCGGGCAGCACGGCAAAGTAGTCCAGCAGAGCAGTGTCACAGTCGGGCAGCACCGTCTGCCAGGCGTAGCAGACCAGATGGCCGTCCTCATACAGGGCAAGGGGCTCGTACAGGCCCCGGCGCATCAGTCCCCGCACTGCCGAAAAAGGTTTCAGCTCCGCCTCGGGAAAGTCCCGGGTCATCTGTTCGCGGTGGATGGTTTCGGCTTCGGTTTCGTTCAGCAATCGGATCTGCATGGTGGGACTCTCCTTTCCCGGCGGCAGGGCCGGCTCTCAGACCAGTATACCACAGGCGGGCGCCCGGTGCGAGGCGGCTGCCCACTGTACACAACGCCCCGATTTCGTGTATAATGAAAACATCAAACAGACACGGAGGGCATTTGCCATGGAATGGACCGATATTCAGATTACGGTGCCGCAGCGCTACGCCGAGACCGCGGAAGCGATCGCAACGATGGTGTCCAACGGCGGGATTTATATTGAGGATTACAGCGACCTGGAGGAGCAGTCCTGGGAGATCGCCCATGTGGACCTCATCGAGCAGGAACTGCTGGACAAGCCCCGGGACATCGTCAAGGTGCACATGTATCTTGCCCCGGACGAAAACCCTGCCGAGATCCTGCCCCTCTTCAAGGAGCGGCTGGAGGCTGCGGGCATCGAGTACAGCCTCGACACCGCGGGCGTGGAGCAGGAGGACTGGCAGAACGCCTGGAAGAAGTACTACCACGCCATGGACATCGGCCAGCGCCTTGCCATTGTGCCCGGCTGGGAGGATTACGATACCGACCGTATCCGCATCACCATGGACCCGGGCATGGCCTTCGGCACCGGCACCCATGAAACCACCTCCCTCTGCCTGGAGCTGCTGGACCGCCTGGTCCAGGGCGGCGAGCGGGTGCTGGACATCGGCACCGGGTCGGGCATTCTGGCCATTGCGGCCCTCAAGCTGGGGGCCCGGGAGGCCGACGGCGTGGACATCGACCCCATGTGCGTCCGCACGGCAGGGGAGAACGCCCAGCGCAACGGCGTGTCGGAGCATTTCCGCGTGCTGGTGGGCGACCTGTCCGACAAGGCGGAGGGGACCTACGACATCATCACCGCCAACATTGTGGCGGCGGCCATCCTGTCCCTGGCACCGTCGGTGCCCGCCCTCATGGCGCCGGGGGCGGCCTTCATTGCCTCGGGCATTATCGATGAGCGCAAGGATGAGGTGCTGGACGGCCTGCGCGCCGCCGGTCTTGCCCCCGAGGCCGTCTACGAAAAACGGGGCTGGGTCTGCATCCTCTGCCGCAAAGCAGAAAATTGATATAAAACGGA
This sequence comes from Gemmiger gallinarum, assembly GCF_014982805.1. Lineage (GTDB taxonomy): Bacteria > Bacillota > Clostridia > Oscillospirales > Ruminococcaceae > Gemmiger > Gemmiger gallinarum. The sequence continues at coordinate 354,028 of NZ_JADCKC010000003.1, read as the reverse complement.
TTATATTGTTGAAACAGTACGAATTGTATAAGCGCTTGTACTGTGGAAAGAGAGGAACATCGTGCCGCACCGTTATTTTACCACCGAGATCGGTTCCGGCCGGGCGGCGCTGACCGGGCCGGACGCCCACCATCTGGCCGATGTCATGCGGGGCCGGGTGGGGGACCAGGTGATTTTGTGCGACGCCAACGCCGTGGAGTATACCGGTACCATTACATCGGTGCAGCCGGGCCGGGTGGAGTTCTCGGTCAGCGAGGGCTACCCCAGCGCCGCCGAACCCAGTGTGGAGATCACCCTCTACGCGGGCTACCCCAAGCAGGGCAAGCTGGAGGATATCATCCGGCACAGCGTGGAGCTGGGGGTGCACCGGGTGGTGCCCTTTTTCAGCCGCTACTGTGTGGCCGCCCCCAAAAAGGAGGAGGCCAAGCGGGAGCGCTACGCACGCATTGCGGTGGAGGCAGCCAAGCAGTGCGGCAGAGGCATCCTGCCGGAGGTCAGCCTGCCCCTGCCGGATTTTGCCTCGGTCTGCCGGGAGCTGAAAGACTACGACCGCGCCTTCTTCTTCTATGAGTGCGGCGGCAGCCCGCTGCGCACCTTGCTGAAGGAGGACAAAGCGGTTCGCCGCATTGCCCTCATCACCGGCAGCGAGGGCGGCTTTGCCCCCGAGGAGGCGGACCTGGCCGCAGCGGCGGGCGCCCGGACGGTGGGGCTGGGGCCCCGGATCCTGCGGTGTGAGACGGCACCGCTGGCTGCGCTGGCAGCGGTCATGACGCTGACAGGCAATCTGGAATAAGCCAGAATCCCCACCCGCATTCTATGCAATTTTGAAAAAAAGCGCGACAGCAAAACAAAATGACGTAAAACCGTGTTTTTGGGGCGAGAGATGATTTTGTAATGACAAAGAAAATCATTTTTTGTCTCCAATTTTTTACAGGTTTGCCGTTGTATTCCCCGGCGGGGTCGGGTATAATAAAACCAATCTGACTGCGCTCGGCCTGCCGGCCGGGGCTGAGAAGCGCCGCAACAGGCGGCGCAACGCAAGGGAGGTTGAACCACCATGATGAAAAAGTCCACTTTTGGCGCGGCGCTGGCATTTCTGGCAGCAGCTGCGGGCGTTTTGACTGCGGTTGCACTGTACCTGCGCCGCCGTGAGCAGGAGCTCGACGAGTATGAAAAGCTGCTGTTCAGCGACGAATATGACGATGAAGAAGCTGAGGACGACGAACAGGATGACACCGCCTCTGCGGATGCCGAGCCCCTGGCCGACCCCGACACGGACGGCGACATTTCGTTCTGAAAAGGTTCTGTCTGGCCGGGTGGCCGCCGGCGCACGGCGACGTGCGGCAGGGCGGACGCCCGGCTTTTTTACATCTGAGCCAGTCCCGGGGCGGTAACACTCCGGGGCCGGGAGGAAATTTACAATGAAAAGGCTGTTACTTTGGCTGCTCATGGTAGTGCTGTTTGTGGCGCTGCTGCTGGGCGGCACGGTCGGCGCCTTCTATTACATGACCGGGCAGGATGACCTGCCGGAGGAGAGTGCCTCCTTTGGCGGTGTCACGCTGGAAAACGCCGGCTATGACTGGAAAGTCCCCATCTTCGGCGGTGTTGTCTACAGGAGTTTTTACTCTCCGGCCACGCTCAGCGAGCAGAAACTGGGAGACTTCGGCGATACCCGCCCCGAGCTGGTGCTGCCGTCCTGGGTCAGCCAGGCCGACCTGACGCTGACCGGCCCCGACGGTACCACGGCTTTCCAGGGGACGGCCCAGGATTATGCCGACTTTGTCTACACGGCCAACGGGGAGTACACCCTGAGCCTGACCCTGCGTCAGCTCAGCGAGGAAAAGCCCGCCAAGCCCTTGGGGTGGTATCTGTACCAGGCCAACTTCACGGTGAATTTTGAGCCGGAGGTGACCCTGAGCGCCGAACGCGCCACCCAGGGGGATGTGGTGGCCATATTGCTTACCGGCATCCTGAGCGGGGACACGCCCACGGCTGAGACCGATCTGGGCAGCGTCTGGTTCCGCCCGGTCACGGGGGGCTGGATGGGGTATATCCCCGTCACCTACAACGCCGAGGGCGGCAAGCATGACATCACCGTCCGCTGCGGCGAGACCGAACTCACCGTCACGCTGACGGTGGGAGCGGCGCAGTACGGCAACGTGGTCAGCGAGGCTTCCGAGCCTGTCAGTGCCGATGCATCGGAAAAATACCGCAATGCCATCTGGCCGCTGTATGAATCGTCGGAGGAAGGCAAGCTCTGGTCGGGAGCATTCCAGGCACCCAGCGAGGGCGGCGTTGCCGTCAATTACGGTACTATCTATATTGTGGACGGCACCCGGGACGGCCAGTCCACCGGCCTGACCTATGCAGCGCCCAACGGCAGCGATGTATTCAGCCCTCAGGCGGGCAAGGTCGTCTACGCCGGTACGCTGGAAGTCAGCGGCGGCACAGTGGTCATCGATCATGGCTGCGGCGTCAAAAGCTATCTTTTCGGCCTGGGGGAGGTCACGGTCCAGCAGGGCCAGACCGTCGCCAAGGGGGATGTGGTCGGCAAGGCTACCGACCAGCACGATCTGATTTATGAGGTGCGCATCGGCAACAAGTCGGTGGACCCCAGCAAGATCCTCTCGGGCAAGAGCGGACTTCAGTACAAAGAAAACCTGTAAACCATCAGGAGCACAATCAGCAAGCAATTTTCAGGGTGGCAAAGTATGAGCGAAGAAAAGCAGGAGAACACCGCACAGCAGGGGACGGGCAAGACATCCCACGCTGCGCAGCAGCCGACACGGGACGGCGGCGGGGAAAAACCTGACAATACCACAAAGGCGGGCAATGCCTCCGCCTCCTCCGGTCAGGACCGGAAAAAGTCCGGAGGAACCAGCAGTTCCCGCCGGCGCCGCAAGCGCAGATCGTCGCACAAGGGACATTCCGGCAGCGGCGCGGCCGGTCAGAACCAGAACAAATCTTCACAGCAGCCCAAGGGCGATGCCGGGGAAAAAGCCGGCGGCTCAAAGCAGAGAGCGGAACAATCCGTGACCGCGGCGGCTGCTCCGGCCCAGGCCGGAGAGCCCGCCCCGGAGAAGAAACCGCTCACCACCGAGGAGCTGCGCAAGGAGGAAGTCCGCCGCGCGCTGGAAAAGCAGTCCGAACAGGACAAAGAGCGGGCCTCCCAGCCACGGGAGCCTCAGCAGCCGGAGAGCCCGCCGGCCTGGCCGGTCCAGGGCACGGAGGAGGCAGGCTCTTCGGAGGGCAATGGAAAAGGCGGGGAGCCTTCTCCCGATGCCCTGGATGAAGCCCAGCAGGCCCGTCTGGCGGAGATCACCCGCACGGTGCAGGTTTCGGTGGAGCAGATTCTGGCCGGGGCCGAGCAGGCTGCCGGGGAGAACGGTTCCGACAGCGCCGCGGCGGACGACCTGGACGACGACACATCAGATGAGCCGCTGACCGCGGCCGACCGTGCAGGAAGCATGGGCCGCAGCCTGGTCCGCTGGCTGGTTCTGGTGCTGGGCGGAATTCTCATCATTGCCATGGTGGGGGTGGGCTGGCTGTACTGCAATGCCTCCGACGAAGACCTTCCCCAGATCACCATCACCTTTGACGGACAGACGGTGGAAACCGCCTCCTACAGTTGGCATGTGCCGGTGGTGGGCAACAGCTTCAAGCGCACCTATTCCAAAACGTTCCACCGGGATCCGGTGGAGCTCACCGAGATGGTGGACACTTCGTCCCCCAGCCTCAGCGTATCCCCCTCGGGCTATGAGACCATGCTGACCATCACCGATGAAAACGATGAGGAGATTTTCAGCGGCAGCCTCATTGAATACCGCAAGTTCAGCTTCCCGGCCAACGGCAGCTATACGGCCGAACTGGTGGTAAGCACCGAGACCGGCTCCAGCCAGAACGCTGCCATCACCGGCAAGCAAACCTATCTGTTCCAGTTTACCATCGGCATCCGCCCGTCGGTCCGCCTCAACACAAGGAGCGTTGTACAGGGCGGTGTGGCCAGTGTCCGCGTCTCCAACCTGCAGTCGGATCAGGCTCCCACATTGTCCGGCACCCTGGACGGCACCGACTTCGTCAAGCTGGGCGACGCCTGGGTGGCCTTTGTGCCCATTCCCTATGATCAGGCTCTGGGCGGTTATGTGCTGCAGGTCACGGCGGACGGTTACACCGAAAACCTGGAACTCAGCGTCACCGCCGGAAGCTTTGGATACAGTGATGTATCCAGCACCCGGTCACGGGTCTCGCCCTATATCGGCGAGGAGGATTACCCCGAGGAGGTCAAGGCGCTGCTGGATGTGGCGGACCCGGAGCTCTACTGGACGGAGAGCGGCTTTGTACAGCCGTTCCTGCGCAGCATTGACGTGGCCATGGCTTACGGAGCGCCTGAATACGTGGGCCGTACCCGCACCGAGCGCAACGGCGGCATTGATAACGGTACCGGCCGCGTGGCCGAGAATGTAGTGGTTGAAACCCGCTGGGGCGACACCATCATCAGCCCGGCGGACGGCCGTGTGCTGCTGGCAGGCGATCTGGGGGGCACGGCAGGCAACACCATCGTGATCGAGCATGGCGGCGGCGTCAAGACCATCTTCTTTGGCTTGGGCTCGGTGGGAGTCAAGGCCGGGGATATGGTCGAACAGGGCGAAAGCATCGGTACCACGGTGACCCGCACCATTGTGGAGGTCCGCGTGGGTGACGTGGCGGTTGAGCCTCTCTCCATACTGCGCGGAGAAAACGCCGCCCTGCAGGCGGGCTGACCCTGTTCACGCATATTGCAATACTGAAATCAAAACCGGAAGGTTTTCTTCCCAAACGGGAGGAGACCTTCCGGTTTTTTGCGTCTGCCGTCCCGCACCAGATGCAGGCCCCCGGCATAGCATGGGATAAATGCCGGGGGTGAGAACATGCAAAAAATATTCTGCATTGTGGGGACCGACGCGCGCCAGCGCGCGGCTGCCCGGGCCTTGCAGCGCGCCGGATACGCCGTGACAGGCGCCGAAGGTGTGGGCAATGCCGATTATATCCTTCTGCCCATGCCGCTGGATGCGGGCAAGGCGGATCTGGCCCGCATATTGCGGGCCGCGCGGCCGGGCACGCTGGCGCTGGGCGGAAAGGTCAGTCCGCCGGTGCAGGCAGCGGCCGATGCGGCGGGCATTGAACTGATCGATTATTTCCAGCGGCCGGAACTGGCCAGCCTCAACGCCGTCCCCACCGCGGAGGGCTGCATCTGCCTGCTCATGCAGCTGCGGGAGCGCACCATCTGGCAGAGTCCCATTCTGTTGCTGGGATATGGCCGGGTGGGGCGTGCGGTGGCACGGCGGCTGCAGGTGCTGGGAGCGGTGGTTACGGTAGCGGCCCGCTCGCCGGAGCAGCGTGCCGGGGCCCGGTGCGCGGGCTGCCGTGCCGTCGACCTGACCCGGCTGCCCCAAATTCTGCCCGGGTTTGACGCGGTGGTCAACACCATTCCCGCACCGGTGCTGGGCAGGTCCGAGCTTGCCTGCCTGCCCGCGGGGGCGCTGGTCATCGACCTGGCCAGCATGCCGGGGGGAACCGATTTCGCCGCGGCAAAGGCACTGAACATCCGTGCCGAGCACGCCCTCAGCCTGCCCGCCCGGTGCGCCCCGCAGACGGCAGGCGAACTGGTGGCCGACACGGTGCTGAACATTCTGGAGGAAAGGGGAGAGCATGCATGAATCAGCGCATTGATCTGCCGCGCACCGTTGTGTTCGGACTGTGCGGCAGCTTTTGCACCTTTGACGCAGTAATGCCGCAGATCGAGCGGTTGACGGCCCGGGGCTGGGAGGTGCTGCCGCTTTTAAGCTTTTCGGCGGGGAGCATGGACACCCGGTTCGGCCGGGCGGCGGACTGGCGGCAGAAACTGGAGGAACTGACCGGCCACCAGCCCATCGACAGCATCCAGGGGGCGGAGCCTCTGGGTCCGGCGGGCATGGCCTGTGCCATGATCGTGGCGCCCTGCACCGGGACGACACTGGCCCGGCTGGCGGCAGGACTCAGCGACACCCCCGTCACCATGGGGGTCAAGAGCATGCTGCGGGGCGGATTGCCCATCATTCTGGCCCCCTCCACCAACGACGGCCTGGGCGCCAGCGCGGGCAATCTGGCGGCGCTTTTGCAGCGCAAGCATTTTTATTTTGTGCCCTTCGGCCAGGACGACAGCTACAAAAAGCCCTGCAGCCTGAAAAGTGACATGAGTCTGCTGCCCGATACCCTGGACTGTGCCCTGCGGGGCATTCAGCTCCAGCCGCTGCTGCTGTGACCAAAAGGGCAAAAAACTTTGCGGAGAGGGGTTGTATCCTGTGGCCGGGCGGCGCTGCGCGGCATATAGTGGAATGTTGAGCCATTTCCGGGCGGAGACTGCCGTCCGGAAGCAAACAGAGGAGGCGGTGCGGCATGGAGATCATCGAGGTGCGCGGCGGGCGCACGTTGTCGGGCAGCATCACGCCGCCGGCGGCCAAGAACAGCGTTCTGCCCATTCTGGCAGCGACGCTGCTGTGCGGCGGGCCCTGCCGGCTGCGGGGCGTTCCCCGGCTGTCGGACGTGGATACCAGTCTGGCGCTTCTGTCTGCCGTGGGAGCGCGGGCCGGCTGGTGCGGCAGGGACATCCTGACATCGCCGGTACCGCTGCTGCGGGGGGATGTACCGCCCGAGCTGGCGGGGGCCATGCGCAGTTCGGTGTTTTATCTGGCGCCATTGCTGGTACGGGTGGGGCAGGTACGGCTGCCTGTGCCGGGCGGATGCCGGCTGGGGCCCCGGCCGGTGGATATTCATCTGGACGGCCTGGCCGCCATGGGGGCGCGGGTGGAGATCGCCTCCGATGCGGTGGTGCTGCGACGGTCGGGGCGGCTGCACGGGGCGGACTTTACCCTGCGCCTGCCCAGCGTGGGGGCCACCGAGACCCTGCTCATGGCGGCCAGCTGCGCCGAGGGGACCACGGTATTGCGGGGCGTTGCCTGTGAGCCTGAGATCGAGGACCTGGCGGGATTCCTTTCCGCCTGCGGTGCGCGGATCACAGGGGCGGGCACGCCGGTCATCGTCATCCGGGGACGTGCGGGGGGACTGGACGGCGGCAGCTACACGCCGCTGCCCGACCGCATCGCTGCCAGCACCTACGGGGCGGCGGTGGCCGCGGCAGGGGGAGACATCACCATCCGCCGCTGCCGTCCGGCCCATTTCGGGACCTTCCTGGATTTTCTGCGTGCGACGGGGTGTGAGGTCCGCACCGGGGCCAACGCGGTGCGCATCCGGCGGGACCCCTCCATGCCGCTCAAGGGCGGGCAGGAACTGTTTGCCTGTGCCTTCCCGGGCTTTGCCACCGATGCGGCGCCCCTGGCGGCCGCCGTGCTGCTGACCGCCGACGGCCCCAGCCGGGTGTATGACGGGCTGTTCCAGAACCGCTTTGCCTGCGCGGCGGGGTTTGCCGCCCTGGGGGCCGATGTCTGCGCCGAGGGCCGGGAGCTGAAGATCGCGGGCAGTGCCGAGCTTACCGGCACCGTTGTCAGCGCTCCCGACCTGCGGGGCGGCGCGGCGCTGGTGGTGGCGGGGCTGGCGGCTTCCGGCAAGACCTGCGTGCTGGACGAGGGACACATCCGGCGGGGGTATCAGTCCCTGCCCGCCGAGCTTGCCTCTCTGGGGGCTGCCTGCCGCACGGCCTGACGAAAAACGGACGGTGCAAATATTGTGCCAAACGGGTTTGCCCGCTGTGTGCGGGCAAATTTTTTTTATTTTGCCGCGGCATCGCGCAAAACCCGAAAAACCGCCTGCCGCGGCCAAAATGCACGGACGGGCCCCGGCGCAGAGGCGGGAATCGATGGGCGTTTTCTGCCATTTTGGCGTTCGGGTATTGAAATTGCGGGGCAAATTTGGTATTCTTATAATCAGTTATATGTATTATCCACGGACTAGTGTGCCCTATATAGCCCGGCAGTCCATAAAAATCCAAAGTTTTAGGGGGATACTCTCATGGCGTTCGTTCTCGACGAAGAGATGCAGAATGTTACAAACATTAAGGTTATCGGTGTTGGCGGCGGCGGCGGCAACGCGGTCAACCGCATGGTGGAGGCCGGCCTTTCGGGGGTCGAGTTCGTTGCCATGAACACCGACCAGCAGGCCCTGATCAACTCCAAGGCCACCCAGAAAGTCCAGCTCGGTGCAAAGCTGACCAAGGGCCGCGGCGCAGGTGCCGATCCTGAGGTCGGCCAGCGCGCCGCCGAGGAAAGCAAGGACGAGATCGCCAATGCACTCAAGGGTGCACAGATGGTCTTCATCACCGCCGGTATGGGCGGCGGCACCGGCACCGGCGCTGCACCCGTTGTGGCGGAGACTGCCCATGATCTGGGCATCCTGACCGTCGGCATCGTCACCAAGCCCTTCGGCTTTGAAGGCAAGCGCAAGATGAGCCTTGCCGAGCAGGGCATTGCCTCCCTCATGATGCATGTGGACAGCCTGATCGTCATCCCCAATGAGCGTCTGAAGCTCATCAGCCAGGAAAAAATCACCCTGATGAACGCCTTCGAGGCGGCGGACAACGTCCTGCGCCAGGGCGTTGAGAGCATTTCCAGCCTGATCAACATTCCGGCTTTCATCAACCTGGACTTCGCCGACGTGCGCTCCATCATGAAGGACGCCGGTTTCGCCCACATGGGCGTCGGCGTGGCCAAGGGCGCCGGCAAGGCGGAGAATGCCGCCAAGGCCGCGATCTCCAGCCCTTTGCTCGAGACCAGCATCGCCGGCGCACGCGGCGTCATCATCAACATCACTTCCAGCCCCGATATCGGTCTGGACGACGTTGAGACCGCTGCTTCCATGATTACCCAGTCAGCCCATCCCGATGCCAACATCATCTGGGGGACTGCCTTCGATGAGCATCTCTCCGACGAGATGAACATCACCGTCGTTGCCACTGGCTTTGAGAGCACGCCTTCTGTGGATGAGCCCATCCAGGCTCATATCCAGAGCAAGACCGCTGCCCGCCAGGCCGCCGCTGCTGCTGCGCCGGTCAACCCGGTGGAGCCTGCCCCGGCTCCTGCCCCTGCGCCCGCTCCGGCCCCGGCCAAGGTGGAAAAGCCCGATCCCGTTATCCCGAACCCCGTCTTCAATGAGGTGTTCGGTGCGGGTCTGGATACCGCGCCCGGCAAGGCCGACGAGGACGAAGAGGATGACGGCGATTACTTCAACGATCTGCTCAGCATCCTGAACAAGCGCCAGTAATCCACTGCGGGTTGACCCCGCTGTGCACAAAGGCGGGATATACGAAAAACATCAGCCGTGTGTCCTTTTCTTTTAAGGGGGAAAGGGGCACCGGCTGTTTGGTGACCGGCAGTGAAAAGGGGGTACGCCATGCCGTCGGGAGAACCGAAAGTGCCGGAACAGGGATTCCGGCGCCGCGTGGTCGGCGGATTTGACGAGAATGACGTGCTGGCGTATGTGAATGCGCTCGTCAATGAATCGCAGCAGCAGCAGATGGAATATGAAGAACAGATCAAGCAGCTGCAGGCCCAGATTGAGAAAATGAAAAAGGAGCAGGCCAACGCCCGCGCCTGTGTGGAAAAGCTGCAGGATGAGCTTCTGCAGCAGACCCGCCGTGCCGAAAAGGCCGAGAGCGATTACGCCGAGAGCGAGAAGAAGCTGGCCGACAGCGTGGAGCAGTACAGCGTGTCCGAGAGCCGGGCCACCGGCTACCAGAGCAAGTACCGCCAGAGCCAGAAGACTCTTCTGGAGTGGCAGAACCGCTGCCAGGAGCTGGAGGAAGAGGTCAAGCAGCTGCGCGCCGAGAAGGCCGCCCAGCCTGCGGTGCCTGCTCCTGCCCCTGAACCGGTGCCGCCTGCTCCGGCGGTTGCGCCGGAACCGGCCCCGCAGCCTCAGCCCCCCGCACCCACTCCCAGTGTGGAAGCGCGCAAGATTCTGGCCGATGCCCGCATCTATGCCGAGACCGCCGAGCGCCGTATGCGTCAGGAGGCCGAGCAGCAGAAGACCCGCATGGCGGAGAACGCCAAAGATCTGGCTGCCGGTGTCATGGTGCTGCGGGAGCGCCTGAGCCGTGTGGATGAAAAGCTGAGTGCCGCCGCTCTGGATCTGGAAAATGCCACCGCAGCCATTTATGCCGCGCTGGACAGCACCGATGCAGACCTGGAATCCATGGGCGTCAAGCTCAATGATTTCGCCCAGGGCACGCCGGAAAGCGACCCGCCTGCCGTGGAGGCGGAACCGGAGCCCGCACCCGAGTCCCGGTCGGAACCCCCGGCAGCACCTGTGCCGCCCGCCCGTCCCGCGCCCGAGGCACCCCGTCCCGCCGAGCGTCTGCGCCCTGCTCAGCCCCCTGTTACGACGCCTGCCCCGCGCCGGGTCCGGCCTGTACCCAAGGCAAAGCCGGCTCCGCCGCCGTCCAGACGCCTGCGCCGCAGCAGCGTACATAACAGCGGCAGCAGCCGCCGTGCTGTTGCCCAGAGCCTGCTGGACGCCATCAACCGTATGAGCGGGGACGACAAGTAATATTTGGAACAAATGGATATTCCACAGTAGAACGATCCCCGCAGATCGTTTGAGTTGTGGCAGCAACCGATGAACAGGCCGCAATGACTGCGGCCTGTTTTGTTTTGCTCTCCCCATAGGGAAAGGAGAATAAAGATGCCTCCTGTATTGGAACGTTGCCGCGCCGCGCTGGCTGCCCAGCCCCGTGGCGTCCGGCTGCTGCTGGCGGCCGCCCTGGCCTTTGTGTGTGTGCTGGCGGGCGGCGCCGTCACGGCCTACGGCGGACTGCTGCTGGTGGTCTGGATGTGGGTGCTGTGCATGGGCGGGCTTTGCCTGCTGCTGGGCACTGCCTGGAAGATCGCCTTCCCGGGGGAGGCCCCATTCTGGAAAGACAAACCCTTTCTGCGCGCCTTTGCGGGCGGGGCAGTGGTGGGCTTTGGGGTGATCGCTGCCCTGGTGCTCTACCGTCAGACCGTCTACGGGGAGGACGCCATCAACTATTTTGCCAAACAGCAGCTGCTGTTTTCCACCTTCTCCACCAACGGGTTCTATGGGGTCCACGTCCTGCTGGAAAGTCTGCTCACCGCCGACTACAAGATGTTCATGAACCTGTTTATCAGCGTGCCCTATCTGTTTTTGCCCCGCACCATCAACTGCTTCATGCTCTGCTACACCCTGACCTGCTTTGTGCCCATGTGGCTGGCTTTGCTCATGGTGGCCAAGCGGGCGGCGGTCTGGTTTGGAGGGACACGCACCGCCCTGTACTACCCGCTGTGCATGGCTGCCATGGTGCTCTGGCCCATGTTCCTGTGGCCCGCCACCCACGGCATGCCCGATGCCTTCGGCCTGACCTTTGTGTCGGTCATCCTGCTGCTCACGGCCGACTACCGCTTTGACCGGCTGGAGGCAGGCCGCCTGGTCTGCCTGTTCGCCGCCACCTTTGCTCTGGTGCTGACCCGCCGGTGGTATATGTTCTGGATTCTGGCCTACTACCTGGCCTACACGGTGGCGGTGCTGCTGGGAGCGGCGCGGCGCAGGGTGTTCGGCCTGGTGCTGGGCAACCTGCTCAAGTTCGGTATCCCCGCCGTGATCTGCGTGGTGGTGCCGCTGCTGCCTACCTTTATCACCGCCCTCACCACCGACTACGCCGATATCTACGGCGCCTTCTACGGCGGCGGCCTGCTGTCCAACCTGATTGCTCAGTTTGAGCGTCAGGGAGCACTGTTCTGCCTGCTCTGCCTGGCAGGCCTGGTGCTGGCCCTGTCCCGGAAAGCCTCCCGGGGCCCTGCACTGGTCACGCTGGCCTCGGCGGCGGTGGCCGTGGTGCTCTTTACCCGTACCCAGTCCCTGGGGGACCACCAGAGCCTGATCCTGGCCCCCCTCTATCTGGGCACCATCTTCTGTGCGCTGGCGGCGCTCTGCGCTTTGCAGCGGAAGGCGGCAGTCCGGGCAGGGGCTGCGGTGACGGCGGTGTTTTTCTGCCTCAACTTCGGCAACGCTCTGCGTGTGTCTGGATTGTCCACGGGCACGATACTGCTCAGCGATGAGGCTCTGGACCTGACCCGCCGCACCGATCTGGACCAGATGCGCGCGGTCACCGATTTTGTGCTGGAGCACTGCACCACGGAGGATACCGTCTACATCAACATTGATTCGGGGGGCTACAGCGGCAGTACCTTTGCCTACAGCGATCCCGCCCATGTGGAGCTGCAGAGCATCATCCTGTGGGAGAACAGTGTGCCTTCCACCCACGGTTTTCCCACGGAGATCTGGACCTCCAAATATGTCATGGTCACCGACGAGTTCGAGACCGGCACGCTGGTGGGGGACATCAACCGGGCTCTTCGCACCGATACCCCCGCGGCAGCCCACTACACCTATGTGACCCAGTTCCCCCTGCAAAACGGCCTGACTCTCTATTGCTATGAGCGCAACTCCACTCCGGACCAGGCGGAGGCCGATTACTTCAAGGAACTGTTCGCCGGGTATGACGCCCGCTGGCCTCAGCTGTACAGCCAGCGCATCGACGAGTATATGGCATCCCTGGGCTGAGGAGAAACCTCCCGGACAGCATGCTGAAAAATCAAAATCCCCCCGCACATCTGCCGTTCAGAGCAGGTGTGCGGGGGGATCTGCTTTGTCATAAAAGGAGCGGTCAGCGGTGACCGTTTTCCACGCTGCTGGTGCCCTGTTCCATCAGATAGGTGGCGATCAGGTCGGCCGTGTGCAGCTTGACGGCCAGCGGATAGGTATTGAAGGCATCGCTGACGGCAAAGCTGCCGCCGCGCACAGCGTCGTCAAAACCGCCCATGTGCCAGCGGATGGCAATGGCCTCGGCAGTCTTGAGGCGCATGAAATGTTCAATGAGATAGACGCTCTTTTCCCCGTGGCCGTAGGGAAGCTGATCGGCCACCTGGTAGAAGGGGACCTTTTCCCATTGGCCGGTCTCGTCGTTCTTGACGTTGCGGGTGCCGACTTTGTAGAAATTCGCCTTGCACAAATCGTGGAGCAGGCCGCAGATGGCATAGCTCTCGGCATTTTCGCCCTCGGTGAAGAAATGCTGGGTCATGGCCTGGTAGACGTTGATGCTGTGCATGACCAGGCCGCAGCGGCAGGCACCGTGAAACCGGGTGGAGGCAGGGGCTGTGAAAAAGTCGGTGGTCTCCAGCCAGTTGAGCAGGCGGTCGGCGCCGGGGCGGGTGATGTTGGCGTTGTAGATCTCAATGAACTGCTGATGATAGTCTTCCATTACAGCTCCAGTTCGTTCAGGATATCCTTGAGAATGACCAGCTCGTCGCGGGTCATGCTGATGCCCTTGCTCATCTTGCTGCCGTCGGGGGACCAGTCGCGGATATCGTATTTGGGATCGTGGTCGTTCCAGCTGATCATGTTGAGCTGGCGCTCCCATCCCTTGTTATTGGTGGACAAAACGGCGATACGCTCGGTAATTTCATACTTGAATTCAGCCATGGTTCCTATTCCTTCCTTACGCTGGGTTTGCCCCGGCCGGGGCTAGGGTCAATCATACCGGATTTGCCTGGAAAAAGCAAGGGGAATCGCGGCAGATCACTGCTCGCCGGTGGGGCGGTCGGGGGGATATTCTCCCTGCAGGCGGGCCTCCAGCTTGCTCAGGCGGGCCTCCAGCTGGGAGATGCGCTGCTGATACAGATCGGGCAGATCCTGCTGATCCAGGTCGTCGGCGGGGCAGACCTTTTTGTTGTTGATGCGCACCACCTCGGCAGGGACGCCCACGGCGGTGCAGTTGGCGGGCAGGTTTTTCAGCACCACGCTGCCTGCGCCCACGCGGACATTGTCACCGATGTAAACGGGGCCCAGAACCTTGGTCCCCGCGCCGATGAGCACATTGTCGCCCAGGGTGGGGTGGCGCTTGCCGGTGTCCTTGCCGGTGCCGCCCAGGGTGACGCCGTGGTAGATGGTGCAGTTGTCGCCAATCTCGGTGGTCTCGCCAAAAACGATGCCCATGCCGTGGTCGATGAACAGCTTGTGGCCGATTTTGGCGCCAGGATGGATCTCAATGCCGGTCAGATGGCGGGACAGCTGACTGATGAACCGGGCCAGGAAAAACCAGTGATGCCGGTATAAAAAGTGAGCGATCTTGTGCGTGACCAGCACATGAAAGCCCGGATACAGGATAATGACCTCCAGCACGTTGCGTGCGGCGGGGTCTTTGTCCCGGATGTTTTTGGCGTCTGCCCAAAGGCCCATACAGTCGCCCTCCCCCTCAAAACAAAGTCTTACTTAAAAGAATACCACGTTTTTGAGGGGTTGTACAGCAAACCCCGCGCAAATTCGGCCGGAAACTGCCCAAAAAGCCGCCGTGCACGAAGCACGGCGGCAGAGGAGAGGGGAGCAGACAATCAATCGTGATCGGTCTCGTAGTTCAGGATGGAACCGTCAGCGGCGCTGATCTCGTAGGAGTACTCGGTGCGGCCGACTTCCCATTCCACCTCGTAGACCTGGCGGCCGTCGTCCTCGTCCAGTTCCACCTTAAAGCGGGTGGCATCGGCCTCGGCGATCCCGGCGTGCTCCAGGGCAATGCGCTTGGCATCGTCGGAAGTGATCTGGGTGCCGGAAGCAGCGGGGGCGGTGTAGTGCTCGGCGTCGTAGTCGTAGGAAAGGATCTCGCCGGTGACGGCGTCGATCTCGTAGTCATACTCGGCGGTAGTCGTGTAGAATTCCACGTCGTAGACCTGGCGGCCGTCGTCCCGGTCCAGCTTGCACTGGACAAACTGCACGTCGCTTCTTTCTGCAAGGCCGGCGTGGGTCAGGGCGGTCAGGCGGGCGTCGTCCTCGCTGATGAGGTCGGAGCTTCCGGCGGAAGAGCTGGCAGTGGCGCTCTGCCGGTTGTGGTTGTCGGCGTCGTAGTCCATAGACAGAATCTCACCGCTGACGGCGTCGATCTCGTAGTCGTACTCGGTGTCGGCGGTCCAGAACTCGATGTCGTAGACGGCGCGGCCATCGTCGTATTCCAGGCGGCTGTAGCTGCCTGCCAGGGCGTCTGCGGTCAGTCCGGCGTCAGCCAGGGCAATGCTCTCGGCATCGGACTGAGCGATGTACTCGGAGGAGTCGGCGCTGCCCGCAATGCCTGCGGTGGTGTTGCTGCTGGGGGAGCCGGCGGGGGACAGGCCGGAGGTGGTTCCGGCGGCGGAGGAACCCATAGCGGCGGCGGAGCAGCCGGTGGTAAGGGCCAGAGTGAGGGTCAGGGCCAGGGGAGCGAGCAATGTTGTCTTTTTCATGATGTTTCCCTTTCTTTCTCTATATTGTGGGTGTCGGTAGTGTGTACCGTTTCTTGCTGTAACTAAAGGATAGCAGGTCAAGATTAAAGAAACATTAGAAACAGCAGAATTTCAAAAAAATGTGAAAAAATTTCCGGTGCAGCCCGGTCTGACAGAGCCGAAAGCATATGACGGCAGCCTTTGAGAAGGGTTTTGCGTCAGGTTCGCAATATTGTTCCGGGAACTCCGAAAGGCTGCAGCCGGAAGAGAAAAAGGCGCTTTGGCATAGAAGCCCCTCAAAAGGTGTCAAATTTTGTCTGAATGCACAAAAAGGCGGGTTTAGCGTGGGTTTTCAGTTGACGTTCTGTGAGAAAAATGCTAATATAACTATGTTAAAACTTTGGCTTAATCTGTGTTTAAGCCTATGATTCGGGAGGTTACCATGAAACAGTTTGTGTATACCATCCAGGAAGCGGTGGGCATCCATGCCCGTCCCGCCGGCCTGCTGGTCAAGGAAGTCAAAAAATATCAGAGCACCGTCACCATCACCAAGGGGGATGCTTCGGTCAATGCACTCAAGCTCATGGCTCTGATGGGCATGGGCGTCAAGTGCGGCGATACCGTCACCGTCACCGTTGAGGGCGCCGATGAGGATACCGCAGCTCCTGCTCTGGAGGCATTCTTCAAAGAGCATCTGTAAGCGGAACGATATCCGTTGATCTGACGCAAAACAGCGGCTGCCCGCTGGCTCACGGCGACTGCGGCTTGGCTGCCGCATACCACCGGGCCGGGGGACAGCCGTTTTTGCGTTCTGCATCCGCCATGTTGCGGACAAGCAAGTAAGGAGAAGGTAGAAAAAATGATCACCATTCAGGGTAAGGGTGTCTCTTCCGGGGTCGGGATCGGCCCGCTGTATTTCTATCACCGTGCAAAAACCACCATCACCCGCTATCAGGTGGAGGACGTGGACGCTGAGTGGCATCGCTTCAAGGGCGCACAGACCGCTGCCATCGAGCAGCTGGGCGAGCTGGCTGAAAAAGCCCGCGCCGAGGCCGGCGACGAAGCTGCCATGCTGTTTGAGACCCATCAGATGATGGCCGAGGACCTGGACTACGAGGAAGCCATCGAGGGTCTGATCAAAGAAAACAAGAGCAATGCCGAGGCGGCTGTCACCGATGTGGCGGTGCAGTTTGCCCAGATGTTCGAGTCCATGGACGACAGCTATATGCAGGCCCGCGCCGCCGATGTCAAGGACGTGTCCCGCCGTATTCTGTCCATCCTCAACGGTACTGTGGAGGGCGGCATTGCCTCCGAGGTCCCCGTTCTGCTGGCGGCCGACGACCTGGCTCCCTCCGAGACGGTCCAGCTGGATAAAACCAAGATTCTGGGCTTCATCACGGCGGGTGGTTCCGGCTCCAGCCACACCGCCATTCTGGCCCGCACCATGGGCATCCCCGCCATTGTGGGTGTGGGCGACGCCCTCAAGCCGGAGTATGAGGGCCGCCAGGTCATCATCGACGGCGCCACCGGCAACGTGGTCATCGACCCCGACGACATGACCCGGGACCGCCTGCTGAAAAAGCGGGAGGAGCAGCTGCGCCTGCAGCGCCTGCTGGAATCCCTCAAGGGCCAGCCCAACATTACCAAGGACGGCAAGAGCATCCGCATCTACTGCAACATCGGCAGCCCCGAGGATGTCCATGCCGTGCAGGTCAACGACGGCGGCGGCATCGGCCTCTTCCGCAGCGAGTTCCTCTACCTCAACTGCGACGATTATCCCACCGAGGATCAGCAGTTTGAGGCCTACAAGCAGGTGCTCTCCGACATGGAGGACAAGGAAGTCATCATCCGTACCTGCGATATCGGCGCCGACAAGCAGATCGGCTACTTCAACCTGCCCAAGGAGGACAACCCCGCCATGGGCATGCGCGCCCTGCGCATCAGCCTGACCCGGCCGGACTTCTTCCGCACGCAGCTGCGGGCTTTGTTCCGGGCATCTGCCTTCGGCAAGCTGGGCATCATGTTCCCCATGGTCACCAGCGTCTGGGAGGTCCGGGAGGCCAAAAAGCTCTGCGAGGAAGTCAAGCGCGAGCTGAAAGCCGAGGGCATCCCCTACAGTGAGGATGTCCAGATCGGCATCATGATCGAGACCCCCGCCGCGGCCATCATGTCCGACCGCCTGGCCAAGGAAGTGGACTTCTTCAGCTGCGGCACCAACGACCTGACCCAGTACACCCTGGCCTGCGACCGTCAGAACAACGATCTGGGCCGTTTCTATGACCCGCATCACCCCGCCGTCCTGCGCCTGCTGCAGATGGTGGTGGAGAACGCCCACAAAAACGGCATCTGGGTGGGCATTTGCGGCGAGCTGGGCGCGGACCTGACTTTGACCGAGACCTTCCTGGCCATCGGCATTGACGAGCTGTCCGTCAGCCCCCGGGCTGTCCTGCCTCTGCGCAATGCGGTCCGCATGACCGATACCCGCGAGAGCAGTGCCCGGATTCTGGACGCGCTGAATAACGAGTATCAGGCGACCTGATCCCTCTATTTCATGAGATACGAGCGGGAGCCCGGACTGCGGCCCGGGCTCCCGCTTTTTGCGCCTGTGCGCCGCAGTCGAGACGGCAAAGGACAAAGATTTACCGCAGTACGGCAAAAAGTATGCAAATCTCGCCATAAAAAATTTGGACAAAGCGCAGAAATCCGGCGAAACGACAGTAGGAATATGGAGCCAGAAGTGCTAGAATGATTCAGGAAATTTAGTTATAAATCCGGAGCCATCTGGAACCGTTGATAACGCCTGAATGCCGGGGAGGCCATGTCCATGAATATCGTCAAAAAAGTCTACTGCCGTACCTTCCAGTTTGTCATGCGCACCGCGCTGCCCTTTCTGCCCTACCGGGAGCCCAAGCTGCTGGACGGCGTGAACGGCGTGGCCGAACTGCTGAAACAGAAAAAAATCGCCCGGGTGCTGCTGGTCACCGACAAGGGCATCCGCAGCCACCACCTGACCGAGCCGCTGGAGCAGGCTCTGGCCAATGCGGGCATCGGCGTCAGCATTTTTGACGAGACCGTCGCCAACCCCACCGTTGCCAACGTGGAAGCCGCCCGCCAGATGTATCTGGACGACGGCTGCGGCGCCATCATCGCCTTTGGCGGCGGCTCCTCCATGGACTGCGCCAAGGCTGCGGGCGCCCGCATTGCCCGCCCCCGCAAACCCCTCTCCCGTATGGAAGGCCTGCTGCAGGTCCTGCTGCCCCTGCCCCTGCTCATTGCAGTGCCCACCACCGCCGGTACCGGCAGCGAGACCACTCTGGCCGCCGTCATCACCGACGGCGAGACCCATCACAAGTATCCCATCAACGACTTTGCCCTTATCCCGTCCTATGCCCTGTTGGACCCGGAGGTCACCGTGGGCCTGCCGCCCATGCTCACCGCCACCACCGGCATGGACGCCATGACCCACGCGGTGGAAGCCTACATCGGCGGCTCCACCACCCGCGGCACCCGGGAGGCCGCCGTCACCGCCGTGCGGCTCATTCTGGAAAGCCTGCCCGTGGCCTGGGAGAACGGCGGCGATCTGACCGCCCGTGCCAAGATGCTGCGGGCCGCTTACCTGGCGGGCACTGCCTTTACCAAGAGCTACGTGGGCTACGTCCATGCGGTGGCCCATTCCCTGGGCGGCCAGTACGGCATCGCCCACGGTCTGGCCAACGCGGTGCTGCTGCCCGAAGTGCTGGAAGCCTACGGCACTGCCGCCCACAAGCGCCTGGGCCGCCTGGCCGTGGAGGTGGGCGTGGCCGGCGCCAGCGATACCCCGGCGGAGGCCTCGGCCAAGTTCATCGCCCGCATCCGGGAGATGAACGCCCGCATGGAGATCCCCCGCACGCTGGAAGGCATCCGGGAGGAGGACCTGCCCAAGCTGGCCCGCAACGCCGACCATGAGGCCAATCCCCTTTACCCTGTGCCTGTCCTGATGGACGCCCAGGAACTCCAGGCCCTGTACCGCCTGGTCATGCCCAAAACGGAGGAAAACACCAATGACAGAACAACAGATCGCGCAGGTGCTGGAAAGTCAGCGCAGATTCTTTTCGACGGGCAAAACGCTGCCCAGAGCCTTTCGAGCAAAGGCGCTTGAGGACCTTCAAAACGCCATCCTCCGCCACGAGGAGGAGATCAACGCCGCGCTGAAAGCCGACCTGGGCAAGGGCGCTGTGGAAAGCTACATGTGCGAGACCGGCATGACCCTGTCGGAGCTGAGCTGGATGCGCCGCCACCTGGCGGGGCTGATGCGCGGCCATACCGTCATGACTCCGCTGGCCCAGTTTGCGGCCCACAGCTTCCGCAGCCCGTCGCCCTACGGCAATGTGCTCATCATGAGCCCCTGGAACTACCCCCTGATGCTGACGCTGGAACCTCTTATCGACGCCCTTGCCGCCGGCAACACTGCCGTGGTCAAGCCCAGCGCCTATGCCCCGGCTACCTCTGCCGTCATCCAGAAATTGATTGCCGAGTGCTTTGACCCCGAGTACGTCTTTGTGGTCACCGGGGGCCGCGCCGAAAACCAGGCCCTGCTCAACCAGAAGTTTGACAAGATCTTTTTCACCGGCGGCAAGACCGTGGGCCGGGAAGTGCTGCGCCACGCGGCGGAGTACCTGACTCCCGTCACCCTGGAACTGGGCGGCAAAAGCCCCTGCATCGTGGACGCTACCGCCAACATCCGCCTGGCGGCCAAGCGCATTGTCTTTGGCAAGTACCTCAACTGCGGCCAGACCTGCGTGGCTCCCGACTATCTTTACTGTGAAGCATCCATCCGGAACGAGCTGGTCCAGGCCATCCGGGAGGAGATCACCGCCCAGTTCGGCGCCGATCCTCTCCAAAATGAGAACTACGGCAAGATCATCAACCAGAAGCATTTTGACCGTATTCTGGGCCTGATCGACCCTGCCAAGGTGGTGGCGGGCGGCAACGCCAATGCCCGGACCCTGCGCATTGCTCCCACTGTCATGACAGACGTTACCTTTGACGATGCCGTCATGGGGGAGGAAATCTTCGGACCCATTTTGCCGGTGCTGACCTGGAACAGCCTGGACGAGGCCATCGCCCAGGTGGAGAGCTGCCCCCATCCGTTGGCCCTCTACTTCTTTACCTCCAGCAGCGCCAATCGCAAGCAGGTGTTGTCCCGCTGCCGGTTCGGCGGCGGCTGCATCAACGATACCATCATCCATCTGGCTACCAGCGCCATGCCCTTCGGCGGTGTGGGGGAGAGCGGCATGGGGGGCTACCACGGCAAGGCCGGGTTTGAGGAATTCAGCCACACCCGCAGCATCGTGGACAAAAAGACCTGGATCGATCTGCCCATGCGCTACCAGCCCTATACCAGCCTGAAAGACCGGATGATCCGGATGTTCCTGCGCTGAGCCCGCAGACACAGTTCGGACGCATTTGCATTCTATCATACAGGGGAGGAGAAAGGCCCGCCCGGGCCAGAATCCTCCCCTTTTGTGCACCCCGCGGCGTTGGGGTGCGGAAAATGCCATGGGAAGAACCGGAGGGATCGCCATGAAACAAATTTGTGCTGCTTTGACTGTGCTGCTGGCGGCGGGGCTGCTGGTGGGCTGTACCGTAACTGTCCAGCTGCCCGGCGGGGAAGCGACCCCCGCGCCCCAGCCGGTACAGGCAACCCCCACCCCGGAACCGGACCCCACGCCCACGCCTGCGCCCACCCCGGCGGGGGAGGAAGTGGACAGCCCGGAGGTCTTTCTGACTTCCGAGCAGTACGACATTTACACCCGGGCGGACAAGGCATCCCAGCCATTGTTCGGGGATACCTTCTCGGTCATGTATCAGTACAGTTGGAACTACTCCGACCAGCCGGAGGTGGAAAGGCAGGCGGACACCGGCACCACCTTCCGCTACCAGATCCTGGAGGGGGAGAACGCTACCCTGGAATACTACCGGGAGCAGCTCCTCACCGTGTTCACTCCGGAGTTTCTGGAGGAGCGGGGCTTTGACTGGCGGTTCATCTCCATCGACGGCAAGCTGGCAGCGGCGGATATCGGCATCGGCGGAAACAGCGAGGTATCTGACGTGCCCGATACCTTCCAGCTCATCTCGGCGGACGACAATACGGTGGAGTTTTACCGCATTGCCCATTACACCATCCCCATGGAAGGGGAGAGCACCGAGGATTACATCGCCCGGCGGGCGGTCAGCTATGACAAGGTGGGACACCTTACCATCCGTCTGGTCAATACCGAAAACGGCTGGCGGGTGGACGCCTACGGCCAACCGTCCTTTGCAGGCCCCGATAATGAGGAATAAACCGGAAGAGACAAAACAGCCCCCGGCAGGAGAAATACCTGCCGGGGGCCTGCTTTATATGGATAAACGGGTTACACAAAGGAGAGGTCAGTGCTTTTTGGGAGTCGAGAGCATCCGCATGGCGTTGAGCACGGCCAGCACCATGACGCCCACGTCGGCAAAGACCGCCCACCACATGGTGGCGATGCCCGCCGCACCCAGGATCAGGAAGGCAATCTTGATACCCAGGGCAAAGATGATGTTCTCATAGACGATGCGCATGCATTTGCGGGCCAGGCGCATGGCGTCGGACAGCTTGGCGGGGTCGTCGTCCATCAGCACCACGTCGGCGGCCTCGATGGCGGCGTCACTGCCCAGCGCGCCCATGGCAATGCCCACATCCGCGCGCATGAGGACGGGGGCATCGTTGATGCCGTCGCCTACAAAGGCAAGGCTGGAACCCGGCCGCTTGGCGGCCAGCAGGGCTTCCACTTGTTCCACCTTGTCGCCGGGCAGCAGGCCTGCGTGGACCTCGTCCATGCCCAGCTCAGCAGCCACGTGCTCCGCCACGGCGGGGGCGTCGCCGGTGAGCATGACGGTGCGCACCCCCTGCTTTTTCAGGGCGGAGACGGCCGCCGCAGCGGTGGGTTTGACCTCATCCGCAATGAGGATAGAGCCCAGGAACGCCCCGTCGCAGGCGACATAGACCACGGTGCCTACGCCGTCGTCGGGAATGTATGCAATGCCCAGAGCCTCCATCAGGCGGGCGTTGCCCACGGCCACGGCGTGGCCGTCCACGCTGGCGCGGATGCCCTGCCCGGCGATCTCCTGCACATCGGAGGTGCGCTTGGGGTCGGGCTGCTCAGCACAGGCGGCCCGCAGGCTCTTGCTGATGGGGTGGTTGGAGTAGCTCTCCGCCTGGGCGGCCAGCTCAATGACCTGGGCTTCGGCATAGTCCCCGGCGGGGCGGACCCGCTCCACTGCAAAGATGCCCCGGGTCAGGGTGCCGGTCTTGTCAAAGACGGCGGTCTCGGTATGGGCCAGAGCTTCCAGATAGTTGCCGCCCTTGATGAGTACGCCCTGCCGGGAGGCTCCGCCGATGCCGCCGAAGAAGGTCAGCGGGATGCTGATGACCAGGGCGCAGGGGCAGCTGATGACCAGGAAGGTCAGGGCACGGGTGAACCAGGTCATCCACCCGTCCACAAACAGCGGCGGGATGACGGCCAGCGCCAGGGCGGCAATGCAGACGGCGGGAGTGTAGTACCGGGCAAATTTGGTGATGAAGTTTTCCGCCCGGGCTTTTTTCAGGCTGGAATTTTCCACCAGGTCCAGGATCTTGGCCACGGTGGACTCGCCGTAGGGCTTGCGTACCTCAATGCGCAGCAGGCCGTCCCCGTTGACACAGCCGCTGATGACCTCGTCTCCGGGACGCACCGTGCGGGGAACGCTCTCGCCGGTGAGGGCGCTGGTGTTCAGGCTGGATTCGCCGGACAGCACCGCGCCGTCCAGGGGAACACGCTCGCCCGGGCGGACGACGATCACCGCGCCCACCGGTACTTCCTCGGGGTCCACGGTGTTCAGGCTGCCGTCGGCCTGTTCCAGGTTGGCGCTGTCGGGACGAATGTCCATCAGCGCCGCGATGCTGCGGCGGCTTTTGCCCACCGCGTAGCTCTGGAACAGCTCGCCCACCTGATAGAACAGCATGACGGCCACGCCCTCACGGTATTCGCCCACGCCCATGGCGCCCACGGTGGCAATGGCCATGAGGAAGTTCTCGTCAAAGACTTCGCCGTGGAGGATGCCCAGAAATGCCTTGCGCAGAATGTCCCAGCCGATCACCAGATAGGGCACCAGATGCAGCACAAACTGTAAAACCTGCGGCATGGGAATGGACTCGGTCACAAGCGCAACCACGATCAGCAAAACCGCAGCGGCGATGATGCGGTACAGGGTCTTTTTCTGCTTTTTGGTCATAGGAAATTGCCCCCAGTTTGATTTGAAATGGTGCATCAAATTTTACAGCTCGATCTCAAAGTCCGGCTCGATTTTTTTGGCAGTCTTGACCGCGTCCTTCAGCACGGCGGCAAAGCGGTCGTCGTCGGCATCCAGTACCAGCTTCTGGGTCATAAAGCTGACGCTGGCACGGTTGACGCCCTCCATCTTGTTCAGGGCATTTTCGATTTTGGCGGCGCAGTTGGCGCAATCCACTTCGATGTTGAATTTCTTCTGCATGACAGAGCACTCCTTCTTATATGGTGATCTATGGGGTTATTCTTCAACGTGTTCCATGCCCAGAGCAATCATGCTGCGGACATGGTCGTCGTCCAGCGAGTAAAAGATGACCTTGCCTTCCCGGCGAAATTTGACCAGCTTGCTGTTTTTCAGCAGCCGCAGCTGGTGACTGACGGAGCTCTGCGAAAGGTTGAGCAGCTGGGCAATGTCTCCCACGCAGAGCTCACTTTCAAACAGCGCATACAGGATCTTGATGCGAGTGGAGTCCGCAAACATGCGGAACAGCTCAGCCAGATCATACAAAACCTCGTCATCCGGCAGATCCTCCCGCAGGCGCTCCACCACGTCGGGCTGTGCGGCAAGGAATTCCCCTTCCGCGGAGGGGCTGCGGGGTACTTCGGGAGATGCCATTCACCTCATCCTTTCATGTGAACGTTTGTTCATATGATGATAATATAGCTCCGCCGCAGCCGTTTGTCAATAGCAGACCCGGAAAAAGCAGCGATTTTTTTGCAAAGAGATGATAACTTCAGGAAAAGGAGGAACAAAACCGACCACAGGCCGGGGCAAAAGCGGCGGGGAGAGGCATCCGATGCATCCCGCCGCCTTTGCAGGCCGATGTAGGGGGCCTACTGCCAAAGTTTGTATACCAAAGTGAAGGGAAGAAGGAAATGCCGCAATAATATAAGAAAAGCCCGGCCAAACAGCTGGGCTTTTTGGATGGAGCGTAGTCCATTTCGATATGTGTTTGCGTGATGAAATTGATGTCCGCTCTCCTCCTTGGCCCGTAGGTTGGGGAGAAGGAGGAATGACAGAACGGTATGAGAAAAGCCCAGCCAACTGGCTGGGCTTTTTGAATGGAGCACAGTCCATTCAAACGTGGTGCCGGTGGTGGGGGTCGAACCCACACGCTGTTGCCAGCAACGGATTTTGAGTCCGTCTCGTCTGCCAATTCCAACACACCGGCTGATACCTGATTAGTATACCATGAAAAAGCGATCAAATCAAGCACTTTCTGTACTGCCGCCCCTTCCGGCATAGAGGGGATATCGCACAAAAACGAGACGCCGCTGCATTTTCTTGACTTTTTTTTCACACTATGGGATAATGCCCTTGGACAGGCAAGGTGATAAATGTTGAAGGTCATGGTCATTGACGGCCAGGGCGGCGGATTGGGCCGTCAGCTGGTCGCGGCAATCAAGGCGCAGTGCCCCGGCGTGCGGGTGCTGGCCGTGGGCACCAACAGTGCGGCGACTACCGCCATGCTGCGTGCGGGAGCCGACCAGGCCGCCACCGGAGAGAATGCCATCCTTGTGGGCTGCCGCAGGGCGGACATCATTATGGGACCGGTGGGCATTGTCATTGCCGATGCCATGCTGGGGGAGATCACCCCCAAAGCCGCCATGGCGGTGGGGCAAAGCTCCGCCGTGCGGGTGCTGGTGCCGGTCAATCAATGCGACAACATTGTGGCAGGGGCACAGGAGCTGCCCATGTCCCGGCTGATCCAGAGCGCGGTGGATGCGCTGCAGAATGTATGCAACCCCGATCACACGGCAGGAAGCCGGTGACCTGCGGCCGAAGCCGCCATGGGGAATAAAATCAGCATTTGTCCCCGCCGGTTACAAGAATAGCGAACGATTTGGATACCAGGAAGGTGTCTGCTTTCGGCAGGAAAGCGGGCACCTCTTTTTTGTCTCAAAAAATGGTTAAGAAAATAAAGAAACAAATTTCCCGACGCTTTGGCCTGCAAGCCGGCGCCGGGGCGGAGAGGAGAACCCCATGACACTGGAACAATTTTTCCGCCAGGTGCCCCGGGCAGCGCTGGCCTTTTCGGGCGGGACGGACTCGGCCTTTTTGATGTGGGCGTCCAGACAGTACGGCTGCGACCTGCGGGCCTACTACATCAAGACCGCCTTTCAGCCCGCTTTTGAGCTGGAGGATGCCCGCCGCCTGGCAAAGGAACTGGATGTGCCCATGACGGTCATCGAACTGGATGTGCTGGCGGTGGAAAAAGCCGCCGAGAACGGTCCCCGCCGCTGCTACTACTGCAAGAAGGCGCTGTTCACCCAGCTGCGCCGGGCGGCTGCCAATGACGGCTACACGGTGCTTCTGGACGGCACCAATGCCTCCGACGATGCGGGGGACCGTCCCGGCATGGTGGCTCTGCGGGAGCTGGAAGTCCGTTCCCCCCTGCGGGAATGCGGCATCACCAAAGCGGAGGTCCGGCGGCTGTCCAAAGAGGCGGGGATCTTCACCTGGAACAAGCCCGCCTACGCCTGCCTGGCCACCCGGATCCCCACCGGCACCGCCCTCACGGCGGAGATGCTGACCAGGGTGGAAATGGCGGAGGCCGCCATGGCCGGGCTGGGATTCACAGACTTCCGGGTGCGCACGGCGGACGGCGCGGCCCGTCTTCAGGTGACGGAGGAGCAGCTGCCCCGGGTGCTGGCCCGGCGGGAGGAGATCCTCCGGGCGCTGGCGCCGGAGTTTTCGGCTGTGACACTGGACCTTGCGCCCCGCAAGGCGTCGGTATAAGAGGAGGAGCAAAATGGACAACAAGCATGATATTCTTTGCCTTCTGCGCAGCGTGGCCAACGGCGAGACCAGGCCGGAGGACGCTCTGCTGGAACTGAAGGAAGCCCCCTTTGAGGATCTGGGCTATGCCAAGGTGGACCTGCACCGCAGCGTGCGCCAGGGTGCCGCCGAGGTCATCTACGGCGCAGGCAAGACGCCGGAACAGATCGCAGGCATTGCGGCGGCCATGGGGGAGCGGGGATGCAGAAACATCCTCATCACCCGCATGGGCAAGGAGGCCGCCGACTATGTGGCATCCCAGGTGCCTCTTGAGTATCACGAGAGCCCTCGGCTGGGTCTGGCCTTCCCCGGCGAGCGCCGGGACCTGGGCAACATTGTGGTGGCCACAGGGGGCACCAGCGACATGCCGGTGGCCGAGGAAGCCGCCCTCACCGCCGAGGCCATGGGCAACCATGTGACCCGCCTGTATGATGTGGGGGTGGCCGGGCTGCACCGGCTGCTGTCCAACCTGGATGTGCTCATGCAGGCACGCTGCGTGGTGGCGGTGGCCGGCATGGAGGGCGCTCTGGCGTCGGTCATCGGCGGTCTGGTGGACTGCCCGGTCATTGCAGTGCCCACCAGCGTGGGGTACGGCGCCAGCTTCGGCGGTCTGTCGGCGCTTTTGTCCATGCTCAACTCCTGCGCGTCGGGTTGCAGTGTGGTCAATATCGACAACGGTTTCGGGGCGGGGTATCTCGCCAGCCGCATCAATCAAATGGAAGGACTGGAGACAAAATGAAAACGCTGTACATTGAATGTGCCATGGGTGCTGCTGGCGATATGCTCATGGCGTCCCTGTATGAACTGCTGCCCGACAAGGAAGCTTTCCTGAATACCATGAACGGCCTGGGCCTGCCCGGTGTGGCCCTGGAGGCCAGGGCTGCCAAGACCTGCGGCATCGCAGGCACCCATATGGCGGTAACCGTCCACGGCGAGGAGGAAGTGGAACCCGCCGCCCCTGACCACACCCACGGGGAGGCACAGGAGGAGGCCCATCTCCACAGCCATGAACATGTCCATGTGCATGACCACGAACACCACCATGTCCATGAGCACCCCCACGATCACGACCATGAAGAGCATGGCTACGACCATCCTCATGGCGAGGAGCACACCCACGACCATGCCCACGCCCACCATCATTCCACCCCGGGGCATATTGCGGAGATCATCGACGCTCTGCCCCTGCCTCAGGAGGTGCGCACCGCTGCCCGGGCTGTCTACGATGACATTGCCAAAGCAGAGGCCAAGGCCCACGGCTGCCCGGTGGGGGATGTCCACTACCATGAGGTGGGTGCCCTGGACGCCGTGGCCGATGTGACCGGCGTCTGCTACGCCCTCTATTTGCTGCACCCCGACCGGATCGTGGTGTCGCCCATCCATGTGGGCAGCGGCACGGTGCGCTGTGCCCACGGCATCATGCCGGTGCCTGCTCCCGCCACCGCCAACCTGCTGGAAGGCGTCCCCACTTACGGCGGCAGCATTATGGGCGAGCTGTGCACCCCCACCGGCGCGGCGCTGCTGGCCCATTTTGCGTCGAGCTTCGGCCCCATGCCGGTGATGACGGTGGAGCAGATCGGCGTGGGCATCGGCACCAAGGACTTCGGCCAGGCCAACTGCGTGCGCAGCTTCTGGGGCAATACCCGGGAGGAGTCCAACGGCCAGATCACCGAGCTGGTCTGCAACATTGACGACATGAGCCCCGAGGCCCTGGCCTTTGCCTGCGGCCGTCTGCTGGAGCTGGGGGCCCTGGATGTCTACACCG
The DNA here is from genome assembly GCF_014982805.1 of Gemmiger gallinarum. Taxonomy (GTDB): domain Bacteria; phylum Bacillota; class Clostridia; order Oscillospirales; family Ruminococcaceae; genus Gemmiger; species Gemmiger gallinarum. The sequence continues at coordinate 325,927 of NZ_JADCKC010000003.1, read as the reverse complement.
TGCCCGGCACCATGAAGAAAGGCCGTCCCGGCCATCTGCTCACCGTGCTGTGCGACGCCGACAAGATCTCCGACCTGGCGCGGGAGGTGCTTCGCTACACCACCAGCAACGGCCTGCGGGTCCGCCGGTGCGAAAAGTATTTCCTGGAGCCCTCCGCCGGAACGGTGGAGACTCAGTGGGGCCCGGTGCGGGTCAAGTATGCACGGGGCTTCGGCATCCGCCATGCCAAGCCGGAATATGAAGATGCCGCCGCCCTGGCAAAGGCAAACGGCATCTCCTACCAGCAGGTGTTGGAGGAAGTCCTCCGGAAGATCGACGGCAACGCCTGATTACCGGCCGCATCCCCGCGGCGGAAACCCGGCGGGGTCCATTACAGAAAGGGATGATTTACGATGCAGACAAAACGGATCGCTTCACTGATGCTGGCTGCCGTCATGGCGGCGGGACTGCTGGCAGGCTGCGGCGGGCAGACCTCGGGCCAGACCCCGGCCACCGCCGAGCAGGCGGGAGACAGGGACTCGGTCATCATTGCCATGGACACCAATTCCGAGCCGGAAGCGGGCTTTGACCCGGCCTTCGGCTGGGGCGCGGGAGAGCACGTCCATGAGCCGCTGATCCAGAGCACCCTCACGGTCACCAACCCCGACCTGACCATCGGCTATGACCTGGCCACCTCCTGCGAGTCCAGCGAGGACGGCATGACCTGGACGGTCACCATCCGGGATGATGTGAAGTTCACCGACGGTGAACCCCTGACTGCCGAGGATGTGGCCTTCACCTACAACACCGTCAAGGCATCCAGCTCGGTCAACGACTTCACCATGCTGGACAGCGCCGAGGCAGTGGACGACACCACCGTGGTGTTCCACATGGCAAAGCCCTTCTCCATCTGGCCCTACACCATGGCCATCGTCGGCATCGTGCCCGAGCACGCCTACGACAGCGCCACCTACGGCTCCAACCCCATCGGTTCGGGCCGGTATATCCTCAAGCAGTGGGACCGGGGCCAGCAGATCATTCTGGAGGCCAACCCCGACTACTACGGCGAACAGCCCAAGATGAAACAGGTCACCATCCTCTTTATGGAGGAGGACGCCGCCTTCCTGGCCGCTCAGGCAGGGCAGGTGGACGTGGCCTACACCTCGGCCACCTACTCTGACCAGACCATCGCCGGCTACACCCTCGCCGCCTACCAGACGGTGGATAACCGGGGCATCAACCTGCCTGTCACCGAGCCCTCGGTGAACGCCGACGGTGTGGCCACCGGCAATGCGGTGACCTCCGATGTGGCGGTGCGCCGTGCCATCAATATCGGCATCGACCGTCAGGAGATGATCGACAACGTCCTCAACGGCTACGGCACCCCGGCCTACAGCGTCTGCGACCAGCTGCCCTGGTATAACCCTGCTTCTGAAGTAGAGTATGACCCCGAGGGCGCGGCCAAGCTTCTGGACGATGCCGGCTGGGTCATGGGCAGCGACGGCGTGCGGGAAAAGGACGGCGTCAAGGCCGAGCTGAACATCCTCTACTCCAACGGCGACTCGGTCCGTCAGGCACTGGCCGCCGACCTGTCCAACCAGCTGGCGGAGCTGGGCATCCAGTGTACCATCGAGGGCGTGGGCTGGGACACCGCCTACGACCGGGCCCTCTCCACCCCGCTGGTGTGGGGCTGGGGCGCTCATACCCCCATGGAGCTGTATAACATCTACTATTCCCCCGAGGACACCGGCACCGCCGAGTACTCGCCCTACTCCAACGACACCGTTGACCAGTATATGGACGAGGCTCTGGCCAGCAGTGACCTGGAAGAGTCCTATACCCTGTGGCAGAAGGCCCAGTGGGACGGCACCACCGGCGTCACTCAGGATGGCGACATTCCCTGGGTGTGGCTGGTGAACGTCAGCCACCTCTACTGGGTGCGGGACGGCCTGCAGATCGCCGAGCAAAAGATCCATCCCCACGGCCACGGCTGGTCCATTGTGAACAACGTGGATCAGTGGAGCTGGTCATAACCATCCCCGCCCTGCCGTCAGGGCATCAGATACAGGTCCATTAGGGGACCGCTTTACCGTTAAGACACAGCCGCACAGAGGACCGCAGACCGCCTGTCCTTTGTGCGGCTGTGCCGCGGGCAAGGCGCAACGGACTTTTTCGGAAAGGAAGGGATTTTGTTGAAACATCGCCTCCGGTTTGCAGCGGCAAAACTGGTCAGGATGGCATTTCTCATGCTGGGGGTCAGCATTCTGACCTTTGCACTGATGACGGCCTCCCCTCTGGACCCGCTGCAGACCAATGTGGGCCAGGTGGCCCTGGGTTCCATGAGCCAGGAACAGGTGGCCAAGCTGGAAGCCTACTGGGGGGTGGGCACCCCGCCGGTGGAGCGCTATCTGGGCTGGCTGGGGGACGTGCTCCACGGGGACTTCGGCACCTCGCTGCTCTACCGCCAGCCGGTACTGGAGGTGGTCGGCCAGCGGCTGGCCGGGTCCCTGTGGCTGCTGCTCTTTGCCTGGATCATCTCGGGCATTCTGGGCCTTGCCCTGGGCGTCACGGCGGGGGCCACCCGCGGCCGCCTGCCTGACCGTCTTATCCGCGGCTACTGCCTGCTGATCTCCAGCACCCCCACCTTCTGGCTGGCTTTGCTGCTGCTGCTCATCTTCTCGGTCTGGCTGGGGGTGCTGCCCATCGGATTGTCGGTGCCCATCGGGGCCGACGCCGCCAGCATCACCCTGGCCGACCGTCTGCAGCATGCCATTCTGCCCGCCCTGACGCTGAGCATCACCGGCGTGGCCAACATTGCCCTGCACACAAGGGAAAAGATGGTGGATGTCCTCAACAGCGACTACGCCCTCTTTGCCCGCGCCCGGGGCGAGTCGGAGCTGCGCATCGTGCTGCGCCACGGCCTGCGCAATGTGGCTTTGCCTGCCATCACATTGCAGTTTGCCTCCATCAGTGAGATCATCGGCGGCTCGGTGGTGGTGGAGCAGGTCTTTACCTATCCCGGCCTGGGTCAGGCGGCGGTCACGGCGGGCCTGGGCAGCGACATGCCTCTGCTGCTGGGCATCACCGTCATCACAGCGGCCATTGTGTTCGGCGGCAACCTGGCAGCGGACCTGCTGTACGGCGTCGTCGATCCCAAAATCCGAAGGGGGGCTGCAAGCAAATGACAACCACCAACCGCAGACGCAGCACCCTCTTTCTTGTGCTGTTTGCCGTGGCGGTGCTGGCCGCCATCACCGTGGCGGGCATTCTGCTCAACGGCCGGGCCATGGAAAGCGATTTCGCCCGGAAAAACCTTATGCCCTGCCTGGAATACCCCTTCGGCACCGACTGGATGGGCCGGGATATGCTGGCCCGCACCCTGGCAGGCCTCTCCCTGAGCATCCGCATCGGCCTGCTCACCGCAGCGGTCAGCGCCTGCATCGCTTTGGTCATGGGCATCATTTCGGCCACTATGGGCCGTTGGGCGGACAGCGTTGTCTGCTTCTGCATCGATCTGGTCATGGGCATTCCTCATATCCTGCTGGTCATGCTCATCTCCATCGCCTGCGGCAAGGGATTTCTGGGGGTGGTCACCGGCGTGGCCCTCAGCCATTGGACCTCCCTGGCCCGGGTCATCCGGGGAGAGGTCATGCAGCTGCGTCAGGCACCCTACATTCTGGCAGCCCGGAAGCTGGGCATCCGCCGCTGGGACATCGTCCGGCGGCATATGCTGGTCCATCTCATGCCCCAGTTTCTCACCGGGCTGATTCTGCTGTTCCCCCACGCCATCCTGCACGAGGCCAGCGTGACCTTTCTGGGCTTCGGCCTGTCGTCGGAGCAGCCCGCCATCGGCGTCATTCTGTCCGAGAGCATGCGCTACCTGACCACCGGCAAGTGGTGGCTGGCGCTGTTCCCCGGCATCTCGCTGGTCATTGTGGTGCTGTTGTTTGCGCTGCTGGGAGAGCGGATTCGTCTGCTCCTTGACCCGGCCAGCGCCCAGGAATGAGGAGGAACCCATGCAGCCGATTCTGGAAATTGAACATATGTCCATCCACTTCACCCAGTATGCCAAGGGAACCCGACGGCGGGAACTGCCGGTCATCAAAGACCTGTCTCTGCAGATCGCACCGGGGCAGGTGGTGGCGGTGGTGGGCGCCAGCGGCTCCGGCAAAAGCCTGCTGGCCCACGGCATCCTGCATATTCTGCCCCGCAACAGCCACATGGAGGGCCGTATCCTCTACGACGGCAGTGAGCTGACCGACAAGCGGGCGGCCAAGCTCCGGGGCAGAGAGATCGTCCTGGTGCCCCAGGGGGTGACCTACCTGGACCCGCTCATGAAGGTGGGGGACCAGGTCCGGGGGGAGGATGCCGCCCCCGATGCCGCACAGCGGGCCCGCAAAGCCCTGACCCGCTACGGCCTTGCCCCCGAGACCGAGGAACTTTATCCCTTTGAGCTGTCCGGCGGCATGGCCCGGCGGGTGCTCATTGCCACGGCCGTCACCCATGAGCCCCGCCTCATCATTGCCGACGAGCCCACCCCCGGGCTGGATGCCAAAGCGGCAGCGCGGATTCTGGGGCACTTCCGGGAGCTGGCCGAGGGCGGCGCCGGGGTGCTGCTCATCACCCACGATTTGGAGCTGGCCCTGACCATCGCCGATCAGGTGGCGGTGTTTTACGCCGGCCAGACCATCGAGGTGGCTTCGGCAGCGGATTTTGCCGACCCTGCCAACCTGCGCCATCCCTTTACCCGGGCACTGTGGCGGGCCATGCCGGAGCACGGCTTTCAGCCCATCGAAGGCGCCCAGCCCTATCCCGGCACCCTGGCGGCGGGCTGTCCCTTTGCGGGGCAGTGTGACCGCAGTACACCCCAGTGCCGGGAGGCCGCCGACCTGCCCCTGCGCTCCTGGCAGGGGGGCATGGTGCGGTGCCTGAATCCCCGGAGGGAGGAATGACCATGACCCTGCAAGCAAACAATGTGACCTTTACCTACCGGGGCCGTCACGGCGCGCCGGTATTGCAGAATATCAGCCTGACCATCCAGTCGGGGGAGCGGGTGGGACTCAAGGCACCCAGCGGCCGGGGCAAGACCACACTCTGTCGGCTGCTGGCAGGCTACGAGCGTCCCCAGTCCGGCCAGGTGCTGCTGGACGGCAAGCCGGTCTGCGGCATGCGCGGCGTCTGCCCGGTACAGATGATGTGGCAGCACCCCGAGACGGTGGTGGACCCGCTGCTTCGCCTGGGAGTAACTCTGTCGGAGAGCGGCCCGGTGGACCGCCGCCTGCTGGAGGAACTGCACATCGAGGACGGCTGGATGGAGCGCTTCCCGGCGGAACTGTCGGGCGGCGAGCTCCAGCGCTTCTGCCTGGCCCGGGCCCTCAACCCGGCCACCCGGTTTTTGCTGTGTGATGAGATCTCCGCCATGCTGGACCTGGTGACCCAGGCACAGATCTGGAGCTTTCTCATCCGGGAGGCAGAACGCCGCGACCTGGGGCTGCTCATCGTCAGCCACAGCGACAGCCTGCTGGAACAAGTCTGCACCCGCATCGAGACCCTGCCTGTGTGATACGTCGCCCCGGGATTCCCCCAATCCCTGCCGGCGGGCGATCCCCTCAAAAGCAAGCATTCATTCCCAAAGCAAAACCCAAAACAAAACAGCCGCGCCCCTTGCCCGGCGCCTTGCAAGGCAGTCCGGACAGGGGCGCGGCTGTTTGTATGGAGAAATGCAGCGCGCCACCCGCGGCCCCTAAAGACCGGATGGGTGGCGTTGCGCTGATCTATTCAAATGGCCGATATGGCCTTGTTGGTTGTCTGCTCCTGACCGGGCACTTGCCCTCGCATGGCCGGGAGGCAGTGAAATCGCAGGTGACTCCGGCGCTCCGGTGTCTCTTGCTGTTGTATATAGAATACGCCTCAATTTTGAAAAGGGTATAGAAACTTTTTGAAGAATCTTCAAACAATATTTGAACGAATTATGACCGAGAAAATTCCACATATTTCCCATCGGCACAGGCATACGAGCAAGGCCCGCTTCCTGCCTGAAGGAGGTGGGCCTTATCCGGGGAACAAAAGGGAAGGTTATGCGCCGTCCGGTCACGTGGCCGGGGCGCGGGAAAAAATCAGCCGGTGGTGACGGTGATATGCCCCGACGTGCTGTTCAGGATCAGGGGCACCTTGCCGGGACAGGAGGCGGTTTTGCCGCAGCGGCAGCCGTCCAGGGTGATGCCGTCCAGGGAGGAGGCGTCCACCCCCACACCGGGAAAGTGCACATCGATCTCTCCCGAGACGGTAGTGACTTTGCTCTGGCCGGTCAAAGTGCCGGACAGTGTGCAGTCCCCGGAGGTGGTGGATACTTTCAGTGTTCCCAGGGAACCCTCAATCTCTACATCCCCTGAGATGGTGTGGACGGAACAGCATTCGCAGGCCATACCATGCAGATGCAGGTCACCCGAGGTGGAGGACAGATCCGCGATGGGAGAGTGGCAGCCTTCCATCCGGACATCTCCCGAAACGGTGCCGAAGTGGAGGGAGGAAGCGCAGACATCCAGCAGGAAGAAATCACCGGAAGTGGTGCGGGCGCTCAGCTGGCCGGGGGTTCCGCCGCGGAGGTTGATGTCCCCCGAAACGGTGGAAACAACGGTCTTGCCGCAGAAAATTCCGGACAGCCGGAGAAGCCCCGAAACCATGCGGAACTCCGCCTGCTGCAGCCGGGTCCCTTTTGGAACCGTGATGATGACCTCTCCGCCACTGGAGGAAAACAGAAATGTTCTGGTCTTGGCAGTCCGGAAGCGGAACAGCCCGTCCACGACCTCCGCACACTCCAGACGCTCGCACTCGGGCAGACGATAGTGCACCGAAAAGGAGTCACCTTCCTGCAAGACCACGTCGGGTATGAAGACCGACAGATCAATGCCCGAAAAGGCATCCAGGGCAATCTCACACTCGCTGGTCTGCGGGTCGGTACCTGCATCCCGCTTTTGGCCCGACAGCATGACAAGAATGCTCCGGACTGCCGCAGGGATTTTTTGCTCCGGCACGGCCGGGGACGGGGGCAGGGGGGCAGTGCCCGAAAGCTCAGCGCAGAGACTGTCGCACAGGGCGCGGGGCGTGCCGAAGTGCTCGCTCAGCTGCTCATAGCTGGAGAGCCCGGCCTCCTGGGCGTACTCCCGATAGTAGGCGATAATGTCCTCACGGGCGGCGGCATCCAGCCGGTCCAGCCCGGCGGACAACTCCTCAAAATACTGTTGGGCAGTCATCATGGTTTTCCTCCTTCAGCAAACGATCCATGCTTTGACGGAATGCTTTCCACTGGATGGTGTAGTCGGCAAGGGCCTGCCTGCCGCTGTCGGTCAGGCGGTAATACCGGCGGTTGCGGCCCTGATAAGGCACGTCATAGGTGTCCAGCAGACCGTTTTTCTGCAGCCGCCGCAGTGCCGGATACAGCGCCGTTTCGGATACATCCAGAATGCTGCGCACCTCCTGGGTGAGCTGGTAGCCGTAGGCATCCTTGCTGTTCAGGATGCTCAGCACCACAAAATCCAGGATGGCGCCGCCGATTTGAAACCCCAAACGGATCACCTCGATTGTTTGTTTTACCATATTATAAAATGAATAATATTGCTTGTCAACAGTATTCCGCAAAAAACAGAGGATAAAATCCACAGTTGTCACCCGGGGCTGCGATTACGCCCGGAAACCATCGCCGGGGAGCCCGGCATTTTTCTCTGAAAAAGATCCCCCGCCAAAAGCCTGTACAGGACTTTGGCGGGGGATCATTGTATGCAGGAGATTACAGAAAGGCCTGTCCCGACAGGATCACTCTGCCGGATCTCTGGTGGGGTCAACGCCGTAATGCCGGAGCAGGCCGTCCAGATTCTGACAGGACAGGGGCGTGAGGTCGGCCAGACTGTCGGGCAGGGTGCGGTGGGGATGCAGGGTGATGCGCAGCTTTTCCCCGGTTTCTGCATCAAACCAGCAGCAGGAGGGGGCGGCAGCATCCTCCGAGACGCAGTAATACAGTACCTTCCCGGCGGCGTCGTAGTACACCGTGAGGAAGACGGGCTGCTCCACCGAGAGCGGCAGCCGCTTGCAGAAACAGCGGCGCCCGGCATCGTAGTCGTCAGCGGCCAAAATGGCCAGAGCCATGCGGTATCGGAGCAGGCGGCGCTTGTCCTTGGGGCCCACGGCGACCAGACGGTTCAGATCACTGTTATGGCGCAGGTCGGCCAGCTTGACCCGGCGGGCGATGGGATTTCGCCGCAGCTGGACCACGTAATCCAGATAGTGCATGTAGGGGTCCCGGGTCATCAGGCGCAGGGCTTCCAGAACCGGCTGGGGAAAGCCTTCCCGCCGCAGATCCTCAAAGGTATAGTGGGAATCCTCCACCACGTCGTGGAGCAGGGCGGTGCAGACTTCCAGCTCGGTCTCCATCTGTTCCGCCAGATGGAAAGGATGGAATACATAGGGCAGGCCGCCCTTGTCGCACTGATTTTTGTGGGCGTCAAAGCAGATGGCCAGGGCTTTTTTGGTCAGCGGCGTGTACATCAGCCCCACCGGACGCAGAGGCACCATGGGGGGAGTCTGCGGCACTTGCGGAGCCGCGGCATTCTCGGGGACCTCCTGCAAGGCGGAAGGCAACGGCACTTCCTGAACAGACTTCGCCTCCGGGGCAGAGGCTGCGGAGGAAACAGCGTCTTTCTGTGGAGCCGGCAAAGAATTCTCCTGTGCGGCCGGCTCTGCCGTGGGGACAGTCTCCGGCAAGGGAGCCTCCTCGGGAATGCCCGTCGGACGGGCGTCTGATACGGACGCTTCCTCCGACCCGGTTACCCCGTTGGTTTCCTCCGGCAGGGAGGAGACGACTTCTTCCGTGGAATGATCCTCCGTCACGGAAAATTCGGTATCATTGGTTTCCATCGCGGCATCAGCAGAAGCTGCCTCCTCCACAGGGGCTGGCTTTGCCCCGTCAGGTGCAGCTGCCGCAGGGTCATACTCGGCCGAAGCAGGAACCACCGGATCGGCCGGCGTTGGCTTCGGGGCAGGCGGCGCCACGGTTTCCTCCTCGGAGCCCGGAATTTGCCTGAGGGCCTGGGCAAAGGCGGCAGGAAGCTTCCATACAAAGCCGTCCAGCGGGAGAGAAACGTCGCAGGGCAGTTTGTCCGCCTCGGCAATCCAGCGGCAGAGGGAGGGCAGCAGATGGTCTGCCCACCAGACGCCGGAATAACAGGTGGGACTGGTCGGGCCGGAAGTCCCGGACACAGGAATGTCCGCCCGGGAGAGAGAATGCCCGGTCTGCTGTTCAAACAGGGCAAGGAAAGCCGACACGAATTCTCCGGCTGCCATGGGGCCCGGAAGGTTTTTCTCCAAAAGCACGGGCTGCATCTGCTGCCACAGCTCATGGTCCTGCTCGGTGCCGCCCTCCGGGCAGTCCAGGAAGGGGACACCGTGCCGCCGCAGGAAGGGCCCGTTGACGGCAGTAAACAGGCGGTCGGCCATTTTCTCAATGACATCCCGCAGTTCCAGGTGATCCAGGTCAAAGGCCTGTGCCACGGCATCTTCGCCCAGCCAGGCGCCCAGAATGTTGCCGCAGATGGCGCCGGTGGAATCGCTGTCACCTTTGTGGTTGACGGCGGCGCGGATGGCGGCGGCAAAGTCGTTCTGATGCCGCACTGCACAGAACACCGCAATGGCCAGAGCTTCCTCGGCCACCCAGCCCTCGCCCAGCATATGGATGGCGTCCAGATCATCCACCGAGGAATCCTCCGCCAGCTGGACCGCCTTGTCCAGCAGTGCTTTCAGGTCATCCGAGCCGGGACAGAAGACGACTGCTACGGCCTCCTGCAGAAGATAGTCCCGCTGGGGACGGTGCTGCACGATCTCGTAAATGATCTGAGCCAGGGCGCCGGAACTGGCCCATGCCAGGCGATGGCCGTGGGTGAGAGCGGCATCGGCAACCGCCATGTCATATACCGTTTTCAGACCGCCCTTGTCGCTGGAGGAGATCGCCAACCCAAGAGGAGCGGCACGCATAACGGTACCGCAGCCTTTGCTGTTGTTCACAGGCGAGTCCGGAGTTCCGCCGTCAGGGCTGTGACGGATGGCGTCCAGACAGGTATTGCCGGGAGCGCGGCAGGCATGGAGACGCGGGTCTCGGAAAATCCACATTTTGGGCCCGGAAGGGGAATCCATGCGGCTGGTGTCTCCCTGGGTGCCCAGCCATTCCCGGTACGCCAGCCAAAGCGCCGGGCGGAGAGCCAGCTTTTGCCCGCGGCTGTACAGAATGGCATTGGCAGCAAACAGCGTCATCTGGGTATCGTCCGAGATGAGGGCGGGGGTGCCGGCCTGCTCCAGCGTCTGGATGCCGCAGGGCCCATACTTGTCCCAGATGGCTTTCTCTTTGATGAATTCCACCGGATATCCCAGAGCGTCGCCCACGGCACCGCCCAGCAGACAGCCGCGGTAACGCTCCTGCAGGGAATGGTAGGGACCATAGGGAGCACAGGCAGGGGAGGGCGGAACCGCGGCATCTTCCAGAGGCCAGAAATTCCCTGCATTGTCCATTCCCACAGGAAAAGAACAGCGGTCCAGCCATTGCGGCGTGGTCAGCTCCGGCACAGGAGGAGCGCTGCATTTGGCGTCAAACCGTTCCGTGGCCATGCGGTACAGTTTTTCATCCAGGTCAAAGACCACGGTCTGCCAGGCCTTCCAGCTTTCGTCGTTGGGAAGATGCAGCAGAAAGATACCGGTTTTGCCGCCGCAGCTGTGCACACCCAGCACCTTGAAATGCGAGTCTTTGCTGGCAACGTGGAGCCCCCAGTTGGTGCCGTGCTCGAAAGCGGAAAGATTCGCCATGTGGTTGGACAGAATCACATACCGGTGGGTGGTGACCATGCCCATAAACCGGATGCTGGCATCGGTGAAGGCTTTCTCCCGGAGGATGCTCCCGGCGGTATACTTTTCCGTCAGTTGGGGGGAGAGGTTGACATCCCGGACAAACATGGCACAGCCGGGATAGACTTTTTCATACAGTTCCTGATACTTTGAGAGATTGTCCGATGAGACAGTAGAGGTACTCATGGGGGCCTCCTTTTTTAGCGTTGGGATAGGCGGTGGGGAAGAATCCGCCGACTCGCAAACGAGAAATGAAGATGTAAATTTATTATACGGCATAACCGGTTCTCCATCAACAAAAAACGGATATTTCCGGGAATTGCTGAATTTTTAAGGAATTGATGTTATTTGCGGGGCAAATCGGGCGGATTTATAATACAGAAATTCCGGGCGCCTGAAATAGAAAAGGTCTGGAAAAGCGTGCCCCAAAATCCGGAAGAACACTTTGAACGGGGGAAAACGGATTGTGGAAATCAGCGTGGATTTTGCGGCACAAATGTGATATGGTAAGGAGGCAAGCAGGGATAACGGCAGTTCTGAGGGACTCTCGGAGCCCGGAGGAGAAACCGCCCGCCGGGCATCCCGGACAGGAAACCAGGAAAGGACAGGATTGATGTATGAAGCAGGTAAAGATCTACGCGCATCGCGGAGCCAGCGCCTATGCGCCGGAAAATACACTGCCCGCATTTCAGGCAGCCATGGAACAGGGAGCGGACGGCATTGAACTGGATGTCCATCTGAGCCGGGACGGGGAACTGGTGGTCATTCACGATGAAGAACTGGATCGCACCACCAATGGAACCGGTCTGGTAAAAGATCACACCCTGGCTGAGCTGAAAAAACTTTGTGCCGACAATGGTATGTCCGGCTATGGTGATGTCCGTATTCCCACACTGCAGGAGGTGCTGGAACTGGTCAAGCCAAGCGGTATGCTGGTGAATATCGAGCTTAAAACCGGCATTCTGTGGTATGAAGGAATAGAAAAAAAGACGCTGGACCTGGTGGAAAAATTGGGGATGAAAAACCGGACGGTTTATTCTTCTTTCAATCACTACAGTATTGCAGAGGTACAGCGCCTGGCCCCCAAAGCGGAGACCGCCTATCTGTTTGGAGACATTCCCTGTGACGTGGAAAAGTATGCTGCGGCCCACAATGTAAAGGGACTGCATCCGGGGCTGTATAATGTAAAAATGGGCAATCTGCTTCAGGTTTATCTGGACAGCGGTCTGGCCGTGCGCGTCTGGACCGTCAATGGCGAGGAGGATCTGCACTGGCTGATGAAGGAAGGCGCAGATGTGATAACCAATGATCCCCGGCTGGCGCTGGCGGTGCGGGACCGACTGGCAGATGAAATGAAATAATGGTATGGAAAAGACGGAGTCAGGCTTTTTGTGCGGTTCCATAAAAAACAAAGCTGCAAAACTCTATCCGCAAAGCAGCATCCGCCGCCTTGCTGCGGTTCTTGTGCTTTACGGTTTTTGCAGAGCTTTGGTTTTGGTGTGCTGCCGGTGCTTTCCGGCTGTGACTTTTCTCAAGGTGCAAAACAGGAAGGAAAGATGGAAAATACATGCTGCACTGTATGAATCTCCAACCGGAGCCGTTCCGGAAAATAAAGGCAGGGGAAAAGACCATTGAACTTCGGCTCAATGATCCGAAGCGGCAGAAAATTCAGGCGGGAGATCAGATCGAGTTTTTGAATCTGGGGGACGGGCTGCAGAAAATCCGGGTACAGGTGATTGCGGTGCACCGTTTCGCCAGTTTTGCAGAGCTCTATCAGGCACTGCCGCTGCTATCCTGTGGGTACAAGCCCGGGGATAAGCCGGACCCAAAAGATATGGATAGTTACTATTCCCGGGAGGAACAGCAAAAATATGGCGCGGTGGGGATTGAAATGGCACTGATGGATTGAACCGCTGCGGGACCATGCACCGGAGGAAAATCCGGCGGTGTTCCGACCTTGTTAAAAGAACCTCCGGCAAGAAAAGGGCAGAAACATCAAATCCCCGCGCATACCGTTGGAAGGATGCGCGGGGATTTTCAGATGAAAGCTGTGGAAAATGTGGAGCGGTATCCGCTGCCTGTGTTCTGTGCGAAAAAGAGAAACTCAGTGAGAAGAGGAGGCTTCCGCCGCAAATTTATGATGATAGTATTCTCGAAGAATGACCCTTACCCGATATCTGGAATACGAGGTACAGCGGTTCCAAAGAACTGCAATGCAAAAACCGAAAAGCACGATCACTGCCAGGGAAAAGGCCGGGGCCGGATGCAGAGATGCTGTGAAGCGGTAATTTAAAAATTGAATGGCAAGATAAAGCACCATGCAAAAACCAAATCCCACCATTACATTTCGGGTAAGAACATAAATGGCGTTGATACTTTGTTCCCTGGCGTTTAATTTATTTGCCTCCAGATAAATCTTGCATTGCTGGTAAATGTATTCTCCTTTTCGCTTGGCCTCAGGATCCGATTGAGGAAATGTATTGCCGAGAATGGATTGTTTCATGGCGTCCAGATTTGCACTGGAAATATCCACACTAAGCACTTTATCCGGGGCAGAGTCGATCAGGTCCATGGCCTTGTCTCTGAAACGAAAAAACTTTTTATCCATTAAGGAGGCACAGCTCTCTAAAACAAGGCCAACCAGAAAACTGAAAGTTACTGCGCTCAGGGCATTGAGGGATAACGAAGAAAGCTCCGTCTGAAAAATTGCTCTGCTTGCCTCGGAAGATAAAAAAATAGTAGTCAGATAGCAGAAAAGCTGACTTATGATGGCACCGGATAAAAAGGTGCCGAATAAATCATACAGTCCGATTCGATCCAGAGTGGTATCCATCTTTCCACCTCACAAGATAATAGGATATGCCATAAATAGCTTACAAAAAAAGTGCCCCGGCGTCAAATACAGCGCCGGGGTATTTTTTCGTGAACAAGCTTTGATGGACTTGCGGGAGATACTCTCGCCCTGGCTGTCCGGATGCTCGTCCCGCATCCCAAACTCCTGCATGGTACCATACCAGAAGGCCCGCTGGTTGTCCAGAATGAACTGCTCACGGTCGGCGGTCTCCAAGGGGATCAGATTGACGGATGTATGTTGCATAGTTGCCCTCCTAAAGAAAAACGCCCGATCACTACAGCAACTGTAATAACCGAGCTCACTCGACATCTTATCCGACAGGCGGCCTGCAAGCTTCCGCTTACGATCCCCCACACTACGGTGTACTGTCCTCCGATGACAGCACCATCATAGCGTATGGGGAGCGGGATTGCAACATTCCCGCAGAAAAAACATTCTCCCAAATCCAAACATGACAGACAGTTGTCCGGTTGCTATGGTATAATACAGGCAAAAGAACAAAGGGCGGTGATTACCATGAAAATGGATCGGCTGATCGGCATTTTGTCCATCCTTCTTCAGCGGGAACAGGTCACCGCGCCGGAACTGGCGGAGCAGTTCGAAGTGTCCCGCCGTACCATACAACGGGATATTGAAGCCCTCTGCCGGGCAGGCATCCCCATCACCACCGCACAGGGGGCTGGCGGCGGGATCTCCATCATGGAGGGATACCGGGTAGACCGCACGGTGCTCACCGCCCCGGAGATGCAGGCCATTCTGGCGGGGCTGCGCAGTCTGGACAGCGTCAGCGGCACCCGGCGCTATGCTCAGCTCATGGAAAAGCTGTCCGCTGGAAACAGCCCCCTGATATCCGGCGGCACCCACATGCTCATTGATTTGTCCTCGTGGTACAAAAGCAGCCTTGCCCCTAAAATCGAGGCCATACAGAATGCCATGGAGCAGCACCGCCTTGTACATTTCACTTACGACGCGCCCAAGGGCACATCGGTGCGCAGCGTAGAGCCCTATTATCTGGTCTTTCATTGGTCCACATGGTATCTATGGGGCTGGTGTCAAACCCGGCAGGACTTCCGCCTGTTCAAGCTCAACCGCATGACAACCCTTTCTACCGGAGATCCTTTTACACCACGCCCTGCCCCTTTGCCGGATCTGGACCCGGAGCGGATTTGTCTCACACAATATCAGGTGTGCGCGCACTTTGACCCAGCCTGCCGTTGGCGGCTGGTGGAAGAATACGGTGCAGACAGTTTTACCGTACAGCCGGACGGCTCCTTGCTTTTCCGTCGAGGTTTCCCGGACGCGGATAGTGTAATCAGCTGGATTCTCACTTTTGGTGACGGTGCTGAGCTGCTGGAGCCTGCCGAGTTGCGGGAACGGCTGGGGGCTCTTGTCAGGCGGCTGGCCCAGCGCTACGAGAAACGGAGGTAGCTATGGCATCTCATTCTGATTATGTGGAGTATGTGGTGGAACAGCTCCGAGGGGCCGGAAGCGTCCGTGCCCGCAAAATGTTCGGAGAATACGGCCTGTCCTGCGACGGTACCTTCTTCGGCGTCATCTGCGATGACCAGTTGTTTATCAAAATCACGCCTCAAGGGGAAGCAGCCTTTCCCGACCTGCCGAAGGCCCCATCTCATGAAGGTGCCAGCGATTCCTTTGTGATAGAGGACGTGGACGACCCCACCATGGCGGTGGAATTGACCCGCATCACCTGTGAAGCGCTGCGCAAAGCGGCATCCCAAAAGCGGAGGAAATGAAGATGGCTTTTGACTACAAGAAAGAATACAAGGAATTCTATCTGCCGCCCAAAACACCGGGTATCGTTACGGTACCTGCCATGAACTTTCTGGCGGTGCGCGGGCATGGCGATCCCAACGAGGAAAGCGGGGCCTACAAACAGGCTATCGGCCTTTTGTATGCGGTAGCCTACACCATAAAAATGAGCAAGATGGGCAGCCACAAGATGGATGGTTACTTCGACTATGTGGTGCCGCCGTTGGAGGGCCTGTGGTGGCAGGAAGGTGTCCATGGTGTGGACTACACTCACAAAGAGGACTTTTGCTGGATTTCTCTGATCCGTCTGCCGGACTTCGTCACCAAGGCGGAGTTTGACTGGGCCGTGCAGGAAGCCTCCCGCAAAAAGAAACTGGACTGCTCCCCGGTGGAGTTCTTCACCTGGGAGGAAGGTCCGTGCGTTCAGTGTATGCACATCGGCCCCTACGATGCCGAGCCTGCCACGGTAGCTGCTATGGCGGAATATGCCAAAGCGCACGGTTACACGGCGGACTTTGGTGAAAACCGATTCCACCACGAGATCTACCTGAGCGATGTGCGCCGCTGCAAACCGGAAAGCCTGAAAACCGTGGTGCGCCACCCGGTTCGAAAGGAAAAAGCTTTGCCAACAGATTGATATGGGAGGTATTCACATGGCAATATTATATCTTTCTGACATTCTAAAAAAGGTTGGGTTGGAGCCTTCCAGTGTGTATCTGCTTCGCCATTCTTTCTCTCTCCAAGATTTTAGAGAGTGTTATGAAAAAGGGATGGTTTTGGATTATACCCGCCAGCAGGACAAAGATTTTGGCCGTGGATATGATTACTGGTGTGTGTTTATCAGCGAAAGAGGAACACTGGCAAGACTGTTTGGGTGTTATAAGGTGTGCGGTTCAGTTCCAGACACGCTGGATGTAATGCCAGATGGATTTCCAAACCCAGAACACTTTCAAGGCAACCGTGCCTTTTTTGATTTGGAACACATTGACCTTTTGGAAGAATACGAAAACCGTCTTGTCATTGATTGGGGCAATTCTACAAGGCAATGGAAACAGAAAGGCTCCAACGAAAAACCGGTCAGTTATATCCTCCCCAATGAAAAGCAGGAATTTCCGGGCTATGAGTCTCTGGTATTGTCTTACGGAAAGCTAAAAAGCGTAATAGATGATCCCGTCGCCTATGAGACATGGCGTGCCGCCTTATCCTCGATTTATGCAGTTTATCTTATTGTAGATCGCGAGAGCGGTATGCAGTATGTCGGTTCCGCATATGGAACCGATGGTTTGTGGGGGCGCTGGTCCCAATATGTACACACACAGCACGGTGGCAACAAGGAGTTAATAAAACTGCTGGATGAATATCCGACTCGGTACCATCAATTCCAATTTTCCATTTTACAGGTATTGCCCAAGTCTGCATCCGAAAAAGAAGTCCTGGACGCAGAAAAACTGTATAAACGTAAGTTGCTGACAAAAGAGTATGGACTAAATGACAACTAATAAGGAATTACGCTTATGAAAGGCTTCACACGGGAACATACCGAGTTCAGCCTGTGCGGTCTGAACTGTCTGCTCTGCCCCATGCAGGTAGGCGGTTACTGTCCTGGTTGCGGCGGTGGACCGGGCAACCAGAGTTGCACTATTGCCCGGTGTTCAACGGACAAGGGCGGGTATGCCTTTTGCAGTCAGTGTCCCACTTACCCCTGTGCCCGGTATGACGAGTTTGATGCGGCTGATTCCTTTGTGCCTCACAGCCGCCGTGCCGCCGACCTGAACTGCGCCCGGGAATTGGGGCTGGATGCCTACATAGACGAACTGCGGGCCAAGCGGGTAATTCTGGATAAGTTGCTGGCCGACTATAACGATGGCCGCCGCAAAACCTTCTACTGCGCGGCGGTGTACCTGTTGCCGTTGGAAGATCTGAAAAACGTTGTGGCCAAGCTGGAGGAACAGCCGGAATGTTCCGTCAAAGAGAGGGCCGCGGCCGCCGTGAAGCTGCTGCAAGGGGCAGCTGATGGCCACGGTGTCTGTCTGAAACTAAACAAGAAAAAGTGAGTGGCTTGTACCGCTGCACAACCGGGAGGTGAACCCTTTGATCATCAGCGCCAGCAGGCGGACTGATATTCCCGCCTATTATCCCGATTGGTTTTACAACCGTATCCGGGAGGGCTATGTCTGCGTCCGCAACCCCATGAACTTCCATCGTGTCAGCCGCATTTCCTTGTCGCCGGATGTGGTGGACGGCATCGTTTTCTGGACCAAAAATCCGCTGCCGCTGATGCCCCGACTGGCGGAACTGCGGGAATATCCCTTCTACTTCCAGTTCACCCTGACCCCTTACGGAACCGATGTGGAACCGGGTGTGCCCAGCAAAAACGACGTGATCCTGCCTGCCTTTCAGAAACTTTCCCACAGGATCGGCCCCGAACGGGTGATCTGGCGGTATGACCCTATTTTGTTCACCGACCGCTATACAATGGACTACCACATTACCTTTTTCAGCCAGTTGGCCCGACGGCTGGAGGGCTATACCCGTAAGTGCATCATCAGCTTTGTGGACCTCTACCGCAGCACCCAGACCAACATGCAAGGTTTAGGCTTTGCTCCGCTAACGGAAAAGGAAATCGTGGAACTGGCCCAACGGTTGGCCGATATTGCAGGCAAACATCACCTTGTGCTGGAAACCTGTGCAGAACAAATAGACTTATCACCATACGGCATTGTCCACGGCCACTGCATTGACCGAAACTTGCTGGAACAGATTGCCGAGTGCCGTCTTACATTGGAGAAAGACAAAAACCAGCGCCCGGAATGCGGCTGCATGGCCAGCATCGACATTGGTATGTATGACACCTGCCGTCACGGTTGCAGGTATTGTTATGCGATGCACAGCTTGAAAACTGTTGCGCGCAATACGGAAGCGCACGATCCGAACTCGCCATTGCTCTGCGGGCAGATTTTGCCGAAGGATGTGGTGAAAGAACGAGCGGCAAAGTCCTGCAAGGAGGAACAGTTGCGGTTTTATTGATTTCTGGGTAACTAAAAGACTTCCCCGGAGAGTGTATTTTACTCTCCGGGGAATGTTTTTGTAAATTTTTTCTGAAAGATAGGCATGGGGACAATCGTCAGGAATCCTCGAATCTTGACGTGGTTTCTGCCGCGTGTTACGATGCGAAAAAGGCGTAAAGATATACGCCTTTTTCGCATTTTTACGACATTTTATCGCCAAATTACGACAATTATCGAGGACTTTTTCATGCCGACCAATTTTATCTTTCGCTTTGAGAAAGCGAATCTTTTCATTCCGTTCCAGATGCCCAACAAAAGGCAGCGGCAGGCAGCCGTAAACCGGCAAACCACACCGGAAGATGCCAGACGATCTTCCGTAATTGCGCGTATGGAGAAAATCAAAGACCAGCTGCAAATCCCGGAGTATGTGGAGCAAAACCAGCCCCGAGTATGGCTGGAAGAATCCTACGATTTGGGAGATCTGGTCTTTGCTGTGCTGGACATTCCCTGGAAGGCTTTCTACGAGAAAGCCCAGAGCCTTCTGGAACAATACAAGGACTACGAAATGACCATCCGCACAGACCTTCTCACGCAGATAGATTGGCGACATTATCAACCGCCGCAGCCGGAGAAGGAATCCCACGAGCCGTCGTTCAAGAAATGGTTTCCGCTGAATCTGTTTACCCGTCCGATCAAGAAACCCTCTGCGCAGGAGCCTCCTGCAGCAACAGAAGGGACATCAAACCGCACTCCCCGAACGATTGCTCAGGGATTGGCCGCTCCGGAACAAACAGCTTATTGTCAGGTGGCTCAGCTGTATGACGATGTGAAGCATGCTTTAACGGATTATCCGGCTATGGCCACCTTGTTGGCTCACTATTGCACCAACGCCGCATCGGATTACTATCTGCAAGCCATTAAAACGCTGGACATGACAAGGCTGACCGATCTTGACCGCAGTATCATGGAACGAAACGGCTTTTTATCCCGGACCAGCACCGGCAGTTCGGTGATGCCCAGAGCCTCGCAGGCGGCCTTGCGGCGGTGTCCGCTGACAATCTCGTAGCGGCCATCCCCACGGGGGCGGACCAGCAGCGGTGAGAGAACACCGTACTTCCGGATGCTTTCCTTCAGTTGTTCCATTTCCTCACCGCTGGCCACCCGGAAGGGATGTCCCTGAAAGGGTTCCAGCAGACTGGCTGAAAGAGCGATTACTTTTTCAGCCGGTGGGTTTTGGACTTGGTTTTCTACCATGACAATACGCTTCCTTTCTTGGTAAAAATAAGGCTTGCAAGAGGCGTTTTGTGCCCAAAAATGTATACGAAAAACCGGGTACATTTTCAGAAAATCCAGATTTTCCGGGCCCAAAATCGCCTTTTGAACAAAAAGTAGGCATAAAAAATCCCCCTGCAACTGAAATCAGTAGCAGGGGGATTGGCGTATTACAGGTAGATCTCCAAGTCGATATCACGCCATCGGCTTGGCTTTATCACGCTGTTATGCGCTTTTTGGAATGCTTGCGCATCCTCTAAGCTGAGCGTGAGCTCCAAGAGTCCAACGGTTTTACTTGCGAGGATTCTTGATTGCTGCCTGTGCAGCAGCCAGGCGAGCGATAGGCACACGGTAGGGAGAGCAGGAGACGTAGTCCAGACCAACATTATGGCAGAACTCGACGCTGCTGGGATCGCCGCCGTGCTCGCCGCAGATGCCCAGACCCAGGTTGGGGTTGGTCTCGCGGCCATCATGAGCAGCCATCTTGATCAGCTTGCCGACACCGACCTGATCCAGGTGCTGGAACGGATCGCTCTCGTAGATCTTGTTGTCGTAGTAAGCGGTCAGGAACTTGGCAGCATCGTCACGGCTGAAGCCGAAGGTCATCTGGGTCAGGTCGTTGGTGCCGAAGCTGAAGAAGTCAGCTTCCTTGGCAATCTCGCCAGCGGTCAGAGCAGCACGAGGAATCTCGATCATGGTGCCGACCTGGTACTTCATGTCAACGCCAGCCTCAGCAATGAGCTTGTCGGCGGTCTTGACGACGACATCCTTGACGTACTTGAGCTCCTTGACCTCGCCCACCAGAGGAATCATGATGTGCGGGGTGATCATCTTGCCGGTCTCAGCAGAAACCTTCAGAGCGGCCTTGATGACGGCATTGGTCTGCATCTCGGCGATCTCGGGGTAGGTGACGCACAGACGGCAGCCACGATGACCCATCATGGGGTTGAACTCGTGCAGGCTGACAACCACGTTGGTCAGCTCTTCAGCGGTCATGCCCATGTCGGCAGCCAGCTCAGCGATGTCCTCAGCCTTGGTGGGCAGGAACTCGTGGAGAGGCGGATCCAGGTAACGGATGGTCATGGGACGATCGCCCATGATCTTGTACATAGCGGTGAAGTCAGCCTCCTGGAAGGGCTCAACCTTGGCCAGAGCAGCCTTGCGGGCCTCCACAGTACGGGCGCAGATCATCTCGCGGACGGCCTTGATGCGGTCCTCAGCGAAGAACATATGCTCGGTACGGCACAGACCGATGCCCTCAGCACCCATATCGACAGCGTTCTGAGCGTCGGTCGGGTTGTCGGCGTTGGTCAGAACCTTCAGCTGGCGAGCCTCGTCAGCCCAGCCCATGAAGCGCTTGAAGTTGGTGTTCTCGGTGGAAGCAACGGTAGCGATCTGGCCCTCGTAGATGTTGCCGGTGGAGCCGTCGATGCTGATCCAGTCGCCCTCATGGAAGACATGGCCGTTGACGGTGATGACCTTGGCATCGTAGTCGATGGTGACATCGTTGTCGTTGCCGCAGCCGGAGACGCAGCAGGTGCCCATGCCGCGGGCGACGACAGCAGCGTGGCTGGTCATGCCGCCGCGGACGGTCAGGATGCCCTGAGAAACCTGCATGCCGACGATATCCTCGGGGCTGGTCTCAAGACGAACCAGGACGACTTTCTTCCACTCGGCGTCCTTGACCTTCTCCTCAGCATCCTCAGCGCTGAAGACGACACGGCCGCAGGCAGATCCCGGAGAAGCAGCCAGGCCCTTGCCGATAGCCTCGGCAGCCTTCAGGGCAGCAGCGTCGAACTGGGGATGCAGCAGGGTGTCGAGCTGCTTGGGCTCAACGCGCAGGACAGCCTCACGCTCGGTGATGACGCCCTCGTCCACCAGGTCGCAGGCGATCTGCAGAGCAGCCTGGGCGGTACGCTTGCCGTTACGGGTCTGCAGCATGAAGAGCTTGCCATCCTCGATGGTGAACTCCATATCCTGCATGTCGCGGTAGTAAGCTTCGAGGCGGCCGGCGATCTCGACGAACTGGTCGTAGACCTCGGGCATCTCCTCATGCAGCTTGCTGATGGGGGAGGGAGTACGGATGCCGGCGACAACGTCTTCGCCCTGAGCATTGATCAGGTACTCGCCCATCAGCTTCTTCTCGCCGGTGGCGGGGTTACGGGTGAAAGCAACGCCGGTGCCGGAACGCATGCCGGAGTTACCGAACGCCATCTGCTGAACGTTGACAGCAGTGCCCCACTCGTAGGGGATCTCATTCATCTTACGATAAACGTTGGCGCGGGGGTTGTCCCAGGAGCGGAAAACGGCCTTGACAGCGCCGATCAGCTGCTCTTTGGGATCCTGGGGGAACTCGCTGCCCTGCTTCTCCAGGTAGATGGCCTTGAACTCGGCGACGAGCTCTTTCAGGTCGTCAGCATCCAGCTCGACGTCCTGCTTGACGCCCTTGCGCTCCTTCATGGCGTCGATGCGCTCTTCGAAGAAGCTCTTGCCCAGCTCCATGACGACATCGGAGTACATCTGGATGAAGCGGCGGTAGCAGTCATAAGCAAAGCGGGGGTTGCTGGTCTTCTTGGCCAGGCCCTCAACAGCCTGATCGTTCAGGCCCAGGTTGAGGATGGTGTCCATCATGCCGGGCATGGACTGACGTGCACCGGAACGGACCGAGACGAGCAGGGGGTTGTCGATATCACCGAACTTCTTGCCGGTCTGCTCCTCCAGGATGCCCATGTACTTGAAGATGTCGGCCTTGATCTCTTCGTTGATCTCGCGGCCGTCAGCGTAGTACTGGGTGCAGGCCTCAGTGGTGATGGTGAAGCCCTGGGGCACCGGCATGCCGGCATGGGTCATTTCGGCCAGGCCGGCACCCTTGCCGCCAAGGATGTTCTTCATGCTGGTCTGATCGCCGCCAAAGGCGTCATGACCTTCCTTGAACAGGTACAGGTACTTTTTGCTCATAGTTACCTCCATACAAATACGGTTTCTTCCCGGTGTGCCGTGCACACCCGCGTCGCATAGTTACATGTTCGGCAGAATCCATTATAACAGACTCTTGCAAGAATTTCCAGCATATTGTTAAAAAAATGAGCAATGATTTGACCAAAAAGTGCCGATTTTTTACAGCGTCAGGCTTGCAATTTGCATAAAAAATGCTAAAATTATAATGGGTATAAAGTTGAGTTCATAACATTGGCCGGGAAGGTGTGCCGCAAAAAGCGGCACACCCTGCTTTTGTTTGCCATGGAAATCTGCTATAATACGCACGGTACAAGGCTGCCCGCCGGGCAGCCCCGAAACGCCCGCAAGGGCAGGGAGGCTATAATAAGGTATGGAAAACATGACTGCTCGCCAGCGCTTTGAAGCGGCACAGCGCCAATATGCCGAAACCTTTGAAAAACACCTGGACAACGGTGTGGAGTTTGTCAGCCGTGACGTTTACATTGATCCCGAGGTGGAGATCGCCCCCGGTGCGGTGATCCTGCCCGGGTGCATCCTGCGGGGCAAGACCAGGATTGCCGCGGGCTGCGTCATCGGCCCCAACACTCTGCTGGAAAATACCACGGTGGGGGAGGGCTCCACCGTCAACGCCAGCCAGTGCTATGACAGCTGCCTGGGCAAAAACAACCGCATCGGACCCTTCACCCATGTGCGGCCCGGCACCGTCACCCAGGAGGGCGTTCACCTGGGGGCCTACGTGGAAACCAAGAACGTCAATTTTGCCGAGGGCAACACCGTCAGCCACCTGACCTACATCGGCGATGCCGACGTGGGCAAGTACTGCAACTTCGGATGCGGTACCGTCACCTGCAACTACGACGGCGAGGGCAAGTTCCGCACCACCATCGGCGACTATGCCTTCATCGGCTGCAACACCAACCTGGTGGCCCCGGTCAAGGTCGGGGACCACGCCTACACCGCCGCCGGCTCCACCATCGGCCATGATGTGCCCGCCGGCGCGCTGGGCATCGAGCGGGGCAAGCAGGCCGCCATCGAAGGCTGGGGCGAGAAAAAGCTCCAGAAGTACATCGCCAAAAAGCAGAAGCTGGAGGCCGAAAAGAAGGGCTGAGCCTTGCCCCGGCCGGATACTGTATAAAAAGAAAGGAATCCCGATGAATCTGATCGGCAATATTTTATGGTGCCTGCTGGGAGGCCTGGTCAGCGCGCTGAGCTGGTTTTTTGCAGGGCTTTTGTGGTGCATCACCATTGTGGGCATCCCGGTGGGGCTGCAGTGCTTCAAGTTTGCTTCCCTCAGCCTGTTTCCCTTCGGCAAGGAAGTGGTGTATGGCGGAGGGGCCGGCTCGCTGCTGCTCAACATCATCTGGCTGCTCGTTACCGGTTTGCCTTTGGCGGTGGCTCACGCCCTGTGGGGCTGTGTGCTTTGCATCACCATCATCGGCATTCCCTTCGGACGGCAGTTTTTCAAGATCGCCCGTCTGGCGCTGACGCCTTTCGGCAGCCGGGTGGTGGAAGCTTACTGAACACGGCTTTATCATATCCAAAAGGAGAATCCCGCAGTTTTATGTCATTTTTCAGCAGCACATCGGGGGCGGACTGGCTCATTGCCGGTCTGGGCAACCCCGAACCCAAATATGACGGCACCCGCCACAACACCGGCTTTGTGGCTCTGGACTACCTGGCCCGGCGCTGGAATGTGAGCGTGACCAAGTCCAAGTGGCAGGGCCTCTACGGCATTGCAGAGATCGATGGCCACAAGGTGGTCCTGCTCAAGCCCCTGACCTATATGAACCTCTCGGGCCAGAGCATTGCCCCGACGGCTAATTTCTACAAGATCAAACCCGACCACGTCATCGTCCTGTGCGACGACATCGCCCAGAAGCCTGCCCACGTCCGCATTCGGCCTTCCGGCTCGGCGGGGGGACACAACGGCCTCAAAAGCATTATTGCCTCCCTGGGCACCGACGGCTTTTACCGGGTGCGCATCGGGGTAGGGGAGAAACCTAACCCCCAGTACGACCTGGCGGCATGGGTGCTGGGCAAGTTCCCGCCCGAGGACGCCAAGGCCATCGCCGACCGCCTGCCCGATATTGAGGGCGCCTGCCGCCTGCTCATGGACGGCAAGCTGGCGGAGGCCCAGAACAAGTACAACCACTGAGACGGATACGGGAGCCGCAATTCCCGGAAAGGGAGCATCATGTTCTCGCAACTCTTTGGCACCACAAGTGAATACCAACGTCTGGCCGGCGCGCTGGGGACTCCCGGTGCGGCGGCCCTCTTCGGGCTGCCCGGCGCCGGACGTGCCCAGATGTACGCGGCCCTGCAGAAGGCGCTGAACCGTCCCCTCTGCATCGTCACCCCCGGCGAGGCGGAAGCCACCCGATTTGCCGCCGACCTGAACACGCTGGGTATTGCGGCGGCGGTGTTTCCGGCCCGGGACTACGTCCTGCGGCCCATCGAGAGCACGGCCCGGGAGTACGAGTACCGCCGTCTGGGCGTATTGGGCGACCTGGTGGGGGGACGGCTGGCTGCGGTCTGCGTCCCCTGCGAGGGCCTGACCCAGTACACCATGCCCCGGGCGGAATTCTGCGCCAACACCCGCACCATCCGCCCTGGGGATGTCCTGCCCCGGGAGGAGCTGACCGCTGCCCTGTACGGGGCGGGCTATACCCGGCGGGACCGGGTGGACGGCCCGGGTCAGTTTTCGGTGCGCGGCGATATTGTGGACATCTTCGCCCCCGACATGAAAGCCCCCGCCCGCATCGAGTACTGGGACGACGAGATCGACAGCCTGCACAGCTTTGACCTGGCCACCCAGCGCCGGGAGGACAGCCTGGAAAAGCTCTACCTCAGCCCGGCCCGGGAGGTGCTGTTCGGCGCGCCCGCCGACGCGGCGGCGCTGCTGCGCAAGGCGCTGTCCCACCGCCGGGGCAAAAAAAAGACCGCCATGGCCGCCTGCATGGAGCAGGATCTGGCCATGATGGACGGCGGTGCCCTGCCCGAAGCCATGGACAAATACCTGGGCATCCGCTACCCCGAGCCCGCCACCCTGCTGGACTATTTTGACCAGCCCATCCTGATCCTGGAGGAGCCCGCCTCCCTCCATGAGGCGGAGCGGGCCAACCAGTTCCGCCGGGAGGAGGAGACCAAGAGCCTGTACGAGGACGGCGTCCTCTGCGACGGGCTGGATGTGCTCTATGCCGAACCGGCCTGGCTCTGGGCCCAGGCGGAACACTATCCCACTCTCTGCGCGGAAAATTTTGCCCGCAGTATGCCGGATATCCGCCTCAAGGAGATCATCAACGCTCCCGCCCACACCCTGCCCGCCTGGAGCGGGGAGGTGGCCTCCCTGGCCGACGATGACCTGGGGCCGCTGTGCCGCCAGGGCTACGCGGTCACTGTGCTGGCCGGCACCGAGCGCGCTGCCAAAGGCCTGGCCCGGGACCTGCGGGACCGGGGCCTCAACACCACCGAGTCCCCCGACGCCACGCCGGTGCCGGGGCTGGTGCAGGTGCTGCCGGGGCATCTCTCCTCCGGCTGCGAGTATCCCTTTGCCAAGTATGCTGTCATCACCGGGCGGGCCTTCGGGGAGTCGTCTGCCTCCAAGCAGAAGAAGGCGCGCAAAAGCCGGGACGCCCTGGCCAGCCTGACCGACATCACCCCCGGGGATCTGGTGGTCCACCAGAACCACGGCATCGGGCGCTACGCGGGTATCCGCCGCATGGAGGTGCAGGGCGTTACCAAGGACTACCTGCGCATCGAGTACGACAAGAAGGACGTGCTCTATGTGCCGGTCACCCAGCTGGACCTGCTCTCCCGCTACACCGCTCCCGGTGACAGCGAGAAGGTCAAGCTCAGCCGTCTGGGCGGCGCCGAGTGGACCAAGACCCGCAAAAAGGTCCGGGCCGCCACCGAGCAGATGGCAAAAGAGCTTATCGAGCTCTATGCCCGGCGGCGTCAGGCCAAGGGCTATGCCTTCCCCCCCGACGACACCTGGCAGACCGAGTTCGAGCAGCGCTTTGCCTATGAGGAGACCCCCGACCAGCTGACCTGCACCGCCGATATCAAGCACGACATGGAACAGCAATGGCCCATGGACCGGCTGCTCTGCGGCGACGTGGGCGTGGGCAAGACCGAGGTGGCCCTGCGGGCGGCCTTCAAGTGCGTCATGGGGGGCAAGCAGTGCGCCATTCTGGCCCCCACCACCATTCTGGCCTGGCAGCATTTCAATACCGCCATTTCCCGCATGGAGGCGTTTCCCATCCGCATCGGCCTGCTCAGCCGCTACCGCAGCGCCAAGGAGCAGAAGGAGACCATCCGCGGCCTGAAGGACGGCACGGTGGACATTGTGGTGGGCACCCACCGCCTGCTCTCCAGCGATGTCAAGTTCAAGGACCTGGGCCTGGTCATCATTGACGAGGAACAGCGCTTCGGCGTCAAGCACAAGGAAAAACTCAAGGAGAACTTCATCGGGGTGGATATGCTGACCCTGTCGGCCACCCCCATTCCCCGCACCCTCAATATGGCGCTGTCCGGCATCCGGGACATGTCCACCATCGAGATGCCCCCCACCGAGCGCCGCCCGGTGGAGACCTACGTTATGGAATATGACGAGGGTATCATCGGGGAGGCCATCAAGAAGGAGCTGGCCCGTGGCGGGCAGGTCTACTATCTGCACAACCGGGTGGAGACCATCGAGGAGTGCGCCGCCCGCGTGGGCAAAATGGCCCCAGGCGCCCGGGTGGGCATCGCCCACGGCAAGATGACGGAGGAGCAGATCTCTTCGGTGTGGCAGCAGCTGCTGGACGCCGAGATCGACGTGCTGGTCTGCACCACCCTCATCGAGACCGGCGTGGACGTGCGCAACTGCAATACGCTGATCATTGAAAACGCCGACCGCATGGGTCTGTCCCAGCTCTACCAGATCCGCGGCCGGGTGGGGCGTTCCAGCCGCAAGGCCTACGCCTACTTTACCTTCCAGCGGGACAAGGTGCTGACGGAGATTGCCTCCAAGCGCCTGTCCGCCATCCGGGAGTTCACGGCCTTTGGCTCCGGTTTCCGCATCGCCATGCGGGACCTGCAGATCCGGGGTGCAGGCAATCTGCTGGGCCACAGCCAGCACGGCCACATGGAGGCGGTGGGCTATGAGCTCTACGTCAAGATGCTGGGCCAGGCCATTGCGGCGGCCAAGGGCGAACCGCCTGCCCCCGACAAGAGCGACTGCCTCATCGACATTACGGCGGACGCCTACCTGCCCGAGCGCTATATTCCCGACGCAGCGGGCCGCATCGAGGCCTACAAGCGCATTGCCGCCATCCAGACCGCAGACGACGCCACCGATGTGCTGGATGAGCTCATCGACCGTTACGGCGATCCGCCCCGCAGCGTGCAGGGCCTGGTGGACATCTCCCTCATCCGGGTCACAGCGGCCCGGGCAGGGGTGGCCGAAATCGCCCAGAAGGGCGACAAGCTGCTCCTTTACTCCGATGTCATCGGACCCAAGCAGTTGGGCGCTCTGTCCGAGAACATGCCCGGCCGGGTACTGTATAACGGCCTGGGCCGACCCTGCATCATGCTGCACGTGGCCAAAGGGGAGGACCCGGTGGTCATTCTGCGGGATGCGGTGGCGCTGCTGCCCGGTGCCAAAGGGGAGGGCGCCTGAAAACAGGAGGGCCTGCCACACAATTTACACATCCCGGCAGGGCCTTTGGCTTGAAATAACAGGGCAAAAAAGCTATAATGGCTTTATATCATGCGTTTTCGCATCGAAAGCTATATAAAGGAGAGAACCCATACCCATGAAGAAGAAATTCATCAGCCTGGGTCTGGCGCTGGCCATGCTGCTGGGCGTCGCGGGCTGTAACATCACCACCCCGGCCACCGTCGGCAGCATCGGCGGCGTTGAGATCCCGGCGGGCATCTACCTGCTGGCCCAGTACAATGCCTACAGCACCGCAGCTTCCAACGCCGACCTGGCCACCGGTGAGACGGCCAACGACGTTTCCGCCGTGCTCAAGGCCAGTGTGACCGGAACCATCGGCGATGAGGAAGTCACCACCGACGGCGCTGACTACATCTCCCGCCTGACCCAGCGTGCCATCGAGTACTATGCTGCGGTGGAGACCATGTTTGATGAGCTGGGCGCCACCCTGGAGGACGCCGCCACCTCTGAGGCTGCGGAGAATGCCGATTCCATGTGGGAGTCCAACGGCGACGTTTATGAGGCAAACGGCATCTCCAAGGACACACTGGAGGCTTACCTGCTGAATGGTCAGAAAGCCCAGGCCTGCCTGGAGTACATGTACGGCGAGAACGGCCAGCAGCCGGTCACCGAGGCTGAGTATGAGGAATTCCTGAAAAATGACTGCCGCTACATCGACAGCGTCTACCTGCCGCTGATGGATACCAGCACTTACACCTTTGCTTCCAGCGAGCAGGCCGCTGCCATCGACACCCTTGCGGATGACTGTCTGGCTTACCTCAAGACCAATGCTCCTGCCAGCATGGATTCCACCAGCGCTTATATGATTATGTATCAGGCGGCACTGGAGTATGTGCCTCAGGCCATGGAGATTCTGGGCTCCACCGATTTTGACAAGTCCCAGTCGGTTTACTACTGCGGCTCCCAGTTGTATACGCCCTCTTCGCTGTCCAGCTATGATGACGGCAACGGCGGCAACATGCTGACCGATGCGGTGGACGCTGCCGGCTACGGCGGGTGGGTCAAGGTGAACCTGGGCACCGCCATCGTGCTGGTGCGCAAGGTAAACCCGCTGGAGCAGGGCACCGTCTCCAACTTCCAGACCCAGTACGACCTGCTCAGCGAGCTGAAGGGCGAAGACTTTACTAACGAGCTGTATGCCGAGGGTGCCGCCATGGAGCACAACCTCAATGAGAGCGCCATGAACACCTACAAGGCATCCAACATCAAGCGCAGCGTCTGATTGCTGCATCAGCATTTGTAACGGAAACCATGCGGGGCCGTAAAGACGCCTGCGGCTGCCGCCGCGGCACCCTTGCGGCCCGCATATACGGGAAAGGCCGGGGCGTCAGCCCCGGCCTTTCCCGTTATGGAATATAAAAAGATTCAGAAATGCGGACAGGCCGGTGCCTGCCCGCCGAAAAGGAGGGACTGTGATGAAAGGAATTCCCACCCGTCTGCTCAGCCTTGGGCTGGCAGTCTGTTTTGCCGCCGCGGTGACGGCCCCCGTATCTGCCGAAGCCTTTTCCACGGCTGCGGTCCAGCCTGCGGGAAGCGTGATGGATACCCTGATGGAGGTCCCCATCCTGGGAGACCTGCTGCGGTTCTTCACGGGGGAAGAGGAGGAGGAAGACACTGCCGAAACCGCTGCCGCCGAGGAGGCCGCCACAAAGGAACAGGCGACGGCGGAACAGGCTACTGCCGAGCAGGCCACCCCGGAGGATGCCGACCGGACTGTGACGCTGGGGGCCGACAGCTGGCCTGCTGACTGGATGATCGGCGCAGTCTCTCCCAAGGGAAGATACCCGGCGGGCAATCCCGACGCGGCCCGTTCCCTCACGCTGAACAGCCCTCTGTGGGCGACAGTGGATGCGGACGGCGCCACGGTGCAGGTCTCCAGCCGGGAGGAAACCAACTTCGGCAGCCTGCTGGCCGACGCCATGTCCTACGCGGCGGCGTCCAGCCTTGTCTGGCAGGAGAATACCGACCTGTACAGCCTGCCGCTGATTTCCATGGTGAACGGCGGACGCCTGCTCAAGACCGCCCCGGCGGGAACGACCCTGGATGAAAACAACATTGCCGAGTATGTGGAGGATTCCCCCCTGTCCCTGGTGGTCATCACGGGGGACAAGCTCAACGATGTGCTCAATGCAGCGCTCAGGGGAATGTTCTCGGCTCAGGATGAAAACTACGGCGCCTTTTTCCAGGTCAGCGGCCTGCGCTTCACCTACCAGAAAACGGACGGAGACTTTCAGGTCAAACAGGCCTGGCTGGCCGGGCTGAGCGGGGAGACCGAGATCGACCTGCACGGCACTTCCACCCGGCTGGCGCTGGTATTGCCTTCCGATCTGCTGACGGCCTACGGTCTGGACAGCGCGGCCGGCTATACCGACTATTTCGCCCAGCCGGAGGGTGGAGTCGCGCCGCTGAACGGCGCCGGGGAGGACACTGTCCAGACGGTGGAAGCGCCTGCCCTGCATACCGCTCTCCTCGATCTGCCCAAAAACTGTGATGCCGATACGCTGACCCTGCTGCTGGCGCGCCAGGGCACTACGGGACGCATCCTGCCGGTAACGGCGGATACCTACACCGTGACCCTCAAGACTGACGGCGCAGTGACCAACTGCACCGTGATCGTCTATGTGGACGGTGTGGAAATGCAGGGCAGGATCGACGACAAGGGGGTTCTGACTGTTGAGGGTCTGACGCCCGGCTCCCACACCATTCAGCTGGTGCAGGGAGGGACAGCATGGTTTGTCAGCAGCATCACCGGGTTTGCCGCGCAGGGCGGCATGGAGGTATCCATCGGCGCTCTGCCGGAGGGCACTGTGACCGGGCCGCTGCCTACGGCGACGCCGACGCCCACGCCCACCCCCACGCCGCAGATGCAGTCCACCACCGCGGTGGGAACACCTGAACCGGAAGCCGAAGCCACCCCGACGCCCACGCCTACCCCGGCGGCTTCGTCGGCCACGCCCACCCCCGCCCCGGCCCGCACCCCGGCCCCGGTGGACGACCCTACCGCAGGCACCATCATCGGTGTGACGCCCGCCCCCACCATGACGCCCACGCCCACCCCCTCGCCCACGCCGGAACCCACCCTCTCCCCGGAGGAGCAGCAACAGGCGGAGGAAGTGCAGGAACTTTCCAGCAGCCTGCCGCTGTATGTGGGCATCGGCGTGCTGGTGGCCGGTGCTGCCGTGGTGGCGGTGGTGATGATCCGCCGCCGCATGGAGGAGAAACCCGCCAGGCGCAGAACCTATCATCATAACAAAAAGAAATAAGGGGCAACCCAAGAGAAAAGAACAGGCGCCCGATGGAGAAAATCCATCGGGCGCCTTTCCTATGGTTCAGTAAATGGTCAATTTCCGCGGGTGGTGGTGAACTGGACTGCCATGCCCACCAGAGCAAGCACCAATGCACAGATCAGACGGGGATTGCCGTCGGGCAGGGGAAGGCCCAGCAGAACCAGGCTGGACAGCATGCTGCTGGCTCCGGCCAGGCCGGTGACAATGATGAGCACCGGCCGCACAAACTGCAAGGCCAGCACACCGATGGCAATGAACGCCGCAATGAGAATGATGAGCTCCAGCCACCAGATCAGGGCAAACTGTTCCACCAGAGAGGAAACGTACAGCGCTCCGCAGGCACCGCAAAGGACAAAGATGCCGGCGTCGTACAGCCAGGAGCAGACCAGGGCAAGCACGACGGCGACGATCAGCCCCACCATCAGGGTAGTAGAGGCATCCAGATAGCGCCCGGCGATGTCGCAGGTGAGCTTGTAGCCCAGCAGCGCCCCGGCCAGCATGATGCCCGCCTTGCGCAGCCGGTACCCCATAAAGCAGATGAGAGCCGCCACCACCAGCGAGATGGCCGCCGAGGGGATTTCAGCAATCAGAGTGGTAAGATCCATAGAAACCAAGACCTCCTGTCAGTGAGACCCGGCGCACGGCAGGGGACGGGAGCCGGGCGGGGGAACTGTGCCCATTTTAACACGGCGGGCAGCCCCTTGCAACAAAAAGGGCGGCACGGAAGAATGTCCGTGCCGCCAAAAAAGCGGATGATTCAGCCGCGCATCAGCCCTCGCGCCGGAACAGACGGGGCGCCGCCTTGTACAGCACCACTGCGCCGACAACGGTCAGGATGGTCTCGGGCAGCATGTAGCTGAAGTTGTAGGCGAAGCTGTAGAACCAGCACAGAGCATCCTCGCCCAGATTGGCGGTGAACCAGGCACCCCAGCCGAAATTGTTCAGCCATTCAAAGGCATAGTCATAGTCCTTCCAGACAATGTAGCCGGAGAAAAAGCTGCAGAGGAAGCGCAGCAGGCAGACGACGGCGGTGCCTACGCCCACGCCCACAACGCCGCTCTTGAGAGCGCGGAAGGGCAGGCAGGCCAGACCCAGCACCGTGAACGCCAGCAGGTAGTCCAGCAGCACGCAGCCGATCTGAGCAGCCAGGGTCTGGCAGTAGGCCAGGTTGCTGACGCCCAGAAGGAACTGGATCAGGCTGAAGATAAAGGCGGTGCCCAGACCCCACTTGGGCCCGTTGCGCAGGCTCATGAGGATGATGGGCAGCATGGACAGCAGGGTGATGGAACCGCCGTGGGTCCAGGCCAGGGGAAACTGAATCTCGGACAGGACGGTGGCCAGGGCGATCATCAGGGCGGCCTCCACCAGGGTACGGGTTCTGGAATGGGTGGCAGACATGGAAAAACACTCCTTCAACGATACGGAATAGTACATAAAAACAAAGAAAACGCGCCTGCACAAAACATGCAGGCGCGTCAAGTCGTCCATCTGGTGATGTTACCGCAAACTTCCTACGCCGGCATTACCCGGATCAGGTTCAAGGCGACCTGGGACTGCAATTTGCCCCAATCTCAGCCGAGAAGAACTCTCAGCGCCCCTGTTTTTATGTCCAAAAACAGTATAGACGTTTTGTGGAAAATGTCAAGCCATACCGGTCAAATTCCGGTGTACGGCAGTCCATCAGTCAAAGGCCAGCACCGATGCACACAACCCCGGCAGATCCAGTCTCACCCGGCCGTTCTCCGCCCAAACCGGCGGCAGGGATTCCGACGCCCCGGAGGAGAAGATCTCCCGCATCCGGCCGAAGCATCCCGGCATTCCCAGGTCCAGCACCACGCCGCGGCGGGGGTCAGGCTCCAGGTGGAAGACGCACAGCAGCGTTTCTCCCCGTGCTGCCCGCACCCAGGCCCGCACCGGCCCGTTGGCGGCCAGATGAAACCAGGCGCTGTCGTCCTCACAGAAAAGGGCGGGGTGTTCAGCGTAAAACTGCCCCAGGGCGGCGCAGTAGTCGGACAGGGCCCGGTGATCGCAATCGGCCAGCAGGTACCAGTCCGGCTCCCGGCCGGGATCAAAGGAGGCCAGCTGCCCGAACTCGCAGCCAGAGAACAGCAGCTGCTTGCCCGGCATGGCGGCCTGGTACAGCAAAAACAGCCGCGCCTGGGCAAATTGCAGGGGGCGGTCGCCGTACAGCCGGGGCAGCAGTGCCCCGCCCGGGAAGGCGCAGTCGTCATGGCTGAAGGCCTGGATGCAGCGCTCGCCCTCTCTGCCCAGGACAGGCCCAGCCCACCGGCAGCTGAAGGGCCTTGCCAGGGTATCGGCCAGAGACTGCAGGGGGCCGGCATCCCAGACGTAGTCAAAGCCCAGACCTCCCTCCCGGGTGGGGGCGGTGGCCCGGCAGCCGGGCTCGGTGTCCTCGGCAATCAAAAGCACGCCGGGGTAGCGGGCGTGCAGCGTGTCGGTGAGCAGGCGGAAGAAGGAGGCGGCCTCACCCCCCGGCCAGCGCCGCAGGGCATAGCCCACCGCATCCACCCGCAGGCCGTCGCAGACCAGGTCGCCCACCCAGCGGCAGGCGGCGCTCAAGAGAAAACTGCGCACCGGACCGCTGGCCAGGTCAAAGACCAGACTGCCCCAGTCGCTGGGTCCGGCCTCATAGAGGGCGGTGCCGTCATACCAGGTGAGGGCACCGTCGTCGGGGGCAAAATGGACGGGCACAAAGTCGGCCAGTACCCCCAGACCCGCCTGATGACAGCGCTCGGCCAGCCGGACAAAGGCATCCGCCCCGCCGAACCGTGCCGACGGCGCAAAGTATCCGGTGAGCTGATACCCCCAGCTGCCGTCAAAGGGGTATTCGGCGGGGGGCATAAGCTCGATGTGGGTAAAGTGGTGATCGGCAGCCCAGGGGATCAGCCGATCGGCCAGAGCATCAAAGGTATAGTACCGGCCGTCCCAGTGGCGGCGCCAGTTGCCGGCGTGGAGCTCATAGATGCGCAAGGGCCGGTCGGCGCCCGCTCCGGGACGAAAAGGCGCGGGCGGACGGGGAAGGACCTTCAGCCGGGCAGCGGACACGGCGGAAGGCTCATACTCCGCCCCGAAGGGATCGGTGCGCAGCCGCCAGACCCCGTCGGCACAGAGGATATTGTACTTGTACAGCTGGCCTTGCCGGGCACCGGTGACCTTGCCCCGCCAGAGTCCGTCCTCGCAGCGGGCCAGCTCGGCGGCGGAGTAGAGGTCCCAGCCGTTCCAGTCCCCCAGCACCTGAACCCGGCGGGCGCCAGGCGCAAAGACACAGAACAGCCAGCCGTCCCCGCTGTCGGAGGGATGGGGGCAGAACAGCTCCGCGGCTCCAGCGCTGATGCCACTATAAAAATCTGCAATATCCGGCCGCATGCCGCTCACCTCCCGCCCGGAACATTCTCTCTGTATCATAGCACACCTGTACAAAAAACGCGAACCCATCCTGTGCAAATTTCATGGAAGCAAGGGCGGAGTCGTTTACATCCGTCGCAGTATGCCGGTATAATACAGGTATGCCCCAAAAATCGCAAGGAAGGTGCCTTTTATGCAAAAATGGATGCAGCATTGCCGCCGACACGCCGTGGCCCTGATTCTTCTGGCCGTCGCCCTGGCGGGGCTGTGTCTGTTTTGGGCGGCCCGGGGCAGCCGCGCCTGGATGGATGCCTGGCTGGCGGGAGTGTCCATGCCGGTCAAGCGTACCGTATCGGCCTGGGTGGACCCGCTGCCCTTCAGCGTATGCGAGGCGTCCGTGACGGTACTGATTCTCTTTGTGCTGTTCATGGCGGTGCGGACGGTCTGGCTGGCGGTGCGGCGGGGCAGAAATCGCCTCGGCACGCTGGCGCTGCATTTCGTTACGGCGGGGGTGTGGATTTATCTGCTGGTCTGCGCCCTGTGGGGCACCCAGTATTACGGCACCACCTTTGCCGAAAAGGCGGGCATGTCCGGCGGCCCGGTGGAGACTGCCGATCTGGCGGCGGTCACCGGATACTTTGCCCAACGTGTCAATGAGACGGCAGATGCCGTCCCCCGGGATGGGGACGGCCTGTTTGCCGTCACGGTGGAGGAGATTCTCAACCACAGCGCCGGGGTGTATGAAGCTGCCGCCGCCGAGTATCCCTGCCTTGCGGGGCCGGAGCGCCGGGCCAAGCCTGCTTTTTATTCCAAAATCATGAGTGCGGCGGGCTTTACCGGGTATCTCTGCCCGCTGTTCGGGGAGAGCACCGTCAACGTGGACTGCCCGGCGGTGTTTCTGCCGGTGACCGTCGCCCATGAGTTTGCCCACCAGCGGGGCGTGGCGGCGGAGCAGGAGGCAAACTTCTGCGGCATCTATGCCTCGGTGACCAGCGGCAGGGCGGAGTATGTCTATTCCGGCTGGCTGTACGGGTTTGTGCATCTGTTCAACGCCCTCTATTCCGCCGACCCGGAACAGGCCCTTGCCGCATGGGAGCTTCTCTGCCCCGAGGCCCGGGCGGATATTGCCTGCAACGATGCCTACTGGGCCGCTTGGGAAGGCCCGGTGGAAACGCTGGGAGAGA
Source organism: Gemmiger gallinarum (assembly GCF_014982805.1). Taxonomy (GTDB): domain Bacteria; phylum Bacillota; class Clostridia; order Oscillospirales; family Ruminococcaceae; genus Gemmiger; species Gemmiger gallinarum. Next base: position 289,646 of record NZ_JADCKC010000003.1, on the reverse strand, counting down.
CCGTTTATGAGGGCTTTCTGCAGAGCTACGACCAGAAGCTGGGCATGCGCAGCTACGGGGCATGCGTGGATCTGCTGGTGGAAAAGTATCTGCCTGCGGCGGGCTGAGACATGCCCGTTTTGGCTCCCTCTTGTGCCTTGTGATACCCATGGCTACCAGATGTGGACGGAACCTTCGATGCAGCGACAGAATTTACAATTGTTTCCAGTCAATACCACTTGCACCCCGGGTGATAGAAGTATATAATGAAAGCTATATTTGGGAGTATTATGTGGTTTCCGTGCCCATAAGCACGAAAAGAACAGGAGAAATCTAGCGGAATGAAAAAACATCATGTCATGAAATACTTTTCCGGCAGTACCTTCCAGCGTCTGCCGCTGTATAAAGTGGCTCTTGGCGGTGTGTCGGTGCTGTTGTGTGCCAGCATCGGCGTCAGCGTCATGGCAACGACCTTTTTGAGCACCGTGCCCCGGGAGGCAGTGTCCACGGCGGCACCGGAGGCGGAGAGCGTTTCCGCCACCCCTACGCCCACCCCAAGCCCCACGCCCGCCCCGGCACAGAATGTTTGGTGTGATGTGTCGGTGGTGCAGCAGGATATCGGCGTGCAGCTGTATACCCTGTATGAAAAGCCGGAACAGGATGAGGATGCCTCCACCATCGCGGTGCAGATGGCCGACAGCGACGCCACCGCCGCGGAGGGCAAGATCCCTCTCACCGGTGTGGAACTGGATGTCACGGTTACCGACGGGGAGGGCAATGCCACTGCCTATCCCGTGGACACCGACACCGGCACCATGCTGGCCGAGGATGTGAAGCCCGGCGACTACACCATCAGCTTCCCTGAGGTGGAGGGCTACAGCATGCCCGACGATGTGGAAGTCACCGTACAGGAAAAAGTGGAATACAAGGCCGATGTGGAGGCCGTCAAGGACAAGATCGTCCAGGCCAACCAGGTGGTGGAAAGCCAGGAAGACTCCAGCTACGGCGGCGACAGCGTCGTGGAGGAGGAAATCACCGATACCGTTGCCTACGCAGATTCCAGCCAGAAGGAAGTCTCCCGCGTGACGGTGTACACCGCCAAGCTCAGCTCGGACGGGCACCTGCTCATGAACGACGGCTCCACCTCGCCTTACCTGCCGGTTTACGATTCCAACACCAAGGACCTGGTGGGGGCCAAGCGGGACAGCACTGCCACCTTCTCGGCGGCGGGCGTTTCCTTCCGCGGCCTTTCCCTCATGGGGCTGACCATGCGCCACGGCACCAATGCGCCGGAAACCAGCCCGGAGGTGGAACTGCTGGATGACAGCAGCTCCCAGCCCACTGCCGAAAGCCCGGAACCCGAGGTGACCGAGACGCCTTCCCCGGAGCCGGAAACCACCCCGACCCCGACACCCACACCTACTCCGACACCGTCGCCCACCCCGACGGCGACGCCTACCCCCACGCCCACCCCCACACCTACGCCGACGCCTACCCCCACCCCGACGCCCACGCCCAAGCCGTCCGCGACGCCCAGTGATCCCACGGCAGGCATGCCCGGTGAGATCAAGGCGTCCGAGCTTTCGGGTTACGGCTTTGCGGTGTCCTCCAGCGAGCGCATTACATATGAGTACACCGGCTGGCAGAACATCGACGGCAAGAACTACTACTACGACCCCGCGACCCATCAGCCGGTCACCGGCACCCAGGTCATTCAGGGCAATGTCTACACCTTTGCCGCCGACGGCGCCCTCAACCAGACGGCCCGGGGCATCGACGTTTCCAAGTATCAGGGCAACATCGACTGGAACGCGGTGGCTTCCGATGGCATCACCTTTGCCATCATCCGCGTGGGTTACCGCGGTTACGGCAGCGGCGCGCTGGTGGAGGACTCCACCTTCCGCCGAAACATTCAGGGCGCCACGGCCGCGGGCCTCAAGGTCGGCGTCTACTTCTACAGCCAGGCCATCAATGAGGCTGAGGCCGTGGAGGAAGCCAGCATGGTCCTGAGCCTGTGCAGCGGTTACGGCCTGCCTCTGGGCGTCTACTATGACACTGAAAAGGTGGCCGGGGACACCGGCCGCGCCGATGGCCTCTCCGCCGCCGAGCGCACCGCTTGCGCCGTCGCCTTCTGCGAGACCATCCGCAACGCGGGCTACACCGCAGGCGTCTACTCCTACGCCAGCTGGTTCTACAACTCGCTGAACTACGCCAACATCAGCAAGTACCGGATCTGGATCGCCCAGTACCGCGACTCGCTGGACTTCAACTACCGCTACGATATCTGGCAGTACACCAGCACCGGCAAGGTCAAGGGTGTCTCCGGCGGTGTTGATATGAACCTTGGCTGATTGCTCTCGCAAAAGCAGAAACATCAAAAAACCACCCCCGGTACCGCAAAGGTATCGGGGGTGGTTTTTGTCTGTTCGGTTCTTTCGGGGCAACGTCCGAAACCCGGGCTTGACGCAGAAAATCAGCAGCAGGGGGTCTGCAGCTTGGCGGCCGCGCCGCCGCGGGTCTGACCGCTGCCGTGGATGATATATTTGTAGGTGCACAGCTCTGCCAGTCCCATGGGACCCCGGGCGTGGAGCTTCTGGGTGGAGATGCCCATCTCGCAGCCCAGGCCGAACTCTCCGCCGTCGGTGAAGCGGGTGGAGGCATTGACGTAGACCGCCGCGCTGTCCACACAGGCGGTAAAGCGGGCGGCTGCCTTGTCGTCCGCCGTCACGATGGCATCGCTGTGGTGGGTGGAATGGGCGGCAATGTGGGCAATGGCGTCGTCCAGGCTGTCCACCACACCCACTGCCAGGATGTAGTTGAGAAACTCGGTGTCGAAATCCTGCGCCGAGGCCGGGGTGCCGGCAATGATGGCGGCACCCCGCTCATCCAGCCGCAGCTCCACGGGGGTCAGGCCCTGGGCAGCGCGGTCCTCCACCAGGGCGGTGTGCAGCATGGGCAGGAACTTGTCCGCCACATCCCGGTGGACAAGGCAGACTTCCTCGGCATTGCAGACGCTGGGGCGGGAGGTCTTGGCGTTCTCAATGATGCGCACCGCCATTTCCAGGTCAGCGGCGGCATCCACATAGACGTGACAGATACCGGTGCCGGTCTGGATGCAGGGCACCGTGGCGTTGCGCACGCAGGCGGAGATCAGCCCGGCGCCGCCCCGGGGAATGAGCAGGTCCACCAGCCCGTCGGCGGCCATCAGCTCGTTGGCGGAGGCATGGGTGGTGTCCTCGATGAGGCTGACGGCAGTCCCAGGCAGACCGGCGGAGACCAGCCCCCGGCGCAGGGCTTCTACAATGGCATGGCAGCTCTGCCAGGCATCCCGGCCGCAGCGCAAAACGCAGGCGCTGCCCGCCTTGATGGCCAGGGCGGCGGCGTCGGAGGTGACGTTGGGGCGGCTCTCATAGATGATGGCGATGACCCCCATGGGGACAGCCCGCTTTTCAATCACCAGCCCGTTGGGGCGCACGATCTGCCGCAGCAGAGCACCCACCGGATCGGGCAGGGCGGCGACTTCCCGCATGCCTTTGGCCATATCGGTCAGGCGGGACGGGGTGAGCGCCAGCCGGTCCAGCATGACATCGGAGACTTTGCCCCGGGCAGCCTCCAGATCCTTGCGGTTGGCGGCCAGTATCTCATCGGATGCAGCGGTCAGGGCGGCGGCCATGGCCTCCAGCGCCTGGTTTTTGGTGTCGGTGCCGGCCAGCGCCAGAGGCTGGCGTGCCGACTGTGCGGCAATCAGAATCTCATGTGTGGTCATGAAAAAGCCTCCCTCTTGGTTTGAATGGGGGCGGGGCAGCGCCCCGGAAGTTCAGTGTCTGCCCAGAAAGCGGGTGCCCACCGGCTTGCCCTCCACAATATCGTAGAGCAGGGAAGGGCAGGAACCGTTGGCAATGACCATGTCCACCCCCGCCCCCGTGGCAATATGGGCGGCGATCAGCTTGGTGGCCATGCCGCCGGTGCCCAGCCCGCTGTGGGTGCCCCCGGCCAGGGCATCGATCTCGGGAGTGATCTCCTCCACCAGCTCGATGCGTTTGGCATCGGGATGGGTGTGAGGGTCGGCGGTGTAGAGGCCGTCAATATCGCTGAGCACCACCAGCAGGTCGGCCCGGGCATATTTGGCCACCAGTGCGCCCATGGTGTCGTTGTCGCCCACGGCGATCTCCTCGGTGGCTACGCTGTCGTTCTCATTGATGATGGGAATGGCCCCCAGCTGCAGCAGGCGGTAGATGGTGTTTTGCAGGTTTTCCAGCCGGGTCACCCGGTCAAAGTCCTCCCGGGTGACGAGGATCTGGGCCACCGTGTGGTTGTAAGCCGAAAACAGCCGGTCATAGGTGTACATCAGCTCACACTGTCCCACCGAGGCTGCGGCCTGCTTGGTGGGCATGTCCTTGGGACGGGCGATCTGCAGTTTGCCTGCCCCCATGCCGATGGCGCCCGAGGACACCACGATGAGCTCGTGCCCGGCGTTTTTCAGGTCGCTCAGGGTCTTGACCAGTTCCTCGGTGTGGCGGATGTTCAGCCGTCCGCCGGCATGGGCCAGGGTGCTGGTCCCGATTTTCACAACAATACGCATTTTGTTTTCCTCATCCCTCTGCGCGTGGCATCAGCCCTTGCCCATCTCGCGCGTTTTGTCGTAGGCGGCCAGCACCGCGTCGGTCACTGCGCCCCGGAAGGCACGTTCCTCCAGCACACGGACGCCCTGAATGGTGGAACCTCCCGGGCTGCACACCGCGTCTTTCAGGGCACCGGGATGCTGTCCGCTCTCCAGCACCAGCCGGGCGCTGCCCAGCAGCATCTGAGTGGCATACATCTGCGCCTTGGCACGGGGCAGACCAGCCGCCACGCCGCCGTCGGCCAGCGCCTCAATGAACTGGTAGGCCCAGGCGGGGCCGCAGCCGGAGACACAGCTGGCCGCGTCGATGAGCTTCTCGTCGATGGCGTCCAGCAGGCCCGCGGGAGCCATGGCGGTAAGGAATTCCTGCAAATCGGCGTCGCTCACGTCCAGGGAGCAATACTGTACCATGCCGGCCCCCACCGCGGCGGGGGTGTTGGGCATGATGCGGATGATGGGGTAGTTGCCCCCGGCCAGTTCCCGGATGCGGGCCATGCTCAGGCCCGCGGCCATGGTGACCAGCACAAAGGCACCCTTGCGCCCGGCCAGCACCGGAGCGATCTGCGCCAGCATGGAAGGCATGACCTGGGGCTTTACCCCCAGAAAAATGAAATGACAGGTTTGTGCCACCTTCTCATTGTCACCCACGGCACAGCCCAGCTGGGCGGCCAGGACCTCGGCCTTGGCAGGCGTGCGGTTGGCCAACAGGACGTTCTCCGCCCCGGCACCCTTGCAGACGGCGCGGGCCACTGCACCGCCCATATTGCCGCATCCGATAAACCCGTAACGCATACGCAAATCTCCCTCTTGCTCTTTTCCGCTTCACAGCGCGGAATGCTTGCATTTATCGTATCGCACGGGAAGGGCGTTGTCAATTCGCGGCGGGCAAAAACACGGATCCGCGCGGGAAAAACTGACCTGCCGCTGTCGATGCCTCCGCCCCGGCAGCAAACGGTGCATTTTTTGTCATGACCTGCTATAATGATACCGTAAATGCTTTGCAAAAGAGGCCGGCGGGCAGAAAGGGCACCCGGTCTTTCAGGAAAAGGCGCAGCACAGAGCTGTGCCCAAAACAGGGAGGCAAGAACTATGCAATATGTCAAGCTGGGCAATACCGGGCTGAAGATTTCCCGCCTGGGTTTCGGCGGTATCCCCATCCAGCGCATCGATCAGCCGGGCACCCGCGCCCTGCTGGAGGCAGCCCACAAGGCGGGCATCAATTACATTGACACCGCCCGGGGATATACCGTCAGCGAGGAGTGGATCGGTCAGGCCCTGGAGGAGAGCGGCCTGCGGGATGAATTCGTGCTGGCCAGCAAGTGCCGCGCTCTGACCAGGGAGGAAATGGAGAAGGAACTGGCCGCCAGCCTCAAGAATCTGCGCACCGATCACATCGAGCTCTACCAGTTCCACAATCCCAGCCCGGCGGACCTTGACAAGATCCTGGCTTCCGGCGGCGCCATGGAGGCTCTCAAGGAGGCCAGGGCGGCAGGCGTGGTAGGTCACATCGGCGTTACTGCCCACCTGGCTGCTACCTTTGAAAAGGCCCTGGACTGCCCCGATATCGAGACAGTCATGTTCCCCTATAACATTGTGGAACAGCAGGGTGCCGACCTCATCGCCAGGTGTGCGGCGTCGGGGCGCGGCTTTATCGCCATGAAGCCTCTGGCCGGCGGCGCTCTGGAGGACGGCCGCCTGGCTGTGCGCTATGTGCTGAGCAACCCCAACGTCACGGTGGCCATCCCCGGCATGGCTGCCCCCGAGGAGCTGACCCAGAACATCGAGGCTGCCGCCGATACCAGCCCTCTCACCCGGGAGGAGCTGAACCGCTGTGAGGAAGTCCGCCGTGCCCTGGGCACCCAGTTCTGCCGCCGGTGCAACTACTGCGCTCCCTGCACCGTGGGCATCCAGATCCCCAACTGCTTCCTCTTCCATGGCTACCTCGACCGCTACGGGCTGGAAGGCTGGGCCCGGGAGCGCTATGCCACCCTCAAGGTCAAGGCCGGCGCCTGTGTGGAGTGCGGCGCCTGCGAGACCCGCTGCCCCTATCAGCTGCCCATCCGGCAGATGCTGAAAAAGGTGGCTGCCGATTTCGGGGAATAAACCAGTGTAACCAATCTTTTCCGCCCGCCGCGGTGCCGGGGAGTTTTTCCCGCACTGCGGCGGGCTTTTTGTACGGCAGGCAATATTTTTCCTGCGGGGTGTCCTTGTGTTTGCCCCGGCAACCGTGTATAATCTATTCTGTATTGGTTTGTACATTTTTAAGTGCCGGAACGCTGCCCTCCCGGCGGGAGGCACCGGCACAATCGAGGGGAAAAGAGGAACCGCAAGGTATGCGAACAAACGCCGAACTGCACTATCTGGACAACGCTGCCACCACCATGGTGGACCCGGCGGTGGCGGATGCCATCGACCGCACGGTGCGCAGCTGCTGGGCCAATCCGTCCAGCCTGTATGAACCGGCCATCCTGGCCGAACAGCAGCTGGCTTCCGCCCGGGGCAAGGTGGCCCGCAGTCTGGGCTGCGCCGCCAAAGAGATCTACTTCACCGCCTGCGGCAGCGAGAGCAACAACATTGCCATTCTGGGCGCCGCCATGGCCCGCAAGGCCTGGGGCAACAAGATCGTGGTCACCGGCTTTGAGCATCCCAGCGTTCAGCGCCCCATCCGCGCCCTGAAAGACCAGGGCTTTGAGGTGGTGGAGATCCTGCCCCAGGCCGACGGCCATCTGGATGTGGACCGTCTGGTGGCCGCTGTGGACAAAAACACCGTGCTGGCCTGCTGCATGGCCGTCAACAATGAGACGGGGGCGCTGCAGGATATCAAACGCTTCTCCGACGGGGTCAAGGCCAGGAACAGCCGCACTGCCGTCCATGTAGATGCGGTGCAGGCCTGGCTGCGCATCCCCCTCAACATGAAGATCCTCTCCCACGTGGACACTCTGTCGGTGTCCGGCCACAAGGTCCATGCCCCCAAGGGCATCGGCGCTTTGTATCTGTGCGAGAACCAGCGCCAGCATCTGGTGCCGCCCTACCTGGGCGGGCATCAGGAACGGGGCATCCGTCCCGGCACCGAGAACCTGCCCTACGCGGTGGGCCTGGGTGTGGCGGCGGAGCAGGGAGCCAAGAAGATCGCAGCCAACGCAAAAGCGGACGCTGCCCTCAATGCCCGGCTGCGGGCAGGTCTGGCGGAGCTGCCCGGGGTGACCATCCATTCCCCGGAGGGCGCCGTGCCGGAGGTGCTCAACTTCTCCACCAACTGCGTCAACAGCCAGACCTTCATCACCTACCTGAGCGACCGCAAAATCTACGTCTCGGGGGGCAGCGCCTGTGACAAGGGTGAGCCCAGCCACACTTTGCAGGCCATGGGCTGCGACGGGGCAGCCATCGCCACGGCTTTGCGGGTGAGCTTCTGCGCTGACAACGACGAGGCCGACGTGGATGCTTTGCTGGCAGGTCTGCGCACCGGCATGCAGGAACTGCAGCACATCTGAACATCCTATTACATAAAAGAAAAGGTAGTTGCCAATTATGAAAGAGATCATCCTGGCCTACCAGGGCGAAATGACCCTGAAAGGCCTCAACCGCGGCACCTTTGAGGCAAAGCTGTCCAAAGCCATCCGCCACCGCCTGGAAGATCTGGGCGAGTTCAAGATCCGTCAGGCCCAGAGTACGGTATTCATCCAGCCCAAGTCCGACGACATCGATATGGACGAGGCCTTCCGCCGCATCTCCAAAATTTTCGGCATCGTCAAGCTCAGCCGCGCCGCCGTCTGTGACAAGGACTTCGACAGCATCTGCGCCACCGCCGAGGCCTACCTGGGCCAGACACTGCGGGGCATCAAGACCTTCAAGGTGGAGGCCAAGCGGTCGGATAAGACCTTCCCCATGAAGAGCCCTGAGCTCTGCCGGGAACTGGGCGCCTTCCTGCTGTCCAAACATCCCTACCTGCGGGTGGATGTGCACAATCCCCAGCTGGAGATCATGGTGGAGATCCGGGATTTCGGCGCTTATATCCACGGCCCCAAGGTCCCCGGCGCGGGCGGTCTGCCTGTGGGCACCAGCGGCCGGGCCCTCAACCTGCTGTCCGGCGGCATTGACAGCCCGGTGGCGGCCTGGTGCATGGCCCGGCGTGGTCTGGCGCTGCATCATATCCATTTTGCCTCGCCGCCCTACACCAGCCTGCGGGCCAAGCTCAAGGTAGTGTCGCTGGCCCGGCTCATCAGCGAGTACACCGGCAACTGCGTGCTGTTTGTGGTGCCCTACACCAAACCCCAGGAGTATATCCGGGACAACGCCCCCGATGTGCTCTTCACCGTCCTCATGCGCCGGAGCATGCTGCGCATCGCCAAGCGGGTGGCAGACACCACCGGCATGGAGGCCCTCGTCACCGGCGAGAGCCTGGCCCAGGTGGCCAGCCAGACGCTGCCCGCCCTGGCCTGCACCGATGCCGCCCAGAGCCTGCCGGTGCTGCGGCCCTGCATCGGCATGGACAAGACCGAGATCATTGCCCGCTCCCGGGAGATCGGCACCTTCGAGACTTCCATCGAGCCTTACGAGGACTGCTGCACCATCTTCACTCCGCCCCATCCCAAGACCCGGCCCTCCCTGGAGGAGATCGAGGCCGCCGAGGCAGCCATGCCCGGGCTGGAGGAGCTGGAGGCGGAGGCTGCCGCCAATGTGGAAAAGATCCCTATCCATATCGGGGACGAGCCGGAATTCTGACAGGGAGGCGGACAGACTTTGAACGCCGAGATCATTTGTGTGGGCACCGAGCTGCTGCTGGGGGACATCCTCAATACCAACGCGCAGTTTCTCAGCCGGGAACTGGCCGAACTGGGCATCAGCGTGCTGCACCAGCATGTCATCGGGGATAACGTCCAGCGGCTGCGGGACCTGGTCCGGGAGGCGAAGGAGCGCAGTGAGCTGCTGGTCTTTTCCGGCGGCCTGGGCCCCACCGAGGACGACCTGACCAAGGAGACGGTGGCGGAAGCCTTCGGGGACACGCTGCAGTTTGACGAGGAAGAGTGGCAGAAGATCGTGGACTTTTTTGCCCGGACCAACCGCCGCCCCACCCCCAACAACCGCAAGCAGGCCATGGTCCCCGTAAAAGGCCGCAAGCTGCCCAACGCCCACGGCACCGCCCCCGGCGCCTGGTTTGAGGACGAGAACGGCCACTGTGCCGTGCTCATGCCGGGGGTCCCCCGGGAGATGAAGGCCATGTGGGCCGAGCAGATCCGCCCCCGGCTGGAAGCGGGGCAGAACTGCACCATCCGCAGCCGGACGCTGCGGGTGCTGGGAGGCGAGAGCAGTATCGCCTCCAAGGTGGGGGAGCTGTTTGACAGTGAGAACCCCACGGTAGCCATCTACTGCAAGGTAGGGGAGAGCGAGATCCGCGTCACTGCCCGGGAACCCGACGAACCCAGTGCCGAGGCCGCCTGCGACGCCGCAGTGGCCCGCCTGCGCCAGCGCCTGGGGGACAACGCCTACGACGTGGATGTGCCGGGGCTGGAATACACCGTCGTCCGCATTTTGCGGGAACAGGGACTCCACGCCTCCACGGCGGAGAGCTGCACCGGCGGTCTCATCGCCGAAAAGCTGACCAACGTTCCCGGCTCCAGCGAGGTGTTCGGTTACGGCTTCGTCACCTATGCCGAGGCTGCCAAGACCGCCCTGCTGGGAGTGGACCCGGCGCTGATCGAGCGCTTCAATGTGGTGTCGGGGCCGGTGGCCGCGGCCATGGCCCTGGGGGCACAGCGTGCCTCCGGCGCCGAGCTGGCGGTGGGCATCACTGGCATTGCAGGCCCCGGCGGCGCCCTGCCCGGCAAACCGGTGGGCACCGTCTATCTGGCGGGCACCGACGGGCGCAGCGGCAAGGTCTGGGTCATGCGCCTGACTCTGGGCGGCTACCGGGAGCGGTCCATCATCCGCACCCGGGCGGCTTTGTATGCCCTGGATATGCTGCGCCGCATGGCGCTGGGAGTGGATGTGCCCGATGCGGTGCTCACCACGCCCGACTGCCTCGATCAACCCGAGGCACTGGATTTCTGATTTTTGACTTTCTCATCCGCTGCACGGCGCGGCGGATGCTGTGACCCAAGCAAAGGACTTTGGAGGTGTTACCATGGTGTCGACACAACTGCGTATTCTGCGTGTGTTCGGTCTGACCTCGGCGGAGGTCACGGCCATTCTGCGCGCGGCGCAGGACGACGGATGCCCGGGTCTGCGCCTGCTGGAGCGCGACGGTGAGTTTGCCGTCTGCGTACAGGCATCGGCCCCCACCCAGGCAATGGCGGACGAGCACTGCGACAAATGGGCGCAGAAACTGCGTGCCCGCTTCGGCGATGCCTTTTACGGCATGGGCGAGGTCAGCCTGGCCCAGGCAACGCTGGATGCTCTGGTCAAAAAGCGCCGCCTCATCGTGGCGGCGGACGAGACCACCGGCCGGCTGCTGGGGTCTCTGCTGCAGCCGCTGGACCACAGCGAGGCAGTGTTTGACTTTGGCACCCAGACCTATGCCAACGCCGCCAACGCCCGCAAGATCACCACGCCCCAGTCGCTGCTGAAAAAGTTCCCCGGCGATGTGATGCAGGCTGCTGCCGGCCGGGCACAGATCGCCATGCAGGTGGGCCAGGCGGATTATGCCGCCGTGTATATGCCCGCCACGGTGGGGCAGGCTCCCTTTGTGCTGCTGTGCGACAAGCGGGGAGCGGTGGCCTGTGCCGTCAGCCCCGAGATGAGCGACGCCGCCATCGCCAACAACATTCTGGACCTGGCACGCCGCCGCGCGCTGGGGCTAAAGTTCAGCCAGGGCACCATCCAGTTCCGCCCCGGCCACGAGCGGCCGCTGCTGCTGGTCTCCCAGGCCGGACAGCAGAAGCCGGGGGACACCACCCGGTTCTCCCTGCGCCGCCGCTCCCGGACCAAATCCGCATCCAAGGCCGACTTTGAGCCCATGCTGGACTTTGACACCGCCCAGATCCCCCAGGCAGCCAAGCTGGCGGCTGCGGCGGCGGTGGGAGCCTCGGCGGCCCGGGTGGCGTCCAAAGCTGCCTCCAACACGGGGGGACAGCCGGTCTCCAAGCGCCCGGTGCCCGACAATGCGGCTGCAGTGACGGCTTCCGCCTGGGCCGCTGCCGAGCAGCAATGGGACGACACAGCCCGGCAGCCGGTCGCCGCCGCCGCCCGCAGCAGCGCCCCCACCGGCACCATCACCTTTGAAACACCTGTGGACTCCGCAGCGCCCGGCTCCGGGTCAAACGACAGCGGAGAAACGCCGCTTACCTTCACCACAGGCGGGGCACAGGCTGCTGCGGCTTACCGGGCGGCCCGCACGGCCCGGACTTCCGGCGCCCGGACATCGGGAGGGAAAAAGTCGGCGCCTGCCCAAAAGACGGGCACCATACCCATCCCCACCGACACCGTGAAGGAAGCTCCCGCGCCTCAGACCCATTCCATCCTGGATGACGACGTGCCCGATTTCACCGCATCCCTGGACCCCGAGACCATCCGTGCGGCCCAGCAGGCCGACGATGCCCAGGAGCCCCGCAGTCTGGAGGACTTCCAGGCCGCGGCCAAGCATCTGTACGATGCCAGCTCTCCCGACGATGTGATGGACCCCACCAAAAACCGCAGTCTTGCCGCCATTGAGCGCACCGAGCGCAAACAGCGGCGCAGCATGACGGTGACCTTTGTGGTACTGCTGGTCCTGCTGGTGGCGGGAGCCGTAGGCCTGTGGTATTATTTCAGCACCAACCTGGGCAGCAAGCCGTCCCCCCGGGGCTACGGCACCACCCAGTTTGACGAGAAAGCCGGCACCTACCTGGCCAACGCCCAGCAAAAGCAGAAGGACGCGGTGGGCTATCTGGCCTTCCCCGACTGGGAGGGACAGCTGGTCTACACCCCAGGGGCAACGGCGGAGGATGCCTCCAACGCCCGGCCGCAGGTCACCGGAACCAGCTATCTGGGGGCCTCGGAACCTTCCAATACAGTGCTCAGCCTGGACAGCATTTCCCTGGCAGGGCTCTCCAGCCTGGAGACCATGCGGGACAACGCGGGATTCACCCTCTATCTGGCGGACGGTACCTACCGGTACAAGGTGATGGCCGTCTGGTATCTGGACCCGGAGGACGAAACCGGCCTGGACCCGGCGGATTACGGTGACCTGTCCTCCTACTACGACTATATGAGTTTTGTACTGGGCGCTCATATGCGCTCGCTGTACGATACCGACATCGACGTGGAGGACGGCTCCCGCTTCCTCACGCTGGTGGGACCCTCGGATGTGGACGGCCTCAGCTTCTGCATGACCGGCCGCCTCATTGAGGAGGGGGAGAATGCCCAGCTGGCCGCCGCGCCCATCCAGATGCAGGAAAGCCCGCTGCTCACCGCATCCCAGTACGCTGCCAACGGACAGGACATGCCCGACGCGGCATCTCTGCTGAAGTCTCAGCTGGAATGGTATGCCGGAGTCAGCACCATCAGCACCCGGACGGCCTCCGGCTCCGGCAGCAATTCGGGCAGTGACAGCCAGGATGTCCACCCCAATCAGGAGGGACAGCCCGGCCAGACGACCGCCACCGACAGCGACCTGAGCCAGAGCATTGAGGACCTGCAGAACAAGACCGACAACCTCATTACCAGCGCCGACCAGCTGCTGGCAGGTCTGACCGATAAAGCGGGAGAGGCGGGCGCCTCCGAGTCGGATATCCATCAGGGCGCCGAGGGCACTCTGCCGGAACAGAATGTCCCGGTGGACAGCATCACCTCCTCCGGCTCTTCCGATTCGGACAGCAACTCGGATGGCGGCAGCAGCTCGGACGGAAACTCCAATGGTTCGGACAATTCCTCCGGGTCGGGAGACTCGGGCGGGGATTCCAATCAGGGCGGGTCCTCCGCCCAGGGCGAAACCATCAACGTCACCATGAACGGCACCCAGCAGACCATGGACCTGGTGACCTGCCTTGCCATGATCGCCCAGAATGAGCTGGGCTCCAATGCCCCCGCCGAGGCCTACAAGGCCCAGTGCGTGGCCGCCCATTGCTGGATCCTCAGCCAGGGGGGATACCCTTCAGTGGCAGGCACCACCCCCGGCTCGGCAGCACTGGCCGCTGCGCAGGAAGTGGCCCATGTGCTGGTTACTTACAACGGCAACGTCTGCTTTACCCCGTATTTTGCGTCGGCCTCCAAGGGTACGGCGTCGGCGGCGGACGTCTGGGGCAATGAGCGCGCCTGGCTGCAGGCGGTGGACAGCCCCTACGACGAGACCACTGCCACCAACTGGCACACCAACGGCGCTACTTCCGGCACGGCACGGTTTTCCCGTGCCACGGTGCAGCAGCGCATTCAGGATGTGCTGGGCATTGACCTGTCGGGGGTAGACCCCAACAAGTGGTTCAAGATCCTGTCTGCCAACCAGTACGGCTGGGTCACCCAGATGCAGATCGGCCCCGACGAGGGCCCCAACACCACCTGCCGGGGCACCTGGTTCCGGGAAAACCTGATGGCCGGCCAGAGTGTGGACGGACGCAGCCTGCGCAGCCAGTGCTTTACGGTAAGCTACGATTCCGGCACCGACTGCTTCATCTTTGATGTCTATGGCTACGGCCACGGCTGCGGCATGAGCCAGTGGGGCGCTGTGGGCTACGCCAACAACGGATGGAGCTATCAGGATATCCTCAAGCATTACTATCCCGGCACCACCCTGACCACCTACTGACCACCTACTGACCGGACATTCCCTATCAGAATAAGACGGCTGCCTGCCTTTCCCCGGAACATGGGGGAGGGCAGGCAGTCTTTTTTTGTCTGCCGCTTTCCGCCGCCCCGACTAAAACCCCGACCGCCCGCGTACAATAGACAGGATGGTCTTTCCATCAAAAGGAGGGATACAAATGGCACAGCTGTCAAAGAAACGGCCGGGAGCCGCCGGCGTGCTGAACAGCGTCCGGCAGCGCATTGCCCGGGCCCCGGCGCTGGATCTGCCCTTTCTGGTGATCTTGCTGCTGCTGGTATGCTTCGGGCTGATGATGCTGTTTTCGGCGGGGTACGCGGTGGCACTCTACCGCCGGGGGGATGCCTATACCTACATCCGGCCCCAGCTGCTGTTTGCGGTGCTGGGGGTCATTGCCATGTACGGGGCGTCCTTCATCGACTACCACGTCTGGCATAGACTGGCCTGGCCCATGATGGGCATCTCGCTGGTGCTTCTGACCCTTGTGCTGTTCATGCCGGAGTACAACGGCTGCAAGCGCTGGATCGTGCTGCCGGGGCTGGGAACCCTGCAGCCCAGTGAGATCGCCAAGTTCTCGGTGGTGCTGGTGTTTTCCCACATCATCTCCCTCAACCATGACCGGATGAAAACTTTCTCTACGGGAGTGCTGCCCTTCGGCATCATTCTGGGGGTGGTCACGGTGCTGATGCTGCTGGAGCCCCACCTGTCGGGCACGCTGCTCATTCTGGGCATCGGGGCGGTGCTGATGTTTGTGGGCGGCACCGGGCTCAAGTGGTTCGGCCTGGCGGGCGGCGCGGCGGCGGGAGCCATTGCGGCGGCGGTCATTCTGCTGCCCGAGCTGGTGCCCTATGCCACCGACCGTCTGGAATCCTGGCAGAATCCCTTTGCGGACCCTCTGGGAGAGGGTCACCAGACCATCCAGAGCCTGTATGCCATTGCGTCGGGAGGACTGGCCGGGCTGGGACTGGGCAACAGCCGCCAGAAATACCTCTACGTCCCCGAACCCCAGAACGACTTTATCTTCTCCATCCTGTGCGAGGAGCTGGGCTTTGTGGGGGCGGCGGTGGTGATTCTGCTGTTTTTGCTGTTGCTGCTGCGGGGACTGTCCATCGCCGTGCGGGCCAGGGACCGGTTCGGCGCCCTGCTGGTGGTGGGATTTGTGGTGCAGGTCATTCTGCAGGCGGTTTTGAACATTGCCGTGGTCACCAACACCATCCCCAACACCGGCATCAGCTTGCCCTTTTTCTCCTCGGGTGGCACCAGCCTCATGATGCTGCTGGGAGAGATGGGCATTGTGCTGTCGGTCTCCCGGCAGGCAGACTAGCCGCGGTTGAAGCATGAGGGCTTTTCCATTATAATAAGAGGGCAGCGGCGGACCGTCTGCCCTCTTTTGCTTTGCCGCAGGAAGGGGACGGATGCCGCAAGTTTTCAGCATCCCGGAAAAGGAGGGCCTTCCATGCCCGCTTCCCCATCCAAGAAATCAGTCTCCCCCCTGCGCGCGGCAGGCCGCGGAGTGTTGTCCGGCGCTGCGGCGCTGGTAATCCTGTTTGTGCTGCTTCTGGCGGCCTATGCCCTGCCGGGGGAGCCGGTGCGGGCCAACATTGCCCGGTCGGTCCCGCTGCTTCAGCAGGAGGGGCTCTACCCGGAATATTTCGGCTTCAAGCTGTTCCAGATGGACAACTACACCGACACCATCATGCTGTTTGAGGCGGCCAGTGCCGACGAGACCTCCCCCCTGCAGGCCATGATGACCTCCACCGCTTACAACGTGGACAACTTCGAGACCCTGCCCGACGATCTGGCTGCCTATCTGGATGCCCGGGCTCAGGGCAAAACCGGCGCCGATACCGGGCTGGAGCCCTTTTCCTACGCACGGTACTGGCACGGTTATCTCATCTGGCTGCGGCCGCTTCTGATGTTCCTGACTTACGGCCAGGTGCGCATCGCCAACTACCTGCTGTTTGCGGTGCTGGCCTGCCTGCTGCTGCGGCAGCTCTGGAAGGCCTGCGGCTGGCGGGCGGCCCTCTGGTTTGCGGTCAGCCAGCTGATGGTCTCCTGCTTCTTTGTGCCGCGGCAGATGCAGTTCTTCACCTGCTTTGCAGTGGCCTACGGAGCCTGCATCTGGGTGCTGGCACGCCCCCGCACGCCGGATGTTCTGGCAGCGGGGCTGGTGGTCACCGGCGTCTGCACCGCCTTTCTGGACCTGCTGGTCACCCCCATCCTGACGCTGGGGCTGCCCCTGGCCGTATGGCTGCTGGACCGGCGTGTCCGGGAGGATACGCCTCTTCGCCGCTGCGGTGTGGTCTGCGGGGGAGCGCTCTGCTGGGGAGCAGGCTATGCGGTCTGCTGGGCCTCCAAATGGGTGCTGGCCGGTGCGGTGACGGGACAGGATATCATCGGGGATGCCCTGCATCAGGCCTCGGTGCGCACCTCTGCCGATACCTGGCACGGCATGGAACTGACCTGGGGCAACATCATCCGCTTTGTGGTTGAGACCCTCACCGGCAAAGGACTGCTGATCCCCCTGATGGTCCTGGCGGTGGTCTGCATCGCTGCCTTTGGGCTCTGCCTTCGCGGGCGAAAAGAACTTCTCGAGGCGCTGCCTCTGGCGCTGGTGGCGCTGTCCGCCCCGGCGTGGCTGGCACTGCTGCGCACCCATTCCATCCAGCACGGCTGGTTTACCTGGCGGGCACTGGGCGTGACGCTGTTTGCAGGCCTTGCCTTTGTCTGGCATGCCTGCAGCCTGAAAGCGGGAACCGGACGCCTTCGCCGTGCCCTGCACCGCTGACTTCGCATACAAATAGAGAGACAAACAAACCGGACGGCCATCCCGCAAGGGGACTGCCGCCCGGTTTTTCTTATTTATTATAGTGGGAGAAATCAAAGGGTCAGCTCCCGTCCGTCCAGCACAGCCCGGACCAGGGTGTCGCCCTGATAAAACAGTTCCAGATGGAAGAAGGGCGCGTCCCGGTCCAGCAGGTCAAAGAAAATTTTATCTCCCTGCCAGATGGGCAGAGCCTGCACCTGGTCCCGGGGCACCCAGACCAGGTCGCCCTCGTTGCAGGGATGAGGCGTGCCGGAAAAGGCATCGCAGGTATACAGGTGCATCCGCTCGGGCTGCCAGGGGGGACAGTAGAAATCCACCATGGCCCGGTAGCGGGGATGGTCCATGGTATAGCCGGTTTCTTCAAGCACTTCCCGCATGGCGCAGGCAAGGGCATCCTCTCCCGGCTCAAACTTGCCGCCCACGCCGATCCACTTGTCCTTGTTGACATCATTTTTCTTTTTTACGCGGTGCAGCATGAGATAGCAGCCGTCCTGCTCCAGATAGCACAGCGTTGTCTGCAAAAGCTCTTCCATGGGCCAAAGCCTCCTGTGTGTGATCTACCGCTATTATACCTGCCGTCGTCCGGCTTGAAAAGACCTGCCATGAAACGGGAAAACCGGCAGGTATATTTTGGCTGCGCCACGGCACACTAGAGAGGAAGCCAAAAAAGCCCGGCTATTCGGCCGGGAGAACCAGAGGGAGGGTTCCGCAATGAGAGCAACCGGCATTGTGCGCCGTATTGACGAACTGGGCCGTGTGGTGATCCCCAAAGAGATCCGCCGTACCCAGCGTATCCGCCAGGGCGACGCACTCGAAATTTTTACCGAAGCGGACGGCAAGGTGATTTTCCGCAAGTATTCTCAAATGGCCGAGCTCAATGAGCTGGCGGGCGCTTATGCCGAGGTGCTGGCCAAACAGCTCAGCGCCCCGGTCATGGTCTGTGACCGTGATACCGTGGTGGCGGTTTCGGGGGGAACACGGGGAGAACTGCTGGGCAAGCACATTACCCCTGAACTGGAAAAGCTGCTGGCAGCCCGGGGAATCTATACGGCACCCCGGGATCCGTCCCGGAAAGTCCACGCAGTGACCGGCGTGGATAGCCGCACCCTGGAATGCGCAGCGCCCATCGTGGTGGGCGGGGACATTGAGGGCGGTGTCTGCCTGCTGGGCAGTGCCAGAACCGACCCGCCCGATGACGCTCAGACCGGGGCCATGCGCATTGCGGCGGCATTCCTCGCACGCTGGATGGAGGAATGACGGCCGCGGCCCATGCTGTTCCGCTGTCCATGCCGCCCAAAGCGAAAAGCCGCCGACCGGAATCTCTGGCGGAAGAGCCCCATGGCCTTCCGCGGTGACCGGGCGGCGGCTTTGTTGATTTTGGAAAATCCCATGGCCAGCTCATGCCCGGCAGGGCTGCGGCGGATTCCTTGCGGCAGGGGAGGGGGTATTGCTAATCCGTCCGGGAGCCGGCTGCCGGAGGGGCGCTCCGCCGCGCAGAAGACAAGGAGGAAACCGCGCAGGGACACCTTCTCCCGGACAGAAGAAAGGGGCTCTCCGGTCTGCCTGAAATAGCCTCAGAGTCTGGGAAAAGTCTCTGTATCTGCCGGTTTGCGGGCAAATGCGGGCGGAAGGGAGAATCCGAAAGCCGCTGCGGTTGGATTTCTCTCCTGCTTTGTGACGAAACTGTTAAACTTTCAAAGATTTTTGCAAAAACCCTTGACAGCGGGAAAGGTTGGAATATAATAAACTTAGCACTCGGGAACATAGAGTGCTAAAAACAAACAGAACCGTGAGAACAGGAGGCGGGGAAGATGGCAATGGATGCACGCAAGCAGCGGATCCTGGAGGCCATCGTTGCCCTGTATGCTCTGGACGGCGAGCCGGTGGGGTCCGGGCTGCTGGCCCACTATTTTGACATGGCGGTGTCCAGCGCGACGCTTCGCAATGAGATGGCGGCGCTGACACGGCTGGGAATGCTGGAGCAGCCCCACACCAGCGCAGGCCGGGTGCCCAGCACCAAAGGCTACCGGTACTATCTGGATCACCTGCTGGAAGGCCCCGACGCCATGCAGCTGGAGGACACCGACCGGGAGCAGATTGATGAGCTGTTCGCCACCATGGACGTGGAGCCGGAAAAGCTGGCTCCCGCGGCGGCAAGAGCGCTGGCCGACTACACCGGCTGCGCAGCAGCAGCCACCACCCCCCGGGCCGACGACCTCTGCATCGCCCACTTTGAGGTGGTGCAGGTTGGCCGGTACTCGGCGGCAATCCTGGCAGTGACCAGCGCCGGCGGAGTCCGCACCCGGGTGGCCCGGGTGGATACCGGTCTCTCCCGCAGCGATGCGGCGGCTCTGGCGCAGCTTCTCAACCGCGGGCTGACGTTCGTCTCCCCCGAGGATCTGACCCCCATGCTCAGCGCAAGCCTTCGCATGGCAGCAGGCGAGCGGCTGGCCCCCGTTGTGGCGGCCGCCGAGGCGCTGGTCCGCACCGGCCCCCAGGCTTACCTGGAAGGCGCTCAGTATCTGGCACAGAACGCCGATGTGCGGGAGAATCTCGGCACTCTGCTGGAGATCTTTTCCGACAATCGGGCAGCCACCGAGCTGCTGCAGCCGGAAGGAGGGCGGGTCACCGCCAAGCTGGGCGAGGACCTGGACCCCGAAATGCCGGGGCTGTGCATCGTCTGCAAGCGGTATCTTGCAGGCGGCGGCCTGACCGGAACCATGGCCATCATCGGGTCCAGCCGAATGCCGTTCCAGAAACTGATTCCCATTTTGGATTACTTTACCGGTAAGCTCGGACAGAGCATGTCCGGCAAAAGACAGGAGGACCAAGAATGAGCGAAGAAACCAAGGCACGGGGCGTCCAGCCCGAAGCGGACGCAAAGCCCGCACCGGAGGAACAAGCGCCCGCCGCAGCGAAGGAGGAATCTCAAGCTGCCGCCGAAACCTCCGGAAAAGAAGAGTCCACCGACAAGGCAGAACAGCCCAAGACCTCCGGCAAGGAGAAGAAGGACTGGTTCGGCGGCAAGGCCCGGGAGCTGGAGGCCACCAAGGCCAAGCTGGAAGCGGCCGAGAAGAAATCCGCCGATCTGCGTGACCAGCTGCTGCGCACCGCAGCGGAATATGACAACTACCGCAAGCGCTCGGCGCGGGAGGCCGACCAGAAGTTCAACGACGGCGTTTCCCATGCGGTGACCCAGATCCTGGGCATCTTGGATACGCTGGACATGGCCGCCAACGCCCCCTGCACCGATGAAAACTACAAGAAGGGCGTGACCATGACCCTGGACAAAGCCGCCAAGGCATTGGAAACGCTGCATGTGGTGGAGATCGAAGCGCTGGGCAAGCCTTTTGACCCCAACTTCATGAACGCCGTCCAGCAGGTCCCGCCCGAGGAAGGGCAGGAGAGCGGCAGCGTCGTCCGGGTATTCCAGAAAGGCTACCAGATCGGCGACCGCATCATCCGCCACGCCACCGTGGTTGTGGCTGAATAAATGACGTATCGATCCTGCAAAGGACCGGTCATATAAAATCAACATTCACCAACATTTTGAATATGCATTCATTCGAGAGGAGATCATCATTATGAGCAAGATCATTGGCATCGACCTTGGTACTACCAATAGCTGCGTCGCTGTTATGGAAGGCGGCGAGCCTGTCGTTATCGCAAACTCTGAGGGCGCCCGTACCACGCCTTCCGTCGTCGGCTTCACCAAGACCGGCGAGCGTCTGGTGGGCCAGGTGGCAAAGCGCCAGGCCATCACCAACCCCGAAAACACCATTTCTTCCATCAAGCGCAAGATGGGCACTGCCGAGAAGGTTCATGCCGGCGGCAAGGACTACACCCCCGAGGAGATCAGCGCCATGATCCTGGCCAAGCTGAAGGCTGACGCCGAGGCTTACCTGGGCGAGAAGGTCACCGAGGCGGTCATCACCGTCCCCGCTTACTTCAACGACAGCCAGCGTCAGGCCACCAAGAACGCAGGCACCATCGCAGGCCTGAACGTCAAGCGTATCATCAACGAGCCCACTGCTGCATCTCTGGCTTACGGCATCGATAAGGAAGCCGACCAGAAGATCATGGTCTACGACCTGGGCGGCGGCACCTTCGATGTCTCCATCATCGAGATGGGCGACGGCGTCACCGAAGTCCTGGCCACCAACGGCGATACTCACCTGGGCGGCGATGACTTCGACCAGCGCATCATCGACTGGATGGCTGAGGACTTCATGCGTGAGAACAACATCGACCTCCGCAAGGACAAGATGGCTGCTCAGCGTCTGAAGGAAGCTGCCGAGAAGGCTAAGATCGAACTGTCCAGCGCTACCTCCACCAACATCAACCTGCCCTTCATCACCGCGGACGCCAACGGCCCCAAGCATCTGGATATGACCCTGACCCGCGCCAAGTTCAATGAGCTGACCGCTGATCTGGTCGATCGCACCATGACCCCTGTCCGCAAGGCTCTGGCCGATGCGGGCCTGAATGCTTCCGACCTGAAGAAGGTCCTGATGGTCGGCGGTTCCACCCGTATCCCCGCTGTCTACGATGCCGTCAAGAAGGAGCTCAACTGCGAGCCGTTCAAGGGCATCAACCCCGATGAGTGCGTTGCTGTGGGCGCTGCCATTCAGGGCGGTGTTCTGCAGGGCGATGTCAAGGGCCTGCTGCTGCTGGATGTCACCCCGCTGAGCCTGGGCATCGAGACTCTGGGCGGTGTCTGCACCAAGATCATCGAGCGCAACACCACCATCCCCACCAAGAAGAGCCAGGTCTTCTCCACTGCGGCCGACAACCAGCCCAGCGTCGAAGTCAACGTCCTGCAGGGCGAGCGTGAGTTTGCCCGCGACAACAAGAGCCTGGGAACCTTCCATCTGGACGGCATCGCTCCGGCTCCCCGCGGCGTGCCTCAGATCGAAGTCACCTTCGATATTGACGCCAACGGCATCGTCCATGTCAGCGCCAAGGATCTGGGCACCGGCAAGGAGCAGAGCATTACCATCACCGCTTCCACCAACATGAGCAAGGACGACATCGACAAGGCTGTCAAGGATGCCGAGCAGTATGCCGCCGAGGACAAGAAGCGCCGTGAGGAAGTGGATATCCGCAACAATGCCGACCAGATGGTCTTCCAGACCGAGAAGGCCATGAACGAGTTCGGCGACAAGATCTCCGCCTCTGAGAAGAGCGACATCGAGACCAAGGTCAGCGCCCTGAAGGAAGCTTTGAAGTCCGGTACCATCGACGACATCAAGGCAAAGCAGGAAGAACTGCAGAAGGCATTCTACGCCATCAGCGAGAAGGTCTATCAGCAGGCTGCTCAGGCCCAGCAGGCCCAGCAGCAGCCCGGCGCCAACCCCAACGCGGGTGCACAGGGCGGCGCATCCCAGACCGATGACGGCGCCGTTGACGCCGACTTCCATGAGGTCTAAAATCAATCTGTAACAGGACAAGCACCGGCGACGGAACCTGCGGCCGCCGTCCGGCAGTCGGCCGGAGCCGGTGCGGACCCTGAAGCTGTGAAATGAAACCCACTGGCCGTCGCCGGCGTACTTTGCCCGGCGGCGGCCCTTGTGGGGTCAACAGCCAGTCACTGGGCCTGCTTTGACAGGCGCCAATGCGCGCCGGTGGGAACAGCGAATGGAAAGGTGTGATAATATGGCAGATAAGAGAGATTACTACGAGGTTTTGGGCGTCGGCAAAAACGCCACCGATAGCGAGATCAAAAGTGCCTACCGCAAGCTTGCCAAAAAGTACCACCCTGACCTGAACCCCGGCGACAAGGAAGCCGAGGAAAAGTTCAAGGAGGTCAATGAGGCAAACGACGTTCTCTCCGACCCGGAAAAGCGCAAGCGGTACGATCAGTTCGGCTTTGCGGGCGTAGATCCCAACTACGCGGCAGGCCAGGGCGCGGGTGCAGGTGGCTTTGGCGGCGGCTTCGGCGGCGTCGACCTCGGTGATATTTTCGGCGACATTTTCGGCGGCAGCTTCGGCGGCGGGTTCGGTGGGTTCGGCGGCAGCCGGGCCAATCCCAATGCCCCCCGCAAGGGCCATGACATCCAGGCCAGCGTCATCCTCACCTTTGAGGAGGCGGCCCACGGATGCAGCAAGACCGTCACCATCAACCGTCAGGAAACCTGCCGCGACTGCGGCGGTTCCGGCGCGGAACACGGCACCAGTCCCGAGACCTGCCCCCATTGCGGCGGCCGGGGCTATGTGGTCACCCAGCAGCGCACACCCTTCGGCGTGATGCAGAGCCAGCAGCCCTGCAGCTACTGCGGCGGCCGGGGCACCATCATCAAGAACCCCTGCCACACCTGCCGCGGCACCGGCAAGACGGGCTCCCGCAAGACGCTGGAAGTCCGCATCCCGGCGGGCATCGACGATGACCAGAACATCGCGCTGCGCGGCCAGGGCGACGCCGGTACCAACGGCGGCCCGGCAGGCGACGTGATCGTCCACGTCACCGTCAAGCCCGATCCGGTCTTTGAGCGGGACGGCTTCGATGTTTGGGTGCATGAGCCTGTCACCTTCAGCCAGGCGGTGCTGGGCGCCGAGATCACGGTGCCCACCGTGGACGGCAAGGTGGCCTACCGCATTCCGGAAGGTACCCAGAGCGGCACCAAGTTCCGCCTGCGGGGCAAGGGCATCCAGTACCTCAACGGCAGAGGCCGCGGCGATCAGTACGTCGTGGTCGATGTGGAAATCCCCAAAAAGCTGACCAAAGCACAGCGTGACGCCCTCAAGAATTTTGAGGACTCTCTGCGGGATGAAAACTACGAAAAGCGCAAGGGATTTTTTAAGAATCTGAAAGACCGCTTCATGTGACCTGTCACGGCGCGGTTGGGCGCCGCGATCCTGCGGTCGCGCGGCCACAAACTCCATAACAACAAACCGGCCCCCATCCCGGCACAGTCAGTGCCTTGGGATGGGGGCCGGTATTTTTATGGGAAAAGGCCGGGAAAGAGGATTTACTTCCACAGTCCCTGGGGATAGGTGCCTGCGTCGGTCATGGCCTTGAGCGCTGCCACCAGTTCAGGTTTGTCCTCCCGGTAGGTGATGCCGTGCCACTTGTCGGGGCTGGTCAGCACGCGGACCTGGGCGCGGCCGTCCGCCAGGGCGGCAGATACCACGCTGGGCAGATAATACTCGCACTTGAGGGGATTGACAGGCACATTCTGACGCAGAAAGTCTGCAAATCCCTGCTGTGCCGCCGCGACAAAGCTGGGGGTGAAGCCCCACAGGTTCATGCTGACCAGAGAGTCGCCGGGCAGCTTCACCCAGGTCTTGCCCTCGTCCTCGGTGTAGGCGATGGCTCCGTTCCGGGGTTCGATGCGGGTGCGCTCGGTGACCGAGACCAGATTGCCGGCCTCATCGGTCACGCAGACGCCGCGGCTGACCGAACCGTTCTCGCTGACGGTGTTTTTGAGGTGGAAGCCCACCATGGCCCAGGCAAATTTGTCCCCGTCGGCGTGGGTGGAAAGATACTCATAAATCAGCCGGAAGCAGGTGGGACCATAGTAGTCGTCAGCATTGATGACAGCAAAGGGAGCGTCGATGCATCCCGCCGCCGACAGGACCGCGTGGGCGGTGCCCCAGGGCTTGACCCGGCCTTCCGGCACCGTAAATCCCTCGGGCAGAATGTCCAGCTGCTGGAAGGCATACCGCACTTCCAGCCCTGCCTGCTCGGCCCGGGCGCCTACCGTGTGCTTGAAGTCCTCCTCAATCTCATGCTTGATGATGAAGACGACGGTGGAAAATCCCGCCCGCCGTGCATCGTAGAGGCTGTAGTCCAGAATGGCCTCGCCGCAGGGACCGACCGGGTCGATCTGCTTGAGCCCGCCGTAGCGGCTGCCCATGCCTGCGGCCATCACTACCAGAATCGGTTTGTTGCTCATCCCAAAAACTCCTTTTTCGGCTGCGCCCTTGCGGATGGGGCAGCTCGGATTCTGTTTTTATCATACACGCCCCAGGCTCCGGATGCAAGCCGCCCGGAGAGACATTTGCCGCTTGCCCGCAAAGCATTGGTTTTGTCAGTGGAATTTTGGGCGCAGCAATGTTATAATGCAGTCAAACAGAGCGGACCGGTCCGGGCAGATACCGGCCCCGAAAAAAGTTAAATAAATTTGACAATAAGGTATATAAATTGCGGCCGGTTATGATATAATGAAAAAAATACCGGACGGGGAGGGGAGCACCATGCGGGGCGAAGCAAAAGGTCTTGTGCTGGCAGGGGGCGGAGCCAAGGGCAGCTACCAGGTGGGGGTCTATCAGGCCCTCCGGGAGGTGGGCTGGCAGCCGGAACTCATCACCGGCACCAGTGTGGGCGCTCTCAATGGCGCGCTGTTCGTCATGGGGCATTTGGCCGAGGCCGAGCAGCTCTGGCAGACGCTGGATGTGCACGGCGTGCTGGAGGTCCCCCAGGGCAAAAAGCCGGAGGAGCTGCGGGACTTTCTTCTGGATGTGCTGCGCAGCGGCGGCATGAACATCGAGCCCCTGGGCTCCACCATCGACGATTATCTGGACGAGGGGGTCATGCGGGCCTCTGCTATCCGGTACGGTCTGGTCATGACCGAGATGAACACTCTGCGCTCCCACCAGTATACCCTGGAAGAGATCCCCCGGGGGCGGCTCAAAGAGTATATGATGGCTTCCAGCGCCTGTTTTCCGGCGCTGCGCCCCCAGGAGATCGACGGGGTCAAGTATATTGACGGCGGCTGGAGTGACAACATGCCCATGAGCCTGGCAGCCCGTATGGGAGCCACCGAGCTCATTGCGGTGGATATTGACGGGGTAGGCATCAGCCGTCCCAACACCACCGGCCTGCCCACCCGGATCATTCACAGCCACTGGGATCTCGGCCCCCTGTTTGAATTTGACGGCGAGCGTGCCCGGCGCAACATCAAGCTGGGGTATTTGGATACGCTGCGCCTGTTCGGACGGGTGGGCGGCACTGCCTATGCCATTCTGCCGTCGGAGGATCGGTTCCTCTCGGATTTTGCGGCGGCTTACCGTGCGGCTCTCACTCAGGCGGCGGGACGGGTGCCGACCCTCTGGCTGACGGAGAGCATGGCGCGGCAGGTCAAGGGGTATCCGCCCACCTACGACAAAGACCCCACCGCCCCCACGGCTGCTGCACTGGCGCCGCTGGAGATGGCGGCGGAGCGGATGCAGGTGCCGCCCGACGAACCCATGACGGCAAAGCTGCTGGCCCTGACTTTTTTGGGAAGCTTCGACCGGGACCCGGCCGACCGGTTTCCCATCCTGCTGGGCAGACAGGAAGGCAACGTAGTGGGGGAGGCGGCCATGGCGGCTGCCGCACCCGAAGATTTTGTGACGGCGCTGGTCTCGCACACCCTGTCGGGGATGGGCACCGGCGTATTCTGGTAAAGGCCGCACGGCGCGGCGGAAGGATTCGGCAACAGCCTGCTGGGCGCCGCGGCAGGAAAGGGGGAAGTTTATGCCTGCATTCAAGGGAATCAAAGTATCGCCCGGCGTGGCAGTGGGACCGGTGGTGCGGCTGGACCGGGGCATCGTGGGCCTGCACCGCATCGTCAGTGATCCGTTCCGGGAGCGCGCTCTGTACGAGGCGGCCATTGTGCTGGCCAAGGACGAGCTGACCCAGCTGCAGCAGCGTGCCCAGGGAGCGGATGCCGATATCCTGATGTTTCAGATCGCACTGCTGGAGGACGATTCCTTCACCAATGAGATCGGCGACTACATATCGGCGGGAGCAGGCAGCGCCGCGGCGGTGGAGCGTGCTGAACAGATTTTTGCAGCGCGGCTCAACAATGTGGACAACGACTACATCCGGCAGCGCAGCGTGGATGTGCGGGATGCCTGCCGCCGGGTGGTGGATATTCTGGACGGACGCCCCCGCCAGAAACTGCATCTGACCCAGCCGTCCATTCTGGTGGCCAATCTGTTCTTCCCCAGCGATATTTTTTCCCTGGACCGTTCCATGATCCTGGGCATTGCCGCCGACAACGACAGCGAAACCAGCCATGCGGCCATCATGGCCCGCACCATGGGCATCCCGGCGGTGTTCGGGCTGGGCAAGGGGATGGCTGCACTGGCCGAAGGGCACGAGGCCCTCATCGACGGTCAGGCAGGTACCATGATCGTGGACCCCACCCCCGATGATATCGCCCAGGCCAACCATCGGCTGGCGCTTTTGCAGCGCAAAAACCGCAAACGCCATGCCCTGGCCGGCAAGCCCTGCATCACCAGGGATGGTACGCCGGTGGCACTGTACGCCAGTGCCTCCTCGCCGGAGGATATTGAAAACTCTATGCATGCCGGAGCCGACGCCATCGGACTGGTACGCACCGAGCAGCTGCTGCTGGACCATCTGGGAGAGGAAAAGCAGTATTATCACTACATCAACTGCCTGGGAGCGGCGGGAGGCCGTCCGGTCACTGTACGCACCGGGGACGTGGGCGCCGACGACGCCGCGCCCTGGGTGGAGGATGTTCGCCGCGCCGCCGAAAACCGCCGCCGGCTTTCCACCCAGATCACGGCCCTTCTGCGGGCGGGGACCCGGGGCGGCCTGCGTGTGGTGCTGCCCATGATCACCGGCCCCGAGGAATGGGACGATGTGATGCAGGAGGTGGAGCGCTGCAAGGAGCGCCTTGACCGCCGTGGCGTGGACTATGCCCATGACTTGGAGTTCGGCTGTCTCATTGAGATCCCCGCCGCCGCGCTGGTGGCGGACCAGATCATGGACCACGGGGCAAAGTTTTTGGCCATCGACATTGACGATCTGGTGCACTACACGGTGGCGGCCGGACTCAGCGACAGCTCCAAGGGCCGGTATGAACGGGCCGATGCCCCCGCTGTGCGGCGGCTGGTGGATATGGTCTGCCGGATGGCGGCGGACCGGAATGTCCCGGTGTACATGTGCGGCATTATGGCCCGGGACCTGCCCGAGATGGAAAGCTATCTGCGGGACGGTATCCGCGCCTTCTGCCTGGAATGGATCAGCCTGAATGACCTTAAGGCGGAGTTTATGGAGATGGATCTGGCGGCGAAGACTTCCCCGGCGGAAACAAAAAGTTGAACAAAAAGTGTTGACAAATCAAAGTGGATGTGATTAAATAACTTCAAACCAATGAAGCGAAAGTAAAACTGCAGGCGCACGCAAAGAGAGCCCCCGTTGCTGGGAGTGGGGCCGGAAGCGGGGCAGACAAATGGTTCGCAGAGGGCACGGGGAAAGGCCGCAGGGCTGAGTATCCGATGACGGAAGCCTCCGTTACAGGGCAGGGGAATGATGGTTCTCCGCAAAGGGGCCGCGCCGGATCAACGCGGCAAGCAAGGTGGCACCGCAGGTCGCCAAATCAATTTGGATTTGTCCTGTCCTTGCACAACACCCGTCTGGGGTTGTGCGGGGGCAGTTTTTTTATACCCGCATCCCGGAACCTGTTGAAAGGGAGCGTACAGCCTATGAAAACCAGTCTCCATCCCGGCCGGCGATGGCGCGGCAGAACAGACCGAACGCCCATCCATCCTCATGCCAGATAAAAAAGGAGAAACTACCATGAAAAAACTGCTTGCTGTTCTCACCGCCGCCACCTTTGCCCTGTCCCTGGCCGCCTGCTCGGGAAGCGATTCCTCTTCCAGCCAGTCTGCATCCGCCGGCCAGTCCTCCGCCGCCACGGCCGAGGCTACCTCCGGCGAGGGCGAGAGCTACCGCATCGCCATTGTCCAGCAGGTGGACCACTCCTCTCTGGACGAGATCCGCACCGCCATTGAGGCCGAGCTGGATGCCCGGGCCGCCGCTGACGGCGTCACCATCGAGTATACCGAGTTCAACGGCCAGGGTGACAGCAGCATCCTCAACCAGATCGGCAGCCAGGTGGTCTCCGACGGCTACGACGCCGTCATCCCCATCGCCTCCCTGGCGGCCCAGTGCATGGTCAACGCCGTGGACGGCAGCATCCCTGTGGTCTATGCCGCCATCTCCGACCCCGCCACCGCCGGCCTGACCGACCTGGAGAACGTCACCGGCACCTCCGATGCTCTGGACACCAAGTTCATCCTGGATATGATGTTTGCCGTCAACCCCGACATCCAGACGGTGGGGCTGCTCTACTCCAACTCCGAGACCAACTCCGAGACTCCCATCGCCGAGGCCAAGGCCTACCTGGAGGATAAGGGCGTCGCCTATGTGGAGGCCACCGGCAACGCCACCGGCGAGGTCCTGGACGCCGTCAACGGCCTGACGGATCGGGTGGATGCCGTCTTTACCCCCACCGACAACGTGATCATGAGCGCAGCCGGTGCCGTGGCCGAGACCCTGACCGATGCAGGCATCCCCTTCTACGCAGGGGCTGACTCCTTCGTCACCTCGGGGGCCTTCGCCACCTGCGGCGTCAACTACACCGACCTGGGCACCAAGACCGCCGACATGGCGGTGGATGCCCTCCAGACCGCTACCGTTCCCTCCGACTACACCGTGATGGAGGGCGGCGTCATCACCGTCAACACCGAGACCGCTGCCGCCCTGGGCCTGGATTACAGCGCCTTCAACGATATGGCCGGCACAGTGGTCGAGGTCACCACCGCTGCCGCGGGCGAATAACGAGGTCATATCCTGAATCGTAACACCGCACAGCGGGGCAGGGCAGAAGGCTCTGCCCCGCACGGTGCGTTTTCAACCAAAGGAGCTGTATACCAATGATCACCACTGCCATTGTGCTGAGCGCGCTGGAGCTGGGCTGTATCTATGCTCTGGTCGCCATGGCACTGTTTCTGAGCTTCCGCGTCCTCAACATCGCGGACATGACCACCGACGGCGCATTCACTCTGGGCTGTGCGGTCTCCGCCACCATGGCTGTGGCGGGGCATCCCGTCCTTGGGCTGTTTGCCGCCATGGTGTCGGGCGCTGCAGCGGGCTTTATCACCGCTTTTCTCCAAACGCGGATGGGGGTGCCCTCCATTTTGGCGGGCATCATCACCAACACCGGATTGTACACCATCAATCTGGCGGTAATGGGATTTTCCTCCAATGTGCCCATGCTCAAGACGACCACACTGTTCACCATGGCAGAGTCGCTGTTCGGGGAGAACGCCCCCTACAAGCTTATCACTGCCGCCCTCATCACGGCGGTGGTCTGCGCCCTGCTCATCGCCTTCCTGGGTACACGGCTGGGCCTTTCCATCCGTGCCACCGGCGATAACCCCGACATGGTGCGTGCCAGCTCCATCAATACCGCCTTCACCGTCACAGTGGGCCTGTGCATTGCCAACGCCATGACCGCCCTGTCCGGCGCGGTGCTGGCCCAGTACCAGAAATCCGCCGACATCAACCTGGGCACCGGCATGGTGGTCATCGGGCTGGCCTCCCTCATCATTGGGGAAACGCTGTTCGGTCATGGCGGGCTGTGGACCAAGGCCGTGGCGGCGGTGGCGGGCAGCATCATCTACCGCTTTATCATCGCCATTGCCATGCGGGCCAACCTGCCGTCGGAGGCCCTCAAGCTGATCTCCGCCATCATCGTGGTGCTGGCCATCTCGGCCCCTGCCCTCAAGAAGGGCGCCGAATTCCAGCGCCGCCGCTATGCTGCCATGTTCGGGAAGGGAGGCAATCAGGATGCTTGAACTCAGACAGGTCAAAAAGACCTTCAATCCCGGCACGGTCAACGAGAAAAAGGCCCTGACCGGCATTGACCTCAAACTGGAACGGGGGGACTTCGTCACCATCGTGGGCTCCAACGGAGCAGGCAAATCCACCCTGTTCAATGCCATTGCGGGCAGTTTCATCCCAGACAGCGGCAGCATTGTGCTGGACGGCAAGGATATCACCTTCTGGCCGGACTACAAACGGTCCAAGACCATCGGCCGCCTGTTCCAGGACCCTCTCAAAGGGACCGCTCCCAGCATGACCATTGAGGAAAACCTTGCCCTTGCCTATCTGCGGGCTTCGGGACATACCTCGCCTTTCTCCCGTATTTCCAAAACCGAGCGGGAGCTCTTCCGCAGCCGGCTGGCCGCCCTGGACCTGGGACTGGAAGACCGCATGAAACAGCCGGTGGGGCTTCTCTCCGGCGGTCAGCGGCAGGCGCTGACATTGCTCATGG
Source organism: Gemmiger gallinarum (assembly GCF_014982805.1). Taxonomy (GTDB): domain Bacteria; phylum Bacillota; class Clostridia; order Oscillospirales; family Ruminococcaceae; genus Gemmiger; species Gemmiger gallinarum. The sequence continues at coordinate 258,414 of NZ_JADCKC010000003.1, read as the reverse complement.
CTACGTTGGTTACCCCCAAACTGCTGCTTCTGGACGAACACACCGCAGCCCTGGACCCCGCCACCGCCGACAAGGTCCTGGCTCTGACCCGCAGCATTGTGGCGGAAAACAACATCACCTGCCTGATGATCACCCATAATATGCACGCGGCATTGGAACTGGGCAACCGCACCATCATGATGGACGCGGGCCATATTGTGCTGGACATCGGCGGAGAAGAGCGGGACCACATGACGGTGGACGGCCTTTTGGAGCGCTTTGCCCGGGATGCGGGACACAAGCTGGACAACGACCGGATTCTGCTCAGCAAGACGCAGACCGCCGCTGACTGAACCGTGCAATTCTATAAGAATCCTTCCTCCGCGGAGCCTCTCAACGTGGCTTCTGCAGGGAATTTTTTATGCTGCAAAGCCTGCTGAAAGGGAAAAGACGAACCCTTGGCTGACGGAGGGCGCGGAAGCTCTGCATAAGCCGGGGAACCATGCAGCTTGACACATAGTGCCGGCGGACGATGCATATGCTGAGCCGGGGGTGGTATTATGCTGGAAATTCTCGGATTGTTCTTGCAGGCAGCAGCCTCGCACATTTTATATCTGACGCTCCGATTGGAGACGGGAAGCTTTCCAAGGCCCTTGCGTGCAGAGGAGGAACGTGCCGCCTTTGCTGCAGCCCGGCAGGGGGACCGCAATGCCCGTGACCGATTGATCCGCCATAACCTGCGCCTGGTTGCCCATGTGACCAAAAAATATTACGCAGTTGCGGCAGCGCAGGACGATCTGGTGAGCATGGGGACCATTGGCCTGATCAAGGCGGTGGACAGCTTTGATCCCGCCCGCCGTGTCCGGTTTGCCAGCTATGCTTCCCAGTGCATTGAAAATGAGCTGCGGATGTATCTGCGACACACAAGGCGGGAAGGTACACCGCTTTCGCTGCAGGAGCCGCTGGAGAGCCATGCCAATGACAGCGGTACCCTGACCCTTGCCGATGTACTGACCGACGATGCGGTGATGGAAGAAGACTGCGAGCGGCGCGACATTGCGATGCGGCTGCGTGCGCTGGTGAAGGCATTGCCTGCCCGGGATGCCCGCATTCTTACGATGCGATACGGGTTGGACGGCAAGGCGGAACTTACCCAACAGGCAGTGGCGGAAAAACTGGGCATCAGCCGGAGCTATGTCTCCCGCATTGAAAAGCGTGCATTGGAAACGCTGCGTGCTCACTGGGAAAATCAGGCCCATTGCCGGGCAGAAATGCCTCAAAAGTGAAATCCAACCCCACAATGGGAGCCACCGGTAAAATGCTCCCGCTGCGGCAGTACAGGTGTACAAATCCGACTCCGTTCAGCCGCTGGAAAAACTTGGACAAAATTAACAAAAATATCACATCTTTCGTGGTAGGGACAGAGAAAATCCCGTTCTCACAGGGAAACGGGTATGATATAATGGTACAAACTTCCGGGCGGAAAAAATAGCTTCCGGCCCGTGGACTGTAAACCGGATGGAGAGGTACCAATTTTATGAAAGAATTTTCCGTTGGCCGTCAGCCTGCCGTGCGCTTTGTCATGCGTCTGGTGCAGGGAGCGCTCATCGGCCTTGGGGCCGTGCTGCCCGGCATCTCGGGCGGTGTACTCTGCGTTATTTTTGGCATCTACAAGCCGGTGATGGAGCTGCTCTCCTGCCCGGTGCGCAACTTCAGAACCCATGTTCCCCGCTTGCTGCCGGTCATTCTCGGGGCGGCGGTGGGATTTCTGGGCATTGCCAATCTGTTGTCCTTTTTTCTGGAAACCTACCCTGACCAGTCGGTCTGCCTGTTTGTGGGACTTATCGCCGGAATGCTGCCCTCACTGTTCCGGGAAGCGGGAGAAAAAGGCCGCACCCGGGCATCCTATCTCTCCATGGCGGCGGCCTTTGTCATCGTGCTGGCACTGCTGGGAACCCTGAACGTCCTCTCGGTGCAGATCACACCGAATTTCGGGTGGTATCTGTTCTGCGGCTTCTGCGTGGCTCTCAGCGTTATTGCGCCGGGTATGAGCTTTTCCACGCTGCTCATGCCGCTGGGCCTTTACACGCCCTTTGTGGACGGATTGGGCCATCTGGATGCGGGCGTTCTGGTACCCGGCGCCCTGGGGGCCATCGTCACGGTGATCTGCCTGGCCAAGGGCATCGATTCGCTGTTTGCCCATCACTATTCCTGCGCATTTCATGCCATTGTAGGCATCGTGATCGCAGCGACCCTCATGATCGTGCCCTACGGCAGTTTTGCCGTTTCAGCAGGCGCGCTGGCCGCCAACCTGATTTGCCTGGCGGCGGGAATTGCGGCTGCCCTGGCACTGGACCGCTTCAACAGCCGTTTCCCGAAGGAAAACTGAATTTGCCGGCCTCCGCCTGTGCGGAGGCTTTTTTGTTGGACAACCGGCATAGTGATAATCGTTGTTCAGTGAAAGTTTACAGAGCAGGCGGGTAAAAAGCTGTTTTTACGCACGGGGATATGATATAATACCTTTAATCAGCCTTTGACGGCACAGCCCGAAGGCGAAGCAGCAAAAGAAAGGGGGACAGGCCCATGCCGAACAGGGAAGGCAGATATGGCGGATACCAACCAAGAGAAAAGCAAAACCGGCAGGTGAGAGCCCCCGGCAGCGGCGGCGTGCGCCGTGTTTCTCCGGGGCAGCGGCCGGTCGAGCCGCAGCCGGTACAGCGGCAGGCTCCGCGCAGCGGGGCAGGCGCGCGCCCATCGCCCGAAAAAAATAATGCTTACCGTGCACCCTATGCCCCTCCTGAGTGGGCAGCGGCTGACGGCTGGCAGCGTCCGCCGCAGCCTCAGCGCCCGGTTCAGACGCAGGCAGGGCAGGGAGATCCCGCCCGTCAGTCGGCGCGGTCGGCGGCCCGCAAGGCTCGCCAGAACCGGCGGGCCCGTCGCCGGCTGACGCTGATCGCCACCGGCGTGTGTATCCTGCTGGCATCGGGTGTTATCACGGTGCTGCTGCCAAACGGCAGTACGGAAACGGAAAATCCCGTCATTGAGGGAGATACCTCTCAGCTCACTACATCGGTTGTGGCGCCGCTGCCCTATGCGGAGGACTCCGGCAACGCCCTGACGGAAGCTCTGAACTGGGGTGACGTGGGCCCTGCCCGCCAGACGGAAAATTACACGTATACCGCTGCGCCGTCCGTGCCGAGCGCAGTGCCGGAGTTCGGCAAGGTGGACCTGAGCTGGTTTAACGATGCCGCTTTCCTGGGGGACTCGCTCACAGTGGGTTACACTGACTACGACATCGATGTGGGGGATGCACTGGTTTGTGCTTATGAGGGCGCATCGCCCAACGATATTGTCAACCGCACCACCATGACCAGCAGCGACCGCGGGGAAGAGATCCCTCTCGATGTTCTCTCACAGGCACAGCCCAAAAAGCTGTATGTACTGCTGGGAGCCAACAGCCTGGCCTATTCCACCAACAATGACGAAGGGTTCCTGAACTATTACGGCCGTATGCTTGACGAGCTCAAGACAGCACTGCCGGATACCACGATTTTTGTACAGTCGGTTTTGCCGGTACAGGCCGAGGTACAGGACGAAATGCCGGGTCTGACGCCGGATCGGGTCAACAGCATCAATGCTTCCCTGAGCTCTCTTGCTGCCGAAAAGGGTTGTCTTTACCTTGCCCTGAATGAAGTCTTTGTGGATGAGAGCGGCTCCCTGAAAGCCGACTATGCCCAGCCGGACGGTCTTCATCTTTCGGGGTCCGGATACGCTACCTGGGTGGAGTATCTGCGCACCCACGTACCCTACGACAAGGACAACCCCTACCAGCTGGGCAGCACCTACTATCTGAGCGATGAGATGAGGGAACTTCTTTCGGATCTGCCGTGAGAAGAGGATCAGCCAAAAAGGAACGTGAAAGCAATGCCGAATCAACCTCATGACGGGGAACAACAGAATAACCGCCAACAGCCCGGTACCGGGCCGCGCTATCAGCAGGGACCGCATTACCAGCAGGGCAGAGGTCCGTACTGGCAGCAGGGAACCCCTTACCGGGGCAACGGTTACGGCCAGAATCCCTACCGCCCCAACGCCTGGCGGCCCAGCCAGAATCCCGCCAGCTTCGGAAACAGTCTGCGCCGGGAGTTTACCCGGGATGGACATTTCAATTTTCCCTGGTGGGCCATTCTGATGGGCTTTGTGGTGTGGTTTCCGCTGGGCTTTATCTTTCTGGTGATCAATCAGGTCATGCGCCAGAGCCAGAACCAGCCCAACCGAAACCGGACCACATGGCAGAACCAGGCACAGGCCCGATACCAGGCGCCTCCCCGGACGCAGCAGCAGGCACAGCAGGGGGCTTCTGCCTACGACAATCCGGCACAGCAGCAAAGCGCAGCGCAGCCGGTCCAGTACAGCACAGCGGAAAAAAGCAAGGCGGACATCCTGTTTGTCGCCGGTATTGTGCTGATGGTCATTGGCGGTCTGGGCGGTGTGGCGGAATTGTTCGATTCCTTCTGGATTCTGACGGAAGCCCATGATATCCTCTGGTTTTTTGAGGAAATGTGGCCGCTGGCTATGTTCTTCCTGGGCGGTTTGGGGTTGTGCTACGGCGCCCAGCGGATGCGGACTTCCTGGATGAAGCGCCGCAAGATCGCCAACATTGTGGGCGACGCCGACCATATGTATGTGGAGGACATTGCCTCCTCCCTGGGCTGCAGTGAGGAGGAATGCCGCCAGCATCTGGAAAACTGCATCCTGAAAGGCGTGTTCGGGCCTGCTGCCTATATTGATATGCACAGCCGTGCGCTGATCGTGCGCGGCGTTCCGCCGGAGCCGCGGCAAAAGCCTCAGCCCCAGGAAAAGCCGGATGCTGCCGACAAAGACAGTAACGAAGATAAGCAGCCCAACGGCAATGAAAAGTATGAGAATATTCTGAGGGAACTGCGCCGGGTCAATGACGCCATCCCCGATGAGGAGATGAGCGACAAGATCAGTCGCCTGGAAGCGGTGTCGGCCAAGATCTTTGCGCAGATTCGGGAAAACCCCGAAAAGCTGCCCCAGATGCGCAAGTTTATGGACTACTACCTGCCCACCTCCCTCAAGCTGCTGGATACTTACGCAGAGCTGGAAGCCCAGGGAATTGAAGGTACCAACATCCGGGAATCCAAGCGCCGGATCGAGCAGTCCATGGATACGTTGGTGGTAGCCTTTGAAAACCAGCTGGACAAGCTTTTTCAGGACGATGCGCTGGATGTCTCGGCGGACATCGACGTGATGGAACAGATGCTTTCTGCCGACGGGCTTACCGGCAACAGCGATCCCTTTGGCCTGGGGGTTCAGCCTCCGCAGGCTCCCCAGCCGCCGAAGTTGTAATAAAAAGAATTATGGGAACGGGGCGTGCCCGGCCATTGGCCGGACGCGCCCCGTTTTGTATGCAGGCACAGAAAAACGCTGCGGGAGCGGCGGCACAAACCACAGCTCCCGCAGCGTGCGGGGGTATGAGTAAGTAAAAGGAAAACCGAGATCAGCCCTGCACCGTGGCGGCAACGGCATCAGCCAGAGCGGCCAGGTCGGCGTCCTGAGCCGGAGTCAGAGCGCCGCGCAGAGTAACGCGGGTATCCAGCAGAGTGCAGTTCTTGAGCTCGCCCACCCGCTCGGCCATCAGCTTGCCGGACATGGGAGCCCAGCTGCCGTTCTCGATGAGAGCGAAGGTGCGGTTCTGCAGAGAGAGAGCCTTCAGGTCCTCCAGCAGAGCGTTCATGGGCAGGTAGAGACCGCCGTTGTAAGTGGGGGCAGCCAGCACGATGGTGGAGGCGCGGAAGCACTCCGCCACAGCCTCGCTGGTATCCGTCACGGACAGGTCATGGACGGCGATGTTCTTGACGCCGCGGTCGGCCAGCAGACCGGCCAGGGCGGAAGCGGCACCGGCAGTGTTGCCGTACATGCTGCCGTACAGGACGACAACGCCCTGATCTTCCGGCTGCCAGCGGCTCCACAGGTCATACTTGCCCAGGAACCAGCCCAGATTTTCGCGCCAGATGGGACCATGCAGCGGAGCAATGACCTGAATGGGCAGACCGGCGGCCTTTTTCAGGACAGCCTGGACCTGGGTGCCGTACTTGCCCACAATGTTGGCGTAGTAGCGGCGGGCGTCGTCCAGCCAGTCACGGGCAAAATCCACCTCGTCCGCAAAGATGTTGCCGTTCAGGGCGCCGAAGGTGCCGAAGGCGTCGGCAGAGAACAGCACGTTGGTGGTCTTGTCGAAGGTCAGCATAACTTCCGGCCAGTGAACCATGGGAGCCATAACGAAGGTCAGCTCATGGCTGCCCAGGGACAGCACATCGCCTTCCTTGACCAGCAGGGCGGCGTCGATCTTTTCTGCCGCAGCGGGGAAGTAGTTCTTCAGCATGGGCACGGTCTTGGCGTTGCAGACGATCTGTGCCTGGGGCCAGCGGAGCAGCACCTCCGCGATGGTGGCGGCATGGTCGGGCTCCATATGGTTGATGATGAGGTAATCCAGCCCGCGGCCGTTGAGGGCATGGGCGGTGTTTTCCAGATACTGTGCGCTGACCGAAGAATCGGCAGTGTCCAGCAGCGCGGTTTTCTCGTCAACGATCAGGTACGAGTTGTAGGAAACGCCGCGGGAAATGGGGAACAGATTCTCAAACTTGGCCAGACGGCGGTCGCTTGCGCCGACATACCAGGTATCGGCCGCAATCAGATGGGTGCAGTGCATATGCGTTGAAACCTCCCTGTAGATATGGCGGGGCGGCACACTAAAAAACGCGGTGCGCCCGCCCCGCAGATCATTGTATCCAGTATAGAATGTTGTACATCGAAGTGCTGTTGCTGCCGCAACAAACGGCAGCACGACACGCTCCGCCCACAGTATAGCACAAACGCCCCACGGGGTAAAGGCAAAACACAATCAAAAATCCCCTGTTTTCGCGGCAAAACGCCGGAAAACAGGGGATTTTCCGTTTGGGATCATTCCCGCTCAAGCATGGCGTGAGGTTGCTTGGCGTGAGGCGTGAGGACCTCGGGATGACGGGCCAGTGCAGCCGAGACGGCAGTTGCCGCGCGGTCGATGACCAGCGCCAGCACAATGCCGCAGACCACATCAATGACCGAGTGCTGCTTCAGCAGCATGGTGGACAAGACAATGGAAACATCCAGCAGGCGCGCACTCCAGCGGACGAAGTGGTACTTGCGCTTGGAAAGCAGCGTGGTACGCTGGAAAGCCAAATCCAGCGTCAGCGAGTTGAAAACGTGGATAGACGGGCAGACGTTGGTAGAGGTATCGGCGCTCCACAGGCCGCGCACCAGCACGGTGAAGATATCGTTGCCCTCAATGGAAGCAGGCCGCAGGGCAACACCGTTGGGGATCACTGCGCAGAACATCAGCGACAGGGTCATACCGGCAAACAGCGGCAGGCACAGGCGCCAGAATTCCTTTTTGGGGGCAAACCACAGCAGCCAGAACAGCGTGCAGACGATCCAGACAAACCACAGGTAGTAGGGGATGATGGCGTATTTGACAAAGGGAATCATATCATCCAGTGCACAGTGGAGGATCACGGTGGGCACAATGCTGCGCTCCAGCAGGGTAAAAAACGATAAGTAAAAGACCAGATACAGCGCCATGAACTGAATCGGATGGCGCTTACACCAGGTAACCATAATACAGCTCCTTTTTTTATTGCCGGAGGCAAGGGCGCCTCCGGATTCATCTATTATACAGCATCGTTCCAAAGGAGTGTAGTACTAAAACCTACAAGATATTTTGCACGACCAGGTGTGAATCTGTGCTTCTGCCCGAAAGATTGTGCATTTTTTGGCCGATAAAACGAAATTTCTGCCTCCTTGGAACGTCTATTCATCCATACGAGACAGGCGCTGTGGATTTTGCACAAAGTCAGAATTTTTTTCAGAAAACTGGAAATTTTACATCTGCTGCGGGAAAAACGGGAGCCAGCCGCCGCCCGGGCCGACAGAACAACACAGACAAACCGCGCCCGGGCGGCGGCGTGGTGCCGCTCACCCGGGCGCGGGAATCATCAGATGCTTTCGTGCATGGTGGTGTGTTCGTGGTGCAGGCGCTCGCACTGGTAGTTGAGAGCGGCTGCAATGAACCCTTTGAACAGGGGATGAGCATGGTTGGGGCGGCTCTTGAACTCAGGATGGAACTGTACGCCGATGTGGAACTCACGGTCAGGCAGTTCCACAGCTTCCACCAGACGGCCGTCGGGGCTGGTACCGGCGATGACCAGGCCTTTCTGCTGCATCTCCTCGCGGAAGTCGTTGTTGAACTCGTAGCGATGGCGATGGCGCTCGTCAATCTCGGTCTTGCCGTAGCAGGCAGCCATATGGGTGCTGGGGGTGATGGTGCAGGGATATTTGCCCAGGCGCATGGTGCCGCCCTTGGGAATGTTGCCCTGCTGGTCGGGCATGAGCGCAATGACATTGTGCTGGCCGTCGGGGGTGAACTCGCTGGAGTTGGCATCGGCGTAGCCCAGCACATCGCGGGCAAACTCCATGACCATGATCTGCATGCCCAGGCAGATGCCGAAACAGGGAATGCGGTTTTCGCGGGCGTAGCGGGCAGCCTGGATCATGCCCTCAATGCCGCGGTCGCCGAAACCACCGGGGATGATGATGCCGTCCACGTCGGCCAGCTCTTCGGAGCAGCGCTGCTGGTCCTGCAGATTCTCGCTGTCCACCCAGCGGATGTCCACCTTGGACTCGTTCTCAAAGCCTGCATGGTAGAGGCTCTCCATGACGCTGAGATAGGCGTCGTGGAGCTTGACGTACTTGCCCACCAGAGCGATGGTGCAGTTCTTGCTGCGGGTGGCGATGCGGGAAATCAGTTCCTTCCATTCGGTCAGATCGGACGGGGGAGTTTCCAGGTGCAGCTGACGGACGACCACATTGGTCAGACCGGCGGCGTCCAGCATGAGAGGGCACTCATAGAGGCTGGGCATGGTCAGGTTCTCAATGACGCAGTCGGGGCGCACATTGCAGAACATGCTGATTTTGCGCTTGATGTCGGCGCCCACGCTGCCGTCGGCGCGCAGCACGATGACGTTGGGGATGATGCCCATGCCCTGCAGTTCCTTGCAGGAATGCTGGGCAGGTTTGGATTTGTACTCGTCGGAGCCAGAAATGTAGGGGACCAGAACTACATGGATGTAGCAGCAGTTTTCCAGACCCTGCTCCAGACCCACCTGACGGATGGCCTCCAGGAAGGGCTGGCTCTCAATGTCGCCGGTGGTGCCGCCGATCTCGGTGATGACCACATCAGCCTCAGTGCTCTTGGCCAGATTGTAGATGTAGCTCTTGATCTCGTTGGTAATGTGGGGGATGATCTGGACGGTCTGCCCCAGATAGGCGCCCTGACGCTCCTTGTGCAGGACGTTCCAGTAGACTTTGCCGGTGGTCAGGTTGGAGTACTTGTTCAGGTTCTCGTCGATGAAGCGCTCGTAGTGACCCAGGTCCAGGTCGGTTTCGGTGCCGTCGTCGGTGACAAAGACCTCGCCGTGCTGCAGGGGGCTCATGGTGCCGGGATCGACGTTGATATAAGGGTCCAGCTTCTGAGAAGCCACTTTCAGCCCGCGGGTTTTGAGCAGACGGCCCAGACTGGCCGCTGTAATGCCCTTGCCCAGGCCGGAGACCACACCGCCGGTAACAAAGATATATTTGGTAGACATATACACATCCTCCACATCCATATCAATTATACCAATTTATCATTATAGATACGCTGTCCTGGAAAAATCAAGAATTCCAGGCGCGGTACAAGTAAATTTCCCACCCCTGTCCGCGGGACAGGGCAAATGGTATCCGCCGCAGCGGGATACCTTCAAAAGCCGATTCTCACAAAAACAGTATTGGTCCTGTGCGGACCGGCAATACGGCTGCCCCATGCCGTGCCGAAACACGGCACCGGGTCAAAGATCGTCATCCTCTTCATCCAGCAGGGCGGAGGCAACCTCGCCGCGGCTGGTGCGGGTATCCATAGCCCGCTTTTCAATGAGGCGGTGGGCTTCCGCCTCGGTCATGCCGCGCCTTTCGATCAGCATGCACTTGGCACGGTCCACCAGACGCAGCTGGGCGATCTTGTCGGTGAGGCGGGCGTTCTCTTCCAGCAGGGGAGCCAGACGGCGGCAGCAGCTGGAGGCCATTTGTACCGCTTGGCGAAACTGAGCGGAAGAGAACGGCTTTGCCAGGACCAGAACGCCGTTCTGCTGCAGATTGCCCGAGATCTGCTCCGCCGTGCCGGACTTGGCCAGCAGCAGCACCCCTGCATGAGAGCATTCCACCGCATAGGTGCCCAGCTCGTGACCGAATTCATCGGGCAGAGGGGTGTTGATAACCACGATCTCAAAATCTTTTTCCGCCAGCCGTCTGCGGGCCTCGCCGCCGCTGGCCACAATGACCGGGCGGGCATAGCCCAGCTCTGCGATGTGCCGCGCCAGATATTCGTTGGCGTTGACACCGGCAGACGCAATCAGAGCCAGAGGCATACGGGTCCCTCCTTTCGGCAAAGTTCACCGTCGCTGCCGACGGTGCAGAGGTTCAGATCGTGGGGAAGCAGTTCTCCCGTTCCCAGGCTTCGGGATCGGGGGCGCTTTCAAAATCCAGGCACAGGCGGGTCTGGTACTCAAAGTATTTGTTCAGCAGGGCCAGGGGCAGCTCGTTGGAGATGAAATCGCTGGATGCTGCCACGGTGATGGCCTCCCGCAGAGAGCGGGGGAGACTTTCCAGGCCCTCGGTGCTGGAATGCAAAAAGAGGTTCCGATTAATGGGAGCGGGCAGCGGCATCTTGTTCTGGATGCCGTCCAGACCGGCGGCCAGAATCAGGCCGATGGCCAGATGGGGGTTGCAGGAGGGATCGGGACTGCGCATCTCCATGCGGCAGAGCTCCCCGTGAGCAGAGGGCAGACGGACGAGCTGACTGCGGTTTTGTCGGCTCCAGCTGATGTACTGGGGGGCCTCACAGCTGCCGAAGCGGGCATAACTGTTGGGCAGCGGATTGCAGAAGGCAGTCAGTTCCCGGGCGTGGGCCAGAATCCCGGCAATAAAATGTCCGGGCTCGCTGTCGGGGGCAATGTCGCCCTCAAACAGATTCTTGCCGTCCCGCTTGAGGGAGATGTTGACATGCAAACCGCTGCCTGCCTGGTCCCGCAGAGGTTTGGGCATAAAGCTGGCGAACAGCCCGTTGCGTCCCGCAATGGCCTTGACGGTGCTCTTGAAGGTGTTCAGATTGTCAGCCGAGCGCAGGGCCGGAGCATAGAGAAAATCCACCTCGTTCTGACCATGGCCGCTCTCATGGTGGCTGTGCTGAGGCCTGAGGCCCAGGTCCTCCATGGCAAAGCAGATTTCCCTGCGGATGTTTTCCCCCTTGTCCAGCGGGGCAATGTCAAAGTAGCCGCCGTGGTCCAGGGGAATCTTGGTGGGGTTGCCGTGATCGTCGGTCTCAAAGAGATAGAACTCACACTCACAGCCCACATTGCAGATCAGACCCATGGCCCGGGCGCGGCGTACCACCGACTGTAAGTATCCCCGGCAGTTGCCCTCAAAGGGCTTGCCGTCGGGCAGGGTAATGTCGCAGTACATGCGCATGACGCGGCCTTCGGCGGGGCGCCAGGGCAGGATACAGACGGTATCCGGGTCGGGCCACAGCACAAGGTCGCTCTCCTCGGTATTCATGAAGCCTGCGATGGAACTTCCGTCGAAACAGACGCCGTGCTCAAACGCACCGGGAAGTTCGCTGGCAAACAGCGAGATGTTTTTCTGATTGCCGAAAATATCGCAAAAGGCCAGCCGGACAAACTTGACATCGTTGTCCTCCACAAAGTTCAGGATATCCTGTGCAGTCCGTTTCATGGTGAACCTCCATGGATAGCAGGCGCCGGGACGGGGACGCGCTGCCGGTAGTAGCCCAAAACTCGAAAGGCCCGCGATGGCGGGCCCTCCGAGCTGGTGTAAGAAATAGGAAAAGGAGAATGGCTGTTTTGTGGTCTGCGCAGCGCCCGGTTACCAGGCGGCGAGGAAACCGATCACTCGGTGTAGTAGAGCAGGCGGCTGTAGCAGGGCAGCGGCCAGTAATCCTCGCGGCAGATCTCCTCGGCGGCGTCGGCGCTTGCACGCAGCTTTTCCATCGCCGGGATGACAACGTCGTGGTAGGCGTGGGCCTTGGCGGTTTCATCCGTCATGGCGGAAACCTCATCCGCGACCTTCTGAAGTTCGTCCACACCGTCGGACATTTCGTCGGCGTACTGGGACAGTTTGGTCAGCAGCTTCTGCTCGGCACGGGTGGAAAGGGACTCGTTCACAGCCATCTTGGTGGCCGCGGTGCCGGCAACGTCGTCCATGTAAGCGGTGACGGCGGGAATCAGCTGCTTGTTGGCAATCTTGAGCATGGTGCGGGCCTCGATGTTGAGAACCTTGGAGTAATGCTCCATCTCAACCTCGTAGCGGCTCAGCATTTCGGTGCGGGTCAGGACGCCGAACTCTTCCATGAGCTTGATGTTCTTGGGATCTTTCAGCGCGACCATGGCATCGGGAGTGCACTTGCGGTTGGGCAGGCCGCGGCGCTCTGCCTCGATCTCCCAGGCCTCGGAGTAACCGTTGCCGTTGAAAATGACGCGGCGGTGCTCATTGAGGGTCTTCTTGACCCAGGCTGCAGCGGCACATTCAAAGTCGGCAGCATCCTCGGTTTCGCTGCAGAAGTCACGCAGCTCCTTGGCGACAGCGGTGTTGAGGATAAAGTTTGCATCCGACAGGTTCTCGGTAGAGCCGGGCATGCGGAACTCGAACTTGTTGCCGGTAAAGGCAAAGGGAGAAGTCCGGTTGCGGTCGGTGGTGTCCTTGCTGAACTTGGGCAGGACATCGACGCCCAGATCCATCTTCATCTTGACGGGGCCTGCATAGGGGGAGTCGGAGCAGATGGCGTCGATGACGGCTTCCAGCTCCTCGCCCACGAAGATGGAGATGATGGCCGGCGGAGCCTCGTTGGCGCCCAGACGGTGATCGTTGCCCGGGGTGGCAACAGAGGTGCGCAGCAGGTCGGCGTACTCGTCAACAGCTTTGATGACGGCGGACAGGAACACCATAAACTGCAGGTTCTGCATGGGGGTATCGCCGGGATCGAGAAGGTTCTCGCCATCGGTGCTCAGGGACCAGTTGTTGTGCTTGCCGCTGCCGTTGACGCCCTCAAAAGGCTTCTCGTGCAGCAGGCAGACCAGACCATGGCGGGCGGCGATTTTTTTCATCAGTTCCATCGTCAGCAGGTTGTGATCGATGGCAACGTTGGCGGTATCAAAGATAGGAGCAAGCTCATGCTGGCTGGGGGCGACCTCATTGTGCTTGGTCTTGGCAGGGATACCCAGCTTCCACAGCTCTTCGTCCAGCTCTTTCATGAAATCGGAGACCACAGGACGAATGACGCCGAAGTAGTGCTCCTCCAGCTCCTGACCCTTGGAAGGCGCGGAGCCGAACAGAGTGCGGCCGGTCAGGACAATGTCCAGGCGCTTCTCATAGTCTTCCTTGCGGATGAGGAAATATTCCTGCTCAGGACCGACGGTGGTGTGGACCTGGTCCACGTCCTTGCCGAAGAGATGCAGCACGCGGCGGGCCTGATCGGAGATGGCCTTCATGGAGCGCAGCAGAGGAGTCTTTTTGTCCAGAGCTTCGCCGGTGTAAGAGCAGAACGCAGTGGGGATGCACAGCACGTCATCCTTGACGAAGGCGTAGCTGGTGGGGTCCCATGCGGTGTAGCCGCGGGCCTCAGCGGTGGCGCGCAGGCCGCCGGAGGGGAAGGAGGAAGCATCCGGCTCGCCCTTGATGAGCTCCTTGCCGGAGAACTCCATGATGGCAGTGCCATCATGCTGAGGGGCAACAAAGCCGTCATGCTTTTCACTGGTGATACCGGTCAGAGGCTGGAACCAGTGGGTGTAGTGGGTGGCACCCAGCTCAATCGCCCAGCGCTTCATGACGCTGGCGACGACGTTGGCCACATCCAGGTCAAGGGGCTGGCCCTTTTCGATGGTTGCTTTCAGGCTCTTATAGGTCGAACTGGGCAGACGCTCGCGCATTTCATGCTCGTTGAAGACTTTGCTGCCGTAGAGTTCCATAACGGTTGCTGCCATACTTCATACTCCTTTACTGCTCGAAACTAACAAAGGCGCTGCGAAGCTTACGTTCGCAGCGCCCTTGCTGTTTATGTGATAATTATATCGGGCGCGGGGATAAAACGCAATAGGCGCTTTGACAAAATACAAAGGTTTGAAAACGGTAAAAATTGGAGCTTTTCCATAGTTTGCGGCTTTTTGGAGGGCAAAACCACCCGCTTATACCACCTGGAAGAGGTAGAACTTCAAATAATCCGTCTCGGGGACTTCCCACAGGATGGGATGGTCCGGGGCCTGCTGGCGGGCCTCGATCTGCCGCAGGGAGCGGCCGGTGTCCCGGGCGGCGGCATGCAGCATCTTCACAAACTCGGGGGCGGGGGCAAAGTGGCTGCAGCTGGCGGTGGCCAGATAGCCGCCCCGGGGCAGAAGGCGCATGGCCCGGAGGTTGATCTCCTTGTAGCCGCGCATGGCGCTGGCCGCCGTAGACCGGGATTTGGTAAAGGCCGGCGGGTCCAGAATGATAAAATCGTAGGGGTGGCCTTCACTTTCCAGCCGGGGCAGCAGCTCAAACACGTCGGAACAGACAAAGTCCATCCGGTCATCCAGCCCGTTTCTCACAGCATTGCGGCGGGCCATTTCAATGGCCGAGGCGCTCACATCCACCGCCGTGACGTGTTTGGCACCGCCCTTTGCCGCGTTGAGGGCAAAGCTGCCGGTGTGGGTGAAGCAGTCCAGTACGGTGCGTCCGGCGGCCAGATGGGCCACTGCCCGGCGGTTGTACTTCTGGTCCAGGAAGAAGCCGGTTTTCTGACCGTTCTCCACATCCACGGCATAGTAGACGCCGTTTTCGCAGATTTCTGTGACGGGGCTTTGGGGCAGAGGCTCGCCGGGCAGGGGATACCATCCCTTGCCCCGGGGCAGGCCCTCCTTGTCCCGCAGGGCCAGGTCGTTGCGCTCAAAGATGCCGTCAATGTGCTGGCCGTCGGCCCGCAGCACATCGGCAAGCATGGGCAGGATCAGGTCCTTGCGCACCTCAATGCCCACACTGGTGATCTGGGTGACCAGCAGGGGACCGAACCGGTCCACGGTCAGCCCGGGCAGGGAGTCTGCCTCCCCAAAGACAAAGCGGCAGCACTGGCAGTCGGTTTCACCCAGCACCTGCTTGCGGTAGGCCCAGGCATATTCCAGCCGGCGGCGCCAGAAGGCCTGGTCAAAGCGGTCGTTGGCATTGCGGCTGATGACCCGCAGCCGGATACGGCTGGCAGGGCTGTACATAGCGGTACCCAGATAGCTGCCCCGGGGGCTGAGAACATCGGCCAGGCCGCCGGGGGCGGGCAGGATGTCGGGAGCCTGGGTGATCTCGTTGTCGTACACCCAGGGATGCCCGGCGGCCAACGTGGCCGTTGCTTTTTTGGATACGGTGAAGGCAGGCCATTCACGCTCGGTTTTCATCGGCAGTCGTCCTTTTCTTATTCTTAAAATCAATCGGTATCAGTATACCGTTTTGCTGCCCAATACGCAAGACAGCGGCAAAAAGTCAGACCCATTCCCCGCAAAGCAGCACCGGCGTGCTATAATAAAGGAAACCGACAGTCAGGAACGGCGCGGCTGCCCACGGCGAAAGGAGAGCCTTATGGAAATTGAACGCAAATGGATGGTAACAGACTGGCCGAAGGGCCTTCCCCTTACAGAGGAATACCAAATGGACCAGGGATACATCAGTGTCCGACCCACAGTGCGCATCCGCAGGGAGGCGCTGACCGGCGGCCAGACCAGATACGTGCTCTGCTTCAAGGGAGAAGGCACCCTTTCCCGGGAGGAGATCGAAACCGACATCTCCCCCGACCTGTTTGAAAAGCTCAGGCATCTCATCGGCAAACCGCTGATCGCCAAGCTGCGGCGCAGCTATGCCCTGCCCGGCGGGCTGACGCTGGAGGTCAACGAGGTGGATTCGGGCCTGCCCGGCGCCTTTTTCTATGCCGAGATCGAGTACCCCACCGAGGAAGCGGCGCTTTCCTGGCGGCCGGATACCCCCATGCTGCAGGCCTATCTCTCCGATGAAGTTACGGGAAAATCGGGGGCAAGCATGGGAGAATACTGGAACCAGACCAGAAAATGAGCTTAAGCAACAAAATAAAATGCAAAATGTGAAAATATTATAGAAAATATGTGAAAAGAGTGATACAATTTCCTTGTATCCCGTATGCAGCCGCTGCACTGTATGGCAAGGCAGGCAAGGATAAAAAGGAGTGGATCACATGAAACGGATTTTTCTGCGCACCGCAGCCGGAACCCTGACCGCTGCGCTGCTGCTCTCCATGCAGGGCTGCATGCCCATGTCTCCCCAGCAGACAGCCGAGCGCGTGGCAGCCAATATGTCGGAAACCCCCTGCACAGCGGCTTCTGTCACAGGTCAGATGGAACTTTCCATCGGGATGGGCGGCATGGAGGTGGACACCACGGTGTCTGTGGAAGAGTCGCTGGTGTATTCTCCCGACCCCATGCAGGGCTACATGAATCTGGAAATGAGCTATGAACTCATGGGAATCCGGGTACCCATGACGCTGGAAAGCTACCTCCTGGAGGAGGATGGCAAAATGGTGCAGTACCTTCACAGCGACGATATCTGGATGTGCGCCGACGCCGACACTTCCATGGTACAGGCAGGCACGGCGGTGCAGTTTGACGATCCGGAAAACCTGACCTTTGACAAGGAAGTGGAGGAGCTGGACGGGACCCCGGCAATATGCCTGGTGGGAACACTGTCCGGGGATACCCTGAGCCCGATTCTGGACGGTATGCTGGGGGAACTGGCCGGCTCGCAGGAGCAGGAGGATACGCTTCAGGAGCAGGCGGATCTCTCCGGTGTGAGTGCTGACGTGCGGATGTATGTGAATAAGGAGACCTATCTGCCCATTCGGACGGAATATTCCGTTGTAGGGCTGGATGCTGTGATGAACAGTATGCTGGAAGGCTCCGGCATGAGCTATACCGTCAGCAACTTTACCATGACCTGTGATTATACCTCCTATGAACCCCAGGAGATCCCCGCTTTGCCGCCGCAGGCCCATGTGGCTGCCGAGCAGGCTGCACGCCTGGCCGAGGGCAACCCGGATAACGGCAACGGCATCTATACCATCCGGGAAGGCAATTATTATATGGATATTGCCACACCGGAAGGCTATGAAGTCTCCGGCATGAACTACGATATGGTGACGTTCTACAGTGAGGAGCTGGACCGCACCGTCCAATATCAGATGTATACCACCATTGACCAGAACGACTTTGGCCTGATCGACGGATATTATACCGAACTCATGGAGAACCACCCCGACCAGTACCCCTATGACAACTACTATGAGTCGGATACCCTGCTCTACAGCATCATGTGGATCGAGTATGAGGAGAACGACCTCCGGGCGGCCAACTACTTTGCCTGGGCCTATCTGGAGGATCAGGTCACCGCGCAGGCGGTGAACTATCCGTGGATCGTCGTTCGCATTCAGGACGGCGGCGCGGAGAAGGACGGCAGCGGCAGCTGGGAGGAAATTTGCGCCCTGCTGGACTATGTCATGCCCTATGACCTGGCCCACCTGGACGGCGGTTCCGGCACTCAGGCGGTCTGAACGGAGAACGGGTATCACACCAATCCTAAAACCAAACAAGCACCGCCCCGCGGGAATTCATTTCCCTGTGGGGCGGTGCTTTTATGATGGAGAAGAGGTTCTGGTGGAAACTGTGGAAAATCTTCGGCATCAAAAAACGGGCAGATCCGAAGATCCGCCCGGCTTGGAGTTACTTGCTTTCCTCGACTTTGTAGTTGAAGCCGTACTCCTCCTGCAGCTTTTTGACCGCAGGCTCGCAGTCCTCAATGAAGGTGGGGGAATAGACCGACTGACCGTTGTGGGACTTCTTGTAGTCCTCCACAATGGCCATCAGCTTGTCCCAGCCCTCGTTGGCCTTCTCTGCGGGGACATCCTGGGGAAAATCAATGATGAATTCGCGATGTTTGGGGATGCGTGCTTTCATAAACGACACTCCTGAAGTATTGGTTTGTTTTTCTCTATGATATATGGGATCGCGGCCGGTGTCAAATGGAACGGCCGCGAAAGTTCCCACAAATCAGTCGGTAACGGGCAGGCTGGTCAAATCGATGCCGCCGTCGGCACAGTAATACACCGAGTAGGGCTGGGGGTCGTTGGTACTGTAACCGGTTTTGTCAAGATACAGCCAGAACTGAGGCATATCCGTCTTGACAAAGCGGGAGGAAAGTTCCGCAGGCATTGCCGCATACTGGGCATCGGTGGCCAGCAGCAAGCTGCCGGCTTCCAAGCCGGTGCCATCGTTATAGTAGGTGTAGTCACCGGGGTTATAGTTACCGGTGACCATACGGTAAACCTTGTTGGAATCGGCGGTACGCAGGACCTTGCGGTCATGATCGTCTGTCACCATGTAAACGATTTTTACATCGGGATAAGCCGCATTCAAGGCATTGGTTACGGTCTTGGCATAGGAAAAATCATAGCTTGGATGGGACACATACCCTGCGTCGCACAAAAAGGCGTTGACGACGCAAAGGGCCGTGACCAAAAACAGAACGGGAACATACAATCCGCCGGCCCGTTTGAGCCAGGGCAGGCAGAGAGGCAGCAGCAGAACCGAAGCAATCAACAGGAAAATCAGGTAGCGGCTTTCATATACCAGTTCGCCGTAAGCCAGGGAGGCACCAACCAGAATCAGCGTATCCACACCCACAATGCTCAGCAAAGCGGAAAACAACAATCCGCGCTCGTTCCCGGCGGCATGGCAGGCGGCGGAAGGTGCGTGGCTGATCCGCCACAGACAGAGCAGAGTGCCAGCCAGAATGACCATGGACACGACAAAAGCGATGCCGAATGCAATACCCTCGGAACTCAAAATCATGACGCCGCCGTCGGCAGGTAAAGCGTTGGTGAGCTTGAGATAACCCTGGATGACCTTGGAAAGGTTGGAAAGAAACTCAGTGTAGCTGTTCCAGGCAATGATGGAATCGCGGGAAGAAAAATGAACGACATTGCGCTGGACAAAATAACCGGCGCCAAAACCCAGCAGATTCAAGATGAGGAATACACTCCCGGAAGAGAGCAGCAGCCGCGGACGGTCGGCGGCAAAGGCGCGGACCACAAATCCCGCGATCACCGGCAGAAGAACCAGCAACAGCATAAATGTGCCGCTGGACATACCGATCCAGGCGCCCAACCCCATAGTGAACAACCAGGTGATCAGATGACCAAAACCGCGTTCTTTCCGGTACAGCTGCATCAGGCTGTACAGCAGATAGACCATGTACACGGCGCGCACCAGATAGTAGGCGCTTTGTACCAGCAGGCAGTTGGCATAACCCAGTACTTCGGTGTAGCTGTACGGGGTCAGAATCAAAAACAATGCCAGCAGACGCAGAGCAATGGTACATCCGGCCCGGCGGAGCAACTGCCAGATGCCGTATACAAACAAGATCAGCCAGATGATATTGCTGACGCCATATGACAAAAACGGATCACGGAACAGCGGCATGAGTGCCGCTGCAAGGGAAAGGGGCATATCCAGCAGCAGGGTAGTGGTATCGTTCCAGTTGGAAAGGGATAGGGAACCGGCTTTCCAGATCTCCAGAACTTTTACAATCTGGGTGGAGGAATCGCCGTCCAGATGGCTCTGCCACTGGGTCAGGTTACACCAGCACAAAAATCCCAACTGAAAGACAAACAAAACAGCCAGCAAAAGGGTCGCGGCAGTGGCGGGGCGCTTCATGGCGGAAAGCTCAGTGCGCTCCGAAGCAAACCAGCGGCGCGGGTCAGGCTTGTGAGGCAAAAAGTCAGTTAACATGATAGGACACATCCTGATTATGGAATGAAAGTAGTCACCCGCCGAACACGCTGCGGGCATTGTTCGCAGTCAGACGCAGGACTTCACCGGCATCCATCTCCCACAGCGTCCCGATGAACGCTGCCACGTGAGCAATGTTGCGGCTGTCGTTGCGGCGGCCGCGCACCGGTTCCGGCGCCATGTAGGGGCAGTCGGTCTCCAGCACCACGGCGCTGCGGTCGATGGCTGCCAGCACCCGGGCCGCCCGCTTGGCCCCCTTGTAGGTCACCGCACCGCCAAAGCCCAGATGCATACCCTGGGCCACCAGCCAGGCCGCGTCTTCGGGGCTGCCGCTGTAGCAGTGCAGCACTCCTCGCGGACGGTATTTTTTCAGCAGCTCGTAGGTCTCGGCATGGGCCTCCCGGTCGTGGACCGAGACAGGCAAATCCAGTTCCGCCGCCAGCTGCAACTGCGCCTCAAACAGGTCGTACTGTTCCCGGGCAGGCAGCGGCCAGTGATGGTCCAGACCGATCTCACCCACCGCCACCACCTGCGGGTCGTCATATAGTTCCCGCATGGCAGCCAGCTCGGCCCGCCAGTCCCCGCCGTAGACGGCCACGGTGGGGGCATCTTCCTCCCCCAGGCTTTCGGGGTGGATGCCCAGGGCGGCGTGCACGAAAGGATACTTCCGGGCCAGGTCCAGCACCGAGGGCGCGTCCCCCGAGTGGGTGGCGCATTCCAGCACCCCCACCACTCCGGCCTGGGGCAGGGATTGCAGCAGGGCGTCCCGGTCGGCATCAAACTGCCGGGAACTGTAATGGGCATGGGTATCGTAGATCTCGTTCATAGAGGTTCCTCAAGTGGTTTGGGAGGGGGCAGTGCGGCGGTTGACCAGGCAGATGCCGGCGCAGACCAGCACCAGAGCGGCCAGATACCGCCAGTCCATCAGCGTTTCGCCGTTGAGCAGGGCGGACAGCAGCACCGTGATAACGGGAATCAACAGCCCGAACACCGCAATGCGGGATACCGGGTTGTTCTTCATGAGCAGCGCCCACAGCACATAACCGGCCCCCGAGATAAAGGCAAGGAACAGCAGCACCGGCAGCCCGGCGGCACTTTGGGGGGCAAGACGCCCGCCCATGGCAAAACCCGCGACGGCCAGTGCCAGCCCGCCCACACCCAGATTGATGCAGCAGACCGAAAAGCTGTCGGCCTTTTGGGTCACGGATTTGTTCCACGGCCCGGCGAAGGCAAAGATCACCGAGGCAGTGAGCATGGCGATCATGCCCCAGGCACTGCCGCCGCCGTGGTCGCCCAGGGTGGCAACCAGCACGCCGCCGAAGCCCAGCACACAGCCCAGAGCCTTGCTGCGGGTCATTCGGTCGGCCTTGCCGTAGACAAAGTGAGCCAGAATCACGCCCAGAAAGCTCTGGGTGCTGTTGAGGATGCCGCCCATGGCGCCGGTGAGCGCCGCAGCGGCGGAATAGTAGAAGAAATATTGCAGGGCAGTCTGCCAGAGCCCCAGCCCGCAGCACTGGGCAAGAACCCGGCCTTTGGGCATGGGCAGGGGACGGCGGTTGAGGGCCAGCCCGCACAGCCAGACCAGCACCGCCGCCAGCATAAAGCGCACCCCCGCAAAGCAGAGGATGGACGCCGTGTCGGCGCTATCGATGGCAAACAGCCGGTATCCCATCTTGATGAACGGGAAAGCCGACCCCCACAGACAGTTGCAGACAATGGCCAGGATCACAGCCGCCGCAGGCGCAGCAAAGAGGGCGTCCAGACGGCTGGCCCCGGGATTGTGGTTGGTTTCAGTCAAGGCAGGACACTCCCGGATACGTCCGTCAGTGGATGCGGCTGCCGGCCTTGACGGAATCGGGATAGAAGGCGATGGCACAGCCGCCGTCCTCGGTGTCTGCGGCCACGATCATGCCCTCGCTGACGTACTTGCCCTTCATCATGGGACGGGGGGCCAGGTTGGCAACGATGCCTACCTTCTTGCCGATCAGATCCTCCGGCTTGAACCACTTGGCGATGCCGGACAGGATGCAGCGCTCCCGCTCGCCGTCAAAGACGGTGAGGTGCAGCAGTTTCTTGCTCTCCTTCATGGCCTCGCAGGCGCGGATCTCAGCCACGCGCAGCTCCACCTTGCAGAAGGTATCAAAGTCGATCTCGGCCTCGTGGTCGGTGATCTCGGCGGCGGGCTCAGACTGGGTAGCCTCCGCCTTGGCGGCAGCGGCTGCCTTGGCCTCGGCTTCCGCCTTGCGCTTGGCGTCCTCAGCCTCCAGATAGGCAATCTCCGCCTTGACATCAATGCGGGGGAACAGGGCCTCCCCCTTGTGGACGGTGTAGCTCTCTTTGTGGGAGGTGAGGGCGTCGAATTTGACTTCGTCGCCGGTCAGACCCAGCTGGGCAGCCATCTTGGGCGCCGTGTTGGGCAGGTAGCACTCCAGCAGAATGGTCACGCTGTGCAGGGCGCGGCAGAGGTTGTACAGAACGGTGTTCAGACGGGGCTTGTCCGCCTCGTTCTTGGCCAGCACCCAGGGGGCAGTCTCGTCGATGTACTTGTTGGCCCGCTGGACCACCTCAAAGATGGCGATGAGAGCCTGGGGTACATCCAGAGCCTCCATGGCGGCGTCCACTTTGGCGGGCAGGGCGGCCACCAGATCGTTGAGCTGGGTATCCAGTTCTTCGGTAAGGCCCTCGGCGGTCACGGTGCCGCCAAAGTATTTCTCGCACATGGCCACGGTGCGGGACAGCAGGTTGCCCAGATCGTTGGCCAGGTCGGTGTTGATGCGGTTGATGAGGGCCTCGTTGGTGAAGGAACCGTCGTTGCCGAAGGGCACTTCACGCAGCAGGAAGTAGCGCACCGCGTCCACGCCGTAGCGGTCGCAGAGCTTGACCGGGTCGATGACGTTGCCCTTGCTCTTGCTCATCTTGCCGCCGCCCAGCAGCAGCCAGCCATGGCCGAAGACCTTCTTGGGCAGAGGCAGATCCAGCGCCATGAGCATGGCAGGCCAGATGATGGTGTGGAAACGCAGGATCTCCTTGCCCACCATGTGGACATCGGCGGGCCAGTACTTGTCGTAGTCGTGGTAGGTGTCGTTGCCGTAGCCCAGGGCGGTGATATAGTTGGAGAGAGCGTCGATCCAGACATAGATGGTGTGCTTGGGATCGAAAGGCACCTGAATGCCCCAGGAAACGCTGGTACGGGAGACGCAGGTATCCTGCAGGCCCTGCTTGATGAAAGCAATCATCTCGTTCTTGCGGGTGGCAGGCTGGATGAAGTCGGGGTGATCCTCATACCACTGGAGCAGACGATCGGCGTACTTGCTGGTCTTGAAGAAGTAGGCTTCCTCCTCAGCCTCGTAGACGGGACCGCCGCAGTCGGGGCAGCAGCCGTCCTTCAGCTGGGCCTCGGTCCAGAAGCTCTCACAGGGCTTGCAGTACATGCCCTTGTAAGTGCTCTTGTAGATATCGCCCTTGTCGTGCAGGGCGGTGAAGATCTTCTGCACGCTCTTGACGTGGTAGTCGTCGGTGGTGCGGATGAAGCGGTCATAGCTGACATCCATGGTCTTCCACAGATCCTTGACGGTGGCCACGATCTCATCCACATACTGCTTGGGAGTCACGCCTTTGGCGGCGGCCTTGTCCTGGATCTTCTGGCCGTGCTCGTCGGTACCGGTCAAAAACATCACGTCATACCCTTGGGCACGCTTGTAGCGGGCGAGGGCGTCACAGGCAACGGTGGTGTAGCTGTGACCAATGTGCAGCTTATCGCTGGGGTAGTAGATCGGGGTGGTGATGTAAAACTTTTTGTTGTCCATCGTTTCAAATCCTTCCTAAAAAACATTTGCCCGGCGTCCGGGAAACTGCGCGCAGTGCGCGAGAATGTGCAAATCAGAGAACACGGCTCTCAGTCAAAGCCGATGGGCTGAACACCGCAGGCCAGCAGGGCGTTTTTGCACAGCACCTCAGTGCTGTCGATGAAAAAGCTGCCCAGCTTTTCGTCACGCTTGACCAGGCTGAGTTCGGTGCAGCCCAGCACGGCCATGTCGCAGCCCTGACGCTTCAGGTCGTCGGCCGCGGCATTGAACAGATTCATGTCGGCACGCTTGCCGTGCTTGATCTGGTCGTAGATGACTGCCATTACCCCGCGCTGGTGCTCGGGGGAGGGGACAGCGCACTCGACGCCGGCCTCGGCGCACATCAGCTGGTAGGTTTCCGCCAGCAGGGTGCCGTCAGTGGCAAGGATACCCAACTTTTTGCATCCGGCAGCCCTGGCCTCTGCTACGGTGAGGCGGGGCATATTGAGTACGGGGACCGGCAAAGCTGCGGCAAGACGGTCATAAAAATAGTGTGCGGTGTTGCAGGGAATGGCAAGCACGGTGGCACCATAGGCCACCAGACTTTTTCCGTCCTGTTCCATGACAAGGAAGGGGTCGTCCTTGCTCTTTCCCACGATAAATGCTGTGCGGTCCGGTGTCGATGCGCGGGAGGAGATCACAATATCAATGTGATCCTGGTCGCACGTGGCAGGGGTGTGATCGATCAGCATCTGGTATAGATAGCAGCTTGCAGCAGGGCCGAGCCCGCCCAGAATGCCGAGCACTGGATGTTTGCCCGGCTGTAGTATCGGCATGCGCACACCTCCCATTTTTGACTAATACCCTTATTATACGGCCCTCCGGTAAAATATGCAAGAAAAATGCCCACCGTGTGGCTTCGGTAGGCGGTAAAACCATTCGGATTGTTGGAGCCGGATTACACCCGAAGGCCGGAACAAAGGGGAGCGCCCGAGGAATTCTCTGCGCATGGCAGGGAAGGTGAGTTTGGATCTGGAGAAGAAAAAGCGGCAGTCAGACAGCAAATCAGAAAAAACGCAAAAAGACGGGGCACACATTTCTGTGCGCCCCGCCGGTCTTACATCTTCGGAGTCATAGCCTCATACCCGTGATTCACTATTTTTCGGACTGTTCACTCATTTTCATGAGCTACCTCTTCCAGATTAGATGTGGATCGAACCCATTTGATTTGCCGAAACTCTTATTTGGTAAAAACCTTTGGAATTTGCTTGTAATGGTTACCAGAAACTTTGCTGGAATCAGGCTGAGATTCAAGGGTCTCTGCCTATACAGTTCAGAAGATTTTACCGATCACCCTGTCGTTCGTTATTTGCCTGGGGGAAGAGAAGAGGAAAATCGTTTGTATTTGACCAGTTTGCTTTACCTGGAACTCTGTACCCTGCGGTGTCTTTGAAACTATCTCGGAACATCTGGGAGTGGCTCCGGCCTGAAACTTCAGGACACTTTGTCAACGTATTTTCAATCGTTCGTTACTTACCCTGCATCTGTGGAACCGGGAAGATCTGAGATTTCCTGCAATGGGTTTTGGGGATTTGATGCTGAGAGGAAGAACCTCTTTACTCTAGTACATTGGAGTAACTCCTTGTTCAGTTAGATGAAACTTTACGCTTTATCTTAAAGGTAAGATTTTGCTTTTCAGTTTGGCGGACTATCTGGATTTTCACCCTTCGTTCGTCTTCTCATCTATCTATATAAAGCTGTCTGATTTGACAGGCCCTGGGATTGCATTTTGATCATTTTCAGAACCAAAGCATCATTTGTTAGCTTCTGTACAGGTTATGACCTGCGGCTCTTGATGTGGTTTCTGTTGTCTCAGCAAGCCCAGGCCTGCCGGTGATGAATGGGATCTTTAAAGTTTGCCATGGGACCTGAGCCTCCTTCCTTACGAATCCTGCCGGCGTGCCTCTTTGTTACAACTTGTCAAAAACCATCGGCTGATTTTGAAGTTTTCCTTTTCTGGAACTTTTAAGGTATTCCATCGCATCTCTCTCTGCATATCCGATTCTTTCCGGAATTTTCATTTCTTTCAACTTCCACTTCATCAATTTTCTTTGATTCATCTGCCTTTTTCAAATTCAGTTATTTCTTCCGAAATTTTTGATTCTGAAACAAGCTTTTGAATTTTAGAATTTCGATTCTGCTTCTTTTGATTTACTTTGTTTTCCCTGTTTCCTCGGTATGTTTTTTAGAAAGAAACTTTCAATGAAATTGACCTTAAGCCTTTAGAAAAGATCTTCAAAACTTTGTAGCCGAACCTTTTGAGAAGTGGGCTCTTGGAGTTTCTATCTCCTTATCTCCGGCTGTTTTCTTTCTGTGACTATACTATACCACGGCCTTAGGCGAACGTCTATTCGCAAACCCGACAACCTTACAAGGATTTATTTGTGCATAAATTGAGTTGAAAGTACATTGACAGATATGGTATAATAAATTTGTTCGGTGTACCTAAACGAGAAAGCCCGCAGGCCATTGGTCTGCGGGCTTGTTGCATTTATACGGTAAAACGATGCTTTTTGCCTTACATGCTCTCGGGTACGTTGATCTTGAACATGGTCAGAGCGTTGCGCAGCACGTCGCGGACGCCCAGGCAGAGGGCGATGCGGGCCTGCTGGACGGCATCCTCGGCACCCAGAATGCGGCAGGCGCCGTAGAAGCGGTGGAAGGCGCTGGCCACGTCGATGGTGTAGCGGGTGATGCGGGCGGGGTCATACTTTTCGGCGGCCGCGGCGATCTCGGCGGGGAAGGCGGCGATCAGGCGCAGCAGGGACTGCTCGGCGGGATCGGTCAGCACCGAGGCATCCACGGTGTCGCTACCGCGGAAGGTGACGCCCTCCTGCTCCAGCTTTTTCAGGATGGAGCAGATGCGGGCATGGGCGTACTGAACGTAGTAGACCGGGTTGTCGCTGTCGTTCTTGACGGCCAGGTCCAGGTCAAAGTCCAGGGTGGAGGAGCTTTCCCGCTGGTTGAAGAAGAAGCGGGCGGAATCGATGGGCACATCGTCCAGCAGATCGGTCAGGGTGATGGCCTTGCCGGTGCGCTTGCTCATGCGGACGGGCTTGCCGTCGCGGATGAGGTTGACCATCTGCATCAGTACCACATCCAGACGGTCGCCGTCCAGACCGATGGCGTCCATGGCGCCCTTCATGCGGGCCACGTGGCCGTGATGGTCGGCACCCCAGACATCGATGGCCTTGTCAAAGCCGCGGACAGCCAGCTTGTTGTAGTGGTAAGCGATGTCGGCGGCAAAATAGGTGGGAATGCCGTTGGCGCGGACCAGGACCTCGTCCTTGGCCTCCTCCTCGGTGCCGTCGTCGGTCTTTTTCTTGTTGGCCACACCGTACTTGGAGCTGTACTGGGCGCTCTTGTACATGATGGCGCCGTCCTCTGCCTTGTAGCAGGCGCCCTTGTCCAGCAGCAGCTGAACGATATCGTTCACCGCGCCGCTCTCATGGAGGGTGCTCTCATGGAACCACACGTCGTACTCGATGCGGTACTTGCCCAGATCGCGCTGGAGCCCGGCGATGTTCTTGGGCAGAGCGTCGGCGGTGATGGCTTCTTTCAGCTCCTCAAAATCGGCGTTGACGTAGCTGTCGCCGTGGACGGCGGCAAACTCCTTGGCACGCTCGATGATGTCGGCGCCCTGGTAGCACTCCTCGGGCAGGGGGCAGGCCTCCTCGCCCTTGTACAGCTGCAGGTAGCGGATGGCCAGGCTTTTGCCGAACTTCTGGATCTGGTTGCCCGCATCGTTGATGTAGAATTCGCGGGTCACATCGTAGCCGGCCCAGTCCAGGCAGGCGGCCAGGCAGTCGCCCAAGGCGCCGCCCCGGGCGTTGCCCATGTGCATGGGACCGGTGGGGTTGGCGGAGACGAACTCTACATTATATTTTTTGCCCTTGCCTGCATCGGTGCGGCCGTAGTCCTGGCCGGCGCAGGCAGCGCGCAGCACAGAGGTGAACCAGCCGTCGCCCAGGAAGAAGTTGATGAAGCCGGGGCCCGCGATCTCCACGCGGGCGAAGAGGCTGCCGTTCAGATCGAGGGCGGCAACCACAGCCTCGGCGATCTGGCGCGGTGCCTTGTGGAAGGCACGGGCGCCCACCATGGCAAGGTTGGCGGCCACGTCGCCGTTTTTGGTGTCGGCCGGGATCTCCACAATGAAATCCGGCAGATCGGTCTTGGGCAGGGCACCGGCATCCATGGCGGCGCAGGCAGCCTTGGTCAGCAGGTCGCGGGCGGCGTCCAGCGCAGTCTTGCGGGGGTTGTAGTTGCGGTAATCGGTCATGAAAAACGCTCTCCTTTGCAGTATTTACAATTCTTTTGGTCTTTGGGCGTCACGAGACGCTGTCCGGTTCCGGCCGGGGCAGCGGCGTCACGTGAATGTCCACCAGATTCCGGCTGATAAAGTCCTCGCTGCCCGAATCCAGCGTGTAGCTGAACTTGACGTGGCCGCCCTCCTGATTGAGTTCATGCTCGATCTCATCGGCGGCAACGCCCAGGGAGACGGCACCGTAGCCGGTCTCGTAGTGGCAGAGATGGCGGGTGCCCTTCTCGATGACCAGCTGGCTCTGGGCCTTGCCATAGCGCATCATGGCCACCCGGCGGGCATCCTCCGAGATCTTGACCGTGGTGGTGCAGCCGTCGTAGCCGGTGGCCTCGGTCTCCTTATATATGATATAGAAATTTCCGTCCCTTTGCAAAAAGCTGCCGTGGGTCATCAACTCCACACTGTCGCTGTGGCCGTCCTGCTCCATGGTGCCTTTGATCGTGATCAGATAATTTTCTTCCATGTTCTGTTTACCTGCCTGTGTTAGGGTTTGGGCGGCCAAGCGTACTGCTCAATGGCGATCTGGGTCACGGGGCCGCCGCCGTATTTGCCCAGAAACAGCGCCTCCGCCTCGGCGAAGCTTTCGGTGGTGTCGCTGACGTAAAATTCCGCCTGTCCGCCCTCGGTCCTGCCGCTGAGCAGTTCCAGCGCGTCCAGGGCATCCACCAGCGCATCGGCGGTGGATTTGCCGGGGTCGATGAGGGCAACGTCGGGCCCCATGAACTCCCGGATAAAGCCTTCCAGCAGGGGATAGTGGGTGCAGCCCAGGATCAGGGTGTCGATGCCGGTGTCCCGCAGCTCGGTGAGGTAATCGGCAATGACCAGCCGGGTGACGGGGTTGCCCTCGTTGATGTAGCCGTTTTCCACCAGCGGCACAAAGAGGGGACAGGCCTTGGCGAACAGCTGGGCGCCGGGCACCAGCTCCTTCAGCAGGTGCTGATAGCTGCCGCTGCGGATGGTGGCCTGGGTGCCGATGACTCCGATGCGGCCGTTTCTGGTGGTAGCGGCGGCCCGGCGGGCGGTGGCGCCCACCACGCCGGTGAAGGGCACCGGCAGCTGGGAAGCCTCAGCGGGCGGGTAGGTCGAGCTGACCGTTCCGCAGGCGGCGACGATGAATTTCACATCCTTGGACAGCAGAAAGCCGATGTCCTGGCGGGCATACTGGACGATGATGTCCCGCCCGCGGGAGCCGTAGGGCACGCGGCCGGTGTCGCCGAAGTAGACGATATCCTCGCCGGGCAGTACCCGCCGAAGCTGACGCACGGCGGTGAGGCCGCCGAGGCCGCTGTCAAATACGCCGATGGGACGGTTATCCATAGCTCAATAAGCACCCTTTCTTTTGGCAAGCGCCAGACCGATGAGGCGGTCCACCAGGTCGGAGAAGCCCACGCCGTCGTGTTCCATCAGCTTGGGGTACATGCTGATGGCGGTAAAGCCGGGCAGCGTGTTCAGCTCGTTGCACAGCACGCGGCCGGTGCCCTTTTCCACAAAGAAATCGCAGCGGGAAAGTCCGGTGCAGCCCAGGGCCAGAAATGCTTTTTTGGCCAGGGAGGCAACTTCATCCAGTTTCTCCTCGCTCAGGCGGGCGGGGATGAGGACCTGGGACACGCCGTTTTTGTATTTGTCGTCGTAGGTATAGAACTCGGCGCCGGCCAGGATCTCGCCGGGACGGGTGACGGTGACGCCGGTCTCGGGATTGCCGAAGGCGGCGCATTCCACTTCCTGCCCGTCGATGAACTCCTCAAACACCACCTTGGTGTCCTCGGCCAGGGCAACGCGGACGGCCTTTTTGAGGGCTTCCCGGTCGGCGGCCTTGCTGATGCCCACGCTGGAGCCCGCGTTGGCGGGCTTGACAAAGATGGGGTAGCTGAGAACGCTCTCCACCCGGCTGCACAGGGCCTCGGGGTCATCGGCCTCCTCGGCGGGGGCCCAGCACCAGCGGCAGTGGGGCACGCCGGAGGCATCCATCATGGTGTTGGCCACGGCTTTGTCCATGCAGACGGCGCTGGCCAGCACGCCGCATCCCACATAAGGAATGCCCGCCACCTCAAACAGGCCCTGGATGGTGCCGTCCTCGCCGTTTTTGCCGTGGAGCACGGGAGCCGCCACATCAATGCGGATGCGGGTCACGGTGCCGTCGGGGGCAAACTCCAGCAGGCCGTGGTCGCCGCGGTCGGGGCTGAGCACACAGGGACGGCAGGAGGCATCCTGCTCCCAGCTGCCGTCGGCCATGGCGTCGGCGCTGCCGTCAAAACGCAGCCAGCGGCCGTCCTTGGTGATGCCCACGCGCACCACCTCGTATTTGCTGCGGCAGGGCTCGGCAGACAGGGCGCGGACCCAGGCGGCAGCCGACACACAGCTGACCTCGTGCTCGCTGGAGACGCCGCCGAAGAACAGCGCCACGCGCAGCGTATCGTTAGTCGAATTCGACATAAACGCATATCTCCCTTCCTATAACATACCCGGCGTTTTTTCTGCGCGCAGGCATGTTCAGCTTATCATACCATACTTATGCGCCCGTTGCCATAGATTTTACGCAAAAAAATTGACTTGCGGCGGAGAAATGCCCCTTGACATCGGCAGGTGGGCGTGGTAAACTAATCGCTGTAAAAAAAGCAGCGACCGGCGTTGGACGCCGTCGGCTCACCTTGCGGATATCCCATAAGGGACAGTATCCCGGGTCATTACGGAGTGCGATTCCCCTTTTTGCGGGCATTGTGCGTTTGTATGAGTTTGGCGGCTGCTTGGTACTGGCAGCCGCTTTTTGTATGCAATTTCCCAATGATATTTGTGACGGAGGTGTGTTCCCATCGCCAGCAACAGCAATTCCAAGGAACTGGAAATCAATGAGCGGATCCGAGACAAGGAGGTCCGTCTGATCGGCGCCGACGGCCAGCAAATGGGCGTCATGAGCCCACGCGACGCGCTGCGTCTTGCGCAGGAGCGTGATCTTGACCTGGTCAAGGTCGCGCCGCAGGCAAAACCCCCGGTATGCAAGATCCTGGACTACGGCAAATACCGGTTCGAGATGCAGAAAAAGGAGAAGGAAGCCCGTAAAAACCAGAAGGTCGTCGAGCTGAAAGAAATTCGCCTTTCTCTGAACATCGATACCAACGACTTCAACACCAAAGTGAACCAGGCGCTCAAGTTTCTGCAGCAGGGCCACAAGGTGAAGGTCTCCATCCGGTTCCGCGGCCGCGAGATGGCGCACACCAATCTGGGCATCGACGTGGAGAAGCGCTTTGCCGAGGCGCTTGAAGGCAAGGCTGTCATTGACAAGCAGCCCAAGCTCGAAGGACGCAGCATGATGATGTTCCTTTCGCCCAGCCCGAACAAGTAAACACGCTTTTAGGAGGAAACTGAAAATGGCTAAAATGAAGCTCAAGACCCTTTCCGGCGCCAAAAAGCGCTTTAAGATGACTGCCAGCGGCAAGATCAAGCGCAACGCCACCAAGCGCCGCCATATCCTGACCAAGAAGACCACCAAGCTCACCCGCGGCCTGCGTATGAACCACTACGTGGACAAGACCAACGAGGCTACCGTCCGCAAGATGATGCCCTACGGCGGCTGAGCCAATCCGGGTTCGGGAACTGATATCGAGAGTATAAAGGAGATAGAATACAATGGCACGTATCAAAGGCGCTACCATGACGCATAAGCGTCGTACCAAGACCCTCAAGCTGGCCAAGGGCTACTACGGCTCCAAGAGCAAGCATTTCCGCATGGCCAAGCAGGCCGTCATGAAGAGCGGCAACTACGCATTCGTCGGCCGCAAGCTGAAGAAGCGTCAGTTCCGCAGTCTGTGGATCGCCCGCATCAACAATGCGGTCCGTCCCCAGGGCATGAACTACTCCACCTTCATGAACGCCCTCAAGAAGTCCGGCATCGAGCTCAACCGCAAGATGCTGTCCGAGATGGCCATTCACGATCCTCAGAGCTTCGCCGCTCTGGTCGAGACTGCCAAGAAGGCTCAGGCGTAAATCATAAAGACAAAGCAGACGCACGCGCACGCGTGCGTCGCTTTTGTGTTATAGGGGAAAATACAGCCGGCCTGCCCGGCGGATACGGGGAAAATCAGTGAACGAGACCATTACCAGCCGAGACAACGAAAAAGTCAAGCACGCCTGCCGCCTGCGGGATGAGGAGGCGCGCCGCACCGCGGAAGGCCTCTTTTTTGCCGAGGGTCCAAAGCTCTGCCTGGAGCTGTCGGCGGCCTGCCGCTGCACTGCCTGCTTTGCCACACAGCGGGCCCTGGACCGCACGCCCGAGCTGGCAAAGTTCGACAGCGTGACCTGGCCGGTGGCCGATCACGTGGCGGATAAGCTGTCCTCCACCAAAAACAGCCAGCAGGTGTTCTGCCTGTTTAAGCTGCCCCATCCCGGCCCCGAGGCCCTGGCCGGTGCCCGGCGCATCCTTGCCTTGGAGCGGGTGCAGGACCCGGGCAATGTGGGCACCCTCATCCGCAGCGCGGCGGCCTTCGGGTTTGACGCGGTGCTGCTGGACAGGGGCTGTGCCTCACCCTTTTCTCCCCGGACGCTGCGTGCCTCCATGGGGGCCGCGGCGCGCATTCCGGTGGTTGTCACCCGGAACCTGCCCGGGGAACTCACCGCCCTGCGGCAGCGGGGCGTAACCTGCCTGGCCACCGCCCTGCGTGGTGCCGTGCCGCTGGATACGGTGGGACGGGAGTTTGCAGGCGGACTCTGTGTGGTCATCGGCAGCGAGGGCCAGGGGCTGACCGACGCTGCCATAGATGCCTGCGACCAGGCGGTGAAGATCCCCATGACCGACCGGGCGGAGAGTCTCAACGCCGCGGTGGCAGGCAGCGTCCTGCTGTGGCATTTCCGGGGCTGCTGAGCCGAAACGGGGGAGAGGCATGGAAAACATACTCTACTGGCTGTGGATGACTGACGTGCTGGGCATTGCCTCGCCGTCGGCCGGCCTTGCCCTGAGACGGTACGGGGATGCCCGCAGCTTTTACACCCAGATCCGGGCGGGGCTGCGGCCGGATTTCCTGACCCGGGGCGCCCTGACCCGTGCCCGGGGGCTGGAACCTGCCGACCTGTCGGACCGGCTGGCCGACTGTGAAGCCATCGGTGCGGCCATCCTGACGCCGGAGGACCCCGACTATCCCCGGCGCCTGCTGGACCTGCCCGACCTTCCCCTTGTATTATATGTAACAGGCCGCACCGATTGCCTCAACGGCAGACGGTATGTCTCCATGGTGGGCACCCGCCGCCCCACGCCCTACGGCCGCCGTGCCTGCGGGGAGATCTCCCGCGCACTGGCAGAGCAGGGAGTGGTGCTCATCAGCGGTCTGGCCGACGGCCTGGACGGAGAAGCCCACAAGGCCGCCGTGGACTGCGGCATGGAGACCATTGCCTTCCTGGGCACCGGCATTGACAAAACCTACCCGGCGGCCAACGCGCCCCTGCGAGGGAAAATGGAGCAGCAGGGCGGTGCAGTGGTCAGCGAGTACCCGCCGGGCTTTTCCGGCAAGATGCAGGGGACCTTTCTGGCACGCAACCGGCTGATCGCGGGCATGGGGGAGGTCCTGTGCGTCTGCGAGGCCAGCCTGCGCAGCGGGACCCTCAATACGGTGGGCCATGCAGAGCGATACGGCCGGCCCGTCATGGCGGTCCCGGGCAGCATTTTCAGCCATACCAGCGCGGGCACCAACGCCCTGCTGGCGGAGGGCAGAGGGCGGATCCTCCGCAGTGCCGAGGATGTCTGCCGGGTTTTGGGACTTGCGCCGGAGGCCGATCTGTGGCAAAATGACCCCGGGGACCATACAGATTCCGATCTGTCGCCCACGGCACGCAAGGTGCTGGAGGTGCTGGGCCCCGACCCCATGTACCTGGAGGATATCTGCCGCGCCGCGCAGCTTCCCGCTGCCCAGGTGCTGGCAGCCTATACCGAACTGGAACTGGCTGGCGCCGCCCTGCCGGGGCCTGGACGCAGCCTGACAGCCGCCCGGTGAAAAGATCGTTTCCAGGCGGGCATATTTGTATCAAGCCGGATGTTTGTGCTCCGGCAGACCAGCGCCGCCGCTGTTTCGGCGGCCTCAGACAGGAGTGTCATCACACATGGCAAAGTTAGTCATCGTGGAATCCCCCGCCAAGGCAAAGACCATCGGCAAATACCTTGGCAAAGACTACAAGGTCACGGCAAGCATGGGCCATATCCGCGACCTGCCCGCCTCCCAGCTGGGCATCGACGTGGAGAACGGCTACACGCCGCGCTATATCACCATCAAAGGCAAGGAAAAGCTGGTCCGTGAGCTCAAGGACGAGGCCAAGCACGCCGACGGCGTACTGCTGGCCACCGATCCGGACCGCGAGGGAGAAGCCATCAGCTGGCATCTGGCCAACGTACTGGGGCTGGACCCGTCCCAGCCCAACCGCGTCACCTTTGACGAGATCACCAAGAAAGGCGTGCAGGAGGGCATGGCTCATCCCCGGGCCATCGATATGGACCTGTTCAATGCCCAGCAGGCCCGGCGTGAGCTGGACCGCCTGGTGGGCTACAAGCTGTCGCCCTTTCTGTGGCGCAAGGTCCGCCGGGGCCTTTCCGCCGGACGGGTGCAGAGCGTGGCTGTGCGCCTGATCCGGGACCGGGAGCTGGAAATCGAAAAGTTCGTCCCCGACGAGTACTGGAACATCGACGCCGAGTTCGGCCAGGGCCGCACCGCCTTCACCGCCCGGCTGGCCGCCGATGCCGCGGGCAAAAAGCTGGCAGTCACCAACAAGGACCAGGCCGACGGCATTCTGGCTGCCCTGGAGGGCAAGACCTACACCGTCACCCAGGTGGACAAGGGACGCCGCCGCCGTGTGCCGCCGCCGCCCTTCATCACCTCCACCCTGCAGCAGGAGGCCAGCCGCCGCTACGGCTTCTCGGCTACCCGCACCATGCGGGCCGCCCAGACGCTGTATGAAGGCGTGGAGATCGCCGGTCACGGCGCCATCGGCCTCATCACTTATATGCGTACCGACTCGCTGCGCGTCTCCGACGAGGCGGTGGCCGCGGCCAAGGAGTATATCGGCGGCCGCTGGGGCGAGCGCTATATCTGCAAGACCAAGCGCAAGTACAAGTCCCGCTCCGCCACCGCCGCCCAGGACGCCCATGAAGCCATCCGTCCCTCGGTGCCGGGTCTGACCCCCGACGAGGTGGATGGCAGCCTGACCGGCGACACCGCCAAGCTCTACCGTCTGATCTGGAGCCGCTTTATGGCCAGCCAGATGGCGGACTGTGAGCAGGATACCGTCTCGGTAGGCATCACGGCGGGGAATTACCTCTTCCGTGCCAGCGGCTACCAGGTGGCTTTTGACGGCTACACCGCCCTTTATGAGGAGGCCACCGACGACAAGGAGAAAAAGGAGACCGCCCTGCCTCCCCTGGAACAGGGCCAGACCCTGCCTCTGGAAAAGCTCCATGCCGACCAGAAATTCACCCAGCCGCCGCCGCTCTACACCGAAGCTACCCTGATCCATGCCCTGGAGGAAAACGGCATCGGCCGTCCTTCCACCTACGCCCCCATCATCACTACCATCGTCGACCGCGGCTATGTGGAGCGCGACGGCAAAAAGCTGCGCACCACTCCTCTGGGCCAGGCGGTGAACAGTGTTATGCTGGATCAGTTCCCCGATATCGTGGACGTGACCTTCTCCGCCGATATGGAGAAGAAACTGGATACCGTGGAAAACGGCAAGGCCAACTGGGTGGACACGGTGGACGAGTTCTACAAGGGCTTTGCCAAGAGCCTGGAAAACGCGGAAAAGAACATGGAAGGCAAGCGGGTCAAGGTGGCGGACATCCCCACCGATGAGATCTGCGACAAGTGCGGCAAGCCCATGGTCATCAAGTCGGGCCGCTACGGCAAGTTTTTGGCCTGCAGCGGCTTCCCCGACTGCAAGAACACCCGCCCCCTGGTCAAGGATACCGGCGGACTCTGCCCCCTGTGCGGCGGCCATATGCTGGTGCGCAAGAGCGCCCGCGGCCGCGTCTATTACGGCTGCGGCAACTATCCCAACTGCAAGTTCATGACCTGGGACGAGCCGGTGCCCGAGACCTGCCCCAAGTGCGGCGCCACGCTGTTCAAGAAAAAGGGCATGCTCTACTGCGCCAAGGAAGGCTGCGGCTTTGAAAAACCGGTGGAGAAAAAATAACCTCCCCGATGGGAAAGGAACCTCTATGCAAGTAAACGTTCTGGGCGCCGGACTGGCCGGCAGTGAGGCCGCCCTCTGGCTGGCGGACCATGGTGTGGCCGTGGATCTGTACGAGCAGAAACCCGCCCGTTTTTCCCCCGCCCACAAAAGCGCCGGCTTTGCCGAACTGATCTGCTCCAACTCCCTCAAGGCGGAGCGCCCCGACTCGGCATCCGGCCTGCTCAAGCTGGAGATGCGGGCCATGGGCTCCCATCTTCTGGACGCCGCTGAGACCGCCCGTGTGGCGGCGGGCGGCGCCCTGGCAGTGGACCGGGACAAGTTCTCGGAGGCCGTCACCCAAATGGTGGAAAACCACCCCGGCATCACGGTGCACCGTGAGGAAGTCACCTCCCTGCCGGAGGACCGGCCCGTTCTGGTTGCCACCGGACCCCTGACCGACGGCAGGCTGGGGGAGGCCATTGCATCCCTCACCGGCAGCCACCGGCTCAGCTTTTATGATGCGGTAGCCCCCATCGTTACGGCGGAGAGCCTGGACATGGACCGCATTTTTGCAGCCTCCCGCTATGGCCGGGGAGAAGCCGACTACCTCAACTGCCCCTTCAATAAGGAAGAGTACGAGGCCTTCTATACCGCCCTGGTCAGCGCCGAGCGGGCACCGCTTCATGACTTCGACACCCCCATGACCGTCTACGAGGGGTGTATGCCCATTGAGGTGATGGCGGGCCGCGGAGCGGATACCATCCGGTACGGCCCCCTGCGCCCGGTGGGCCTGCGGGACCCCCGCACCGGCCACCGTCCCTGGGCCAACGTCCAGCTGCGGGCGGAAAATACCGGCCGCACCCTGTACAACCTGGTGGGCTTCCAGACCAACCTCAAGTGGGGGGAGCAGAAGCGGGTCTTCTCCATGATCCCTGGTTTGGAGCATGCGGAGTTTGTGCGCTACGGCGTCATGCACCGCAATACCTTCCTGGACAGCCCGGCGGTACTCACCGACGCCCTCTGCCTGCGGGAGCATCCCAACGTCTTTTTTGCCGGGCAGATCACCGGCTTCGAGGGCTACATGGAGAGCGCGGCCTCGGGACTGCTGGCCGCCCGCAGCCTGTATGCCCGGCTGCGGGGCCTCCCCTGGACGCCCCCGCCGGAAACCACGATGTGCGGCGCACTGATCCGTTACATCACCACAGCCAACAAAGATTTCCAGCCGATGGGCGCCAACATGGGCATTCTGCCCCCGCGCCCCGATATCCGGGACAAGCGGGAACGCTATGCCGCTCTGTCCGAGACCGCGCAGGCGGCCATGGCCGGGTGGGTCCGCGACAGTGAAGGCCCTGCCCAGTGTCAATGATTTGAAAGAGAGGGGAACGTATGAAAATTCTGGTGGATGCCATGGGCGGCGACAACGCGCCGCTGTGTGTGCTTCAGGGCGCGGCGGACGCCGTGCGTGAGTTCGGCGATGGTATGGAGCTGGTGCTCCTGGGTCAGGCCGATGTCATTGAAAAGACCGCAAAGGAGAATAACATCTCCCTGGACGGCATGGAGGTCATCGACTGCCGGGAGGTCGTTTCCATGCACGACGACCCCGTCAAGGCGGCCCGTCACAAGACTGACTCCAGCCTGGTGCGCGGCCTGACCATGCTCAAAAACGGCGAGGGCGACGCCTTCGTCTCGGCGGGCTCCACGGGTGCGCTGCACGTGGGTGCCAGCCTCATTGTCCGCACTGTCAAGGGGGTCAAGCGTCCGGCGCTGGCCACTCCCATGCCCGGCCTGGCACAGAACTATCTGCTGCTGGACTGCGGCGCCAACGTGGAATGCCGCGCCACCACCCTCAATGCCTTTGCGGTCATGGGCAGCGTCTATGCCAAAAAGGTCATGGGCCGCCCCGACCCCGCCGTGGCTCTGGTGAACAACGGCGCCGAGGACACCAAGGGCACTCCTATCTACCGGGAAGCCCACGGCCTTATGCGGGAAAATCCCGTCATCCGTTTTGTGGGCAACATCGAGCCCCGTGACATCCCCGCCGGCAACGTGGACGTGGTGGTCTGCGACG
The DNA here is from genome assembly GCF_014982805.1 of Gemmiger gallinarum. Lineage (GTDB taxonomy): Bacteria > Bacillota > Clostridia > Oscillospirales > Ruminococcaceae > Gemmiger > Gemmiger gallinarum. Next base: position 220,065 of record NZ_JADCKC010000003.1, on the reverse strand, counting down.
GCTTTGTGGGCAACGTGGTCCTCAAACTCACCGAGGGCGTTGCCAAGAGCCTGCTGGGTATGCTCAAGGACGTGTTTATGCACAGTATCGTCACCAAGCTGTGCTATCTGGGCGTCAAGGGCGGCCTGAAGGGCATCAAGCACAAGATGGACTCCGAGGAAGTGGGCGGCGCGCCCCTGCTGGGCACTGCCAAGCCGGTCATCAAGGCCCACGGTTCCAGCAAGGCCAAGGGCATCAAAAATGCCATCCGTCAGGCCCGCATCTGCGTGGAGGAGGATCTCTGCGGCACGATGTCGGCAGCGCTTGCCGAGCTGGAAACAGCCGATACTACCATGAAAAAGGGCGTGGAAGCATGAAAACTCGTTCCCCCGCACAGCTTGAGGAAAAGCTGGGCTACCATTTCAAAGACAAAACGCTGCTGACCACAGCGCTGACCCATACCAGCTATGCCAACGAATCCCGCACCCCGGTGCAGCACAACGAGCGTCTGGAATTCCTGGGCGACAGTGTGCTGTCGGTGGTGGCGGCGGATTATCTGTTCCACCACTCCACCCGCCCCGAGGGTGAACTGACCCGCATGCGCGCCTCCCTTGTCAGTGAGGACGCCCTCTTCCAGTTTGCCCAGGAGATCGAGCTGGGCACCTATCTGCGGCTGGGACGCGGCGAGGAACTGGGCGGCGGCCGGGAGCGTCCCAGCGTGGTCTCCGACGCCTTTGAGGCAGTCATCGCGGCGCTGTACCTGGACGGCGGGCTGGAAGCGGCCCGCGGCTTCATTCAGCCTTTCCTCACCGAGGGAAAGACTGCCGAGGAGGATTACAAGACCAAACTGCAGGAAGTCATCCAGCAGAATCCCGAGGAAAAGCTCCACTATGAGGTGGAGGCCGAGTCCGGTCCCGACCACGACAAGCGGTTTGAGGTGGCGGTTTATCTGAACTCCAACTGCATCGCCCGGGGCGAGGGCCGCAGCAAAAAGTCGGCCGAGCAGCATGCCGCACGGGAAGCGCTGCGCCTCATGGGCCTGATCCACAAGACCTGATCCGCCTGCCACATACAAAGGAGAAGTATCCCTTCTATGCGTCTGAAAGAACTTGAAATTCAGGGCTTCAAAAGCTTTCCGGACAAGACCCGTCTGACCATCGGCGAGGGCATCACCGGCGTTGTGGGCCCCAACGGCTCGGGCAAGAGCAACATCTCCGACGCCATCCGCTGGGTCATGGGCGAGACCAGTTCCAAGCAGCTGCGCGGCGCGGGCAAAATGGAGGATGTCATTTTTGGCGGAACCCAGACCCGCGGCGCCATGGGCTATGCTTCGGTCAGCCTGACCATCGACAACTCCGACCACCGTCTGGATATGGATGCCGACGAGGTGGTCATTGGCCGCCGGTACTACCGCAGCGGCGAAAGTGAATACAGCATCAACGGTCAGAGCGTCCGCCTCAAAGATGTGTATGAGCTGCTTCTGGACACCGGTCTGGGCCGGGACGGCTATGCCATCGTAGGCCAGGGCCGCATCGCCGAGATCGTGGCCGCCAAGTCGGGGGAGCGCCGGGAAATCTTTGAGGAAGCCTCGGGCATTGCCCGCTACCGTTACCGCAAGAACGAGGCCGAGCGCCGCCTGGCCGCCGCCGAGGGCAATCTGGAACGGCTGCGGGACATTCTGGGCGAACTGGAACGCCGGGTGGGCCCCCTCAAGCGGGACAGCGAGAAGGCCCAGCAGTTTCTGACCCTGTCCGAGACCCGCAAAAGCCTGGAAGTCACCCTGTGGGTGGACGCCATCCGCCGTGCCAAGGACACGGTGCGGGACCAGCAGCGAAAGTATGAGGCCGCCCAGGCGGATTACGACCGCATCAGCCGCAATCTGGAACAGTACGACGAGCGGGCTGACCAGCTGCGGGCCGAGTCCCAGCAGCTGATGATCCGTGCGGATGAGGCCAACGCCGAGATCCGGGAAGTCACCGAGAAGAATGCCGGCAGTGAGAGCCGCATTGCCGTTCTGGAAAACGAGAACGAGCACAGCCGCCGCCAGATCGAGGATGCCAAAGCCGAGCTGGAACGCTCCGGCGAAGGCCGCCGCGGCATCGAGGAGGAAATCGCCTCCCACCGTGCCGCCATGGAGGAGCTCAACGCAAAAATTGCCGGCATCGACCGCCAGGCGGAGGAATTGCAACAGCAGCTCTCCGAACTGGAACAGCAGGCCCGCCAGAGCGGTGAGCGCCGCGACCTCATCAACGCCGCTATGGTGCGGCACCAGCAGGAAGCCACCGCAGCCCAGGTGCAGGCCGCCACGGCGGAGAGTGCCGCCAACGCTGCCCAGGCCCGTCTGACCGACGCCCGCGCCAGCAAGGAAGCCGCTGCCGAGACTGCCCGCACGGCGGAGGAGGCAAAGGAACAGGCCGCCGCCCGCCTGAAGGAGGCGGAGGAGGCCGTCACCCGCCTGGACAACATCAAAGCAGGCCTGCGCCTCAAGCTGGACAGCCGCAAAAAGCAGCAGGCCGAGGCCGCCGATGCTTTGCAGAAGGCCGAGCGGGAACTGAGCGCCGCCACCCAGCGGGTGCACATCCTGCAGGACCTGGAACGGAATATGGACGGCTACCAGCAGAGCGTCAAGACCGTCATGAAAGCCGCTGCCTCCCGCCGTTTGCGGGGCATCATCGGCCCGGTGGCGGGCATCCTCACCGTCCGCAAGGGCTACGAGGTTGCCATCGAGACGGCCCTGGGCTTTGCCCTCCAGAACATCGTGGTGGAGGACGAATCCGCCGCCCGGGCAGCCATCGCCTTCCTCAAGGCGGAGAAGGGCGGCCGCGCCACCTTCCTGCCTCTGGACACGGTGCAGGGCAGCCGCTTCAGCGGCCGCCTCACCGGCACCGCCGAGGTGGCCGCCGATCTGGTCAGCGCCGACCCCCGGTATCAGAATATTGTCAACAACCTGCTGGGCCGCATCATTGTGGTGGAGGACCTGACTGAGGCCTCCGCCGTGGCCCGCAATCTGGGCTACCGCAACCGCATTGTCACCCTGGACGGCCAGGTCATCAACGCGGGCGGTAGCTTTACCGGCGGCTCCACCGCCCGCAGCGTGGGTGTGTTCAGCCGCAAGCAGGAGCTGGAAGAGCTGCACGCCCGCCTGACCGTGCTGGAACAGAAGCGGGATGCCGCCGCCAAAACCGCCCGGGAGCGCAAGGCGGAAGCCGAGGCCCTGCAGGCCCAGCTCACCGGCGCCGACAGCGAGGGCATGACCGCCGCTGCCGACCGGCTGCGTGCCTCTCTGGAACTGGACCGCCTGACCGCCGCCCTGAACGAGGGCGAGCAGACCATGCAGAAGTTGGAACAGGAGATCACCCTGTTTGAAGCCCAGCTGGCCGAGAGCCGTGCCGCCGCCGAGCAGGCGGGCAAAGACCGCGCCGCCGCCGAGACCGAGCTGGCCGCCTGTGAAAAGGAGCTGGCCGGACTGGGTGAGAGCGATGACACCCTCACCACAAACCGGGAGCACCTGACCAATGCGGCCAACGAAAACCGGGTAGCCCGCCTGACCGCCGAGAAGGACCTGAGCCTGCACGCAGCGGCGGTGGAGACCCTGACCGGGCGCACCGGCGAGGCCGAGGCCCGGGCCCGGGAGCTGAACGCCGCCATTGAGACGGCGGAGCAGCACATCCGGGACAACGAGCAGGCCATGGAGGAGATTCGCCGCACCCGGGAGGAAAACAAAAACCGCATTGCCCAGTGTGAGCAGATCATCCGGGATGCGGGGACCGCCCGCATGGAGAAAGAGGCGGAGATCACCCGCATGACCCAGGAAAACCGCGCCCTGACCGATGAGCGGGAGCGGATGAGCGGCGAGATGGCCCGTCTGGCCGAGCGCCGTTCCGCTGCCGAGACCGAGCTGAACACCACCGCCTCCAAGCTGTGGGAGGAGTACCAGCTGGCCGAGAGCGAGGCCCAGGCTCTGTGTGTGGAGTTTGAGAACGTGACCGAGCTGCGCCGCCAGGTGACCGAGGTCCGGGGCAAGATCCGCGCCCTGGGCAACGTCAACGTGGGCGCCATCGAGGAGTACAAGGAAGTCAAGGAACGCTACGACTTCATGAAGGCCCAGGTCACCGACGTGGAGAAATCTCGGGCCGAGCTCAACCGCATGATCAACGAACTGTGCGATCAGATGCGGGAGATGTTTACCGCCAGCTTCAAGAGGATCAACACCCATTTCGGGCAGATTTTCCGGGAACTGTTCGGCGGCGGCAGCGCCCGCCTTTACCTGGCCGACGAGTCCGACGTGCTGGAAAGCGGCATCGAGATCGAGGTCTCGCCCCCGGGCAAGGTCATCAAGAACCTGTCGGCTCTTTCCGGCGGCGAGCAGGCGCTGGTGGCCATCTCCATCTACTTTGCCATTCTGGCGGTCAATCCCTCGCCCTTCTGCATTCTGGACGAGATCGAGGCTGCCCTGGACGATGTCAACGTGGTGCGCTATGCCCAGTATCTCCGCCGCATGACCGAGAACACCCAGTTTATCGTCATCACCCACCGCCGCGGCACCATGGAGGCTGCCGACGTTCTGTACGGCGTTACCATGCAGGAGGACGGTGTCTCCAAGATCCTGCGCCTGGATTTGAACAACGTATCCGCGGACCTGATCTCCTGACAGCCGCCCGGCCATAGACCCTATTTTCCAAGGAGGTGCCCCAATGGGCCTGTTCGACGCATTCCGCAAGAAAAAAATCAACGATGGTCTGGAAAAGACCCGGACCGGCTTTTTTGCCGGCATCGTCAATACACTCACCAATTCCCAGATCGACGACGATCTCTATAACGACCTGGAGGAACAGCTCATCCTGGCCGACGTGGGCCCCGACTGTGCCATCCGTCTCGTGGACGAGCTGCGGGACAAGGTGCGGGAGGAACACCTCAAGACCGGCGAGCAGGCCCTCAAGGCCCTGCGGGAGCTCATCCGTCTGGAGATGAGCCCCACCGATGACCTGGACCTGTCGGGCAAGCCGGCGGTGATCCTGGTCATCGGCGTCAACGGCGTGGGCAAGACCACCACCATCGCCAAGCTGGCCTACTTATACAAGGACTTGGGCAAAAAGGTCATGCTGGCGGCGGGGGATACCTTCCGCGCCGCGGCCAGCGAGCAGCTGGAACTGTGGGCCGAGCGCGCCGAAGTGCCCCTGGTCAAGGCAGGGGAGGGCGCCGACCCGGCGGCCGTCATCTTTGACGCAGTCAAGAGCGCCGCGGCCAAGGGTTATGATATGGTCATAGCCGATACCGCCGGACGCCTGCACAACAAGAAGGGCCTGATGGATGAGCTGTCCAAGATCACCCGCAGCGTCAAGAAGGCCAGCCCCGAGGCCAGCCTGGAGGTACTGCTGGTGCTGGATGCCATCACCGGCCAGAACGCCATCAGCCAGGCCCAGGAGTTCTGCCGGGCTGCCGGTGCCACCGGCGTGGTGCTGACCAAGCTGGACGGCACCCCCAAGGGCGGCTGCGTCATCGGTGTCCGCCAGAAGCTGGGGCTTCCCATCCGCTTTGTGGGCGTGGGGGAGAAAATCGACGATCTGCTCTTCTTCTCGGCCACCGACTTCTCGGAGGCTCTGCTGCCCGAACTGCCCAAACACGACGAGACGGAGGAAACCGCACAATGACCATCTGTGCTGCAAGCAACAACCCCGGCAAGCTCAAGGAGCTGCGCCGCATTCTGGAACGGATGGGCCATACCGTCACCAGCCCCCGGGAGCTGGGCCTGGACCTGGACCCCGAGGAAAACGGCACCACCTTTGCCGAGAATGCCCGCATCAAGGCGGAGGCCTTCTGCAAGGCCAGCGGCCTGCCCACCGTGGCGGACGACTCCGGCCTCTGCGTGGATGCCCTGAACGGGGAGCCCGGCGTGTACAGCGCCCGCTACTGCGGCGTGCACGGGGACGACCCCGCCAACAACCGCAAACTGATGGAAAAGATGTCCGCCGTGCCGGCAGGCTCCCGCACCGCCAGATTTGTGTCGGCGGTGTGCGTGCTCATGCCCGACGGGGAATGCCATACGTTTCTGGGGGAGTGCCCCGGCCACATTGCCTTTGAGGAGAAGGGCACCAACGGCTTCGGCTACGACCCGCTGTTCATCCCCGACTTCGTAGGCCTGCCCGACGGCACCACCGTCCCCAACACCCAGGGCCGCACCTACGCGGAACTGGCCGACGGGGAGAAGGACGCTATCAGCCACCGGGGCCGCGCCATGGCAGCCATGGAGGCAGCTCTGCCCGCCCTGCTGGACGGCAAGGCATAAAGTGGAAAAGCGCTTCCCCGAACTTTTGCAACTTTGTAACAATTTAGTAACTTTTTTGTGATTTACTAAGACAGCGCCGTTTGGCGACGGCGACAGAAAAAGGAGACCACTATGCTTTCAAGCAAACAGCGTGCGGCCCTGCGTGCCGCGGCCAATCCCCTGGAGCCGGTGTTTCAGATCGGCAAGGGGGAGATCGACGACACTCTGACCGCTGCCGTGGCGGACTGCCTGGCAGCCCGGGAGCTCATCAAGCTCAAGGTGCTGGAAAACAGCGAGTATTCTGCCCGGGAGGCTGCGGACATTCTGGCCGAGGCCACCGGCGCCGACTGCGTGCAGGTCATCGGCCGCAAGTTTGTCCTCTTCCTCAAAAAGAAGAAGGATTCGGATTTTGACGCCATCCTGGCAAAAGCAAAATGAGACTGTTGCTGTACGGCGGCACCTTTGACCCGCCCCATCTCGGCCATATGAATAACCTGCGCGCGGCAATGGACCTGGTCGGCCCCGACCGGGTCATCGTCATGCCTGCGGGCATTCCGCCCCACAAGGCGGCCAGCTCCACCCCAGCCGAACAGCGGCTGGCCATGTGCGCCTGCTTTACGGCGCTGGGTCCCGGGGTGGGCGTCAGCCGGTGGGAGATCGACCGCGGCGGGCGCAGCTACACGGTGGAGACGCTGGAGATGCTTCACCGCGCCTATCTGGGGGCTGAGCTTTACCTCAGTGTGGGCAGCGATATGCTGCTGACCTTCCGGGAGTGGCGCAGCTGGCGGCACATTCTGGAATTGGCCACCCTGGTGGTGGAGAGCCGTCAGGGCGGCGACGCGCCTGCCTTGCATCGCATGGCCGACAGCCTGAAGGCAGACGGCGGGCGCATTCTGTTTGCTCAGGCTCCGGCCTTTGAGTGTGCTTCCAGCACGCTCCGCGCCCGGCTGCAGGCGGGGGATACCAGTGCCCGCAAATTGCTGCCGCCGCCGGTGCCGGAACTGATTGATGAATACGGCCTGTACAAACGATCTTCTAAATAACAGAACGTAAATCATTTTAAGTGCGATGTATCGTGCACAACAGACAAAATAAAGCGTACTATCGAGAGAAGATACAATTTGTAATATAACGTCGAAAAATACGAAAGGGAGAATTCTGCATGACCTGCAAGGAAGCCAAGGAACTGGTCAAGGGCCGGCTGGGGGACAAGCGCTATCGTCACACCCTGAATGTAAAAAAAATGGCGGTGGCGCTGGCCGAGCGATGGGGCGCAGACCCGGAAAAAGCCGCCCTTGCGGCGCTCCTGCATGACAGTGCCAAGGAGCTGTCCCGGGCCGAGTTGTTGCAGATTTTCCATGACAATGCTATAATAGCAAATAATGCTGCCCAGCGGCCCGCACCAGTGTGGCACGGGCTTGCCGCGGCAATTTTGTGCCAGACGAGATGGGGGGTCAGCGACCCGGAGATCCTCTCGGCCATCCGCTGCCACACCACCGGCAAAAAAGGCATGAGCCTGCTGGACAAGATCATTTATATGGCCGACATGACCAGCGACGAGAGGGACTTTCCCGGCGTCGAGGAACTGCGCAAGCTGGAGTTCGAGGATCTGGACAAGGCGTTGTGCACCGCACTGGAACAGAGCCTTCAATTTGTAAAAGACGGCGGCAAGCCGGTAGACCCCGAGAGCCTTGCCGCGCTGGAGGATGTGCGCAGCAGCATTGCGCACCGCACTTGACAAACCCCTGTACATTATGGGGGCCAACGCCCGAAATCCAATGTCAAAATTGCAGGAGGAGCAGCCAATGAGCGAGCCTCGGAAAATCAATATCGGCGGGGGACATCGCAGTGCCCCGGGCAGTACGCAGAACGTCTATCATGCAGGCGACGCACAGGCGGCATCCGGCCGCACGATCAATACCGGCACGGCGTCCCCGGCCTCTGCACCGTCTGACGAAGCTGCCGCACGGGAAGCTGCCCGCCGCCGCTACGAGCAGCAGCGCGCCGCGTCCCAGCGCGGCTATGCAGATGCGGCCCGTCTGGAGGAGGCCCGTGCCCGCGCCCGTGCCGATGCAGAGGCAGCCCGGCTGCGGCGCAGCCAGCAGTTTCCCCGGGTACAGCAGGTACCGGCCTCCGGCGCAAGGGTCCAGCATCTGGATTTGAGCCGTGCCCAGGGCAGCAAGCCCATGTACGACATCAACAACGATGCCGAGTTTGAGGCCCGCCAGCGCCGCCGCGCTCAGGCTCAGGCCGCGCAGTCTCAGCAGCGCGCCGCCCAGCCCGCATCGGCCGCCCGGCCGCAGAGTCAGGGAAACCGCACCGGGGCGGCCGCCGGTTCTCAGACCTCGGGCCGGACCATTCACCGTGCAGCATCGGGGCAGTCTGCTGCCCGGGCCGCTCAGGCTTCGGTTCAGCCGGAGGTACAGACCGCCGGCACTGCAGCGGCTGCCGGTGCAGCAGCGGCGGCCGCTCAGGCCTCCCGCGCCGGTGCAGGACATACCGCGGGCGGTACAGGTACTTCCGCAGCAAAATCGGCGGCTGCTTCCGGTACTGCGGGCGGCAGACCGCCCAAGGGACCCGGCCGCCGCGGCAGGAAGGGCGGCAACGATGACGGCAGCGGAAAAGGCAAGAACGGCAAACGCAAGAAGAAAGTCACCTGGTGGAAGATTCTGCTGGGTACCGTGCTGGTGATTGCCCTGATCTTTGCCGGTACCATCGGCGTCATCATGAATGCCATCCGTCCCAAGGGCGGCTCCATTTCCATCAACCAGCTCATCAATACGCCCAAAGGCCTGGACGGCCAGCAGCTGAACATTCTGGTGCTGGGCGTTGACCGAAGCGCTCAGGGCGGCGACATGGCCGCCGGCTCCACCAACGACAGTGAAGCCAACGACGGCAACACCGACATGATCATGTATGTGCAGCTGGATTTTGTCAACGACGAAGTCCGCATGCTGCAGATTCCCCGGAACATTCTGGTCACTACAGACCGGACGGTTTCCCGCAATTATCAGATCAACAATGTGGCCATCACCCAGGGCAGCGACGGCAACAACAACTATGATGCCCTCTGCACCCTCATCAACGAGCAGCTGGGCCTCTATATCGACGGCTATGTGGCCATCCGGCTGGAAGCTTTGGTGGAACTGGTGGATACCCTGGGACCCATTCAGGTCTATGTGCCTCAGGAGATCACCTACACGGATAAAAACGGCAATGTGACCAGCCATCTGGACCAGGGCCTGCAGTGGATGGATGGCGCCACCGCCGAATTCTTCCTTCGCGCCCGCAAGACCTATGCGCAGAGTGACATCCAGCGCCTGAACGTGCAGCGGTATTTCTATTCCGCCATGTTTGCCCGTCTGCGCGCCATGACGGTGTGGGATGTGGCCAAGATCCTGCCCGTGGTCATGAATTATATGGAGACCTCCCTGGATGTACAGGAACTGGTCAGCGCGGCGGTCAGTTTGCTCAAGGTCAGCAGTGACCACATCATGCTGTGTCAGGTCCCGGTCTATATGGGCCAGCTGTTCTATATGGAAAACGATATCGACGTGATCTACCGCGAGGGAACGGCGGATCTGCTCAATCAGTACTTCCGCACACCGGAAACCCAGATGACGGCGGATCAGCTGAATGTCTGCGACAACGTCGTCGACGTGGGCAACCGGGCACCCACCGATCCCAATGTCCAGTATATGGGAGCATTGAACCAGGATGTGGTCAATTCCGCCAATGAATCCGGTATTGAGACCGATCCCAATGCCACCTACGACCTTCCCACCGAGACTCCCGCACCGGAAGGAGAGGACGGCTCCGACACATCGGACAGTACCGACGGCTCGGATTCGTCTGACGAGGCCGACGACGCGGCATAATAAGGATAACCCCGGCAGGCCCCCGCAAAAACGGCAGGGGCTTTCCGGCTTGTTGTAAGGAAAAAGCTTAACAGGAGGAACCGCATGGAAAGCAAAGAACTTGCCATTGCACTGGCGCGGGCGCTGGATGCCAAGAAAGCGCGGAACATCCGCGTCATCCGCGTACACGACCTGACCACCGTGACCGACTATTTTGTCATCGCCACCGGTACGTCCACCACCCATGTGGGCGCCCTGGCCAACGAGGCGGATTTCCAGCTCGGCCGTATGGGGGTCAACGTTCTGCGCACCGAGGGCCATGACGGCAAGCGCTGGATTCTTTTGGATTACGGCAATGTGATCGTCCATGTCTTCACCCAGGAAGCCCATGATTTCTATGATCTGGAGCATCTGTGGGCGGACGGCGAGACGATGCCTGAATCCGAGTGGCGTCTGCCGGAAGACCGCGCAGACGGCGAAGCACAGTGACCGACAGGGCAGGCCCCGCGTGCAAAACACGCAGGGCCTGCCCTGCTGCGCCGAAAGGCGTGATATACAGTCAAAACAGCGGGCAGCGCCCGCATTGGGGAGAGATCGAATCGTGAAATATGATTTCAAAGCAGTAGAAGCCAAATGGCAGAAAGTGTGGGAGGACGAGCATACCTTCCATGCCGAGATCGACAAGTCCAAACCGAAGTTTTATGCTCTGGTGGAATTTCCGTATCCTTCGGCGGCAGGCCTGCACGTGGGACATCCCCGCAGCTACACCGCTCTGGACATTGTGGCCCGCAAAAAGCGTCAGTGCGGTTATAACGTGCTGTATCCCATGGGCTGGGACGCTTTCGGCCTGCCCACTGAAAACTATGCCCTGAAAAATCACATCAATCCCGAAATCGTCACCGCCAAGAACGTGGCCCGTTTCAAGGCTCAGCTCAAGAGCCTGGGCCTGTCCTTTGACTGGGACCGGGAGATCAACACCACGGACCCGGATTACTATAAGTGGACCCAGTGGATCTTCCTGCAGCTGTACAAGAAGGGCCTGGCCTATAAAAAGGAGACCACGGTCAACTACTGCACCGGCTGCAAGGTCGTGCTGGCCAATGAGGAAGTCGTCAACGGTGTGTGCGAACGCTGCGGCAGCCCCGTGGTCCACAAGGTCAAGAGCCAGTGGATGCTCAAGATCACTGCCTATGCCGACCGCCTGATCGATGATCTGGATGGCCTGGATTACATTGAGCGTGTCTCCACCCAGCAGAAGAACTGGATCGGCCGCAGCCACGGCGCCGAGATCAACTTCGACACCACCGCAGGGGATACCCTGACCGTCTACACCACCCGCGCCGACACGCTGTTCGGCTGCACCTACATGGTCGTCAGCCCCGAGCATGCCTTCATCAAGAAGTGGGTGGAAGCCGGCCTCATCAAGAATGTGGATGAGATCAAGGCATACCAGGCCGAGGCTGCCCGCAAGTCCGACTTTGAGCGTACCGAGCTCAACAAGGAAAAGACCGGCGTTTGCATCGACGGCGTCCAGGCCATCAACCCGGTCAACGGCAAGGTGGTCCCCATTTTCATCTCGGACTACGTCCTGGCCACCTACGGCACCGGCGCCATCATGGCTGTGCCTGCCCACGATACCCGTGACTGGGAGTTTGCCACCAAGTTCGGCCTGCCCATCATCGAGGTGGTCAAGGGCAACGAGCCTTCCAACCTGAGCGAGGCTGCCTTCACCGACGTGGCCACCGGCACGCTGGTCAACTCCGGCTTCCTGGACGGCCTGTCCGTGGAGGATGCCAAGGAGAAGATGTACGCCTGGCTGGAAGAGAATCACAAGGGCTGCAAGAAGGTCAACTTCAAGCTGCGCGACTGGGTGTTCAGCCGTCAGCGTTACTGGGGCGAGCCCATCCCCATGGTCTACTGCGAGAAGTGCGGCTGGCAGCCCCTGCCCGAGAGCGAGTTGCCCCTGCGGCTGCCCGAGATCAAGGACTTTGAGCCCGGCCCCGACGGCGAGAGCCCCCTGGCCCGCCATACCGAGTGGGTCAACACCACCTGCCCCTGCTGCGGCGGCCCTGCCAAGCGGGAGACCGACACCATGCCCCAGTGGGCGGGTTCCAGCTGGTACTTCCTGCGCTACTGCGATCCCCACAACGACAAGGAGCTGGCCAGCAAGGAAGCCCTGGAATACTGGAGCCCTGTGGACTGGTACAACGGCGGCATGGAGCACACCACCCTTCACCTGCTGTACAGCCGTTTCTGGCATAAATTCCTCTACGACATCGGTGTGGTCCCCTCCAAGGAGCCCTACAACAAGCGCACCAGCCACGGCATGATTCTGGGCCTCAACCCCCATGCCTTTGAAAACCTGCCCGACGCCGAGCGCAAGCAGCTGCTGGCGGAGTTCGGCAGCGAGAAGGCCGTCCGTGCCCATCTGGTGGAGAAGTACGGCGAGATGGCCGAGCATCCCATTGTCAAGATGTCCAAGAGCCTGGGCAACGTGGTCAACCCCGACGACGTGGTCAATGAGTATGGTGCCGACACCCTGCGCCTGTATGAGATGTTCATCGGCGACTTTGAGAAGGCCGCTCCCTGGAACACCTCCTCCATCAAGGGCTGCAAGCGCTTTTTGGAGCGCATCTGGGGCCTGGGCGACAAGATCGTGGAGGGCGAGGGCTATCGTCCCGCTTTGGAGGCCACTGTTCACCGCACCATCAAGAAGGTGGGCGAGGACATCGACGCCCTCAAGGCCAACACTGCCATTGCTCAGCTGATGATCTACGTCAATGCCCTGTATGACAACGGCGGCGCCACCCGTGCCGAGCTGGAAGTGCTGCTGCAGCTGCTCAACCCCTTTGCCCCCCACATGACCGAGGAAATGTGGCAGCAGCTGGGCCATATCGATCAGCTGGCCTACCACCCCTGGCCGTCCTATGACGAGGCCAAGTGCGTGGAGCAGACCATCGAGATCGCCGTGCAGGTCAACGGCAAGGTCAAGGCCCGCATCCAGGTGGCTGCCGATATCGAGCAGGCCGATGCCATTGCCCAGGCCAAGGCGGAGCCCGCCGTGCAGGAGGCTCTGGCCGGCAAGACCATTGTCAAGGAGATCTACGTCAAGGGCAAGCTGGTCAACCTGGCCGCCAAGGGATAAGCTGAACAATTTGTGAACAATCCGACTGTACGCGAAAAGAAGGTTGACATTTTCACGCACAGTATAGTATAATTGACAATACTGGTTGACTAGTAGCAAGCGTGAAAAAAGGCGCTTTCGGTACAGTCCTGTGACTGTCTGCCGGAAAGTACCCTACCGCGCAGATGCTGAAAAAACGACCGGCAAACTCCTGTCTATAGGCCAAGGGAGGGAAAGCAAGATGTCGGAGATCCGTGTCAAAGAGGGCGAATCCCTTGAGAGCGCCCTGCGCCGGTTCAAGCGCAGCACCGCTCGCAGCGGTGTGCTCGCCGAGGTGCGCAAGCGCGAGGCTTACGAGAAGCCGTCCGTGCGCCGCAAGAAGAAGTCCGAAGCCGCCCGCAAGCGTAAGTTCAAGTAAGCTTTTTGCCTGCATGAGCTGACGTGCAACGTCGAACGGCTGAGCAGGCCCGCGTGTCGGGCCTGCTTTTTTATTGCGGGGTCAGCCCCGCTGCAGAATTCTTTTTTACCATCGCCGCCCGGGAAAGGGGGACAAACCCATGCTGCTCACACCGGAATATATTTTCAAGAATGTGGAGGCAATCACGCCTGAGTTTCTGCGTCAGAAGGGCATCTGTGCCCTGGTGCTGGATGTGGATAACACCCTCACCGGGGACGGCAGCCAGCAGCTGGAGGACAGTGTCTCCGCCTGGCTGGACACTATGCGTGCTGCGGGCGTCAGCCTGACCATTGTATCCAACAATACGGCAAAGCGGGTGCGTCCCTTTGCGGAGCGCATCGGCCTGGCCTGGGTGCCTCTGGCATGCAAGCCGCTGCCGGTGGGGCTTATGGTGGCCCGCCGCCGTCTGGGCGTTAAGAAAAACCAGATGGCCATGGTGGGGGATCAGATCTACACCGACCGCCTGGCCGCGGGGCTGTTCGGCATCCGCTGCCTGTATGTCATGCCCCGCACCCCCCACGACAAATCCAGAGGGGTCAAGCTCAAGCGCAAGTTTGAACCGCCCTTCATCCGTAAGTATTACAAAAAGGGAGGGACCCTGTATGAGTGATTCACCCCGCTTCGGTGCTGCCGGTCTGTCGGACAGTTTTGCCGCCTCCGGCTTCAAAAGCCCGCGGGATATTGCAACTTACCATGCCGGGTTCGGCCTCACCGCCTTCGAGGTCCAGTGCGGCCGGGGCGTCCGCATGCCTCTGGACAAGGCGGCCGTTCTCGGTGCCCAGTGTGCCGAGAAGAACATCGCCCTGTCGGTGCACGCGCCTTACTATATCAGCATGAGCAGTATGGAGGAGGAAAAGCGCCTGCACAGCGTGGATTACCTGCTGCAGAGCTGTGCCCTGGTCAAGGCGCTGGGAGGACGCCGGGTCATCTTCCATGCAGGCAGCTGCGGCAAACAGAGCCGGGAAGCCGCCCTGGAAAAGGCCCTGGACACCATGCGCCGGGCGGTGGAGGCGGTGGACGCCGCAGGTTTTGGCGACTGCATACTCTGCCCCGAGACCATGGGCAAGGTGAACCAGCTGGGCACGCTGGACGAGGTGCTGGCCCTGTGCGGCGTGGATGACCGCATCACTCCCTGCATCGACTTCGGCCATCTGTATGCCCGCACCCACGGCGGCATCACCGGGGAGGAGGACTATGCAGTCATCCTCGACCGCATGGCCCAGGCGCTGGGGGATGACCGGGCGGTGCATTTCCACTCCCACTTCTCCCGCATTGCCTACACCGCAGGCGGAGAAAAGTGCCATCTCACCTTTGCCGATACCGAGTTCGGCCCGCCCCACCAGCCACTGATGCAGCTGCTGAAACAGCGGGGACTGGCCCCCACCATCATCTGTGAGTCGGCAGGCACCCAGGCGGAGGACGCCCGGACGCTGATGCAGGCTTACGAGGAGGCCTGAACGCAGGCAATCACACGAAAAAACGGCCAAAATCCCGGATTTTTCTGTATTTTGGCCCCGAAAACCGGGCGCAGGGCTTGCAACGGCGCGCAGTTTCGGGTAAAATATCTACAGGTATGCTTGAATTCTAATATATGGAGGAGTTTTCTATATGATCTCTGCAGGCGAGTTCCGTAACGGTGTTACTTTTGAGCAGGACGGCCAGGTCCTTCAGGTCGTCGAGTTCCAGCACGTCAAGCCCGGCAAGGGCGCTGCTTTCGTGCGCACCAAGACCAAGAACGTCATTACCGGCGCTGTTACCGAAACCAGCTACAACCCCACCGCCAAGTTCCCCCAGGCCTTCATCGAGCGCAAGGAAGTGACCTACAGCTACGCTGACGGCGATCTGTACCACTTCATGGACAACGAGACCTACGACGACATCCCGGTCAACGCCGCCGATGTGCCCGATAACTTCAAGTTCTGCAAGGAGAACGAGGTCTGCAAGCTGCTGTCCTACAAGGGCAAGGTGTTCAGCGTCGAAATCCCCAACTTCATCGAGCTCGAGATCACCGAGACCGAGCCCGGCTTCAAGGGCAACACCGCCACCAACACCCTGAAGCCCGCCAAGGTTGAGACCGGTGCCGAGATCCGCGTTCCTCTGTTCATCAACGAGGGCGACAAGATCCGCATCGATACCCGCACCGGCGAGTATATGGAGCGTGTCTGATCTCTGCCTGACAGAGTTCATAACGACGCAAACGGGCGGGAGACCGTCCATCATAAGGAGGGAACCATTATGGCAATGGATCTCAATGCAAAAGCTGCGTACATCCGCGGACTGATGTCCGGTATGGAATTTGACGCCAACTCCAAGAACGGCAAAATCATCGCTGCGATGATGGACCTGCTGGAGGAGATGGCCGCCACCGTGACCGAGCAGGACAATGCCCTGGATCAGCTGTACGAGGATGTGGATACCATCGACGAGGATCTGACCGATCTCATCAACGTTGTCTTTGACGTAGACGATGATGAGGACGAGGAGAGCGACGACGAGGATGCCATGTACGAAGTGACCTGCCCCAACTGCGGCGAGGTCACCACCGTGGACGAGGATGCCCTGCTGGGCGACGAACTGGTCTGCCCCAACTGCGGCGCTTCCTTCGGCGTTGAGCTGGCGGAGGACGAGGACGAAGAGCCCGCGGCCCTGCCTCAGAATCGTGATATCCCCATCGAATAAGCAATTGCACCACAACCGCCCCTGCAGAGACCGGAACTCCGGACCCTGCGGGGGCGGTTTTTGCGTAAAGGGGGCGGCGGGGCCGCAGATGGACTTGCCTGTCTGCCTGTGCTATAATCAGGGCAGACTGAAAAGAAAGGGGGAAAGACCATGTCTGTGTCGTTGCTTCTGGCTGGTGGGGCGGCGGTCGGGGTTCTCTATGCCCTGGGACAGGGTGTGGTGCGCCTGTTTGCCGGTGCCACCGTCGGAAATGGCCCACGGGACAGAAGCGGGACAGTGCCCATCAAAGGCCAGCGTCTGGTGTTTGGCGGGGCGCTGCTCTGGTGCGCCGTCATGCTGACGGCACTGTGCATTGCAGCCTGGCTGCAGCATCCGGAACTTTCCCCGCTGGATGGGGTACAGGTGGGCCTCTGCGGCGGATTGGACGCCCGCCACTACCTGGACCTGGCCCGCTGGGGCTATGGGGCAGGGGAGGACGGCTTTGCCGAGCAATACCTGATGATCGTCTTTTTCCCCTTGTGGGGCTGGCTGCTGCGTCCCTTTGCTCTGCTGGGGGCGGACTTGTGGCTGGTGGGGACGGTGCTAGCCATGCTGCTCACGGCGGCGGGCTCCGTGCTTCTCTACCGCTGTGTCTGGCGGCTGACCGGCGGTGACCAAATAACAGCGGCTGTGGCCTGTGCCGTGCAGCTGGCTTTGCCGGGCAGCTTCTTCTTTGTCCTGCCCCAGACCGAGGCACTGTTCTACTGCCTGAACTTTGCCTTTCTGGACGCCATGCAGCGCCGCAGACCGGGACAGGCGGGGCTGTTCGGACTGCTGGCGGCTCTCTGCCGGGCCAACGGCATCCTGCTGGCAGGCTATGCCGTGGCTTGGATGATTCTGGCCCTCCGCCGCCGGGAAAAGCTCCGGGCCTCCTGCATGCTCCCTGCGGCAGGCCCTGCCGCAGGCATCCTCGTCTATCTGCTCCTCAACTGGAAGGTCTACGGCAACGCCTTTCAGTTCACCGTTTACCAGCAGGAGCACTGGCATCACAGCTTCTGCCTCTTTCCCCAGGCCATCGTCAACATGTGCCGCTACGTGGACATTGAGACTCCGCTGGGCATCTATATCGGCCTGTGGACGGTGGCGGTGATCCTGCTGGAGGTGCTGCTCTTTGCATTGGCGGCGCACAGACTCTGCCCGGACTGGCTGCTGCTGGGCCTGGCAGGCATTCTCATGATGAACGGTCAGACCTGGCTCATCAGCGCCCAGCGGTATGCCCTGGGCATGCCGGCGCTGCCCGGCGCGGCAGTAACTGTCGTGCGCGGCAAGGTCGGACGCGCCATCCTGCTGGCCGTGCTGGGAGTGCTCTGGTGCGTCTATTTTGCAGCCTTTGTCAGTCATGCCCCCATCTATTGAAAAACCGTATACAACAAAAGCAGGCGCTTCTGCCCCCGCAGGGGGGAGAAGCGCCTGCTTTGTTTGTCTCTTGCACAGAGGAAAAGGAGCACCGCTCAGGCCTTGCCCTTCATCTGGCTGCGCAGCATAATGTCGCCGAAGCTCAGGGCATTGAAAAGCCCCACCTTGTTTGCCTGACGGACGATGCGGTCGGGCAGAGCCTTGGAGGAATCGGTGTTTAGCAGAACGATATGGACCTTGTCGGCAACCTCAACGTCCTTTTCCTTTTTGGTGGTGAGGATCTGGAGATAGATGACGTAGGGGTCTTTGAGAGAACCGTAGTAGATGTCGTTGCCGCAGCGAACCAGCGGACGGCCTTTGTAGGTCAATTTCGGAGTGTATGCCATGGGGTCACAACCTTCCTTCCTGTATAGACAGCGCGGCATGCGGGTACATGGGCGCAGATCAGACGATACATAAACTATTATATCAGGTTTGAGGATACTTTACAAA
Source organism: Gemmiger gallinarum (assembly GCF_014982805.1). Lineage (GTDB taxonomy): Bacteria > Bacillota > Clostridia > Oscillospirales > Ruminococcaceae > Gemmiger > Gemmiger gallinarum. The sequence continues at coordinate 201,817 of NZ_JADCKC010000003.1, read as the reverse complement.
TCCAATTTGTCCCGCTCAGCTTTTTCCTCGTTGAGGGCGATGCGCTGGGTCAGGATGCGGACCTTGGAATCCAGCTGGCTGAGGCGGATAGACATAAAGAACTGCTTGACGATCAGCAGAAAAATGATAACGATGTAGACAAAGTTGATGGGGCTGACAAATCCCAGCAGCCGGGAGGCCCAGAAGGCGATGCCGGGGAAGATGGCCAGGATCAGCAGCACGGCGGAGGCCGCCAGCCAGAAGATGGTATCCTCAATCTGGACCTTGGCCTGACGGACACGGCGCAGAATAAAAAAGGCAGTGATCAGGCTGCCGATGATGAGACAAGCGCGGATGATAGGCTGATCTAACATGACTCAGGTCCTCCTTTGCGAGTAAGGGGTCTCGGTGTCGCGCTTGCGGAACCACTGGATCAGCAAAATGGAGATGGACATCTTGACCATATATTGAACGCTTTTGGCAAAATTGAGATAGCTCTGCCCGGCAACGCGCTCACCCATCTCCACCTGGACCTCCTTGACCTTGGCACCGTTTTTGATCAGATAGCTGATGGTGTCGGGCTCAGGGCCGTAGTTGAGATTCTGGGCGAACTCCTCCACCATGGCACGGTTGAACATCCGCATGCCGGAGGTGGGGTCACAGATTGCTCGGCCGGTGGTCAGACGGATGGACCAGCTGATGATATAGCTGCCCAGCATACGCAGGTTTTTGGGCTTTTTGACGGTGAGAAACCGGCTGCCGATGACAATGTCGGCACCCTCGTCCAGGGCTTCCAGCATGGGTTCAATGTATTCCGGCTTGTGCTGGCCGTCGGCATCCAGCTGCATGGCACAGTCGTAGCCGTTTTCGGCGGCATAGCGCAGCCCCGTCTGGAAGGCGCCGGCCAGCCCCAGATTGACCGGCAGATCAATGAGCCGGAAGCCGTTGGCCCGGCAGAGGGCAGCGGTCTTGTCCCGGCTGCCGTCGTTGACGACGACATAGTCGTACTGGGGATACTTGGTGATCAGCTCACGGACGACGCGGACGATGTTTTCCTCCTCATTATGGGCGGGAATGACGATCAGTAGTTTAGACATCTTTTCTCCTTCTGCGCCGGGAAAAATTCTCCCGCGCACAAGACTTTTTCAGATAGGATGGGCAAAAAATCAGATACTTTGTACCAGTTTATCAAAGACGGCGTCCCATGTAAAGTGCGCCAGAGCGTTTTCACAGGCTCGGGCGGCCCGGGCATGTGCTGCGGCGGGGTCATCCAGCACACGGCTCAGCCCGGCACGGATGGCGTCGGGCGTGGTGTCCGGCAGAAAGACCGCACTGTCACCGGGCAGAAGCTCCTCCGTTCCAGCGGTGGGGGTGCACAGGATGGGGCATCCGCAGCCGGCCGCCTCCAGCAGGGTGGTGGGCAGGCCCTCGGCATAACGGGTGGGCAGACAGTAGCAGTCTGCCTGACCCAGCAGCCGGACGATGTCCCCGTGGGAGAGAGGGCCGGTCAGCCGGATGCGTTTCTCACCGGCATACCGGGTGCGCAATTCCTCCAGCAGGGGACCGTCTCCCGCGGCAGCCAGCACCACGCCGGGCATGGCACTGACTGCTTCGGCCAGCTCACAGATGCCCTTTTCCGGGATCATGCGCCCCACAAACAGGACGAGCTTTTCCCCGTCAGGACAGAGCTCACTCCGGGTCAGACCCGGGGTCGGGGGCTCTGCCAGCTCGGCGGCAAGAGCGTCGGGGTCAATGGCGTTGGGCATAGTGCCCTCCGGACGGATGCCGAAAGTCGCCAGCCAACGGCAGCTCGCCAGGGAAACCCCGTAAAACCGGGGATGGGTACTTTTGATAAGGGCACAGGCCAGGTGCTCATACATCCGCCCGGCCAGTCCGAGAACACCGCCGCCCATGGGCATGTAGCCGGTGGAATGGTCAATGACCACAGTGGGAATCCTGCGCCCGGCCGCCGCACGGGCCGCCCAGATGCTCTCCACATACATGCGGGTCTGGATGACGCAAAGGTCAATGGGGCGGGCAAACAGAGCTTTTACCCCGTCGCGGTGGCGGGCGCCGAACCGCAGCACCGGGAAGCGCCCTTTCATCACCGGCCACACCGGCAGGCGGAAAATCTCGATGCCGTCGGCGTCGATCTCGTGGTCGGGCAGGCCGGGCAGGGCGCTGGTCACCACAATGGCGCGGTGACCGGCACGGATGGCCCGGCGGGCCATATTCCAGGTGTACCGCTCCACGCCCCCCGGTGTGGGCAGGTACTGAGCGGAAAAAAAGCAGATGGTCAAGACACAAATCCCTCCCGTGGGGCGATTACTGGGCGACGACGGCCAGCATGGCGTTGAGCAGCACCCCGGCGTTTGCCAGACAGAGGGCACAGACAAGGCAGGCCTCGGCATGGCCTGCATCGGAAACGCGGATACGGCGGGGAGCCAGGCACAGCAGGCCGAGGGGCAGCACCGGCAGGAAGTACCGTCCCTGCAGGCCGTAGAGCGTCTCGGAATAGGTGGGCGTCCAGGTCAGACAGCCTGCCACCGAAAGCGCACAGCAGAGCAGCACCAGAGCAAAGGCCCCGGCGCGGAGGCGCCCTGTCAGGGGGCTGTCCCCGGCGGGGATCACAGCCCAGGCCAGCAGCAGATAGAGAACCACCACCCAGCCCCAGGCCAGGTCCAGGGAGTAATACCCCAGACTGCCGCCCACCAGGGTGCGGAGGTAATGATCGGTATTGTCGATAACGGTGCGCACCATCAGGCGCAGGGTATCCACCGGGTGAGACAGAATATAGCCCGGGGTGTAGCAGATGGCGTCGTCGCCGGTGGCAATGCTCTGACTTTCCCGCACGGCGGCAGCGGCCTCCACATCCTTGGCCAATTCGTTCCGGTCAAGGGGATAGCGGGTATCGTCCTCGATGCCAATGGTCAAACCGCAGCCGGCAAACAGGGAGGCAGCCGCCTCGCTGGAGTAGATTTCTTTGAAAAAGGCGATTCGTCCGCTCTGTGCAAGGCGTTCAAGCTGGCCGTCGAGTTCATACTTGTCGGGTACGCGATCAAACAGACACAGCGTCAGCGCATAGAGATAGTTGCTGTCGGAGAGGGAGGCGTTTTCCATTTCAGAAGGGCTGAAGAAAAAGCTCTGTGCCAGCATGGCAGCGGTGACATCGCCGTTCTTCAGTGCATCAGCCCAGAAGGTCACCTCCGCCTGGGCGGGATTTTCCACTCCTTCCACGTACCAGAACAGGCGTCGGACATAATTTTCCGGCGTGTTGTCAACCAGATCTTCCCGGATGGTCAGCGTCATATCGGCAGGGAATTCTGCGTCGTCCGCCGAAAAGTGATAGGTTTCCTTCTCAGGGGAAGCATCCGCAGGTGCGGAGGTCTCCCCATCATCAGCCTCCCCGGAGGGGGCGCCGTGCACAGCAAGGGACAGCGCTTCCACGGCAGGTTCGCCCCCCTCCACGGAAGCGGCAGCCGCCTCTGCCGAATCCGTGGAGGCTGCCTGCCGGGTCTCGCCTCCCACTGCAAAACTGAGCATGGAGCTGTTCATGCAGAGGGTCAGCGCCACACAGGCGGCAAGGTATCCGGCCTTCCACAGGGCGGGACGGGGCAGTCCCAGACGCCTGGACGGGATCAGCAGCACCAGAGCCGCCAGAGGCAGGTAGACCGCCTTGCCGGGGCAGAAGAGCAGACCCGCCGCTGCAATGGCGATGAGGAGGGCACGGCCGGGGGCTTTTTCCCCAAACGCCGCCCGCAGACAGAGGGAGGTAAAGGCAAAACACAGCCCCAGCAGCAGAGCATCCCGGGAGAAGGACGCCGCCAGATGCAGCGTCATGGGCAGCAGGGCGACAGCAGCAAAGACCCGGCGGCCAAAGGGGGCAAAACGCACCGCAAATGCCGCCAGCGCCGCAAAGCAGACAAGGTTTGCCAACCTGCCCAGCACCAGTACCGGCACAAAGCCCAGATGCAGCAGAAATCCCACGAACACCACCGCCGCGCTGGGCAGGTAGAGGATGGGGTTGGAGTCGGTCTGGGCCTCCTCCAGAGCTACGTGGCTGTCAAAGTCGTCGGGGGAGAGGGTGAACATGCCGTCGGCAAAGGCCTGCCAGGTCCAGACGGTAGTTCCGTCCTCCTGGTCCTGCAGGGTGGCGTCAAAGTCGTGCTCCCGGCGGTAGCTCATGTTGATGGGCACATGGCCCATCTCCCAGTCCTCCGACGAGAAGACGTTGGCCCAGCGGCATGCCAGGGTAAAGGACTGGTTGATATGGTATTTTTCATCAGGGGCGCCGTAGGGGGGCAGCACCAGGGTATAGGCAAGGCCCAGAGCCAGAACCAGGGCAAACACCAGCCGGTGCAGGGCAATGCGGCGGCGCAGGGCCGACCGCACCCCCCAAAAGACGATGGCCAGCACCGCCAGGGCAACCACCCAGTAATACCGGGTCAGAAAGCCGCCGATCTGCCGGTAGGTGACGATGAGGGCGGCAGTGGAATTCTGAGTTTGTCCATCCACCGTCATGGTCTCCTCCCACAGGGTGGCGGTGGAGGAACAGCCGATGCTCAGGCGGCCGCTGCCCGTATAGTGAGGGGTCAGGGTCACCAGATAGTGCCGCCCCTCCGTGCCGGTGACAGCGGTGTCCAGGCCCAGGCCGGTGTATTGCCCGGGCAGGATGTTCTCCATCACGCCCTGGCTTTGGGCAAGGACCTCGCCGGTGTCGGCGTCGGTGAGCACAAGGTCCAGGGTGCCGGAAGGCTGCTCCCCCTCAACGCCGAATACAAAGGCCATGGCCAGCAGGTCGTCGTCAAAGACGAAGCTCTGGCTGACGCTGCCCTCCATGGGAAGGTAGGCGGAGTAGTCGTCGCTCAGCTTGTCGGACAGGGCCTTGGAGCCCAGCCCGCGGATGGAGACAAACCAGCAGAGGAGAAAAACGGCAAAGCACACCGCCGCCGCCCCGAGGGCAACGAGGGTGTGCCGATGCTTTTTACAAAAGGATGCAAATGCTGTCATGGAGCGCTCCTGTTATCGGCCGCAGCCGGTTTCCAACGTGACGCCGAAAGCCTTGTGCACTGCCTCGGCCCAGCGGCCGTCCCGGCGGAGAATGGCTTCCACAGCGCCGCGCACACAGCCCTCGCCGCCCTTCTGGGGGCAGCGGCAGTCGGCCCGGGCCAGGACCTCTGGGCTGGCGTCGGCAGGGCAGGCCACAAAGCCGCACAGAGCCATGGCGCCCAGGTCGTTGAGGTCGTCGCCGCAGTAGGCCACTTCCTCCCGGGCAAAGCCGTGCTCGGCGAGGAACTGCCCCAGAAACTCTGCCTTGCGGGAAACGTTCTGGTACAGGTGATCCACGTGCAGCTCGGCGGCCCGCCGCCGCACTGCCTCGCACTCCCGCCCGGTGCAGATCATGATCTGAATGCCTGCCGCCCGGGCCAGCACGATGCCTGCGCCGTCCTTGATCGCAAATTTTTTCAGTTCGTTGCCGGAAGCGTCGTAGTAGACGCCCCCGTCCGTCATGGTGCCGTCCACGTCCAGTACCAGCAGGCGGATCATGCCATCACGTCCTTTGTTGTGGATTTGCAGTGCCCGCGCCGGTTCAGGCGTTCTGGTAGGCACTGGGGGTGACGAAAGTCACCGGGATGCCCGCCGTGCGGATAGCCTCCGCCATGGCGGCATGGAAGGCATGATCCCGCCCGGTGTGGGCATGGAGGCTGGCGTCGGCGTAGGCGGGCTTGCCGGCAGGGTAGCCGTCGGCACCGGCCAGCAGCACAGCCCGGGCGCCGCACTGGGAGAGCAGCCGCAGCAGCATGATGACGCTGTTGCTGCCCTGGGCAAAGGCGCCCGCTACACGGTTGTAGTTGACGGTGCGGCAGGCGGCCGGGGCAGTCTCAGGCCGCAGGTTGGAGGTCAGAATAGCCGGGCAGGGGAAAGCCGTGATTTTGTCCAGTCGTTTGCTGTTGGTGAAGAAGGCATAGTCCGGCGTCAGAAAGTCGGGCAGAAAGTTTGCCGAGACCACCACGTCCGCTTCCTTGCCGGGCATGGCCTTGAGCTTGGCCTGCACGTCGGGGTCGGCCAGGGTGGCGCCGGGGGCCAGCACCAGCACAGTGCGGCTCTGGAAAGCCTGGGTCAGCTCCTGCATGGCGGCAGCGTCGTCGACCTGACGGCTCTGGTATTCCTGGTAGAGCTGGTCGGCGTATGCCTTGTCGAAGGCGGTGGCCTTGGAGCGGTCCAGCACCGACAGAATGTGGTTGATGTCCCGGTTGGTCAAATCGCCCTTGGCCAGGTAATGCTCGGCATAGTTGCGGTGCAGATTGTACCGCGCCGACAGGAAATAGGCGGGAGTGTAGCCCCATTCCGGCTGGCCCTTGATGGGCGCGATGTGGTCCTGAATGGCATCCATCAGCTCGTCAATGTCGTAGTGCCCGCCGCAGGTTTCGTTGAGATAGTCGGCGGTGAGCTCGATGGGCAGGTTGCCGGGGATACGGCCCATGCCCATCAGGCTGGCGTCCACGGTGATGTCCCGGGCCAGATGCTTGTCGATGAATTCCTGGGCCAGGCAGAAGCTCAGGGCCATGTTCTCATGGAGATGGAGGCCCACCCGGATGGACGGGTCGAGGTTGTGGTCCACCAGGCTGACAATGCGCTCCAGGTCCCGGCGGCGCATGCTGCCGAAGGTATCCACAATGGAGAACTGATAGGGCATGATGGCATTGACCTGGTCGAGAATCCAGAGAATGTCCTTGTCCGCATAGCCCATGATGTTGATGGGGTTGATGGACAGCTTGTAGCCCCGGGCCTTAACCTCCCGGGCAAAGTCCATGCCGTCCCGGATATCGTAGTCGTGGGCGGTGATGCGGATCATCTCGATGCCCTTGCCCTGATACTCCGACAGCTTGCGGATGTCGTAGTTGGAGCGCATGGCCATACCGGAGTACATGGTGCCCCGGGGATCGTCGGGCAGCAGGCGGTTGAGCTCCTCGATGGTGTTGCAAACCGATACATCGGGGTCATAGCCCTCCACATTGCGCAGAAAGCCGACCTCCACAATATCCACTCCGGCCCGGGTCAGGGTGCGGATGATATCCCGTGCGGGGGAAAATCCCCACTTCCAGTCATTGACGTAGCCGCCGTCACGCAGCGTGCAGTCCAGCAGTTTGATGTCGCCCATGGGCAATACCTCCTTTTTGGCAGAAAAACTGCGGTTTGTTGGGTTTATTCCTCAACAGTGGCTCCGCGCTCGGTGAGGATGCGGGCCACCAGGGTAAGATCTTTGGGGGTGTCCACGCTGACGGTCTTGTACGGGCTGACAATGGCATGTACCTTGTGCCCGTTTTCCACAAAACGCATCATGTCGTTTTCCTCGGCACGCTCCAAAAGGGACTTGGGGGTGTCGTGGTAGAAAGCCAGCGCCTGACGGCTGTACAGCTGGATGCCGGTGACCTTCTCATACTCAAAGTCCAGCGTTCCCTTAGGGTAAGGGATGGGGCTGCGGGAGATCATCAGGATCTCCCGGGCGGCGTTGGTGACCACCTTCTGGTTGGAAAAGTCGATAACATCGGCGGGGTGCTCCATGACGTTGGTCAGCACCGCCACATAATAGGGATCTTCAGGTTGCTCTTTGGGCAGGATCAGGTCAAAGGCCTTCACATTGATGAGGGGCTCGTCCCCCATGACCTGGAGATAGAGGTCGGCCTCCAATTTGGTGCTGACCTCCCAGATGCGTCCGGTGGGGGTGTCGTGGTCGGGGCTGGTCATGCAGTATTCCATGCCGTACTTGCGGCAGGCTTCGGCGATGCGCTCGTCGTCGGTGGCGATGACCACATCGTCCAGGACAGCGCACTTTTTGGCCTCGCGCCACACCCACCAGATCATGGGACGGCCCAGAATATCGGCCAGAGGCTTGCCCGGCATGCGGGAGCTCTGGTACCGTGCGGGAATCACAGCAATGGTTTTCATAACAGAACATGTCCTTTCTGCCCGGCGGGGCAACGCCGGCGGGAAAACGGGAATCTCCCTCTCCAACCGGGTCGCTCCGTCCTGCCCGCCACAGCAGGCGGACAGGACCAGCCGGGATCGTTCAGTGGTTCATCATTTTTTGTCGGGATCGGGCGGAGAAGCTTTCCCTGCCCGGAAACGGGCGAACAGCCAGCCGGCCAGCAGCACCAGCTCACAGATCGCACAGCCGATGCCATAGACCAGCACCCCCACCCACCAGGGGGCGGAGTTCATGGCATACAATTCGGGGCGGGCCATATGGTCCCATGCCGTCCACAGACAATACCCCAGAAAGACGCCGAAAAAGGCACCCATGGCAATGGCCAAAAAGCGCTGTACCTTGTGCCAGAACATCAGCTTCGCCATCCTTTCTGCGTTGGGAAAGAGAAAAGCGGAACAACCATCATCCAATCAGGGCCAGAGCGTCCTCCAGCGAGAGGAAGATGTTCTCCTCCGCGGCGGTAAAGCCCCGCAGCACCCAGCTCTGCACCGTGACCGCCCGGCGGAACTTGCCCGGCAGGCAGAAATTCAGCACTTCGCTGGGCATGGTGCGCTCCAGCACCACGGCGTCGGGGAACAGAGCTTCATAGTCGGTGGTGTCACGGGGATGGGTCTTGATGAAGAGGGGACCGTCGGCATACTGTTTGGCCACGGCCTGGAACATCCGGTTCTGGGTGTCCTGGTCCATGCGGCCGTCGTCCACAAAACTGCGGGGCAGCAAAAGGGTCGCCCGGGAGAAAACCGCGGGATCATCCGGCAGCGGCCTTGTCAGAAAGACCCTGCGCACGGCGGCTTTCTCCTCATCGGACAGGCTTTCCAGAAGCTCCGCCTTGGAAAAGGTCAGAAGCTTTTCCGGCGGAAAGAGCACGCACTGGGTGGCGTCCTCGCTCTCCACGGCCTGGCAGACGGGGCTGTCCCCCCAGTAGAGGTAGCCCTGCCCCTCGCGGCGGGCCTTGAAATCGGGGGCAGTACGCTGCTCGTCCAGCAGATGCTGGTCGGGGTCCAGCGTGCCGCCCAGGGTGTCCTCACAGAGAGTGTAGGGCGCCCGGCAGTCCTGAAGATACCGCCCCACCGCGCTCCAGTCGTTGCTGATGTAGATGGTATGGTAGGCATGCTTGTCCAGCACCGGCCCGGCACCGGCCTTCTCGTAAGCCCGGCGGTTGCGGATGTGGGCAAGGGGACCGGTGACGGTTCCCTGCCAGCGGGACTCGTGCAGGACACAGACTTCGGAAAAAATGCCGTCCAGCTTATGGGAAGCCGCCAGGGCCTCGGCGTCGGGCAGCTGCTCGCTGAGCCAGACAGACTGCCCGCCCCCCGCGCGCAGGGCGCGCACCAGGGCGATGAGCAGGTGATAGGCGGTGTGGCAGATGTAAAGATCCGGCTTTGCCATCCCTCATCCCTCCGCCCCCGAGGTCAGCACCTTGACCGGCGGGAAGTGGATACGGCCCCAGCCGGAGGCCCACTCGGGCATGGAGAGGTCGCCGCTGGTGACCTCAAAGGCAAACTCGGTGACCGGCTTGTCCAGACAGACCGCCTGGGCCAGGGCACCGTCGAAGATGTCGAGATAGAAGAAATACTGTCCCTCGCCCAAAAGCGACGGGTCAAACTCGAATTCGGAGACGTACAGCTTTCCGGGCTGGGCGGGGCCCAGGTCCACCGGGTGGGTGATGCCCACGGGGGAGGAATCCCGGTAATGCAGATTCATCTTCATGTGCACCCCGGCAAAGGGTTCGGACACCCGCCAGGTGATGCGGATGCGCATTTTCTCGGTGTCGGCAAAGACGCTGGATTCCTTGTCCACAAAGTCCAGGGTCTCCAGGCGCAGCCGCTTGCCCGCGCTCTGGTTCATGCGGGAGACGTCGGCCAGGTCGTAGTGGACCACGTTGACGTCGGTGGTATCCATGTAGACGGCAATGGCCTGTTCCACGTCGCCGTCAAAGATGACCCGGCCCTTGTCCAGCACCACACAGCGGGTGCACAGCTGGCGGATGGTGGACATGTTGTGGCTGACATAGAGGACGGTGCGGCCTTCCTGACCGGCCACGTCGCTCATTTTGCCCAGGCATTTCTGCTGGAACTTCATGTCGCCCACGGCCAGGACCTCGTCCATGACCATGATCTCGCTGTCCAGATGGGCCGCCACAGCGAAGGCCAGCTTGACGAACATACCGCTGGAATATCGCTTGACGGGGGTGTCGATGAAGTCCCCGCACTCGGAAAATTCGATGATCTGATCCAGCTTGGCGTCGACCTCGGCCTTGGTCATGCCCAGGATGGCGCCGTTCATGTAGATGTTTTCCCGGCCGGTCATCTCGTTGTTGAAACCGGTGCCCACTTCCAGCATGCTGGCCACCCGGCCTTTCAGCCGGATCTCGCCCTCGGTGGGGGCGGTGATGCGGGAGAGGATCTTGAGCAGGGTGGACTTACCTGCTCCGTTGCGGCCGATGATGCCCAGGGCTTCCCCCTGGTAGACGGTGAGATCTACCCCATTGAGGGCCATGAAGGTCTGGCCGAACAGCCGGGTGTCGGTGCCGATGACGGTGTTGGGGTCCTCCTTGCCGCGGACACGCGCCCACCAGCTCTGAAGGTCGTGGGTCAGGGTGCCGCCGCCGATCTGGCCCAGCTTGTACTGCTTTTTCAGCCCCGTCACCTGGATGACGGGCGTTCTGTTGTTGGATGCCATAGCTGCCCCCTTACACCGTGTCCATAAAGGTTTTTTCGATCCGGCTGAACAGCACCACGCCCAGGACAAGGGCCACGGCGGTGAACACCAGACTGTACACGAACATCCCCATTTCCGCCGAGCCGGTACCCAGCGTGGCGGTGCGGAAAATCTCGATGGGGGCGGTCATGGGATTGAGACGCATCAAAAAGGCGAGGCGGGGACTTTCTCCCAGGGTGGACAGCGGGTAGACCACGGGGGAAACGTACATCCACAGCTGCACGCCGAAGCTGACGGCGATGGCCAGGTCACGGTACTTGGTGGTCAGGCTGGAGACGATGATGCCCACACCCAGGCCCAGCAGCATGGTCTGGACCAGCACCAGAGGCACGGCCCACATCCAGGCGGTGAGGTGAATGTCCGCCCCGGTGAAGAAGAAATAGAGCCAGAACAGCACAAACATGGCCGCCTGAATCAGGAAGTTGATGAGGCTGGTCAACGCCTGGCTGATGGGCATGGTGAGCCGGGGAAAATACACCTTGCCGAACACCTGGCTGTTGGCCACAAAGGTGTTGGCGGTATTGTTGATGCAGCTGGAGAAAAAGGTCCAGACGGTATTGCCCGCCATGTAGAACAGGAAGGAGGGGGTGCCGTCGGTGGAAAGGCCCGCAATGCCGCCGAACACTACGTTAAAGAGCACGCTGGTCAGCAGCGGGTTGAGAAGCACCCATGCCGGGCCAAGAATGGTCTGCTTGTACAGCACGGCAAAGTTGCGCTTGACAAACAGGACGATCAGGTCGCGATACCGCCACAGCTCCTGCAGGTCGATGTCAAACCAGCCGGTGCGGGGACGGATAATGGTGGTCCATTCGCCGTTGGAGGCGTTGGTCTGCAGTTGTTCCGCCATAGATTCATTACCTGTACTTTCGCAAAAATTCATATACACGCCTATTGTACCATGGATGGCAGTAAATTACAAATCCCGGGCGGTTTGCGGCAGGGGCCGGCGGGCCCTGCCGTGTATGGTTTGCAGCAGGGAAAAAACTTCCTGTGTACGGCAAAAAGCAATACGGGATTCCTCCATGCGGGGATAACCCGGCCAAAACGCCGAGACTTCCCCAAAGAGTCTTTTGCTGCAGAAATCTTCTTCGAAAAAGGGCAGGAAAGGAATCCGTCACGGTCCGGCCGGCAAATGAAACGGGAGCCCCCGCCTGGCGGGGACTCCCGGTCTTACACATGGTGGATAGGGAAAACGCCGGATTCAGCGCCGGATGTTGAAGGCGTCAAAGCCCGGATAGACCGCGCCGTCGCCCAGTTCCTCCTCAATGCGGAGCAGCTGGTTGTACTTGGCCACCCGCTCGCTGCGGCTGGGGGCGCCGGTCTTGATCTGGCAGGTGTTGAGGGCCACGGCCAGGTCGGCGATGGTGGTATCCTCGGTCTCGCCGGAGCGGTGAGAGGCAATGGCAGTATACCCGGCCTTGTGGGCCATCTTGATGGCTTCCAGCGTCTCGGACACCGAGCCGATCTGGTTGAGCTTGATGAGGATGGAGTTGCCGCAGCCCAAGGCAATGCCCCTGGCCAGCCGTTCGGTGTTGGTGACAAAGAGGTCGTCGCCCACCAGCTGGACGCGGTCGCCCAGCTCCCGGGTCAAAAGCTGCCAGCCTTCCCAGTCCTCCTCGTCCAGGCCGTCCTCAATGGAATAGATGGGGTACTTGTCCACCAGTTCCTTCCAGTGTTCCACCAGCTGGGAGGAGGTGAACTCCCTGCCGCACTTGGGCAGCTTGTAGCGGCCCTTCTCGCCGGCCTTCCACTCACTGGAGGCGGCATCCATGGCCAGGACGAAATCCTTGCCGGGTTCATAGCCCGCCTTGCGGATGGCTTCCAGGATATACTCGATGGCCTCCTCGTCGCTGGCCAGGTCGGGGGCAAAGCCGCCCTCATCGCCCACCGAGGTAGTGAGCCCCTTGGCCTTGAGCAGACTCTGCAGGGCGTGGAACACCTCGGTGCACCAGCGCAGACCCTCCCGGAAGGAGGGCGCCCCCGCAGGCATGATCATGAATTCCTGCACGTCCACCGTGTTGGCGGCATGGGCGCCGCCGTTCAGGATATTCATCATGGGCACGGGCAGTTTGTTGCCCGCAATGCCGCCCAGAAAGCGGTAGAGAGGAATGTCCAGAGAGGCGGCCGCCGCCCTGGCGCAGGCGATGGAGACAGCCAGAATGGCGTTGGCCCCCAGACGGGACTTGTCCTTTGTGCCGTCGGCAGCGATCATGGCCCGGTCCACGGCGTAAATGTCGGAGGCGTCCATACCGGTCAGCGTCTCGTTGATGACGGTGTTGATGTTCTCCACAGCCTTGGCAACGCCCTTGCCGCCGTAGCGGGATGCGTCGCCGTCCCGCAGTTCCAGGGCCTCAAACTCGCCGGTGGAGGCGCCGCTGGGGGCAGCGCCCCGGGCGATGGTGCCGTCGGCAAGACGGATCTCCGCCTCCACAGTGGGATTGCCCCGGGAGTCGATAATCTCACGGCCGATGACCTGCTCAATCTCAAGATAGTTCATGGGAAAACCTTCCTTTCCAAAGTGTCGAAAAGCAACGGGATTTGCATACGCAAACTTTAGTTGCTCAATGCTAACATCTTCTGCATTCATCATACTAAGTATTTCGCCGCAAATCAAGACCTATGCAAAAGATTTACAAAAACAGCCGCCCGGGCTGACAAAAGCCGGGCGGCTGTGATGGAATGATTTAGTTTTCCACGGACTGTTGAAACAATGCGGCGGAGGTGGGACCTCCCAGAACAAGGGCTCCGGCAGCCTCGCCCGCAGAGCGGCGAAACAAATCCCAGACAGGCAGCGCAGGAACAAAAGATTACTCCCGGCGGCGCCGTCCCAGAAAGAGATAGTATCCCAGCCAGTCCATCTTGCCGTACAGTGGTTTGTTCAGCCGCTTGGCTTCCGCCATGGAGTAGAGCAGGTGAAGGTTTCGCCACCACACCGGCAGATAGTAAGCCGAGTAGTTTTTCTCCCGGCGCATGGTTTTGAGCAGTTCCCGCAGCCACACTCCGGACAGCGCCTTGTCGGCCTTATCCCGGCGCAGTCCGGCAGGGGAGGGGTCCCGGCGCAGAATATCGGCCGCACCCTCCGCCAGGACGGTGAGCTCCGCCCGGTGCAGGGGCAGCAGGTCCTCCGGGGGAACATGCACGGTCCGGCAGGCAGCGTTCAGCTTGGCAAAGTGCCGGGGCCAGATGTCGCAGTAGTCGTCGTGATAGCGGGTGGAAAGACTGGTTCCGGTGGTGTCGCAGTTGTACCAGGTCAGAGGGGCCTCCAGCACCGCGAAGGACCAGGGCGTTTCCCCATGGTTGAGCCGGGCGATGTAATCCAGCACAAACTGCAGGTCCTCGCCCAGGGTATAGCCCTCGTCAAAGCGAAGCTCCTGCAAAAGGTCTCCCCGGTAGAGCTTGTTCCAGGGCATGGCGATGAGGCAGTCAAGATACAGCCTTGCCAGTGCCGAGGCCGGCCGGACGGTCACATCTCCCTCGGTGGGGGCGTCGTCCAGCAGGTCGGTGGTGTAGTTCCAGATGACAAAGCTGTCCGGGTGTTCCTCCTGGGCGGTGAGGGCGGCTTCCAGCGCACCTTCCCGCAAAGCGTCATCGGAGTCGAGAAAGACGATGTACTCGGCGTCGGCAAGTTCCAAACCGGCGTTGCGGGCGCTGGATACGCCGCCGTCCTCCTGGTGGATGACCCGCACACGGGGGTCTTTCCGGGCCCAGCCGTCACACATGGCTCCCGATTCATCCGGGCTGCCGTCGTCCACCAGAATGCAGCAAAGCCCGCCGGAAACCTCCTGGGACAGCACGCTCTCCACGCAGCGGTCCAGGGTGTGCACGGCCTTGTATACCGGCACGATGACGCAGACGGCGGGCTTCATGTGCGTTCCCCCATTTCGGTCAGGATGCGGACAAAGTTGTCGTAAAAGGCGGCTACCGAGAACCGCTTGGCGGCCTCGGCTCCGGCGCGGCCCATCTCGGCGCGCAGCTCGGGATGATCCCGCAGCATCTCAATGGCCCAGGCAAGCTGCCCGGCTACGTCCCGGTTCAGGTCCACCAGTACGGCCTGGCTTCCGGCCAGATATTCCGGCATGCCGCCGGAGCGGGTGGCCAGCACCGGGCGGCCGCAGGCCATGGCCTCGATGGCCACCAGGCCCGCCGCCTCCTGCACCATGGTGGGCACGCAGACCAGGTCGGCCAGGCGGTAATAGTCGGGCAGGGCGTCGTTCTGGATAAAGCCGGTGAACCGGACCCGGCTGTCCAGTGCCCGGGCCTGGGCCTCCAGCTTTTTCAAAAAGGGGCTGGACTGGGTCCTGCCGAAAAAGGGGCTGCCGACGATCAGCAGTTTGATGTGAGGGTCGGACAGAGAGGCCATGGCCTCCAGCAGCTTGTGGATACCCTTGTCCGGTTCCAGCCGCCCGCAGAAGAGCACAACAAAATCCTCCGGCGCGAACCCGAGGGAGGCACGCAGCCTGGCGTCGGGCTCACCGGGGGTGAAGCGTTCGGTGTCGATGCAGTTGTGAAGAATGAAGGCGTTTTTTCGATCAAGAGTGCTGGTTTTCAGGTACTCATCTCGAATGAACTCACTCAGGGCCAGCACCCCGCCATAGATATCGTCCATCTGGCGGCTGCACTGGGTCAGGCCGTGGAGATGGGCCAGGCAGCGCTTGCGGCCGAACATGCGGCCGATGGCACCGAACTGGGTCAGGTTGCCGCCCTCGGCGATGATCCAGTCCGGTGGGGGCAGTTCCAGAGCCAGAGACAGCTGGACCTTCTGATACCACGGCTCATAAGGCGCTGCAACGCCAAAACACCGCTCAATAAATACCATGGGCCAGTACCGGCGATGCCCCCGGGGACGGGCGATGTACATCATTTTGGTATGATGCAGGTCTGCCGCAGCGGCTTTGGCTTCGGGGTCCTGGACGCTGGCACACAAAAGATCCAGTTTTCCCTGTCGCTCATTTTCCCGGATCAGATGGGTGATGAGGGTCTCCACCGCGCCGCCGCGCACCGCAGGCACGGGCAGGTCCGCCGGGGGGATCAGCAGCACACGGGGAAGCTTTTCAGTTTTTTTGTCCGGCTTGACAAGCGGCACGGCCGGGCCTCCTCACACAAAGATTACTTTTTCACAGGGCAGAGGCTTTCCGCAGGCATCATGGACCAGCGGGCGGCCGAGAGCTTTTCGGTCATTTTCAGCTGTTTGCAGTTGGGCAGGTAGCTGATGAGCCCCTGCATCAAAAACTGCTCCTTGGAGATTGCCTTGACCAGGGCGGGCTCAGGGGACTGGCGCACCTTGGCGCACAGGAAGAGATACCGCCGCCAGCAGGCCGCATAGGCGCAGTCGATGACGGTGCGGTCGGCGCCGTTCTCCACAAAGAAGCGGTAGCGGTCGGCCAGACCGTCCACAGCGTCGAAGGCTTCCGGTTTGATGTTGGTACGGCAGATGCTGCCGCTGCGCAGGCGGTAGCAGTAGAGCTGATCGTCCAGGCAGACCACCTTGTCGCAGCGCCAGAACAGGCGGTGGGCCACAAAGTCGTCCTCATGCAGGCGGCCTTCGGGGTAGTGCAACAGCTTCCACACCTCGGCACGGTAGAGCTTGTTCCAGGCAACGGTGTAGTAGGTGCCGTTGGCGGCGTAGAACCGGTTAAGCAGGTCCTTGCCGGTAAAGACGCCCACCTCGGTGGGCATGGTGTAGGCAGGGGGCTCCTCGCTGGTGCCGTCCTCCCGCACATCCTCCACGGCGCAGATGGCCATGTAGGCGTCGTGCTTCTCGCAGGCGTCGAAGAGCTTCTGCAGATAGGCCGGGCGCAGGATGTCGTCCGAGTCCACAAAGGCATAGTAACGGCCCTGGGCGGCGTCAATGCCGGTGTTGCGGGCGGCAGACAGGCCCTGGTTTTCCTGATGGATGACCCGGATGCGCGCATCCCGCTTGGCAAACTCATCACAGAGATCACCGCAGCCGTCGGTGGAGCCGTCGTCCACCAGAATGACCTCAAAGGTCTGGTCAAATTTCTGGTCCAGGACGCTCTGGATGCACTCTTCCAGCCAGGTCTTGGTGTTGTAGATCGGAATGATCACGCTCACACAGATACGTTCCATAGTTTTAACCCCTTCCCAATCTGCAAAGCCGCCCCCAGGCACGGGCCGCCGTCCAGGTCAGCGTGGGGCTGGCAATGAACAGAACGGCGCGTACCTTTTCGCCCGCAGCGATGTACGGGCACCGCAAAATGTCGGGCAGCAGGCTGTCCAGATGCTTTTTGTGTTTCAGAAATCCGGGTTTCAGCTCGGCCAGATTCCCTGCCTCGCCGGACATGACCCAGAATTGGTAAAAAACCTTCCAGTACCAGGCCACCGCCCACCGGTAGTATTCCTCGGAATTCGGCCGGGCGGCAAAATAGCTCAGCCAGTCCCAGTACATCCGCAGGTCGTCCAGTTTGCGGGGCGGAAACACAGCCCCGGTCATCTGTCCGGCGCGGGTGCGGTAATGGTAGAGGGCGTCGGGCAGGCAGACCGCCCTCTCTCCCTCAAAGACGAGATGCAGCACGCTGGCGTCGTCGCCGAAAAACATGCTCTCGTCGTAGCGGATGTTTTTGTCCCGGAACAGCCGGGCGTCAAAGAGCTTGTTCCAGCTCAGCGGCCCGTAAAAGCTGCCGGTTTTGAAGGTCTCCAGCAGCAGGTCCATGGCGTTGCATTCCCCGGTGATGGAGCAGGTGACTCCCCGGCCGGGAATGGGCTGGCCCCTGTCGTCGATGGCATCCCCGGCACAGGCGGCCAGACGGGCACCGGGATGGGCTTCCAGCGCGGCAAACAGCCGGGCGTACATGTCCGGCTGGATGAGGTCGTCGGAATCCACAAAGCCGATGTAATCCCCGCAGGCGTTTTCCAGCCCCACATTGGCCGCCGAGGCAGGGCCGCCGTTGGGCTTGTGGAATACCCGAATGCGGGCATCCTGCCTGGCCAGCTGGTCGCAGAGCTCGCCGCAGCCGTTGGGACTGCCGTCCTCCACCAGAAGAAGCTCAAAATCGGCAAAGGTCTGGGCCAGAATGCTCTGCACCGTGGCGGGCAGATAGTCCTTGGCGTCGTATACCGTTGTGATGATGCTGAGTTTCGGGGTGGTGGACATCGGTCGCTCCTTGGATGTGGGGATGTGGTATTTCAGAAAGACGCCGTCCGGCGCCGGGAAAATTCTATCATAAAAACCGGTTTTTCAAAAGAGTATACCCGGCCAGCAGCCCCGGCAGGTCCAGGGAAACGCCCACCCGGTAGGGCAGCGCCAGCAGGGGATGGGCATCCCGGCGCAGCTGCTCCCGCAGGGCAGCCCGGGCATCGGGCTGGGCCAAAATCTCGGCAAACAGGGCCCGGCGCTCCTGATAGGGCATGTCGCCCCGGCAGCCGGTCAGCAGGCCATACTGATTCAGACAGGCGCGCAGGCGGCTCTCCTTGAGAAACGGTTCAGGCGGGTAGCCCCAGCGCTGCAGCATGGCTTTGAGCTGAGGGGCGCAATAGCGCTCGGCCTTGAGCAGATCGCCCCGCAGACGCCGGGACAGGGACCCCGCTTTCTGGTCATATTGGTAATAGTATACACCCGGCAGGCAGAAAATGGAAATGGTATTTTGTAAAAAAACTGTGTTGAACAGCACATCCTCGTTGACCTTGAGGGCCTCGTCAAAGCGCATTCCGGCCTGCCGCAGCACCCCGGCGGAAAAGACTTTTCCGTAAGGCGCGGCCAGGTATCCGCTCTCAAACAGCAGCGGGCGCAGGGCGTCTCCCAGGGCCGACGGGTCGGGATAATACCCCGGCGCCAGAGGGCAGGGGGCGGGGCCGCTGGCCCGGTCAATGCCGAAGAGCACCAGCCCCGGCTGCCTGGCAAAGGCCTCCCCCAGAACCTGCCACAGCCCGGGGGTCAGGGTGTCGTCGGAATCCACAAACAGCACCCAGTCGCCCCGGACCCTGTCCAGACCGGCGTTGCGGGCGGAGGAAACCCCGCCGTTTTGCTTGTGCAGCACCTGAATGCGGGAGTCCCCGACGGCCAGCTCATCGCAGAGGGCGGGGGTGGCGTCGGTGGAACCGTCATCCACCAGCAGCAGCTCCAGATTGGACGGCGCACCGTCCAGAATGCCCTCCACCGCCCGGCGCAGGGTGTCCGCGGCATTGTAGCAGGGCACGATGACACTGACGGGGGCAAGCTCAGGGGTTGGCATGGGAGGACTCCTTTTCGGCGCGCAGAACGGCGTCGTAAATTTCCAGCATACGGGCGGCATTGGCCGCAGGATCATGGGTGATGCGGGCCTGGTCCCGGGCGGCGCTTCCCATGGCGGCACCGTGGTCGGGCCGGGACAAGACCGAGGCGATGGCCTCATCCAAAGCATCGGCGTTCCCCGGCGGGCCGTAGAGGACGGCGTCTTTTCCGCCGCCCGTCATGTCTGGGATGCCGCCCGCCGCAGCCGCCACACAGGGCAGACCCAGCAGCATGGCTTCGCCCAGACTATTGGGGCTGTTCTCGCTGTAGGAGGGCAGCACGAACAGGTCGGCATCCAGAAAAGCCCGGCGCATCTTCTCGGCAGGCAGGGGACCGGTGTAGACCACGTGGCCGTCCAGCCCGTTTTGGCGGATCAGCTTTTTGCAGTAGCTTTGATAGGGAAACATCCAGTCAATGACCGGCCGCAGCAGGGGACCTTTTTCCAGAGGCGGCCAGCCCGCCACCCGCAAAACGGCATCGGGCCAGCGCTTGAGCAGGAGAGGCAGGGCGCGCAGCATGGTATGCAGATTTTTCAGCGGATAATTGCCCTGACTCATGAGCAGCACCGGACCCCGGCCGAATTCCCGGGCATGCCACAGCTCCCGGCTTTGGACAAAGGCGGGGCGCAGCGTCTCGTTGCAGCAAAAGTACAGGGCGTTGGGCGCCAGCTCGGCCACGGCACGGCGGTCAAAGGTGGTGCGGCCGGTGACATAGCGGGCCCCGGCCAGCAGCCGGGCTTCGCTCTGGGCCAGATCGTCAAACCGTTTCTGCATGCCGTCCAGAAGGGCCCCCGGCACCACCCGGTCAATGGCCCGCTGCAGGGCGTTGGAGTGCAGATACCGCTCCGGCACCCCATCGCACAAATGGGCGGCGCAGTCCTTCATGACACCCTGAATGCCCACCAGAACCGGCAGGCCATGGCGTTTGGCGGAAGCCTGCATGGCGGCGGCTGCGGGGTACTCGGTGCCCCAGATGTGGACAAGGTCAAAATGCCCTTCCTCCAGCAAAGAGTCGAACCCGGCGTCGGGGGGCAGCACCACAAAGTTGGCGCCTCCGCCGCTGCCGTTCAGGACCGTTTTGGCGCGGGCGTCCAGACTGCATACCGTCAGGTCGGCGGAGGGCGCCAGGGCATCCAGCATGCCGGTGAGCCAGCCCCCGCCCACCTCGGCGGCGGACAGCCCGCAGGCTGCGGCGGCCTCCGGCAGCGTAATGCTGACAAGCCATAGAATGTGAGGCATGGGGGCGCTCCTTTCTCCGGCGGAAATCACCGGGTAATGATCTCAACAAATCGCCGGGCCACGGCGGCGGGGGTATATTCGGGGAACAGCTCGGCGGCCTTCTCGTAGGTGAGGGACTTGCCCCGCATCTCCCGCAGCCAGGCGTTGAGGCGGGCCAGCACATCGGGGGTGACGCCCTCCTGCTCAGACAGAACGAGGGCCAGGGGATAGCGTTTCAGGTAGGGCAGAACCGCGTCGTCCTCCCGGGGGGAGAGATGCAGGATGGGCTTGCCGGTGCCGAAATACTCAAACAGCTTGCTGGGGATCTGGTTGCTCACGGCATTGCCCAGATTGAGCAGGATGTCGGCCCCGGCGGTGAGGGTGCGGGCCCGGGTGGCGGAGACGGGTCCGGAAAGCTGTACCCGCTTGCCCAGGGCCTTGCGGGCGGCGTCGGCCTGGGAGGTAAAGCTGTCCCAGCCCCGGCCCACCATGGTCAGATGCACATCGGGTCTGTTGAGCTTGGTGAACAGTTCCAGGGCAAAATCCGGCGTGCGGATGCCCGGGTACAGGGTCCCGCAAAAGACGCAGTCCAGCGGGCCGATTCCCCGGTGGGGGTCATAGATCTCGGCCTGGGGCGGAACCAGGGCAGGGAAGGCCAGCTCAAAGGCCTTGTCCCGGCAGGGGGCCAGGGGACCGTTTTCGTAGTCGGACATGGCCTGACGGGTGACGAACACCGTGTCTGCCGAGCGCAGCAGCTGCAGTTCCCGGGCCCAGCCGCCGGGGGCCTGATAGGTACGGTTGGCGGCGTAGGGGTCCATGAGCCACAGCACCTTTTTGCCCACGATGGAGGCTTCCTCCAGAGCAAAGGCGGCGCGGTAGGGGGCAGCTACAGCGGTGACAAAATCAAAGTGATAGATGGCGTCCAGGCGCTCGATCTCCCGGCGGGTATCCTCCTGACGGCGGGGGCGGCGCAGCACCAGCTGGCGGAAAGCGGCCTCCATGGCGGCGGGGTGACGGGCCAGCCGGGCCAGACGCAGGGGAATGGGACTGCCCTGCCTGGACCCGTTTTCCAGGGCGCGGTTCATCATCCGCTCATCGGCAAAGGCAAGGTCGTGCAGCACCACACCGTTGGGGGTGCCGGCGCCGGCGGGGGCAGGGGGAGGCGTCTCCCCGTCCCACAGCTCCAGCAGATGGACCTGGTGCCCCAGTTCCGCCAGCTGAGCGGCCAGGCGGCGTCCCAGCTCGGGGTTGATGGCCTGCGGCGCTTCCACACTGTCTACAATCAATAAAAAGCGCATCAATAAGCTCCTTTTTCAGCAATCAGGCAAGCACAAAACAAAAGATAAGCCGAACAACGGCAAAAAATCAGGCCCGGTCCCGCAGCAGCAGTCGGCAGGCAAGGCGCAGAAGCCGGGGCGTATGCACGGCGGCCCGGGCGGCAATGCGCACAGCCCGGGGCAGGGCGGAGTTGGCCCCCAGCAGCGGGTCTTTCTCGCCCCGGCGCAGCTCTTCCGTCAGCTGCTGCAGGGCGGGGGCAAGACCGGCATCTTCGGGCAGGCGCAGAATCCGGGTGACCAGATAGGTGAGTTTTTCATAGTAGAAAGCTCCAGCACTGCTGCGCACAGAGTCCGGCGCCTGGGCCAGAATTTGGGCGGCGGCGGCGCGGTGGTCGGCCAGCTCTCCGGCAGTCAGCCCGTGGTGGCTGGCCGAGGCGGCATGCTGGCGGTAATGGTAGCCCGCAAAATCGCAGAAGACCATCCCCGGTGCCAGAAGAAACGCCTCCCAGTTGGCCAGCAGGTCCTCGTTGTGGGCAAGACCGTTGTCGAGAAACTCCGGCCGCATCAGATTGGCGTCGTACAGCTTGTTGCACAGGCTGTAGTCCACGGCATGGTCGTGGAGAAGGGCCTCCAGATGGCGGGGGTCCTCCATCTCGGTGTAACTCTCCGGCGCCGGGCCGTTCAGGGACGGTGCATCGGTAAAGGTGTCGTACCGGCAGCAGGCGATGGGCAGACCGCTCTGCTCGGCGGCATGGAGCAGCGTCTCCAGAAATCGGGGATGCAGCAGGTCGTCGGCATCGCAGAAGGCCAGATACTCACAAGAGACGGCCCGCACCCCGGCAGCCCGGGCAGCAGCGGTGCCGCCGTTTTGCAGGTGCAGCACCTCAAAGCGGGGGTCCCGCCGGGCGTATGTATCGCAGAGCGCTCCCGAGCCGTCGGTAGAGCCGTCGTCGGCCAGCACACAGCAGAACTGGGAGAAACTCTGGGCCGCGATGGAGTCAAGACACAGGGGCAGGTACTCTGCCGCGTTGTAGACGGGCACCACCACGGCAATGCGGGCGGCCCTCATGCTTCCACCTCGGCGTAGCGCCGGAGATAGAATTCCTGCAGCCTCTGTGCCGAGGTCCGCACGTCGTAACCGGCGGCTTTGGCCTGGGCCAGGGCGTTGGGGTTGCGGACAAGAGGCTCCCCGCACAGGGCATCGGCCCAGGCAGCAGGGGAGCCGAGGGGCAGAAACTGTACCCCGTCGGCAAAAGCGGCGCCCCGGTCCACCGTATCCGATACAAAACAGGGCAGCCCGGCGGTCTGGGCCTCCACCAGCACCACGGGCAGCCCCTCAAAGAGGCTGGGCAGCAAGAAAGCGTCCATGGCGGCATAGCAGGCGGCGGTGTCGCTGCGGACCCCGGCAAATAGGACCGAGTCGCTCAGGCCAAGGCTCTCCGCTTTGGCGCGGATGTCAGCCTCCAGAGCGCCGGTACCCAGCAAAAGCAGCCGGGCGTCGGGGCGGCGGCGATGGACTTCAGCAAAGATGTCCAGCAGGCCGCTGTGGTTTTTCTGGGCGGAAAAGCGCCCCACATGCCCCAGAAGCGGGGCGTCCTCCGCTACACCGAATTCGGCGCGCAGGGCAGCCCGGGCACTGGGGTCAGGGTGGGCAAACTTGTCCACCGGGATGCCGTTGGGCAGTACGGTGAAGGGGTGGCTGGCGAACAGCATTTGCCCGGCCTTTTCGCTGCAGGCAAACCGGTCGGTGAGCAGACGGTCGAAGCGGCTGCTCATCAGCCGGTCCAGAGTACCCACCAGCCCCGGTTCGTAGGCGGTGTTGTGGCTGTGGCCCACCCGCACCGGAATGCCCCGGCGCCTGGCCGCACGGTTGTAAAACATGCCGAAGCCGCTGTAATGCCCGTGAATGATGCGATATTGGGGTTCTGCGGCAAAAAAGGCATCCAGCGCATGGAGATAGCGAGGCAGATTGTTGTCCTGGCGGACGGTCAGCTTGGTGATGTGCCCGCCCAGAGAGAGAATCTCCTCGTCGTAAAAACAGGGTTTGTCATAGTGATAAAGAAAGTCGAACTGCACCTTGGTGCGGTCTATGGCACGGTAGACGTTCATGACAAAGGTCTCCATGCCGCCGGCGTCCATGGCCGGCATGATCTGCAGGACCCGGATGGGGGCCATGCGGCATCCCTCGCTTTCGTGTGGGGTCAGTCAGGCTCGTTCATCAGGAGCTCCCGGCTGCGGACAAGCCGGTCCCGGTCCTCCGCCGACAGCACCGGGTAACGGGGATGGCACTGTTTCAGGGCATCCACCACAATCTCGGACACAAGATACCGGGTATACCATTTCTGGTCGGCGGGCAGGACGTACCAGGGACTGTACTTGCTGGCCGTGGCGTTGATGACCTCTTCGTAGAGTTTGTTGTACTCGTCAAAGCGGCCGCGCTCCCTGATGTCGTCGGGGGAAAACTTCCAGTTTTTCTCCGGTAAATCGATGCGTTCCAGAAACCGCTTTTTCTGCTCCGCCTTGGACAGATGCAGGAAAATCTTGACCACCCGGAAACTGTTTTCGTACAGATATTCCTCGTAGTCGCGGATCTGACGGTAACGCTTTTTGAAGAACGCCTCGTCGGAATCGTTCAGTACCCGGTCGGCCATGCGGTAGCCCCGGAACAGTTCATGCATTCGGACCACCAGCACGTCCTCGTAATAACTGCGGTTGAAAATGGCAATACCGCCCCGGGGCGGCAGACAGCGGTTGACCCGCCACAGATAATCGTGGCGCAGGTCCTCCGACGTGGGCTGCTTGAAATTGTGCACGACCACGCCTTGGGGGTTCAGTCCTCCCATGACGTGCTTGACGGTGCCGTCCTTGCCCGCGGCGTCCAGTGCCTGCAGCAGGATGATGAGTCCTTCCCGGCCGTCCGCATACAGGGCGTCCTGCAGAACTTCCATCTGCTTCAGGTTGTTGGCAGTGCGGGGAGCAAATTCCGCCTTTTTGCCGCGGTATTTGCCCGCCCCGGTGGGCAGACGGTCAAGATCACAGGTCCGGGATCCGTCAAAGCAAAAAGTCTCAGCGTTCATGATGCAGCCTCCTGCGGGGTCACAAAACCCCATAATCAGTATACCTGCTCCCGCATGGTTTCGCAACCGCGCAGGGCAGGATAATTTATGAGTTTTACATGGAAATTGCGGCCCGATGCCGACGGAGGCTATTGTGCCCGTTGCGCGATTATAACGGACACGGCAAGGAAAGGAAAAAAATGCCGCTTTACAGACAAAAACGGAAAATAAAAGCCGCGTACCCCGTCAGGATGACAGGCACGCGGCGGAAAAGGGTTTGGTCAGGCGGTGAGATTATTTGGATTCGCCGTCGGGGTCAGAGTCGGACTTTTTGTTCTGCTGGGCGCAGCGCTGCTGGCAGCTGGCACAGTGACCGCTGCAGCCGCCCTGCCAGCCGCCGTTTTTGGCAATGAAGGCCACGGCCAGACCCAGCAGCACAAAGATCACCACAAGGACGAGAAAACTCTGCAAATTCATAATAGACTCCTGTTTGAAATGGGTGTCAGGCCAGCCCGATCAGCAGGCCGACACAGTGGACGAGGAAGGCAACAACCCAGGCGATGAGGCACTGGACGATCACCACACCGGCCGCGGCGCGGGCGGAACCCAGCTCCCGGCGGGCCGCTGCGATGGCAGCCACACAGGGGGTGTACAGCAGGGTGAACACCAGAAACACCATGGCGGTGAAGGGAGTGAACATGCTGTTCAGCAGGCCGGTGTCGCCGCCCAGCAGAACGGTAAGGGTGGAGACCACGCTCTCCTTGGCAGTAAAGCCGGTGATGAGGGCGGTGGAGACGCGCCAGTCACCGAAGCCCAGCGGGGCAAAGATGGGAGCGATCCAGCCGCCGATCATGGCCAGCAGGCTGTTTTCTGGTGAAGTGACCACGTTGAGGCGGGTGTCGAAGCTTTGCAAAAACCAGATGATGACGGTTGCCACAAAGATGATGGTGAAGGCCCGCTGGATAAAGTCCCGGGCCTTTTCCCAGATCAGCTGGCCCACGCTCTTGGGGCTGGGCAGGCGGTAGTTGGGCAGTTCCATGACAAAAGGCACCGGCTCGCCGCGGAAGCGGGTATGGCGCAGCACCAGAGCATACAGCACACCGCACAGGATGCCGATGAGATACAGGGCCACCATGACCACAGGACGGAGATTGCGGGGGAAGAAAGCCGCCGTGAACAGGGCGTAGATGGGCAGCTTGGCGGAGCAGCTCATAAAGGGGGTGAGCAGCACGGTCATGCGGCGGTCACGGTCGGAGGAAAGGGTGCGGGTGGACATGATGGCGGGCACCGAGCATCCGAAGCCCACCAGCATAGGGACGAAGCTGCGTCCCGACAGGCCGATGCGGCGCAGGGGCTTGTCCATGACAAAGGCGACGCGGGCCATGTAGCCGGTATCTTCCAGGATGGACAGGAAGAAGAACAGGGTAACGATGGTGGGCAAAAAGCTCAGCACGCTGCCAACGCCTGCGAAAATGCCGTCAATGACGAGGGAATGTACCACGGGGTTGATGCCGTAGGCGGTGAGCCCCGCGTCCACCAGGGCGGTGAAGTTGTCGATGCCCAGGGTCATCAGGTCGGACAGCGCCGCGCCGATGACTCCGAAGGTCAGCCAGAACACCAGCGCCAGAATGACGATGAAGCAGGGAATGGCAGTGAAGCGCCCGGTCAGGATTTTGTCCAGCTCCACACTGCGGCGATGCTCCCGGCTCTCGGCGGGGCGGACGACGGTCTCGGCGCACAGGCCTTCCAGAAAGTGGAACCGCATGTCGGCCAGAGCGGCCTCCCGGTCGGTGCCGGTCTCGTTTTCCATCTCCACAATGGTGTGCTCCAGCATTTCCTTTTCGTTCTGGTCCAGCTGCAGCTGTTCCAGAATGGGCTGGTCGCCTTCCACCAGCTTGGTGGCGGCAAAGCGCGGCGGCAGCCCCGCCCGGCGGGCATGGTCCTCGATCAGGTGGACGATGGCGTGGATGCAGCGGTGCACTGCGCCCCGGGGATCGTCGGGATCACCGGCGTCGCAGAAATCGATGCGGCCGGGGGCTTCCCGATGGCGGGCTACGTGAATGGCGTGCTCGATGAGCTCGTCAATGCCTTCGTTTCGGGCAGCCGAGATGGGAACCACCGGGATGCCCAGCAGTTCCTCCAGCTGGTTGACCATGATAGTGCCGCCGTTGGCACGGACTTCGTCCATCATGTTGAGGGCAAGCACCATGGGGATGCCCAGCTCCATCAGCTGGATGGTCAGATAGAGGTTACGCTCGATGTTGGTGGCATCCACAATGTTGATGATGCCGGTGGGCTTGTTCTGCAAGAGAAAATCCCGTGTAACGATCTCCTCATTGGAGTAGGGCGACAGCGAGTAGATACCCGGCAGGTCGGTGACGGTAGCCTCTGCATGGCCGCGGATCTGCCCGTCCTTGCGATCCACTGTCACGCCGGGGAAGTTGCCCACGTGCTGGTTGGAGCCGGTCAGCTGGTTGAACAGGGTGGTCTTGCCGCAGTTCTGGTTGCCGGCCAGGGCAAAGGTCAGAGGCTGGCCCTTGGGGATCACATCGCCGCTTTTGCGGGTGCGGTAGCTGGGGGCGCGGCTGATCTCGCCGCGGCCGGGATGGGGCACCGGTGCGTGGCGCTCCTCGCTGCGGGCGGCGCGATCGGTGGTATGTACTCCTTCGATTTCAATTTTGCGGGCGTCGTCCAGACGCAGTGTCAGCTCATAGCCGCGCAGTTCCAGCTCAATGGGATCGCCCATGGGCGCGACCTTGCGCAGCGTCACTTCAATGCCCGGCGTCAGGCCCATGTCCAGTAGGTGACGGCGAAGGGCTCCCTCGCCGCCCACCGTACGGATACGGGCGTCCTGGCCGACGGATAATTCGGCTAATGTCATGTTTCCAATTCCCCCCTGCGCCCCGAAAAAACGGGCGCGTTCTCTGCGGCGCCGCCTGCTGCATGCGCCGAAATGCGGTTCCTGCCGCACTTTATACCTATTATAGCAGTCCCAGTCTAGCATCGGGGACGGTGAGTGTCAATAGGATGGGGTCTGGAAAAAAGCTCCCTTTCCCCCGTTACGGTGAAAACATGCATGAATATGGATAAATATACAAAATAAGTGCATATCAGTCGGAAAAGGCAGCATCCGGCGGGAAAGCAAAAGGGGACACAAACCCCGCGGACCAGCCCGCAATAGAGTAAACATACAGAAAGCGCGTTCCCGGCACGTGGACGATGCAGCGCAAATTGCCTTGCGGAAAGAGAAGAAAAGCTGTATGCACAAGGCTGTTTTCAGACGAAAAAACTGCACAAAAATCGCGGCGCACCGGCAATCCCCCTACACAAATTGCCAAAATTGAAAAATATTCATTGACATTGTAGCTTTTATGCAGCATACTGATAAAGTCACCGGGGAGGACACGGTATCTGCCGTGCCGGGACACATAAACCATACCTTATACTAAAAAAGAGAGAACACGAGGGAACAAACATGAAGAAACTGACTTCTATCCTGCTGGCCTCCGCCCTGGCACTGAGCCTGGCGGCCTGCAGCGGCAACACTTCTTCCGACAGCAGCTCTTCCGCTGCCGATACCAGCTCCAGCTCCGAGGCCGCGGTGGACGAGGCTACTTCCGAGTCCGCAGCCACTGCCGGTGAGCTGACCACCGTTGAGGAAGGCATGCTCATCATGTCCACCAATGCTGCTTTCCCGCCGTACGAGATGACCAATGACGCCGGCGAGTTCGAGGGCATCGACGTGGAGATCGCCCAGGCTATCGCCGACAAGCTGGGCCTGGAACTGCGCATCGACGATATGGACTTTGACTCTGCCCTGCTGGCTGCTCAGAACGGCAAGAGCGACATGGTCATGGCGGGCGTCTCCGTCACCGAGGACCGCCTGGTCAACCTGGACTTCACCGACAGCTATGCCACCGGCATTCAGGTGGTCATCGTGCCTGAGGATTCCGACATCACTTCCGTGGATGATCTGACCGGCAAGATGATCGGCGTGCAGCGCGGCACCACCGGTGACCTGTACTGCTCCGACACTGTGGAGAACGGCGGCTTCGGCGCAGAGAACGTTACTCCCTACGACAACGGTCTGACCGCTGTCCAGGCCCTGATGAACGGTCAGGTGGACTGCGTTGTCATCGACAACGCTCCCGCTCAGGAGTTCGTCGCTGCCAACCCCGGCCTGAAGATCCTCGACACCGAGTATGTCAATGAGGATTACGCCATCGGCGTCAAGAAGGGCAACACCCAGATGCTGGACGCCATCAACGGCGCACTGGCTGAGCTGAAGGCCGACGGCACCGTCCAGTCCATCATCGACAAGTACATCACTGCCGACTGATCGGACTAGAGCTGAACCAATCGACACAACAGGCGGATAATACCGCCTGAAAGGGGAGGGCGACCATGCGGGCGACTGCGTCCGCATCCGGCAATGTGCCGGGCTGGCCGCTCTCTCTTTTGTTGCCGCCCCGGGCGGCAGAGACCGCGCCGTCAATGGCGGCAATCAACCAAAGCGCCGGAAATTCCCGGCGCGGCACCGACCGGAAAGAAAGGTGGATGTGGGCATGGACTTGGCAGCACAGTTTGAAACGCTGTCCAATCTGGCAAAAAGCGGCACAGAGCTCACTCTGTGGCAGGACATCTTCGTCAAATTCTATCAGGCGTTTCTTGAGGGCGACCGCTGGCAGCAGTACATTCAGGGCGTGGGCACCACGCTGCTTGTCACAGCCATGGCTCTGGCTCTGGGCGTGGTGCTGGGCGGTGTGGTCGCGCTGATCCGCGTGGCCCATGACCAGCAGCGTCCCGGCCACCGCAACCCGGTGCTGGGCGTTGTCAACCTGATCTGCAAGATCTACTCCACCGTCATCCGCGGCACCCCCATGATGGTCCAGCTGCTCATCATGAGCATGGTCATCTTCAAGTCCAGCCGCGAGTATACCCTGGTCGGTGCACTGAGCCTGGGCATCAACTCGGGCGCCTATGTGTCGGAGATCATCCGCGGCGGTCTGATGGCCGTGGACCCCGGCCAGATGGAGGCGGGGCGCAGCCTTGGCCTCAACTACACCACCACCATGGTCAACATTGTGATTCCCCAGGCCATCAAGTCGGTGCTGCCTGCTTTGGGCAATGAGTTCATCGTCCTGCTCAAGGACACGTCGCTCATCACCGTTATCGGCGGCAAGGAACTGCTGTATGCGGCCAAGGGCATCATGAACCGTACGTACGAGGCCATGTATCCGCTGCTTGGCATTGCGGCCATCTATCTGGTGCTGGTCATGGTCTTTACCTGGCTGCTGGGCAAACTGGAAGGGAGGATGAGACAGAGTGATCGTCGTTGAGAATCTGAAAAAAAGCTATGCCGGTCTGGATGTCCTCAAGGGCATCAACCTGACCATCAACAAGGGCGACGTTGTCTGCCTGGTCGGCCCTTCCGGCTGCGGCAAGTCCACCTTCCTACGCTGCCTCAACCGTCTGGAGGAACCCACCTCCGGCCATGTCTACTTTGAGGACAAAGAGGTCACGGAAAAGGATATCAACAAGATCCGTGCCAAGATGGGCATGGTGTTCCAGCACTTCAACCTCTTCCCGCACCTGACCGTCAAGCGCAACATTACGCTGGCCCCCACCAAACTGGGCCTGATGAGCCAGGCGGCGGCCGATGCCAAGGCCATGGACCTGCTGGCCCGCATCGGGCTGGCGGACAAGGCGGATGCCTACCCGGCCATGCTTTCCGGCGGCCAGAAGCAGCGCATTGCCATTGTCCGTGCCCTGGCCATGGACCCGGAGGCCCTGCTCTTCGATGAACCCACCTCCGCCCTTGACCCCGAGATGGTGGGCGAGGTTCTGGAACTCATGAAGGAGCTGGCCAAGGGCGGCATGACCATGGTGGTCGTCACCCATGAGATGGGCTTTGCCCGGGAGGTGGCCAACCGCGTCATCTTTATCGACGAAGGTGTGGTCAAGGTGGATCGCCCCCCGCAGGAGTTCTTTGCCAACCCGGACAACGAGCGCCTGCGCACCTTCCTGTCCAAGGTGCTGTAATCTCTGCAAGATACAAAGATCCCCGTATCAGGCAGCCGCCCGGTACGGGGATCTTTTGCTTGTTGTGGAAAACTTCCGGATTGTTGAAACAATCAGCGGATGAAGTTGGTACGGCTGCCGCTCTCGGCGGTGGGAGCCTCAATGCCGGCGGCCTTGCCTGCCTCGATGCAGCGCAGGACCCATGCCATGTTGCGGGCCAGGTTGCGCATGATCTGCATGCCCTCCTCGTCCTTGGCGGCCTCCTCGGCGTTGGAGCCGTGGACCATGGGCCAGTAGGTAGAGTTGACCAGGGGCATCTCGTAGAAGGTTGGAATCTTCATCATGGCATCCAGGGCGCTGACGGTGCCGGCGCGGCGGGCGCTGGTCACCACAGCGGCAGGCTTGTGACGCAGATACCGTCCAGCGGAGTAGGCCAACCGGTGCATAAAGCCCAGCATGCCCGCTGCCGCGGTGGCATAGTGGACCGGTGCGCCAAAGACGATACCGTCAGCCTCCTGCACCAGAGGCAGCACATCCGCCACGGGACCGCCGAAGACGCACTTGCCCGCCTTGGCACAGCCGCCGCAGCCTACGCATCCGCCCACCGGCGCCCGGCCGATGTGGAAGATGGTGGTCTCAATGCCTTCCCCGTTGAGGACCTTGGCCATCTCGGCGAGAGCAGCATAGGTGCAGCCTTTTTCATGCGGGCTGCCGTTGATCAAAAGTACTTTCATGACAGATCCAGCCTCCATTTCAATGCGGGAAAATTTGGGCAGGGCCGCCTGCGGTTCTGCAAAACGGCAGCTTGACCGCAGGGCGTCTGCTGATCCCGTTCTCCTGACTTTATTCCTATTATATCATGTCCATGCAAGGGGATGGACGGGGCCGACGCCGGGCGGCCTTATTCCCGGAAATCTTTTCGTCCGGACGGAAAAACTTGCAATTCCTTCAGAGCCTTGTTATAATTTGACCAAATCGGCTCCGCCTGTCAAAAATGACGGCGTGCGGGGCAGTCATTTGGGAGGATGCCGCCGTGGAAGCCTTTGATCTTTTTATGCAGAATCTTCTGGACATTCTGGTCAGCAATGCCATTCACCTGTTTGAACTGGTGGGCGTGGTGGTGCTCATTGTGGCCGGTGTGCAGGGCGTGGTCAATTATATCCGTCACGATCCCATGGTTCGCCTCAAGCTGGCCAAGGGAATGGCCCTCTGCCTGGAATTCAAGCTGGGCAGCGAGATCCTGCGCACCGTGGTGGTGCGGGATCTGAGCGAGATCGCCATTGTGGGCGCCATCATTGTGCTGCGGGCCGCGCTGACCTTCCTGCTTCACTGGGAAATCAAGAATGAGGAGGCGGAGGCGGAGGCAACCCTCAACAAGGAGTACCGGGAGATCCGCGCCCAGCAGAATGCACGCAAGGAGGCTTCCGAGCCCAAGGAGGGCGGCACGCTGTGATCGGCTCTCCGCCTGCCGTAGAGGAAATATCCGGCCTCTCCGTACCGCATTCCGTAAAATGGAAAAAGTGAGACAACCCCCGTCTCTGCTGCTTGCCCGGCAGAGACAGGGGCTTTTCTTTTTCGCCGGGAGAAATCTGCCGAAATGTAAAATTTTTCTGAACCCCTCAGGATAGCCCGTGAAAGAGGTTACAGCATTGTAATTTATTCGACAAAATGGTACGATATAAGCATATTACCGTCCCTGCCGTATCCATACGCGCCGCGGCGCATACAAATACATTGTGCCCGGCCGCAGACGGCCGGTGGGACGACGCCCCGTCACCTCTTGCGGAAAGGAATTGCCGACTGTGAAGCAAACAACGATTCGATACAAGCGCAAACGGAAGACCAACCCCTGGCAGCGTCTGATCCTGCCGGGCATTGCTCTGCTGGTCATTGTGGCGGTCTGTCTGGTTGTGTTCCTCATCACCCAGACCTCGGAGGGAGAACCTGCCGTTCCCGAGACGGGCACCAGTGCGGGCGCCTGGGTAAAGAACGATGCCGGGTATTATTTCAATGATGCGGGGGAGCCTATTCTGGCGGCGACCCTCAAGGGCATCGATGTCTCCAAATATCAGGGAGAGGTGGACTGGCAGAAGGCCAAGGACGCGGGCATCGACTTTGCCATTCTGCGCTGCGGCATCGGCAGCGAGTGGAACGGCGAGGGAGAATATACCCAGGACGACGATTACTGGGAGCGCAATGCCGATGCCTGCACCGAACTGGGCATTCCCTTCGGCGTTTACCTCTACTCTTACGCCACCACCGAGGAACAGGCCCGCAGCGAGGCTGCCCATGTGGCGCGGCTGCTGGGTCTGATCGAGTCCCCCTATGAGGAACTGCCCGACTATACCGACAAGCCCTACAAGCTGGACTATCCTGTCTACTATGACCTGGAGGACACCTCCATCACCGGCCTTTTCCCCGAGGAGATGGCCGCCCTGACCCAGGCCTTCTTCGATCAGCTGGAGGAGTACGGCTACACCGGTCGGCAGGGCATCTATGCCTCCCTCAACTGGGTGCGCGCCCGCTTTGACGACCCCGCCTTCGACCCCTGGCGGGATGAGCTGTGGATCGCCCGGTATTCCTCCGAGCTGGGATACACCGGCACCTATTCCATGTGGCAGGCGACCTACCAGGCTCCCGGCGCCGACTACGGCGTCCAGAGTGAGACGGTGGATATCGACTTTGTCATGGAGGACCTGACCATGACCGGCATCACCGATCTCTACGGAAAGGTCATTGAGCCCACCTTTACCAACGACACCTACAAGAACGAGCTGTCTCTGGGGCAGAAAGGGGACAAAGCCACCATCACCCTGAATGAGCCTGCCGAGACCGACGGCGGCCAGAAGGTCTACTGGTCCACCAGCGACTCCGATGTGGCCACCGTCAGCAAAAAAGGCGTGGTGCAGGCCAAGGGGGACGGTCAGTGCACTGTCACCGCCACCCTGGCGGACGGGCGCACCTGGGCAGAGTGTGTCGTCCGGGTGGGGGACATCACGGTGCCCATCTACGCCACCGGCTCGCTGCACGGCACCATCACCGACGAGGATGTCAGCCTGGCTGATGTGGCAGCCCTCAAGGCGGGCAACGACGATGCCATCCTCATCGATGCGGGCGGCAGCCTGCAGGGCAGCCTGCCCACCAGCCTGACCGGCGGCATGGATATGACCTCGGCCTTTGCGGCGGCGGGATATAATCTCCAGTGCTTTGACGCCAGTGATCTGGCCTTCGGCACCGAGCGGCTGCTGGACGATGTGGTGACCTCTTCGGGTGAGTCGCTGGCCTCCAATCTGCGCGACGCCGAGGGCGTGCCCCTGTTCTATCGCAGCACCAGCTGGAACCGCAACCGCATCACCAACGGCATGAATGCCGTCATCAAGTCGGCGGGCAAGCGCATAGGGTTCTTCTCACTGGCCAGCCTGGGCAATTCCGCCCGGGCCAGCGACCTGACCGCCGCCGACCTCAAGCAGACTGCCTCCGAGCAGGTGGCGGCCCTGCGCGCCGAAAATGTGGACGCCATTGTCTGCGTGGTCGGCCCCGATACCGACTATACTTCTATCCTGAATGACCTGAAAGACCTGGGCGTCAACGCGGTCATCGCGGGGGGCACGGCGGAGGAGGTTTCTTCCTCCGGCATCACTGTCGTCCCGGCGGGCGGCGGCCTGGATGCGGTGGGGTGCCTGGAACTGACCTTTACCGCCTCCGGCAGCGTGACGGCCAAGGCTTCCCAGGTTACCCGGTCCACCATGACGGCCGCCCGCTCCGCCTTTGACGATGCGACAGCCGCCGCCTATGACTCCGCCCGCACGGCCCTGGATTCCCTGGAGACGGGGGATGAGTCGGTGCGCGGGCAGAAGCTCTTCACCTTTGAGGAGGCCGACCGCACCATCAGTTTCGGCAACTATGTGGCCGAGACCTATCTCAACCTGGCCCTGGCGGATCAGGCCAACTGGCCGTCGGATTATGCTGTCATGACCCCGGCGGGTCTGGCCGGCGGCGTGACCGAACTGGAGGAAGGGGACATCACCCGAGGCGCACTGCTGGACGCCCTGCCCGGTGGGGAGCGGGTGCAGCTGGTGGCCGTTACCGGCGCGTCCTATCTGAAACTGCTGAACAGCGGCACCGTGACCGAAACTTATACCGAGAGCCTTCTGACCAAGGATGTGGCCGAGGACGCCACGGTGCTCCTTGTCACCGATACCGCCACCCTGCGGGGACTGAGCGACCAGGGCTACACTGTGCTGCGGGATTACGGCGACGCCTTCTGGTGCATCCGCATGGCCATCAACGATGCGACCAACGCCTTTGCCGATGTGTTTACCCTGCCCGAGGCGCCGCGCTACGGCGTCGGGCGTGGGGATGTCACCGGCTGAGGACAGACTTTGTGTGGAGCGGGAAACAGGGAAAGACAAGACGAAACGGTCCGGCAAACTGTGCCGGTGAAATAAGGAGGTCCTGTCATGAAACTGCAATTTTTAGGTGCCGCCCGGGAGGTCACCGGCAGCTGTACGCTGATCGAGGCGGCGGGGCACCGTTTTCTGGTGGATTGCGGCATGGAACAGGGGCGCGATGTGTACGAAAACACCAAGCTGCCCTGTGCACCGGCCGAAATCGAAGCCATCCTGCTGACCCACGCCCACATTGACCATTCGGGCATGATCCCGTGCATCTACAAAAACGGGTTCCGGGGCCCCATTTACGCCACCGACCCTACCATGGACCTGTGCGAGATCATGCTGGAAGACTCCGCCCACATCCAGGAGCAGGAGGCGGAGTGGAAAAACCGCAAGGCAAAGCGCAGCGGCCGGGATCAGGTGGAACCGGAATATACCGTGGAGGACGCCGAGAACGCCATGCGGCTGTTCAAACCCCAGCAGTACGGCACGCCGGTGCAGATCTTTGACGGAGTGGAGGCGGTCTTTACCGACGTGGGCCACCTGCTGGGCAGTGCCAGCATCACCCTGCGCATCACCGAGAACGGGGAGACCCAGACCATTGTATTCTCGGGAGACATCGGCAATGTAAACCAGCCGCTGCTGCGGGACCCTCACTATCTGGACGAAGCAGACTTTGTGGTCATGGAGTCCACCTACGGGGACCGGGATCATCCCCCGCGACCCGATTATCTGGGAGAGCTGACCGAGATTCTGCAGACCACTCTGGACCGGGGCGGCAATGTGGTCATCCCCAGCTTTGCGGTGGGCCGCACCCAGGAGCTGCTCTATTTCATCCGTCAGATCAAGGCGGAGGGCCGGATCCACGGCCATGACGGCTTCCCGGTCTATGTGGACAGCCCGCTGGCCAACCGTTCCACCACCGTCTTCCGGGAAAACTACAGCCAGTGCTATGATGCCGAGGCCCTTGCCCTGGTCCAGTCGGGACAGAATCCCCTCTGGTTCCCCGACCTCTGCATCAGCCAGACCAAGGAGGACTCGGTGGCCATCAACCTGGACACCACTCCCAAGGTCATCATCTCGGCGTCGGGCATGTGCGATGCCGGACGCATCCGTCACCACCTCAAGCACAACCTCTGGCGCAAGGAATCCACCATCCTGTTTGTGGGCTATCAGGCCAGCGGCACCCTGGGCCGCGTCCTGCTGGAAGGCGCCGACGAGGTCCGCCTGTTCGGCGAGGATGTGCAGGTCAACGCTCAGATCTGCCAGATGACCGGTATGTCCGGCCACGCCGACCGCACCGGTCTGGATAAATGGATCAACCATTTCAATCCCAAACCGGCCTTTGTTTTCGTCAACCACGGCGACGATGACGTTGCCGAAACCTGGGCAGCTCATCTGCGCAGTGAGGGCTTTGCCGCCTCGGCACCCTACAACGGTGCAGTGTATGAGCTGGCCGGAAAAACGGCGCGCTGCCTGGAGGATGGCGGCCGCCGGAAGATCGAGAAGACGGCGGCTCCCGGCAAGGAGGTTGTCCGCAGCAGCCCCGCCTTTGAGCGCCTGGTCAATATGGGCAAGCGGCTGCTGGTGGTCATCGAGCACAACCGGGGCGGCGCCAACAAGGACCTGGCCAAGTTCACCAGCCAGATTCAGGCCCTCTGCGACAAGTGGGACCGCTGATAAAACCATTCAAAAAGGAGGCCGGCCGCATTCCCATGCAGCAGGACTTTTTGCCAACCAAACCATTGCCTCGCCCGGCGTGGGCGGGGCACCACCGCAGGCTCTGGACCTTTCTGCAGGCCCTGGGCCTGTTTCTGATTGCTGCTCCGCTGGCCCTACTCCTGAAAAACGGCAGCACCTACGCCACGGGCAGCTGGGACGACTATTCCCAGGCTCTGGTGTTCGGCCGGATGCTTCAGATGCAGCAGGACCAGAGTGCCCCCGGCGGTTTTATGGGGGTCTATACCCAGGACTGGGGCGACGGGGAAAACCGCTACCTCTACCGGGACAATACCCCGGTGGACCCCCGGGATTTCCAGAGCTACACCCATCAGTCCGGCCTGCAGGGCTGGGCGCTGGGCGTGCTCAACAAGGTCTATTCGGTGGTGGAGGACGACGGCGTCACCCGGGAAACCATGCTCTACACCACCAACGCCATCCTCTATTATTTTGCAACCCTGCTTGCCTGCGCCGCACTGTACCGGGCGGCGGGGGGGCTGCCTGCTCTGGCCTGGCTGGCGGCGGTGTGCCTGGCACCGGGCCTCCAGACCGGTATGAAGGACCTGTACTGGTGCCTGTGGATCTGGATGCTGCCCCTGCTGGCAGGTATTGCCCTCTGTGCCCTCACCCTGAGCCGGGACAAAACCCCGGTGTGGGCCTTTGTGCTGGCGGGAGCGGCCTGCATGGTGCGCTGCATGTGCGGGTTTGAGTTTGTCTCCACCTTCCTTATCCTCTGCGAGATCCCCCTTGTCTGGTGCTGGGCCCGGAGCCTTGCAGCCGGACGCCCGGCAGGCAAGTGGGTGCTGCGGATGGTGGGGGCGGGGGCCTCGGCGCTGGCCGGTGTGGCGGCGGCGCTGGGGGTCTGGCTGTGCCAGGGATTTTTCTACTACGGCAGCTGGGGAGAAAGCCTTGCCAACATTCTGGGCGCGGCGGGCAGCCGCATGAGTGTCAGCGACGATACCGTCCGGGAAGGCGTCACGGTGGCGGGAGTCCTGACCAAATATCTGGTGCAGGATACTACCCCGGTGCTGACCCTGGCCGGCCTCTCCCTCACTCTGGCACAGCTGCTGGCCGTCACGCTGGGGGCGACGGTGCTGTCCGCGGCGGCAATGGCGCTTCTTCACCGGAAGGATGCCCTGGGCGGCCTGGCTCCCATGGCCTGCGTCTGGGTCCTGGCGGTGGCGGCGCCCTGCTCCTGGCTGGTGCTCAGCAAGGCCCATTCGGACATTCATTCCCATTTGATCCCGGTGCTGTTCCAGTTCTCGGCGGTTCCGGCAAGCGTTGCCCTGCTGGCTGTGCTGGTCACGGCCTGGGTCCGGCTGGCTCGAACCCCGCGCAGGGCCTGACCGCATTGCGGCAAACAGAAATCTGTATTACAATAGAAATGTAGCCGCCCGGACCCTTATTTCACGTCCGGGCGGCAGACCATAGGGCGGGAGGAACAGTGCCTTCCGCCGCAGAGAGGGAGGAAACGGGCGCGTGTGGCATCCCATCCGGCATTATAAAACCATTCATCATCACAAGGTCTTGGTGCGCCGGTACTGTTTTCGGTGCGGGCTGTACTGGCAGGGCCTGACCCATGATCTGAGCAAGCTGTCCCCGGTGGAGTTTCTGGCAGGGGCCAGGTACTGGCAGGGGACCTGCAGCCCCAACAATGCCCAGCGCAAGGCGGAGGGGTACAGCGCAGCCTGGCTGCATCACAAGGGCCGCAACAAGCATCATCTGGAATACTGGATCGACTACTCGCCGTCGGGGGACCATGCCATGGCGGGCATGCGCATGCCCGAACGCTATGTGGCCGAGATGGTCTGTGACCGCATTGCCGCCAGCAAAAATTACAAGGGCAAGGACTATACCGATGCCTCGGCCTGGGAGTATTACGCCCACAGCAGGGACCACTATATTCTCCATCCCGAGACCCGCGCCCAGCTGGAGACCTGCCTGCAGATTCTGCGGGACGAGGGGGAGGATGCCTGCTTTGCCTACATTCGAACCAAACTGCTGGGCAAACGGAAATAAAACACAATGGACAGGAAGGTTTGGATGCAAAAGAAGACGTGCCTTTTCGGAAAAAACCTTTGGGAAAAGCTGCTGCTGGCTGTGGTGGTGATTTATGCCGTTTTCCTTGCGGGAATCACGGTACAGACCGGCAGCAAATTTATTGGGGAAGCAGCCAGCTATACGCTGACGACCGTCTCGCTGGTCAACGACGGAAATGCCATTATTTCACAGGATGACATCGCAAAGGCGAAAGAGTTCTTTCCTGAATGGGCAGAGCGCTATGATGAATTCAAGGGGTCCAGTTACACCACAGAACAGGGAGTGGTACCATGGTATTTCGCAACCTATCCGGCCGTCTGCATCCCTGCCTTCGTGATTCTGAAACTGGCCGGTGCGCCTTTGGAGTCGGCGTTTTGCCTGACAAATCTGGCATGCTTTCTGCTGGCTCTGGCGGCTGCGGCTCTGGAACCCCGTCTTCGGGTCGGACAGCGTGCGCTGTTGTGTCTGGTGCTTGGAATCCATCCGGCTATTTTTTATCTGAGCTGGCCTTCCGCAGAGGTATTCCAGTTTGCCTGCATTGCCGTTGCATCGATTTGGTGGGCAGCGGGAAGAAAACATCCCGCTGCCCTGCTGATCGCCATAGGGGGAACGACCAATCCCTGCATTTTGGCCATCGGTCTTGCCATGATCGGGGAATATCTTGTATCCATATGGAAAACCACTGCCGGGCAGCTCAGGCAAAGGGCTGTGCAGTTTATTGGGCAATGGAAGCAGATCATTCTCTATGGATGCTGCTATCTGCCGGGACTGGTGCCGTTTGCCTATAATTATTCCATCTGCGGGGCCATCAATCTGACCGCTTCCCACAGTGAAGAGTGGATCCCGCTCAATGACGGGACACTTCTGCGGCATCTCCTGGCATATTTTTGGGATTGGAACTTCGGCATACTGCCGTATATGCCGTTGCTGCTGATTGTATGGATTGCGCTTGTGATTCCGGCAGTGATCCGCCGTCGATGGAGGTATCTCTGGATGAGCGGCGGACTGCTGGCCACCATGCTGGGATACTCGCTGATGGCCAACATCAACTGCGGCATGGACGGCATCGCACGGTACAATGCCTGGGTGACAGCCCTGATGGCTGTGGCGGTCGGTACGCAGGCGGCGGATATCCTGCAAAACATCCGGACGCGAAGGATCCTGGCAGGGGCACTGGCCTGTTCAGCGGTCTACACCGGCGGCGTGATTGCAGCGTATGGAGGAATCGGCGCACCCAATACCATTCATGTAAAACCCACCCCCATTGCCCTGAAGGTCCTGGAATATTGTCCGGAGCTTTACTGGCCGCTGGATACGACCATTGAGGAACGATCCAATTTGCCGTCCCTGCTGCCGGGCAGCGGATTTCAGGATGAAAACCAGTATCTGCGCAAATTGTATATCAATCAGGCAGAGGGACAGATCCTGGTGGATATGGCAGGGGCCCAATCGCCGGATGACCTTGCCTGGCTGCAGGAACAGATATCCGTGCTCGGGGAAGAACGGGAGATCATTGCGATCCCGTCGGGACGGCATATTTATATGGCCAGGTGGTCGCTGTCGGTTGAAAATGGATATCTGTATATTGTGAGCGGCCAGGTGGAAAACAACATCCTGGTCACAGCACCCGGTGCGGGATATCCGTTTCTGGGGGAGGCACAGACCCTGATGCCGGGCAGCTATACCGTGACTCTGAATGCTTCCTGCAGGGAAATGCCGGCAGAGGCGCCGGCACAGCTGCAGGTCGGCATCAAAGGGGAGGACGGATACCAGGTGATTGCGTATTCGCCTCTTGCAGCGGACGGCACGGCAACGGTGCAGTTTGCACTGACGGAAAAGACGGAAAATGTCAGCTGTCGTGTTTATCAGAATGACGGCACGATATTGGAAATCACAGGCGTTGATGTTCAAAGAAGCTGACGGATTGCAAAATTCAAAGAGTGAGGGGAAGGAAAGCAATATGTCTATTGAACGGGTGAGAGCGTATCTCTCGGAAAAGGGGTTGGCCGACCGGGTCATGGAATTTGACGCGAGCTCGGCCACGGTGGCCCAGGCAGCTGCCGATCTGGGCTGCGAGGAAGCCCGCATTGCCAAGACCATGGCCTTTCTGGTGGATGGGCACGCCATTCTTATTGTAATGGCAGGGGACGGCAAGGTGGACAATCCTCGCTACAAGGCACAGTTCCATGCCAAGGCGGCCATGATCCGCCCCGACGACCTGGTGGAAAAGGTGGGCCACCCCATGGGCGGCGTCTGTCCCTTTGCCATCCTTCCGGATGCCCGGGTCTACCTGGATGAAAGCCTGAAACGGTTTGACATTGTCTACCCGGCGGCGGGCACAGCCAGCTCGGCAGTGCGCCTGACGGTGCCGGAGCTGGAAAGCGCGGTGGAACACTTTTCCGGCTGGGTGGACGTGGCCAAGGGCTGGCGTCCCGAGGCGTGAGACCTCTCACCAACCCCGCAAAACATACAAAGAGGCCCCTGCCGGCAAAGGCAGGGGCCTCTTGAACTTTTCTCACAACGAAGCGGCCGCGGGGCGGGCTCCGTCACAGATTACAGGTTGAAATAACGCTTGGCGTTGTAGTAGCTGATGCCCTCAACCATCTTCTTGAGGGTGGCATCGTCGTTGGGATACTGGCCGTTTTCCACCCAGGAGCCGATGAGGTTGCACATCAGGCGGCGGAACAGCTCGTGACGGGTGTAGCTCAGGAAGCTGCGGCTGTCGGTGAGCATGCCGATGAAGTTGCCCAGCAGGCCCAGGCGGGCCAGGGTGCGCATCTGCTGATTCATACCGTCATTGGTGTCGCAGAACCACCAGGCGCTGCCCAGCTGGATTTTGCCGGGGACTTCGTCGCCCTGGAAGGAACCGATCATGGTGCCCAGCATGTCAAAGTCAGAGGGGTTCAGGCTGTACAGGATGACGCGGGGGCACTCATCGGTCTCGGTCAGCTTGGACAGCAGGTTGCTGATGGACACGCTGCCGTCGGTCACGGCAATCATGTCGAAGCCGGTGTCGGGGCCCAGCTTTTCAAACATCTTGCGGTTGGGATTGCGCAGGCAGCTGTAGTGGATCTGCTCCACCACATGATACTTGTGATACAGACGGCCCAGAGCCAGCAGCAGGTAGGTGGTGTACTCCTCGCCTTCCTGCTTGGTCAGGGGCTCGCCGGCCATGGCCTTCTTGAAGGCGGCAGTGGCCTTGGAAGCATCAGTCTCCACATAGGGCACATAATCCAGGCCCTGGTCGGCAGCACGGCAGCCCAGAGAGACAAAGTACTGCAGGCGCTCTTCCAGTGCGCTGACCACGCAGCCCACGCACTTGAACTCACGGCCCACAACGGCCTCCAGCTGATGAATGTACTCGGCAAAG
Organism: Gemmiger gallinarum; assembly: GCF_014982805.1. Taxonomy (GTDB): domain Bacteria; phylum Bacillota; class Clostridia; order Oscillospirales; family Ruminococcaceae; genus Gemmiger; species Gemmiger gallinarum. The sequence goes on along the minus strand of NZ_JADCKC010000003.1, from coordinate 159,806 downwards.
CCGGGCTTGAGGATGTTGGTTGCCTTGTCGGGGCGGAAGGAAGGAGCCACCACCACGTCGATGCTGGGGTCTTCCTTGATCTTCTTGTGCCACTCCAGAGAGTCGATGGGGTCGTCGGTGGTGCCCACCATGGCCACGTTGCTCTGCTTGATGAGGCCGCGGACGGTCATGTTGGGGTCATGCTGCAGCTTGTCGTTGCAGAGATTCCAGACCTCCTCGGCAGTCTCGGTATTGAGGACGCCGTCGTAGCCGAAGTACTTTTTCAGCTCCAGATGGCACCAGGTGTACATGGGGTTGCCGATGGCCATTTCCAGCGACTCCACAAACTTCTGGAAGCGTTCACGGTCGGGCTTGTCACCAGTGATGTACTCCTCGGGCACACCGTTGGAGCGCATGACGCGCCACTTGTAGTGATCGCCAAAGTAGGTGTCCTTGCCGTTGACGACCTGATGGCCGCCCAGCCAGACCTGCGCGATGTTGTCAAAGCGGCGGTCCTCATAGATTTCCTGCGGGGGAATGTGGCAGTGGTAATCGATGATGGGCAGCTTGGCCGAGTAATCATGATACAGATGCCGTGCGGTGTCGGACTCCAACAGGAAATCCTTGTCCATAAATGCTTTCATGAATGGCAGCTCTCCTTTGCTTTCCCCGCCGCCGGTGCTCTCTGCACGCCGGGAGGCGGATCATAAATCATAGCTTATCTTTATTATACATAGCAAAAAGTTCTTCAACAAGTTGCAAAAATTGCGTAGTTCGGCAAAAACCACACAAAGATGCCATCCATCCCTTGTGCAGCCTGCCAAGATAAAAATGCTCGCTCCATCGATCAGCATAAACGTATCCTCTGCGGTGCCTGCAAAGCGGGCAGTGACACGGGTTGCATAAATTCTCCTGGCCCGACGGTCCCGGATGCGCTATAATAGCAATAAGAACAGCCGCGCAAAACAGGCGGCGGAAAAGAAAGGAAAGGGGAGTGCCCGAGATGGCTTCTCAACTGACAAAAGGTTTGTACGAAAAACATGGTGTGCAGTATGCAACGCTGACGCTGACGGACGGCGGCTGTGCTCTGACCGTCACCCCCGAGAAGGGCGGCATGGCGACCTCCTTCACCAAAAACGGGGAGGAATACCTCTGGCTGCGGGACGGCAACTTTGAGTCCACCGACCGTCCCCGCTGCGGCATTCCCATCCTGTTCCCCAACTGCGGACGGCCGGACGGCGGAGTCCATCAGTTTGGCGGGGCGGCCTATCCCATGGAGATCCACGGCTTTGCCGACCTGGTGCCCTGGCAGGTGGCCGAGGCATCCGACGAGGCGGTGGTTCTGACCCTGACGCCCAACGGCCTGACCAAGTTTGTCTATCCTTTCGACTTCCAGCTGTGGATGCGCTACACTCTGGCGGGCAACCGGGCCGAGCTGTCTCTGACCGTCAAGAACAACGGGGACAAGCCCATGCCTTTCAGCTTCGGTTTCCATCCTTACTTTGCGGCATCCGCTCTGGAAAACGTGGACTTTGACATCCAGGCGGCTACCTGCTCGGAGGATGCCAAGGGCCCCCAGCCCGCGGCACCCGCCAAGCTTACCCTGACCCGCAAGCCGGGGGCTGCGGATTCCATCCGTTTGCTGACGGGAGTGCAGTCTCCCATGATGTTCACCGACTCGGGCAACGGACATCGGGTCACAGTGGACTTTGACAATCACTTTGGCAACGGCGTGCTGTGGCAGCAGGATGCCGAGCACTTTGTCTGTATGGAACCCTGGAATGGCTGGGCCAACAGCGTCAACGAGGAAGGCCGCCATGAGGAGCTGGCACCCGGTGCCTCCCTGACCGCCTGCTGGGGGATCACCATCGAATAACAAAGGAATCGCGCCGATCAGAGAGTGACGGAATAACCGGAATTTGCCAGAGTCCTGCGCTCTGAATTTTCAGCAGGCGCGGCCATATCTCGGAAAAAAGAAATAGCATCAACAAAACCGCCCTGGCAGGAAATTTTCCCTGCCGGGGCGGTTTTATACAATTCGGAAGAGAACGCTTACTGCATGACGGCGCCCAGGTTGGCGCTGGACACCATGCGGGCGTAACGGCTCAGCCAGCCGGACTTGACGTTGGGTTCGGGCTGGACATAGGCAGCTTTGCGGCGGGCCAGCTCCTCGTCGCTGACCTCCAGGGTGATGCTGGCGTTGGGAATGTCGATGGAGATGGTATCCCCCTCCTGCACCAGGCCGATGGGGCCGCCGGAGGCAGCCTCGGGGCTGACGTGGCCGATGGCCGCGCCGCGGCTGGCACCGGAGAAGCGCCCGTCGGTGATGAGGGCTACGGTGGTGTCCAGCTTCATGCCGGCCAGGGCGCTGGTGGGATTCAGCATCTCCCGCATGCCGGGGCCGCCCTTGGGGCCTTCGTAGCGGATGACCACCACGTCGCCGGGATGGATCTCCCCGTTGTAGATGGCGGTGATGGCGGTCTCCTCGCTGTCAAAGACGCGGGCGGGGCCGCTGTGGCACTGCATCTCGGGGGCCACGGCGCTGCGCTTGACCACGCAGCCGTCGGGGGCGATGTTGCCCCACAGGATCTGCAGACCGCCGGTCTGGCTGTAGGGGTTGTCGATGGGGCGGATGGCCTTCTCGTTGAGGATGTGGGCACCCGCAATGTTCTCACCCAAGGTCTTGCCGGTGACGGTGGGCACATCCAGATCCAGCAGCCTCTTCTTGGCCAGCTCTGCCTGAACGGCGGGAATGCCGCCTGCGGCGTAGAGGTCGGGCATGTGGGTGGGACCGGCGGGAGCCAGGTGGCAGAGGTTGGGGGTCTTGGCGCTGACCTCATTGAAGAGCTTGAGGTCGATGGGGACCCCGGCCTCGTAGGCGATGGCCAGCAGATGCAGCACCGTGTTGGTGGAGCAGCCCAGAGCCATGTCGCAGGTCAGGGCGTTGCGGATGGAGCGCTCGTTGACGATCTGACGGGCGGTCACACCCCGGCGCACCAGGTCCATGATGGCCATGCCGGACTTTTTGCCCAGCTGCAGCCGCTTGGAGTAGACGGCGGGAATGGTGCCGTTGCCGGGCAGGGCAATGCCGATGGCCTCACACAGGCAGTTCATGCTGTTGGCGGTATACATGCCGGAGCAGCTGCCGCAGCTGGGGCAGCAGTTGCAGGTGCAGTCCTCCAGCTGTTCGTCGGTGATCATGCCGGCCTTGTAGGCACCCACGGCCTCAAACATCTTAGACAGGCTGACTTCCTCTCCGCCGTAGCTGCCGGCCAGCATGGGGCCGCCGGAGCAGACGATGGCGGGCACGTCCATGCGGACGGCGGCCATGAGCATGCCGGGAACAATCTTGTCACAGTTGGGCACCAGCACCAGACCGTCCAGCTGATGGGCCATGAGCATGGTCTCTACGCTGTCGCAGATCAGCTCGCGGCTGGCCAGAGAGTACTTCATGCCGATGTGGCCCATGGCGATGCCGTCGCAGACACCGATGGCCGGGATGAGGATGGGGGTGCCGCCCGCCATGCGGACGCCCGCCTTGACGGCATCGGCCAGCTTGTCCAGATTCATGTGGCCGGGAACGATCTCGCTGTAAGCCGAGACCACGCCGATCAGCGGCCGGTCCAGTTCTTCAGGGGTATAGCCCAGAGCGTAAAACAGACTGCGGTTAGGGGCGCGCTCGGAGCCTTTGGTTACATTATCACTGCGCATGGAAGGATGCTCCTTTCGTGGTGTTGGAACCGGCAGGGCAGAAAACCAGCCGCCGGATTGTCACAAACCGCAAGGCGGGCGGGCGGCGGCTGCCGCCCGCCCACCACGGTCTGCATGTTATCAGCGGGAATTATTTCTTGAGCCAGCTCATCATGTTGCGCAGTTCCTTGCCCACTTTCTCGATGAGGTGCTCGGACTGCATACGGCGCTCGGCCAGGAAGTGGGTCTTGCGGCCGCCGTTGGGGCTCATCTCGGTCAGGAACTCGCTGGCGAAGGTGCCGTCCTGGATCTCGGTCAGGACCTTCTTCATCTCCTTGCGGGTCTCCTCGGTGATCAGGCGCTTGCCGGTGCGGTAGTCGCCGTACTCAGCGGTGTTGGAGATGGAGTAGCGCATCTTGGAGAAGCCGCCTTCGTTGATCAGGTCGACGATGAGCTTCATCTCGTGGCAGGTCTCGAAGTAGGCCATCTCGGGAGCGTAGCCGGCCTCAACCAGCGTGTCGAAACCAGCCTTGATGAGCTCGCAGACGCCGCCGCACAGCACAGCCTGCTCGCCGAAGAGGTCAGTCTCGGTCTCCTCCTTGAAGGTGGTCTCCAGGATGCCTGCACGGCCGGCGCCGATGCCGGAAGCGTAAGCCAGGGCAATCTCCTTGGCCTTGCCGGTGTAGTCCTGCTCCACGCAGATCAGGGAGGGGCAGCCCTCGCCCTCGGTGTACAGGCGGCGGACGATGTGGCCGGGGCCCTTGGGAGCGATCATGATGACGTCAACGTTTTTGGGCGGGGTGATGGTCTTGAAGTGGATGTTGAAGCCGTGTGCAAAAGCCAGAGCTTTGCCCTCGGTCATGTAGGGAGCAATCTGCTTGTTGTAGATGTCGGCGCACAGTTCATCGGGGACCAGCATCATGACGATGTCACCGGCCTTGGCAGCTTCCTCAACTTCCATGACCTTGAAGTTTTCGTGGGTGGCAGCAAATTCGGAAGCCTTTTCCCAATGGCTGGAGCCCTTGCGCAGGCCGACGACGACGTTGACGCCGCTCTCGGCCAGGTTCTCGGAATGGGCATGGCCCTGGCTGCCGAAGCCGATGACGGCGACGGTCTTGCCGTCCAGCATGCCGAGGTTGCAGTCGGAATCGTAATACTTTTTGATCGCCATGATAGTTTTTCTCCTTTTATACTTGGATTCGATCTCTTCCGGATCGTGTATATTCAGCGCCGGTTGGGCGGGGAACCTTGGTACGGGTCAGGCTTTGGCACCGGCACCCGAATAAGGGTACTGGATGCCGCTGACTTCCTGCGGGGGCTTCTGCATGTGATGGTGCATGCCGCCGCGCTCGATGGCGGTGACGCCGGTGCGGCACATCTCCAGGATATTGTAATCCTTGAACATCAGCAGAAAGGCGTCGATCTTGACAGGACGGCCGGTCAACTCGAAGACCATGCTGTCGGGAGACAGGTCGATGATCTTGGACTTGTAGATGCTTGCAATCTCCCGCAGTTCGGCCCGATTATGGACATCGGCCTGGACCTTGAGAAGCAAAAGCTCCCGCTGCAGGCTGTTTTTCTCGTCCAGCTCAAAGACCTGACGGGTGACTTCCAGGCGCTCGGTCTGGAGCAGCAGCTGGCTCAGCTCGTTTTCGTTGCCGTGGGTGGTGACGGTAATGCGGCTGATGGTGGGGTCGTTGGTGGCCGAGACCGTCAGGCTGTCGATGTTGAAGCCGCGGCGGCAGAACAGGCTGGAAACACGGGCCAGAACGCCGCCCTGGTTGTCCACCAGAATGCTGATGACGCTGCGCTTGTTGGTATCGGGAGTGTCCTGATTTTGCATGATGGCTTCCTCCTTTATTCCATGATGATGTCGGCAATGTCGCCGCCGCCGGGGATCATGGGCAGGACCTTCTCGTCCTTGCCGATGCGGCAGTCGATCCAGCAGGGCCCCTTCTGAGTCAGGGCGTCGGCCAGGGCTGCCTTGAACTCGGCGGGCGTCTCACAGTGGTAGCCTTTGGCGCCGAAGCCCTCGGCCACCCTGGCAAAATCGGTGCGGCGGTGGGGGTCTGTGTTGGAGTAGCGCTTGCCGTAGAAGGAGGTCTGCCACTGGCGGACCATGCCCAGCACCTGGTTGTTAAAGATAACGGTGATGATGGGCAGGTCATAGCTGACAGCGGTGCAGCCCTCATTGAGATTCATGTGGAAGCTGCCGTCGCCGGTGAGCATGATGACCCGGGCGTCGGGCCCCAGACCGATCTGAGCGCCGATGGAGGCGCCGTAGCCGAAGCCCATGGTGCCCAGACCGCCGCTGGTCAAAAAGCCGCGACTCTTGGTATGGTGCAGATACTGGGCGGCCCACATCTGGTGCTGTCCCACGTCGGTGACGTAGACGGCGTCGGGCCCTGCCTGGCGGCAGATCTCGTCGATCATCTGGTGGGGCTTGAGGACGGTGTCACTGTCGGTGGGCTTGTAATCCTTTTTCTGCCACTCCCGGATCTGGGCCATCCACTCGGGGTGCTTGGCCGGGGCAACGTGGGGCAGAATCGCCTGCAGGATGTAGGTGGCGTCACCGATAAGGGCCAGGTCGATGGGAACATTTTTGCCCATCTCGCTGGGATCGATGTCGATCTGGATCAGTTTGGCGTTGCGGGCGAAGGTCTCGGGCTTGAGGGCCACCCGGTCGGAGAAGCGGGTGCCCACCGCGATGACCAGGTCGGCCTCATCTACCGCCTTGTTGGTGGTGTAGCAGCCGTGCATGCCCAGCAGGCCCAGGTTGAGGGGCTCGCCGTAGGCCAGCACGCCGGCGGCCATCAGGGTGTAGGTGGCGGGGATCTCGGCCTTGGCCAGCAGATCCCGCAGAGGCTGGCAGCCCGCCGCGCTGCGGACGCCGCCGCCGAAGCAGACCAGAGGCCGCTTGGCCGCGTTGATCATCTCGGCGGCCTTGAGGACGCTCTCCTCATCGTAGCGGGTGACGGTGCGCACCGGCTCCGGAGGCTTGGGAGTGAAGTCGCAGGAGTTGGCGGTGACATCCTTGGGAATGTCCACCAGGACGGGGCCCTTGCGGCCGCTCTGAGCAATGCGGAAGGCGGCCCGCATGGTGTCGGCCAGATCTTCCACCCGGCGCACGGTGTAGTTGTGCTTGGTGATGGGCATGGTCACGCCCTCGATGTAGGCCTCCTGGAAGCTGTCACGGCCCAGCAGGGAAGTGGCCACGTTGCCGGTAAAGGCGACCATGGGCACGCTGTCCATATAGGCGGTGGCAATGCCGGTAACCAGATTGGTGGCGCCGGGGCCGCTGGTGGCCAGCACCACGCCGGTGCGTCCGGTGGCACGGGCGTATCCATCTGCCGCGTGGGCGGCACCCTGCTCGTGAGCGGTCAGGATGTGACGGATTCGGTCGGAATTTTTATAAAGCTCATCGTAAAGGTTCAGAACAGCGCCGCCCGGATACCCGAAAATGGTATCCACGCCCTGTTCGGCAAGAACCTCCACAAAAATCTGGGAACCTGTCAGCATCATCGTGATCCTCTCCTTCTCCTGCTTTTCTGTTTCTGCGGTACTGCCCGGTGCAAGGAACCCGCACCGGCAAATAAAAAACGGCCTTCGTCTCCTGCTTTTCAAGAGACAAAGGCCGGTAAAAGCTCTCTGCGGTACCACTCTCATTGGTATGGCGATGCATACCCACTCAACGGGCTTCCAACAAAGCCCTGCACGCTAACGGGTGCTGCCGTATCCGCTTACTGGGGAAAACCGGTTGGGCGGATCTGCTCGGGGATGACTTCATGCGCGTTGTACCCGCCGCCTTGCACCAACCGGCGGCTCTCTGTGGGGGCCCGCAGCATTACTACTTCCTGTCCACGCATTTGGGATTTGTCATAAACTATACCGCAAATGGTGGACATTGTCAACAGCTTTTGTGAATTCTCACATCTTTTTTACCCGCTTCCGGCTTGCGGAAGGGGGACCCTGCGTGTATACTGGTATCGAAGATTCTTGAAAAGCATAAAGGGGATTTTGGTATGGATGTTCGTGAAATGAGCCTCCGCCTGCACGGTCTTGTGGTATTGCGGGGCCTGCTTTCGGATGCGGTGATGGAAAAGTACGCGGCCATGCTGGCATCCGCAGCATCGGGGGAGGAAGCCTTTATCACTTCCGCCGCGCAGTTTGAAGCTGCGCTGTTTGACACCGGCCGCTGCTGGACCGACTACCTGCTGGATGCTGTTCTGGAAAACGACAACATCTGCATTCGCCGTGCGGCGTCCGGCGGGGCGTCCCAGCCGGCGGAGGATGCCCTGGCATCCGAACTGGCATTTCTGCAGCAGGCAGGCTGTACGGGACTGGACGAGCTTCTGGCCGGGATGCCGGAGCTGCTTGCGGCGTGCAGCTTTCTGCCCCGTTGGGAGACAAAGAAAGTGGATTTTGCCGCCGCCTATGCCCGGCGCCGCCGGGAGGTGGGCAAAAAGGGCTACGGGATGTTTGCCCGCTACCACGTCTTTACGGTGGAAAACGGAACCCTTGTTCCGGTCCGCTGCCCTGACCCCCAGCGCCTGAGCGAGCTGCCCGGCTACGAGGCTGAGCGTGCCAAGGTCATTGCCAACACCAAGGCGCTGCTGGCGGGGCTGCCTGCCAACAATGTACTGCTGTACGGCGATGCAGGTACCGGCAAATCCAGCACGGTCAAGGCCATCGGCAACGAGTTTGCCTCCGAGGGCCTGCGCCTGGTGGAGGTCAAGAAAAATCAGCTCTATCAGATCCCGGCGGTGATGGAGTCTCTGGCGGACAATCCGCTCAAGTTTGTGCTCTTCATCGACGATCTGAGCTTCTCCTCCAACGACGACGACTTTGCCGCCCTCAAGGCGATTCTGGAGGGCAGTGTGGGCGGCCGCAGCCACAACATTGCGGTGTATGCCACCTCCAACCGCCGCCACCTGGTCAAGGAACGCCTGAGCGACCGGGAAGGGGACGACATCCACGCGGGAGATACCCGTCAGGAACTCATGAGCCTGTCGGCCCGTTTCGGCCTGACGGTGACCTTCCAGAGCCCCGACAAGCAGCGGTTTGAAAACATCCTGCTGGAGCTGGCCCGCCAGTACGGCGTTCAGATGCCTGCCGATCAGCTCTACCGCAAGGGCGAGGCCTTCGCTCTGCGGGCGGGAGGCCGCAGCCCCCGGGTGGCCAAGCAGTTCATCGAGCTGTGCAAGGGCGGGGTGCCGCTGTAAACCCAACCGATTCTGCCGTGTCCGGTCTTTGTCCGGGCGCGGCTTTTTTGTCTTTTATGCGGAAAAGCGGTTACTGCCGTACGGCAATGCACTCGATCTCCACCCGGGCACCTTTGGGAATGCCGGCCACCTGCACACAGCTGCGGGCAGGGTAGGGGGCCTCAAAGGCCTGGGCGTAGACTTCGTTGACGGCGGCAAAATCGTTCAGGTCTGCCAGAAAGACCACCGTCTTGACCACGTCCTTCATGGTCAGCCCGGCCTCGGCCAGAATGGCTTTCAGGTTGGCCAGACTCTGGCGGGCCTGTGCCTCGATGGTATCGGCCATGAGGCCGGTGGCGGGGTCCACGGGGATCTGCCCCGAGACGAACACCATGCTGCCCAGGTCCAATGCCTGAGAATAGGGGCCGATGGCCGCGGGGGCGCTGGCGGTAGATACAACTTTCATCAATACAGCACTTCTTTCTGTTTTCTATTGGTGGGAAAATACAATCTTACAGTCGGGAAGGATCAGGCGCGCTCGCTGACCAGCTTGAAGCCCGCTTTGGTCAAAGCCTGCTTGATTTCCTCAATCTGCAAAGCGTCCCGGGTTTCCAGCCCCAGCTTGAGGAAGCAGCTGGTGATGGCCATGTTGGTGTCGCCCAGATCGTACTGGACGCTGACCACATTGGCTCCGCAGCCCGAGATGATCTCGCTGACCCGGGTGAGCTGGCCGGGTTTGTCCTCCAGGGCGATCATCAGGTTGCATTTGCGGCCGCTCATGACCAGGCCGCGGTTGATGACGCGGGAGAGAATGTTGACATCAATGTTGCCGCCCGAAATCAGGCAGACGGTCTTTTTGCCCTCAATGGGCAGCTTGCCGTACAGGGCGGCGGCTACCGAGACGGCGCCCGCTCCCTCGGCTACCAGCTTCTGGTTTTCCATGAGGGAGAGGATGGCCGCGGCGATTTCGTCCTCGCTGACGGTGATGACATCATCTACGTACTTTTCCACCAGCTCAAAGGTCAGCTCGCCGGGAGTCTTGACCGCGATGCCGTCGGCAAAAGTATCCACCGTGTCCAGCGTTTCGTAGGTATGGTCGCGGTGAGCGCGGAACATGCTGGCAGCACCCGCCGACTGCACACCGTAGACTTTTACATCGGGGCGCAGGCTCTTGATGGCGAAGGCCACGCCTGCGATCAGTCCGCCGCCGCCAATGGGAACGATGACGGCCTCCACATCGGGCAGCTGCTCCAGAATCTCCAGGCCGATGCTGCCCTGGCCTGCAATGACCTGCTCATCGTCGTAAGGGTGAATGAAGGTCATGCCGGTTTCCTGCTGCAGTTCCACCGCGCGGTCGTGAGCATCGTCGTAGGTGCCCTTGACCAGACAGACCTCGGCGCCCAGACGCTTGGTGCTTTCCACCTTCATGATGGGGGCACCGTCCGGCATGCAGACCACGCTGCGCAGGCCCATGCGGGTGGCGGCCAACGCCACGCCCTGAGCGTGGTTGCCGGCGCTGCAGGCGATGACGCCCTTGGCCCGCTCCTCCGGAGACAGCTGGCTGATCTTGTAATAGGCGCCCCGCACCTTGAAACTGCCGGTGACCTGCAGGTTTTCCGTTTTGAGGTAGAGCTCGCTGGTATCGCTCAGCCGGGGAGCGGCAATCAGGTCGGTGCGGCGGGCAACGTCTTTCAGGATGAAAGCGGCGTGATAGATCTTGTCCAGTGTCAGCATGAAAATCCTCCTGTGGCCGCCGGCTGGGCGGCAATGTGGTCGGCGATGAAAGCGTATCCCGGCCCGGCAGATCCGCCTTGGGCAACAAAAAATCCCCGCACGCGGCGGGGCGGGGAAGCTTCGCCGTTGAAGCCATGGTGTTGATTATAGTTGAATGCTGTTAATTCGTCAAGTGAAAGAAATTCATGCATGCTGCGGCAACCGTCAATTTGTGTCCTTCCGTGAAAAACAAAAGGGACCGGCACAGGCAATCGTTACAGGCGGCTATTGGCTTTGAAATGTGCGATGGGAAAGGCCGGAGGCGGTGCCCGGAACTCTTGAAAAAAGATATAAGAATTAAGAAAAAACAAAAAATAATAGCAGAAAAAGAACTTGAAACAGATGAATTTTAGAAAATGGCGAGACTAATTGGGAAGAAAAGATGGATGCCGCGGCGGCATACTGGAAAACAGCAGACTGGACGGAGTCATGCAGGAAAGCTTGAAAATGGCAGGGAGTGGAATCCGCCCGCCCGGGCTGTCTGAAGAGAGAATACCGTGTACGGAAGCAACCCCCTGGCGGCAGGCGCGGTCAGGACCCGGCGGACCACTGCCATCCGGCAGCGAAAGTCTTGCTCTCCCGGCAAAAGGCCATCTGCCTGTCCCGGTCAGAAAATCGCTTCCTTATATATAAGTATAGAAGGGACTGCTTTTCCGGCTGGACAAATTCCTTCCCCCGGGGTATGATGGGAGCCGAAAGGCAGGGGAGAAAGATGAAAAAGAACTGGCAGCGTCTGACCGCCGTGCTGCTCTGTGCAGGAATGCTGACCGGATGCAGCCGCATGATGACCTGGACGATCTTCGACACGGTAGAGCTGCTGCAGGATACCTTTACCGGCAGTTCCGTCAGCGGAGATGGCTGGGAGGATGAAGGTATCAATGATTCAGAGGACTGCCTCATGGAGGGGGACAATGTCTGCCGGCTCGAACCTTACCCCCTGGCGGAAGGGATAACGCCTCTCCTGGAAGAGCTTGAAAAACGGCAGGAAAACCTGATGGGCCCCATGTTCAATGTGGACGAAGTTCGGCTGGATGTGGACCCTTCGGGCAATGTCGGGGGCGTACACTTTCGGATCAGCCGCTACCTGGGTACCCCGCCCGGTTACGAGGGCGGCTTCACCATCGACTGGAACAGCGGGACGCAGGTCCTCACCTACTGGACAACAGGCACACTCTACTCCAACGATCCCACCGGCGGGTATAATGAAAACCTCTCGGCGGATTTGCTGAACGCCAACCTGGCAGCCCTGCCTCTGGCGGCTCTGCAGGAGACCATGCCGGAGGGGCTGGTCATAGGATTCACAGCCTTTGCAAGGCCGTCGGCGGGGGAGGCTATGGTCGATATGCGCAGCGGGGCACCCCGGACACTGGACCTGTCTCAGGCGGCGGTGGGGGCTTACGGCACGGCGGACGGCGGTCCCCAGTGGATGCTGACGGTGGAGGACGCGGCGGATGGAGATCAGATGCTCCGCTTCTGCTATGCCCCTGCCCAACCGGAGCAGTGGCTGGGCAATCCGGCAAGCTACACTAAGAAAGATGTGTTTGTCTCGGACACCGGCCTGCGCTACACCCGGGACTGGGGCGAAACCTGGAAGGCACTGCCTTCCCAGTACACTGACCTTGCACAGGCCTGCCTGGATGATTATACCGATATTACAAGATCCAGCGTCTCCATCTCGGATGAGGAGGGCGGCCCGGTGGCATTTTTGCTGGGCGGCAACGATGCCACCCTGGTTTACAGTATGGACGACGGCGCCACCTGGTCGGAGATGAGCCTGGGCAGCACCGAGGATGCCACCCTGGACCGCCGTGTGGCGCAGCTTTTGCCAAACGGCATGGGGCTGGCGGCGGCCGGAGGCAACTGGACCATGGGCGGGGGCTGCTGGCGCGCCCTCTCGCTGACTAAGGACGGCGGGGCAACCTGGCAGTCGGTAAGCGATACCCTGCCGGGAGAACGGAGCATCTGCGGTGCCTCCATTACCGAGGACGGAACGGTCATGATCTCACTGGAGACCCGGACGGAGGACAACTGGCCGGAAGTCTACGTTTCCACCGATGCAGGACAGAGCTGGACCCCCATCAATATGCCCTGGACCGATGCCGAGCTGGAGGAGGTCTACTGGATCTACCGCCTGGACAGCCTGACCCGTACGGAGGACGGCTGGAAGGCCCGTTTTACCCAGGAACCCATGGGCAACTGGGCGGCGGAATTCACCGCCACCGATCTGACCGGACACTGGCAGTACGGCGGCCGGGTCCATATACAGAGCTGAAAGAAAAAATCCTGGAATCATTCTTGACAAACGGGCGGCATTTTCTCATAATAGAAAGTGCAAAAGGGAGTAGCTTGCGGCGACTGGCCGTAACGGACTGCGACATACCGGCAACCGCCCGCAACCGGATCAAAAAGCAAGACTTTTGCCACATACCTGCCTGCAGGCGGGGACTGTGGCAGAAGTCTTTTTTGTGCCCGGAGGCACTCCCGCACTGCGGCCATCGCTCTGCCCGCGGCAGCCCTGCGGACGGGCGAAATCATTCCCGGCGCAACATCGCCGGCACTTGTGTGAGAGGAGTTTTTCTATGGAGGCATTATTCGGAAATGTGCTCAACATCCAGTGGCAGCAGGTTGTCATGTGGGTCATCGGCGCCCTGCTGATCTATCTGGCCATCAAAAAGCAGATGGAACCCTCGCTGCTGCTGCCCATCGGATTCGGCACCATTCTGGTCAACCTGCCCCTGTCCGGTGCGGTGACGCAGGTCATTGACGGCGTCACCGAGGTGGGCATCCTGGATGTCCTGTTTGACGCGGGCATTGCCAATGAGCTGTTCCCGCTGCTGCTGTTTGTGGGCATCGGCGCCATGATCGATTTCACGCCCCTGCTGTCCAATCCCAAGCTGATGATTTTCGGCGCGGCGGCACAGTTCGGCATCTTCTTCACCCTCTGCCTGGCCACGCTGCTGGGCTTTGACATCCGGGACGCGGCATCCATCGCCATCATCGGCGCTGCGGACGGCCCCACCACCATCTTTGTGGGCAACTATATGCAGACCCAGTATATCGGTGCCATCATTGTGGTGGCCTACTCTTATATGGCGCTGGTGCCCATCATCCAGCCCCCTGTCATCCGCATGGTCACCACCAAAAAAGAACGTCAGATCCGCATGAAATACGCGGAGAAGAGCGTCTCCAAGACCACCAAGATTCTGTTCCCCATCTTCATCACCGTTGTCGCGGGCATCTTTGCCTCCCGCAGTGTGGCTCTCATCGGCTTCCTCATGTTCGGCAACCTGATCCGTGAGTGCGGCGTTCTGGACGGCCTGTCCGAGACGGCCCAGAAAGTCCTGGCCAACCTTATCACCCTGTTCCTGGGCCTGACCGTGGCCACCAAGATGCAGGCGGAAAGCTTCCTCAACGCCCAGACGCTGATGATCCTCTGCCTGGGCCTGATCGCCTTCATCTTCGACACGGTGGGCGGCGTCTTTATTGCCAAGCTGTACAATGTTTTCAGCAAGGAAAAGATCAACCCCATGATCGGTGCGGCAGGCATTTCCGCCTTCCCCATGTCGGCCCGTGTCATCAATCAGATGGGCCTCAAGGAGGACAACCAGAACTTCCTGCTCATGCACGCGGTGGGTGTCAACGTTTCCGGCCAGATCGCATCCGTCATTGCCGGCGGCATGATCCTGGCCCTGTTCGGCTGAGCCGAGAAAGGGGTACGCTATGTTCAATATGGATACGTTTGTGCCGGTCCTGATGAAGTCTCTCCAGGGCTGGATGGGTGTTTTTATCGTCACCCTCATCCTGATCGCGCTGGTTTATCTGTTCAACCAGCTGTTCTCCAACGATTCCAAAAAGCAGTGAGTCCGGAAGTCCGGACAGCCGGCACTTTGATGCCCGGCTGCCGCGGCCCGGCATCGGACGGTGTGACTGTTCCCGGCAGGGGGGCGGTTACACCGTCCCTTTTTTTTGCCGGAACTTGTGAAATATGGCCGAAACAAAGCTTTTCGACTATAAAAATTTGTTGACAAATCTTTCTTCAAACGGTAGAATGATTACATTCGTGGATGCCCGGCAGGAGGCATGGCAATGCAGCATTTGGACCCCGCGCTGATTGATAAGGCAAAGTCCGGCGATGAAACCTCGCTGGCGGCGCTGATCGCGCGCATGATGCCTGCCATCCGCAGAGGCGCCGCCAACTGTGCGGCTCCCGGCCTCGATTTTGAGGATGCGGTGCAGGAGGGACTGATCGGCCTGTTCGATGCCGTCCGCAGCTACGACCCCGGCCAGGGCACCGGCTTTGCCGCCTATGCCTCGGCCTGCATCGTCCATGCACAGCAGGATGCCTGCCGTGCCGCACTGCGCAAAAAGCATGCGCCGCTGAACACCAGCGTGCCGCTGCCGGAGGACTCGGCCACGCCGGGCCCGGAGGAGCTTGCCATTGCGGGGGAGGCCTTCGACGATGTGATGCGCCGGATGGAGACGCAGCTTTCCCCTCTGGAACGCAGCGTGCTGTTCTGCGCCATGGACGGCTGTACGGTGGCCCGTACGGCCCAGCTGCTGGGCCGTGAGCCCAAAGCAGTGGAAAATGCCCTGGCACGTGCCCGCCGCAAGCTGCGCGGCGCGCCATGATTTATTTGGAACCCGGCTGCAAAAGGCCAGGCAATATATGCCCCCAGTAGCTTAACATTCAGAGCGTTGGTCCTTAACCAAAGGTGTCGGTTGAAATCCTTCCGCGGGCAAAACTAAACAAAGAGGAGATACCCACTATGTTCGAAGACAAGACTTTAGTATGCAAGGATTGCGGCAAGGAGTTCGTCTGGACCGCCGGCGAGCAGGAGTTCTACGCCAGCCGTGGTTTCGAGAACCAGCCCCAGCGCTGCAAGCCCTGCCGCGATGCCCGCAAGAACGCTACCCGTGGTGAGCGCCAGATGTTCGACGCTGTCTGCGCCAGCTGCGGCAAGGCCTGCAAGGTGCCTTTCCAGCCTCGCGAGGACCGTCCGGTCTACTGCAGCGAGTGCTTCGCCAAGATGCGCCAGAACTGATTTCTGACCGTATCGGCAGCCAAACGTTTTGCAACAAAAAGGGCGCGCTTCCCTTTGGGCATATGCCCGGGGCAGCGCGCCCTTTTGATGCACAGGGGGGAAACAGAATGCAACCTGCAAAATCACCGGTGGTCAAAAGGGGACTGTGGTGTCTGATTGCCGCGGCGGTGCTTCTGGCAGTCTGTTCCAAGTCGTCGCCGCTGTACCCGCTCAACGACTGGATGGACGCCAACATCTTTTATACCATGGGCAAGGCCATGATGAACGGCAGCGTGCTCTACCGGGATGTCTTCGACCATAAAGGGCCGCTGCTCTATCTGATTTATGGGGTGGGCTGGTGTGTGGATCACACGGGATTCCTCGGGGTTTTTGTGTTGGAGGTGGCCGCTTTTGCCGCCTTTCTCTACTGGTCACTGCGAACGGCGGAAGTTTTCACCGGGCCGCTGCATCCGGCGTGGGTGCTGCCGGTGGGGGCTGCCGCAGCGGCGGGACAGGCTTTTGCTCACGGCGGCAGCGCCGAGGAATTCTGCCTGCCCCTGCTGGCCTGGGCCCTGTATGAGGTACTGGCCTTCGCAGCAAAACCGCAGCCTGACCGATGCCCCCTGTCCCTTGTGCGGGTGGGGGTTCTTGGCTTTGGGGCCGGATGTGTGCTGTGGGTCAAGTTTACCATGATGGGGTTCTTTCTGGGCTGGGTGCTGGTGCTTGCCGTTCTCTACCTGCGGGCGGGCTGGCTGCGGCAGCTGGGTCTCAGCTGTGCCGCCTACTTGGGCGGTATGGCGCTCTCGACTCTACCGTGGCTTGTCTACTTTGGATGGAACCATGCGCTGGGAGATTTCTTCGGTGTCTATTTCGGGGACAACCTTTTCCTGTACAGCGGGGGAGGGCAAGAGACCGCCGGCGTTGCCGCTGCTCTGTTTGCTATCGTGCAGAAAGTTTACTGGGGCTGCCACGACACCCCGCTGTTTGCGGTGCTGGCGGCGCTGGGCCTTGGATGGCTGGTGCTTCGCCGCCGGTATGATGCCGCAGCCTCGGCAGCAGTGCTGGCGCTGGGGCTGGCTGCCACAAGTTTTGCCAAGGGAGCCTATCACGTCTATTACTTTTTACCCTTTGCGGTGTTTGCAGCCCCCGGCATTGTCCCCATCGTCCGGACGGCAGGCAAAGTGCGCCTGCCCGGCAAAGGGCTGCGAAAGACCCTCCCTGCCGCCGGTGGCGCGGCTGCGCTGGCCTTCTGCCTGCTGACCTGCCATAATGTGGGGCAGATGCTCCGCCCGGCGGAAGCACTGCCGCAGTATCAGTTTGCGGCGATCATCCAGGCAGACGGCGGCTCACTGCTCAATTACGGTACGCTGGACGGCGGCTTTTATACGGTCACAGGGGTACAGCCGCCCTGCCGGTTTTTCTGTGTGACCAACCTGCCCATGCCGGAGCAGCAGGCACAGCAGGATGCCCTGATGCAGTCGGGAGCGGTGGACTATGCCGTCTCTCTCGACCCGGCTCTGGACAAGCGCTTTGACTACTCCCTCACCGCGCAGGCGGAATACGACGGGGGAGAGGGCACAATCGTCTGGTATCTCTACCGCAAAAACAGCTGAACTTTGCGCCCGGTTGCGATTTTATCCGCACTGTGATATCATAAACCCTGTATGCAACAGTTTGGGAGCAACGGGAAAGGAACCGCATTATGGAAAAGGTCAAGGAGTTTCTCTGTCGGCACCGCCTGTGGTTCGGCTGGCTGCTGGCCGTGGCGGTCTGTATATTGGCAGCTGCCTGGGTACACTATGATCTGGCATCGTCGGTGAATGATCAGCCGGTTTACGAGATCATCAACGATGACTATTCCCGCACCATAGAGATCCCCACAAAAACCGAGGAGCAGACGGAGATCCTGACACAGACGATCCATCTGTCGGCCGGGCAGACACTGTACGGTGTGCGGCTGGATGTGACGACCTATAATCATGCCTTTTCCACAGGCACCATGGCAGTGGAACTGTACTCCACCGACGGAAGAAAACTGGCCCGCGGAGAGCTTCTGTGTGCCGAACTGCGGGACAACACATTTGAGACCTTTGTCTTTTCCCAACCGTACACGCCGGAGCAGGACGAAACGCTGCTTTTGTATCTGTGGACGGGAGCCATCGGCGGTTTGGATGAGGGCTGTAAGGTGGGCATCTGGGCCAGCGACGCCCAGGTGGACGAGATGGCTCTGTGCGATGAAAACGGTTCCCTGAATGCAACCATAGCCCTGCAGTATGTGGCGGATTACTCCGGCAACTGGTCGGGCAGGGTGCTGCTGATCCCGGCGGTCCTTATTCTCGCCGCCGTGGCGGTGGGATTCTGGCTGCTGCTGGGACGCAAAGCCCGCCCGGTGCTGGCTATGCTGATCTGCGGCGGCCTGCTGGGAGCGGCGTTTACAGTGGTGACGCCGTCGCTGGTTGCCCCCGATGAGTACACCCATCTTGCGGTGGCGTATCAGTATGCCGGCAGGCTGCTGGGGCAGCCGGTGCTGTCGGAGGACGGCACCCTTCTGGTCCGTGCCTGTGATGCACCCTATTTTGGAGACCGGACCGGAGACATCGGCATCTTTGCCTACAAGACCATGGGGAAAGGCCTTGCCCAACCGGGCGGCGGTGTGCCGGATACCCGCACCGAGATTTCGGTGGACATGACCGGCCGAATCTGGTATCTTTACCTTGGCCAGACGGCGGGCATCGCCCTTGCCCGACTGCTGGGCCTCAACTTTTTTGCCATGCTTCTGATGGGGCGCTTGGGCAACCTGGTTTTGTATCTTGCCCTGTCGGCGCTGGGAGTACGCCTGGCGGCCAAAAATCAGCGGTGGCTTTTTGCGGCAGCGGCGCTTTTGCCCATGTCGCTGCAGCTGGCCGGAAGCCTTTCCGCCGATGCGCTGGTCCTGGGAATGTGCTATGCCTTTACGGCGCTGTGCTTTGCTCTGCGGCGGCATGCAGCCCGCCCCGGGGAACTGGCGGCACTGCTGATTCTCACGGCCTGCATTGGTCCGGCCAAGGCAATTTACCTTCCTGTGGTGCTTCTCTGCCTTATTATCCCGGCGGTAAATCTGGACTGGAAGGCTGGCCGCCCGGACAAGCGCTACCGGATTGGCGGGACACAGGGGATTCAGCTGCGCCCGGGAACCGTCGTCAAGGCGGCAGGATTGCTGCTGGCCCTGCTGTTCTGGGGACAGGCAAATATGGGCGCTTTGCTCTATGCCACCCGTGATGTGGACAACGTCGGCCTGGTGAAGGGCGGCGTTGCTCTGGCAACAGCCGCCGTCCTGCTGGGGATCGTATACTGGAATGTAAGACGGCACCCCAGGGCCAAAAAGATCTTTTTCCTTGTGCCGGGGCTCTGCGTGCTGGCGGCTGTGCCGGTGATGCTCTATCGGCTGACCCATATGTGGGGCGGCCTCACGCCGGAGCAGCTGGCGGAAGGCATTCAGCCCAACGGCGACTCCATCTATACTTTCTCGGCGGGGTATATCTGCCGCAATGTCCCGGCAACCATCAAACTGCTGCTGCGCTCAGTGGCGGAGCAGGGGGCACTGTGGCTGCAGGGCGTCCTGGGCACGGTGCTGGGCGAGCCCATTGTCTACCGTGTGGAGGTCAGCTGGCTGCTGGGCATTGGCCTGCTGGCGGCACTGGCCGCAGCGGCGCTTCCTCTTGCCGAGGATGAGACCGCCCGTCTTGCCCCGCGCACCCGCCTGTGGACGGGGCTGATCGCTCTGTGCGTGGTGGGCCTGACCTTCTTTGCGGCCCTCAGCTGGACGCCCATCAACTACACCACCATCTTTGGGGTGCAGGGGCGCTACTGGCTGCCGGTACTGCCGCTGGTTCTGGTGCTGGTGCATTCCAACAAAAGCTGCTGCCTGCGCCGCAGCCTGGGACGGGGAGCCGTGTATGCCGTCCTCTGCCTCACATCGTTTGTCATCCTGCAGGGATACGCCCTCTACGCATCCTGGCAGGCTGTCATATAAAATTGCTTTTCACAGAGAAAGGAATATGTAATCATGACTGTTCAGAGAGATACCATCATCGCTCAGATCCTTCAGAACGACCCCGAGCAGGGCTGTGTGCCCATTTTCCTGGCCACCGGCATGCACTGCCTGGGCTGCATGGCGGCCCACGGCGAGACCGTTGAGGAAGCCTGCGCTGTCCACGGTGTGGATGCCGACGCTCTCATCGCTCAGCTCAATGACTACTTTGCCAACAAGCAGTAATCCGCGGCTGCCTGTGCTGGATGCCAGGCTTTCGGCTGCGGCGGCCTATGTCCGGCCCGGACACCCGGCGGCCGACATCGGATGCGATCACGGCAAATTGAGTGCGTGGCTCGCGGGCAGCGGACGCTGCCCGCGGGTTTTTGCATGCGATCTTCGCCCTGACCCGCTGGAAAAAGCCCGCCGCCGGTGTGCGCCCTGGGCCGACCGGGTGGACTGCCGCCTGGGCAGCGGGCTGGAGGTACTGGCTCCCGGGGAGGCCGACGACATCATCATAGCCGGTATGGGGGCCGAGACCATTCTGGACATCCTGGACGCAGCTCCCTGGGTGGCGGACGGACGCTACAATCTGGTGCTGGTGCCGGCCACCAAGCACAGCCTGCTTCGGCTGGGTCTGGCCCGGCGGGGCTTTGCCCTGCAGGAGGAGACCCTGGCTTTTGCTGCCGGGCGCTGGTACTCGGTAATGAACGCCCGGTATGACGGCAACACCCATACCCCCGATGCCTGGTTCTGCCTGACGGGTAAGACAACAGGACAGCCGGGCTTTGGGGACTACTGCGCTCAGCAGTACCCCAAACTGAAAAAATACCGCCTTGGCCTGGCTCCCGGCCCCGAGGCGGAGGCAGTGGACGGATTGATCCGACGATTGGAGGGAAACACATGAGTATCACGGTACAACAGGTTCTGGAAGAGATGCAGCGCATGGCGCCGCCGGAGCTGGCCGAATCCTGGGATAACGTCGGCCTGCTGGTGGATGCCGGGCAACCGGTGGATGCCATCCTGACCACACTGGACATCACGCCCGATGTGGTGAAGGAGGCGGTCGACCTTGGCTGCCGGCTGATCGTCTCTCATCATCCGGTGATTTTCGACCCCATCAAGCGGATCACGGCGGGGGACCTTCCGGCGCTGCTGCTTCAGGACGGCGTTTCGGCCATCTGTATGCATACCAATCTGGATGCTGCCCCCGGCGGTGTCAACGATACCCTGGCCGACATTCTGGGCATGCGGGATACCATTTCCTTTGCCGACGGCTGCGGACGCATCGGCACCGTGGATGCCACCAGCGCAAAGGCACTGGCGGAACTGTGTGAGACCACCCTTGGCCCCGGTGTGCGCTATGTGGAGGCCGATCATCCCGTCCTGCGCCTGGCGGAAGTCAGCGGCGCGGGCGGCAGCTACTGGAAGGAAGCCCTTGACCTGGGGGCTGACTGCCTGGTCACCGGCGAGGCCAACCACCATGCAGCCTGCGATGCAAAACGCTTTGGCATGGGACTGGTGACGGCAGGGCACTGGGCAACCGAGCGGCCCATCGCCAGGGTGCTGGCCAACCGGCTGAGTGAGGCCTTCCCCGAGATTGCCGTAATGGTATCCCGGGCGGACAGAGACCCGTTTACTTATCTCTGAGGGAGAAAACTTCCCGCCGTCCGGCCGCGGCCGGACCACCGAACCCGAAACGAGGAGGGAAAGACAATGGCGCTTGACGCCGCAACGCTGGCGCTTGTGACAGCCGAACTGAAAGACCGGCTGCTGGAAGCGCGCATTGACAAAATATTTGAGCCCACGCGGGACGAAGTGCTGTTGCTGCTCCGCACCCGGACGGATACCTTCCGGCTGCTGCTGTCGGCGCGGAGTGGTTCGGCCCGGGTCTGCCTGACGCAGGAAAGCTTTGAAAACCCTGCCACCCCGCCGGGATTCTGTATGCTGCTGCGCAAGCACCTGACCGGCGGACGGCTGGTGTCGGTGCATATGGAGCCGGGGGACCGCATCGTGTTTTTTGACTTCCGCTGCACCAACGAGATGGGGGACCTGGTGGTCAACACCCTGGCCGCCGAACTGATGGGCCGCTATTCCAATCTGGTGCTGGTGCAGGATGGCCGCATCATCGACGCCCTCAAGCGGGTGGATTTTGAGGACAGCGCCATCCGCCAGCTGCTGCCCGGGCTGCCCTACACCCTGCCGCCCAAACCGGCCAAGCCGGACTTTTTGCAGATATCCGGCGCCCAGGCGGTGTCTGCTGCCTGCCAGAAGGATCTTCCCCCGGCCGATGCCCTCACCCGCACGGTGGGCGGCGTGGGACCGGTGGTCATGCGGGAGGCCGCCTGGATGGCCTTCGGCGGAGATACCTCGCTGTTGGCGGACGAGCTGGATGAATCCCAAAAGAAAGCCCTGGCCGAAGCTTTTGACGAGCTGCGCGCCCGTCATGCGGCGGGAGGCGTGCCCTCTGCGGTGCGCCTGCCCCAGCCGGACGGCAGCGAGAAGCCGGTGGAATTCAGCTTTTTTGAACCCCGCCAGTACGGTCCCCATGCCCGGGTGACCACCTATCCCAGCTACAGTGAGATGCTGGAGGATTACTACGCCACCAAGGACCGGGCCGAGCGCCTGCGCCAGAAGAGCCGGGAGCTGTACAAGGCGGTGCACAACATGCACGAGCGCGCGGTGCGCAAGCAGGCCGCCCGCCGGGAGGAACTGGCCCAGAGCACCAAAGCCGAACGGCTGCGTCTATACGGCGAACTGCTGCAGGCCAATTTGTGGGCCATCCATAAAGGGGACCGGCAGGTCACAGTGCAGAACTATTATACCGGCGAGGATGTGACTATCCCCCTGGACCCGCGCCTGGGACCCAACGAGAACGCCCAGAAATACTTCCGGGATTACAAGAAAAAGCAGACTGCCGGCGAGATGCTGAAAAAACTGCTGGTGGACGGGGAGGCGGAGATCGAGTATCTGGGCACCGTCCTGTATGAGGTGGAGAGTGCTCCCGGAGAGGCTGCTTTGGGGGAGATCCGTGCCGAGCTCAAGAGCCAGGGCTACCTCAAGTACTACAAGCAGCGGGACAAAAAGCAGAAGCCTGCGGATTTCCTGCGCTACCGTTCCAGCGATGGATTTGAGATTCTTGTGGGCCGCAACAATGCCCAGAACGACCGCCTGACTCTGCACACTGCCCGGGGCAAGGACCTGTGGTTCCATGTGCAGAAAGCCCCCGGCAGCCACACCGTGGTAATGAGCGAAGGGCGGGATATCCCCGACACCACCCGTCAGGAGGCCGCCGAGCTGGCAGTGCTCCATTCCAGCCAGAACGGCGGCGCCAAGGTGGCGGTGGATACCACCGAGGTCAGAAACATCTGGAAAGCCAACGGCGCCAAGCCGGGCATGGTGCTGTATGAGGTGTACACCACCGTCTATGTCACACCGCGCCCGGGGCTGGAAGAGCAGCTGAAAGAGAATACCCGGCGTTAAGGCATGTGCCATAAGCCGTGCACTGCGCCAAGCCACAGGAGGAGCGTCCTTCTGTGGCATTTTTTGTGTCAGGCGGATGCAAAAAAACTTTTGACAAATACTTGACAAAGCCTCGGACGGGGTGTATATATGAGGTAACATTTAGAAGATTGTCTAAATGTTAAAACCCGCCCGGACCGAGAAAGCAGCATAGGGGAAAGTCCCTTTGCACGTTCCCGCTCCGGGCCAGGCAGTGCGCCGTGCGGCGCACGAAGGGAGGCATAGTTCTATGCTCAAGATTGACGGTTTTTCCAAAAGTTACGGCGCCGGCCGTTATGCGGTGCGCGACCTGACGCTCCATGTGGCTCCGGGGGAAATTTACGGCTTTCTGGGCCACAACGGCGCGGGCAAATCCACCACGCTGCGGGCGGTGGCCGGGGTTCTGGACTTCACAGAGGGGGAGATCACCGTGGGAGGCCACTCCATCCGTACCCAGCCGGTGGAGGCCAAGCGCATCATGGCCTTTTTGCCCGATAACCCCGACCTCTACGATTTCATGACCGGCATCCGTTACCTCAACTTTATTGCGGATGTTTACGGCATTTCCTCGGCGGACCGCACCGCCCGCATTGCCCGCTATGCCGACGCCTTTGAACTGACGAAAGACCTGGGCGGGGCCATCGGCGGGTACAGCCACGGCATGAAGCAGAAACTGGCCCTGATTTCGGCTTTTATCCGCCAGCCCAGGCTGCTCATTCTGGACGAACCTTTCGTTGGTCTGGACCCTGCCGCGGCCTATACCTTAAAAACCATGCTGCGGGAACTGTGCGACGAAGGCGGGGCGGTGTTTTTCTCCACCCACGTACTGGAAGTGGCGGAAAAGCTGTGCGACAAGCTGGCCATCCTGCGGGCAGGGCGCCTCATTGAGGCGGGCCCCACGGCGGAGATCGTGGGACGTTCCAATCTGGAGGAAGTCTTTTTGCAGCTGGAACGGGAGGAGGCCGCGCAATGAAAGCCTTTGCAGCCCTGGTCAAACTCAGCCTGCTGGAAATGCTCAATGCCATAGCGGGCAGAGGCAGCCGCCGGCAAGCGGCATCGGCGGGAGCGGCACTTGGCCTTGTGGCGTTCCTCTGCCTGATGCTCTCTTTCACATACAGTGCCTCCCTTGCCATGGGACTGAAACTTTTCGGCGCCCTGGACCTGCTGCCCGGCATGATGTCGGTACTGTCTGTGCTCATGGCCTTCCTGCTGACGGTCTTTGCGGCGGGCGGCATGCTCTTCGGCGGCAAGGACAACGACATCATCCTCTCGCTGCCTGTCAGCGACTACGCGGTACTGCTCTGCCGGGTTCTGGCCGTCTACCTGGAAAACCTGTTCATCACCGCTTTGGTCCTGCTGCCCATGGCTTTGGTCTATTGCTTCAACGGCGGCCCGGCGGGAGCCGCCGCGGTGGCACTGGCGGTGCCGGTTTCCATCCTGGGAGCGCTGCCGCCCACACTGCTGGGCGTACTGGTAGGTTTTGCCGTGACCTGGCTGTCCTCCCGGGTTAGGCACAGTTCTCTGTTTGCCAGCCTAGGCTATCTGATTTTCCTCATGCTGATCCTGGTTGGCTCCTTCCGGATGGGGGACCTGTTTCAGGGCGTGGGGGATATGCGTCAGGACATCGACGCTACGCTCCATGGCCCGCTGTTTCTCTTTGGACTGATGGGGGATGCCTGCACCGGCAACCTTGTGTCGCTGGTGCTCCTGGCGCTGGTCTGCATCCTGCCCTTTCTGGCGGTGACGGCACTGCTCTGCCGGTCCTACCGCAGGCTGCTCTCCCGCATGAATGCCCGGGCGGCCCGCAGCAAGTTCCGCATGGTGGAGCAGCGGGGCGGTGCGCCTGTGACTGCTCTGCTGAAAAAGGAGGCCACCCGCTACTTCGGTTCATCCATCTACCTGTTCAACACCAGCTTTGGGCTGGTCATGCTTGCTGTAGGGGCGGTGGCGGCCTGCGTGCGCCGGGATGCACTGCTTGCCCTGTTTGAGCAGGAATTTGGCCTTGCTGTGACCCCGGCCGACTGCTATGGTGTGGCGGCCGCTGCGGTCTGTCTGATGCTGGCCACGGTGTCCACCTCCAGCGTTTCCATCAGCCTGGAAGGCCGGTGCCTCTGGCTGCTCAAGTCTCTGCCGCTGCCCGGCAAGACGGTCCTGTATGTCAAGGCCTGGTTCAATGTGCTGGTGGGCTGGCCTCTTACGGCGGTGTGTATCCTGCTTTTGCAGTGGTCGCTGGGCTTTACGGCACTGCAGACAGCAGCGCTGCTGTTTGCCAGCGCGGGACTTTCGGGGACGGTGTCCCTGGCAGGCGTGGCTATCAACCTGCTGTTCCCCAAGCTGGACGCCCCCAATGACACCATGGTGGTCAAACAGTCCATGGCGGCCTTCCTGGGAATTTTCGGCGGCATGGGGCTGGCCGGCGTGGGGATACTGCTCTACATGGCGCTGGCCTCGCTGCTCACAGTGGAAGTCTACCTGCTTGTGTGCGGCATTGCCCTGGCGGCGGTCTGCCTGCTGCTTGCCCAGTGGCTGGCAACGGCGGGGGAGCGGCGCTTCGCAGCGCTGTAAAGGTGCCAAATTCGTCCGAACTGTGTCTGTACTGTAAAAGGTTCCGGCAAGCCTTGCCGGGGCCTTTTTTTGTACTTTTCGTATGCTATAATGAGCGTAGAAAGACCGTGAAAAAAGCAGAATTTTTTCCCACAGCACACGGTAAAAACAGGCTCCCGCCGCTATGTTTCCCTGTAACGGCAAGGGACGGGCAGTGCGGCACAGAGCAGCGGAACCTGTTCTCCCTGACAACTGAAGAAAGAAGGTGCGGACCTGTGACACGATATAACCGACTGCTAGCTGCTTTTCTGGCCGCGGCGATGCTGGCTGCTGCAATGAGCGGCTGCGCCCCGGCACAAAACGGAAAGGACAGCGTGACGCCGGAACCCCCGACCACCGAAACGACCTCCCAGTCCCAACCGGCGCCCGCAGCCACCCGCGGCCCCTGCCCTGATTACGAGCAGGCCATGGCCAATGCCACCGGTGCGGGATACCCGGACAGTGCCTGGCAAAGCATGGGCACCGATGAGGCCACCTGCCTGCAAAATGCATATGCTCTGGCGGCGGCGCTGTATCATAACGACGCAGCAGGCGCAGCCGCGGCCTGCGGATATACCGACCTGTCCTATGCGGAGGGAAAGCAAACCACAGTGGATGATGTTTTCCCCTTTGAGTCGCTGGACGGTCTGGTGGTCAACGGGTTCTCCTTCTCGGGTGGGACGGACGAACCCCTGTGGCTGACCATCTCGGTGGCGGAATCGGGCAGCACGCCGCTGCCGGTGGGGGAGACTACTTATGCCCTGGAGTTCGGCAACGGGTACTATGTCACGTCGGGCTGTGTCTCCGCCATGATCCCTCAGCAAAACTACCGCCCTCAGGAAGAGGAGGCACTCACGTATGTCCGGTCCTTCCGTAACTGGGTCACCACACAGCCTTGGGGAGATGCCAACGACCTGCCGCCCCTCACAACCGCCTACTACGCGGCATCCTTTGCCGCCATGCGCGGCACGGAGACAGACAACACCGGCAGCTGGAAGGCTTCCGATCTGGCAGTTCAGGTGCGGGATGCCTTCGGGACGGAACTGTATGCCTTTGAAGATCCTTACGAGGCAGCGTTCACCCAGGAGGGCTGGGGCAGCATATATGATGAGGAGACGGATACCTTCTCGCTGGCAGCCAGCCCGGGGGACGGCAACCGTAACTGCCGGATGATCGACTTTGCAGAAAAAGCCTCCGCCGGGACCTGGACCCTGACCATGGCCCGGGGAGGAAACAGTCTGTGGATGGAGCCCTATCAGTCGGTGGCTTACACCCTGCGGCAAAATGAGGACGGCAGCTGGGCAATTCTGTGTGCTGACTGGGCGGGCGGCAGCAAAGTGACGGAATATTCCATGTGGGGAACGCTGGTACGCCTGCCGAACGGGGCGGATCTTCCCGAAAGCCTTCCCCTGCGGGTAGACCTTGGCGAGCGTGTGACCTGGCAGCAGGCCGCGGATGCGCTGGGCATGGAAGTGTCCGAACTGCAAACCCTCAACCCGGAGGTTCAGCCGGGCGAGGACGGAACTTTCCTGGCCTATGATCTGCTGGTGGACACCGATTACACCCTGCCCGACAGCCAGCAGCGCGTCGTCCTTATCAACACCCCATGGGAGGATTACCAGGGCAGCCGCCTGTACTATGTCCCTGCATCTCTGGACGAACAGGCGAGCATCGTCACGGCGGAAGCGATGGACTTTCTGTGGCACTATAACGTCCGACTGGGCTATGCCCCGGCACAACCGGTGGAAAACGACAAAGGCGCCGAGCTCTATCAGGCGGTGGATGGCGCCCGCTTCACCAGATACAGTGAGCTGAAAGCCTATCTGGAATCGGTATTCACGCCGGAACTTGCCGCCCAGTATGCCAGCGGCGGCTACAATACCCAGTATCGCTGCTATATCGGCTACATGGCCGGGGAAAACGACGAACTTCGATTCGGCGGTGGAGAGCGGGGGACGAATCCTCTGGTATTGGCCCAACTCTGCACTGAGCCCCAGACCCAGCCCGACGGCAGTCTGGTGTTCGGGCTCCTGGGCATCGAGTCTGCCGAGGCCGCCGGCGCAGGGGCGCCCCCTGCCCGGGCAGTATGGCATACCATCCGATTGGTACAGACCGACGACGGCTGGCGGGTGGCGGAGGCCTCCCTGGCCGTGTAAGCATCCTATATATAATATAAGTATAAAAGAGAAGAAGGAGGGTCCCTCTATGAAGAAGTATACAAGAGCCGCCGCCGTCCTGCTGGTGGCCGCCCTGCTGGCAGGCTGTGCGCCCCGGGCGACGACGCCTGCCGCAACGCCCACGCCCCAGCCGCCGTCCTCCCAGTCGGAGACGAGCGAGCCTACCCCCACGCCCGAACCGGAAACTACCCCGGCGGGGGAGCCGGGCCTGGACTATGATGAGATGCGCAACGTGGCCACGGGGTACAACACTCCCAGCAGCGTGCAGGAGGGGTACTTCACCGTCTCCAAGGACGGCAAGTGGGGGCTCATCCGTGCCGACGGTACGGAAGTGCTGCCCTGTCGTGCCGATTCCCCGGTGGGACGGTGTACCCCGGAAGGCCATTGGACGTGGAGCGTTTCCGGCATGGGCTGGGAGGAGCAGGATGCCATCTCGGCGGAGCTGGAAGCGGAAGGAGAACCCATCGTCTGCCCCGGACACGGTGCCGGTATGATCACCTTCTTCTATGACCTGGATGCCCCCGGGCGGGATATCCATGCCTATGACCCCTGGGCGCTCAGAGCCTATGTCTCCTTCGACGGCCCCGGCGACATTGTCGAGATCACCGACGAGATGTGGGAGACCTACGGGGATCTGCTGCCCTGCTACGATGCCAACGAGGAAGGGGAGGAGGGCGACCCTGTTTATCCCTCCGACCCCATTGTCACAGATATGGGAAACGGCAATCAGGAGATTTATTTCTACGCCGACAAGGCGGGGAACAGGAGGGGCGTTGCCAATATCCAGCTGGCCGGCTACTTCTATGACGAGCAGATGGCGCCCATCCAGAACACCGACGGCAAGTGGAGTTATATCGACCGGGAGTTCAGCTACGGGACGGAGTATGTCTACGATGCTACCTATGATGCTCTGCGCGACCCCGACACGGGGGACTGGACAGCGGAACCCGCCTACGCCGCCCCCATGCAGAACGGCTACGTGGCAGTACGTCAGGGCGACAGCTGGGGCCTGCTGGACGGTACCGGCAGGGAAGTGATCCCCTGTGAGCATTCCGGCGTCGCCTGGGACGGTACGACCCTGTGGATCAAGGACGCCACCGGCTGGCATCAGAGTGAACTGCCTGCCTGAAGGGCAAATGATTTCGGCTGTCTGCCGACTGCCGCCGACTGCAGCCAACGGAGAAAAGGAATAAGGCAAAGCCCTGCCGGGAAAAATCTTCCGGCGGGGCTTTTCTTTTGGGAAAAGGTGTGATATGATACACCTCGGCTTGAGAAAGCTGAAAAAATACCGTCTGCCTGCCGAAAAATGGAAAAATCGGGCGAATTTTGAACAAATCGCCCGGAACTGGTGGAAAGTTCCCTGTCAAGGGTGGCATACACCAAATTTTTTGAAAAAAATTTGGTAAAATGCTAAAAAAGGGCTTGCAACACCGGGCAGCGTGTGGTATTATAATTCTCGGCTGCGAACGGCTTGTGAAGAACATCCGTTCAACACAAGCCACGATATGCGTTGATGCGGGAGGTTGCCGTGCGATGAGCACGGGTTTTTCCGCGGAGTATGTCCGATCTTAGAACCGGGCGAAAGAATTACGAATGCGAAGGGATACGTACGGCGCTGCATTCTGCGGCACGGACCAATGTCCAATCGACTTTGCGGAGATTCTTTCCGGGGGAACTGCGTGTGCGGTTCACCGGTTTTTCTCATGCAAAGGGGTTGAACACCCGGAAGCGTGTGTGATTTATCGGCTCGCCTAAGGCAACAAATTCATTCAGGAGGCGAAGACAATGGCAGTCAAAGAAAAAATCAGAATCCGTCTGAAGAGCTACGATGCATCCCTGATCGATGCAGCAGCGGCCAAGATCGTGGAAACCGCGAAGCGCACCGGCGCCCGCGTGTCCGGCCCGATCCCCCTGCCCACCGACAAGGAAGTGGTCACGATTCTGCGTGCCGTCCACAAGTACAAGGACAGCCGTGAGCAGTTCGAGTCCCGCACCCACAAGCGTCTGATCGACATTCTGAAGCCGTCCAACAAGACGGTCGAGGCTCTCATGAGCCTGCAGCTCCCCGCCGGCGTTGACATCGAGATCAAGCTGTGATGCACTGACTACCTTATAAAAACAAGCCGGTCCGAGCGGCCGTGTTCCGCTGACCGCCGGCAGGTAAGGTACACAGAGCAACAGCGGCCTGGCAAAATGCCAAGCGCTGCGGAGAGGTCATGTTGATGGGCCACCCCACCAACCAATAACCTTTACAGGGAGGATTTACACAATGCAAAAAGGTATCATCGGCAAGAAACTGGGCATGACCCAGCTGTTCGACGCCAACGGCAAGGTCGTTCCTGTGACCGTCATCGAGGCCGGCCCCTGCACCGTCGTGCAGAAGAAGACCGAAGAGTCTGACGGCTATCAGGCTGTCCAGCTCGGCTACGGCGAAGTTTCCGCCAAGAAGGTCAACAAGGCCGCCAAGGGTCACTTCGACAAGGCTGACGTTGCCCCCAAGCGCACCCTGCGCGAGTTCCGCCTGGCGGACATCTCCGGCGTGAACGTCGGCGACATCCTGAAGGCTGACATCTTTGCTGAAGGCGACCATGTTGATGTCGTCGGCATCAGCAAGGGCAAGGGCTACCAGGGCGTTATCAAGCGCTTCGGCCAGCATCGCCTGCGCGAGAGCCACGGCACCGGCCCCGTTGCACGTCATGCCGGTTCCAACGGTTCCACCTCGACTCCGTCCCGTGTCTTCAAGGGCAAGAAGCTGCCCGGCCACATGGGCGCCGAGCGTGTCACCGTGCAGAACCTCATCGTCGTCAAGGTTGACGCCGAGAACAATCTGATCGCCATCAAGGGTGCGATCCCGGGCGCGAAGGGCTCGGTCGTGACCATCCACGACAGCGTGAAAGCGTAAAGGAGGAAAACACAATGGCACAGTTTGATGTCGTCGATATGAACGGCAAGAAGGTTTCCACCGTTGAGCTTTCCGATGCCGTCTTCGGCATTACGCCGAACGAGAAGGCTGTCCACGAGGCAGTCGTCAACTTCCTGGCCAACCAGCGCCAGGGCACTCAGAACACCAAGATCCGCAAGGAAGTCCGCGGCGGCGGCAAGAAGCCTTGGCGCCAGAAGGGCACCGGCCATGCACGTCAGGGCTCCATCCGCGCTCCCCAGTGGACGCACGGCGGCGTCGCCCTGGGCCCCAAGCCCCGCGACTACAGCTACCGCATCAACAAGAAGGTCAAGCGTCTGGCGGTTCTCTCCGCTCTGTCCGACAAGGCTGTCTCCGGCAACATGATCGTTGTCGACAAGATGACCGCTGAGGAGTACAAGACCAAGACCGTCGTTGCCATGCTCGCCGCTGTCGGCGCCGGCAAGAAGAACCTGGTCGTCAACGAGACCGTCGATGCCAAGTTCGTCAAGAGCGCCGCCAACATCCCGGGCGTGAAAACCACCACCGCTTCCAGCGTGAACACCTACGACGTTGTCAACGCCGACAAGATGATCATCAGCCTGGAAGCCGCCAAGAAACTTGAGGAGGTACTGGGCTGATGAAATTTGCACAGGATATCGTTCTCGCGCCCGTCATCACCGAGAACTCCATGGCCGGTATCGCTGACAAGAAGTACACCTTCAAGGTCGCTACCGACGCCACCAAGGTTGAGATCGCTCAGGCGGTCGAGGAACTGTTCGGCGTCAAGGTTGCCAAGGTCAACACCATCAATGTGCGTGGCCGCTGGCGCCGTCAGGGAATGCACGGCGGTTACACTGCCGCCAGCAAGAAGGCAATCGTCACGCTGACCCCCGACTCCAAGGAGATCGAGTTCTTTACCAGCATGACCTGATTCTGCTGAGCATTCCGTCAAGAACCCGCCGAGGGTTCAGCTATGGGGATATGACCCCGATAAAAATTCATAAGATAAACAAAGGAGTACTACGATGGCTATCAAAAAGTACAAGCCGACTACCCCGGGCCGCCGCGGCATGACTGTCACCGATTACAGCGTGCTGTCCAAGGTCGCGCCCGAGCGCAGCCTGCTGGAGCCTATGAAGAAGCATTCCGGCCGCAACAACACCGGCCGCATCACCGTCCGCCATCACGGCGGCGGCAACCGCACCAAGTACCGTGTGATCGACTTCAAGCGCAACAAGTTTGACGTCCCCGCGACCGTCAAGACCCTGGAGTACGATCCCAACCGTTCCGCCTTCATCGCCCTGGTCGAGTACACCGACGGCGTCAAGAGCTACATCCTGGCTCCCGACGGCCTGAAGGTTGGCGACACCATCATGGCTGGCCCCAACGCGGACATCAAGCCCGGCAACGCACTGCCCTTTGAGAACATCCCCGTTGGTACCATGATCCACAACATCGAGCTCTACCCCGGCAAGGGCGGCCAGCTGGTTCGTTCCGCCGGCGTCATGGCTCAGCTGATGGCCAAGGAGAACGGTTACGCTCTGGTTCGTCTGCCTTCCGGTGAGATGCGCAACGTTCGTCTGAACTGCATCGCCACCATCGGCATCGTCTCCAACGTTGACCATGAGAACGTCAACCTGGGCAAGGCCGGCCGCAAGCGTCACATGGGCGTTCGTCCCGGCAGCCGCGGCACCGTCATGAACCCCTGCGATCACCCGCACGGCGGCGGCGAGGGCCGCGCTCCCGTTGGTCACAGCAGCCCGCGCACCCCGTGGGGCAAGCCGGCTCTGGGCCTCAAGACTCGCAAACATCATGCCCGCTCCGACAAGTTCATCGTCAAGCGCGCCAACGGTTAAGGGAGGAAACGAAATATGTCCAGAAGCACGAAAAAGGGCCCTTACGTCCTGCCTTCTCTGCTGAAGAAAGTCGAAGCTATGAACGAGAGCGGCAAAAAGAGCGTTATCAAGACCTGGAGCCGTTCCTCCACCATCTTCCCCGATTTTGTCGGCCACACCTTCGCTGTGCATGACGGCCGCAAGCACGTGCCTGTGTACGTGACCGAGGATATGGTTGGCCACAAGCTCGGCGAGTTTGCGCCCACCCGCAAGTTCACCGGCCATACCAGTGGCAAGACCACCGGTAAGTAAGAGAGGAGGAACTTATAAATGGAAGCTCGGGCAATTCTCCGTTACGCCCGCATCAGTCCTCGCAAGGTTTCTATCGTGATGGATCTCATCCGTAACAAGCCCCTGGACGAGGCGCTGGCGATTCTGCAGTACACCCCGAAGGCCGCCTGCGAGCCCCTTCTCAAGCTGGTGAATTCTGCTGCCGCCAATGCGGAAAACAACTTCAACATGGATCGCAACAACCTGTATGTGGCAGAGTGCTATGTCTGCCCCGGCCCCACGCTCAAGCGCATCATGCCGCGCGCCCAGGGCCGTGCGTACCGCATCCTCAAGCGGACCAGCCACATGACTGTCGTCCTGAAAGAGAAAGCGTAAGGAGGTAAACACTAATGGGCCAGAAAGTCAATCCCCATGGCATGCGCGTGGGCGTTATCAAAGATTGGGACAGCCGCTGGTTTACCTCTAAGCAGGAATTCGGCGACACCCTGGTCGAGGATTACAAGATCCGCAAGACCCTGAAAAAGCAGCTTTACTCTGCTGGCGTTCCCAAGATCGAGATCGAGCGTACCGTTGACAGCCAGTCCGGCGCTCCCCGCATCAAGGTCAGCGTCTTCTGCGCAAAGCCCGGTATCGTCATCGGCAAGGGCGGCGCTGAGAGCACCAAGCTCGAGGCTCAGCTCGCCAAGATGACCGGCAAGAATGTCAACCTCAACATCGTCGAGGTCAAGGGCATCACCACCAATGCTCAGCTGGTTGCTGAGGATGTGGCTTCTCAGCTGGAGCGCCGTATCGCGTTCCGCCGCGCTATGAAGCAGGTCATCCGCAACGCCATGCAGCCCCGCAACGGCGTTCCCGCCAAGGGCATCAAGGTCACCTGCTCCGGCCGTCTGGCTGGCGCTGACATCGCCCGCACCGAGAGCTATCACGAGGGCACCATCCCCCTGCAGACCCTGCGTGCCGACATCGACTACGGTTTTGCCGAGGCCAACACCACCTACGGCAAGGTCGGCGTCAAGGTCTGGATCTACAAGGGTGAGATCCTGAAGGGCGCGAAGCCTGCTGCCAAGAAGGAAGGAGGCAAACAGTAATGTTACTGCCGAAGCGTGTTAAATACCGCCGCGTTCAGCGCGGCCGCATGACCGGCAAGGCCATGCGCGGCAACAAGGTCAACCAGGGCCAGTACGGCCTGGTCGCCCTGGAGCCGGCCTGGATCACCTCCAACCAGATCGAGGCGGCCCGTGTTGCCATGACCCGTTATATCAAGCGTGGCGGCAAGGTCTGGATCAAGATCTTCCCCGACAAGCCCGTCACCGAGAAACCCGCCGGCACCCGTATGGGCTCCGGTAAAGGCAGCCCGGAATACTGGGTGGCCGTCGTCAAGCCGGGCCGCGTTCTGTTTGAGATCGCGGAGGTTGACGAAGCGACCGCTCGCGAGTCGCTGCGCCTGGCAGCCAACAAGCTGCCGATCCGCTGCAAATTTGTCAAGCGCGAAGAGCCTGACACCGTGAAGGAGGATGACGCTGAATGAAAGCGAACGAGCTGCGCGATATGACCGACGTTGAGCTCAACAAGAAGCTCAAGGATCTGAAAGCGGAACTGTTCAACCTGCGCTTTCAGCACGCCATCAACCAGTTGGATAACCCCATCCGCATTGATACCGTCAAGAAGGACATCGCCCGTGTGATGACCGTTATGGCGGAGAACAATGCCAAGAACGCGTAAGAGGGAGGTTAAACAATGGAACGCAATCTGAGAAAGACCCGTGTGGGTGTTGTCGTTTCCGACAAGATGGACAAGACCATCGTCGTCGCAGTCCGCGACAGCGTCCAGCACCCCCTCTACAAGAAGATCCTGAAGCGCACCGTGAAGTTCAAGGCTCATGATGAGAACAACGAAGCCGGCATCGGCGATCGTGTTGAGATCATGGAGACCCGCAAACTTTCCAAGGACGTGAACTGGCGCCTGGTCAAGATCATTGAAAAGGCGAAATAATCCAAGCCTGGTACTTTGAAAGGAGGACCTGAAAGATGGTTCAGATGCAAACTTATCTCAAAGTTGCCGACAATACCGGTGCCAAGGAGTTAATGTGCTTCCGTGTACTGGGCGGTACCCGCAAGAGATATGCCAACATCGGCGACATCGTGGTTTGCAGCGTCAAGAAGGCTGCGCCCGGTGGCACCGTCAAAAAGGGCGATGTGGTCAAGGCTGTCATCGTCCGTTCCAAGCACGGCCTGCGCCGCGATGACGGCAGCTACATCCGTTTCGACGAGAATGCTGCTGTTATCGTTATGGCCGACAAGAGCCCCAAGGGCACCCGTATCTTTGGACCCGTCGCTCGCGAGCTGCGCGATGCCGGCTTCACCAAGATCCTGAGCCTGGCTCCCGAATCGCTGTAAGGAGGTTTTAATAGAATGAACAATCTTCATGTTAAAACCGGCGACAACGTTATGATCATCTCCGGCAAGGACAAGGGCAAGACCGGCAAGGTCCTGCAGACCTCTCCCAAAGAGGGCAAGGTCATTGTCGAGGGCCTGAACATGGTCACCAAGCACGTCAAGCCCCGCCGTCAGGGCGAGCAGGGCGGCATCGTTAAGGCCGAGGGCGCTATCTACGCCTGCAAGGTCATGCCGGTCTGCCCCAAGTGCGGCAAGCCGACCCGCGTTGGCCATTCCGTCAAGGACGGCAAGAACGTCCGCGTCTGCCGCAAGTGCGGCGCTGAACTGTAAGGAAGGAGTTTGAATCATGGCACGTTTGAAAGAACAGTATGTCAACGAGATCGCTCCCGCCCTGAACAAGAAGTTCGGCTACAAGAGCGTGATGCAGATCCCCAAGCTTGACAAGGTCATCATCAATGTCGCCGCCGGCGAAGCCAAAGAGAACGTCAAGATTATCGACGCCATCGTCAACGATCTGGGCCAGATCACCGGCCAGAAGGCCATTGTCTGCAAGGCCAAGAAGAGCGTTGCAAACTTCAAGCTGCGCCAGGGCATGCCCATCGGCGCCAAGGTCACCCTGCGCGGCGACCGTATGTACGAGTTCGTGGATCGTCTGTTCAACGTGGCTCTGCCCCGTGTTCGTGACTTCCGCGGCATCTCCGGCGACTCTTTCGACGGACGCGGCAACTACGCCTGCGGCCTGAAAGAGCAGATCATCTTCCCTGAGATCGACTTCGACAAGGTCGACGCGATCCGCGGCATGGACATCTGCTTTGTCACCACGGCCAAGACCGACGAGGAAGCCAAGGAGCTCTTGAAGGCTCTGGGCGCTCCGTTCGCCAACTGAGAAGGGGAGGAACAAAAATGGCAAAAACTTCTATGAAGCTCAAGCAGCAGCGTCCTGCCAAGTTCTCCAGCCGTGCGTACAACCGCTGCAAGATCTGCGGCCGTCCCCACGCTTACCTGCGCAAGTACGGCATCTGCCGTATCTGCTTCCGCGAGCTGGCCTACAAGGGCGAGATCCCCGGCGTCAAGAAGGCGTCCTGGTAATCCCCGGCCGAAAGACCTGAGAACAAACCAAATCAAGAAACACAACCTAAGGAGGTTAGTGGCATGCAAATCACCGATCCTATCGCGGACCTGCTTACCCGCATCCGCAATGCCAGCACTGCCAAACACCCTTCCGTGGACGTTCCTGCTTCCAACCTGAAGAAGGCAATCTGCCAGATCCTGGTTGACGAGGGCTACATCAAGGGTATGAAAGTGACCGAGGATAACAAGCAGGGTATGATCACCCTGACCCTGAAGTACCAGGAGAATGGTACTCCGGTCATCGCCGGCTTGAAGCGCGTTTCCAAGCCCGGCCTGCGCATTTACACCAACTGCGAGGATATGCCCAAAGTCATGAAAGGCCTGGGCACCGCAATCATCTCCACTTCCAAGGGCGTTATGACCGATAAGGCTGCTCGCGCAGCTCATGTCGGCGGCGAAGTCCTGGCCTTTGTGTGGTAAGAGAAAGGGGCACTAAGACAATGTCGAGAATTGGAAGAAAACCCATCGTCATTCCCGCGGGCGTGGATGTGACCATCGACGAGGCCGAGCACACCATCACCGTGAAGGGCCCCAAGGGTAGCCTGCATTCCAAATATCATCCCCTCATGAACGTCAAGGTCGAGGGCAATGAAATTTTGGTTACCCGCCCCAATGACGAGAAGGAGGCACGCAGCCTCCACGGCCTGACCCGCTCCAACATCCACAACATGGTGGTTGGCGTGACTGAGGGCTACAAGAAAGAGATGGAGATCCAGGGCGTCGGCTACCGCTGCGCCAAGCAGGGCAGCACCCTGGTGCTGACTCTGGGCTTCTCTCATCCGGTCAACGTTGACGAGACCGACACCATCAAGATCGAGGTCAAGGACGCGCTGCATTTCAACATCGTCGGCATCGACAAGCAGGAAGTCGGCCAGTTTGCGGCCGAAGTCCGCTCCAAGCGTCCGCCGGAGCCTTACAAGGGCAAGGGCATCCGCTATGTTGGCGAGTTTGTCATCCGCAAGGAAGGCAAAGCCGGTAAAGGCAAATAATAGGAGGGGAGAAGCATTATGGTCAATAAGGCTGATAAGAACGAAGCTCGTCTTCGCC
The DNA here is from genome assembly GCF_014982805.1 of Gemmiger gallinarum. Lineage (GTDB taxonomy): Bacteria > Bacillota > Clostridia > Oscillospirales > Ruminococcaceae > Gemmiger > Gemmiger gallinarum. Next base: position 122,270 of record NZ_JADCKC010000003.1, on the reverse strand, counting down.
GTCACCGCCGCGTCCGCGGCAAGATCAGCGGCACCGCTGAGCGCCCGCGCCTGGATGTTTTCCGCTCTGCCAAGCACATCTACGCACAGGTCATCGACGATGTGGCCGGCAAGACTCTGGTCAGCGCTTCCACGATGGAAAAGGACTTTGAGGATTACGGCGGAAACGTCGAGGCTGCCCACAAGGTTGGCCTCAAGATCGCGGAAAAGTGCCTGGCTGCGGGCATCACCGAGGTCGTCTACGACCGTGGCGGTTTCGTATATCACGGCCGCGTTAAGGCTCTGGCAGAGGGCGCCCGCGAAGGCGGCCTGAAGCTGTAAGGAGGGAGAAGATACAATGGCCATGCAGAGAAACAGAGAACAAGATGACGGCATGATCACCAAGGTCGTCTCCATCAACCGCGTTTCCAAGACTGTCAAGGGCGGCCGCGTTATGAAGTTTGCTGCACTGATCGTCGTTGGCGACGGCAAGGGCAGCATCGGTTACGGTGTCGGCAAGTCCGGCGAGGTTCCCGAGGCCATCCGCAAGGGTGAGAGCGCTGCCAAGAAGAACATGCACAAGATCGCCATGAAGGGCACCACGATCCCCCATGAGATCGTCGGCGTCTTTGGTGCAGGCCGCGTCCTGATGCGTCCTGCTGCCCCCGGTACCGGCGTTATCGCCGGCGGCCCGGTCCGTGCGGTCCTGGAAGCTGCAGGCATCAAGGACATCCGTACCAAGAGCCTGCGCTCCAACAATCCGATCAACGTCACTGCTGCGACCTTCAATGGTCTGTGCGGCCTGACCGACGCCGAGAGCGTCGCGGCCAAGCGCGGCAAGACCGTGGCCGAGATCCTGGGCTGAGGAGGGAACTGAAATGGCTGAAAATAACCTGAGCATCCTGCTTGCCAAGAGCCTGAACGGCCGCGGTAAGGAGCAGACTGCCGTCGCGCACAGCCTGGGCCTCAAGCGCCCCGGCGACACGACCGTCCAGCCCGACAATGCCGCTACTGCAGGCAAAGTCGCCAAGATCTCTCATCTGGTCGTCGTGACCAAGCTGTAACGCAAGGAGGTGCAAGCATGAAGCTTCATGAACTGAAAGCGTCCAAGGGCGCAAACACTGCTCCCACCCGCAAGGGCCGCGGCGCAGGCTCCGGCAACGGCAAGACTGCCGGCTACGGCCACAAGGGTCAGAAAGCCCGTTCCGGCGTCAAGAAGGCTGGTTTCGAAGGCGGCCAGATGCCGCTGCAGCGCCGCCTGCCCAAGCGTGGTTTCAACAACATCTTCGCGACCAAGTATGTCATCGTCAAGGTTTCTGATCTCGACAAGTTCGAGGCCGGCGCTACCATCGACGAGGCTGCTCTGCTCGAGAAGGGCATCATCTCCAAGACCCTGGACGGTGTCAAGGTCCTGGGCAACGGCGAGCTGACCAAGGCGGTCAACGTCAAGGTTTCCGCCTACACGGCTTCTGCCAAGGAAAAAATCGAGAAGGCAGGCGGGAAGGCAGAGGTGATCTGAGGTGTTCGAGACATTTCGTAATGCCTGGAAGATCGACGATCTGCGTAAACGTTTGCTGTTCACCCTGCTGATCCTCGTCCTCTTCCGTCTGGGCAGCGCCATCCCGGTGCCGAACATCACCGCTGACGCCCTGGACAGCATGTTTGAGGTTGGCAGCATGCTGAACTACCTCAATATGATGTCCGGCGGCAACCTCTCCAACTGCACGATCTTCGCCCTGGGCGTTCAGCCCTATATCAACGCGACGATTATCGTCCAGCTGCTGACGGTGGCGATCCCTTACCTCGAGAACCTCGCCAAGGAAGGCGAGCAGGGCCGCCGCAAGCTCAACCGCATCAATAACTATGTCGGCGCGGGTATCGCGCTGGTTCTCTCGATCGGTTACTACTTCGTGATTCGCCGCATGGGCGCTCTGAAGTACACCGATGGCTTCAGCGGAATCTTCTCCGCCATTGTCATTGTTCTGTGCTTCACCGCTGGCGCTCAGCTGGTCACCTGGATGGGCAACCAGATCGATCAAAAAGGCATCGGCAACGGCATTTCGCTGCTGATCTTTGCGGGCATTGTTTCCCGCTGGTCCGATGTCCTGGCTTCTGTGCAGAGCATGCTTACCCTGGCTGCTTCCGGCCAGAGCCAGTACTACATCTACCTGCCTGTCATCGTGATTTTGGCCCTGGTGGCTGTGGTGTTCGTGGTCATCCTGACCAACGCCGAGCGCCGCATTCCCGTCCAGTATGCCAAGCGCGTTGTGGGCCGCAAGATGTACGGCGGCCAGAACAGCTATATCCCCATCAAGGTCAACATGTCCGGCGTCATGCCCATCATCTTTGCATCGACGCTGTGCGGCATTCCCAGCCTGATCGGCGGATTCCTCCCCCTGGAGGAAGGCTCCTTCTGGTACGTTTTCTTCCACACCTTCAACTACACCAGCTGGGTGTACATTGTGGTGTACCTGCTGCTTATCATTGCGTTCAACTACTTCTACGTGGCGATCCAGTACAACCCGGTCGACATTGCGAACCAGCTGCGCAAGAATAACGGCACCATTCCGGGCATTCGTCCCGGCAAGCCCACCAGCGACTTCATTGTCAAGACGCTGAACAAGATCACCCTGATCGGTGCGCTGTTCCTGGCCATCGTCGCGGTGCTGCCCATCGTTCTGGGCAACGTCACGGGTGTCTCGATCCAGCTTGGCGGTACCAGCCTGCTGATCGTTGTGGGCGTCGCGCTGGACACTGGTCGTTCGCTGGAAGGCTATATGACCTCTCGTCATCACAAAGGCTTCCTGGAATAAGACAGGATAAGAAAGAAAGGGGACTACTATGAAACTGATCCTTTTAGGCGCTCCGGGCGCAGGCAAAGGTACTCAAGCAGAAATTCTGTGTGACAAGTTGAATATCCCCGCTATTTCGACAGGCAACATCCTGCGTGCCGCAGTCAAGGAAGGCACCCCGATGGGCCTGAAAGCCAAAGGCTTTATGGATGCCGGTGCTCTGGTGCCCGACGATGTCATCGTCGGCATCGTCAAGGAGCGCCTGGCGCAGCCGGATTGTGCCAACGGCTTCATTCTGGACGGCGTGCCCCGCACAATCGTTCAGGCCGAGGCCCTGGAAACGATGGGCGTTGAGATCGACAAGGCTCTGAACATCCTGGCCGATGAAGAGCTCATCGTCAAGCGCATGGCCGGCCGCCGCGTCTGCGCAAAGTGCGGCGCCAGCTACCATATCGTCAACAAACCCAGCGCAAAGGAAGGCGTGTGCGACCGCTGCGGCGGTGAGCTCGTCACCCGCAAGGATGATGAACCCGCCACCGTCCGCGACCGCCTCAAGGCCTACCATGAGCAGACCGAGCCTCTCGTAGATTACTATCGTGCGCGCGGCAAGCTGCTCGACATCCCGGATCAGGGAAGCATCGAGGCCACCAACGCATACATCCTCAACCATTTGGAGGCGTAAGCATTCCATGATCCAGGTGAAAAATGCTGCTGAACTTCAAGCCATGCGCCGTGCCTGTGCCATCAGCGCGGCTGCATTGAAAGCAGGCGGCGAAGCGATCGAAGCCGGTATCTCAACGGCGGAGATTGACAAGATCATTTACGACTTTATCGTGCGGCACGGTGCACGGCCCAATTTCCTGCATTTGTATGGATTCCCGGCCACTGCCTGCATCAGCGTCAACGACACCGTCATCCACGGCATTCCCAGCCGCAGCCAGAAGATCCGCCCCGGCGACATCGTTTCGATTGACACCGGCTGCAAGATCGACGGCTTCAATGGCGACAACGCCTGCACCTTTGCCTGCGGCAAGGTGGACAGCGAAGCCCAGCGTCTGATGGATGTCACCAAGGAAGCCCTCCACCGCGGCATTGCAGCGGCCCAGGCGGGCAACCGGATCGGCGATGTGGGACACGCAGTGCAGAGCTATGTCGAAGAAAACGGTTTTTCGGTCGTGCGGAGCTTTGTCGGCCATGGCGTCGGCAAAGACCTGCATGAGGACCCTGAGGTTCCCAACTTCGGCAACCCCGGCCGCGGGCCGCGTCTGGTGCCGGGCATGACGATCGCCATCGAGCCGATGGTGAATCAGAAAGCCTGTGCGGTAAAGACCTTGTCGGATGGATGGACGGTCAAGACCTGTGACGGTGGACTGGCAGCTCATTTTGAGCATACCATCGCCATCACAACGTCAGGGCCGGAGATCCTGACCCACGGCTGGGAGGAACCCGGATGGACTTTGTAAAAGGCCGTTTGGTGCGCTCCAAGGCAGGGCGCGACAAAAAACGCACCCTTGCCATTCTGGCTGTGGAAGGCCAGATGCTTCTTCTCGCAGACGGAAATCTGCGCACCCTTGCCCGGCCGAAACGCAAGAAGATGAGGCATGTGGCCCCCACTGCCACCGTGCTTGAGAACGCGCTTCTGGAAAGCGATCAACTGCTCAGCGGGGCGATCGCCGCTTACGATGCGGCGCATCCGCTCTGATGAGGACCTTCAGGAGGAGGCTGTCACCTTGTCTAAAGAAGATGTCATCGAAGTAGAAGGTATCGTACGCGAGGCAATGCCGAATACCATTTTCAAGGTCGAGCTGATGGGCGGCGATGGCAAGCCCAACGGTCACACGGTGCTTGCACACATCTCCGGCAAGCTGCGGACCAATTTCATCCGCATCCTGCCCGGCGACAAGGTCACGATGGAGATGTCGCCCTACGACCTGACCAAGGCCCGGATCACCTGGCGCTCCAAGTAAGCGCTCTGGTGTTTAGGTTTTTAGAAGGAGGTTAACATCATGAAGGTAAAACCTTCCGTGAAACCCATTTGTGAGAAATGCAAGGTCATCAAGCGCAAAGGCCGCGTGATGATCATCTGCGTCAACCCCAAGCATAAGCAGCGTCAGGGCTAATTGCCCACGCTAGGGGGCCAAGTGCGTAGATTCCCGGCGCAGGCCCCGACACAGGACATGGGATGTATATTATGGAGGTGCTTTATGGCACGTATTGCTGGTGTTGATCTGCCTCGCGAGAAGCGGATCGAAGTTGGTCTGACTTACGTTTACGGTATCGGTCAGAGCACGGCCGACGAGATTCTCGCCGGCACCGGGATCAACCCGGATATCCGGGTCAAAGATCTGTCGGCCGATGACGAGGCCAAGATCCGCGATTATATCGATAAGCATGACATCATCGTCGAAGGCGATCTTCGCCGTAACGTCGCGCTGGACATCAAGCGTCTGACTGAGATCCAGTGCTACCGTGGCGTCCGCCATCGCAAGGGCCTGCCTTGCCGCGGCCAGCGCACCAAGACCAATGCGCGTACCTGCAAAGGTCCCAAGCGCACTGTCGCGAACAAGAAGAAGTAAGGAGGAACTGAAATGGCTGCTACGAAATCCAGTGCAAAGACCCGCACTAAGAAGAAGGAACGCAAAAATATCAGTGCCGGCGCTGCTCATATTCAGAGCACGTTCAACAACACCATCGTCACCATTACCGATACCCAGGGCAACACCGTTTCCTGGGCAAGCACTGGTGCGCTGAACTTCCGCGGCTCTCGTAAGAGCACTCCGTTTGCCGCGCAGAGCGCTGCCGAAGTTGCTGCCAAGGCCGCGATGGAGCATGGCATGAAGACCGTTGAGGTCTATGTCAAGGGCCCCGGTTCCGGACGTGAGAGCGCGATCCGTGCCCTGCAGGCTACCGGCCTGGAGGTCACCATGATCCGCGATGTCACCCCGATTCCCCACAACGGCTGCCGCCCCCCCAAGCGTCGCCGCATTTGATCGAAAGGAGAAACTGACTTATGGCTAAGAATACACAGCCGATCGCCAAGCGTTGCCGCGCTTTGGGTATTTCTCCTGCTGTTATGGGTTATGCGAAGAAGAACACCAATCGCAATCCTGGCGGCCAGATGAGAAAGAAGAAGAGCGAGTATGCCCTTCAGTTGGCCGAGAAGCAGAAGGTCAAGTTCGTCTACGGCATTATGGAGCGTCAGTTCCATTCTTACTACGAGAAGGCCACCCGTATGCCCGGCCGTCCCGGCGACAACCTGCTGATCCTGGTGGAGCGCCGTCTGGACAACGTGGTTTACCGTCTGGGCTTTGCCGCTACCCGCCGCGAGGCTCGTCAGCTGGTGAGCCATGCTCACTTCACCGTCAACGGCAAGAAGGTCAACATTCCTTCCTACCTGGTCAAGGCCGGCGACGTTGTCGAGGTTGCGGCTTCCAGCCGTTCCTCCGTCAAGTTCTCCAAGCTGACCGGTGAGGACGCTCCCGTTGTGCTGCTGCCCCAGTGGCTCGAGCGCGACAAGGGCGCTCTCAAGGGCACCGTTACCAAGCTGCCTGTCCGTGAGGACATCGATGTGCCGGTTGCGGAGCACCTGATCGTCGAGTTGTACTCCAAGTAATCCTCTGCCACCGAACGAGTTTTTTCACAAACGGGCTGCCTGAACGCTTGCTGCAAGGCAAAGCCGCAGCCGCTTAGGCTGCGGCGGATTCAGGCAGGCAGACAAAACCGGCCAGTGCCGGTTGATCAAGGAGGGTTTTTATGATGGAGATTGAACGCCCCAAGATCGAGATGGTCAACCTTTCCCCGGATGGCCGTTATGGCAAGTTCGTCGTAGAACCGCTGGAGCGCGGCTTCGGCACGACGCTGGGCAACAGCCTGCGCCGCGTGCTGCTGTCGTCGCTGCCCGGCGTGGCTGTGACCAGCGTCAAGATCGACGGTGTGGTGCATGAGTTCTCTACCATCGAGGGCGTAAAAGAAGACGTCACCGAGATCGTTTTGAACCTGAAGGGCATCGCTGCCAAAATTTACGGCGAAGGTCCCCGTACCGTCCGTGTGGAAGCCGCAGGCCCGTGTGAGGTTACTGCCGGCAGCATCAAGCAGGGCGATGACCTCGAGATCCTGAACCCCGACTGGCATATTGCCACGCTGGGTGAGGGCGCCAAACTCGTGATGGAGATCAGCTTCGACAAAGGCCGCGGTTATGTCCCCGCAGAGCGCAACAAGCTGGCGATCGTTGAGAAAAACGACATCAGCACTCTGCCTGTGGACAGCATTTACACCCCGGTTCTCAAGGCAAACTATTCCGTTGAGAATACCCGCGTGGGTCAGATCACGGATTACGACAAGCTGACCATCGAGGTCTGGACCGATGCCACCATCTCCGCACAGGAGGCCCTGAGCCTGGCTGCGCGCGTGCTGACCGAACACCTGAACCTGTTTGTCAACCTCTGCGATGAGGCGGCCGAGACTGAGATCATGGTCGAAAACGACGAAAAGGGTAAGGAAAAGGCACTGGAGATGACCATCGAGGAGCTGGATCTGTCGGTTCGTTCCTTCAACTGCCTCAAGCGCGCCGGCATCAACACCGTCGGCGATCTTGTCAGCAAGAGCGAGGACGAGATGATGAAGGTCCGCAATCTGGGCCGCAAGAGCCTGGAAGAAGTCATGGCAAAGCTGGACAGCCTGGGCTTTACGCTTACCCATGAGGACGATAACTGAGAACCTCGGCCCGTTGGCCGACTGCGGACGCCTGCGCGGTGTCCCGCAATAACGGCGATTAAGCCGGAGCCGCCCTTTCCGGGGCTGGCGATCTACAAAAAGGAGTGAAACGGAATGCCCGGTACTAGAAAGCTTGGCCGCGCCACCGACAGCCGCAAAGCGATGCTGCGCGCGATGGTGACCTATCTGTTTGAGAACGGCAAGATCGAGACCACCGTCGCCCGTGCCAAGGAAGTTCGTTCCATGGCCGAGAAGATGGTCACCCTTGGCAAGAAGGAGGACCTGCACGCAAAGCGCCAGATCTTCTCCTACATCACCAAGGAGGACGTGGCGAAGAAGGTCATCGACGAGTACGGCCCGAAGTATGCTGACCGCACCGGCGGCTACACCCGCATCATCAAGACGGGTATGCGCCGCGGCGATGCTGCCGAGATGGCCATCATCGAGCTGGTCTGATTTTGACCGCTTGATCTTCTCAATCATATGAGAACTGCCCCCTGCGGGCAGATCGGGGCGCTGCCTTTTGGCGGCGCCCTTTTTGTATGTTCTGCTTGCCTGACTGTAGGGCAGAAAACCGGGCGGGACGGACGGCATCGTGCCCGGTTTGTGCATTGTGCGGATGGCACAGGGCAGGGAAAATATGCTATTCTGAATAGGGAAAAGCTGTCCTGCATTGCGGGGCAGAAGAGAAAGGGGAAATTCCGGATGTATTTTATAAAAGAACTGCTCTCCTGGATACAGGATACGGAGAAGCGCGCCTCTGCCTGTACCATGGCCACGGTGTTGATAGTCTTTTTGTTGCCGGAGATCGGATTGACAGTGGTCTTTGCAATGTGGCTGATCCATTCCATCTGGGCTTTTTTCCAGAACACCGACCGGACGGTCAGGATCATTTATGCCGTTCTGGCAATTGTGCTTGCGATTGCGCTGGCGTTTCGTCTGTTCGGCGGTGCATAATGGTTTCTGCGGCCGGGAGGGGCTGTGACGGAACCGGGAAAAGGTGGCAATTTGGTGCGATAAAGCACGGTTTATTGTCCTGATTGCCTTTTGCAGAAAGACGAATTTGAACAATTTGTTAAAAGCAGACAGAAATGGTCAAGACAGTCGGAAAGCCGGATGTGCAAGGTGACAAAATGTCGAAATTCGGGGAAAATTCTTCGCCGGATTGCTGATTTTACGCCCTGGCTGTGCTACAATAGATTTGACTGACGGGTATGCTGCGTCCCTTTGCGGCAACCTAAAAGAGCCGGTTGGTATCTGTATAAAGGTAAAAATATGATGGGAACCTTGCAGCATGCCGCGGCAGGCGACAGCCGCTGTAAAACGGTGCAACACAGAGAAGGAGTACAAACTATGGACGAACAGAATCTGGGCCCCCGCGACTTTTTCGCCAAGGAGGACGCAATTGCAGACCTTGGCCTGATCGCATGTCCCGGTGCGGAAGAACTGGCAAAACTGGTGGATGGCCACCTGGTCCGCTGGGCAAGGGAAGTCGGCATGGATGTGGATACCTTCATCATTCCGTCGGACTGCCCCCGCTTCCAGTCCGGTGACGCCAAGGGCCTGGTCAAGGCTTCCACCCGCGGCGACGACCTGTTTATCTTTGTGGATCCGGGCAACTACAGCGTCACCTACAAGCTGTTCGGATACGAGAATCACCTCTCTCCCGACGACCACTTCCAGAACCTGCTGCGCCTGATCCAGGCATCCTCCGGCCGTGCACACCGTATCACGGTCATCATGCCCAGCCTGTACGGCGGCCGTCAGCATCGCCGCATCTCCCGCGAGAGTCTGGACTGCGCCTATGCCCTGCAGCAGCTGCGCAGCATGGGCGTCAAGAACGTCATCACCTTTGATGCTCACGACCCCCGCGTGCAGAACGCTGTCCCTCTCATGAGCTTTGACAACGTCATGCCCACCTATCAGGTGCTCAAGTGCCTGCTGCATCACGTGCCTGATGTGAACTTCTCCAAGGAGCACTTCATGATCGTCTCTCCCGATGAGGGCGCCATGAACCGCAATATGTACTACTCCAGCGTGCTGGGCTGCAACCTGGGTATGTTCTACAAGCGCCGCGACTACAGCCGTGTGGTCAACGGCCGCAACCCCATTGTTGCTCACGAGTACCTGGGCGAGAGCGTGGAAGGCAAGGATGTCTTCATTGCCGACGACATCATCGCTTCCGGCGAGAGCATGCTGGACATCGCTTACGAGCTGAAGATGCGCGGCGCCAGCAAGATCTTCACCTGCGCCACCTTCCCGCTGTTCACCTCCGGCCTGGACAAGTTCGACAAGGCCTACTCCGACGGCATCATCTCGGCTGTGCTGGGCACCAACCTGACCTACCGCACCCCCGAGCTGCTCAAGCGTGACTGGTACTTCGACGTGGATGTCTCCAAGTACACCGCATACTTCATTGCGGCCATCAACCACGACAAATCGGTCAGCAGCATCATCGATCCCATCGTCAAGATCCGTGCCCTGCTCACCAAGCACGGCATCCCCATGGGCGGTGAAGCCTGAGCCTTTTTCCCAAAAACTGCAAAGCGGTCCCCGCGCAGGGGCCGCTTTTTTTGCGCAGCGATTTACTTTGCATCCAATGGCATATATAATCATAGATGGAAGGGTATGCCCTGCCCGCAGCAGGGAAAATGCCGCCCGGCGCGGCATGCCTGCCGGGAGCATATCCCGCAATTTGGGAGGAGGAACTGCTATGTATCCCATGGATCGATTGAAAGAACTGATTCAGGGCAAAAAGGTTGCCTTTATCGGTGCCGGTGTCAGCCATAAGCGCTGCATCGAGCAGTTTGTGGAGATGGGGGCCGACGTGACCCTCTGCGACCAGAAAAATTCTCTGGAGGACTTTGGCGACTACGCCGATACCCTCCGCCGCCTCAACGTCCATCTGAGCCTGGGCAAGCAGTATACCGACGGCTTCCAGGGCCAGGACATCATCATGCGCACGCCGGGCTATGAGTTTTACAAGCCGGCGCTGCAGGACGCCATCCGGGCGGGCGCCATGGTCACCAGTGAGGTGGAGCTCTTCTTTGAGTTCTGCCCCTGCGAGATCGTGGCGGTGACCGGTTCCGACGGCAAGACCACTACCACCACCCTCATCGCCAAGATGTTTGAGGCTGCCGGCCGCAAGGTATTTCTGGGCGGCAACATCGGCGCGGCGCTGCTGCCCCAGCTGGCCGAAGTTACTCCGGACGCCGTCGCCGTTGTGGAGCTGTCCAGCTTCCAGCTCATCAGCATGCGCCGTTCTCCCGCGGTGGCGGTGGTCACCAATGTGACCCCCAACCACTTGGACCATCACAAGGATATGCAGGAGTACATCGACGCCAAGCGCAACATCCTGCTGTGGCAGGTCCCGCCCTGCCGTGCGGTCCTGGGCTACGAGAACGATATCACCCGCGGCATGGCCTCCGACTGCAAAGGCGAGCAGGTCTGGTTCACCCGCCTGCACGATACTGACAAGGGCGCCTTCCTGCGCAAGGAGGACGATACCCTCTGCTACGCCGAGAACGGCGTGGTCACGCCGGTTCTACCCCGCGCCGAGGTCAAGCTCCGGGGCCTGCACAATGTGGAAAACCTGCTGGCAGCCATTGCCGCCGTGTGGGGCCGCGTTCCTGTGGAGGCCATGCGCCGGGTGGGGGCTACCTTTACCGGCGTGGAGCACCGCATCGAGCCGGTGCGCATGCTGGACGGCGTGCAGTATTACAACGACTCCATCGCCTCCAGCCCCACCCGCACCATTGCGGGGCTGCGCAGCTTTGACCAGAAGATCATCCTGATCGCCGGCGGCTACGACAAGAAAATCCCCTATGAGCCTCTGGCCCCGGAAATTCTGGCCCACGTCAAGGTGCTGGTCCTCATGGGAGCCACCGGGCCCCGCATCGAGAAGGCCGTCCGGGAGCATCCCGACTTTGCCGCCAGCGGTCTTGCTATCCTCCATGCGGATTCCATGGAGCAGGCGGTGGAGCTGGCCCGCCAGAGCGCCCGGCCCGGGGATATCGTCAGCCTGTCGCCCGCATCGGCCTCCTTTGACATGTACCCCAACTTTGAGGTGCGCGGCCGGGATTACAAGCGCATTGTCAACGCCCTGAAATGATTCGGACCGTCCAGACAGAACAGGACGCACGGGCGTTTTTCGCACGGATCCAGGGGCAGCTCTATTTTCAATCTGCCATGGGCATGCGGATGGTCCTGTTCGGCCAAAAGCCCGGCTCGGGGTGGCGCTTTTGCCTCACCGACGGCGGGGGCCTCATGCTGCGGGGAAATTCCGCCCAGCTCTGCGGTGCCTGCCGGGATGCCGACGAGGGGGAGGAGCTTGCCTCCTTTCTGCGCTTCTGCGGCGTGGAGACGCTCCTCTGCCGGGCAGGGGACAACCTTCCCACGTACTGGCCTTCCCCTCAGACACGTGCCGCCTTCCGGCTGCCCAGAGGGGAGAGCCTTCCCGGCATCCCGCCCCGGCCGGAGTTGGATACCCTCCGCCAGGCAGCACCCCGGGGTATGGCGTTTGACCCGGCTCCCCGGGTATGGGAGGCAGCCCATCTGCTCTTTGCCCACCGGGAGGAGCAGGAGAGCTTCTACTCGGACAGCTGCACGGCCATAGCCCACGGCATGGGGCAGACCTGGGCGCTGCGCACCCCGGAAGGGGCGCTGGCCGCCACGGTGAGCTGCTGCGCCGACTATGGCGGGGAAGCCTACGTGGCCGCCGGAATGACCGCGCCGGACTGGCAGGGCAGGGGACTGGGGGCCTGGCTCATTGCCGCCATGATGGCTTACAAGGCCCGGACCGCCGATGCCCTGCTTCTGTGCGAACCGTCCCTGTGCGGCTTCTACGAGCGGATGGGACTGCACCGCGGCCCCGACTTTCAGCTGTGCACCCTGCCCCAATGAAATCCAACCACAAGATAACAGCAAACCAGAAAAGGATTTGGCAATTTTATGATCGAACAGTTTTACGATATCAAGCCCCAGGTGCTTGCCCTGGATGAAAAGGCCATGGAGCTCTGCAAGGAGCAGTTTGCCGCCACCGAGCGCATCCGGGATTACAACCAGATCAAGATGCTGCGGGCCTTCACCGACTGCGGCGTGGAGGCACGGCACTTCTGGGGCTCCAGCGGATACGGCGTCTGGGATGACAGCCGCAACAAGCTGGAGGAGGTTTTCTCCCGTGCCATGGGGGCGGAGGATGCCCTGGTCCGACCCCAGTTCATGAGCGGCACCCACACCATTGCGGTGGCCCTGTTCGGCCTGCTGCGGCCGGGGGATACCCTGCTGGCTGCCACCGGCCGCCCCTACGACACGCTGGAAGGCGTCATCGGCATCGGGGAGGCGGGCAAAGGCTGCGGTACTCTGCGGGAGTTCGGTGTGCTCTACGACGAAGTCCCCCTGACCGCTGACATGCAGCCGGATTATGAGGGCATCGCCAAAAAGGCGCCCGCCGCCAAGGTGCTGCACATCCAGCGCAGCCGCGGCTACACCCAGCGCAACGCCTTCTCCCTGGAGACCATCGAGAAGGTCATCCGCACCGCCCGCGCCGTCAACCCCCATGTCATCGTCTTTGTGGACAACTGCTACGGCGAGTTCACCCAGACCCGGGAACCTCTGGCAGTAGGGGCTGACATCATGGCGGGCAGCTTCATCAAGAACCCCGGCGGCGGCATCACTCCTACCGGCGGCTATATTGCCGGCCGGGCAGATCTGGTGGAGAAAGTCAGCCACCGGTTTACCGCCCCCGGCATCGGCAAGGAGCTGGGCTGCACCCAGGACTCGCTGAGGGACACCTTCCTGGGCTTCTACTATGCCCCCGGCGTTGTGTGCGAGGCGGTCAAGACGGCCATCTACGCCCAGTGCCTGCTGGAACTGTCCGGCGTCCATCCGGTGCCCCGCTATACCGACGAGCACAACGATATCGTGACCTGCTTCGATTCCGGCAGCGCGGAGGCTCTGCAGGGGTTCTGCACCGGCATCCAGAAGGGCAGCCCCATCGACAGCTTCGTCACCCCTGAGCCCGCCGATGAGCCCGGCTACACCGACAAGGTCATTATGGCATCGGGCAGCTTTACTGAGGGCAGCACCATCGAGATCTCCTGCGACGGTCCTCTGCGTCCGCCCTATACCTGCTACCTGCAGGGTGGCGTCAACTTTACCGCGGGACGCGCTGCCGTACTCAACGCCGTCCAGAATGCCTTTTTCCGCGACTGAGACGGCCGTTTGTCCTGCGACATGATAAACTGACCATAAACAAGCACCGCCGCTTCCAGGCCCTTCAGAATGGGGCAGGGAAGCGGCGGTGCTTTTTACTGCTTCAAAAAATCCGGCATTACCGGATCTTTGCCTCGGCGCGCTGCTGAGCAGCACGGTAGAGGGCTTTGACCTCCTCATGGTGGCGGTTGACCATGGCAAAGGCGTCTTCCCCATGGCGCAGCGCCTGACGGGGAATGGGAGCAGTGACAGGGATATCAATGGTGTGCTTGCTGGTATTGGGCATGAACAGGACCTCCCGGTAAAATTTAGACGCAAAGTTAGGATGTTCCTCTGTTATCTATAATATTCGTGTATGCATGTATCCGAATTGTTACAAAAACTGCCGATTTTCAAATTTTTTAAGGTAAAATATCAGGCAAGAGTATTCCTGTGTCTTGGAGAGGCTCCTTTGTTCCGTGGCTGCCGCGGGATTGTTCTGAAAGATCAAAACAGGCGGCATACAAAAAGGCCCCTTTGCAGAAATACAGCCTTCTGCAAAGGGGCCGGATGAAACGGAGTTACTGGCGGACGTAATCACGGACCAGTGCCTGCAGCAAATCGTCGCGGTCGATGCGGCGAATCAAAGCGCGGGCATTTTTGTATGTAGTGATGTAGGTGGGATCTTCCGACAGAATGTAGCCCACAAGCTGATTGATGGGGTTATAGCCCTTTTCCTCCAGTGCGCTGTACACCTGAAGAACCACTTTCTTGATCTCCGCGTCCTTTTCATCCCGAATGGAAAAAATTGCGGTCGGCTCCGAAATAGCCATGCAATAACCCCCTTTGACAACGGCGTTCATCGCAGGGACGCCGTGAAATGGAACCTTATGTTGCCTATTATATACGAGAACACGGCGTTTCGCAAGTGGAAACCGGCCTTTTTTGGAGCAATTGTCAAAAGATTCCGGCTATTTTGCGAAAGTCCGGCAATCACCCTACGATCACACGACCTTTTTGAACAACTTTGCAGATGTTCAGGTCCTTGTCGGCCAGGATCACATTGCCGTAGCGCCCGGCGGCCAGGGAGCCGTAGTCGGAATCAACGCCGATGCTGCGGGCGGGATTCTCGCTGGCGGCGCGGACGGCGCTTTCCAGCGGCACGCCCATGTCCAGCACTGCGCGGCGCATGCAATCGTACAGGCAGGTTGCGCTGCCCGCAATGACGCCGGGGTGTTCGGTCAGCGTAGCGAGGGGGCCTTTTACCGTGACGGCCTGGCCGCCCAGACTGTACTCACCGTCGGGCAGGCCGCAGGCCATCATGCTGTCGGCAATCAGGATGACACGGTCATCCCCGAAGGTATTGAACGTGAAGCGGACCATTGCCGGGTGAATATGCACACCGTCGGTGATGAGCTCGACCTCGGCCTTTTCTTCCAGCGCTGCGATGATGGGCCCCGGTTCCCGGTGGGTGATGCCCGGCATGGCGTTGTACAGATGGGTCATGTGGGAGGCACCGGCGGCAAAGGCTTTTTTGGCGGTGTCATAGTCGGTGCAGGTGTGAGCAATGGAAATACGCATCTCATTATGGCAGGACTCAATGAAGGGCATGGAGGCGGGTTCTTCCGGGGCAACGTCCACCAGCTTGATCAGTCCGCCGGAACGGGCCTGCAGGCGGCGGAACATTTCCACATCGGCAGGGGCAAGATATTTGGGATTCTGTGCGCCGATCTTGTCCGGGCTGATGAAAGGGCCTTCCATATTGATGCCCACCAGGTCGGCGCCCTTGCCGTTTTTGTGGGCAGCCGCCGCATCCATGATACCGTTGAGGATTTCCTCACTGTAGGTCATGGTGGCGGGGCAGATGGCAAGCACACCTTTGCTGGCTTCGAAGTCGGCAAGCGCCTGAATGGATTCCTCGGTGGCGTCGCAGAAGTCATGACCCACTGCGCCGTGAAAATGCACATCCACCAGACCGGGCAGGGCGTAGAGACCCTCGGCGTCGATAACTTCCTCATCGGGCAGAGGCTGGGCGCCAAAGACGATGCGCCCGTCCCGGATGATGATATCCCCTTCGGCAAAGACATGCTGCGGGGTATACACCTTTGCATGTTTGATAATCATGGCAAATTTCCTCTTTTCAAGGGCAAAGCGCTCAGATCAGGCTCAGAGCCTCGGCGTCACCGACCAGAATGAAGTCGGGATGCATCTGCAGGATGGAAGCGGGAACCTCAGGAGTGACCGGGCCGAAGAAGGCTTTCTTGATGATCTCCGCCTTGCCGACGCCGTTGGCGACCATCAGCACCTTGCGGGCCTGCATGATGGTCTTGATACCCATGGTGTAGGCCTGGCGGGGAACATCCTCTTTCTTGTCAAAGAAGCGCTTGTTGGCCTCGATGGTCTCGTCGGTCAGATCGACGCAATGGGTGCCCAGCTCAAAAGCAGAGCCCGGCTCGTTGAAGCCGATGTGACCGTCATGGCCAATGCCCAGCAGCTGCAGATCAATACCGCCCACATTGTGGATAACTTCGTCGTAGCGCTTGCACTCGGCCTCGGCGTCCATGTTGGTGCCGTCGGGCAGATTGATGCGGGCGGGATCGATGTTCACATGGTTAAAGAAGTTCTCGTGCATGAAGCTCCAGTAGCTCTGCTCGTTCTCGCGGGGGAGACCGCGGTACTCGTCCAGGTTGACGGTGGTGACTTCAGAGAAATCCACATCACCCTTGTTGTACCAGTCGATCAGCTGTTTGTAGGTGCCCACGGGGGTGCCGCCGGTGGCGAGACCCAGCACGCAGTTGGGCTTCATGATGACCTGAGCGGAAATGATGTTGGCAGCCTTGCGGGACATGTCATAGTAATCTTTTGCACGGATGATTTTCATACGAATGCAACTCCTTTTTCTTACGCGGGTCCGGAAAAACGGAACAGGGAAGAGTGTGTAACTTTATTATAATACATATTTGTGAACGGCCTGTGTCTGCGGGCAATTCACAGGGCGGCTAAAAAAATCGCCCTGGGCAGGCGATAGCGCCCGCCCAAGGCGGAAACATGCGGGAGGAACCAGAACTCCCGCTGGGAAGCAAGGAGGGAAGAAGCTTTTACAGCATCTTCTTCAGCTCATCGTAGACGAACTGGACCTTGGGTCCGATGACGACCTGGCAAGCGTTCTTGCCCGGCTTGATGACACCGGCAGCACCGGCAGCCTTGACGGCCTTATCATCGACCTTGTCGCTGTCCTTCACGTCGAAGCGCAGACGAGTGGCGCAGTAGTCAACGTTGGTGACGTTGTCCTTGCCGCCGATAGCAGCCAGAACACCGGAAGCAATGTCGGTGAAGCTGTTGTTGGCCAGCTTGGCAGGAGCCTCAGCGGAGGTGTCCTCGTCCTCACGGCCGGGGGTCTTCAGATCAAAGACCTTGATGGCGAAGTAGAAGACGACGAAGAAGACGACCAGAGCAGCGAGGCCCAGAGGAATGATGAGGAGGGTATTCTTCGCAGCGGGCAGAGAAGCGGAGAAGACCAGGTCGGTCAGACCGGCGGAGAAGCTGAAGCCTGCGCGGAAGCCGACGTAGTAGGTGACGACGGTGAAGATGCCGTACAGCAGAGCGTAGACAACGTACAGCGGGAAGGCCAGGAACATGAAGGCGAACTCAAAGGGCTCGGTAACGCCGCAGACGAAAGCGCAGATGGCGGCGGAGCCGACCAGACCGAAGGCAACCTTGCGGCGCTCGGGCTTGGCGTTGAGGATCATAGCAGCAGCAGCGCCGGGAATACCGAACATCATGCAGGGGAAGAAGCCGGACATGTACATGCCCAGATCCCAGTTGATTTCGGTGCCCATGGTGCCGATGTCACCGGTGACCTTGCCGGCCCAGAAGTTGGACAGGTCGCCCAGGCCGATGGTATCAAACCAGAAGACGTTGTTCAGAGCGTGATGCAGACCGGTGGGGATGAGCAGACGGTTCAGGAAGGCGTAGATGCCGGCGCCGATGCCGCCCATGCTGACGATGGCGTCGCCCAGCCAGACCAGACCGGAGAAGATGAGAGGCCAGACGAACAGCAGAATTGCTGCGACAATGATGGAAGCCAGAGCGGTGACAATGGCTACGCAGCGCTTGCCGCTGAAGAATGCCAGAACGTCAGGCAGCTGGGTGCCCTTGAATTTGTTGTAGCAGACAGCACCGATGATGCCGGCCAGGATGCCGATGAAAGCGTTCTCGATCTTGCCGAAGGCGAGGGTCTTGATCTCGTCATTGGCGACCGCGGGCATCAGAGTGGTGACGACAGTGGTGTTGAGCAGTTTGGTGATCATCAGGTAAGAGACCATGCCGGCCAGAGAAGCGGTACCGTCGTGGTCATCAGCCAGGCCGACTGCAACGCCGACTGCGAACAGAATGTGCATGTTGTCGATCAGGGCACCGCCGGCCTTGACCAGGAAAAAGCCGATCATTTCAATGAGACCGGTGACTTCGCCGCCCTGCATGGTGGACGGGCACAGCGCATAGCCGATGCCCATCAGGATGCCGCAGATCGGCAGCGCGGCTACGGGAAGCATCAATGCTTTGCCGAGCTTCTGCAATTGTTTCATCATAAGAAGCATTCCTCCTAAAATCTCTCGCGTTTGCTTACACAACCGACGGGCTGCTCTGGTTCCCGGCAGCCCGTACACTTTGTTAAACAAATATTAACACATTCGTAACAAAAAAGAAAGGGATATTACGAAAGATTGGTCAACATTACAAAAAAGTACGAAAAGTACTGGTGGATATCTCTATGAAATTGATAAAAATGACGCTTTGACATGAAAAAAACGTTCATTTTTCAACGGGGGATACTTTTCAGAATCGTTGAAAATCTAACAAAAAATAAAAGGCAGCAGGAGAAAACTCCTGCTGCTAAAAATTATTTTGAAAGCTGAAATTTTATGCCGGGCAGATCAGGAATTCCCCTTGATCTGCCGGAAATAAAACACACGGCACAGGGGTTCTCCGGCAATCCGGTATCCGGCGAAATGGACAGGTCAGGAGAGACTGTTCAGATTGTCCGGGAAGTCGCTGTGGTACAAAACCGGTTTACACTTTTCCCTGGCATAGTCAATCTCCAGACGGACGGAATCCCCGATGTAGTGATCAACGTCAACAATATAGACAAAGTCACTCAGGTCGATTTTCCGCAGATGTGCATTTTCCAGCCGCTGCAGCATCTGTTGGGTAAGCGCGAGGCCGGATTCGTTGTAGGTACACTGCAAAACGTTAAAACCGAAGCTGCTTTCCAGCAGAAAGGCAATGCGCTTCATTTCATCCGAAAAGCGCATACTTCCGTAGATGGTCACTGTTTTCATGGCGCGGCCTCCCGGTCCAGGGCCAGACGGGCATCACGGACAGCCTCTTCGCTGGTGTACTGCAGATGCCATTCGTCCAGACCGGGCAATCCCATGGGGACACCCTCCCGGCGAAACAGCATGGCACTTTCCACCTCGGTTTTGCCACTCATATGAAAGGCCCGGGCCGAGGGGAGCTCTGTGCGAAGCGTGGTGATAACCGTCACACTGACACCCGCACCAATCAGGATTTCCGGGCCGCTTATCGCATCCCGCAGGGCAAGGAGTCTGCCGAGAGTTTGCCGTCCGGCCAGGCAATTTGCTGCGGCACCGCTGGTAAGGACCGTATCGATGCCAAGAACTGCCGCATCCCGATAGGTTTGCAGCGGGTCTCGACTGACATCAATCGCCCGGTGCAATGTCAGCCCGGCTCCGTCGGCGGCGTCACACAGACGTCGCGTTGCCTGTGCGTCCAGGCTTCCGTCGGGGCACAGAGCACCAACGACAAATCCGTCGGCTCCGGCTCGATGCAGTGCTCTGATCTGGGCGCAAAGCAGCGCAATCTCCTCAGAAGAGTACAGAAAATCCCCGGGCCGTGGGCGCATCAGGCAACGAATGGGAATTTCGCTGACAGCGCGAATCTGAGAAAGGAGCTCTGTCCAGGGCGTCAGGCCACCCACAGACAGTGCACTGCACAGTTCCAGGCGATCGGCGCCGCCACGGATCGCGGCCATGGCGGAAGCGTAACTGTCCACGCATACTTCCAGCAGGCGAAAGCTATTTTGATTCATACAACGGTTCCTTTCTTGGCTTTGCCGGGATGTAAGGTAATCACAATTTTCTGTATCTCTACTATATCACACTCGACGAGGCAAGAAAACACAAAACCCCCTGCAGCATGCCGGAATACAAAACAGGGGTTGCTTGGATGGGGGAGGCAGCTGCAAGGAGAATTGTGCAGTTATATGGATGTATCCGGACCATGCACAGAAGAAACAAAAAAGAAGCAACAAAATTCGGCCGAAAAGGCAGCCAAATCTGCCAGACTCTTTCATTTCGCTTGCGCAGGCAGACAAGGCGGAAGGAAACTGTGGAGTAGATAGGAATGGACTAACGCAAACAGTGAACCGGCAATGGATTTCGGTTTGACGAATGGAATTCATGTATCAGCTATTTTGATACAAGGAGCAGTATCGGCAAAGTTTATGCTGCGTGGCGTCCACCCGGCACTACGCGCAGAGAGACAGGCTGCCTTACTGCAGGGGCTACTGTGCGGCGAGGAGACGGCTGGATCTCCTCTGTGGGAAGAATCAGGCAGGAGAGCAGGTTGACCCCCACAAAAGAGGCAATGGCATATCCGACTGCAGCAGGCAGAGCAATGCTGCCCTGGATTGCAGCGGAGAGTAAAATAAACAGAGCAGCGGCCTCCACCAGAAACAGGAATTTGCAGACAGCTTGTTTGATGTTGGTAAGATTCATAGTAGTAGCCTCCTCTGGCAAAACGATGTGACAGGAAAAACAATACCGCAAACATCTTGAAACAACATATGGTTGTTTGATGAATTCACTATATAACAACTAACAGTTGTTGTCAAGAGCCTATTTACAACTTTTGGTTGGTGAAATTTTAAAATTCTCTTTACATGCACCACCTTTGGTTGTATAATGAAAACAGAAATACAGCAGGGACATTCTGCTTTTGCAGAGAAGATTGGGGGACCTTATGTTTTCTGAGCGTTTGAAACAGGCAAGAAAGAGCAAAAAGTTCAGTCAGGCTGAACTTTCCCGTCTTTTGGGGGTGACCCAGCAGGCGGTGGGAAAATGGGAAACGGGGCGTTCCACACCGGACCCCGGTACCGTTGCCCGACTGGCGGAGATTCTGGGTACAACGGCCGACGCGCTTCTGGGATTGCAGCAGCCGGAGTTTACGCAGCCGGTGGGAGATCATTTTGTCTCCTACGGTGAGAGCCCCATTCCCGTGGTAGGTACGGTACGCGCCGGCTACGGGGCGCTTGCCTTCGAGGAGGATTACGGCACGGAGTATGCCTGCGTCAAGGACCCGTCCAGTTATTTTTACCTTGTTGTAAAAGGAGACAGCATGGAACCGCGCATTTCGGACGGAGATCTGGCGCTGGTGCATCGGCAGTCTACTTTGGAAAACGGTGAGCTCGGTGTCATGGTATACGGAACCGACGGGGAAGGGACACTGAAAAAGTATATCCGGCGGGGTAACGCGGTTGTGCTGCATCCCTTTAATCCCGATTACGAGGATCTTGTCATCAAGGGAGAAGACCTGGATCATCTGTACATAGCCGGCAAAGTAGTGGAGACCAAAACCAAGTGGTAAAGGCCTGTCCTTCTGTGAAAGAGGCTTGCTTTTTCGTGTCTGTATTCAGTATACAGATACTTTTGTCCCATAATTTGGACATTTGACCTACTCCTCAATCATCTGCCCTCCATAGCCTGAAAAATCTCTACAGAGCAGTTTAGAGGCTCCGGAGCATGTATCTTAAGACAGCCCGCGGGATGCCGATGTTTCGGCGGGCTTTCTTTTTGACACCTTTTTAACTGATAATTATTCCTATATATAAGAGCGGACTCCATTTTTGCCGTTTGACTGACGGTATTCGTCCGCGGAGAACAGACCAAATGGCGGAAACCGCTGCACGGGAGGGAGGAACCTAACATGGATTTGGCGGAAAAATTGGAAATCCTGGCAGACAGCGCCAAGTATGATGTTGCCTGTACCTCCAGTGGAGTGGACAGGCCGGGGCAGCACGGCAAAATTGGAAGTTGCGCAGCACCGGGGATTTGCCACGCCTTCACACCGGACGGACGTTGCGTCTCTCTGCTGAAAGTTTTGTATTCCAACAGCTGCAGCTATGATTGCAGCTACTGCGTCAACCGGCGATCCAACGATATCCGCCGTGCCACATTTATCCCCCGGGAACTGGCGGAGCTGACCATCGGATTTTACCGCCGCAACTACATTGAAGGCCTGTTTCTGTCCAGTGCGGTGATGGGTAACCCCGACCTGACGATGGAACGAATGATCGAAGCTCTGCGCATTTTGCGGGAGGAATATCGTTTCCATGGATATATTCACGCCAAGGCGATCCCCGGAGCCGATCCTCTGCTGGTACGACGTCTGGGGTTGCTGGCCGATCGCATGTCGGTCAATATCGAACTGCCCAGTGAGGTCAGCCTGCAGCGTCTTGCACCCGATAAAAAGAAAGCAGCAGTGCTGGCCCCCATGCGTCAGATTGCGGATGAATCCCGGCAAAGCCGGCGAGAAATGCAGGTGTATCGAGGGGCAAAGCCTTTTGCCCCTGCTGGTCAGAGTACACAGATGATCATTGGCGCATCCCCCGAAACCGACCGTCATATCATCGGATTGACAGAAGCACTGTATAAAAAATACTCGCTCAAGCGTGTGTTTTACTCTGCCTATCTGCCTGTGGTGGAGGACTCCCGCCTGCCGGCTCTCACAACCCGGCCGCCCCTTCTGCGGGAACACCGGTTGTATCAGGCGGACTGGCTGCTTCGCTACTATCATTTTTCTGCGTCGGAACTCCTCAGCGAGGAAGAACCCAATTTTAACCCTTACCTGGACCCCAAATGCTGCTGGGCGCTCCGCAATCCCGCTTGCTTCCCGGTGGAAGTCAACACCGCATCCAAGGAGGAACTTCTCCGCGTTCCGGGCATCGGTCCCAAAAGCGCGCAGCGGATCATCAAAGCCAGAAGAATGCAGCACCTGGGCCTGGCGGAGCTCAAGCGCATCGGGGTAGTGCTCAAGCGGGCACAGTACTTTATCACCTGCAACGGATATCTGGGGGCACACGGCACCCGGGCAGAGATCGCCAATGCATTGCTGGACCCCAAGGCCTTCGGCGTGGGGGTACAGCAGCTGAGCCTGGACGACTGTATGCCCAAGGCATTGCCGGATGCCGCCCCCGAGCTGCACCAGCTGACGGCAGAGGGCATGGATGTGCTGCAGGCGGCGGCTCTTTTGCGACAGGAGGCAGTCACATGCATTACCAGGCAGATGTAGCAGACGTGGTTTACCGCTATGACGGCAGCATGCAGGGCTTTCTCTGCTGTGTGTTTGAAAGCTTTTGCCGCAAGGAATTGCCGGCGGAGATCTGTTCGCCGGCAGAGGATCGCCTGACGCTGTATCCGGACCGGGAAATTCTCACCGATTCTCAAAGAGCCCAAAGGGTACTGGCGGGCATAGAGCGGCTGGGCGGCAGTGTGAAGCAGCGGTTTACCACGGCTTTTTTGAGTACAGACCCGGAGAAAGAGCGGATTCTGCTCCGATATCTGCGCACTGCGTTCAATACAGGGCGAGGCGTTGATCAAATGCTGGGAGACCCGGATGTGGCGGCGGCCTGGCAGTTGGAGCGGGCGGTCAATGGGGAAGCGCACCATTTTATCGAGTTCCTGCGGTTTGAGGAGCGCGGCGGCATGCTGGGTGCGGTGATCCATCCCAAAAACATGGTGCTGCCGCTGCTGCGCGGGCATTTCTGCAGCCGCCTGCCGGATGAGTCTTTTCTGATTTATGATGCATCCCACGGAGTGGCCATGATGCGCCGCGGGGATACGGTGCGGTATTTGGAAATGACTGATTATGATCCGGTATCGGACCCGGAAGAGCTGGAATGGCAGAGTATGTGGAAACGCTTTTTCAAGGCTCTGACCATCGAGCAGCGCCGCAACGAACGCTGCCAGCGTACCCACTGCCCCAGACGGTTCTGGCAGGATATGTGTGAAATGACAGGGGGCTGTCTGGCCGTGCCGGAACGGACAGTGTCCACAGCAAAGCGCAGCCTGCCCGGCAACAGTTCGGAAGGGACGGACATAAGATCTTCCACTTTGGTGACAATATCACAGACGCCGCAGTGAAAAATGGGTATACTCTAACCATAGAAATCACCCAAGACGCGAAGGAGGTACTTTCCATGAGTGCTGTTCATATTACAAAAGACAATTTCAATACCGAAGTTCTGCAGAGCGACCGTACGGTTCTGCTGGATTTCTGGGCCAGCTGGTGCGGCCCCTGCCGCATGGTCTCCCCTGTGGTGGACGAGATCGCGGACGAGCGCAGTGATATTCTAGTGGGCAAAGTCAATGTGGATGAGCAGCGTGAGCTTGCGGCGCAGTTCGGCGTTATGAGCATCCCCACGCTGGTTGTCCTCAAGAACGGCAAAGAAGTTCAGCGCTCGGTGGGAGCCCGGCCGAAGAGCCAGATCCTGGCCATGCTGTAATCTGTATACCGTTCATCAGGAAAATACAGGGAAAAGAGAGCCTCTCCGGTCTGTTGTGTCCGGGGAGGCTCTCTTTGTGCAAAACCCAAAGCTTTGCCCGGGTCATGGACGGCAGGCGACCGGCTGTGTCCCCTATGGAAAGGGGAACGTTCGGAATGTATTCTGAACGGGCACGGCCGGCAGGTCAGAAGAGAACATTCCGTGCATTTTGAGCAGTTTTACCAATCAAAGCACTGAATTTTATGCATTGTGGATAGGACTTCCCATCGGGTAAAGATTGTACTTTTCGCAGCGGTGTGCTATACTAAAACAAATCTTGTTTTGACTGGCCCGCAGCGGCGGGCAGGGAGGTATTGCGCATGAAATCGCTGTTGAAGCTTTTGGTCGCACTGGCCGCTCTGGCCGGGATCTGCTACCTGGTTTTCTCGTGGCTGGATCAGGAGGAAGATCCTGACTATATTTCGATCTACGGCGGTCCCGAAGACACGGGCGACGACCAGTAAGTTTATCGCACAAAAAACAAGCGCGCGCTTGAGAGAGCATCTCAGGCGCGCGCTTTTGTTTTTTCACGGGATGGAAGCAGGCCGACCCCTCAGAACTCCAGCTCTTGCAGGCGGAGCAGAGCCAGAATATAAATCTTCAGCGCTTCGATCATCTTGTCGAAGTTGGCACCCTCATTGGCACCGTGCATGGGACCGGCAAAGTCGGGCAGAGGCAGGTCGGTGTGCTCGGGGCCAAAGCTGACGGCAAAGGGGAAGTGCCGGGCATAGGTGCCGCCGCCCATGGTGAAGGGCTCTTTGTTTTCTCCGGTGACCTCATTGTAGGTGTCGATGAGGGTGCGGATGGCAGGGCTGTCGGCGGGAATATAGAAGGGAACGCGGCTGCTGATGTCCTCCAGTGTGGCGGCGTCGCCGCAGACCTGGGTCATGGCTTTGGTAAGCTTGTCGCAGTCAGTGTTGGTGGGGTAGCGGCAGTCGAAGCTCTGACGGAGCTTGCCGTCCTTGCACTCCATGGTGCCGCCCACAATGGTCAGCGGGCTGAACAGGCCGTCATCGGCGGCAATGCCCAGAGCGCTGCCGTCGGTGGAGGCGTGCAGCTTCTGCAGAACTTTCAGGTACGCGGCCTCGGCAGGGGAGCATACGCCGCTGTCCAGCAGGTAGTTGACCAGCAGGCCGATGGCGTTGACGGTCCCTTCCGGCATGGCCGCATGGCCGCTCTTGCCCCAGCCGCGCAGGGTGACGGTGCCGTCGCCGTTGTCCTCCACAGTGACCTGCTCGCTGGCGGCAAAGGCGGAAGGAGCTGCCTTCACCACGCAGAAGGCACGGTCAGGCACCGCATTTTTGGCAACACCGCCGGCAAAATCCACGATCACGCCGTCGGTCAGCACGGGGGAGACCAGCTCGCCCGAGAAGCCGCCCTTTTCGCCGTTGCAGACGGGGAACTCGGCATCGGGGGTAAAGCAGAAGGCGGGCATGGCGAAATGCTCAGCGTAGTATTCCACATCCTGCATATGGGTTTCCTCGTTGGCGCCCAGCAGAGCGCGCACGGGGTAGCGCAGAGCAGCGCCGCTGTCCTTGAGGTATTTGAGGGCGTACAGGCAGAGGATGCCGGGGCCCTTGTCGTCGGCTACGCCGCGGCCCAGCAGCCAGCCGTCCCGGACACGGACGGTGTAGGGATCGGCATCCCAGCCGTTGCCTTCCGGCACCACATCCACGTGGGTGATGGTGGCCAGGAACTTCTGGCCGTCGGCGATGGGGCCGGTCTGTGCCCAGCCGATGTAGCCGTCGGCGTTATGGGTATCGAGCCCCAGCTCAGCGGCAATCTCCAGACCTTTGTCCAGTGCAGCCCGGGGACCCTTGCCGAAAGGCGCGCCCGGTTCAGGGGTACCCTCCACGCTGGGGACAGCGCACAGGCGGGACACATCCCGCAGAATGGCGTCGCGGTTGGCTTCAGCAAAGGCGTCAATGGACGCCCAACGGGGATCATTCATGGAAAAAACCTCCTAACATTCGGCCGGGACACAACACGCCCGAACGGACAGAAAAACATCCGTTCGGGCGAGCGGTCATGGCCGTCTCAATATACAAATTTTTTCTGAAGCAGATAGTTCAGGAAAAACAGCAGGCAATCCACCGGAATTTTGGCCGCCAGCTCAGGCATTCCGGCAGGGAACAGCCCCACCAGCAGCGAGACAAGCAGGGCGCTGGCCAGCGTTTTCAGCACAGTGATGGTGGTGTACAGCGTGGCCGACCGGGTGTGGGTGGCGTGGCTGTGGAAAACAAGGAAATAGTTGAGGAGATAATTGCACAGCGACGACAGGACCCGGGCTGCGATGGTGGCCGCCAGAATATACATCCGGTCGCCGAACAGCGGCTGGAAGGGCACACACAGCAGGGCAAAGGCCGCCAGGTCCACCACGCTGGAACTCATTGAGGAAACCAGAAACCGCCAGAAAGGCTGTCCCTGGGCGGTGCTTTGGGATGAATGACTCATAAAACCGTACCTTTCTTGTATTCAATATACACTTTACCACGCCGGCATGGGAAATTCAAGTGCCGGGAACAGCCGGAAGAAGATTGAACAAAAATCGTCTGAGCGTTGTTTTGTGTAGGCGCCGGCCTTTGATTTCCTCGCTTCCGGGATGCATCATGCTCATTCCGGAAAGGATACAATCGGCGCCGCCTGTGTTATAATAGAGCAAAACCATATGGCGCGACCCGGAAAATTTCGGGCGCGCCGCGCTGGGAGGCAGCAGTATGCTCGCATATACCTATCTTTCCAAGGGAAATTTTCAACTGATGGAAAGGCCGAAACCAGTCCTGCAGAATGACCGTGACGCCATTGTCCGGGTAACGCTGGCCAGCATCTGCACCAGTGACCTGCACATCAAGCACGGGTCGGTGCCCCGGGCGGTACCGGGCATCACCGTGGGCCATGAGATGGTGGGCGTTGTGGAGCAGGTGGGCAGCAAAGTGCACAGCGTCCGACCGGGAGACCGGGTGGCCGTCAATGTGGAGACCTTCTGCGGCGAGTGCTTTTTCTGCCGCCACGGCTGGGTCAACAACTGCACCGACCCGGACGGCGGATGGGCGCTGGGCTGCCGCATCGACGGCGGCCAGGCGCCCTATGTGCGGGTGCCCTGCGCCGACCAGGGTCTGACCCGTATCCCGGATTCGGTCACCGACCGTCAGGCCCTGTTTGTGGGGGATATTCTGGCCACCGGTTTCTGGGCGGTGCGCATCTCGGACATCGGGCCTGAGGATACGGTGCTGATCCTTGGAGCCGGGCCCACGGGCGTCTGTACCCTGGCCTGCGCTTTGCTCAAGCATCCCCGTCACATCATTGTCTGCGAGAAGGACCCCGACCGCCGGGAATTTGTCCGGACCCATTACCCGCAAGTCCTCACCGTGGGGCCCGAGGAGGTGGCCGGACTGGTGGCACAGACCTCGGAGCACGGCGGTGCCGATGTGGTATTGGAGGTGGCCGGTGTGCCGGAGACTTTCCGCCTGGCATGGGAGTGTGCCCGGCCCAACGCCGTTGTGACGGTGGTCGCCCTGTACGACGGTCCCCAGACGCTGCCTCTGCCCGACATGTACGGCAAAAATCTGACCTTCAAGACAGGCGGTGTGGACGGCTGCGACTGCGCCGAGATCCTCCGGCTGATCGAGGAGGGAAAGATCGACACCACACCCCTCATCACCCATACCTATCCGCTGGAACAGATCGCTCAGGCCTACGACCTCTTTGAACAGCGCCGGGACGGTGTCATCAAGGTGGCCATTCAGCCGTAAAGGCAAAAGCACCGCACAGCCTGCGGGCAAGAGCGGAAACTTGCATCCGGAAAAAGTAAAAGTTGCCTTGCTGCCGGTCGTGGCCGGTGCGGTGTTCGGGGGCATCTGTGGGCAGTCTGGCCGTTTGACACAGGCTGCACAAAATATCCGGCGTTCTTTACACCCTGTAGGAAAAGTCATATAATGAAGCGTAACTCTTTTGCCGCGCGGCAGCGCCGATTTCAGAGAAAGTCCGCCCTGCCCTCCGCGGCTCCAAATCCCCATTGCAGGAGGTAGTTCTTTGCAACGAAAACAACTTGCGCCCGGCGTGTTCCTCACGGAGCTGGACGCTGAAAAATTCAACCGATGCCGCATTGCCATTCATCTGCGCTACCCGGCCCGCCGTCAGAGTGCCACCGATGCGGCCGTGCTGTCCATGGTGCTGGAGCGGGGCTATGCGGGCTGCCCGGATATGACTCAGCTGTCCCGGCGGCTTGCCGCCCTATACGGCGCGGACCTGGGCGTGGACCTGGGCAGTGCAGGGGGCGACCGGGTGCTCTCGGCGGACATCTGCGGCATCAAGCAGCAGTTTGCCCTGGCCGGGGAGGACCTGGTGGCCTCCTATGCCGACATTGTGTTCGGCATCCTGTTTGAGCCCTATCTGGTGGATGGCAGCTTTGACCCTGAGGCGGTGCGCATTGAGAAGGAATCCCTGCGCCGCCGCCTGCAGGGGGAGTACAACGACAAGCGCCTTTACTGCGTGCGTCAGGCCCGCCGCCGCTTTTACGGGGACAACCCGGCGGGCATCGAGCTGTACGGCTATCTGAACGAGATCGACGCGGTCACGCCTCAGACAGTCAAGGCGGAATATGACCGCATTCTCGCCCAGGCCACCATTGATGTCATGGTGCAGGGCGCGGACGCGGCGCCGGTGGCGGAGCGCCTGCTTGCCCGTCTGGCAGACATCCGCCGGGCACCGGCTCCCATCACCCAGCTCTGCCCGGTGCCCGCCGCGCCGGTGCGCCACTATACCGAGGAGATCTCCGGCCTGACCCAGGGCAAGCTCTGTATGCTGTTCACCCGGGATGCGGCGGGGGAACTGCCCTCCATCCATGTGCTGCGCATGGCCATGGGCATTTTCGGCGGCACGGCCACCAGCCGGCTGTTCCGCAATGTGCGGGAAAAGCAGAGCCTCTGCTATTACTGCGGCTCCAGCGCCCTGCGAGCCGCGGGAGTCATGATGGTGGACTCCGGCGTGGAATCGGCCAACATTGAAAAGGCGGAAGCCGCCATTCTGAAAGAACTGTCCGACCTCTGTGCCCGTCCCGTGGACGAGGAGGAGATGGAACAGTGCCGCCGCACCCTGCTGGCGGGCATGGACTCGGTGGGAGACAGTCTGGCAGGCCTGGCAGGCTGGTATTACGGCCAGATCATGCGGGGTGAGCCCCTCACCGCACCCGAGGAGGGCAAGGCACAGATGTGCGCCGTCACCCCGGGCCAGGTGCAGGAGATCCTGCAAAGCTACAGCTACTCGGTCTGCTACGCGCTGACCGGGCAGGGAGAGGAGGCGGACGCATGAGTTCCATTCGGGAAAAAGCTGCTGCTGCGGTGCGCTGCCGCAAGGAGGTCCTCCCCAGCGGTCTGACCGTTCTCTGCCGCACCATGCCGGACTACAGTACGGTGCATGCCATGTACGGCACAGCCTTCGGCTCCACGACGCGGGAGTTTGTCCTGGACGGCAAGAAGATCACGCTGCCCGCGGGGACCGCGCACTTTTTGGAACACAAGATGTTTGAATCGGAGGAAGGCGACGCCTTTGCCCTGTATGCAAAGACCGGGGCCTCCGCCAACGCCTTCACCAGCTGGGACCGCACCTGCTATATCTTCTCGGCCACCAGCTGCATCGACGAAAATCTGGATATTCTTCTCAACATGGTGGGCAAGCCCTGGTTTACCAAAGAAACCATTGCCAAGGAACAGGGCATTATCGGCCAGGAGATCAAGATGTACGACGACAGCCCGGACTGGCGTTTGCTGACGGGACTGTTCCGCTGCCTCTATCCCACCGACCCCATCCGCGACGACATCGCAGGCACGGTGGAGAGTATCGCCCAGCTCACGCCGGAGCTGCTCTACGCCTGCACCGATGCCTTCTACAATCCGGGAAACATGGTACTGGCCGTGGCGGGCAACATTGAGATGGACCAGGTATTGGACGCCTGCCGCCGTGCCGGACTGGACAAGCCGGTGCAGCCCCATACGGTGGAACTGCCTTCGCCCGCTCCCGAGGGCCCCATTGCCCGGCGGGAACTGCAGTTTTCCATGCCGGTGACCCGTCCCTGCTTTGCCCTTGGCTACCGGGAACAGCCCATTGCCCGGGGTGACATCAAGCGGGAGATCCTCTGCGACATGCTGCCCGATCTCATCTGCGGCGGTCTGACCGACCTCTACCGCAAGCTCTATGATCAGGCCCTGGTCAACCCGGAGTTCAGCGGGGATTATATCCTGACCCGCAGTTCCTGTTCCATCGCCTTTACGGGGGAGAGTTCCTGTCCCCAGGAGGTTGTGCAGATGGTGCGGGATGAAATTGCCCGGCAGCGGCGGGAGGGCGTTGACCCGGAGCTGTTCACCCTGGTCAAGAACCAGATGTACGGCGAGCTGCTGGCCGTGCTGGAGGGGGTGGAGGACGCCGCGGGACAGATCGCCCTGGCCTTCCTGAAAGGCACCACGCTGGAGGATCAGATCGCCATGCTGGCAAGCCTGACCCCCGCCGACGCCAATGAAGCCCTCCAGACCATGATGCTGCCGGAAAACGAAGCCTATGTGGAGATCACTCCGCAGCAGTAACTTTGGACAGAGCGGCAGTTTGCCGCAAAACATACAACAAGGGCTGCCGCAGCCCGGCAGCCCCGAGAGGTGGGAATGACAATGACCTATCATGTGCAATTTCCGGGCCTTGGCCTGGAGCTGACCCTCAACCGCGTGGCGTTCAGCATCGGCGGTTTTGACGTTTACTGGTACGGCATCATCATTGCGGCCGGTATGCTGCTGGCCATGCTGTTTGCCTTCCGGTATGCGGTGGACTTCGGCATTGACGCCGACCGTCTGGTGGATGTGGTACTCGTCGGTACGGTGGCGGCCATCATCTGCGCCCGTGCCTACTATGTGATCTTCGCCCCGTTTGAGTATGAGAGCTTCTGGCAGATGATCGACATCCGGGAAGGCGGCCTTGCTATCTACGGCGGTGTGCTGGGCGCCTTTATCTTCGGCGGCCTGGCCGCCAAATGGCGCAAGGTACCCATTTTGCCAATGTTTGACCTGGTGGGCATCTGCTTTTTGATCGGGCAGGGCATCGGCCGCTGGGCAAACTTTATCAATCAGGAGGCCTTCGGTACCAACACCACGCTGCCCTGGGGCATGTACAGTGAGGGAACCGAGCGTTACCTGGCCGGTGTGCAGTCTACCCTTGCCGCCGAGGGCATCACGGTGGACCCGTCTCTGCCGGTGCACCCTACGTTTTTGTATGAAAGCCTCTGGTGTCTGGCCGGCTTTGTGATTCTGGCATTGTTCATGAAGCGCCGCCGCTTCCACGGACAGCTCTTCCTGTCCTACATTATCTGGTACGGTATCGGCCGGTTCTGGATCGAGGGCCTGCGCACCGATTCCCTTATGGTTACCGACACCCTGCGCACCAGCCAGCTGGTGGCCCTGATCTCGGTGGCGGCAGCCGTCATCCTGATGGTGGCGGGGCTGAACCATGCAAAGGGCAAACAGCTGACGGTTCCGCTGGCAGTGGCCAGCATCAAGATGGCCGACGGCCCCATAGCGGTGATTCCGGGCAGCCTGCCGGCTTCCGCCAGCCATGCAGAGTTTGTCAAGGCAACTGCTGAGATGAACCGGACCATCGCGGAAATGGCGGAGAAAGACCACGGCGAAAAGGCCGACGGGGACAACACGGAGGCAAAAGCCTCCGTGGCAGAAGCGGCGGCACAGCCTGACGAAGAACCTGCCCCGGCGGAGGAGAAAGCTCCCGAAACCCCGGCAGACACCGAGCCCGCCGACAGCGCAGAGGATACTGCCTCTGCAGCAGCGGACAAATCCCGCGACACAGAAGAGGAGGCACCCCATGCAGGCACAGATCATTGACGGAAAAGCCCTTGCCGCCCAGGTGAAGGGGGAGGCTGCGGCCGAGACCGCTGCCCTGAAAGCCAAAGGCGTCACCCCCTGCCTGGCCGTGATTCTGGTGGGGGAGGATCCCGCCAGCCAGGTCTATGTCCGCGGCAAGGCCAAAGACTGCGGTGACTGCGGCATCGACAGCCGGGTCATCCGCCTGCCGGAACAGACCACTCAGGCGGAACTGCTCAAGCTGGTGGGGGAGCTGGCTGCTGACAAGGCCGTCAACGGCATTCTGGTGCAGCTGCCTTTGCCCGCTCAGATCGACGAGAAGGCGGTCATCAATGCCATCCCGCCCGAGAAGGACGTGGACGGTTTTTCACCGGTCAACGTGGGCCGGATGCAGATCGGAGAACCCTGCTTTTTGCCCTGTACCCCGGCGGGCTGTATCCGCATGATCGAGTCCACCGGTACTTCTATTGAGGGCAAGCACGCGGTGGTCATCGGCCGGTCCAACATCGTGGGCAAGCCTGCGGCATTGCTGCTTTTGGCCAAAAACGCCACCGTCACCATTTGCCATTCCCGCACGGCCAACCTCAAGGAACTGTGCGCAGGCGCGGATATTCTGGTGGCCGCGGTGGGCAAGGCCGGCTTTGTCACCGGCGATATGGTCAAACCCGGTGCGGTGGTCATCGACGTGGGCATCAACCGCGGTGAGGACGGTAAGCTCCACGGCGATGTGGACTTTGCCGCTGCCGCCGAGAAGGCCGCGTACATCACCCCGGTGCCCGGCGGCGTCGGCCCCATGACCCGCGCCATGCTGATGAAGAACACCGTCCAGGCGGCTGCCCGTCAGAACGGCCTGTAAGCCCGGTGTTCAACTCCACAGCGACACAAACGATAAAAGGCGATGCCCGGTCAAAATCGGGCATCCGCCTTTTTGTCATCTGTTGGTGAAAAAGTGGAAAATCTTTCGGTGTCATATCCTGCCGAAACCGGCTCCCTCAAGAAGCGCCGCAGCGCTCAGCGTGCAGCCCCTGCTTTGCCCTCCATGGCGGGCAGATAGGCCGCGAAGGCACTGGGCACCGAGTAATCGGCGGCCAGCTCTTCCGGCATGGCCCAGACGCAGTTGCCGGGCAGGGCGGGGGAGGCATCCGTCTCCGCCAGCCAGCCCTCCATCTGCCAGACCTTGTGGGTAAAGACATGCTTTGCCGGACCCAGGAGCGAGAGACCGCGGACAGGCAGTCCCATCCCATCCAGCACGGCGCGGACTTGGTCGGCGGATAGCCGCCCCTCCAACAGAAGCGGCTGCCACAGCCTTGCCAGAAGGCCCTTGTCCGGCCGCTTTTGCAGCAGCACACCCTGCGGCCCCCGCACAACCACCACCGTCAGCGGCAGCTCCGGCCGGGGCTTTTTGGCGGGTTTGACCGGCAGCGACGCAGCCCGTCCGGATGCCCTGCCCAGGCAGACAGCCGCCAGCGGGCAGCGCTTGCACAGGGGCGCGCCGTTGGGCAGGCAAACCAGCGCCCCCAGCTCCATCAATGCCTGGTTGAAATCTCCCGGGTTATCGGCGGGCAGCTGCTCACACACCCGTTCGGTGAACAGCCGCTTGGTCTCGGGGCGGGTAACGTCGGAATCGTCGTCATAGAGGCGGGCAAACACCCGCAGCACGTTGCCGTCCACCGCAGGCACCGCCATGCCAAATCCGATGCTGGCAATGGCCCCGGCTGTGTAATCCCCGATGCCGGGCAAAGCCCGCAGAGCGTCGTAGTCGGCAGGCAGCTCCCCGCCGTACTGCTCGCAGATCACCCGGGCGGCCTTCTGCAGGTTGGCGGCACGGCTGTAGTAGCCCAGCCCCTGCCACAGCTTGCGCAGCCGGTCGGGGTCGCAGGCGGCCAGAGCGGCGGGGTCGGGCAGCTCGGCCACAAAGCGCTCGTAGTAAGGCACGGCAGCCGTCATGCGCGTTTGCTGGAGCATGATCTCACTGATCCAGATATGATACGGAGTAGGCTCCTGCCGGAAAGGCAGGAGCCTACGATTTTCATAGAACCAGTCCAGCAGCGCGTCTGAAAACCGCTGCATCAGAAACCACCGCAGGTGCGGGGGAAGGGCAGCACGTCGCGGATGTTGGGAATGCCGGTCACATACATGATGAGCCGCTCAAAGCCCAGACCGTAGCCGGCATGCTTGACACTGCCGAAACGGCGCAGGTCAAGGTACCACTCGTAGTCGCTGCGGCGCATGCCCAGCTCGTCCATGCGGGCGGTCAGCACATCCAGACGCTCCTCACGCTGAGAACCGCCGATCAGCTCGCCGATGCCGGGCACCAGCATGTCGGCAGCGGCAACGGTCTTGCCGTCGTCGTTCATGCGCATATAGAAGCTCTTGATCTCCTTGGGGTAGTCGGTGACAAAGACCGGCTTGTGGAAGACCTGCTCGGTGAGATAGCGCTCGTGCTCGGTCTGGATGTCGGTGCCCCATTCCACCTTGTACTGGAACTTGTCGTTGTTCTTTTTCAGGATCTCCACCGCGTCGGTGTAGCTGATGCGGCCGAACTCACTGCTCTCCACCAGCTGCAGGCGCTCCACCAGACCCTTGTCGAAGAACTGGTTGAAGAAAGCCAGCTCGTCGGGGCAGGTGTTGAGCAGATGGCGGATGACATACTTGATCATCGCCTCGGCGGTGTCCATATAGGTGTTGAGATCGGCAAAGGCCATCTCGGGCTCGATCATCCAGAACTCTGCCGCATGACGGGGGGTATAGCTCTCCTCCGCGCGGAAGGTGGGGCCGAAGGTGTAGACCTTGCCCAGAGCCATGGCCATGGCCTCGGCTTCCAGCTGGCCGGAGACCGTCAGGTTGACCTGACGCTTGAAGAAATCCTTGGTGTAATCCACCTTGCCGTCCTCGGTCTTGGGGACGTTGTTCAGGTCCAGAGTGGTCACCTGGAACATCTCGCCGGCGCCTTCGCAGTCGGAACCGGTGAAGATGGGGGTATGCACATAGGTGAAGCCGTTCTCGTGGAAGAAGCTGTGCAGGGCATAGGCTGCCTCGCCGCGCACACGGAACGCCGCATTGAAGGTGTTGGTACGGGGGCGCAGATGAGGCATGGTGCGCAGGTACTCCACGCTCATGCGCTTTTTCTGCAGGGGGTACTCGGGGCCGCAGGGGCCCAGCACCGTGATGGTGTCAGCGTTGATCTCAAAGGGCTGCTTGGCCTGGGGGGTCAGCACCAGACGGCCGGTCACCTCAAAGCTGGTGTAGAGGCCGCTCTTGGCGATCTCGGCATAGTTGGCCAGCTTGGCAGCCTCAAAGACGATCTGCACCGGCTTGTAGCAGCTGCCGTCGGTCAGCGAGATGAAGCCGATGTTTTTGGAATCCCGAACAGTCTTGGCCCAGCCGTACACCTTGACTTCGATGCCGTCGGCGGGGGTCTGAGTGTAAAGGGATGCAATCTCAGTTCTTTCCATTGTAGTCCACTCCCTCACAGTCGGCGGTATCCCATTCCGGGAATGCCGCCAGGTATTTTTTTATTATATCCTGTTTTGCTTCGGTTGTAAATGATTTCCACACGTCAAAGCGCTTATTTGGCGTTGACATTTGCAGGACTGCGGCGTCTGCGGTTCCACACTGCGATGCCCAAAAAGGCGACCACGCCCACACAGGACAGGGCAATGCCCACTTTCAGGCCCGGCGTCTCATAGTGCAGCTTGATGACGTGCTCCCCGGCATCCAGCTCCAGACCCAGGAAGGCGGTGTTGGTCCGCAGCAGTTCGGCCGGCTGGCCGTCCACGGTGGCGCTCCATCCGGTGGAATAGGGGATCTGGATGACCAGAACTTTCGGCTCGCTCACGGTGACGGTGCCGGTCAGCGAGTTGGTGCCCAGCACGGCGTTTTCCAGTGCTTCCTCGCTGAGGACGGCAGCCCGGTCGGCGACGGAGTCAAAGGTCTGGCATTCCACGTCGATGCGGTCAAAGGTGTAGTACCCTGCGTAGGGCAGCACCACGGTCAGGGTGGTCATGCCGGTCTCGGTATAGCCGAAGTTGTAGGCAAAGTCGTGGCGGCCGCAGTAGTACTGGTTGTTGCGCATGGCGTAGTCGATGCGGCCTTCTCCGATGTCGGACACAAGGCGCAGATAGACCTTTTCCTTGCACCAGAAATTGGAGTACTGCTTTTTGGTCGCCAGCCGGTCGGCGGGGGACATGGCGTTCAGCTCCTCCGCGCTCATGGCGTCCAGGGGATTGGTGGCAACGTAGTCCATGCCCTCCACAACAAGATAGGTCTCGCAGTCGGTGACCGGCTGTGGAATGGTAAAGGTGATGGTGCCGCCGTCCTGGGGAGAATAATAGGTGTTTTCGTCCACCATCTCGATGCCGTTCAGCGTGATTTCCGCCTCCGGGAAAACCACATCGCTCTGGGCGGCAGCAGCGGTCAAATGCTCGCCGTCGCCATCCTCCAGCACAACGCCGTTCAAAAGGGCATCCTGACGCTGGACCGGTGTCATGGCGTCATAGTCATTGCGGGAGATGCGGGCGGCGCTGGTGTAGCCGATGGGCAGGGCGTCGGATTTTTCGTAAGCGCCCACGTTGACGCCGGCCACATCCATGGCAAGGGCGGGCTCGGTGTCGTAGCCCTGGGGCAGGGTGGAGGTGGAGTCGGTGCCGCAGAGGAAATACTTGACGCCCAGCAGGGAATCCAGCACACTGCGGCCGTGCAGGCCCACGTAGTTGTATTCCTCCGGGGTATTGTAGCCCATCTCAGCCATCCACTGGGAGAGGTAGCCGTTGTTGAGGCTGAAGAAGTAGCTGACGCCGTGCAGGTCCATGAGCATGGCGCTGTTGACATAGACGTTCATGGAGGTATCGTACCGCCACAGACTGTCGTCGTCCAGCTGTTTGAGGAGGTTGGCGGGATTGTTGGCCACAGTGGCATCCCAGGCAAACCCGGCGGGCTCATATTCCACCAGGGTGGAGCTCTCATCGGCGCCGTACTGGTAGCCGATGTTGATGACGATGCCCAGACAGCATCCGACCAGCAGCACGGCCCGGGTGACGCCGCGGGAGGCTTTCTCTGCCGAGAGCACAAACACCGCAAGGAGCAGCATGAGCACACTGCCCAGCACCGTCCACTCGGTGCGGACATCCCGGTTCCAGAAGGCCAGCAGGCAGTAGACGGCCAGCAGCGCCCACAGGGTCAGCTTTTCCCGGCCGGACAGCTTTGTCATACCGGGGCAGACCCGGGCCAGGATAAAGGCTTCCAGCATGGCGAAGGCCCAGACCCAGCGGTTCTGCATATAGGAAAAGCCGTTGAGGATCTTGCCCGCCCAGGGCAGCATCATGAAGGCCAGCATCACCAGCCACGCCGCCTTGAGGACGGTGTTCTGCCGGCGCCGGGCAAACAGGATCATGACGGCCAGCACAGCCACGGCAGTGATGCCGCAGTAGGTGGAATACTCGTCCACCTTGCCGGCGGTGGTCAGGTTGGCAATGAGGTTCCAGTACATGGTGAAGGGGTAGCTGGTCACCTGTCGGTCCAGGGAGAACCGTGCACTGCCGAACATCTCAAAGACAGTGGGCAGCATGGTCACCGCGGCAATGGCGATGCCCACCAGACTGTATCCCACAAACTTGCCCAGCAGCGGCCACAGGGTGCGCAGCTGGCCGACACCGTACTTGCGGAAATACTTGACCACCGCGTACAGCACCAGCAGCAGGGCGATCATATAGAAGAACAGAAAGTTGGACAGTGCCGACAGGGCGATGGCCGCAATATACAGGGTGGGGCGGCGGCCCTCAAAGAGATAATCGGCCCCCAGAAGCACCAGGGGGAAGCAGTACATGGGGATGATGAACAAAGGTTCCGTCAGGGCCGTCTGGACGGTCCAGGCGCAGAAGGCATAGGCCACCGCACCCAGCAGGGTGCCGAAGCGGCTGTTGCCGTGGT
Source organism: Gemmiger gallinarum (assembly GCF_014982805.1). Lineage (GTDB taxonomy): Bacteria > Bacillota > Clostridia > Oscillospirales > Ruminococcaceae > Gemmiger > Gemmiger gallinarum. The sequence goes on along the minus strand of NZ_JADCKC010000003.1, from coordinate 84,190 downwards.
GACGGCTGAAAGGCATGAAGGCCAGACCCGCCAGATAGATGCGCAGCAGCATCAGCCCTTCCAGAAGCTGCTCCCCGTACTGGCTGGGCACAAAGGCGGCCAGCAGATTGAGAGGGTCGCCCATGACATAATAGCTCAGGGTGGAGACGATGTCGCCGCCGTAGCCGATGCTCATATCCCAGGTGGGGATGGCGGCGCCGGACAGCAGGCAGCGGGCAGCCTCCCGCAGCCAGCGGCCGTAATAGACAAGGGCGGGGTAATGCTGCTTGATGGTATCGGCATACCAGATAAAGCTCTTGCCGTTCGCCGCAAAAATCCCGATCCAGACGCCGCACAGCACGGCAAAGACGGCGGTGAATGCCAGCCACAGGGCAATGCGGGGGTGTTTGCGGTTAAGGCGTCGGGGCAGGGTCAAGATGTCTCCCATAGTTGTTTACTCTCCTGTATGTTGCGCTGCCCGGCGGGCAGAAAATCGGCGCGCCCTTACCAAAGGAGACGCCCGGCAGCGTTTTTTCTCTCTTTTGACTCCTATATTATATGCGCTGCCCCAAAGGGATGCAAGCCTGCCCGTTTTACGCCGCCCCGAACAGGGATGCCAACGCCCGGGCGGCATATTCCCCGGCGCGAATGGCCTCCTCCAGCGTGTTGGCGTGGCCGCCAATCTCAATGAGCAGGCTGCCGGTGGTGACATCCTGATTGTAGAAGCGGTAACCGCACAGAACCGGCCGGGTCAGCCCGGGGTAGAGGGTTTCCATCTCGGTTTCCCAGGCGGCGGCAAAGCCCAGATTTTTCTCCCAGTCGGGCAGCACCACGGTGGAGCCGTTGTTGCAGCCTGCAATGATCATGACCTGGGCGGTGTCCTCCCCGTCGATTTGTGTCAGGGGCTTGATGCGGGTGCCGTCCTGCTCAATGGCGTCCCGGTGAACGTCCAGAATCACCTTGATGCTGGGATAACGCTCCAGATAGTCCCGCGCCGTCTGGGCGCTGCGGCCATAGCTCTCGGTATAGCTGGGGGAGTCGTGGAGCGTTTCGTCGTGGAGGGTGTTGATGCCTGCCTGGTTGAGTACATCGGTCATTGCGGCCCCCACCGCGCACATGTTCACCGAGGTATCCAGACTGCGGGCGGCAAAGTCCGGGTCATACCACAGGTCGTCCCAGGGCTGGTAGCATTCGGTGGCATGGGTGTGCAGAATCAGCACCTGAGGTTCTTCGCTGTTCAGTTCAATGGAGAAAGGCAGACCGGCCGCTGTGGCCTCTGCCAGAACGGAATCGTCGTTGGAGGTGCTGTTCTTGATGCTGCCCGCTTCCAGGGTGATGTATCCGTTCCCGCTGCCCTGGCGGTAGGTCTGCGACGCAATGTCCCCGGCATCGTCAGGGCGTTCGGGGACCGGGGTGGGGGAGGGCTCCGGAGAGGGTTCGGGGGAGGAGCCGCTCTCACTGCTGCCCGCCTCCGCCGAAGAGGCGGGCGACTCCGATGCCGGGAGCGCGGAGGGAGCAGGGGAGGGCGCAGCGGCGGAGGCTTCCGCGATGGAGGGCAGAGAGGCTGCCTTCCCGGCGGCCGGGAAAACGCTCTCCCTCAGGATTTCTGCCGCCCCGGCGGGCTCGGCCACAAATACGGCAGCGGCAGTCAGCCAGCCTCCGGGGGCCAGGTGCAGGGCTGCCGCCAGCATTGCCGCGCCGAAGCCCACGGACAGGCCTCCCAACAGCATGCGGCCCAGCAGCCGGTAGAAGTATTTCAAGGCACCGCGCCTCCCTTCCCGGAATTGAGGCGCATGCCGCGCCCCAAGGCCATATCTATGCGCAGCGGACCGCATTTAGGAGCGCCAAAAAGGCAAAAATGAAAATCCGACAAAAAAGTTTCGCCAAATTTGTAAAAAACCACTTGCAACATCGCGCCGATTATGCTAACATAGGTAATACTGTTATGGGGAACCAAGGAGGTGGAACGAATGCCTAACATTAAATCTCAGAAGGACCGCGTTGTCCAGGCCAAGAAAGAGGCTCTGCACAATAAGGCCATCAAGTCCAACCTGAAAACAGTGATCAAGAAGGCAGACGCTGCCATCGACAGCAACGCTGCGGACAAAGCCGCCGTCATCAAGGCCGCTGTCTCCGCCATTGACTCTGCCAAGAGCAAGGGTGTCATCCATAAGAACACCGCTGCCCGCAAGATCAGCCGCATGGCCAAGCGTAACAACAAGGCCTCCGCGCAGTAAATCTGCCGAAAACAGCAAAGAAACAATGCCCGCCTCTTTGAGGCGGGCATTTTTCGTCCCTTGCCCCCGGATTTGCCTTACTTGCGGGCCATCGCGCACCGACGGCCGGTTCCTTCCCGCGGAGACAAAGAGCATGAACAAAAAAGCCGGAGACAGGGAAGTTCCCCGTCTCCGGCAATTTTTTATGAGATATCCCGTTTATCCCACCGTCTCGTGGGGGGCGCGCTCGTCCAGCGTGATATAAGGCTGAGGATCGCCCAGATACTTGTAGGCGGGACGGATGATGCGGTTGGCAAACATGACTTCCTCCACCCGGTGGGCGCACCAGCCGGGCACACGGGCAATGGCAAACAGCGGGGTGTACAGATCCTCGCTCAGGCCCAGCATACGGTAGATCAGGCCGCTGAACAGGTCCACATTGGCACAGACCTTCTTGGGACCGTGATGTTCTTCCGCAAAGACCTGGGGGGCCAGGCGCTCGATGGCGCACAGCATGTTGTATTCCCGCTCAAAGCCCTTCTGGTAGGCCAGGTCCTTGGCGTGGCTCTTGAGGATCTGGGCGCGGGGGTCGCTCAGGGTGTAGACTGCATGACCGATGCCGTAGATGAGGCCGCTGCCGTCGCCGGCCTCCTTGCGCAGGATCTTGCGCAGGAATTCCCGGACCTCGTCGTCATCGGCGTTGACGCTGACATTTTTCAGGATATAGTCCAGCTGATGCATGACCTTGAGGTTTGCACCGCCGTGCTTGGGGCCTTTCAAAGCGCCGATGGCCGCCGAGATGGCCGCGTAGGTATCGGTGCCGGAGGAGGACAGCACCCGGCAGGTGAAGGTGGAGCAGTTGCCGCCGCCGTGGTCGGCGTGGACCAGCAGGCAGAGATCCAGCAGCCGGGCCTCCTCGTGAGTGAACTTCTGGTCGGGGCGATAGGTGGAGAGGATATGCTCCGCCGTGCTCTGACCGGCGATGGGCAGATGGAAGTACATGCTTTCCCGGTCGTAGACGCGGCGCTTGATCTGATAGGCGTTGACCATCATGGTGGGCAGCTCGGCAATGAGGTTGATGCTCTGGCGCAGGATGTTGGCCAGGGAGCGGTCCTCGGCCTGCTCGTCGTAGCTGTACATGGCCAGCACGCTGCGGGACATCTTGTTCATGATGTTGGGCGACGGCGAGTTCATGATCATATCGTCGGCAAAGCCCCGGGGCAGTTCCCGGTGATCGTCCAGCAGCTTGCAGAAACGCTGCAGCAGCTTGCGGTCGGGCAGACTGCCGAAGAGAAGCAGCCAGACCGTCTCTTCAAACATGAAGCGGTCGTGGGTGTCCGCCTCCTGGACCAGCGTGTCGATGTCGATGCCGCGGTAGATCAGGCGGCCTGGGATGGGCACGATCTTGCCGTCGGGCTGGGTATCGTAGCCCACAACGTTGGAGACGTTGGTCAGACCGGCCAGCACGCCGGTGCCGTCGGCATTGCGCAGGCCGCGCTTGACGCCCAGCCGCTCACAGTCCGAAGGATCGATGTAGTTGTTCTGGAGGTATTCGTCGCACAGCAACCGGATGTCGTCCGGCTCCAGTGCCGCTACAGCAGGATAGTACATGGCAAACTTCCCCTTTCCCTCTGGCAGAACGGCAGATACCAGTATTCTGCCGGGATTCGGACGGTCCGCATGGCCCCGGCAGACCGGTCTGACTGCGCACACAGTCAACCCGGCGCCGCTCTGTGTCTGCCGGTGCAAAAGACAGCCTCTTTTCAGGTGCCCCGCATACACCGGTTCTTTTAATTTTATAGGAGTGAACCGTTAAAGTCAAGCTTTGACTTAAAACAAAGTAAAAAAAATGGAAATCGGCTTAAAAAAGTAAAGAAAAGATGCTGCGATATAGAGCTCTAAACCGAAAAAGCACTTGATTGACAAGCTCTTGCCAAGCCGATATACTTAAAACGATATCGTCTGTCATGTAGGCAGGCCGGATACTGCCGGGCGGGAACAGCGCCCGGAAATAGGAAAGGGGCAGAATATACGAATGAAGGCAGTTCTGATTCCGGGCGACGGCATTGGCCGTGAGATCGCCCAAAGTGTTAAAGCGGTTTCCAAGGCACTGGATACCGGCATTGAATGGCTGGAGTACGAGGCAGGCGCCGAGTATGCGGCCGCCCACGGCGAGCTGCTTCAGCCCGGCCTTCTCGATGAGATCGAGCGCTGCGGCTGGGCGCTGAAAGGCCCGACGGCCACTCCCATCGGCAAGGGATTCCGCAGCATCAATGTGCAGCTGCGTCAGCGCTTTTCCACCTATGCCAACCTGCGGCCGGTGAGCTCTCTGCCCGGCGTGCCCACCCGGTTTGACAATGTGGACCTGGTCATCGTGCGGGAAAACACCGAGGACCTGTACAAGGGCATCGAGTATATGCTGGACGACAACACCGCCAACGGCATCAAGCTCATCACCCGCAGCGCCAGCCTGCGCATCTGCCGCTTTGCCTTCGACTATGCCCGCCGCCACGGCCGCAAGAAGGTCACCGCCGTCCACAAGGCCAACATCATGAAACTGACCGACGGCCTTTTCCTCAGCTGCTTCCGGGAGGTGGCCGCCGAGTATCCCGAGATTGAAGCCAACGATGTTATCATCGATGCCCTGTGCATGAAGCTGGTCCAGCGCCCCGAACAGTTCGACGTTCTGGTGGCGCCCAACCTGTACGGCGACATCATCAGCGACCTGTGCGCCGGTCTGGTGGGCGGCCTGGGCTTTGCCCCTTCCGCCAACATCGGCGACAAGGTTCGCATCTATGAGGCGGTGCACGGTTCCGCCCCCGACATTGCGGGCAAGAATATGGCCAACCCCTCCGCCATCCTCATGGCCTTTGCCATGATGCTGCGCGATCTGGATCATGGGGATGCCGCCGACCGCCTGACCAATGCCATCCACAGCCTGGTGCAGGAGGGGACCACCGTCACCGCCGACATCGGCGGCACTGCCACCACCACCGAGTTCACCGACGCGCTCATTGCCCGCCTGTGATCCCAAAGGAGGAAACCAACATTGAAACTGCATGATAAAGGCGTCTACCTTGTGGACGGCAAGCTGTGCGATACCGCGCCGGTCTCTCAGGAGGAGGCCAGCCGGGGCACCATGGCCTACAGCATCCTCAAGGCACACAACACCTCTTCCGACATGAAGAACCTGCGCCTCAAGTTTGACTCGATGACCAGCCACGATATCACCTATGTGGGCATCATCCAGACGGCGCGGGCCTCGGGCATGGACAAGTTCCCCCTGCCCTACGTGATGACCAACTGCCACAACACCCTCTGCGCGGTGGGCGGCACCATCAACGAGGACGACCACCAGTTCGCCCTCTCGGCGGCCCACAAATACGGCGGCATCTATGTGCCGCCCAGCATGGCCGTCATCCACAGCTACAACCGGGAGATGATGTCCGGCTGCGGCCGCATGATCCTGGGTTCCGACTCCCACACCCGCTACGGCGCTCTAGGCACCATGGCAGTGGGCGAGGGCGGCGGCGAGCTGGCCAAGCAGCTGGTGGGCCGCACCTATGATATGGCCTACCCCGGGGTGGTGGCCATCTACCTGACCGGCAAGCCCAATCCGGGCGTCGGCCCCCAGGACGTGGCCCTGGCCCTGGTGGGCGCCACCTATGCCAACGGCTACGTCAAGAACAAGGTCATGGAATTTGTGGGTCCCGGCGTGGCAGGCCTCTCCGCCGATTTCCGCAACGGCATCGACGTCATGACCACCGAGACCACCTGCTGGTCCAGCATCTGGGAGACCGACGAGGTCACCAAGGAATACTTTGAGATCCACGGCCGTCCCGAGGCCTATAAAGAGCTCAAGCCCGCCCCTGTGGCCTATTACGACGGCTGCATCGAGCTGGACCTTTCCACTATCGAGTGCATGATCGCCCTGCCCATGCATCCCAGCTATGCCTATCCCATCCGGGAGCTCAAGGCCAACGCCAAAGACATTCTGCATGAGATCGAGACCCGCGCCAACGAGCAGCTCTCCGGCAAGGTGCATATGGATCTGGTGAGCAAGATCGCCGCCGACGGCACCATCCGTGTGGATCAGGGCATTGTGGCAGGCTGCAGCGGCGGCACGTTTGAAAATGTCTGCGCCGTGGCACAGATCCTCAAGGGCAAGAACTGCGGGGCAGGGGAGTTCCGCATCAGCGTCTATCCCGACAGCATGCCCACCTATCTGGAACTGGTCAAAAACGGTGCTGTGGCCGATATCGTCTCGGCAGGCGGCATCTTCCGCGAGTGCTTCTGCGGACCCTGCTTCGGCGCGGGCGACACCCCGGCCAACGGAGAGTTCTCCATCCGTCACACCACCCGCAACTTCCCCAACCGGGAAGGCTCCAAGCCCGGCGAGGGCCAGATTTCGGCGGTGGCCCTCATGGATGCCCGTTCCATCGCGGCCACTGCGGCCAACGGCGGCGTGCTCACCGCGGCCAGCGAGGTGCTGAACGAGCAGCTGCCCACCCCGGAGTATCACTTCGACATGGGCGTGTATGAAAAGCGCGTTTACAACGGCTGGGGCCATCCCGAGCCGAAGCATGAGCTCAAGTTCGGCCCCAACATCAAGGATTGGCCGGAGCAGCCTTCTCTTAGCGAGGACCTGCTGCTCAAGGTGGTCAGCTATATCACCGACCCCGTCACCACCACCGACGAGCTGATTCCCTCGGGCGAGACTTCGTCCTTCCGCTCCAACCCCCTGCGCCTGGCAGAGTTCACCCTCTCCCGCAAGGACCCCGGCTATGTGGGTCGTGCCAAGGCGGTCAAGGCTCTGGATGAGGAGCGCAAGGCCGGTACCGTCCCCGCCGAGGTCCAGGCTGTCTACGATGCCCTGGCCAAGGCAGGCGTCCAGGCCGACACCCAGGCCACCAATGTGGGCTCTGCGGTGTTTGCCAACAAGCCCGGCGACGGCTCTGCCCGTGAGCAGGCTGCCAGCTGCCAGCGCGTGCTGGGCGGCGCGGCAAACTTTGCCCGGGAGTATGCCACCAAGCGGTATCGCTCCAACTGCATCAACTGGGGCATGCTGCCCTTCCTGGTGGAGGACCCCTCGGTCTTTGCCCTGGGCGATTACGTCTTTGTGCCCGGCGCCCGCAAGGCTCTGCTGGATGCAGCCCCCGAGATGACCGCCTACGCTGTGGCGGCAGACGGCAAGGTCACGCCCTTCACCGTGCGCCTGGGCGACATGACCAGCGACGAGCGCCAGATTCTGGCCGACGGCTGCCTCATCAACTACTACAAGAACAACTGATTTTTCCGATACAGACCAGCAAAAGGTCCCCGGCAAACTATGCCGGGGACCTTTTTGTGTGCAGAAATGCGGAAAGATAAAAATAAGCTGCTGAAGCAATCCAACCTCGGGGAACGCGCAGAATGCCCGCCCCAGGGCAAAACTGCAGCGGGGGAGGGGAAAAATTCATCCCAGCAGCGGGCCGCAGTCCTTCTCGGTATACACCGGAATGCCCTTTTCCTTGAGCAGCTGGGCAGTCACGCCGTCCCCGTCGATTTTGACATGGGAGAAGCTGCCGTCGTAGATGGTGCCGCTGCCGCAGCTGGGGCTGTTTGCCTTGAGCAGGGCTGCCTCGCAACCGCACAGGCGATACAGCCGCAGGGCAGCCTCGGCACCCTTGCGGTACTGGGCGGTCACATCGGTGCCGGCCTCGGTGACCACCCGCCCGGCCCGGCGCTCGGCAGGGGGACGGGGCGTGGAAAGCCCGCCGTATATCTCAGGACAGACCGGGATCAGGATATGCCCGGCCCGGCGCAAGGCCTCCAGCAGATCGGCACAGAGATTGTTGCCGCCGGAATATTTGCAGTCGATGCCCAGCAGACAGGCGCTGACAAGCAGTTTCATAGATGGCCTCCAGTGATTGAGGTGGTGCACTGCATCCAATATAGCAGGATTTTGGGGGAAAGAAAAGTCCTGCGGCAAGTTGGCATCATATCCCTAAGGCGGGATGCATACAATGAAAGAAGACGCTCCGAATCCGCGGAGACGCCGCAACCGCACAGCAACAGGAGGGGAGAACCATGCCCATCATTCAGCCCAGCGAAGCAAAGCAGCTTTTGGAAAACGGTGCAGAGGCTATTGATGTTCGTCAGCCGCAGGAGTTTGCTTCCGGCCACCTGCCCGGTGCGACCAACCTGCCGTTGGACCAGCTGGCGGATATTGCATCGGTCATGTTTCCCAACAAGGAGTACGGATTGGTGGTTTACTGTGCCAGCGGTGCGCGGTCGGCCAGGGCGGTACAGTGGCTCAAAAGCCACGGCTGGCGCAACGTGTGGGATATGGGCAGTCTTGCGGCGTGGCCCTACGGCATTGAACATGCATAACGTTCTGTCCCTTGCGGCACCCGGCGGAATATATTACAATAGAGCTGTACCGGGAACACGCCCGGATACGATCGTGTAAATTTTCCGTACCGGCATGATTTTTGAAAATCAGGCGGGGAATTTTATCTGCCGGAATCGTATACACTAACAGAACCTTGCCGGAGGAGTACCCGGCCCTGCTGCCATGCGCGGCGGAAAAACGGAGGAACGGAATGAAAAAATGGTTGAGCCGGAAACCGGAAATGGTTTCGGACTGGCTTTTTCTGATAGTAGCCGGCGTGGCGGCCTACTTTTTGTTTGATCATTTGCCGGATATCTGGAACGGCGTCGGCCGTGTGCTGGATATTCTGTCTCCCTTTGCGGGGGCGATTGTTCTGGCCTACCTGCTGGATATGCCAACACGCTTTTTTGCCCAAAAGCTGTTCGGAGGCAAACGCATCCCGGCCATGATCTTGTCCTATGCAGTGGCGATCCTGGCCATTGTAGTGCTGGTCAGTCTGGTGGTGCCCCAGCTGGGTGCCAGCATTCGGATGTTCAGCACCAATCTGCCCGCCTATGCCGACAATCTGCAGGGAATTCTCGATATGCTTCAGGACAAGTTTGGCCTGAACCTCTCCATAGCCAATGAATTTCTGGACGATTCCAGCGAGATGATCTCCCGTGTGCTCAGTGCTCTGGTCAGCACCATGCCCACGGTAGCCAATTATGCGGCCAATGCCATGGGCAGCGTTGTCACCGTGTTCACTGCGGTGGCGGGCAGCATCTATATGCTGGCCAGCAAAGAAAAGCTTCTGCACAGCCTGCGTGCGGCATTGCGCGCGGCTGTCCCGCCGCATGTGGCCAAGAGCGTGCTGGGCGTTTTCTCCATGGCAAACAAGACCTTCAGCGGTTATATCGGCGGCCAGATGATCGATGCCCTTCTGGTAGGCATTGAGACTTTTGTTCTCATGTCCATTCTGGGGCTGAACTTTGCACCGCTCATCAGTGTGCTGGTGGGAGTGACCAATATTATCCCGATTTTCGGACCCTTTATCGGTGCGGTGCCCGGCACCCTGATCCTACTCTTTGCCGATCCCATCCAGGCGGTGGAGTTTGTGATCCTGATTCTGGTGGTACAGCAGATCGACGGCAACTTTATTGCCCCCCGCATTGTAGGCGATGCCATCGGTTTGTCCGGCCTGTGGGTGCTGATGGCCATTATTCTGGGCGGCGACCTGTTCGGACTGCCCGGCATGGTGATCGGAGTACCGCTTTTCGGCGTGCTGTATGCATTGACCCGTCAGTTGGTGGCGGCCGGTCTGACCGGACGGGGCATTGACGCAGAGGGAAACCCTTTGCCAAAAGATCCGCCCTTGCCGAAGAACAAAAACTGACCCAAAGGTAACAAAAAGTTTACTTGCAGAGAATGGGTAAGCCTACTACAATGATAGTGTATCAAGTGAAATCAATCCGGAATATGGGCCTGTGGCCCGGAAAGTATGCGCTTTGCGCAAAGAGGCAGAACACAGATGGCGGGAAAGGTATGGTTGGATAAAAAGCCGGAGACAAACCGGGACTGGCTGGCAATTATCTGTGCAGGTATCCTGTTTTATACAGTGCTGCGCAGTCTGAATGCTTTGGCAGGGGCCGCGGGGCAGGTCATGGCGGTGCTGTCGCCTTTTGCGGGCGGCATCGCACTGGCCTATATTCTGGACCCGTTTGTCCGCTGGATGTCCCATTCTATCCTGAAGGACAGAAAAAACCTCCGGTGGATTGCCATTCTGTGTGCCTATATACTGTTTATTCTTCTGCTGGTGCTGCTGGTCTGGCTCATTGTTCCCCAGGTGGCAGCCAGCATTGGAACGCTGGTTGCCAGCCTTCCCGGATACATTGAAAATGTGCAGCAGACCCTTTTGTATGTGGAGGAAGCCTATGGCATCAATCTGCAGGGACTGATCCTTGCACTGGATAATTACGAGCAGCTGATTGGCCGTGCCTACACCATGGCCCTGGAAGCCACGCCTGAAATCGTCGCATACCTTCAGGCGGTGGTTTCCAACGTGGTTGGAGTATTTACCGCGGTGGCGGGAAGCGTTTACATGCTGGCCGGCAAGGAAAAGCTGCTGCGCCAGCTGCGCACAGTGGTTCACGCGGTTCTGCCCCAGAATCTGGCGGAGAACACCCTGCGTATCTGCCGCATTGCCAATGAAAACTTTACCGGCTTTTATGTCGGCCGCGTCATTGATTCTGCCATTGTGGGCGGAATTCTGTTTGTGATTTTGCAGATCCTGGGCATCAGCTTTGCGCCGCTCATCAGTGTACTGGTGGGAGTGACCAATGTGATCCCCTTCTTCGGGCCGTTTATCGGTGCCATTCCCAGCCTGCTGATCCTGCTGTTTGTCAGTCCGCTGCAGGCTTTGGAATTCCTCATCATCATTGTCTGCCTGCAGCAGGTGGACGGCAACTTCATCGGGCCCAAGATCCTCGGCCGCTCCATCGGTATTTCGGCACTGTGGGTGCTGTTTGCCGTGGTGCTGGGGGCCAATCTGTTTGGACTTGTGGGCATGGTCATGGGTGTGCCGCTCTTTGCCACGCTGTACGGACTGGCCGGAGAACTGATTCAGTGGTGTTTGGACCGCCGCGGCATCGACTCGGAGGGAGTTCGTATCGTCAGGGAAGAGGACGACCTGGAGGCCGTGCACATCCATGGGGATGAGGATGCGGGCCAAAACAGCGAAGAAGCCTGACACCCACGGCGTGGCCGGACAAAAATCATACAAATAAAAGACAGCCCCTGCGGAAATCTTTCCCGCGGGGGCTGTCTGCATCTGTGTATCTTATTTCAGGAATCCGTTGACGATCTGCTCCTCAGCCTGCTGTTCGGTCAGGCCCAGGGTCATGAGCTTGATCAGCTGTTCACCGGCAATCTTGCCGATGGCAGCCTCATGGATCAGGCTGGCGTCCACGCTGTTGGCGGTCAGCTGAGGGCTGGCCAGGACGCAGGCATCGTCCATGATGATGGCGTCGCATTCGCTGTGGCCGGCGCAGGCACAGTTGCCGTTGATGCGGCTGATGAACTCCTGACGGCTGTGATCCTTGGCCACGCTGCGGCTGATGATGTTGGCGGAGGAACCCTCGCCGTTCATGTCCACCACAAAGTCGGTGACGGCATTCTGCTCTCCGGTGGTCATGATCTTTTCCCGGACCACCAGACTGGCGCCTGCGGCCAGGTCGCCGCTGGTCTTGCGGATGGTGTCGTCGATGCCGGCAATCTGGGTGGTCTCCATCTCCATCTGGGCACCTTCCTCCAGGTGGACGATGGTGGTGGGGTTCATGACCCGCTTGCTGGTCTCGTCGCCCTCACCGTAGTGCTTTTCCACATAGCGGAGGCGTGCATTTTTGGCCAGGTAGAAGGTGTGGATGCCGTCGTGCTGAGAGTCGCCGCCGCAGTTGTGGATGCCGCAGCCCGCAATGATGGTAACGTCGGCGCCTTCGCCGATGTGGAAGTCGTTGTAGACCAGGTCTTTCAGCCCGGCCTTGCTGATGATGACCGGGATGTGAACGCTCTCGTTCTTGGTACCGGGCTTGATGTAGATGTCAATGCCGGGCTTGTCGGTCTTGGTGACGATGTCGATGTTTGCCGTGGTGTGACGGCCGTCCAGCTGGCCGTTGGCACGGATGTTGTAGGCGCCGACGGGCAGGCTGTCCAGCTCGGCGACTTCTTTCAGCAGATTCTTTTCAATGGCGTCCAACATTAGGCACGCACCCCCTCTACTTTGTCGGCCAGGACGCTGCAGGCAGCGGAACCGGCGTCGGCGCTGCCCAGAATGGCGGGCAGAATCTCGTCGCGGGTGCCGATCTTGTCAATGCCGCCGTTTTTGACAACGACGATCTTGTCTGCAATGTTCAGAATGCGCTCCTGGTGGCTGATGATCAAAATGCTGCCGCGGGTCTGCTCATACATGTTTTCAAACACGCGGATGAGATTCTGGAAGCTCCACAGGTCGATGCCTGCCTCCGGCTCGTCAAAGACGGAAAGCTTGGAGCCGCGGGCCAGAACCATGGCGATCTCGATGCGCTTGAGCTCGCCGCCGGACAGGCTGTCGTTCAGCTCACGGTCCACATAGTCCCGGGCGCAGAGGCCGACCTCGCTCAGGTAGCTGCAGGCCTCGGTGACCGAGGTGTTCTTGCCGGCGGCCAGGCTCAGAAGATCCTTGACCTGCAGACCCTTGAAGCGCACCGGCTGCTGGAAGGCATAGCTGATGCCCAGATTGGCACGGTCAGTGATGCTCAGATCGGTGATGTCCTGCCCGTCCAACAGAATACGGCCGGATGTGGGCTTGTAAATACCCGCAATGACCTTGGCCAGCGTGGACTTGCCGCCGCCGTTGGGGCCGGTCACGGCGACAAAACGCTCGCTGACTGTCAGGCTGATGTCGTGCAGAATCTCCTTGTTATCGTCGGTTTCGAAACCGATGTGCTGAAGTTCAAGCATAATCTCCCTCCGAAACAATGATAAATGCCGTTTGTGACAGCATGGAAACGGCAATATGCAAATTCAGTATGCCACGAAACCCATTCGAAGAAACGGCGGGGAAAGCCCTGACGGCTTTTTCGTGGCACCGACATTATAGCACGGGAGACGACAAAGTACAAGTATTCATATTAAAAAAGTAGGAAATAATTTTTCCCCGTGCCCTCTCTGTGCCGCATGGGGCAACTGCTTTGCGGACGGATGCGGCCCGGGGCAAGAAAATCCGGACTGTGAAAAGAAAAACCATCTTGACAGCAGCGCTTTAGAGTGCTAATATTTTAGCAATCAAAGGCAATGAACGGGAAAAGTACCGTCAAACAGGCCGCCGCACAGAGAGCCCGACAACTGCTGCAAGCCGGGACGGAGCCTTGACGGGAAAGAACACCCGCCAGCTGCAAACGGAACCCGCGCAGGTTTTGCGCGGCAGTATGGGCGCCGCAGGCCGTGCGTTAGAGCGGCAGCGTTTCAAAGGTGAACGTAAAATCGAGGGGATCGTGCGGCCAAACCGCGCGATAATTTAGGTGGCACCGCGGATCAGTCAGACAGTGATTCGTCCTAATTACAAGAGGGACGAATGGCTGTCTGTTTTTATATCCGTCTCTCCGGAATTTGGTGGGCCCGGCGCAGAACCGGGCTGAGAATGGGAAGGAGAGCCGCCAATATGTGTTGTATCATGGGGTATGCCGGACGAGATCTGTCCAGGGAACAATTTCAGTCCTATCTTCTGCGCACCGCCTCCCGGGGGCCGGACGATCACCGCGTCGTCGAGACCGAGTTCGGCCTTCTGGGGTTCGGGCGTCTGGCCATCATGGGCCTGACGGAGGAGGGCATGCAGCCCTTTTTCCGGGGGGCCGACTGCGTGGCCTGCAATGGTGAGCTGTACGGGTTCCGCCCGGTGAAAAAAGGGCTGGAAGCCGAGGGCTACACCTTTGCCTCCGACTCCGACTGCGAGATCATCCTGCCGCTGTATTACAAGTACGGCCTGGAGATGTTCTCCCACCTGGATGCCGAGTTTGCCATGATCCTGTACGACAGCCGCCGCAAGTGGCTCATTGCCGCCCGGGACCCCATCGGCATCCGCCCGCTGTTCTACGGTTACAGCGAGTCCGGCGCCATTGCCTTTGCCTCGGAGGCAAAGAACCTGGTAGGGCTGGTCAAAAAGGTGTATCCGTTCCCCATCGGCAGCTATTACTGCAACGGCCGGTTTGTGCGCTACTGTGACATTGCGGACACCCCCGCCTACAACCGGGATTCCATGCCCGAAATTCTGACCAGCATCCGGGAAAAGCTGGTGGCCGGCGTGGACAAGCGCCTGGACGCCGACGCCCCGGTGGGCTTTCTGCTTTCGGGCGGCCTGGACTCCAGCCTGGTCTGTGCCATTGCGGCCAAAAAGCTGAACAAACCCATCCGCACCTTTGCCATCGGCATGAACACCGACGCCATTGACCTGAAATATGCCCGTCAGACGGCGGAGTATCTGGGGGCCGACCACACTGAGGTCATCATTGACCGGGACAAGGTCATTGCTTCCCTGGAGGAGGTTGTGGCCATGCTGGGCACCTGGGACATCACCACCATCCGCGCCTCGGTGGGCATGTATCTGGTCTGCAAGTATATCCACGAGCATACCGACATCCGGGTGCTGCTCACCGGTGAGATCTCCGATGAGCTGTTCGGCTACAAATATACCGACTTCGCCCCCAGCGCCGCCGCCTTCCAGGCCGAGAGCCAGAAGCGCATCCGGGAGCTGTTCATGTACGACGTGCTGCGCGCCGACCGCTCCATCAGCGTCAACAGTCTGGAAGCCCGTGTGCCTTTCGGCGATCTGGATTTTGTGCGCTATGTCATGTCCATCGACCCGGCCCGCAAGCTCAACACCTACGGCAAGGGCAAGTATCTGCTGCGCAAGGCCTTTGAAGGTGACTGGCTGCCCGAAAACATCCTCTGGCGCGAGAAAGCTGCCTTCTCCGACGCAGTGGGGCACTCCATGGTGGATGACATCAAGGAATATGCGGACACCCTTTACACCGATCAGGAATTTGCGGAAAAGTGCGGCCGCTACACCTATGCCCGTCCCTTTACCAAAGAAAGCCTGCTTTACCGCGAGCTGTTTGAAAAGTACTATCCCGGTCAGGCCGAGATGATCGTGGATTACTGGATGCCCAACCGTGCATGGCCCGGCTGTGATGTGGATGACCCGTCCGCCCGCGTGCTGAAAAACTACGGCGATTCGGGCAAATAATCCGAGAAAAAAGAGAGGAAATCGCGTGGAAATCCGCAAAGCAACAACAGAGGACCTGCCGCAGCTCATGGAAATTTTTGCCCGGGCGCGGCGCTTCATGGCACAGACCGGTAACCCCACCCAGTGGAAGCCCGATTACCCGGGCCGGGCTCTGATAGAGCAGCAGATCGCCCGGGGCGTCTGCCATGTCTGCACCGAACAGGGCAGGGTGGAGGGGACCTTCTGCCTGATTTTCGGCCCCGACCCCACCTATGCGGTGATTGAGGAGGGGGCCTGGCTGGATGATGCCCCCTATGCCACCATCCATCGCCTGGCTTCGGCGGGGCGGGTACATGGCATTGCAGAAACCTGTATCCGGTGGTGTGCCGGGCAGAGTCATACCCTGCGGGCAGACACCCACGCCGACAACCAGGTGATGCAGCATCTTCTGGAGAAAAACGGATTTATCCGCTGCGGCATCATTCATGTGGCGGACGGCAGTCCCCGTCTGGCCTACTGGCGGGGAGAACCATCCCCCTGAATACAATCCAAAAAGCCCCCTCCGGGACCTGTTTCCGCACAGGCCCGGAGAGGGCTTTTGTTGATTTTGGCTTTATGGCGCGGAACTCATCCCAGCCGCTGGTACAGTTCCATACAATGGCGGAGCTTTTGGGCCAGGGCCGGGGAGAAAGCATCAGGCAGGGCGCGCCAGCACCAGTTGCCGCCCAGGGTGGAGGGAGTGTTCATGCGGGCCTCGTGCCCGAGCCCCAAAATGTCCTGAGCCTGCACAATGGCAAGATCAGCCACACTGGACCAGACGCCGCGCATCATGCCCCAGTGATACCCCTCCTCCCGGTTGAGGCCCAGGTAGGCCACGGCATTCTCCACACAGTCGGCGGGGGCGGTGTCAAACCAGCCCAGCAGAGGCTCATTGTCGTGGGTGCCGGTGTAGGCCACGCAGTTGCGGGGATAGGTGTGGGGACGATATTCCCCACCGTCGCGGCTGTCAAAGGCAAATTCCATCACTTTCATGCCGGGATACCCCACATCCCGCAGCAGGGCGTACACGTCCTCAGAAAGAAAACCCAGGTCTTCGGCAATAATGCTGCGCTTGCCCAGCGCTTTTTCCACCGCGGCAAACAGCTTGATGCCGGGGCCGGTGCGCCAGGTCCCGCCGCAGGCATCCTTGCTTTGGCCGGGAATGGCATAGTATCCCGCAAACCCGCGGAAATGGTCGATGCGCACAACATCATAAATGCCGCAGACATGGCGGATGCGCTCGATCCACCAGCGGTAGCCGTCCTGTTCCATGGCATCCCAGTCAAACAGGGGATTGCCCCAGAGCTGTCCCGTGGCGGAGAACCCATCCGGCGGGCAGCCCGCCACATCAATGGGACGAAGCTCCCCGTCCAGCTGGAATTCCTGGGGGGAAGCCCACACGTCCACACTGTCCAGCGCTACATAGATGGGCAGGTCGCCGATGATCCGGATGCCCCGGCGGTTGGCGTACTGTTTGAGCGCGCCCCACTGCCGGAAAAAGAGATACTGGACCGCCTGCCAGAAAGCAATGTCTCCGGCCAGGCGGGTACGGGCATCGGCCAGGGCCGCTGGCTCCCGGCGCCGCAGAGCCGGCTCCCACGCAGACCAAGGGGCTCCCCTGTGGTCGTCCTTGAGAGCCATGAACAGGGCGTAATCGGGCAGCCAGGCAGCCTGAGCCCGGCAGAATTCCAGATACCCGGCGGGAGGGTCGGCCAGCAGCCGCGCCGCCGCAAGGCGGAGGATGGGATACCGTTTCTGGTACAGTACGCCGAAGTTGACCCGGTCGGGGGAACTTTCCCAGTCAACGGAACGGTATTCCTCGGGGGAGAGCAGCCCGTCCGCCGCAAGATCGTCCAGGTCAATGAGATAAGGATTGCCGGCAAAGGTTGAGAAGGACTGATACGGCGAATCGCCGTAGCTGGTGGGGCAGACCGGCAGGATCTGCCAGTATTGCTGCCCCGCCGCCGTCAGAAAATCCACAAAAGCCCTTGCCGCAGCGCCCATGGTGCCGATCCCGTGGGGGGAGGGCAGGCTGGACAGATGCATCAAAATACCGCCGGCTCGCATGTGTGATTCCACCTTTTCAAAAAACTTGGATTGGTGCGGTTTACACAAAACCGCGGGTAACGTAAAGTCAGCTGTGGGCAAGGCCGACGCTTTCCCGCTGCAGCAGCTCAAAGGGAACGATCTCGTGCACCGCCGAACTGTTTTCCTCAATGCAGTGCAGAAGGATCTCGATGCCGCGGGACGCCAGACGGTCGGTGTTCTGGCGAATGGTGGTCAGACTGGGAATGCAGTAGCGGCCCAGTTCAATGCCGTCGTATCCGGCAACGGAGATGTCCTCAGGCACCCGCAGTCCGTGGTCCTTCAAGGCCCGCAGCGCACCCACGGCCATCAGGTCGCTCAAGGCAAAGACGGCCGTCAGGTCGGGACAGTGCTTCAGCAGCCATTCCATGGCTGCGTAGCCGCTTTCCATGGAATAACGCGCGTAGGCGTACTGTTTGGACGGGTCAAAGGGAAGGTTCAGCCGCAGAAAGGTCTGCTGGCATCCGGCCAAACGGGCAAAGCTGGGACGGGAGATGCCGGGGTTGCTGCCGATCAGTCCGATGCGGCGGTGTCCCTGCGCGTAGAGAAACTCGATCATGCTGGCGGCGGCCACCGCGTCGTCCACGCTGACGCTGGAAAGATTGGGCAGGTCGAGGCTGGCGGCACTGTTGGTCACAAGGACACAGGGCACGCCCAGCCCGGCCAGATCATCGGAAAAATGGTCCAGGTTGGAGCCGAGAAAGACGATGCCGTGGGGTTTTCGCTCCTGGCAGATCAGCATGGCCTGCTCCACTTCGTTGGCTTCCTCGTCGATATAGTAGGGCATGCAGACATAGCCGTGGGCCTCGACGAGGGACTGCATGTGTTCCAGAATACCGGTGAACAGCATGTTCTGGATACCCTTGATGATAATGGCGATGCCGAAACTGGATTGCAGCTTCAGATGCTTGGCGTTGACGTTGGGCTGAAAGTTGTGGCGCCGCACGACATCCATGATGCGGGTCCGCGCGGCGGCGCTGACGTTGGGGCTGTTGTTGAGCACGCGGGATACGGTGCCGATGGCATAGCCGGACTCCCGTGCAATGTCCCGGATCGTCATGGCCGGTCACTCCTTCATAACAAGATGATGCATAGACAAGTATATCAGCCTTTGACCGCGCCTGCAACGACACCGTCGATGATGTACCGCTGGCACAGCAGGTACAGGATGATGATGGGCAGGACGGTGATGATGATACAGGCCATCATGGGGCCCATCTCAACGCTGCCGTAGCTGCCGCGGAAATACTGAATGGCCATGGGGATGGTGCGGTATTCCCGGATATCCAGGACTAGGGTGGGCAGCAGATAGTCGTTCCAGACCCACATGGTCTCCAGAATGGCGGTGGAAATCATGGTGGGTTTGAGGATGGGCAGTACGACCCGGAAGAAGATCTGCAGCGGGCCGCAGCCGTCGATCATGGCGGCTTCCTCGATCTCAATGGGCATGGATTTCATAAAGCCGGTGAACATGAACACCGCCAGTCCTGCACCGAAGCCCAGGTAGATGATGCAGATGTTGAAGGGATTGTTGAGCTTGAGGGTGTCGGCGGTCTTTGCCAGGGTGAACATGACCATCTGGAAGGGAACGACCATGCTGAACACGCAGAGATAGTACATGGTTTTGGACAAAGTACCGGCCACGCGGGTGATGTACCAGGCGCACATGGAACAGCACAGCAGAATCAGAACCACGGAGGATACGGTGATGACCAGACTGTAGCCGAAGGATTTGAGGAAATCCATCTCCTGGATGCCGTAGATGTAGTTGGTCAAACAGGTAAAGGTCTCGGCGGTGGGGAGCTCAAACACGCGGGTGGTGGAGATGGCCCGTTCTTCCTTGAGGGAGTTGAGCAGGATCAGCACGATGGGATAGATATAAATCAGGCACAGAATCCCCAAAAGAATGGACAGGATGGTATTGGTGCGCCGTTTTGCTTTGAAGGTCATTACTGCTGCACCTCCTTGGAACGGGTGAAACGAAGCTGTACGAGAGCAATCACCACGACCAGCAGGAAGAAGACGACGGCCTTTGCCTGGCCGATGCCCTTCCACTGGGCGCCGCTGCGGGCGTAGAAGGTATCGTAGATGTTGAGGGCCAGCATCTGGGATGCCTTGGCGGGCTCGCCGGCGGTGAGGGAGAGGTTCTGGTCGAAGAGCTTAAAGGAATTGGTCAGCGTCAAGAACAGGCAGATGGTAAAGCTGGGCATGACCATGGGGATCTTGACGCGGAAGAGAATCTGGCCATTGGAGGCGCCGTCGATGCGGGCAGCCTCAATGAGGTCCAGCGGGACATTCTGCAGTCCGGCAATGTAGATGATCATCATGTAGCCGATCTGCTGCCAGCACATGAGGATGATCAGGCCCCAGAAGCCGTACGTGGCATCCAGAGAGAGCAGGGGCTTGCTCAACAGAGTCAGAACGCCGTCGAGCAGAGTCTTCCAGATGTAGCCCAGGACGATGCCGCCGATCAGGTTGGGCATGAAAAAGACGGTGCGGAAAATGTTGGTGCCGCGCAGCTTGCGGGTCAGCAGCAGGGCCAGCCCGAAACCGAAGGCATTGATCAGCACCACCGATACGACGGTGAAGGCAGCCGTAAAGAAAAAGGCGTGGGTGAAGGTGTCATCAATCCAGATTTTTGCGTAGTTGGACAGGCCGACAAAAGTGACATCCTGCACTGTGGTAAACTGGCAGAAGGAAAGGTAAATGCCCCACAAAAACGGCCAGATAAAGCCGATGATAAAGGCAGCCAGCGTTGGCAGCACAAAGACCGGCCAGTATTTTTTGATTGCTTTCTGCATATCGATCCCCCTTATGCATGGTAGGAAGCCCCGGCCGCCCGGGAGCGGAACCCAGAAAAAAGGGGAGAGAGCGATCGGATGGTGATCGCCCTCTCCCGTGTGAACTCTTTTGCTTGCAGTCGGGCGTTCAGGATGAGGCTTAGCCGTTGGCCAGCTGATATTCGGTAGCCCAGCCGTCGACGAAGGCGGTCACTACATCATCCCAGGTGCCGGTGCCGGCCGCATAGGCGGTCAGAGCGGAACCAACGCCGTTCTTCCAGTTCTCGGAAGGCATGGTGGAGAAGCACCAGTCAACAGGGGTCTTGCCCGCGGCGATGTAAGCGTCGGCATCCTCCAGCAGCGGGTTGGAGGCGGCGTACTCGCCGGTAAAGGTGTCGAACGGGGTGACAAAGCCCATATCCTGGCTCATGGATTTGCGGCCTTCGTCGCTGGTGATGACCCAGGTCAGGAAGTCGATGGTAGCCTGAATGTCTTCCTCGCTGGCGTTCTTGTTGACACACCAGTAGTTTTCGGAACCGGTGCACAGACCCTGGTTCTCTTCGCCCTCGGCACCGATGTAGATGGGCAGCATGCCCAGGTTTTCGTCGCCGATGGAGCTGATGTTGTTGTATTCCCAGGTGCCGTTCTGATAGAAGACAGCCTCGCCGTTGACGAACTCTGCGGTCGCGTCGTTTGCGGTCTTGGAGGCCAGCAGGGTGGGCTCGCAGGTGGAGTCGGTGATGTACAGATCAAAAATCTGCTTGTAGTTGTCCAGGTAGGTTCCCTTGATGGCATCGGTGGAAGTGATGCCGTCGGCCTTGTACTCATAGTAGATGGGCAGGTTGGCCAGATGGGTCTTGAAGCGCCAGTCAGAGGAAGAATCCATGCCGGCGGAGGTAAAGGCACCCTTGACGCCCAGCTCATCCTTGCGGGCCTGGATGTCGTCGGCGACCTTCTTCAGAGACTCGAAGTTGGTGATGTCCTCGGCAGAGTAGCCGGCCTTTTGCAGCAGGGCCTTGTTATAGATGATGCCGTAGGTCTCAATGACGTAGGCGATAGCGGGAACGGTATCGCCGTCCTTCAGGGCAAAGGAATCACTGGTCAGATGAGAGTAGAGTTCGGTGCCGGACAGGTCGTAGCAGTAGTCTTTCCAGTTGGCAAGACCCACAGGGCCGTTGACCTGGAAAAGGGTAGGCGCGTCGCTCTTGGCCATTTCGGACATGAGCTGGGTCTCGTACTGACCCTGAGCGGCAGTCACGACGGTGACGGGGACGCCGGTCTGCTCGGTGTAGGTGGCGGCGAGGGCCTGCCAGTCTTTATCCTGTTCGGGCTTGAAGTTGAGATAGTAGACTTCCCCGGCAGCGGCGGGGGTGTCGCTGGTTTCTTTGGTGGTGGTGGAAGTGGAGCTGTCCCCCGTGGAAGTGGAAGAGGTGCTGCCGCATCCTGCCAGCAGGCTGACGGCCATGGCGGACGCGATGGTCAAAGCGAGGATTCTTTTGGCTTTCATTGTGTTTTTCCTCCTGAAATTGGGTTGAATGGTGGATGTTCGATCTTCTCTTCTTGTTGTGCCGGTTCCAAAATGAATTGGAACCGTTTCCGTTTGCTCTGTGCCTATATCATAGCGTATGTTTGCCTAAAAATCAATAAAAAATAGAAAAGTTTTTATAGAATTGTTCAAATAGATAAAATAAAGCCGGCAATTTTATGCAATTGCGAGCAACCTTTTTGTCATTCTTTGAACACATTTTCAAATAAAAAAGCAATCTAGTTGGAAACGGTTCAACAAAGCGCAAAAACAAATCCGCGCACACTCCACGACGGTCAAGGCCGGGAAAAGCATGCGCGGGAAAAACAGGAAAATCAATGTTGTACCGTAAAGAATGCTGCCTTACAGCGTCTGACCGGATACCAACCCATTCCACAAACGGTAATAAATGCCCTTTTTGGCCAGCAGTTCTGCGTGGGTGCCTTCCTCCTCGATGCCGTTTTTGCCCAGCACCAGAATGCGGTCGGCATTTTTGATGGTGGTCAGCCGGTGGGCGATGGTCAGGGTGGTTCGGCCTTTCGCCAGTGCGTCCAGACTCTGGCCCACCAGGACCTCACTCTCGTTGTCCAGAGCGCTGGTCGCCTCGTCCAGAAGCAGGATGCGGGGATTCTTCAGAAACAGCCGTGCAATGGAGATGCGCTGCTTCTGTCCGCCGGACAGTTTGACGCCGCGCTCGCCCACATAGGTGTCGTACCCGTCCTTGAGGGCCTTGACGAAACCGTCGGCTCCCGCCAGGCGGGCGGCGGTTTCGATCTCCTCCCGGGAGGCGCCGGGCTTGCCGTAGGCGATGTTCTCGGCCACGGTGCCGCTGAACAGGTAAACGTCCTGCTGTACCACGCCGATGGCATTGCGCAGGCTTTCCAGCGTCACCTTGCGGATGTCCTGCCCGTCAATGAGGATGTGGCCGTCGGTCACGTCGTAGAAGCGGGGAATCAGATTGCACAGGGTGGTTTTGCCGCCGCCGGAGGGCCCCACCAGTGCCAGATTTTCGCCGGGGCGGATCTTGAGGTCCACGTGGCGCAGGACTTTGTTGTGGTCGTCGGGATACTCAAAGCTGACATCCCGGAACTCGATACCGCCTTCGGTTACCACAAGCGGCTTGGCATCGGGGGCGTCGGTGATGTCTACGGGGGTATCCATGATCTCATAAAAGCGCTCGATGCCGGTCATGCCCCGCTGGAACTGCTCGGCAAACTCGACGATGCGGCGGATGGTGGCAATCAGGGTGGAAACGTAGAGAATGTAGGCCACCAGATCACCGGCGCTGATCCGGCCGTAGACCAGGAAGAGGCCGCCCGCCACAATGACCACAAGATACATCAGGCCGTCAAACAGCCGGGTGGAGGTGTTGAAGGCCGCCATAAAGTGATAGGTGGTTTTTTTGATCTCCTGGAAGGCCCGGTTGCCTGCCTCGAACTTTTCCTTTTCCCGCTCCTCGGCGGCAAAGGCCTTGATGACCCGCTCACCCAGCAGACTGTCCTCCACGGCGGCGTTGAGCTCACCGATCTGGTAGCGCTGCCGCCGGAAGGCTGCCCGGAGCTTGAGGTTTAGGGTCACCGAGACGACGCCCATTAGCGGCACACAGGCAAAGACGATGAGGGTCAGGGGCACGCTGGCGGTGCAGAGAATGACAAAGGAGGCCGTGATCTTGATGGCGGCGATGAAGAATTCCTCCGGGCAGTGGTGGGCAAACTCGGTCACGTCGAACAGGTCGTTGGTGATGCGCCCCATGATCTGGCCTACCTTGGTGTTGGAATAGTAGGTGTCGCTCAGCCGCTGCAGATGGGCAAAGGCATCCCGCCGCATGTCGGTCTCAATGTAGACTCCCATGATGTGCCCGGTGCTGGACATATAGTAGTTGGCTGCACCGTCGATCAGCCGCAGCACCAGATACAGCGCCGCCAGTTTGAGCACGACGCCTGCCGTCAGGGCCACGGTGGTGTCGGTGGCGGCGTTGGTCAGATAGCTCATGATCTTGGGCAGCACAATGTCGCACAAAGTGGTCAGTGCCGCGCAGAACAGATCAAAGAACAGGATGCCCCGGTACCGCATGAGATAGGGAAGAAAGCGTGCCAGCATGGGCTTTTTTGCAGTTTGTGTCGTATCGCTTGCCATAGGTTCCTCCGTGTTGCTGTGAATTTGCCGCCCGCAAAACAGGCAGCACCGCAAAGAATGGCCCCGGGGCGGGGAAGTCATGTAAAAGAAAAGGTCAGTTTTCCGGAACGGTTTCTTCCGGAAGGGGTTCGGTGTTATTTTGCACCTGCGAACTGTCGCCGCTCTCGCCGCCTTCCACCGGTGGCTCAGGTACTTCCGGGGTGGGATCAGGGACTGGAAGCGCGGGGATTCCCGCGGTCTTTGTGATATGGCAGCGGGAACAGGTATAGGTGCGGATGCCGGGCGTGCCGGGACCGGGTTCCTGCGTAACCGTGCCGTCGTCCCAGCTGTGCCCCAGAGCAGGTTCGTCCTCGGTGTAGCTGTCACCGCAGCTGCAGGTATAAGTGGTGCTGCCGGGAACCTCGCAGGTTGCGGGGGTATGGCTGGTCTGGGTGTAGCTGTGAAGATGAGGAGTGGGTGTGGGAATGGGAGTAGGGCTGGGGGTGGGCTGGACCGGAGTGGGAGTCGGCGTGGCCAGCGCAGCGACAGGTTCGGTGCGCTGGGCAGGGCCGCCGTCTGGACCGCTGTTGCAGCCGGAACGGGTACAGGTAAAGGTTTTTTCGCCCGCCACACCTGCCTGAGGCTCTTTGGTCACCACGCCGTTATCCCACTGATGCCCAAGAGCGGCAAGGTCTTTCTCCCCGTAGGCACCGCAGATACTGCACTGGTATTTGGCGTACCCTGCGTCCAGACAGGTGGGCTCCCGGCGGGAACCCTCGATCTCCACCCAGTCGTGCTCGTGCTCGTCGGGGGTGAAGTGAGCGGTGAGGACCACGCCGCCCGCATCGGCGTTGGAGGGGACGGTAAAGGTCAGGCTGGCGCTGCTGCCCGCCGAACCCAGGGATGCCGTCCAGCCGGCGAACTTCCAGCCGGCGTCGGGTACGGCAGTGACGGTGGAGCAGGTGCCTCCCTTTTTGACCAGCTGGCTGGTGGAGCCCTGCAGACTGCCGCCGGTGGAGGCGACGAATTCCACAGGAACCTTGGCGCCGCGCACGGCAATGGGGTCCTGAGAGATCAGGCCTACTGGCGTACCGTTGGGTTTGGGGATGTCTCCTAACGGCTGAGGACGGCGATCCTCGGTGATGTAGGCGTGGGTACGGACATAATCAAAGAAGGCGGTGACTGCCGTCTTGGAAAGATGCACGCCGTCGGACAGAGTATAGTCTGTTTTGGCCCATCCGGTGGAGGCGTCTTTCAGCACTTCCGCCGAGTTGAGGAACTTGAATCCGTTTTCCTCGCACATTTCCACGAGTGCGGCGTTGTAGGCATCGACCTGCACCATGTTGAGGTTCTGGTTTTCCCGCTGCTTGTCCAGGGGAGGGATGGCATTGACAATGATGTCGGCATAGGGCCAGGCCTCCTGGATGGCTTTGAGCCCGGTGAGATAGGACTTGATGAAGGAGGAGGCGTCGGTGGAAGTGCCCGACAGATTGTTGGTGCCGAAACCGATGATGATGCGTTTGGGTTTGAGCATGGCCACAGCATCGGGAATGGTGTACATGTCGCTGTATCCCACAAACTGTTCGCACTTGAGGGTGGTGATGGAGCCCGCCCCCATGCTGACCACGCCGATGTTGTTGTCCAGCGAGGTGAAGGCACGGCCGGTCTCGTCGGCATACATCATATAGCGCGCGGTGTTGGAGTCTCCGATGAAGAGGGTCTCGTCCACATAGCTGCGTCCGGCGTCCTCCGTCTCGGCCAGAATGGTGCCGTCCTGGGTGGCCAGCGTCTGAGCCGGTGTGGGCGTGCCGGAGGGGACAGAGGTTTCGGCAGTGGCGGAGGTCTCCCGGGTGGCGGTCTCTGCTGTGGCCGGGCCTGCGGACTCTTTCTGACAGGCGGTCAGCAGGAAACAGCCGGCCAGCGCGACGGCGGCCAGGCGGGACAGTGAGCGTTGGGACGGAAAGCGGTTGAAAGACATGACGTTTGTCCTCCCGTAACGGTCAGAGGTGAAGCGGGCAAAATCCCCGCAAAATGATATCCATCATTTTATACCTTTTCCCATATATTGTAAACTGTGGAACCGCCTCCGAAGTTGTAAATTCCCTGGAAACCGCCCTTTGGAGACGAATCCTTTCATGCAGACAAAACGCCCGCAGGGGGCTGAAGCCGGACCCTGCGGGCGTTTTCGCCTGGAAAGCGATGATGATTATTTGACGGGAGCGAAGCCTGCTGCCTTCATGAAGCGCAGGAAGGCTGCCTGACCGGCTGCATCCTGCTTGAAGACACCGGCATTCTCCAGCACGTGACTGAAGACAATGCCGATCTCGTCCCGGACGGCCTTTTCCGCCTTGTCGTGAGAAAGGGCGGTGCCGTACTTGGCGACGAGAGAGTCGATCCAATCGGCGTGGATGGCCAGGGAGCTGCCCTCCTCGCGGCTGGTGTTGGGAGCCTTGCCGGAGAGGATGTCGGCGATGGCGGCACCCTGATCCTTCAGGCGGGCGGGCAGGATGGCCAGGCCCATGACCTCGATGAGGCCGATATTTTCTTTCTTGATGTTGTGGTATTCCTTGTGGGGATGGAAGATACCGTCGGGATACTGCTCGGTGGTGCGGTTGTTGCGGGGAGCCAGATCCAGGATATAGCCCTGGTCGTCGTCATAGTGCAGGATGGGGGTGACGGTGTTGTGCGGGGTGTCGCCGGTCTTTGCCAGCACATCCACGCTCTCGTCGCTCCAGCCGCGCCAGGTATCCATGATGTCGTTGGCTGCGTTCTGGACCTGCTGGGAGCTGCGGCCGATGAGACGGACGGCGGAGACCGGCCAGTTCAGGATGCCCACCTGCACACCGGGATAGCGGGGATTGTACAGGGAGGTACGGATCTTGGCCTTCTGCATGGGGAAGACATAGCGGCCGCCCTGGAAATGGCTGTGGCTCAGGATGCTGCCGCCCACGATGGGCAGGTCGGCGTTGGAACCGCAGGTGTAGTGGGGGAACTGCGCCACAAAGTCGAAGATCTCGGCCAGGGTCTGACGGGTCATCTCCATGGGCTTGTGCTCGTCGTGCAGGATGATGCAGTGCTCATGGAAGTAGGCGTAGGGGCTGTACTGGAGATAAAACTGCTCGCCGGCCAGGTTCAGCGGAACAATGCGGTGGGTCTGACGGGCGGGGAAGTTGATGCGTCCGGCATAGCCGATGTTTTCCTTGCACAGCATGCACTGGGGATAGCCGCTCTTGGGCTGCAGGCGCTCCATGGCAATGACCTTGGGGTCCTTTTCCGGCTTGGTCAGGTTGATGGTGATTTCCAGGTCGCCGTAAGGGGTCTTGGTGTCCCACTGGATGTTGCGGGCAATCTGGGCGGTGCGGATGTAGTTGGAGACGACGCACAGGTCATAGAACCAGTCGGTTGCGGCCTGGGGGCCTTTTTTGGCGTACAGCTTGCGGAACTTTTTGCAGACCTCGCTCTCCCGGGGCATCATGGCGCCCATGAGGCGGGTCTCAAAGTTGATGCGGTACTGGGGCACGGTGTTGTCGAACAGACCTTTTTCGGCGGAAAGGTCGAGCATATGCTCCAGAATCTCGGTGGGGGTGTCGAAGTCCTCCTTGGGGACGGTACCCTCAAAGGGGGCGGACAGGCCAAGGATATCCAGCAGGGTGTTGCGTGCAACGATGATATCCAGGTCGCGCACGAGTTTGTGCTTTTTGCCGAAGCGCAGCAGGCGTTCGACATCCAAAGCAAGGGCCTGATCCCGATCCATGTCGGGAGCGGTGGACTGAGAGGCGTTGGGCAGCATTTCGTTCGACATAGTTGTATCCCTCCTGTTAAATTTACGATACCGCATTTTTACATCCTTTTCCATGTGCACAAAACCCAAGCTTTTGTGCTTTTGACGCGGGGGAGAAGACCGCTCTCCCGCATACAACAAAACCCAGAACCGCCGTGACGCGGCAGCCCTGGGATTTTGCAGTTTTTTACGATGTGCGGGGATCAGCGCTTGAGATCGCTGAAGAGATTGGAGCGATAGACGCCCTGGGCGATCAGGTCTGCAAAGGCCTGTGCCACAGCGGGCTTGTCCTCCTGATAGGTCACGCCGAACCACTTGTCGGGCGTCTTGAGCACCTCCACGCTGACGGTGCCCTTGTGCAGCAGCTCGTCGATATAAATGGGCAGCAGATACTCCGCCTTGGTCATGTCGTCGTCGGGCTTTGCAAAGAATTCCACAAAGCCGTCCCTGAGCAGACCCATGAATTCGGGGGTCAGGCCCCACATGTTCATGCTGACCAGATTTTCGGGATCGAGGGCCCGGCCGCCCGCCTGGGCGCCGTCGGCAGTCTTTTCAATACCCTTGGTCTCGTCCACGCCGGTAAGGAAGCCCTCGTCGTTCATCTTGCAGATGCCGCGGGTGACGGCGCCGTTGTCGCTCAGGGTGTTTTTCAGCACAAAGCCTGCCATGGACAGCCGGCCCGGCTTGGCGGGATCGTACTGCACCAGGAAGTCGTGCAGATTGACATAGGCCTGCTTGCCGTAATAGTCGTCGGCATTGATGACGGCAAAAGGCTCATGCAGGATGTCGCGGCAGGCCAGCACAGCCTGACCGGTGCCCCAGGGCTTGGTACGGCCGACGGGGAGCTGGGCGTTCTCGGGCAGATCATCCAGAGCCTGGTAGGCGTAGGCAATCTCAACGCCCAGCCCGGCGCAGACTTTTTCGATGCGGTTGCCGATGACCTCGCGGAAGGCCTCCTCGATGTCGCGGCGGATGATGAACACGATCTTGTCGAAACCGGCTTCGATGGCGTCGTGGATGGAGTAGTCCATCAGGATCTCGCCGTTGGGGCCCACGGCGGCAAGCTGTTTGATGCCGCCGCCGTAGCGGGAGCCGATTCCGGCGGCCATAATAACCAGTGCAGTTTTCATGTTGAGATTCCTCCTAAATATTGGCGTCCGGAAATGCCGAAACCGCCTGATACGGAGAAGACGCCGCGCGGTGCGCCGGACGCCTTCTGTTAAAACGGCAAATGCCGTCTGT
Organism: Gemmiger gallinarum; assembly: GCF_014982805.1. Taxonomy (GTDB): domain Bacteria; phylum Bacillota; class Clostridia; order Oscillospirales; family Ruminococcaceae; genus Gemmiger; species Gemmiger gallinarum. The sequence goes on along the minus strand of NZ_JADCKC010000003.1, from coordinate 55,322 downwards.
TACATGACGAATGCGGACATCAGGGCGTTGACGGCTGCGTCGCGGCCGGGACCCATGAGCCAGTACAGGCCGATGACAAGGGCCATATACACCAGCAGATAGACGACCACAGCTGCAATGCTGGTACCGCCGCGCAGGATCAGAGCATCGGAGCGCGCCTCGCCCTCCGGCACACGGTCATAGATTTCGCGGATGCGGCGGGCGGATTCCTTTTTGTACCAGTACAGGGCAAACAGACTGCGGACAAACATCTGGCACCAGTTCAGGAACGCGCAGACATAGCTTGCGGTGGTCAGCCAGCCCAGACTCATACCGGCCACAAGGGGAGAGCCCGCCGCCTGCAGAAGGGCCAGCACGGTGGGAAAGGTCAGCGCCAGCGAGATCACTGCAAAGAGGACGCCGGCCTTCCACATTTTGCGGTAGAAGAAATAGACGGGGCCCAGAAAGAATGCGGCAAAGGAGACGCTGGTCTTGCGGCGGGTCTCATCCATGCGCAGAAACTGAAGCAGATAGTACAGGCTGGAGCCGCCCAGATAGCTGGCCCAGTCCCGGGCCTTGATGCCGTCGATGGGATCATCGGGGCCCAGTTCCCGGCGGAACATGCCGCCGAAAGAGTCTGCCTGTCCGTTGGTGCCGGAACTGCCGGAATTGCTGCCGGGTGCCGTGCGGCGGGGGGCAGGCCCATTGGGACGGGCATAAATGGGCCCCTGGTCCTGCTCCGAATCAGGGGAAGTGTCGTCAGGAAGCGGCAGGGGAACACCGCAGTGGCCGCAGTAACGCTCAGAAGCGGGGTTGGGGGTGCCGCAGTTGGGACAGACGCGGGTGTCGTCCACGCCGGGAACCACATCGGGCTTCCACTCGAAGCCGGTGCCGTGCAGGTCCTTGTGAATGCAGACGCCGGTTTTGAACCAGCAGGCCCGGTGGTAAGGGGTGCCGCAGTCGGGGCAGACGACGATGTCGTCCCCCTCAGCAAAGACCTCGTTGCATACAGGACAGTGATTGCCTTTATAATTTGCCATTCAATAGCCTCCGTGTTTGAACATGACCCTTTTGCACGCGATCTATACAGCGCAGAATGCCGGAAAGCATTCCGGCAACATAATCAGCCGGAAACAGCAGCGGGAGCTGCCCGTTAGGAAAGAAACGGTTTGGTTGGAAAATAGACTCTGCGGCGTGCAGGGGGAAGGCGCAGGGCCCGCAAAGGCCGGTGGCATGCGGCCACGCCGGTTTACCGACATTATACCCCAGTACCATATAAAAAGCAAAGAATTTTCTGTTAACAGCTGTCAACAAAATGGTAAAAAACGCCCGCGGCAAAGCCTTTCGGCAGCCAGGTCCCGGCACAAAATGCCATGCTTTTGCCCGAACTGTTTACAAGCGGACAATTTTTCGGTATACTGATACTGTGTAAATTTGCGCCGCGCGCTGTGCGGCTGATGCTGAAAATAGAAACATACGAGAAAGACAGGGGTATTTGACAGTATGATCACGATTGACGAACTGAAATCCAAGCTGGGCGGCTTCGAGACTTCGATCAACGACCTGCGGGACGCGCTTGCCATCGAGTCGAGCCAGAAGCGTCTGGCCGAGCTGGAGCACCAGATGACGCTGCCCGGATTTTATGACGATCAGGAGCGCAGCCAGAAGGTGTATTCCGAGATGAGCGATCTCAAGAACAAGCTGGACCGCTTCACCAAGCTGCAGGCGCAGTATGAGGATGCGGGCACCCTGCTGGAGATGCTGGCTGAGGAGAACGATCCCTCTCTGGCACCCGAGGGCGAGGCGGCCGTCAATGAGGTGGAGAAGGAAATCGACGAGCTGCAGCTCATGACCATGCTCAACGGCGAGTACGACCACTCCAACGCCATTCTGACCTTCCACGCAGGCACCGGCGGCACCGAGGCGCAGGACTGGGCCGAGATGCTCTACCGTATGTACACCCGCTGGGCGGATGCCCACGGCTACAAGGTGGAGGTCATGGACGTACTGGACGGCGATGAAGCCGGCATCAAGAGTGCATCCATGATGGTCAAGGGGCCCAACGCCTACGGCATGCTCAAGAGCGAGAACGGCGTTCACCGCCTGGTCCGCATCAGCCCCTTTGACGCCAATGCCCGCCGCCAGACCAGCTTTGCCAGCCTGGAGGTCATGCCCGAACTGGACGACAATATCCAGATCGAGATTCGTCCCGAGGACATTGAGATGCAGGTCTATCGTTCCTCCGGCGCCGGCGGCCAGCACATCAACAAGACTTCCTCGGCTGTCCGTCTGATCCACAAGCCCACCGGTATTGTCACGTCCTGCCAGACCCAGCGCAGCCAGCTGCAGAACCGGGAGTACGCCATGGAAATGCTCAAGGCCAAGCTGTACCAGATCGCCTTGCAGCAGCATAAGGAAAAGATCGACGACATCAAGGGCGTCCAGAACGAGATCGCCTGGGGTCATCAGATCCGCAGCTATGTCTTTATGCCCTATACCCTGGTCAAGGATCATCGCACCAACTATGAGAACGGCAATGTTCAGGCGGTGATGGACGGCGACCTGGACGGTTTCATCTATGCTTACCTCAAGGCGGCCTCCCGCGGCGAACTGCAGGATGTCTGATTTCTGCCCCGCCGCAACCCGTAAATACAGAATACAGGCCCGCAGAACCGGAACTTTTCCGGCTCTGCGGGCTTTTTGCATGTAGGAAGCACTGATTTTCCCATTCATTGCTATATTTGTTCATACTCGGTCGTTATACTGAATATATTCGATGCCCGCCCCGGGAAAAAAGCCCTGCGCGGGCGGGTCATCTCGCAACTGCACTGGAGGAATTTTCCTTGCCGGAGAAAGAACAATCCGAAAAACGGACAAAACCCACTGCTGCAAAGGCATTTTCGGCCCGAACCGTCAGAAATGCCGGACGGGAAACGGCGCAGCCAGTGATAACGCCTGCAGCCCCGGACCCGCACACCGGCCTGACGCCCCAGCAGGCAGCCGAGCGCATGGCGGCGGGGCTGGACAACCGGGAGGTGGCGTCGCCTACCAAGACGGAGGCCCAGATCATCCGGGAAAATATCTTCACCTTTTTCAACCTGGTGTTTGTGGTGCTGGCAGCTCTCCTGGCCATGGTGGGCAGCTTTGCCAACATGGGGTTTCTGGGCGTGGTGGTCTGCAATGCAGTCATCGGCATTTTTCAGCAGCTGCGCTCCAAACATGCAGTGGACAAGCTGACGCTGGTCACTGTCCATAAGGTCCGCTGCCTGCGCGGGGGAGAGATGCTGGAGCTGCCTCCCCAAGCTCTGGTGCGGGATGATATTGTGGAATTCGGCGCGGGGGAACAGATCTGTGCCGATGCGGTGGTGCGTACCGGCAGTGTTCAGGTCAACGAAGCCCTCATCACCGGCGAAGCGGACCCGGTGTCCAAGCAGCCGGGGGACGGCCTGCGCTCAGGCAGTTTTGTCATGTCCGGCCGCTGCCGGGCTCAGCTGACCCGGGTGGGGGCGGATTCCTACGCCAATCGACTGATGGTGGAGGCAAAGTCCGACGTTCGCCTGGCCAAGAGCGAGATGATGCGCTCGCTGGACAGGCTCATCCGCTTCATCGGTCTGATCCTGCTGCCCTTCGGGGTGATGCTTTTCCTGCAGCAGTATGATGTGCTGGCCCTCAGCCTGCGGGACTCCATCGAGGCCACGGTGGCGGCGCTCATCGGCATGATCCCGGAAGGACTCTATCTGCTGACCAGCGTGGCGCTGGCGGTCAGCATGATCCGCCTGGCCCGGCGCAAGGTACTGGCCCAGGACATGAACTGCATTGAGACGCTGGCCCGGGTGGATGTGCTCTGCGTGGACAAGACAGGAACCATCACCGAGGCGGCCATGGAGGCGGGCGACCCTGTCCTTCTGGACGAAACCCACTGGAACGCCGAGCTCACCCGGGAGGCGCTTCAGGCCTTTTACGGTGAGAGCGAGCCGGAAAATGATACCGCCCGTGCCATGTGCAGGAGATTTGGCGGAGGTTCGGGCTGGGTTCGCCAGAGGGCAGTACCCTTCAATTCGGCTTATAAATGGAGCGCGGCCACCTTTGCGGGGCATGGCAGCTTTGTCATCGGCGCGCCGGAATTTGTGGCCGGGCCAAGATATGCCGAGCTGGCCGCTCAGGTGGAGCCCTACCTGAGCAGGGGATACCGGGTGCTGCTGTTTGCCTCCTGTGACGGCGAGCCGGAACCGGAAACGGGGCTGCCGGTTTCGTCACTGCATTTCATTGCTCTGATTCCCGTGGCCAACCGCATCCGTCCCGAAGCGCCGCAGACCTTCCGCTATTTTGCAGAGCAGGGGGTGGCAGTGCGGGTCATCTCGGGGGATAACCCGGTGGCGGTCAGCGAGGTGGCGCGGCAGGCGGGAATTGAGGGCGCCGAAAAGTACGTGGACGCCTCCACCCTGCGCACCAATGAGGACATTGCCTCCGCAGCGGAACGATACACTGTCTTTGGCCGGGTGACGCCGGAACAAAAGCGCAAGCTGGTCAAGGCCATGCAGGACGCCGGTCACATCGTGGCCATGACGGGGGACGGCGTCAACGATGTTCTGGCTCTCAAGGATGCCGACTGCGGCATCGCCATGGCGTCGGGGGCGCAGGCGGCCTCCCAGGTGGCTCAGCTGGTCCTCACCGACTCCAATTTTGCGGGGCTGCCTGCCGTTGTGGCGGAAGGCCGCCGGGTCATCAACAACATCCAGCGCTCGGCATCGCTGTTCCTGGTCAAAAATATCTTCTCCTTCTGCCTCAGCCTGCTCACGCTGTTTATCGCCATGCCCTATCCGCTTCAGCCGCTGCAGCTCACCCTGATCTCGGCCACCACCATCGGCATTCCGTCCTTTATTCTGGCGCTGGAGCCCAACCATGAGCGCATCCGGGGCCATTTCCTGCGCAACGTCTTTTACGCGGCGCTGCCCGGCGGCCTTACCGACTTGATTCTGGTGCTGGGAGTTCAGGCGTTTGCCTACGCCTTTGACCTGCCCAACGCCGTGCTGTCCACCATCTGTACCCTGGTCATGCTGGGGGTGGGCCTGACGGTGCTCTGGTATGTCTGCCGTCCTTTCACGCCGCTGCACATTGCCCTGTGGACGGGCATGCTGGTGCTGGGTGGGGCCTGTGCCTGGATTTTTGCCCCTGTGCTGGAACTGGTCACCCTGGATTTGCAGGGCATCCTGATTCTGCTGGTGTTCTGGGCGCTTACCGTGCCCGTCATGCGGGGAATGCGTGCCGCCGTGGCCGCTGCGGTCCGGTTCTGGGACAAGCTGACCGGCTATCTGCCGTCGGTTCAGGAACGGCTGCCCTTTTGAGGAAACCGGCACCCTGATGGTCTTGTACAATATTAAAAAGACCGCCTGCCCGGGCAAACGACCCCGGCGGGCGGTCTTTCTATTATATTTGTCAGGCCAAAACGGTCATTTCAGCCGCTGGTCGGTGCCGAAAAACTTGAACATCCGGCAGTTGCCCAGCATCCGGCTGGCGACCTTCTCGGTATAACGGGCCTCAAACACCGCCTGATCCACAATGTTGGTGGTGTAGATGGTGGGGCGGCGGCAGAGCATGCGGGTGTTGACCAGCTCATACAGGACGCTGACGGTGAGCTGAGTCATGAACTCAGTGCCCAGGTCGTCCAGAATCAGCAGGTCGGCCTCCTTGCAGGCGTTGAGCCAGTCGTCGTCGGTGTCGCGGTCAAAATGTTCCCGGCTCAGCTGGGCGGCCAGAGCGGCGGAGCTGGTGTAGAGCACGTCGTATCCCCGGTCCAGCACGGCGTCCGCCACGGCCAGGGCCAGATGGGTCTTGCCCAGTCCGGCACTGCCGGTAAACAGCAGGTTGGGACTTTTGGAACTGAATTCCGCCGCCCACCTGCGACAGTAGGCAAGGATCTTGCCCATGTACTCCCGGACGGGACCACCCAGCTCGGGATCGACGGCGGTGGGGTAGCGTTCCAGCTGAAAGGAATCAAAGCTGCACAGCGCCAGGGGAGAGGCTGCATTGATCTCCTCCCGGCGCAGGGTGCGGGCCAGCTCTGCCACACAGGTGCAGGGCCGTCCCTTGCAGATGCCGGTATCCTGGCAGGCGAGGCAGGTGTACTTGGGTACAAACTCCTCCGGCTGGTACCCGGCTGCCCGGATGACCCCGTTCAGCGTCTCACCGGCCTGCTCAAAGGCGCGCTGGGCGGCGGCCCGCTTGGTGATGTCGGCACCCTGGGCGGCAGCCATCAGGTAGGCAGCGCCCAGACGGGTGCGCTCCGCCTCGGCCCGGCCGATTTCGGGATGACGGCGCAGCGCTTCGGTACGCAGGGCCTCAGCCCGGGTGACGGCACGCTGACGGCGGGCGGCAACCTCACGCTGGGCGGCGCGGAACAGTTCATCCTTGGTACGCATGGCTTATCCCTCTGTTTCGTCATCAAATACCGCATTCCAGTTGCGGTTGAACATGTCTTTCATGGGCTTGGCGGGAGCCTTGCCGGTGGCCAGAATGTTGGACGGTGCCAGAGCGCCCTTGCCGCGCACCGCCTGTACCGTGGTCAGACCCTGGGCCCGCCAGGACCGCAGGATGCCGTCCACATAGCGGATGGTGCGGTGATTCTCGGCATGGAGCAGGGCCTCCTCGATCATGTCGCTGCCGATGCGCCACTCCTCGTGCCAGCGGGCGACGGCCCGGCGGTCCCACTGGGTCAGGGTGTGAGGCTCGATGCCGAACAGCTTAGCCGCCTCAATGCACCATTCCTCGCACTGCTTGACATGACGCAGATAGCGCTCGGCGTCCTCACCGGTCTCCACACCGGCATCCCGCCAGCGGACCAGCTCCCGGGATACTGCCCCCACGGTGCGGCGTCCCTGGCGGGCAACCTCGGCACAGCAGAGCAGCACCACGTCGGGCTGCCAGCCGTCGGACAGGTAAAGCCCCACCAGCCGCTGCAGATCGCTGCGACTCAGCGCCTTGCCGAAAGCGGTCTGGGCTTCCTCACACAGAACCCCCACATAAGGGTCGTTGATGGCGGCCAGGTCGATCTCCGCGGTCTTGGCAGCGGGAGCAGGAGTCGCCTGCACGCCGGTGCGCTCCCGTTCCAGAAGCCCGGCGCCCGCCCAGTACTGCAATGCACGGTTGGCCGCCTCCACGCTTTTCAGCCCGAGATCGTGGGCGATGGTGCGGGCATCGGTGCAGCCGGAGCTCAGCACATACAGCGCCACCCGGATAAAATCGCCGTCGGTGCGCGGCAGCTGAGAAAAGATCACCTGCGGCACCGCCACGGTATCGCCGCTGAGATTGGCCAGTTTATACATCATCCCCATATGTCCCCCTGAAAAAACCGCAAACTTAATGCTATTATAGCATCGGCGCGAAAATCTGTAAACCGAACCCGCCCGATCCCCGGCTGCTGGAAATAAAAGGGTGCAAAACGCCGAAAATGCCGGATGGATTTTGGCGGAAATTCTTATCCGATTTTGGTTGCAAGCTTTTAACAATCCAACTAAAATAGTAGTTAGTGATATCGTGCGCCCGTCCCAGCGGCGGGAAAAGCTGAAAGGAGCTGTGCAGGATGGGAATGAACATGGTCAAACTTCCGACAAAAAAGGCGGATCTGTTTTTGCGCGTGGCGAAAGGGCACTTTGCCACCAGCCACAGCCATATCAACTATTATATTGATGTGACGATGCAGAAGACCCGCTTGTCTGAGGCCCGCGCTGTGGCAAGGGAGCTGGTCTCGGCTTACAAGGCAACGACCATTGTGGATACAGTGCTCTGCCTGGACGGCACCGAGGTCATCGGCGCCTGCCTGGCCAGCGAGCTGACCCGTGACGGCTTTGTCAACATGAACGCGCACCAGACGATCTACATTGTCACGCCTGAACATACGACGGGCAGCCAGCTGCTGTTCCGGGACAATACCACCCCCATGATCACCGGCAAGCATGTGCTGATCCTGGCGGCGTCGGTCACCACCGGTTATACCGTGCAGGCGGCCATTGAGGCGGTCAAGTATTACGGCGGCATGGTGGCGGGCCTGGCGGCTATCTTTGCCACCGTCAAGGAATGTGAGGGCTACCCGGTGGCTTCCATTTTTGACCCCAACGATCTGCCTGATTACCAGACCTACGACTCTCACGAGTGCCCCTTCTGCAAGGCGGGGCAGCGCATCGACGCCCTGGTCAACAGCTACGGATACTCCAAGCTGTAAAGGCTTCGGCATACAACTATCGAATTCCATGCGGCGTCCGGCTGTGACGGTGATTTCCACCGACGGCCGGACGCCGCTTGCAGTTGCGGACGCGGAAAAAGGAATCCGGTCAGGTAAATCCTTCCATAGGAATAAAAGGACGACCGCACGCACTTGCAATCCGGGCGCGGATGGGGTAATATTGGGAAGTAATGCTATCAATGTTGTAAATTGGGAGGTGTATCTGCATGGCGGAAAAACACCCGCAGAGGCGTCAGGCTGCCCGGCCGGACCAGCAGCCTGCGCCGCTGTTTGCTGAAGAAGGAACACGTATCATGTATGATCAGGATAGAGATACCGATTACAAACGCCCCCGCCGCAAAAAAAAGCGCAGCGGAAGCGATATTCTGTATACCATCGCCATTGTCATTTTTGCCATTATCTTTCTTGTGTGCGCCGGCCTGCTGGTCAAGCGGCTGATTGACGACAAAAAGACGGAAGGCGAGTTTGCGGCCCTGTCCGACCTGATCGACGAGACGGCGGAGCCCGCCGAAGAAGGGGAGACCAATGCCGAAAAGTTTGCCCGTCTGGTGGAGCGCAATTCCGAGTTTATCGGCTGGATCAGCATTGAGGATACCAACCTGGACTTCCCGGTCATGTATTCTCCCACCCGGGCGGACTTCTACCTCCGCCACGACTTTGAGGGAGAGTACAGCAATTACGGTGTGCCCTATCTGGACGAGGACTGCACCCTTACGGCGGACAGCCGCAGCAACAACCTTATCATCTACGGTCACAATATGAAGACAGGCACCATTTTCGGCTGCCTGACCGGATATAAAGAGTCCTCCTACTATGCAGAGCACCCGTATATCCAGTTCGACACGCTGTACGGCGACGGCACCTATGAGGTGTTTGCCGCTTTTGCCATCGACGTGGTATCGGACACCAGCTTTGCCTACAATACCTACATTGATATGGACGAGGCGGCATTTGACAAGTTTGTCGGTGAGGTCAAGCGCCGCAGCGACGTGGACAGCGGCATCACGCCGGAATACGGCGATGAGCTTCTGACGCTGTCCACCTGCGAATATTCCAGCAGCAACGGTCGCTATGTGGTATGCGCCCGTCGTGTGCAGAATACCGACTGAATTTATGACATTTCGGACGCGGGGCTTGCCCCGGCGCGCCGGGTGTGGTATGCTTAAATCGCGCAGAAAGCCCATCTGGACTTATGGTGTAAGAAACTGGAAAGGGAGAATGCGCGCGGCGGGGTGGCCGTTGCCCTTGACGGCTGCCCCGCTTTTTTTGAATCCCGGCCCGGCAGGCCGGGAAACCAAACAAATCCAAAGGCTGCTCCGCATAAAAATGTTGGATGAGGAGCAGAGTGCGCAGCCGTACGGCAGCGGCACCATATACACAAAACAGAACAAATTTACTGCAAAACAACGGAGGGAACTGATATGTGCGGAATCGTTGGTTTTACAGGCAAAGCCCAGGTGGCTCCGATTCTTCTTGACGGTCTGGCAAAGCTGGAATACCGCGGCTATGACTCGGCCGGCATTGCGGTGGAGGATGCAGCGGGCAAAATCGAGATCGTCAAGGCAAAAGGCCGCCTGCGTGTACTGTCCGAGATGACCGACGGCGGCACCACGGTGCCGGGAACCTGCGGCATCGGCCACACCCGGTGGGCCACCCACGGCGAGCCCTCGGTGGTCAATGCCCATCCCCATTATTCCCGGGATCATAAGATCGCAGTGGTCCACAACGGCATTATTGAAAACTATCAGGAACTCAAGGACCGGCTGGCGGCCCGGGGGTACGAGTTTGTCTCCCAGACCGATACCGAGGTCGTGGCCCAGATGGTCGACTATTATTACTGCGGAGAGTCGGCGGGCAATGCCCTCGACGCCATCACCCGCATGATGATGCATGTGCGGGGCAGCTATGCGCTGGGCATTCTGTTTGCCGATCAGCCCGGCGTGGTGTACGCGGTGCGCAAGGACAGCCCGCTGATCGTGGGCAGGGCGGAGCAGGGCAACCTCATTGCCTCCGACGTTCCGGCACTGCTCAAGTACACCCGCACCGTCTACTATATCGATAACCAGGAGATCGTCCGCATGACCCCGGACGAGATCGAGTTCTACAACATCGACAAGGAGCGCATCGAAAAGACGCCCTCCACCATTGAGTGGGATGCGGAAGCTGCCGAGAAGGGCGGCTACGAGCACTTCATGATGAAGGAGATTCACGAGCAGCCCGCCGCCGTGCGCGACACCCTTTCTCCCCGCATCAAGGACGGCCGCATCGAACTGTCCGAGATCTCTCTGGATGAGGAGACCATCCGTTCGGTGCGGCGGCTGTATATCATCGGCTGCGGCTCCGCCTACCATGTGGGTGTGGCGGCGCGCTATGTGTTTGAGAGCCTGGCCCGGCTGCCGGTGGAAGTGGATGTGGCCAGCGAGTTCCGCTACCGCAACCCGGTGCTGGAGGAAAACTCCCTGGCTATCATCATCAGCCAGAGCGGCGAGACGGCAGACTCTCTGGCGGCACTGCGGGAATGCCATGCCCGGGGCGTGCCCACGCTGGGCATTGTCAACGTGGTTGGCAGCTCCATCGCCCGGGAGGCCGACGCGGTGCTGTACACCTGGGCCGGCCCGGAGATCGCCGTGGCCACCACCAAGGCGTATTCCACCCAGCTGGCGGCCATCTACCTGCTGGCCACCGAGTTCGGCCGGGTACGCGGTACTCTGGATGAAGAACAGTACGCCCGTCTGGTGGAGGAACTGGAAGCCCTGCCCGGCAAGATCGAAAAGACCCTTTCGGACAAGGAGCGCATCCAGTGGTTTGCCAGCAAGTACGCGGCGGCAAAGGATGCCTTCTTCATTGGGCGCGGCCTGGATTACGCCGTGGCGCTGGAGGGAAGCCTCAAGTTCAAGGAGATCAGCTATATCCATTCGGAGGCGTTTGCAGCCGGTGAGATGAAGCACGGCCCCATTTCTCTGGTGGAGAAGGGGACCCTGGTCGTGGGTGTGCTGACCCAGCCGGATCTGTATGAAAAGACCATCTCCAACATGGTGGAGGCCAAGAGCCGGGGCGCTTTCCTGATGGGGCTCACCACCTACGGCAACTATAATATTGAGGACACGGCGGGCTTTACGGTTTATGTGCCCCGCACCGATCCTCATTTTGCCACCAGCCTGTCGGTGATTCCGCTGCAGCTGCTGGCCTACTATGTCTCCTGCGCCAAGGGCCTGGACGTGGATAAGCCGCGCAACCTGGCCAAGAGCGTTACGGTGGAGTGATCCTGCTTTTGACAGGACCGTACAAAACAGACTGACCAATTTTGTGCAAGATTTGCTCCGTTTGCCCCGTATTTGCCGGGGCAGACGGAGCGAACTTGTGTTATAATACACAAAAAAGAGAGAAATCGGGTGCGGTTTCGGCACGGCTGATTGAAGTGCCGCCGTTTGGCCCAGAAAGTATATTGCACAGGCAATTTCAAAATATGGGACGCGCAGCTGCCAGAAGACAGGCGGCGGGGGAAAAGTCGGCTTTTTTGGCCGTGACGCGCGTCGGGACGGGGAATACAGTCAGATGAAGCAAGACAATAAACAAATCATACGGGGCCTGCCGCGCCGCCTGGCACTGATGGCGCTGGACTGCATGCTGATCGTGCTGTCCTATCTCATCGCCATCATGCTGCGCTTTGACGGGGTGGATGCCTACCAGCGCATTGGCGTTATCCACACCATGACGCCCTGGATGCCCTATATCCTGCTGATCTACCTGCTGGTGTTCTGGTTCGGCGGATTGTACGAGATCCTGTGGGAATACGCCGGCATGCGTGATCTGGCCAGGCTGACGCTTTTGTCAGGATTGGCAACAGGCATTATCATGCTGGTGGACCTGATGCTGGACGGTGTTCTGTACCGCACCGTGCTGGTTCTCGGCGCGGTGTTCAATGTGGCTTTTGTGGGCGGCATCCGATTGTTCTGGCGGCTGGTACGCAGCCTTGCCCTGCAGGCCCGGAACCGGCAAAGGGACCGCCGCCGGGGCAAACATACCGTACCCCTGCTCATTGTGGGAGCGGGCAATGCAGGCGCCTGGGCAGTCAATCTGTGCAAAAACAAAAACCGCAGTTTCGGCGATCCGGTGGTCATTGTGGACGATGACCTGACCAAGAAGAACCTGCGTGTGCAGGGGGTTCCGGTGCGTGGCACCATCTCGGATATTCCGGAGCTGGTGCGCAAGTACCATATTGCCGAGATCGTCATTGCCATCCCCAGCCTCAAGGGCGATCGCCTGAGTGAAGTCATCAATCTGTGCAACTCCACCCATTGCCGGGTACGGATGCTCTCTGACCCGCAGTCAGTGGACGAGAGCGGCAATCCCACCTCCCGGGGCATGGGCCTGCGCGAGCTCAACACGGCGGACTTTCTCTCCCGGGATGAAGTCCAGCTCAACAACGCCCAGATTTCCGAGTACCTCCATGACAAGGTGGTTCTGGTCACGGGCGGCGGCGGCTCCATCGGCAGCGAGCTTTGCCGCCAGATCATCCGTTACCGTCCCCGCCAGCTGCTGATTTTCGACATTTACGAAAACTGTGCCTATGAGCTGGAGATGGAGCTGCGCAACAAGTACGGCCGGGACCTGCCCATCGTGACCCTCATCGGCTCCATCCGCGACAAGCGCCGTCTGGATGAGGTATTCGAAACCTATCATCCGTCGGTTGTTTTCCACGCTGCCGCCCACAAGCATGTCCCCCTGATGGAGGTCAGCCCGGCGGAGGCAGTCAAGAACAACGTCTTCGGCACCAAGAACCTGCTGACCTCGGCGGCGGAGCACGGCGTCGAGCGCTTTGTGCAGCTTTCCACCGACAAGGCGGTCAATCCCACCAACGTCATGGGCTGCACCAAGCGCATTTGCGAAATGCTGATCCAGACCTTTGCCCAGAACACCACCATGAAATGCATGGCCGTGCGTTTCGGCAACGTTCTGGGCAGCCACGGCAGCGTTATTCCGCTGTTTGAGGAGCAGATCAAGCAGGGCGGCCCGGTCACCATTACCCATCCGGATATCGTCCGCTACTTCATGACCATCACCGAGGCCGCCCAGCTGGTTCTGCAGGCAGGCGCTCTGGCCAAAAGCGGCAGCATCTATGTTCTCGACATGGGCAAGCCGGTGCGTATTATGGACCTGGCTATGAGACTCATCCGCTTTTACGGTTATGAGCCTAACGTGGACATGGAGATCAAGATCACCGGCCTGCGTCCCGGCGAAAAGCTCTACGAGGAGCTGATGCTGGATTCGGAGCAGGACAAGATGATCAAGACAGCCCACGATAAGATCTTTATTGCGCCGCCCATGCAGATCAATCTGGCGGAATTCTACACCGAGCTGCAGCAGCTGCAGCAGCATGTTGACAAGAACGATGAGGGTGTTGTGGAACAGCTTCAGAAGATCGTCCACAGCTACCATCCCAACCGCCGTTTGAACAAGGATCATACGGTCAGCGCTGCCAACGGCAACACCGGCGTTCTGGATAAGGCAGAGGTGGCAAAGGCTCTGGCCGAGACCCGGAACAATACGGACTGACACAGCCGGGAAGGGAGAGAATCCACGTGTATCAGAACTATATCAAACGTCTGCTGGACTTTATCCTGTCCCTGGCAGCGGTCATTATACTGGCAATTCCTATGGGGATCATCGCGCTGTGGATCAAGCTGGACAGCCCGGGCCCCGTCATGTTCCGCCAGCGCCGTGTGGGGCGGGACCGTACCTATTTCAATATTCTCAAGTTCCGCACCATGCGGGGAGACACCCCCCATGACGTGCCCACCCATTTGCTGAAAAACGCCGATTCCTACATTACAAAGAGCGGCGCTTTTCTGCGCAAGACCAGCCTGGATGAGCTGCCCCAGATTTATAACATTCTGGCGGGACAGATGAGCATTGTCGGCCCCCGTCCGGCCCTGTACAACCAGTATGACCTGATTGAAGCCCGGGAAAAGGTCCACGCCAACGATGTGCGCCCGGGGCTGACCGGTCTGGCTCAGGTCAACGGCCGGGATGAGCTGCCCATTGATGTCAAGGCAAAGTACGACGGCGAATATGCCGCCCATGTCACCTTCGGGATGGATTGCAGCATTTTTTTCCGCACCATTGGCTATGTATTCCAGCGCCGCGGCGTTGTCGAGGGCGGCACCGGCGCCATGGAAGAGCAGAAAAAGAAGTGACGGACGGCAGACAAAGTCGGATTTTTCCGTGAAACAGGCGGTACAGCCAAAGGGCTGTGCCGCTGTTTTTGTGAAGGCGAGACCGGCTGCAAACGGCTTTGTTATGGGCAAAATGACGGATTTTGCCTGCCATCGGCCGGGCTGTCGTTTTGCTGTTTCAAAACTGGCAAAAAATTTATACAAGAAAAACCAAAGTGTTTCGGTAAAATATGTTGCAAAAGTCAAGCGGATTGTGTAAAATATACATCAAAGGTATTTGTATTTGTTAAAATTCACAATCCTGCGGACGGCGGTTTTCCAGATGGTAAACTGCACAAGGTCCCGCAGCAGCAGGTCGCCTCAGGGCGATACTTGTACATTTTGCTAGGTAAGGAGAGGCTGTTATGGCAAACAGGGTATTCCAAAACGTGGTATACCAGATGAAGGATGCAGTGGACCGTGTTGTCGGAGTAGTGGACGAAACCGGCGCTGTCATTTCCTGTTCCGAGCTGGGCCAGATCGGTGAAGTGCGCGAGGGCTTCGCTGCACAGCGTCTGACCTCCGGCGATGCTTTTGTGCGCGACGGTTACGCCTATCATCAGTTTTCCGGCGCAAAGCACAACGACTATGCCGTCTTTGTGGAAGGCACCGACACCACCGCCGAGCAGTTTGCGTCGATGCTGTCGATCAGCCTGCAGAGCATCAAGCAATATCATGATGAAAAGTTCGACAAGACCAACTTCATCAAGAACGTGGTGCTGGATAATATCCTGCCCGGCGACATCTACGCCAAGGCGCGGGAACTGCACTTTGTCTCCGATGTGCCCCGGGTGGTCCTGCTGATCCGCGTCACCAGCGGCAACGATATCTCGGCGTATGATGTGGTCAGCGGTCTGTTCCCCGACAAGCAGAAGGACTTCGTCTTCAACATCAGCGAGACGGACACCGTTCTGGTCAAGGAGATCAAGCCCGACAACAACACCCGGGATATGGAAAAGCTGGCGGCATCCATTGTGGATACCCTGTCGGGTGAGCATTACATCAAGGCGGTGGTGGGCATCGGCACCCCCATCGGCAATGTCAAGGATCTGGCGGCCAGCTTCAAGGAAGCGCAGATCGCCATGGAAGTGGGCAAGGTATTCGACACCGAGCGTCAGGTCATCTCCTACGATCATCTGGGCATTGCCCGCCTGATCTATCAGCTGCCCACTACCCTCTGCGAGGCTTTCCTGCGTGAAGTGTTCAAGCAGGACAGCATCGATTCGCTGGATTCCGAGACGCTGTTCACCATCCAGCGCTTCTTTGAGAATAACCTCAACGTTTCCGAGACGAGCCGCGGCCTTTTCGTCCACCGCAACACGCTGGTTTATCGTCTGGAAAAGATCAAGAAGCTCACCGGTCTGGACCTGCGCAAGTTTGACGATGCCATCGTCTTCAAGGTGGCGCTTATGGTCAAAAAGTATCTCTCGGCCAATCCTGCCAAGTATTGATTGTCCGGACCTTCCGGCTGTACATTGCAGTTTCAAAAGGCGTCCCTGCTTTTCGGGGGCGCCTTTTCCATTGCTGTCACGGCCGGATGCAGTTCCACAAAACAGGAGGCACCGGGGCGGAAATTTCTGTCTCATTCTGCTAAAATACAGCAAAAAGGATGCGCTGTACAAAAAATTTACAAACTTTCCACATTCGTCCAAGCCTGTAACAAAAGTTAAATGTTTCCCGTCTTTACGAGAAAAAGCGGGGGTTGCTCCGGTAGGGGCCATCTTGACGGGCGGCGGTATTGCATGGTAAGCTTAATGGGTATAGCCGCGCCCTGTCGGCGGCAGAAGGATGGAGTATCCGGCCCGGCGCCGGATGGATGGAAACAGAGCGGCAGGGGACATAACAGGAGCAACTGACATGATCGAATTTGAACATGTGACAAAAGTATACGAGACTCAGAACGACGAGAACGTAGCGCTGGAGGATGTGAATCTTCAAATCGACGACGGCGAGTTCGTGTTTGTGCTGGGCCATTCCGGCGCGGGCAAGTCTACCTTCCTCAAGCTGATTCTTCTGGAGGAAAAATGCACCGAGGGTACCGTCATCATCAACGGTCAGGACCTGACCAGGCTCAAGCGCCGCAAGATCCCGTACATGCGCCGTCAGATGGGAGT
Organism: Gemmiger gallinarum; assembly: GCF_014982805.1. Classification (GTDB taxonomy): domain Bacteria; phylum Bacillota; class Clostridia; order Oscillospirales; family Ruminococcaceae; genus Gemmiger; species Gemmiger gallinarum. The sequence goes on along the minus strand of NZ_JADCKC010000003.1, from coordinate 38,775 downwards.
TGTTTTCCAGGACTTTCGCCTGATCCCCACCATGACTGCCTATGAGAACGTGGCCTTTGCCATGCGGGTCACCAACATTCCCACCCGCCAGATCAAAAAGCGCGTGCCTTACGTGCTGGGCCTGGTCGGTCTGGGAGACAAGATGGACCGTCTGCCGGACGAGCTTTCCGGCGGCGAGCAGCAGCGCGTTGCCCTGGCCCGTGCTCTGGCCCACAGTCCCAAACTCATTATTGCGGACGAGCCCACCGGCAACATCGACCCTGAGATGAGCTTTGAGATGATGGAGCTTTTGTCGGCCATCAACAGCGTGGGCATCACGGTGGTGGTCGTCACCCACGAGCATGAGCTGGTACATCGCTTCAACAAGCGGGTGGTCACCATCGATCACGGCCATATTGTGTCCGACACCGCCCACCCCGAGGTCGCCGAGGCCTATCAGGCAGCCGGCGGGGTTCTGCCCGAAGAATTTGACTACGCACATTGATGGGGAGGAAATGGCGGTATGCGTTTTTCCAGTTTTACGTATTTGGTACGGCAGGGCCTGCACAGCATGCGGGCCAACCGTTTGATGACCTTCGCCTCCATGGGCGTCCTGACCGTCTGCATGGTGCTGATCGGTCTGGCATATCTCCTGGGTGTCAATGTGGACGCCATTGTGGAGTATATCGGCGAACAGAATGAGTCCATCGTCTACCTGGAGGACGGACTGTCTGAGGAACAGATCGCGGACATTGATTCCCAGATCCGTGCCACGCCGGGCGTGGTGTCGGTGACCTACGTCTCCCCGGAGGATGTTCTTGCCACCTACAGCAGCATGCTGGATGAGTACGCCAACATGTACGAGGCTTTTGAAAACGACAATCCCTTCTCTGCCAATTACCGCGTTGTCATCGAGGATATCTCTCAGCTGGAGCAGATCTCGGACGAGCTGGGGCAGATCGAAGGGGTTGCCACTGTCTCGGCACCGTTGGAGCTGTCACAGGCGTTCACCTCCATCCAGCGGGTGGTCAGCTATGCCAGCTACGGTCTGGTGGCGGTGCTGGCCATTGTCAGCATTGTGGTCATCAATAATACCATCCGCATCACGGTCTTTGCCCGCCGCAAGGAGATCGGCATCATGAAGCTGGTGGGAGCTACCAACGGATTTATCCGCTTCCCCTTCTTTGTGGAGGGCACCACATCCGGGCTGATCTCGGCGGCCATTGCATCCGGGATTGTCTGCGGCGCTTACTATGGCCTGTGCAAATGGTATGCGGAAAACCCCAGCAACTTTTCCCAGATGTTCGGCGGCGAGCTGGTGCCGCTGACCAGTGTCTGGTACTATATTGTAATCGGCTTTGTGGTATTGGGCTTTGTGCTGTGCGGCATCGGTACGGCCACCAGTATCCGCAAGCATCTGAATGTATGACCCACGCTGCGGCGGGAAAGGACGGCAGGCGGCATGAAACAAAACAGATGGAAACAGACGATTTCGGTGCTGCTCAGCACCGTCATGGCAGTTGCAGTGATCGGCTCCTCCATGACGGAGGTCGCCGCGGCCAGTACCGAGCAGGAACTGCGGGATCAGATCGCCCAGTATCAGCAGCAGCTTGACGACATCAACAAGCAGATCTCCAATGCCCAGTCGGACAAGGCGGACGCGGAGAACACCAAAAAACTGCTGGAACAGCAGGCCCAGACCATTCAGAATCAGATCTCGCTGCTTACCACCCAGATCAACGATACCCAGAATATGATCAGCTCCAAACAGCAGGAGATCGATCAGAAACAGGCGGACATCGACGCCAAGCAGGCGGATATTGATGAACGCTGGGGGGATTTCAAGCAGCGCATGAAAGCCATGCAGCAGCTTAACGACGGCGGCTCCATTGCATTGCTCAGTGCAGCCACCAACCTGTATGAGCTGCTCAGCTTCCAGCAGACTCTCTCCGACATCTACGAAAAGGATGAGGAAGTCCTGGCGGAGATGAACGCCGAGTACGAGGATCTCAACAACCAGAAACAGGAGCTGGAAACCGCCAAGGCGGACCTGGAGACCCAGATGAACGCCCTGGCCGACCAGTCCAGTCAGCTGGAATCCAAGCAGGACGAGCTGGTTGCCAGTGCCCAGCAGCAGAACGAAGCCATCTCCGCCGCCGAGGCACTGGAAAACAGTTTGACCGAGGATCAGAAGGAGCTTCAGAAGCAGTACAATCAGGCCATGCAGCAGCTGGATTCTCTGCTGGCTCAGGCGGTGGACAATGCGGGAACGCCGCCCATTGTGTGTTCCCTCAACTTCTCCTGCCCGCTGGACTCCTATAAATACCTCACCACTCTGTTCGGAGAGGACGGCCATACCGGCACCGACTTTGCGGCTTACGGCGGCACGCCCATCCATCCCATTGCGGAGGGCGTGGTCATCGCAGCTACCTGGCATGACAGCTACGGCAACTATGTCATGGTCAACCATGGCGCCGATGAGGACGGCAACACCTACGTTTCGCTCTACGCCCATATGCAGGCGCCGGCTTCGGTGAGCGTCGGCCAGACAGTGAGCAAGGGAGATACCCTGGGGTATGTGGGCAACACGGGCTACTCTTTCGGCAATCATCTGCATCTGGAACTGCGCGTCAACAACGTGCGGACCAATCCGCTCAATTATGTGCCGCACTGATCACGACGCGGCTTTTGACAATCCATAAAATAAAGGGAGATGTCTATTTGCGTATCCATCACTGGAATTGGAAACGCCTGATCTCCATCCTGCTCAGCACGGCGGCGGCCGTGTCGCTGGTGCTGTCGGCAGCGGTGCCGGCTTCGGCGGACGACAAGCTGGACGAGCTGCTCAAGCAAAAGCAGGAGTATCAGAAACAGCTGGAGGAGATCAATCAGCAGATCGCTGACAATGAGTCCAACCGCGCCGATGCGGAGGAACAGAAGCAGCTGCTGGAGCAGCAGCAGAGCGTGATCACCAGCCAGATCGACCTGATCACGGCGCAGAAAAACGATGTCAATCAGCAGATCACGGCCAAGCAGCAGGAGATCGACCAGAAGCAGGCCGACATCGACGCCAAACAGGCGGATATCGACCAGCGCTGGTCGGACTTCAAGCTGCGCATGAAGGCCATGCAGCAGCTTAACGACGGCGGCTCCATCGCGCTGCTCAGCGCGGCGACCAATCTCTATGAGCTGCTCAGCTTTCAGCAGACGCTGGAGGACATCTACTCCAAGGATGAAGAAGTTCTGGCCGAACTGGATGCCGAGTACAACGACTTGAACAACCAGAAGCAGGATCTGGAAAACGACAAGGCGGAGCTGGAATCCAACCTTGCCACCCTGTCCGACCTGGGCGATCAACTGGACAGCAAAAATCAGGAACTCAAGGCCAGCATCCAGGAGCAGGACGCCACCATCTCCGAGTCGGAGGCGCTGGCCCAGTCGCTGACCGAGGAGCAGAAGAAGATCCAGGCGGCCGCCACCGAGGCGGAAAACGCCTATGACTCCTACCTGCAGTCCCAGATCAAGCAGTACGGCACCAGTGTGCAGATTCACTGCTCGCTGGACTTCATCAACCCGCTCAACAGCTACAAGTACATTTCCTGTTACTTCGGCGACGGCGGCCACGGCGGCACTGACTTTGCGGCCCCCGGCGGCACCGATATCCACGCCATGGCGGACGGTGTTGTCACCAACGCCACCTATCATTACAGCTACGGCTACTATGTCATGATCTATCACGGCACGGCGGACGACGGCAACAGCTATGCCACGCTGTATGCCCACATGAATTCCCAGCCTCTTGTCAGTGTCGGCCAGACGGTGAGCAAGGGCGAGCTGATCGGCCATGTGGGCACCACGGGCAACTCCACCGGCAACCATCTGCATCTGGAGATGCGGGTCAACGGTGTGCGCGTCAGTGTATTGCCCTATATTTCCTATTGATTTCCGGCCGCGGAGAAAACACGGCGCAGAACAAGAAAGGTTTGTCTGGATATGAAACAGCATAAAATCGTTGTCCGAGTCACCTGCCTGGTTATTGCGGTTTTGATGTGTGTGACGCTGTTCGGCTCAGCTGTTGTGTCGCTTATGGCGATGTGAGAACGTGCACAGAGGGGAGAACAATCAATTATGAGCAGAAAAGTCAGCCTGAGCGTGGCGGTTACCGTTACGCTGATCGCTATGGCGGTGACCTTCTCAATTACGATGGTCCTGTCCATGAATATGTTCAACAATACCGTCACCAGTGTCAAAAACCGGGAGCGCATGTACAACAAGCTGTCGGAGATCGACCGCTATGTGCGTGCCAACGAATATTTTGAAATCAATGAGGATACCCTCAACGATACCATCGCCTCCGGTTACATGCTGGGCATCAGCGACAAGTACGCCCGCTACTATTCCGCGCAGGCGTACAATGAACTGGTGGGCACCCAGTCCGGCCGTCTCATGGGCATCGGCGTGTCCGTTGTCAAGGATACCTCTTCCGGCTATGCCCGCATCATCCGAGTCTATTCCAACTCTCCGGCGGAGGATCTGGGCTTTGAGGCAGGGGGCTTCATCACCTCCATCGGAGAAACCAGCGTCAAGAATCTGGCGGATACCTCAGCCATCCAGTCTGCCCTGCTGGGAGAGGAAGGCAGTGTGGTCACCATCCAATACCTGACCCCCAGCCGGGAGGAAGTCACCCAGGATGTGACCCGGGCCAACTATACGGTGGGCACCGTTTTCGGCCAGATGATCGGTGACAGCTGTGCCTATATCTGCATCGACGATTTCAGCACCTCTACCGGTACCGAGTTCCGCAATACGGTGGACAGCCTGCGCTCCCAGGGAGCCACCTGCTTTGTCTTTGACCTGCGCAACAATGCGGGCAGCAATCTGACCTCCGCCCTCATTGCGGCGGACTATTGCGTGCCTTCCGGCCTGATGGCTCAGGGACAGTACAAGGACGGCACGGTGGAGGATCTGCGTGTCTCCGATGACACCGAGATCACCCAGCCCATGGTCTGCATTGTCAATTCCGGTACGGCGGGCGGCGCCGAACTGTTCGCCAACACTCTGCGCAAGATGGGCGGCGCCACGCTGGTGGGCACCACCACGGCGGGAAAGGGCGTTGTCCTGTCCGATCCTCAGAGCCTGTCCGATGGCAGTGCCGTCGTCATCACCCGGGGCCTGATCCTGGACAATGAAGGCCAGAACTGGAACGGCACCGGCCTTACCCCCGATATCGAGGCGGCTCTCTCCGCTGATGAAGCCAGCAGCTACTATGACTTTACGGTGGATACCGATCCCCAGATCTCCCGTGCCGTCAGCGCCGCGCAGGCTCTGACCGGGCAATGATCCCGGAAAACGGAAAAGAAGGAACCGTCCCCATCGCAGAATTTCTGCGGTAGAGACGCATACAGAAAAAATGCGGTGAATTGTGTGCGGCAAACGCGGTGGCGGGCGCGCGGTTCGCCGCGTTTTTGCGCCGCAGAGCAGGAGAACGCTCCTGCCTGCCAAGCTGTAAGACTTTACATCAAATGACCAGCAGGAGGTGGGCTTTGTGCCTGCATTGACCGACCTATCCACCATTCGCAGCCTGTGCGACCGGTACGGCTTTTCTCTGTCCAAAGGATTCGGACAGAACTTCATCATCAACCCGGGGGTCTGCCCCCGCATTGCCGAGGCGGCAGGCATCGGGCCGGAGTGGGGCGTGCTGGAGATCGGCCCCGGTATCGGCGTGCTTACCGAACAGCTTGCCATGCGGGCTGCCCGGGTGGTGTCGGTGGAAATCGACCGCCGCCTGCCGCCTCTTTTGGCCGAGACGCTGGCAGGGTACAACAACGTCCGCATTGTGGAGGGCGATGTCCTCAAGGTGGACCTGAAAGCCCTCATCCGGGAGGAATTCGGTGATCGTCCGGTGGCGGTCTGTGCCAACCTGCCCTACTATATTACAAGTCCCATCCTCATGCGACTGCTGGAAGAACGCCTGCCGGTGGAAAATATCACCGTCATGGTCCAGCGGGAGGCGGCTCAGCGGCTGTGTGCCCCTCCGGGGACCCGGGAGGCCGGCGCCATCAGCTATGCGGTGGATTACTATGCCCAGGCCCGCCAGCTGTTCACGGTGCAGCCGGGAAGCTTCTATCCCGCGCCCAAGGTGACCAGTGCGGTCATTCGGCTGGATGTGCGCAAAACCCCGAAAGGCGACCTGACGCCCGAGGCGGAAAAAAGCCTGTTCCGCCTGGTCCGGGCGGCCTTCTCCCAGCGGCGCAAGACGGCGGCCAATGCCATTTCGTCGGGCCTCAAAGTGGAGAAGTCCGCCATTCTGCAGGCCATGGAGGAGACGGGGCTGGATGTCCGCCTGCGTCCCGAACAGATGACGCTTCAGGATTTTCTCAGCCTGCGGGCCCGCCTGGAACAGGACGGGGTACAGCCTGCCGGGGAACCGGCGGAAGTCTGAAAACCGGGGAAACCGGCCCGGTTTGAACCCCCTTCGGCTTGCCTGCGCAGGCCGTTTGTGGTACACTATATCCGGTATAATACCGTTTTCTGCCCCAAGGACAGGAAACACAGGCAAAACAGCTTAAGGAGAGTTGACCAATGACTGAGCAAGCAATTCTGGACGCGGTTCAGGAAATTTTCCGCGATAATTTTGACGACGACACCCTGGTGATCACCCGCGACACCTGCGCCGATGACATTGAGGACTGGGACAGCCTGGAGCAGATCAATCTGCTGACTGCCATCGAGAAGAAGTTCTCCATCAAATTCAAGCTGGCGGATGTCCGCGGACTCAAGGATGTGGGCGATCTGCTGGACCTGGTCAAGCGGATGGTCGGCTGAGCCTTTTCACCGCAGAACACAAAGTCTTTGGGCGGGCCGTGCGCCCGCCCTTTGCCGTATCCGGAAAAGACCCGCAAGGAGGTCCCCCATGAACCACTATACACTGGCCGAGATGCAGCCCGGCCTGACTCAGTCCTTTACCGTCACCATCTCCCAGGAGATGATGGATGCCTTTCTCAACCTCACCGGCGACTGCTCGCCCATCCATGTGGATGAGGAGTATGCCAAAGGCCGGGGATACCCGGGCCGGGTGGTCTACGGCATGCTGGGGGCCAGCTTTTTCTCCACGCTGGCGGGTGTTTATCTTCCCGGCGAGCATTGCCTGCTCCACGGGGTGGAGTGCAAGTTTGCCCGCCCTGTCTTTGTGGGGGATACCCTGACCGTTTCGGGCACTGTCACCCATGTGAGCGAGGCGGTGGGCGAGGCCGAGATCAAGGCGGTCATCACCAACCAGGACGGCAAAAAAGTTACGCGCGGAATCATCCGGGCGGGACTTGCCAAATAATATAGGAAACACTGCCCGCGCCCTGCGGCGCTCAGACATGCGCAGACGGCAGGGGAGAGAGGAACCTTCATGGCGGACACAACGCTTTATGGCATGCAGGTCTCTTCACTCTGTCCCGATGCACAGCAAGGAGGTCCTTTTATGGCATATACCTATCTGATCACCGGTGCCACCAGTGACGTGGGCACCACATTGATTTCCCGCCTGCTGGACGGCGCGCCTGCCGATACCCTGGTACTGGCCCAGGGCTGCGGCGATGTGGAAAAGCTCGCCCCCCTCTGCCAGAAATATCCCGGCCAGGTGCGGCCTTTTGACGTTGATCTGTCGGATATGTACAAGGTGGATGCTTTCATCCGGCTGGTGGAGCAGACTGCTCCGGCACCCACTCACTTTGTCCATCTGCCGGCCCTGCCGGTGGTCAATACCCGCTTCAAGAATTTTGACGAGGAACGCTTTGCCCGGGATATGGAGATCCAGGTTCACAGCGCCGTCAAAATCTGCCGGGTCTTTGTGCCCAAAATGGCCAAGGCGGGCTTTGGCCGGGTGCTGTTCATCCAGACCAGTTACACCATTGGCTGCCCGCCCAAGAACACGGCAGCTTACGTCATGGCCAAGAGTGCCATCGGCGGACTGGTCAAGAGCCTGGCCGTGGAGTATGCCCGTCAGGGCGTCACGGTCAACTGTGTGGCGCCCAGCATGATGGAGACCCACTTCCTCAAGGATACCCCCGACCTCATCGTTCAGGCCGCAGCTGCCGACAATCCCATGGGCCGCAACGCAACGCCGGACGACGTGGTGCCGGCCATGGCATTCCTGCTGTCGGAGGAAGCCCGCTTTATCACCGGCGTCACGCTGCCCGTCACCGGAGGGTCCGCCATTGTCTGATGTAGTATACCGCCTGGCACGCCTGGGCGAGGACGACGCGATCCGCGACTTCATCAACGGCCATTTCGATATGAGACTGCCCCTCATCAACCGGGCAGAGCTCTACCGCCATTATTATGTGGGCAGGGGCGGCGTGCCCCAGTTTGCAGTGGCGGAACATCACGGCCGCTTCCTCAGTGTGGCCGGGTATATTCTGGCCAACACCTCGGCGACTCCGGATGTGTGGGTTTCCATCTGGGTGGCGGAGAAGGGCCATAACGGTGTGGGGCTGGAGCTGATGAACGCCCTGCCCGAGCTTACCCATGCCCGGGTGCTGGCCTGCAACAACATCCGCGCCGCGACCTGTGCCCTCTATCACTTTTTGGGGTGGAAGGCTGAGCGCATGAATCATTATTACCGCCTGGCCAATCTGCCGTCCTACCATCTGGCGCAGTTTACCGAGAAGAACATTCTTCCGGTGCGCAGCAGCAGGATCCTGACTCCGGTGCGTACGGCGGCGGACCTGATCCCGTTGGGGGTCCCGGCTTCGGGCCATACCCCGCAGAAGGATGTGTGGTATCTGCGGCGGCGGTATTTTTACTATCCGCACTTCCATTATTATGTATGGGCGGCCATGGAAGCCGGCCGCCCGCTGGCCTATGTGGTCACACGCATCGTTTCCGCGGAGGAGACCGGCTGTGTGCCGGTAGTGCGCCTGGTGGACTATATCGGTCCCGACGAGGTGCTGCCCACCCTGGGCCGGGCACTGGATGCCATTCTGCGGGCATCCGGCGCCGAGTATATGGACTGCTATAACGCAGGCATCCCGGCGGAGATCTGGCGTGCCGCAGGATTCTGTGAGCGTGTGCCGGGGGACGGCACTGTCATCCCCAACTATCTGTCGCCGCCTCTGCGCGAAAATACCGAGTACTACTACTTTACCAACAAACCGGATGGCTTTGTCATCTTCAAGGCGGACGGCGACCAGGACCGGCCCAACCTTCCCGCCGACGAGTGAGGAGCCGGCAGGCATAAATGCTTTACAGCCCGTAATCCTCCAGCCGCTGCTGCAGTTCCGCCTCGTCAGCCACGGCGACGCCTTCCTGCAGGGCGAGAATGTCGTTTTCAGGCAAAAGACTGGTATAGATATCGTACTCAGCCAATGGCCCGGTGCCGTCGGCGGTGTACAGGGCAAGATGCCCGCCGTTGTCCTTGAGCAGATAGCCGGTGCTTTGCTCTGCCTGCGGTCGGCTGCCCAGCGCGAACCACAGGGCTCCGGCCACGATGCACAGCAATGCCAGCGCTCCCAGCAGTGAGAGATACAGCCACCAGCCTGTTCTGTGTTCCTTTTGCATGTGTCAATGCGCCCCTTTCAGCCGACCGGAACAGGACGGCAAAAAAATAACGTTGCTGCACACAGTATTCCCGTGCAGGCAGAGGGGTAACCCTTTTTGTTGTGAATTTTTCTTTGACGCCTATACTTTTGGCAATACTTTGTGTTATAATTCAGTCTATGGTATCCTCGCTAACTGTGTGACTGCGCAGGGCGGCAGGGGATACCTTGTCAGATTGTTGAACAGTTTCCGCAAAGGAGGCGGTCCCCATAGACCCCAAAAAAGAACGGCATATCTCGGTCGACGGCGCCAAAAATGCGTCTGATCCCGCACAAAATGCCGGAAATTCCGCCGCAGGCGGTAAAAAGAAAAAGCCCCGCAAACGCCGCCACAGCGTTTGGGGATATATCTGGCGGACCTTTGTCTGCCTGTTCTGCGTCGGCATTATGGCGTGCAGCGTGGCGGGCGTGATTCTGGCAATGTACATTGTGGAAGTCACTGCCAACGACACCGAGCTTGACCTGGACAACCAGAAGCTTAAGGAAACCACCATCGTCTACGCCCTGAACCAGGACACCAACGAGTGGGAGCCTTATGCCACCTTCTCCGGCAGCGACAACCGTATCTGGAAATCGCTGGATGAGATGCCGCTGTATCTGCAGCAGGCCGTCATTGCCGTTGAGGATAAAAACTTCTACGACGAGCCCGGCATCAATATCAAGCGTACCATCGGCGCGGCCCTGAACGAATTCACCGGCAATGCCATCTACGGTCAGACCACCGGCGCCTCCACGCTGGAGCAGCAGCTGGTCAAAAACCTGACCCAGGATAACGATGTGGGCGGTATTGACGGCTATCTGCGCAAGATCCGCGAGATTTTCCGCGCCATCGGTCTGTGCAACCGGTACAGCAAGGCGACCATTCTGGAAGCATACCTTAACACCATCCCGCTGACCGGACAGATCTACGGTATGGAGGTGGGCGCGCAGACCTACTTTGGCAAGACGGTATCCGACCTGACGCTGAGTGAGTGCGCCGTGCTGGCCTCCATCACCAAGAATCCCACCAGCTACAACCCCTTCTATAACCCTGAGAACCTGACCGTCCGCCGCAACCATGTGTTGCAGGAAATGTGCAATCAGGGCTATATCACCCAGGAAGAATGTGACGCCGCCAGCGCGGAGCCCATTACCCTGGTGGAAAGTTCCTCCTCCACCGAAACCGCGACGGTCAGTTCCAACAACTCCTACTTCACCGATGCGCTGTATAACGACCTGGTGGAAGCCATCATGGAGACCTACAACATGACGGCGCAGGAGGCCCGGAGCGAGGTGCTCAATGGCGGCCTGCGCGTCTACGCCACGGTGGATCCCAAAGTTCAGTCCACGCTGGAGACTCTCATGCTCAACGAGAATGACGAGTACTTCCCGGCTCTGTGGCATGATGAGGAAGTCGAAACGACCATTCCGGCAGACGGCGAGATCACCTATGATGAGGATGGCCTTCCTCTGCAGGAAAACTCTGACGGCGAGATGGTATCCGTTTTTGGGCAGGATGCCATTCCGGTCTATACTGACGATGAAAGCACCGCCTTCAAGACAACGGTGGATGAGGAGACCAATACTCTGATTTTCTATGAAAAGGTCCGTACGCAGGCAGCAGCTGCCGTTGTGGATTACGACGGACAGGTGGTTGCCGTGGTTGGCGGCCTGGGCGAGAAAAAGTATGATCTGGTCTTCAACCGTGCGACCGAGCCCCACCAGACCGGTTCTACCATGAAGCCCATTGCGGCTTACTGCCTTGCCATTGATAATGGTCTGACCACCTATTCGTCCCGTCAGATCGACCTTGGCATCTATACAGCCGCGGACAAGAAAGTCCTGAAGAGTCAGTATTCCTATCTGGACCCCTTCGCGGCCAGCACACTGGCCCGGGATGATGTCTGGCGCTCCTGGCCGGAGAACTACGGCGGTTCGGGCGGCGACGGCGCTACGGTGCTCACCTATGACGCACTGCAGCAGTCGCTGAATACCGTTGCTGTGCGTATCGGCCAGCTGGTCGGTACCGAGATGATGTTCAACTTTGCCCACGACACCCTCCAGTGCACCTATCTGGATGCGGAGAAGGACATGGATTATGCGCCTCTGGTTTTGGGCGCACAGTCTCGCGGCCTGACGACGGTCCAGCTGGCGGCGGCCTATACCATCTTCTACGACGGCACCTATACTACGCCCCATTATTTCACGGAGGTCTACGACTCGAAGGACAACCTGTATCTGGACAACTCCAAGCGGATCTCCACGACGCAGGCCATCAAGCCTTCCACGGCGACCATCATGAACCGCATGCTCCAGAACGTTCTGAAAACCGGTACTGCCCGCGGCATGGTCCCCGATACGGAGAGCAACCTGCCCGCAGCGGCCAAGACCGGTACGACTTCCGACTTCAAGGACTTTACCTTTGCGGGTATGACACCGTACTATGTCACCGCAGTCTGGTGGGGCTTTGATGATCCGACGCCCATGGACACCTACGGCGTTACCAGTGGTAAACCCACGCAGGTTCTGTGGAAGGCCCTGATGGAAGAAATCCAGGCCGACAAGGAATACAAGGACTTCCCCATGGCGGACGATGTGGTGACCAAGCAGTTTGACCCGTCTACCGGTTCCATCATCTCGGGCGGCGGCCTGACCGGTTACTATACCGAGGATAACCTCCCCGAAAACTACACCGATGATGTGGATCCCTATGCAGCCGATGCCCTCAATGCGGCCACCGACACCACCGGCTGATTCCTGACGGAACAGCAGGCTGAGCCGCCGGGCGGATGCCGGCAAGAGACAGAATCCTGATTTTACGGTAAATTGCGTGACAGTCTGACTGCGCGTGGTTTACCGTAAAATTTTATTGTGCAGTGTTTCTGGCTGGAAAACGCCTCTGTGCGTATGGGGCAGACACACGCCGGGAACCGTTTTGGGAGGTCATCCTGAATTTTGCAATAGGTCATAGCGCCAAAAATGAAAAACAAATTTTGGTTGAAAGATGTGACGAATGCCAAAAAATGCGTCCACGGGGGACAAATCAGGCATTTTTGCTTGCACGACGCGTACACACGTGGTATGATTATCCTTGTTTCAGAAACAAATGTACTTGAGGGAGGGACAATATGAGCGAACGACGTTTCCTTTTGGTAGACACGTCGGTTTTGCCTGACGTTTTTCTCAAAGTGCTGGAAGCCAAGCAGCTGTTGGCTGCGGGGAAAGTGACCAACATTTCGGCGGCGGCACGGCGGGCAGGCATTTCGCGCAGCGCGTTTTACAAATATAAGGACTGTGTCTTTGATGCCGAGACGGGCCGCGAGACGATCACCGTTATCGCGACGCTTCTGGACAAGACCGGCGCGCTGCAAAGCCTGCTGTCGGGCATTTCGTCGGCAGGGGCATCCATCGTGACGATCACTCAGTCCCGGCCGGAGAACGGTGCCGCCCAGGTGGAGGTCACTGTGCGGACCGGCATGATGCAGATGAGCGTCGAAAACATGCTGATGCATCTTTCGCGTCAGCCCAATGTGGTCGAGGTCCATCGCGGCACCTGAAGCCGCGCCGGTAGTTTTGAGGGGAGAGATTACACATGGCAAAAATCGCGATCATGGGGTTTGGCACAGTCGGCAGCGGTGTGCTGGAAGTCTGCCGCAGAAATGCCGCAGCCATTGCCCGCCGTGCAGGCGAACCCGTTGAGGTCAAATACATTCTGGATGTGCGGGACTTTTCCGACAGTCCGGATGCGGCGCTGTTTGTCAAGGACCTGGATATCATCCTGGCCGACCCGGAGGTAAAGGCAGTGGTGGAGACCATCGGCGGTACCCGCTTTGCCTATCCGTATGTGCGCCGCTGCCTGGAGAGCGGCCGCAGCGTCTGCACCAGCAACAAGGAAATGGTTGCCACCTACGGCGCCGAGCTGCTGGCTCTGGCGCGGGAACACGGAGCGGCCTTTCTGTTCGAGGCCAGCGTGGGCGGCGGTACCCCGATTATCACCCCCATGCACCAGTGCCTGGCGGCCAACCACATCAGCCGGATCGAGGGCATCGTCAACGGTACCACCAACTTCATGCTGACCAAGATGAAGCGGGAGGGCATGAGCTTTGATGAGGCGCTGCGCCTGGCCCAGAAGCTGGGCTACGCCGAGACCAAGGACCCCGGTGATGACGTGGACGGCCGGGATGCCTGCCGCAAGATCGCCATTCTGGCCAGCCTGGCCTGCGGGCATCATGTTTACCCGGATAACATTCCCACCCGGGGCATCCGGGAGCTGACCTCCCTGGATGTCAAGGCGGCGGAATCGCTGGAATGTGTCATCAAACTGATCGCCTGGTACCGGGAGGAGGCGAATGGCGGCCTGAGCGCCGGCGTGGAGCCCATGCTGGTGCCGGACACCAACCAGCTGGCCGGTGTGGACGACGTGTTCAATGCCATCCTCGTCAAGGGCGACATGCTGGGCGATGTGGTTTTCTACGGCAAGGGCGCGGGCAAGCTGCCCACCGCCAGCGCCGTGGTTGCCGATGTGATCGACGCTCTCAAGGAGGGCGCGGCGGTACATGACAGCCTTTTCTGGCAGCCCGCTGAAAAGCTGGACCATATGCTGGAGGACAAAAAGCCCTGCAGCTGGTGCGTGCGGGTGCGGGGCGGAGCCTATGGCTTCTCGCTGCCCATGGAGCCGGTCCGCTCCGAAAACGGCCAGACCGTCTGCCGGGTGCACAACGCCACCCGGGCGCAGATCGATGCGCTGGCCGTCGAAATGAAGGCCCGCGGCTGCGAGCTGCTGCTGGCCCTCAAACAGATGCCGGCGTAACGCCAAAGGGAGGAACTGCATACAATGATTACGGTCACCGTACCTGCCACCAGCGCCAACGTCGGCGCCGGCTTCGACTCTCTGGGCCTTGCGCTCTCGATGCATAACGTCTTTACCTTTGAGGAGGCCGACCGCATCTATATTTCCTCGGTGGACAACACGCGGGTCCCGGCGGGAGCCAACAATCTGGTTTTCCGCAGCGCCCGGGCGGTCTACGATCAGCTGGGCATTCCGCTGCCCGGCCTGCGCATCACCCAGCGCAACGACATTCCTATGGCCCGGGGCCTGGGGTCCAGCTCCGCCTGCATTGTGGCGGGCATCCTGGGGGCCAACGCCCTGCTGGGAGACCGCCTGACCAAGCGCCAGATGCTGACCCTGGCCACCGCCATTGAGGGTCATCCCGACAACGTGGCGCCTGCCATGCTGGGCGGCTTTGTCACCAGCGTCTACGACGAGGGTCAGGTCTATACCGTCAAAAAGCATATTGACGAGGAGCTGGCCTTTGCGGCCTTTGTGCCCAACTTTGGCCTGCTGACCGCCAAGGCCCGCGCGGCCCTGCCCCAGATGGTATCCCATAAGGATGCCGTTTACAATCTGTCCCGTGCGGCATTGGCCACGGCGGCCTTCTGCGACGGCGACTATGAGCTGCTGGGGGTTGCCACCAAGGATGCCCTGCACCAGAGCTACCGCCTGCCTCTGATCCCCGGCGGGGACGAGGTTTTTGAGCTGGCACTTGACATGGGCGCTTTGGCCGTGTATATTTCGGGTGCAGGGCCGACCATCATGGCGGTAGTCCGCCGTAATGATAAGGAATTCTTTGAACGGGCATCGGCAGCGCTGGCGGCCGATGAAAAACTCAAGGCGTTCACCGTTCACCGGCTGTTGGCCGACAATATCGGCGCAACTGTGCAGTGACCGTGTAAATAGAAACCGGCTGCGGGCTGGCCTTCGGGCATACCGCGGCGAATGAATGGGGAGGAATTTCACGATATGGGACTGATCGTACAAAAGTTTGGTGGTACCTCGGTCAAGGACCGCAACCGGATCTTCAACGTGGCGCGTATCGTCGCCAACACCCGCAAGGCGGGCAACGACGTTGTGGTTGTGGTTTCGGCCCAGGGCGACACGACAGATGACCTGATTGCCAAGGCGGCTGAGATATCCAGCAACCCCTCCGACCGGGAGATGGATATGCTGCTGTCCACGGGCGAGCAGATCTCCATTGCGCTGCTCACCATGGCGCTGCAGGAACTGGGCATTTCCGCCATCAGCCTGACTGGCTGGCAGGCAGGTTTTGCCACCGACCGTTCCTACACCAAGGCGCGCATCAAGCGTATCAATACCGAACGCCTGGAAAGCGAACTGGCCCGCAACCGTGTGGTGGTTGTGGCGGGCTTCCAGGGCCTCAACCGTTCGGATGACATCACAACCCTGGGCCGCGGCGGCAGCGATACTTCCGCTGTGGCGCTGGCTGCGGCGCTGCATGCCGACCGCTGCCAGATCTTCACCGACGTGGAAGGCGTCTATACCGCCGATCCGCGCAAACTGCCCAAGGCTACCAAGCTCAAGGAAATCACCTTTGACGAGATGCTGGAGCTTGCCAGTCTGGGCGCACAGGTGTTGAACAACCGCAGTGTAGAACTCGCCAAAAAATACGGAGTTGAGCTGGAAGTTATCTCCAGCCTGAACCCCGTTCCCGGTACTATTGTGAAGGAGGAAACGAAAGTGGAAGGTATGCTGATCAAGGGCGTGGCCAAGGACGAGAACGTAGCCGTCATTTCGATCATGGAGGTGCCGGATGTGCCCGGCATGTCCTTCAAGGTGTTCAGCCTGCTGGCACAGCGCAACATCAATGTGGATATCATCCTGCAGAGCTCCGGACGTGACAACAGCAAGGATCTGATCTTTACCGTTCCTCTCACCGAGGCCCAGACCGCTCTGTCTGTCCTCAATGAGAACAAGAACCGCTTCGGCGGCGGTGACATCAAGGTCAGCACCGACTATGCCAAGGTTTCCATCGTTGGTGCCGGTATGCAGAGCCATTCCGGTGTGGCTTCCTCCATGTTCGAGGCTCTGTTCAATCAGGGCATCAACATCCATATGATCTCCACCAGCGAGATCAAGATCAGCGTCATCATCGACAAGACGGATGCCGACCGTGCGGTGGCCGCCATCCATGACGCCTTCATCCACTGACTGTAAATCGGCCTGCCCGGCTGCAGCAGGGCAGAATATAAAAAGGCCTCCAGCTTGAAAGCTGGAGGCCTTTTTGCCGTCTTGCGGGAAAACTGAACTATCCAAAATTTTACCGGAAAGAGCGGACCGGATGAGAAAGGGCCGCCGTCATTCCTCAGGATACAATGTTCCATCCAAAGCCAGCAGACGATCCAATGAATCCGTCAGCAGACGGTACTCTTCCAGCAGGTCGTGCAGATACTCCTGCCCGGACTTGGTGATTTTGAAATAAACGCGAACCCGATTGTCGGCCTGACGTTTACCGGCTTCTTTTATGTGTCCACGTTCCTGCAGGCGGTAAATTGCCAGATATAATGTGTTAAAAGTATAAACGCCATTGGTCAGACGGCTGATTTCCTGAGACATTTCGTAGACATACATTTGCTTTTGGCGCAGCAAAAACAAGACCATCATTTCGGTGACGGTCTTTTTCATGGATTCACGCATTCCTGCGATGGTACCACTTCGTATTTGTCGTGACTCGGGGCGATCAGGCATTGCTTTAACCTCGAAATTATTAAATAAACAAGTTGTTTTTAGTATGGCACAGGCCTGCTCAAAAATCCATATATTTTATTGATAAAACATCTTGCTCCCGGCCTTCCCTGCCGAAAGGCAGCTCGTTCAAAAGGTCAGAATGACGGCACATTTTCCCCGTGCAGAGAGTTTGTTTCCCCTCACGGAATACCCCGGGGTGATACGTTTTTGAAACATGCTCCCAGTATGATATTCAAGAAAAACATTTCATTGCGGCGGACCTTCCCCAACAAAGAAAGGGAGCATTTTATGCAAAACGACAAAGCTGAAATCCCTGCTCTGACTCTGGATGACCTGCGCAAAAGCTATCTGCTGCCAAGACCGCTGCTGCGCAAAAAGGCTGGCACGGGTCCCGGCGTCAAGCGGGCTCTGGCCGGGGTCAGCCTGACGCTGGGGCCCGGACTGTACGGACTTCTGGGCCCAAATGGTGCGGGAAAAAGTACATTAATCCAGATCATAACCGGCGGACTTGCCCCCGATTCCGGGGAGGTGCTCTGGTGCGGGCATCCGGCCCGGGGCATCGGGTTCCGGAGGATTCTCGGCTACATGCCCCAGCAGCAGGGCCTGTATGACAGTTATACCGGCCGCCGGTTTCTTGCCTATATGGCGGCCCTCAAGGAGATCCCTCGCAAATCTGTGTCGGAGGAGGTTGCTCGGGTGTCTCAGGCGGTCAATCTGGCGGGGGAACTGGACAAGCGTCTGGGAGCCTATTCAGGCGGCATGAAGCAGCGGCTTCTGCTGGCATCGGCGCTGCTGGGAAACCCAAGACTTCTGATTTTGGATGAGCCCACGGCAGGACTTGACCCTCGGGAACGTGTCCGGCTGCGGACGCTTCTGGCTGAGATGTCCGCCGACCGCATCATTCTGGTGGCGACCCACGTGGTTTCGGACGTGGAAAGCGTTGCCAGCAAGGTGGTTCTGCTGCGGGCAGGGCAGATCGTGGATGTGGCTCCAGTGCCGGAGCTTGTGGAACGGTATGCGCCGGGCGGGGGACTGGAGGATGTCTATCTTTCGGTGTTCGGGGAAGGGGACGGACGCTAAAGGGAAAGGTCGGTAAATGGCATGAGTATTTATTTTTCAGAGCTGCGTAAAGTCTGGGGAGACAAGGTTTTCCCCATGCTGCTGGCAGTTCTGGCGGCGGCGAACCTGCTGTTGCTCTGGATGGGCACCCGGCCCACGGCCGATCAGCCGCCGGCCTCGGCTTACCGTGCCGTCGGCGCCGAACTCTCTTCCATGTCCATGGAAGAAATGGGCACTTTTCTGCACGACCGCCTCACTCAGTATGAGAGTATCCTCAAAATCGACAACTATTACCGTCAGCTTGCCTATGGCGGAAGCTATCTTTCCAATTACCGGGAGGAAAACGCCGAGCTGTTCGATACCTATGAACAAAGCTACAGGGATAAAAGCTATCCACTGTATACCGGAGACCTGAATACAGACTACCGTCTGTTCAGTGAGCTTTGCGGGGAATACGACACGGTAGCGGCCTATCCGGAATTTTTGGAAAGCGTGCAGACCAAGGCAGGGCAGCTGGCGGGCATCTCCATTTTTCAAAATGACGAGTCCGGCTACGACCTCAAAAACATTGAGATGACGGCCGACGTATATGCCGGCCTGGGAGAGACCCAAATCCGCTACTATCCGCAAAAAGGATTGTACATGGCCATTTCCTATGCCTTCACCGATGTGATCCTGCTGGCGGCCATGCTTCTTCTGGCGCTGATTCTTGTGCGCAGGGAGCGGGACAGCGGTTTGCTGGGACTTGTGCGAAGCCTTCCCGGCGGAAGGCTTCAGACCGCATTGGCCAAGCTGGCGGCGTTTGCCACCAGCCTGCTGGCGGTGCTTATGGTGTTGTACGGCGTCAACCTTGCCTATTGCGGGGCGACCTTTGGTTTGGGGCCGGTGACCCGCACCATTCAGAGCGTGCCCGCCCTCATGCGCTGTACCATGCAGATCTCGGTGGGGCAGTATCTGCTGCGGTTCCTGCTGGCCAAGTGGGCGGGGGCATTTGCCATGGGATTGTGGGTCATGCTGGCGGCACTGTATGCCCGGCGTGCCTCGGCCGGGTGGACGGCTGCCCTGGCAGTGCCGGTGGCCATGTATGGCGTGCGGGAATGGATTCCTGCTACGGGACGGCTCAACGTCGTTAAGTATGCAAATCTTGCCAGCCTGCTGCAGACCAACGAACTGCTGGGCAACTATCGGAATCTCTATTGGTTCGGCAGCCCCATCGGTCTGCCGCTGGTGGAATGGACGGCTGCGGCAGGGTATACGGCAGCGTTCGCCGGGGCATTCTGCCTGGTATTTGCCCGGGCCCAACTGCTTACAGCAGAAAAAAATAAATTTTCTTTGCAGATTTGCCACAAAACGCGGCCGACTGTCGTATTTATAGAGGAAGGCAGGAAATTGCTGGTTTCCTGCGGAGCCGGTGTTTTTGCCGCAGTGTTTTTGGCGTTCGGCATCTATCAGGGGGCGTCGGCCCAAAGTTACATCGATGCCGATGAAATCTATTACGCTTACTACATGAAGGCAATCTCCGGTCCCTTCACTCAGGAGCGGGCCGACTGGCTGACGCAGCAGGGGGAGGAATTCACCCCCATGCTGGAAACACAGCAGATGATCCAGGCGGGGACCGCCCCGCCGGAAGCCATGTATGCCTACACCGCGCTGCAGCAGAAGTACAACGTCTACTGCAGGGTGGTGGACGACCGCATCAATACCTACCTCAAAGAGCACCCCGGCGCCTGGCCGGTGTACGAGACCGGTTACATGAAACTGTTCGGGCTGACGGGGACGGCGGATGTTCAGGACACGCTGTATGCGGGGCTGCTGTGTGCCGTCTGCTTTGCGGGGCTGTTTGCCATGGAGCGGCGGGGCGGCATGGAGGAGATCCTCTGCACAACGCCGCTGGGACGCCGGCACACCGTGCGGGCCAAACTGATGCAGAGCGGACTGCTGGCAGTATGCATTGCCCTGACGACCTGCCTGCCCCATCTTTGGCAGATTCTGCGGGACTACGGACTGCCGGCCGCAGGAGCCCCGGCCATGAGCATTTCCGGCTTTGAAACATTGCCCCGGGCCATCCGATTGAGTGATCTGCTGGTGTTCTGGGTCCTGTGCCGGGTGGCTGCCTGCCTGCTGATGACGGCGGTGACTCTGTGGCTGGGACAGGCTCTGGGAAATTTTCTCCCGGCCATGTTTGTGAGCGCGGTCATTTGGTGCCTGCCTCCGCTGCTTTCCCTGTCGGGAATGTCCGGCGGAATTGAGTGGCTGGGCACCTATCCGCTGTTTCACGGGGCAGCGCTGCTTTCGACGCAGGGGTACAGTACATTGGACGGCAGCCCCTATTCGCTGTCCTGGGCCGTGGTATTGATTCTGCTGTTGTCGCTGACAGCGGCGTGGGCTCTGGCCCAAAATCTGATTGGGCAATATGAATGGCGCGGCGCACCGCTGGACACAGAAGGGTGACGCCCAAAGCATCCGGAAAAAGGAGGTCGAACCCATATGTCTATGACCAATAATCGGCAGGCAGTGAACAAACGTAAACCCAGGATCCCCCGCGGTAAGGTGCGGTACCGGGAACTGACCGTGGATCTTCAGACCGGCCGGGTTTTGCGCGGGGATAATGAGCTGCAGCTGACCCCTGCGGAGTGTGCTTTGTTCGGCTGCCTTCTGGGCCGGATCGGACGCCCGGTCACCAGGGAGGAAATGCTGGACCGCATCTGGGGCACCTCGGTACCGGTGCGCAGCCGTACCACCGATATGCATATCACCCACCTGCGCCGCAAGCTGGACCTGCAAAACGACATTGTAACAGTGTTTCAGGTGGGATACATGCTTCGGCGGTAAAAGACAAGGCGGGGCAGGGGGCCCGCCGCTGCCGGAATTCTTGTCACATGGCACATTCTTTGATATAATAATCTACCGGAATTTGAGACCCCGTCGGTTTTTGACCGGCTGTGGTGCGGTATTTTTGAGCCAAAGGAGAACGCTATGCCGAGAACCCCCAAACCGCGGATATGGAAACCGGGAATCCTGAAACAGCTGCTGCAGCGGGATGTGGTGGACATGCTGGTGCTGACGCTTTTGTGCCGCAGAGCCATGTGCGGGTATGAGATTCGCCGGCAACTGACGGAATTGACCGACCAGGCACTGATTTTTGACAAACTGAGTTCTCCGCTTAACCGTCTGCAGCGTCAGGCGTTTATCCGACAGACGGAGGTCCCTCCCGACGGGGATGCGGCCAGGGTGTATTTCATCGCCACAGACGAAGGCAAAAAGCATTTGCAGGAAATGGTGGAGGATTACCGCGCTTTCATATCGGCCGCCGACCGGGTCGTTGACCTCACGCGGTTCTGATCCGAAACATTGTCAATGGCATTTCAATAGCATATAGAAAAAGACATCTTTTCGCGGGGGAGTTTTCCCCTTTGAGAAGATGTCCTTTTTGTGTTTTATCTCCGGCCTCCGCGGTCAAGACTGCGATACTGCAGAACTTCCGACAGATGGGCGGCGGTAATCATTTTGCTGTGATCCAGATCGGCAATGGTGCGTGCCACCCGCAGGATGCGGTCGTAGGCACGGGCGCTGTAGCCCATACGTTCAAAGGCGCCGCGAAGCAGGCGTTCGGCGCCGGTGTCCATGCGGCAGTAGCGGCGCAGCATGCCGCTGGGCAGATCGGCGTTGCAGCGAACGCCGGTACCCTCATAGCGTTTGAGCTGAAGGGCGCGGGCCTCCATGACCCGGGCCCGGATATCGGCGCTGCATTCTCCGCCGTGTTCGGCAGCAAGAGCACTGTATTCCACCGGCTGCACGCCAATGTGCAGGTCGATGCGGTCGAGGAGCGGCCCCGAAATGCGGTGCCGGTACTGTTCCACCATGGCAGGGGTGCAGGTGCAGGCCCGGGTGGGATGGCCCAGGTAACCGCACTTGCAGGGGTTCATGGCGGCGGCCAGCATGAAACGGCAGGGGAACACTGCGCTGCCGTGTACCCGGCTGACGGTGACCATCCGATCCTCCAGCGGCTGGCGCAGGGCTTCCAGTGTCTCCCGGGAAAACTCGGGCAGCTCATCCAGAAACAGCACGCCGTTGTGGGCCAGGCTGACCTCCCCGGGGCGGGGGACGCTGCCGCCGCCCGATATGGCCGAAGCGCTGGTGGTATGGTGAGGACTGCGAAAGGGTCTCTGGTGCAGCAGCCCGCCTTCGGGCAGCAGCCCCGCCACCGAGTAGACAGCGGTGGTCTCCAGTGATTCCTGGTAGCTCAGGGGCGGCAGAATGCCGGGCAGCCGCTTGGCCAGCATGCTTTTTCCGGTGCCCGGCGGGCCGATGAGGAGGATGTTGTGTCCGCCTGCCGCCGCGACCTCCAGCGCCCGGCGTGCTTCCTCCTGTCCCCGGACATCGGCAAAGTCGGGACCGTTCCAGGTCTGGTCGGCATTGTATGTCTCATGCCGGGCGGGGGACAGGGAAGTGTCGCCTGCCAGATGAGCGGCTACCTGCCGGGCGGTGTGGGCCGGGTAGACAGTGATCCCCTCCGCCGCGGCGGCCTCCGCAGCATTTTCCGCCGGAACAAACAGCTCCCGGATGCCGTGGCGGGCAGCGGCCAGAGTCATGGGCAGTACGCCGGATACCGGCCGCAGACTGCCGTCCAGACTCAATTCCCCCAAAAAGGCCTGATGGGCGTCAGGAGCGGGCAAGGTGCCCTCGGCGGCCAGTATGCCCAGCAGGATGGGCAGATCGTAGACCGGCCCGGTTTTGCGCACGTCGGCAGGGGAGAGGTTGACGGTAATGCGGCTGGCGGGCCAGGGGTATTTGAGGTTCTTTACCGCGCTGCGCACCCGCTCGGAGCTTTCTTTGACAGCGGAGTCGGGCAGGCCTACTATGGCAAACTGAGGCAGCCCGCCGGAGGTGTCCACTTCGACACCCACCGGGTAGCCGTCCATTCCGCTCACGCCGAAACTCATCACCCTGGCAAACACGTGCAGCCCTCCTGTACCGGCAGTTTGAGTGGGCAAACTGCCCGGTAAACTGTATTCTTATTCTCAGTATACCGCCCGGGGGCTCTGCAAACAAGGTCAGGCGGGCAAAAAACGGCTCGAAACCGGGCGTTTTCATTGACAATATCGTTACAGATTGGTATATTTATCTTGTAACAGTGATTTTGCCCAAAAATGGAGCAACTTGGAAAGCGAAGGTGGTCACATATGTATAAAGAAATGTATGAGAGATGGCTTGCAGCCGATCTGGATGACGCGGACCTCAAACCGGAACTGGAAAGCATCCGGGAAGATGACGCCGCGATTCAGGATCGTTTTGCTATCGCTCTCAAATTTGGTACGGCGGGTCTGCGCGGCGTCATCGGCGCCGGCACCAACCGCATGAACGTCTATGTTGTGCGCCAGGCGACCCAGGGCCTTGCCAACTGGGTCAAAACCCAGGGCGGCACCCAGACGGTTGCCATCAGCTACGACAGCCGCATCAAGAGCGATGTGTTTGCCAAGGCCGCGGCCGAAGTTCTGGCCGCCAACGGCGTCCACGTGCGCATTTATGAGCATCTGATGCCGGTGCCTGCGCTTTCTTTTGCCACCCGCTACTATCACTGCAATGCCGGCATCATGGTCACGGCCAGCCACAACCCTGCCAAGTACAACGGCTATAAGGCTTACGGTCCCGACGGCTGCCAGATGACCGATGAGGCCGCTGACATTGTCTATGCCGAGATCCAGAAGACCGACATCCTCACCGGAGCCAAGACCATGCCTTTTGCCGAGGGCATGGAGAAGGGCCTGATCGAGTATGTGGGCGACGATTGCATCAACGCTCTGTACGAGGCCATTGAAGCCCGTTCCATCCGTCCCGGCATCTGCAAGACCGCAGGCCTCAAGCTGGTGTACAGCCCGCTCAACGGCAGCGGCCTGGTCCCCGTCACCCATGTTCTGGCGGACATCGGCATCACCGACGTTACCATCGTTCCCGAGCAGAAGGACCCGGACGGCAATTTCCCCACCTGCCCCTATCCCAACCCCGAGATCTTCGAGGCTCTGCGCCTTGGCCTGGAGCTGGCAGAGAAGAACGGCGCCGACCTGATGCTGGCCACCGACCCCGACGCCGACCGTGTGGGTATTGCCGTCAAGTGCAAGGACGGCAGCTATGAGCTGCTTTCCGGCAATGAAGTGGGCGTTCTGCTGCTGGATTACATCTGCGCCGGCCGCATTGAGCAGGGAACTATGCCCAAGGACCCCGTCATGTGCAAGTCCATCGTCTCCACCCCGCTGGCCGACAAGGTGGCCGCCCACTATGGTGTGGAGTGCCGCAACGTGCTGACCGGTTTCAAGTGGATCGGCGACCAGATCGCCAAGCTGGAGGCCGACGGTCAGGTGGACCGCTTCATCTTCGGCTTCGAGGAGAGCTACGGCTATCTGGCAGGTCCCTACGTCCGCGACAAGGATGCCATCATCGGCAGCATGCTGATCTGCGAGATGGCGGCTTACTACCGCGCCAAGGGCAGCTCCATCAAGGAGGAGCTGGACCGCATTTATGCCGAGTACGGCCGTTACCTCAACAAGGTTGACAGCTTTGAGTTCCCCGGCCTGTCCGGCATGGACAAGATGGCCGGCATTATGGCGGGCCTGCGCGAAAATCCGCCCAAGGATTTTGCCGGCGACAAGGTGGTCAAGGTCACCGACTACAAGAAGCCGGAGGAGACGGGGCTGCCCGCAGCCAACGTCCTGATCTATGCTCTCGAGAGCGGCGCCACGGTGGTGGTGCGTCCTTCCGGCACCGAGCCCAAGATCAAGACCTACTTTACCACTCTGGGCAAGGACCTGGCAGAGGCTCAGGCCCAGAAGGACAAGCTGGCTGAGGCCATCAAGCCCATTCTGGCATAATTTCTCCTTTATAAATGCCATCAAAGAGACCGCTCTGAAAGGCAGGGCGGTCTCTTTTTTCGGATGCCGTCGCAACACCGCAGAAATTCCGTGTGACATGCCTTGACAAGCAGTGACACACTTGGTATAATAAATTGCTGTGTCGAGACGACACAACCCCGGAAAGTTTTTTTCGGGTATCCTTGCCCTTGCAAAAGAGGGCCTTATGTCCAAAAGGAGGTGCACAGAAATGGCTAAGTACGAAACCATGCTGGTTACCAATGCCGCTCTGGACGAGGAGGCTTCCGCCGCTCTGGTTGGCAAGTTCAAGTCCCTGATTGAGGCAAATGGTACGATCGATTCTGTCGATGAGTGGGGCAAAAAGCGTCTGGCTTACCCCATCAACGACCAGACCGAGGGCGTTTACACCGTGATCAAGTTCACCAGCAACCCCGATTTCCCGGCGGAGCTGGATCGCGTCTACAAGATCACCGAGGGTGTTCTCCGCAGCATCATCATTGCTGAGGAAGAGTAAGAGAGGTAAGACATCATGCTGAATGTTGTTGCGATCATGGGCCGCCTTGTGGCGGACCCTCAGCTGCGCCAGACGACGACGGGCAAAAACGTTGCGTCTTTCCGCATCGCCTGTGACCGTGGACGCAAGGACGCCAACGGCCAGAACCAGGCGGACTTCCTGGATGTCGTTGCCTGGGACCGTAGCGCAGAGTTTGTCTGCCGTTACTTCCAGAAAGGTTCTCTGATCGTCGTTGACGGACGTCTCCAGACCCGCAGCTATCAGGATAAAAACGGCAACAATCGCACTGCTGTCGAGATCGTGGCCAGCAACATCAACTTTGCAGGCCCCAAATCCTCCAACTCTGTCGGAGCAGCTCAGCCCGCTCCGGCCCCCATGGCCGATTACTCCCGTCCTGCCGCACAGCCTGCGGCTCCGAGCTACTCGGCCGGCTCCAATGACGACTTTGCCGTCATTGAGGACGAAGGAGATCTGCCCTTCTGATTTCGATTTCATACTCTGATAAGGAGGTAACTGACATGGCTATGGAGAGAAGCGAGCGTCCGTCTCGCCCCATGCATCGCGGCCGCAAAAAGGTTTGCAGCTTCTGCGTTGACCGCATCGATCATATCGATTACAAGGATCTGCCCCGCCTGCGCAAGTACGTGAGCGAGCGTGCCAAGATCATTCCCCGCCGTGTGACCGGCACCTGCGCCTTCCATCAGCGTGAGCTGACGGTTGCCATCAAGCGCGCCCGTCATATGGCTCTGATGCCCTACGTCAGCGACTAATCTCGCCTGACGGGCAAAAGCCTCGTGAAAAAGCCGTCCGTGTCTTAGTGCGCGGGCGGCTTTTTTGTTGTGTATTTATTTCGGACTTTCCGGCGCAAAATAAAAAAGCCGCGATCCATGGCCAAGATTCGGCAATATGGATCGCGGCTGCGGTTGGAGCTGGCAACAGGAATCGAACCTGCAACCTGCTGATTACAAATCAGCTGCTCTGCCAATTGAGCTATGCCAGCTGAACTTGTATATTTTATCATGAGAAAGGACTTTTGTCAATGCGGAACTGTGTGGCTGTACTTTCCGCCGGTATGACAAGTTGTGGGGGAGAGGGAGGCACATAAGAGCAGGAACAAGGGAAAGGGAATTACCGGGGAGTCCAGAGATTGAAGGAGAAAAAAGAAAAGGAAAAAGGACTGCAACCGTTTCGGTTACAGTCCTTTTTCTGGTCGGAGTGACGGGATTTGAACCCACGGCCTCTTGGTCCCGAACCAAGCGCGCTACCAACTGCGCTACACCCCGATAAAAAAACCGCAGCAACCTCGCTGCTGCGGTTTTGGTTGGGGATGAGAGGATCGAACTCCCACGGGCGGAGTCAGAGTCCGCTGCACTACCATTATGCGAATCCCCATCAGGGTTTTGGGCTTGCCGTTTGGCGCTGCCCTCAACGGTTATCTATTATAGCGGGAGAATATCATTTTGTCAACAGCTTTTTTCAAAGTTTTCCAAAAAAGTTTTTTGATAGTCTTTCCGACCTAAAAGACCGTGGGGAACCATCCTGTTTGTATTGACAAAGCGGGGAAAAACGCGGTAAATTTAACCTATACTATAAGACGCAGGCAGCTGGCAGAGCTGCGGCGTCGATAACGCCATATCGACCGGAACCGGTCGGGCGGAGGGAGGTACTTCTCAATGAAAAAGCGTGTTGGCATCCTGACTTCGGGCGGCGACTGCCCGGGCCTGAACGCAACCATTCGCGGGGCAGCTAAGGCTCTGTACCAGCGCATGGGGGACAAGGTTGAGATCGTCGGTATTATGAACGGATACGACGGACTCATCAACGGCAACTATCGAGATATGGACCCGTCGGAGTTTTCCGGCATCCTGACGGTGGGCGGCACCATTCTCGGCACCAAGCGTACTCCGTTCAAAAAGATGCGGGTGGTCGAGGAGGACAAGGTCGACAAGGTCGCAGCCATGAAAAAGACCTACAAAGAGGCCAAACTGGACTGTCTGCTTTGCCTGGGCGGCAACGGCACCCACAAGACGGCCAACCTGCTCAGCCAGGAAGGCCTCAACATCATCGGCCTTCCCAAGACCATTGACAACGACATCTACGGCACCGATGTGACCTTCGGCTTCCACACTGCGGTGGACATTGCCACGGAGGTCATCGACCGCATCCACACCACGGCCGGCAGCCACAGCCGCGTTATGTGCATCGAGATCATGGGCAACAAGGCAGGCTGGCTGACGCTGTATTCCGGCATTGCGGGCGGTGCGGATATCATCCTCATCCCCGAGCATCCGTATGACATCGACAAGGTCGCCGCGGCAGTGGAAAAGCGTGCCAAGGCGGGCAAAAACTTCTCTATCCTGGCGGTGGCAGAAGGGGCCCTCTCCACGGCGGAAGCCAAGATGAAGCGCAAGGAGTGGACTGCCAAGCGTGCCGAGGCAGGTTATACCACCGCAACCAACCGCATTGCCATGCAGGTTCAGCAGATGACCGGTGCCGAGACCCGCATCTGTGTGCCGGGCCATATGCAGCGCGGCGGTTCGCCTTCGGCCTATGACCGTGTGCTGGCGACGCAGTTCGGCTCCTACGCTGCCAGCCTGGTGGCGGATGAGCATTACGGCGTGACGGTGGCCATGGTCAACCGCCATGTCACTTCCAACCCGCTTATCGACATTGCCGGTAAGACCCGCGGCGTGCCCGATGACTGCGACATGCTCAACGTCGCACGCTCCATGGGCATCAGTCTGGGCTGATCCTTTTTGAAAGCAAAACACAAAAGAAAACGGACTTTTGCCAAGAGGCAAAAGTGACAGACCCCGCAGATGCGCGAAATCTGCGGGGCTTTTTTATGCCTTCCCGCATGGCGATATGTAAAATTGCCGCCACAGAGGAGCGAGCCATTGACAAAATGGTGAAATGGTGGTATGGTTAATTACACAAGTAATGAACCGGTGAACAGGGACGCCTGTTTCAAGGTGCGTTGCGGGAAAAAGAAAGGGGGACCGGAGTTGAAAGGAATCCTGAACGACCAAAACCTGATCTACCAGCAGATCGCGCAGATGCTGGAAGACGGGATTCTGCGCGGGGAATATCCGGAGGAAAGCCAGGTGCCCAGCACCAATGAACTGGCACGGGCTTTCAACATCAATCCGGCCACAGCAGCCAAGGGCATCAACCGCCTGGTGGACGAAGGTCTTTTGTACAAACGGCGGGGCATCGGCATGTTTGTGGCCGAGGGTGCACTGAAAACCCTGCAGACCCGGCGGCGCAAAGCCTTTGCCGGGGAGCAGGTCCGCGCCCTTGTGCGGGAAGCAATGCGCCTGGGCATGTCGCGGGAAGAGCTGCTGCAGCTTGTGGGCGACGTATCCCAAGAGGAGGGACTGAAATGATGGAAAGAACCAATCCGGCGGACGGCCGCGTACTGCGGGCCGAGGGCCTTTGCAAAAGTTACGGCAAGCAGCAGGTGCTGCTTGATCTCAACCTTACCATTGAACCAGGCTGCATTTACGGCCTGATCGGCCGCAACGGTGCAGGCAAGACGACACTGCTCAGCATCCTGACGGGGCAGAACACCATGGATGCGGGCAAGGTGACCTACGGCGGCGAACCGGTGTGGGAAAACCCCCGCGCCCTGAGCGAACTCTGCTTTGCCCGGGAACTCAACGCCACCGCTGAGACTGCCCAGATCTCGGTGAAGGAATATCTGTACGCGGGGCAGCTGTTCTGTCCCCACTGGGACAAGGCCATGGCCGACAGCCTGATCGAAAAGTTCGGCATTGACCGCAAAAAGCGCATTGCCAAGCTGAGCAAAGGCCAGATGAGCATGGTCACCATCACGGCAGCGCTGGCGTCCAAGGCTCCCATCACTATTCTGGACGAGCCCGCCGCGGGGCTGGACGTCATCATGCGGGAAAAGTTTTACCGTATGCTGCTGGAGGAATACGCCGCCACCGGCCGGACCTTCCTGGTCTCCACCCATATCATTGAGGAAGCCTCCGGTGTGTTTGAGCGGGTCATCGTCCTGGACGAGGGACACATCATTGCCGACCGTCCCACCGAGGAACTGATCGACGAGTTCCGCTATGTCTCGGGAGAAAAGACGGCGCTGGATGCAGCCCTTGCCGGACACGGTGTGCAGCCTTTGCAGGTGCAGGAACTGGGCGCACACAAGATGGCCGCCGTCCGCGGCGATGCCCGGCTGTTTGCGGCGCTTGCCGATGATCCGGCCCTGACGGTGGCGGGCATGAACCTGCAGAATGTGTTCGTGGCCCTTTGCGGTCACGGCGACGAGGAGGGGTGAGGAATGACCCGGGTACTTCGTCTCTATCGGGAATTGATTTTTTACACCGTTGTGGTGCTGGGCGGCTTTACCGCATTGCTCCTGGCCGGGATACGGCTGACGGACATCAGTTTGTTTGAAACCTACGGCAACGTCATGTCCATGTTCTGCGTGATCTTCCCGGCACTGATGATCTCCAACAGCTGGGCTACGGCCAACCTGGCCATGAGTTTCGGCGCCCGGCGGGCAAGCTGCTTCTGGAGCCTGGAAGTCGTGGGGCTGCTGCTTGTTGCTTTCTTTGTGGGGATCACCGTGCTGCTGACCAATCTTGCCGCTTCCCCCGAGGTTGCGCCCGTCAGACTGTATACGATCCCGGTGCTGGTGATTCCGTCGATCTCCCAGGTGCAGGTCGTGCTTTTTATCATGCAGATGTCAAAAGGCAGACTCCGCAACGTGATCTGGGGCGTGACCTGGTGTGCCGGGTGGTTCTTGGGTGTGGGCATTGAACTGGTCTGCCTGTTTGACGATATCCCGGCATTTTTTAGCCCCGTGGCATTGACTACGCCCTTCTGGGCAATCGTCTGCCTGGTGTTTGCGGTGCCGGGAATCGTGTTCGGCGTGCTGGCCCGCAAAGGAATGGAAAGGGCGGTGGTGCAGCTGTGACAACTGCAATACAGACAAAAGGCGGATATTCTTTCCCGAGTTATGTGTGGCGTCAGGTGTGTCTGGGCCGCGGCACGATGCTGACATACTGGTGTATTCAGTTCGGCCTGTGGCTGCTGGTTTCGGTCGTGATGCTGATCGCGGAACAGATATTCGGCTCGGAGGGTGTTGCCCTGGGCATTCCCGGCATGGCGGCATTCATCGGCGGTATCCTGGTGGTGTTTTGCATGAGCGTCACCCTGACCGGTGTCTATTTTGCACTGGCGGTAAACCTGGGGGTATGCCGCCGCCGCGTGGTAGCGGGCATCTGGGCCCTGGGGGCTTTGTACGGCGCAGCCATCATGCTGACTACCGTGCTTTTGCAGATGCTTTGGGCGGCAACCTTTGCGGGCGGGCGCCCGGTGCTGGATATGATTTCGCTGATCCCGTGGTGGGGCTGGGCCTCCGCCGCACTGCTGCCCGTGGCATTCTCGGTGTTCGGCAGCGGGATTGTAAGGACCTTCGGCACCAGGGGCGGTGTGGTTCTGTATATCGCCTTCATGGCATTCTGCATCGTTCCGTCCCAGATGAACAATATAATTCCTTTGGAGGAAGAACAACTCCTTGCCGCGCTGCCCTGGTTTTTTGCAGTGCTGGGCGTTGTCTGCGGCGTGGTGGGTACGATCCTGCTTCTCCGGGTCAACATCAAAAACGGCTGATGCCGGTGAAAAAAGTGATTTCTGCACACCGGTATGTGCAAAACCCCGCCCGGCGGCTTGACAAGCGCGGCGTTCTGCACTAAACTTAACGGTATCGAAATGCAGTGCGAAGGAGTGCCGCGGGCATCAGCCTTTTCCAGAAAGCCGGGGAGTGTGGAAACCCGGTAAAGGCCGCAGGCGGCTGTCACCTTCAAGCAGGGCGGGGGAACGGCGCAAATGCGTCCTAGTCCGCTCCGTTTCGCCCCCGTTACCGGGCGTTCAAGGGGCCTGTGCCATGGCAATCAGTATGCCGGGCAGGCAATTTGGGTGGTACCGCGGTTTGTGCATCAGCACGGCCGTCCCATGAGGATTCACATCCCGGGACGGCCGTGCTTTTTTCGTCCCGCACCAAACAGACAGGAGGACGCAGGATATGGCAAAAGAACTCGCCAAACAGTACGATCCCCAAAGCACCGAGGACCGCATCTATCAGGACTGGTGTGACAAGGGATATTTCCACACACAGATCGACCGCAGCAAAAAGCCCTTCACCATCGTGATGCCCCCGCCCAACGTGACCGGGCAGCTGCACATGGGCCACGCCATGGATGAGACCTGGCAGGACATCCTCATCCGTTACAAGCGGATGCAGGGTTACGCCGCGCTGTGGGTCCCCGGCACCGACCATGCCTCCATTGCCACCGAGGCCAAGGTCGTCGCCGCCATGCAGGAGGAAGGCCTGACCAAGGAGATGGTGGGCCGCGACGGATTTTTGGAGCGCGCCTGGGCATGGAAAGAAAAGTACGGCAACCGCATCGTCAGCCAGCTGAAAAAACTGGGCTGCTCCTGCGACTGGGAGCGGGAGCGCTTCACCATGGACGAAGGCTGCTCCGACGCTGTCAAGGACGTGTTTGTCCGCCTGTATGACAAGGGGCTCATCTACCGCGGCAACCGCATGGTCAACTGGTGCCCCCACTGCAACACCTCCATCTCCGATGCCGAGGTGGAGTATGAGGAAAAGGATGGAAGCTTCTGGCACCTGCTCTACCAGGTCAAGGAGACCGGCGAAATGCTGGAGCTGGCCACCACCCGTCCCGAGACCATGCTGGGCGATACCGCCGTTGCCATCAACACCGAGGACCCCCGCTATGCCCATCTGCACGGCTGCCATGTCATTCTGCCCCTGCTGAATAAGGAAATCCCCATCGTCTGCGACGAGCACGCCGACATGGAAAAGGGCACCGGTGTGGTCAAGATCACCCCTGCTCATGACCCCAACGACTTTGAGGTGGGCAAGCGCCACAACCTGCCCATGATCCGGGTGCTGACCTACGACGGCCATATGACCGGCGCTGCCGACAAGGCTGCCGCCGATGCCCTCAAGGCCAGCGGCCGCGCCGCCGCCGATGAACCCGACGTTCTCGATTGCGGCAAGTATGCCGGCATGACCGCCATGGAAGCCCGCAAGGCCATTCTGGCCGACCTGGAAGCCGGCGGCTACCTCAAGTCCACCGAGCCCCTCAAGCATGAGGTGGGCACCTGCTACCGCTGCCATACCGTCATTGAGCCCATGGTGTCCAAGCAGTGGTTCGTCAAAATGGAACCTCTGGCCAAGCCTGCCATTGAGGCGGTGGAAAAGGGCGACATCAAGTTCGTGCCTGAGCGCTTCACCAAGAACTACCTCAACTGGATGTACGGCACCCGTGACTGGTGCATCAGCCGCCAGCTGTGGTGGGGCCATCAGATCCCGGCCTGGTACTGCGCCGACTGCGGCGAGACCATCGTCGCCAAGGAAGCTCCCAAAACCTGCCCCCACTGCGGCAGCACCAACCTGACCCAGGACCCCGACACGTTGGACACCTGGTTCTCCAGCGCCCTGTGGCCCTTCTCCACCCTGGGCTGGCCCAAGGAGACCGAGGACCTCCAGTATTTCTATCCCACCAACACCCTGGTCACCGGTTACGACATCATCGGCTTCTGGGTCTCCCGCATGATCTTCTCCGGCCTGGCCTACACCGGCAAGGCACCTTTTGACACGGTGCTCATCCACGGCATCGTGCGCGACAGCCAGGGCCGCAAAATGTCCAAGAGCTTGGGCAACGGCATTGACCCCCTGGAGGTCATCGCCCAGTACGGCGCCGACGCCCTGCGCATGATGCTGGTGGTGGGCTCCACCGCAGGCAACGACATGCGCTACAGCGAGGAGCGGGTCAAGGCCTGCCGCAACTTTGCCAACAAGCTGTGGAACGCCTCCCGTTTTGTCCAGATGAACCTGCCCGAGGACTTTGTCCCCGGCCTGCCCGACGTGTCCCTGCTGGATATGAGCGACAAGTGGGTGCTGACTCAGCTCAACACCACCGCCCGGGATGCCACGGCCAACCTGGACAAGTACGAGATGGGCCTGGCCGCCGACAAGATCGAGAGCTTTATCTGGGAGGTCTACTGCGACTGGTATATCGAGATCTGCAAGGCCCGTCTGAACTCCGGCGACGAGCAGCAGGCCGACACCGCCCGCAAGGTGCTGGTGTACGTGCTGAGCCAGGCGCTCAAGCTGCTGCATCCCTTTATGCCTTTTGTCACCGAGGCCATCTATCAGAGCCTGCCCGGCAGCGCCGAGACCATCATGACCGAACAGTGGCCCGCCTTCGACGCCGAGCACAACTGGCCGGAGGAGGAAGCGGACTTTGCCAAGCTGATGGACTATATCAAGGCGGTGCGTGCGGTGCGCAACGACATGAACGTCCATCCCGCCAAAAAGACCAGCATGGTCATCGAGACGGCGGACGCCGAGGCCTTCCGCAAGGGCGAGGTCTATCTGGCCCGCTTCGCATTCGCCACCGATGTGACCCTCACCGACCGCTATGAGGGCTCTACTTCCGGTATGGTGCAGGTGAATACCACCTCCGCCCGCGGCTTCATTCCCATGATGGAGCTCATTGACCGGGACAAGGAGCTGGCCCGCCTGAACAAGGAACTGGCCAAGACCGAGAAGGAACTGGCTATGTTTGAAAATCAGCTCTCCAACCCCAAATTTGTGGAGAAGGCTCCCGCCAAACTGGTGGAGGATGTCCGCGCCAAGCTTGCCGCCGCCAAGGACAAGCAGGCAAACATCCGCCAGTCCATTGAGACACTGGGCTGATCCGGCAAGTTAGGCAAAACAATACAAAACCGGCAGAACTGCCGAAAAGAAGGCCGCGCCTGCGAAGGAGAAATCCTTCCCGCAGGCGCGGCCTTTCGGCTTGCCCTCAAGGCGGTGCGATGCTATAATGTCGGTACGATGGGGCAGGGGTATGCCCCGTCCGGAGGAGGGGAAACACACGGCCCGGGCGGCCGTGCAGGAGGAACCTATCATATGACACAACACAAAACAAGCCCTTGGCTGATCGCTTTCCGCATCATTTTTACCATGGCGGTGCTGGCCTGCATTGCTTTTATTTTCAGCAACTCACTGGAGGCGGGCGCGATCTCGTCGGCCCGCAGCCAGGAAGTTATGCGCTACATGAATGCCATTCTTGATCGCATCGGCCTGGGACCTTTGTCTGAGCACTCGGTGCGCAAGCTGGCCCACTTTGCCGAGTACTGTCTGGAAGGCCTGCTGCTGACCCTCTGCCTGCGGGTCTACACCGCACGGTTTGTGCGGCATATCAGCTGGCCGCTGCTGGGCGGGCTGCTCACCGCCGTGACCGATGAGACGATTCAGAAGTATGTCTCAGGCCGTTCGTCCCAGCTCACCGATGTGTGGATCGACTTTTCCGGCGTGGTGGCGGGCATGCTGGTCTCGCTGGTGCTGCTGCTGATTCTGCGGGGCATCATGGCCTTTCACTCCATCAAAAAGGAGAACCGCCGCCTGCGTGCCGAGCGCGACAGCCTGCGCCGCAGCCGTGACGCCCGCATCCGCCGCGCTGCCGTAAGAGATGACAGTGAGTTTTACAACAATACACCCGAAGAAGGGGAGGATACCATATGACACCACAACAGGCCATTGAGGCACTGCACGCGCTGCCCGGTGGCGGCAAACCCACGCTGGACCGGATGCGCGCCCTGATGGAGGCTCTCGGCAACCCCGAGCGCTCCCTCAAATGCATCCAGATTGCCGGAACCAACGGCAAGGGAACCCTTGCCGTCATGACAGCCTGCATCCTGACCCGGGCCGGATACAAGACGGGCCTGACCATCAGTCCCTATGTCACCGATTTCCGGGAGCGCTTTCAGATCGACGGCCGGATGATCCCGCCTGAGACGCTGGCCGACCTGACGGAGCGGGTACTGGACGCCGCCGATGCCGTGCAGGCTGCAGGCGGCCCAGCGCCGGTCCAGTTTGAAGTGGTCACCGCGGTGGCGTTCCTGTGGTTCGCCCAGGAAAAGTGCGACCTTGTGGTGCTGGAAACCGGCCTGGGCGGCCGCTACGATGCCACCAATGTGGTGCCCAACACGCTGGTTTCTGCCATTACCCGCATCGGCATGGACCATATGGCGCTTTTGGGCAATACCATTGCGGAGATTGCCAATGAGAAGGCGGGGATTATCAAGGAAGGCTGTACCGTGGTCTGTTATCCCGACCAGCCTCCCGAGGCCATGGGGCCCATCCTCTCGGCTGCGGCAGAAAAGCATGTCACCATCGTTACCCCCGAGCCGGAGGATCTGGTTCGCCGCAAGGGGCGCCCGCTGGAAAACCGCATTGACTACGGCGGCTATGAGGTGGCCCTCAACTTCCCGGGCCGTCATCAGGGCAACCATGCGGCCATGGCGGTGGAGATCGCCCTGACCCTGTGGCGGGAATACGGCTATGATATTTCGGACGAGGCCATTCTGGAAGGCCTGCGTGTGGCCAGCCTGCCCGCTCGCATCGAGGTGCTGCGGCGGCATCCCTTGCTGCTGCTGGACGGCTGCCACAATCCGGACGGCGCTTCCGGCCTGGCCCAGACTCTTGCCGATGCCGGATACGCGGATAACCTGGTGGCGGTTATCGGTATGGTGGCGGACAAGGACTGCGACGGCTTTCTGGAAAAGCTGGAGCCCTGCTTTGCCAAGGTGTTTACCACGGCGCCCGCCACGCCCCGGGCCCTCTCTGCGGAGGATATGTACCAAAAAGCTCGTTTCCACTTTGATGCCGAGGTGGGCGGTACTGTTGCCGAGGCCATCCGTAAGGCGGTAGATTATGCAGATGACAATACGCTGGCAGGTGTGGTGGTCTGCGGCAGCCTCTACCTTGCAGCGGAAGCCCGTCCGCTTCTGCTGGAGGAAGCAAAGAACTGACCAGCCGCCTGCTTGCGGCAAGACAGAATAAGTACGACCCGGGCGCGATGCTTCTCCACAGGCATCGCGCCCATCTTTTTCTGCCGCGCGACAGAGTGCAACAAAATATTTGGGCATGGCCCCGTATACTGGACACAAACCGGTATGCGGGGCTCTTTGTTTGCCATGGCAGACGATGCCCGGCCATCCGAAGCAGAAAAATGGGGGACAAGCTATGGCAAAGGTGTGGTTCATCCCGGCGGGCGGAACCCTGGCGGCATATCTTTCGGGAGAGATCGATCACCATGCAGCCCAAACGCTGCGGCGGGAGATCGATGCCCAGATCGACACCCAGATGCCGGAATTGCTGGCACTGGATTTCAGCGGGGTTACCTTTATGGATTCCTCCGGCGTAGGGTTGATCCTTGGCCGGGGCAAGTACATCGCGTCTCTGGGAGGGCGCCTGACGGTGCAGAACCCGCCGCCGCAGATCTGCAAAATGCTGGATCTTGCAAAGATTCATTATGTGTAAATGGGGGCAAGCATTATGAAACTGCTCAATCAGGTCAAGATCAGCTTTTACAGCCGCAGCGTCAATGAGGGATTTGCCCGGGCGGCCCTGGCGGCGTTTCTGGTGCAGGCGGACCCTACGGTCCCGCAGCTGGCGGACATCAAGACAGCAGTGTCGGAGGCGGTCACCAACTGTATTGTGCATGCCTATCCCGGAGCCATCGGGCAAATCACACTGCGGGCGGCCTTGTATGAGGGGGGCGTTGTCCGTATTACAGTATCGGACAAAGGCGTGGGCATTGCGGACGTGGCCCGCGCCATGGAACCGCTCTACACCACCGGCAATCCCGATGAGCGGGCAGGGCTCGGTTTTGCGGTGATGCAAAGCTTTATGGATAAGGTGCGCGTCACATCGGCGCCTGGACGCGGTACCCGCGTCACCATGGTCAAGAGGCTGGACGTGCAGGAGGCTCTGCCCGCACGCGGCTGATTCCCCTTACATAGGCTGCACAAACCGGTGCGGCCGCATCTGATAAGGAGGGATTACCGTATGTCCGCACAATTTCCGGCGGCTGCCGGTTCTTTGGAAGAATCCCGCGCCCGGCGGGGAGAGTTTATCCAGAAAAACCTTGGATTGGTCCATTGCTGTGCCGGGCGGTTCCGTGGACGGGGAATCGAATATGAAGATCTTTATGCGGCTGGATGTCTGGGTCTGGTCAAGGCCTGCGACGGGTTTGACAGTTCCCGCGGCCTCTGTTTTTCCACCTATGCGGTGCCGGTTATCCTGGGGGAGATCAAGAAACTGTTTCGGGATGGAGGGACTGTCAAGGTCAGTCGGACATTAAAGGAACTGGGCCTCAAGATCAATGCCGAGCGGGAACGGGCGCTGAAGAAAAATGGTACAGAACCCAGTGTTACCCAGCTGGCCGAAGCCCTCGGCACTACACCTGAACAGGTGGCCCTGGCTATACGGGCTTCTCTGCCAGCTTTGTCCCTCACGCCGGTAGAGAGCGAGGACAGCGGCAAAGAGTGGGATATTCCAGTGGATTCTCCTGAAGAGATTTTGTCAGAGCGCATCAGCCTGAATGAAGTTATGAATAAGCTTTCTCCTCAGGATCGTCTTTTGATCAAGCTTCGCTTTTTTGGGGGTAAGACTCAAAGCGAGACAGCGCGTGTCCTGAAGACGACGCAGGTACAGATCTCCCGCAGGGAACGAAAGATCCTCAAGTGGATGCGCAGCGAATTGACGGGGGAAATATAAGGCATACAGCATTGCTTGGGAAATCTCGTAATACAAGAAAAAGAATGTGTATAGAAATAGAAAACGGCAAGAAAACGAAACCTGAAAAACAAACCAATACAGTTTGTGAATTTGAGGTGGAAAAAGGCTCTACACAATGTATAAACAGTGGTGATACAACTGTCAAAACGTCCGCTTTGAGGTAAATAAACTGTAAAAAACGACAAAAGTGATACTTTACTCGAAAAAGCGCTTGACTCTGTTCTGGCCTCGTGGTAATATAATTGCACCGGTTCGGCCGGGGCCTGAATCACCGCTTTGAGCGGAGCAGGACGGACAAGCCGGTAAATGAGCAACTGAAAAGCTGCTCAAAAAGATCTCAAAAAGGTCTTGACAAAGAGATCTCGATGAGATAAAATAAAAAAGCTGTCGCGAGACAGCGCCGGCCGAACGGCCGGGCGGCTCAAAAAAATCTTCAAAAAAGTTCTTGACAAACGGAACTCAATGAGATATAATAAATAAGCTGCCCGCGAGAAACGGTCGGCACAGGACCTTGAAAATTGAACAATACTGAAACTTGTGGAACCTTGAACGTGTTTGGAAAGAACACGATAAACAATTCCAAAAACAAGTAATTCGACAGGACG
>NZ_JADCKC010000002.1 GCF_014982805.1 Gemmiger gallinarum | reverse complement strand
TGGCCGATCAACCTCTCAGTCCGGCTACCAATCGTCGCCTTGGTGGGCCGTTACCTCACCAACTAGCTAATTGGACGCGAGTCCATCCTCAAGCGAATAAATCCTTTTACCTCTGAGCCATGCGGCTCCGTGGTCTTATGCGGTATTAGCAGTCGTTTCCAACTGTTGTCCCCCACTCGAGGGCAGGTTACTCACGCGTTACTCACCCGTTCGCCACTAAGCATTAAAAAGCAAGCTTCTCAATGCTCCGTTCGACTTGCATGTGTTAGGCGCGCCGCCAGCGTTCGTCCTGAGCCAGGATCAAACTCTTTATAAATGGTATTTAATCACTTACAAAGTGTTAAATCTCTGTAATTTCTCAGACACAATCGCTTGCGTCCTGTCGAATTACTTGTTTTTGGAATTGTTTATCGTGTTCTTTCCAAACACGTTCAAGGTTCCACAAGTTTCAGTATTGTTCAATTTTCAAGGTCCTGTGCCGACCGTTTCTCGCGGGCAGCTTGTTTATTATATCTCATTCAGTTCCGTTTGTCAAGAACTTTTTTGAAGATTTTTTGAAGCCGCCCGGCCGTTCGGCCGGCGCTGCTTGAAGCGGCATTGCCTCATCAAAACAGCTTATTTATTTTACCTCATCCAAAGTCTTTTGTCAAGAACTTTTTTCGAGGTTTTTCGCTGTGCTTTCGGCGGCCTTCCGAAAGGGGTTTGCCGGGTAACTGAGCCTCCCGCAATCAGGAGCAAGTCTCGTTATCTCCGGTTTGTCGCCTTTTTTCAGGGCCTGTCGTTCGCGACAGCTTGACTATAATACATCTTCCCAGCTCAAATGTCAACACCTTTTTTGAGGTTTTTCGATAATTTTTTTGCTTCAGTTTTGGGCAGTCTGTATATGGTGGTCTGACAGGTTTTTCCACACAATTTGTACAGCCTTTGGATGCTTGTCCGGCGGGTACTGCATTCCGGTTTCTTTCCGCCGCCCCCTCTATATATACTTATCATATATAGAGAAGTCCCTCCACATAAAGAAAACCCCGGCGAAGGCCGAAGCCCTCGCCGGGGAATCCCGGATCATATTAGAATCCTGTAAAAGATGAAAGAGAAGACTCTGGATGTCGGTTCAGCGCCATTATGCCTTCTTGCGCTTGCGGGTAGCGGTGACCACGATCCAAGCGGCGCACAGCACCAGCAGCACACCGCTGCCGATGACAACGCCGTAGAGCAGCTGCTGCCACCAGGGCATGCTGGGCACGATCTCGGTGCCCACAGCAATGCCGTTCATGGCGTTGGAGTTAACGGTGGCGTAGCAGACGCGCTTGGCAGACTCACGCATCTGCCAGGCCATGGTGGCGTAGTCGCCGGTGCCGTCGCTGTCGGGACGGTAGGCGTCGAACTGGCCCTCATGGCCGCTGCCGTCGGGAATGTCGCAGCCGCCGGTGTAGATGCCGTAGGCCAGCTCAAAGTAGGGGGAGTTGTCCTGTGCGCCGTTCATGTCGGTGTACATGTCGGTGACGATAGCGCCCTTCATGCCGCACTCGCCGCGC
This sequence comes from Gemmiger gallinarum, assembly GCF_014982805.1. Taxonomy (GTDB): domain Bacteria; phylum Bacillota; class Clostridia; order Oscillospirales; family Ruminococcaceae; genus Gemmiger; species Gemmiger gallinarum. The sequence goes on along the minus strand of NZ_JADCKC010000002.1, from coordinate 799,567 downwards.
AGGAAATCCTGGCCCAGGGTGCCGTCGGAGGGGCCGGCCATGGTGCCCAGACGGGCGAAGGAAGCCATGGTGCCGTAGGCGCCGCCCTCGGTGATGGGCAGCTCAAAGGCGCGCAGGTAGATCTCGCGCAGGGCCTGCTCGCTGATCCAGACGGCCACGCCGTGACGGGCGGTCTCCTGGTCGTTGACCACGCAGTGCTTGTTGTAAACGTGCACGCCCTTCTCCTCAATGCCCTGGCATTCGGCGGCGGCCATCATGCCGGTGAGGGTGCCGCATTCGCTGTAGTACTCAGCGGTACGGCCCAGGTAGGGGCTGCGGTGGATGTTGGCGCCGATGCCGTACAGACCTGCCATGCCGGACCAGATGCCGTCCTCGCCGATGATCTTGCCCACACGGTAGGCCAGGTCACGGTTGTAGGTGGCGGCAATGATGCCGTTGGCCGGGAAAGCGGTGGTCTTTTTGGAACCGTTGGGATCGGCGTTCTCAGTCAGGCTGCCGTCCGCGTTGACATTGCCCGCGGCGACTTCAGTGCGGTAGGCCAGGCCTTCCTTCTGGGTGTTGTAGGTCTGGTTGAAGCCGTTGGGGCCGTTTTCGTCACTGGTCTCGGGCTTGCCCACAGAGTCCACCATGGCGGTCATGTGGTAGCCGTTGGAGACCAGCTTGGCGGTCTCGTTCCAGGACAGCTGATCCATGAAGGCGTCCCACTGGGGATCGTCATAGTCCACGCCCATCATGTCGATGAGGGTCAGGCCGGAATCCATCTCGTAGGCGGGATAAGCGGTCTCAGCGGTATCCGCCGGGATGGCGATGCCGTACTCCACGGGGCACTGCTTGAGGATATCCTGAGCCATCTGCTCGGTGGCGGTGATGGTGGGACGGCCGTTCTCCCGGTCGAGGGAGACGGTGCCCGCCCAGTCGGCGCGGTCATAGTATTTGACGCTGTTGTCGCCGCGGCCTTCGTAGCGGTTGATGTCGGCGTAGTCGAAGAGGTTGGTGATCTCGTTGCCGGTGGCGTCGGAGACCGAGTAGGTCTCGGTATCCAGGGCCAGGGTGGTCTTCCAGGTCATGGCAGCATCGCCGGTGCCTACCATGCGGGCGGGATCGGCGCCCTTGGCGGCCAGGATGTTGTTGACGGCCTGGTGAGAGTTGGCGGCCACGGTCAGGTAGTAGTCGCCGGGCATGAGCACGTAGGTGCCTGCGCCGTAGACATCGTAGGAGGTGAAGTACTTTTCATCCACCTGGATGGTCAGGGTCTCGGTCTGGCCGGGGGCCAGGATCTGGGTCTTGCCGAAGTTGACCAGCTCCACGGAGGGAACCTGGATCTGGTTTTCCTTGGCGTAGTCGCCGTAGGGCTTGGAGACGTAGACCTGCACGCTCTCCTTGCCGGAGTACTGGCTGCCGGTGTTGGTAACATCGATGGATACGGTGTAGGTGCGGTCATCGGTCTTGGAGACGCTCAGGTTGGAGTAGGCGAAGGTGGTGTAGGACAGGCCGTAGCCAAAGGGGAATGCCACCACCTGGGAGTAGTTGTAATCGCCCACATTGGCAGCGCCCAGAACGGCGTCCTCATAGCGGGTCTCGGTGTAGCGGTAGCCCAGATACATGCCTTCCTGGTAGACGGTGTAGGCGTTGAGGGTGGGCTCGGGCACGAACATGTTGCCCGCCTTGCTGGTGATGCCGTAGGTGTCGGACTCCAGATACTCCTGGTAGCCGTAGTTGACGTTGACGGGGTTCATGTCATGGCTCATCCAGAAGGTATCGGTGGTCTTGCCGGAGGGCACATACTCGCCGGTGAGCAGCTTGCCCACAGCGGTGGCGCCGTTCTGGCCCAGAGTGCCCACCCACAGGCAGGCGTCGATGCCGTACTGCTCATCGGAGATGAAGTCGGCGGACAGCATGCTGGCGGAGTTGATGATCATGACGACCTTCTTGAAGACGCCCTGATCCTTGAGGGCTTTCAGGCCCTTGAGGGTATCCATTTCCTTCTGGGTCAGGTGGAGGAAGTCACCCTCGTAGCCGTCCACAGTGCTGTCCATATCCAGGTCGGAGCCTTCGCCGCCCACACGGCCGATGATGTAGATGGCGGCGTCGCCGTAACTGGCAAAGGTGTCACCCGCAGCGGAGGTGACCATATCCCATGGCACACCGCCGATGTAGATGCCGCCGCTGCCGGCCCAGCCGGCGGAGTAACGGCGGAAGTGGATGGTGGGATCGTAGGGCTCGGCGCCGTTGCCCATCCAGTCGCCGCCGGAGGGGGCCACGTACCAGGTCTCGCTGTAGTTCTGTTTCAGGGTGGGGTTCAGGGTCAGGCCGGCGGCCTCAAAGGCGGTGTAGTAGTCCACAGCCTTGGAGGTATCCACCGAGCCGGAACCGGTGCCGCCGTAGATGGGGTCGGCGCTGGTGATGCCGAACACGCTCACGTTGCTGCCCGAGGCGATGGGCAGGGCGTTGTTGTCGTTTTTGAGCAGGACGGCGCCTTCCGCCATGGCCTCCTCGGTCATCTTGGCGCCGGCGTCGATGAGGGACGCCAGGTCCTCATACTCGGACTTGAAGTATTCGCTGTCCTGGCTGGCCGCTTCCTCGCTGACGACGGTCTTGAAAGAAGAGGTGCCCAGGGCGCTGTTGATGGCGTCCACGTTCTGCATGGCGATGACGCTGCCGGTGTAGGAGAAGCCGAACACCAGCGTCAGGGCCACGGTGCAGATTTTCTGCACCAGATGAAGGGTCTTTGTCTTCATGGGCTCATTCCTCCTTTTCCTTGACCTGCTTCAGAAAGACGTTGACCACATTGACCACCAGCAGCGCCGCAAACAGCACCGTGCAGAGCTGGAACTGCCAGTTGAAGGTAGACGCCTGGATGCCGACCATAACGACCGACACATAGAAGTAGATGCCGTAGATGTAAAACAGCAGGCCGATGAAATCTGCCAGCGCCAGGACCGCGCAGGCCCACTTGGCCGCCTTGGTGAAGCACATGGCCAGCGCAACCACCGCGCCGCCCAGCAAAAAGCCGGTGGCCGGGGCCGAGAAATACCGCGAGCCGTTGTACAGCACCGTGTAGACAATGGCTGCGACCACCGTCACCGCAATCAGGGCCAGGGTGACGAAAAAGCCGTAGCTCTTGTCCTTGAAGAGACTGTTCTTCATTTCTGTTCCTCCTTGATTCTTTCCGCGCACTGCCCCGCCCGCAGGACCGCCCCAACAGGCGGACTTCCCTCCTTTCCGCCCCGGGCAGGGCCGTGCCGCTTTTTCGGTTAAACTGTACAAAAAAAATGCGGTTCCCTCAACAGAAACCGCATAGTTGGTATCTTTTCTATCACAGTTGACACATTTTTTACACAGAATGCTCACAGACAGGCCGTCATTGTTTCTTGCCGGGGTCAAACAGCAGAACATCCAGATAGAACATACCGTCCTTCTGCTTGACAGCCAGGGAGCCGCCGTACTTGGCTGCCGTGCGCTGCATGCTGCGCATGCCGAACCCCGCATACGCCCTGTCACGGGGATCCCGGGGCAGACCGTTTTCCAGCTCCACCACGTCGGGGGCAGGGTTTTCGATGTGAATGGCCGCCATATCCCCTTCCCGCCGGGCAGTAAAGGTGATAAAACGCTGTCCCTCCGGCATGCGGGCCGCTGCCCGGAGGGCGTTGTCCAGGGCGTCCCCCAGCAGGCTGTACAGGTCCAGACCGTCTACAAAGGCAAGGCCCGCGCCGTCGGCATAGCAGGTCAGCTGGATGTCTCGCAGACGGCAGCGTTCCCGCTTTTCTCCCAGCACCACGTCCAGCACCTCGCTGCCGGTATGGACCACATCCTCGTAGGTGCTGATGCTTTTTTCCAGGGCGTCCACCTGGTTTTCCGGCACCTTGCCCCGGAACTGGGCCAGCAGCTGCTTGAGGTCGTGGTATTTCTCATTGATCTGCCGCACCCGGTCCTTGCTGGCCTGATACTGGCTGTGCTGGCGGTGCACGATCTCCTGCATGGCCTCCACCCGTCCGGCCATCAGTGCCCGCTCCATGACACTGTACTGCACAATGAGGATAAGGGAGTCGGACAGCAGACGGTAGAGATAGAGGCTCAGATTCAGAGAAATGCTGTGCTGCTGTCCGTCCCGGGTGAGACGGGTCAGTCCCGCACAAAGGAAGAGCACTGCCACCGAGAACAGCGCCTTGTACTTGCTGTCCAGATCCCCCGGTCCCTGCCGGGTAAAGGGGCGGAAGAGAAAGTATCCCGCCAGATACAGCCCGCCGTAACAGACAAGGTCGAACAGCAGCACGCCGGGGGTGGTGGAGGCAAGGTCCCGGAAGAAGGAGAAGGGCATGGTGTATCGCAGCGCCGCCTTGATGTCGCTGGCCATGTCCTGCAGCACATAGCCCGACGCGGTGACAAACAGCACTGTCCAGACCGACTCGTTGTAGCAGAACCAGACCAGCAGGTTGAGCAGAAGATACAATATGGTGATGACCGTGAATTCGGCCATCATACCCCGGGCAAAAAGCAGCCGGGTGACGATTTCCACAAGGATCATGCCGGCAGCCAGTCCCAGCGTCAGCCGCAGAACAAAATGCCGGCGCCGTTCCAGAGAATAGCTGAAGACAAACACACCGCACATGGCCTGAAAAAGCAGCAGAGCCTGCCAGTGGGCATCATACCAGAGCGGCATCAGGGGGTCCCTCCTTTGTATTGAGCCAGAGCCTGCAGAAATTCCTTGCGGCGGGTGCGGGTGACGGTCAGGCTGTCCTGCCCCACCAGAACCCGGTCTTTTTGCACCGTCCGCACGTATTTCAGGTTGACCAGGCAGCTGGTACTGCACCGGGCAAAGTGAGCCCCCTGCAGCAGTTCCTCGTAACGGGAAAGGGTGCCCCACTGGCGGATGACCTCGGTGCCGGTGTGGAGAAAGACATCGTGGGCCTGCACCTCGATATAGAGGATGCTGCCCGCCGGGATGCGCCGCAAAAGGCCTTCCCGAGTTTTGATGTCCAGCACCGGGCCGTCCGCCCGGGCGGACAGCGCCCGCAGCGCCCGTTCCAGCTTGACCGAAAAGGCAAAGTAGTCCACCGGCTTGAGAATGTAGTCAAAGGCCTGGACCGAGTATCCCTCGATGGCATACTGTGCCAGGTTGGTCACAAAGACGATCATGACCCGGGCATCCTTTTCCCGGATGCGGCGGGCGGTCTCGATGCCCAGCTGGTCGGGCAGGCGAATGTCCAGAAACAGCAGGTCAGCATCTCCCCGGTAATCCTCCAGCAGGTCGAAAGCCCGGGCATAGCGTTCCAGCTCATAGCTGAAGTCGGCGTGCTCCCGATGGTATCGGTCCAGATACTGCGCCATCCGCTCCGCCTGTGCCTTGTCATCCTCCAGGATGCAGATTTTCATGATGCCGCCCTCCTATCTGCTGCCGCCGGATCGTTCCTGCCGCAGTCGCGGGTGTTTTTCATCCTATCACATTTGTGCCGGGCTGTCACGGGATCAGCGGCAGCCGTGGTTTTCCTGCCAGATCACAATGGTCTCGATGTTGCTCTGTTCCACATCGCTGACCGGCACCTCGCCGGTGTTGGACGCGGTGTTGCTGCCGCAGATGGCCGTGTACCAGTCCAGAGCGTTGAAATAATCGTAGGCCAGCTGGGCGCTTTCGCTCTTGTCCGGATGGAAGTTGTAGCCGTAGCGGGCATAGATCTCATTGATGGCGTGCTGGCTCAGCAGGGCTGCGTCGGTAGTCGCCATATCCCCGAAGGCCCTATCCAGGTCATCGTAGGTGAGCAATTCCGTGCTGCTGTAGGGGAAGAGGAAGTCCTCCACCGGGGCGGTTCCGCCGCCGGGCAGGGCAATGGTTTCCCCGTCATACTGGGGAAGGGCAGGCTCCGGCGTGGGGGTGGGTTCCGGCATGGGGGTGGGGACCTCTTCCTCCTCATCCTCCTCCGGCGCCGGGGAGGGCGTTTCTTCCGGCGCGGGCGTGGGCGAAGCAGCCGCGGTCACCGAACTGCTGCCGGAGGGATCCTCCCGCCGGGGATTTTCCTTCCCGGCCTGCTGGTTGAGCAGAACCATGGCCACCGCTGCCCCCACGGCCAGCACCACCACAGCCACGGCCAGCACCACCCATTTCACCCAGGCGTAGGGGGATTCATACCGTTCCCAGTTTTCCCGGCGTTTTGCGGGCCGGGCGGCAGAGGTGCGGGGAGACGGGGCGGAATTGCCGGAGGACGAAGTCTGTTCCAGAGGGCTGCCGCAGACCGGGCAGAATTTTGCCCGGGGATTGGTGATATTCTGTCCGCATTTTTTGCATTGCATGGCTGTGTATCTCCTTTTCAGGTCCGGTTTGGCCGTATACAGCAATTCCCCGGCGGCAGAACATGCCGCCGGGGAATTCTGTTGGATGGTTTGGTTCCCGTCAGGGAAGCTGTGCGTAGTTGCGGGCGTTGAAGTCGTCCTCGCTCAGGAATGCGATGCGGTTGACCTTCCAGACGCCGTCCTCCCACACCAGCTCAATGGTGCGGTGGTTTTCCACCTGCTTGCTGTCCCCGGTGGAACGGCGGGTGCAGGTGCTGCGGAAGTAGGCATTGTAGATGACCTTGCCGTCCTGATACAGGATGGATTCGGGATCGCACACCGCGGTAAAGTCGTCCACATCGTAGATGTTTTTGGAGTTTGCGTCGCTGAAAACGTTCTCGCTCTGGTCGGAGGTGTTGGTGGCGGTGGAGAAGGCCATATAGCTCAGCGTCTGATCGTTGATGCAGCGCAGGAAACCGTCATAGTAGGCCCAGGTCAGCACATCCACCACTTTTTCGGAAGGCTCCGCCTTGCCGTCGGCGTCGCAGGAGACATACTGGCCGTAATCGCCGGAATCTCCCATGGTCATATCGTTGCCGTACTTGTAGTTGTACCAGACGGCCGCCGTCTGCCAGCCGCCGCCGTCCACCGGAGCAATGACCCGCACCTGTGCCACATCGGGGATGTAGGAGCGCTGGACCACTGCGTCGTGGCCCACCATTTCATAATCCACCTCGGCGCCGTTCACCGTGATGACCGCGTCGTCGGGCACATTGCGCAGCACTACCTGGCTGTCGCTGGCCTGGGCGGGCTCCACATAGGCGTCCTCTTCTTCCTCTTCCTCATCGGGCCGTGCTGTGGCCAGAGAGGAGGAGTAGGACGAGGAAGGTGCATCATCTATCACCTGGGACTGGGTATGGCTGCCGGTGTCCTTGTCCTCCATGAAAAGGCTGAGGATACTCTCGCCGTTCAGGAAAGTCATGCCCCATATGACCAGTGCCGCCACCAGAACGACAACGATCACCACCACCGCGATGACCCACTTCATCCAGCGGTTGGGGTCCTGATAGGTATCCCATTCCGGCCGGGAGTTGCTGGGCCGGCGGGCTCTGGTCTGCCGCTGGTTCTGCGGAGCATTCTGGGGCTGCGGGCTGCTGTCCAGCGGTTTGCCGCACCCGGGACAGAATCTTGCTTTGGGATTGGTGATTTCTCTGCCGCAGTATTTGCAGGTCATGGTAGTCACATTCCTCTCTTGTCAGGACTGAAAGTTGGCATTGGCAAAATACCAGTCGCCGTCGATGTTGACGTAGCTGATCTCGCCGGTGGCGGACTGGCTGGCCGAGTCGTTTTCCAGCGTCAGGGTCACCACACCGGAAGCCCGGGTGCCGTCGTCGCTCACTTCCAGGCTTTCCAGCTCCAGGTCCAGCTCAGGGATCTGCATGGCGTCCCGCTGCTCCTCCGGCATAATGTCGAAGCAGACCTCCGCCAGGGCGTACATGGTCTCGGCATCCAGATCCAGGTCGATGTCTGCCGCCGCGCCCAGCAATCCCATGCTCAGGTCCAGCACTGCGTTGACCGTATCGGCCAGGCTGGGTTCCAGGCAGTCAATGACTCCGTCCATATCCAGATTGTTGTAGCTCCGGCAGAACCGCCGGTTGAGCTCGTCGATCTCCCGTTCCGGGTTGGACCCGCACGCCGTCAGGGAAAAAGCCATCAGTACGCATGCCAGAGCCGCCGCAATTCGTCTCTTATTCATGATACTCTCCTTCTTCGTTTCCGTCAATTCAAGGTACTGCTTCCAAAGTAATCGATACCGGTATCAAAGTAATCCTGTGCCGCGGCGTTGGCCTCGTACCGGGCGCCGTGCAGGTAGGCACGCTGCAGATAGGTCTCGCACTTGCCCTGGTCTTTGTCATGGTAGTACCAGGCCATCCACACCTCGGCGGGAGCATAGTTCAGGTCCGCCGCCTGATTCATGTAGTCCAGCTTTTTGGTATCGTCGCTCATATTGCCGGCGATAACGCAGCCCGCCTCGCCGTAGCCGCGGTTGTAGCATTCCGTGGCCATGGCCACCGCATTTTCCGTATCGCCGCGCACCGACAGGCAGAGCGCCAGCTCATACCGGCCGCGGTAGTTGCCCGCATCCGATGCCGCCTGGAAGTAGCTCTGGGCGGTATCCACATCCCGGGACGTACCGGTCAGCAGACTGTTGTAGTAGATTTCGCCCCAGTAGTAGTTGGCCCAGGAGCTGCCGGCCTCGGCAGCCTGGTTCAGCAGCGTGGTGCCGCTGCTGGAATCGCTGAACAGCCGCACATAGCCTTCCGCCGCCATAATGTCGGGGTCGTCCGGATCGCCGTAATCGTACAGGAAATCCAGCGCCGTCTGGGCGCCCTGCTCATACATCAGCACCTGGGCCATGTCGCACAGAGCGTCCACGCTGCCGGCCTCGGCAGCCTCCCGCAGCAGGCTGTCCGCCTGCTCGGTATCCACCTTGACGCCGATGCCCGAACGGGTCAGCAGCGACAGCTGATACTTGGCGTCGGGGGCATCGCTCTCCTGCAGGCCCTCGATGCAGTCGTTGAGGGCGGTCTGATCCGCCGTCTCAATATAGGTGTCGAAGTTCTTCATGGCCTGGTCATACACTGCATAGCCGGAGCCCTTTTCCAGAGCTTTGGCGAACAGTTCGTCGGCCATGGCTTCATCGGCGGAAACACCGTTGCCGCTGCGGTAGCACTCGCTGAGCAGATACAGCGCATCTGCGCTGCCCCAGTCGGAGGCCTTGGTCAGCGCCTCCACGGCCTGCTCGTACTGCTGGCTGCGCAGGGCGGTGCTGCCTTCCCGGAAGTACTTTTCGCTCTGCACCTTGAACAGCGTAAAGCCGCCCACACCCAGGGCCACCGCCAGGATGATGACGAGCAGCACCAGGGTGCGCATCATCGACCCCCGGGCCTCCATGCTCTTTTTCACCGAGTTGCGGCTCATGGCAATGCGGGTGCCGCAGCCGGAGCAGTTGGCAATGATGGAAATATCGTCGGCGGGCAGATCGTCCACCCCCATCATGCCGCCGTTGGGCCACAGGGTCACGCCGTCGATCTTCTGATTTTTTCCGCAGTGCGGGCACTTGATGGTGACCTTCTGCGGGAAACTCAGGAACACAGGCTCAAAATACTCTCCCGTATCCTGTGCGGACGCACTTCGGCGGTATTCGTCGATGGTGTCCAGAATATATGCTTTGTCCCGATTCACGCCTTTGTCTCCTCCCCAAACGTATCACTGAAACACAGCGGCCGAAATGGATGCTTTTTCCTGTTCCAGCGGATAGTATCTCGACTTGCTGCTGGCGGCCGCCCGCAGCATCAGTCCCAGGGCCTCCTGCTCTGTGGAAGAAAGCCCCGCACAGCGCAGGCCGAACTCACTGCCGTGCAGCCAGGCGCCGCAGTCCCGGGGCAGATCCAGCTGGCCGTCGTGCAGCAGAAGCGGGTAGATCCGCTTGAGATACCCTCTGCCGGCATCCCTGCCTTCCCGCGGGAAATGGGTCACGCCGCGGTCGGGGCAGATGTAGGAGATCTCCTCCCCCATCTGTTCCATGGCCGAAAGGTTGCCCATCACATCGGGGGACTCGGTCACGCCGATCAGATCAAATCCCTCCATCTGGTACAGCGTGCTCCAGTTCACCGCATAGCTCAAAAACGAGAAGTTCCGCCGCCGCTCCACCGGCAGGAGGGAATACATGGCCATGGCATAGACCAGGGTATCCCGCTCGGGGTGGGAGCTGACCAGCAGCAGCTTTTTGCTGCTCCAGCCCAGCTCGGCGGCCAGGTTCACATAGTTCCGGGGCGCCGAGGTGCTGATCTTGCACCGGGGCATGGTGTCGCCGCGGTATTCCCGGGTGGAACCGGGCTGATGACGGGTCCGCAGTTCCTGAATAAGCGGGCTGGGATTGAGTTCCAGCTGTTTTTCCTGCTCGTTCTGGGGCAGTACCACCGCAAAATCCACGCTGGTGCCGTAGCGTCCGCTGGCATCCTGCTTGACATCGGCAATGCCGTAGACCATGGTGCCGGGGCCGAAGCAGCCCCGCAGGCAGAAGATGCTTTCCGGCGCGCCGGGGTTATAGCCGTGGTCGCCGTAGATATTGGTGAACAGGTTCCACAAAAGACCGGCGCCCTTGCGGTTGTTGATGTCGGGGTCGATTTCCCGGGGCCACTTTGCGCCGAAAAAGCAGAAGCCGGACCGTGCATCGCGGCCGTAATGGTCATAGTAGAGTAACACCCTGCCGCCTCCTTACGTTGTCTGAGGATACAGTCCCTGGCGGGCAAAGCTCCACAAAAGCGGCAGATCGCAGCCGCGGGGGGCAAAGTTGCCGAACTCGTCAAAGGACTGTGCCATGAACAGGCGCACATTTTCCCGTCCCAGCATATCGCTGATGGCATTGTAGGTACCTTCCAGGCGGTAGTCCCGGGACGCCACAAACTTGAGCAGCTGTTCGCTGCTGGCGTCGATGCGGCGCATGTCGATGGGCTGATGGGGCTGGAAGGTCAGGGGCGTCATCGCCTTGGCAATGCCTTCCACCGCCTGCTCCAGCTGGTCGGCCTTGTAGAGCACCAGTGCCAGGTTCACGTCGTTCTGCTTCATCTTGGTGCCGAAGTTGCTGCTCAGGGCGGTGATCACGTCGGAGACGGTGCCGATATCAGCCAGGTCCACCAGGCACAGGCAAGTCCTGGCAGTGGCGATGTAGGGCGCCTTCTGGGAGATCATCTGGATATTGGTACGGAAATGCTCGCCGGGCAGGTCATAGAAGGCCAGTGCCAGAGGCTGGGCCTCCGCCCCCGGCGTGAGGGAAAAGATGTAGGGGCCGTGATAGTTTTCGGTAGCGCTCCAGCCGGAGGAGGCGCGGACGCGCTCCACCGGGCGGCCGTCCATGGTGCCGTTGGCGATGCGGTCGGGGTCGCCGCGCATCAAAATTTCAATGTTGCGCTCCACCACGTCGTCGATCTGCCCCTGTTCGTTCAGGGTATTGTTGATGCAGCCGATGCCGTCCCGCCGCAGCTGATAGATCATGGCCGCCTCAAAGGTCGTCTTGCCCGAATGGCTGGCGCCCACAATGGCCATCTGCTGCATGGGCATGCGCCCTGCGCTGGTGTAGAGCTTGTTGTGGCAGTAAGGGCAGACCCGGTCCTCCATCTGGTAGCCGTTGCGGTTGCGCAGACCCACCAGCAGACCGTCGCTGTAGACCTTGTCCTGTTCCGGGAAGTAGGCCGGATCGACCACCTTCATGCGGATGGCGGAACCTTTGGCAATGCCGTGGGTGGTGTAATAGGCCTGCAGGTAGCGGTCCTCGCCCCGGTAGCGGGCCAGGTCATTGCCCGTGGCGTCCAGATTGACCGCATTGTGCCGGAACACCACACTGTTGGCAGGGTAGCGTTTCATGCACAGCGGACAAACAATATCAAACAACATTCTTCCATCACCCCAACTCAATTACGCCCTTGCGGGTCACAATACCCCGGGCATCCATGGCCGCGCCCTCGACCCTGCGGATCTGCAGTCCGTCCAGACCGTCCAGCGTCTGGGGCGTGATCTCCGCCCCGCGGGCCACCACCCGGAATGCCTCCAGGATGAACTGCATGCTCTGCAGCTTGGCAATGCCCAGGTACTGCACGGCGTAGGGATTGGGATACAGCGCCACCGGACTGCCGCCCTTGACGCAGGTCAGATAGGGCGCATTGGGGTCCTTCTCCACTTGGATCACATGGTAGGCGGCGCGCTGCCCTGCCTGATAGGCATTGAGGCTGTTGGCAATGTCGATGGACGCGCCCAGATATTCCGGGTTGCCCAGCATGGCCTGGGTGGCTTTCTGGGCGCCGCCGGCCAGCAGGCTGTTATAGTAGGCGTTGCTCTTTTCCACCGGGTCCACCGGCGCCGCCGGGCGGTTCTGCTGGATGGGCGGCTGCACATTGCGGTGAGCAGCCGTCTGCGCGGCGGCTTCCCGCATCATGGCATTGCTCTGGGCCTCGGTCAGAACCGGGATCTGCTGGAAGGCGTATCTCAGCTTTTCCTCGGTGGTGGGCTCGCGGGTGCGGGCCTTCATGTCGGCGATCTCACGCTCCAGGGACGCTGCGCGCTCCTGGCTCTCGGTGAGTTCCCGGCGCTGCAGCAGGTTGGACACGATGCCCAGCACCGCGCCGGCCAGCAGCATGAGCATACCCAGAAGGGTCACCACCAGCTTGACGATATTGATGCCGCCCTCTTCCTGACGGTCTGTCCGGTCCGGGGCGGGCGCCTCGGGCTGTTCTTCCGGGGCAGCGTCGCCCTCGGGGGCGGGCTCGGTGTCACCCTCCTGGGCAGGCTCTCCTTCGGAGGAAGGCTCGGCGGCGTCATTGCCCGGCTCTTCCTCAGAGGGCTCCGCGGCGGAGCTGTCCGGCTCGCCTTCGCCGGAAGGCTCGCTGGGGGTAGTGTCCACCAGGCCCTCGTCCTCTCCGTCAGCGGCGGTGGAATCCTCCGCCGGTCCAAACTGAACGCTGGTCAGCGGGCGCACCTTACCGTGGGCCTGAGGCTGATCCCCGTCTCCCTCGTCAGCGGGCTGTGCATCGGTGGAAGCGGTATCCTGGCTGTCGGCGGAGTCATCGGCAGGCTGGCCGTCCTCCCCGTCGGCAGGCTGACTGCCATCCCCTTCTGCGGGCTGGCTTTCCTCGCCGTCTGCAGGCTGGCTGTCGTCTCCTTCCGCAGGTTCCGCGGACTGGTTTTCCTCACCGGCAGGGGTGGTATCCTTGGGTTCCTCCCCGTCGGTATCCTGACGGGAAATGCTCTGGGACGGGGTATCCGTCACGACCCGGGGCTCCGGATCCTTGAGCAGGAAAACGCCCACCACCAGCAGCAGGGTTCCCACCACAGCCAGTGCCCCCGCAATGATGGGCAGCAAAAGCCCGTTGAGGGGGGCGCCGCTTTCCGGTTCCCGGGCAGGGGCCGGGGCGGCCGGGCGTGCCGGCTTGGGCTGCTTGGCCTGCCGGGGCTGCGCGGCCCCCTTGCCCTGCCGCTGCGGGGCGGCCGGGGCCTGCTGCCGGTTGGCGCGGTAGACACCGTTCTGGTCCATCTGACCGCCCGTCACTTCGGATACCCGGGGGACGGAATCCACACGGCGCGGCTGCGCTGTCCCCTGGTTATAATTATTCCGCATTGTCTCGCACACCTTTCTGCAAGTTACTCAATACACAGACGCCTGCCGCAAAACGCGGCAGGCGTCCAACCGCGGCCAGCCGTCAGCTCAGCAGCTCCTCCGCCATCAGAACGGCGAAGATCGCCTCCCGGACGACAAGGGATACATCGTCGTCCAGATGCGTGTTCAGATCTGTCCACAAATTGTTGGCCGTGTTCATATAATGCTGATACGTCTGGTTCTGCTGCGCATCCCGATTGGATGCATCGTTGACCACCTGAAGCATGGGCAGCAGATCCTGCAGGTTGGGGTCGTCCTCAACCGCAATGCGGATGTAATCCTGATAGGCCTCACGCAGCTCGGATGCAGGGGGATTGGCCTCCTCATGCCGGATGCGCGGCACCAGGCCCCGGTCGGTCTTGCCGGCAAAATCATTCTCATAGCTCAGCATGCCGTCCACAACTTCGATCTTGTTGCCGTCGGCGGGCGGGATGATCTCAAAGCGCTGGCGCAGGCTCTCCACATCGTCGTAGATCTCGTCAAACTGCATGCCGGGCAGCTGGGCCAGCATGTCGAAGGCGTTCTCCTTGAAGGTGGTCTTGTTGGTCATGTTGTAGGCCTGAGCGCCGCCGCCCACCAGATAGATCTTGAAGGTACCGGTCTCGTTGTCGGGGTTGATGCCGGCGCATTCGCCCACCAGCAGGCCCAGGACAAACAGAATGCCCTTGAGCTTGAAGCTGATCATGTTGCGCAGTTCACGGCAGGCAGCACCGCCCCAGTAGGTCATGTCCACGCCGGGCTCTTCCAGCAGAGTGTTGAGCAGGGCGGTGAGGGCCGGGAAGCCCGGCGACTTGAGGGACTGGATGCTGGACAGAGAGGTCATGTAGCTCTTGACCGCCTCGATGGCCCGCTTTTTGCTGCCCATGGCGGTGGTGCTGCTCAGGTCGTTCTCGCTGAAGCCGAAGATCCGGGGGAAGACCTGATTCATGATGTTGGAATGGGACTTGAAGTAGACAAAGAAGGTATGGCTGAACAGCTGGTTGCCCGCATAGCGGAAGGACAGGTTGGCGCCCTGCACGGCGGGGAAGGTCTTTTCCTTCTTGAACTGCTGTGCCGCGCGCTTGATCATGGCCTCGTCCCCGCGGAAGATGGGGTCGTCGCCGCCCAGAGGCGCACGCCAGACCGTCATATCGCTGGTGCCGCCGCCGATGTCCACCACCGCAAAGCCGGGGCCCTTGGAGGCCATCATGGCGGCCTTTTCCATGTTGGTCTGAACATGGTAGGAGGATGCCATGCGTTCGGTCAGGCTGCCCGGGGTGTCGATGGCGGGGAAGATGTTCATGCGGTTGATGTAGTTGATGGCGCTGTCCCAGAAGCTGGTCAGGGTATTGCGGTACTGATCGTTGGGATAAGAGAAATAGTACTCAATACCGGATGCGCCCACGCACTTGGCCTCCAGCGCGCAGAGCAGCGCCAGATGCTTGATGAAGATCTCCTCCGCCTGGTTGACGGCAGCCAGCGGGGCGCGGACATCGCTCTTCAGATAGGAGAAGATGCCCACCATATCCAGGTTGGTGTTCTGCTTGGCAAAGTAGTCGATGACGCCGCTTTCCGCCAGCAGGATCTTGCCGCTGCGCAGAGGATCGGCGGCGCTGCCCTTGTACAGCTGGGCCACCGAGGGGAACTTGTAGGGGCGGGAGCTCTTGGACAGGCCGTAGTAGCGATGGAACTCGTTGATAGCGCTGTCGTTCTCATCGGAATTCTTGTTGAACTGGACCAGAGCGCAGACGCGGTCGCCGTTCATGACCTGATGGATAACGCCGCCGGCCTCCACCGCGCAGACCGAGTTGCTGGTGCCGAAGTCGATGCAGGCCTTGGCGATGAGCGCCGTGGCGGGAATGACCTGGTTGCCCGCCGGCGCGGCCAGCAGGCTGCCGCACTCCAGCACGTTGCCCAGGGCATCGGTGTAATGCAGGGGCACAAAGGAGGGGAAGTTCTCGCTGAAGCGCATCTGGATCTGGCGGTTGACATCATCCCGCGGCTCCACAATGGTGATGTCGTCGGGATCGGCCACATAGGACAGGCGGCTGTCCATGGCGTCGATGACCTCGCAGTTGGAAGGCTCAAAGGCCACCTGGTTGTGTGCCACCATGCTGACGGTGTACATGTTCCACTCGCCGCGCTTGAGGTTGACGTAGGGCCACATGGAGAAGTAGGGGAAGTTCTTGGCAAACACGATCTGGCGGCCGTTGTACTCCTGGGTGCGGGAGACGATGAGGCTGCCGTTGCGGTAGACCAGCTCCACCCGGATGCGGCTGTTGGCGATAAATTCGTCCTCCACCTTGATCTGCAGCAGCTCCAGGGGCTTGTAACCCTTGCTGTCGGGCTCGTCGTACTGTTCCAGCAGGTTGGCAAAGTCGGCCGTGATGGGAGGCAGCACCGACAGCATCTGCTGGTTGGCGTCCTTGACCACGCAGTTCCAGGGGGTGGTGGTGGACAGCTTGGCCACGTTGGTCAGCATGAGCCGGGGGGTGAACAGCTGGATGCCGTCCATGGAGATCTGATAGTCCGGCACACGGCAGAAGTCCTTCTGAGAGAAGGCGCCGAAGTCGATGGCGTCCATGGTGGGGGGCAGTCCCTGGCAGGGAATGGTGCCCTGACGGCCCTCCACAGGCAGGGGCGTGCCGTGGCGCAGCTCATCGCGCCAGGCGCTCAGGTTGGTGGCCAGGCCGGTCTTCATCTTGCCGGAGGCCACCGTGGCCTGACGTTCCAGCCAGAGGGCCAGCTGCAAATGCTCGGCCAGCATCTTGCGCTGGGCGTCCAGCGGCTTTTCGTCATAGCCGTCGGTCACTTCCCGCCAGGTGCCGGTATGGGCGTCATACCACGGCACACCCACCAGGGCGGCGGGGTCGATGTTCTTCAGGGGCACGATGAGGATGTTGGGGTCCACCACCGCCAGAGCCCGCTGCTTGGGCTGGCCGTTCTCCCACACCGTGCGGTAAAGCACATAGTAGGTGTTGTGGTCCAGCATCTGCAGGCGTTCCAGTTCCCGCTTGTAGATGGGGCCCGGGCTGATGTGTCCGCCCACATGGACGGGCGGCTGGGTCATGTCCACCAGTTGCAGCGACAGCTCAAAGCCGTACAGCTTGCTCAGGCCCACCATGGCCAGAACGCCGTGCCAGCACCGCACATAGCTGCTGCCGGCGCGGTTGTGCAGGATATCGGCGCGCAGATACTCAATGTATGCGCCGATGTTGGGGATGGAGTGGTCGCTGCCCTTCAGCTCCGGAGGCAGCGACGCCTTGATCTGATTGGCCAGGCCCGCCAGCTGGTATCCGGCGGTCAGTGGCGACATTCCATTGGGCACCGGCGTGACCGGTGCCGCGTTATCCGCAAAATTCAAAGGCAAAAATGCCGGCATTGTTACTTCCCCCTTATCTCACCCTCATGATGTCGTACACGGCGCGGTAAAGCGGCTGCAGATCCCGGTATCCGGTCTTGTCCACCCGGTATTTGCCCAGGCGGCTCCACAGAGCAACGGCATCCGGGATGGCAGTTCTGCGCCCGCCGATCAGGATGTTGTCAGGCTTGAAGTGCTCTCTGCGCAGCAGGTTGTAGTTGACGCGGAACCACTGGCGCTCCTGGATGTTGTCGTTGTTGTCCATGAGGAAGTCATGCTCCCAGCCCAGGAAGTCGGTGAACAGTTCCACGCTGTTGGCCGCCACCGTATAGTTGCGGTTGTGCAGCTCGATGAAGAAGCGCAGGTATTTCTCGCAGAAAGGCACGATGCGTTCCACTTCCTCGCCGAAATCCAGATCCGGCGGCAGGTTGGCGGGGCCCATGCCCAGGGCGCCGGTGCGGCCGTAGATGTTCTTGAGGAACTCATAGTCGGCCAGTTCCCGCTTGTTCTGGGTGAAGGCGGGATACAAAACCATCAGGAAGGCATAGCAGAAGCGGACCATCTGCTCAATGAGAGGCTGAGCCTCGGCATTGGGGACCTGGGGCCAGCCCACGCAGGGAGTGGGCATGTCGGCGGTGTACATGTGCGGGGTACCCTCGGGAACCTTGACGGTAGCCTGATTGAAGAACTCCACCGCGGACAGGGCCGCATAGAAGTCGGTGACGGTGAAGGTGTGGGTCTGGTTGGCGCCGCCCTCCGAGTACATGCGGCAGGTGGATTCCAGCGGTTTCTGGCCAAAGACAAAGACATCGTCAAAGATGGCCAGGCCGTGCTGGGGATCGTTGCGTTTTTTGTAGTCGGTGCTGATCAGGTAGGAGCTGGTCAGGGGCAGCTTGGCATTGGGGTCTGCAGACTGCAGCCGCTTGCGCAGATCCGCCTGAGCATTCTGCATCATGGTGTTGTTGCGGTCGTAGAAGCTCAGCGCCGTGGCGGTCTTTTCATCAAAGGTGGAAAAGTCCACCTTTGCGGTATCCACGCCCTTGGGCGGCTGGAACTTGAAGTAGGGCAGCATGAGGCAGGCAGCCTGACGGTAAAGCGGGCTGCGGCCGATCTCCTCGCACTCCTGCAGGGTCTGGGCCACGTTGGGCAGCAGGGAAGCGCCGGTGCCGCCGAACATGGACCCCACAAAGAAGGTGTTGACATTGCTGCCGGCCAGCTCGTTCTTGATGCTGTTGACCAGGGTGTTGGCCGCACTGTGGAAGGTGTCGGTCTCGGTGATGAGGCCGTACAGCGCGGCGCCCAGGGACGGATGGCCGTAAAAGCCCTTTTTCAGGTCCAGGTTCTGCTCTTCCTTGGAGTGCATCAGGTTGACCAGCAGCTCGTCGCCGGTGCCGGGGGTGCAGGCCACCTGGCGGAAGGTGGCGCTGCCGCCCTTTTCCAGGCTGGGGTCCAGCTCCACCATGGCGGTCTCGATGAGCCAGCTGCAGTGCTCGATCTCAGGCAGGTCCAGGCCGGTGCATTCCCGCATGGCCCGGTATTCGTCGATGGTCTTCATCAGGCGGGTGGTATTGCCGCAATCGATATCCTTATCCACCACGTAGATCAGCGTTTTTTCGTTTCCGTGGAGCAGGCCGGAAGCCGCCGCATACACATATGCTTCTGCCACGCGGGCGCCGGTGCCGCCGATGGCCACCATAACATTGATTGCCATGTATCTTCCTCCTCAAATCTGAGTTAAAGCCGGGAAAAGGTTCACAGGCTCAGTGCGCGTACGGCGGGCAGAAAATGAAGGCCAGCAGAGCGCACAGCAGCTCCAGGACCAGGCTGACCACATAGGCAACGATGCTGGCGTCGATGTAGCTGAAGCCCACCAGCAGCAGGCCCACAACACCCAGGGCGGCATCCAGCAGGACGGCCAGGATCAGGGCGCCGGCAAACTTGAAGGCGCGGCTGTCAATGAGCTGGGTGCGCTCCACATAGCCCTTGCGCTGGAAGAACCAGATCACGAAGGCGATGAGGCCGGGAATGGTGCAGAACAGGGGGATGGTCTGGCTGATGGGAGTCAGGCGGCTGCTGATGTAGACCACTTCACTGCTGAGGAGCAGGTTCCAGATGACGTAGGCGGCGCCCATGCCCGCCAGAAGAATGGCCATGCCGAGGACGAGTTTTCCCATAGATGCTTTCATGATTGAATTACTCCTTTTACTCTTTATTCTTTGTTATCTTACCGGCAGGCCCGTGACGCAGGTCGTAATGTCGGCAATTTTCACTTCGCGGAGAGCCTGATTGTACGCCTCGTCACCGATGACGTTCAGGCCGAACAGGGTGCGGAAGAAGTTTTCCAGGCCGAAGGTGTGGTAGATGTAATCCTGGGTACCGGCGGAATCCCAGGCGGTGATCCAGTCGGGCAGGTTTTCCACCGACTCCGCCATGGCGTAGACGGGGATGTTGAGCAGGATGGTATCGCCCATGCGCTCCTCCGGCTCGGTGCTGAACTCGATGGTGATGTGCAGCAGATCGCTTTCTGCCGCCAGGCCCATGTCGGTGCCCTCGTAGTAATCGCCGGGGTCACGGCCGTCCGGTTCCATGACCATATCGTAGACGGGGGTCCCCGCCTCAATGGTCTCCACCGAGATGGTCATGTCCTTGTCCCGGGTGATCTGGCGGACATCCTGCCAGCCTGCCAGGCCTTTCGCCTCGCCGTCCTCGTTGAGGATCTCCCAGGCATCGGTGACATTGGGGTTCTCGCTCTGCCAGCTTTCCAGAGAGTCGGCCTCCTCGGTGGTCACCAGCTCACTGTAGTGGACCTTGTCCTTGGTGTCGTACAGTTCCTGCAGCTGGCTGGTGGGCGCCTGCTCGTCGGTATCGTAGATCTTGATCTGAACCGGCAGATCCAGGCCGTCGGTACGGCCGATGGGCAAAAAGTAGTTCAGCGTGAGGCGTCCGGCGTTGATGCCGTTGGCGTCGATATTCTTTTCATAGGCGAACATGTCCAGATAGTGATCGGTCTGGATCAGGGTATCCAGATGGGAGGCGTCGATCTGGGACAGACCCAGGTTCTCGTTGATCAGAGCCGTCTCCCAGTCCTTCTTCTTCATGTTCTCCTGTTCCTGGGCAGGGCCCACGGTGATGATGTCGTCGTGGGTCAGGGCCCGGGCGCTGTTGCCCGCGTGGTAGCGGGCCACAAAGAAGTCGGTGTTTTCCACCAGCTCATAGTTCTGGAAGGAGGCGACCAGGTTGTCCACATAGATGTTGAGGGAGGCGTCGGGTCCCGTGATGAGGATGTAGATGGGCACCTTGCCGTTGACCTCCACGCCGTTCATCTGGTTGACGGCGTCGATGTCGCTGACATACTTGGTCCCGACGAAATCGCCCTGAATGCCGATGAGCGCTGCGGAATAGCCGTCCTGAGAGAGGATGTTCTCGTTGATCTTGGCGGCCAGGTCGCTGGTATCCACGTTCTGCTCGGCCAGGTCGGTGATGACAACATTGATGGCCGTGGGGTCGAGAGTGTTCTCATCGTAGTAGAGCATCTGCAGCGGACCGGTACCGGTCATAAAGCTGCCCTTGCCCACGGTGTAAAATCCCTCGTAGTCCACCATGGAGGTGTAGATATCCCCCGTAAAAGGCATCCACTGCAGATACCCGCCCGACGATCCGCCCAGCGTATAGGTGGTGGTGTTCTTGTACTGGTTGACCACATCGCGCAGGGCTGCCACGGCGCGGACCATGGTGCCGCCGGTGGCAAAGCCGTACATCGACTGGGTATTGTCGTAGTAGACATCCACCTTGGCGGTAGCCTCGACGGTTTCCACGTCGGTCTGTTCCGGCTCAACGATAGCCGATGCCCACTGGGGAAGCTGATAGGGCGGCTCGACCAGCTCGCTGCAGCTGACCAGCATCATGGCTGCCAGCGCCGCAGCGCCGGCGCGAATCCATCCTTTCTTTTTCATCATTGTTGTCACGTCCTCCTAGGTTTTTGGGATACGGGATGCCGAAAAAACAATTACACGTCCATGTTGCTGGCGTTGTAGGCCGCGCAGATGGCGTTGGTGTTCTTGAAGATGATGTGCATGGCCACAAAAGGTCCGATGCCGCACAGGAATGCGCCGAACAGCATCCACATCAGTACGGTGGTACCGTTTTCCGGGAACATCATGCCGTAGCGGGGCGCGTTCTGCTGCAGGCGGTTGCCCAGGCTGTAGTACCAGATATAGGTGTAAATGCCGCAGGTCACGATGGACAGCAGAATCAGTTTGATCAGGCCGGCGGTTTTCTGGCCGTCCCCGGCGCAGGCGATGTTCACATCCCGGACCAGCTGATAGATGAAGAACCAGCTGTAAATGCCGCAGGTCACAATGGAAAGCAGAATGTACATCAGCAGGCTGCGGTCGGTGCGCAGTCGGATGGGAGGCACCTGGCCCTGCTGATACTGGCCGTTGCCCGCCGCGGGGTTGGGCTGAGGCGCAGTCCGGGGCGGTGTCTGACCGCCGGGCTGTGCGCCGTTGCCGGCGTAGCGGGGACCGGCGCTGCCGGCCTGCTGGCTGTACTGCTGCTGGCGCCGGGCCTGCATGTCGGCGTTGCGCTGCTTCATATCGCCGGTGAACCGTCCGATGATCTCGCTCATCGCCTGGGGCAGGTTCTGGAGCTCGGCCAGGATCTGGTTGGGATCATAGCCCGCAAAGGGCGCGTCGCCGGACATCCACAAAGTGCAGAAGATGAGGGCCAGCACCACGATCAGTCCCAGCACACCCACCAGCGGTGCGGTGTAGAAGTAGAAATAGCCGTTAATGATCTGGTAGAGGAAGGTCAGCAGCAGATTGACCACGATAAAGGCTGCTCCCAGAACGCTGGTGGCGCACAGTCCCGCAAAAAGGGGATTGGTGGCTTCTTTTGCCTTGCGCAGGATAAAGAACACCAGGATCACGGCCGTTGCCAGATAAGCCACGCCGGTCAGGGACCGCAGCAGCCCCTCCAGCACAATGATAAAGTCGAAATAGTAAGAGAAGATGTTGAATACCGTCTGAATGCCGCCGAACAGATTGGCAAAGCCGCGAATGATCAGCACCAGGGCGCAGATACCTGCCGCGACCTTCATGATGATCTCGCCGCTGCCGCCCAGATCGGGAGGCGTGGGGCCGGCCGGCGGGACATTGCCCCGGTAACCGCCGTTGTTAGCCTGATAGCCGTTGTTGGGCTGGTAACCGTTGTTCGGCTGATAGCCGTTATTGGGCTGATAGCCATTGTTGGGCTGATAGCCGTTATTGGGCTGGTAGCCATTGTTGGGCTGGTAGCCATTGTTGGGCTGATAGCCGTTGTTCGGCTGGTAGCCGTTGTTCGGCTGGTAGCCGTTGTTCGGCTGGTAGCCGTTGTTCGGCTGGTAGCCGTTGTTCGGCTGGTAGCCGTTGTTCGGCTGATAGCCGTTGCTGGACGGATAGTCGTTGTCGGGCTGGTAGCTGTTCACACTCTCCACCGGTTCCGGAGCCGCAGCAGGCTCAGGCGCAGCGGGCTGGGGAGCGGGTTCCGGCTCAGGCTGAGCCACCGGTTCCGGCTGAGGTGCAGGCGCCGCTTCCCATCCGCTGCGGGGCGGGTTGTCCTCAAACAGGATGGTGGGAGCCTCATCCTCCGGCTGCACCGGGTCGTTCATGGGAGCAGCCGGGGTCTCGTCCATGGGAGGTTCCGGCTGCACCGGGGCAGGCTCAGGGTCCTGGCCGGCGAAGGACATTTCCTCGGCAGGAGCGGGCATCGGTTCTGCCTCTACAGGTTCACCGCAAACCTGGCAGAATCTGTCGCCGTCCGCAATGGGGGAGCCGCAGATTGTACAATACCTCATGTCACACATTCCTTTCTCTTGCCTACTGTAATATTGAATGGATCCGGCTTGCAAGCCGGGCTATTCCCCTGGCCGCCAGTCCGGTTTCCGGTGCAAAGGTGACCACCGGATTGTTGGGATCGAGCAGCCGGAACAGATACACCGCCAGAAACAGTGCTGCCGTCGCATAGGCAAAGGCGGTGCAGAATTTTTTGGGAAGCCGTGTCCGCAGCAGCCACACTGCAGCGGCTGCCGGGACCAGCGGCCAAAGGGGATGATAATAAAAAGCGCTTTGAAAATCGAGGGACAGAACACTGAGCCAGGCTCTTGTCATTCCGCATCCCGCGCAGGAGATACCGGTCAGGAACCGGATGGGGCAGCCCACGCCCAGCAGATGCAGTACCCAGTAAAGCAGCAGGATGCCTGCCGCCGCGGGCAGATCTTTGGTCCAGAATTGCCGGTTCAAATGTCTTTTCCGCAGAACGGGCAGAATTTCATGCCGGGTTCCACCTTTCCGCCGCAGTTGGGGCAGACATTTTCCGCAGGCCGCAGTTCTGCGCGGCACATGCAGCAGAACTTGGCCCCCGCAGGGTTTTTGGTTCCGCAGGCCGGGCAGAGGATTCCCTCCTCCTCCCGCGGGCGGGAAGCCGCTGCCCCGAATCCGCTCCGGCGCCCGAAAACGCCTGCGGATGTTCTGGGGGCAGATTCCTCAGTGGTCTGGTGTTTGCCCCAGCCCTGCCAGCTGCTGCTGGCGGTATGGCTTTCTCCGGCGCTGTGCCTGCCGAAGGTGTGCGCCGCGTGCTGTTCCTGGGCTTTGCGTGCCGCAGCCGCAAAACTGTGGCCGCCGGCGCCGGTTTCAAAGGGATTGCCCGACTTTTCCTCCGACGCCATCTTGCGGAAGGCGCTCCAGCCGCCGCTGGCGGCTCTTGCACTGGCGGAGCCCGCTCTGCCAAAGACGCTGCGATGCTGCAGGGGATTTTCTTCCTCTTCAGCAGCCGTCTCCACAAGCGGCTGAGGTTCTTCCTCAGGCTCGGGGCGGATTTTCTCAGCGGGCTGCTCGTTGTCCATCTGTTGTTTCATGGGGGGTTCCTCTGCCGGCTGCGCGGATTTTTTCTCCTCGGCGGGGGGTGCGGGCGGCTCGGATGCAGGCTGGGCGGCCGATGCAGCCGGTTCGTCATGGCTGCTGTTCCGGGCCGTCTTGCGCTTCCAGCCGCCGGAGTTCTCTGCAAAGATTGCTGCCGTCTCCTCGGCGCTCATCTCATCGTCGGAAGTGTCCACCGTGGGCTGCGCCGGGGCCTTGACCTCGGGTTCCGCCGCGGGTGCGGGGGCCTCCTCCTGCACCGGAGCCGCCGGGGCTTCCTCCGCCAGAGTGGGGGCGCTGTGCTGGCCCCAGGCTTTTTTCCGCTTCCAGCCGCTGGAGTTCTCGGCAAAGATCGCCGCCGTCTCCTCGGCGCTCATCTCATCGTCGGAGATATCTGCCGCAGGCTGCTCCGGGACCTTGACCTCAGGTTCCGCCGCGGGGACCTCTTCCTGCACCGGAGCCGCCGGGGCTTCCTCCGCCGGGGCGGGGGCGCTGGGCTGGCCCCAGGCTTTTTTCCGCTTCCAGCCGCTGGAGTTCTCGGCAAAGATCGCTGCCGTCTCCTCGGCGCTCATTTCATCGTCGGAGGTATCTGCCGCAGGCTGGGCCGGGGCGTTGACCTCAGGTTCCGCCGCGGGTGCGGGGGCCTCCTCCTGCACCGGAGCCGCCGGAGCTTCCTCCGCCGGGGCGGGGGCGCTGGGCTTGCCCCAGGTCTTTTTGCGGCCCCAGCCGCTGGAATTTTCGGCAAAGATCGCCGCCGTCTCCTCGGCGCTCATTTCATCGTCGGTGGCTTCCTCCGCAGGCTGCTCCGGGGATTTGACCTCAAGTTCCGCCACGGGGGCGGGGGCTTCTTCCTGCACCGGAGCCGCCGGGGCTTCCTCCGCCGGAGCGGGAGCGCTGGGCTGGCCCCAGGCTTTTTTCCGCTTCCAGCCGCTGGAGTTTTCGGCAAAGATCGCTGCCGTCTCCTCGGCGCTCATCTCATCGTCGGAGGTATCTGCCGCAGGCTGCTCCGGGGCTTTGACCTCAGGTTCCGCCACGGGGGCGGGGGCCTCCTCCTGCACCGGAGCCGCCGGGGCTTCTTCCGCCGGGGCGGGGGTGCTGGGCTTGCCCCAGGCTTTTTTCCGCTTCCAGCCGCTGGAGTTCTCGGCAAAGATCGCCGCCGTCTCCTCGGCGCTCATCTCATCGTCGGTGGCTTCCTCCGCAGGCTGCTCCGGGGATTTGACCTCAGGTTCCGCCACGGGGGCGGGGGCTTCTTCCTGCACCGGAGCTTCCTCCGCCGGAGCGGGGGTGCTGGGCTTGCCCCAGGCTTTTTTCCGCTTCCAGCCGCTGGAGTTCTCGGCAAAGATTGCTGCCGTCTCCTCGGCGCTCATTTCATCGTCGGAGGCTTCCTCCGCAGGCTGCTCCGGGGCCTTGACCTCAGGTTCCGCAGGCGCGGGGGCGGGGGCTTCTTGCTGCACCGGAGCCGCCGGGGATTCCTCCACCGGGGCGGGGGCGCTGGGCTTGCCCCAGGTCTTTTTGCGGCCCCAGCCGCTGGAATTTTCGGCAAAGATCGCCGCCGTCTCCTCGGCGCTCATTTCATCGTCGGAGGTATCTGCCGCAGGCTGCTTCGGGGCTTTGACCTCAGGTTCCTCCACGGGCGCGGGGGCCTCTTCCTGCACCGGAGCCGCCGGGGTTTCTTCCAGAGTTTTCTCCGCCGGGGCGGGGGCGCCGGGCTTGCCCCAGGTCTTTTTGCGGCCCCAGCCGCTGGAATTCTCGGCAAAGATCGCCGCCGTCTCCTCGGCGCTCATCTCATCGTCGGAGGCAGGTTCTTCCATGGGCTGTACCGGGAACGCCTCCCCGGAGGAAACAGCCGGTTCCGCCGGTACGGCGGGCTGCTGACTGTCGTTCCATGTCTGGCTGCCGCCCCAGCTGCCGGCAGTTCCGCCAAAGGCTGGGCCATCCTCAAACAGTCGGGTCTCATCCGGCTCATCCAGGCGAACCTCAAAGTTTGTCCGGGGGTCCGGGGGCGCAAACGAATTTTCCCGGGCCGGATACGGTTGTGCACCAAAGCCATATCCCGTGTCCGTATGTACGGAGAAGTCCTGCTCCGCCGATGCGTCAGAACCGCTCCGGGGTGCGGGCTCCGCCCCCCAGGCATCCGCCTGCGGCCAGCTTCCCGCTCCGGTATCGGCGCCCCAGGCGCCGGCATCCTGTGTATCGCTTCCCGGCCATGCGTTCTGCGGGGCCGCTTCCCCGCCGAACGGCGAATCAAATGTCTGTGCAAACCCATCGTCCAAACCGCTTTGGGAGGTGGGTTCAGCCCCCCAGGCAGGAAAGTCTCCTTCCCCGTGGGTGGCAACCGGCACTCCCCAGGGGGCGGGTTCCTGCCCGGACGTTCCCTCTGCCGGAAAAGCACCGGCCTGGTCCTGCTGTGGGGTGTCCGGCCAGTCGGGCACGATCTCCGTGGGCGTCAAATCAACGGAAAACCCATTCCCATCGTCAAACCCCTGTCCGTTTCCGCCAAAAGACGGAAACGCATCTCCGTGTCCCGGCGCCGATGGAAAGAATCCGCCTCGCTCATCCATTACTTCTCAACTCCTCATCGTCAAAAAGAAGTTTCCGCCCCAACAAAATTCAAGCTGCACGTCTTTTCCAACTCTCCGCAAAGGTTCGGGGCATACCCGTCAGGTTCCGCTCTGTGATCAGACATACAGTGATACATTTATATATACGTTAGTATTAAATCACATTATCCGTCAAAAGACAAGTTTTTTCTGGCCCCATTCCTCCCCTTTGACATGAGAAAATTTTCCAGTTTTCCGGGTTTATGCATAGTCTTTCCTGTGAAAAAAGCGCATTTTTATGACAGAAGTGACAATTTTCCTGTGATAAAAAGCTTGATTTATCGTATTCATTCCTGAATGTCCGCCTTTGCCGGCGTTTCGTTCTTTTTGTGGCGAAAGCGGACCCGCGCTGCTGTGCTGTGCCGAATTTTTATAAAGTTACATTCTCCCGCTGTTTTTTCACTTTTCTTTTTTGCCGGTCCCGGTCAGCGCGCTGCCCCGGAAATGTATCGGAATACTTCATTCAAGAATATTTTGTTGTATGGCGCAGTCCTGCTTACAGACCGTATTCTTTCAGGCAGCGGCGAATGCCCCGGGCGGTATCGTCAAAGGCGATGCCCGCCTGCCGGGCCCTGGCACAGTCCATGGCCAGGCTGCGCACCCGGTCCCCCCGCACCAGCCGCGGCAAAATGTCCATGACCCGGCAGAATTCCGCCGCCGTGTCGTACATGGTGAGGGGGTTCTCGCTGCCGAAGTTATAGCTTCCTCCCGGCAGGTCCATGGCGGGGAGCAGATTTTCAATGGCCTGCCGCACATAGGTGACGCCCCGGTATTCCCGGTCCGAGAACACCGCCTCCCGCCCGTGGAGGGCTGCGTCCAGCAGGTTGAGGGGCAGATTGCCCCGGATGGGCAGTCCCCGGCCGGGCAGATCGTACATCCAGGTGGCCCGCAGCATGACGGCGTCGGGCAGGAGATCCAGCACCCGCTGTTCCGCCTCCAGCTTGTGGCGGCCGTAGACGTTTGCGGGGGTGCGGACCTCATCCTCGGCAAAGGGGCCCTTTCCCGGCAGACCTGCGTAGACCTGGTCGGAGCTGAAGCAGACCAGCCTGGCCCCCGTCTCCCGGGCGGCCTGGGCCATCCAGAGGGTCAGTTCCACATTGGCGCGGCGGGACTCCTGAGGGTGGGCCTCGCTGTAGCCGGTGTCCGAGATGGCCGCTGTGTGCACAATGACCTCGGGCTCTGCCGCCCGCACAAAAGCCAGCAGTTCCTCCCGGCTTGCCCGGGCCGTCATGCCCCGGGGGAAGGCCTCCAGCTGCACTCTTCCGGCCAGCTGCTGCAGGGTGCGCGCCCCCACAAAGCCGCCTGCCCCCGATACCAGAACTTTTTTCATTTTTTCCCGCCTTTCCGCCCTTGCCGGGCCCTGTGTGTTTTATTATACACAATCCGCCCTTCATCCGCCCGGCAGCGTGGAAGGCTTCGGGAGGTAAATTCTCAAAGAGGGGACTGTTCAAAAGCCTATTCACAGTGTTACAATAGGAAAAAGAGCATGGCGTCCGGTGGGTGTATGCGGACGCCTTTTTGCCGCCCGGCAGGCGGCCGTGATATGGAAAAAGGAGTTCTGCCCATGAAGAATTTTCGCACTGTTTTGATCGACCAGATGTACAATATCGTTGCCGGGCTTCTGTACGCCGTCAGTATCTGCTACTTTGCGCAGAATGCCAATTTTGCTCCGGGCGGCCTGTCCGGTCTGGCGCTGATCGGCAACTATCTGTGGGATCTGCCCATCGGCATCACCACGCTGGTACTCAACATTCCTCTCATTCTGCTGAGCCTGAAATTCCTGGGCAAAACCTTCCTGGCCAAAACTCTCATCACCATGCTGTGGTGCACCTTTTTTCAGGATGTGGTTTTCACCCGCATTCCGGGCTACTCCGGCGACCCGCTGCTGGCGGCTGTGTTTTCGGGCATCACCCTGGGCGTGTCGCTGGCGCTCATGTATATGCGGGGCACCTCCAGCGGCGGCACCGACTTTCTCACCATGTCCATCAAGATGCTGCGGCCGCATCTGTCAGTGGGCGCAGTAACGGGTCTTATTGACCTGGTCATCATCCTGCTGGGCTGGCCGGTGTTCGGCTCGGTGGATGCGGTACTCTACGGCCTCATCACCACGGCGGCCACCTCCCTGGTCATCGACAAAGTCATGTACGGCAGCAGCTCCAGCAAAATGCTGACCATCGTCACCACCAAAGGCCAGGAGATCGCCGACTGCATTGCCCGGGATGCCGACCGCGGTTCCACCATGCTGCGGGCCCTGGGTACCTACACCGGCACCGAGCGCCAGATGCTGCTGTGCGTCTGTGCCCGGCCCCAGGTCTACACCATCCGTACCGCCGCTTACCGCATTGACCCCAGCTGCATGGTCATGATCTCGGACACCAGCGAGGTCTACGGCGAAGGCTTCATCGATCCGGAAAAGCCCAGTGCCTTTCTGTGATCTCTGCCTTTCCAAAAAGATCCGCCGCCCTGTGCGCTCCGGCGCCCGGGGCGGTTTTTGCCTCTGCCGGGAGGGCGGGCTGTAAAATTTTCGTTACCGCATGCCCCGGGATGTGCTATGATAAAAAAGACAGATTGTCCTTTTACTTTGCAAATGTAAGGAGATGCCCCGCAACATGCAGTCAAACCATGCCCCGGCCAGTCATTCCGGCCAGGTGGATTTTTCCACCGGCAGCGTCCGGCAGAATATTCTGGCCGTGGCCGCCCCCATGCTGGTGGCCCA
This sequence comes from Gemmiger gallinarum, assembly GCF_014982805.1. Taxonomy (GTDB): domain Bacteria; phylum Bacillota; class Clostridia; order Oscillospirales; family Ruminococcaceae; genus Gemmiger; species Gemmiger gallinarum. The sequence continues at coordinate 770,541 of NZ_JADCKC010000002.1, read as the reverse complement.
GGTGCTGAATCTTTTGTACAACATCGTCGACCGCATCTACATCGGCAAGCTGCCCGGGGAGGGCGCTCTGGCTCTGGCAGGGCTGGGGGTCTGCTTTCCCATTGTGACGCTGGTGACGGCCTTTGCCAACCTGTTCGGAGTGGGCGGCTCGCCGCTGTGCTCCATCGCCCGGGGACAGAAAGACTTTGCCAAAGCCCGCAGGATCATGGCAAACGCCTACTTTATGCTGCTGGTGTGCGGCGTGGGGCTGACGGTGCTGGGCATGGCCTTTCACCGGCCCATCCTCTACCTGCTGGGCGCCAGCGACGAGACCTATCCCTACGCCTCCGCCTACCTCATGATCTATCTGCTGGGCACCGTCTTTGTCATGACTTCCCTGGGCCTGAACCCCTACATCAACAGCCAGGGCTTTGCCAAAACCGGCATGCTCACCGTGCTGCTGGGGGCTGCCGTCAATATTGTGCTGGACCCGGTGTTCATCTTTTTGCTGGGCATGGGCGTGCGGGGGGCCGCTGTCGCCACGGTGTTCTCCCAGTTTCTCTCGGCAGTATGGGTGGTGCGCTTCCTCACCGGGCCAAAGGCGGAACTGAAGCTGGAGTGGAAGGGCTTTCGCCCCGACTTTGCCTGCATCGGCCGCATTGCGGCCCTGGGCACCTCCAGCTTTGTCATGTCCTTCACCGACAGCCTGGTCCAGGTGGCCTGCAACGCCACTTTGCAGTCCTTCGGCGGCGACATCTACGTCAGCGTCATGACGGTCATCAACTCGGTGCGGCAGATCGCTCAGACCCCCGTCATGGCCCTCACCGACGGTGCGTCCCCCGTCATCAGCTACAACTACGGCGCCCGCAGCATTTCCCGGGTGCGGCAGGCCATCCGCTTCATGACCCAGCTGGGCTTCGGCTACACCCTGCTCATCTGGGGGCTCATCTCCGCCTTTCCCACCCTGTTCATCCGCATCTTCAACCAGGACCCTGCGCTGGTAGCGGCGGCGGTGCCCTCGCTGCACATTTACTTTTTCGGTTTTGTCATGATGGCCTTCCAGTTTGCAGGGCAAAGCGTGTTCAAGTCCCTGGGCAAAGCCAAAATAGCCATCTTCTTTTCCCTGCTGCGCAAAGCCGTCATTGTGGTTCCCCTCACTCTGATCCTGCCCCATGTGGCGGGGCTGGGGGTCAACGGCGTCTTTCTGGCCGAACCCATCTCCAACGTCATCGGCGGCCTGGCCTGCTACATCACCATGCGGCTGACCGTCATGCCCGAGCTTTCGGCTCTGGAACGGGAGAAAACTGCCGTCTGAGCGTTCTTCCCGTCACCCTCCGCAAACATACAAAACACCCGCCCCTTCGGCTGCCATGCCGGAGAGGCGGGTGTTTTTGTTGTGTGTTACAGGGTCTTTGTGATGAGCTGCATCAGGTGGACGCCCTTGGCCCCGCCCATGAGGGTACCTTTCAGGCAGGCGGTGCAGTAGGTCACCACGCGGCGGTCGCCGTACTGCTTGGCCCACTCCACCATGCGGGCTTTCTGCTCCTCCGGGGGAAGGAGCTCCACGTCGTTGTCCCGGATGTGGGTGAAGTACTCGGGGGCGATGTCCAGATTTTTCTGGACCACCGGGTTGTACAGCCAGACACCGTCAAAGCGGGTCTTTTCAAAGTTTTCCTCCAGCTCCACCGGGACGATGTTCATCCGCTTCATGCACTCCCGCACGGCCTTTTGCATGGCGGGCTTGTTGCGGGCGCGCCAGCAGTCCTGAATGACCATCTCCTCCCCGTGGTAGTCCGGCCAGGGGAAGCTGTCGTCGGTGAGCAGGTACTCCCACAGGCTTTCCTCCCCGGCCTGGGGGGAGACTTCATGGGTGATGGCAGAGCAGGTCAGGCAGATGGACAGCACCGTGTCCTCGGCGGTGAGGGTCTTCTGGGTGGGGCGGCAGCAGCCCGCCACCTTCACGTCCGGCTTTTGGGCCAGATACTCCTTCATCCATTTGCTGGCCTGGGGACAGGTTGCGGTAAAATTGCAGCTGGGCAGATAAACAAACATGGTCAAGGTTCTCCTTTCCGGGTTCAGTCCAGGTCCTCGCCGTTGGTGGCAATGACCTTTTTGTACCAGTAATAGCTGTCCTTTTTGCGGCGTTTCAGGGTGCCGCGGCCGTCGTCGTCCATGTCCACATGGATGAAGCCGTAGCGCTTGCTCATCTGGCCGGTGCTCAGGGCAATGAGGTCGATGGGGCCCCAGGCGGTGTAGCCCATGACGGGGACGCCGTCCAGCTCCACCGCCTTTTTCATCTCGGCAATGTGGGCGCGGAGGTAGTCGATGCGGTAGGGGTCGTGGATGGAGCCGTCCGGCTCCACGGTGTCCTGGGCTCCCAGGCCGTTTTCCACCACCATGACGGGCAGCTGATACCGGTCGTAGAGATAATTGAGGGAATAGCGCAGTCCCTGAGGGTCGATGCCCCATCCCCAGTCGCTTTTTGGGATGTAGGGGTTTTTATAGCCGGTGTCCAGACCGTTGAGACCCTTGAGGATGCCCCTGGTCTTTTTGCCGGTGACGTGGGTCAGGTAATAGCTGTAGGACACAAAGTCCACCGTGCCGCTGCGCAGGACCTCGTCGTCACCGGGCTGGACGGGCAGGGTGACGCCCTGGCGCTCCAGTTCCCGCAATTTGTAGGCGGGGTAGTAGCCCCGGCACTGCACGTCGCAGTAGAACATCATTTTATGCATGAAGTCCATGGTGCCGATGATGTCGTCGGGGTCGCAGCTGTTGGGGTAGGCGAAATGCCCCGCGTACATCATGCCCACCCGGTTTTCGGGGTCGATGGCATGGGCCAGGCGGACGGCCCTGGCGCTGGCCAAAAACTGATGGTAGGCCGCCGTCATGCGGACCTGCTCGTCCTCCGAGTCGATGCCCGCACTGACCCAGGGCTGGGTGGACATGCAGTTGATCTCGTTGAAGGTCAGCCACAGCCGGACCCTGCCCTTGAAATGGCGGAAGAGAACCTCGGCGTAGCGGGTATAGAAGTCCACCAGCCTGCGGTTCTCCCAGAAGCCGTACTGCTGCAGGGCCAGGGGGGTCTCGAAATGGGAGATGGTGACCAGCGGCTGCATGCCGTGGGCGATGACATCGTCGATAAGGGCGTCGTAGAAGGCCAGGCCCTCCGGGTTGGGCTGCGCCTCGTCCCCATTGGGAAAGATGCGGGGCCAGCTGATGGACAGGCGGTAGCAGTTCCAGCCCATGCCCGCAAAGAGCTCAATGTCCTCGTGATAATGGTGGTAGTGGTCGATGGCTACATGGCTGGGATAGTAGGTATCCGGCTCCAGAGGGATGGTCTTGCGGCGCTTGACCCCCTTGCCTCCCGCCGTCATGACATCGGCGGTGCTCAGGCCTTTGCCGCCCTCGCGGCAGCCGCCCTCGATCTGGTTGGCAGCGGTGGCGCCGCCCCAGAGGAAATCTTTGGGAAAAGGCATAACGGCCTCCTTATTCAATCAAAGGTTCATTTGTTTTCATCCACGCCCAGAACATAGGACACGGCGAAGGAGATGACGAAGGAGATCAGGCATCCCACCGCCGCCAGGTACATGTTGCGCAGGCCGTCGGGGCCGATGTAGCTGGGCAGGGCAAAGATGCTGGGCGCCACCTGGGCAAAGCGCCAGACGTGGAAGATGCCCATGAAGAATCCGCCCACCGCACCGCCGGTCATGGCCGCGATCAAAGGCCGCTTGAAGCGCAGGCTGATGCCGTACATGGCAGGTTCAGTGATGCCGCAGATAGCGGAGATGCCGCAGGAGGTGGCCAGGGACTTGATGTTTTCCTTTTTGGCGCGGACGGCCACGGCCAGGGATGCACCACCCTGGGCGATATTGGAGACCAACATGCCGGGGCCGGCGACGATGTCGGTGCCGGTGGTAGCCAGCATATTGATGCCAACGGGGATCAGGCCGTAGTGCATGCCGCACATGACCATGAGCGGGGTGAACGCGCCCACCAGGGTGGGAACCAGCCAGCTGGCGTAGCTATTGAGCAGAGAGACAAAGGCGCCGATGAGGTCGCCCACCCAGGTGCCGATGGGACCCAGGACGATAAGACCGATGGGAGCAACAACAAGCAGGGTGAACATGGGGGCAAAGATGGTGCGCACCGCCTTGGGAATGACCCGGTTGAAGAAGGGCTCCACATAGCTCATGAGCCAGATGGTGAGCAGGATGGGCACCACCGAGTTGGAGTAGGTGGCCTGGGTGACCGGGATGCCGAAGAAATGCACCGTGGTACCGGCTTCGCTGGCCGCGGAGAAGAGGGACGCCAGGGAGGGGCTGACGAAGATGCAGCCCAGGGTGGCGGCCAGATATTCATTGACGCGGAATTTGCGGGCGGAGGACACCGCCAGCAGCACCGGCATAAAGTAGTAGCCCGCGTCGGCAATGAGGTTGATGATCTGGTAGGTCTCGGTGGAGGAATCCACCAGTTGGAAGGCTACCAGCAAAGACAGCAGCGCCTTGACCATACCGGCGCCAACCAGAGCGGGGATGATGGGGAAAAAGCTGCCCGCAATGATGTCCAGCACCTTGGCCACGGGGCCTTTCTTTTCCTCGGGTTCGTCACCGCAGTCGCCGCAGTCGGCTTCCTCGGGGGTGGGGGCCACCCCCAGCTGGGCGGTGACCTCGGCGTAAACTTCGTTGACCTCGTTGCCGATGATGACCTGATACTGTCCGCCCTTGTTCACCACGCCGATGACACCGGCCGTGGCTTTCAGTTCGTCGGTCCTGGCCAGGCCCGCATCCTTCAGGCAGAAGCGCAGCCGCGTTGCGCAGTGACCCACATCGGTGATGTTTTCTTTTCCGCCAACCAGTCGGATGACCTCGGCGGCCAGCTTGGCATAGTCCATGATTTTCTCCTTTTCTGTTTCACATCATTCAGAACATTCGTTCCGTACCCGTCCCCGCCGTCGCGGGATTTTTTCGCTGCAAATCGATTTGTTTTGGTGATTTCAGTCTAGTCCCGGGGCATTGAAAAGGCAAGATTTCCGGGATGTGTTTCAACAGTGTTGCAACAATTGCAGAAAAAATGGCGGAGTTTGTGAAACACGCTGCCAAAACCTATGGCAGGCTGTCAGAATCTCGCCGGGCGGGATGGTGCAATCTGCCAAAGGGCAAAAAAGGGCCGGGCGTGCCTCCCCGTTGCTGCGGGGGCATGCCCGGCCTTGCTGCATATGACTTGCCGCGGGGTCATTCCTCCCGCAGCAGAGGATTGTCGCTGTGACGGTAGATCTCAAAATCCCGGACGTTTTTCACCCGGTCGTCGGCCACCTGGTCGTAGTTCTGGCTGAGCACCCCTGCATACAGCACGTCCAGCACGAACAGGGCGGTAAGGTGGGCACTGAAACTGCCCATATTGCTGACCAGCCGTTCCCGGGTGGAGACACAGAGCACGCAGTCAAACAGCGACGCCAGGGTGTTGCTGCCGTAGGAGGTCACCGCGATGGTGTTGACCCGGCGCTGTTTCAGTTTGCGGGCCACCCGCAGGGTCTGGGGCGTCTCCCCTGAGTAGGACAGCACGATGAAGCAGTCCTTCAGGTCGCAGTTGCAGGCGTGGAAATACATGAGATCGTTGCGCTGGGACAGCACCACCGGCTTGCCGATCTTGGCCATTTTTTCGGCAAAGGACTCGGCCAGGGCGCTCTGGGCGCCGCCCGCACAGATATAAATGTTCCGGGCCCGCCGGCAGTACCCCACCGCCCTGACCAGAGCGTCGGGGTCCAGCAGGGCCAGGGTGTCGTCGATGGTCTCCCGGTACAGGGCGCCCAGTTTGCGGGCAATGACGGTGATAGGGTCGCCGGGGTCAAAGGGATGGTTGGCGTCCAGATCCTGGAACCGGCTGGACAGATATTCCTGTTCCGCCAGCCAGGCATCCTGAAAGGCATGGTAGCCGTCGTAGCCCAGTTTCTGGCACAGGCGCACCACCGACGAGGGGGAGACGTAGGCCTCCGCCGCGATCTGCCGGGCGCTGAGCTGTTTGAGCCCAGCCCCCCGGGCCAGAATGAAATCGGCGATGCTGCGCTCCACGTCGGAGAAACCCGCCTGCTGTTTGAGCTGTTCCCGGATCAGCATGGTGTTCCGCCTCCTGTGCTTACTGGGGCGCGGCCAGCTGCCAGAAGGCCACCGCCCCGGCCGCCGCCACGTTGAGGGAATCCACTCCGTGGGCCATGGGGATGCGCACGGTGTAGTCACACCCCGCCACGGTACGGGGGGCCAGGCCGTCACCCTCGGTGCCCAGAACGATGGCCAGCTTTTCCTCCGCCGCCAAAGCCGGGTCCCGCAGGCTCACCGAGTCATCGGTCAGGGCCATGGCCGCCGTGGCAAAGCCCATGGCCTTCAGCCGGTCCAGGCCGGGGCGGGGCCACTGGGAGGGTGCGTCCCCGATGTAGGTCCAGGGCATCTGAAAGACGGTGCCCATGCTCACCCGGATGGCCCGGCGGCAGAGAGGGTCGCAGCAGGTGGGGGTGAGCAGCACCCCGTCCATGCCCAGGGCCGCGGCAGACCGGAAGATGGCCCCCACATTGGTGGAGTCCACCACCCCCTCCAGCACGGCGATGCGCCTGGCCCCGGCGCAGACGGTCTCCACGCTGGGCAGGGCGGCGCGGCGCATGGCGCACAGCACACCGCGGGTCAGGGCAAAGCCGGTGAGCTGGCGCAGCAGGTCCCGGCTGCCGGTGTAGACCGTCACATCCGGGCAGCGGGCCAGCAGGGGTGCGGCGTCCCCCTCTATATGGCGGTGCTCCATGAGAAAGGAGATGGGCTCATACCCCGCATTCAGCGCCGTGGTGATGACCTTGGGGCTTTCGGCAATGAAAATGCCCTTCTCCGGTTCCGCCCGGCTGCGCAGCCGGGTGTCGGTGAGCCGGGCATAAACGTCCAGCTCAGGGGCGGAAAAATCGGTCAGTTCCATGATCTGCGGCATAGGGTATGTTCCCCCTCCCTCTCACAACAAGTTCAGCGCAGCAGCTGCCGCGCGGCAAGATATTCTCTGTATCGCAGTCCCCGCTCCGGCGGGACCTGTATCCAGTGCTCCCCCACCGCCGGGGCCGACCCAAAGCAGTCCCGGTCATCCAGCACGGCGTAGCCCCGGCAGGGATGGGCTTGCAGCCAGGCGGCGATCTCCGCCCCCTTGCCGCCCTGCTCCAAAAGGGGCGTAACATCGGTGATGGGGGTATGATTCCGGGCCAGGGCGCGGTACAGGTTGTCAATGACCGCCCGGCAGACCGGCTCGTCCCGGTACAGTTCCTCCCGCCAGGAGGAGGACAGCACCACCGCCGCCCCGGTCGTTTTCACCAGCCGCCGCAGCCAGAAAAGGGCCGCCGGGTCAAACAGCTGGCGGTCCATGGGCAGGCGCAGCAGATTGCTGAGGGCCACGCTCAGCGGCGTGCAGAGAACGCCGTCCACGTCCAGAAAGATCACCTTCACGGCGCCCCGCCTCCCCCGCCCGGTTCTGCCCTCTATTATAAGCGGGACGGACGCCGGGGTGCAAGCAGGCAAACCAAAAGCCCGCGGCCGTCTTTTGCAAAAGGCGGCACGCGGGCTGGCGGTCTGTGTGGAAAGGCATTCAGGGTTTCAGGCGGACCTGTTCCAGGCGGCGGGCATCGGCGTGGACAAAGGCCGCATTCCGGTCATAATCCTGCTGGAAAATATGGGCAAACAGTACATCCAGCACCGCCTTTTCCGCCACGGCGGAGGCAAAGGTGGAGATCTTGTCGTCGTTGGATTCCAGGGGCGGCAGGGCCAGCACACAGTCTGCCTGCATGCCTGCAAAGCTTTCGGGCCGGGCGCTCACCGCGATCACCGGCGCCCCATGCTCCTTGGCCGCCCGCAGAGAGATGCGCAGCTGCTCATTGGAGCCGGAGTAGGAGACGATGAGCAGGCAATGGCGGCGGTCCATCTGCAGGGCGGAATAGCTCAGTTCCATGCGGTCGGAGATGAGATTGACCCGGTGCCCGAACTTCATCATGCGGAAAGCGAAATCCGCGCTCATGTGGCCGCTGGTGCCCAGGGCACACAGATCCACGCAGTCCGCCCCCAGCAACAGCGCCACCGCCCGCTTCACCTCCTGCCCGTCCAGAGAGATGCGCAGCCGGCGCAGGCTTTCCTGCTCGATCATAAGCACCGCATCGGTCACCTGGTCAAAGGGGGTATCGGCGGCAAAGGGATAGTTGCAGTCGGGCAGTTCGCCCTCCGGCTGCGGCCCGGACGTGCGAAACAGGTCTGCCTTGAAATCCTTGAGTCCCCTGTAGCCGAACTTCTGACAAAAGCGGATCACCGCCGACGGGCTGGTAAAGCTGGCCTGCGCCAGCTCCCGCACGTTCATTTGCGCGACCTTGTCGGGATAGCTGAGAATGTAATCCCGCAAATGGCGCTCGGTCTGGGTCAGGCCGGTGTGACGCTGCATGCGGCAGTTCAGATCCATGGTTTGTTGTTTCCTTCCCCGTTGAAAATATAAAAAATCACAATCCGGCCGTCTTTTTCCCCGGCAATTTCCCGTGCGGTCCGGCCCGGACTGTATTTTCTGTATTATATCCCCCCTGCCGAGAGCTCGTCAAACCGGGGCATCTGCTTTGTGCAACCCGCACAAAAGGCCGTCTTTATTTTTGGACGACTGACTGTTATGTTTCAGACAAACCGGCCGTTTCGGCATTTTCTGAAATATCGGTTTCTGTTTGGGGCAAAGTCCTTTTCTTTTCCCTGCTTGTATTTTATTCTGTAACCACTGCATGTTGTGCAGGATTTGACGCAGCATGACCAACTACCGAAAGTGAGGGACCACCATGAGAATGCCGGATGGATTTTTGTGGGGCGGCGCCACCGCCGCCAACCAGTGCGAGGGTGCCTACAACGTGGACGGCCGGGGCCTGTCCAGTGTGGACGTGGTGCCTTTCGGGCCCGACCGCATGAAGGTCGCCCGGGGCGAGATGAAGATGCTGGCGTGCGACGACGCCCACACCTACCCCGCCCACCAGGCCATCGACATGTACCACCATTACAAGGAGGACATCGCACTGATGGCGGGCATGGGCTTCAAGTGCTATCGCCTGTCCATCGCCTGGACCCGCATCCTCCCCAATGGCGACGACGACACCCCCAACGCGGCGGGCGTCGCCTTCTACCGCAGCCTGTTTGAGGAGTGTCACAAGTACGGCATCGAGCCGCTGGTGACCATCTGCCACTTCGACACCCCCATCGCCCTCATCAAAAAGTACGGCGGCTGGAAGGACCGGCGCATGATCGACGCCTTCCTGAAATACTGCCGGGTGCTGTTTGAGAACTACGGCGATCTGGTCAAGTACTGGCTGACCTTCAACGAGATCAACATGCTCTTGCACATGCCCTTCATGGGGGCGGGCCTGGTCTTTGAGGAAGGAGAAAACGTCCGCCAGGTCCAGTATCAGGCCGCCCATCACGAGCTCATCGCCAGCGCAAAGGCGGTGCAGCTGGCCCATGAGCTCATGCCCGGCTGCATGGTTGGCTGCATGCTGGCCGCTGGTCAGTATTACCCCTATACCTGCGACCCCGCCGATGTCTACAAGGCCATGGAGTGCGACCGGGACAACTACTTCTTCATCGACGTGCAGGTCCGGGGCGCCTACCCCGTGTGGGCCAAAAAGCGGATGGAGCAGGCCGGCGTGGTGCTGGATACCCGGCCCGGGGACGAGGAAATTCTGGCCAGGGGCACGGTGGACTTTGTCAGCTTCAGCTACTATTCCAGCCGGTGCATCTCCGCTGACCCCGAGGTGCTGAAAAACAAGGCCCGGGGCAACGCGGTGGTCAAGGCGGTGGTCAACCCCTACCTCAAGTCCAGCGAGTGGGGCTGGCAGATTGACCCCCAGGGCCTGCGCCTGACCCTGAACACCCTCTACGACCGCTACGGCAAGCCGTTGTTCATTGTGGAGAACGGCCTGGGGGCTCAGGATACGGTGGAGGCGGACGGCTCCATCCACGACCCCTACCGCATCGACTACATGCGCCAGCACATCAAGGCCATGCTGGAGGCGGTGAATCTGGACGGCATCCCCCTCATGGGCTACACCTGCTGGGGCTGCATCGACCTGGTGAGCGCCTCCACCGGCGAGATGAAAAAGCGCTACGGCATGATCTATGTGGACAAGCACAACGACGGTACCGGTACCCTGGCCCGCAGCAAAAAGGACAGCTACTACTGGTACAAAAAGGTCATTGAAACCAACGGCGAGGATCTGGCCTGACCTGCCCGCCGATTTGGATAAAAAGGAGGATTTCTATGGATTTCAAACAACTGGCATCCACCATCCTTGCCAACGTGGGCGGCAAGGAAAACGTGGACAAGGTGGTCCACTGCGCCACCCGACTGCGCTTTACCCTCAAGGATGAGAGCAAGGCCCAGACCGACGTGCTGAAAAAGACCAAGGGCGTCATGGCCGTGATCAATGCGGGCGGCCAGTACCAGGTGGTCATCGGACCGACGTTCCCGCCGTCTATCAGGAAGTCATCGCCCTGTGCGGCTTTGAATCCGCCGCCCCTGTGGAGGACCCCAAGGCTGCCAAGGAGGACAACCGCTCTCCCCTGAGCAAGGTGCTGGCGGCCATCGCGGGCATCTTCCAGCCCATCATTCCCGCCATCACCGGCGCCGGTCTGCTCAAGGCCTTCATGGCCCTGTTCGTCACCCTGGGCTGGCTGGACAACTCCACCCAGACTTACACCATCCTCAACGCCTTTGCGGACTCCGCCTTCTACTTCCTGCCCATCCTGCTGGGCGCCTCCGCGGCAAAGAGCTTCAAGTGCAACCAGTATGTGGCCATGGCTCTGGGCGGCATTCTGGTCTACCCCGCCTTCATCACTTTGATGAGCGGTGAGGAAGCCGTCCATCTCTTCGGCCTGCCCGTGACCCAGGCCAGCTACAGCTCCTCCGTGGTGCCCATTCTGCTGGGCGTCTGGTTCATGTCCATTGTGGAGCACTTTGTCCAGAAGATCTCCCCCCAGGCCATCAAGTTCTTCTCGGTGCCTCTGGCCAGCATTCTGGTGGCCGGCACCGTCACCGTCATCGTCCTGGGCCCCATCGGCACCTGGATCGGCGACCTCATCGCCGCCTTCTTCACCTGGCTGACCGCTACCGCCGGCTGGCTGGTCCCGACTCTCGTCGGCATCTTCAACCCGCTGCTGGTCATGACCGGCACCCACTACGGTCTCATCCCCATCGGCACCAACAACCTGGCCACTGCCGGCTTTGACACTGTGGTCGGCCCCGGCATGCTGACCTCCAACGTGGCCCAGGGCGCCGCCGGTCTGGCTGTGGCCATCCGCTCCCGCAACAAGGATACCAAGCAGCTGGCCGCCTCCGCCGGTCTGACCGGCGTGCTGGGCATCACCGAGCCGGTGCTGTACGGCGTCAACCTGAAGTTCATCTATCCCCTCATCGCTGCCATGGTGGGCGGCGGCGTGGGCGGCCTCTACCTGGGCATCACTGGTGTCGGCCGCTACGCTTCCGGCTCCCCCGGACTGCTGGTCCTGCCCGCTTACATCGGCGGCGACAGCATGACCAACTTCTTCAATGCCTGCATCGGCACCGTCATCGCCATGGTCGTCTCCTTCGTGGTCTGCTTCATCCTCTACTCTGTCTGGGAGAAGCGGGGCAAGCTGGACCCCTCCGAGACCGAAGGCAACTGATCCTTACCATCTCCGCATCTCGCGCTTACACAGAAAGCGGGGCTCCCTTCCGGGGAGCCCCGTTTTTCTGTCTTTTGCCGCCGGTTTGCCTTATTCTTTGCCGCCGCCGAACACCTCATCCAGAATGTCCACACAGGCAGAGGCCGTCTCCAGATCCACCCCCGAGAAGTCCTCCGTCACACCGGCATCTGCCAGCATTTCCCTGGTTTTTTCGGGGTCTTCGGTAATGCTCTTGGCCGTGTAGCAGATGTCCGGCCAGTTTTCGTCCAGAAGAGCCTTCTTGTCGGCGTCCAGACCATTCTTCCAGTTCTCGGCGTCGGCGCGGATCTCGGCGTCATGGCCCTTGCCGTACTGGGCGGTGTAGCGCACCACATCCGCCGCCGCAATGGCCGCCTTTAAGCTTCCCCCTGCCGTGCCCGACTCGTAGGAGACAAAGCCGTCCAGCACCCGGGTCAGACCCGCCGCCGTGTAACCCATATCCACCTCGGGAGTGGCCTCCGGTGCTGCCGAGGGTTCCGCCGTGGAGGGCGCCGTCTCAGGGGTGTGGGCCTCCTCGGTGGTGGCCTGGGACATGGGGGTGGGGGACGGCATCATGGAGGAGGACCCGTCCATGCTGCAGGCCGTCAGCATCCCCAGACACAGAGCGGCCGCCGCCGTGAAGGCCGCCAGTTTTTTCATAGCCATCTTGCTTCTTCCTTTCTGTATGCTGCGCCGGGTGGCCGGTGCAGGTGTGGTTTCCCTTATAGTATTCACCCGCCCCGGTGCCTGCCATACATGGGGCGCCGGTTACAATTCGGTGTCATCCCCGCTTGCCTCGCAATCCCCGCAGTCCGGGCAGTCCTCACAGGGTTCGGGACAGGCGCAGCCATAGCGGCGGATGTAGTTCTGGATGGCGTCGAACACCGGCATCAATGCCTCCCCGTGCTCGGTGAGGGAGTAGTCCACCCGGGGCGGCACCTCGGCGTAGTCGTGGCGGGCGATGAGGCCGTCGGCGGCCAGTTCCTTGAGCTGGGCGCTGAGCATCTTGTGGGTGATGTCCCCCAGCAGCCGCCGCAGCTCGCCGTAGCGCAGGGTGCCGTGGGCCCCCACCATAAACAGAATGCGCATCTTCCACTTGCCGCTGATCTTGTCCATCACCCACTCCATCTTGTCGCAGCCCACGTCGGCATAGCGGCAGTCACAATCGGGATTCGGTCTCATGGCTAGTCTCCCTTCCCCGCCGGAGAGCGGTATCCAAAAAGTGCGTACTTGTCAAAATGACCTGCATCCAATATAGTAAATTCACACCAAGGATGCAAGCCCCCGGGCGGCAGCTTTGCCAAAAAAAGCCGTCCCAAATTTTTCATAGGGGACCCGGTATCTCCCCTGTTCCCCGCTTTCGCCGTGGCATCGCTGTTTTGCGTTCCGGCTGCCGGTTTTGCCCCGCCGGGACACGGTTGCCCCCGCCTGCGGATTCGGGTACAATAGAAACTATCAAAATTTCCCGGGCGTCCCGGACAGCCGCCGGGCCAAGCCCCCTGCCCCCGCCCGGTCATACTTATATTGGAGAAAGAAGGTTTTCCCTTATCATGGAACCTGCACAGACCCTTGACCGCCTGTTTGACTTTCTGCGGGCAGGCGTGACCCCCTGGCACGCGGTGGCCCAGGCCGCCCGCTGGCTGGAAGAAGCCGGCTATACCAGACTGGAAGAATCCGACTACTGGAACCTGGCCCCCGGCGGCCGGTATTATGTCACCCGCAACGGGTCGTCCATCGTGGCCTGGCGGGTGCCGGAGCATGCCATTGGGGGATGGCGGATGACCATCTCCCACTCGGACAACCCGGGCTGGCGACTGAAGCCCGCCAAGTCCACCGCGGCCGGGTGCGAGCGCCTGCCGGTGGAAGGCTACGGCGGCATGATCATGCCCACCTGGCTGGACCGGCCTCTGGGCGTGGCGGGCCGGGTGCTGGTGCGCACCGAGGACGGCCTGGACACCCGCCTGGTGGACATTCACCGTCCCGTGGCGGTGATCCCCTCCCTGTGCATCCACTTTGACCGCAGCTGCAACTCCGGCCATACCTACAACGCCCAGGTGGATATGCAGCCCCTCTACGGCCCCGAGGGCTGCAAGCCCATCCGGACGCTGGTGGCCGAGGCCCTGGGCCTGCCCGAGGAGGACATGGTGGACAGCGAGCTGCTGCTCACCACCCTGCAGGAGCCGGTGCGCACCGGGCCCGACGGGGAATACTATCTCTCCCCCCGCATCGACGACCTGGGCTGCGCCGCCGCCACCCTGATGGGCTTTCTGGATGCCGACGCCGACTGTGACAGCGCCTGCGCTCCCGTGTGGGCCATGCTGGACAACGAGGAGGTGGGCAGCTCCACCCGTCAGGGTGCCCAGAGCAGCTTTGTGCGGGATCTGTTCGACCGCATTCTGGATGCCATCCCCCACAGCGGTCAGGGCATGGCCCGGGCGCTGGCCAACAGCTTCTGCCTGTCGGCGGACAACGCCCACGCCACCCATCCCAACTTCCCCGAGAAATCCGACCCCGCCAGCCCGGTGCGTCTGGGCGGCGGCGTAGTGGTCAAGTATAACGCCACTCAGAAATACTCCACCACCGCCTACTCGGGGGCGGTGTTCGGGGAGATCTGCCGCATGGCGGGGGTGCCCGTCCAGCGCTTTGCCAACCGGGCGGACGTGCCCGGGGGCAGCACCCTGGGCAACCTGCAGGCCAACACGGTACCGGTGCCCACGGTGGACATCGGCCTGCCCCAGCTGGCCATGCACTCGGCGGTGGAGACGGCAGCCTGTGCCGACGCCGACGCCATGCGCAAGGCGGTGGGAGCCTTCTACCGGGCTCACATCCGCACCCTGGGCGACGGCCGCTGCACCCTGGAGCAGACGGCCCGCACCGAATGAGTACCGTGGTGGGGCGGTATGCCCCCAGCCCCAGCGGGCGGATGCATCTGGGCAACCTGTGCTGCTGCCTGCTGGCCTGGCTGTCCGCCAAGAGCAAAGGGGGCAAAGTGGTGCTGCGGGTGGAGGACCTGGACGCCATGCGCTGCCCCCGCAGCTTCGCCGACCTGCTGGAGGAGGACCTGGCCTGGCTGGGGCTTTCCGCCGACGAAGGCGGCAGCAGGGGCGGCCCCCACGCCCCCTACTACCAGAGCGAGCGGTCCGCCCTCTACCAGCAATACTATGATAAACTGGAAGCCCTGGGACTGACCTATCCCTGCTTCTGCACCCGAAGCCAGCTCCACGCGGCCAGCGCCCCCCACCGCAGCGACGGTCAGGTGGTCTATCCCGGCACCTGCCGCAGCCTGACGCCGGAGGAGATCGCCGCCAAAAGTGCCATCCGTCCCCCGGCCTGGCGGGTACAGGTGCCCGACCGGGTGGTCTCCTTTACCGACGGCCACCTGGGCCGATATGCGGAAAATCTGGCCGCCGACTGCGGGGACTTCATTGTGCGGCGGGCGGACGGCGGCTTTGCCTATCAGCTGGCGGTGGTGGTGGACGACGCCCTCATGGGGGTGACCGAGGTGGTGCGGGGGGCGGACCTTTTGTCCAGCACGCCGCGGCAGCTGTGGCTGTATGAGGTGCTGGACCTGAAAGCCCCGGAATTTTACCACCTGCCCCTGCTGCTGGCCCCCGACGGCCGGCGGCTGTCCAAGCGGGACGGGGACCAGAGCCTGGAACATCTCCGGGACCGCTACACCCCCGAGGAGGTGGTGGGCCGCCTGGCCTATGCCTGCGGCCTGACCGACACCCCCGCGCCCCGCACCCCCGCCGACCTCATCGACGGCTTTGCCTGGGAGAAAGTGCCCAAAACCGACATTCTTCTGCCGGAAGGGCTGTTTTAATCAGAGAAGCAGCCCGCCAACACCGCTGCCAAATACCGCATTCTCCCCTGCTGCCTTCAACACTGCCCGGATTTTTG
This sequence comes from Gemmiger gallinarum, assembly GCF_014982805.1. Taxonomy (GTDB): domain Bacteria; phylum Bacillota; class Clostridia; order Oscillospirales; family Ruminococcaceae; genus Gemmiger; species Gemmiger gallinarum. The sequence continues at coordinate 754,951 of NZ_JADCKC010000002.1, read as the reverse complement.
GGAAGGGCAGAAAGTTTTCAACAGATTTGTGGAAAACAAGGGAGGCGGAGGGCGGATTCAACGAGAAACGGGCGGAGAGGTGGGGAAAATCGGCAAGAGGGTTTTCCTTTTGGGCAGGTTTTCCCTATGACGGAAGGTTGGGGCATTGCGGGCATGAATATAGGGTGGAAATATCGGAAGGACGCTGTGAGGCGATAGTCCGTCAAGACCTGCTGCCCGAACACAAAATGCAAAGCCCCTCCATCCGATGGCAGCCTGCCGAAGTCTGGCTTTCAGACAGGAGATGCAACACTTCGCCATTGTGCGGCAGTCTGCAAGGACTGTTGCTTCGGAATGGAAACGGAAGCTTTTCCCCAGGCGTCAGCTTGGGAGAATCTCGTCCCCAAAATAAAAACGACTGCCTTTCCCCCAGGCGGCGGTCTGCGGGAGCGGGCCGCCGCACAAATATGGGAGGCCGGGTGACCGTTTATCTTGTGATGCACGGGGCACGACCCATAGACCGTGTATCTCAAGTTGCAGGAGGCAATTCTCGGCACGACCCACCTCTTGCTCCGGGGTTTCTCAAGGGGCCCGCAGGCCCCTTGAGCCGTGCCCCCCGCCTCGGAACTTTTGCGCGGTTCCATAAGAAAACAAAGTGGCAAAACTCTGTCTGCAAGGCGGCATCTGCCGCGTTATCGGGCTTTGCATTCCACAAAGGAGTGCTGCAGCCCTCTGCCTTGCATCTGCCGCCTTGCAGCGGTTTTGCCATGCTTCGCAGTTCTTGCAGAACCTTCGTTTTCTTATGTCACTCGCGCTGGAGGCGGGTTTTTCCGCCGCTTTTTGACCGGTCAAAAAGCGGCAGTCTGCCGATAGGAAATGTTTTCCCGAAGCGTCGTACCAAAACTACGCAACAGGTTACCCAATAAAAATTTCAAATAAACCGGGCCTGCAAAAAACCGCCCGTTTTCCCTCATCAGCCGGGCCTAAAAATAACCGCCCGTCTCCCCCATCCAATCATCTTTCCCAAACACATAGATTCACCCCATATGCAAAAAATAAAGGAGGTTTTTCCATGCAGCGATTTGAGATCACCGGCATGAGCTGCGCCGCCTGCAGCGCCCATGTGGAAAAGGCAGTCGCCGCGGTGCCGGGCGTCAGCGCGGTGGCCGTGAGCCTGCTGACTAACAGCATGCAGGTGGAGTACGCCGCTCCCGCCGATGAAGCCGCCATCTGCAAGGCGGTGGAGGACGCCGGCTACGGGGCCAAACCTGCCGCCGACGATGCCGCCAGCGAGGAAGCCGCTCTCGAAGATACCGAGACGCCCCGCCTGCGCCGCCGCCTCATCACCAGCCTGTGCTTTCTGGTCCCCCTCATGTACATCAGCATGGGCCATATGATCGGCCTGCCCCTGCCTCCCTTCCTGGAAGGCGACGGCACCGGGGCGCTGTGGTTCGCCCTGGTTCAGCTGGCCCTCACCCTGCCCGTCTGCTGGATCAACCGCGCCTTCTTCATCAGCGGCTTCAAGGGGCTGAAAAACCTGGCCCCCGGCATGGACGCTCTGGTGGCCCTGGGCGCCGGTGCCGCCCTGGCCTACGGCGTGTTCGCCCTGGTCATGATCTCCATCGGCCTGGCCTCCGGCAACACCGCCCAGGTCATGGAATACCGCCACGACCTCTACTTTGAGTCGGCGGCCATGATTCTGACCCTCATCACGGTGGGCAAAATGCTGGAAGCCTACTCCAAGGGCCGCACCACCGACGCCCTCAAGAGCCTGATGCGCCTGGCTCCCCAGACCGCCCGCATCGTGCGGGACGGCAAACCCGTCACCGTGCCCGTGGCCGAGGTCAAGCCCGACGATATCTTCCTGGTCCGCCCCGGGGAGAGCATCCCGGTGGACGGCGTGGTGCTGGAAGGCAACTCCAGCATCAACGAGGCCGCCCTCACCGGTGAGAGCCTGCCGGTGGACAAACACCCCGGCGACCCGGTCAGCGCCGCCACCATCAACCAGAACGGCGCTCTGGCCTGCAAAGCCACCCGGGTGGGCCAGGATACCACCCTGTCCCAGGTCATCCGCCTGGTGCGGGATGCCGCCGCCACCAAGGCTCCCCTGGCCAAGACCGCCGATAAAGTCTCGGGCATCTTTGTGCCCGCCGTCATCTGCATCGCCCTGCTGACCTTTGTCATCTGGATGATTGCGGGGCAGACCTTCCCCTTCGCCCTGGCCCGGGCCATCTCGGTGCTGGTCATCAGCTGCCCCTGCGCCCTGGGTCTGGCCACCCCCGTGGCCATCATGGTGGGCAGCGGCGTGGGTGCCAAGAACGGCATCCTCTTCAAAACCGCCGCCAGCCTGGAAACCACCGGCTACACCGACACCGTCATTCTGGACAAGACCGGCACCATTACCACCGGCGAGCCCAACGTGGTGGAGATCGTGGGCACCCGCAAGGTGCCTGCCAAGTTCCTGCTGGGCCTGGCCGCCGGACTGGAAGCCCGCAGCGAGCATCCCCTCTCCCGGGCCATCCTGAAAAAGGCCGACGCCGACGGGGTCAAGTACCGTCCCGCCGCCGACTTTGAGGCAGTGCCCGGCCAGGGCCTGCTGGGCAAGGTAGCCGGCAAGGTCATGGCCGGCGGCAACGAGAACTTCATCCGCACCCAGTGCGACCTGCCCGACGACCTGGCCCAGGCGGGAGCCAAACTCTCCGCCCAGGGCGCCACGCCCCTCTACTTCTCGCTGGACGGCCATGCCGCCGGTGTCATCGGGGTGGCGGACGTGGTCAAGTCCACCAGCCGAGATGCCATCGCCCAGATGCATGCTCTGGGCATGGATGTGGTGCTGCTCACCGGTGACAACGCCGGAGCCGCCGCCCATATTGCCTCCCAGGTGGGCCTGGCCCCCGACAAGGTGGTGGCAGGCGTCCTGCCCGCCGGCAAGGAGGCGGAGGTCCGCCGCCTGCAGAAAAACGCCCGCACCGCCATGGTGGGCGACGGCATCAACGACGCCCCTGCCCTGACTCGGGCGGACACCGGCATTGCCATTGGTGCCGGTGCCGACGTGGCTCTGGACGCCGCCGACGTGGTTCTGGTGCGCAGCGACCTGGCTGATGTGGCCGCCGCCGTCCGCCTGTCCCGCCGTGTGGTGACCAACATCCACGAAAACCTGTTCTGGGCCTTCTTCTATAACGCCGTCTGCATCCCGCTGGCGGCTGGCGCCCTGTACCCGGCTTTTAACATCCTGCTCAACCCCATGATCGCCTCGGCGGCCATGAGCCTGTCCAGCGTCTGCGTGGTCACCAACGCCCTGCGCCTGAATACCGTCAAGCCCAGGGACGCCTCCCATGACCACGCCCCCCGCCGCCGGGCTCCCCTGCCCCGGCGCCCTGAACCCGCTGCCTGCCCCACCGGCGCCTGCCCTGTGCAGACTGCCCCGGCGAAGGCTGTCTCTCAAACCACTGAATCCCAAAAGGAGGAACAATCCATGAAGAAAACCATTCATATCACCGGCATGATGTGTGCCCACTGCGAAGCCACCGTCAAGAAGGCGCTGGAAGCCATTCCCGGCGTCAGCGTCGAGAAGGTCAGCCATGAGGAGGGCGTAGCCGAGGTGCTGTGCGCCGACGCCGTCGACCCCGCCGCCCTCAAGAAGGCCGTGGAGGACAAGGACTACACGGTCACCGCCATCGACTGATGGAGCGGCGGCAGTACCGCTTTTTCGGGCGGGTGCAGGGGGTAGGGTTCCGCTACCGGGCCTACTACACTGCCTCCCGGCTGGGCCTTACCGGCTGGGTTCAGAACGAACCCGACGGCAGCGTTCTGCTGGAAGCCCAGGGAAAGCCTGAGGACCTGGAACGGCTGGTCAACGATCTGCGCACCACCAGCCGCTGGATCATGATCGAGGACTTCACCAGCCGTGCCCGCCCTCTGGACCCGGAGGAACGCAGCTTCCGCGTCCGGGACGGCTACGATTTCTGACCGTTTTCCCACCCATTTCATCCCAAAAAAGGGCCGTGCGCCCGGGAGGCTTTTCCCGGCGGGCACGGCCCTTTTTCGGCCTTTTTGCGACGGATTCCCGGTTGGAAACGCAAGGTTTTTTCAAGGTTCCTGTAACAAATTGGATACATCTGTCGTTATAATAGTTAATATGCGGCTTTGTTGTCCGTCCCCCACGGGCCGCCGCATATGGGTGAAAATGAAAGAGGAATGAGGCGAATACACCCCTATGGCAAGCATATTGATTGCGGAAGACGCCCCGGCCATCAACAACCTGATGGCCGCCAATCTGCGTCTGGTCGGGCACAGCTGCGACCAGGCCTTTACCGGAGATCAGGCGCTGGAAATGGCAGCGCAGAAAACCTATGATCTGGTCCTGCTGGATGTCATGCTGCCCGGCACCGACGGTTTTGCCGTCAAGAGCCGCCTGCAGCCCGACCAGCCGGTGATTTTTGTGACGGCCAAGACCTCCCTGGACGATAAGCTCCACGGGCTGGGTCTGGGGGCCGAGGATTACATCGTCAAACCCTTTGAGGTGCTGGAACTGCTGGCCCGGGTGGACACGGTACTGCGCCGCACCAGCCGCAACGCCACCTGCTTTGAATTCCGGGACCTGAAGGTGGACCTGAGTGCCCGTCAGGTATTGCGGGCAGGCATCCCCGTCACCCTGACGCCCCAGGAGTTTGCCCTGCTGGAAGCGCTGGTGGTCAACCGCAACCTGGCCCTCAGCCGGGAAAAGCTGCTGGCCCTGGCCTGGGGCTACGACTATGAGGGGGAGACCCGCACCGTGGATGTGCACATCCAGCGCCTGCGCAAAAAGCTGGGGCTGGAAAAGGAGATCCAGACGGTATTCAAGGTAGGCTACCGGCTGAACACCCGGGGCTGACCATCACGACCATACACAAAGGAGGGGACCGGAATGCAGAAACTGCGGACCCCCCATTTCTGGCAGGCCATCTATCTGGCTACCCTGGCCCTGTTTCTGGTCTGCCTGTTCGGCGGGGTGCTGGGGGTGGCCACCATCAGCTGCCGGTTGAGCTTTGACGCCCGCTGCGACGAGTTTCTCGCCCGGCAGCGTGCTTTTGTCCAGCGCCTGTCCCAGGACGTGCCCGCCGTGGCAGGAAACCGTCCGGCGGCGCTGGATTCTTTGTATGTCTACCACGCCATGCAGGCCAACAGCGACGGCATGCGGGTGAGCATCCGCTTGAACGGCCAGACCTGCTACTCCGACCTGCCGGTGGACGACGACTTTCTGCCCGAACTGACCCTTCTGGAGCCGGGGCAGCGCAGCTGGCAGGTGCGGGAGATCATGGGGTGGCATCTGATCTTTGCCACCACCTCCATGAGCGGTTCCATGGACGGCTATGTCATCACCGCCTGCGCCGACATGGAGGAGTTTTTCCGGGACTGGCAGCGGACGGCGCTGCTCTTCACCCTGCTGTGCGCGGCGGTGAGCGTGCTGTTCGCGGCGGGGCTGTACGGGGTGCTGCGCCGGATGAACCGCCCGCTCCAAAGCCTGACCGAGACCGCCCGCCGGGTGGCGGCAGGGGATTACTCTGCCCGCACGCCGGTGGCGGATACCCGCCGGGACGAGCTGGGGGAGTTGGGCCGCACCCTCAACGACATGACCGCCCGGGTGCAGGACCAGCTGGCCCAGCTGGCCGCCGAGGCCGACGGCAAACAGGCCCTGGTGGACGACCTCTCCCACGAGATGCGCACCCCGCTCACCGCCATCGGGGGATATGCCCAGACCATCCGCCTGGCCGATCTGCGGGGGGAGGAGCTCATGCAGGCCGCCGAGTCCATCGAGTTTGAGAGCCGCCGCCTGCTCAATCTGTCGGAACAGCTTTTGCGGCTGTCGGTACTCAACCACGAGGCCCCGGAGTTTCACGATATTTCCGCCGGGGCCCTCATGGGCCGGGTGCTGAATGCCGTAGGCCCCAAGGCCGCCGCCCGGGGGGTGAGGCTGGAGGCCACCCCCGCCCCCGAGACGGTGGATACCCCCGTCTCCTGCCAGCCCGACCTCATGGAGAGCCTGCTGGTCAACCTGTGCGACAACGGCGTCAAGGCCTGCGCTCCCGGGGGCCGGGTGCTCTTGGCCTTTGCCGTGACCGGGGCGCAGGCCGCCTTTGTGGTAAGGGACAACGGCCGGGGTATGGATGCCGAAACCCTGGCCCGCATCGGCCGGCCCTTCTACCGCGCCGACAAGGCCCGCAGCCGGGCGGAGGGCGGCGCCGGGCTGGGGGTGTCCATCTGCTACGCCATCGCCAGGGCCCACGGGGCAGAGCTGACCTATGAAAGCAAGCCGGGGCAGGGGACCACCGCCACCCTGCGGCTGGCGCCCCGCACCGCCAACCCTGACGCCCCCGCCGGCGGACCCGGGCATTCCGGGGATTCCGGGGCAGGGGCAGGGGAGGACCCCGCCTTTTTACAACCCTGCAACACCTCCGAAACAGCCCGATGACTCCCCCGTGTTAGGATGAAGTCATCAAACTGAGGAAGGAGCATTCGCCGTGCTGCATTGCAAAACATTCTGCCGCCGGGGGGCCGGGCTGGTCCTGGCAGCGGCCCTGGCCCTCTCCGGCTGCACCGCCGGGCTGGGCAGCGAACCCACCGTAGAGACCGACCCCGCCGCCACCCCCGAGGCCGCCCCGGTGCTGGTGCCGGAAAATCAGGAGGACGTGGCCTATACCTGGATGGGGGACATGACGGAGGAGGACGGCCTCTCGGAGGACACGGCCAGCGCCGTTCTGGAACCCACCGGTCCCCAGATGGACAAGCAGACCGCCGCCAACAACGCCGCCTCCCTGCTGGCCAGCGCCGGCTATTCCCCCGAGGAGCTGGGCGACCCCGATGCCCAGCTGGTGCTGGGGCTGTTCTCCCGGCAGTATTATGGCGGCACAATGGAGCCCTTCAGTGTGGATCAGCTGTGGCCGGATGTGGACGCCCTCTATATGGCCACCTACGTGGTAGACGGCGGGCCCTACTCGGTGGGGTGCCTGTTCGACGCCATCACCGGCAAGGCCTACCTGATCACCTGCAACCTGTTCACCGGCCTGTCCAACAATCCCTTCTATCCCCACGACACCCAGCTGGAGGACATCGCCGCCCAGAAGCCCAACCTGAGCCAGGAGACGCTGGACCTGGTGGAGCCCACCTATGAGGCGGCGGTGGCCGCCGCCAACGCCATCGACCCCGCCGCCTTTGTGGAGCAGCTCATGCCCCAGCTGGGCTGGCAGGTGGAGACGATGGATTCCTGCACCGGTTCCCCCTGGCCGGACACCTTTTCCGAATACTGGCGGCAGAGCATGGGCGCCCGGCAGAACTGGCAGTGGCTGGACGATCTGCGCTTCACTACCCAGGACGGCAGCCGCTGGGTGGCCTACTATGACACAGCCTGCGACCGGCTGCTGGAGCTGGTCTGCCTGGGACAGGAAGGGTCTGTCCCGGAGGGCCTTGTCCGGGACCGGTATCTCACCTGGTATCTGCTCCAGGAAGGTACCCCCGTCCCTGATCTCTCCTTTGACAATTACCTGCTCCAGGGGTCCGACGGCCTGTGGTACGCCGTGACTTTCCTGAACGGGGACGACTACGATGCCTTTTTGCAGGACACTGACTTTCACGCCGCCAATTATCTGGAAACCATGAGCTGGCTGGCCCCCGGGGAGGAGTATTATTCCTACATTCCTCTGTCCGACGGCTTCCCTCTGGCCTCCGGCGAAACCACCGAGGCCGCCGGGTAAAGCCGGTCGAACCCCGCAGCCATCCGAACACAAGATCACAGCATCATCAACAGCGCTCCGTCCCTTTTTCGGGCGGGGCGCTTTTTGCGGGCAAAGGGGAAAGGGAAGGCCCGGCGGGCAGGGAAGGGCTTCCACGGACAGCCCCGGAGGCAGACAGGGGAGAAGGGCCGCGCCGGGGAGGGGAGCGGGGAAGATATCGGGGAAATACCGGGGACATTTTAGGGGTGCGGGGCGGTTGCTTTTTTAGGCCGGGACGGGTATCATTAGTCTTAGCAAATTCGCCGCTGTTCACGGCGGGAAAAATTCTGCGGCAGATGCCGTTTTACAGTCACCATGTTGCGGCCCGGCCCATTCCTGATTTTTCGGCCGGCCGCGGAGAAAGGAGCGTTGTCCGACTTGCGCAAGATCATCCTGGTACCCGATTCCTTCAAGGGATCGCTGACCGCCGCTGAGGTGTGTGACATTCTGGGGGAGGTATTCTCCCGGCATTTTCCCGAGGCCGAGCTGGTGCGGGTGCCCCTGGCCGACGGGGGCGAGGGCAGCACAGCGGCCTTTCTGTCCGCGGTAGGAGGGGAGCGCCGGGTGGTGCGGGTGCAGGGGCCCTTCGGGGAGGAAGTCCGTGCCCCCTACGCCATATTGCCCGGGAAACACACCGCCGTCATTGAGATGGCGGCCTGTGCGGGGCTGCCTCTGGCCCAGGCGGCGGGGCGGCTGGACCCGGGCCGGGCCACCACCTACGGCGTGGGCCAGATGATCCTGGACGCCCTGCAGATCGGCTGCCGGGAGATCTTGCTCTGTCTGGGGGGCAGCGCCACCAACGACGGCGGCGCAGGCTGTGCGGCGGCTCTGGGGGTGCGCTTCCTGGATTCCAGCGGCCGCAGCTTTGTGCCGGTGGGGGACACCCTGCAAAACATCGCCCACATTGACCTGCTGGGCCGGGCTCCGGTGTTGGCCGGGGCCACCCTCAAGGTGCTGTGTGACATCAAGAACCCCCTCTGTGGGCCCAGAGGCGCTGCGGCGGTCTTTGCCCCCCAGAAGGGCGCCTCCCCCGACGAGGTGCTGCGGCTGGACGCTGGTCTGGCCCATCTGGCCGCTGTGGCCGAGGCTGACCTGGGGGTCTCGGTCATCAACCTGCCGGGCGCCGGGGCTGCGGGAGGCATGGGCGCCGGGGCGGTGGCCTTTCTGGGTGCCACCCTCTGCCCGGGCATTGATCTGCTCCTCGACCTGGTGGGCTTCGACGGCCTGCTGAAAGATGCCTCCCTGGTGCTGACGGGGGAGGGCTGCATCGACGGCCAGACCGCTCAGGGCAAGGTCATTGCCGGGGTGGCCCGCCGGGCCCGGGTTGCCGGGGTGCCGGTGATCGCCTTTGGGGGCGTCATCGGGGAGGGGGCATGGGCCCTCTACGACATGGGGGTCACCGCCATGGTGGCCGCCGACCGGGCCGCCCTGCCCTTTGAACAGGCTGCTCCCCGTGCCGCTGCCGATCTGCGCCGCGCTGCCGAGGATGCCTGCCGCCTCATGACCCTGAACGCCCGGTAAGGCATTCTGCCGCCGGGTATGCCCGGAATCCTTTGCAAAAATTTCCTTCCGGGGGATGGTTGCATCCCTTTGGGACGGGTGCTATACTGTTTGCGCCGAGCCTGCGGGGACCATCCTGTCCCGGCAGGCTCTTTTTGCGGCAGCGCAGGGGAGAGGGCAGCCCTCCCGCCCGCCGCGTTTTATACAATTTGTATATTTCACTATACGTACAGTATAAAAGGAGTTTTGGCCATGAAAAGCAGCCGGCAGGATCTGGGTAAGGGGTCGGTACCTAAATTGGTGCTGGGTCTGGCGGTGCCCGCCATGATCGCCCAGTTCGTCAACGTGCTCTACAGCCTCATTGACCGCGTCTACATCGGCAATATTCCCGGGGTGGGGGACCTGGCCCTGGCAGGCGTGGGGGTCTGCGGGCCCATCGTCACCCTGCTCAGCAGCTTCGGCACCCTGGTGGGACTGGGCGGCTCCATCCTCATGGCCATCCGCATGGGAGAGGGCAACAACGCCACCGCCCGCAAGGTGCTGGCCAACTGCTTTCTTATGCTGGTGGGGCTGTCCGCTCTGCTCACCGCCGGGTTCCTGATCTGCCGGGAACCGCTGCTGCGCTGCTTCGGCGCCAGCGACGCCACCTTTCCTTATGCCGACACCTATCTGACCATCTACACCGCCGGCACCTTCTTTGCCCTCATGGCGGTGGGCCTCAACTACTTCATCACCTGTCAGGGCTACAGCACCGTGGGCATGGCCGCCGTCCTCATCGGCGCCGTGGCCAACATCATCCTGGACCCGGTGTTCATCTTCGCCCTGAACATGGGGGTGGCGGGCGCCGCCGCGGCCACCGTCCTCTCCCAGTTTCTCAGCTGCGCCTTTACCGCCTGGTTCCTCTTCTGCAAGCCGCCCATCCGCATCGGCCTGTGCCGCCCGGACTTCCCCCTCATGTTCCGGGTGGCGGGCATGGGCTTCCCGCCTTTCCTCATTCTGGCCACTGACAGCATCATCCTCATCGCCATGAATGCCGTCCTCCAGTACTACGGCGGCCCTGAGCAGGGGGACGCCCTCATTGCCTGCGCCACCATCGTCCAGAGCTGCATGGCTCTCATCACCGGGCCCATGCTGGGCATCAGCAGCGGCACCCAGGCCATCCTCAGCTACAACTACGGCGCCTGCCGCAGCGACCGGGTCCGTCAGGCCGCCCGCTGCGTGCTGCGCATGTGTCTGGGCTTTACCGTCATCATGTTCGTGGTGTTCCAGCTGCTGGCGGGGCAGATCGTCCGCATCTTCACCTCCGACGCCTCCCTGCTGGAACTGTCCGCCTGGGGACTGCGGGTCTTTACCCTGGGCATCATCCCCCTGGCCGTCCAGTACGCCCGGGTGGACGGCCTCACTGCTCTGGCCCGCACCCGCACCTCCCTGGCCCTCTCCCTCTTCCGCAAGGCGGGCTTTGTGCTGCTGACCCTGGCCCTGCCCGCCTTTTTCGGAGCCCGGGCCGCCTTTTACGCCGAACCTCTGGCCGACGTTATTTCAGCCTGCGTCAGCGGCACCGTCTTTGTCCTGGTGTTTGAGCCCCAGCTGGCCCGCCGGGAGTTCCACGCCGCGGAGCAGCTGTTCCGGGAGGACTGACCTGCTGTTCGCCCTGTCCCGTCCCGCCGCCGGACAGGGAAGAGGGGATGGGATTTACAATTTCCTTACAAAAACTTCCTTTCCAAGCCCGAAAACCGGCCCGGCAGGCAGATTTTGCCGCTGCTGCGCCGGTTTTTTCACATACTGTTTCTTTACGAATTCGACACATCGTGCTATAATAGAAAGGTGTTCGCTGCCGCGAACGCCTCTTTTTTGTACGCATTACACAATTTTACATGTGTCGCTTTGGCCAGTATGACCGGGCGCGGCACCCATCCACAGTAAGAGGAAACATCCATGCAAACGCTCAAAACCCGCATTCTTGACCGCACCTTCTGGCTGCAGACCGTGCTGCCCTGCCTGCTTGCGCTGGCAGCGGCCTTCATTGCCCGGTATCAGCTGGAACTGTCCGACGGCGTCACCGCCGACTACATGGCCGGGCAGTGGCCGGTGTTCGCCCCTCTCAACGCCCTCACCGCCTTTTGCCTGACGCTGGTGCTCTTCGCCCTGCTGGGCAAGTGGTCCCGGGCCACCGGCATTGCCGGGGCGATCTTCACCGTGCTGTCCATCGCCAACTACTACACCCGGGACCTTCACGGTTCCGCCCTTATGCCCCAGGATGTGCTCAACATCGGCACGGCGGCGGAGGTCATGGGCAGCTACACCCTGCGTATCAACCAGACCGTCATTACCCTGGCGCTGCTGTATCTGCCGGTGCTGGCCATGGCCGCTTTGCAGGCATGGCTGGTGCACCCCCGCAAGGGCGTAAAAATCAGCTGGAAACGCCGGGGCATCCGCTATGCCGCCAGCCTGGTCTGCGCGGCGCTGATCCTCTACATCGGCTACTTCAGCCCGGCGCCCATCAAGCCCAAGGCCACCTACGGCTGGGCCTGGCAGGAGACCTACTACAAGTACGGCTATCTGGCCGGCACCATTGAGGCGGCGTCTCTGCTGGTGGACCCCATCCTCATGCCCGACGGCTACTCCAACGACGCCGCGGCGGAGGCTGCCGCCCTGGGCCAGGATTACCAGCGCACTGCCCCCGAGGTGGATGCCGACGAGTACCCCGACGTCATCCTGATTCTGTCCGAGAGCTTCTATGATCCCTCTCTCGTCACCGACCTGCAAACCGACGTGGAGTACATGTCCACCATCAAAAACCTGCCCAACAGCATTCTGGGCCACACCGTCAGCCCCCATGTGGGCGGCGGTACCAACTCCAGCGAGTATGAGATGCTGACCTCCAATTCCCTGATGCTCATGCCCAGCATCACTCCCTTCAACTGGCTCAACCTGCACAACGCCAACAGCCTGGTGAGCTATCTGGAGGACCTGGGCTACGCCACCATGGCAGCCCATCCCTACACCAACTCCAACTATCGCCGGGATTCCGCCTGGCTGGCCCTGGGCTTTGACGAGACCCACTTCCAGGAGGATTTCCCCACCCAGGAGTACTACGGTAACCGTCCCTACCAGACCGACTCGGCCACCTACAAGGACTTTGCGGCCCTGTATGAGGCCATGCCGGAGGATCAGCCCCGGTTCGGCTTCCTGGTGTCCATCCAGAGCCACGGCGACTACGACATGAACGACGCCTCCCTGGATCTGGTCCATGCGGCCACCGACTACGGCGAGTACGACGACGAGGTGGACGAGTATCTGTCCTGCATGTACATGAGCGACCAGGCCATCGGCGAACTGTGCGACTACTTCACCAAGGTCTATGAGGAGAGCGGCCGCAAGGTGATCGTGGCCCTGGCCGGCGACCACGCCCCCAGCTTCATCGACCACATTGCCGACCAGAGCATCCCCGAAAACGACCGGCAGCTGCTGGAGCGCAGCACGCCGTACTTCATCTGGGCCAACTATCCGCTGGAGAACGCGGGCTATGTGAACGAGAACGACGCCCTCAACCGCATGGACCTGTGCGACCTGGCTCCCACCCTGGTGGAGCAGGCGGAGCTGCCCCTGTCGCCCTTCTATCAGTATCTGCTGGCCATGAAGCAGGATGTCCCCGTCCAGACGGCGGGCAACGATTACATGGCCGCCGACGGCACCACCCGCACCTACGGCGAGAACGCCGAAAACGATGCCTGGATGAGCGGATATTTCTATCTGGAATACAACAACATCGGGGCCAAGGCCAGCCGGAATCAGAGCCTGTTTGCCCCCCTGACCCCCGCCGCCTGATTGCCGGACCGGGAAGAAAGTGTGAGGATATGGAGCAAAAACTCGGTCTTGTGCTGGAGGGCGGCGCCATGCGGGGCTTGTACACCGCAGGCGTGCTGGATGCCTTTCTGGAATCGGGCATTCATGTGGACGGCGTCATCGGCGTATCCGCCGGGACGGTACACGGAGTGTCCTATCTGTCGGGCCAGCACGGGCGCAGCATCCGGTATTATGAGAAGTACCGCAGCGACAAGAGGTTCATGGGACTCTACCCCCTTTTGACCACGGGGGATATTGTGGACAAGCAATTCTGCTACCATGACATTCCCTGGGAGCTGGACCCCTTTGACGACGATGCCTTTCAGGCGTCGGGGGTGCCCTTCTATGTGACCTGCACCAACGTGGAGACGGGCAAGGCGGAGTACATCCGCTGCGACTCCATGCGGAAAGGGGATAACATGGAATACCTGCGGGCGGGAGCCTCCATGCCGTTGGTCTCCCGCATTGTGGAGGTAGGGGGCAAAAAACTGCTGGACGGCGGCGTGGCGGACAGCATTCCCCTGGGGGCCTTCCGCCGGATGGGCTACCGCAAGAACATTGTGGTGCTGACCCGGGCGGCGGGATACCGCAAAAAACCGGCGGCCATTCTGCCTTTCAAGATGATGTATCACGACTATCCCGAATTTGTGAATGCCATGGCCCACCGCCATGAGGTCTACAACGCCGAGCTGGCCGCTGTGGAACAGGGTGTGGCCGACGGCGATGTCTTTGTGCTGCGGCCCAGCGTGGACCTGGAAGTCTCCCGCACCGAGCACAGCGTGAAAAAGCTGCGGGAACTGTATGAGCTGGGCCGGGCGGATACCCTTTCCCGTCTGGGCGAGCTGCGGCGGTTCTGCGCAAAGTAAAAACGGCCACAGCTTGCGCTTTTGTCCGCTGTGTGCTACAATATCGGGCGGACGATCGGTCTTTCCCGCAATTTGCGGTTCGTTGCCCGCAGTACGCCTCCTCGGCGGCGATGGCCTTTGCCATGCTGCCATGCGGCGGGGAAGATCTTTCCGTTTACCATGATCGGCGGGCGCGCCGCGGGGGAAACCTCTGCGGCGCGCCCGTTTTGGGTTTTGCGGGGGTTTGGGGGCTTGTTTGGCTTTGAAGTTTTTAGGCTGTTGTGGCTTTGGGGCAGTTGTGGATGTAAGGCTTTTCGTGTTTTTGGGGAACGGGCGGCGGGTGGAAGGCCCGACTTTATTAAAAGTTTTTATTTGGTAACCCGTTATATGGTTGAGGTACAACGCTTCGGACAAACGGCAAATAACAGCAGACTGCCGCTTTTTGACCGGTCAAAAAGCGGCGGAAAAACCCGCCCCTAGTTCCGAGGCGGGGGGCACGGCTTAAGGGGCCTGCGGGCCCCTTAAGAAACCCCGGAGCAAGATGTGGGTCGCGCCGAGAATTGCCTCCTGCAACTTGAGATAACCGGTCTATGGGTCGTGCCCCGTGCATCACAAGATAAGAGCTCACCCGGCCTCCCATATTTGTGCGGCGGCCCGCTCCCGCAGACCGCCGCCTGGGGGAAGTCAGTCGTTTTCATTTTGGGGGCGTGATTCCTCCAGACTGACGCCTGAGAGAAAGGCTTTTCCTCATCTATACAGACATAGGCTCTTGCAGGGTGCCTGGGGGAGAGCTCTCTATACCGCATCCAAGACCACTTCTAAGTTTCGGCCAGTACAAAGCCTCCACGGTGCTTTCACCGGACGGCCCATTGCTTTTCAGCCACCCGTTTTCCCTCACATCCCCAACGCCGCAGCGTTTCAGAGATGGAGAAGGCGGTTTTTCCGTTAAGAAAATGTACTGTGTTCATTTTTAGGAAAAATCGCCTTCGACCTCCTCTTTGGGGGTCTTGGGGGCGGGCAGCCCCCAAGTCGTGCGGCCGCCGCCTCGAAACCGGCGGCGGGTTTTTCCGCCGCTTTTTGACCGCACAAAAAGCGGCAGTCTCCCGACAGGAAATGTCTGCCCGAAGCGTCGTACCTAAACTACACAACGGGTTACCTAATAAAAATCTCAAATAAACCGGGCCTGTAAAAAGCCGCCCGTCCCCCCCTAATCCGACTAACCCAAAACAAACCTGCCCCTCCCCATAGAACAACCACCCTGTCAAAACCCATTCCTGTTTTTTGTAAGTTTTCGACAAAACTCGTGGCAGAAAATGGGTGCGGGTGGCGCGGGAGGGCGGCGGCGTGGTATATTGGTATCAGAATTTTCCCCTGCACGGCGGGTATGCCTTTCTCCCGGAACTCTTTCCGGGAGATTTCCCTGTGGTATGCCCCTTGCCCTGCAGGGTTCCGGCGCTCTGCCGCAGCCGGCGGCGCTGTCTTTTCCGGGAGATGAGAAAGTATGGAATTTCTTTTGACACGGGGTGTGGCCATCTCGTCCCAGTGGTCCAGCGAACCCCTGCGCCGGGGGATCACCCGCTTTCGGCGGGATTTGGAGATGACCCTCAACGAGGGCGACCTGATCCCTTCGGGCCGCATCCAGCTCTGTCTGGCCCGGGACCTGGCGCCTGAGCAGTTCTCCATCGACCTGCAGAGCAGCGAATCCATGATCATCCGTGCCGCCGACGATCTGGCGGCCATTTATGCCCTGCTTCACCTGAGCCGTTCGGCCCTGGGAGTGACGCCCTTCTGGTTCTGGAACGACCAGCAGTTTGAGCGCAAGGAACTGGCCGCCGTCACCACCGAGCACTATCTGAGCAAACCGGCGTCGGTGGCCCTGCGGGGCTGGAACTTCGACGGCGGCCAGCTGCTGCAGGGCTGGAACACCCCGGCCTCCCCCGACCTGGGCTGGGAGATGGCCTTTGAGGCCCTGCTGCGCTGCGGCGGCAACTTTGTCTCGCTGCCCCAGGGCAAGCCCGCCGCTCTGGCCGGCGCCATGGGTCTGTGGCGGATGCAGTGCGGGCCCTGCCCTCTGGACGCCGCCCCCTTTGACCGGGCGGTGCCGGGCAAGTCCCCCCTCTATGCCGAGAGTGCCGACGCCTACGCCCGTCTGTGGGCGGACGCCGTCTCCAGGCGCAAGCACGAGAAAATCATCTGGCGTCTGGGCCTGCCCGCCCAGGGCGGCGAAATTTTCGACCGGCGGGAGCTGGCCGCCGCCACTCTGGTCCGTCAGGGACAGCAGATCGGCCGGGTGCTCCGTGCCCAGTACGACGCTGTCCGTGCCGAGCTGCCCAGCGCCCCCGTCTGCCTTCTGGACGACGAGACGGCGGCGCTGGAACGGGCCGGCGTGCTGGATCTGCCCCAGGATGTCATCCGCATCTGGCCGGACAACGGCTACGGCAAGTTTGTCAGCCCCCGGGAGGGCAGCCGGGATTCCCGTACGCCGGTGCTTCCCGACCAGCCCACCGGGGGACGGGGCGGCGTCTTTTTCCATGCGGCCTGCAGCGACGGCCAGTCGGGCAACTGCCTGACCATGCGCCCTGCCGCCATGGAGCTGGCCGCCCGGGAACTGTGCGATGCCTTCGAGAAGGGCGCCCGGGCCATGTGGCTCATCTGTGCGGGGAGCGTCAAGCCCCATGTCTATCCTCTGGACGTGCTGGCGGCCCTGTGGCGCAATGTGGACGCCAACCTGGACGCCCACCGGGCAGGGTATCTGCGCACCTACTACCGCGCCCCCGACGGCTGGGCCCTGCAGGACCGCCAGCTGGACGACCTGGCCACCTGCCTGAAATCCTGGTTCCAGTCCACCGCCGCCTTCGGTCCCTGGCCCGACCAGCGGGCGGGGGAACAGCTCATGGCCTGCTCCGCCCGGGCGGTGGCCACCGCCTGGCTGTCCGGCCGGACCAGGAGTTCGCTGCCGGAGCTGCGCTGGGCGGCAGGGGACCAGTCCTTTGCCGAGCAGCTGGCCTGGCTGCGTGGAGTCTGCGCCGACGCCGTGCCCGGTTTCGACACGCTGCTCTCGGGCTGCGAGTACGCCGCCCGTCCCACTACCCGGCTGTGGGCGGACACGGTGCTGGGCCAGGTACGGCTCTACCGCTACTGTCTCAAGGCGGTGGTGGACCTGTGCGACGGCTGGCAGCTGTGGAACGCCGGGGACTACCGGGCCTGCTACCGCAAGGTGGGTCTGTCCGCCGCAGGCTTTGAGGCCGCCCGCCGTGTGGTGAGGGATTTTGCCCACGGACGCTGGGCAAACTTCTACCGGCAGGAGGAGACCCAGACCGACCTGGCCAAGACCGTCTGGGTGCTGCGGGGACTCACCGCTCTGCCCCGGGCGGCAGGGGACGGCCCCGACTACACCAACTGGCAGCGGGAGGTGCTGGGCAAGGACGCCCCTCTCTCGGCCATGCGGGACGAGGCTCTGCTGGCCATTCTGGAGCAGGCCGACGCCCGGGCCGGGCACTGACCCCACAGCCCCATTCTGTCACAACCGCCAAACAGGGAAGGGAAGCACTTTATGACCGTATCCTTTGACAGCATCCGCAAGAACACCGAGATCGCCGCCTACATCCGCAAGGCGGACGAATCCCTCATTGCCCTGGGCTACACCGAGCACAGCTTCGCCCATGTGGGCCGGGTGGCGGACACTGCCCGGCGCATTCTGCTGTGGCTGGGCCAGGACGAGCGCACCGCCGAGCTGGCCGCCATTGCGGGCTGGCTACACGACATCGGCAATGTGGTCAACCGGGTGGACCACGCCCAGAGCGGCGCCGTCATGGCCTTCCGCATTCTGGACAAGCTGGGCTTTGACCCCGACGAGACCGCCACCATCGTCACCGCCATCGGCAACCACGACGAGGGCACCGCCTTCCCGGTGAACGCCGTGGCCGCCGCCCTCATTCTGGCCGACAAGACCGACGTGCGGGCCAACCGGGTCCGCAACCAGGACATGGCCTCCTTCGATATCCACGACCGGGTCAACTTCTCGGTGACCGAATCTCAGGTGCGGTTTGAGCCGGGGGTCATCCGGCTGTCCCTCACCATCGACACAAAGGTCTGCCCCCTCATGGACTACTTTGAGATCTTCCTGGACCGTATGATCCTCTGCCGCAAGGCCGCCGAAAAGCTGGGCGTCCGCTTTGCCCTGACCATCAACGGCCAGGCCATGCTGTGAGGGGCTGACATCTTGTAGAACGCCGCCGGCCGCACAACAAGATATGGCCTGAAGAAAAAGTTTTCTTCTCTTTTTTCGGGAAAAAACACATACAACAGGCAAAAAATCCCTTTCGGGTGTTGACAAAGGCCTTGCGGATGGGCTATAATCATAGTCTGCAAGGCTGTCCCTCGATGGGGCGTAGCCCAGGCATCGAAATTCACCCCAAAATCGGGACAGGAGGATATGTAAAATGAAACAGACTTTCCAGCCGAAGAAGCGTCAGCGCAGTGCCGTTCATGGTTTCCTGAAGCGTATGTCCAGCAAGAATGGCCGCAAGGTCATCAACGCTCGCCGCGCCAAGGGCCGCAAGAGCCTGACCGTCTGATCGTCCTTTCGGGACATCGGCGTCATTGACGCACAGGCCCGGCTGCGGGCCTTCTTTTTGAAAATGTACGGTTTCTCGGGTATTTGCACAGGACTTCATGTCAGTCGACCCACGAATCCACCTTCAGGCTGCTGATCCTGGTCAGATGCAAGACCGAAAAAAGCCCGCCGGTATTTTTGCCGGAGGCTTTTTTCCTTGCGTTTGACCGTGCGCTCGGCAGCCTTTTTTCAAAGCCGCACGCCGCGGCGAAAGGGGTTTTATGCGCTACCGCACCATCTGCAAAAACAAAGAGTTTACCCGGGTGTATGCCCGCGGCAAAAGCTACGTCCACCCCCAGCTGGTGCTCTACGTCGCCAAAAACCGGGTGGGTCACACCCGCATCGGCCTGACCGCCACCAAAAAGGTGGGCTGCGCCGTGCTGCGCAACCGGGCACGCCGGGTCATGCGCGCCGCCCTGGCCGAGCATCTGCCCGCCGACATCGGCGGCTACGATGTCATCCTGGTGGCCCGCGCCCAGACCCCCCGCCTCAAGAGCACCCAGGTCAGCAAAACCCTGGCCAAGCTCATGCGGGCCGCCGGTCTGCCCGACCGCGCCGTTCCCCGCACATGACCCCGCCGCTGCTCACCCGGCCCTTCGTTGCCCTCATCCGGCTGTACCAGAAGTACCTGAGTCCCCACCTGGGACATCACTGCCGGTTTGTGCCCACCTGCAGCCAGTATGCTGTGGAGGCCCTGACCACCCATGGTCTGCTCAAGGGCGGCGTGCTGGCCGTGTGGCGGATTCTCCGCTGCAACCCCTTCGGGAAGTTCGGCTACGACCCCGTGCCCGAAAAGGGCCGCTGGCGCAATCCTGCCCGGCGTCTTACCCGGGAAAAGTAGCCCGCCCCATCCCCGGCGATGGGAGATCCCCATGTTTTTCGTCCCTGTGCTGCGCTGCGGGGGCTTTGGATAAAAACATAACGAAATGCCCTGTGCGCAGGCGGGGCGGATTGGACAGGCTATGACTGAAATTTTAGGTTTTCTCTCGATCATCCTCGGCCCCCTGATGGCCCTGATGTACCAGGCCATCCCCAGCTACGCGCTCACCATGATCATCTTCACGATCCTGATCCGCGTGGTGTCGCTGCCTCTCGCCATCAAACAGCAGAAATCCATGGCAAAGATGTCGGTCTACACACCGATGCTCAACGAGATCCAGCAAAAGTACAAAAACAACCCCGAAAAGCAGAATGAGGAACTGATGAAGTTCCAGCAGGAGTACGGCTACAACCCCATGGCAGGCTGTCTGCCCATGGTGCTGAACATGCTGATCCTCTTCGCCATCATCCAGGTGGTTTATCATCCGGTGCGCTACATTCTGGGCATCCCTGCCGACGCCATCAATGCCGCCTGCACCGCCCTGGGCATCAGCACCTCCAACGTCACCCTGGCTGAGACCCAGCTCATCACCGCCATCAAAGCGGGCACCGATGTGGCCACCAGCCTCACCGCCGAGCAGATCGGCCTGATCCAGGGCTTCAACACCAGCTTTTTGGGCATGGATGTCTGCACCACCGCAGGCTTTGCCCTGTCCCCGCTGCTGATTTTCCCCATCCTGGCCACCGTCACGGTGTTCGCCTCCAACATCATCGTTACCCGCATGTCCGGCCAGCAGGCCGCCACCCAGGGCAGCATGAAGATCATGCTGTGGGTCATGAACCTGATGTTCGCATGGTTCTGCTTTACCGCACCCATCGGCTTCTCCCTGTACTACACCACCTCCAACATCTGCATGATCCTGCAGTCGGTCCTTACCAACAAGATCTACAGCCCCGAGCGCTTCAAGAAAGAATATGAGGCCGAACTGGCCGCCAAAAAGGCCGCCAAAAAGGCCAAGAAGGAAGTGGTCGTGGTGGAGGAAGGCCAGGAAGTGACCAAGCAGGTCAACGAGGCCGAGCTCAACCGTCTGCGCCTGGAACGCGCCCGCGCCCTGGACGCCGAGAAGTACAAGGACGAGCGCACCCGTCCCCTCACCGAGGCCGAGCGCATGGAGCTGGAAGAACAGTCCAAGAGCAAAAAGAAGAAAAAGGGAGGCAAATAAACGATGCGTGAAATCGAAATGACCGGCAAGACGGTGGAACTGGCTGTTCAGGCCGCCTGCGACGCCCTGGGCGTGGACCGTGACGACATCAACGTCAGCTATGAGGTGTTGGATTTCCCCGTCAAGAAGCTGTTCAAGACCATTCCCGCCCGCGTCCGCGTGACGCTGGACGAGCCCGAGACCGCCGCCCCGGCTGCGGAGCCTGCCGCCCCTGAGGCAGCGCCCCAGGCCCCCAAGGCGGAGGAACCGGCCCAGACCGCCCCGGCTGCTGCCCCCGCTGAGGAGGCTGCTCCCCAGGAGCCCAAAGCCGAGCCCAAGGCAGAGGCTGCCGAGGTGGAACTGGACATTGCCGCCGACGAGCGCCTGACCGCCGCGGTGGACTACCTGCGTCCCATCTGCGAGATGATGGGCGCCTCCAACCTGGTGTTCACCGCCGTCAAGAAAGGGGAGGCCACCATCCTGCGCATCAAGGGCGACCACGTGGGCGTGCTCATCGGCCGCCGGGGCGAGACCATGGAGAGCCTGAGCTACCTGACCAGCCTGGTGGTCAACCGGATGGAAGGCAGCTACGTCAAGCTGGGCCTGGATGTGGCCGGCTACCGCGGCAAGCGGGAGGACGACCTGGCTGCTCTGGCCGGCCGCCTGTGCGAGCGCGTCAAGCGCACCGGCTGCTACTATGAGATGGAGCCCATGAACCCCTACGAGCGTCACATCATCCACACCGCCGTGGCCGCCATCGAGGGCGTCCGCAGCGAGAGCAAGGGCGAAGGCGCCGACCGCCGAGTGGTCATCTACTCCACCGATTCCGACGCCTGCAACCTGCCCGACCGCGAGAGCGGCCGCCGTGGACGTGGGGGCAACCGCAGCCGCGACAACAGCCGCAGCCGCAATGGCGGTCGCGGAAGCCGCGGCGGCTTCCGGGGCGACAGCCGCAAGGGCGGCGAGCGCGGCGAGCGCGGCGGCCGTGGCGGACGTTCCGGCGGACGCGGCGGCAATCGCAGCGGCAGCCGCGGGTCCTACGTGCCCGGCCGTGAGTTTGCGGATACCCCCCGCGACCCCAACGCCCGTCCCCAGGCGCCCGCGCCGGTGGAGCGCATCCATGACGGCGACGACTTTGCCATGTTCGGCAAGATCGAGCTGTAAGACAGCCTGAAACAAGTATCCCGCCCCTGACGGTCCGACGCCGTCGGGGGCGGGATTTTTTGTGTCCGGTTGCGGGAAACGGAGAGAGCGGGGAGATTTTTCGGAATTCCCGCTCTGTGTCCTGTGATCCGGAAACCGTTTGCCTTATGATACGGACAGAAAAGGAGGGATTTACTTTGGATCAGCAGAAATTCGGTGTCTTTTTGCGGCAGCTGCGCCGGGAAAAGGGTATGACCCAGGAACAGCTTGCCGAGCGGCTCTGCGTCAGCAACCGCAGTATTTCCCGGTGGGAGACGGGGGTAATCACTTAGATAAAGATACCACACCAATCCCACGCTGACTTTGACTTTATAAACATGAGCGAGTTTTC
This sequence comes from Gemmiger gallinarum, assembly GCF_014982805.1. Taxonomy (GTDB): domain Bacteria; phylum Bacillota; class Clostridia; order Oscillospirales; family Ruminococcaceae; genus Gemmiger; species Gemmiger gallinarum. The sequence goes on along the minus strand of NZ_JADCKC010000002.1, from coordinate 732,863 downwards.
CACAGGGACAGAGGTGAGATAGCAGCTCTTCCACTAGAACAACTCCATCCTCAGGTACGCCCGATCCAGATTGTACTGCGCCATATGGATGATCCGCTCTTTACAAAGATTAAAATTGACAAATATATATCGCACTGCTATAATGAAATTGATATGTAGCAGTGCAATATAGTGCAGTGCAAGGTATGCATAGAAAGGGTCGTGACGAAGTGAACGCACATATTCGTAAAGTGTACATACCGATGACAGAAACGAGTTTTTATATCCTGCTTTGCCTCCGGGAAGAATCCCATGGCTATAATATCATCCGGAAAGTAGAGAAACTGACAGATGGCGAAATTCGAATTAGTCCCGGAACGATGTACGGCAGTCTATCCAAGATGGAGAAGGATGGCCTGATCCACTTTGTCCGGGAAGAAGAAAAACGAAAGATTTATTGCATCACAGAATTAGGTAAAAATGTGCTGGCATTAGAAATGAAGCGAATCGAAAGATTGTATCGAAACATGATGGAGGTGCGCTAATATGAAAGACAAAAGAACCGAGCTGCGTATTTTCACGATAGCGGAATGGGAAAAAGAAGAACAGTATCTTCGGAAGCGGCATCAGGAAGGATGGAAATTTACGAAAGTAAGCCTGCCGGGACTTTACCGCTTTGAAAAATGTCCCCCTGAGGATGTGGTTTACCAGCTCGATTATAACGAAGAAGGGCTGAAACATAGGGACGAGTATGTGCAGATGTTTAAGGATTGCGGCTGGGAGTACCTTCAGGAGTTTGCCGGATACACCTATTTCCGTAAACCAGTTGCCGAAATGCAGGGAGAAGAGGAAATTTTCTGTGACGATGAGTCCAGGCTCGACATGATGCGGCGGGTATTTGCAGGCCGATATGTGCCAATCCTCATTATTTTGATGTTGTTGATTTTGCCAAACATCTTTGATCAATTCCATAGCTCAGATGCAGATGCTCCTATACTACTGGTGCTGTTTTTGATCCTGCTCTCAGTTTACGTATGGGCAGTTGCGTCTTTTGCCTATCGTTATTGGAAGTTAAAGAGGCGGCTGAAAAAGTGATATCGTGATGGATAGGCTATAGTTGATAAAGTGAATAAGTAAAATCAGTATGGAAACGTTGTTCTATTAATTCAGGGGACAATGATTATGGGAATGGGGTTATACAAGGTAATTTTCATGAACACCCATATGGGTTTTATCAAATGTCCCCCCAAGTATTCATGGAAATGGCCATTTTGTTAAGGCTTTATTCGGTTGACTCGTCTGCCGCCATTCTTTTGAAAATCAGAATGCCCTTGGAAGATGGCATGATGGAGCAAGAAACGAGCTCAAAACCTTCCTGTTCCATTTTATTGGCTGCATCTTCTATTTTGACAGCCATTTCTTTAGCCTTGGGAGAATATTTGACTACCATCGTTTTGTACATTGAGTTCACCTCCTATCCACAAGAAAGTTCCTGAAATGTTTCAAACCGTGTGGAATACTTTTGTACTTATACTTTGAATTGTAACAGGAAGGAAAGCGCTTGACAACTTACAGTTTTAAAGCATATTTTTGTTTCTCCTATTCATATTGTCCCCCTCTGGATTTCGCGGGTGATCGGTTCCAGCGCACCGAAGTCTGTGAAATCCACCTGCTTGCCATAGGTTTCCAGAAACGCCCGGTTCTCCGCTGTCTGTTTTTCAAACGGCGTCCTTTGCAGGGATTGGTATAATAGTTTCATCATTGTCCGATGTCTGAAAGAGAGCTTTTGATAATCGATCCCGCCACGAAGATGAAAGATCTTCGCCCGATCAAGCAGTTCTGCGGGAAACTGCCTTTGCAGAGAAGTACGGATATTGTGCTGGTTTTCCGGCTCTCTGGGGTCGGCCAGCCCTACGGTAGCAAGGATTAGTTTTTGTCCGTCCTGAAGGGAAAAGCCCCGCAGGGTTTTCGCCAGGCCCAGAACACCACCAGCATACAGACTACCCAGATAAACGATGATATCTTTGTCCGAAAGGGCCGGCGCATCTTTGTAACTGGCCGCGGGAATGCCGGTTTGCTCGGACAGTTTTTCCGCATACGTTGAATGAGTAATAAAGCCTCAAACGCTCCTTTTGATTGCGTTTGAGGCTTTTTCTTATAGCCCAATATGTATTGCTCTGTTAGAGGCTTCCGTCGCCTTTGTTACCGCCGAACTCACAGCCATGCACATGACCATGACCATAATACCATCGTCCATAACGATAGCCATAATGGGGAGGACAGTTCGCACAATCGCCGGTACAATGTCCCGGATGAGAAGCATGAGAGGATGAGAGTGCATCAGCAATTCCGATTCCTGCGAAAAGCTTTGCAAAGAAGCCAATTTTAGGGGCAGAAGCAACCGGCTCATCGAAGAACTCTTCCTCGCCAGTCTCATTTTCAATTTCTTCGTCCTCGTCATCTTCAAAGAGGCGTATCTTGTTCCTCGCAGCTACTCTTCCAAGGACTTCATCATCAACTGCACCGTAAAGGTCTTCTAACTGCTCCTTTGTGAATCTGCATTTCGAGGAATCAAGAAGTACATTCATAGCTTCCGCACTCGACAAATGACCACGATACGGAGTGTCCGGTTGGCGAAAGATACAGCGAAGCATGGCTTGAGAATGCTGCCTACAATGCGATTGGGCAAATGCTCTGATGTTTTTGCGGGTCAGGGCGGCAAAGAGCGTTTCCTTGTACTGGGCCATGCCCTGATGGACAAAGCGGGACTGCAGGGGCGCATGGCCCATCTGGACCAGCCCCAGCCCCGCAATCAGCGCCGCCGCAATGACCGCATCCCGCAGGATGCGCTGCCGGCTGGGGGAGGCAATGACTTCGATCAGTTCACCCAGCAGCCAGGACTGCCCCATCAGGATGAGGACAATAACAAGGTACAGTGCCATGATCAGGGCGAACCGCAGCCGGTTGCCCCGGAAGATGGCCGCCACATAAGGGCGGATGTCCGGTGGTGTTTCCCCCTCTCCGCCCGGGGAGGAGGATTTCAGAAAAGAAAGTTTCATGACAATGATTTCTCCTCTCGCTCAGCCCCGCCAGTCAACGGGCAGCGGGGCTTTGCGCTGAGCCGCGCAGAGGTCACAGCAGCACACGGCAGACTGCCAGGACCGCCAGATGCGCGGGATAGAACAGATAGAAAAAGTACTTGGAAAACAGGGGATGGGCAATGGCAAAGGCGGATTTCCGCCCGTTATAGCCCAGCAGCACCACCGCCCCCGACACCAGGATGCCCAGACAGGAAAGTCCCGCGTGGAGAACTGCCTGTCCGCCGCCCATCCCTGCAAAGGTGTAGTTGCTCCAGTTGAACCAGAAAAACAGCGCCGCCGCCAGGGCATAGGCGATGACCCGACGGTTCCGCCGTTCCCCGGCCCAGGCAAAGAGCAGGGTATAGCAGGGGGCCAGCAGCGGCCAGTCGCAGAAGGCGGTGGCCATGGCCAGGCAGAAGATCACGCCGCCCCGCAGCAGGGGATGGGAGATGCTGTCTTTTGCCCACAGCATGAGGAAGCAGAGCAGCAGGGTGAACAGCATATTGAACTGCCCGATGCCCAGAGCCAGCCCGTACACCGGCTGGGCCAGCAGGGCAAAGAGCAGCAGGCGCAGGGCGTAGTCTCTGGGGGAGCGGGTATAGCGAAAGCCCTCCACCAGAAAACAGCACATGGTCACAGCGGTAAAATATCCAATATCGGTGAGAACCTCATAAGCCAGGGTCCCGGCAGGCAGCAGGGCAATGGCAAAATGGTTGCAGGCCATGGCAGCCATGGCGGCCAGCTTGATGCCGTCGCGGGAAAAAGGTCGGTCAGTCTGGGGCATGGATCCTTCCTTCCGGGAGCGTGGACCGACTCTGCCGCCCCGACCGGGGAAATGCTGTCCCGGAAACGGGTTGTCTCCGGGGATTTTTCTGCCGGAAAAAGAGGTGTGCAGAGGGCGTCGCGCCCTGTTTCAAGTCTTTGTATGAGAGGCTCTTTAACAATACACCGTTGGACCAATGGCCGTCAACAGGGTTTTCAACAAATAGTTGAAAACCCTGTTGAAACTCGTGGAAAACCCGTTGATTTTGGGGGAAAACCTCGTTGAAATCCGAAAAAGAGCCCTTTTTGGGGGTAAAAACAGCCCTTTTGGGGCAGTCTGACCCTTTTGATTGTGGAAAACTCCGGGTGAGTCCCCAGTTCCAGAAAGAGAAACTTCTTCCCTTACAGCGGGCGGACGACGGGAAATGTAACAGCCTTTCCGCTGCCTGCAGGCCATGGGGGCATGTCCTGCAGCCGGAGGCTCCTTCCCCGGGCTGCGGCCCTGTTCCGGCAGAGAAGAGCAGTTGCAAGGGGAGCTTTGTCGGGCTATACTGACAGGGAAGCGACCATACCATACTATAATGCACCAGTACAACGCACAAGGAGGAACATCCCATGCTGCAAACCGGAATCACCGGCGAGGCCCGCTGCCTCGTCACCGCCGAGACCACCGCCGCCAAGCTGGGCAGCGGCGAGCTGGAGGTATTCGCCACCCCCGCCATGATCGCCCTTATTGAGAAAGCCGCCTGGCAGAGCGTGGCCCCCCACCTGGAGGAGGGCTGCGGCACGGTGGGCACCGCCCTGCGGGTGCGGCATCTTTCCGCCACGCCGGTGGGCATGGAGGTCACCGCCAGAACTGAGCTGTATGAGATTGACGGCCGCCGACTGGTGTTCAAAGTGGAAGTCCGGGATGCCAAGGGCGTAGTGGGGGACGGCGAACACGAACGGTTTATCGTCAAAAACGAGAGCTTTTTGAGAAAAGCAAAGGGAAAACTGGAGTAATTCTCCTCCACATGCCGCATTATATATAACGAAATATCGTTATATATTTTGCAGTTTGGCGGCAGGTGTGGGACTTTTCCCGGGGATGCACGGTGCTTATGCCGATGCTGTTTTCCCGTCAGACCGGAGCTTTGGGGGCCGCAGGCTCAAACCAGAGTAGCCGGAGCGGCAGGGGAGCTTTTTCCCGGTGGAGAAGGCAGACTCCCGCGGCGGAACACTCTGCCGCAGTCCCCTCACGGCACAGCCCGTCCCGGAACAATGGCGCTCCTTTTTCCGCGACCCGGAGGGGGAGGGCGGACGTTGTTCCAGGGCGGGTTTTGTGGTATCATAGTGGTGTGTATGTCTTTTTGTCCCCGGCTGTCGCAGCCGGGAGATATCCCGCGAACGAAGGAGATTTTTCGGATGCTGCTGCGCAATACTGTCTGCGCGCTGGCCACGCCGCCCGGGGAGGGCGGCATTGCGGTGGTGCGCCTGTCGGGGTCGGATGCCTATTCCATTGCGGAAAAGGTGTTTCTTCCCCTGCACAAAAACAAAAAGGTGGCCGACGCCAAAGGCTACACTGCGCTCTTCGGGCATTTTGTGCTGAACGGCGCCGAGATGGACGAGACGGTGGCCCTGTTTTACCGGGCTCCCCACAGCTATACGGGGGAGGATGTCATCGAGTTGTCGGTGCATGGGGGCAGCGTCATGGCGGACGCCCTCATTGAAGCCCTGCTGGCCGCGGGGGCAGCTCCGGCCGGGCCGGGGGAATTCACCCGCCGCGCCCTGGAAAACGGCCGTATGAGCCTGACCCAGGCAGAGGCGGTCATGGAGATCATCTCGGCGGGGGGACGGCAGGGGGCAGCCCTGGCCAAGAGCGCCCTGGACGGACGACTGGCTGCCGAGACCGAGGAGATCAAGCAGTCTTTGCGGGGCCTGGCCGCCCATCTCACCGCCTGGGTGGATTACCCCGAAGAGGATGTGCCCGAGCTGGCCCCCGAGGAACTGCGCCGGACCCTCTCCCAGGCAAAGGAAAAGCTGGATCTCTGGCTGAAAAATTACGGCGCGGGGGCGGTGCTGCGCCGCGGGGTGGACTGCGTATTGCTGGGCCGCCCCAACGTGGGCAAGAGCACGCTGCTCAATCTGCTGGCGGGCTTTGACCGGGCCATCGTGACGCCGGTGGCGGGCACCACCCGGGATGTGGTGGAGCAGGCGGTTCTGCTGGGGGACACCGGCATCCGCCTCAACCTGTTTGACACGGCGGGGGTGCGCAGCGAGGAGGAGACCGACGACGCCATTGAGGCGGAGGGCATCCGCCGCAGCTGGAAAAAGCTGGAGGAAGCCGGGCTGGTGCTGGCGGTGTTCGACGCCGGGCAGCCGGTGACGGCGGCGGATGTGGCGCTGGCCAAGCGGTGCCAGGGCCGTCCCGCTCTGGCTATCTTCAACAAGCAGGACCTGGCAGCGGAGGATACCGCCTTTGACGAAACCCTGCTGCTGCCCTATTTCAAGAGTTCGGTGCGGCTGTGCGCCAAAGACGCCGCCAGCCTGAAGCCGTTGTGCGACGCAGTGGCGGCATTGCTGGGCACCGCCCGGCTGGACCCCGGCGCCGCGGCGCTGGTGAATGCCCGGCAGTTTGCGGCGGCATCGGCAGCCCGGGACGCGGTAGGGGAAGCCATCCGTGCGGTGGATACCGGGTTCGGGTTGGACGCGGCAGGGGTCTGCATTGAGGACGCCCTCCACGCTCTGGCCGACCTCACCGGCGAGGACGCCACCGAGGCGGTCATTGACCAGGTGTTTGAGACCTTCTGCGTGGGCAAGTAAGCCCGCCCGAAAAGCAATCCCATAACAGGGAAGGGGAGTCCTGTCATGAAAACGGCATTGAAAATCTGTGCGGCGGTGTTCGGTATCATCGGCGTGGTCTTTTTGGCTGTGGGCATCGGCGTATGTTATACCACCGGGCTGCGCTGGCCGATGATCCATGTGGGTCTTGGGGCGGTGTTTCTCATCCTTTCCATCAGCTTTGTGATCTACCTGTCTCGCCGCGCCGCCACGGAAAAACGTCTGCTGGAAAACGGTACCCGCATTCAGGCAAACATCGACGATGTGACCCTGAATTACTCGGTGCGGGTCAACATGCGGCATCCCTATGTCATCCAGTGTTCCTGGCTGGACCCTCAGACCCAGAAAGTCTATGTCTTTCACTCGGATTCCATCTGGTACAATCCCATGCCCTATCTGGGTGAACGCACCACTTTGCCGGTGTACATCGACCCGGACAATCCCAAACGCTATGTGGTGGATACGGAGGGCATTCTGCCGCCGAAGGGGTAATTTGAGCGTTTCTTTTTGACCCTGTTTGAAGGGCGGTTGCATTGGGGCGGGGGACAGGCCGCCTTCCGGGTTGTCTGATTCTTTCGGGTCCCCTGATTTAAGATTTTTATTTGGTAACCCGAGGCTCTTTTGAGGTGCGACGCTTCGGGAAAACATTTCCTGTTGGCAGACTGCCGCTTTTTGACCGGTCAAAAAGCGGCGGAAAAACCCGCCCCTAGTTCCGAGGCGGGGGGCACGGCTTAAGGGGCCTGCGGGCCCCTTAAGAAACCCCGGGGCAAGTAGTGGGTCGTGCCGAGAATTGCCTCCTGCAACTTGAGATAACCGGTCTATGGGTCGTGCCCCGTGCATCACAAGATAAGAGCTCACCCGGCCTCCCATATTTGTGCGGCGGTCCGCTCTCGCAGACCGCCGCCTGGGGAAAAGGCAGTCGTTTTCCTTTTGGGGGCACGCTTTTCCCAGACTGACACCTGGGAGAAAGGCTTTTCCTCATCTATACAGACACAGGCTCTTGCAGGCTGACCGGGGGAGAGCTATCCATATTGCGTCCAAGACCGTTTCTAAGTTTCGGCCAGTGCAAAGCCTCCACGGTGCTTTCACCGGGTGGTTCATTTCTTTTTCGACACCCGTTTTCCCTCACATCCCCAACGCCGCAGCGTTTCAGAGATGGAGAAGGCGGTTTTTCCGTTAAGAAAATGTACTGTGTTCATTTTTAGGAAAAACCGCCTTCGACCTCCTCTTTGGGGGTCTTGGGGGCGGGCAGCCCCCAAGTCGTGCGGCCGCCGCCTCGAAACCGGCGGCGCCTTTCTTGCTTCCTTCTTTCGGCGGCGAAAGAAGGAAGGCTACAAAACATTTGACGTTTTCCCGAAGCGTCGTACCAAAAAAGCGCCTCGGGTTACCCAATAAAAATCTCAAATAAACCGGGCCTGCAAAACGCCGCCCGTTTACCAAAAAGCCACAACTCCAACCATACTCACCAAACGATAAAAAACTCCGAAAGGACCGAACCATCTTGATCGATCATCTTGGCAGCTACGACGTTATCGTCGTGGGCGCGGGCCATGCGGGCATCGAGGCCGCCCACGCGGCAGCCATCCTGGGCGCCCGCACCGCCGTCTTTACCCTGACATTGGACTTCATCGGCAACATGCCCTGCAATCCCTCCATCGGCGGCACCGCAAAGGGCCATCTGGTGCGGGAGATCGACGCTCTGGGCGGCCTCATGGGCATTGCCGCCGACGCCACCTTCCTGCAAAGCAGGATGCTCAACCGGGGCAAAGGCCCCGCCGTCCACAGCCTGCGGGTCCAGACCGACCGCAAGCGCTATCATATGTATATGAAGCACGCTCTGGAACTCACCCCCAACCTGGACATCCACCAGGCCGAGATCGTGGGCATCGACGTGCAGGACGGCCGAGTGGCAGGCGTCTACACCAATCTGAACGGCTACTATGCCTGCAAGTGCGTGGTCATCGCCACCGGCACCACCTTGGGCGGGCGCATCTTTGTGGGCGACGCCCACTACGACGGCGGCCCCGACGGCCAGCACGCCGCCACCCGCCTGACCGAAGATCTGGTGGCCCACGGGTTCACTCTACGCCGCTTCAAGACCGGCACCCCCGCCCGGGTCCACCGCCGCAGCATCGACTTTTCCAAGCTGGAACGCCAGCCCGGCGACCCGGACGAGAGCCTGCAGCCTTTCAGCTTTCTCACCCGTACCCCCATGCACAACAAGGTGGACTGCTACATCGCCTACACCAATCCCGACACCCACCGGGTGATTCTGGAAAACCTCCACCGCTCGCCGCTGTACGGCGGCATGATCCAGGGCGTGGGTCCCCGGTACTGCCCCTCCATCGAGGATAAGGTGGTCCGCTTCAAGGACAAGCAGCGCCACCCCGTCTTTGTGGAACCCTGCGGGGAGGACACCGAGGAAATGTACCTGCAGGGCCTGTCCTCCAGTCTGCCGGAAGCGGTGCAGAACGCCATGTACCACTCCATTGTGGGCTTTGAGCAGTTGGAGATCATGCGCCCCGCCTACGCCATCGAGTACGACTGCGTCGACCCCACCACCCTGCAGCCCACCCTGGAAAGCAAGGTAGTCTCCGGCGTCTACGGCGCCGGGCAGTTCAACGGCACCTCCGGCTACGAGGAAGCCGCCGCTCAGGGGCTGCTGGCCGGTCTCAACGCTGCCCGCCACGCCCTGGGCAAGTCCGAGCTGGTTCTGGCCCGGCACACCAGCTATTTGGGCACGCTGGTGGACGACCTGGTCACCAAGGGTGTCATGGACCCCTACCGCATGATGACCAGCCGCAGTGAGTACCGTCTTTCCCTGCGTCAGGACAACGCCGACGAGCGCCTGGCCCCCATCGGCCGGGAGTACGGGCTGGTGGACGACGACCGCTGGGCAGTGTTCTGCCACGACCGGGACATCAAGAACGCCGAGCTGGCCCGGCTGGCCTCCACCAAGGTGAAGCTGGCCGACCTGAAGGCTGTGGCCGGGGATGCCGACATCGGGGAAACCGGCGGCACCGCCGAGGAACTTCTTCGCCGTCCCCAGGTTCGGTATGAGATGATTGCCAAAGTCATCGGCAGGGGAGAGGGGGTCACCCCCACCATGGCCCTGCGCATCGAGACCGAGATCCGCTACGCCGGGTACATTGCCCGGGAACAGCGCATCATCCGGGAGATCCAGCGCCACGAAAAGGTGGCCATCCCTGCCGACTTCGACTACGCGCCCTTGACCACCCTGACCCTGGAAGCCCGGGAAAAGCTGGCCCGCATCCTTCCCCGCACCCTGGCCCAGGCCGGGCGCATTCCGGGGGTGTCGCCCAGCGATCTGTCCCAGCTGTCCCTGGCGCTGCTGCATCACGGCGCCGCCAAAACCCAACCGGCCCAAACGCCCGAAACATCCCACAGGGAGGAACCCCAATGATCGACCGCGAACGCCTTGCACAGAAATGTTCCACGTGGAACATTACACTCACCCCCAGCCAGCTGGACCAGCTGGACCGCTATGCCCAGCTGCTGGTGGATTATAACGAAAAGGTCAACCTCACCGCCATCACCATCCCCGAGGGCATCGAGGACCGCCACTTTGCGGACAGCCTGCTCTTTGCCGCCCAGCCGGAGGTCTCCGGCCGCATGGTGGACGTGGGCACCGGGGCAGGCTTTCCCGGCGTGGTGGCCAAGATCTACAAGCCGGAGCTGGAGCTGGCCCTCATGGAGCCCACCGGCAAGCGGATGGATTTTCTCAAATATGTCTGCGCCGAGCTGGGCCTGACCGGGGTGGAGTTTGTCCGGGAACGGGCGGAGGAAGCCGCCCGCAAGCAGTGGCGGGAGGCCTTTGACCTGGCCAGCGCCCGGGCGGTGGCCGCTCTGCCGGTGCTGTGCGAGTACTGCCTGCCTCTGGTGAAGGTGGGGGGCCGTTTCATCGCCATGAAGGGCCCCGATGCCGACAACGAGCTGGACCTGGCCGCGGGTGCCCTGCGTAAACTGGGAGGCCGGGCGGCGGATGACCGGGCCTTCACCCTGCCCGACGGCAGCGCCCGCCGCCTGCTGGTCATGGAAAAAATATCGCAAACTCCGCCCGCTTATCCCAGAAACGGCGGAAAAATCGCAAAAAAGCCCCTGTAAGAGCTCCGAAACCCCACGATTTGCCCCGAACCCCGGCGAACGATTTTGCTGGCCGGTGGCCCGCGGCTGTGTTATGCTTTTCTTGTTGAAAAACGCAGCACAGGCCGCCCCGCCGTCGAAGGCGGCGGAGAAAAGGGTATTGTATCCCCGGTTCTGCCGCCGGACCCGCCCGTTCAAGTTCCGGCCCGGCTCCTCTGCGCCGGAAGTTTTGATTGCCCTTTTTCCCGCAGCAGGGAAGGAAACCGCTTCCGCATAAGGGGACCGAGGAGTTTGCCAACTGTACAGGACCCTTCCGGCCTGCGCCGCGTTTTGCTTGTTTCAAAACCGGCGCAGGCCGTTTTGTTTGCCATACGGAGGGACCAAAGATGATGGAAAAGCAAAAGCCGGGCAAGGTGCTCATGCTGCCCGTGGACGCCATTGAGCCGTCGCCCTATCAGGCGCGCACCGCCTTTGACGATACCGAGATCGCCGCCCTGGCAGTGAGCATTCTGCAAAACGGATTGCTGCAGCCCATCAGTGTGCGGCGCATCGGCATCCGCAAATATCAGCTGATCGCGGGGGAGCGGCGGCTGCGGGCCTGCCGTCTGGCCAAGCTGGAGCGGGTGCCCGCCATTCTGGCCGACTGGAACGACAGCGAGAGCGCCGCCCTGGGCCTTTTGGAAAACATCCAGCGCAGCCAGCTGGACCCCTTTGACACCGCCCGGGGTATCCGGGAGGTCATCCGGCTGTGGGGCTGCACCCAGGCCGAGGCCGCCCGCCGTCTGGGCCTGAGCCAGCCCGCCCTGGCCAACAAACTGCGGCTGCTCTCCCTGACCACCGAACAGCAGCAGATCTGCACCGCCAACCATCTCAGCGAGCGTCACGCCCGGGCGGTGCTTCGCCTGCCCGAAAACCGCCGCACCGCAGCTTTGGAGAAAATCGCCCGGGACGGTCTGAGCGTCCGGGAAGCCGACAAGCTGGTGGAGACCATGCTCACCGCCGCACCGGGGGAGGCATCCCCCTGCCGCAAGACCACCCCCATGGTCAAGGACGTGCGGCTTTTCGTCAACACTTTGCAGCACGCCGTGGACCTCATGGCCCAGAAGGGCATTCCCGCCACCACCACCTGCGGCAAGCGGGACGGCTGCCTGGAATACATCGTGCGCATCCCGGTGGAGGCCGCCGAGACGCCGCCCCTGACCCTGCCTGCCCCCATCCTCACCGTTTCCGACGCCCGGGAGGAAGAAGATTCCATCCCCGGGGAAGATTCCGACGCCTCCGACGCCTCCGCCGACCCCCGCCCCGCCCTCTGCACCGTGGACTGAAGGGCAGACCCGGGCATCCTTTGCCATCCTCCGATCCATTCCCCATAGATGACAGAACCCCCTGACCATTGTTTCCTTTGGTCAGGGGGTTCTGTCGTACGGGGGAGGGGATGGCGTTTTGGGGAAGCAGAAGGATAAAGCAGGCTGCCGGGTCAATCCTCCAGCGCCCGGGACAGGCGGCGGTATACGGCGGCGGCATCCTGAACGTGGGCGGTGTCGGTGTGGCTCTGGCCGGGGGCTCCCGCTGTGACCAGGATGTACTCCTCGCCGTCGGCCCCGGCCAGGGTGGCAAGACAGAGACCTGCCTCGTCGGTAAAGCCGGTCTTGCCTCCCAGCAGCGTCATGCCGCCCAGGTCGGCGTCCTGCATAAGGGAAAAGACCGAGCTGGACACCGTGATACCGTCGGGGTGAAGGTTGGTAGGCTGGGTAGAGTACCGCTGGGCAGTGAATACCTCCCGAAAGGTGGGGCTATCCAGTGCGGCGTCCAGCAGAAGGGCCAGGTCCCCCACGGTGGAGACATGCTGGGCATCCTGCAGGCCGGTGGCGTTGACAAAGTGGGTGTTTTCCATGCCCAGCTCCTGAGCACGGCGGTTCATACGCAGGGCAAAGGCTTCCTCGCTGCCATCCAGCTCAACGGCGATGGCGGCACAGCACTCGGCGCCGGAGGGAAGCAGCGCCCCATAGAGAAGGTCCCTCACCGTCACCGTCTCCCCGGGTTCAAAGCCTGCCATGGAGGCGTTGGCCGCCCAGAGAGGACCAAAGAGGTCGTCCCCCAGGGTGACGGGGGCATCCAAATTGTCAAAGGCTTCGGCGGCCAGCAATACCGTCATCATCTTGGTGAGGGAGGCGGGGTAGATGGTCTCGTCGGCGTTCACTTCTCCCAGGGTGCCGCCGCCCCGCTCCAGAAGAATACCCTCCCGGCTGTTCAGGCCGGACAGATCCACGGTGAGGGCAGCCGGTTCCGGGGAGTTTTCTGGTTCGGAGGAGGTATCGGCAGAACCCCCCGCCCCCAAACTTTGGGCGGCGGAGGCCGGGTCGGTGCTGTCTGCCGGATGGGTGGCCCGCCAATAGAACCCCACGCCCAGGGCGCAGGGCAGCACCACCGCCATGGTGATCAGAAAGGTGACAAGAAAGCTGCCCACCGCCCGGCGCCTTTGTTCCGACCGGCAACGGGTCGAGTGTCCGGTGGAAACATTCCCCGGACGGGGAGAGCGAGCGGCGCCGGAAGGAAGAGCAGGGGGATGTGCAGGCTTCACGGCACACTGGGGAGAGACAGATCTTTTTGCCTGGGCGGACGCGGGAACGGAACGGGTGCCCTTGCCCTGACCTGACGAATGCCGGGGGCCTGCCGCCCGTTGACGGGCCGAAGGGGAGGGCGGTGTTGTGCGGTTTTGTGAAGTAGGAAAAGATTTATTGCCCGCCATGGAAATGGGTCACTCCTTTTTGGATTTGGATATGGGATGCCTGCTGCCGTGGGACTCCTCTGCGGCCCCATCGGGAAGGCCATCCGCACGCAGGGCCCGGGGACAGCTGTGCCGATGACCGGGGAAGCCAACCGACCATCGACTCTGCCCCCGCAGTCCGGGACAGGGAAGGCCGTCTGACACAAGACAGCCGACTGTGACGCAGAGCCTTTTCCTTTTTGTTGATTAGGGCGGAGGGGAAGAATCTTCCACTAAAAGGCCTGCCCCGGTGGTCTGCTTACAGTCTAGCAGAACAGCCCCAAAAATACCTTGAGGAATCCTTACGGCGGGCTTGTGATTGTATGGTGTTTTGACGGGCTTTGTAAATGTTCCACGTGGAACAAACTGGGAGAGGCCCCGAGGCAGGAAAGGGGACAAAATCCAAATGACGCCGGGAAAACCGGCAGAGGAAACCGGAGTGGACAGGCAGGGAGGAAAGTTTCTGTCCAGACCAAACAGTCAGCCAGGGAAGAGGGAGAGAGCTTTTTCCCGTCTGGCTCAAATTGGATTGCTTTGGAGCACCTGTACAAAAGCCCCTGCGAATTTCTGCGGCAGTCATGGGGTGGGGCAGGGCGTTGGCAGGACTTGTGCCTTGTGAATGTTCCACGTGGAACATTGAGAAAGTCTCTGCCATCACGCACGACGAAAAGTAACTGTCCTTGGAATACAGAAAGCGAAAGCCCCGCCCTGCCAAGGTGGTTTGTGATGCCAACTTTCCGGGAATAAAAGACAAAGTCTCGTCATCAGGTATCCGCCGGCAAGACCTGATGCTTGAAAAGGGAAGAGGATGCTTTTTCCAAAAGAACCCGAAAAAACTCTGTCCTCCTCACACGAAAGAAAAGCCCTGTCCCCAGGCGGTGGTCTGCGGGGCCCGACCGCCGCACAAATATGGGAGGCCGGGTGAGCTCTTATCTTGTGATGCACGGGGCACGACCCGTAGACCGGTTATCTCAAGTTGCAGGAGGCAATTCTCGGCCGACCCACCACTTGCCCCGGGGTTTCTTAAGGGGCCCGCAGGCCCCTTGAGTCGTGCGGCCGCCGCCTCGAAACTTCTGCGCGGTTCCATAAGAAAACAAAGTGGCAAAACTCTGTCTGCAAGGCGGCATCTGCTGCGTTATCGGGCTTTGCATTCCACAAAGGAGTGCCGGGGTGGCGCAGCCACGAAAGCCCCGGTGGGGCTTTCGACCGGCCAAACCGGTCTGCGCTTCGCGCAGATACCGCCCGTCATTTTTGGGCGGTAAGGTTATAGGCCCTCTGCCTTGCATCTGCCGCCTTGCAGCGGGTTTGCCATGCTTCACAGTTCTTGCAGAACCTTTGTTTTCTTATGTCACTCGCGCTGGGGCGCCTTTCTTGCTTCCTTCTTTCGGCGGCGAAAGAAGGAAGGCCACGGAAAAGCTGCCGCCTGCCCAAAGCGTCGCACCCAAACCACGCAACGGGCTACCAAATAAAAACCTGTAATAGTTCGAGCCTGCAAAACGCCGCCTGTCCCCCAAAAAAAACATGGCCTCCCGTCGCCTCCCAACCATCCCCAATTTCAAAAAATCGCAAAAATCACTCCCTCCAACCCCGCAAAACCCAAGTTTTCCGCCCCGAAAGCCCTTCCAAAACCGGAAAAAACGCCAAAATTGTATTTGTGCCCTTTTTATTGTACGGTTCCTGTGCTATAATTTTAGCATTGATGCAATGAATCAAACCGGAAAAGGAAGGAAAGGGCGCAATGGCTAAAGTCGTGGCAGTGGCAAACCAAAAGGGCGGCGTGGGCAAAACCACCACCGTCGTCAACCTGTCGTCCTGCATCGCAGCACTGGGCAAAAAGGTGCTGGTGGTGGACCTGGACCCTCAGGGCAACACCACCTCGGGCTACGGCGTGGCCAAACATACCCTGACCTCGGGCATCTATCCCTGCCTGCTGGGTGAGACCGACGTGCGGGAAGCCATTGTCAAAACCAAGTTCAACGCCGATCTCATCCCCTCCAACACCGAACTGGCCGGTGCGGGCATTGAGCTGGTATCGGTGGATCGCCGGGAATTCAGCCTGCGGTCGGCACTGGCTCCTGTGGTGCCGCTGTACGACTATATCTTCATCGACTGCCCGCCGTCCCTGGACCTGCTCACCCTCAACGGCCTGTGCGCCTGCGATACCGTGCTCATCCCCATCCAGTGCGAATACTACGCCCTGGAAGGCCTCTCGGAACTGATGAACACTCTCAAGACGGTGCGCAAAAAATACAACCGCTACCTGGACATTGAAGGCGTGGTCTTTACCATGTATTCCGGCCGCCTCAACCTGACCATGCAGGTGGTGGCCCAGGTCAAGAAATACTACGGCAACAAGGTGTACAAGAGCGTGATTCCCCGCACCGTCCGCCTGTCCGAGGCCCCCAGCTTCGGCATGCCCATCAATTTCTACGAGCCCAACGGAAAGGGCTGTGAGGCCTACATGGCCATGGCCCGGGAATTTCTGGCCGCCAACGAAAAAGACTGATCCCGCAGGGAAAGAGCACGAAAGAAAGGGGTAATCCAGAATGCCAAGACCCAAAGGCGGACTGGGCAGAGGGCTGGACAGCCTGTTTGCCGACCTGCCCGAACCTTCCGCCGACGACGCATCGGTGACCAGCCTCCCTCTGCGGGAGATTGAGCCCGACCCCGAGCAGCCCCGCAAAACCTTTGACGAGACTGCTCTGGCCGAGCTCTCCCAGAGCATTGCCGAAAACGGCCTGCTTCAGCCCATTGCAGTGCGGCCCAAAAAGGCGGGGCCGGGGTATATCATCATCGCGGGGGAACGCCGCTGGCGCGCCGCCCGCATGGCCGGACTGGACGAGGTTCCGGTGCTGGTCAAGGAAGTTACCGACGAACAGGCCGCCGCCCTGGCCCTCATTGAAAACCTTCAGCGGGAGGACCTGGACCCCATCGAGGAGGCGGAGGGCTGCCAGCAGCTCATGGACAAGTACGGCCTGACCCAGGAAGTCGCCGCCAAGCGTCTGGGCAAGAGCCGCAGCGCCCTGGCCAACACTCTGCGCCTGCTGGCCCTGCCCGACCCGGTCCGGGAACAGGTCCGCACCGGCAAGCTGAGCACCGGCCACGCCAAGGCTCTGCTGGGCCTGCCCGACGCCAGCCTGATAGAGGCCGCCGCCGAACAGGTGGAGGCCAAGGGCATGAACGTCCGCCAGACCGAGGCCCTCTGCCGCCGATTGTCCCGCCCGCCCAAGGCCCCCAAACCGGCGGAGGATGCCTTCACCCGTCCCAAGATCGCCACCGAGCTGGAAGCCGCCCTCAAGGACGTGACCGGCAGCGAGGTGCGCATCCAGTACAAGGAAGGCCGGGGCACCTTGCAGATCGACTTTTACTCCGACGCGCAGCTGTCCAAATTTGCCGAGCTGCTGGGCCAGTACGACCCTGAGTCCGCCGACGGCCAGTAAGGCCGTATCACCCATAGAACCCCCAGTAATTCCAATAGAAATTCACTGTTATTGAAGGAGTGGGAAACCATGTTGGATATCCGTTTTGTCCGGGAACATCCCGACGAGGTCAAGGAGAACATCAAGAAGAAATTCCAGGACGCCAAGCTGCCCCTGGTGGATGAGGTCATTGCTTTGGATGCCGAGTACCGCGCTGCCATCGGCGAGGCGGACAGCCTGCGCGCCAACCGCAACAAGCTGTCCAAGCAGATCGGCATGCTCATGGGCCAGGCCAAGAAGGACCCCTCCAAGGCTGCCGAGGCCGAGGAAGTGAAGAAGCAGGTCACCGCCCAGGCCGACCGCCTGAAGGAGCTGGAGGCCAAGGAGGATGAACTCAAGGCCCGCATCCAGGAGATCATGTACACCATCCCCCAGATGATCGACCCCAGCGTGCCCATCGGTCCCGACGACAGCTGCAACGTGGAGGTCCAGCGCTTCGGCGAGCCGGTGGTGCCCGACTATCCCATCCCGTACCACGTGGATATCATGGAAAGCTTTGACGGCATCGATCTGGACGCTGCAGGCCGGGTGGCCGGCAACGGCTTCTACTACCTGCTGGGAGACATCGCCCGCCTGCATGAGGCGGTGCTGGCCTACGCCCGGGACTTCATGATCGACAAGGGCTTCACCTACGTGATCCCGCCCTTCATGATCCACGGCAACGTGGTGCAGGGCGTCATGTCCTTCCCTGAGATGGACGCCATGATGTACAAGATCGAGGGCGAGGATCTCTACCTCATCGGCACTTCGGAGCATTCCATGATCGGCCGCTTCATCGACCAGACCATCGACGGCGCCAAGCTGCCCCTGACCCTGACCAGCTACTCTCCCTGCTTCCGCAAGGAGAAGGGCGCCCACGGCATCGAGGAGCGGGGCGTCTACCGCATCCATCAGTTCGAGAAGCAGGAAATGATCGTCGTCTGCAAGCCGGAAGACAGCATGGCCTGGTACGACAAACTGTGGCATAACTCCGTCGAGCTGTTCCGCTCTCTGGAGATCCCCGTCCGCCAGCTGGACTGCTGCTCCGGCGACCTGGCCGACCTGAAGGTCAAGAGCTGCGACATTGAGGCCTGGAGCCCCCGTCAGCAGAAGTACTTCGAGGTGTGCAGCTGCTCCAACCTGGGCGACGCACAGGCCCGCCGTCTGCGCATCCGCTACAAGGATGAGAACGGCAAGACCCAGTTTGCCCACACCCTCAACAACACCTGCGTGGCCCCGCCCCGCATGCTGATTGCCTTCCTGGAGAACCATCTCCAGGCCGACGGCACCGTCACCATCCCCGAGGTCCTGCGCCCCTACATGGGCGGCAAGGCCCTGCTGGTGCCCAGCAAGAACAAGTAAGTTTCGCTGCAGAATCCGGACGATGCCTGACAGCGGGGCAGCGTATTTCTCCGCTGCCGGAATATGCCGGCACACAGCATAAAAGAAAAAAGGTCTCCCGGCCTGGCGCACTGCCTGACCGGGAGGCCTTTTTTTGTTGGCGCTGCCGAGGGGAAGGGGAGCTGTAACGGGGGAGCAATTTCGGAGAAATTGTCCGGCTGTCCATGACACTTATGGCGGCGGATTCCGGCAAAGAGGCAGGGGAGAGGTCAGCTGTTTCATGGCGGTTCTTTTGTATCTTTTACCGAGTAATGTCGTGAAACATTTCTCTTGCATTTTTGTGGAACGCGACTGCTTATATACAGAAAAAAGGCAGGAAAGCTTCCCTTCTTTTTTCTGTATTTTCGTCATTTTCTCAGGATTTTATCCATAGATTTATCTTTGGCAAGCTCATCCACCAACTTGTCCAGATACCGCACTTCCCGGAGAAATT
This sequence comes from Gemmiger gallinarum, assembly GCF_014982805.1. Classification (GTDB taxonomy): domain Bacteria; phylum Bacillota; class Clostridia; order Oscillospirales; family Ruminococcaceae; genus Gemmiger; species Gemmiger gallinarum. Next base: position 714,059 of record NZ_JADCKC010000002.1, on the reverse strand, counting down.
CATCTTCGATTTTCTCCACCCGTACCCCGCAGACGGTGCCGGTGATCTTGACCCTGTCGGGATTTTTGGCGGGGGCATCCCGGAAGAATTCCCCGTAGCAGATGCCGCTGCCGGACAGGGATGCGATCTGCTCCGCCGTGTAGCCGGTCAGCCAGGTGATGACCTCGTCCACCTCGGCGCGGGTACGGCCTTTTCTCTCGGCCTTATTTACAAGAAGTGGATAAATTTTAGAGAATTCCATTTTATATATTTTCTCGTTGGACACAGTGCAAACCTCCCGCAGCGTTTTTTTCATTGTACCATGGCAGGGGAAAGGGGTAAAGAAGGGAATGAAACGGCTTTTTCCCGGGGTCTTTTTACCGAGGCAGCCGGGAACAAAGCGCACCGACGCAGGGGAGAGGCTCCTGAAAAAAATGGATCACGGGTCTTGCGCCGGAGTTTTTGACGTGATACAATAAACCTGTTCCTTTTGAGGAGCTTACAACCGAAGATCAACAAACGGTAATGCGGATCCTGCGGGATTCGTGTACCGTTTTTTCTTTTGTCCTGCTCTTTGAAAGGAGAATACTTATGGTCAAACAGATTCACTATGGCAACATTGGATGCCGCATCACCACCAGCGACAAAACCGTTTTGGAGACGGGCGGGCTGCCTCTGGACCCCCGGGTGCTGGAATACGCTGCCTGGCGCTGGCTGTACCGCTGTCAGCCGCTGCAGGGGCCCCTCTGCCGCATGTCGCTCCGGTTCCGGCTGGGATGCACCCGCCGCAAGTCAATGCGCCTTGCGGTGACGGTGCCCGCCCAGGCGGCGGGTCTGCCGGGAGACGGCTGGCTGCATCTGCTGCTGGTGGTTTCCGGGGAGGTATGGATCGCCTCGGCAGGCTGTTCCCAGTGTTCCACACCGGCGGGGCTTTCCCGCCGCATCCGCCGTGTGGTCTTTCACTGACCGCCCGGCGCCATCTTTCTGAGGGCCCTTTGGGGCCCTCAGAAAGATAAAACGCCCCCGCGAAGACACGGGCCTTTCCGTGCCTCTGCGGGGGCGTTTTTATGTGTATGGGATGGATATAAAGAGGATGCAGGCATATCAATCCAAAATTATCAGGAATCCTCTTGACTCTCACGTTACGTAATGCTGTATTCTTTTCTCAGGAAAAGCAAAATCCGTTGATCGGGTCCAATAAGCTTTTTTCTGAAACGAAAGGAATTTCGCAATGAAAAGTATAAGCCAGGTTGCCAAGCTGACAGGCATCAGCGTACGAACCCTCCAATACTATGATGAAATCGGGCTGCTGAAACCAAGCAAACTCACCTCAGCCGGTTACAGAATGTATGATGACGACGCATTGCAGACCCTGCAGCAAGTTCTGTTTTTCCGTGAACTGGGATTTTCTTTGAAAGAAATAAAGCAGATTTTACAGCAATCGGATTTTGACAGAATCCATGCGTTCAAGAGGCAAAAAGAGCTTTTCCTTCTGAAACGCAACCGGCTTGACCGGCTTATACAGCTTCTGGAACGCCTTGAGAAAGGAGAATCCTGTATGAGTTTCAAAGAGTTTGACTTATCAGATTACATCAGCGCATTGGAAGAGTTTAAATCCAATCAGTCACAGGCCGTGATCCAGCACTGGGGCAGTATTGCAAATTTTGATCTGTTCATCCAAAAAATCAAGGAGGAGGAAGACCAGGTAGCCAGAATGGCTGTCCAGCAGTTTGGCAGTATTGAAAAATATACGGAAGCCATGAAGCATAACCTCCAGCATTTTTCTGAAATTGTGGATCACTGGAAATTGCAAATTCCCCAAGAGATGCAAACGGACGATAAATTTCTTGCATTGGCTTCTCACAAAGAGGAGGATGCAGCTTCAAAGACTGTCCAACATCTGGTTGAAGAAATCATTGCAACCGCGCAGAAAACCGGTCCGGATCCACAGATTGAAAACGCGGGGAACTACTGCCAGCTGCTGATGGATATCTATTCCAACGACTACTTCAGCAGAATCATCGATGCCAAGTACGGCGAAGGAAGCAGTGCGTATATTGTACAGGCCTTCCGCTTTTATTTTGAAAGCAACTGCTTGCAGTTCAATGAATGAGAAAAAGCAAATCCGCCTCCGTCGCCTGCGCAGCAATTCCTCGTACGGAAGCAGCGGCTTGTTCCACGGCCTGCAAGAAAGCCCGCGGCCGGGCGGTGACCCGTACGGGAATCTCCCGCGGGCTAAAAAACAGTCCACTGGACTGTTTTTTGCGCGCTGCGGCGCGCCGCCCTGTTTGCTTCCTCGTACGGAAGCACAAAAATAAGCCCTCCAGCCTGAGCTGGAGGGCTTATTTTGGTGAAGCATTATCGTCTAAAATCGAACTTTTTACTTCTTCGAGGGTGACCAGCTGGTCACCCTCTTTGTAGTTAAAGACAAGGACAATTTTGTCGTCAAACAGGTACACCGCATTGACAAAGCAATCAATGACCTGTTGTTGAAACGCCGGGTCTTTCGGATCACCGTGACGGAAGTGGTCAAACCAGAATAGAATCTGCTCCCGTGTGATGGGCGGTTTTTCGATCTGCTCCTGCAAAATACTGGTTTCCAGCGTCTGGCGCTGCTGTTCCAGCTCATCCATTCGTTGTTTGGTGGATGGCGTCAAGATGCCCTGTTCAATGGCCGCAATCAGATTTCCGATTTTCTTTTTTACTTCCTGCAACTGTTTTTGCAAAAGTGGAAGCCGGGTATTTTCCTGTTTTTGATAGGCCAGCAACAAATCGCACAGACGGTCCATCACTTTCGGCTGGAGCACTTTCTGAACAGCGGCTTTTACCACAAAAAGCTCCAATGGCTCCTTGCGAACGGCCTGCAAATCGCAGGCGGCGCGGCCATTTCGCTTGTGGTTTCCACATTTATAGTAATAGTGGACTGTACCCGTATGACTTTTGCCGCTTTCCCCACTGACCATCGCGCCGCATTTGCCGCAAAACGCCTTGGTCGTCAGCATAAAGTTGACCTGTGTTTTTGTATGCGCCGGAGCCTTTTTGTTGCGTTCACAGCGGCACTGCACCTGCTCAAACAGTTCCGGGTCAATGATGGCCGGAATAGCGTCCGGGATGACTGTATCTTTATAGCGGTATTCGCCCAGATACCGGCGGTTTTTCAGCATGGTTTGAAAACTGCCTTTGGTAAATGGCCTGCCCAGGCTGGTTCGGATGCCACGGCCGTTAAAATCTGTCCAAATGGCCTTGATACTCTCCCCGTCGGCATACCGCCGGAAGGCCTCCTGCACCACCGGTGCGGTGGCTGGGTCGAGCTGGTAGTGCTGTTCGCTGTCGATGCGGTAGCCCAGCGGCACCGGGCCGCCGTTGAACTTGGCCTTGAGTGCATTTTCCTTGTGGCCGCGGCTGACCTTCTCGGCCAGGTCGGCCGAATAATACTCGGCCATGCCTTCCAGCAGGCTTTCCAGCATGATGCCCTCCGGCGTGTTGGAGATGGGCTCGGTCACCGACACCACATGGACCCGGTTGTTTTTAAGGATGCGCTTATAGTGGGCCGAGTCGTACCGGTTGCGGGAGAAGCGGTCCAGCTTCCACACCAGCACTGCCTCAAAGGTGTGGGTGGCGCTGTCGTGGATCATCTGCTGGAACTGCGGGCGGCTGTCGGTCTTGGCAGAAAACGCCCGGTCAATGTACGTGCCAATCAGGTTGATGCCGTTTTTGTCGGCATACTCCTTGCACTCCCGCAGTTGGCCTTCGATGGATTCCTCACGCTGGTTGTCGCTGCTGTAACGGGCATAAATGACGGCATTCACGGCGCGCACCTCCTTACTTGTGCTTTTCCTCCTCGCCCATGTTGAGGATCATCTGTTTCAGGCGGCGGTTCAGCTCGCTGCCCGGCGTGAAGCAGGCTTCGACAAACTCGCCCCAATCCGGCTTGCACTGCACCACTTCCTGCGCCCCCTCCGGCGTGACGCAGACATACCGCCCGCGGGGGTCCTCGCACAGGCCAAAAATATAGTCCAGCGATACGTTAAAATAGGTCGCATACCAGACCAGGATACGGTAAGGTGCTGCCGCCCTGTCAGTTTCATACCGGTTGATGGCAGCCTGGTTGGTGCCAGCCAACGCCGCCAGTTGGGCCTGGGTCAGCCCCGCGTCCTTGCGCAGCACGCGCAGCCGGGTGCCGATGGATACGTCCATAGTGTTCCTTCCTTTTAATTTGATTTATAATTCAAGTATAATCAGTATTGGCATATTCGTCAAGTGTGGATACCGCGTTACACAAATTTTACCAAAATATAACGCGCACATGGTCGAAAAATACGCGGGGAGGGGGGTAGAATATAAGCCGATTTTAAGGTTGAATCGAGGAAGTTTATGGAAATCCGCCTGACCAACATTACCAAGTCGTTTGGCAGCAAGCAGGTCATCGCTCCCACCACCCTGACGGTGGAGAGCGGCAGCTTTACCACGCTGCTGGGTTCCTCCGGCTGCGGAAAGACCACGCTGCTGCGCATGATCGCCGGGCTGGAGACCCCCGACACCGGAGAAATTTGGTTTGATGACCGCTGTATCTTTTCCAAAGAGAAAAAGATCGACACCCCGCCCGAAAAGCGGGGCCTTGGCTTTGTGTTCCAGGATTTTGCCCTGTGGCCCCACATGACGGTGTTTGAGAATGTCGCCTTCGGCTTGCGGGCGCAGAACCGCACCGACGGGCTGCGCGACAAAGTAATGGAGGCGCTGCGCAGCGTCCACCTGGAGGAGCTGGCCCAGCGGTATCCGCACCAGCTCTCGGGCGGGCAGCAGCAGCGGGTGGCTTTTGCCCGGGCCATCGTCATCGAGCCGAGCTGCATTTTGTTTGACGAGCCGCTCTCGGCGCTGGACGCCCTGCTGCGGGAGGAAATGCGCCACGAGCTCAAGGAGCTTGTCTCCCGCTTGGGCTTTACGGCGGTGTTTGTCACCCACGACCAGACCGAGGCCATGAGCATGAGCGACAAGATCGCCGTGCTGGACGGCGGCGTGGTGCAGCAGTATGACACGCCGGAGGAGATCTACCACCACCCCGCCACCCGGTTTGTGGCGCATTTTGTGGGCAAATCCAACTGGCTGGACGCCACCCGCCTGTTCCGGCCCGAGGCCATGACGGTGGACCCGGCGCCCGGCTGCACCGAGTACAAACTGCCGGTGCAGAGCGTGCAGTACCTGGGTGACTGCTATGAGGTGCAGCTGACCTATCAGCCCGATGTGACCTGGATGCTTCACTGTGGCCGCAAGGCGGCTGTGGGCGAAACACTTTCAGTTTACATAGACCCGAAGCAAATTATCACAGTAGAAGGAGTGAACGGAAAATGAAACGTAGTACCATGAAACGCGCCGCGGCCCTGCTGGCTGCCGGCTGCATGACGGTGAGCCTGGCGGCCTGCGGTAGCACAGCCACCAGCGGAAGCAGCTCCACGGCGAGCGAGAGCGCCCCGGCTTCCTCCTCGGAGGCGGCCAGCGAATCCACCACCACGTCGGAAGCTTCGTCTGAGGCCACCGCTACCGGTTCCGGCAAAGTGACTGTCTATATGCCCAGCCCGGCCGGCCTGGCCGACAAGCTGGCCGCCGCCTTCACCGAAGAGACCGGCATCCAGGTGGAGCAGTTCCAGGGCACCACCGGCGAGATTCTGGCCCGTCTTGAAACGGAGGAGGCCAACCCGGTGGCCGACGTGGTCATTCTGGCTTCCTGGTCGGACGGCCTGTCCATGAAAGCCGACGACAAGATCGTCAGCTACACCCCCGCCAATGCCGACAAAATCCAGCCCGGCTGGATCGACGATGACAGCATGCTGTTCGGTTACAGCGCGTCTGCCGTGGGCGTGATCTACAACACCACGATCTACCCTGAACTGAACGCCGACTGGGCCGACCTGGCCGACAGTCAGTATGCCGACGACATCGCGATCCCCGACCCCGAAAAGTCCGGCGCCTGCAAGGACTTCCTGGCCGGCCTGGTCACCGGCCTGGACAACGGCGAGGAGATCATGCAGTCCTGGGCGGACAACGGCCTGACGGTGCCCGGCGCCAATGCGGCCGCGCTGGAAGCTGTCACCACCGGTGAGAAGGGCATCCTGATCGCCGGCGTGGACTACAACGCCTACTCTTCCATCGATGACGGCGAGCCCATCAACATCTACTACCCGGCCAGCGGCACCGTCATCAACCCTCGCCCGGCCATGATCATGAAGACCGCCCCGGATATGGACAACGCCAAGGCCTTTGTGGACTTCCTGTTCAGCGACGAGGCTCAACAGCTGGTGGCTGACGCCTACCTGTTGCCCGGCCGCACCGACATCCAGTGCTCCAACCGCACCAACGTGGCCGACATCCCGCAGCTGCCCACCGACTGGGATGCGATGGTGCCCGTCGCTGACGAGACCGCTGCCAAGCTGAACGAGATCTGCCAATAAAATCAAAATAGAACCCGGAGGAAGTATGCGACAGTCAACGACCCGGAGCGTCAGCCCCATCTTGTGGGTGCTGCTGCTTGTTCTGGCGTTTTTGATCGTCTGCCCCCTGGTTTCGGTATTCGCCGAGGCGGTCATCATAGATGGCCGCCTCGACCTGTATCGCGCCTGGACGATCATCGCCGCCCCTGAAAACCTGCAAACCATCTGGAATTCCCTGCTCCTCGGCGTCTGCGTGGTGGCCCTTTCCACCGTCATCGCAGCGCCCACCGCCTACCTGCTGGCCCGCAGCCAACTGGGAAAACACAAGTGGCTGGACATCGTGTTCATGGTGCCCTTTATGACCCCGCCCTACATCGCGTCGATGGGCTGGATCCTGTTCATGCAGCGCCGCGGGCTCTTTCAACAGTTGTTCCCCTTCACCGGCCGCATCTCAGAAGGCTTCTTCTCCTTCGGCGGGCTGGTGCTGGTCATGACGCTGAACGTGTTCCCCTTTATGATGACGATCTTGAAAAACGCCATCCTGAACATCCCCGCCAGCCTGGAGGAGAGCGGCGCCGTGTTCGGTGCCGGGTTCGGCCTGCGGCTGCGCAAGATCTTCGCCCCGCTGCTCACCGGCAACTATGCCATCGCAGCTCTGCTCGTCTTCGTCAAGACCCTGTCGGAGTACGGCACCCCCTATACCCTTGGCCGGCGCATCGGATTCTATGTCTTTACTACCGATATTCACCGCTACGCCACCACCGCGCCGGTGGACTTTGGTAAGGCGGCCAGCCTGTCCTCGGTGCTGGTCCTGATCTGCATGGCGCTGTGGCTGGCCCAGAACGCCATCACCAACCGCACTTCCTACCGGCTGGTCAGCGGCAAGGGCAGCCGCCCGGTCGAGACCCACCTGTCCGGCGGCGGTCTGGCCGCGGCCTGGGGGTGGGTGGCGCTGGTGCTGGTGGTGTCCATCGGCATCCCGTATTTTTCCATCATCGCCAGCTCGCTCATCAAGCTGCGCGGCTACGGCCTGGCCCCCGGTAACTTCACGCTGGAGCACTACGCCGAGCTGTTCACCACCGACCGCAGCCTGGGCGCCATCGGCAACAGTATCTTTTTGGCCATCGCCTCGGCCTGCATCTGCTCGGTGCTGGGCACGGTGGTGGTCATGGCGGTGCGCCGCGGCAAGGGGCAGCTCAAAAAAATCGTGGAGGGCGCCAGTATGCTGCCCGAAATGCTGCCCGCCATCGTGCTGGTCATCGGCATCATGCTGTTCTGGAACGCCATCTACGATGTGCTGCCGCTGTACAACACAATGGGCATCATGGTGCTGGCCTATGTGGTGCTGTACCTGCCCTATACGGTGCAGTATGTGACCTCCTCCTTCACCCAGATTAACGACAACCTGATCCAGGCCGGCCGTACCTTTGGCGGAAGCCCGTGGTACGTGTTCCGCCGCATCACGCTGCCAATGATTGCCCCCGGCATCCTGACCGGCTGGATGATGATCTTTATCATCGCCTTCCGGGAACTGGTCACCGCCAGCCTGATCGCGCCGCCCAACGTGCTGGTGGTCTCCACCTACATCAACCGGGAATTTGAGCAGGGCAGTGTGTCGCTGGGCATGGCGATGGCGGTGCTTTGCGTGGCCATCACCACCACAACACTGCTGATCCTCAACGCAGTCACCAGCCGAAAGAAGGCATCCTGATGCGGGTGACCTTTGCCGGCGGCGTGGGTGAGCATGGTCGCAACTGCTTTTTGGTGGAGGGGGAGACGCTCTCCTTTTTGGTGGACTGCGGGCGAATGGCCGGGGCGCAAGACCCTTACCCGGCGCTGACGGCCGCCCAGGCCCGCGGGCTGGACTTTGTGTTTTTAACCCACTCTCACGCCGACCACACCGGCGCGCTTGCCTGGCTGGCGGGTTTGGGCTGCTCCGCTACGGTGGTGGCCACGTCCGCCACGCTGTCGCAGGTAGGCCGGCTGCCGTTTCCGACGGTGTGCCTTGAAAATAATCCGCCCCCGGCCGGGCTGGAGCTTGGCTGGGGGCGGGCCGGGCATTGCGCCGGCAGCGTGTGGTATGCCTTTGGGCTGGAGGGCGAGCGGCTGTTTTTCAGCGGCGATTATACCGAGCACAGCCCCGTCTACGCGGTGGACCCGGTGCGGGGCCAGGCTGCCCGCCTGGCGGTGCTGGACAGCGCCTACGGCCCGGACCCCCGCAGCGACGGCGCCATGCGGCAGGATTTTCTTGACGCGGTGTCGCCCTGGGCCAGTGCCGGGCAGCCGGTGCTGTTCCCGGTGCCCAAATACGGCCGCGGGCAGGAGATGCTTTTGCTGCTGCACGCCCGCTGGCCGCAAACGCCGCTTTATGGCGATGCGCACTTCTGCAAGCAAACGCAGGTGCTGGCCACAGACCAAACCTGGGTGCGCCCTGAAGCCCGCGCCGCGCTGCATGAGGTATCGGTGCTTTCCTTGGGAACGACGCCGCCTGCCCATGGGTTCTGCTTTCTCAGCGGGCCGCAGCTGCGCACGCCGGCGGCGCTTGCCTTGGCCGAAGCCTTTGCCAAAGCCGGCGGTGTCGTGCTAACCGGCGCTGTGGACCCAGGCTCCGGGGCTGCCCGGCTGGCGGGGCAGGGCCTGGCCCGGTTTGCCCGCGTGCCGGTACATTGTACCGACCGGGAGCGCCAGGCCCTGGCAGAACACAATGCCTTCCAGCAGGTGGTGCCCTACCACACCGCCGACCATCCCTGCCCGCAGCGGACCATCTGCCTGGGTACAGAACCATAACCGACATTTCCTCTCTCCCTTTTTCATAAAAGCCCGGAGCACAATCTTTACTGAATGTGTGCTCCGGGTTTCTTATTGTTTCGCTTTCCACTCCTCGAACAGCCGTTGTCCCTCCTCCGACTGGTAAAATGCCTGGATCTTGGGCAGCAGGAACCGGGCGAACCTCTCCAAATCTGCCTGGGGCACCCCGTCCTGCTCCGGGGCGGCAGGTGCCGGTTGCTGCTTGCTCATCGTGTTCTTCTCCTGCAAATTCTCCGTAGCGGCTCCTTTCTGCAGGGCTGGCCCCTGCTGCCTGGCTGTGGTTTGTCTCATCGTTCCTGGCCCTTGGCACGCTGGCGGCGCTGTGCCCGGTTCAGTTGCTGCTCTGCCTGCTGGCGGCGCTGGATGCCAAGCAGGAATGTCTGCACCTGCTGCGGCGCTGTGCGCATTGCCTCGCGGTAAGGGGCTGTCTCCTCCCTCAGTGCGGCCAGCCGCACCTCGCACCGCTCCAAACGCTGGCGCAAATCCTGGGCCCTCATTCTGCTTTGCTCCAACTGCTTGCGCAGGCTGCGGTTTTCGGCCAGCAGTTTGCCGCTGGCTTTTGCCATCTCGCATAAGGTTCGGTAATCCTGCGGCGGCAGTTCCACCCGCTTTTCCAGCACACCCTTGACCTTGGCATTCGCCTCAATGTCCTGCACATCGCGGATCGACCCGGAGATCGCCCCGATTTGGGACACAAGTTCCTTTTTCTGGCCTTGCAGTTGCCTCTTCTGGTCAGCCAGCATCGTTACCGCTTGCCGGTCCTGCTGGACCTTATACTCCAGCACGTCCAGGTGTTGGGCGGTGCTGCCCTGTATGCCGCGCTCAAAGTCGGTAAAACCGGCCTGCTGCATGTGCTCGAAAAACCTGGTTTGCAGTTGGCTGTAAGAGCTCACCAGCCGTGGCTTGCCGTTCTTTTTCAGCACCGGCTGGCCCTGCTCATCGGTCAGGGGGATCATCGGCCACTTTTTGCTGTGGCTAACCTGCATGACCGTCTCCCGCACGGTGCCGCGCAGCGCAGGGTCCTTGCACCGCTTGGACCAGCGGATCTGCTTTTCCACCACCGGCAGGTAGACAACATGAAGGTGATAGTGGAACACATCCCTTCCCAGCCGGTCACTGGCTTCCCGGTTGCGCTCATCGGCGTGCATGACCGCCGAGATGATGTACTGCTCCCCGCCCGCGATCTCCTTGGCCAGCTTGTAGGCTTCGGCGTAGAAGCTCTTGGCGTACTCATACCCGCCATGCGTCTCGAAATAGTCGGTGTTCACATCAAACACCAGCTCGTCAAAGACATAGGCGTCCGGCTTGAGGCCGCGGGTGGAGACGATGCCATCCGCCACCATCCGGTCAAACTTCTGCGCATAGGTGGGGGCCTCGCAGGCTTGGAAGATCACATTGTTGTGGCTGTGTTCCAGCAGCACATCCGGGTTGGAGTAGACTTCGTTTTTGCGCTCGTTGTGGCGTTCCCGCACCGAGATCGCGTTTTTGCGGTAGCGTTCGTTGCGCACCACGGTTCGATTGATTTTGCTGATAGGCGGCTCCTTTCTTGGGTACGGTTTTGTGGCGGGGTCCGCGGGGTACGCAGATACTCCCTTTTATAAAGGAAGTATCTGACCCACTATGACACTTTCCGGCGTTGCCGGCAAAGTGCCTCGTGGGCCCGCTGCGGCGGGAGGGGATTTACGGGGCGCTGCCAACCATCCGATTATGCAGCATCCCCGACAAGGCTGGAACAGTTGTGCTTTCTATCCGGGTGGGTACATCTTTGTACCAGCCTTTGAAGCGGCACATTCCTTTCGCCTGTTTTCCTTCCCGGCCTGCCCTTTACCAAAACGCGGGTGGTGGAATCTGTCTCTATCTATCTTTTAGAGATATAATATAAATCTATCTATATCGTGCCGGTTTTTCCGGCAGGTCAGTGTCGGGATTTCCGGCGGGTAGCTGCCGGATGTTCCGGCGGGTTATGCCGGGATTTCCGGCAAGCGGTCACAGCTCATTCGGCTCCTTTGGACGGGGCAAATTCATGTAATACCGCCGTGCCTTGCCGTTTGGCTGCCCCGGCACCGGCTGCAACAACCCGCAGGCTTCCAGCGCGGCAAACAGCCCGGCTGCCTTCTCCCGGTGGCAGTGCAGCATCCGACCCACGCTGGCCTGCGAGAGGCTGACACAGGGCCTGTGTCCGGCTTTCCAGTGCCCGGTGGTATCCTGGGCCGACAGCCGCAGCAGCCCCAGCAGGCGGCCGTACAGCAGCTTGCTCTCACTGGGCAGGCTGCGGTAGGGTTCCTCTGCAAACAGGCTGGCGGGGATCATCAGGAAACTGTCGATGCGGTTCAAGTTTTCCTCTGCGGGGACAAGTTCATGGTTCAGTTGGCACCTCCTTGAGTCATGGGTGGTTGCGGGTTTGGTCTGTCTCTCCTCCTCTCTGCGCCGTTGCCGCCTCAGGTCCGGCAGGCAACCTCCTCGGCTGGCGCTGTGCCGTTTTCTCCCGCCTTGGCAGGCTCCCACATCGCTGCGATCTTTGCGCTGCTTCCCCGGCAGGGTCACTGTTCGGTCGTTCCTTCTGTTCTCGGAAGATGTTTGATTATTTCGTTATAGTTTCTTCCGACACATTCAGTATACGGCCCCTTGTCTATCAATGCAAGATGTGTTAGACTGTTTTCATGTTGGATGATTCACACGCTTTTCTGCACAAAGACTGCAACACGGCAAAACACAGCGCTGTTTGCAAGCCACATTTCCTCCAACACAGGGCGGTGAAGGAATTTTGAACTACCAGACGTATCTTTTCTTTGATGGCCGAACCGAGTATATTCAGGGCTACGACACGCCCCAGCACACCTTCCCGCTGGGATCACTGGTGTTCGAACTGCTGGATATGGAGTTTGCTCCCTATCTGGAACAGGCCACCGGCTTGCTGGACCGGTTCCGGGATGCGGATTTTCCTTCTGAGCGCACGATGGCACAGAGCCTGGCCGAGCCGGAAACCTGCGTCTACTACCAGGCGGCTTCCTTTTATCACGGGCTGGCGGAGGCCGTTCGGACAACTTCCCCGGCCTTGTTTGACCTGCTGGAGGGATACTGTTCAGCAACTTTTCGCCGTTTTAAGCAAGAACTGGATCGGATGACCGGTCAGCTCTCGCGGGCAAGCCAGGGGCAGGCCAGTGGCAGCCGTTTGTCTACCAATTCACTATTCCAGCGCGCCGTCCAAACCGGCAACCTGGCGCTGACCAGCGACTTGTTGGAAGGCTACTGCCGCAGCTTTCCTGCTTACACGGAGCAGATGGAGGTATTCATCGAGCTGGATACCGAAGACGCCTCCCTGTGTGAAACCGCCCTGTTGTTTTTAGAGTCCTTTGCGGAGCTTCTCCGGCAGCTTACCCAGGCGGCAGAAGATTTTCGCAGCCTGATCGCCGCCACGCTGGTAGATGAGGACGGCCGCCCCCGGACAGAGCATGGCCAGAGTCCTTCGGAGCTGCTGGCAGAACTGGCCGAACATGGCGATTCAACCTATCAGAAATACCACAACCTGGAGGATGACATCCATATCCAGACTCGCTACAAACGGCCAATAGACAACAAAAAAGGCGGCATTTCTGCCGCCACGTTCTACGCGAGCGATACGCTGCCCGCGCTACTCTTTTTGGAATTTGTACAGATGTGTGCCCAGAATCTGCCGGTCGCCGTCTGTGAAAGCTGCCACCGGCTGTTCGTGCCCTTCTCCAGCCGCGCCAAGTATTGCGAGCGGGTTCTGGACCCGGAAACCGGCGCCACCTGCAAGGACATTGCCGCCAAGCTGGCATACGCCGAGGAGCTGAAGGCCGACAAGGCCAGGGAGCTCTACAACAAGACTCGCAACCGCTACCAGATGCGCTGCTCCCGCGCCCCTGGCAACCAGAAGATGCGCGTCGCCTACAACGCCTGGCGCAAGCAGGCACAGATGGCGCTGAGCAAGTATCAGTTGGGGGAGATCGGGTGGGAGACGTTTGAAAAGGTCATCCAAACAGGATTATAAAAGGGGCTGGGCAGCGCAATTGTTTATTCTGCGCTGTCCAGCCCCTTTTGCTTAGCAAATGACCGTTGAATAAAAAACAAACCCGAACCCATGCTCAAAGAGCAAAAAGTTCGAGTTTGGCTTATTTTGGTGAAGCGCCAGCCCGCGAATCCGAACCGAAGGCTGCGAAAACATCGGCCAGGCTCACGGTCTGGCTGCCGTTCTTGTAGTTGTAGGTGAAGACCAGCTTATCGTCAAATACATAGATTGAGTTGAGGAAGATGTCGATGATCTGCCGCTGGTAGGCCTTGTCGTTGGGGTCGCCTCCCTTGAAGCGGGAGATCCACTGGATGATGTCCTCCCGGCTATATTGGGGCCGTTCCAGCTCCGCTTGCAGGATGCTGGACTTCAGCTCTGCCCGCAGGTTTTCCAGCTCCTCCAGCCGCTGCCGGGTACTGCTGGTGAAGATGCCCTGCTGGATGGCATTGAGCATATTCTCAATGCCCCGCTCGGTGTCGGCCAGTTGACGGCGGAGCAGCGGCAGGGCGCTGTCCTCGGCGCCTTGCAGCACTACCAGTTCGTCTGCGATCTGGGCAATGAGGTCGTCCTGGAACACCCGCTGGATGGTGTACTGCACTGCCACCCGCTCGATCCAGTCCTTCTTCACGGCCTTTTTGTGGCAGCCCAGCCTTCGCTTGGCCCCGGCGCATTTGTAGTAGCGGTGGATGGTGCCGTTGCGGCCCTTGCCGCTCTCGCCGATCATCAGTCGTCCGCAGTGGCCGCAGAACAGCTTGGTGGTCAACAGATATTCTTCCTCGGCCTTTGCCCTGGCCGGGGCGTGCTGATTCTTCTTCATCCGCTCCTGCACCCTTTCAAATAGTTCTTTGGGAATAATGGGCGGCACCGCATCCGGGATGACCACGTCCTTGTAGTGGTACTCGCCGATATACTTCCGGTTTTTCAGCATGGTGTTAAAGCTGCTGTGCCGGAAAGGATAGTTCCGGCTGGTGCGAATGCCCCGCTCGTTCAGCGAGCGGATGATGGTCCGCAGATTCTCTCCGTCCGCATACCGCTGGAATACTTCCCGCACCACCGGCGCAGTCAGCGGGTCTATCTTCAGCCGGTGTTCCTCATCCAGCCGATACCCCAGCGGGATGGTGCCGCCGTTGCTGCGGGCCTTGAGGGCATTTTCCCGCATCCCACGGTTCACCTTCTGGGCCAGTTCCGCCGAGTAGTATTCCGCCATGCCCTCCAGCATGGATTCCAGGATGATGCCCTCCGGGCCGTCGGCAATGCTCTCGGTGGCCGAGACCACCTTCACCCCGTTTTTTCGCAGCTGGGATTTGTAGTGGGCGCTGTCGTACCGGTTGCGGGCGAAACGGTCCAGCTTCCAGACCAGTACCGTATCGAACAGCCCTTTGGCGCTGTCCCGAATCATCCGCTGAAATTCCGGGCGGTTGTCCGTCTTGGCGGACAGAGCCCGGTCAATGTAGCTTTGCAATATCAGGATGCCGTTCCGCTCGGCGTATTCCTTGCATTCCCGCAGCTGTCCCTCGATGCTTTCCTCTCGCTGGTTGTCGCTGCTGTATCGGGCATAGATGACTGCTTTCATTGGCATTCCTCCTTCTGGTCACTTGTGGGGTTTGGGGCGCCGCCCCAAGGTTTGCGTTTGGTGGATATCCAAACGCTATGCTTGCAAAATCAGTCGCGGCAGATGGGCGCGGCTTTTCAGCTCAACACAGTACCACAGGAGCCCGCTGAAAGCTATCACCAATCTGCACAACCTTTTCTGCCGGATCTATGCAAAAGAGTACCGGCTGGAAAGGAATACCCTTCCCAGCACGGCGGGAGTTCTCAACCCTGCTGCTCCCGTTCTGCACGCCATTGTTTCAGAGCGGCTTGTCCTTCGTCGCTGGCAAAGTAGGCTCGCATCTGCGGCAGCAATGCGCGGGCCAGACTTTCCACCGCCGTTTTTGGCAATCGCTCTGTCTGGTTTGTCTTGATGACCTCGGTGGCAGGCACCCCTCCTTTCCTGTAAGCATATTCCTCTTTCCCAGTCGGTACAGGTGGGTGGTAAGCGATAGCTTGCCACCCCCTATAGTCCCCCTCCATGAGACTGTTTGACAAGAAAATTCGTGTTCCCAGCATAGCATCCGGGAATTGCAATTTCAAGGCTTTTTGGGTATACTGTAAGTAATCATATTTTTGCAGAATTATAATTCCCATAAAAGCACAGCATACAGGAGAAGATACACAGGAGGATACATGGAAGGATACGCCTTTGTAACCAAGGAACCGCTGTTGGGGCCTGTTGTACTGGCTCTTCGGGTGGATGTACCTGGCCGGAAAGAACAGCTTTGGCTGGGAGAAGAACAGGATGTGGAGGCTGCCCTGCGAGGAAAAGAGCGTTCGCTGTTTCTGGCCCAAACCCGCCCGCTGGGGGCCTTTTGGTGTGAGTTCGGGCAGACAGCCGCCGAGGGCTGGACCCAGGCCATTTGGGCCCTTTCCGACGCCCTGACGGCGAAGAAACGTTCCCAGCGGGAAGAACGGGAGCAGGCCGCTGCCCACCTTCTTTCCCAACAGGCAGAGGGAAACGGCACCAATGCTGCCGCTTGGTATGTGGCCATTCAGATCTGGGAGATGTATCTGCGCTGCCGCCGGGGCCGGGACAGCCAGCAGGCGGCTCAGTCCCTGCGGGACTATGCCCAGCTGCTGACTCTGCCTTTTGGCCAATATACCCCGGAGATGGTCCACTGGCTCCGGGACAAGCCGGTGATCCCCGTCTGGAATGACCGGCGGGACGGAAAGCTGGAGGTGTGGTATCCCCAGGGGCAAATGCTTTTTGAGTGCGCCGTGGTGAAAGAATCCTTGCGGCCCGCCCTCATCTACTACCGCCAGCGCATTCTGGATGCCGGGCTGCTCATGCGCCGGTGCAGCCAGTGCGGACGCATCTTCTTCGGCCCGGACGCTCGCAGCACCCTGTGCAGCGACCGCTGCCGCAAAGCCAGCCGAAAGGCCGCCAAGCGCCAGTTTGACGGCCGGGCCAAGGGCAAAGACTACGAGCAGGCCTACGACCGGGAGTACATGTTCTGGTACAACCGCATCACCAAACTAAAAAAGGCCGGCGCACCACCCGAACAGATCGGGCGGGCACAGGCCGCACTGAAGGAGTTCCGCAAAGAAGCCCTGCTCCGTAAACAGCAGGTCAAGGAGAAAAAGCTGCCCGCCAGCCAGTTCATTAGCTGGATGATCGGGCAGGAGGCGGTGATTGAATCTATCTAGGCAGTAATAATTCATATTGCCATTGATTTAATGTTTTTACAATGATAAGATGGTTACAGGTGCCAGAGCAATGATATGAGTGCAGTATACTCATGCCATATGGAGGAGCAATGGAGAGAAGGAAAACGCAGGCTATGGCGTCGCATAGCGCCATATTTTTATTGCTGAGTATTTTTACATTTGTGTTTCTTGGTTCGGAATATCTATATGTCAATATGGTCTCCCGCATTGTCGAGGAAAGCCAGACGGTCATTGCACAAAATTATGCGCTGGGCGTCAATGCCCTTGGATTTCTTATATACCCGCTGATAAACCGCTCTGTCCGCGAGAGGAACAAGACGATCCTTATATTTTCCCTATCGTTCCTCTCCATTATCTGCATATTTTTGATCCAACAGCACATCTCGTTTTCCGTCACGCTTGCGGCAGGCGTGGTTCTGTTTCTGTTGCTGGGCGTTTTTGGCGGCTCCGTTCATTATCTGGCTGCCTGCACGATCCGGACCGAACGCATAGCCGGCCTGGTGGGAATCTCCTACGCGGCCGGCATCCTGCTACAGTACGCAAACAACAATTTGGTAAATATAGAGATCGCGGAGGCCGCGGTACTCTCTGTTTCCCTTGCGGTACTGAGTGTTTTGATCATGCGCACACGCCGCATCCACAAAGAAGCACTCGCATCGGATGAAACGGCGCCGCTCCGAACCGCGCTCCGCCCCGATGAAATGTCCAGAAAGAAAATACCGGCGGGACTGCTCCTGGTACTTCTGGTGGCCCTGATGGCCTGCGTATTCAGCACATTGGATAACGCGATCACCCTGGGCCATGCGGCGGGCACGATGGACATCGGGCAATGGCCCCGTATGCTGCTGGCCCTGAGCGGCCTGGCTGCCGGTTTCCTCTTTGATATCCGGAAAAGAAAATATATGACGCTGATGATGTACTGCGTGATGGTGCTCTCGGTGCTGTGTGTGATTGTTCTCCGGTGGGGCGGGCCATTCCTGACCGGAGTAGCGGTCGCCTATGTGGCCTCCGGATTTTTTGTCGTGTTTTTTACCACCAGTTTTTTGGAGCTCGCTGCCTGTATGCGCCTGCCGGACCTCTGGGCCGGCATGGGACGGGCGGTGAATAATCTCGTGGCGGCGCTGGTTACCAACGGCTCGGTGACGCTGCTCCTTGCCGGCAGGAGTATTACGCTGATCGTCCTCATGCTGGTGCTGTTTGTCGCGGCCAGCATCCTGATGTTTGCCTACACGGTCAAGGCTTATGCCGTATTGGCGCCGCCCCCGGCTCCGGCGGCGGGCTACACGCCGAAGGAAAAGTTCTCTTCCTTTGCCAGCCTCTATTCATTGACTGACCGGGAGCGGGATGTGCTGCAGTATTTACTGGTCTCGGACGGCAGCGTGCAGGATATCGCGCAGCAGATGGCCCTTTCCCGTCCTGTGCTGTATCGCCATATCAGAAGCCTGAATGAAAAGACCGGAACCCAGAGCCGGATCGGCCTGCTGCAGTTCTATTATGAGTGGATGCCGGAGAACAAGGGCGTTACCCCTGAAAAAAGCCCGGATTTCAAGGCGTGAGACAAATGTACCCCCCCTGTCATTCGAAAAAAACGATGTAAAATAAAAAAAGAGACAAATGTAACCTTATATTTTAAGGCCATCTATGCTACGCTTTCCACAGATACTGGCGCAGCATCCCGGCCTACGACAAACCGCGTCAGGATCTCCTGGCGCGGTTTTTTGCGTCCACCCCGTCCGCAGCGGTGTGGGACGCTCAGGCCAGGCAGTCGCTGTATAAGGAGGAAATGAAATTTGAGAAAAACAGGATCTATTTTAGTGGCCCTGCTGCTCCTGTTTGGCCTGACTGCCTGCGGCGGTCCGGGAAACGAACCGGAGAGCGAAAGCGTGCCGAAGGGAGATGGTCAGATAACATCGGAGCCTGCCCCATCTTCCCGGGAACCCGCGGTGTCGATCACGGAAACGGCGGCCAGGACTGTGGATTTGGAACTGTATGAAACCCCAGATTTCAGCATCCAGATTCCCAAGGGCTGGACGGTCACCAGCGGCGGTACAGGGATGTATCACTCCATCCGGATTCAGGACCCCGCTGAGCCCCTCAATCAGATGTTCGTTCTCTTGAAGGCGGATATCCTGCTCCACAGTCAGGAGGGAAAGGACGCCTGGACCTATTATTCCGGCGTGACCGGTATGCCTGATATGCAGATATTTGCCCAGGCTCCCGTGCTGTCCAGCCCATCTACAGAGAATTTTTATCAGATCTTCCCGCAGTACGCCGACTTTGCCGCCCAATATGGCCCCGGCTATGCCGGCTATACCTTCCCCCAGTTTGAGGCCTTCACTGTGACCGAGCGTTTCCCGTCCACCGGCAGCCTGAGCGCCTACGCGCTGGGCGATGAGCTGCTGCGGGCCACCTTCACCGAAGACGGCAGAGAGGGAGAGGGGATGTTTGCCGCGTCGGTCGTGGATTTTGGCAGTGTTCCCATCGCGGCCGGCCCGCCGGTAGGCTACCAGCTCCCCCAGGCGGACGGCGGGTATTATATGGCGTATAACATCATGGCGGTCACAGCGGCCAAGGACACCTTCGTTGAGTGGGAGGGCATTTTGACCGAGAGCCTCGGCACACTGGAGTACTCGGAAAACTTTGTAAACGCCACCATCCAGGCGGGGCAGGAAGTGGTACAGCAGGCCATGGACTTCAGCCGAAATGCAAACGAGGTGCTGAACGGGATCATGTCTTCCTGGAAGGCGCGAGACACCAGCGTGGACATCCAGAGCCAGAAGCAGAGCGACGCCACATTGGGATATGAGCGCGTTTACGACACGGAAACAGGTGATATCTACCGGGCGGAGAACGGCTGGAGCGACAGCTATTCTGGGGAGCGCTATCAGCCGGTGACGGAAGACGAGATGTACGTACAGCCCATCAGCGGCTATATTGAGTGAAAACTGCCCTTCTTACAACGACAGGTAGCTGCATTTTTTTAACGAACAGGAGGAGCGTGAATGAATTATAGCATCTCGAAGATCATCCCATATGTCCGTCGGTATGTGCTCCTTGGAATTTATGACGTGCTGGACGGCGAAAGAGTGCCTTATCAAAAGAAAGAGGACACGGTCATGGCCAAAGCGGAGGTATACGGCAATCTCAGCACCTTTTCTATCTCTGCCGAGGAGCAAGAGATGGGGACCGAGCTGAAGGTCACCATGCTGCAGTCCTGCGTGGGATTGTCTGAGCAGGGAAAAGAGCGGGCCATGACCGCTGTGATGGATCGAATCGTACAATATCTGGAAAACGAGCTTTTGATGAATAATCGCGCTGCTATAATAATGCCGCAGGAGGATAAATATGGATAAGAAACGTGCAGGAGTAGTCCCGTTCTGTTATTTTGCGTTCAGCGTCATGGATCTTTGAATGATACCTCCGGATCTTGATCTTATATTCGGTTGGCAACGCACCATAAATGGAATCTACTTGCGAACGGTAGGGACAATAAACAAGAGTTTTTTCTCCTTTAGAAACATATTTGATTATGCACCTATGGATGTTTTCGACCGGCCTGTACCATGGAGATAAAAAACTACATTACTTGTGTAAAAGAACTTTATAAAGACCCCGTTTGCTTTGGGTGCTTTGTCTACTATCTAATGCTGGAGCAAAAAATACCTCTCCCTCCAAAGAGCGAGCGCATTCCTGAGCATTTAGGTTTTCAATACGCCTATAAAAAAGTAAAAGAGGATATTGCTCCTGTGGCGAAAGATTTCTTTGATAATCTTGAAGTTCTGCAATTAGAAAAAGAACTCGCTTCTGATAGTAGCCGTTCTACAATGGCTGTTGAGGATTATGATTTGATGAGTGGGCAAGAATTTGAGCAGGCCATTGCTAAAATCTTCAAAAACATGGGCTATCAGGTAACAATGACCCCCACTACCGGTGACCAAGGAATAGATATCATTGCAGTTAGAAATGGCATCCGCATCGGAATACAAGCGAAGTGCTATACCGGAAAAGTTGGCAATTCCGCAGTTCAAGAAGTTGTAGCTGGAAAACAATACTACAATCTCAACCGCTGCATGGTCGTTACTAACAGCGTCTTTACAAGTGCTGCTGTTGCGCTGGCCAAGGCAAACAATGTTACCTTGTGGGATCGTCATGTCCTTGAGGAAAAGCTGCTTTCTTTAAGTTGCGAAGAAAGTGATTGAATGAGAAGGGGAGGCACTTGTAATATGCCTCCCCCTTCTTAATGAATGATTTGGTTTCTAGTCTTTCTTTTCAACTTGAATGCTATCAGAAACACCAAAGTCATCAAATATCTTCAAAAAATCATCTAGTGGTCTGTTACCTTCCTGTGCCAAATCAGGTATTATGTTACAAGCCAAATGGTACATGAGCAGTTTACATTGATGCTTTCTCTTTGCTGTTTTACTTCTCTCTACAAGATTTTTTCTATCTAATGCAATCAAGCGATTCTCCGCTCGCCCATGGTGATATGCTATTACTCCATCTATTTGTTCGTAGGCGAGTAGCATTTCGGTGCATTCAAGGATATCTAATACTGTGAAATTTTCACCCTCAATAACCGTATTTTCTTCTTCTTCGATAACAAAAATAAACTTGTATTCCTTGACAAAAGCCTTTTCTTTTTGGATGATTTCTTCTGCTCCCCTTAAATAATCATTGTAATGCTCCATGTGCTTTTTTGTACTACTGCTCAAAGCACAACACAAATTATCGACAGATGGATTAAGGGGCACCTTTTCCCCATTTGGATTTTTCGATAACATCTTATCAACTGGAGTATTCAGCGCTCGCTTTAATAAATCTTGGTTTCCCTCTCTATATGGGGATACTTCAAAGTGTTCCAACATGTAAGCAACATTACCGATTGCGACTACGCCATCAGGGCAATTATGCTTCTCTGTTTCTGGAAATTGCTCGATAATCTTTGCAAAGTCAATACTATCGGAGAAATACTCGCAATGTGCGTTGGAGTCTTTTATAGAGTTATATAACCTTTTCAGCTCTTTCTTTGCATCCGACATTCAATGTTTCCTCTACTCGTATCGTCCCATAAAGTTAATTCTGAATATAACAAACAAATCCGAACCCGTCGCCAACTGGCGTAAGGTTCGGATTTGTTTTGTTTGGTGACCCGTACGGGAATCGAACCCATGTTACAGCCGTGAAAGGGCCGTGTCTTAACCGCTTGACCAACGGGCCATTACAATACAAGATTTCGCTAAAACAGCAAGCTACTCCCCGGCCACGATTGCAACCGGCCCCCAAGTATTTTAGCGAAATCTTGTATGATGGTAGCGGTAACTGGATTTGAACCGGTGACACTTCGGGTATGAACCGAATGCTCTAGCCAACTGAGCTATACCGCCATAAAATTGTCTGCACCATCAAAGGTGCTTTATTATTATATGCAAACTTGTCCCCTGTGTCAACCCCTTTTGCCGGTTTTTTGCGGTTTTTTCTGGAAAAATCAAAAAAGAAAGGGCCGCCGCGCCCTTGAGCGGGCGGCCCCGAGGCTTACATCGGGAAACTCAAATTTACTTGTGGGTCTTACAGTCCCAGGGCTGCCAGATAGGCGGCTTCACGGGCGGCGATCTGTGCCTGGTAGGCCCGGATGGAATTCAGATAGGCGTCGTTGCGGGCGTCGGCGGCAGCCTGCAGAGCCTTGCCCTGGGCCTCGATGGCGGCGTTCTGGGCCAGCTGTGCATTGTGGGCGGCCTTGCCTGCGGCGATGATGGCGGCGGCATCTGCATCAGCCTTCGCCTTTGCCTGGGCGGAATATGCCTTTACGGCGTCAAGGTATGCCTGCTCCTTGGCAGCGATCTGCGTCTGGAATACCTTGATGGCGCCCATATAGGCATCGTTTTTGGCCAGCTGGGCGTTGTGGGCAGCCTGGCCGGCAGCCACAATGGCGTCATTCTTTGCCAGCTGAGCATTGTGAGCGGCTTTGCCTGCGGCTACGATGGCGGCAGCGTCTGCATCGGCTTTTGCCTTTGCCTGTGCCGTATACGCGCCTACGGCCTTGATGTACGCATCCTCCTTGGCAGCGATCTCTGCCTGGTAGTCTGCCACAGCGGCGGCGTAGGCTGCCTCACGGGCATTCGCCGCGGCCTGGACGGGGTTCTCGGCCATGACAGGGACGGCCAAGGCTGCAATCAGCCCCAACGTCAGCAGCAGCGAGATCAGTTTCTTCATACCTTGATTACCTCCTTTGTTTCCGTCCCACTGTCCGGAGCCTTTCCGGACCCTCAACGGACGGCTTTTCTCTTATGTGGTAATTTCAGTATAGTACACAATTGTGAAAATTGCAATGCTTTCTTGGTTTGTTTTACTATATTTTTTTCACAATGTTGATATATTTTTTATATAGATTCTCTCAAAAAGCTGTTTTTTCTGCCCCCATCCCCAGTCCTGACCCGGCAAAAGAAAAAGACCCCCGCCCCCTCCTCTCGGAAAGGGCGGAAGTCTTTTTTTTACAGCACAGGCAGGCCGGGGGCATTCTCCCCCGGCCCTGTCCCGGCAGGAACCTTCTTACTCGGCGTCGTCGGGTTCGGGATCTCCGGCACCCTCATCGGCCTTGG
Organism: Gemmiger gallinarum; assembly: GCF_014982805.1. Lineage (GTDB taxonomy): Bacteria > Bacillota > Clostridia > Oscillospirales > Ruminococcaceae > Gemmiger > Gemmiger gallinarum. The sequence goes on along the minus strand of NZ_JADCKC010000002.1, from coordinate 690,957 downwards.
CGTCCTCCGCCTCCATGCGGGCGATCTCCTCGGCGGAGAGTTCCTCGCTGTCGGCGTCCTCCTCCGGCTTGGCGGTCTCGGCGCCGTTGTCCCGGTCTACCCGGGCCACCATGACCAGGCGGTCGGCCTCATCCAGGCGCATGACCCGGACGCCGCTGCCGTAGCGGCTCTGGACGTTGATGTCGTCGGCGTGCATGCGGATGATGATGCCCTCCTGGCTGATGAGGATCAGGTCGTCGGTCTCATCCACGATCTTCACCGACGCCACGCCGCCGTGAGCGTAGTTGCGGATGCCCTTGCCGCCGCGGCGGGTGATGCGGTAGTCGTCAATGCGGCTGCGGCGTCCCTTGCCGTTCTCGGTGACGGTGAGCATGGTGGCTCCCGGACGGCAGACGCAGACGCCCACCACGTAATCCCCCTCGCTCAGGCGGATGGCCCGCACGCCCCGGCTCTGACGGCCCATGGAGCGGGCGTTGGACTCGGCAAAGTGAATGGCCATGCCGTCGTGGGTGGCCACGATGAGCTCATCGCTGCCGCCGGTGAGGTGGCACCAGGTCAGGGCGTCACCCTCGTTCAGGCTCAGGGCAATGAGGCCCGCCTTGCGGATGTTGCGGAACTGAGACAGCGGCGTCCGCTTGATCAGGCCCTGCCGCGTCACCATGGTGATATAGCTGTTTTCCTCGTCGATGCCCGCAGGCTGGCGCATCATGGTGGTGACCTTCTCGTCGTTCTGCAGCTGGAGGAGGTTCACAATGTTGGTGCCCTTGGAGGTGCGGGCGCCTTCCGGCACCTGATAGCCCTTGAGGCGGTAGACACGGCCCTTGTCGGTCATGAAGAGCATATAGTCGTGGGTGGAGCCGACGAACAGTTCCTCGGTGAAGTCCTCGTCCTTGTGGCTCAGGCCCGCAATGCCGCGGCCGCCCCGGTTCTGGGCGGTGTAGGTATCGGCGGCGGTGCGCTTGATATAGCCCGCGTGGGTGAGGGTATAGACGCACTGCTCCTCGGGGATCAGGTCCTCGATGTCCACCTCGCCGGAGACCGCCTCAATGGAGGTGCGGCGCTCGTCGCCGTACTTGTCCCGCAGGGCGATGAGCTCGTCCTTCAGGATGGCCTTGACCCGGGCGTCGTCGGCCAGGATTTCCTTGTAATTCCGTATGCTGGCGTGCAGCTCGTCCAACTCGGCCTCGATCTTCTTGATTTCCAGACCGGCCAAACGGCCCAGGGGGAACTTGCAGATGGCGTCGGCCTGGACATCGTCAAAGCCGAACTGCTCCATAATGGCCACCTTGGCCTCGGCCTGGCCGCCGCCGCAGTGGCGGATGGCATAGATGACCTCGTCCACGATGTCCACGGCCCGCTTGAGGCCTTCCAGAATATGGGAGCGTTCCTCCGCCTTTTTCAGGTCGTACTGGGTACGGCGGCGGATGACCTCGTCCTGGAAGTCCACATACTTCTGCATCATGCTCTTGAGGGGCATGATCTTGGGGACGTTGTGGTCCAGAGCCAGCATGATGACGCCCACCGTGTCCTGCAGCTGGGTATAGCGGTAGAGCTGGTTGAGCACCACCTGAGGGTTGGCGTCCTTCTTGACCTCAATGACGATGCGCATGCCCTTGCGGCTGGACTCGTCGTTCAGGTCGCTGATGCCCTCGATCTTCTTGTCCTTGACGTAGTCGGCAATGGACTCGATGAGGCGGGCCTTGTTGACCATATAGGGGATCTCGGTGACGATGATCTCAAAGCGGCCGTTTTTCTTCTCCACGATCTCGGCGCGGCCCCGCAGGGTGATCTTGCCGCGGCCGGTGGCGTAGGCGGCACGGATGCCGGAGCGGCCCATGATGATGCCGCCGGTGGGGAAATCGGGGCCCTTGACATACTCCATCAGACCGGGCAGGTCGATGTCGGGGTCATCAATGAGGGCAACGATGCCGTTGACCACTTCCCGCAGGTTGTGGGGCGGGATGTTGGTGGCCATGCCCACGGCGATGCCCTGGCTGCCGTTGACCAGCAGGTTGGGGAAACGGCTGGGCAGGACGCTGGGTTCCTTTTTGGTCTCGTCAAAGTTCAGGGCCCAGTCGATGGTCTCCTTGTCGATGTCGGTAAGCATCTCGCAGGCCATCTTGCTCATGCGGGCCTCGGTATAACGGTAGGCAGCCGGGGGGTCGCCGTCCACCGAACCGAAGTTGCCCTGGCCGTCCACCAGCGGATACCGCAGGCTGAAATCCTGGGCCAGACGGACCATGGCGTCGTAGACGCTGGCGTCGCCGTGGGGATGGAACGAGCCCAACACGGCACCGACGGTATCGGCGGACTTTCGGTAGGGATGCTGGGGGTCGTTGCCCCGGATATGCATGGTGTAGAGGATGCGCCGGTGGACCGGTTTCAGGCCGTCGCGGACATCGGGCAGAGCGCGGGAGACGATGACCGACATGGAGTAATCCAGAAAGGCCGACTCGATCTCTTCCTTGACATCGCGGACGATGACCTTTGTGCCGGACCCCGGCACCATCACGATATTTTCTTCCATTTGTTTACCACCTTAATCGGGTTAATCACAAAAACGAACGCAGAACCAACAGACAGCCGCCAAAATCACACGTCCAGATTGGCGTAGATGGCGTTCTGTTCGATAAAGCGTTTGCGGGGCTCCACCTGGTCGCCCATGAGGACGGTGAAAGCCTCGTCGGCGCGCTCGGCGTCCTCGATGGTGATCTGGACGATGACGCGGTTATCGGGGTTCATGGTGGTCTCCCACAGCTGTTCGGGGTTCATCTCACCAAGGCCTTTGTAGCGGTTGATCTTGGCGCCGGGCATCTCGGCGGAGAGAGCCTTCATTTCGTCGTCGTTGTAGGCATACTTGACGGTCTGGCCTTTCTGCAGCTTGAACAGCGGCGGCTGGGCCACGTAAACGTAGCCGTGCTCGATGAGCGGCCGCATATAGCGGAAGAAGAAGGTCAGCATCAGGGTGCAGATATGGCTGCCGTCCACGTCGGCATCGGCCATGATGAAGATCTTGTGATAGCGCAGTTTGGTGATGTCGAACTCGTCCCCGATGCCGGTGCCCAGGGCGGTGATGACGGGGGTGAGCTTGTCGTTGCCGTAGACCCGGTCCACCCGGGCCTTCTCCACGTTGAGCATCTTGCCCCACAGAGGCAGAATGGCCTGGATGTTGGAGTCACGGCCCTGCTTGGCGGAACCGCCTGCAGAATCGCCCTCGACGATATAGATTTCGGTCTTGCTGGGGTCCTTTTCCCGGCAGTCGGCCAGCTTGCCGGGCATGCGGCTGGTCTCGAGGGCGCTCTTGCGGCGGACGAGATCCCGGGCCTTCTTGGCGGCAGCCCGGGCGCGGGCGGCCTGGGTGGCCTTCTCAAACACCGTCTTGGCAACGGCGGGGTTTTCCTCAAAGTATTCGGTGAGCTTGGCGTAGACCATCTGGCTGACCAGCGTCTTGATATAGGTGTTGCCCAGCTTGGCCTTGGTCTGGCCTTCGAACTGTGCCTCCTGCAGCTTGACGCTGATGACGGCGGTGAGGCCCTCGCGGACATCGGTGCCCGAGAGGTTCTCGTCCTTGTCCTTCAGGTAGCCCTTGGCCCGGCCGAACTCGTTGAACACACGGGTCAGAGCCGTCTTGAAGCCTTCCTCGTGGGTGCCGCCGTCAGGGGTGTGGACGTTGTTGGCAAAGCTCAGGATCAGCTCGTTGAAGCTGTCGTTGTACTGCATGGCCACCTCGGCAATGGCGCCGTTGGCCTCCCCCTTGATATAGATGACCTGGGGATGCAATACCGTCAGGTCCCGCTTTTCGTGCAGGTACTGCACAAAGCTGCGGATGCCGCCCTCGTAGCACATGCTCTCGCGGCGGGGTTCGGGGTTTTCCTCGGTGGTGCGCTCATCGGTGAGGGTGATGCGCACGCCGGCATTGAGGAAGGATTCCTCCCGCAGACGCTTGAGCAGCGTCTCGTAGTCGTAGACCGTGGTCTCGGTGAACATGAGGGGGTCGGGCTTGAAGGTGACGGTGGTGCCGGTGGAGGTGGCGGTGCCGATCTTTTTCAGATCGCCGTCGGCCTTTCCCCGGGTAAACTTCTGTTCATACTCAAAGCCGTCCCGGCGCACCCGGACGATGAGCCACTCGGACAGGGCGTTGACGACGGAAGCGCCCACGCCGTGCAGGCCGCCGGCCACCTTGTAGCCGGAATCCTCGCCGCCGAACTTGCCGCCGGCGTGGAGCACGGTGTAGACGACGGTGACGGCGGGAATGCCCATTTTGGGCTGGATGTCCACCGGGATGCCGCGGCCATTGTCGCTGACTTCAATGATGTCGCCCTTCTTGATGGTGACCTCGATGTGGGTGCAGTATCCGGCCAGAGCCTCGTCGATGGAGTTATCCACGATCTCATAGACCAGATGATGCAGGCCCCGGGGGCCGGTGGAACCGATATACATGCCCGGGCGCTTGCGCACCGCCTCCAGACCCTCCAGGACCTGGATCTGGGCGCCGCTGTACTCGTGATCGGTCACGGTCTCGCGGTTGGTTTCGGTAATGATCTCATTTGCCATTTGGCTGCCATCCTTCCCTTCAAAAAACCTGTTTTCCCTGTTTCCGTGCGGAAATCTCATGGTTTCCGCTCTTCCCTCTATTCTGGTTGGAAAAGGCCCTTTCTGCGGGCCTGATTGTCTGTGGTTTTCCTGTCCTCACTTCACCGAGAAATGCTCCGCCCTACCCTTCAGCGCCGCGGTGGACAGCTGGGACACATAGACGGTGTCGATGGGGAAATCGGTGACGATAAAGCTTTTGGGCAGGTCGTCGGACAGGTCGACGACGGCCCCTTCCTTCTCCGCCCGGGCCAGAAATTCATGGGTGATCCGCCCCGGCGAGGTGGTGTCCAGATCAAAAATGCCGATGATATCCCGGGTGTTCAGGATAAAGTCCCGGCCTGCGTGGAGATACATGCTTACGCTCCCTCCCTGTGTCTGTCCGGCCCCTCTGCAGGCATGGCGGCAGGGACCGCCGCCCCCTCAAAGGGCGTCTCGGAGACTTTGCCGCCCCGCACAAAGACCAGCTTGCCGTTGGTCCGGGCAAAGGCGGCGGAGTCGCAGGTGGTGACAAAGGTCTGCTTGTCCTCAATGCGGGTGAGCAGATAGGCCTGGCGGCTGTCGTCCAACTCGCTGAGCACATCGTCGAGGAGCATCACCGGATGCTCCCCCAGAATCTCCCCCGCCACGCTGGCCTCCGCCAGTTTCAGGCTCAAAACCGCGCTGCGCTGCTGGCCCTGGCTGCCGTAGATGCGGCCGGGCTGGCCGTCGATGTCGATCTCCATATCCTCCCGGTGGGGCCCTGCCAGGCAGAAGCCCGCCCGCAGCTCGGCGCTGCGGACCTCCTCCAGCTTGCGGGCCAGGGCGGCGGGGCCGGGCTCACAGGTGGGCTGGTAGCGCACGGCGAGGGTCTCCGCCCCGCTGGAAATGTCCCGGTAGTTCTGAGCCGCCGCGGGGGCCAGCCGCTCCAGATAGGCCGCCCGCCGCGCCATGAGGTCGGCGCCGCAGACGGACAATGCCTCGTTGAAGGTGTCCAGCATCATGCCGGCCCCGGGGGTAATGTCGTAGGCCTTGAGCAGGGCGTTTTTCTGGGCCACCGTGCGGGCATAGCGGCGCAGGGCCGTGAGATACCCGGGGTACAGCTGGCACAGCGCCGCGTCGAGAAACCGCCGCCGGCCCTCCGGCCCGCCCTTGACCAGGCTTAAATGATTGGGGTCAAAAACCACGGCGGTAAAGGTCCCCGCCACGCTGGCCGCCCGGCCCCGGTCCACCCCGTTGAGGCGGGCGGTGCGCCCCGGGCGCTTGGTGTCCCTGCCGCCCACGGTGAGGCGCAGGCTCTGGTCCCGGTCCCCCGCCGTAAAGTCCGCCTCCAGCACCGCAAAAGGTGCCTCGCGGCGGATGAGCTCGGCGTCCTTGGAGCCCCGGAAGCTCTTGCCCCCGGTAAGCAGCCAGATACTCTCCAAAAGATTGGTCTTGCCCTGGCCGTTGGGCCCGCAGATCACCGTCAAAACGGGGGACGGCGTCAGTTCCGCCGATTCCAGGTTGCGGAAATCCGTCACCTTCAGGCTGTTCAGGCGCATCAGCGACCCTCCGCCACCCGCAGGCTGCGGCCGTCCAGCGTCACCACGTCGCCGGGGACGCATTTTTTGCCCCGCATGGTGCAGACTTCCCCGTTCAGGGCCACGTCCCCGCCCTGGATGCGCTCCTTGGCCTCGCCGCCGGTCTCGCACCAGCCGCAGAACTTGAGCAGCGCTTCCAGCTTGATGAAGTCGGTATGGATGCGCACCGTTTCGGTGGAAGCATTGGTAAGATTTTCCTTGTCAGTATTTTCCATTTTATCCAGTTCTCCCTTACTCGTTCTTGAAGCGCACGGGCAGCACCAGATAGATAAAGTCCTTGCTCTCCACCGGCAGCATCTTGACGGGGCTTAAGGGGCCGTTGATCTCCAGCACCACCTGCTCGGAGCGGGAATTGCGCAGCGCTTCCAGCATATAGCGGTTGTTGAAGCCGATCTCCACGCCGTCGCCCTCCATCTTTTCGGGGGCGAACTCGTCCACCACCTTGCCCAGGGCAGTTTGACAGCGCACCGTGATTTTATCGGGGGCAAAGGTGATGCGCAGGGGGTTTTTCAGCCGCTCGGTGATGATGAGGGAGGCGCGCTCGATGGTATCGATGAAGCGCTTGCACTCCACCGTCACCCGGGTGCGGCAGCCGTCGGGGATGACGCTCTTGTAATTGAGGAACTCGCCCTCGATCAGGCGGCTCATGATGGTGTAGCCGTTGGTGGTAAAGACCACATACCGACGGTTTGCGTCGATCTTGATGTCGTCGTCCCCGCTGCCCATAATCTTCAGAAGTTCCTGCAGGGTCTTTGCGGGGATGATGATGCGGATATCCCGGGTGCACTCCACGTCCCGCTGGATGATGGCCAGCCGGTAGCCGTCCAGGGCCACAATGGTCAGGCTGCCCGGCTCAATGACGAAGAGCTCGCCGGTGTGGGCGGGCTTTTTGTCGTCCTGGGAGACCGCATAGATGGTCTTTTCAATCATTTCACGCAGCATCGAGCATTTTACCGTCATGGTATTCTCGGCGCCGGGGTTGGGCAGCGTTGGATACTCCCCGGCCATCATGGCGGGGATCTCGAATTCGGCCACGCCGCCCCGGATGGTGGCGGTGCCGTTGTCGTCCAGCTCCACGTGGACACTGCCCGCGGGCATGCGGCTGACCATGCTGCCGAAGAGCTTGGCGTCCAGCACCATCTCGCCGGGGACCAGAACGTTGCACTCAATGGTAGTAGTGATTCCCATTTCCATGTCGTAGCCGGTGAGGGTCAGAGAAAAACCCTCCGCCTTGAGGAGAATGCCCTCCAAAACGGGGATGGCCGCCCGGTTGGTGATGGCCCGGGAGACGCCCTCAATGGCAGAGGTGAGAAGAGTTTTTTCGCATTCAAATTTCATAAGCTGTCTGCTCCTGTGGGATGTTAGGGGGATGCCCGTTTTTCGGGGCAGCCGACCGGTTTCAAATTGGATACTCTCGTCTTATCGGCTTTGGGCCTTCTGTTGAGAAGCTGTTTTTCATTTTGCAAGAAACTTTCAAAACAGATGCAGAAAACAGAGACGTGGATAGTAGTAGTAGTAGGGACCGTGGAATCTGTGGAAAAGTCGGACAAAGCCTTTCGCCATGCGGAAAAACGGGCACGAATCCGTTTTTGACAATTTGTGGGGAAAATGTTGAAAGGGTTAAAAATTCAGGCTTTCAACTCGGATTGTGGAAAACGAATGTTAATTGTTGAAAAATCGGTTGAAACTGTTGATACTTTTCAACAGCCCTTTTCCGGCCCGGAATTCCAGCCCCGAAAAGCCCCATTTTCCTTCGATAAAAGGCACTTTTCCGGCGGTTTGTCCGTCAGGTGCGGACATTCTTGATGATGTCGTCCACCGTCTCCTTGATGTGGCGATCCCGTTGAATATTCTCCTCCATGGTTTTCAGGCTGTAGACCACGGTGGAATGATCCCGCTGGAATTCGGAACCGATGGCCTCCATGCTCATGCCGGTGATCTCCCGGATGATGTACATGGCCATCTGGCGGGCGGTGCTCACATTGGCGTTGCGTTTTTTGCCCCGGATGTCGGCAGGCAGCACGTTGTAGGTGCGGGCCACCTCGTTGATGATCTTCTCAATGGTCACCGGGATGGGCTGGGTGTCGTTGAGGGTATCCTTGATGGCGGTCATGGTCACGCCGATGCAGGGAGCGATGCCCTCCAGCATGTAGTAGGCGTTGAGCTTTTTCACCGCGCCCTCCAGCTGGCGGATGTTCTGCTTGAGGTGGTTGGCGATGTATTCCGCCACATCGTCGGGCAGGTCCAGGTTCAGCAGCTCCGCCTTGCGCTTGACGATGGCCACCCGGGTCTCGAAGTCCGGCGGCTGGATGTCGGCGGTCAGGCCCCACTCAAACCGGGTGCGCAGACGCTCTTCCAGACTCTTGATCTCCTTGGCGGGGCGGTCGCAGGCCAGGACGATCTGCTTGCCGGCGTTGTGCAGCGTGTTGAAGGTGTGGAAAAATTCCTCCTGGGTAGCCTCCTTGCCGGCGATGAACTGGATATCGTCGATGAGCAGCACGTCGGCTTCCCGGTACTTCTGGCGGAACTGCTCGGTGGTGTTGGTGCGCACCGCCGTGATGATCTCGTTGGTGAACTTTTCACAGTCCACGTAGACGATGTTGAAATCGGGATGGTTTTTCTTGATCTCGATCTCAATAGCGTTGAGCAGGTGGGTCTTGCCCAGACCCGACGGCCCGTAGATGAACAGCGGGTTGTAGGCGCCGGAAGGATTGGCGGCCACGGCCTGGGCCGCGGCGTAGGCAAACTGGTTGGAGGGACCCTTGATGAAGTTCTCGAAGGTAAAGTCATACCGGCCGGAAGGCAGCGAGTCCTCCGCCGAGGGGGCCGGGGCCTTTTCCGGCTCCGGCTGCGGCACCACGAACTGCACCTCGATGTCAAACCCCAGCACCGACTTGAAGGCTTCCTTCAAAAGGGCGGTGTACCGGTCGGAGACGATCTGACGGATAAAGTCATTGCGCACCGAGAGGGTGACGCAGTTGGAGTTTTCAAAGCTGACGGCCTTGAGTCCGCTGATGTAATACTCGTAGGCGGCGTCCGCCGTGTGGAGGCGGCAGTATTCTTTGGCCGCGTCCAGAACGTCGTTGAAAGAGTCCATTGTATTCCCCACTTCATATCGGAATTTTGCACATAACAATACGGGTATAGTATAGCACAAAACTCTGTACAATACAAATAATATATGTAATATATTATATACAGGAAAAGCCTTTTTTTAAACACCTGTCAAAGGGTGGATTCCGACCCCATAACAGGAAAATCTCCTGCCCTGTTCCCCTCCCTCGGGGGCGAAAAGGCGCCCTCCCCCGCGGCCGGGCAAAGTCCCCGGCGGGGTGTGCAACTGCGGTGCAATCATGGTATAATAACAAAACAGCCGCCACCGGCGGGGAAAATCCCGCCCGGCACAAACACACAAAAGACGGCGGCCCGGACAAGACAAGGAGAGTCAAGGACTATGAAAATACCTGCCAGAGGTTTTACCCACGGCGGCAAGTTCCATGCCGACGATGTGTTTTCCACGGCGCTTTTACAGATCCTGCGCCCGGATATCAAGATCACCCGGGGCTTTACCGTCCCCGACAACTTTGACGGCATTGTCTACGATGTGGGCGGCGGCATGTTCGACCATCATTCCGAGCCCCGGGAGACCCGGGCCAACGGGGTGCCCTACGCCGCCTTCGGCCTGCTGTGGCGGGTGCTGGGCCCCGGCCTGGTGGGCGAGCATCAGGCCCGGCTGCTGGACGAGAACTTTGTCCAGCCCCTCGACCTGAACGACAACACCGGGGAGCAGAACTCCCTGGCCGACGCCATCGGCAGCTTCAACCCGGTGTGGGATTCGGGGGACGACCCCGACGCCTGCTTCTGGAAGGCGGTGCCCTTTGCCAAGGCCGTGCTGGAAAATGAGATCGCCGCGGCCAACGCCGTCAACCGTGCCGACGCCGCCGTCCAGCGGGCCTACAAAAACGCCAAAGACGGCATTGTGGTGCTGCCCGGCTATATGCCCTGGAAAAACGGCCTGTACAAGACCGACGCCCTGTTTGTGGTCTATCCCAGCCAGCGGGGCGGCTACAGCGCCCAGTGCGTCACCGACTACCGTACCCGCCGCAGCAAGGTGCCCTTCCCCGCCGCATGGGCGGGCAAGCCGGAGGCCACCCTGCGGGAGATCTCGGGACTGGGGCTGCGGTTCTGCCATCCCAGCCGCTTCCTGGTGACGGCGGACGACAAGGACCAGGCGGTGGAGGCCTGCCGCTGGGCCCTGCGCGCCGAGGGCCGCCCGGTGGAGGGCGAATGATGTCCCCCCGCACCGGCCCCGCCCCCAGCACCGCCGCCGACTGCCTGCCGGTGGACCCCCCTGCCTGGGTCTATATGCTGCGCTGCGCCGACGGCAGTCTCTACTCCGGCTGGACCAACGACCTGGCCCGGCGGCTGCATGCCCACAACGGCGGCAGCCACGGCGCCCGCTATACCCGGGCCCACGGCGGCGGCACCCTGGCCTATGCCCTGCGCTGCACCGGAAAATCCGACGCCATGCACCGGGAAACCGCCCTGAAAAAGCTGTCCAAAGCCGAGAAGGAAGCTCTGGCCGCCACTTGGGCCAAAGAGAACACCATCACCATCCGGCTGGCCGCCCCGGAGGATGCGGAGACCATCAATGGATTGTACTGCTGGTATGTGGACCACAGCACGGCCACCTACCAGTACGGCCACCCCACGGTGGACGAGACCCGGGCGGACCTCTGCCTTGCCCTGGAAAAGGCCGCCTTTGTGGTGGCGGTGGACGGGGCGGGAAATCTGGCCGGCTATGCCTGCGCCCATCCCTGGCACACTCGGGAGGCCTTCTCCTGGGACGCCGAGACCACCGTCTACTGTGACCCCCACCGCCTGAGCCTGGGGGTGGGCAGACGGCTCTACACCGCCGTGCTGGAAATTCTCAAGGCCAAAGGCTACTGGAACGCCATCGCCCTGGTGGCCGACCCCAACCCGCCCTCGGCGGCTTTTCACAAGGCCCTGGGCTTTACCCGCTACGGCCGGGAGCCCCGCACCGGGTACAAGTTCGGCCGGTGGCTGGGGCTGGATTACTGGGTGCTGCCCCTGCAGGAGGGCACCGGCGCCCCTGCCCCCGTCCACTACGACCTGCCCCCGGAGGAGCTGGAAGCCATCCTGCGCCGGGCCAACGGCGAAAATTGAAACAGAAACAGCGAGAGCCGGGAAGTTTTCCACCAGTTTGTGGAAAACTTCCCGGCTCTTTTTGTTGTGTCCGGAAACCGGTTGGGTCAGGACAAAAAAGAAAAAAGGCCCGGGAGGGTTTCTCTTTTTGTGAGGAACCCCTCCCGGGCACTGCTGCTCAAAAATGAGTAATGTGCCGTATCAATAGTCCAGGCAGGCCCGGTCGCAGGTATAGGGGCGGACGTAGGTGTCGGCCACCTTCACATGGGCGGGGTGATGGCTGTAGACTGCCACGTCCTCCGGCTTCTCCAAAACCGAGACGAGAGCCATGTCATGGGTGCTGGATGCCAGAGGCGCAGAGACAAAATGCAGCTCCACCAGCCCGGGCACCTGGCCCACCAGGCCTTCCAGGTGTTTTGCCATGTCGGCCAGCAGTCGGGGCTTGTCGGCATCGGCAACTTCGGGCTTGAACTTCCACATTACGATATGATGGGTCATGGGTAAAACCTCCAGTCAAAAAAAGATCAGAATGAACAGTAAAGACGGAACCGGCGGGGCGGGCGGCGCCTGCCTTTTGGACAGGCCGGACAAGCCCCCCTCACCGGGGAAAACAAAAGAAATTTTCCACAGCCGGGCCTTCCTTTGTGGAAAACTTTCCGGCCTTTTTCGAAAAAAGCCGGAAAAAACCGGGAAAATCCGCCGAACACCCGGCGACGTGTACAACCGGACGGCGGCGAAACAAAACTGCATGACGGAGAGTAAATCCAACTTACTCCACCGCCACTACGGTAAGCTGCATTTTGTCCGGGTCGTCATCCACCGTAAAGCGGACGGTCAGCCCGGCAAAGGCCATGCCGTAAACCCGGGCCGGGTCGTGCTGGTAGGCGGGCCGGGGGTCCTGGGCCAGGACCCCGGTGAGGGCCGCCCGCTTCTCCTCCGGGACCTTGTTCAGAAGTTCCGGGGGAAAGTCCACCCCCAGCGTCCGGTGGGCGGTCTTGTCGGAAAAGCCGCCCGAAGCATCGGGGTGGCTGTCCACATAGGGCAGGTAGGGCTTGACATCATAAATGGGGGTGCCGTCCAGCAGGTCGGCCCCCGCCACCCGCAGGGCGGGACCGTCAGGGGCGTCCCACTCCACCCTCACCAGCCGCACGCAGGAAAGCCCCAGGGCGTTGGGACGGCAGGGGCTGCGGGTGGCAAAGACCCCCATGCGCACATTGCCGCCCAGCCGGGGCGGGCGGACGGTGGGATGCCAGGGCCGCCCCGCCGCCTGGGAAAACTGCCACACCAGCCAGAGGTGACTGTACTGTTCGATGCCCCGCAGGGCCTCGGCCACCCGGCAGTCGGGGGTGAACACCACCCGGGCTTCCAGCCCCTCCACCAGGCCGCTCTGGCGGGGGATGCCGAACTTCTCGGAAAAGTCGCTCTGGATGTGGGCGACGGGATGAATGGTATAAGCTTCGGAATCAGACATGCAATCACCAGAAAGTCAGTGTGTGGAAGGGGCCTGCCGGGGCGTGCACCGGTGGAAAAGGACACAGACCGGGGAAGTTTTCCACCAATCTGTGGAAAACTTCCCGCCCGCGGGCAGAAACCCTCCTCCGGCAAAAGGCCCATCGGCGGATACCCGGTCAATTTGGCGCCATACAGGCAACAACCGGGGATTTTTTGCGTCTATATTAGTAGAAACTGAGAAACCGGAAACGGTTTGGAACGGGAGAGATTCTTGTGAGAAAACCCATGGTGTGGGGGCTGCTGCTGGCGGCGGCGCTGTTGACGGCGGGCTGTGCCCGAACGGACCTGGACCTGGACATCGGGGAGGCCGGCAGGATAGAACTGTATTCGGGAACAGACGGAGAAATGGTGGTGATCGCCGACGGGGAAGAGATGGAACAGATCACCGGGGAGATCAATGCCATGACCTTCCGCCGGGAAGAACCCAGCGCAGACTACAGCGGCTGGCGCTATCTGCTGAAATGGTACGACAGCCGGGGGCAGCTCATGGAAAAAGTCGTAATACTGAGCGAAACCCGCATCGAGTACGAGGACTATTTTTATGAGGGCGAGGAAGGCGACGGCAGGATAGACCTTGCCCGTCTTGACGAACTTCTGGACGCAGGGCAGGCCGCAAACTGAACCGGAAACACTCACCGGCGCAGCCCCAGCCGGGCCAGCAGACCTTTGGGACGCTTGGCCTCCTCGGCCAGGTCGCGGTAGTAGCGCAGGTCGTTTTCGTAGATGCCGCCCCAGCAGCTGCGGTTGCGGCAGATGGCGCCCTCGGGCCCCTTGGCAAAGATGGCGTCGAGAAAGGCAAAGCAGGCCTTGCCGTCGGTGTAGCGTTCCGCACGGCAGCCGGGGGTCAGGATGGGCGCCCGGCAGTAGCGCAGGTAGAGAGCGTCGTCCTTGTCAATAGCCTGGATGGCGTCGATCAGGGCGTCATTGTCGGGGTAGTCGTCGGCACAGACAAAGCTCTCGGGGTTGAATTCCTCCTTGATGCAGGGGTCCCCCCAGTAGATGGGCACTGTGCCCGCGGCAAAGGCGTCCACAATCTTCTCGGTGCAGTAGCCGGGGTCCCGGCTGTTCTCGTAGGCGATGGAAAACTTGTACTGCTTCTGAAAGGCCAGCTTGTCCGGCACCGGTCCGCCCATGTTGTTTTTGTAGGACCCGCCGCTGTCCACCCGGCGCTTGGCGGACAGCGCCTCAAAAAAGGCGTTGCGCTCGGCGCTGAAATCGTTGCTCACCACAAAGTTGCAGAACTTTTTCCGGGCGAGAAAGTCCTCGTCGGGCAGGGTGTGCTTGATGAGAGCCGGGGCCCAGCTGTCCCGCATGGCGTAGAGGGGCAGCCGGAGATACCGGTCCCCGTATTCCAGCAGCGGAAAACCCATGGAATAGTCAAAGACGTTCAGGTCCGGCCAGCTGTCCTCCCCGGAAAACTGGATGCGGCAGCAGCCGTAGTCCAGGTATGCCCGGCCGAAACCGCAGCTGATGACAAAGTCAGGGTGTTCCTCCGGGCTGCGGCAGACGGTCACGGTGTAGCCGCCCTGACGCAGCACCCGGGTGAAATAGTTGTCCTCGGGGTCCCAGTCGGGGGCCAGGTCGCAGAACCCCAGACGCACCTGTTTGTCCGCCATGGTCACTGCCCTTTCCGCATCAGCGCATAGCGCAGGATGCCGGCGATGGTCTTGGAATCCCGGATGGTGTTGTCCTCCACCATGGCCAGGGCCTTCTCTAAGGGGACCTTGTGCACGTCCAGAAATTCGTCGTCGTCCAGGTGCTGACCGGTGGTGTGCAGCCCCCGGGCGATCCAGATATAAATCTTCTCGCTGTCGTAGCCCACCGTGGGATAGAGTACCCCCAGGGAGGTGTATTCGTCGGCGGTCAGGCCGCATTCCTCCTCCAGCTCCCGCTTGGCGGCGGCAAAGGGGTCCTCTCCCGCCTCCAGCTTGCCGGCGGGCAGCTCCCATACTTCCTCCCCCAGGGCGTAGCGGAACTGGCGCACCATGTAGATCTCATTCTGGTCGGTCACCGGCATGATGCAGGCTCCGCCGTGATGGTGCACCACCTCCCGGGTGGAGGTATTGCCGTTCTCCAGCAGGACCTTGTCCAGCGTCACCCGGATGACCCGGCCGTTAAAAATCATCTGACTGTCCAGCGTTTTCTCACTGTGTGCCATCGTCCCAAAACTCCTTTGCATCAAAAAAATGGGCATTCTTATCCCTCATTCTAAAGTGCCTTTTCCCCGATGTCAACAAGACAGGTCCCTTCTATTTCAATAAGGTAAAAACATCTGTATCTCCCCTCGCCCCTTCGTTGGCCCAACGGCCTTGCCCCCTGCCGGTTCTCTCTCTCCTTGCAGATTTTCCGCCCTGCACCGGCGGGTTTCCACAACTTTCCGCACAGCAGCGAACCTCCCGGCCAAAGAGCTGCTTGTTCTGCCGTCAAAACCCACAAAAGGGCTATGATATTTGCTTTCAAAAATGACGCATATTACAGGTAAAATTTTCCAAGTTCAGCAAGTTGCACATATGTAAATCGAAAATATGTGCAACATTCTATTCAAATGGACTTTACGAAAAACCTTGTTTTTTGGTAAAATGGAGTCAAGCAAAAGCGCCTTTCTTGGGCAGATTTTGCCTGCACCAAATAAGGTACTGTTCCTGCAAAACAGGGGCGTGGAGCCCCGGCATACAACGGGCGTTTCTCATTTCCCCGCAAAACGGGAAAGGGAGGCGTCTGCCTGCATGCCGGGATTTCGGCGGTTGCAAAAGGCCGCATGCCCTTGCGGCGCAGGTGCTGAATATTGTAAACGGAGGAAGAAAAATGCCCAGAGCAAAACAGTCTATGGACGGCAATACCGCTGCGGCGCACGTAGCGTATGCCTTCACCGACGTGGCGGCCATTTACCCGATCACGCCCTCCAGCCCCATGGCAGACACCGTCGACCAGTGGTCTGCTGCCGGTCTGAAGAACATCTTTGGGAACCAGGTCAAGGTCGTTGAGATGGAGTCGGAGGCCGGTGCAGCCGGCGCTGTGCATGGTTCGCTCGGCACTGGCGCCATCACCACCACCTTCACCGCATCCCAGGGCCTGCTGCTCATGATCCCCAACATGTACAAGATCGCAGCTGAGCAGCTGCCCTGCGTCTTTGACGTGTCTGCCCGTACCGTCGCCACCCAGGCGCTGAACATCTTCGGCGACCACAGCGACGTTTACGCCACCCGTCAGACCGGCTTCGCCATGCTGTGCGAATCCAATCCCCAGGAAGTCATGGACCTGTCTCCCGTTGCGCACCTGTCTGCCATCGAGGGCCGCGTCCCCTTCGTCAACTTCTTTGACGGCTTCCGTACCTCCCATGAGATCCAGAAGATCGAGAAGTGGGACTACGAAGATCTGAAGGAAATGTGCAACATGGACGCCGTTGCTCAGTTCCGTGCCGAGGCACTGAACCCCGAGCATCCCAAGACCCGCGGCAGCCATGAGAACGGCGACATCTTCTTCCAGCACCGCGAGGCCTGCAACACGGCTTACGAGGCGCTGCCCGCCGTCGTCAAGAAGTACATGGACAAGATCAATGCCAAGATCGGCACCAACTACGATCTGTTCAACTACTACGGCGCTGAGGATGCAGACCGCGTCATCATCGCCATGGGCTCCATCTGCGACGTTGCCGAGGAAGTCATCGACTACCTGACCGCCAAGGGCGAGAAGGTCGGCCTGGTGCTGGTCCGTCTGTACCGTCCCTGGGTGTCCGAGGCCCTGCTCAAGGTTCTGCCCAAGACCGTCAAGAAGATCGCTGTCCTGGACCGCACCAAGGAGCCCGGCGCTCTGGGCGAGCCCCTGTACCTGGATGTTGCCGCCACCCTGCGTGAGGCCGGCATGAACGATGTCGTGCTGACCGGCGGCCGCTACGGCCTGGGCAGCAAGGACACCCCGCCGTCCTCTGTCTTCGCTGTTTACAAGGAGCTGGAGAAGGACGCTCCCAAGGCCCGCTTCACCATCGGCATCGTCGATGACGTGACCAACCTGAGCCTGCCCGAGGTCAAGCCCGCTCCCATCACCGCTGCCCCCGGCACCAAGGAGTGCAAGTTCTGGGGTCTGGGCGGCGACGGCACTGTCGGCGCCAACAAGAACTCCACCAAGATCATCGGCGACCACACCGACAAGTACATCCAGGCATACTTCCAGTATGACTCCAAGAAGACCGGCGGCGTCACCATCAGCCACCTGCGTTTCGGCGACAAGCCCATCCGCAGCCCCTACTACATCAACCAGGCTGACTTTGTTGCCTGCCACAACCCCGCTTACATCCACATGGGCATGAAGATGGTCCAGGATGTCAAGCCCGGCGGCGTCTTCATGATCAACTGCCAGTGGACCGACGAGGAGCTGGACCAGCACCTCAACGCTGCTGACAAGAAGTACATCGCGGACAACAACATCCAGCTGTACACCATCAACGCCATCGACAAGGCCATCGAAATCGGCATGGGCAAGCGCACCAACACCATCCTGCAGTCCGCCTTCTTCAAGCTGGCCGACATCATGCCCATCGACGAGGCTGTCGATTACATGAAGCAGGCCGCCAAGAAGAGCTACGGCAAGAAGGGCGACGCTGTTGTCGAGATGAACTACAAGGCCATCGACGCCGGCGTGGACGCTGTCCACAAGGTCGAGGTCCCCGCTTCCTGGTCCAACCCCGCTCCCGACGCTCCCGCCAAGGAGCTGTCCGGCCGTCCTGAAGTTGTCAAGATGGTCCGCGACATCATGGAGCCCGTTGCCCGTATGGACGGCGACAGCCTGCCGGTTTCCGCCTTTGCCCACAACGCCAACGGCCAGTGGGAGCTGGGCGCCTCCGCTTACGAGAAGCGCGGCACCGCTGTTATGGTTCCCGAGTGGGATGCTGAGAAGTGCATTCAGTGCAACCAGTGTGCCTTTGTCTGCTCTCATGCCACCATCCGTCCCTTCTGCCTGACCGCCGATGAGCTGGCCGCCGCTCCCGAGAGCCTGAAGTCTGCCGACCTCAAGCCCAAGCCCGGCGAGTACAAGTTCACCATGGCTGTCAGCCCGCTGGACTGCATGGGCTGCGGCGAGTGCGTCACCGTCTGCCCCACCAAGGCCATCGAGATGAAGCCGCAGGAGAGCCAGTCCGCACAGCAGGCTGCTTTCGACTACTGCGTCGAGAACATCCGCAAGAAGCCCGGCATGATGGCCGAGACCACCGTCAAGGGTTCTCAGTTCAACCAGCCGCTGCTTGAGTTCTCCGGCTCCTGCGCAGGCTGCGCCGAGACCTCTTATGCCCGCCTGATCACCCAGCTCTTCGGCGAGAAGATGTTCATCTCCAACGCCACCGGCTGCTCTTCCATCTGGGGCGGCACCGCTTCCATCAGCCCCTACACCGTCAACAAGGAATCCGGCTGCGGCCCCGCCTGGATCAACTCCCTGTTTGAGGACAACGCTGAGCACGGCCTCGGCATGCAGATCGGTTACGAGACCGTCCGCGAGAACCTCATCAAGAAGGTTGAGGCCCTGAAGGGCAAGAGCGCTGAGCTGGATGCTGTCATCGACAAGTATCTGGAGACCAAGGCCAACACCAAGGCCAACGATCAGCCCACCAAGGACCTGATCGCTGCTCTGGAAGCCTGCGGCTGCGACGAGTCCAAGGAGATCCTGAAGGACAAGCAGTACCTGGCCAAGAAGAGCTTCTGGATCTTCGGCGGCGACGGCTGGGCATACGACATCGGCTACGGCGGCCTGGATCACGTCCTGGCTTCCGGCCACGACGTCAATGTCATGGTCTTCGACACCGAGATGTACTCCAACACCGGCGGACAGGCTTCCAAGGCCTCCAACATCGGTGAGGTCTGCCAGTTCGCTGCAGCCGGCAAGGAGATCAGCAAGAAGAGCCTGGCCGAGATCTGCATGACCTACGGCTACATCTACGTTGCTCAGATCGCTCTGGGCGCCAACATGGCTCAGGCTGTCAAGGCCATTGCCGAGGCCGAGGCTTATCCCGGCCCCTCCATCATCATCGGCTACGCTCCCTGCGAGCTGCACGGTGTCAAGGGCGGCATGACCAACTGCCAGAACGAGATGAAGAAGGCTGTCGAGGCCGGTTACTGGAACCTGTTCACCTTCAACCCGGCTCTCAAGGCCGAGGGCAAGAACCCCTTCACCCTCACCTCCAAGGCCGGCAACATGGACAAGTATCAGGACTTCCTGGCCAACGAGACCCGTTACAGCCGCCTGAGCCGCGCCTTCCCGGAGCGTGCCAAGGAGCTGTTCGCCAAGAACCAGGAGGCTGCAGAGGCCCGTTACGAGCATCTGACCCGTCTGGTCGAGCTGTACAAATAATCAGCCCGATTTTTGGCAAAGCGGCATAGTTGGATTCGTCCGATCTAAGCTGAAATAAAGAGCTCCCCCTGTGTCCCGAAAAGGAATGCAGGGGGAGCTTTTGTTTTGTTTGGGTGGTTCTCCGGGGAGAAAGCCGATGATTTGCTATCTTTTTCAACAAAACTGTTGAAAAAGATACCGGCAAAGGCAGTCTGTCCGGGGGACGGGTCCGGCCCCTAAAAGGGCAAAACAAAACCCCGGGCAGTCCCATGGTACAGCTACCAGGGACCGCCCGGGGCGTTTATCAGAAAGTGCACGGAAAGGCGGCCGGACTTTCCACAAATTCAGAGAAAATGTTGAAAACTCTCCCGGCCCGCTCCATCGAAGGGGGGAGGCAGGCGCCCCGTCCCAAACCCTGTGGGCAGCGAGGCGCAAAGCGACCGGCTCAATGGGCAAAGGGGAGAGGGGGACGACGTGGTAAAAGACCGGGGAAAATTCCCGTATCAGTTGTTTTCGTCCCACTCATCCAGACGCAGCAGGGCGTCCCGGCTGCCGGAGACGATCATCACGTCGTTGGGCTGGAAGCAGTAGTCGGGGCGGATGTTGTCGGTGACTTTGCCGCCGCTCTCCACCGCGATGACGTTGAGGCCGAACTTGGCGCGGATGTCCAGCTCCAGAATGGTCTTGCCCACGAACTTGTCCGGCACGATGAGCTTGGAGATGTTGATGCTCTCACTCAGCTGGATGAAGTCCAGCACGCGGGTGGTCTCCAGACGGTTGGCCAGGCGCAGGGCCATGTCCCGCTCGGGGTAGACGACCTCGGCGCCCAGCTTGGCCAGGATCTCGCCATGCTCGGCGCTGGTGGCCTTGGCGATCACCTGGGGCACGCCCAGGCTGACCAGGTTCAGCGTGGTCAGGATGGAGCTTTCCATATGCTCGCCGATGCAGACGATGCCGACGTCGCAGTTCTGGATGCCGGTCTCCATCAGGCTTTTTTTGTCCAGGGTGTTCACCACCAGGGCGTTCTCGGTATACTCGCGCAGCTCGCGGACCTTTTCCTCGTCCCGGTCAATGACCATGATGTCGGCCCCCGACTGGGCCAGATCCACCGCCAGCGCATAGCCGAACCGGCCCAGGCCGACGATACCGTAGGAGAGTTTTTCTTTCTTGCGTTTGTGGAACATAACAGGGGACCTCCAGTCCAAAATACAGGCGAATGGGGCGAAGCGTTTTTGAAAATTAGGAATGAGAAATGAGAAATTCAGGTAACCCGGCGGCCTGCGGCCGCCTAAAAAAGGGGGCGGCTGCTGAAGTTTACGCCATTTTGAGCGCACGCAGTGCGCGGACCGCCAAAATTCCCAACTCCGAATTCCTTATGGAAATCAGCCGATGGCCAGGTTGCCGTCAGGGAAACGGGTGCGCTCGCCATGGCTGAAATACCACATCGAGGCGATGGTCAGGGGACCCAGGCGGCCGATATACATGATCAGGATGGAAAGCAGCTTGCTGGCGTCGGACAAACCGGCGGTGATGCCGGTGGACAGACCGACGGTGCCAAAGGCGCTGACGACCTCGAACAGCGCCTGCATCGAGGTGACCTGCGGGTCAAAGATCAGCATCAGGTAGGTGCCCACAATGACGACGCACAGCGCCAGCAGCGTGATGACCGACGCTTTGCGGAACGCATCCCTGGGCACCGCAAAGCGGAACGCCTTCTCGCTCTTGTTGGTGGCGGCGGACTTGATGCCCTGGATCAGCGCAAAGAAGGTGCTGGTCTTGATGCCGCCGCCGGTCGATCCCGGCGAAGCGCCGATGAACATCAGCACCGCCAGCACCAGCAGGCCGGTGTCGTTGAACTCTCCCAGCGGATAGGTCGAGAAACCGGCGGTACGGGCCGACACGCTGTGGAAGAAAGCGCCCAGCCAGGTCACATCCTCGGTCAGCTTGATCAGCAGCGCGCCCACCACGATCAGCACAACGCTGACCGAGATGACCACGCGGGAATGCATCGACAGCTTGCGCCAGCAAAAGCGTTTCTGCCATACTTCCCGGATGACCAGGAAACCGATGCCGCCAAAAAAGATCAGCCCGCAGGTGACCAGGTTGAGCAGCAAATCGTCCCGGTAGGGGATCAGGTTCTGGAAGTTGCCCAGGATGTCAAAGCCGGAGTTGTTGAAGGCGGCGATGGAGTGGAACAGGCTGATGCCCAGCGCCCGGACGGGCGGGTAGTCCTGCACAAAGACGAGAAAGCTGAGCGCCGCGCCGGCCAGCTCAAAGATCAGGGTGGTCAAAAGGATGGCCTTGACCAGCCGGACCAGGCCGCTGCTGGAATCGACGTTGGAGGCCTCGCGGATCAGGGTGCGGCCCTTCAGGTCGATGCGCTTGCCCATGGCGATGATAATGCCTGCGCCCACCGATGTGACGCCCAGACCGCCCACCTGGATGAGCAGGGCAAGAATGGTCTGGCCCAGGGGAGTAAAGGTGTCGCCCGCATCCACGGCAATGAGGCCGGTGACGCAGACGGCGCTGGTGGAGGTGTACAGTGCGTCGATATAGCGCAGGGTAACGCCGTCCTTGACGCTGCAGGGCAGCATCAGCAGGGCCGAGCCCAGCAGGATGACCGCGGCAAAGCCCATGGCGATGATGCGCCCGGGGGGCTGCCGCTTGACAGCTTCAATCAGTGTACTCATAATCCTCTTTTGGTTCGTTCCGGTACGGCGGGCAGGGGCACGCCGCACCGGCGTAGTCGCAGCGAAAAGAAAAAGGCGGGCAGTCTCTCCAAAGCGCCGCAAACAACGCCCGGACAGCGACCGTCCGGGTCTATCATAACACAAATACAAAAAATGTACAGAGGGTAAGCCGTCAAAGGCTCAAAAAGTCCGTACAGCGGAACGAAATTTTACAATACCTCCAGGAACAGCGCAAAAATTGCGGGTACGGGACGGGGAACACGGCAAAGGGAGGCCGGGGCGGAGCTTCCCCTTTGTCCGGAAAGACGGGGAGCCGGCGGCAAAAAAAGCGGTCCCCGCGCCGCAAAGGCGAGGGACCGCTGAAAAAACTGTCTGTGGCAAGCCTTCCGCAGAGGCTCCCGGGGAGGCGGCGCCGTTTCCGCAGGGACAGCGCCGGGTCAGGACGGGGGCATCAGACGTGGCGGTTGATGGTATCCTGGAACAGGGCCATGTTGATGATCTGCAGGCCGAAGATGGCCAGGATCAGGTTGAGGGCGCCGCCGCTGGTATCCCCGTTGAGCATGCTGCAGTTCTGGCCCATCTTGTAAGCCCAGTACAGGCCGTAGATGCCGCAGGTGATGATGTTGAACAGAATGACCATGCCGCCGCTGGTGGCATTGGGATTGCCGGAGAGGGTATTGATCTCATCGGTGAGCTTGATGATCCAGTAGATGGCGTAAAGGCCGCAGGTGAGGATGGACAGCACGATGGCCAGCACGATGCTGCGGGGCTGGATCATGTATCCGTAGGAAGGGCCATAGTTGGGCGCATAGCCGCCCTGACGAGGGCCGTAACCCTGGGGATTGCTGTATCCCTGCTGAGAGCCGCGGCCCTGGTAGGCTCCGCCGCCGGGGTTGGGGGATGCGGGCAGTCGGGCACCACAGGAAGTGCAGAATCCGGCAGAATCCGGATTGGGTGCGCCGCAGGACGTACAACGTTTCATAACAGATTCCTCCTAAAAATGCAGATAAAATGCATGTTTCTACTATAATACCCCATATTGTATGCAAACACAACAGGAAAAGAAAGCGCAACTGCAAATAATTTCTGATTTTTTGTGGCTTGCAGGCAGACCCCCCGGGCAGGAAACCGCTACACCCGGGGCAGATTTTCCGGCGGGTCAAAGCCGTAGCTGCGGCAGTAGGCCCGGACATCGTCGGGGCAGCGCACGGCCACCGCCTGCAGCAGCCGCCCGGTGGGCGCGTGGTAAAAACCGATGACGGCCTCCCCGGTGCAGATGCTCTTCTCAATGCGCAGATCGGCGGCGGAAAGCCCCTCCGGCGGGGAGAGGACCTCCGCCTCCCGGCGGGACGGGCGGGAAAAGAAGCGGGAAACAATGCCCATGGGTGCTACCTCCCTGAAAAATCCCAAAGGGCCGGAAGTTCGGACAACGACGGCGGACAGAGGATAAAGTTTTCCACAGAGCTGTGGAAAACTTCCGCCCCGGCAGGTTCCGGCGGGGGACGGCGGAAAAGTAAAATTTTTCCGTTCCGAACCCCCGCGGTGGCGTGGGGGATAAAAATATTGTACGATATTGCTGACCGGCTGAAAAGCCCTTCTTTGAAACAAAAATGACAACGGCAGGCATTACCATAGAAGTATCTGTCCCGGAAACCCTGCCGAAAGGAGCCCTGCCCATGTACCCTGTGCTCATTGTGGAGGACGAGCGCCCCATCGCCGACCTCATCGACCTGACCCTGCGCCGCATGCAGTATACCTGCGTCCAGGCCCACAGCGGCGAGCAGGCCGCCGACCTGATCCTAAGCCGGAAGTTCGACCTGATCCTGCTGGATGTCATGCTTCCCGGCATCGACGGCTTCGGCCTGATGGAATACATCGCCCCCACCGGCACACCGGTGATCTTTCTCAGCGCCCGGGCCAGTGTGGAGGACCGGGTCAAGGGTCTGCGCCTGGGGGCCTACGACTACATCGTCAAACCCTTCGCCCCCGAGGAGCTGCTGGCCCGGGTGGACGGCCTCATGCGCCACACCGGCCGCCGCAGCGCCAGCATCCGGCTGTGGGATGTGGCCATCGACCCGGCTGCCCGGGGGGTGACCCGGGCCGGGCAGCCGGTGGACCTCACCCCCAAGGAGTACGACCTGCTCATGGTGCTGGTGCAGAGCCGGGGCATTGCCCTCTACCGCAGCGTGCTGCTGGAGCGGGTATGGGGGCTGGACAGCGACACGGGGCCCCGGGCGCTGGATCTGTACATCTCCCGCCTGCGCAAAAAGCTGGGCTGGGGGGACAAGATCCGCACCGTGTCCGGGGTAGGGTATCTGTTGGAGGGGGAAACATGAACTTTGCACACAAGCTCACCCTGGCGGTGGCCCTGCTGCTCTGCGTGACCCTGTCGGCGGGCGGGGCCTGGACCATCGGGCAGAACTTTTCCGCCGCTCTGGACGCCGCTGCCTCCGATGCCGCCGTGGCCCACATGCGGGAGCGCTACGCCGTGGAGGACCTGCTGGCGGACAGCACCTCCCTGGCCGGTGCCGCCGACGCGGTGGAGGACTACGCCGGCACCCTGCAACTGTCGGGGGGCGGCGAGGGCTACCGCTTTGCCGTCCTCACGGGGGAGGGGGTGGTGGTCTGGTCGGACATGCCCGCCCAGGTCACCTTTGCCGACCAGTGGGAGGCGGTGCAGGCGGGCACCGGGGGCATGCTTTACTGCGGGACAAAAACCGCCCGCTATCTGCTGCTGGCCTCCCCCCTGCAGCGTGTGGGGCAGATGGAGCAGGGGGCGGAGAAGGGTCTTTATCTGGTGGGGGGCTACGATGTCACCCGGGAGTTCACCGAGCATGGCCGTCAGCTGCGGCAGTATCTGGCGGTGGAGTGCGTGGCGCTGGTGCTGGCCCTCACGGCGGCGGCGCTGCTGGCCTGGGCCCTGACCCGCCCTCTGCGTCAGCTGGAAGCCGCCAGCCGGGACATCGGGGCGGGGCAGTATGACCGGAGGGTGGCAGTGTCGGGCGGGGGAGAGTTCGCCCGTCTGGCCCAGGGCTTCAACACCATGGCGGGGGCGGTGGAGAGCCACATGGAGGCCCTCCGCCGCCAGAATGAGAGCCGCACCCGCTTTGTGGCGGCCTTCACCCACGAGCTCAAGACCCCCATGACCGCCATTCTGGGCTATGCCGACCTGCTGCGCAGCGGGGAACAGCCTGCCGATGTGCGCCAGCTGGCCGCCGACTACATTTATCACGAGTCCGCCCGGCTGGAACATCTCAGCCGGGAACTGCTCACCCTCATGGGGGTGGAGGAGGGCCCGCCCCCCATCCTCCAGCCCGAGAGCGTGGCGGGCATCTTCGGGGATGCCCTGCGCAGCCTGCCCGACCTGGGAGGTGTCCGGCTGGAAAGCCACTGTCCCCCCGGGGCAAAGGTGCTGGGCAACCGGGCGCTGCTGGCCGACCTGGTGCGCAACCTCATCCTCAACGCCGCAGCGGCCACCGCCCCCGGGGGCACCATCACCCTGTGCTGTGAGCGGCAGGGGACCGGCTGGCGGCTGAGCGTGCAGGACAACGGCCGGGGCATCCCGCCGGAGGACCTGCCCCACGTCACCGAGGCCTTTTACATGGCGGACAAGAGCCGCACCCGGGCCCGGGGCGGCAGCGGGCTGGGGCTCAGCCTGTGTGCGGCCATCGCTGCCGCCCACGGCAGCAAACTTGCCATTGAGAGCACCCCGGGCGCGGGCACCTGCGTCACCATCGACCTGAAGGACGGAGAGGAGGCTGCCCCATGCGAGCCATAATCTTTTTGCAGCATTTCCGGGGAAAAGCCGCCGCGGGGATTCTCACGGCGGGGGTGGTCCTGCTGTGCGGGGCCTCCCTGCTGCTGCCCGGGGTACTGGGCGCCCGGCAGGAGGCCGCCCTGACCGAAAGCCCCCTGCCCCGTCCCGCTGTGGCGGGCCTGCCCGACGAACAGGCAAGGGCCATCCCCATCCTGTATGATCTCTACCGCGCCCGGCTGCAGCCCGGCAACTTCGGCTGGCAGGAGGGGGATGCCTCCCTGCTTCCTCAGCTGGAACAGTGCCTTGCCCATCTGGCGGAGGCAGGGGTGCTTCCCCGGGAAATGACCGAGTCGGTGCAGCCGGTGCTGGATGCCGCCGCTGCGGGGGAGGAGGGCGCCTCCTTCCTGACCCAGCAGACCGGCAGCTTTGCGGGGGTGCAGATCACCGCCGGGGCGGGGACCTCCGGGCGCAGCGGGCCGGACTGCGGCTTTGTCTCCGCCGTGTGGGACACGGCCACCGGGGGCGTGGTGTCCCTCAATCTGTCGGGACAGCTGCCCCAGGCCGACCCGGCGGCCATGCTGGATGCCTGGCGGCAGGACCTGGGCCTGGACGCCCTGGACGACTGGCAGGATGAGGCCATGGAGAACGGCCTTACCTCCTGGTCGGACAAAGCCCAGGTCTACCTCTACTGCGCGGTGGAGGAGACCGGCCTGCGCCTGACCATGACCAACCTTTCGGGGATGGACAAGGGCAAAAGCTGAGGACAGTTGTAAAGATCAGCACCGGTGAAACAAAAATGACAAGGGGACATGGTAGGCTGTAGCCATACCGCCGCGGATAGATCACGGCGTTCTCAACTGGAAAGGTGGTTTGTTCCATGAAAAAGAACCTTCTCCGCGGCACAGCCCTGACGGCGGCCGCCCTCCTCGCCCTCTCCCTGACGGCCTGCGGCCCGGCGGGGGATGGGGACGACGCCTCCCCCCTCGCCACACAGGAGTCCGCCTCCGACGCCCACATGGCCCAGAGCACAGACCCCCTGCAGATGCTCTCCCACGGCAGCGACGACGGCTTCTACCTCTCCCTCATGGACATGACCCGGGGCAGCGAGGACCGCACCGAGCTCATGGGCTACATCGACTACGCCCAGGCCCGGGCCGCCGTGCTCTGCGCCCAGCCCAACTGCACCCACAGCGACGAGAGCTGCCCCGCCTGGCGGGGTATCTGGGGCGGGTCGGCCTGGGTACTGCCCGACGGGGAACACATTGTCACCAACACCGGGGACGAGGACAGCTACACCCTCACCCTCTGCAAACCGGACGGCACGGTGGAAAAGACCCTCTGCCGCACGGCGGACAACAACGTCCCCACCCTGGCGGACAGCACCTGGCTCTACTGCGTGGTGGCGCCGGGGGGCAGCATCGTCCGGGTACCCCTGGCGGGGGGCGACCCCGAACCTCTCACCAGTCTCAACGCCTACGACGTGGAGGGCTGCCTGGGCCGGGAAGTCCTCTATCCCAGCTACGGCAGTGAGGAACAGGCCGACGGCACCAGCCGCAGCACCCTGAAATACACCGCCTGCAACATTGACACCGGCGCCGCCCGCACCCTGCTGGAAGTGAGCTATCCTTCCGGCGTCATCAGCAACCCCTATCTGGGGGAGGACACTCTCTACTGGTATGACCCCCAGGGGGATACCCTGGTCCAGGTGGATGTGAGGACCGGCAGCGAGACCCGCATGCCTCTGGAATGGGAGTTCGGCCGGGGCGGCTGCGGGGAGATCTACCAGACCACCATATCCGCCCAGGTGGAGGGCAAGCTCATCGTGGACCAGTACGGGGAGGACGGCGCCTGCCGGGCGGTGGTGGACCCTGCCGACGGCACCGCCGCCGAGCTGACCATGGGCTATGTGCGCAACGGACATTCCGAGGCGGTGCAGATCCTGGCCCAGAGCAGCCACGGCCTTCTGGTCAAGTACGAGAACCGGATGGTCACCCGGGACGAAGTGCGGGAGGACGGCACCGTGGGGGAGATGGACATCGAGAAGGTGCGCCTGGCTCTCATCGCCCCGGAGGATTTCCTCACCAACCAGCCCAACTACCGGGACATCACCCCGGTGGAGGGCTTTGACGGCGAATTTGTCTGCTGACCGCCGCCGGGAAAGGAGTTTCAACCATGAGAAAGCCCCTTCGCCCTCTGGCTGGCCTGACCGCCGCCCTGTTGGCCCTCTCTCTGGCGGGCTGCGGCCCTGCCGGCCGCACCGGGACCTCCCATAGCCCCGCCGGCACTGCCTCCGACGCCGCCCCGGCGGGCGGGGATTTGACCCTCATCACCAACGGCAATGACAAGGGCCTCTACACAAACATCTATCAGAGCGACGGTACCGGCGGCGGGCGCAGCCTGCGCTGCTGGGTGGACTACGCCGCAGCCACCCGGACGGTGCTGTGCGCCAAGCCCAACTGCACCCACGACAGCGACTTCTGCACCGCCTGGATCAATCCCGAGGCCAGCGAGACCGATTACCTGCTGGGGGACAAGCTGCTCTGCGCCGGGTACGGCATGGATGGCATGACCCTCACCCTGCGGAGCAGCGACGGCTCCGACCCCAAAGCGCTCTACACCACCGCCGACGAGGTGGTCCCCCGCCTTACCGACGGCAGCTGGCTCTATTTTGAGCAGCAGACCATGGACGACGAGGGGGGCAGCACCAACGCCCTCTACCGGCTGCCCCTGGCGGGAGGTGAGGCCCAGCGCCTCTTTGACCTGCCCTACCAGAGCGGCTCGGATGCAGGCATTCTGGGCTGCACCGGGCGGGAGATCGTCCTCTACACCTTCCAGTGGGGGGATGACCCCATGCCGGAGCAGACCGACGGCATGAGCCAGGAGGACTACGACGCCGCCCTGGCCGCCTGGGAGGACAGCCAGCAGGGCAGTCACCGGGTCTATACCAAGAACGTGGACACCGGGGAGGAGCGGGAGCTGACTTCCTGGACCTCCCAGATCGGCAGCGCGGGAAGCACGGTGGCCATGGTGGAGGGCACCCTCTACCTGCTGCCCGACCAGAGCCTGGGCGAGCTGACCGTCATCGACCCCGCCGACGGCAAGACCGCCACCACCCCGGTGGCCTGGCCCTTTGAACTGGGAGCGGAGGAGATCTACACCGTCACCATCCGGGGCATGGTGGGAGGCAGGCTCATTGCCGATGTGACCACCCTGGAGGGGGATGACCGCCGGGCGGCCATCGACCCTGCCGACGGCACCGCCGCCGAGCTCAAGCTCAACTACCTGTCCAACGGCCATGTCCGGGGCATCCGCATGCTGGGCCAGGGCGGCGGCGCCGTGCTGGTCTGCTACGAGCAGCGGATGGAGGACGCGGTGTCGGTGGGCTCCGACGGCATGACCTTTGTGGGTACCGATGTGAGCGAGCGCTGGGCCATGATCGACGACGCCGACTTCCTCTCCGACACCCCCGCCTACCGGGACGTGCAGACCGCCTGAACCCCCTTTTATCAGCCTTCCCCTTCCGGGCAAATCTCCGGATGTTCCAATACACACCCCGCCAGCAGAGAGAAGCCGGCGGGGCTTTTTTGCGCGGGCGGGACTTATGGGATATAATAGAAAAGAAATAGGGATTGCAGGGGGGCCCGGCCCCGGCGATCCGGACCGAAATGTTACAACCCGGATACAACTTGGTGATATGCTCTGACTGGAAATCCATTGCCCGAACCCAGTCAACACCCGGAAAGAGGAAAGGAGCCGCCCCGCCATGAACCGTATTCTGATCGTTGAGGATGAAACCAATATCGCGCGTCTGATCCAGATGAGCCTGTCCCGCGCGGGGTATTCCTGTACCGTCCTCAACGACGGCATGGAGGCCGCCAACTGCATCGAGCAGAACAGCTTTGACCTGGCACTTTTGGACATCATGCTGCCGGGGCTGGACGGCTACGCCCTGCTGGAATACCTGCGCCCCATGGGCACGCCGGTCATCTTCATCACGGCCAAAAGCGCCCTCAAGGACCGGGTGCAGGGGCTGCGCCTGGGGGCGGACGACTACCTGGTCAAGCCCTTTGAGATCGAGGAGCTCATGGCCCGGGTGGAGACGGTGCTGCGCCGCACCGGAAAAGGGGGCCGGGTGCTCACCGCCTTCGACGTGGAGCTGGACACCGTCTCCCGCACAGTGACCAAAGGGGGCAAACCTCTCGACCTGACGCCCTTGGAGTTCGGCCTGCTGGAACAGCTCATGCGCAACCGGGGGGCCGCCCTCTACCGGGATGTACTGTATGAGCGGGTGTGGGGCGGCGAGATGACCGAGACCCGCACCCTGGATCTGCACATCCAGCGCCTGCGCAAAAAGCTGGGCTGGCAGGAC
The DNA here is from genome assembly GCF_014982805.1 of Gemmiger gallinarum. Classification (GTDB taxonomy): domain Bacteria; phylum Bacillota; class Clostridia; order Oscillospirales; family Ruminococcaceae; genus Gemmiger; species Gemmiger gallinarum. Next base: position 660,999 of record NZ_JADCKC010000002.1, on the reverse strand, counting down.
CGCATCGAGACGGTGTACAAGGTGGGCTACCGCCTGAAAAAGGAGGAGGAGACTCCGTGAAGTTTGCCCAGAAACTGGGCTGTGCCATGGTGCTGGTGCTGGCGGTGTCCTTCTCGGCGGGGGGCTGCGCCCTGCTGTACGGCGACTTTGCCGACCGCCTGGCCGAGGCCGATACCCAGAACCAGGCCCAGCATTCTCTGGCCTGCTACGCCGTGGAGAGCGAGATCCTGTCCCTCTACAGCCTGGGGGACGCCATCACCGGGGAGGACCTGGCCGCCCAGGTGGAGGAGCTCTCCTCCACCGCCCCCGAAGGCAGCGCCTTTGCCCTGTGGTATCAGAATGAGATGGTGTGGGGGGAGCTGCCCGGGGACATCCTGCCCGCCGACATGGGCTCCTCCCAGCTCCGTTACATCCGCACCGGAGATACGGTCAGCGCCGTCTACTGCTCCGACCTGCTGGACGGCGCCCGGCTGTTCTCGGTGTTTGACGTGACCTCCCTGTACGACGCCCGCACCCGCAGCCTGCTGCGCTTCCTCACCATGGAAGGGGTGGTGCTGCTCTGCTCGGCGGTGGTGGCGGCCCTGCTCAGCCGGCGTATGACCCGACCCCTGGCCCTGCTCAATCAGGTCAGCGGGGAGATCGCCGCAGGGGCCTACGACCGCCGCACCGCCGTGCCCGGCAATGACGAGGTGGCCCAGCTCAGCCGCAGCTTTGACCACATGGCCGCCGCCGTGGAGGACAAGGTGGCCCAGCTGGAGCTGTCGGTGCAGCAGCGGGACGACTTTATGGGGGCTTTCACCCACGAGCTCAAGACCCCCATGACCAGCATCATCGGCTATGCGGACATGCTGCGCAGCGTTCAGTGCGACCCCGACGAGCAGAAGGAGGCCGCCAACGCCATCTTCCACGAGGCAAAGCGGCTGGAATCGCTGAGCCGCAAGCTGCTGCAGCTGCTCCACCTCAGCGACGAGGCCCTGACCCTGGGCCCGGTGGAACTGGAACGTGTGCTGGCCGCGGCGGAAAAGCTCATGACCCCCGTCTGCCGCAAGGCGGGCGTCACCCTGCGCATGCCCGCCCGGCGGGCTTTTACGGTGCGGGGGGACGCCGACCTGCTCGTCGACCTGCTCTGCAACCTGACCCAGAACGCCGTCAAGGCCAGCCATGAGGGCCAGATCGTGGAAATTTTGTGCCGTCCCCGCAGGGACGGCGCCATCCTGCTGGGGGTAGCGGACGCCGGTATCGGCATCCCCTCCCAGGCCGTCAGCCGGGTGACCGAACCCTTTTACATGGTGGACAAGTCCCGCGCCCGCAAAAGCGGCGGCAGCGGTCTGGGCCTGGCCCTGTGCAGCAGCATTGCCCGGGCCCACGGCACCGAACTGCGCATCCAGAGTCGGGAGGGCCGGGGCACCTGCGTCACCGTGACCCTGAACTCCATCCCGTCCCAAGGAGGTGATACCCCGTGATCTTCCCCCATAAAGCAGCCCGCCCCGGCGGCAAAAAGTCTGACCCCAACCCCGCCGCCCCGGCCCCGGAAAACCCCGAGGCGGCCGGAACCCCGGAACATGCGGAAAATCCCGGGCCCCGCACCCCGGCAAATACCACCCCCGGGGAGGAAACCACCGCCCGGGACACCGACCTGGACTGGTCGCTGCTGCGGGAGCCGGTGGAGGAGGACGACACCACCCGCCGGAGATTCCCCTTCTGGGCAGTGGGGTGCGCCCTGGTCATCCTTCTGGGGATGCTGGCGCCCTCGGCCATGTTTGCCCTCACCGACACCGCCTTCTTTTCCAACCGGGAACAGACGGGGGGCGGGTATCAGTCCCTTACCCCCAAGGGCAGCGACTACTATCTGGTGCGCATGCTCCATGAGCGCCGGGACGCCAATTATGCCAGCAACATGGAGGGGGACAACGGCCAGGGGGGCTTTTACTATCAGAGCTACGACTCCACCGGAAGCCTGCCCATAGACTACACCCTGAGCCCCAAGGTACAGCAGGTCTTTGATGAATACACCTCCCTGGGCATTGTGGATTACGCCTGGATGGAGAGCTTTTACGTCGACATGGCCGCCGAGGGCATCGAACCGGAAATGAATTTCTCCGGCTCCAGCGATACCCTGGGCTTTCTGTCCATCGCCTGCGACGTGAACGGCAGCCGCCGTCTGGGCATCACCATGGAGGCCCACACCGGCAAGGTGGTGGAGCTGTTTTTCCAGGTCACCGACCCGGGCCTGGCCTATTCCCCCAATGTGCAGCAGGTGCTGAACCAGTGGATCGCCCTCAACGATCTGGAAGGGCTGGGGGACTGGACGGTGCCCGCCGGCACCTGCTGGGAGGATGTGAGCCTCTACAGCGCCCGGGGAGAGGTCATTGCCCTCTGCTGGTATGAGAATACCGGGGACAGGGCCGTTTTCTGGCTGGACATGCAGCCCTGCACCCCCGAGATGCTGGCGGCGGGAACCTTTGCCTCCCCGGCGGAGGACTCCGCCATCACCAACGAAATGCTGGACCGGGAAAGCCTGAAACAGCCCGCCCAGTGGAACGGAGGTGTGTACAGCACCGGGGATGAGGGGTATTACATCCGCCCCCTGCCCGACGGCTCGGGGCAGGTGCGGCGTCTGGACTATGCCTCCGGCACCGACAGCTGTGTCTGCCGGAAGCCCGGCTGCACCCACGACAATGCCGACTGCCCCGCCTGGTTAAGCCCGGAGGAAGTGATCTATGCCTCCCCCAAACTGTTTGCGGCGGAGGGGAGCGTCTATCTGATCTCCTCGGGCAACCAGGGCGTCTACAGCGCGGAGGCGGCCATCTCCCTCCTGATGCAGAACGGCCTGGACCCCACCGAGGAAAACATCCGCAAGGTCCTGCGGGTGGGCATCGACCGCATTTCCGCCGACGGCCTGACCCGGGAGGCGGTGGCCGACCTGCCCGTGGGTGTTTCCAACTGGTACTGTGTGGCGGTGGACGGGACCAAAGCCTATTTTGCCCGGTCCCTCATCTATCAGGACAGCGAGGAACCGGCGGACAATTATCTGGTCTGCGATGTGTCCACCGGTCAGATCACCGAAGGCCCGGCGCAGTTTTTCCGGTACGAGGAGGTGCTGGGCTGTTACGGGGGCTGCCTGGTGGTGCGTCGGACGGTGGACCCCATGGATATCCTCCATTACTGGAGCCAGGCTCTGGGCACGGCGGGGGAGACTACGGACCTGTCCTGCTATGAGCTGGTGGACCCGGCCACAGGGGAGCGGCGCGCCGTCTCCACAGGAAACTATTTCGAGCTGTATCCCCAGTGGTCCGGCCTGTTTTCCGCCCGGGACAAACTGGTCACTGTGGGAATCTCCACAGGCGGCGCGTGCCGTGTGAACATGGTGGACCTGCGCACCGGAGTTGAGGAGGAGACCAACCTGCCGGACCTTCTGATGGAGCGGGTGCTGGGGGGCGATGCCGACATGGGCTCCCACATGGCGCCCGACTGCGGCCTGCCCTGGGTGCAGTTCTGGTATGACGACACGGTGATTTTCTACGACCCCACCACGGGAAAATACAGCTACAGCGTGCTGCCCGGCGGCTGCGTGGTGCGGGCCATGACCGGGGATGGCCGGGTGGTGGCGGAAAACCGGCTCACCCCCGGCGAGGGCGCCTATCTCATCGGCCCGGCGGAGGCCCTGCAAACCAGCCTGGAGGCCTTCCAGCCTCTGCGGTGGGCCGATGCCCCATAAACAGCAAGAGCCTTTCCCCCACACTGGGGGAAAGGCTCTTTTGTGCAGAAAAACAGGGAGAACAGCGCGGCCTTACTTGGCCTTGCGGGCCCGGGCGGCTGCCTTGCCGGCGGCCTTTTTGGCCCGGGAACCGGTGCCGGTCTGGATGCGGGTGCTCTTGGGGGCACGGGTCACCACGGGAGCGGCGGGTTCTTTCTGGAGCAGCTTGTCGGGCACCGGATCGATGCGCCACAGCTGGTTTTCTCCAAAGACATCCTGCCAGATCTGGGCCTGGGTGCCGTTGTCCACCCGCATGCCCACCAGATCAATGACCTTGTCGGCCAGAACATTGCGCAGCTTGACGCAGCCGTTGGACGCGGGAACCACCTGCCAGCGCTGGCTGGCCCCCGATGTCATCGACCACTGGTGGACCCAGGTGCCGTTGGCCACACCGCCCATGGCCAGGTCCATGACCTTGCCGGTAAAGCGGTTGCGGATGCGGTACTGACCGTCGGCGGCCACCTCAAAGGACCACTGCTGCCAGGGCTGGCCCTCATAACTCCAAAGGCGCACAGACGCGCCGTTTTCGGTGTTGAAGTCAGCCACTTCCAGCACGCGGCCGTTGGCCGCTGCGATGGTGTAATAAGCTCCTTCCCGGATGACGGTTTGTGCGGATTTTCTCATGTGTGATGCCTCCTTTGCCGCGGCATTGCCGGGCGGTTTTGCGCGGTTTTGTCAGGACAATTCCCCCGCGTATGTATCTGGTTTCATTATAACATTTCACCAACGCGCAGTTTTGCCAAAATTTGACGGTCGGCCTTGTATATCCCGCGCAAAGGCCGCTTGCCCTGCCGGGGGAATGTTGGTATAATGTTTTTCAGATGACAGAATTTTGATGACAGCAGGCGGTTTTCCCCCATTTGTGCGCGGGGGCAGGGCCGCCCGTAAGGAAAGGCAGACAGACGGCTTATGCAGTTCAGTGAATTATCCCTGCGCCCCGAGATCCTGCGCGCCACCCGGGAGATGGGCTTTACCGAGATGACCGAGATCCAGCAAAAGGCCATTCCCCTCATGATGGAAGGCCACGACATGATCGCCAAGGCCCCCACCGGCACCGGCAAGACGGTGGCCTTCGGCATTCCCATCCTGTCCGGCATCGACACCGGACGCAAAAAGCCCCAGGCGGTCATCCTCAGCCCCACCCGGGAGCTGGCCCAGCAGATCGCCTCCGACCTGCAGGCCCTGGCCCAGTTCATGGAGGGGGTGCGCATCGTCTGCGTCTATGGCGGCGCCGGGCTGGAAAAGCAGCAGAAACAGCTCAAGGCGGGCTGCCAGATCGTGGTGGCCACTCCCGGCCGTCTGATGGACCATTACCGCCACCACGCCATTGACCTGAGCGAGGTGGAGACGGTGGTGCTGGATGAGGCCGACGAGATGCTGAACATGGGCTTTTACAAGGATGTGCGGCACATCATCGACCTGATGAAGCACCGCAAGAGTTTGTCCATGTTCTCGGCCACCATCAGCCGGGAGGTGCTGGACATCGGCTGGCTGTATCAGAAAAACGCCGCCGAGGTGGATGTCCAGCCCATGCTGGAGAGCATGCCCAAGATCGCCCAGTACAAGCTTTTGACCACCGGCCGGGACAAGCTGGCCGACCTGGCCCAGATCATCATCTCCGAGGGCTACAAGCGGGTGATGGTCTTCTGCAACACCAAGTACAACACCGGCATGCTGGCCAATCAGCTGGCGCGGCTCAACTTCAATGTGGACTGCCTCCACGGGGATTTGTCCCAGGCGGAGCGCAACCGCATCATGACCCGGTTCAAGGCGGGGGAGATCGCGGTGCTGGTGGCCACCGACGTGGCGGCCCGGGGCATTGATGTCTCCGATGTGGACGCCGTCATCAACTACGATGTCCCCGAGGAGAACGAGCACTACACCCATCGCATCGGCCGCACCGGCCGTGCCCGGCGGGAGGGCGCCAGCTATCTCTTCTACACCAGGGAGGAGACCAAGCGGGTGGACACCCTGCTGCGCCTGACCCGCAACACCGACGACTGCCGCAGCGTCCACTTTGACTTCAACCACGAAAAACTGGTGGTGGAGGAGCAGAAGAAGGAGGACAAGTTCCAGATCCGCAGCTACTTCTGATGCTTGCCGCCCGGCTTTGTGCCGCCCCGCCGCCGCAAAAGCCGCGATTTTCCTACAAAAACTCCCGAGGCCGAAAAAAGATTTGGCTCCGGGAGATTTTTTTTGCAAAAAGGCTTGATTTTTGGGTACAGGTTTGATATAATAACAAAGTCGCAAGACAAATGGACGGTTAGCTCAGCTGGTAGAGCATCTGCTTGACGTGCAGGAGGTCACAGGTTCGAGTCCTGTACCGTCCACCAAACAGACCGGTTCTTCGGAACCGGTCATTTTTTTGTTTCGGGCGGGACCGGACAAAACCGCCGGCCCTGCGCAGCAAAAAGAACCTCCTGCCTTTGGGCAGGAGGTCCTTTTGCGTAAGTTCAGTTTGCACACCGGAAACCCGGCAGGGCATTACTCCGCCACAGTCACAGAGGTGATGTGGGGGTTGACGCCCTCGTACCAGTAGAGGAAGCCCTCGGCGTCAATGGTCTGGCCAATCTGCAGGTTCTCGACGGCGGCGTAGACGTCGGTGGTGCTGTCGCAGAGGTAGCTCTCCACGGTGAAGGTGTAGGTCTCGCCGTTGTAGGAGACCTTGAAGTACAGGTCGTCGCCGTCCTCGCCGGAGCCGTCGGAATTGTACAGGAAGGCATGCTCGTTGCCGTCGGCGTCGGTGATGGGCGCAACGGTCAGGCCGGTGAAGGTGACCAGCTGGTTCTGATGGTCGGCGAGTTCCTCGGTGCCCAGCAGGTCGGTGACATCCAGCGGGGTGGCGATGAAGGAATCGGCGTCCTCCACAAACTCGAAGGTGGCTTCCATCAGCTCGATCTCGCCGGACCACTCGCTCTTGTAGCCGGTGACGCGGATGCAGGTGCCTGGGGTCAGCTTTTCGTAGTCTTCCTCAGAGCAGGCCATGTCGTAGAAGAAGTAGGCGCCGTCCTCATCCTGAGCATAGACGGTAGCCTTGTCCTCCCACCAGGACTGCTTGGCCTGAACGTAAGCTTCCACGGTGACCTGGGTGTCCACATCGGCAGCCATGTACTCGTCGTAGCTCAGCACCTCGCCGGAAGCGGTCTCGGTGGAAGCAGCCTCGGAGCTGTCGGTGGCCACGGAGGAGGACTCCTCAGCGGTGGACTGGCTCTCGGAAGTGGAGGAAGTATTGCCTGCGCAGGCGGCCAGAGACAGGGCCATGCCCAGCGCCAGGGCAGCGGAAATCAGCTTTTTCATGATAATTTCTCCTTTTGGTGTACATCTTGTGTGTGATGGACAACATATCCATTATACCGACAACGGGCCAAAAATCAACCGAAACACCGCGAATCCCAAGGTTTTGGCATCAAAATGTTACCGATACGGCAAAGTCTGGCAGCCGGAAAAGAAAAGGGGCAGGCATCCCGCGGGAAAGAATCTCCCGGGATGCCTGCCTCCTGCCGGATGAAATCAGAACCGGTCCGCCACAAACACCGCCGCGCCGGTGGCACGGGCAGCGGCAAGGCCGGTGGAGGAATCCTCAAAGATCATGGTAGTCTCCGGCGTGGCGCCCAGAAGCTCCATAGCCCGGAGATACCCCTCGGGGTCGGGTTTGTTGTGCTCCACATCCTCCGAGGTCAAAATCACCTCAAACCAGTCCCGGCAGCCGAAATAGTCCAGAATCTCGGTGGCGTTCTGCCGGCTGCCGGTGGTGACCAGCCCCAGCCGGGCGGTGGGGCGCATGGCGGCCAGCAGGGCAAAAAGAGCCTCGTTTTTCCGGGCCGCCCCCAGGCAGGCGGAGTAGAGCTCCTTTTTCCGGTCGTGGACCCGTTCCAGCAGGGCCGGGTCGGGGTCGCCGCCCATGAGCGGGGGCAGAAAACTCTTGTAATGCCCGCCGTTGCAGCATTTGGCGTAGTATTCGTCGGTGACGGTAAAGCCTACTTCCTCCAGGGCGCGGCGGTAGCTGGCGGCGTTCACCGTCACCGTGTCAAAGAGGGTGCCGTCCAGGTCCACCAGCACGGCGGTATAGGGTCTGTGTTCCATGAAAATACCTCGTTCAATCGTGGGGATACCACCGGGCAATGTCGTTGGCCACCATCAGAAGCCCCGCAAAGAACATGGGCGCCCGCTTGCGGTCCTTGGAGATCTTGTAGGGCATGAGCCGCAGCCAGTGGATGAGCTCATGCAGGAAGATGCTCTCCACCTGCCGGGGGGTGTACCGGCTTTCCAGATAGGCGCGCACCTCGGCAAACAGGGCGTCGTAGGCGGCGGACCGGGTAAAGGTGAACTCAATGCGGTTCTCGTGCACCGACACCCGGGGGGTCATCATCATGAACTCGTAGCCGCCGTGGAGGCTTTGCAGCAACTTGCCGTAATCCAGGAAGGGGCTTTCGTGCAGGTTGCCGGTGTTGGGGTCGATGAGATACCAGGTATCCGCCCCCGTGCGGCAGATGATGTTTTCCAGCGTCAGGTCGCCGTGAATGGTGGCGATGGGGTCGTCGGCAAACAGTTCGGTCAGGTAGGTCCGGTCAAAGAGGCGGCCCAGGGCGGGCAGGCCCAGATAGGGCGCGCCGTTGATCCACACCCGGTCGTACTCGCACAGCTCCCGCAGGCCCCGGGCCTCCCGGATGCGGGCCAGATTGCCGTCCACCTTTTTGTCCAGGTATTCCGCCAGGGCGGCGGGGTCGGCGGACTTTGCGGGAGTGTAGAGGGTTTTGTCCAGAGTGGCCAGCACATCCCGCAGGATGGCGGCGCTCTTTTCCACCGGGTTGGAGTGGAGGTAGCGGAACATGCTCACCGCCTGGGCGGAGTATTCCATGTCATACCAGCAGCAGCCCGGCTCGGCCTCTCCCCGCAGGATGTTGCACAGGGGCAGGCGGCCTTCCTGGGCGCGGAGCCATTCCAGCTGCACCGCCAGCTTGTCCCCGTCCGCCCCGAAGGCGTACTTGCGCCAGAAAGTCCCCGAATGGTCCATGCACAGCATGGTGGTGGCGTTGGACCCCGCCGAGTGGTCCTCCAGAATGGTGACCCCTCGGTTGATGCGCAAAAATTGCTCCACAAAGGGCTTGTTCTGCAAGCCGAAATACTGGCTCAAAAAGGCGCTGCGGTCCCGGGGGTCCACCTGGGGCAGCAGGTTCAGGTAGTCGTCCTCGTCGGAGGGCTCGGGGGCAGCGGCCGCCGCCGCGTGGTTGATGCCGCTGCGCATTTTGTCGGGCAGCAGGGTCACCGCCCACATGACGAGAAGGGGCAGAATGTACCAGGCCAGCATCATGCCCTGGGCAAGGGGGGCGCTGTCGTGGAGCTGCCCTGTCAGGGAAAAGCTGGTCACGTCCACGGCGTCCCGGCCGAAGAGCATGGTGAACACCTCCACCATGCCGAAATCGGCCCCCAGTTGGGAGAGGCCCTCCGCCAGCACCCGGTAGGAGGCCAGATAGGAGGCCCACATGAGGCCAGTATTCACGGCCAGACGGGACAGCCGCACCCGGCCCAGGTCCTTGAAGGTGTTGATGAGGCTCCAGCAAAACACTAGGCCGTCCAGCTTGAGGGTGTCGTTAAAGATACCGCAGACCTTCAGGCACAGCCGCTTGATGGGGCCCCGCAGCCGGATGACCAGCACCAGGGCCACGGCCAGGGCGGCGGAGAAGGCCAGGTAATAGTGGGTTTCGTCCTCAATGCCCGGGGCGCCGGACAGCCGGAACACGCCGAAGAGCAGCGTCACCAGCCAGACATCCAGAAACCGGTCCATGATGACGGTGGCCAGGGCAAAGCCCACCCCGTTTTTCATCTTGCGGCCGGTGAACCAGGCCCGGAACAGGTCGCCGATGTGAAAGGGCAAAAGGAAGTTGACGGCATAGCCCCCTGCCAGACCCCGCAGCATGGCCCCCCGCATGGGCCGCTCATAGATGCGGATGAACTGCTCCCACCGCAGAATGCGGAAGAGATGCCCCAAAAGCAGCAGCACCACCGATGCCAGCAATAACAACACAGCGGTCATTGGTCCAGCGCCTCAAAGCCGGCGGCGTTTTCGGGCTGTTCCGCCAGGGCGTACTCGGCGGGGGTACCGAAGGGCAGGTGCAGGTCGGTGGCAAAGCCGCGGACAACTTTGCCCTCCCCGGCCAGCACGTTGTAGACGCCGGAGACAAAGAACTCCTTGTACTGGCAGACGGTGAGATACTTGGCGCAGGCTTCCAGGTAGGTGGCCTTGTCTTTGAAGTAGTAGGCCCCGCAGATGGCGTCGTGGCTGACCACTTCTTTTTCCACTGTGCGGCGGACGAGACCGTCCTCCCCGTACTGCAGATAGCTGTAGGCGGGGGAGTCGGAGGCAAAGGTCAGAAGGGCGCCGTCGGGGCCGTCGGCAAAGTGGCCTGCCCGGCAGAACTCGTCAAAGGCGGAGCAGAGGAAGAGGTGGTCGCAGTCGTTGAAGAGCACCGGCACCTCGTCGGGCAGGTCCTGGCAGCCTTCCCGGCAGGTGACCGCTGCCCCGGGAGTCACGTCGTCCAGGGCGACAATTCGGGCGTCGGGCCAGTATGCCCGGATGCGGCGTTCCAGGTCGAAGTCTTTCAGATGTTCCTTCAGCACCACAAAGGTGATGCCGTCCAGGTCGATGTTTTTGGCAATGCTCCGGGCCGCCCAGTAGAAAAAGGGCTTGCCGTGGATCTCGATGAGGGGTTTGGGGCAGACGAAGCCGTTTTCAAAAAAGCGGCTGCCCCGCCCGGCCATGGGCATGACAAGGTGTAGCTTGGACATGGGGCAAAATCACTCCTTTGCGGCTGCGGCGTCCCGGACGGCCAGCATGGCGCACTCGTTCTCAATGACCCGGGCCAGGCCTTCCTCAATGGAGACCTGGGGCTGCCAGCCGTACAGTTCTTTGGCGTGGGTGTTGTCGCACAGGGAATACTTGTTGACCTCGTGGTCGAGGATTTCCGGGCGGATGCCGTAGGCGCCGCCGTACAGTTCGGGGTACTTGGACCAGTAGTGGGCGGTATCCCAGTATTTGGCCGGGATGTCCTTGTGCATCAGGCGGCAGGCGATGGCGTACAGTTCCCGCACCGAGTAGTTGGTGTTGCTGGACACGTTGACGGCGTCGAAGCTCTTGCGGTCGGTGACCCGCAGAGCCAGGTCGATGAGGTCGTCCACATAGATATAGTCCCGGCGCTGGTTGCCGTCGGAGTGGAATTCGGGGACGCGGTCATAGTACAGTTCCCGGATCATATAGCCCACGAAGGGAGGCTGTTTGCGCAGGCAGTCGATGTGAGGACCGTAGACGTTGGCAAACCGCAGGCAGGTGACGTTCATGTTGTAGGTGGTGGCAAAGCTGCGGCAGAACTGCTCGGCGCAGTATTTGGTGTTGGGGTAGATGAGGGTGGGGGGATTGAACTTGTCCTCCACGGTGGGGAACTCGGTCTCGTTTTCGTACATGGCGTTGGTGGAGGCCTGCACCAGATGCTTGACGCCGGTGCGGCGGCAGAGTTCCAGCAGGTTGACGAGGCCCATGGTGTTCACCGAGACAGCCTCCACCGGGTCGCTCTGGCAGTCGGGCAGGGGCGCGATACCGGCAATGTTGTACACCACGTCGAAGTGTTCCTGCTCAAAGAGGGCGGGGAGTTTTTCCCGGTCGCGGATGTCCATATGCAGCACGTCGGCGGCGAAATCGTGGTCGTCGAAGTGGAGGTTATCCAGGTTGCCGTAAGAGAAGTTGTCGATGCCGATGACGGTGTCCCCCCGCTTCCACAGGGCGTGGCAGAGCTGACCGCCGATGAAGCCGGCAGCGCCGGTGACCAATACTTTCATGGGAAAATCCTCCTTTTGGGGTGGTTGTATCTGTTTGGGTGATTGGATGGTTTTTGATTATTGGTGTGATTCTTTATGGGCGAACGGGCGGCGGTTTGCAGGCCCGTTAGATTTAAGATTTTTGTTTGGTAACCCGTTGTGTCTTTATAGTACGACGCTTCGGGCGGGCGGCAGCTTTTCCGTGGCCTTACTTCTTTCGCCGCCGAAAGAAGTAAGCAAGAAAGGCGCCCCTAGTTCCGAGGCGGGGGGCACGGCTTAAGGGGCCTGCGGGCCCCTTAAGAAACCCCGGGGCACAGTGTGGGTCGGCCGAGAATTGCCTCCTGCAACTTGAGATGACCGGTCTATGGGTCGTGCCCCGTGCATCACAAGATAAACGGTCACCCGGCCTCCCGGATTTGTGCGGCGGTCCGCTCCCGCAGACCGCCGCCTGGGGAAAGGTTTTTCGCTTTTTCTCTGATATCCAGCCTTTTTCATACCCCGCCTGATGGCAAGGTTGCATCCTCTCACAGATTGGACGCCACCACCTGGTAGCTGTAGTCGTCGATGATTTTGGTGCGCATTTCCTGTTCCACAAACTTTTTGTGGCCGGTCAGGTACTGGCCGCACATGCGCAGCAGGCTCATGGCAAAGCTGGTCAGCTTGGTGTTGGACACCTGGTCCTCCTCCCGCCAGCTGATGGGGAAGAACAGCATCTTCTGCTTGTAATGGCACTGGGCCAGGATCATGCAGTCGTTGAAGTAGAGGGTATCCGGGAACTTGATATAGTACCGGTTTTTCAGGGATTCCACCCGGTACAGGTTGAGCCCGCTGCCCAGGTCGGTGATCTTGTGCAGCGTCACCAGGCTGAACAGCCAGTTGAACCCGTAGTTGCCGAAGATCCGCAGGGCGCTGTACCCTTGGATGCGGCTGCCCCGCATGAACCGGGACCCCAGACAGCAGTCGTATTTCTCATATTCGCCGGATTCCACCAGCGGGCACAGGTCCCGCACGTCCCCCTGGTCGTCCCCGTGGAGCACCACCAGATAGTCGTATCCGTGGTCCATGGCATACCCGAAGGCCACCTTATGGCTGCCGCCCAGGCCGTAGTTCTGGTCGTTGCGCAAAAGGCGCACCGGGGCCTGGGGGTGGGCGGCCATCCAGGCCTTTACCGCCTCCTCAGTGCCGTCGGTGGAGCGGTTGTTCACCACAATGCACTCCCCCGCAAAGGTCTGGACCCTGGGGTCCAGCAGCTGGTCCAGCACCCGGGGCACCTGGTGCTCACAGTTATAGGCCGGGATAAAAATCAGAAATTTCTTTGGCAAAACAGGATGCCTCCCTTTGTCAGCTTCCGGGGGCGGCAAAAACTCCCCCAATCCCCTATATGATACCACATCCCGCCCCGTTTGTCAGCGCACAAAAATCCCCCGCAGAAAACTCCTTTCCGCGGGGGATTTCCTTGATTTTTGGGAAGGCTCAGTGCTCCACCGTCAGCACTTCCAGCGAGGCGCTGCCGTAGTGCACCCGGCTGCGGCCGGAGATGGTAAAGTGTTCCTCCAGCCAGGCGTGGAACTCATCCAGATCCCGGATGCAGTCGTCGTTGTAGACGATGATGTCGGGGGTCTTTTCGGGCAGTTCCAGATAGTAGCTGGCAAAGCGGTTGTCACTGTCGGTGGAGGAGATCACCGATGCCTGGGCGGTCTCCAGCGTGCCGTCCGCCATGAGGAAGGCCAGCCCGTGGACATCCCCGGTGGAGATCAGCACCTTCTCCCCGGTGTGGGAGTCCAGCGCCTCCTCCAGCGCATAGTACATGTCGGCGGTGGCGGTATCCGCCCAGGTCCCGGCGGCGGGGCCGTCGGACAGGTAGGTGAGGGAAGTGTTCAGCACATCGCAGGGCTTCCACCCCGTGGTCAGGATGAGGAAGGCCCGGCAGACAAACAGAAATGCCACAAAGGACAGCACAATGCCGTCGGCCCAGTCGGCATCCAGGGCGTAGGGGGTGCAGGGGTCGGTGTCACCGTTTTCGGCGGCGCGGGTCTGCAGGGCCAGGGCCAGCACGGCGCAGAGGCCCGGCCAGGTCAGGTACATGAAGGTGGCGGAAAATCCCAGCAGGGTGGACCGCAGGATAAACAGGTAGGCCGCCACCCCGGGCAGATAGCCCAGCCAGAACAGCCGGTCCCGGGGGGTGCCCCGGCCCGAGCGGAAGAACCACAGCCCTCCGATGACCAGCACCGGGCAGAAGTACCGCTCATCCAGGCTGGAATCCCGCAGCGCCCGGGCCAGGCAGAGAAGCACGGTAGCAGCGGAAAACAGGGCAAACAGAATGTTGAGCCAGTACCGGATGTTGCGGATGGGGCGTTCATGGCGCAGGGCGATGTCCCGGGCGATGCCGGCGCAGACGACGGCCAGGGCGGCACCCCCCGGCTTGACCAGGAACTTGGCCACATCGGCGGCCTGACTGCCCAGCAGCGCCAGCCGCTGGGAGAAGGTGAAGTCATACTGGGGGTCGTTGAGGATGAGGGCGGCCCTTGCCATGAGGGTGCGCACCGACATATCCTGCAGCACATAGAGCAGGAAGGCCCCGGCGCAGACCACACAGGTCAGCAGAGTGACCAGCATGCCGGCGGGCAGGCCGAGAAAGCGTTTTTCTCCGGCCCGGCGGCCCAGCAAAAACATGCCGATGAGGTAGACGGGGGCAGCAAAAGCGCTCTGGGGGAAGGCCAGCACGCTGAGGCTGAGGAAGATGCCTCCCGGCACCAGCTTCCACAGCTTTTTGCAACCGTCGGCATAGTAGGCGTAGAAGCAGAGGAAGGCCGCCACCGTGAAGTGGAACTGCTGGGAGATGTAATCGGGGGCCAGGAACCACTTGGGGGTGTAGGCGAACAGGGCCAGGGCGGTGAGAAAGGCGGTGCGGGGGGCCAGGTCCCGGCGCATGGTGCGGTAGAACCACACCGACAGAAGGGCCTTGAGCACCAGCATGACCACCCGCATATAGAGCAGAATGCCGGTGGTGGTGCCGGTGATGGCCCAGTACGGCCACATAAGGGCGGCGTCGGTGAGGGCCGAGAGCTGATGGGGTTCCCACATGGTGTAGAAGAGGCTGTCTCCCTGGATCAGCCGCCAGCCGATGGACAGGGCGTATTCCTCGTCGATCTCCAGGCCCACGAACAGCGTCTTGACCACCGAGGCCGCCGCCAGCAGAATCAGCAGCGCCCCGATGAAATGTTCGGGACCGATGTGTCGTTTGGTCGCCTGCATAGGCGCCTCCTTTCGGGCGTGGGGGATGTCAGGGATTGTGTCCGGCGGGATACCGGGGCAGATGCTTGAGCAGCAGGGTATCCCGCACCGCCAGAAACACCGGCAGGTAGTTCTGGCAGAAGGCATCCCACTTGCGGGCCGCAAAGCTCATCTCCGGCTTTTTGCCCTTGACGGCGGTCATGTCGATCCACCTGGACTTGTCCCGCACTGTGATCTTGGGGGTAAAGGGGAGATGCCAGCCCTCGGGATACCAGTAGGCGGGGGTCAGCAGGCGGTACTGGGCGGGGTCCAGCTCGGCAATGTAGCGGTTGAGCTGGCTCTCGTCGTGCCACAGGGCGATGACCCCGTCGGCCAGGTCGTCGTCGGTGCGCCTGGCCAGGGTATGGCACATGGCCAGGAAGGCCTCCGACGTGCCCCCGTTGAGCCCCCCGGACACATAGTCCCGCCCGCAGTTGTAGGGGATGTAGGCCCGGCATTTGGGGTTGCGGTCGTAGGAGTAAAAGGGCGGCGTCTTGTCCCAGAAGCCCGGCTGCTGCACCACCAGCAATACCTCCCCCTGCTGGGTGCGGGGGAGAAACTCCTCCGCCGTCACCACCTGCTCGCACAGCAGGTTGGCGTTGGCAAAGAACAGATAGTCGAAGGCCTTGAGGGCCTCCTCCTGGGAGAGGAACATCTCAAACCGCTTGAGGGTGCTGTAGGGCCAGTCGTAGGCCTCCTGATAGATGCGGCGGACATCGGGCTCTGTGTCGTATTCGATGGCGGGCGCGTCGGTAAAGACAAAGAAGGTCTTGTCACACTCGGGCAGGAAATTCTGCCGGAAGGTCTTGTAAAAGTCGGGCCAGAACACCGTGTACTTGCCGGTACAGATGTAGAGCACCGCCACCGAGGGCCGGGCCCCGGCAGGGAAAACTTGGCTGGACATGAGGGCTCAGGCCTCCTTTCGGCGGATGCGGCGCCACAGCTGGAGGGCGCGGCCCCGCAGGTATTCGGCGTCGCTGGTGAAGCCGTAGAAAACAAGGTTCATGGCGTTGGGCAGGATGCAGACCACCACCGCCCGGGCGATGACCCCCAGCCATCCGCCCCCCAGCAGGGAGCAGACCCAGTAGGTGACGGCCATGTCGGCGGCCAGGGTGAGGGCGTGAATCAGCTGCAGGCGGAGATACCGTCCCCCGCAGCCTCGCATGAACCGGCCGAACACCACTTTGGCCCGGCCGAACCACATGAGGCAGTGGGCGAACACGGTGGCGGCCACCACGCCCGCCAGCCCGAAGGGCCCGACCAGCACAAAGCTCAGAACCAGATTGGAGACGCCGCTGGCCACCATGAACCACTGGTCCTCCTCAAAATGGCCCAGCACCGCCCGGTAGGAGCCCAGCATCCGGTGGTTCCAGCCCACGTACTCGTTTAAGCAGAACCAGAAGACGTAGGACATGGGCAACAGCCACTTGCTGCCCAGCCACACCGTGATAAAGGGCTGGAACAGGCAGAAATAGGCCACCGCCACAAAGCTGCCGAAGAGATAGCTGAACAGGTCCATGCTCCAGAAGACCTTTTTCTGGTGATCGTCGGCCTCGGCGGTCTTGTCGTAAACGATGTTGCCGATGGCGGCGGCGAAGCTGTCCAAAATCTTGTTGCCGATGTTGGTGACGGAGGAGGAGACGTTGGAGTAGTTGCCCAGATAGGTGACGCTGGCGGAGCCCCGCATGCGGGTCATGACCAGGCTGTCGGAGGTGCCGTAGATGGCGTTGGACACCCGGTGCACCAGATAGTACCGCAGATCCCGGAAAAGCCCCAGCTCCTTGAAGTCCGCCCAGGAGACCCGCACGTCCTGCACCTCGGGGAAATCCCGGCGGTAGCGCCAGGCCACCACCACATTGGCCAGGGTGTTGAACACAATGGTAATGCCGAAATACAGAATGTAGTTATTGGCATAATTCAACGAGATGTAAATTCTCGCCAGATAGGTCAGCACGTTGAAGACAAAGTCGATGCGGGTGCAGACATAGCCCTGCTGGGTGCAGGTGTAGAGCAGCCGCCTTGTGACCAGGAAATAGCTGGACAGGGTGGACAGCGTCTGCAGGATATAGATGGCGTGGACGGCGTTCCAGTCGGTGTCCGCCTCCACAATGAGCAGGGGCAGGAAAAACCAGAAGAGGGCCGCCAGCACAAAGATGGCCCCGCCGATGAGGCGATAGGTCCACTTGTACAGCGACATGTATTTGCTGATCTTGTCCACATCTTTGGCGGCGATCTGTTCATACAGCCGGTAGCTGATGACGCTGCCCACGCCGAACTCGGCGATGGAAAAGACGCTGAACAGCTGCTCGATGACGGTGGAGGTGCCGGGGATGGTGATGTCGAAGTTGGAGACAAACAGTGCCCGGGCCACAAGCCCCAACAAAAGCAGCACAAAGCTGGAGCCCAGGGTGTACAGCAGGTTGATGATGGTGCGTTTGGTCCTCATGGACGAAACCCTTTCCTGTGAGTGAATTGGATATAGTCAGCCCGCCCGGCAGGCGGGGAAGCGGGCAGGACGCCCGGCGGGGAAAGCCCCGGGGGACGGCCGCAGCCTGGGGGCAGGGACGAGGGAGGCTTCCTCAGCGTTTGCCTTTCAGCCGCCCGCAGAACCACAGGGCGAACTTTGCCCCGAAGAGTTTGAGCAGCAGGCGGAAGAGCACCCAGTCCGCCCGGCCCCGGCACTGGTCGCCGTGGTCGAAGAGGGGGCGGCACTGGTCGATGAGGGGGGCGCAGGCCTGGCGGACGGCTTTGTCCCGGCAGGCGGCGGCCCGGGCCTCCGGCCAGAAGGCATTGGCCATGCGGCGGAGGATCTCGTTGCGCTGGGCGGGGAGGCATTCGCCCTCGGCAAAGACCTGGGCAAAGCCCCGCTGGGCCGCCAGAATGCCGGTGAAGTGCTTGGGCAGGTTGGAGTTCATCAGGCTGCCCGCCCGGTTTTCCCGGTAATGGGTCATGACCAGGTCGAGGAAACAGAGCTTTTTGCAGTGGAGCAGCAGAAGCAGGTCGAAGGGGTAATCCTCCGCCCACACCACCGACGGCCAGAACTCCACTCCGCTGTCCAGGAGGAACTGCCGCCGCAGGCAGAACTTCCACACCGACCAGTGGGCGCTGTCGTACAGCCGTTTGACCCGGGCGGCGTAGTCGTCGCTCTCAAAGGGGCCGGGCACAAAGTCGATGGCGGCGGGGGCACTCAGGGTGCCGTCCCCCTCGTCGAGAGAGAGGTACCGGGCCACATACCAGTCAAAGCCGGGGTTTGCGTCCAGGCCGGCCCGCAGGTTTTCCAGCATGCCGGGGGCCCACTCGTCGTCGCTGTCCAGAAAGAGCAGCCATTCGCCGGAGGCCGCGGCGATGCCGGTGTTGCGGGCCCCGGCCAGGCCCTGGTTTTGCTGGTGCAGGGCCATGACCCCGGGGCATTCGGCGGCAAAGGCGTCGCACATGGCCCCCGAGGTATCGGTGGAGCCGTCGTCCACAAGGATGCATTCCCAGTCGGGGTCCCCGGCCTGCTCCACCACGCTTTTGACGCACAGGGGCAGGTATTTTTCCACATTATACACCGGCACGATGACCGAAAACCGGATCTTGCCTTCCCGCCGCATGGCGGCACCTCCTGTCCTTGTGTTGTGTCCCGGAATCTTACAGCCCGGTGGGCACCAGCGTCCAACCGGGCAGATAGAGGGCGCTCTCCTTGCCGTTGGCGTACCAGCGGGCGGGGGCGTAGACCTGTTTGTCGGGGGCATCCCCCAGATACTGGGCCCACCAGCTGTAGGTGGAATTGCTGATGATGAAGTGGCGGCAGAGCTGCATGAGGGCCAGATCCCCCGCCGCGCTGCCCGGGGTCAGATAGACGGCAGGCAGCCCCGCCGTGTCCAGATGATCCTGAGCCCAGAGAATGTCGTCGGAAAAGACAAAGAGCTTTGCCTCCGGCCACTGTTCTTTGACCTGGGCGCAGCAGCGGGCGTAGTAGTCGGGGGTGCAGACCTGCAAAGCGGCGTTCTCGGGGTTCTGGTAGTCTCCCCGGCGCAGATGCAGGCAGACGGGGCAGGGCTCCGCCCCGATGGCCGCCGCCCGGTCGGGGTCGGGGGCGTTCACCGGGCGAAGTTCCGCCCGGATGGTGTCTTTGTGGTCGGCAAAGTAGGCCTCACTCTGGAAATACCCCCAGGCCAGCAGGTCGGGGGGAACGTGAAAGCCCTTGCCCCGGCGGCAGGGCACATAGCCGTCGGTGACAAAGTGGAGGCCCAGGGCGTTTAAGACCGGGGCTATTTTGGCTTCAAAGGGCTGCCAGTTGACATCCATCATGCCGCCCTTCTGCTCGTGGCGGATCATGAGAACCTTGAGGGCGTTCTGCAGGGGCAGATGATGCTTGGCAAAGGCTGCGTCGGTTTTGATGTGCACCTCGGGGGCGATGCGCAGGGCACTGAGGGCGCAGTGGGTGTGGGCGGGACCGCCGGACTTCCAGTCCTCCCGGTCCAGCAGGGTGACCCCCTCCCCGGTGCGCAGGCCCAGGGCCCGGGCAAAGGCGTAGAGGAACATCTGGTTGCCCAGTCCCCCGGTGAGTTCGGCGTAGATCATGAAGCGTTCTCCTTTTTCGGGGCAGGCCCGGAGGCTCCGGGGACGAGGGCGTCGTACAGCGCCTCCATCCGGCGGGCGGCGGCGCACAGCTCATACCCGGCGGCTTCCAGCTTGTCCCAGCGGCTCTGGTGCACCCCGCAGTCGGCGATCCGCCGGGCGGTGTCGGCCCAGGTTTCAAAGGAGGCGGACAGGGGCAGGAACTCCACCAGCCCCGTCACCGAGCCGTCGGCGGGGACGTTGGTGGAGGCAAGACAGGGCACTCCGCAGCCCTGGGCCTCCACCAGAGTGACCGGGCTGCCCTCAAACTCGCTGGGCAGCAAGAACAGGTCGAAGGCGTTCATGTAGGCGGGGACGTTGTCCTGCACCCCCGCCTGGATGACCACATCCCCCAGGCCCAGGGCGGCAATCTTGCCGTCCACCGCGGGTTTGTCCTCCCCCCCGCCCACCAGCAGGAGCTTCCAGGAGGGGGCGGCGGCGTGCATGGCCGCGAAGATGTCCAAAAGGTACAAAAGGTTTTTCTGGTGGTTGTACCGCCCCACAAAGCCCGCCAGCTTGTCAGTGTCGGCCACACCGTACCGGGCGCGGATGTCCGCCCGGGCGGCGGCGTCGGGGTGAAAGCGGCCTTTATCCACTGCGTTGCAGGCCACTGCAAAGTTGGGCTTCTCGTCAATATGGTCCCCAAAGACGAAGCGCCCTGCCGCCACGCTG
This sequence comes from Gemmiger gallinarum, assembly GCF_014982805.1. Taxonomy (GTDB): domain Bacteria; phylum Bacillota; class Clostridia; order Oscillospirales; family Ruminococcaceae; genus Gemmiger; species Gemmiger gallinarum. Next base: position 640,886 of record NZ_JADCKC010000002.1, on the reverse strand, counting down.
CACCCCAGAAAGTAGTCGGCCCAGTGCTGGTAGAACCGGTGGGCGATCTGCCAGCTCAGGGTCATGGGCGGGTAGACGATGTGGCTGTGGACGATGAGTTTCGCCCCCGGGCAGGCGTGGCGGATGACCCCGCAGGCCAGGGCGTTGACCTTGCTTGTCGTGTGAAAATGCACAATGTCGTAATTTTTGTGCTGCCGGAAGAAGCCGGGATAGAAAAACAGCCGCTGTTTGTCGTTGCCGGGCATCCAGTAGATGTGTTTGACCCCGGCGACGCGCAGGGCATCCTCCCCGCTGGGCACCCCCTGGGGGGCGTGGGTGGCCAGCAGGTCCACCTCATAGCGGGCCAGGTCCATGGACCCCAGAAGATTCTGGATGTACCGCTGGATGCCGCCGTTGACGGTCAGGGCGCTGCCGATCATCAGAATGCGCATGGGCCTGCTCCTTTCCTGTAAATTTCGGTAAGATCATGCCGGGCGGCTTACCAGTAGCTGCCGCCCTCCACCGCATCCTTGTTGCGGATGCCCTCGTTTTCGCCGGGGCGGACCCAGGCGTCGTTGTACAGCCGGGAGAGGATGGGATGGTCGTCCCACCGCTTGCCCCGGATGCCGAAGAGCAGCTGGGTGGCCCCCGCCATCTGTACCGCCTGGGATTTCAGCTCCCGGGCGCAGAAAGCGGCCAGGGGCAGGCCGTAGGCCCCCGCCCCGATGACCGCCACGTCAAAGGGCTCCTTGGCCATCTCCTCCTCCATGGCGGTGAGGGCGTCGAACCAGGACTGGTAGCCGGTCTCCTGACCGCCCAGGCCCTGCACCGCCTTCACCACCCGCAGGGAGGCAAACTCGGGCAGCACGTCGGGGTTCTGGAAGAGCTGCTCCCGCCGGGCATACTGCCTCCGGATGGTGTCCGCAAAGGGATGGACCACCAGTACCCGTTTGCCCGCCAGCGCCGCCGACCAGGGCGACGCATGATAGTAGGGTTCCAGCGCCCGCAGCTTGGCAAAGCGGGTCTCGGCCCCGCAGCCCCGGATGACCTCCCGCTCGGCCCCCACGTCCCACAGGGCCAGCAGGTCGGCGGTATGGGCGGCGTCGGCGTAGAGCTTGCAGAACCGCTCCAGGGTGGCGTCGTCGGTGGGGAACATGCCGGACAGATCCCGCATCTCGGCACGAATTTTCGGGGAGAAGTGCTCGGTCTCTCCCTTTTGCTGTTTCAGGTATTCGGCCATGCAGCGCATCTCGGTAGCGCCGCACCGCCCGGCCCAGAAAGGCCGTCCCCAGCGGATGCACTGGGCAATGTAGTTGTTGCCGTCCTCGGCGTCCATGATCTCCACGCCCCGGTACCGCCAGCCGAACCGCATGCCTTTGTACAGATCCCGGGCTTTCTGCAAAAGTTTGGCGTCGTTATCCATGGGCGGGCACTCCCTTCTTTTCCAGCATGGCCAGGGCGGTCTCGGCGCTGTTGCCCCAGAGAAAATGCTCGTTCACCCGGCGCTGGGCGGCAGGGCCCATCTCGGGGTCGGCAGCGGCCCGGCGGACGGCGTCGGGCAGGGCGGCGTCGGTGTCGGCCAGCACCCCGGACACCCCGTCCTCAAGGATGAGTTCCGGCCCCGGGGCACGGCGGGCGGCGGGGGGACAGCCCGCATACATGGCTTCCAGCAGGCTCATGCCGAAGATCTCGTGGTCGTTTAAGTTGACAAAGACATCGCAGGCATGGTAGTAGGCATGCACCGCCGTGTTGGGCAGGGCGGGGATGCGGGTGTACCGGTCGCCGTATGGCGCCATGGCCTTGTCCAGCTCTGCCGCCAGAGACCCCTGGCCGATGACGATGAGATGCCACTCGGGGCCCAGCTGTTCCAGGAGGGGCGGCAGGGCCATGGGCCGCTTGTAAGGGTCGAGGCGACCCACAAAGAGAAGATACCGGGCGGCGGTGTCCAGCTTCAGCTCGGCCCGCACCTCGGCGGCAGTGCCGGGGATCATGGGGATGATGGCGGTGTCCAGTCCCACCGGCATGACCCCGGCGCAGGAGACCCCAAGGCTCTCCATCTCTTTTGCCACCGCGGGGGTCTTGGCGTAGGTGGGGGTGCGGCGGTAGACGGCGAGGTTTCGGCGCAGCAGCAGGTCCATGACCAGCCGGACGGCGGGGGTGCGGGAATCGCTCTTCAGCGCCCCCAGCTGGCTGTAAAAGAAGATGCCGTGCTTTTGGCAAAAGCGGTAGAGCCCCGGCACGCCCAGGGAGTTGTCCCCCATGACGTGGACGGCGTCCACCCCCTCCTCCAGCAGGGGCTGCCAGCTCTTGTAAAAGGCGTGGACGGCCAGGGCCCGGGCGGGCAGATAGAGCACCCGGACATTGGGTTCCAGGTCCTCGGCCTCAGGGGCGGAGAGGGAGGTGTCGGGGTAGACGGCAAGGGCGCGGCAGCCCAGGGCGGCAAAAGCCCGGGCCAGGCCCACCTCCTGCCGGTTGTAGGCGCCCTTTCGGCCGGACGCACCGCAGTACAGCTGCGGAATGGCAATAGTCAGCATGAAAGCCTCCTGAATGGGATGACAAGGCAAAAACGCGCAGTTCTTTTGCGATTGCTCAAGATGCTGCGCGGGAAAAGGCAGAATCAGTCCTCCGGCTCACCCTTGCTGTCGGGGGCATCCCCGGGGACGGCAGGGGCTGCCGGGCCGGGAGCTGCCGCAGGGGCGGCGGGCTGTTTGGGCAGACGGGTGAGGTAGCGGGCGTCGATGACCTCGAACCGGTCGTCCCGGCAGTAGGTGTGGATGCCCACCACGTCGGCCCGGTTCAGGCCGGTGATGGTGACAATGTGGGGCTCCGCCGCGCAGAGGGGGATCTCGCTGGCTCCCCGGCGGGCGAAAAACTGCAGGTAGACGCCGTAGTCCACCTTGGTGCTCACCTGGGTGGGATGGATGGTCTGGCCGCCCAGCTCGAACATGGGCCCGGCGTTGCGGAAGCCGAGACCATACTCCCGGTGCTGCAGGTTGAAGGGCTCGTCCGGTTCCAGCTCAAAATCGTGGCTGACCAGACCGGCGTCCTCCTGCCCGGCGGTGTGGCGCAGGGTGTAGCGGCGGTAGCGGGTGTAGAGCTGGTTTTCCGGTTTGGTCTCGCTGCACAGCAGTGTCAGCTCGTCGTCGGTCTTGTCCAGCAGGATGGTGTCGCACAGCTCGCACCCCACCTGAAAGCAGGCGGCCTGTTCCCACTTGCCGGGAAACTCCGCGCAGCGGTAGAGGTCCAACGTGTGCAGGGCGCTGGACTCGGGGATCATCCAGGTCTCCCCCCGCCAGTCAAAGACGGTGGGGAAGGAAAGATGACTGCCGGTGGACAGCACCACCCGGGGCTCCCCCAGGGTTCCGTCCTCGGCCAGGGGGATGGCGGCGATGTCCCCCCGCCCGGCGGCTAGGTCAAAGGCCTCGCAGAAGATCCACCGCTCGTCGCCGTGATGGTAAAGCAGGGGGTCGGCATACCAGGTACGGCCGTCAAAGGGCAGGGGAGTATAGGCCCCCTCACCCAGGGCAGGCAGGGGCGCCTCGGGGGGAATGGGACGCAGGGCAATGGTGTAGATCTCCTTTTGCCCGGTAAGTTTCTTGAAAAGACGGTCCGGCGGCATGTGCAGCGCCCGGTACACCTGATTCATAGGGTCGTCTCCTTGTCGTTGGTTCGTGGAATTCTATATAAATTGCATGAATTAATTATATAAGGTACGGCTCAGCGGCGGGAGTCCCGGGCAAGGACCCGGGCGTAGATGTCGGCCAGACGGCGGTAGTCCGCCTGGGGACCGCCGCCGGTTTTTTCCAGGGCCGCCCGGCGGATGGCATCGGGGTCCATGGCGGCCAGGGCCTCAGGCAGGGCAAGCACCGCCCGCGCCAGGTCGGCGGCATCCCCGGGGGCGAAGGTCAGCCCGTCGGCTCCCTCGGTCACCGAGGCCCCCACATTGCCCAGGGCACTGGCCAGCACCGGGGTGCCCACAAGATGGGCCTCGGCGGGGACCAGGGCAAAACTCTCGTAACAGAGGCTGGCGGCCACCACCGCCATGCTTTGGGCCATAAGGGCGTGGAGGTCCTTTGGGGCCAGCCGCCCGGCAAATTCCACGTTGGGGCCGGCCAGCTCCCGGGCCCGGGCTTCCAGAGGGCCGTCCCCCACCAGGATCAGCCGGGGAGCGCCGGGGGTCTGTTCCAGCTGCCGCCAGGCTTCCAGAACGGTGAGCAGGCCTTTGAGCTCCTCCAGCCGCCCGGCGTAAACCACCTGATTCTTGCGGGCAGAAAAGGGGAGAGGCGCCCCCTCCGGCAGAGTGACGGACACCGGATTGGCCTTGACGAAAAGCCGGGCCGGGTCAAAGACGGGATGCAGGGCGTTGAACTCCAGCAGCTTGTCCCGGTCAAACTCGGTGGGGGTGATGAGGAAAACCTGCCGGTAGGTGCCCAGCAGCCGGTGAAAGGCATACACCGCCGCGCAGACCAGACTCTGGGCCCTGCTGCCCCGGTAGCAGGCATGGCGCACGGCGCAGAACAGGCTGTGGTGGGGGCAGTCCTCGCAGACTTTGCCCTGGCGCAGCAAAACGCCGTTGGGACAGAACAGCCGGAAATTGTGCAGCGTCTGGACGACGGGCACCCCTTCCTTCCGGCAGGCCCAAAACACCGAGGGGCTGGTCACCAGCAGGGTGTTGTGCACGTGGACCAGGTCGATCTGCTCCTTGCGGATGAGGGCCCGCACCTCCCCCATGGCCTTGAAGCTGAACACCGCCCGCAACGGCAGCAGCAGTTTCTGCCAAAGGCCGTCGGCCTCATGGTTGCTGCGCTCATAGACAAAGACGGTATGGCCGTGCTGTTCCAGCAGGGCGCGCTCGGCGTCAAAGACGGCATCCTCCCCCCCGGGCAGCCGGTAGCGGGTGTGGATGAGCAGAATGCGCCGGGGGGCGGGCTGTGACATGGCCGTGGGCTCCTTTCGGGGAGGATTTGGCGGCGGGTCCTGCGGTGCTGCGCTGTTTTTTGCGAAAGGGAAGGATTCCGCTGTGGGTGCAGTCCGGCCCGCCGTCTCTTATCCGTTTATTATACCCTCTCCCTGTATAAAAGAAAAGCCCCGACAGCGCAGGGGAGCGCGCGGGGGCGGTGTGCCGAAGACATTGTTGCTATTTTGTTGAACATGCACAAATTTGACGAAATTTTATGAGCAGGTCGAAACCACTTAGGTCATTTTTTTGCCCACTTGTGAAAAAACTGTTGTCATTTTGTGGCCGGGATGTTAAATTGTAAATAGTTATCATCCGTTAAAATGCACAGCGGCCGCCGGGGCGTTGTGCAAAAAAAACAGCATTTTGCGCGCCGGGCAGCGGCGCAGGTAAGGAGATGGAGCATGCGTAATCGGATTTCCCTGAACAAGGGCTGGACTTTCTGCGGCCCCGACCGCACCACTACGGCCGTGGATGTGCCGCATACCTGGAACGCCATCGACGGCCAGGACGGCGGCAACGATTACTGGCGCGGCAGCTGCACTTACACCCGCAGCTTTGACCGTCCCGACTTTGATCCTGCCACCCAGGTGGTCTATCTGGAATTCCAGGGCGTCAATGCCTCGGCGGATGTGACCCTCAACGGCAAGGAGGTCATCCATCACGACGGCGGCTACTCCACCTTCCGCGCCGACATCACCGCCCTGCTGGCCGACAAAAACGACCTGACCGTGGTGGCAGACAACAGCAAGAACGACCGCGTCTATCCCCAGAAGGCGGACTTCACCTTCTACGGCGGCATCTACCGCGATGTGGACCTCATTGTGGTCAGCAAGGATCACTTTGACATGGACCACTTCGGCGGCCCCGGCCTCAAGGTAACCCCTACCGTGGACGGCAAGGACGGCAAGGTCCAGGTGGAAAGCTGGACCAATGTGGAAAAGCCTTCCGTCACCGTCACCCTCACCGACGCCCAGGGCAAGGTGGTGGCTTCCGGCGAGGGCACCGACGTAACCCTTACCATCCCCAAAGTTCATCTGTGGGACGGCGTGGAGGACCCCTACCTCTACACCGCCACCCTGCAGCTCAAGAAAAACGGCAAGGCCGTGGACGAGATCAGCTGCCGCTTCGGCGTGCGCAGCTTCCGCGTGGACCCCAAGGAGGGCTTCTTCCTCAACGGCCGCAAGTATCCCCTGCACGGCGTCTCCCGCCATCAGGACCGCAAAGGCATCGGCAACGCCCTCACCAAGGAAATGCACAAGGAGGATATGGACCTGATCCGCGAGATCGGCGCCAACACCATCCGCCTTGCACACTATCAGCACGACCAGTACTTCTACGACCTGTGCGACGAGTACGGCATGATCGTCTGGGCCGAGATCCCCTATATCTCGGAGCATATGCCCAACGGCCGCGAGAACACCATCAGCCAGATGAAAGAGCTCATCACCCAGAACTACAACCATGCTTCCATCGTCTGCTGGGGCGTCTCCAACGAGATCACCATCTCCACCAAGGACAAGGCCGACATGCTGGACAACCACCGCGTGCTCAACGACCTCTGCCACGAGATGGACAAGACCCGCCCCACCACCCTGGCCTGCTACGCCATGTGCGGCCCCTTTAATAAGGTGGCCCACCTGACCGACCTGGTCAGCTGGAACCTCTACCTGGGCTGGTACGTGCCCGGCCTCTTCCTCAACGATCTGTGGATCGACTTCTTCCACCTGTGCTACCCCAACCGCTGCCTGGGCTACTCCGAGTACGGCTGCGAGGCCATGCCCAACCTGCACTCCTCCAAGCCCCACCGCGGCGACCACACCGAGGAATACCAGGCCATCTACCACGAGTTCATGCTCAAGTGCTTTGAGCGCCACCCCTATATGTGGTCCACCCACGTGTGGAATATGTTCGACTTTGCCGCCGACGCCCGCGACCAGGGCGGCGAGCCGGGCATGAACCACAAGGGCCTGGTCACCTTTGACCGCAAGATCAAGAAGGACGCTTTCTACGCCTACAAGGCTTACTGGAGCAAGGAGCCGTTCGTCCATATCTGCGGCAAGCGCTTTGCCGACCGCACCGAAGCCGAGACCACCGTCAAGGTCTACTCCAACCAGCCGGAAGTTTCGCTGTACAAGGACGGCCAGCTGGTGGAGACCAAGCGCGGCGAAAAAGTGTTTGAGTTCCGGGTCAGCCTGGACCCGGAGACCCGCTTTGAGGCCAAGGCCGGCGCCTGCACCGACAGCGCCGTGCTGCACAAGGTGGACACCCCCAACCCCGACTACGTGATGAAGGGCAAGAGCTCCAACAGCGCCAACTGGGTGTAAAGCTTTTAACTATACAAAATTCCAATGTAATAGAAAGGAGGGGAGTGATTTCGGTAAAACGAACATACATTTTATATTGACGTATGAAGGAGGACGAAGCAAAGAATGAAGCAATCATCCAAAAAGGCATTGTGGCGCGGCATTAGCGGTATCGCGTGCTTCACCATGTGTCTGTCTTTGATCCTGGGCAGCGCCCTGGAGGCCAACGCGGCCACCATCGACACCTACCTGGGCACCAACAGCGAGGCCCTGGTATCGGAAAATAACGAAGAGAACCCGCTGTACGATAAGTTCGCCCCCCCGGCCGAGCTGCTCAACGAGGACGGCACCGGCAACTCTAAGGCGCTGATCGAGGCCGCCATCGACCTCAACCGCCGCGAGGTCGCCGAGGGCAGCGTCCTGCTGAAGAACAACGGCGCGCTGCCGCTGGACAGCGGCTCCAACGTGACGCTGCTGGGCATCCGCTCGCACTCGAACCTGCTGGGCTCCAGCTTCGGCGTGAAAGCGCAGGGTGCCTACATCAGCCTGGAGCAGGCCCTGAGCCAGAACCGTACCGATTTCGCCAACACCATCGCGTGGTCGGTGGGCAGCCGCGGCGCGGCGCCTTCTGCCACCATCAGCGAGTGGACCGGCGACGAGTTCGATTTTGAGGGCGCCGGCTTCAACATTAACCCCACCATGGTCGATATCTACGAAGCTCTGGGCGAGACTTATGTCCATTACGAGAACGAGCCGGCCGCCGAAGTCTATGACCCGGGCGAGCCTTCTGTGGACGAGATTGCCGCTGTCAACGGTAGCTACAAAGATAGCTTTGCCGAGTACGGCGACGCCGCCATCGTCGTCATCGCTCGACCCAGCTGCGAGCAGGTTGACTACCTGCCCGGCGGCGTGGCCGAGGGCCTTGGCTTTGAGCATGGCGAGCCGCTCTCTCTGACCCAGAACGAACTGGATGCCATCAAGCTGGCCAAAGAAGCCAGCGACAAGGTCATCGTGCTGATTTCCAGCTCCGCTTCGGTCGAAATCGGCACCCTGAAGAACGACCCTGACGTCGATGCTATTCTGTGGATCGGCGCCCCCGGCTGCTATGGTATGCTGGGTGTGGCAGATATCCTCTGTGGCCGCGTCAGCCCTTCCGGCGGTCTGTTCGACATCTTTACTGCTTACAATATGTCTGCTCCTGCCATGCAGAATATGGGCAAGATGTATTACACCAACACCGAGGGCACCATCACCCGCACTGGCGGCGTCCTGGGCTTCAACCCCGGCGCTTACCTCATCGAGGCGGAGGACATCTACGTTGGCTACCGCTACTATGAGACCCGCTATTACGACTCTGTTGCCGGCACCGGCAATGCCACCAGCCCGGTCGGCGCTTACGGCTCCGATACCGAGTGGAACTACGACAACGAGGTCACTTACGGCTTCGGCTACGGCCTGAGCTATACCGAGTTCACCTACGAGTTCCAGGGCGAGCCTACCTTTGACATCACTGTCGACCCCGAGACTGGTGCCCCCAACGCCTACGCCACCTTCAACGTCAAGGTCACCAACGTGGGCGATGTCGCCGGCAAGACCCCTGTCCAAATCTATGGCCAGGCGCCTTACACCCCCGGCGGCATTGAGAAATCCGCCATCCAGCTGCTGAACTTTGAGAAGACCGAGATCCTCGAGCCTGGCGCTTCCGAAGTGGTCCCCGTTAAGGTTGACCTGCAGTACATTGCCAGCTACGATGAGAATTATGACAACGGTGACGGCACCACCGGCACCTACATCATGGATCCCGGCACTTACTACTTCTCTGTCGGCAACGGCGCGCATGATGCGCTGAACCACATCATGGCCGCCCAGGAGATGGACGCCGAACTGATGTCCGGCACCGGCAACGCCGCGCAGGCTTTGGCCGTTGAGATTGACGAGAACTTCATCTCCAAGACAATGTTCTCGATCTCCAAGACCGGCTACAAAATCTCCAACCAGCTGCCCTATGCCGACTGGAACTACTACCAGCCTGGCGAGGTCACCTACCTGACCCGTACCGACTGGGCCGGCACCTTCCCTGAGACCTACGACGCTATGACCCTGACCAACGAGGAACTGATCAACAACCTCAACGGTTACACCTACACCCTGCAGACCAGCGACGACACCAGCGAAGTGGTCTGGGGCGCGGATAACGGCATCTCCTTCTACGAGATGTACGGTGTGCCCTACGACGACCCGAAGTGGGACCAGCTGCTGGATCAGCTGACTCTGGAAGAGGCCATGTACATCTTCACCTTCGGCGGCCCCTCCATCCCCGGCGCTGATTCCATTGGCACCGTCGAGACCTACATGACCGAGAACGCCGGCAACGGCATCGCTGTCAACCTCAACGCCTCCAAGGACCCCAACGCCCCGTGGGCTATCCCCGCCAGCGACCCCAACGGCAACTGGCACCCCGAGGTCTTTGCCAACGCCCCCATGGGCGCTTCGACCTTCAACCCCGAGCTGATGTATGAGCTGGGCCAGTTCACCGGCATTGAGTCGCTGTTCACCGGTATCAACATCCTGTGGGGCCCCGGCCTGAACACCCATCGCCATGCGTACAACGGCCGTAACGGCGAGTATTACTCCGAGGATCCCGTGCTGTCCGGTGTAGCGGCGATGGAATTCGCTATCGGCGCGCTGGATTACGGCCTGGTCGCCGCTCCCAAGCACTTTGCCTTCAACGACCAGGAGTCCGAGCGCGGCGGCGTGTCTCCCTACATGACCGAGCAGCGCGCCCGTGAGGTCGAGCTGCGTGCTTACCAGATCGCCTTTGAGGCTACCAAGTACGACACCGAGGATTACGACGCCGGTATGCGCGGCCTGATGACCTCCTTCTCCAAGATCGGCTCCATCGAGTGCACCACCAGCGAGGGCTTGATGACTGAGATCCTGGCCAACGAATGGGGCTTCATCGGCTACGCGGTCACCGACATTTACGACGACGTTGACCTGTGGAGCGCCGTGCTGAACTCCGGCACCACCTGTTTCGACACCCGTGGCCAGGCCGGATTCTACGGCACGACCACGCTGGAAAGCTCCAACCTGTTCCAGAATCTGATCGAAGGCCGCGGTCTGGACGCCAACTTCATTGATGGCGACCTGAACCTGCAGTTGAAGCTGAAGGATGCGGTGCATAAGAACATCTACGCTTGGAGCGAGAGCCATCTGATGAACCGCTACAATGCTACGACCCACATCGAGAGCCAGATGACCTGGTGGCGTGTTGCTTACTATGGTCTGGCCGGCGTTTCCGGCGCTGTGCTGCTGCTGGGCGTGGTGATGTATGTTATGGCCTCCACCCGCAAGAAGGAGGAAGTGTGACATGAAAAAGGGTACTGCCTTTTATATCAGCGCCGTAGCCGCCGTTTTGGGCGCCATCGGCGTGGCGCTGGCTGCGTACAGCAGCATGATCAGCACCGATAATGCACTTGTCAATATGCCCTTGGTCATTGGCGCCGGCGTGGTCGGCGTAGTGCTGGTGGTTGCGGCCATGTTGGCCCCTGCCAGCATGGGCAACCACAACCCGGTCACCGCACTGGGCGTGCTGGCCGCCATTGCACTGTTCAGCTATGTGTACGGCCAGTGCTTGCTGCAGCGTATCATGCTGATTGCCGGTTTGTTCTCTTACAACGCCGGCAATACCGTGGGCTGGAACATCTTCTATGTTGTTGTCGGCTGTACGGTCTGCCTGGTGGCGGCCTGCGTGCTGCTGATTGTCAGCAGTTTCTGCAACAACGTCAAGGCGCAGCAGTAAATCTTGCGCCGCTTGCTAAACTGTGCAAGCCAGCACGCTGTACGAACTTCCCTTAGGGTGTAACGTCGCACGGGACCCGCGGCATGGGACCTACCACATACCGGAAAACCAGGGCTGTTGCACCATACTTCGTACCAGAGTCGGGCCGCCCTGCCCCAAACGGAGGCGGGACGGCCCGACTTATGATATAACGGTAAAGGAGAATGCATATGAGTGAAACCAAAGCCGGGTCTTCCGGACACCGCAGCAGCGTCAACCGAGCAAAACTGTATCAGTTGGCCCTGTTCCCCATGAATAACGGAGCAACGAACGTCTATTTTGTTCTGATCCTTTCGTACGTGGCGCAGTTTGGCTCCAGCATTCTTCAGCTGGGTATGTTTGCGTCCATCATGGTCACGGTCATGCGTGTGGCGGATGCCATCACCGACCCCATCATTGGCGCCATGATGGACCGCACCAGCACCAGGATCGGCAAGTTCCGTCCCTTCATGATCATCGGCAGTGTGATCATGGCAATCAGCGTCATCGCACTGTACGTGCTGCTGCCCTTCATTCCCGCCACCATGATGCCCATGCGGTACATCGGGTTTGTGGTTGTCTACTTTGTCTGGGTCATCGGCTATACCTTCCAGACCTCCGTTACCCGCGCAGGCCAGACGGTCCTGACCAATGACCCCAACCAGCGCCCCATGTTCACCATCTTCAATACCATCGGCTCCATGCTGGGCATGGGCGTCATGCAGCTGCTGATCCCCACGCTGAAGAACATGTACAACGTCTACGACGAGGCCGGCACCCTGATCACTTCCGGCTATGCCCGTCCTGAGCTGTACCGGGTCATTGCTCCGGTAGGCATCGTGGTGTCCGTGTTCCTGACCATCCTGGCCATTATCGGCATCGCTGAGAAGGACCGTCCTGAGTTCTACGGCATTGGCGGCGGCTCTCAGCAGCAGGTCAAGGTCTCTGAGTATGTTGAGATCATCAAGAGCAACAAGCCCATGCAGCGCCTGATGGTTGCCGGCGCCGGCTGCAAGCTGGCCCTGGCCATCGCAACCAACACCACCGTTCTGCTGGCTCTGTACGGCATCGTCATGGGCAACTACGACAGCCTGTACCTGCCCATGATGATCCTGGGCTACGTCTTTGCCGTTCCCTTCTTCCTGCTGTCTGTGCGCACCTCCCAGAAGCTGGGCCAGAAAGCTTCCCTGACCCGCTACGTCTCTGTGGCCTTTGTCTGCTACATCGGCGTGCTTGCTCTGCTGATCATGACCGACCACACCGCGGGCAGCGCCCTGACCCTGTCCTTCCCGTATAACGGCGGCGGCGCCATCAACCTGTACACCATCCTGTTCGTCCTCTGCTTCGGCATCGGTTACGGCGCATACTACGCCACCGCCGACATGCCCATCCCCATGGTCGCGGACTGCTCCGACTACGAGACCTATCGTTCCGGCAAGTACATCCCCGGTATCATGGGTACCCTGTTCAGCCTGGTTGACAAGCTGGTGTCTTCTCTGGCACAGACTCTGGTCGCCATGATCTTCCTGATCTGCGCCGGCCTGAGCGAACTGCCCGACGACGCTACGCCTTACTCTGGCGGCCTGAAGGTGGCTGTCATCATCATGTTCTGCATCATCCCGCTGCTGGCCTGGGCCGCTACTCTGTGGGCCATGAAGGGCTATGAGCTGACTGGTGCCCGCATGAAGGAGATCCAGGCAGTCAACGCCTGCCGCAAGGATGCCATCGCCGACGGCATGAGCCTGAACGAGGCAATGAACAAGTGGACCACGGTGGATCAGCTGCCTGCTGAGTACCGTGAGACCGCTCAAAAGTAATCCTCCGGTTTCCGCAAACTCCCAAGAGAATACGGGACCCGTCCGGCTGTAAGCCGGGGCCGGGGCACAAGAGCACTGCGCTTTTGTGCCCCGGCTTTTTTTGTTGCTGAAGTAAAGACAAAAAAAGAAGGATTGCCGCAAAAGGACCGAACGCTTGGGCGAGAGTGGAGCTTTCCATAAAATTGTCACAACTTTGGGGAGAAATGCTCTTGACAAAGGTGGTGGAATGCGGTATTATATCGTTCGCTTCCGAACAAATATTTTTGCTTTCTGTGTGAAAGGGTGTGAGGGCTCCCGTGGAAAAAGACTGCGGCGCCTGGATCAATCTGCTGTCCCATAAGGTCCGAAAACGTCTTGATGCGACCTTTCAGGACCTGGGGATCACCGGTGTACAGAGCCGGGTGATCTATTATATATTGGTACACAGCAAGGAGGGACCGGTGTTTCAGCGGGACATCGAGACGGTGTTCGGCTTCAGCCGTTCCACAGTCACGGGACTGCTGCAGACAATGGAAAAAAACGGGATTATCCTGCGGGAAAGCGTGGAGAGCGACGCCCGCCTCAAGCGGATCGTTCCCACCGAGAAGGCGGTCTGTCTGGACGCCCAGGTGGCGGCCTGCCTGCGGGAGACCGACCGCCTGCTGACCCGGGGACTCTCCAGCGGGCAGCTGCAGCTGTTTAAGGAGGTGGCGGCCCAAATGTCGAAAAACCTCGACGAATGGGGCGAAACCGATCCCTGCACACAGCTCTGACCGCAGAAAAAATGTTCGCGGCGGAACAAAAAGCGGCACGCGCTGACTGACCAAACGGCCGGCGCGTTCAGCGTAAAGAGGAAAAAGGAGGAATGTCACAGATGATAAAAACTTTGGCTCGCAGCATTCGCGAGTACAAAAAAGCAGCCATCCTGACGCCTCTGCTGGTAACGGTGGAGGTCATCATGGAATGTGCGATCCCCTTCGTGATCGCCAACCTGGTCAACGAGATGCAGGCCGGCTGCTCCATGGGCGTCATTGCCCAGTACGGCGTGGCCCTGATTATCATGGCAGTGGTCTCGCTGATCTTTGGCGGTGCGGCAGGCGCCACCTGCGCCCGGGCTTCCGCCGGCTTCGCGCGCAACCTGCGCAAGGATATGTTCTACCATATCCAGGATTATTCCTTTGAGAACATCGACAAGTTCTCGGTGTCCAGCCTGGTCACCCGTCTGACCACCGACATCACCAACGTCCAGATGGCGTTCATGATGATCATTCGTGTGGCCATCCGCTGCCCCCTCATGCTGATCTTCTCCTTCATCATGGGCTTTGTCATGGGCGGACGCCTGGCGGTCATCTTCCTGATCACCATCCCCCTGCTGAGCGTGGGCCTCTTCCTGGTCATCCGGGCGGCCACCCCGCTGTTCCGCAGCGTCTTCCGCAAGTACGATGCCCTCAACGACTCGGTGCAGGAAAACGTCCAGGCCATGCGCGTGGTCAAGTCCTACGTCCGTGAGGACTACGAAAAGAAGAAGTTCGGCCGCGCTGCCGAGGATGTCCAGAAGGACTTTACCAAGGCCGAGCGCATTATGGCCATCAACTCCCCCATGATGCAGTTCTGCGTCTATGCGGGCATGGTCTTTGTCATGAGCTACGGCTCCTACGCCGTCATCACCAGCAAGGGCATGGACCTGAACGTGGGCCAGATGTCCTCCATGCTGACCTACAGCTTCCAGATCCTCATGAGCCTGATGATGCTGTCCATGGTCTTTGTCATGATCACCATGGCCCAGGAGTCTGCCGAGCGTATCGTCGAGGTGCTGTCTGAAAAGAGCACCCTCCACAGCCCCGAGCAGAACGCCCTCACCGAGGTGGCCGACGGCTCCATCGACTTCGACAACGTCAGCTTCAAGTATTCCAAGAAGGCTGACCGCTTTGCTCTGTCCGACATCAACCTGCACATCAAGTCGGGCGAGGTCATCGGCATTCTGGGCGGCACCGGCTCCTCCAAGACCACGCTGATCCAGCTGATCCCCCGCCTGTACGACGTGACCGAAGGCTCCGTCAAGGTGGGCGGCATCGACGTGCGCAAGTACGACCTGGAGACGCTGCGCAATCAGGTGGCTGTGGTGCTGCAGAAGAACGTGCTGTTCTCCGGTACCATCAAGGACAATCTGCGCTGGGGCAACCCCAACGCCACCGACGCTGAGATGGAGGAGGCCTGCCGTCTGTCCCAGGCCGACGAGTTCATCCAGCAGTTCCCCGACAAGTACGACACCTGGATCGAGCAGGGCGGCACCAACGTGTCCGGCGGCCAGAAACAGCGTCTGTGCATTGCCCGTGCTCTGCTGAAGAAGCCCAAGATCCTGATTCTGGACGACTCCACCAGCGCCGTGGATACCCGTACCGATGCACTGATCCGCAAGGGCTTCCGTGAATTTATCCCCGAGACCACCAAGATCATCATTGCTCAGCGTGTGGCCAGCGTGCAGGATGCCGACCGCATCATCGTCATGGCCGGCGGCCGCATTGCCGACATCGGCACCCACGACGAGCTGATGAAGACCAGCAAGGTCTATCGTGAAACCTATGAGACCCAGAACAGAGCGGGAGGTGACAAGGATGGCGAATAACACCACCGGACGCGGCAAGCGCGCCCCCAAGGGCGTCATGGGCCGCCTGATCCGTACCCTGTTTTCCTTCTATCCGGTATTGATGCCGGTCACCCTGGCCTGCATCCTCATCAACGCCATCGTCAGCTCGATGCCGTCGGTGTTCATGCAGAATGTCATCGCCGTTGTGGAAGATACCTACCAGGCCGGCGACTGGGCTGCGGCTTCCGGCCGCATCCTGACCCTGCTGACCATCCTGATCACCATGTATGTGATCAGCCTGATCGCGGGCATCTTCTACACCCAGTTCATGGCCATCATCACCCAGGGCACCCTGGCCAAACTTCGTGAAAAGATGTTTGACCACATGCAGGACCTGCCCATCCGCTACTTCGATACCCACAACCACGGCGATATCATGAGTTTCTACACCAATGATATCGATACCCTGCGCCAGCTCATCAGCCAGAGCCTGCCCCAGCTGACCATCTCCTGCGTCACGCTCATCAGCGTCTTCTGCATCATGATGTATTACAGCATCTGGCTGGCCCTGGTGGTGACCTGCGGCGTCATCATCATGTTCTTCACCGCCCGGTACGTCAGCGGCCATTCCTCCCGCTACTTCCTGCAGCAGCAGGTGACCATCGCCAAGACCGAGGGCTTCATGGAGGAAATGATGAACGGCCAAAAGGTGGTCAAGGTCTTCTGCCACGAGGAAGGCGCCAAGCACGACTTCGACAAGGTCAACGACGAACTGTTTGAAAACAGCGAGAAGGCCAACCGCTACGCCAACATCCTCATGCCCCTGCTGGCCAACCTGGGCAACGTCATGTACGTTGTGGTGGCCCTGGTGGGCGGCACCCTGCTGCTGTACGGCGCTCCCAACGTGAGCATCTCCGGCATGGCCCTGAGCATCAGCATCGTGGTGCCCTTCCTGAACATGACCAAGCAGTTTGCCGGCGCCATCGGCCAGGTCTCCAACCAGGTCAACATGGTGGTCATGGGCCTGGCAGGCGCCCACCGCATCTTCGAGCTCCTGGATGAGGAGGTCGAGACCGACGACGGCTACGTCACCCTGGTCAACGCCCGGGAAAAAGAGGACGGCACGCTGGAGGAATACCCCGAGCGCACCAACGTCTGGGCATGGAAACATCCCCATCATGACGGTACCGTCACCTACACCCGCCTGCAGGGCGATGTCCGCTTCTACGATGTGGACTTTGCCTACGTGCCGGGCAAGACGGTGCTGTACAACGTCTCGCTGTACGCCAAGCCGGGCCAGAAGGTAGCCTTTGTGGGCTCTACCGGCGCTGGCAAGACCACCATCACCAACCTGATCAACCGCTTCTACGACATTGCCGACGGCAAGATCCGCTACGACGGCATCAACATCAACAAGATCAAGAAGGCCGACCTGCGCCATTCCCTGGGCATCGTGCTGCAGGACACCAACCTGTTCACCGGCACCGTCATGGAGAACATCCGCTACGGCAACCTGGATGCCCATGACGAGGAATGCATCGCCGCAGCCCAGCTGGCCGGCGCCGACGACTTTATCCGCCGTCTGCCGGAAGGCTACAACACCATGCTCACCGGCAACGGCGCCAACCTGAGCCAGGGCCAGCGTCAGCTGCTGGCCATCGCCCGGGCGGCCGTGGCCGACCCGCCGGTCATGATCATGGACGAGGCGACCTCCTCCATCGACACCCACACCGAGGCCATTGTGCAGCGGGGTATGGATGCACTGATGACCGGGCGTACCACCTTTGTCATCGCCCACCGTCTGTCCACCGTGCAGAACGCCGACGCCATCATGGTGCTGGACCATGGCCGCATCATCGAGCGCGGCACCCACGAAGACCTCATCAAGCTCAAGGGCACCTACTATCAGCTGTACACCGGTGCGCTGGAACTGGATTGATCCCCTGGGCAAAACCGAATCACACAGCAAAAGGGCTGTCACCCCGCAGGGTGACAGCCCTTTTTGTTGTACAGGCAGGATTCGGTTCAGGCGGTGCGCATGGGCAGCAGGATCCGCAGATGGAAGCAGCCGTCCTCCACCTTGACGGTGAGGAAGCCGTTGTATTTTTCCACCGCGTGGCGGATGCTCTTGAGGCCGAAGCCATGGCAGCCGTCGGCGGAAGCCTTGGTGGAGAGGGGCAGCCCGTCGGCGCCGAAGCTCAGCTCTCCCGACAGGGGATTGCTGATCTGGATAGCGATGAGCTTGTTCTCGGCGTAGACCAGCACGTCGATGATGCGCTTTTCGGGGTCCTGAAAGGTCTGGACATGCTCAATGGCGTTGTCCATGGCGTTGGCAAAGATGGTGTACAGGTCCACCGGGTCAATGAAATCCAGCAGGCTGCCGTCGGCGATGCAGTGGGACTGGATCTGGTTGGCCTCGCAGTAGAGGCTTTTCTCGGTCAGGACGGTGTCCAGGACCTCGTTGCCGGTCTTGGCGATGGCGTCGTAGATGCGGACGGATTTTTCCAGCTCTTTCAGGTAGATGACCTTTTCATCCCCCACCATGGCCCGCATGGCGCGGATCTGATGCTTGAGCGCATGGCACTTGCGGTTGATGAGCAGGATGTTCTTGCGGGCGACGGAATACTGGGCCTTCTGCTGCATCCACAGCTGGTTGAGGGTATCCAGCTCCTGCCGGATGTAGCTCTTTTTGAACAGCTCATGCTGGAGATAGAGCAGGGTGGCGCAGTAGAACTCGATCAAAAGCGGGAACAGCCAGAGGGCCGGCTGCTCCTCTCCGTACCAGAAGGAGAAGGAAAACTGCACCAGCAGCAGGATGAGCAGCAGCAGAACCAGGGACAGGCTGAGTTGGCGGGGTCCGATCTGGTAGGTGCCCTTGACAGGCATCCAGCGGGCCAGGGTAAGGGCGGTGGTCGTGTACAGCACCGCCACCGCTGCGGCCCCGCAGATGGCCCCGGCAGAAGGGAACTGCTCCAGCCCCCGGGCCAGGGACAGCCCCAGGGAACAGCTGAGATGGTACAGTACCATGGTCCACACCGCGCAGTAGACCACGGCACGGCGGGAAATATCGGCACACAGGGCAAAAAAGGCGGTGACCAGTAAAAAGCTGACAAGAAAGGACAGCCACAGCCCGCTGCCCGAGACAGTGGGCAGAAGCCCCACCGCCAGATGCAGCAAAAGTCCGCCTGCAATGCCCAGAGTCAGGCGCAGGCGGAAGTTTTGGCGTCGGCGCAGCGGCCACAGAAAGATGAGGGCGGCAAACCACAGCCCGGCTTCCCGCCAGAAAACCCATGCCCAGGAGAAAAACTGCGTCATCGGTCGCCCCCCACATAATTGGTGAGAGCGGTGAGGAAGGCGGTGCGGTTGCGGCGGCTGATCTCCAGCTCCTGCCCCGCCACAATGACGGTGTCCCGGCGGACCTCGGTGACATGGCGCAGGTTGACCAGATACCAGTGGTTGCAGCGGACAAAGTGATAGCGTTCCAGCTGCTGCTCCGCCTGCTGCATGGTGCCCCGCAGCACAAACTCCCCTTCCTCGGTGTGGTAGTGGAGCATGCGGTTCTGCACCTCCACATAATAGATCTCCCGGGTGGAGATGCGCTTGACGGCGTCGGGCAGGTTGAGCAGCACCTGACCGCTCTCCCGTTTCTGGGCCCGGTGAATGGCCCGTTCAAACCGCACGCTGAAGGTGTAGTAGTTGATGGGCTTGAGCACAAAATCCAGTGCCCCCACCTCGTAGCCGCGGATGGCATACTGGGCCATGTTGGTCACAAATACCAGCACCACGTCGGCGTCGGCGGCGCGCAGCTTGTGGGCGGCCTCCATGCCGTTCATGCCGGGCATCTCGATGTCCAGCAGAATGATGTCAAAGCGGGAGGCGTCCCGTTCCACGATCTGACTGCCGTCGGAAAAGCTTTCCACCTCAAAGGGCAGACCGTGCTCCTCCCCGTAACGGTGGATGAATTCTTCCATCTGGCTGCGATACTCCAGATCGTCCTCTACAATGGCAACGTGCAAAAGGGGGCACTCTCCTTCCCGACAAGTTACCCCTATTATACCAAACTTTCCCCCAAGAATAAATAGCCCTGTTCCCTCCCAAACGGCGAGAAA
Source organism: Gemmiger gallinarum (assembly GCF_014982805.1). Classification (GTDB taxonomy): domain Bacteria; phylum Bacillota; class Clostridia; order Oscillospirales; family Ruminococcaceae; genus Gemmiger; species Gemmiger gallinarum. The sequence goes on along the minus strand of NZ_JADCKC010000002.1, from coordinate 621,332 downwards.
ACTGTGAAAAACCGCACTCCCTCCCGCCCGGGAGGAAAGTGCGGTTTTCCGTCAAAAACGATCGCCGGTCCGCCCCATTGACAAAAGGACGGAAAAAGGGATTCAGTCCTCCCGCTGCAGGTCGGCGGCGGGGGCGGTGCGTCCTGCCCGGGCCAGGGCGGGCCAGGCGGAAAGCAGGCAGAGGATCAGCATGGCAGCCCCCGCCAGCACCGCGACCCCCCAGGGCAGAGAGAAGGGGAACACGTACAGGTTGGTCAGCTTGCGCCAGACAAACCAGAGCAGCACCCCGCTCACCGGCAGGCCCCAGCACAGGGCTTTCAGGCCGTAGATGCCGCTTTCCCAGAAGATCATGCGGCGCAGGCTTTGGGGCGTCATGCCCACCGACCGCAGCACGGCGGATTCCCGGCGGCGGAGGGCCATGCCGCTGGACACTGTGTTGGCGATGTTGGCAGCGCACACCAGAGCGATGAGGGCGGTGAAGCCGTACAGCGCCACCCGCACCAGGGTCATGGCGGAGGAGAGGCTGGCCAGCTCGGCGGTCAGGTCGGTGGCAGAATAATAATTGGTACCGAAGGAGAGGGCTCCCAGCTCGTCCATGAGGGCATCCCGGTCCTGTGCCTGGTAGGAAAAGGTGAAGTTTCGGCGGCAGTAGCCCCCCGTCTCGGCGGTAAAGCGGGCAAAGACTGCGTCCGCAGCGCTGCGGCCCGTCACAAAGGTGATGGTGGTGGCCGAGGGGATGGTGCGCACCAGTTCCTCGGGCACGTCGTCCCCGTCCAGTACCGACTGGATGTTCAGGGTGACGGGCAGGGTGTTGAAGTCCCAGTCGATGGTGTCCCCGGGCTGGAAACTGGTCTGCCCCCGCACGTCGGTGTAGCCGCCCTCCGACCCGGTGTAGAGATACCGGTTGACCAGCAGGCAGTCCAGCGTCTGCCCGTCGGAGACGGCATCCGCCCCGGTCAGGGCGGCGTACTCCTCGTCGGAGAGGACGATGAGGTACGGCGACATGGCCAGAGTGCCGTCGGCGCCCACGGTGGGGGCCAGACCAAAGGCGGCGTTGGCGGCATCGGCCTGGGCGCTCAGTTCCTGCTGCTGCTCGCTGAAGTGGTCGGCAGGCAGGTTGGCGGCGCCCCACTGCACCGTCTCCCGCACCCGGACGGCCTGGGCGTTCTCGGGGTCGTTCAGGGTGGCAAAGCCGGGGGCGGCGGTGATATCGGCGGTCAGGTCATAACTGTCCAGCCGGGCGGTGATGTTGTAGTCGCTGTCCCGGTGGCCCATGGCGTAGGCGGTCTCCAGATACTGGGCAAAGCCGGAAGCGGTGACCATCAGCACCACGCTCATGGTCAGGGACAGGAGGGTCGCCCGGTAACGGTGGATGCTGCGCCGGGCGTTTTTCCGGGCCAGAACGTACTCGGGGCCAAAGACCCGGCCGAAAAGCCGCCCGCCCCGCAGCGCCCGGCGGGATAGCTTGACCTCCCCGGCGCCCCGGATGGCGTCGATGGGGCCGGTCTTGCCCGCGTGGAGGGCGGGGACCCAGGCGGAGATGAGCAGCACCCCCGCGGCAGTGGCGGCGCTCAAAATCAGCCACACCGGCCGCACCGACAGGGTGAGGGAAAAGTCGTCGATGATCAGCTCCGACACCTGCCGGATGAGGGGCGCGGTGAGGGCAAAGGTAAGGGCCAGCCCGGCGCAGGCGGCGGCCAGCCCCAGGGGGATGCCGATGACCCCGGCGGCCAGGGCTTCGTACAAAATGCAGGCGGAGCGCTGTTCCGGGGTGGCCCCGGCGCTGGCCAGCATGCCCAGGGTGCGGCGGCGCTCCGCCAGGCTGATGGAAAAGGCGTTGTAGATCATGAGCACGGCGGCCGCCGCAATGAGCAGCAGCAAAAACATCCGCAGCGCGCCCACAAGGGTGAGCAGGTTGTCCCCGCCCCCGGGGGACTGCACCCCCGACCAGGCCAGCAGGGAGGAGTTGAGCCAGCCGTTGAAGCCGGTGCCGGCGACGGAAAGCTGCTCGTCCAGGTCCAGGATGGCCTGCAAGGTTCCGGTGTCGGCGGACACCGCCTTGCCCCAGTAGTAGGTGCTGCCCGTCCCGGCGGGGGCGGTGATGGCGGTGAAGATCAGGTCGCCGGGGTCATCCTGGGGAAAGACAAAGTGGTTGTCCATGTGGAAGCGCTCCAGCACCGCCGTGACGGTATAGCTGCGGCTTTCCCCGTCGGCCCCGGGCAGGGTGAGAGTGTCCCCGGGGGCAAGATTCTGTTTCCGGGCAAAGTCGGCATAGACGGCAGCCTCGCTGTCGGCGGCGGGGAGGGTGCCCTCCGACACTGCCGCCCCCAGCAGTTCCCAGGCGTCGCCGCCCACCCCGATGACATCCACCCTGCCGTAGTCGGTGGAGACGGGCCCGGTCAGGTCGCAGGCATAGCCCAGCTCCAAGAACAGGCCGGAAGCTTGCAGTTCGTCCGGCACGGTGGTCTGGGTGCCGCTGTCCGCCGCGCAGGAGGCCATCCAGTCGTAGTCGCCCACCTGGGCCACCACGGTGCGGCGCATGGAGGCCATCACCGAGTCGATGCCCAGCAGCACCGCCGCCACCAGCGCCGTGGACAGCAGTACCCCCAGAACAGTGACGACAAACCGGCTTTTGTGGCGGCGGATCTCGGCCAAAGTCAGCTTTTGCAGGATGCTCACGGCCGGATCACCTCGTCTTTCACGATGCGGCCGTCCTCAATGCGGATGAGGCGCTGGGCCTGCAGGGCAATGTCGGGGTCGTGGGTGATGAGGATGAGGGTCTGGGCGTATTTCTTGTGGAAGGTTTTCAAAAGCTCCACAATGGCGGCGCTGTTTTTGGTGTCCAGGTTGCCGGTGGGCTCGTCGGCCAGCACCAGGGCGGGGCGGGTGAGCAGCGCCCGCCCGATGGACACCCGCTGCTGCTGCCCGCCGGAAAGCTCCCCGGGCAGGGCGTTCAGCCGGTCGGAGAGGCCCAGCTCCTCGGCCATGGCCTGGACCTGTCCCTTGCCTGCCTTGCGGTGGTCGAGAAGCAGGGGCAGCGTCAGGTTTTCCCGCACGGTGAGCACGGGGATGAGGTTGTAAAACTGATAGATGAGTCCGATCTGACGGCGGCGAAAGACGGCGAGCCGGCTCTCGTTCAGGGTGGAGAGTTCCACCCCGTCCACCTGCACCGAGCCGGAGGTGGGCTTGTCCACGCCGCCCAGAATGTGCAGCAGGGTGGACTTGCCGCTGCCCGACGGCCCCACGATGGAGACAAACTCCCCCCGGTTGACGGTGAGGGAGACATGGTCGAGGGCAATGACCTGATTGCCGCTGCTGCCGTACACCTTGCACAGGTCCCGGACCTGAAGGATGGGATTGTCCATTTGGCAGGATACCTCCTTGGAATGGCTGCCCGCCCGAAGCCGCCGCCCCCAGAGGCCCGCCTCCCGGGTGATGGGGGAGGCAGGCCCTTGCGGCGGCTGCGGGTCAGGCAGCGGTTCTGGTTTACAGGTCCAGTGTAACAGGGCGGAGTGACGCCCCGGTGACCGTTTCGGTGACAGTTTTGTCACTTTCCCCGGGGAAAGGCCGGGGCAGGGGAAAACTCACACCACGGCGTTTGGCAGCGTCAGGGTAAAGCGGGCGCCGGGGCCGTGGTTTTCGGCGGTAATGCGCCCGCCCTGTTCCGTCACGATGGCCTGGGCCAGGGCAAGGCCGATGCCCGCGCTCTCGGGCCCGGCGGACTTGCCCCGGTAAAACCGCTCAAAGAGATGGGGCAGGTCGTCGGGGGCGATGCCGCCCCCCGTGTCCTCCACCGTGATGCGGCAGGCGAGAGGGTCGCGCTCGGCCCGCACCCTCAGCACGCCGCCCTTGGGCATCTGTTCCACGCAGTTTTTCAGGATATTTTGGAGGGCCTGCACCGTCCAGGCCTCGTCCCCCACCCAGCGGGCATCGGCGGGGCAGGTCACGTCGCACCGCACCCCCTGCAGCTCCATGGCGATGCCCAGGGGTTCCAGCGCCTTGCGGATGAGGTCGGACAGTTCCACCGGGGCCTTCTGCAGCGTCACCGCTCCGGCGTCGAGGCGGGACATTTTTAGAAGCGCCCCCACCAGCCAGCGGATGCGCTCCAGCTGCCGGGTGAGCCGGTCGAGAAAGTCCTTGCGCCGGTCACCGGGCAGGGTGGGATCGGCCAGAAGGTCGGTCATGACGAGAGCGCTGGTCAACGGCGTCTTGAGCTGGTGGGAAATGTCCCCCAGGGCGTCGGCCAGAAAGCCCTTGTCCCTTGCCAGCTGGTCGGCCTGCTCCTGCAGTGTTATGGTGATCTTGTACAGGTCGTTTTTGAGGACGCTCAGCTCCCCCTCGGTGTTGTCCCGGATGTCCAGCGCCCGCCCGCCGCCGTACACCCCCGAGAGATAGGCGCTCAGAGCGGCGATCTGCCGGTAGCGCCAGCGGGTAAAGACCCCGTATCCGGCGCAGAGCACCGCCCACAGCAGCAGGGCCAGCACCCCCGCGGCAGGGGAGAGGACAAAGCCGACGATCACCCCCAAGACTCCCACCCCCAGGCAGAAGGCGGCAAAAAGCAGGATTTCCCGGTTGCGCAGCATGGCTCACACCTCCAGACGATAGCCCAGCCCCCGCACCGTGGCGATGAGGGGCGGGCAGCCGGGGACTTCCAGCTTGTCCCGCAGCCGCTTGATGTAGACGGTGAGGGTGTTGTCGTTGACAAAGCTGCCTCCCTCGTCAAAGATGCCCTCCAGCAGTTGGCTCCGGGTCAGGGTCTGGCCGGGATGGGCCAGAAATGCCAGCAGCAGACGGTATTCCAGAGCGGAGAGAGCCACCGGGTCGCCGTTTCGGGTGACCTCGGCCTTTTTCAGGTCAATGCGGATGCCACCGGGCAGGGTGGACACGGCGGTGCCGCCTTTCCGGCGGAGCACCGCCCGGATGCGGCTTTGCAGCTCCCGGATGCGGAAGGGCTTGAAGACGTAGTCGTCGGCCCCCATGTCCAGCCCCATGACGGTGCTCAGCTCGTCGTCGTGGGCGGTGAGGAAGATGACGGCGGCATCCCCGGCGCGGCGGGCGGCCCGGCAGACATCGAAGCCGCTGCCGTCGGGCAGGCCCAGGTCGATGAGCAGCAAGGTGAAGCTGTGCTGTTTCAGGGCCTCCAGCGCGTCGGCCACGGTGGCGGCCAGGGTGAGGGCATAGCCCTCCTGTTCCAGGGCGTAGCGCAGGCCGCTGGCAATGGTGTCGTCGTCCTCCACCAGCAGGATCTCGGTCATGACGGTGCCTCCTTTTGTAGTCCGGGAGAAAGAAATGCTTCTGTTTTCAGCATACACAAAAAACGGCCGATTGCAAGGGGAGGACCAACGGCAAGGCGGTATATCGCATAATTTTTGTGGAAAGGCAGGGTAAAATTCTTCCGGATACAGCCCGGCGGCTTGCAATTTGTGCCAAGATGTTTTATCATATTTCTATCGTGTTGTAAGAATCACAGCCCGCAGGGCGGGCGGAAAGCAGGAGTTACCCAATGAGGATCGCGCTGATCGCACATGATTCCCGAAAGGAGCTGATGGCCCAGTTCTGCACGGCCTATATCCGCATCCTTTCGCAGAATGAGCTGGTGGCCACCGGCGTCACGGGCAAGATCGTCCACGACGCCTGCGGACTGAATGTGCGCTGCCTCTATCCCGGCGGCCGGGGCGGCGCCGAGCAGATCGCCTCCATGATCGCCTGCGGCGAGGTGGACATGCTGCTCTTCTTCCGCGACCCGGTAAGCGCCAAGCCCGGGGAGCCCAACGATGTCTCTCTCCTGCGCCTGTGCGACATGCACACCATCCCGGTGGCCACCAACATCGCCACCGCCGAGGTGCTCATCCACGGGCTGGAGCGCGGCGACCTGGCCTGGATCGAGCTTCAGCGGGGCCGCAAGGGCTGATCTGCCAACGGAATCTATAAAAAATATCCCCCGTTTTTGTGCTGTGTGCCAAAAACGGGGGATTTGTGTTTGCAAGAGGTTACGGGGTGGTCAGGGCATCAGTAGGGGTAGACGATGGCATGGCGCACCCGGTCGGAGGCCTCCTTGCCTGCCAGCTGTTCCGCCAGCTTGAGGGCAAAGGGGATGGCGGCGCCCAGGGCGCGGCCGGTGGTGATGTTGCCGTCCACCGTGACCTCGTCGCCGGTGTGGACGGCGCCGGTCAGGCCGTCATCCATGCCGGGGTAGACGGTGGCCTTGCGGCCTTCCAGCAGGCCGAAGCCGCCCAGTACCGTGGGGGCGGCGCAGATGGCAGCCACCCGCTTGCCGGCCGCGTTGCAGGCGTCGCAGACCCGGCGGACATCGGGGTCGGCGGCCAGATTGTTCACGCCGGGAATGCCGCCGGGCAGCACGCAGGCGTCGTAGTCGGCGGGGTCGATCTCAGCGGCCAGGGCGTCGGTGTTGATGCTGACCTTGTGGGAAGTGACCACCGTCTTGTCGCCGCCCACTGCGGCCACGGTGACCTCCACCCCTGCGCGGCGCAGGATGTCGACTACCAGCAGGGCCTCGCACTCCTCCGAGCCGGGCGCCAGAAAGACAACAGCTTTGGACATATGAAAAACCTCCTTGTCAGTGAGAAAGTGTACGGATGGACCGTGCGGCAAAACCGCAGCTTTATTGTAGCGCATCCCGCAGGGTTTGGCAATGCGGCTTGCATGCCGGGACCGGGAATGTTACAATTTAAGGCATTGAAGCGCGCAAAAAGGGGAAAACGGCGTCTTTCCGCACAGGGCGGGGACACCCCGGCCGCGCAGGAGGGGGATATCATGCAGAACTTCCGGGAATTTCTGCGCCGCAAGGACGTGATTTTGTCGGCGCACCGGTACGGCATCGACGCCATGGGCGCCATGGCCCAGGGCCTGTTTGCCAGCCTGCTCATCGGCACCATCATCAAGACGCTGGGCCAGCAGACCGGCGTGGAGTTTCTCGTCTCGGCGGGGGATTACGCCGCCGCGGTGGCGGGCCCTGCCATGGCGGCGTCCATCGGCTGGGCGCTGCACTGCCCGCCCCTGGTGCTGTTCAGCCTGATCGCGGTGGGCGGCGCCGCCAACACCCTGGGCGGAGCGGGCGGTCCTCTGGCCGTCTACTTTGTGGCCATCGTTGCCGCCGAGTGCGGCAAGCTGGTGAGCAGGGAGACCAAAATCGACATCCTCGTCACCCCCGCCGTGACGGTGCTGGTGGGCGTGGGCCTGTCGGTGCTGTGGGCTCCGGCCATCGGCGGGGCGGCCAGCGCAGTGGGCAGCGTCATCATGTGGGCCACCGAACTGCAGCCCCTGCTCATGGGCATTGTGGTGTCGGTTCTGGTGGGCATTGCCCTGACTCTGCCCATCTCCTCGGCAGCCATCTGCGCGGCCCTGGGCCTGACCGGGCTGGCCGGCGGCGCTGCGGTGGCGGGCTGCTGCGCCCAGATGATCGGCTTTGCCGTCATGAGCTACAAGGAAAACGGCGTGGGCGGCCTGGTCAGCCAGGGCCTGGGCACCAGCATGCTGCAAATGCCCAACATCCTTAAAAACCCCCGGGTCTGGATCCCTCCCACGCTGGCTTCGGCAGTGACGGGACCCGTGGCCACCTGCCTGTTCCGCCTTGAGATGAACGGCCCGGCGGTATCCTCCGGCATGGGCACCTGCGGCCTGGTGGGGCAGATCGGCGTCTACACCGGCTGGGCCGACGCCGTGGCCGCAGGCAGCAAGGCCGCCATCACCGGCTGGGACTGGGCCGGGCTGGTGCTCATCTGCTTTGTGCTGCCCGCCCTGCTCACCCCGCTCTTTGCCCTGCCCCTGCGCCGGTGGGGCTGGATCCGGGAGGGCGACCTCAAGCTGAGCTGAGGCCCCGCTCCCCTTTACAGCATACCCCGCAAAACCACAGAGAAAACGCCCGCCCGGCGCTGCATGGCCCGGGCGGGCGTTCTTTTGCTGTATGATGGTGTCAGTGTTTCTGGGAGGGGGCGGAAGGCTCGGCGACCTGCTTGACGGGGGCTTTGCTCTCGTCGGCAGGCAGGCTGAAGGTGAACCGGCACCACTTGCCTTCCTCGCTCTCCACCCGGATCTTGCCGCCGGACAGATTGATGAGCACCTTGCAGATGTGCAGTCCCAGTCCCGAGCCCCGGGCGTTGAGGCCGCGGGAGCGGTCCTCCTTATAGAAGCGGTCGAACACATAGGGCAGGGCGTCGGCGGAGATGCCCGCGCCGGTGTTCTCGATGGACAGCTCCACCATGCCCCCCGAGACGGTTACCCCGAAACGGATGACGCCCCCCGGCGGGGTGAACTTGATGGCGTTGTCCACAATGTTGTAGACCACCTGATGCACCAGGTCGGGGTCGGCGTAGACCATGGTGCGGGAAGGCGCCAGACCCTGAATGTCAATTTTGGCGTCCTCGATGCGCTGCTCGTCGGACAGGACCACGTCGGTGACGGTCTCCCACAGGTCGTAGCTGCGGGCGTGGACCTGATATTCCCCGGCCTCCAGCCGGGTGATGTCCAGCATGTTCTGGACCAGGCGCGCCAGACGCCCCGTCTCCTGGGAGACGATCTCCAGATATTTGGGGCGCTCTTCCTCGGGGATGGTGCCGTCCAGCATGCCGTCGATAAAGCCCTTGATGGTGGTCATGGGGGTGCGCAGCTCGTGGGCGATGTTGCCCATGAACTGCCCCCGGGAATTGTCGATGGTCTGCAGGCGGGCGGCCATGTTGTTGAAAGTCACCGCAAAATCCGCCAGCTCGCTGCAGCCGGTGACGGGAGCCCGGGCGGTGAAGTCACCGCTGCCCAGCTTGCGGGCGGCCTCGCTGATGGCCTCGATGGGTCCCGTGAACCGCCGGGCAAAGACAATGGACAGTACGCTGGCCACCAGCAGGGCCAGGGCCGCCGACAGCAGGAACATGTTGACCATGTCCCCCACATACCCGCCCAGGGCGCCCATGTCGTTGGCGGCAAAGATGTAACCCGCCGACCCGTTGGTGCTGATGGCCCGGCCCAGCACATAGTATTTGCGGCTGAACACCCCGTCCATGTCCCCGGTGACAAAAACTTCGCCCTCGGTGCGGATCTTGTCCAGCAGTTTGGCGGGCACCGGTGTGCCGGTGAGCACGTCGCCGCCGGTATGGATGAGAACGTTGCCCTCCTCGTCGGTGACGAAGAGCAGCGTCTTGGCGGCGGTGTTGAAGAGCTCCAGGCCCTTCTCCGCCCGGTCCCGCAGCGTCTCGTCCAGGATGGGTTCGGTGATGGTGCTGCCGTCCTCGGCCAGCACCTCGCTCATGGCGGCGGCGCCGTCCAGAATTCCGGTGAGGGCGCTGCGCCGCTCCCCGGAAAAGTATGCCACCGACAGGGCCGTCTGGCACAGGCAGACCACCCCAAGCCCCAGCAGCAGCACCGCCGCTACGCTGGAGAAAAACTCCCGGCTGATGGTTCTGGTGCTGCGCATTTATTCTTTCACCTCAAATTTGTAGCCCACGCCCCACACCGTCTTGAGCTGCCACTGGTCGGAGGCGTTTTCCAGTTTTTCCCGCAGACGCTTGACATGTACGTCGATGGTGCGGCTGTCGCCGTAATACTCAAAGCCCCAGACCTCGTCCAGCAGCTGGTCCCGGGTGTAGACCCGGTTGGGATGGCTGGCCAGGCAGGCCAGCAGCTCCAGCTCCTTGGGGGGAGCCTCCACCACCTTGCCCTTGACCTTAAGCTCATAGCGGTTCATGTCCAGATGCAGGTTGTCGAAATCGTAGACGCCCTTGTTCTCCTCGTCGTCGCTGACGGCGCAGCGGCGCAGCACCGCCTTGATGCGGGCGGTGACCTCCTTGGCGTCAAAGGGTTTTACAATGTAGTCGTCGGCGCCCAGCTCCAGGCCCAGCACCTTGTCGTAGGTCTCGCCCTTGGCGGTCAGCATGATGATGGGGGTCTTGTTGTTGGCGCGGATCTTGCGGCAGACCTCCCAGCCGTCCATGCCGGGCATCATCACGTCCAGCAGCACCATGTCCGGCTTGAGCTTTTCAAATTCGGCCAGGGCGGCGTTGCCGTCGTAGGCCAGGGTTACGGCATAGCCCTCCTTGACAAGGTAAAGCCGCAGAAGTTCACAGATATTTTTATCGTCGTCCACGACGAGGATCTTCTCGTTCGCCATTTTGCATCCTCCTCTATCCGATGGCAGATTCCACAAGCTACCCCCATTATACGGGGTAAATGTGGAAAAATAAAGAATAAACCGTTGCTTTTTTCTTGCGCGGCAAACAGGCGTCGGGTATAATGGTATACGGCGGCCTATGCCGCTGCGACAATAACAGGACTGCGGCGCCGCCCGGAAAAACTGTCCGGCCCGGCGTCAAGCATCGGATACAAAAGGAGAATGTCAGCATGAAATTAGGTATCGGCGTTCACACGCCGGATTCCATATCTCCATACTACTCCACAAACGCCGCTGAAGCCTGATATAGCGCGGTTTTACGCAAAACCAACCAAATTATAACTTCATATTTCTCTATGCAGTCCCACGCGGAAATGGCGTAAAAATGGCGTAGAGGAATCGGCTGTTTTGCAGATGAAAAGAGCACTACTACTTTTAGAAAACACAAGATGAGCACGGCCTATACAAATGGGTCGTGCCCATCTTTTTCATACGGTCAAATGGTTCCGTGCTTACTTGTCATCGCTATTGGCGGGATTCTGACGAAAATCTTCCTGAACGCCTTCGTTCAGATCAAAGCACATGGTTTTCGCGTCAGCAACCCAGAAACCGCGAACGCGGTACCTCTTGCCCGGAACCCAATCCTCGCCCGTGGCAGCACGGAGCGGTTCCAGCAAATTCTTGCTGGAAATCGTCACAACGCCCTTCTGTTCGCCCCGCGGCTTGGAGAACTTAAAGCCCTTCGTCTCGTTGCTCTTGCACATACGGATTGCAAACACCTTCGCCTTGGCATCCAGCAGGCACAGCACATAGGCGGGATAACCCAGATCCTCCAGCACCTTCTTGCTGAAGGTGACACCGCTCTGGTTGAGGTACATATCCGGGTAAGCGTTGATGTTGGAGTCAATCGTTTCAAAATTCAGAGAAGAAAAATCAAAGTTCATTGGTAAAATCCTTTCATTTCGTATTATCTTGTGTGTCATCGACAATTTTCATAAATTCCTGTCGTTCAGCAGGAGACCACCGGGAATCTAGAATCAAATACCCTTTGAACAGGCCATCTTTGACGCGGTGAGCGACAAATCGATTGCTCAGGAAACGCAGTTTCGCCTTATGGGGTGAAGTGTGCCGCTCAGACAGCAGCTTTTGCACTTTCAGCCAGTCCTCTTTTTTGATAATTGCTGTATGGTGATTTTCCTTGAAGTACATATTCAGGTCTGTATTTTTCACAGACTTGTGGGTGCGGAAATCCTTGGTATAGGTTTTCTGCATCAAGGCATCACCACAGTATTTTTCGTTTCGGAGGATGCTGCGGACGGTACCGGCAGACCAGCTATCATTGCCCATAGGGGATTTGATACCTTGTTCTGTCAGTGCAGCCGCAATCTCTGACGGAGTTGCCCCTTCCAAACAGCTCTCGTAAATGTACTCAACAATCCGTGCCTCGGTCGGCTCAATCACCAGACGGCCAAAGTGGTCGCGGTAGAATCCCAGAGTATTCTGTACAGAGAATTTGTAAATCCCCTCAGCCATTCGCCAGCGAATCCCCGCTTTGATGGCCTCGCTTTTCTGCTGGGACTCCATTTCTGCCAGCGCGGACAGAAGAACGATTAACAGATTGTTCTTTCCGTCGCCTGTGTAGGTGATGTGCTCCGTCTCAAATTCCACCGAGACAGGGGGATTCAGCGCCGATAGAATATTCAGATTGTCCAGTATATCCACAATATTCCGGCCAAAGCGGCTGATGCTCTTGGTAAGGATCAGATCAATTTTCCCGTCCACTGCATCGGCAATCATTTTTTGAAAACCAAGGCGCTTTTTGACGGTTGTGGCACTGATACCTTCGTCCTGATAGATTTCTACCAGCTCCCAGTCGGGGTTGCTTTCAATCCGCTGAGTAAAATGGCGGACCTGCATATCGAAACTGCCAACCTGTTCTTCTTCCTGTGTGCTGACGCGGCAGTACGCCGCAACACGCAGTTTGGGGCGCTCTTGCTGTACCTCCTGCATCTTTTTGGGAGGAATTACGATAACGCCGTTGCTGCGCTGATTTTCAGCAATTTCGTCCTGCATGAGCTTCCGCCGCTGTTCCCTGCGCTCGGCACGGCTGCTAAACTGACGGGCCGATTCTATCTTCTTGGGGTCAAGCGGCTTCGCCATATCCTGCCTCCATCGAATTTACAGATTTTTTCCCGTGCTGCATGGGTATGCCACCTCCTTTGCACGAATTTGTCTTTTCACCTGTATCGCCTCCCTGTGCATTTATTTATGACAAGCCCTGCGGGACAAGCCCCTACAGGGTAGTCACCATAAGAAAAAGGCAGCAGATTTCTCTGCTGCCCCATCAGAAAATATGAGATGCGGTTATCCACTTGTTATAGGGCTTCAACTGTCTCCACAAACTGCCCCATGCTCACTGCTCCGTGTGGCAGATTTTCCTCGTCCCGGAACACCATGTAATAGCGATACCGGTTCCCCGCCGCATTCCGCCAAGCCGCACCCAGCTCAATCTTCTCGCGGCTGTCGTCGTTTTTTAGGTGTTCGCCCTTGGTTTCTGCAAGGATGATCTTACCACTCTTGGTCATAATCATAATGTCTGGGTAGTGGTTGAAGTAGCCGTTGATGGCAAAGCCATGCCGGGCAATATTCCGGTGCCACCACAGTACATTGGGAATGGCTGTCAGACGCTTCACCAAGTCCTGTTCCAGCGCGTTCATGTCCTCCTCGGCCTCATAGAGCGATTTCCCGTAAATCGCCGTACTGCTTGTGGGGTGGATTGCCGACGGCAGACGATAGTGAGGTTCGCACACGATTTTGCCCCGGTCAAGCCATGTGAAGAAAGTCTCCTTGTAGTGCTGCTCCAACAGGCTCTCAATTTTGACGCGGATTTTTGCTGCAAAGCCAAGTGGGGCTTTTTCCATCGCGGCAAGCTGCTCCCGATCCATCCCATCCACAATGAGATTGACATAGGCGCGCAATTCGCCGCCATCCACCATGTTCAGCTTGTCCAACTGGTGAATCATCATGTCCTTGCACTGGCGCACCCGGCTCTCCGGCGGTAAGCTGCTGAAATACTCCTTGAAATACCGCTGGTCGGCAGCTTCCATCTGGTAAGCCCTCGGCACGCTGCGTCCGGTCTCCACATCGACTTTAACGATCTCATCGTCCGCTGCGGCAAAATCAATGTCGTATGCCTTGCCTTTCAGGGTGAAGCCGTCTGCAAGCATTTCCTTGCTCAACAGCACCTTATCCCCATCGGTAAACAGGGACTGCGGGATCACTTGGAAAAATTGTGGGATCAGCAGGCCGTCCACGCTTTCCTGATATTGAGGGATGATGTGGAATGTGTTCACCTTGTCGCGTACCTCCCACGGCAGAGCGGCTGCAAACGGGTCGTTGTCCGCGCCCTGCACCGCCTGATTGTATGCGTCGCCCGCCTGCTGGGCCTCAGCAAGCATACTGTCCGCTTTCGGGGCGGATTCCGGCGAATTTTCGCTCTCTCTGCGCCGTTGCAGCTCTGCCCCGATGGATTTCCCGTCCAGCCCAGCAAAATCCTCCTGTGGGGCTTCTGGCTCAATAATCGGAAGCTGTTCCGGCACAGGAGCGGGTTTAACCGGTTCTACCGGCTCGGCAAGGCGGTAATCCCTGTCGCTGAAACCGGCGCTGTTCAGTCCTCGGATGATCTGCTGCACTGCATCGTTGAAATCGTTGGAGGAAGTCAGCACATAGGACATATTCAGGGCCTTTGCCCTGTGCTCGGCGGTGTAGGGCAGGCGCAGAATGCGCCCTAAAATCTGCTCCACATCCACCTGACTGGTTTTGTTGGCAAGGGAAGCCAGAATATAGGCGAACGGGCAGTCCCAGCCTTCTTTCAGGGCGTTTACCGTGATGATGTACCGAACCGGGCAATCTGAGGACAGCAAGTCTACATTTTTCAGCTCGTTCACATCGGCGGTACGTATGGCAATGTGTTCGGCGGGAATCCCGGTGTTCACCAGCTCCGTCCGCAGTTTTTCAAAAGTGGTCGCGTCCTCCTTGCCCTTCGGCTGGGCCTGAAACAGGGCAATGGGGCGGATGTACTTTCCGCCATTCTGATAGGGTATCACCTGGTTTACTTCTGGAGCACAAAGGCCTCGAAGGGGCGCATGGTCACGGCGCCGTCGGGGGCGCTGCCGGGGTAATTGTCGATCAGGCACCGGACCCCGGCAAAGTCGGCGGGAATGGCAAAGGCCGCTTCCTGATCCGAGAAATTGCAGGCAATCAGGTAGTCCTCGCCGGTCTCGGCCAGGGTGCGCCGGTAGGCGAAAAGCTGGGGATCCGCCTCCGCTAGCAGCTGGAAGGAGCCGTACACCAGCCCCAGATGGGCTTTGCGCAGGGCGATCATCTTCTTGTAGTAGTTGAGCACCGAGTCCGGGTCTTTGACCTCGGCGGCGGCGTTGATGGCGGTGTAGTTGGGGTTCACCTGGATCCAGGGGGTACCGGCGGTGAAGCCGGCGTTGGGAGAGTCGTCCCACTGCACCGGGGTGCGGGCGTTGTCCCGGCTGCGCAGGGCCAGGCACGCCATCATTTCGTCTGCAGAAATCAAGCCTGCGCCGGTCAGCTCCTTGAAGGCGTTGAGACTTTCGATATCCCGGTACTGGCTGAGATCTTTGAAATAGGCGTTGGTCATCCCCAGTTCATCGCCCTCATAGATGTAGGGAGTACCCTGCAGGCTCAGCAGGCAGGTAGCCAGCATCTTGGCGGAGAGGGGCGAGTCATCGCCCCAGCGGGATGCAGCCCGGGGCTGATCGTGATTGCCCCAGAACAGGCTGTTCCAGGCTTTGCCGTCCAGGCCAGTCTGCCAGTGACTGAGAATTTTCTTGAGCTGCATAAAGTCGTAGCGCTTGGTGGTCCACTTGCCCAGGGGCCCGTCCCCAATGCCGACGTGCTCAAACTGGAAGACCATGTTCAGCTCCTTGCCGTCCAGCCCCGCATACTGGGGGGCGTTTTCCACCGTGGCGCCGGGGGTCTCGCCCACCGTCATGATGTCGTATTTCGAGAGAACCCGCCGGTTCATCTCCTGCAAAAATTCATGGATGCGGGGCCCATTGACATAGTAGGGACCGCCATTGCCATACAGTCCGTGTTTCTCGCCATCCGGAAAGCGCTGGTCCTTGGAAATCTGACTGATGACGTCCATCCGGAACCCGTCGATGCCCTTGTCAAACCACCAGGTCATCATGTTGAACACTTCGTCCCGGACTTTGGGGTTCTCCCAGTTCAGGTCGGGCTGCTTGGGGGAGAACAGGTGCAAGTAATACATATCGGTCTGGGGGTCGTATTTCCAGGCCGAGCCGCCGAAGCAAGCGCCCCAGTTGTTGGGCTCGTGGCCGTCTTTGCCCGGCTTCCAGATATAGTAGTCTCGGTAGGGGTTATCCACCGACTTGCGGCTCTCGATGAACCAGGGGTGCTCGTCCGAGGTGTGGTTCACCACCAAATCCATCACAATCCGGATGCCCCGCTGATGGGCCTCGGCCAGCAGGGTGTCGAAGTCCTCCATGGTGCCAAACCGGGGGTTGATGGCCCGGTAGTTGGAGATGTCGTAGCCGTTGTCATCCATGGGGGAGTCCATGATGGGGCACAGCCACAGCACATTGACCCCCAGGTCCTTCAGATAGTCCAGCCGGGAGCGGATGCCGTTCAGGTCCCCGATGCCGTCCCCGTCCGAGTCCTGGAAGCTGCTGGGGTAGATTTGGTATACGATGCTTTCTTTCCACCATTTGCGGTCCAAGGCAATG
Source organism: Gemmiger gallinarum (assembly GCF_014982805.1). Classification (GTDB taxonomy): domain Bacteria; phylum Bacillota; class Clostridia; order Oscillospirales; family Ruminococcaceae; genus Gemmiger; species Gemmiger gallinarum. The sequence continues at coordinate 605,438 of NZ_JADCKC010000002.1, read as the reverse complement.
CCTCCTTATTCTGCGGGGATGGTGACCCCGTCGTCGTCGTAGCGGTCATAGCTGGCCCCGGGCCAGCCGATCATCCGGATGGTGGCGGGGTCGATTTCGGCCACCGTCTGGGCGGCGTCCGCCACCGGGATGCAGGCGCCCTTGCGGATGAAGAGGGGCACCTCGTTGAGGGCCACCTTCACAAAGTGGGTGCCGGCGGGCAGCACTTCCTGTGTGATACTGCCCTCGGGGCCGAACTTGACAAACAGCATCTCCTCGGGCAGATAGACCATCCGTCCGGTGGCGTTCTGGGTGTAGACCGGGGCGATCATCACCTGGTCGCCCAGCATCAGCTGGTCCTCGGTCTGGACGGCGATTTCGTCCTCGGGGTAGACAAAGGCCAGGGGCCTGAACATCATATCGTTGTGGAGGGCTGCCTTCATGTATTCGCTGTAGAGATAGGGGATCAGCCGGTAGCGGGTATCGATGACGCTGCGGAAATCCTCGGGGCCTTCAAACTGGTAGAACTCCTGCCGGCGGGTGTCGCTGCCCGAGTGGTTCCGCATCAGCGGGGTAAACACCCCCAGCGCCAGCCACCGCAGCAGCAGATCCCGGCTGGTGTCGGCGTTGAAGCCGCCCAGGTCGGCTCCCACATACAGGAAACCGCACATATTGAGGGAGGGCAGCATCTTGAGGTTCAGCAGCAGGTGGCTCCACCAGGAGTGGTTGTCGCCGGTCCAGATGCCGCCGTACCGGTGCATCCCGATGCAGGAAGACCGGGAGAACAGCAGAAACCGTTTGCCCGGGGCAATGCTGGCCAGCCCCTCCGAGGCGGCCCGGGTCATGTTGTAGCCGTAGAGGTTGTGGACCTGGTCGTGGCGGACCATTTTGCCGTCCACCTTGTGATAAAAGCAGGCGTAGTCTTCCGGCGCATTGGACAGATTGAGCCAGCCGATGGCCTGGCCAAACTGATCGATGGTGCCGTCTTCATGGGGAACCGGCGGATGATCCAGCCGCTCGGCCAGCCCCTCCCGGGAGTAGAAGATGGCGGGCTCGTTCATGTCGTTCCAGAAGCCCTCGATGCCGCAGTCGGTCAGAGCCTTGTACTGGCTGCCGAACCAGGCCCGGGCCTCGGGGTTCAGCACGTCGGGGAAGTGGCTCCACCCCGGCCAGACGGTTCCCTCAAAATCGGTTCCGTCGGCCCGCTTGCAGAAGTAGCCCTTTTCCTTGCCCTCGTCGCAGACCGAATAGCCTGCTTCCTCCTTGACGCCGGCGTCGATGATGGGCACCAGCCGGACGCCCTGCTCTTTCATCTTGGATACAAAGCCGGAAAAATCGGGGAAATCCTCCGGGTTCACCGTGAAGTCCTTGAAGTGGTCCATGTAGTCGATGTCCATGTACACCATGTCCAGGGGAATGTGGGCCTGGCGGTGTTTGGCAACCACCTCTTCAAAGTCGGCTCGGGTCTTGTAGCCGTAGCGGCTCTGGCCGAAGCCGAAGGCGAACTTGGGCGGGATGTAGCTGCGGCCGATGATGGCCCGGAACTGCTTGGCCACATCGCAGGCGCTGTCGCCGGTGATGACGTAAAGGGCCAGGTCGGCCCGCTCACAGGTGACTTCCAGCCAATCCCTGCGGGTGAAGCCGATGTCAAACCGAATCCGGGCGGGATAGTCGAAGAACAGCCCCAGATTCTGCTGGCCCGAGATCACGATGAAGTTGTGGGCGGCGTACATTCGCTGCTTGTTTTCGGTGTGGAGGCCGTCGTCCACATTGTCGCTGACGTAGACAAAGCCCCGCTTGTTGATGCCGCGGTTGGCTTCGCCCAGGCCGTAGACCCGGTCGCCCTCCGCCAGGGGGCAGGCAAAGCAGAAGCCGGTCTCGCTGGTTTTGACCGTTCCCACAGGGGGGTCGCCCTGGCTTGCAGGGATTGGTGCGACCACCGATTCGGTGTCAAAGGGGACACCATAGAGATACTTTTGAATCATACCGTTCTCCCAAATAAAAGTGACTGAGTGGTTGTTTTGTCAGACAGAGCGCCCCGTCTCCAGAGCGCTCTGAAAGAATATAAATTAGCCCTTAACCGAGCCCACCACAATGCCGGAAACGAAGTACCGCTGCAGCAGGGGATAGATCAGCAGCAGCGGGATAACTGCAACAACGATCTTGGCTGCATTGAGGTTGGTGTTGCCCAGGGCGGCAGAATCCACCACGGCAGACAGATTGCCCTGCTTGATCAGATCTTCCACGTTGATCTGCAGACTCTGGATATAGGTCATCAGAGGATAATAGGTGGCTTTGGACATGTAGATCAGACCGCTGTAGAAGTCGTTCCAGCTGCCCACAATGCTGAACAGGGATACGGTGGCCAGAACCGGCTTGGAAATGGGGATGAAGATCTTGGTCAGAACCTGGAGCGGGTTGGCGCCGTCAATGAAGGCGGCTTCCTCAAGCTCTTTGGGAACGGCAGCAAAGAAGTTCATCACCAGGATGACATTGAAGATGGGCACGGCTCCCGGCAAAACCAGGGCCCAGACGGTATTGAGCAGGCCGTAGGATTTGACAACCAGGAAGGTGGGGATCATGCCGCCGTTGAAAAGCATGGCAAAAATCATCAGGTTTGCATAGATGTTGCGGCCCCGGAACTGTGCGTTGGTTTTGGAGAGGGGATAAGCCATCAGTACGATCAGCACAAAGTTGATGATCAGGGCCAGCACAACCCGCTCCACCGAGATCAGGAAGGAGTGCCAGAACTGGGAGTCCTCCAGGATCTTCTCATAGGCTGCGGTGCTGAATCCCACCGGGATCAGCCCTACCATGTTGCCTTCCACTGCTGCAGAGGAGGAGAAGGAGATGGCAACAATGTTCAGCAGCGGCAGCAGACAGACTATACTCAATGTGGGCGGCATAGGCAAACTGCTTGCGGTACTTTTCCCACATGGCTTTGAGTTCCCGGCTGGTTTCAATGTTGCGCAGAATGGCGGGCACATCCGCAATCTGCCGGGCGGTGCCGCGATGGGCTGCGGTGGCGTTCAACGCTTCGGTAAACACAGCCTTATCAAATTTCTGTGTGGTTGCCAGTATGTACGCATCGTAAAAATCTCTGGGGCGGGTGTTGAACACGCCGCGCCGAAGGATGGTCTCCACCTTTTCCGCCATAACGGTTTCGATGTTGTATGCCCACAGTTCGTAGGACTTCTCATCATCGAAAATTTCAGAAAACAGGTACTGCACCGCATGGGGCGTGATAGCATCCCCGGTGGGAGACATCGATGCTCAGCGGGGTAATCAGCGTATCAAAATGGGCGTTCAGCATCACACGGTAGCCGCCGTAGATGTCATCCTCCCGGATGGGAGAAATTTTACCAACCTCAAAGGTCACGCCGTCATCAAAGGGCACGGCGGCCACCTGTTCCAATGCGCTGCGGATGGTCTCCGGGGTCAGGGGCAGGTTTTTCAGCGTGGTGTCCAAATCCATCGTCGCCCGGTTGTCCAGCCCTACGATGGCCGCTACCAGCATTCCGCCCTTCAGCACAAACTTGTCTTTATATGTGGAGGCCGCAAGGCGGACAAGAAGCCGCTCGAACATATAGTTCTGCAAAATGACCTGCGCCGGAATATTTTTTTGCTTGGCGATGTTGCGGATTTTCGCTTTCAGGCTCATGGCATTGCTCACAGTAGCACCTCCAAATATTGGCGCAGTACGCCCGATACCCGCATCTGACGGGCGTACTCATCCAGCCGGTTCAAGTCCTTCTTCGGGCTGGCGGCGTACTGTTTCAGCGCCGATAAAAATGTCTCTGTCCCGATCTTGTTGCGGCTGCGGATCACATCACAGATGGTGCGCTCCAAATCGTAGCAGGGAACAGGATTCCCGGCGGGGGTTTGCAGCATTGTTTTGCCCAGCTCGAACAGCTCCGGTTTGATGTAGTACACCTTGCACTCCGCTTTGATGGCCGCAGACGGGATGCAGCCGGAGGGCGCGGTTACGGTGTGCTCAAAGGGTGTCCGGTCGGAAATCCCGTGAAGGAACAGCGCCGTCTCATGGGAAAAAATAATCTTTCCAGACCGGCGGCTAATGGACAGCAACTCGTCCTGCATATCTTCCGGGAGCACATACTGCCCCTTGACTATACGGTGAATCTTTTCCGCCTTGCACAGCTTGTAGAGCATCGCTTTGGAAATGCCGCGCTGCGCCGCTGTTTTCGTTTCGATGATACCGCCGTTTTTATTTGCAATCGCAGCAAGTTCTGTCATATAGTCCATCCGCTCACCTCGCAGCAACAATCTGATAATAGTATATCTAAAATCACGATGATAGTCAACATCTGCATTGACAACATGAAGATAAAATCAGAGCTGATATTATGATGCAAGTCAATTTTTCTTGCGAATTAGCAGGGGTTTGGGTGCTCCCAACAAGAACCAATGAGCAGACTGGCCGACAGGCCGGAACGCTCATTTCGCCGCTGTGTACGGACAGCGGCTGTGCTTGCTGTTCTCTGAAATCTCATATCCGCAGAACATGATGCTTCCGCTTTTTCCAAAGCCGGGAGCATTTTATTTTCACTTTTTCAGGCAGACCCCTGTTTTTCTCGGAGAAAATGTCCGTTGTAAATTGAGAGGGATTGCTTTATGGCGTGAAAAATTTTATTCCCGCCTTACCCGCTAATCTGCGAATAAAATGTCCGTTGTAAAGTGAGAGAGAAATTTTTTCTGAGCAGGTACCAAGTTTTTGTTCGAAACTGTCCGTTGAAATATGAGAGGGAATATTTTTTCGGGTGTCCCCCCAATCCGTAAAAATATGTCCGTTGTAGTTTGAAGGAGGCGAATATCCAATGGCTGAACGAACAAGGCCGATCCGCATCGAGTTCTGTGTCACCGAGCAGGAGCGGCGGCTCATCCAAAGCAAGATGGCGCAGCTCGGTACCAAAAACATGGGCGCATATCTTCGCAAGATGGCGATTGACGGTTACATCATCAAAGTGGACTATGCTGCGTTCTCCAAACTGCCCGTTCGTGCTTTTTGTGGGCAGCAAAAAATTGGTGAAGCGCAAGGAGTTTGAACAGTACATCAGTCAGGCTCTCGTGATCTGACATTGCATTTGAAAAATTCGCGGAGAAGCCTTGAGGAAAAGAGCACCATGCGCTATACTATATAGTGTAGTAGTGTGCTCTTTTCTTCTCTGCGGGAAAGGAGCTCGTCCATGGGAAAGAATCTCAAGGGAAAAGACTGCGGTAAGGGTATCTACCAAAGAAAGGACGGATTGTATAGCGCACGATTTGTTGATAGAGCCGGGAAGCGGCATGAGAAGTATTTTCAGACGCTGCCCGAGGCGCGAAACTGGATTGAGGACGCAAAGTACGCCGATAAGCACGATGATGTATTTGTGGCTACCGATACGACGGTTGATGAGTGGTTCAATTTCTGGATTGAAAATATTGTCGGGGATCTGGCTCCCAACACGCTCAGAAATTACCGGGAACGCTACGTCCGCAATATTCAGCCGGTAATGGGGAAAATGCTGATCGCCAATGTAAAACCGATGCACTGCAAAAAGGTGTTCATCCAGATGGATGCGGATTACGCAGGTTCCACCATTCGTCAGGCATACATTACGATGGGGACAATGTTTAAGGCGGCGAAGATGAACGACCTGATTGCAAAGCACCCCATGGATGGCGTTCGGTTTTCAAAGCCCGTTCGCGCTGTGGATGATATTCACTATCTGACGCGGGAGGAACAGCGCCTCTTTCTCGAAACCGCACGGCGCTCCCACAATTACAACCGGTATGCGCTCATCCTCGAAACGGGATTGCGCACCGGGGAAATGATTGGCTTAACATGGGATGCCATCGACTTTGAGCGCCGGACGCTTACGGTAAACAAGACCTTGGAGTTTCATCACGCGCAGAAAGTTTGGCGTGCCGGTCCTCCCAAAACTCAGCAGAGCTATCGCACCATTCCTCTGACGGATAAGGCGTATGACATTCTGAAAGAGGTGTGGGATAGCCGGAGCGGCAGGAAAGAATCCCCGCTGCTGTCGCAAACGCTGGAATATATGGACAGGCGCACCGGCGTTACTTCCCGGCTTGTGATGCGTGATCTGGTCTTTATCAACTGGCGCACAGGGAAACCGGCAAAAAACAGTTCCTATGATACCCACCTCTATAAGCTTTGCGATGAAGCGGGGATCAACCGTTTTTGTATGCACGCGCTGCGCCACACCTATGCAACCCGTGCGATTGAAAGCGGAATGCAGCCGAAAGTGCTGCAAAAGCTGCTGGGACACGCCAGCATCAAAACCACAATGGATCGGTATGTCCATGTGACCGATGAAACACTGGATCAGGCGGTCAAGCAATTTCAGCGCAGTAGCGTATGTTGATATAACTTCATACAAGTCGATGCGCAAATGGCGTAAAAATGGCGTAGCCACCAAAACGCCAAAGCGCGAAAACCCTTGTAAATACAGCATTTTTTAAGGAGATGTAGAGATATATGAAATTAGGAATTGTCGGCCTGCCCAACGTGGGCAAGTCCACCCTGTTCAATGCGATCACCAGCACCAAGAATGCCCAGGCGGCCAACTATCCCTTCTGCACCATCGAGCCCAACTCCGGCATTGTGGCGGTGCCCGATCCCCGGCTGGACAAGCTGGCCGAGGTCTGGCAGACCGACAAAAAGACCCCTGCCATTGTGGAGTTTGTGGACATTGCGGGCCTGGTCAAGGGCGCGTCCCAGGGTGCCGGTCTGGGCAACAAGTTTCTGGGTCACATCCGGGAATGCGACGCCCTGGTCCATGTGGTGCGCTGCTTTGACGACGACAACATCGTCCACGTGGTGGAGGATGTGAACAAGCCCGAGAGCGTGGACCCCATCCGGGACATCGAGGCCATCGACCTGGAGCTGATCCTCTCCGACCTGGAAGTGGTTTCCAACCGTCAGGGCCGTCAGGCCAAGGCGGCCAAGACGGGCAACAAGGCGGCTGCTGCCGAGGCTGCCTGGCTGGCCGAGCTGGCCGCCCATCTGGAGGCAGGCAAGCCCGCCCGCACCTTTGAGCGGGACGAGGCCGACGAGGCCCAGGCCCACACCTGGAAGGAGATGGGTCTGCTCTCCGCCAAGCCGGTGATCTACGCCTGCAACGTGGGCGAGGACGACCTGCTGGGCGGCATCGGGGAAAACCCCTACTATCCGCTGGTGGCGGCCCGGGCAAAAGAGGAGGGGGCCCAGGCCCTGCCCATCTGCGCCAAGACCGAGGAGGACATCGCCGAGGCATCCCCCGAGGAGAAGCTGGCCTTCCTGCACGAGATGGGCATTGAATCCACCGGCCTGGACAACCTCATCAAGGCAAGCTACGAGCTGTTGGGCCTCATCAGCTTTTTGACCGACGGCAAGAAGGAATGCCGCGCCTGGACCATCAAGCGGGGCACCAAGGCGCCCCAGGCTGCGGGCAAGATCCACTCCGACTTTGAGCGGGGCTTCATCCGCGCCCAGGTCATCGCCTACGACACCTTGGCCGACTGCAACTTCGACTATGCGGCGGTGAAGGCCAAGGGCCTGCAGCGCACCGAGGGCAAGGAGTACGTGGTCAACGACGGCGACATCATCGAGTTCCTGTTCAACGTCTAAGGAGGAAAACCAAATGACATACGGCATCATGGGCGCCATGCCCGACGAGGTGGACCAGCTCTGTGCCCGGCTCACCGGCGTGACCAAAGAGAGCTACGCCGGGGTGGAATACCATCAGGGCAGGCTGGGGGACAAGGAAGTGGTGGTCTGCTGCGCCGGCATGGGCAAGGCCAACGCTGCCTCCACGGTGCAGGTGCTCATCACCCGGTACGGGGTGGAGCGGCTGATCTTCTCGGGCATTGCGGGCAACATGACCAGCCGCATCGGTATCGGGGATGTGGTCGTGGGGCAGACTGTATTTTATCACGACGCCGAGCTGGACATGCTGGCCCAGAGCGCGCCGTTTCTGAAGGAATACACCGGGGACCCCACCCTGGTCAAAGCAGCGCTGGACGCCTGTTCTGCCTGCGGAGTCAGGGCCATTGCCGGGCGCATTGCCACCGGCGACCGCTTTGTGGGAGACGCCGCCACCAAGAAAGCCATTGAGGAAGCCTGCCATCCCGACTGCGTGGAGATGGAGGGCGCCGCGGTGAGCCAGGTGGCAGGCCGCAACGGCGTGCCCTGCGTCATTCTGCGTGCCATGAGCGACAATGCCGACGAATCCGGCTACGACGTGCTGGTGGTGAAAAAGTTCAGCATCACCGAGTATGTAAAGACCGCCACCGACATTGTGACCCGCATGCTGGAAACCCTGTAAGCCTTCCTGCCATCCGTCCGGGCCGTCGGCCCGGACCCACACAAGAAGGGAGAGACCCCCCCCATTGGATCTGGCTCTCATCACTGCCAGACAGGTATTGATCCTGTTTCTCATGATACTGGCCGGTTTTGTCTGCGGCAGGACCGGCGCCATCAAGCCCGAGGGAAAAAAGACCCTGTCGAAACTGCTGCTGTACCTCGTTTTGCCGGCCATGATCCTGGATTCCTATCTGATCCAGTTCGACGCCGCCACCTTTGAAAACCTGCTCCTGGCCTTCGGCCTCAGCGCCGCCCTCATGCTGGGGGGCGGGGTGGTGGCAGTGCTGGCCACCCTGAAAAGCAAAAGCCCCGACCGCACCATGGTGCGGTTCGCCTGCATCTTTTCCAACGCCGGATACATGGGCATTCCCCTCATCCGGGCGCTGTACGGCGAGACGGGGGTGCTGTTTGCCAGCGCCTTTCTCACCGTATTCAACATTCTGGTCTGGACCATCGGCTATGTCATGATCAGCGGCCAGATGGAACCCAAAGCGGTTTTGCGCAGCATTGTGACCTGCCCCAGCATCATCGCCGTGGCGGCGGGGCTCATCATCTATCTGGGCCGGGTTCCGGTGCCCGGCGTGCTGGTGGAGACGGTGGGCCTGGTGGGGGACATGAACACCCCCATCTCCATGATCATTACCGGCCTGACCATGGCCGACCGGGACCTGCGGGCCCTGCTGAAAAACCGGGACCTGCCCCTGGTCATGGGGCTGCGGCTGGTGGTCATCCCCCTCGTCTGCCTGGCCGTGCTGCGGCTTTTGGGCGTGCGGGGCATTGTGGCCGATATCGTCCTGCTGCTGGAAGCCTGCCCCACCGCCGCCATCACCACGGTGTTTGCGGTGCGCTTTTCCAAAAGCGAGGACCTGGCCGCCGGCTCGGTGGTCTTTACCACCCTGGCCAGCATGATCTGGCTGCCCGTCTACGCCCTGCTGGTGTCGGCAGTGTGACAAAACCCAAAAAGTTTTCCACAGCATTGTGCAAAATAACCCCGCCCCCGGAAGGTGCATCGCCTTCCGGGGGCGGGGTTTTCTTATGGCGTGCGGCTGCTGCCCGGCTTCGGCTTACAGAAAGCCCCGCCAGGTCTGCTCGGCCTGTTCCTGGAACTGGCACAGCTCCTGCATGAGCTTGTGGGCGCCGGGGGAGGCCTCCGGATAGTCGGTCTCCGCCCGCTTGCAGTCCATGACGCCCTGGCCGCTGCCCTCGGCCAGCATGGTGGCCAGATTGCGGGTGGACTTGTCCATCATGGTGCGGGTGCGGATACCCATGCTTACCCCCATGCGGGCGGCGGCGCTCTGACCCTTGGCCTCCACCCCGATGGCATCCAGCGCCGTGTGGGCCGCCTGATTGATGCGGCGGTACTCCCGCTTCTGGCGCAGCATCTCGTCCTTGAGCTGCTGGTCCCGGGTCAGGGTCATGAGCTCATCCAGGGTATTCTTGCCCATCTCGGTGTTCTGGACGATCTCCTGAAGCATGGATTCGTTGTCATGTTGATTCGCCATACAAAAATAACCCCCTGTGTACGCAGATCTCGGGCGGCTCATCCGGGCCGCCGGTGATAGTATGCGCAGACAGGGGGAGGGATATTCGGTTGTGGTCAGGCGTTGGCCAGGCGCTGCTCTGCCAGGGCGAGCAGCATATCCCAGCTGCCGGTCTCGGCCCAGTCGGCACAGGCCACCGCCACATTGAATTCGGAGCGGCGGGACAGCGAAATGTTGAACACCCGGCGGTTGCCGTCCATAGCCTCCCGCACGTTGGAGGCCAGCTTGGCGCCGGGATATTCTCCGGCCAGCAGAAAGACCCCGTCCTCCAGCCGGACCAGGATGACCTTTTCGGGGTCGGCGCCGGCGGCCCGCTGCAGAATGCCCGCCGCCGTGTTCAGGCAGCAGTCGGCGGCATCGCGGCCGAACTCATTGCAGATGCGGGCGTACTCCTTGACGCGGACCAGCGCGATGCCGATGGCGGCGCCCGCATGGCGGGGCAGCCAGGACTCGGCCAGATAGCGGCGGTTGTAGGCGCCGGTGACATAGTCCCGGCTAAGCTCCTCATGATACTGGCTGAGCAGACGGCGCAGGGCGTTGGCCTCCCGTCCCTCGGCAAGCTGGGGGTCGGGCAGATGGCAGTTCATCACGATCAGACAAGGCTGTCCGTCCACCTTTACCGCGCGGTAGAGCGTGATGGAATCCTCACCCTCCGCTGCGGGCAGCCAGCCGTGGCCGGAGCTGTCCAGCACCGGGATTCGACAGCTGCCGCTGCCCGGGGTCAGCGTGGCGGGGTCCAGCAGGCAGCCGGTGGCCGGGTCCGCCAGACAGACCGTCGGGAACATCTGCTGCAGGGCGTCCAACAAGGACACAATCTCACTGCGGGTATATTCCTGTTTCATGCGATTCCCCTTCCCTTGCACGGCGGCGGCAAAAAGCCCCTCTGCCGGGGCCGCGCATTCTTTTCATGGGGACAAAAAGCCCCCTATGTATAAAATATCGGTTCTCTCCCATATTTTATCATAGAGGGCCAAGATTTCCTATCTTTGCGTTGCACAAAGAAATTTCAGAAACGGCGGGGAATATTGGGCATCCCGCCCATGAAAATTCTGCCGCAGCGTCATTTTTTGACGCTGTGTGCGGATTTTTCCACGACTGTACGGACAGTTGTTTCCTTTATGGAGGCAACTGCATCTGCTTCCGATTTTTTCTCATCGTTCCGGGCCGGTGTTTCTGCCTTGTCCTTGGCAGTATTGACGGGGGCGGCAGGGGCCTTGGCGGGCTTGAGGGGATCGGCCCGGAAATACCGCGCCGACAGGGTGCGGATCTGGGCGGCCAGGGCGGTGGTAAAGACGCCGTCGGCGGCGCGCCACTGCCAGTTGCCGCTGGCAAGGCCGGGGGTGTTGATGCGGGCATCAGGACCCAGTCCCAGCCAGTCGGTCATGGGGATGACGGTGAGCCGGGCGGGACTGGCCAGCACGCCACGCAGAATGCCCAGCCGGATGCCCTCTCCCTCGGTAAGGGCCAGGTAGCCGGTGAGCTGTTCCCGCTGTTCCGGAGTGAGGTCCTCCTCCCACCAGCCCATGAGGGTGTTGTTGTCATGGGTGCCGGGGTAGCAGACGCAGTTGACGGGATGGTTGTGGGGCAGATATTCGTTGTCGGTGCCGTCCAGGGCAAACTGCAAAACCTTCATACCGGGGAAGCCGCTGTCGGCCAGCAGCTTGCGCACCGAGGGAAACAGCTCGCCCAGGTCCTCGGCCACGATGGGCAGCTCGCCCAAAGCAGCGTGAAGCATGCGGAAGAGGTCCATGCCGGGGCCCTGCTCCCACTTGCCGTTCCGGGCGGTCTTTTCCCCGGCGGGAATGGCCCAGTAGGTATCAAAGCCCCGGAAATGGTCGATGCGCAGAATGTCGTAGATGGACAGGGCGTGGCGCACCCGGTTGATCCACCAGGCATAGTTGGTCTTTTTGTGGTAGGCCCAGTCGTAGAGGGGATTGCCCCACAGCTGGCCGTCGGCGGCGAAGTAGTCGGGCGGGCAGCCGGCCACCCGCAGGGGATGGCCGTCGGCGTCCATCTCAAAGAGTTTGCCGCCCGCCCAGGCATCGGCGGAGTCGGCGGCTACATAGATGGGCACATCCCCCATGATGCGCACGCCGTGGGCGTTGGCGTAGGCTTTGAGGGCCTGCCACTGCTTGTCGAACTCATACTGCACAAAGGTCCAGAAGCCGGTCTCGGCGGCATGCTCCCGGCGGAATTCGGCCAGGGCCTTTTCGTCGTGCAGGCGCAGGGGACGGGGCCACTGCTGCCAGTCGGCCATCTTCTGTTCCTGCTTGATGGCCATGTACAGGCAGTAGTCGGGCAGCCAGCCGTCGCACCGGAAGGTGAAGCGGTACCAGTCGTCGGGGTAGGGGGTCTCGCAGCCGGGGACGGGGCGCTGCTTCAGGAAGGCGGCGTAGGCCTTGCGCAGGACGGTGAGGCGCTTTTCATACAAAATGCCGTAGTCCACCTTTTCCGGGGCTTTGCCCCAGTTGGTGAAGGCATAGTCAGCGCGGGAGAGGAGCCCCTCCGCCGCCAGCAGGTCCAGGTCGATGAAGTAGGGGTTGCCCGCAAAGGCGGAGCAGCTCTGGTAGGGGCTGTCGCCGTAGCCGGTGGGGCCCACGGGCAGAATCTGCCACACACTCTGGCCCGCCCGGGCAAGAAAGTCCACAAACCGCCGTGCCGGGGTCCCCAGGGAACCGATGCCGTAGCCTCCGGGCAGGCTGGACAGCGGCATCAGGATGCCGCTTGCGCGTTTCGTCTGCATAGTTCAGATCGTCTCCTTTACCAAAATGATACCGCAAAAACCGCATCCACGCGGGAAAGACAGAATAACAGAACGTTCAGGGCACACCCAGCCCGGCCAGGACCGCCTGCACAAAGGCGGTGCGGGTGGCGGTGGAACGGCCGGAAGCCGCCACCACGTTGGCCCCCGCCTTGGCCAGGTCGGCGCACTGGGTGGAGGTCAGCACCACCTCGGGCAGGATGCCGGTGCTGACCAGCTGGACCTGCAGGGCGCCCAGGGGGGTGGAGTCGGAGGCAGTGTTCCAGGGGGTGACCAGATAGAGCTCGTCGGTGAGGCGGGTGTTGCCGTCACCGCTGCCGTACAGCCACAGAATGGCGGAGGCCGCCTCCTCCAGATTGGCGCTGCCGTTGTCGGGCACGGCCAGATACCCGGCGCAGGCCAGGGTGGGATAGTTCATCAGGCCGGAGAGATTGTATTCCTCGTTGGAGAGGTCGCTGTCCTCCAGCTGGCACTTCACCGGCAGGGGCACCAGAGACTGGGCGGCGTCGGAGCCCGTCACCGACACAATGTCGGACAAAAGCCCCCGGTACAGCAGGGCCGTGCCCGCCCCCAGGGCACCTGCAGCGTCCTGCATGGTCCGGGCGCTGTCCCCGGCGGTGTGGTCCGCCTCCAGCGCAATGGCGCTGTACAGGCCGTTGAGGGGCCCGGTGAGGGTCTGATCAGTATATTCGCTGCCGGCGGCCAGCAGAACATTGGTGAACAGCGCTCCGCCCAGATAGGCGGATTCATCCCCGCCGCTCATGGCAAAAACGCCCTCCAGACCGGCGGCAGCCTCGGGCTTTTCGGCGGGCAGGGTGTAGGCCTTGCCGTTGAGGGTCAGGCCGGTCTCGGCAGGGGAGTCGATCCAGGCGGTGAGCTTGTCGGCAAAATTGCTCCACTCGGTCCAGGAGGCATTCTGCAGGTCGGTGACGCAGTCCTCCCCCAGCAGGGCGGTGAGCATATTGCTGTCCGCCCAGTAGGCGTAGAGAGTGCGGCCCATGGGCAGGGCGGTGACTCCCTCCTGACCCTCGGCGGGCAGACCCGCCCGGCTTGCCGCCGCGGACAGCATGGAGTCGGCGGTCAGGTCGGTCCAGCCCTCGGCGCTGTCCGGCGGGGCGGACAGCAAAGCCAGGTCGGCGGAGGCCAGACCCTCCTCCCCGGACACAAACTCCACCGTGACGCTCCGGCTCCCGGCGTAGGCGCTCAGGGCGGTGCGCCCGGCGCTGCCTTCGGGCAGGTCGCAGTAGACGGTGAGACTGTGAGATTCGGCGGCGGGAGCGGCGGGCAGCGTCGTCCCCTGGGAGGAAGTATCCTGTGCGGAACAGCCGGCCAGACAGGCGGCGGCCAGCAGTGTGGCAAGTAAGCGTTTCATGGAAAAGGTTCTCCTTTTTGTGGCGGGAAAAAAGACGGTGCCGCGCCGGAAGCCTCCGGCGGCAGGCCGTACAGAAAACACTGATTTTATTATAGCGGATGACGGCGCTTTTTTCCACTGCCGTTTTTATGCAGCTTTCCCGGCAACCCGGTTTATGCTATAATGTCTCCATATTGCGAAAAAAGGAGCTGAGCCCATGACCCCCACCCGCCGCCTGTATGAAGAAACGCCGACACAGCGCACATTTGATGCTGTGGTTGTGGACTGCCGGCCCGACCCTTCCGCCGACGGCTACCGGGAGACCGCTCTGGATGCCACCGCCTTCTACCCCGAGGGCGGCGGTCAGCCCTGTGACCTGGGCATGCTGGGGGACCGGCCGGTGCTGGCGGTGCGCATCGACAGCGAGGGCGTCGTCTGGCACCGGACGGCGGAGGCCCTCACCCCCGGGCAGATCGTCCACGGGGAGATCGACTGGGCCCGGCGCTTTGACCACATGCAGCAGCACACGGGGGAGCATATCCTCAGCGGCATCCTCCATAGCCTGTACGGGGCGGAGAATGTGGGCTTTCACATCGGCAGCCCGGCGGTGCGGGTGGATGTGAGCCTGCCCCTGACCGCCGACCAGCTGGCAAAAGCCGAGGAACTGGCCAACGATACCGTGCAGGCGGACAAACCGGTGCGCTGCTGGGTGCCGCCCCGGACGGAGCTGGCCGGCCTGCCCTACCGCAGCAAAAAGGAGCTGGAGGGGGACGTGCGGCTGGTGGATGCGGGCGGCGCCGACCTGTGTGCCTGCTGCGGCACCCATGTGGCCACCACCGGACAGGTGGGGCTCATCAAGATTCTCAGCGCCCAGAACTACAAGGGCGGGGTGCGGCTGGCGGTGGCCTGCGGCAAGCGGGCCTATCAGGCGGTGTGCGCCCTCTGGAAGGACAGCCAGACGGCCGGGGCGCTGCTCAGCGTCCCGGCGGGGGAGAGCACCCGGGCGGTGCGCCACCTGCTGGATGCCCAGAGCACCGACCGCCAGCGCCTGGCCGCTTTGCAGAACGCCCTGGCCGATCAGACGGCAGCCGCCGCCCCGGCAAGCCAACCCTATGTGGGCTTTTTTGAGGGCCCCGACCCCGACGGCCTGCGCCGCATCTGCCTGAGCGTGGCCCAAAAGACCGGGGCCCGGTGTGCCGTCTTTGCCCCCGGCGGCCAGGGGCTGGCCTACGCCCTCTCCGACCCGGAGGACGCCCGCACCCTCTGCCGCAGGCTGAACGCCCGGTTCGGCGGCCGGGGCGGCGGCAAGGCAGGCTTCTGCCAGGGCAGCCTGCCCGCCGACGCCGACCGCAAAGCGGTGGAGGCATTTCTGCTTGAGGAATGAGAAAGGAGGCGCCGGGTATGACGGCTGCCGAGCAAAAACAGGCCGCGGAAAAATTTGCCGCCGCATGGCAGGGCCGCGGGGATGAAAAACAGGAGACCCAGTCCTTCTGGCTGTCCCTTTTGCGGGAAGTATACGGGGTGCAGGCCCCGGCGGACTATATCCGGTTTGAGCTGCCGGTCAAGATCGACCACACCAGCTTTATCGACGGGTATATCCCCGCCACCCGGGTGCTCATCGAGCAGAAGGGGGCGGACATCGACCTGAAAAAAGGATACCGCCAGTCGGACGGGTCCATGCTGACGCCCTTCCAGCAGGCGCGGCGGTATGCGGGGTATCTGCCCCATGACCAGAACCCCCGCTGGATCGTGATGTGCAATTTTCAGGAGTTCCGCATCCATGACATGAACCGCCCCAACGACGAGCCGGAGGTCCTCCGGCTGTCCGAGCTGGGGGAGCAGTATCACCGGATGCAGTTTCTGGTGGACACCGGCAGCGAGCAGATCAAGCGGGAGATGGAGGTCTCCATCCAGGCGGGCAACCTGGTGGGGCTTTTGTACGACGAAATTTTGAAGCAGTACAAGGACCCCACCGACCCCCACAGCCTGAAAAGCCTGAACATGCTGTGTGTGCGGCTGGTGTTCTGCCTGTATGCGGAGGATGCGGGGATCTTCGGCCGGCGGGGGATGTTTCACGACTACCTGAAAGGGGTGGCGGACATCGACCCCAAGGGGGTGCGCCGGGCGCTGATCGACCTGTTCCGCACGCTGGACACCAAAGAGGCCGACCGCGACCCCTATATGGACGAGACGCTGGCGGCCTTCCCCTATGTAAACGGCGGCCTGTTTGCGGATGAAAACATTGAAATTCCCCAGTTTACCCCCCACATCATCGACCTGATGCTGCGCAAGGCCAGCGAGGATTTTGACTGGTCGGAGATCAGCCCCACCATTTTCGGGGCGGTGTTTGAGAGCACCCTGAACCCCGAGACCCGCCGCAGCGGGGGCATGCACTATACCAGCATCGAGAACATCCACAAGGTGATCGACCCGCTGTTTCTGGACGACCTGCGCAGAGAGCTGGACGGCATCCGGGCGGTGGGGGTGGAGCGCACCCGGCGGACGCAGCTGCAAAATTTCCAGAAAAAGCTGGCGGGGCTGACCTTTTTGGACCCGGCGTGCGGGTCTGGCAACTTTTTGACCGAGACCTATCTGAGTTTGCGCCGTCTGGAGAACGAGGTCATCGGGATGCTGCACCACGACCAGATGATGCTGGGCGATGAGCACCACAGCCCGGTGCAGGTATCCATCAGCCAGTTTTACGGCATCGAGATCAACGACTTTGCGGTGACGGTGGCCAAGACGGCGCTGTGGATCGCCGAGAGCCAGATGCTGGAGGAGACCAAAAAGATCATTTACACAAACATTGACTTTTTGCCCCTGAAAACCAACGCCAGCATTGTGGAGGCCAACGCCCTGACCCTGGACTGGGAGACGGTGGTGCCCAAGGCAAAGCTGAATTATATCATGGGCAACCCGCCGTTTGTGGGGGCGCGTATGATGGTGCCCGCCCAAAAGGACGACCTGCGGCTGGTGTTTGGCTCGCTGTGGAAAAATCTGGGCAATCTGGATTATGTGGCCGGGTGGTACAAAAAGGCCGCCGACTATATTACGGGAACCGCTGTGCGCACGGCGCTGGTTTCCACCAATTCCGTCTCTCAGGGAGAAGCGGTTGCCAATCTGTGGAAGCCGCTGTTTGCCGATGGTGTTCATATTGATTTTGCACACCGGACTTTCCGTTGGGACAGTGAGGCAAAAATCAAGGCCCATGTGCACTGTGTCATCATCGGATTCAGCAAAGCCCCCGGCGACAAACCCAAAGTGATTTACTCCAACGGGGAACCCCATATTGCCCACAATATCAACGGCTACCTGCTGGATGCCGAAAATGTCTCTGTGGAAAGCCGCAGCAAACCGCTGTGTGCCGTGCCGGAGATTGGAATGGGCAATCAGCCTATAGACAATGGCAATTATCTGTTTGAAAAAGAGGAAATGGAAGCCTTCCTCAAAAAGGAACCGGCAGCGGCAGAATATTTTCATCCCTGGTATGGTGCGTATGAATTTATCAACCGAAAACCCCGCTATTGTCTGTGGCTGGGAGATTGCACCCCGGCCCAGCTGCGTAGTATGCCGGAATGTTTGAAGCGGGTGCAGGCGGTACGAGAATATCGTTTGAGCAGCAAGCGCCAGTCTACCCTTAAACTGGCAGATAAACCGGCCAGATTTCAAACAGAAAATATGCCTAAAGGCACATATATTATTTTGCCGAAAGTTTCCTCTGAAAAGCGTCGTTACATTCCTATGGGCTTTATGTCCCCGGAATCATTTAGTAGCGATCTGGTTTTCATTATTCCAAATAGTAGACTTTACCATTTTGGCGTTCTAACCTCTAATGTTCATATGTCTTGGATGCGTACTGTTTGCGGGCGTTTGAAGAGCGACTACCGCTATTCCAAAGATGTCGTCTACAACAACTTCATCTGGCCCGACCCCACCCCGGAGCAGAAGGCCCGCATCGAGCAGACCGCCCAGGGCATTCTGGATGCCCGGGCCCTCTACCCGGACAGCAGCCTGGCCGACCTCTATGACGAGGCCACCATGCCCCCGGAGCTGCGCCGCGCCCATCAGCAGAACGACCGCGCCGTCATGGCGGCCTACGGCTTCAGCGTCAAAATCAGCGAGTCCGACTGCGTCGCCGCCCTGATGAAGCTCTACCAGCAAAAGACCGGGCAAAAAGCCTGACCCCCCGCCGGGCATCCCCGGCAGATACACACAAAAAAGGAGAACCCGCCCCATGCGAATGCGTTTCAAACCCTATGCCAGGCCGGAACTGCTGGCCTGTGATTTCCACGTCCATGAGCCTCTGAAAAACGCCGGCCACTGGCACGAGCTCTACCCCCGCCCCGACCAGCCCCTGCATCTGGAGCTGGGCTGCGGCAAGGGCGGCTTTATGGCTCAGCTGGCCCCCCGGGACCGCAGCATCAACTATCTGGGCATCGACATCACCGACAAGGTGCTGATCCTGGCCAAGCGCAAGATCGAGGCTGCCTACGCCGAAAAGGGCATCCCCGCCGACAACGTGCGCATTGCCTCTCTGGACATCGAGCGCATGCGGCTGGTCTTTGCCCCGGAGGATACGGTGCAGCGTATCTACATCAACTTCTGCAACCCCTGGAGCAAGAACGCCGGCAGCAACAAGCACCGCCTGACCCATCCCCGCCAGCTTTTGCAGTACCGCATGCTCATGCCCGAGGGCGCGGAAATCTACTTCAAGACCGACGACGACGATCTCTTCCGCGACAGCCTGGGCTATTTCCCGGCGGCGGGCTTTGAGATCACCTGGCAGACCTTCGACCTGCACAAAGACGAGCCCGACTGGAACATCCGCACCGAGCACGAGGGCATGTTCAGCGAGCAGGGCATCCCCATCAAGGCGCTCATCGCCCGCAAGCTGCCCGACTCCGCCGTCACCTGGCAGGAGCCCAAGGCCCTGGCCCGTGCCGCAGAGGAAGCAGAGGAAGCCGAAGGGGCCGGCGCCGCACAGGGTGAGGAGGCCGACGACTGCGTATGACCGCCACAGTCTGGGAGTACATCCTGATCTTTTTCATCTACGCTTTCATGGGCTGGACCACCGAGGTCATCTTTGCGGCCCTGCGTTCCCACACCCTGGTCAACCGGGGCTTCCTCAACGGCCCCATCTGCCCGGTGTACGGCTTCGGCATGGTGGCCATGCTGGTGCTGCTGGGACCCTGGGCCCGCAGCATGGGCGCGGTGTTCCTGGTGGGCGTTATTGTGCCCAGTCTGGTGGAACTCATCGCCGGGGCGCTGCTGTACAAACTGTTCCACGCCCGCTGGTGGGATTATTCCGAAAAGCCCTTCAACATCGGGGGCTTTATCTGCCTGCAGTTTTCCCTGGCGTGGGGGGCGGCGGCCATCGTCATGGTCATGGTGGTGCACCCGCCCATTGCCCGTCTGGTGGCCGCCATCCCGGAGACTGCCCTGCGCATCACCGACCTGGTGCTGCTGGCTGTTTTTGCCGCCGATGTGGGCGTCTCGGCGGCGGAAGCCATCGGCCTGGAACGGGGCCTGCGTCAGATGGAGGAGCTGCGGGCCGCCCTGCGCCGGGGCAGCGACCTGCTCACCGAGCTGGTGGGCGGGCAGGCCCTTACCGCCGACGAACTGTGGGACGAGGGCAAACTGCAGCTGGCCCTGGCCCGCATGGAAGGCCGGGAAAATGCCGCCGAGGCCCTGGCCCAGTTCAAGACCCGCCGCAGCGAGATCATGACCCGCTACCGGGAACTCACCGCCCGGCTGGACCGGCAGCGGTTCTTCGGCGCCGGACGCCTACTCCGTGCCTTCCCCACCCTGAAAAGCCCCGAGCACAGCGAGACGCTGGAACGCCTGCGCCGCCATCTCCACGGCTTCGGCCGGGGCGGCTGGGGCCGCCGCTGAGGTTTGGCCTTTCCGGCAGAGACCGTGCCCGGCAAATCCCCGTCAAATCGTTGAGAATCCGCCGATACAAAAAACAGGACCCCACAGCCGCCGTGCGTTTGCGGCTGTGGGGTCCTGTGCTGTTTTGGTGTGGTGTGAAGCGGTCAGGCCTTGCCCTGGCTGCGGCGGCGCAAGGCGCGCAGCGCCCGCAGGGCCTGCAGACGGCGGCGGGATACCGGCCGGGAGGTGTCTGCCGCGGGGGATTCCTCCTCATCCTCTTCGGGGAGCAGGTCGTCGTCCTCCTCCTCGTCATCGTCGGTGAGCACCGGCATGACGGGACGGCGGGGGCCCCGGCTGGGGGGCTGCTCGTCCAGCACCGGCTCCTGCTCCTGACGCAGAATGGGCTGGGAGAAGATGGCGCCCGGTACCTCGTGGGCGGGGGCGTCCTCCTCCTCGTCGTCCTCCACCAGGGTGAAGCCGGGACGGGTGCGCTCGGTCTCCGGCTCGGGCAGGGGTTCGCCCGCGGGCTCGGCATGGCGGGGCTCGGTGAGCTGGGGTTCCGGTTCGGGCGGTTCCTCCGCCGCCAGCTCTGCCGCCGCCTTGGCAATGGCCTTCTCGGAAAAGTCCAGCTGTACCTCGGGGGCTTCCACCGGGTGCAGGTCCAGCTCCTCGGCGGGAGGCTCGGTGTCGGCTGCCGCGCCGGGGGCGGTGTCCACCGCCTCCTGTCCGGCTCTGGTCAGCACGTCGGCCATATGCTTGAGATAGTCCAGCAGCTCGGTGCGGCGCTGGTCCATCTGGGCGATCTCCGCCTTGAGGTTGTTGAGCCGCAGCTGATGGATGTTCTGGATCTCGTTGGCCTCGCTGGCCGCCGCGTCGATGAGCTCCTGGGCCTGGACCCTGGCCTGGTCCCGGGCGGTGCGGGCAATGGCTGCCGCGTCGCTTTCCGCCTGCTGGGCGGTTTCCCGGGCCTCCTCCCGGGCCTGGCGGAGGATCTCATCCGCCTTGGCCTGGGTGTCGCTCATCAGCTTCTGGCGGCTGGCCTCCAGCGACTGTTTGGCCTCGTCCAGCTCCCGGCCCTTGACCTTGAGGGCCGCCTGGGCCTGGTCCGCCTGCTCCTGCAGACGGCGGTTCTCCCGGGTGAGATCGGCGTTTTTCAGGGTAAGTACGGCGTTCTGATCGGAGAGAGAACGGTTTTTCTCCCGCAGGGTGGAGACCTGGCCGCTCAGCTCCTGACGCTGGCGGGAATAGTTGTCGCTGCTGCCCGCCAGAGAAACGTTCTGGTCGGTGAGCATGCGGTTGCGGGCCGTCAGGGCCTGGCAGTGCTTTTCCAGCCCGGCGTTTTCCTGGGCCAGCTGCTGGGCGCGCTCCTCCGCCCGGGTCAGACGCTTTTCATATTCGCTGCTCAGCGCAAGCAGGGCCTGGCGGACATCATCCGGTTCCAGCCCGCCGAAGCGCGCCTTGCGGATGCCGCACTGGTCGATAAATGCCGCAATGTCGATGTTTGCCACTGTTTCGCCGTCCTGTTCCGGCGCACTGTGCGCCTGTTTTGTATAAGTACTATAATTATACCAAGACACAGGCCGCAAATCAATACGAATCCCCGGGGATCGGGGCGCACAGGCGGGCAAAGGGGCGAAATCCGGCAACAAAAATGCCGCGGTGCGGGGTGCACCACGGCGGCAAAAGGCAGGGGAAATGGGAATCGGGTTCCGGTACAGTCCGCGGTCAGGGCGGCGCAAGGGCCCCGGCAGGGGCATCGGTGGGCGGCCGTCCGCCCTCCGCAGGGCGGACCGGTCTGCTTTTTTGGGGGAAAAGCAGAGCGGGAGAAGTGATGGTTGCTTGCTTGGGGGGAGTGAAGCGTCGGATCAAAATCAAGAAGGTACGGGGGTATCTATGTCGCCATCGGCAGGCCGCCGTCTGCGGCGGGCGGGATGGTCAAAGATCCGCATGCCGCCGGACTTGGCCCCGGGCGGACGGACGCCCGCCCGGCGGCGGCACTGTCTGGGCAGGGAGTGGATTGGGCTGACTCACAAAATCGGCAAAACGACTGCGGATGAATGGGATGAAACCGGGCGGCAGTCCCTCAGATGCGCAGGTGGGGCAGGACGGCGCCGGGACAGAGCAGAATGGTCACGGCGGTAACAGCGGCGGGGCCGTCCCCGGGACAGGACGGCGCAGAAGTTCCCGGCGGCGGGGTGGCATCGGGCCGTTCATCCCGCACGGGACGGGGCAGACGGATGGTGCGGCCTCCGACGGCCCGGGTGCCGGCGGGCAGCAGGGGAATGTCGGTCCAGAGTTCGGTGTCCCCGCAGGCAAGAAGCGCTGCGCCGGGGGCGGCCAGCAGCAACAGCGAGGCTGCCAAAGCCCGGCGTGCGGCCTGACGCATGCGGCGGCGCAGGACATCCAGCGCCCGGCCGGCGTTATCCAGCAGGGCGGAGGACTGGGCGGCAGAGTGGGCGGGCTTTGCGGCCCGCACAATGCGGACGGCAGCGGTGCGGGCCCGGCCGGCCAGCAGGCAGCAGGCGGCCATGGCCGCGGAGACAAAGGCAAACGCAGGATGCGTGATGTGCTTCATGACTGGATTCCTCCCTTGGTTCAGCGTGTGGAACGAAATGAAGGTCCGGCACAAAGGGAGAGGCGGGCGCTGCTCCGGCGCAAAACGCGGCAGAGGGCCGCGCCCGGACCGGCAGGGAAAAGGCGGGCTGTCCGGCAGAAAACCGCAATGGGCGGCGGGCCCGGCGCATCACAGGCGGCGCGGGCAGCGTTATGTAAACGGGCCGGACAGAAGTCCTTTCCCGGCCGGGAAGCCGGGCAAAAGCAGCGTACACGGAGGGGCCCTGGGCCTCTCCCCGGGTGCTGAGACGAGTATAGCCTGTCCCGGGTGCGAAGGTTGAAAAAGGATGTCGGCGGCGGCCAAGAACTTCTCGCCAAAAAACGTGCAAAGAGGGCGGAAAAACCGGCGGCAAAGAACGGATGCGTCACCTTTGCCGCGGATACTGCCGGAACGCCCGCCGCGAAACGGAAAAAAGTTTTGCACACAGTCCGCGGCAGATGGAAAATTCAGGAAAGATCTTGAGCGCCGGGCTGCCTGCCCCGGCGCAGAAACCGGGCGGT
Source organism: Gemmiger gallinarum (assembly GCF_014982805.1). Taxonomy (GTDB): domain Bacteria; phylum Bacillota; class Clostridia; order Oscillospirales; family Ruminococcaceae; genus Gemmiger; species Gemmiger gallinarum. The sequence goes on along the minus strand of NZ_JADCKC010000002.1, from coordinate 582,456 downwards.
GGATGCCATACAAACCATGGAGCGCGGCACGTTTTCCCCCGCCGCCGGTGGGAGCGGACAAAACAGGAAGGAACATTCTGCGCGGTTCCATAAGAAAACAAAGCCGCAAAATTCTAACTGCAAGGCGGCATCTGCGGCGTTATCGGGCTTTGCATTCCAAAAAGGAGTGCTGGGGTGGCACAGCCACGAAAGCCCCAGTGGGGCTTTCGACCGGCCAAACCGGTCTGCGCTCTGCGCAGATGCCGCCCGTCGTTTTTGGGCGGCAAGGTTAGAGGCCCTCTGCCTTGCATCTGCCGCCATGCAGCGATTTTGCGATGCTTCACAGTTCTTGCAGAACCTTTGTTTTCTTATGTCGCTCGCGCTTTGCCTTTCTCCTTTTCATGGCGTTTTGACTGAAAAAGTGCCCGGACTTTTGGTCAAAACCGGTCAAAACATAATCCATTTAGTTGAAAGGCCGAAGGGAATTCGCTATAATCAATAACAAGTTCCTGTTATCCGGCGGCCCTGCAACAGAGGCGCCGCCTGAAAATACGAGGAGGGGAATGTCCATGGATCTGCGGACCATCCTGCCGTGGGTGTGTGCGGCCGCCGTGGTGCTGGCCGGCCTTGTGGTGCTGGCGGTGATTTTGCGCCGGCGCAGCAGACAGCGCAAACTTCTGGCCGAGCAGCTCAGCCGCAAACTGCGGGAGGAAGCCCTGGACCGGGCGCTGGCCAACCGGCGCGGCCCGGCGGCGGGGCACAGCTCTCCCGACCCGGTGCAGGTGCAGTACAAAATGACTGCCGACCGCAGAGGCGGCGGACCCCTGCTGCGCCTGACCGAGCAGAACCAGACTGTGACCCGGGTGTATCTGCTGGACCGGGCGCAGCGGCTGTTTCTGGGGGTGCAGGACGGCCGCACCGTGGTGCGCAAGGATTACGACGCCCGCGACGGCATTTTGTGCGAGCTGTACGCCCGGCAGGACGGACAGTTTGCCCGGGCGCTGAGCGGCGGCGTGCAGCTGCTGCGGGGCAAGTCCGCATCGCCGCTGGCGGCGGGGGGCACCCCCCTCAAAACGGGGGACCGGATCGTTTTGCCGGGAACGCAGTTTCTGGTGGAGCTGCTGTGAACGAGCGGGATAAGGCGCGAGTGACATAAAAAACAAAGGCTGTGCAGGGACTGTGCCCGGCCGCGCGGCCCATGCCGCCTGGCAGACGGAATTTTCGGATTGGTTTTTTATGGAACCGTGCAGAAGGAGGAGTCGGGATGAGTGTAGTGCTTTCGGTCTGCGGGGAGAACGCCTACAAGGAGTTCGTGCTGCCTGCGGCCTCAAACATCCGCACCACGCTGGTGATCCGGCGGGATGTGTTCGGTCTGGAGGAAAACCTGGAGCTGTTTGCCGAGAATGAGGACGGCACCTGGTATCTCTCCGACGACAACGACCCCCGTCTGGAGGACCCCCGCCAGCGTCCCCGCCGGGTGCTGGCCAACGGCGACTACTATCTCTACCAGGTCAGCGGACGGACGGTACTGTTTGTGATGGTGTCGGTATCCGACCAGCGGTTCAGCAGCTACCGCCGCTACCGCCTGCCGTCGGAGGGCGTACAGATCGGCACCGGGCCGGAGTGCGCTCTGCAGTATTCCTTTGTCACCGGCAATGCCGAGTACATCTCCCGCTGCCATGCCCGCATCACCCTGACCGACGGCGGCATGGTGCTCACCGATACCAGCCACAACGGCGTCTTTGTCAACAGTGCCCGGGTGCGGGAACCGGTGCGGCTGAAATTCGGGGACCGCATCGACATCTGGGGGCTGAATCTGGTGGCCCTGGACAGCGTGCTGGCCGTCCGTGCCAACCCCGCCCTGCGCATCGACCAGAGCCGTCTGGTGCCCGGGGACCTGCCCGCCCGGCCGCTGCAGCAGCCGGAACAGACCGAGCGCTACCATCGCTCCCCCCGGCGCATTGCCAAGCTGGCTGCCGGCGCTGTGGCCATCGAGCCCCCTCCCGCCCCCGAGCAGGAAAAAAACGCCCCCCTCATCATGACCATCGGCCCGGCGCTGACCATGACCCTGCCCATGCTGGCGGGCAGCAGCCTGGCGGTGTTCGGGGCCTCCACCGGCGGCGCCTACATGTATACCGGCATTGTGACGGCGGTGCTGTCCGGCGTCATCGGCGCGGTGTGGGCGGCGACCAACCTGCTCTACGGCCGCAAGAGCCGCCGGGAACACGAGGCCCAGCGCTTCAACGCCTACAGCGAGTACCTCATCCGCCGGGCGGCCGATATCCGCCGGGATTATGAGGAAAACACCCGCCTTCTGCTGGAGACCTACCCTTCCGCCCGGCAGTGCATCGCCAACGGCTGCCAGGGCAAACACCTGTGGGAGCGCAACGCCGCCCACGAGGACTTTCTCCGTTTTCGCCTGGGTCTGGGGGACCTGCCCTTTCAGGAGACCATCCAGGTCCCGGCGGAAAAATTCGAGCTCTATCCCGACACCCTGCGGGACAAGCCCCGCCTGATCCGGGACAACTTCCAGACGCTGCATCAGGTGCCGGTCTGCGTGGATCTGGAACAGGAGCGGCTCATCGGCCTGGTGGGCGGTCCCGACCTGGCCGGAGCCCGGGGCGTGCTGTACAATCTGCTGGCTCAGATCGCGGTGCAGAACTGCTATACCGATGTCAAGCTGGCCTTTCTCTATCAGGAAAACCAGGGCGACGACACCGAAAAGTGGGCCTGCTGCCGCTGGCTGCCCCACGTCTGGTCGGAGGGGCGCAAAAGCCGCTATGTGGCCGCCAATGCCGCCGAGGCCAGCGATGTGCTCTATGAGCTGGCCGCCGTGCTGCGTACCCGCAGCGAGCAGGCAGGCAAGGCCGGGGACAAGGTCCGGTTCCGGCCGTGGTATGTGGTGGTCATTGAGGACCCCGCCGTGCTGGAGAACGAGCCCATTGCCAAATATCTGCTGGACCCGGCCCGAAATCTGGGCGTGACCGCCGTTTTCCTGGCAGACCGGGTGGAGGACCTGCCCAACGCCTGCGACTGCATCCTCCGCAACGACGCGGAATATTCCGGCATCTACCACGCCCGGGAGGCGGACATGGAGTCCGGCCGCCTGCAGCTGGAGACCTGCGACGCCCGCAGCCTGGAGACTCTGGCCCGGGCTCTCTGCCGGGTGGAGGTCAGCGAGATGGAGGTGGGGGGCGAGATCCCCAACTCGGTGACCTTCCTGGACATGTACGGCGTGGCCCGGCCGGAGGAGCTCAACGCCCCCGAACGCTGGAAGCGCAACCGCACCTACGAGAATATGCGGGCCCTCATCGGCCAGAAAGCCGGGGGCCAGCCCTGCTATCTGGATGTCCACGAAAAGTACCACGGTCCCCACGGCCTGGTGGCGGGCACCACCGGTTCGGGCAAGTCGGAGACGCTGCAGACCTACCTCCTCTCCCTCTGCCTCAACTTCAGCCCCTACGACGTGGGGCTGTTCCTCATCGACTACAAGGGCGGCGGCATGGCCAATCTCTTTGACGGCATGCCCCACATGCTGGGGGCTATCTCCAACCTGTCCGGCCGTCAGATCCAGCGTGCCATGGTCTCCATCAAGAGCGAGAACCTCCGCCGTCAGCGCATCTTCAACGAGAACGGCGTCAACAACATCAACCTTTACACCACCCTCTACAAAAACGGTGAGGCCACCCAGCCGGTGCCCCACCTCTTCATCGTCATTGACGAGTTCGCCGAGCTCAAGCGGGAGCAGCCCGAGTTCATGCGGGAGCTCATCAGCGTGGCCCAGGTGGGCCGCAGCCTGGGCGTGCACCTCATCCTTGCCACCCAGAAGCCCAGCGGCACGGTGGACGACAACATCTGGAGCAACGCCAAGTTCCGCCTCTGCCTGCGGGTGCAGGACAAGCAGGACAGTATGGACATGCTCCACCGTCCCGACGCCGCCTACCTGACCCAGGCCGGACGGGGATTCCTCCAGGTGGGCAGCGACGAGGTCTTTGAACAGTTCCAGTCGGGCTGGAGCGGCGCCGCCTACGACGAGGCCTCCGCCGGCGCCAAGCAGGTGCTGGCCAGGATGCTGACCAACCCCGGCAAGACCGCCCTCACCGGCAGCTACCTCAAGCGCCGCCGCAAGGAGGAATCCCAGGCGGCCTGGCTGGGCACTCTGTCCGAGCTGGCCTCCCAGGTGCGGGCCGCCTGCCCCGGGGAGGACCGGGAGGCGGAGGACACCCGCCTGGACCTGCTGTACGGCAAACTGGCCGACCGGGGCATCGACTTCCCCCGCTCCGACAGCAGCGACCGTGCCCTCAAGGCCCTGCTTTCCCTGAGCGCCGAGGCGGATGACGCCTCCATCCGGGCGGAGGCCCGGGGCAGCTGGATGGCCCGCACGGCAGCCGCCCGGGGCCTCAAGCTGCCGGAAAAGAAGGAGACCACCCAGCTGGACGCCATGGTGGAATACCTGGCCCGCACTGCCCGGGAGCAGGGCTACCGTCCTCTGCCCAAGCTGTGGCAGGAGCCGCTGCCCGAGCAGCTTTTGCTGGAACAGCTGGCCGGCTGGAAGCAGCAGACCTTCATCGGCGGGCGCTGGCCTGCCCATGGCCGCAAGTGGGAGCTGGCAGCCATGATCGGCCTGGCCGACGACCCCGGCAACCAGAAACAGCTGCCGGTGGGCATCAACTTTACCCGGGGCGGCCATTATGCCCTGCTGGGCGCCGCCTCCACCGGCAAGAGCACCTTTGTGCAGACGCTGCTCTACTCTCTGGTGGAGCGGTTCTCGCCGGAATACCTCAATATCTATGTGCTGGATTTCAGCAGCCGCATGACCCAGCCCTTTGCGGGGGCGCCCCAGGTGGGCGGCATCCTGTTCGAGGATGATGTCTCCCGGGTGGGCAAGCTGTTCTACCTCATGCGCACCCTGCTGGCCGAGCGCAAGGCCCTCTTCCGGGGCGGCGACTACGAACAGTACGTCACCACCAACGGGGCGGCCTGCCCGGCGGTGGTGCTGGTCATCGACAACGTGGCCAACTTCCGGGAAAAGACCCAGGAGGCCTTTGACGACGAGCTCATCCGTCTGGCACGGCAAGGGGCCAGTTACGGCATCTATCTCTTCCTCACGGCAGGCGGTTTCTCCATCAGCGAGATCCCCGGCCGTCTGGGAGATCAGCTGCGGTCCAGCCTCTGCCTGGAACTGTCCGACATCTACCAGTACGGCGACGCCCTGCGCCTGCCCCAGCCCAAGGTCCTGCCCGAGCAGGATGTCCACGGCCGCGGCCTAACGGTGGTGGATGGCGCTGTGCTGGAATACCAGACCGCCCTTGCCCTGCCTGCCGCCGACGCCTATGCCCGCGCCGAGAAGATCGAGGCCCGGTGCAAGGCCATGGCGGAAACATGGCAGGGCAGCCCCGCCCGGCCCATCCCCTTCATCCCCGAAAAGCCCCAGTGGCAGGACCTCATGGACCGGCCCGAGACGGCAGCCCTGCTGGCCGACGACCGGCACCTGCCCATCGGCTACGACTATGAGACGGCGGGCATCTACAGCGTGGACCTGCGCTTTACCTACTGCTACACCGTGGCGGGCCGCGGCCGCAGCGGCAAGACCAACCTGCTCAAGCTGTTCCTGCGTATGGCCAATGCCAGAGGCATGCGGCTGACCGTCATCGAGACCGAAGGCGCCGCCCTGCAAGGGGAGGCCGCCGCTCTGGGGGCGGAGTACTGCCGCACTTTGGAGGAGATCGTTGCCTTTGTGCGGGACTTGGGCCCCACCTTCCGGGACCGCCATGTCATCCAGCGGGAGCTGCGGGCCTGCGGCACCGAGGAGGACGATATCTATACCCGCATGACCCGGGAAAAGCCCTGGCTTGTGGTGGTGGCCGACCTGGCCGCCTTTGTGGAGCGGGTCACCCGGCAGGATGCCAGGGATCTGCGCCTGGACGGCTCTCTGCTCAACCTCATCGGCAAGGGATTCCTGCACAACATCTACTTTGTGGGAGCCCTGGACCAGAACGACCGGAGCCGGGTGGCGGGCACCCCGTTGTTCGAGGAGTTCGTCAAGGACGGCAACGGCATTCATCTGGGGGGCAGTGTTTCCTCCCAGCAGCTGTTTGACTTCAGCGGAATGCCCTTTGCCCTGCAGGGCAAACCGGAAAAGCCCGGCGTCGGCCTGGTGCCGCCCCGGGACGGCGAGCCCTATCGCCGGGTGATCCTGCCCCAGGTAAAGGGGTGAGTGTGTGCAGCGACTGATTTTGTACACCCCCCTGGCCGACGAGAGCCGCCGCCTGCAGCAGGCGGTGCGCAGCCGTATGGCAGCCGCGGGGGATGAGGAACTGCAATATCTCTCCTTTGCCGATGCGGAGGCCGCCGCCCGGGAGATCCAGACAAACGGCGCCACTCTCATCGGCTGGGACGTGAGCACCGAGGCCGCCCGCCGCGCCCTGCTGCCCGCCCGGGCCGTCTGCCGCAGCGCCTTTCTGCTGGCCATCGCCGAGCGGGATACCTCGCCCCTGCTCTTTCTCACCCCGGGCATCGGGCCGGATTCCCTGGTGCTGCGCCCGGTGGAGAAGGGGGAGGCGGAGCGAGCCGCCGCCGAGATGGCCGCCGAGCTCTTCCGCCAGGCGGCGGACGATCGCCGCAGCTTTGTCATCCACAGCCGGGAGGGAAACCGCACCGTGCTGTACAGTTCCATCTATTATTTTGAAGCCCGGGGCCGCAAGATCTATCTGCGGCTGGAAAACCAGGAGATCGGCTTTGCCGGGACGCTGGAACAGCTGGAGACCCGGCTGCCCCCGAACTTTCGCCGCACCCACCGCAGCTTTGTGGTCAATACGGACAAGATCGACCGGGTGCTGCTGACCGAAAATACCGTTGTGCTGTGGAACGGCCTGAGCGTGCCGCTCTCCCGCAGCTACAAAAAGGAGATCAAGGAGCTGCCCTATGGCTGAGACCGAACATGCCTGGCTGCTGGACGGCCGCCAGCTGCTGTTTCTGCTTTCTTTGGCGGACAGCCGCCCGGTGCTGACCTTTCCCCTGCCCGACCCGGACAGCGTCTCTCCCGACGAGTGGAAGCAGGTGGTCATGGACCTGCACCGGGGCGGGGTGCTGGCCTTTGGGGAAAACGGGGTGGAAATGACCCCCGACCCCGCCGCCCTCATTGCCGGGATGAAGGATGCCCCGTCTGTCTGGATCGCCCTCAGCCGGGACGGGGAGACCCATGTGCAGGCGCTCTATACAGGGGCGGCCGGGTCGGTGCTGCTGCAGGCGGGGGAGAGGGGATACCGTCTCAGCCGGTGGGAGGAATCCCCTGAAACCTGGCTGGACACCCGCCTGGGCCTGCCCGCCCGGATTCGGCAGGACGCCCCCGCCCGGCCTCCGGAGGAGCTGGCCCCCGACCTGCCCTCCGTCCGCCCCGCCCCCGACGACCCCGCCGCCCGGTGGGGCGCCTGGGCGCCTGCCCGGACGGTGCTGGATGCCTGGCGGGAAGGCGAGCATACGGCCCGGCTGGTTTTCTGGCGGGGCGCGGCGGCAAACGCGGTGCTCTGCCAGACCCCGGCGGGGGACGAGCTGCTGCCCGACAGCCGGATCACCCGGCAGCTGCTGTGGAAACGCCTTGCAGGAGGAGAACAGGTATGATTCTTGTGGAAGTATCGGTGCCCGCCCTGGGGCATTCCTATGATTTTGAACTGGAGGAGACCGCCCGGGTGGAGCTGCTCATCCGGGAGATGGTGGAGACCATCTGCCAGAAGGAACGGCTGCAGGCCTTTGAGGAAGGCCAGCCCTTCTCCCTCTACAGCCCCGAGGGCCGCGCCCGCCTGGACCCCCAGGGAACCCTGGCCCGGAACGGCGTCCGGGCGGGACAGCAGCTCCTGCTGCTGTAAGAGCAGAGGCAAAAATGGTCGTTCATCCCGGTTCGGATGCATTTCATCCCGGTTGGACGGCAATTTGCCCTGTGGTATGCTAGACTGTAGTCACAGTCAAGGAAACGATCCAGACGAAAGGCAAGGTGAATCGCAACATGCCGGAGTTTTCCGCAAAAGCTGACTGCATGGCGGAGCTGGCCGATGTGCTCTGGACACAGCAGGACCGGCTGGAAGAGGCATCCGGTGAGGCGATGGACATCTGCGGCAGGCTGGCGGGCCTCAGCCGCATGGAGGAGGTCATCCGCAGGCTGAAGCGGGACAGCGCCGCCCTGCAGCGGCAGTCCGACTCCCTGGCCGCCATGACCCGGACGCTGGATACCGCCGCAGAGCTTTACCGCAGCACCGAGCAGACCATCCGACAGCGGCAGATCCTCGGCAGCCTGACTGCCGTCCGGCTTTTGCCGGGACCGGGCATTTCGGTGCCCCGCACCGAGCCCAGACCTCCCTGGACGGAGATCCTCTGGTGGGTCCCCCCGCTGGAGGGAGTGCCCGCGCCGCAGATCAGTGCTGCGGTCCGGCAGATGCTTCCCGCCGATGTGATGCGTCTGTTCCGCAAGGGATAAGAAAGGAGCCGCAAGGATGGCAATCACCAATCTCAAGGTCAACACCAGCCGCATGGACGGGGATGTCCAGCAGTTGACCACCCGCCTGAAACAGGCCCGGGAACACGCGGCCAGGATCAAAACCGCCATGGATACCCTGAACTCCATGTGGGAGGGCGCCGCCCGCAATGCCGAAAAACAGCGCTTTGAGGCGGAGTACGACAACATCTGCCGCCTGTGCGACCTGGTGGGGCAGATGATCGACGAGCTGAGCAACGCCCGCAAGGAATATGAGACCTGCGAAAACCAGGTCATGGACGCAGTCAACGGGCTGAGCGTGTAAGGGAGGAATGACAATGCCGTCCATCACACTGAAAGTCACGCCCCAGCAGCTCAAGCAGACGGCCGACGAGGTCACGGGGCTGGTCCAGTCGCTGCAGACCGATTTCGACAGCCTGCAGACAACGGTCAGCCGCACCGCCTACTACTGGGAGGGGCAGGCCGCAGACGGATACCGCAAAAGCTTTGCTTCCCAAAAGGACGACACCGACCAGATGCTGGAACGCCTGCGGGAGTTTCCGCCCATGCTGCTGCAGATGGCGGGCATTTACGAGGACACCGAGAAGGCCAACCAGGCCCTGGCCGCGGCCCTGCCCATCGACTACATTGACTGAGGAGGGTGCAGATGAAAAGCAGCGCCGAGATCCGGTTTGATTTCCAGAATGCCCGCCTCCAGGCAGACCGGCTGGAAGCCCTGGCCGACAAGATCGACAGCCAGGTCACCGACAAGATGGAGGATACCGCCCAGCAGCTTCACGCCGCATGGACCGGCGACAGCGCCAACCGCTTTATTGCCAAGCACGACGATCTGCGGCAGCAGGTCCGGCAGAGCTCCCGGGAGCTGCGCAGCATTGCCGATGAGATCCGCCGCATTGCCAGGCGGGTCTACGACGCCGAGATGGAAGCGCTGCGCATTATAGCCCAGCGCAGTTCCGGCGGAGGGGGCGGCGGAGGCGGCGGACGCTGACTCCCGCCCGGACAGGATGCAGAGGCCGCCTGAAAAACGGACTTTACAGAGTGTATAAATAAAGAAAATATTTGCATTTGTACAGGAGGAAACAGACTATGGCAAGCACGATTTTGGTCAACAGCAACCAGCTCCGTTCCAAGGCGGAACAGCTGGAGCAGTACAACAGCCAGCTCAAGAGCGCCCTCAACGCCCTGAACACCAGCGAGCAGACACTGGCCGGCATGTGGGAGGGCGACGCGCAGAAAGCCTTCCGCACCGCTTTCCAGAAGGACTACGCTCAGTTCGAGGCGTTCTACAAGGGCATCAGCGATTACATCACCACCCTGCGCACCCTGGCCCAGAACTACGACAAGGCCGAGGACGCCAACGTTCAGCTGGCCAAGTAAGACGGCTCTCTCCCCAAAAACACAGACATTCCGGAACTAGAGAAAGGAAGATTTGAATATGATCACCGGTACTTTGAAGGTCACCCCGGACAAACTCAAGACCACGGCATCCGATTTCAAGAGCCAGAGCACCAAGATCCGCACCCTGACCCAGAACATGATCTCGCTGGTCAACGGCATGAGCAGCATCTGGCAGGGCGAGGCCCAGCAGCAGTACGTCAACAAGTTCAAGTCCCTGGACGGCGACATGGCCCAGATGGTGCTGCTCATCAACGAGCATGTGGACGACCTCAACGCCATGGCCGACAACTACGCCAAGACCGAGACCACCAACACCTCCGCCGCCCAGGCGCTGCCGGTGGATTACATCGAGGGCTGAGCCCCCGCAACGACAACCGAATCGGAAAATACGAACGCTTTCACACGGCATGGAGCACGTTTTCACACAGTCTGTGCCGTGTGAAGCGCGTTGCTGTTTGAGGATGAAAGCTATGCAAGGATGGACAAAACGCCTGCTGAGCGGTCTGACGGTACTGGCCGTCTGCCTTTTGGCGGTCATGCCGGTGCACGCGCAGGGCGAGGGCTCTGCCTGGGCCGCCGTACAGGACCAGCAGGCACAGGTATATCTGCAGGGAGCCTCCCCGGACGGGGAATTCACCTGCCAGATCGGCAGCACGCCGGTCACTCCGTCGGCCGTCACCGGGATCTCGGACCTGGACACGCCCCTGCAGACGGTGATCGTGGTGGACAATTCGGTGTCCATCCCGTCGGCCCAGCGGCCGCTGGTCAATGAGATCCTGAGCAATGTGGCGGGCAACCGCATGGAGGGAGAAGCGTTCTCGGTGGCCACCATCTCCCAGACGGTGACCTGGCTGTGCGAGGGCCAGACCGACTACCTTACCGTCAAGCAGCTGCTGGACGGCATCACCTACAACGATCAGGAGACCCGCCTCACCGACTGCCTGTACGAGATCCTCACCCACCTGCAGCAGCAGTATCCCGGCCAGCTGTGCCGGGTGGTGCTGGTGACCGACGGGGTGGACAATCAGGAGATCGGCTACACCGCCGATGAGCTGGATGCCCTCATCCGGCAGACCGGCTATCCCGTCTATGCGGTGGGCTGCTCCAACAGCGGCGCCAACGGCAACGCCGAACTGCAGCGGCTGTTTGCCCTGACCCGGCTGACCGGGGGCGAGGCCTTCTATCTGGCGGATACGCAGGACGCCACCGCCATCGCCTCGGGCATTGCAGCCTGGAACACCGGCGTGCGGCTGACCATCGACCTGCCCGCGGAACTCTGCGACGGCTCCCAGCGCCAGATGCAGGTGGTGGCGGGGCAGACCACCTATGTCCTCTCCCTGACCATGCCGTTTGCCTCGGTGACGGCGCCCGCCTCTGAGGCGGAGAGCGAGCCTTCGGCCCCGGCGGAGGAGCCTGCCTCCACCGCCGACCCGCAGCCGGAGGCGGAACCCGCCCCGGAACCGGTCTCCCGGGGACCGGCGGTGGAGGTCTGGATGATCGCGGCGGCGGGCGGCGGCGTGCTGGTGCTGGTCGTCCTCATCCTTGTCATCGGGATGGCGGTGCGGCGCAGCCGGGGTATGCAGGATGCCGGCGGGCAGAACACCACCCCCCAGGATATCGCCCCCACCGAGATCCCCCCCGAGGACGACGACGGCCGTCCGGGGCCGGATCAGCCCTGGCAGGGGGACGGCCGCACCGTCCGGCTACGGCTGACCGATGTGAACAACGGGGCCCGGCAGTATGTGTCCCAGCTGCAGCCGGGATACTTCCTGGCCATCGGCCGGGACCCTGCCCAGTGCCAGGTGATCATCGACTTTGAGCCGTCGGTGTCCCGGCATCAGTGCGACATCTATCTGCAGGACGGGGAGATCCGTCTGCGCAACGCAAGCCAGGCCAACGTCACCCGGGTCAACGGACAGCGGATCGACGGGGAGTGCGTGGTCAGCAGCGGCAGCACCATCAAGATGGGCCGCCTTGTCATGAGACTGGAGTATACCCAATGATTCAGCATGTCTGCCTGTGCGAGCGGGGCTGCCGCCGCACCATCAATCAGGACCGGGCGGGGGGATGGACCGACGGCGACACCGGGCTGTTCTTTGTGGCCGACGGTATCGGCGGTCACTTTGCCGGGGAAAAGGCCAGCGGCATTCTTGCGGAGGAGCTGGCCGCCTGGTGGGGCAGCGGCAGACACATGCCTTCCGCCCAGGCGGCGGAACAGCTGCAGCAGCTCATCGACCGCGGGGATGCCCGCATCCGGCAGCAGACCCCGCCCGGCCAGCGCTGCGGCAGCACCCTGGTGATCCTGTGGATCACCGGCGGGACGTATGCCCTGCTGTCGGTGGGGGACAGCCGCTGCTATCAGACCCGGCGCAGGATGTTCGGCGCCGAGACCATGCAGCTGACCACCGACGACGTGCTGCCCGACACCGCGGGCCCCGACCGGGGCAAGCTGAGCCGGGCGGTGGGGGCAGGCAGATGCCTGGTCAGCGTCCGATGCGGCGAGCTGACCTCCGGAACGCTGTTTACCCTGTGTTCCGACGGCATTTACAAATATTGCGACAGTGCCGGACTGCACAACAGTCTGGCAAAGGCGCGGCGCACCGCACTGCTGCGGCAGGCCGCCGGGGAAATCGAAAGCCGGGTGCTGGCCAGACAGGCCCCCGACAACTATTCGCTGGTGCTGGTCCGGCCCGTCCTGTGACGGGGCCCGGCAGGCGGGCGGACAATGGACAATGTGACGAAGGAGGCTCCCCATGAGCGAGTTTGGTGTGACATTCAAAGGGCTGCAGGCCGCCCTGGACAGCGACCGGGTCATGGCGGACCGCCTGGCCGCCGCCGCGGATGAAGTCAAAACCATCCGCGGTCAGCTGACCTTCGAGATCCGGCAGCGCAGCAGCATCGACAGCCGGCTGAACGCAGTTTCCGGCATGCTGGGCGATCAGGGCGCCGCCATGGGCCGGATGGTGGACACCGGCAGCGCGGTCAGCCTTCTCTACCGCCGGACCGAGAGCGGTCTTTTGGGCATCGAGCCCGGAGAGATGGTCTGGACCCAGGCCCGGCAGCAGCCTTCCGCCCCCGCGGAGCCGGGGACCCTGCCCGGCGACGGCGAGGACAGCGAAAGCCTGCTGGAATTCTTCGACTTCCTCAAGGTGATAGGCAAGTGGCTGGATTCGGCGGAAATGGGAGAGGGCTTCGGCGCCCTGGGCGATCTGGGGGAATACCTCCGCTCCCTGTATGAATTCTTCACCGGCGACATGAAGGGCTTCGGAGGTCTGGCGGACTGGGTGGACCTGACAGGCAACAGCGTGGGACTGTGGACCGGCCTCTATCAGTTCCTGGACGAGATGGGCGCCGAGGGCGGTCTGTTCAACGATGCCTGGCGCACCGGCGTCAAGGGAGCAGGCCTTATCGGCAGCGCCATCGGCACCATCGGCGCCTACATCGAGATGTTCAACATCGACGGCCAGACCACCTTCGGCGATATGATCGACAAGGCCGTGGACGTGGGCAAAAGCACCGCCGACCTCATCAAGTCGGGGCTGCTCCTCTTTGCCGACAAGGGCGCGGGCCTGCCCGCACACGTCTATACCTCCATCGCCAAGGCGGGCATCAGCTCGGTGGGCCAGCTCTTCGAGAGCATCCGGGAATACTCCGCCGACGGCGTCTGGGATCTGGGCGATACCGGCGAGACCCTCATCGACTTCTCCACCGAGGGCCTTTACAGCCTGTGCAACTCGGTGAGCTTCGGCGGCCTGGACCTGCTGCTGGACGCCATCACCGGCAACGGGGGCAAGGACGTGGACTACGGCGATCTCTTTGCCCAGGGGGTCAAGGACTTTGGCCAGGATGCCGCCGATTGGATCGTGGAGACCAGCGGCGAGGTGTCCGAGGCCATCGACGACGCCAAGGACTGGATCGGCGATACCATCAACAACTTCTGTAACGGCTGGAAAGCCTGCTTTTCCTGATATTCCCGGCGGCGGGCCTGCGCCCGGCAGCCGGCGGAACTTACATGACGGGAGGATTTTCTCATGAAAGAGCTTTTGCCCATCGGCAGTGTGGTCACCCTTCAGGGGACCGCCAAAAAGGTCATGATCATCGGCATCCTGCAGATGCAGCAGGAGTCCGGCAAGCTGTACGATTACCTCGGCGTGCCCTACCCCGAGGGATATATCTCCCCCAAAAAGAACCTGGTGTTCAACCACGAGCTCATCAACGACGTGGTCTTTACCGGCTACGACAACCCCGAGCGCCAGGGTTTTCTCAAGCTCATGTCGGTGGCCTATGACAAGGCCATGGCTGGCCAGCAGGGCGGCGAAACGCCCCGGCAGCAATAATCACGGCCCTGCGGCCAGGAGAAAGGAAGAGAAGCATCCGTGACGGACGAAATCCAGAAACAGCTGGGTCCCGAATACTTTGACATCCGTCCGCTGGGCGAGGGCGGTATGGGCACCCTGTTCCGCGCCTATCGCTGCGGCCTGGGGGTGGATGTGGTCATCAAGCGGATCAAGCCCAAATATCTGGGCAGGGTGGACCAGCGGGCCGAGGCGGATATCCTCAAACGCATCAAGCACCGCTATCTGCCCCGCATCTACGACGTGATCCAGGGCAGCGACGGCTACATATACACGGTCATGGACCTGATCCCCGGGCAGAACATGTCCCAGTTTGTGCGCGACAACGGTCCCGCCGACCAGAAACTGGCCCACCGCTGGGCCTGCCAGCTGTGCGAGGTGGTGGCCTATCTCCATGAACAGACCCCGCCCATCATCCACTGCGACATCAAGCCCAGCAACCTCATGATCACCCCAAAAGGGGATCTCTGCCTCATTGATTTCAATACCTCGCTCATCGTTGACGGCGATGCACTGGCCAGGGCGGCCACACCGGGTTTTGCGGCCCCGGAACAGTATACCCGCCCCCAGAACAGACCGGCGGCTCCGCAGCCCTCCCGCCAGGGGGAACTGCCTCCCACCGAAGTTCTGCAGACCCAGTGGACGCCTCAGCCTGCGCAGCCTGCCTCCCATACAGGGGGACAGGCTTTTCGTGCTTCCCGGCGGTCGTCCGAGGCGGCGGTCACCACCCGTGCCGGCGGCTACGGAACCATCTCCAAAGCCACCGATGTCTACGGCATCGGCGCTACTTTGTACTATCTGGTCACCGGCCATGTGCCAGAGATCGCCCTGGACCCCCTGACGCCGCTGGGACGGTATTCCCCCCGGATCAGCGCCACCTTTGCGGGCATTATCCAGCGCGCCATGCAGAAAACCCAGGAACAGCGCTTTCCCGACGCCGACCATATGCTCCAGGCCCTGCGGGATGTGGACCTGCTGGACAGCCGCTACCGCAGCTATCATATGGCCCGCAACATTGCCCGGGTGGTGTTCGGGCTGCTGTTCTGCGCCAGCCTGGCCAGCACCGCGGCAGGGGTCATCCAGCTGCGGCAGGGGCGGCAGAATACCTATCTGACCCTCGTCTCCCAGAGCGAGACGCTGGCGAATCAGGGCAGCTACGACGAGGCGGAAGCCCTGCTGGAACAGGCCATCGACATGTCCCCCGACCGGGCGGACGCCTACCTGCAGCTGGCGGTGCAGAGATACCGTCAGGCGGAATACCGCCAGGCGCTGGACCTTCTGGACAACGCCGCGGCGGTGGGCAACCTGAATCCCGACGACCTGCCGGAAGATCAGGCGGGTGACTATCATTACATCCGCGCCAACTGCCTGTATGAGCTGGGAGAGTATGCCCAGGCAGCGGAGGACTATCAGACGGCGCTGGGATATCGTCAGGACAACAATGCCTACTACCGGGGGCTGGCCCTGGCACAGGCCCGCAGCGGCGACCTGGACGGCGCACAGCAGACGCTGGATACCCTGCAGCAGCGGGGAGCCGCCTCGGTGGACTGCGCGGTGGTGAGCGCCGAGATCAACACGGTAAAGGGCAATTACGACGAGGCCCTGACCCAGTACCGGGACGTGCTGCAGCAAACGGAGGATATCCAGACACTGAGCCGGGTGTATCTTTCCGCTGCGCAGATCTGCGAGCAGCAGGGGGATCTGGACGGATGCCTTACCCTGCTGCGGGAGGCGACCGAGCGTCTGGGCAGTGCGGGCACCCTTCACGGGGAGATGCTGGCCCAGGTGTGCAGCGAAAAGGCTCAGGCCGACCCCGACAACAGCACGGCCTACTATCAGGAGGCAGAGGCCTGCCTGCAGGCCATCCTGGACCGGGGCCAGGGCAGCATCCAGACTTCCCTGAATCTGGCGGTGGTGCAGCAGACCCTGGGAGAGTACGAGGCGGCAGAGCAGACGCTCCTGCCCCTGAGCGAGGAGTATCCCGCCGACTACCGTCCCTATATGCGGCTGGCTTTTCTGTACGCCGACTGGCAGGGAGAGTTCTCCATCGACGAGAGGGATTACACGGAGGTCCGGCGCTATGCGGCGCTGGCGGAGGAGTATTATAAACAGGCGGAGGCCAACGGCGCCAGCGATATGGAGATGACGCGGCTGGACAGCCTGCTGGACCAGCTGCAGGTCAGCGGCTGGCTGGACTGAGGGAGGCAGGAAAATGGAAGTGCTGACGGCAAACAGCGGCATGCTGTTTCTGGTGGTGGGGATCGCCGGACTGGTGGTCACAACGGTGGTCGGCCTGATCGTGGGGCATGTTCTCAAACGCAGGGAACAGCAGATCCGCGAGCGCATCTGGCAGGAATACCGCTGAACCGGCGGATGGCAGACACAGAAATCTGGCAGGGAGGAATACCATGAATCAACAACCCAGTGAAGCCCTGAAACGGGAACGGATGCTGCTGGCTATTATGACGGCAGTGCTGGTGCTTGCGGCGGTCATCGGGGCGGCGGTGTTTTTCGGCGGGCGGTATGTGCGGGTGCAGCAGGAGCTGGACCTGGGCCGGAAATATCTGGATGAACTGGACTACGAGCAGGCAGTCATCCACTTTACCAGCGCCATCGACATTGACGACCGGAATGTGCCCGCCTACCTGGGCCGCGGCGAGGCCAATCTGGGCCTGGAGGAATACGAGCAGGCCGAGGCGGACTACACCATGGTCATCGAGACCCTGCAGGCGGAGAGCGTGGAGGCCTATGTGGGCCGTGCCCAGGCCTACAGCGGCCAGGGCAAAACCGAGGAGGCGGAGGAAGACCTCCGGCACGCCCAGGACCTGGGTCTGACCGAGGAGGAGGCCGAGACCATCCGGGAGGAGGTCCTTCCGGCGGCGCCCCTCACCGCCGACCAGGTGACCTGGGTGGTGGAGCCCACTTATGACTACCAGCGGGTGCTACCGCTGCGGGGCAGCAGCTTCAGCGATGTGGAGGGCCCCTACAGCGACGGCACTCAGGTCATCAACGGATACTTTTATGAGATGAGCTTCCCCGGCTACTCCAACCTGCCCCAGTATTACGAGGTACAGCTGGCGGACGGCAGCTGGCGGCTGTATTATATGCCCGACCATATAGACAGCGGAGACATCCCCATGGAGGCGCCGGATGAAAACTTCGGCACCTACCCCCGGTATGACGCTACCGGCATTGTGAACTATGTATCGGAATACCATGAGGATCTGTATCCCTATCCCTGGCATCTGTTTGCTATGCTGGAGCGCGGCGGCGGCAGCACGGCCGTGTACTATGATACCTATACCCGGCAGGGCATTCTGGAAGGCGGCTTCTACAGCATCAGCCTGCAGCCGGTGGCCCAGGCGGGACTGCACAAGCCCTATCCGGCAGGAACCGTCAGCACTGAGGGGACCGGCGTCGACGCCAATCAGACCATTAACTGGTTCTATGATTCCCTGCCGGCAGGCTTTGACATGGATTCCTATTATGATGCCATCGATTCCCAAAAACAGGAATATCCCAAATGTTACATGGGAACCGACGGTCAGCCCATCACCGATTTCCTCTATGACGGCGCCGAGGACTTTTCCGAGGGCCTGGCTGCCTGCAGCATTGACGGCAAGTGGGGTTACATCGACGAGAACGGCGATCCGGTGACCGAGTTTGTCTATGACGGCGTATGGGACAAGAGCGAATGGAACCCTGAAACCTATCAGTATGAGCCCCGGGATACCGGCTACCCCTGCACCTCCGACACCATGGTGGTGTGGAAGGACGGCCAGGTAGGGCTTCTTTACTGGGACGGCAGCGTCCTCATCGACTTCGGCCAGTTTGAGGACATGGCCCCGGCCTTCAACAACGAGCTGTGGGCCAAGCAGGACGGTCTGTGGGGGCTTATCGACCTGGCGGATGCCAAGCAGAAGAGGAACCTGGACTCCGAGCTCAGCGTTCCGGAAGAAACAAAAGTGGCCGACCCGGAG
Organism: Gemmiger gallinarum; assembly: GCF_014982805.1. Lineage (GTDB taxonomy): Bacteria > Bacillota > Clostridia > Oscillospirales > Ruminococcaceae > Gemmiger > Gemmiger gallinarum. The sequence continues at coordinate 564,256 of NZ_JADCKC010000002.1, read as the reverse complement.
TGGGATGTCTCTTATGAGATGGGCCTCATCGGCCCCACCAGCGACATCCAGCCCGACTATCCCACGACCTACGGGGAGGCGGGAAAACTCTTCAATGGCACCAGCCGCTATCTGATGACGGGCAGCAGCATGCCGCTGTATGAGGGCCCCAATACCGCCTATAGGGTGAAGGAAGTGATCCCGGCGGATGAGAATGTCACCATACTGGGCAGTATGCGGGACAATCAGGATTGGGTCTATGTGTCCTGGTGGAATGACGGAACGTCAACCGGCGGATGGCTGGAGCGCAGCGGCCTTGTGGACTGGTAAGGCGGCAGCCTTCCGGCAAAAAAAGGAGCAGAATTGCGGATGAACTCTGCTCCACAGGAGGAATACCATGAATCAACAACCCAGTGAGGCCCTGAAACGGGAACGGATGCTGCTGGCCGTTATGGTGGCGGTGCTGGTGCTTGCGGCGGTCATCGGGGCGGCGGTGTTTTTCGGCGGGCGGTATGTGCGGGTGCAGCAGGAGCTGGACCTGGGCCGGAAATATCTGGATGAACTGGACTATGAGCAGGCAGTCATCCACTTTACCAGCGCCATCGACATTGACGACCGGAATGTGCCCGCCTACCTGGGCCGCGGCGAGGCCAACCTGGGCCTGGAAGAGTATGAGCTGGCCGAGGCCGACTACACCATGGTCATCGAGACCTTGGAGACCGAGACTGTGGAGGCCTATGTGGGCCGTGCCCAGGCCTACAGCGGCCAGGGCAAAACCGAGGAGGCGGAGGAAGACCTCCGGCATGCCCAGGACCTGGGCCTGCCCGAGACGGACTTCGAAATCTTCTGGGACGAGATCATCCCGCCTGAGCCCCTCACCGCCGACCAGCTGACCTGGGTGGTGGAGCCCACTTATGACTACAAGCAGGTGGTGCCGCTGCGGGGCAGAAGCTTCAGCAATGTGGCGGGCCCCTACAGTGACGGCACAGTGCCGGTAGCCGGAAGTTTCTATGAGATGAGCTTCCCAGGCTATTCCAACCTGCCTCAGTATTACAATGTACAGCTGATGGACGGCAGCTGGCGGCTGTACTATATGCCCGACCATGCAGACAGTGGGAACATTCCTTGGAGCGGAGAAAGTGAGATATTCGATGCGGATGGAATCCTTAACTTTGATTATTCGGAGGATTTTCGCGCAGAAGAGTATCCATATCCTTGGCATTTATTTACTTCGACGCAGGGCGGCAGAGGTACAGGAAGGGTATACTATGATACATTTACACAACAGGGAATTCTGGAAGGCGACTTTTACAGCGTCAGCCTGCAGTCGATAGCTCAGGCGGGACTGCACAAGCCCTACCCGGCGGGGTCCATTTGTACCGAAAATTGCGGGCTGGATGCCAATGAGAATGTCCAGAAGTGGTGGGGAGAGGACTTTGACTTTGATCACTATGAAGAGGTAATGGATTCCCAGAGGCAGGACTATCCCAAATGCTACATCGGCACCGACGGTCAACCCATCACCGATTTCCTCTATGACGGCGCCGAGGACTTTTCCGAAGATCTGGCCGCCTGCAGCATTGACGGCAAGTGGGGCTACATCGACGAGAATGGTACCCCGGTGACCGAGTTTGTCTATGACGGCATGTGGCCGAAAAATGAGATGGATACGGTGACCCGCCAAAGCCGGACGCTTTACACCGGCTACCCCTGCACCTCCGACACCATGGTGGTGTGGAAGAACGGCCAGGTGGGGCTTCTCTACCGGGATGGCAGCGTGCTCATCGACTTCGGCCAGTTTGAGGACATGGCCCCGGCCTACAACAATGAACTGTGGGTCAAGCAGGACGGCCTGTGGGGCATTATTGATCTGGCAGATGCCAAGCAGCAGAGAGATCTGGACCCTGAGCTCAGCACCGCAGCGCAAACGGCGTCGGAAAATCCGTGAGCAAGGCCTCGGGCGGCTGGGTGGAAAAGAGTGCCGTCATGCCCTGAGGCGGGCACATCGCCGTCCCGGATGCGGCGGCCTGAACAAAATCCGGAAGATACAGGAGGCAGTCAATGGATCGGCGATACAATTCGGGCTACAATTCAGGCTACAATTCAGGCTATGACCCGGGCTACAATTCCGGTCAAAACACCGGGTTGATTCTGCTGCTGTGCGGCATTGGGGGCGTTTTGCTCATCGGCGTTATCGTGCTGGTCGTGGTGCTCAGCGGGGGCGGGTCCCATCTGCAGAAAGAGCTGGACCTGGGCGCGCGCTATCTGGAGGATATGGACTACGAGCAGGCGGTCATCCACTTCAACAACGCCATCGACATCGATGACCGCAACGATGAGGCCTATCTGGGCCGGGGCGATGCCTATCTGGGTCTGGGCGAGTATCCCCAGGCCGAGGAGGACTATACCACCGTCCTCCAGCTGGACGAGGGCAATCTGGATGCCTATGTGGGCCTGGCCTACTCTCAGTCGGGACAGGGCGACAAGGATGAGGCTCACAAAACGGTGGACGATGCCGTGGAGGAGGGTCTGCCGGAAAACAAGGCCGATGAGATCCACGACAACATTGACAACGACATCATTCCCCCTCCCGGCCGGCTGGAGGATGACGATCCCGACCGGGAAGAAGATGGGGAAGAGCAGGACCGGGAGGAGAACGGGGACGGACAGGAGACCGGCCAGACCGGCAGCGAGGATTCGGACGCCCCGCCCCGCTCCCCCGACCGCATCCTGACGGCGGACGATCTGAGCTGGATCATGGAGCCGACCTACGACTATGAGCAGGTCATCCCTCTGCGCAGCACCAGCTTTACCACCAGCGCCGACGGCGCCGACGGCACAAAGACCATCAACGGCAAGTTCTACGAGGCCAGCTTCTCCAGCTACTCCAGCCTGCCGGAATATTACGGCGTCCAGCTGTCCGACGGCAGCTGGCAGGTCTACTACATGCCCGACCACACCGACAGCTCCCAGGCTCTGGTGGACCTGCCCTCCACCCAGAACAGTTCCGAGGGAGAGGACACGGTGGCCGGGCTGGTGGACATGATGACCGAACTCTTCCATGAGGGCGGCGGCACCGGGGAGGCCCTGCCTCCGCCATGGAATATGCTCAACTATCTGGAAAGCAGCGTCAGCGAAGTCAAGGTCTATTACGACCTTTACACCGAACAGGGCCTGCTCAAGAGCGGCCTGGAAAACATGGATTTTATGCCGGTGGCCCAGGCGGACCTGCACAAACCCTACCCGGCGGGCCTTCTCAGCACCGAAAACACCGGCGTGGACGCCACCCAGCCCTTCCATGTCTCCTTCAGCGGCGGGGACGAAGGCTCTTACGATGTGGTGGTGGACTATGTGCTCTTCAATGCGGTGCTGTCCACCCAGACCTGGGATTATCCCCAGGGCTACGTCGGCACCGACGGCCAGCCCATCACCGACTTCATCTACGACCGGGCCGAGAACTTCTCGGAGGGCATTGCCGCCTGCTACCGGGACGGCGGCTGGGGTTACATCGACGAGACCGGCGCGGAGATCACCGACTTTGTGTACGGCGGCGTCTGGGCGGACAGCGAGTACAACTTCGATGTCTGGGACGAGGACGTGTGGTATGCGGCCTATCCCTGTACCTGTGACACCATGGTGGTATGGCAGGACGGGGAAGTGGGGCTTCTCTACCGGGACGGCAGCGTGCTCATCGACTTCGGCCAGTTTGAGGATATGGCTCCCGCCTGGAACGACGAGCTGTGGGTCAGACAGGACGGCCTGTGGGGACTGATTGACCTGGCGGACGCCAAGGTTCAGGCAGGGGTGGCGGATGCCGCCCACAGGACGGAGGACGAGACCGACGGCCGGGAGCAGGACGCCTCCAACTGGCTGCCTGCCCGCCCCGGCGATGCTCAAATCAACAAGGAAGTCCGTCCCGGCGGCCGCTGGCGCTGAGGACCCCGGCAAGGCAATGTGACCAAAACAGGAGGCGAAAAAATGCCTTTTTCCATTGTGCGCAACGACATCACCAAAATGCAGGTGGACGCCATTGTCAACGCTGCCAACGAGGGACTGCTGGGCGGCGGAGGAGTGGACGGCGCCATTCACCGGGCGGCGGGGCCGGAGCTTCTGGCCGAATGCCGCACGCTGAACGGCTGCCCCACCGGCCAGGCAAAGATCACCCGGGGCTACCGTCTGCCCTGCCGTTATGTCATCCATGCGGTGGGGCCGGTGTGGTGGGGCGGAAACCACCATGAACGGGAACTGCTGGCCTCCGCCTACCGCAATTCCCTGGAGCTGGCGGCCCGGTACCGGTGCGAGTCGGTGGCCTTTCCCCTCATTTCGGCGGGGGCCTACGGCTATCCCCGGGAGGAAGCTTTGCAGGTGGCCACCGAAACCATCCGGGATTTTCTGCGGGACCATGACATGGAGGTCACGCTGGTCATCTTTGACCGGGAGAGCTACCGCATCGGCGGGCAGCGCTACACCGACATCGCCGCCTACATTGACGACCGCTATGCCGACAGCCACACCGAACCCCGGGAGGAACAGCGCCGCCGGGCCTTCCTGAACGGGATGCCGCCCGCCGCGGCACCGGAGGCGTGGGAGTTCTCCGCGCCGGAGGCTCCGCCCCCGGCAGCGCCCTGCGCGCCCGCGCCTGCCCCCAAGACCTTTGGCCGTCCGGCGCAGTCTTGGCCGCAGGCACCGGGCTTTTCCGCCCCTGCAGCGCCCTGCTCCCCCGCGCCGAAGAAAAAGAAAACCTTCTGGAACCGGGGCCTGCAGGATGCCGTGGCCATGCTGGACGAGAGCTTCTCCCAGATGCTGCTGCGCAAGATCGACGAGAGCGGCATGACCGACGCCCAGTGCTACAAAAAGGCCAACATCGACCGCAAGCTGTTTTCCAAGATCCGGTCGGATGTCCATTACAAACCCTCCAAGGCCACGGCCATGGCCTTTGCGGTGGCGCTGGAACTGCCGTTGGAGGAGGCCCGGGAGCTTTTGCAGAAGGCGGGGTATGCCTTCTCCCACGCCAGCAAATTCGACATCATTGTGGAATATTTTATCGCCCACGGGGACTACGACATCTTTGCCATCAACGAGGCGCTGTTCGCCTTTGACCAGTGCCTGCTGGGCGGCTGAATCCCCCAATAACCACAAAAATACAATGTCGCCTGACGGGCGACCATGAACAGAGAAAATCCCTCTATACTGTGCTTGTAAACAAAAAACGCAGAACATACAGGCACAGAACAGGGGGATTTTCTCATGAAAAAGAATCACGACAACAACCTGACCGAACTGGTTTTCATCCTGGATTGCAGCGGCTCCATGAGCGGGCTGGAGGCCGACACCATCGGCGGTTTCAACTCCATGATCCAGCGCCAGAAACAGGAACCCGGCCGGGCGCTGGTTTCCACGGTGCTGTTTGACAACCGGAGCCGGGTCCTCCATGACAGGGTGCCTTTGGACCGCATTCGGCCCATGACCAACCGGGAATACCGTGTGGGCGGCTGCACCGCTCTGCTGGACGCGGTGGGCGGCGCCATCCACCACATCGGCAGCATCCACAAATATGCCCGCCCGGAGGACGTGCCCGCCCACACCATGTTCATCATCACCACCGACGGCATGGAGAACGCCAGCCGCCTTTACCGCCTGGACGAGGTGAAAAAGATGATCCGGCGGGAGCAGGAGAAGTACGGCTGGGAATTCCTCTTCCTGGGGGCCAACATCGACGCGGTGCAGGCCGCCGGAAATCTGGGCATCGACGCTTCCCGGGCCGTCAACTACTGCTGCGACGCGGCGGGCACCCGCCTCAACTACCAGGCAGTGGGCCAGGCGGTGAGCGATGTGCGGGCCAGCCGCCCCCTGAGCGCCGACTGGAAGGCGCCCATCGAACAGGATTTCCAGCGCCGGGGCAAGACAGGGAAGGGGCTGGGGTTCTTCCGCCGTTGACAGAGCAAACGCCGGTATACTATGATAAATACAATATCACTGTAAAATACGGGCAGGGCTGACCGGATCACCCACAGCCGAAAGGCAGCCCCGGAGCGATTGCGGCGCTCCGGGGCGCTTCGGCATAGAAAGGGAGCCCCCGGCCCGGATGTAAGGACCGGCGGCGCCGGAACAGGGAGGACAGACCATGTACAAGATCGGCCTTTTGGAGGACGAGCAGGAGCAGGCGGAGCGTCTGCTGGGGTTTCTGGACCGGTACCGGGAGGCACACCCCGACTTTGCCTGCACGGTGCAGCGCTACGACCGGGCCATGGACCTGCTGGACCACTATGACCGGGACTGCGACCTGCTGTTTCTGGACATCCGTCTGCCTGATATGACCGGTATGGAGGCCGCCCACCGCATCCGGGAGGTGGACCGCCGGGTCATGATCATCTTTGTGACCAGCCTGACCCAGTATGCCATTGAGGGATATTCGGTGCAGGCCTTCGACTATATCGTCAAGCCCGTCAGCTACGAGCCCTTTGCAGCCAAGCTGGAGCGGGCCGTGCGGGTACTGGGCTACCGTCAGACCGGCGTGGTGCTGGACATCAAGACCAGGGAGGGCGGACTGCGCCTGACCTCCGACATGATCCATTATCTGGAAGTGTTTGATCACGACCTGCTCATCCATACCGACGACGGGGTCATCAAGCAGTGGGGCAGTCTGTCCAAATATGAAAAACAGCTGGCGGGAGCTCACTTTGCCCGGTGCAATTCCTGCTATCTGGTCAACCTCAAGTATGTGCGGGGCGTCTACGGCGATGAGGTGGTGGTGGGGGACGACCGTCTGGCCGTGAGCAAATCCCGCCGCAAGGAATTTTTGCAGGCGCTGGCCCAGTACAAAGGCGGAGGAAGGTGAAGCAAATGCCGGACTGGTATGCAAATATACGTCTGCTGCTGCTCTTTCTGCAGGCGGCGGTGGGTATGCAGGTGTTTGCCTATCCCCTGCGCCGGCGGCCCCGCTTCTGGCTGCGGGCGCTGGTTAGCATGGCGGCGGCTTTCATCCTCACCGAACTGTGCAGTGCCTTCCTCTATCTGCGGGACGCCACCATGCTGGGCATGCTGGGGCGGACCCTGAGCATGATGGGGATATATCTGCTGCTCATCGCCTGCACCTGGTTCTGCTATGCCGAATCTTTCTGGACGGCGCTGTTCGTGGCTTCCTCGGGCTACATTTCCCAGGATATCGCCGGCAGTTTCAAAACGTTGGTCAAGCTCATCCCGCCTGTGGGACGGCTGGCCGAGCATCCGGCAGGCATCCTGGCGGTGGACCTGCTCTGCTACGGCGGGACCTTTGCGGTGCTGTTCTTTGCCTTCCGCCCCTTCACCCGCCGCCGAAACGAAAACTTTGACAACAAACTCAAGGCGGTCTTTTCCTTTGGGGTCATGCTACTGTGCATCGGCATGGCCCGCATCACTCAGGACAACCCCGGCCGCAACGGCGGCGCCATCCTGGCCGAGAGCCTCTACTCCATGCTCACCGGCGTCTTTATCCTCATTCTGCAGTTCGGCGTCATGGAGCGGGCCCGGCTGACTCACAATGTGGACGAGATGCGCCGTATCCTGAAAACCCAGCGGGCCCAGTACGAGGCCGGCAAGAGCAGCATGGAGCTGGTCAACGAAAAATACCATGACCTCAAGGCGCTGCTGCGCAGCTTTCACGGTCAGATCCCCGCGGGGCAGATGGAAAAGCTGGAACAGGGCGTCCAGCAGTACGATGTCTACATCCACACTGGCAACGCGGCCCTGGATGTGCTGCTTACCGAGCGCCGGGCCCTGTGCCAGGGCCGGGGCATCGAGCTGACCAGCCTGGTCCATGGCCCTGACCTGGATTTTGTGGAGGAGCTGGACCTGTACACCCTTTTCGGCAACGCCCTGGACAACGCGGTGGAGGCGGTGAGCAAGCTGCCTGACGGCCGGAAAAAGTTCATCTCCCTCACCGCATCCCGGGAGGGCAACATGGTCAGCGTCCATATGGAAAACCCCTTTGAGGGGGAGATCACCTTTGAGGAGGGGCTGCCCCGCAGCGAGCGGGACCCCCGCTACCACGGCTTCGGCATGCGCAGTATGGAGCGCATCGTACAGAAATACGGCGGCACCCTCTCAGCCTCCCGCAAGGACGGCGTCTTTTCCCTGGACCTGCTCCTCTTCGCTCCCGAAGTACCGGAAAAGAAATAATCCACAGCGAAATGGTCAATGTGCACAAATGCAAATGTAAAATTTGTGCAAAATAGCAAAGCAGCCCTCCCGGGCATCTTCCGGGAGGGCTGCTTTTTGCTTTCCCGGCAAAAAAGAAACGAAAATGCGAGGGAAAAAGGCGGCTGACGGGTGGAGACTGTAAGACAAAAAGGCCGCACCCAGGGAGAAGAAGGGAATAAAATCCTCCCTGTTTGGGGCCGCTTTCGAGGGAAAAATCCAAAAGACGATGTAAAAACAGGGGGTTACGCGGTATCCGTTGAACAAAACTGTGCAATTTGACAAGATAGAGTCACAGAAGTTCCGCGGAAGGCGCGGAACCGGAAAAAGAAGGAGGACAAACATTATGATTCGTACCAACATTGCAAAGACCGTGGCCGCAGGTGCTCTGGCGGCTGTTATGGCTGTCTCCATGACCGGCTGCAGCTCCGGCAGCGCCGAGATCAGCGCCACCTACATGCTGAGCAATGCCAGCTACCTGGATGCCATTGCATGGTACTCCAACGACGACATCATGCTGGTGACCAACTCCGACAACACCTACGACCTCTACTACAAGAACGACATCTTCGGCACCACCGACCCCGGCGTCAAGGGCAACAAGACCATCATCTACAGCGGCACCTACACCTCTGAGGCTTCTGCCGACGGCGACGCCAACCATGTGGATGTGACCCTGTCCGCTCCCACCCGCATCTACTTTGAGCAGCACGGCAAGGCTTACGGCCGCAACGGCTACGCTTCCAACATGATGCTGGATACCGCCAACTGGACCGACGCCATGACCACCCTGGCCTTCCCCGCCGGCAGCGAGGACGGTTCCGCCGACTTCCTGGCCAAGTACGGCAAGGAGATCACCATGACCGTTGAGGACCCCTCCAAGGCTCCCGACGACACCACCCTGTCCTACCGCATCGTTGAGATGTCTGTGGAGACCCTGGACATCACCGGCAACGAATAATCCTGCCCCGGTCCGTCTGACTGAACAATCAAGAGAGGAATCTTTATGAAACAGAAAAACGCCAAGGCAAAAGGTTCCCTGCTGTGGAAGATTTTGAGCGTGGTGTTTGTGGTGCTGTTCGCCGTGACCATGATCGGCGGCCCCATCGCCAACAACTATGCCTCCATCATCAACATGGTCCTGGGAACCGAGTCCACCAAGACCATCGGCGATCCCGGCCAGACCTACTTTGAGGCCGACTTCACCTCCAGCGAGGACCAGGCTGCCAACGCTGCTCAGGTCTGCGAGAGCGTGGTGGTCAACGGCGCCACCCTGCTGCTCAACAACAACAGCGCCCTGCCTCTGGCAGAGGGCGCCAAGGTCACCCTGTTCGGCACCACCAGCGCCGACTTCGTCTACGGCGGCACCGGCTCCGGCGGCATGGATACCTCCAACGCCACCAAGCTCAAGGATGCGCTGGAAGCCGACGGCTTCTCGGTCAACCCCACCATGTGGGACTTCTACACCACCGGTGCGGGCTCCAGCTACGGCCTGGTCACCGCTTCCGGCTCGCTGAACAACTACATCTTCAACAACGCCGAGTTCCTCGTCAATGAGGTTCCCCAGAGCGCCTACACCGACACCGAGTGGAACTCGGTCTCCCGGTACGGCGATGCCGCCATCGTGGTCTTCGGCCGTATCTGCGGCGAGGGCTCCGACCTACCCTGGTACAACTCCGGCGACGGCGACGGCAACATCCTCTCCCTCACCACCGAGGAGCGGGATCTGCTGGCCAAGCTGGCAGAGCTCAAGGCTGCCGGCCAGATCCAGAAGATCGTCGTCCTGCTCAACGCCACCAACCCCATCGAGCTGGATTTCCTCAACCCCGCCATCTGCGGCACCGACTACAGCATCGACGCCTGCCTGTGGGTGGGCGAGGTCGGCCAGACCGGCATCAATGCCATCGGCGACCTGCTCAAGGGCACCGTCAATCCCAGCGGCAAGCTGGTGGATACCTACTGCTACGACAACCTGACCTCCCCCGCCATCCAGAACGCCCATGCCACCTCCTACACCAATGCAGCTGAGGCCGGCCTGGCATTCGCAGGCAGCAACAACGAGTACTACGTTGCCTATCAGGAAGGCATCTACGTGGGCTACCGCTACTACGAGACCCGTTACGAGGACTACGTTCTGGGCAACGCCAACGTGGGCGACTATGACTACGCCTCCACCGTGGCCTATCCCTTCGGCTACGGCCTGTCCTACACCACCTTCTCCTACGGTCCTCTGACCATGCAGGACAACGGCGACAGCTTCACCTTCAACGTGGATGTCACCAACACCGGCGCTGTGGACGGCGCCGAGACGGTGCAGATCTACATGCAGTCCCCCTACACCGACTATGACCGTGCCAACGGCGTGGAGAAGGCTTCCGTCGAGCTGGTGGGCTACACCAAGGTCAGCGTCCCCGCCGGCCAGACCGCTGCCGCTACCGTCACCGTGGACAAGAGCGAGATGCGTGCCTACGACGCCAACGGCGCCAAGACCTACATCGTGGATGCAGGCAACTACTACTTCGCCGCGGGCAACGGCTCCCATGAGGCGCTGAACAACATCCTGGCCGCCAAGGCTGCCCTGGGCGACACCGCCAACGGCACCGTGGATACCGCCCGCATGACCGCCGAGGGCAATGCTGCCCTGGCCGTCCAGTACAACCAGGCTTCCCTGGACACCACCACCTACGCCACCGCCGAGACCGGTGCAGCCATCACCAACCAGCTGGACCACGGCGACCTGAACAAGGTGGACGACGATACCTCCAACGACATCGTCTACGTCAGCCGCAGCGACTGGGCCGGCACCATGCCTCAGGCTCAGATCACCGCCACCTCCTACAGTGCCGCCGTCCAGATCCCGGCCAACGATCAGCTGGTCGCCGCTCTCAAGGCCACGGTGGAAAACATCCCCGAGGATGCCGCCCTCTCCTCCGAAATGCCCGCCATGGGCGCGGAGGGTACCCTGAATCTGGCTCAGTTCGTGGGCGTGCCCATGGACGGCAGCGTTGATGTGGACGGCACCCAGTACACCTGGAGCAACCTGCTGGATCAGGTCACTTTTGCCGAGATGAGCAAGCTCATCGGCCAGGCCTACCACTGCACCGCTCCCGTGGCCAGCGTCAACAAGCCGGTCACCAAGGATGAGAACGGCCCCCAGGGCATCACTGCGACCCTGACCGGCGGTTCCTCCTCCACCAGCTACACCTCCGCCGACCTGCTGGCGGCCACCTTCGATCCCTCCATCGCCGAGGCGGTGGGCCGCAGCATGGGCAATGACTGCCTGCTGGCCAACGGCAAGGCGTACTCCGGCATCTACGGCCCCGGCGTCAACATTCACCGCACTCCCTACTCCGGCCGGAACTTCGAGTACTACTCCGAAGATCCCTTCATCTCCGGCAAGACCTGCGCGGCCGAGGTCAGCGGCATCCAGTCCAAGGGCGTCTACGTCTACATGAAGCACTTCGCCCTCAACGACCAGGAGACCGCCCGTGACGGCATCTGCGTCTGGACCAACGAGCAGGCCGCCCGTGAGATCTACCTCCAGGCCTTCGAGTATCCCGTAGAGGACGCCAACGCCTACTGCGTCATGACCTCCTTCAACCGCATCGGCTGCGTCTGGGCAGGCGGCGACTACAACCTGCTGACCAACATCCTCCGCGGCGAGTGGGGCATGGAAGGCTTTGCCGTCACCGACTTCTCCAACTCCAACAACTACATGGATGTGGTGCAGGGCGTTCTGGCCGGCGGCGATGCCTGGGACTGCAACGACGCCACCAAGTGGACCGACAAGCTCCGTCAGTATCAGGATGACGCCACTGTCGTCAGCGCCATGCGTCAGGCGACCGCCCGCATCCTGTACACCGTGGCCAACTCCAACGCCATGAACGGTGTCAGCCCCAACATGCAGGTCATCGAGGTCACCACCTGGTGGCAGATCGCCTTCATCGTCTGCGACGTGGTCTTTGGCCTGCTGGCAGTGCTGTCCATCGTCATGGCTGTCCGCAGCGGCAAGAAAGCAAAGGCCAAGGCTGATCCTGAAAACGCCTGATTCGCCATCCTCCGAAGAAGTCTTCTCTTCTTCTTGCTTCTTCTTTTTTCTTACACAACCCCAAAGCGGGACCGGAAACTTCCGGCCCCGCTTTGGGGTTTTTACGGCAGGTTGTGCCCGTGCGTTCCGTGCATGCCGGTCTGGCCGGACGGGCAGGGGGATTTTACAAATGCCTGCCGGGATGGTACACTGATGAGCGGAAAAAACCGGCGGCAGAGCTGGCGTAGGGAAAGGAAACGGTTATGGTATTGTTTCAGGCGCTTTACAATCTTCTGTGGGGGGATCTGGTCACCATCCCGCTGCCCGGCGGCAGCAGCCTGGGACTTTCGCTGCTGGTGCTCATCCTTGTGCCGGCGGGGCTTTACTTTACGGTGCGGACCAGATTTTTGCCTTTCCGCCTCTTCCCCGAGATGTTCCGCGTCACCATGGAGAAAAACACCTCCTCCCGGGAGGGAATCTCGGGGCTTCAGGCCCTTATTGTCTCCACCGCCTGCCGGGTGGGCATGGGCAATCTGGTGGGGGTGGTGGCAGCCATCTCGGCGGGCGGCGCGGGGGCCGTGTTCTGGATGTGGCTCATGGCGCTGATCGGCTCCTCCACCGCCTTTGTGGAGGCCACCCTCGCCCAGATCTATAAGGAGAAAGATCCCCTCTACGGCGGCTGGCGCGGGGGACCTGCCTACTATCTTCACCATCTTTTTGTGCCAAAGGGCAGCCGGCGCAGACGCTCGGTGCTGGCGGCACTGTTTGCCCTCTCCGGGCTCGTCTGCTGGTGCGGCATCAGTCAGGTTATCGGCAACACCATCTCCGCCTCCTTTGAAAACGCCTTCCACCTGCCGCCCCTCTGGTCCACCGTGGTGCTGGTAGCCATTGCGGCGGTGGTCGTGCTGCGCAAAAACGCCACCGTCCGGGTGCTGGATGTCGTCGTCCCGGTCATGGCGGCCTGCTACTTCTTCATCACCCTTTTCATCATCGTCAAAAACGCCGGACAGCTCCCGGCCGTTTTCGGACGCATCTTCTCCGAGGCATTCGGCCTGCGGCAGGTGGCGGGCGGCGGGCTCGGCGCCGTCATCACCAACGGGGCCAAGCGGGGCCTCTTCTCCAATGAGGCCGGGTCCGGGTCGGCCCCCTGCGCGGCCGCGGCCGCCCACATCAGCCACCCCGCCAAGGCGGGACTGGTCCAGGCACTGGGCGTATTTATCGACACCATCGTCATCTGCAGCTGCTCGGCCATGATCATGCTGCTGACCCCCAGCACCCTCACCGACGGCCTGGAGGGCATGGATCTGCTTCAGACAGCCATGCAGTACCATCTGGGAGAGTTCGGCGCGGTGTTTATCGCGGTGATTCTGTGGCTGTTCAGTTTTTCCACCTTTCTGGGGGTGCTGTTCTACGCCCGGTCCAATGTGGCCTATCTGTTCGGGGACAACTGGCTGTCTCAGACGCTGTACAAGGTGGTGGCGCTGGCCATGCTGTTTGTGGGCGGACTGGCGGCGTATCAGTTTGTCTGGGACCTGGGAGATGTGGGCATCGGTCTGATGACCGTGTTCAACATGATCGCTCTGGTCCCCCTGGCTCCCAAGGCCCTGGCGGCACTGAAGGACTACGAAAAAAATGTTCCGCCTAAATAGGCCGGGAGGGGAAAAGCCCCCGGAAGACCCGGCCGGAGCGTTCGATGGCGTTCTTTCTTTTCGGAAGGCGCCGTGATATAATAAAATAATTCGATATTTTTTGCGGTATGATAAATGGAGACTCGGTTGTTGGGGGGAAAGGATATGAGCGACGCCGGAAGGCTGACGGTGGCTGTCTGTGACGACGAACCTGAACTGCTGGCCGGCACCTGCCGTCTTTTGGGGGAGGTGCTGGCCGACACCGACCACCGGATCTGCCCCTTTGCCGATCCCCGGACTCTGCTGAAGCAGCCGGAGCCCTTTGATATAGCGGTGCTGGACATTCAGCTGCCCCGGCAGAGCGGTATCGAGCTGGCCCGGCAGCTGCTGCGGCGCAGCCCGGGATGCCAGATCATCTTTCTCACCGCCTATATGGCATACTGTCAGGATGTCTACGACGTGGAGCACATTGCCTTCGTCCTCAAGGAGGAGATGGCGACCCGTCTGCCCCCTGCCGTTCAGCGGGCCTGCCGCCGTCTGGAGCACCGGGATGCGGCCGCAGTGTCGGGGCAGATGCTGATCCTGGGCGCCCCCGGCCACGCCATTCAGATCCCTGCCGACGATATCCTTTATCTGGAGCGGCAGGTTCGGGTGACCTGGGTCCATACCCTGGGGGGAAGCTTTTCCACCCCGGACAAGCTGGAGGATCTGGTGGTCAGGCTGGACCCGGTATTCTTCTGTCAGACCCACAAGAGCTTTGCCATCCACTGGACCTTTGCGGGAAAGTATGAAAAAAATACCATCCGCATGCGCAACGGGGTGGACATTCCCGTCAGCCGCAGATACGCGGCAGCGGTGCGCCGGAGCTTTGTGGCTTATGCGGCGCGGCAGTCCGCACTGGAGGTGAAGGCCCCGTGACGGAGCGTGTCTTCTGGCTGGGCCTGCTCCTGGTGCCCTGTTCTCTGCTGGGATTCTACCAGTACTGGTTCATGCTGCATCCCAAAAAGGACCGGCGCCTCCAGCTGCTGTTCTGGATCTTCGGCGGGGTGTCCCTCGCCGCCAAGGCCTTCGCCGACGCCGCCTGGAAGCTGGCGGGGCTGGGGACGGATGCCAGCGGCTACATCACCATCACCATCAATGTTCTGCTGCCCTTCATCCTTCTGGCCTGCTTTGCGGACAACTGGCGGCGCAAGCTGTTTGTGGTCATTCTGGGCATCTGTCTGCAAAGCGGCGTGCTGGCGCCCTTCTATGTCTGGTTCATCAATATTGCCCAGGAAAACGGCGGCAACCCCGGAGTGCTGGGCTATCTCATCATGTACATCGGGTCGGTAATTGCCACGGCAGCGTCGGTGATCCTGGCCCGGGGACTGGTCCGCCTGGCGGAGATGCTGCCCGACTGGGCCTATACCTCCCTGGCGGTGATCTCCCCCTGGGCCAACATTGCCATGAATCTGGAACAGTGGGCGCTGGTCCGGGCGGCCGACAAGGCCACCGACATCTACGGGGAGGCCTTCGGGCGGCTCATTGTGGAGATGGCGGTGCTGCTGACGGTCTTCTGGATCGTTTACCGTGGCATCACCCGGCGGATGGTGGCGGCCACCGCCTCCCGGGAGGAGATGCACCGCAGCGAACTGGAAGCCGAGGAGCATGATCTGGAAACCCTGCGCCGTCTGCGGCAGCAGCACCGCCGCTGCCTGGAAGAGGTGGACGCCCTGCTGAAGGAGGGCAGCACCGACGCCGCCCTGGAGCGGGTGCGGGAGATGACCCGGAGCAGTATCCGGGCGGTGCGGCGCTATGCCGACAACCCGGTGGCCGACGTGGCCCTGGCCGATGCGGCCTACCGCTGCGACAAGGCGGGGGTGGAGCTGGAGATCCGGGGCAGTCTGGCCCGGGAGTGCACCCTGCCGCCGGTGGACCTGGCCAGCCTGTTCTACAATCTGTTCAGCAATGCGGTCACGGCAGCCGCCCAGGCGCCCCGCCCGGCCCGGGTGGAGATCGAGTTTGCCCAGGCGGCGGGCTGCCTCTGCGTGACGGTGCGCAACCCGGTGCCCGCCCATCCGGCGGGGCCCCGGGGCAAGGACCACGGCTTCGGCCGCAAGATTTTACAGGACATCACCCGGCGGTATCAGGGCAGCTATACCCTGACGGTGGCGGACGGAATTGCCGAGGCCACTGCCCTGGTTTCTCTGCCTGAGACACGCAGCCTCCAGAAAGGGAAAACCCATGCCTTTGTTTGATCAAATGTACATTGCCAGGAACACCGCGGCTTTTTTTGCTGTTCTGTTCCTGGTGCTGGGCGTCAGCATGGTGGCCTACCAGCTGCAGCGCTGGAAGACCCGGCGGGAGATGGAGACCATCACCCGGCGGGAGCAGGAGCTCTACCTGCGGATAAAAAAGGAAATGCGGGCGCTGGAAGATCTTCGCCTGGCCCAGCACGACGCCAAGAATGAGCTTTTGGTGTTGCAGGGCTTTCTGGAACGGGGAGAACCCGATGCCGCCCGCCGGTATCTGGATGCCCTGCTGGCCCGACAGCAGGAACTGGAAAGGCAGGAACCGCCATCCGGCCCTGCCGACTCCATGAAATAAACAGACAGAATCCCCCGGATGCGGATGCATCCGGGGGATTCTGCTTTTATGAGGTTCCCTTCCAAAGGAAAACCCGAAAAGGGCGGCGGAAGGCGTCGGGCCGGGCTGCGGGGATGCTTGCCCGGGCTTTTGCCTTGCGGTCAAAGGTCCGGAACCCGGCCCGAAGCCCTCCGCCAATTCCCTGTCGGTGCCGGGGATTGGTTCCCTTTACAGGGACTTGGCCGAATGATACCGGTCGGGATGACGCTTTTCATCCCGGACCCGCAGCACGCTGAGCACGATGACCGCGGCGAACAGCAGGCCGGTGACCACGATGGCCACGGCGCAGCCCATCTCCCAGGGGGCCAGGGAGTAGGTGATGGTGGAGCCGGGGGCCATGCCGTTCATGGCGTTGGAGTTGGCCACCATGTAGCACATCTCGTGGGTGGCTTTCTGCAGGTACTTGACGGTGGTGGCACTGGGGTTGTTCTGGTCCACAAAATCCTTGCGGTTGGACTGGAGGCAGGCGGTGCCGCCGTTGCGAATCATCTGGTCGGGGTACATGAAGTCGTGGAGGGCGTAGTCGGTGAGGGCGGTGCCGTCAAAGCCCCACTCGTCCCGCAGGACGGTCTGGAGCAGGGCGTGGTTGCCGCCCGACCAGGTGTTGCCCACGCAGCAGAAGGCGGTCATGACGCCGGTGGCGCAGCGGAAATCCTCCGCCACCTGCTCGTTGCCTTCGCTGTCCAGATACTTAAGGTCGACGGTGGCCTCCTTGATGGCGATCTCAAAGGCCTTGAGGTAGATCTCACGCACCGTCTGCTCATTGGCCCAGGTCATGAGCATCCATTCGGGGTTCTGGTAGCGGTCCAGGCTGTCGTCCATGTGCATGCCGCAGCACCAGGAGCGGCAGAAGGCTTCCTGCTCATTCATGGCAAAGTGCTTGATGTAGGTAAAGACGCCGTACTGGGCCGCACCGGCGATCTCCCGGGCGGCCAGCTTGCCTGCCAGGAAGGGGTCCTCCGAGAAGTACTCGAAGTTGCGTCCGCCGAACGCCGTGCGGTGGGTGTTCAGGCCGGGGGCATACCAGCCGGACATGCCGTTGACCGAACCCTCGGCGCCCACGTTCTGGCCGATCTCCTCCAGCAGGTCCTCGTTCCAGGTGCAGGCCAGCAGTGCCTCACAGGGGAAGGCCGTCATGTAATAGGTGTCGATCTTCTCGTTTTCCTCGCCCAGGGCCTGGTGACGGAAGGCCTGGGGGCCGTCGTTGTCCAGTGTGGTGGGCTTGCCGTACTGGGTGAAGGCCTCGGTCTGGAAGCCTGCCTTGCCCAGCAGCAGGGCCATCTCCTCCGGCTTCCACTGCTGGATGTAGGTCTCCCACAACGGATCGTCAAAGCTCAGGCCCCGCAGGTCGATGAGCTGGAGGCCGGCGTTTTTGCCGGTGACCGGCATCTCCACATCCTCGTCGTGGAGGGCGGTGGCTTCCTTGGTGCTGTAGTTGTTGTCGTTCAGAATGTCCTTGAGCTCCTGGGGCATGACGGTGTCCTCCGCCTGAGGGGCGGTGGGCCAGGAGGCTGCAAACCCGGCGGCACGGTTCATGGTGGCGTCGCCGTTGGCGACCTTCAGGTTGTTGCCGGTCATTTCCCGGGTGAAGGCATTGGTGGCGGTGGTCTCGTCGCTGGCACGCTTGCCGTCGTGCTCGTCGTTGTAAATCTTGGTCTCGCTGATGGCGTTGGCCGCTGCAAAGGTGACGGCGTTGGCGCCGGCGGTCAGACTGGCGGAGTCTGCCGGGGTGGCGTAGGCCCAGGAATGGGAACCGTAGACGGTGCCGTTTACGGTGCCCAGGTAGAAGGTGCAGTCGCCGGCATCCAGCACATAGCACTGGTTGACGGTATCGTCGTAGGAGGCCAGATCCTCGGCCTCCACCCGGATGGTCATGGTCTGGTCGGCGCCGGGCTGCAGGATGTCGGTCTTGTCAAAGCCGCAGAGGACGACCTTGGACTTCTCGATGCCGCCGGGGGTGTAGGGAGTCTCCACATAGAGCTCCACCACATCCTTGCCTGCCACGCTGCCGGTGTTAGTGACCTTGACCTCAAAGGTAAAGACACCGTCGGAGTAAGTGGCCTTGGTCAGCTCCTGGGTGAAGGTGGTGTAGGACAGGCCGTAGCCGAAGGGATAGATGACGCCGTTCTCCCGGTTGTAGTAGGGGTCGGTGACGCCTGCAGGCAGCTGGGCGGAGGTGAAGAAGCCGTCGGCGGCTGCCGTCTCATAGAAGCGGTAGCCCACGTAGATGCCCTCCTCGTAGCCCACGAACAGAATGGGGCGCTGGGAGGTGCTGCCGTCGGCATCGGTGTAGTCGATCATGGTGTCGTACTGGTTGGGGAAGGCAGCGTCGGCGTCATAGTAGACCTTGCTGCTGAAGTTCTCCATAGCGGGGCTGGCCAGCAGGTCGGCGGCGTAGGTGTCCGCCAGACGGCCGGAGGGGTTCACCGTGCCGTTGAGCACGTCGCCGATGGCGTAGAAGCCCTGCTTGCCGGGGCCGCCCACAAAGAGGATGGCATCCACCCTGTCGTCGTCCTGGAGCTCGCCCAGCTCCATGGTGTTGTTGGCGTTGATGATGACGATGACCTTGCCGTTTTCGCCCCGCAGCTCCTTGGCCTTGGCCAGGACGGCCTCCTCCTCGTCGGTGAGTTCCAGATAGTGCTTGTCGGGGTTGACGCCGTAGGTGTTGACGCTACCGCCCTCCTTGGTCATGACGGTGGGGCAGTCGTGGTACTCGCCGCCGCCCCGGCCGATCCAGACAATCTGGACGTTGTTGGCTGCGGCGTCGGACTGGTCACAGGCTTCGGCCACCAGCTGGCCGTTGAGCTCGGGCACGTCCCAGGCCGCCTGGTAGGCCTTGCTCACCGAGGGCCGGGCGGGGGAAGTGTTGGTGTCCTCGTCGGTGTAGTAGCCGTTGGCCTTGGTGACCATCCACTCGGTGTAGTGCTCATTGGACCAGTTGAGGTAGTAGGTTTCCAGCGCCTCGTTGATCTGGATGCCCGCGGCGGCCAGAGCCTCCTTGGGGGAGACCAGTCCGTCGGAACCCACGGCGCCGGAGCCGGAACCGCCGGTGCTGGGATAGTAGAAGGACCAGCCCAATTGTAAGCCACGGTATAGTCCCGCAGCGGGAAGAACACTGCCACTGCCAGCCCGGCGGCCAAAGCCAGGAGCAGCCGGGGCACAAAGAGAGAACGCCGGCGGAGCTTCAGGCAGAAAATGCCCTCCGCCGCCGCCAGCTCAAAGAAAAAGAGGATCTTGTACCAGTAGAGCTGAGTTTCCTGCAGCATATCACTTGCCCCCGAAGTATTCCGACATCTGCTGTAAAAAAGCCTTGCGCCGGGTGCGGCTGATGAGCAGGCGGTCGTCCCCCACCAGCAGGTCGCTGCCCTCCAGGGAGCGGACGTAGCGCAGGTTGACCAGATAGCAGTTGTTGCAGCGGGCAAAGTTCTGCCCGGCCAGCTGTTCCTCCAGCTTTTTCAGGCTGCCGGTGGAGTCAAAGATGCCGTCCTCGGTGTGGAAGATGGTGTGATGGTTGAGCATTTCGATATAATGCACCCGGGCGGAGTCCAGATAGTAGGTGCCGTCCTTGCTGTGCAATACCAGCCGGACGCCGGTCTCGGCCTGAAGGCGGTTTTTGGCCTTGGTCAGGGCGGCTGCAAGCCGGTAATAGCTCACCGGCTTGAGGATGAAATCCATGGCGTCCACCTCGTACCCCTCGATGGCAAACTGGGCCATGTTGGTGATGAAGATGAGGACGATGCGCTGATTCTGTTCCCGCAGGCGGCGGGCCAGGGCCATGCCGTCGATGCCGGGCATCTGGATGTCCATGAGCACCAGGTCGAACCCCGCCGGGTCCCGGGCCAGAAAATCCTCCGCCGTGCCGAACTGCTCCACCGTGAAGGCGGCGCCGTTTTCGGCCTCATAGCGGCGGATGAGGGCCTCCATCTGACTGCGCTGTTCCTGTTCGTCGTCCACCAGAGCCATGTGCAGCATACCGCATCCGCCTCCTTTTCCCCGATGGGGAGAATCTCTTGCCTGATTGTACTTTATTGTAGCAGAATCCCCCAACGGGGGCAATGCCGGGGGACAAAGAAGCCACGGGAAACCATACCTGAAAGCTATACCGCAGTATAAAATATAGGTATTTGCCTATGCCCGGAGGAAGGAGTATAGTAACAATAAAGAATGTCCCGCCGCCATGCTGCGGCCGGTGCGGCGGGAAACCGGAACCACTGAAAAAACAGGAGGCTGTTTGGGATGAAATACATCGAACATCAGACCTTTGACGCGGAGCGCGCCCTGTACGGCAGCCGTGACCTGACGGTGCGCCGCTGCCGCTTCGACGGCCCCGCCGACGGGGAGAGTGCCTTCAAGGAGTGCACCAACATCGGGGCGGAGGACAGCTTTTTCAATCTGCGCTACCCCTTCTGGCACGACCACGGGCTGACCATCCGGAACTGTGAGCTCACCCAGCTCTGCCGGGCGGCTTTGTGGTATTCCGACCACATCACCATCGAGGATACCAGGCTCCACGGCATCAAGGCGCTGCGGGAGTGCGCCGACGCCACCCTGCGGGGCTGCGATATCCTCTCTCCCGAGTTCGGCTGGTCGGTGCGGGGCATCACCATGGAGGATTGCACCGCTGAGAGCGAATACTTTATGATGCGCTCCACCGGTCTGCGCTTCACCAACGTGCGGATGAAGGGCAAGTATTCTTTCCAGTACATCGAGGACGCCGTCTTCGACCACTGCACCTTCGACACCAAGGACGCCTTCTGGCATGCCAAGAACGTGACGGTGAAAAACAGCGTGGTCAAGGGGGAGTACCTGGCCTGGTACTGCGAGAACGTTACCTTCGACCACTGCCGCATCGAGGGAACCCAGCCCCTGTGCTACTGCAAAGGCCTCAAGCTCATCGACTGCGAGATGGTGGGCACCGACCTGGCCTTTGAGCGCAGCGACGTGCAGGCCACCGTTATTACCCCAGTACTCAGCATCAAAAATCCCCTGGCAGGCAGCAGCATCACGGTGCCCGCCGTGGGGGAGGTTATCCGGGACATGGATGGCGCCGACGGCAGGGTCGTCCTATCTCCGTCCCCCTGCAAGGGCTGCGCATGAACGGGGAGGGACTGCCCATGAGACAGGGGAAAGGCTGGATCATTGCTGCCTGCCTGCTGGCAGGCCTGCTCACCGGCTGCGGAGCGTGGGAAACCACCCCGTCCGCCGCAGCTCCCGCGCCGGAGAGTTCCCCGGCGGCGGGGACACACACCGACTCTGCCCCCGCAGCTTCCGCCACTCCTGAAACTCCATCGGAATCCACAGAGGAGGAATCCCCCATGAAACTCACCGTTACCGTCAACGATGCCCCCTTCACCGCTACCCTGGCGGACACCGAAGCCGCCCGGACGCTGGCGGACATGGTGGAGGAACAGCCCGTCACCCTCACCCTCTCTGACTACGCCGGGTTTGAAAAGGTGGGTCCCCTGGGCTTTGACCTGCCCGCCTCCGACCGGCAGACCACCACCACGGCGGGGGATATGGTCCTCTACCAGGGGGACCAGCTGGTCCTCTTCTACGGCTCCAACGCCTGGAGCTACACCCGGCTGGGACGCATCGACGATCTGTCCGGCTGGGCCGACGCCCTGGGCAGCGGGGATGTCACCGTCACCCTGTCCCCGGCGGAATAAGCCCAACCAAAAAGAAAACAAGCGCCCGCCGTGCCGTTCCCCGGCAACGGGACGCAAAACGCCTCCGCCGGAAGCCTGTCCGCTTCCGGCGGGGGCATTTTTTGCTGCCTGACATCCTTGCGGGGCGGGCGGCAGGGGTCTCCCGCCCGGAACAGCAACTGCCTGCGGAAAGCGAAAAAGCCCGTCTGCCGCAAAAAATGCTGGACCGTCTGGCTGTCAAGACCGAGGGCTTTGTGGGCGCCGAGATCGAGCAGGCAGTGGTGGCCGCCCTGTACGAGGCCTTCTTCCACCAGCGGCCGCTGCTGGAGGAGGACCTGAACTATGCCATTGACAGCACCGTTCCCCTGTCGGTGACCCAGGCCGAATCCATCCGGGCGCTGCGCCAGTGGGCCAACGTCCGTGCCGTGGCCGCCACCGCCCGGGAGGACCTGGAAAACTACGAAAAGAGCGACCCCGAAGAGCCGGAGACCGACATCCGCAAGAGCCGGGGCGGCCGGTCGCTGGATTTCTGAGCAGGAGGGAAAAATTATGTCTCTTGTATTGTCCATGACCAGTGCAGCCATCTGCCTGGGCATCTCGGCGCTGGGCGGAATGGTCGCCGCCAAACAGGCGCTGGACGCCCGCTGCGGAACCGACGCCACCGAGCTGGACCCGGTGCAGACCCGCTTCAACGACCGCACCCTGCTCATCAAGACGCTGGAGGAGCACGGCTTTACCGTTCAACAGGAGGAGGACGGCATCCTGACGGTGCACACCAGCGCAGGCAGCCTGCGCTACTACCAGCCCCAGGAGGGGGAGGCCTTCTGGGTGCAGCCCTTTGACCTCAAGAGCCAGGAGGAACTGGACGCCCACGAGGCGGAACTGACCGAAGAGTATATGGTCAATGTCCAGAAAAGCACCTACCTGCTGCTGAAACAGCGTCTGAAGGAGCGCCAGGACATGGAGCTGGAATCCGAGGCGGTGCTGGAGGACCAGTCCATCCTGCTGACCATCAACGTTTCCTGAGCCGGATATTTTTCCAAAACGCAAGGCCCCCGACGGGAATCTCCCCGCCGGGGGCTTTTTGCGCGCACAGCCCTGAAAATAACACATTGAATAAATGCGTTATTATATAACAAATTGTATTTCTCGGGCGGCGGGATGGGGAAAAAGCGATACGGACAGCAAAAAGGCAGGCCCTCGGGAAGATGAATTCCCGCAGGGCCTGCCGGAGCAGAAAGGAGAGGATGGTCAGAGAGCGAAGCGCTGGCGGACGATGCCCTCCAGCACGGCGGCGGTGCCGTCGATGCCGAACTTGGCTGAGTTGAGCATGATGTGACAGTTGGCGGTCACATCGCCGCCGCCGTAGACCCGGTGATACCCGGTCCGGGCTTTGTCGACCCTGGCCATGGTGCGGCGGGCGGTGTCCTCGTCCATCTCCAGCTTTTCCACACAGTTTTTCAGCCGCTCGGCCCTGGTGGCGAAGATGTGCACGCTGAAGACATTGGGGTGATCCTTCAGGATCTCATCGGCGCAGCGGCCCACAATGATGCAGCTCTGCTTGGCGGCCAGATCCCGGATGATGTTTTTCTGGACCTCAAAGATCTCGTCCTGCATGCTCTTGACCCCCATGCCCAGGGGATAGATGCGGCGGTAAAAGAGGTTGTGGGCGGCCTCCTCGTTGTTGGCGATCTCGGAGACGGGCAGGCCCATGCGCCGGGCTGCCTGCTCCACGATGTCGCGGTCGTAGAATTCACACCCCAGACGCCCGGCCAGATTCTGGGCGATGCTGCGCCCCATGCTGGCAAAATCACGGGACAGGTTGATGACATACTGCTTTGCCATGGAAGAGCCCCCTTACTGTGCTGTCTGAGCCGTCGGTTCCGGGCGGGCGGACCGCCGCGGACGGGGGTGCTGCAGCGAGCGCACCACACAGGACAGCGCAAAGTTGATGACGAAATAGATGATGAAGGCGATGCCGAACAGCACAAAGACGTCGCTGACCAGCTGGGTGCCTGCACCGTTGTACATGTTGGAGGTGGCCAGGATCTGACGCACCCGGGACATCAGCTCAATGACGGCCACATTGGCCAGATAGCTGGAGTCCTTGATGGTGCTGATGACCTGGCTGAGCAGGGTGGGCACCACGGCGCGGTAGGCCTGGGGCAGCACGATATAGCGCAGGATCTGCACCGTGCTGAAGCCCTGGGAATGTCCGGCCTCAAACTGCCCCGCGGCCACCGAGTTGAGGCCGCCGCGGATGATCTCGGCCATGATGGAGGACTCGAACAGCACCAGAGCCACAAAGGCCCGGAAGAGGATGCGGACTTCCACGCTGGTGAGGCTGAGCATCCGGTGGGTGAAGAAGCCGGGCACCGGGCAGAACACCAGGCAGATGAAGATCCAGAACAAAAGCGGCGTGTTGCGGAAGAGCTCAATGTAGGCGGTGGCGATCCACTTGAAGATGCGGGTGGGGCCGGAGCAGTAGTTGCGCATGAGGGCCAGCACCGAGCCGATGAGAAGGCTGACCACCACGGCGCACACCGAAATGACCAGCGAGAAGGCCACGCCCCGCAGGATGTAAACGGCGACGCCCGCCTTGGTCAGGATAGAAAAACTTGCCTGCCAGTCGATCATTCAGGACACCTCCGTTTCCAGCTGTTTGACAATGGCTGCCCCGCGCTTGTCCCGGCGCTTGAGGTTGTTTTCCCAGGTGGAAGCCAGGGTGGACAGGGGGAAGCAGACCACAAAGAAGAGAGCGCCGCACACCAGATAGGCGGGGGCATAGGCACCGCCGGTGGTGGCACCGGTGACAAAGCTGTAGGTCAGCGAGATCAGGTCGGCGCCGCCCACAATGTAGAGGCAGCTGGTGTTCTTGAACAGGTTGACTGCCTGGTTGACCATGGGCGGCAGAATGATCTTGAGGCTCTGGGGGAAGATGATGTAGTACATCGTCTCCACGTAGCCGAAGCCCTGGCTGACCGCCGCCTCAAACTGGCCCTTGGGCACTGCCTGGATGCCGGCACGCACCACCTCGGCCATGTAGGCGCCGGTGTAGATGCCCAGGCTGATGATGCCGGTGAGGATGATGCTGACCTTGATGCCGGAAAATGCCAGCACGTAATACAAAAAGCACATCTGCAGCACGATGGGGGTGTTTTGGAAAAATTCCACGTACACCCGGGCCACCGCCATCAGGGGCTTTTTGCCGCTGGTGGCCATCAGGCCGAAAAGAATGCCCAGTGCCAGTGCCAGCAGCAGACCGAAGATGGCCGTCTCCAGCGTGTTGCCGAATCCTGTGAGAAAGGTGCCGCGGTAGGTCCAGACCTTGCCCCAGGCCTCGGGCGAAAGCAGCTCTGCCATAGTTTGTGTCTCCCTCCTGCGAAAAAAGGGCGGGCCCGGGGATCAGCCCCAGCCCGCCCCGTTTTATGCTTGGAATCCCCCGGTCAGGACCGGGATGCGATCAGCCGAGGTTGAACTCGCTGATGTAGCCGTCGATGGTGCCGTCGGACAGGCAGGCCTCCACAAAGTCGTTGCAGTAGGTGGAGAAGTCGCTGCCCTTCTTGGTGGCGATGCCGTACTCCTGAGGAGCAAACTGATCGTCGATGTAGCTGCGGCCCTCGGTCTTGTAGACAGCTAGGATGGACTTATCCACGCAGAAGGCGTCCACAGTGCCGGCGCTCAGAGCCGTGGAGATGGCCGGATAGTCGTCGAACTGCTGGAAGGTGACGCCCTCGGTCCAGGTGGCGGGGTCGAAGGTATCGGCAGAGAAGCCGGTACCCTCAATGACGCCGCCCTCGATCATGGCCTCCACCAGAGAACGGGCGGAGGTGGAACCGGAGGAAACACCCACGACCTTGCCCTGCAGGTCGGCCAGAGAGGTGATGCCGTCGGCATCCTCTACCAGCACGGTGACGTAGTCGGTGTAGTAAGGCGTGGTGAAGTCCCAGCTTTCCTTGCGCTCATCGGTGATGGTGAAGGTGGCCAGCACGCAGTCGATGTCGCCGGAATCCAGCAGCTCGGTGCGGGTGGCGGCGGTGACGGTGGTGAACTCCACGTCAACGCCCAGCTGCTCGGCCAGCTTCTTGGCCAGCTCGATCTCCATGCCGGAGTATTCGCCGGTGGCGGGGTCCTGATAGCCGAAGCCCACAACGGCGTTCTTGACGCCGACGCGCAGGACGCCACGGTCGACGATGGCCTGGGTATCGGCACCCAGAGCTTCGCCGGCGGCCTCACCGGTGGCGGCTGTGGAGGAGTCTCCGCCGGCCGCTGCGCTGGAAGAAGAGGACGAGTCGGCGCCGCCGCAGGCAGTCAGGCTCAGCAGCATGGCGCCCGCCAGGACGGACGAAAGAATCGCATTGCGCTTTTTCATGTTGATTTCCTCCTAATATATGAAATTTCCCTCTATATCCAGATGCCGCAAAGCATCGGGTATCAGAATCAGTGCAGGATCTTGCCCAGGAACTGCCGGACACGCTCGTGGTCCGGATGGGTGAAGAAGTGTTCCGGGGTGCCCTCCTCCAGAATCTGGCCGTCGGCCATAAAGACCACCCGGTCGGCCACCTGGCGGGCAAAGCCCATCTCGTGGGTGACCACCACCATGGTGATGTTTTCCTTGGCCAGGCGGATCATGACATCCAGCACCTCCTGGATGGTCTCGGGGTCGAGGGCGGAGGTGGGCTCGTCAAAGAGGATGATCTTGCTCTGGGCGCACAGGGCCCGGGCAATGGCGATGCGCTGCTGCTGGCCGCCGGACAGCATGGTGGGATAGGCATGGGCCTTGTCGGTGAGGCCGACCACGTCCAGATAGTGATAGGCCAGGTCCTCGGCCTCCTTGCGGGACTTGTGATGCAGCTTGATGGGGGCCAGGGTCAGGTTTTTCAAAACCGTCATGTGGGGGTAGAGGTTGAACTGCTGGAACACCATGGACATGTTGTCCCGGACGATCTGGCGCTTGTTCTTGTGGGTCAGCTCCACGCCGTTGATGTAGACGTGGCCGCTGGTGGGCTCCTCCAGAAAGTTCATGCAGCGGACGGTGGTGGACTTGCCTGAGCCGGACGGCCCGATGATGACAAGCTTTTCTCCTTCGGCCACCTCCAGCGAGACATCCTTGAGGACGTGCAGGTCCCCGAAGTACTTGTTGACCTTTTCCAGCTTGATCATGCCGTGCTCCCTCCCGGTGGTAAAAAAGAAAGACGCTCCACACCCCGCAGGGGATGTGAAACGTCTTTGTTTCATCAGTTATTGTCTGGCAGTTTAGCACGGCAGAGTGCATTTGTCAACTGTTTCCAGAGGAATTCGGCCGCTTTCTACAAAGCTGCGCCGGTCCGTCTGAGAGAAAATCGTTGATATGCTGAAGAATTTGGCACGGTGCGAAAAAAAGGCCCGCCCATATTCCTGCTGTGCGCCCGCCGCAGCCCCCGGCCCTGCCGGCCCCACCCCTGGGGCAGAGCCATCCCATCCTGTAGGAAAACACAGAAACACCCCGGACGGGCGGCGGCAGACTGCCGCCCCATCCGGGGCGTTTTGTGCTTTGTGTGGGGGAACGGTCACAGGATGGCCCGGACCTGATCCTCGGGCACCACGCTGGTGATGCCGCCGTGGGTCTGGGTGGAGAGGGAGGCGGCGCAGCAGGCAAAGCGGGTGACCGCCCGCAGCTCCTCCACGGTCAGGGTCTCGGGAGCCTTGTTCAGGCGCAGGAACTGGCTCATGGCGCTGCCGCCGAAGATATCCCCGGCGCCGGTGGTATCGATGACATGGATGCCGGTGGGGGAGGGAACCTCGCAGCAGCCATTGGCGTTGGCCACGTGGCAGCCCTTGGGGCCCAGGGTGGCGTAGACCAGGCGGACGCCGTACTCCTTCAGCAGCTTCTGGGCGCCCTCCTCGGGGGAGATGCCCCACAAAAACTCGATCTCCTCATCGCTGATCTTGACGATGTCGGACTGGTGCAGGCCCCACTCGATCTGCTCCCTGGCGGCCTCGTCATTGGGCCACAGGGGCTTGCGCAGGTTAGGGTCAAAGCTGATGAGCTTGCCGTGCTCCTTGGCATAGGCCACGGCGGCCCGGGTGGCGGAGCGGGCGGGCTCCCCGGTAAGGCTCAGGGTGCCGAAGTGGAAGACCTTGCAGTCGTCCAGCAGGGAGAGGTCCAACTCCTCGGGGCGCAGGCAGGTGTCGGCGCCGGGCTTGCGGGCAAAGCTGAATTCCCGGTTGCCGGTGGCGTCCAGAGTGACGAAGGCCAGGGTGGTGAACACCGACGGGTCCTTCACAATGCCTTTGGTGGAAATGCCCAGGGTGTCCAGGGTGTTTACCAGCAGATTGCCGAAAGCATCCTCGCCCACCTTGCCCAGCAGGGCGGTGGAGCAGCCGTACTTGGTCAGGGCAGCCAGGAAGTTGCCCGGCGCACCGCCCGGTTGGGCCTTGAGGGTGGGGTAGCCGCTCTCGTCGGTGGAAACGGGAGCAAAGTCGATGAGGAGTTCACCCAGTGCAACAACATCTTTCATAGTATATTACCTCCAATCTCAGCAGTCGCGGCGGGGTACCTGGTCGGGAAAGGCTGCGGCAAGGCTTGCCTCAATGCCGAAGGCCGCGTCCAGACGGTCATACAGCAAGAACAGCGCCACAAACAGGTCGAACCACACGGCGACGAGGGGCAGAAGAATCAGCGTCCAGGGGGCAAACAGCACCATGAGCAGCCACCACACCAGCTGGAGCAGGCAAACGCTCAGGGTGGCCCAGAAATTCTTGATGGTGAAAAGCAGTGCGTTGAGCAGCCGGACGATGCCCCGCTGGTCAAAGAGCACCAGCTGGGGCCAGTACAGCGTGGACAGAACAAAAAAGATCAGACAGCTGAACAGATAGATCAGGATGGTCAGGGCGGAGGGCACCGCTGTGCTCCAGGCAAAAAAGAGCATGCCTGCAAAGGCGGCAGACCCTACAAACAGGCCGGTGAGGGCGCCGGGCAGCAGGGAAGCCCGCCAGTTCTGGGCAAAGGCGCGGCGAAAGTTGGCCGACCAGCTGCCGGGGGCATCCCGCAGGGCGCGGAGAATATTGTCGTACAGACAGGCGAGGAAAGGCCCGGCGATGGCTCCACCTGCCAGGCTGACGGGCAGCAGGACCAGAATGCTGCTGCTCAGAATGGCATAGGCGATGCCGGCGGCCAGGGGAAGGCAGCCGGCCAGCGTCACCAGGCCGGTGAGGAGGAAGCGCTTCCAGTTGCGGCCCAGCACATCCTGGTAGCGGTCGATGCCGATGAGGCGGCCGCGGGCATCCCGGCGGGGCTCGCCGGTGTCATAGGGACGAAACAGATTCATGGCGGAAGGCTCCTTTTGACTCAGAGAGAATCCCGGGTGGTGCCCCCCGCCTGGTAGCGCACGGGCAGGCAGATGAGGGGCGGCAGGCCGGTAAAATCGTTGGACAGCACCATATTGACGGCGGTCTCGGCCAGGTCGGGCACCGGCTGCACGATGGTGGAGCAGATGTAGTCCTGGTCGCCGAACATGCGGATGCCGTCAAAGCCGATGACCTGGACATCCTCCGGCACCCGCAGGCCCAGATTGCGCAGGATCTTGATGGCATCCCATGCCATCAGGTCGGTGCCGCAGAACAGTCCGTCCAGCGGGGTGTCGGTATCAAACAGATTGTGACGGAGAAACACCTCAAAGGCGGACAGGGGGGCGCCGTCGGTGAGGTTGCACACCTCAAAGGGAAGCCCGGCCTCCATGCAGCCGCTGACAAAGCCGTCCTTTCGCTTGCTGGGTTCATTGGTCAGGGAGGAACCTGACCGGAGACAGGCCACCCGATGACAGCCAAGCTCGGCCAGCTTTTTGGCCGCCAGCTGCCCGCCGCCAAAGTTGTCCGACGCGATGCAGGGCACCGATACACTGAAAAAGCGGTCGATGGTCACAAAAGGAATACCCTCCGGGATCTCCAGCTTGGGATTGTATGTCAGGGCAATGATGCCGTCCACCCGGTTGTGCACCACCATGCTCACATACTCCTGCTCCCGGTCCCGGTCATACTCGGTAAAGCAGAGCATCATTTTGTAGCCGCGCTTTTCCAGCGCCATATTGATGTAGTGCGTCAGCAGGGCGAAAAAGGGGGCGATGGTGTTGGGAATGATGAAGGCAATGGTGCTGGTGCGGTTGCTCTTCAGCGCCTTGGCACTGGGATTGACCCGGTAGTTCAGCTTTTTGACGGCAGCCTCCACCCTGAGACGATAGCTTTCGCCCACAGGCTGGCCGTTGATGACCTTGGACACGGTGCCCAGCGCGACCCCGGCTTCCCGGGCTACGTCGCTCATGGTGGCTGTTTGTCTCTCTCCTTTCATGAAATTTCACCTCGTCAGTCTTTTCTTTTCGGTAATATTATACTCCGCTCTATAATAAATGTAAAGCTGTTTCATGAAAAAATAACGGGGATTTCACCGATTTCACCGAAACAAACTGCACAATTTTCAGGCAAATGCCTTGTGCATGCCGCCAAAACCCCTCGGCAACGCGGGATTTTTTGATTTTTGCCATTGACTTTTTTTGGTTGTGAGGGTGGTATTTTGATTTCACAAGATACGTGAAACGATTCATGAACCGTCCGTCACGAAGGAGGAATCATCATGAGCAAAACGCAAGCCGTGCCGCGGGCAGAGCGGACCGGACGCCCCAAGGGGCCGCAGTGGCTGAAACGGGGCAAGACATCCGGAAAAAACGCCGGCGACATTGCGGTCCGGCGCAAGCCGCTTAAACAACGGCTGATCGAAAACTGGCAGCTCTATCTGCTGCTGCTGATCCCGGTGGTCATTACCATCGTCTACAAGTACGGCCCCATGTACGGCATCCAGATCGCCTTCCGGGACTTCAAGGCAAGCCGAGGCATCACCGGAAGCCAGTGGGTGGGCCTCCAGTGGTTCGAGGAGTTCTTCACCTCCCCCAACTGCTGGCGCATGATCAAAAACACTGTGCTGCTCAGCCTCTACAGCCTGCTGTGGAGCTTCCCGGTCCCCATCATCCTGGCCCTGGCCCTCAACCAGCTGCGCTTCCACAAGCTCAAGAGAGTGGTCCAGACCGTCCTGTACGCCCCTCACTTCATCTCCACCATGATCATCTGCGGCATGCTCCGCATCTTCCTCAGCCCGTCGGGCGGCCTGATCAACCTGCTGCTGGGCACCAGCATCGACTTCCTCAACCAGAGCTCCATGTTCCGCTCCATCTACGTCATCAGCGGCATCTGGCAGGAGGCCGGCTGGGGCACCATCATCTACCTGGCCACCCTGTCCAGCGTGGACACCTCCCTGTATGAGGCCGCCAAGGTGGACGGCGCCTCGGTGTTCCAGCGCATCCTGCACATCGACCTGCCCGCCCTGGTCCCCATGGCGGTGCTCCAGCTCATCCTGAGCGCCTCCAACCTTATGAACATCGGCTTTGAAAAGGTCTTCCTGCTCCAGACCGACCTGAACAAGGCCACCAGCGATATCATCGCGGTCTATGTGTACGAACAGGGCATTCAGCACGCCGAGTACAGTTACTCCACCGCCATAGGCCTGTTCAACACCGCCGTCAACATCATTCTGCTCATCATCGTCAGCCGCATTGCCAAAAAGGCCAGCGACGTACAGTTTGTGTAAAGGAGGTCACTGACATGTCCGCAAAAACCAAGTCTGTCGGCAAAAAGCCGGGCGGCCTGTCCGACCGCGCCAGCGATGCCATTCTGGTGGTATTGTGCGTTGCCATCCTGCTGGTGGTGGCCTACCCTCTCTACTACATCCTGGTGGCGTCCCTCTCCGATCCCTATGATGTCTACGCCGGCAAGACCTTCCTGGCGCCCAGCCAGTTCACCCTGGACGGCTACGCCGCCGTCTTTTCCGACGACAGCATCCTGCTGGGCTACTGGAACAGCATCAAGTACACCGTGGCAGGCACCATCTTCTCGGTGGTCATGATCTACATCACCGCCTACCCCCTGTCCAACCCCGATCTGCCGGGCCGCAAGTTCTTCAACATCTTCTTTGTCATCACCATGTACTTCGGCGGCGGGCTGATCCCCACCTATTTGGTCGTGCGCGACACCGGGCTTATCAACACGATCTGGGCGATGTTTCTGCCCGGCGGCGTCGCGGTGTCCAACATGATCATCGCGCGCAACTACTTTGAGACGAGCATCCCCAAGGAACTGAAAGAAGCCGCCGAGATCGACGGCGCCTCCAAGCTGCGCATCTTCTGGGATATCATCATCCCCCTGTCCCGCCCGATCATGGCGGTTATGGTGGTGTTCAGCATGGTGGCCTACTGGAACGACTGGTTCACCGCATTGATCTACATGACCGGCGAGGGCCGCGCACCTCTGCCCCTGGTGCTGCGCAACATCCTGATTGCCAGCGAGACCTCCGCCAGCCAGGCCAGCATGATCTCCGGCGGCTATGCCGAACTGAACAAGCTCACCGAAATGATCAAGTTCGCCTCCATCATCGTGGCGGCGGCCCCCATGCTCATCATCTATCCCTTCGTCCAGAAGTTGCAGTACGGCCCCATCAGCGTCTACTTCACCGAGCAGGACGAGAACGGCCTGTGGCAGAGCATCACCGACGAGGAAGCCCAGGAAAATTCGGCAAGAGCGCCGGCGAAGTCAAGGGCGAGTACGAGGTCTACGGCCCCAAACTGATCCTGTCCGACTACTACGCCACCACCTTTGAGATGGAGCCCCGCGCCGTCGAGCGTCTGACCGACCTTTACGACTACTGGATGCAGTATGTGGACGACACCACCTGCTATCCCATCGACTGCGTCTACACCCAGGAGGAGCTGGACACCATCGACAAGTGGCGCGTGGACTTTGAGAACTACGTCTCCGAGCAGGAGGCCACCTGGCTGCGTGACGGCGGCATCACCGACGACACCTGGAACGCCTACAAGGAAAACCTGAACAGCTACGGCATGCAGGATCTGCTGGATACCTACCAGGCCGCCTACGACCGCTATGTGGAGACTGCCGGCGCCGTGGACACCACCGTGCCCGCCACCGCCGAGACCGCAAACTGATCTTTCATCAAAACCACACTACCGGAAAGAGAGGAACTATCTCTTATGCCGTACAACAGATCGGAAAAACTGGAGCAGGCCCGCGCCTATGAAGCCCGGGAAGAAAAGGCCATCGCGGCCGCTGACCGCCCCCGCATCCACCTGACCCCCCGGGTGGGCTGGATGAATGACCCCAACGGATTCTGCTGCTATCGGGATGCCTACCACCTGTTTTATCAGTACTACCCCTACGAGACCAAGTGGGGCCCCATGCACTGGGGCCATGCGGTGAGCCGCGACCTGCTGCACTGGGAGTATCTGCCCTGCGCCATGGCGCCCGATACCCCCGCCGACGGCAAAGGATGTTTTTCGGGCAGTGCCATTGAGCTGCCGGACGGACGGCTGGAGCTTTTGTACACCGGCGTCAGCGGTACCGACAAGGAGCCGGTCCAGGCTCAGTGCGTGGCCATCGGCGACGGCACCGACTTTGAAAAACTGGCCGAAAACCCGGTCCTGCCTCCTGACCGGCAGCCGGAAGGCTTCTGCGCCGCCGACTTCCGCGACCCCAAGATCTGGCGGGAAAACGGCCGCTACTACTGCGTGGCGGCGGGCCGACACAAGGACAACGGCGGCAGCATCGAGCTGTTTGAGAGCGAAGACGCCCGGCATTGGACGTTTGTCACCGTGTTGGATGCCAGCCGGGACAAGTACGGCCTGATCTGGGAGTGCCCCGACTTCTTCTCTCTGGACGGCAAGCAGGTCCTGCTGGTCAGCCCCCAGTCCATCGGTCCCGCCGACGACCCCGAGATCCGCCCCGGTTATGCAGCGCTGGCCCTGATGGGAAGCTACGACCCCCAGAACCATCGCTTCACCCGGGAAAGCGTCCGGCTGCTGGATGCCGGTATGGAGTTCTATGCTCCCCAGACCACCCTCACCCCCGACGGCCGCCGCGTTATGGTGGCCTGGATGCAGAGCTGGGAAACCTGCAATGACGCACTGCGCAATCATCGCTGGTTCGGCCGCATGACCCTGCCCAGAGAGCTCTCGGTGAAAAACGGGCGGCTGTATCAGCAGCCGGTGCGGGAGATTGAGGGACTGTGGCGGGAGGAGAGTCGTCTGACCCAAACTGCCGACGGCGACCTGCCTCTGCCCGCGTTCCATGGCCGGTATCAGGACCTGACCCTGGTGCTGGACACCGAGCGCAGCCCTGACTGCAAGTCCCTGACCCTGAGCTTTGCCCAGGGCGGAAAGTATGCAACCCGGGTGCGCTGGGAGGCCGACCGCCGGGAGCTGGTCTTTGACCGCAGCCGCTGCGGCACCCGGAGGGACATTCCCCACATCCGGCGCATCCCGGCGGAGCCGGTGGACGGCCGACTGACCCTGCGGCTGATCCTGGACGGCGACTGCACCGAACTGTTCGTCAACGGCGGCGAGCGGGTGATCTCGGCGCTGATCGATACCCCCGCGGAGGCGGACGGCGTCTCGCTGCACAGCGACGGCCCCGCCTGTGTGGAACTGGTCCGGCACACGCTGGCCTGATATCACTGTACAACTGGAAGGAAACTGAAAACTCCCCGCCCCGGAAGGATACGACCGGAGCGGGGAGCTTTTTTGCTTTTGGCTGGAAAGGCGGGAAAGACGCCGGGCCCGGAAGGGCGCCGGACGATGAATTTTGCACATGCACATGCATGTTG
Organism: Gemmiger gallinarum; assembly: GCF_014982805.1. Taxonomy (GTDB): domain Bacteria; phylum Bacillota; class Clostridia; order Oscillospirales; family Ruminococcaceae; genus Gemmiger; species Gemmiger gallinarum. Next base: position 529,477 of record NZ_JADCKC010000002.1, on the reverse strand, counting down.
TGCAAAAATAGCGGTAAAAAGCAGGAATTCTGAAATGATGCACAAAAAACAGGCAAATAGTTTGGCGGTTCATCGAATTGAAATGTGAACATTTTTTTACTATATTATAAATGTTCTCGAAAATACGAGAATACGAATTCACACTGCTGGTACAACATGTATGATAACAATGTCTGAAATCGCAAGGCTGACCAATGTCTCCCAGCCGACGGTATCCCGGGTGCTCAACGGCAACACCAAGGTGGCCCCTGAGATCCGGGAACGGGTGCTGGCCTGCGCCCGGGCCCATGACTATCAGTTCAATGCTCTGGCCAAGGGGCTGCAGGGCAGCAAGACCCGCCTGCTGGGCGTGCTGGTGACCGACATCTCCAACGGATTTTTTGCCGACCTTGCCAAACAAATTGAGGTGGCCGCACGGGAAAACGGCTACAGCATCATTCTTTTCAACAGTGACTACAACCCTAAAAACGAGCAGGAATATCTGGACGTGGTCCGCCGTTACCGGGTGGACGGAGTGCTGGCGGTCCCCATCCGGGAGACCAGCCCCCAATGGCGGGATTACGTAAAAAAACTGGACGTTCCCGTGGTGACCATCACCCGGCGGGCCCATGGACTGGATTCCTTCTATGTGGACCACGCCCAGGCGGGGGCCATGGTGGCGGATCACCTCATTGACCGGGGCTACCGGCGCTTCCTCTTCATCGGCAAGGACTACGACGGCAAGTATGTGGGCTTCCGTCGGCAGCTGACAGACCGGGGATTCGGGGACGCTGCCACCAACCGGGTGCTGCGCTCCCACGACCAGCTTGGCCAGGAGCTGCGGGACTGGTTTTTCAGCGATACCGCCCGCGCCGCCATCTTTGCAGGCAACGATATCTACGCCCTGCAGGTGCTGGACATCCTGCGGGAGCTGGGCATCTCGGTGCCCCGGCAGGCGGGGGTCATAGGCTTTGACGATACCTTCATGGGGCGGTTCCTCAATCCCCGGCTCAGCAGCGTCAGCCAGCCCACCGCTTCCATGGCCCGGGAGGCCGTGGAATGGCTTTTGGACCGCATTGAACACCCCGGCCCCCGGGAGGCACAGAACCGGCCTTTCCCCGCGGAACTGGTCATCCGGGAAAGTACATGATATTTGGACAACGATAAAAAGTTGTCCTTTTTTCAGGACAGTTAAGAATACGTATTCTCGGCGAATGCCCCTCCCGCGGACCCCGTTGTCCGCACGGCAGATGTTGTATCTCTTCTCCCCTGGCGGGAGTGGAAATAGAAAAAGAAAGGATTGCAGTGTTATGGATTACAAAAAGGTAGCCCAGGAAATCTACGAAAAAGTCGGGCGGAAAGAGAACCTTGTCTCTGCCGCCCACTGCGCCACCCGGCTCCGGCTGGTCCTGGTGGACAACGCCAAGTGCGACGCCAAGGCCGTGGAGGACATCGAGGGCGTCAAGGGCGTGTTCAGCGCTTCCGGCCAGCTCCAGATCATTCTGGGCACCGGGGTTGTCAACGAGGTGTATAATGAGTTTATCGCCATCTCCGGCCTGAGCGCCGCCACCAAGGACGAGGTCAAGGCGGCAGCCGCCGCCCGCCAGAATCCCTTCAAGCGGGCCATCAAGACGCTGGGCGATATCTTTGTCCCCATCATTCCCGCCATTGTGGCCAGCGGCTTCCTTATGGGCATCATGGAAGCGCTGAACTTCATGGTCAACAACGGCTTCCTCAACATCGACACCTCCGGCTCCATCTATGTGTTTGCCAACCTGTTCTCCAACACGGCATACACCTTCCTGCCCATCCTCATCGCCTACAGCGCCGCCAAGGCCTTCGGCGGCAACCCCTATCTGGGCGCCGTCATCGGCATGATGATGATCCACCCCAACCTGCAGAACGCCTGGACCGTGGCCACCGAGGGCGTCCATCAGACCCAGAGCGTCTGGTTCGGTCTCTACTCGGTGGACCTGGTAGGCTATCAGGGCCACGTCATTCCCGTCATCATCGCGGTATGGGTCATGTGCTTTTTGGAAAAACGCCTGCACAAGATCGTTCCCGCCATGTTTGACCTCTTCGTCACCCCGCTGGTCAGCGTCTTTGTCACCGGCTACCTGACCTTCTCCATCATCGGACCCATCTTCGTCACCATTGAGAACAGCATCATCGGCGGCATCCAGACCCTGCTCACCCTGCCCCTGGGCATCGGCAGCCTCATCATGGGCGGCCTTTACTCCACCACCGTCGTGGCCGGCATCCATCACATGTACACCGTCATCGACATGGGCCAGCTCTCCATGTACGGCGTGACCTACTGGCTGCCTCTGGCCTCCGCCGCCAACATGGCCCAGGGCGCCGCTACCCTGGCCGTCGCCCTCAAGACAAAGAACGGCAAGACCAAGTCCGTGGCTCTGCCTTCCGCCTTCTCCTGCTTCATGGGCATCACCGAGCCCGCCATCTTCGGCGTGAACCTCCGCCACTTCAAACCCTTCGTCTGCGGCGCCATCGGCGGTGCGGCGGGCGCCATGTATGCCTCCCTCGTCGGCCTGGGCGCCAGCGGCACCGGCGTTACCGGCATCTTCGGCCTGCTGCTCTGCCTCCAGCATCCCCTGGAGTACATCATCATGGCTGCCATCTCCATCGGTGTCGCCTTTGCCCTGACCTGGCTGTTCGGCTACAAGGATGCGGAACCGGAAAAAAAGACCGCTGAGTCTGCTCCCCAGGCGGAAGTCCCCGAAAAAGCTTCTGTCCAGTGCCAGCTCGGCACCGTCTATGCGCCGGTTTCCGGCAATGTGGTCCCCTCCGAGCAGATCCCCGACGAGACCTTTGCCGCCGGCATTCTGGGCCGGGGCGTGGGCATCGAGCCTTCCGAGGGCGTTGTGGTGGCTCCCTTTGACGGCGAGATCTCCTCTGTCACCGACACCCATCACGCGGTGGGCGTCACCTCTCCCGACGGCATGGAGCTGCTGATCCACGTGGGCGTGGATACGGTGGACATGAAGGGCGACGGCTTCCAGTGCTTTGTGAAGGCCGGTCAGAAGGTGAAGATCGGTGAGAAGCTCATCGCCTTTGACCGGGAAAAGATCGCCGCTGCCGGACATCCCGACATGGTGGCGGTGCTGCTGACCAATGCCGACGACTACAAGGATCTGAAGATCGAGACCGGCAGCCGCAAGGCGCTGGACAAGATCCTGCAGGTCTGACCCGCTGCTGTTGCACCGCGCCGGGCGCTGCGTCCCTCCCTGAGGACGGGGCGGCCGGGCGGCGCTGATACAAGGAGGCAAACACCTTGAAGATTCGCTATTTGGGCACGGCCGCCGCCGAAGGCTGGCCTGCGCTGTTCTGCTCCTGCCCCATCTGCACCAAAGCCCGGGCGGAGGGCGGCAAAAATCTGCGCACCCGCACCCAGGCCATTGTGGACGGGGAGCTGCTGCTGGATTTTCCTCCCGACACCTACTGCCATGCCCTCAAGTACGGGCTGGAGCTGGCCAGGATCCAGACGCTGCTGGTGACCCACAGCCATATGGATCACTGGTTCCCCACCGATTTGATCCACCGCCACGAGCACTTCGGCCACGGAGTGACCGGCGTGCTGGATGTCTACGGCAACCAGGCGGTGAAGGACGCCTTTGACGCCCACATTCTGGTGGACCGGTTCAAGCCCCATCCCATCGGGGATGTGGTGCACTTCCACGTCACCCACGGGGGTGACCGCATCCAGTCCCACGGCTGGGAGATCATCGCCGTCCCCGCCGACCACGACAAGCGGGAGGAGTGCCTGGTCTACATCTGCAAAAAGGACGGCAAGACCTTCTTCTACGGCCACGACACCGGCCTCAACCTGAGCGAGGAAGCCTGGAAGCTCATTGCCGCCGAGCACTACGACCTGGTCAGCCTGGACGCCACCATGGGCACCAAGCGCATCGACGGCTACCACATGGGCCTGGCCGACGACGAGATCATGTTCGCCAAACTGGCCGAGCTGGGCTGCACCGATGACCACACCGTCAAGGTCATCAACCATTTCAGCCACAACGGCGAGATGACCCACGATCAGCTGGAAGCCTGGGGTGCCCAGCGCGGCATCCATGTGGCCTACGACGGCATGGAAATCGAATTCTGACACTTGAAAACGGCTTTCGCCCCGCGGTTTTTTCCACGGGGCGAAAGGCCTGTCCCGGCATCTGCGGACACCGGAACGGTTTGGAGGGATCTGCCCCATGAAGGACTATCTGCATCTGAGAGCCCCCGGCAACTGGATCAACGACCCCAACGGATTCATCTTTTACCGGGGACAGTATCACCTGTTTTATCAGCATTTTCCCTATGCGCCGTGCTGGGGGACCATGCACTGGGGCCATGCCGTGAGCAGCGATCTTGTACATTGGGAGCATAAAGGGGTTGCTCTCTTTCCCAGTAAGTATTATGATCGTAATGGAGTGTTCTCGGGAAGCGCCGTGGAACAGGACGGACGGCTGTTTCTCTACTATACTGCCATCCGTTATCAGGAGCAGGACCCCGAGAATATCCACCATGCCCGGGAGGATCGCTTTACCGCCAGCCAGGCCATGCTTGTCTCGGAGGATGGCGTCCATTTCGACAACTGGAACGCCAAGCGGCAGATCATCCCCACCCTCACCGATCCCCGGGAGGGAGACCCCAAAAATACCCGTGACCCCAAGGTGTGGCGGCAGGGGGATGCCTGGTACATGGTGCTGGGCAGTACCCGGGAGGGCACCGGCCGCCTGCTGGTCTGGCGCAGCGACGATGGTCTGAACTGGCGCTGCGGCGGCCAGTGCACCGACCCGGCCTTCGGCACCACGTTGGAATGCCCCGACCTCATGCCTCTGGACGACGGCATGCTGCTGTTCGGCTGTCCCATGGGGGTGACGGCGGACGGGCTGAAATACCCCGACCAGGCCATGTTTGCCCGCGCCGACTTTGACCCCGGCACCTGCCGGGTCACCCTGCGGGAAAAGATGCAAGTTCTGGACTGGGGGCTGGACCTCTACGCTCCCCAGAGCACCCTGGACCGGGAAGGCCGCCGGGTGTGGCTGGGCTGGATGCGCATGCCCCGGCCGGTCACCGACCCCACCGGCAGCCGCGCCGACTGGTGCGGCATGATGTCGCTGCCCCGGCTGGTGGAACTGCGGGACGGGAAGGTCTGCTTCCCGGTGCATCCCGCCGTGACCGCCTGCTTTGACCGCCCCGCAAAGGACCTGTCGCCGCTGAGAGAGCACCGGCCGGTCCGGCTGCAGGGGACCATAGGGGAGGGGGAGGTCTGGAATGTGGGCGGATACCGCATCCGGATGCGGGACGGCCGCATCGAGACCGACCGGAGTGAAGTCTTTGCCGGTCTGCAGGGCTGCCGCCTGACGGCGCAGACCCCGCGGCTGGAGGAGGAAGGCTGCGCTCTGGACATATATGCAGAGGAAAACCTCATCGAAATTTTTGTCAACGAAGGCCGGTATGTTCTCAGCCAGATTGTGTACGGGCTGGGACAGACGCTGGAAGGAAACTTTGCCGCCCTGTCTACCGTCGAATGAGAGCAGGAGCGGAAAAACAAGGAGGAACCACCATGCAAAGCCGAAAGAAGAAAAAGCCTGCCAAAGCCGCCAAGGCCGCTGCCAATGCGGTGAAGCCGGCTGCCGCCCCCGCGGCGGCCAAACAGGCGGAAGCCGCCCCCAAGGCGGAGCCTGCCCCGGTGAAGGAAGCCCCCAAGGCCGAGCCGGTCAAGGCGGAAGCCAAGTCGGCCTCTGCCCCCAAGGCAGAGCCCGCCCCGGTGAAAGAAACCCCCAAGGCCGAGCCGGTCAAGGCGGAAGCCAAGGCCGCCCCTGCCCCCAAGGCAGAGCCCGCCCCGGTGAAAGAGGCCCCCAAGGCTGAACCGGTGAAAGCGGAGGTCAAGACGGCTCCCGGCCAGCTGAAGGCCGCACCGGTGAAGGAAAAGCTCAAGGCTGCCCCGGCACCGGAAAAGCTCAAGGCTGCCCCTGTCAAGGAGAAGCTGAAAGCCGCCCCCGTGCCGGAAAAGCTCAAGGCGGCCCCTGCCCCGGTGAAGGAGGCCCCCAAGGCGGAGGTCAAGGCCGACAAGGCCCCGGCCGAGAGCGACGATGCCGCCTTTGAGCGCCGTCTGGCCCGGCACTATGACGAGCTGAAATGGCTGTACTGCGAGCTCTATCACGGCGACATGCAGGCTTTTGATTACTGCGTGGACATGCTGCGCCGGGCCTGGGCCGACCGCAAGCCCGCTCTGCGCGCCCAGGATGCCGCCCGGGAGGCCAATCCCGACTGGTACCGCCGCAGCGATCTGCTGGGTATGATGATGTACACCAACGCCTTTGCGGGCAACCTCAAGGGCGTGGAGGAAAAGCTGCCCTACATTCAGGAATGCGGCGTCAACTACCTGCATCTCATGCCCCTGCTTCAGAGCCCCAAGGGCCGCAGCGACGGCGGCTATGCGGTGGCGGACTTCCGCACGGTGGAGCCGGAACTGGGCACCATGGACGACCTGGAGCATCTGGCCGACGCCTGCCGGGAAAAGGGCATGAGCCTCTGCCTGGACTTTGTCATGAACCACACCAGCGAGGACCACGAGTGGGCGAAAAAGGCCCGGGCCGGAGAGCCCGGCTACCGGGAGCGGTACTTCTTCTACGACAACTGGGACATTCCCAACGAGTTTGAAAAGACGGTGCCCCAGGTCTTCCCCACCACGGCGCCGGGCAGCTTCACCTGGCTGGATGACTGCCAGCAGGTGGTCATGACCAACTTCTACCCCTATCAGTGGGACCTGAACTACGCCAACCCCGTGGTTTTCAACGACATGACCGAAAACCTGCTCTACCTCACCAACAGGGGCATTGACGTGATCCGGCTGGATGCGGTGCCCTACATCTGGAAGGAACTGGGCACCTCCTGCCGCAACCTGCCCCAGGTGCATACCCTGGTGCGCATGATGCGCATGGTCTGTGAGATCGTCTGCCCCAGCGTGCTGCTGCTGGGCGAGGTGGTCATGGAGCCCGCCAAGGTGGTGCCTTACTTCGGCACCCCCGAAAAGCCCGAATGCCACATGCTCTACAATGTCACCACCATGGCCACTACCTGGAACTCTCTGGCCACGGCGGATGTCTCGCTGCTGCGCCACCAGATGGACACCGTCTGTGCCCTGCCCCGGGACTTCCTCTTCCTCAACTATCTGCGCTGCCACGATGATATCGGCTGGGGCCTGGATTACCCCTGGCTGGGCGCCCGCTTCGGCACCAACGAGGTGGCACACAAAAAGTACCTCAACGACTGGTTCACCGGCAAATGGCCGGGAAGCGACAGCCGGGGCGAGCTGTACAACGACGATCCCCGTCTGGGCGATGCCCGGCTGTGCGGCACCACGGCCTCCCTGTGCGGCGTGGAAGCGGCCGACTATGAGAAGGACCCCTTCAAGATGGAGCGGGCCATCTCCTGTGACCTCATGCTCCATGCCTGGATGCTGACCCAGAGCGGCATTCCCGTGCTGTACAGCGGCGACGAGATCGGCCAGCTCAACGACTACACCTACCACGACGACCCCGAGAAGGCCGACGACAGCCGCTACATCCACCGCGGCAACTTCCAGTGGGATCTGGCCGAGCTGCGCCACGACACCACCACCCGCCAGGGCAAACAGTTTGAGGGCCTGCGCCGTCTGGAGACCATCCGCGCCGAGGAAAAAGCCTTTGACGCCCAGGCCGATGTCTGGACCTTCGACACCGGCAGCAGCCATGTGCTGGGTGTGGGCCGCTGGTACCAGGGCCGCAAGCTCATGGCCTTCTTCAACTTCAGCCCCGAGTTTGTCCATGTCTCCTCCTGGGAGAAGGGCCCCTACGACGAGCTGATGTACGGCGGTCACCGGGACGACCTGAACGACGTGGAACTCTATCCCTATGGCTTTGCCTGGTTCCTGCACACCGAGGAAAATTGATCCCTCTTTTACGGAAGAAAACCGATAACGCAAAAAGGCGTACCCCGATTTTGGGGTACGCCTTTTTGGATAAAGCTCATGGAGGCCGGTGTCTTTCGGTATTCAGCGGGCGTCTTCCTCCAGCGCCTCCACAAGAAAGGTCACCGGGCGAAAGCCGTCGTTGCAGGAAAGCATGGCGGAACGGGGATTCTTCATCCATCCGTCATAGAAGTTCTCCCCGCCGTGGCTCAAAGCCAGCACAAAAGGGGAGAGGGTGTCCCAGGCGCTCTGGCAGAAGCCTTCCGGTTTCTGCCAGCCCTCGGCGATGAACACCTGCCCCACCTCCATGTCGCAGGGATGGGGGATGGGGTTTTCATATTGGGCGATCAGGTCGTCGTAGCGGGCTGTGCGCAGCACCGTGATGCGGCATTTTTTCATGGAAGCGTTCTCCCCCTCAGATCAGGATGCCGTTGCAGTGGTCGATCTCGTGCTGGATGATCTGGGCCGTCCACCCCGTCCAGGTGCGGAACCGCTCCCGGAACTGCTCGTCCTGATACCGCACCTTGATGCTCTGCCAGCGTTTGGTCCGGCGGGTGCCGGTGAGGGAGAGGCAGCCCTCCTCCGCCTCATAGGGACCGGATCTTTTTACGATCCGGGGGTTGAAAAGCACCCGATATTCGCCCGCATCCTCAAAGGCGATGATGCATTTGGAAACGCCGATCATGTTGGCGGCCATGCCCACACAGCCGTCTGCGTGGGCGGTAAGGGTGTCCAGAAGGTCGGCGGCTACAGACAGATCTTCCGGCCCGGCGGGCTGGGATTTCCGCGCCAGAAACAGCACGTCCCTGCAGATGTCCCGGATCATGAAAAAGACTCCTTCCCGGATGGAAATTCTGATACCCATTATGGCATGGATGAGACGATTTTTCAAACGGAAAACATACAGGAAAGAATAACCCGGTTCAGCCCGGAGGACCGGCTTTTTGCTCCCGTGAAGGGCAGGCGCACGGCCCGAAACACTTTGGAAACACCTGTCCGGTATGCTGAAAAGATAAAGAACAGAAGGGGAAAAACGCATGTATCCGGTACTCATCGTGGAGGACGAGGCGGCCATTGCCGATCTCATTGAAGATACGCTGGCCCGGCTGGACTATCCCTGCGTCAAGGCCTTTGACGGGGAGGAGGCGGCCACCTGCATCGAAGAGCAGACCTTTGACCTGATCCTGCTGGACGTCATGCTGCCCGGCATCGACGGCTTTGCCCTCATGGACTACATCCGCCCCACCGGCACGCCGGTGATCTTTCTCACGGCCAGGTCCTCGGTGGAGGACCTGGTGCGGGGGCTCAAGGCCGGGGCCTACGACTACATCCTCAAGCCCTTTGCCCCGGAGGAACTGCTGGCCCGGGTGGACGGCCTCATGCGGCACATGGGCAAGCGCAGCCGCAGCCTCACAGTGTGGGGAGTGGAGATCCACCCCGACCTGCGCACCGCCAGCCGGGACGGGAAGCCCATCGGCCTGACGCCCCGGGAGTTCGACCTGCTCATGATGCTGGTGACCAACCGGGGGATGGTCCTCTACCGGGACACCCTGTTTGAGCGGGTGTGGGGGCTGGACAGCGAGGCATCCACCCGCACCCTGGACATCCACATTTCCCGGCTGCGGAAAAAGCTGGGATGGGAGCATCAGCTGCGGTCGGTGCCCAAGGTGGGCTATCTGTTGGAGGCAGAACGGTGAAATTTGCAGCAAAACTCACGGTGGTCATCTCCACCTTTCTGTGTGCGGCCCTGTCTCTGGGCGGCAGCTGGACGGTCCAGCAGAATTTTGCCCGGGTGCGGCAGGACCTGCTGCGGCAGAGAAGCCGCCGTCAGCTCTACGACCGCTATGCCCTGGAGACCGCCTTTGCCGGACAGACGGAGGAAAGCCTCTCCATTCTGGCGGCGCGCTACGAGGCGGAGCAGCGGGCCCTGACCACCGAGGGCGCCCCCATGTTCTCCCTGTTTGGGGAGAATGGCACGGTGCTCTACTCCGACCTGCCCCACAGCATCTCCTATGCCGACCAGCAGCAGGCTCTGGCGGCGGGGGAGACCGAGGCAACCTTCCTGCAGGGAGAGGGACAGTATTTTCTGCTGCTGTCCACCCCGCTGCGGGGGCTGGACCGGCCGCTCTGGATGGTCAGCGCCTATGACGTCACCCCCCAGTTCCGGGAGCGGGACCGGCAGCTGGGCCAGCAGCTGCTGCTTCAGCTGGCGGCCATGGCCCTCACCGGGGCGGCGGCCGCCCTGGCCTCCCGGCGGATGACCCGCCCTCTGCGGCAGCTGGAGGAGGCAAGCACCGCCCTGTCGGAGGGAAAATCCGGCGCCTGGGTGGACATTGCCTCCCGGGATGAGCTGGAACAGCTGGGGGATACCTTCAACCGGATGGCCGGGGCGCTGGAAGACCAGATGGACCTGCTGCGCCAGGAGACCGACCGGCAAAAGCGCTTTGTGGCGGCCTTCACCCATGAGCTGAAAACCCCCATGACCGCCATTCTGGGATATTCCGGCATGCTGCGCACCGCCGAGCTGCCCCCCGAGCGCCGCCTTCGGGCGGTCAACTACATCTATCACGAATCCACCCGGCTGGAAGCCCTCTGCCGGGAACTGCTCCTTTTGCTGGGGCTGGAAAAGGGGGAGCTGCAGATGGAACCGGTGCCGGTCTTTTCGGTGTACGGGGAGGTCCGCCGCAGCCTGCCGGAATGGCCCCTCCGCCTGGAATGGCAGGGGGAGCAGCAGGCGGTGGTGCAGGCCGACCGGGTATTGCTGGCAACGCTGGTGCGCAATCTGGTGCTCAACGCGGCGGCGGCCGAACCTAAGGACAACACCGTCACCGTTCGCTGTGACCGCTGTGACGAAGGCATCCGCCTCTGTGTGGAGGACCGCGGCAAAGGTATCCCGGCGGAGGAACTCCCCCACATCACCGAGCCCTTTTACCGGGTGGACAAGAGCCGCGCCCGGGAAAAGGGCGGCAACGGCCTGGGGCTGAGCATCTGCGCCATGATCGCCCGGCTCCACGGCAGTCCGCTGGAACTGGACAGCCGGGAAGGGGAGGGCACCCGGGTATGGGTGACCCTGAAGGAGGCAAAACCATGAAATTTGCCAGAAAACTGCCCGGCCCGGCGGCGGCAGCCCTGCTGGCCCTGGGGTATCTGCTGATGCTTCTGCTGCCGGCGGGGGCGGCACGGCTGGGAGATGCAAAACTGCTGTCCGGCACCGTTCCCCGGCCTGTCATGGAGGGCCAGCTTTCCGCCCGGGCCCAGGAGATCCCCCTGGTCTATGCCCTCTACCGCAGCCGGGTGCTTTCCGGCGGGGAGGACTTTTCTCAGGCCGGGGAGGCCGCCACGCCGGAGCAGGCCCGCAGCCTGTCCGGGACGCTGGGAGAGCTGGAGGATGCCGGTGTCCTGCCCGGCTTTTGCCGGGAGGCGGCGGGGAGCATTTTTGACCTGCCCGGCGCCCTGGCCTACACCGGCCGGGAAAAGGGCTTTGTGCAGAAGAGCTATCAGGGGTATGACGCTTCGGGCAATGCCAGGAGCGTTCTGGTGCAGCAGCAGGAGGAGACAGGACTGGTGACGGTGTGCATCCTCTCGGCGCCCCTCCCTGCCCCTGACGACGGGGAGAAAACCGACCCGGAGCGGATTCTCAAGCAGTACCGGGCCTATCTGGGGCTGGACGGCCTCACCGACTGGCAGAAGGCCGGGCGGGGAGAAAACAGCGCGGTCTGCTGGTCGGCGGAGGGGCAGATCTACCTCTACTGTACGGTAGAGGAGGAACGGTTTGCCCTGGGGGCGGTCTCTCTGCCGCCGGAAGAGCTGGAGGCCATTGCGGCAGGGCTCGCCTGACGGCGGCCGGAAATGGTTCGGAAACAACGGCATCGTATCCTGTGGGGGAAAGGAAGGGATATCCTATGAAAAAAACAGCAGCCCTCATTCTGGCACTGACCCTGACCGCCGCTCTGGCCGGATGCGGCGCCCCGGCCTCCGCAAGCCTGCCGGAGCCCGCCGGAAATACGGAAGTCAGGGCCGACCCCCACGACCTGTACCTTCTGCAGACGGGCAGTGAGGCGGGACGCTACGGCACCGTCTACCGCAACGACCACACCATCCTCTGCTACATCGACTACGCCTCGGCCAGCGACACCGCCCTCTGCGCCCAGCCCTCCTGCAACCACGACAGCGACAGCTGCACCGCCTATATCCCCGGGGGTGAGGTGGTCTCCGCCCTCTATGCCCTGGACGGCGGCAAGATGGCCTTCATCGTCTCCCCGGGGCAGGAGTCGGACAGAGGGAGCATCCTCTATCTGGCGGACAGTGCCGGGGGAGAACGCCGGGAATTGTTCCGGGCAGAGACGGGGGAGGACTTCTGGGAGCTGACCTGCGCCGACGACGAGTATCTCTATTTCCCCATACAGATCATGGAGGGGGACAATACCGTCACCCGGCTGTGCCGCGTGCCTTTGTCCGGCGGGGAGGCAGAACCTCTCTTTGACTGGGACGATGCCCATGTCGTCGGGGTCGATGGCCGGGACCTGGTCTGCCAGTCCACCCGGTATGAGGAAAGCGGCGAGCAGCCGGTCCTGCCGGACAATGCCTCCCGGGAGGAACTCAATCGGCTGAGCCACGAGTATCTGTCCTCCTGCAAGGGCAGCAGCCGGGTCTTTCTGCACAATATGGACGACGGGACCGAGACCGGGCTGGACAGCTGGGACGTCACCATGGACAACGACGACCGGGTGCTGCTCTGGCAGGACGGCAGGCTGTACTGGTGCGAGACCGGCTGGAACCGGCTGCCCCAGGCCTTCCACTGGACGGCGGCGGACGGGCAGACCGGGGAGGTGGAACTCTCCTGGCCGGAGGAGCTGCGGCAGGAGGTGGAAAACGACCCCAACGAGACGGCGGGGGTGAGCCGTCTGGAGACGGTGGTGGAAAACCACGCCCTGCTGCAGATCACGGGGAAGGAAAATCAGCTCCACCGGTATGGGGTGGACCTGTCCGACGGCTCGGTGACCGAGATCCCCCTGCGGTATGAGAGCAACGGCAAGGAACAGCCGGTGGCCATTCTGGGACGCAGCGGGGACAGCCTGCTGGTGGAGATGGAGGTGCAGATGAAGGAGGTCACCTACATCCAGCAGGACGGCACCCCCACCACCAACGGTGCAGCGGTGGGCCGGTATGCTCTGATCGCCTTCAACGATTTTCTGGCGGGCAAACCCGCCTACCGGGAGATCAACACCCAGTACATTGAAACCATCTGGTAAAAAAGGGGCGCCCCTCTCACGGAAATGCCGGTGAGAAGGGCGCCCCTGACTATATTGCTGATTTATCTGCCGAACTGCTGCTTCATCCGGTGCAGCTCCTGCAGGCGGGCGGCGCCGTCGGCGCCCAGCCGCTGGGAGGCAGCTACCACCAGAGTGTCTACCAGGGCGGCGGCCGCGGTCATGGAGTGGTACTCCTTCTCGGCGCCGCGGTAGACATACAGGTTCAGGTCGGCCCGTTCCCCGGCGGGGGGATGCAGCCGCCCGGTAAAGCATAGGGTGCGGTATCGGACGGTTTCGGCCCGGCGCAGGATCATCCGCCCTTCCGCCGAGACCTTGGAAAAGCCGAAAAAGATCACCAGGTCCTGTTCCCCCGCCTGGACCAGGCCTTCCAGCAGTTCGGTGCCGCTGCCGGGCAGCAGCTCCACCGGCAGACCCAGACGCCGCAGCCGGAAAAACAACAGCTGTCCCATGGCCGCCGAGGCGCTTTTGGCCTGAATGAAGATCCGTCGGGCGGAGAGCAGCGCTTCCAGCGCCTCCTCAAAGGCGGCGGGGTCCAGGGCCTCCATGGTCTTTTGCAGGCAGGCCTGCTGCTGCATCAGGTAGCGGCGGGGGTCAAATTCTCCTTCCGCCAGCACGGTGCGGGCCAGTTTGCCCGCGGGGCCTTCCAGATGGTTCTGGGCCAGCACCAGATTTTTCAGCTGCTTGAAATCCTGACAGCCCAGGTGCCGGGCAAACCGGGAAATGGTGGCCTCCGACACACCCAGAGCTGCCGACAGCTGGCCGATGGTCATGAAGAGAAATTCCTCCCGGTGGCTCTCGATAAATTCCAGCAGGCGGCGCTCGGCGGGGGTCAGGTTTTCGGAACTTTGTGGAAATTGCAGCGGCATAGATACACTCCCAGGGACGAGATTTTCTCCCTATTATACCACAGCAGCGGCGGCAACGGCAGTCCAGGCAGGCTCCCTGCCCAGCAGCACCGACACATAGTCGCCGCCCAGGGCGTGGATCTCCTTGAGCGCCCGCTTCAAAAGGGCTGCGGTGGCCACCTGGCGGGAGGCATCCTCCGCGATGCAGATCTCGTACCCGCCCGCGTTGACCGCCCCGCGCAGGGCCTCCACCGTGTTGAAGGTCTGGGCAAAGCGGGTGCGCACGCAGCCGTACTGCACGGCCTGATGGGTGTCGCTGCCGCTGACCACCGGCAGCCCCAGGGCCTTGCCCAGCCCGGTGGTCAGGCGGCGGGTGCGCTCCCGGTCCTCAGCCAGGTCCTTGCCGTTCATGTCCAGAAAATCCAGCCGGAGGAGCTGGTCGGCGGGCAGCTCGGGGATGTGTCCGCCCGCCCGGAAAGGATGGGCGCCGCCCACAAAAACAGGGTACTGGTCAAACAGGTCCATCAGCTCCGCAAAGGGGAGAAAGCTGTCCTTTGCCTTGTAAGGCTCCAGACGGCGGTTCAGCTCCAGGATGGCCTCCATGGGGCCAACCGACAGGATATGCCCGCCCTCGGCGATGTCAGTCTCCATGCCGGGAAAGATGCGCAGCCCGTCAAAGACCAGGGTGTCGCCCTCCCGGTCGGCATGGGAGGCGATATAGCTGTACAGCTCGGCAAAGCCCCAGGTGTTGAAATGCTCGGTCAGGCAGAGGGCGTCCAGCCCGGCGGAGCGGGCCTCCCCAAACAGCCAGTGGGTGTATTCCTGGGAAAAGGGCAGCTTTTTGGCCAGCTTGCCGTGGGTGTGAAAATCCAGATACATAGGTTCCTTCCTCCTGTTACACAAGGTTGGAAAGCAGCACCGTGACGGCCACCCACAGCACCGAGACCGCGGCA
Source organism: Gemmiger gallinarum (assembly GCF_014982805.1). GTDB lineage: Bacteria > Bacillota > Clostridia > Oscillospirales > Ruminococcaceae > Gemmiger > Gemmiger gallinarum. Next base: position 514,458 of record NZ_JADCKC010000002.1, on the reverse strand, counting down.
AAAATACCGTCGTCCCAGGTGAGATGCAGCCCCGCCAGCTTGATGCGGCGCACCGCCTTGTCCTGCGCGGCATAGCGATAGCCGCGGATCTCCAGCGCCTCCACCGTAGTGCGGCTGCGCTTGGCAGTGTTGAGCATCAGCGGATAGAAGGCGTACATGATGATTTTGACCTGATAGATCAGGTAGCGGACCTTGCCCGCGAAGGTGTCGTGGGCGGGGGGATTGCCCCGCAGCCGGTAGCTGAGCAGCACGTTCTGGAACTCCTCCATGAGCATGGGCAGAATGCGGTAGGCGTAGGAGATGGAGAAGGACAGCCGTTCCGGGCAGCCGAACCACATCAGGCCGTTGGCCAGACGGTCGGGGTCCAGGCCGGAGAACACCGTCACCGATGCCAGGGAGATGGTGGCGACCTTGAGGGTCAGCACCAGCAGCGGCGCAATGGCGGAGGCGTCGCCGCCGAACAGCCAGGTGACCAGCAGCAGGTATCCGGTCTGAGAGAAGACCCCTACCCCGAACAGCAGCAGCACCAGCCCCGCCACCCGGGCCAGCAGGGTGGTGATCATGACCAGCACAAAGCAGCCCAGCAGAAATGCGGTGTCCTGCACGAACCAGGGCACCAGCCCGAAGAACAGGTACCACACCAGCAGCACCCGGGGGTCCCGGGCGGCAATGACGGTATCGTTGTTGCCGTAGGCGTTTTTCAGCACCTGATTGCGCAGGAAATCCATGGAAAATTTGTCCAGGATGTTTTCAGACAGTTTTTGCATCATACCGCATTCTCTCCTTCAAACTGCCGCAGGAATTCCGGCACCGTGTAGCACAGGGAAGTATCGTCCAGAGCGCGGCCCATGGCAAAGATCTCCGGCGGGCGGATGCCCACCTGCGCCGCCAGGGCGGTGTTGCCGAAGATCTCGTCCCGAGTGCCGTCCGCCACCACCTTGCCGCCGCAGAGCACAATGATGCGCTGGGCCCATTCGCAGACCAGCTGCATGTCATGGGTGGCGATGAGCACCGTGTCGGTGATCTCCTTCATATCGTTGAGGGTGCGCAGGATCTCCCGCCGGGTGGCGATGTCCAGATTGGCGGTGGGCTCGTCCAGCAGCAGGATGCCCGGGTTCAGGGCCACGCCGATGGCCAGGCTGGCCCGGCGCATCTGCCCGCCGGACAGCAGCCGTCCGTCCCGGTGGGCCAGCTCGGTGAGCCGGAACCGTTCCAGCAGGGCCCTGGTCTTTTCGGGCCAGTTTTCCACCCCGCGCACTTGCATGGCGTAGGCGATGTCCGCCTCGATGCTGTCCTTGATGAACATTTCCTCGGGGTTCTGGTAGACCAGGGAGATGCGGCGGGAAAGCTGTTCCGGCTTGGTGTCCCGCAGCGGGGTGCCGTCCAGAGAGACGGAGCCTTCGTTGGGCTTGAGCAGCCCCACCAGCAGCTTCATCAGGGTGGACTTGCCCGCGCCGTTGGACCCGATGAGGGCGATCTTCTCCCCTTTGTAAAGGGTCAGGTCCAGCCCTTCAAAGACTACCCGGGGCGCGCCCTTGACGCTGCGGTAGGAGACCGTCACCCCGTGCAGGGCGGCGGACTCGGGGCCCTGCTCCGCCGGATGGGGGAGAGCCCGGTCAATGTCCCGGCGGGGCAGGGAGGCAAAGGCTGCCTTGCCCTCCTCCACCGTGGTGGGCAGTTCCTGCTCCGGGGACAGCAGACCTTTCTGCTGCAAGGCATAGCCCGCCTGGGTCACCTGGGGCGGGAAGATGTTGCTCTGCTGCAATTCCTCCACCCGGGCAAGAGCCCGGCGGGTGGGCAGCATCCAGCGCACCTGACCTTCTTTGAGAAGCAGGACGTGCTTGCAGTAGTCGGCGATGTACTCGGTGTGGTGCTCAATGACCAGAATGGTCTTGCCCCATTTCTCGTTCAGCTCCCGCAGCACGCCGTAGATGCGGTCGGCGTGGCCGGGGTCCAGCTGGGCAATGGGCTCGTCCAGGATCAGGATGTCCGGCCCCAGGGCCACCGCACCCGCCAAAGCCAGCAGATGGGTCTGCCCGCCGGAAAGCTGCCAGACGTATTCCTCCTCCCGGCCCTGCAGCCCGCACCGGGCCAGAGCCTGCCGCCCCTGGGCCAGGTAGTCCTCCATGCCGTAGTTCAGGCAGGCGTAGGAAGCGTCGTCCAGCACGGTGGGGCGGACGATCTGGTTTTCAAAATCCTGATACACATACCCCACCTTGCGGGCAAGGGCGCCCACGTCGCTTTGCAGGGTATCCTGCCCGGCAACTTTGACCGAGCCGGTGAAAGTTCCCGTGATGAAGTGCGGGATCAGCCCGTTGAGCACCTTGCACAAAGTGGATTTCCCACACCCGTTGTTGCCAACGATGGCGAGGAAATCCCCTTGCTCGACCGTAAGGTCCAGATGATTCAATGTAGGCTGTGCCGCACCGGGATAGGTATAACAAAGGTCCCTGATCTCGATGATGGCCATAGTCTCTTATTTCGCCTCAGCTTTTTTCTTCATGAGCACCAGCACGGCCAGGGCCAGCAGGGCGGCCACGATCATGCCCACCGCAAAGGCGGTGCCGCTCTCCGCCCAGGAGGCTTCCCAGTCGATGAGTTCCAGACCGCTGGTGGCCAGCATTTCCGCCGCCACGGCGCAGACAAAGGCCACGGCGCAGCCTGCCAGCGTCCTGACGCTGAGGGCGGGGGCAGCGGTCTCCGGGGTGCGGGGGCTCATGCCCAGCAGCGGCTCGATCTTGCCGTAGAGCCTGGGGACCAGGTACAGCGTGGGCAGCAGGCAGAACAGGATGCCCGAGAACAGCAGGTCGTTGAGGAAGGCAAAGCCCTCGGTGGCAAAGACACTCTCCGGCAGGCCGGCCACGGCTTCAAAGTCCTCCACCGCAAACTGTACCTTGCAGATGTCCACGATGGTGCCCATGAGCAGCTGGGCGCCGGTGCCCAGGATGGCCGCAATGCCCACCATGCGGGTGTTGCGGGGATCGCGCACCAGACGGCCCGCCAGGTAGACGCCGATGGTGACGGTGATGAACTTTTCCAGCTCGCCCAGGCCGCCGAACTGGCCCAGCATGATCTCGCTGAACACCAGCTCTCCGGTGGCAGCGCCCAGCGCCGCGGACAGCGGGTCGAACAGCATGGACAGGACCAGCGGAATGAACAGGAAATACTCCACCGAGAATTCCACGATGCCTACCTGGAATTTCGGGATGAGCTCGGTAAACAGGGTCGCCAGACCGTACAGCGACATGGTCAGCACAAAGACCATCAGCTTCTGGGACTGATTCATTTTGCTTTGCGTCGGATTCATAGTGGATTGCCTCCCCAATCTTGTTTGCTCCGTTTTGCATTCCCGCTTGTCGGGAACAGTTTCATTGTAAGCTGAGCGTGAAAATTTCTCCACCTTGATGCGGTAAAATGAAAGTTAATTTTCAGTAAAGTGGGGACCTGCAGGGGCCCCTTTGCAACTGAACACAGAACATGGTATCATCCTTTTAGTATGCTGATTTTCCCGGCCGGTTCGGCGCAACGGCAGCTCCCGGCCGGGAAGTGAGGGCAGGGCCGGTCTGCCGTGCGCAGCAGCCTGCTGAAAGACTTTGGAACGAGACCGGACACCATCCTCTCGGAAAGGGGCTTATCATGACGGAAGAACTCTATGCAATGTATACCGCCATTCTGACGGAAGAACTGATCCCCGCGATGGGCTGTACCGAGCCCATTGCCCTGGCCTATGCCGCTGCCCGCGCCCGGGAGGTGCTGGCCGCCGAGCCGGACCGCATCCTGGCCAAATGCAGCGGTAACATGATCAAGAACGTGCGCTGCGTGCAGATCCCCAACTCCGGCGGAATGACCGGCATTGAAGCCGCCGTCTGCCTGGGCGCTTTCGGCGGGGATGCCGACCGCCGGATGGAAGTGCTGGAGTCGGTCACCGGTCCCGACCGTCAGCGGGCGGCGGACTTCATTGCCGCCGGACAATGCCGGGTGGAATTTCTGGATTCCGAGATCCCGCTGCACTTTATTGTGGAACTTTCTCACGGGACGGATACCGTGGCGGTGGAGGTGCGCTATGCCCACACCAACATTGTCTCCATCCTGAAAAACGGCCGGTCGGTCTTTTCGGGCGGGGACGGCCAGCAGGGCGTTCAGACCGACCGCAGCAAGCTGACCATCGATGCCATCAAGGAGTACGCCGACACAGTCCCTCTGGACAGGATCCGGCGCATCTTTGAGCGCCAGATCCGCTGCAATATGGACATTGCCTATGAGGGAATGAGCGGCAACTACGGCGTGGGCATCGGCCGGATGCTGCGCACAGCCTATCCGGACAGCACATTCACCCGGATGCGCGCCTATGCGGCGGCTGCCTCGGAAGCCCGCATGGCAGGCTGCGACATGCCGGTCATCATCAACTCGGGCAGCGGCAACCAGGGGATTGCCTCCTCGGTGCCGGTGATCGTCTACGCCCGGGAGCACTTTCTGCCCGCGGAAAAACTGTATCGGGCACTGGCCTTCTCAGGGCTGCTGACCGTCCACCAGAAGGAGTACATCGGCAAGCTCAGCGCCTTCTGCGGTGCGGTGTCGGCCTCCTGCGCGGCGGGCGCCGCCATCACCTATCTGGTGGGCGGCACCCTGGACCAGATCAAGGCGACCATCGACAATACTCTGGCCAATATCCCCGGCATCATCTGTGACGGCGCCAAGGCCAGCTGCGCCGCCAAAATCGCCGCCAGCCTGGATGCCGCCGTGCTGGCCCACAATCTGGCCATGGCAGGCAGGAGCTACGGCGCCCACAACGGCATTCTGCGGGAGGATGCGGACGAGACCATCAGCTGTGTGGGGCGCATCGGCAAGGAAGGCATGCGGGAAACCGACCGGGAAATCATTCGGCTGATGCTGCAGTAAGGCGGCCTTCCGGAGCTTCGGCATGGTCCCGCCCATGCCGAGCCGTGAATGGGCGGTGCAGCTGCTGCACCGCAGCAAACAGTTCCCGGACAGATGCCCGGGCAGATGAGGAAAGCGCGAAAGGGAGAAGGTACATGAAAAACAGCAGTTCAGAGATCCGCCGGCGTAACCGGACCTCCGCTTTGCGGGAGCTGCTTCACTGCGAAAAACTTACCAAGCCGGAACTGGCAGTGCGGCTGAAGCTGAGCCTTCCCACTGCGGGACAGCTGATGGAAGAACTGGAGACCCAGGGACTTGTGCGGGAGAGCGGACTGGCTGAGTCGGCCGGCGGACGGCGGGCAATGTACTACGAGGCGCAGAAAAACAGCCGGCTGGCCATAGGGGCGGATATTACCCGCAACCATCTGCGGCTGGCACTGCTGAATCTGGCCGGAGAGGTACAGGATACCCGGCGCATCCGCCTTGCCTTTGCCAATGACGAGGCCTACCGGCAGCGGCTCCGGCAGGAGCTGGAAGCATTCCTGAACAAAAATCAGGTGATGAAGACGGCTCTGGTAGGGGTGGGGTACTCTCTGCCGGGAATTGTAAGCGCCGACCGGCAGCGGCTGACACTTTCCCACATTTTGGGCATCATGGAGCCGGAGACCTTTGCTCCCGCACACTGGGCGGACTGTCCCTATCAGTGCTTCAACGACGCCGATGCCGCCTGTATTCGGGAGTGCTATGACCGGGAAGATATGACCGATTTTGCCTTTTTGTCTCTCAGCGATACGGTGGGCGGGGCGCTGGTGCTGAACGGAGAAATTCAGCGAGGGCTGAACGGCCGATGCGGTGAAATCGGGCATATGCGTGTGGAAGCCGGCCCCGGGGCACGGATGTGTTACTGCGGACGGCGCGGACATTACGATCCCTACGGATCGGCGGAACGCCTGGCGGAACAGGCGGACGGAAGCCTGGAACTTTTTTTTCAGCGGCTGGAACAGGGAGACCTTCCGGCGCGGCAGGTGTTTGAGGAGTATTTGGACCGGCTGGCGGCAGTGGTACAAAACCTGGCCGTCTTTACGGACATGGATGTGGTGATCGGGGGATATGTGGGTCACTATCTGGGGCCCTATCTGGACCGCCTCCGGGAAAAGGTCGATGGGATGGACAGCCGACAGTTTGCCAGCGCCCGTCACATCCGGCTGTGCCGGCACGGCGTGGACGCCGCGGCGGCAGGCAGTGCGCTGCCGTTGATCCGGCAGTTTATTCAGACAGTGTGATCCCGGCGGTTTGCACAAGAACCGCCGGGCTGTGGTGGGCAATGTAACGGTTTTTTTTTGCGGATTGACAGTACGGTGAAACCATGCTATTCTTGGGGCAAGTTAATAAATACACTTTATAAAGTGTAAACATGAAGATGGGCCGGTGCGCGCCCGACCCCTCGATGACCCGTTCAAAGGAGGAAACCAGAATGGGAAAAACCATGAAGCAGCAGGTGATGCTGGCTCCCGCTACAAAAGAAAAGCCCGCCGAGATCGTGTTCCGTGATGTGGAGATCCCGGAGCCGGGACCCGGGCAGGTGCTTATTAAGATCAAAGAAATCGGTGTGTGCGGCAGTGACATCCATGTTTATTACGGCGAGCATTCCGGCACCGGCTATCCGGTGACCCAGGGCCATGAGGTATCGGGCTGCGTGGAAAAGCTGGGCCCCGGTGTGGAGGGCCTTCATCCCGGCCAGAAGGTGACCATTGAGCCCCAGGTGGTCTGCGGCAAGTGCTATCCCTGCCGCCACGGCAAGTACAATCTGTGTGAGGAACTCAAGGTCATGGGGTTCCAGACCACCGGCATGGCCAGCGAGTATTTCTGCGTGGACCGGAGCAAGGTCACCCCGCTGCCGGATGACATGGACTACAGCGACGGCGCCATGATCGAGCCTTTGGCAGTCACGGTCCATGCGGCCCGACGGTTTGAAAAGATGGAGGGCGCCAAGGTGGCAGTGCTGGGCTGTGGTCCCATCGGCATCCTGCTGGCCCAGACCTGCAAAGCCATGGGTGCGGCCAAGGTGATGATTACCGATGTGTCGGATTATCGGCTGGAATTGGCGTCCCGCTGCGGTGTGGATGCGGCTGTCAATACAAAAAACAGGGATTTTGGCGAGGCCATGGTGGAAGAATTCGGCCCCGACAAGGCAGATGTGATTTATGACTGCGCCGGAAACAATGTGACCATCGGGCAGGCCATCCGTTATGCGCGCAAGGGCAGCAAGATCATCCTGGTGGCAGTATTTGCCGGTATGGCTTCCGTGGATCTGTTCACCCTCAACGACCATGAACTGGACCTGGATACCACCATGATGTACCGCCATGAGGACTATGTGGAGGCTATCCGTCTGGTGGGCGAGGGCAAGATTCAGCTCAAGCCCCTGCAGAGCCGGCATTTTGCCTTTACCGATTATGTGAAAGCCTATCAGTATATCGAGGCCAATCGGGAGACTACCATGAAGGTTCTGATCGATGTGGACCCGGAGGGGTGAGCTATGGGCGAAGCGGCATATATCACAGGCCTGCAGCATGTGGGCATCCCCACCAATGATCTGGAGGCGACCATCGCGTTTTACACCTCATTGGGGTTTGAAGTGGCCCTGCGTACAGGGAACCCGAAAGCCGACGAGCAGGTCTGCTTTCTGACCCTGGGAAACCTGTGCATAGAGACCTATGAGAACGGCTGCGCGGTGGGAAAGCCCGGAGCGGTGGATCACATCGCCCTGAACGTGACGGACATCGAGGGGGCGTTCCGGGAGGCAAAGCGCGCGGGGCGGACCCTGCTGGACCAGGAGGTGCAGTTCCTGCCCTTCTGGGAGAAGGGCGTCCGATTTTTTACCATTCTGGGCCCCAACGGGGAAAAGGTGGAATTCTGCCAGAAACTGTAATCCTGTTGGGTCTGTACGGAGTAAAGCCCCGCACCCGGCTGAAACAGCCGGTGCGGGGTTTTTCTCGTTTTTTCGGCGGTATCCCGTGGGAGAACGGCGCCGGCAGGCTTGATTGTGGAAGATATTGGCAGTATAATAATGGTAAGAAAAGATAGGATAGGTTCGCATCTCTGCCCACATACCGAAACTTGCCGCCCACCTGTACACGATTACCGGCATGCGCCTGAAGTGTGCCGGTTTACTTAGTGTTGAAAAGTAGGGAGATTGCATGACGTCAAGAGAATTTGCCAAACTGATTGGGGTTTCCCAGTCCACCGTTTCCCGGGCGCTGAACAACAGTCCGCTGGTGCCGGAGGAAAAGCGCAAATTGATCCTGGCCAAAGCCCGTGAAGTGGGGTTCGAACTCAATAGCCATGCCAAAAGTCTGCGCACCCAACGCACCGGCACCATCGGAATTCTGTTCCCCAAACACTTCGTCAGCATGAGCGCCAATATGATGCTGGCGCATCTGTATGACTGCATCCAGAATGAGATGCACCACTACAACTACGATATCATGGTCGTGTATTATGAATCCACGTCCGAGGATTTTTCCAGTTTTGAGCGGATTATCCGCACGCGCAAGGTGGACGGCTTTCTGGTATTGCGCATGGAATTGTCCCACGCGGAAATGTGTCTGATTGAGGAGTATCAGGTCCCCTGTGTCTTTCTGATGAACGCCGGCAGCAAGATCCGACCTCAGCTTAACTATCTGTTTTCGGATAGCGAATATGGCGGGTATATTGCCGGCCGGTATTTTGGGGGCTTTCCGGATTACCACAAACTGTTCATTACGGTACATGAGGAACTGGAGGACGCAGAGCGCCGTCTGGAAGGTTACCGCCGCGGTCTGGAAAGCTGCGGCTGCCCGCTGGAGGAAAGCGACATCCTGTTCTGCCGCCTGAGCATTGAGGATGCCTACAACTGTATTCTGCAAAACAGGGATCGCTTGTCCCGCCAGAAAACCGCCATTTTTGCCTACAGCGATACCCTGGGCGTCGGTATCATCAATGCGTGCCGGGAACTGGGGCTGTGTATTCCGGAACAGGTGCAAATCATCAGCATGGATGATATCCCCCTGGCCCAGCAGCTGCATCCCCGGCTGAGCACCCTGCACATCAATGTGGAGGAGATGGTGCCCCGCAGCTGCCGCTTGCTGATGGAAGGTATCGACCGCAAGGAGGGCCTGGTTCAGGAATGGATTCGTCCCCGGCTGATATTGCGGGATACCACCGTCAACCGGGAAGACCACTTTCTTTTGAAAGAGTTGGCATAAACGAAACACCGCACGGAAAACTTGTCCGTGCGGTGTTTTGTTGTCAAAAAGCACAAAAGGCATAGGAAAAGTTTGAAATAAATAGAGAAAAAGGCCTTTGCACGTTGACAACATAGGGGAATAATGATATAACAGGATCAACAAATGAATACGTATGCAAAGCTATTGGACCCAAGATTGCATACGTATTCAAAAATGAAAGAAATCGTCTGTCCGCTGCAAACCCGTTCACAAAGGAGGAACTGTGAAAACACGTTGGATCGCACTTTCTATGGTGGCTGCCATGGCGCTTTCCCTGGTCGGCTGCGGAGGAGACACTTCCTCCGCAGGGACTTCTGAGTCCACTTCGACTTCGACCGCCACTGCGGAGACCCAGTCTTCCGCGGAAACATCCGGAAAGCCCACCGCTTCCGGCAAAACGCTGATTGTCGGCACAATGGCCAACTCTCTGGGACTGCCGGTACACCAGGCGGAGATCGCCGGGTACTTTGAAGAGGCGGGCCTGGATGTCCAGATCGAGATCTTCGCCACCGGCGCTCCCATCAACGAGGCCATGGCCGCAGGCAACCTGGACGTGGCGGTCAGCGGCATGGCGTCGGTGTACGCACTGGCCACCGGCATGTATACCTACATCGGCGACGGCGTCATCACCTCCGGTGGCGAGGCCATCTACGCCCGGCCGGACAGTGCCATTGCCCAGCAGGCAGCGGATGACCGGGGCATCATCGGCAGTGCCGATACCCTGAAAGGCGTCTCTATCCTGGGCCCTCTGGCAACCACCGCCCACTATCAGGCCATCAGCTACATCGAGCACTTCGGCCTGACTGCTGACGATTTCAGCATGGTTTCCATGGATTATCCTCAGGCCTATCAGGCATTCATCACCGGCGAGGGCGACCTGGTGGTCATGAAGATGCCCTACACCAACCAGCTGGAAGAAGCCGGTTATGTGCGGGTCTGTGACATGAATCAGGTCCTGGACGACCCCATTGTGGACACCATCTTTGTGCAGAACTCGGTGGCAGAGGAGCGGGCCGGCGACCCGGAGCTCTTCCTGGACTGCTACTACCGTGCCTGCGCCGATCTGATGAGCGATGAGGCCAACCGCCGCGACGTGGCCATGACCTAGTACGCGGAGGAAGGCATCAACTACAGCGAGTCGGATATGGACGCGGAGATCGAGGTCAAAGATTACTATACGCTGGACGAGGTGGACACCGACAGCGCCATCGGCTCTTTCATGAATGATATTGCTCAGTTCTTTGTGGATCAGGAGATGATCGATCCCAACGACCTGCCCAATGTGGAAGCCAGCGTCGACCACAGCTTCCTGGATAACGTGAAGACCTGGAGCGGCAAATAACAGGAATATGACAGGGATTTGGCGAAATACCAAATCCCTGTTATATCAAGAGTGAAAAGTAGAGGTTAACGATGAAAGAGCGAAAAGGTAACGGTAAATATATTCTGATTTCCTGCGCGTCGGTATGCCTGGTGCTCCTGGTATGGTTTGTGTGCATCAACGTGCTGCACCTCAAGTCGGAAACGGTTTTCCCGGGGCCGGTCAAGGTGTTTGAGACCTTTGTGGAAAAGCTGTACACCAAGGCGCCGGACGGCGCCACGCTGCTCTAGCATCTGTGGTCCAGTATCCGGGTGGCGCTGTTCGGTTATGCGCTGGGCGCTGTGGTGGGAGTTCCTCTGGGAATCGCCATGGCGTGGAACAAGTGGGTGGACCGCTTTGTCCGCCCCCTGTTTGACCTGATCCGCCCCATCCCCGGTCTGGCCTGGATCCCCATGTTCATTCTGCTGTTCGGCATCGGCATCACCTCCAAGGCCCTGGTCATCTTCCTGGGCGCGCTGATCGCCTGCGTGGTCAACAGCTATACCGGAATCCAGCAGACCCAGGAGCTGCATCTGTGGGTGGGGGATGTCTTCGGTGCAAGCAATGCCCAGAAGCTGTTCAAAATCGCCATTCCCACCGCACTGCCCATGATCTTTACCGGCCTGCGGGTGGCGCTGGGCACTTCCTGGACGGCACTGGTGGCGGCAGAGCTGCTGGCCTCCACCCAGGGCCTGGGCTACATGATCCAGCAGGCCCGGGCTATCTCCCGGTCGGACATCATCATCGTGGGTATGCTGGCCATCGGCGCAGTGGGCGCGGTGTTTGACGCCCTGCTGCATCTGGTCGAAATCAAAGTGGCGAAAGGAATGAATGCGGAATGAAGGCAAAAAACGTTTCGGAAAAGGCGTTGGGCGCGATCGCTGCCTGCATTTCCATCGGCCTTTTTCTCATCTTGTGGGGCTGGGGTACGGCCGCCACTTCTCTGGGCCTGCTGATCCCCGGACCCATCGAGGTAATCCAGGCTGTTTTTGAAGGAATTGTGGGCAAGGTGGGCCGGCACAGCATTCTGGTCCACGCAGGCTACAGCCTGATGCGCGTCATGATCGGCTTTGTGATCGGCTCCGTTGTGGGCGTGATTCTGGGCCTGCTCATGGGCTGGTACCGGATCGCGGAAGCTATTTTTAATCCCTTGTTCCGCATCATCCGTCCCATCCCGCCCATCGCGTGGATTCCCATCTCCATCATCTGGTTCGGTCTGGGTGAGGATGCCAAGATTTTTCTGATCTTCCTGGCCTCCTTCTCCAACACCACTCTCAACTCCATGGCCGGCGCCAAGTCGGTGGACCCGGAGGTGGTCAACGCGGCCCGGATGCTGGGTGCAAATGAACGGCAGATCTTCACCACCATCGTCCTGCCTGCCTCAGTACCGGCCATTTTCGCCGGTCTGCAGGTGGCGCTGTCCAGCAGCTGGGCTACGGTTCTGGCCGCCGAGATGGTGCGCTCTTCCGAGGGCCTGGGATGGATGATCGTGGCTGGTATGAACAACAACGACATGATCCAGATTTTGTCCGGCATCCTGATGATCGGTGTGGTGGGCTTTATCCTGTCGATCATAATGAGAAAGGCGGAGAGTGTGTTATGCCGATGGAACAAAAGCGGACGGTGAGCCCCGTCATCGAGTGCACGGATGTTTGCAAATCCTTTGTCACCCCGGAAGGGGAACACCAGGTGGTGGATCACTTCTCCATGCAGGCAAAGGAAAATGAGTTTCTGGTCCTGTTCGGCCCCGGCCAGTGCGGCAAGACCACCATCATCAACCTGATCGCCGGATTTGAGAAAGCCTCCTCCGGCCAGATTAAGGCGGATGGCAAGACCATCCCGTTTTATCAAGCAGGTCGATAACATCCGTATGTGACATATCCTTGTTAATCATGCAATATACCGTTTGCAACATATCATAGTTGCCAATAGTTTCCAATGGCGCGGTTTCACTTTCTGGAACATCTTGGCTATCTCCATTTTGGCTTTTTAAGTCAGATTCACTTGAAGAAGATACGCTTTCACTGTTTGGGGTATCTACTTTATTGGCACAAGCGGAGAAAGCCAAAAGAGCAACCGTCGATATAACTATTGACGCAAAAATTCTTTTCCTAATTTTATATCGCCTCATTTGTCGGCACAGACCTTATTGCCACTATAAACTTTATCAGTTGATCTCAGCCTTTACTGATTACAGTATCCATATATTTACTTTTAGCATATTAAAGATTTATACAGCAAAAAAAGAGCACGTTACAATATGTGTACTGTAACGCGCTCTTGGTGCGGCCGGGGGGATTCGGACCTTTGGCCTTTGGAGTCGGAGAACTGTGACGGACAGGCAAATAGCATGAACCAGCGCCGGAAATTGTGTGGTATGCACAACTTCCGGCGCTGGTTGTGGTGGTTATAAAAGAATGTTGGGACGTAAAAATGATATACGGAACCGGCTGGGAGGAAGGAGTGGTCAGATGGTGGTCAGAAAAGGGGACCGTTTACTTCAATTCGTCATAAAACTCTTGATACTCCGGATACCTTTCTTGCATCTAAATAAAATTTTCGATTTTTTCGATGCTCATGATGTCTTCTGGCGGAACTGGTCCTTTCGTTTTCTCTGTAAAATCAATACTACAGCCCCTTTTCCCGAAAGAACTTATGATATTTCACAATTTTAGAAAATGCAGAAACGCTTATACGGTTCTTGTCTATAAAGATCTTGATTGATGCCTCTCAATGACCACCGTAAAGTTTCACCTCCGAAATTGAGCGTGTACACATTTACCTGGTCGTTTGTATATACTTGCTGCTTACCGCCAAAAAAATTGACAGCATGTGTTCTTGTTTCCTTATCTCTCCGCCAATAATTAAGAAGCGACTTACCTGCCTTTACAGGCAGACTTGTTTCCTAAAGATGGGATCTCTACACTGGATCTTTTTCAATATGCACACTGCAGTCCTATGACTTTGAGAAAACGACTCACTGTTCTGATGGGTGCCACCATGCTCTTGCTGAAAAACACAGCCATACCAAATTCTATCGGTTGAATTTCGAAACATTTCCCGCTCCAACTACAGACCAATAATTCCATCACCAAAAACATGCTATCCTCCAAGTAGGAGAAGATGTGAATTTTTATGAATGCTTAGATGCCAAGCCTTAAGCATCGGTTTGTTCCGTGCCCATGGTATTCACGCCAATGCCGAAGAACTGCCAGAAAAATCCTTTTTATTACGGGCTACGCTACCAAAACGGAAGACCGGCGTCATAAGTTTGTCGATGTTGGTGACGTTGATTTTGATCTCGCTATCCCGGAAGTAGTTATGCAAAAACTTGTGGATCTCCGGCTTTCGGAGCTTTTCTCCCTAGATTAGCCACCGCAATGCCTTTTCACACTCAGCGCTGACACAGCGGTTCCATTCTCGGCAAATAGAGCGAAAGGGGAGAGTAGAATGCCACCGCACAGGGCAATAAAAGGTCTTTTGTTTCTGCTCGCCTTCGATGTGCGGTTACGAGGGCGGGGACCGGATAATCAGTGCCTTGCTCCTATATGGATACTATCTTTGAGCATAATTCCTTTTTCCACCGCAAAGTAGAACGCTTGCCGCACAGCCAAATCATACAGTTGCCCACGATGGTGGCAGTCGCTTCCAATCATCCCCCATAGGCCATACTCCTTTACATATTTCCAAAACAAATCGGCAGGATATTTACGACGTTCTCCAATCTTGCTTAGGAAGGTCGGTTTTCTGAACCCGTTTGCGTTTATCTCCAAGACTGTATTTACAGAGGATATGGAACTCAGAAACTTACAGATTGCCTGTTCGGTTATATGGGTATAAACCAAATCACATCCGAAGCAGTAGTCAGGATGTGCGATCATGGGAAACAGGCCGCTTTGGGCCGCATAAATCAACGAATCAAAGTATTTTGCAATTGTTTTTTCATCTTCAATACGCTTTGTTTTTACATAGCATCCACTATTCTGATCTTTGAAATAGTGTTGTCCCAGTATAAGGTAGTCTACGCCATAATCGCGGTATAGTTGATGATAATACGGCAGGTCATCTTCAAAATACTCTATTTCCAATCCGGCAAAAATTTTGATATAAGGAGCGTATTTCTTCTGCAAAAGCCGTACTTGGCCGATATAGTTTATTAATTCAGAGAATGCCATCCGTCCGAACCGATTATCGGGAAACGGAGCATGCTCTGAGAAGCCGAGCTCCTGCATGCCAAGCGAAATTGCCTCGCAGATGGTTTCCTCCGCATCAATTGTTCCATGATTGCACCACTGTGTATGTGTGTGATAATTCCGGCAGAAAACTCCTGCCTCAGTTTCCATGCTCATTGGAACATATCTCCTGCAAATCAAAATGATCCGTATGGAACAATTCAATGATAAGTTCATGCAATTTTCCGGTGGAGAATCGTTTTTGGGAAAACAAATGAATATGCAGCTGGCGCTCTTTTTCCCATATTTCAGCATCTATTGCACCGCCCTCAAAAGACAAGTGCAGTGGGGCGACCTCCGTATAGCTGCATTCCAGCCGTTCCAGGATTCGTGCCAATATCGTTTGTATGATGGTCGTTTTCTCCAGTAAGAGTTGGGAAACCACAACATCAATAATATATGTATAGCAGCGGTATAATGGCTTCTCTGGAGGAACGTTCAGCTGTATATATTCACGGCACTTTTTCTCATATCCGCGGGGGATGGTCAGTACAAAACCGCTTGGCAGGTGCACTGAGGCGCGGATTTTATGCGACACGGCAAATTGGGAGGCTTTTTCATTCAGATCCTTTAATTGGTCCATCAACGGGATCGTATATTCAGCTCCATAATCCTTGAACTGCAAGGGGCAGCCTTCTCTGGAATATTCAAAATATTTGTCTCCGGTATCGCCGACCCGGCGTACTGATATGCCTTTGCCCGCAAGGTATTGTTGAATTTCATCATTGTTCATCTTTGCAAGCGGACGGAAAATCTGAAAGTGCGCGGGCAGTTCCACCGCCTGATTGAAATATCTATTGAAATATGGTGTGCCGCCTTTTCCGTTCCTTTCCAAACGATTGAATAGCATTTTGTCCTCTTTGGAATCTCCCGTGCAAATATAGGTAATTCCCTTTTCCACTGCGTATTCGACGGTCTTTTGATCCATGATTCCCTTGCAGAAGCGGCATGGTCTTCCGGAAAAGTTATTCAATAACAGGTCCGAAAGTTCCCGCGTAATATCAACAACGGTAAGTTGCACCCCGAATTGACTGCACTTGGCGATGGCCTCCTGTGTCGGAATACCATAACTCCATCTATGGGTAAAATGAATTGCCCGACAAGGCACTTCATGCTCAATAAGCATCAGCAATGCCGCTATACTGTCCTTGCCGCCCGAAAGCTGTAACAACACTTCCTGGTTCCTTACTCTGTCAAAAATTTCCACAGGATTCACCTCACTCCGCAACAAACATTTCATCTCCAAAATATTGAGAAGTTGTCTGCTTCAGCCATTGTAACGGAATATACTTTTCCATATTCATTCCGGCCATCAGACATTGCAAATTTTCTCTTGTATGGATGGGAGCGCGCTCTGTAATAAAAGTCGGCAAAACATTTTTGCGGATGTATTTCCTTTTCCGCAGACGCAAATTGAGCCCTTGGATTCCATGAAAAACGCCTGGCGGCAACCGGTCGATCACGTCATAGTCAGGGGTGAAAACATAGAAAAAATTTTGCGAACTATCCTCATAATACTCTATACGGCATATCTTAGCCGGAGCCTGGCACCCGTATGGAAAATAGATATGTGCTATAGTCTTATCTGTTCTCACTGTGCCACCTCTGCTTTAGCTGCGTGAAATTGTCACATAAAATTTTCAAGAACCAGTTTTCCGCTATTTGTTTGGGGACTGCAGAAGAACGTAATTCTTCTGCTATCTGCTGCAAAGAGAACTGGTCTATTACATATTGGGTGGCCAGATTGCACAGGGGAAACTGGCACGACGAAATAATGGCAATCCGCGGCTTTTTCTCGCCACGGAACGACATTCGCGGGACAGGTGGATCACCAACGCCAGTAAACGGCATTCCGGAATACAATTTGTAATAAAAGCTCGAGGAATTGTCAAATGCCGGTGCCGGGAAAAGCTGTCCCCGGTGCCCGATAAACCCCCAGTTGGATGCGTTTCGTCCACCCGCGCTTATGAGATAATCGACGAGGTAGAGTTTCCAGAACCATTTCAGCGCTTCGCATGGTTGCGCAATTCCTGGATACGCAAAAAGGATTTTGACAATGTTTTCATAGGAATAGGACACATCCGCATGATCGGCATCGTAGTTCTCCTCGATCATGCTGCCGAAAGGCAGAAAATAGTCACTTTTCTCCAAAAAATCTTCCACTAAAATGGACGGGATTCCTTGCCATCTCGTAATGACAACATTTTGCACAGGCCACCCGAGTTGCCGGTATACGATGGAGGCTACATACTCCGCATATATCTTAATTTCTTTCTGCTCATTGCGTGCAGGTTTCAAAATATAGTCTTTTCCATGCCATGTGACACCGTATTTTTCATCTTTCCCAGAGTAAAACTTCCCATTCAAATTCATTGTATTTGTTCCTTATCTCGTGCGGTCTCTGTCAACCGTGCTTTTCTGCAAGCAGAAGTTCAAAAAGGCGGTTATAGTAAGAAAAGACTTTTTCCCAGGAATAATCTGAGCGGGCCTTTACTTGATAGCCCTGACTTAAAATTTTATACAGACATTCGTTTGCCATATCGGGGGAGTCCAAACAGTATCCAATATGATCATTTTCACAGAATAGCTCTCTTGTCCCGCCGGCGTTGTGCGCAATCAGGGGAATCCCCTGTGTAATCGCTTCCATCATACTGCGGCCCATTGTTTCTGTATGAATAAATGTACCGCCGTCGATGTTCTCTTCCCATTCCAGACTGGAATTAACAAAAACATCCCCGATGGAAATACTGCGCACCGCGTCCGAATGAGATACTGCCCCAAGGTAAGTCCAGAAGTCTAAAGGAAAGTCTTGTTCCAGGGCGGACAGGATTCTTTGCTTCTCTTTACCATCACCGAGTAAAAGTAAATGGCACAGATCCAGGAAAGGAGCTTTGCGAAGTTCATGCAGATATTCTACAATCCCCTTAAACGGCGCAAAGCGGCTGGCTATGACAAGAAGGAACTTGCCGTTTGTGTGGTATTTTTGATCAAATTCAGCGCGATTTTTCTCCCGATTCAGAATATTTCTTTCTGTCTGGAGCGTGTCCACGCCCCCTCGCACTTTCACCATCTTTTCTTCATGTATTCCGATTGCTCTGTTGCGTTTGAGTGAATAGTCACTGTTTGCAATGAGAACATCCACGCATTGGTTTACAATCTGCACGACACACGTCACCTTTTGAGAAAGTGTCATGTCCGGTTCCTTTGCCAATGCCTTAAAGACATCATTTCCGCCGCTTCGGATCACAATGGGGACATATGGAAATCGCATCCTTAGCACCGGGATTTCCCTCACCCAGCTCAGATTATTAAAGAAAAAGATCGTTTCCGGTGTTGTTACAGACTCCAAGAATGCACAGACTTCGGTTAACGTAATATAGGAGGCAACACATTTTTGCCCTGTCATCACGTCAAAAGCACCGTGCTTTACAACCAGACAGAAACATTCCTTCTGGTAATATCCTATAAATGCCTCCTGATGTGCTTCCATCCCGCCGAAACGCGAACTGATGTTGTCAGAAAACAAAATGATTCTGTTCATGTTTTCCTTCTTTCCCACGAGGCTAGCCGTTCTTGCATTTCTTTACGGTCGGACCCCTTCCGAATGGCCCTTCCAATCCGAATTTTCAAAACAATGCACAGCAATTCCAAATCCGCCCGTGTCAAAGACTGAACCATACAGCTATCTACATTTTCAGGTGAAAATTCCGATAATAAATAGCATAAATCCCATCGACGCGGACCACGACAGCAGTTCTGGAAATCAAATACCCTCAGCCCAGCGCGTTCTGTCAGTCCCAAATTTTTCAGTAAAAAATCTCCGTGTGTAAAGGTTTCTGGATGTTGATCCCTCAGGACTTTCTTGTCTTTTTGCACATCTGTATCATAGGCATCTGCATATCGGTCAAGCGCCGAAAAGAACTCCGGCAAAAACTCCCGAAAGGAGCGCAGCGACTCACAATCTACCCGCTGCAGAAAATCAAGCAGCATCGTAATGTCGGCCAAAAACGTCCCGTCCAATCGCTTTTTCAAAACTGGATATACCGGATTATACTCGCTCTGGATATACCACATCGAGTTTTCATAATCATAAGAAAGAAAAGAAGGCTTTGGCGTAGGCACACCCTGTTCCCAAGCCGCTTTTTGCGCAAGGAACTCTGCCCGGACCTTTGCGTGGTTATCATAGCGGAAGTATTTGCGAACATTTTTCCCATTTTGATAACAAATAGAATAGCGCCCGGCATAAAGTTGTTTGCAGAATTTCAAATCCCAGTCATCATACGGTGTTTCCAGGTTAAATCTCCGATAGAGTAACTCCATTAACAGGCGTTCCCGTTCCACATAGTAAGAAACTCTGGTTCCTATTTTTAAAACTTCCTGCGAAGCTTTATGGAACATATCCGGCGTTGTATAGAGTTTATAAATGCACTCCGCCATTTCTTGCTCAGATGACAAAAAGAAAACGCCCGCATTCCCTTGCGCATATTTCTTCACAACACGAAGAGAGTCAGACAGAACCGAAGGAAGCCCAGCCACGAATCCTTCAAAAATCCCGCGCCCGAAAGTTTCCCACCGGCTGCATGAAATGCTTATATCCATTTCCTTGAGAATCTCATTGAGCTGTTTCTGTGAAATCCCGCTATAAATTTTCACATTGTCAGACAAGCCGTGTTCCCTCGTATAGGAAAGAATCTCCTGATAACAGGCATGATCATGGACAGCCCCAACCAGCGTCAAACACACCTCGGCAATTCCCATCTGTTTCAGAATTTCGACAACACGCAGTACTGCAATGTGGTTTTTCTGCTTTTTGAAGGAGCCAATCGCGATTATCTGCAATCTTTTTTGCGCGTGCGTTCTTACCTTACCCTGGATAACAGGCGAAATCCCCCGCGGAATAATGCGGATTTTTTCAGGTGCAATTTCCGAATAATCTGTTAGGATATCGTGGTATTCTTCTGTACTAGGGGTAATGATTCCGCTTACGTTCCTCAATACGCCCTCTTCCATCATGGTATATAACGAAGGAACCGTTTCATTGGCCCGCTGGTACCCGGACGTTAACATCATCGGGAATATGATGCTTTTTTGCATGATTGCCTTATCGTTTTCCAAGCCGAACAATTTACTGCAATGTCCCGCCAGAATCAGGTCATATTCTATTCCGTTCAGCACTGCAGTCCGGTTCGTTCCGATATTGTCAAACCGCCGGGAAAATTTATTGTCTTTCGGGTGAATATACTCTTCGTAACGTATGGCATGTACCATCGGATCAGCAAAAGTCTCATGTTCTTTTCGTATGAACGTAATATCCAGGCAGCAATGCGTCTTCAAACTGTCAATCAACTGATTGGCAAGTTGGCTTCCCCCATCAATATCAGACGAATCTGCCGGGAATTTTCCAAGATATAACAGGATCTTCTTCTTTCGGATTTGGATAAATGCCTGTATGCGTTGCAGCAGATCCTCTGTAACATCCTCTGGCATTTCCGCAAAAAAATCAAACGGAGGAAAATTGTGGTAATCATATCCAAGCCCATAGTGTAAAACAACCACACTGTGCCCACATGATACCGGCAGGCTCAATTCCGTTTCGCGGGTTATGCGTCCCTCTGAGTCCCGCACAACTTGTACACGTATATGCCGGTCTTTTGTAAGAGTATGTAAAATCGCGGCAAGGCTGGAAGAATCGATGCTTTTATGAAGGACAAGTAAAATCACATCGTCTTCACGTTTCCCTGTGTAATAATTCCACTTGTCCAAAGCATCCTTGCCAATCTGCGTCTGCTGTTTCAAAAGTTCTTCCATCTGACGGGCCATGAGCTGATTGGCCTTGGCATTGCAATGCAGTGGGAAATCCAAAAACCATGTTTCACTGTGCGGTTTGTATAGGTTGAACCATTTGTTCATATCAAGGATGCCATAGCTGGAGTCATCTGGAATATCCTCAAAGATATCCATAATTATGACTGTGTCCCCATCTGCAAGAGGGGTATTCATTACATCCATGCAAATATTCAGCAAATTGCGTCCAAGCAACGCACCACGATTTTGTACCTGTAACCTGTTTGTTTGGCAATACGCGGATTCCTGCAGAAAAGACGCGATCGTTTGCTGGTCTTTTGTATACAAACCAAATGTTATGCACGTTCCAAACAAATAGATCGTATTGACCGGATTTGCTATCTGTCCGGTTGTACGGCGGCGTCCGTTTTTCACCGTCAGCAAAGGAGTTTCCACATCACTTTGCTGATAGATAAAACCATTGTCAGATAAAAAAGATTTCCGGTAATTGCCGGTTTTAAGATAGGCAATCTCTGCGGTATCATCCCCTGCAAAACAGCGCATATATTCGGCGTCTGAAAATAGCTCCCGAATACTTTTTCTATGCAAGCGGCTTTGTTCTTCCCTTGCAGACAGGCAGGTCAGTCTATCGTAAACCGGATTGCGCAGGAGGTAAAAATGGATATCCCGATTTCGGCAGTAAGATACCATTTCAGAAAATGCTACCTTTTCTACGATTTTATAGAACTCCTTTACCTTTCCTAATACACAACTGCAGCACAATCTTTTATAACGGATTGGATACTTAAAATTAAAAACGACATCATAGTCGGAGTAATCAGATGCTTCGCACGGATCCTTATAATCAATCTTCCTCCAAGGGAAAAGAGCAGAAAATTCGACGTACGTTGTCTTATCTCCGATAAAAAGAATCTGTTTCCATCCTGATGAGGAAAAATAATTTTCTAGTGGCCGTGAAAACAAGGTGGCATACCGCATGGCCATTTTATTTTTTTCGATATTTCTAGCTTCTTCTGGCTGGGATTGGTCATCAAATTCAGCCAGCAGTTCCCCATCCTGTAAAAGGACCGCCAGCCTACTCAGCCCAGGCTCTTTTTGAAAGACATCTTCAATTTCCTCTTGTGTAAAAAGCCGGTCCGTTTTTTGGCAGACATAATATTGGTTTACAGAAGGCAATTTTTCATTCACTGGAATATCATTTTTTCTTAAAACAGAAATGACAGTATCGCCATCCATTACATACAAATATCGATACGGATACTTACAAAAAAAGTCGATTGCAATATCGTTTGTAAACTCTGTGCTTTGTACTTTAGTCAAGTCTTCCGCGTTTGTTCTGCGTAAAATCATAAAGAATCCTTTCCAGGCTATCTTTCCAGGACAGTTCCCTTATAAAACCGCTTTGCTGCCTATGCAATTCAGACAAATCTGACGTGGCCCTTTCTATCAGTTCGTCAATTGGAATCGTACCATCAAAGCGAAAGGCCATCGAAAATCCCCCATCAGGATTTACTACGTCATTCCAATTAGATATAGAAATAGAGCCTGCGTTGATTCCTCGTGAAATCCTTTCATGGATTGTAGCATGGTAGTTCGGATCTATATTGAGAACATAACGATACCGATTCATTTGTTTTTCAATTTCAAAATAATCATATTTGCCAATAAATCTTATGTTTTTGTTTTCAGGAATTTCCGGATTCTCATAGTTTTCTCCTGCGATATATACAGGCAGCGTATGAATTGAATTGATTGCCTGAATCCGCTTATTGGTTCTGAGGTATGAGTTTGTCAGGCGAAAAATTTCGATTTTCTTATCTGCCGAAAATCCCTGTGTGAAGGTTTGCAATTTTTGAATATAGGATGTGTCATAGTTATATGTCTCAATAAAATCCAATATTTCTTTACGATACACAGATTTTTTGATCTGTTGCCGAATCGACTGTAAATTTCTGATTTGGCCGGGAAATAAAATGGCATTCACCTTTTTGCTGGAAAAAGGCTGTTTCTTTTTTTTTGAATACCCGAGCGGCAATATCAATGGATTCTGTTGCAGTGTTCCTGCAATATCCGAAAACTGTTTATCTATAAAAATATACGTGATGTTTACACTGTGGTGGTCCAGATGAAATTTTAACGGATTATCCGAAAGCCATTGATAGTGCGGAAGATTGTATAAATCATAAAGAGGCGTCCCTTCTAATCTGTACGGGAAGACCCCTAGACACAAAGAAAAACTGATATCCTGACGTTCTATCGCTGCAATTGCGTCTTCGAGGCGGGAAACGAATATACAAGCTACGCCCAATTCCTGACAGGCATCTACAAGTTCCGAGTAGAAGTATTGATTAGAAACATATGAACCATAGAAATTGTTGTTTAGAAGTAATATTTTCACGATGCCCACATCTTTCCAAAGAAATGCACACAGCTATCTTTCATTTGTCGCTGGATTGTAGATGCAATATCCCCAAAATAAGGACGTGTATTTCCTTAATAGAATTTTTGTTCTGGTTGGAAGTAAAATTTTCTAAAAAGTATTTAATCAAGTGATAGACGTATATCCGAAAGGCACTTTATATATAACTAATTATATCAAAAAGCAATCACGGCTGGAACTATTTCCCCTATAAAATGCACACGCTAAAAAGCTATCTTAAATAGAATCTGAAAGTATGGTTGTGTACACATTACTCGCAACAGCGCTTTTCGGCACATCACTACCGTGCCCGAGTGTTATGCCGACTGTTTGTGGTCGTGATACGAGCTTGTACATTAGTCGGCAAGAAACAACCTAGTGGGCAATGAGTTAAGAATTAACTTATACCATAGAATAGAGTTTTGTAACAATGGTGAACAGATCAGAAAAAAGCATGTCTACAAAACGTTGGACTCTGGATGGAAGTAGCAGAATGGCGTTAACATAAAATGGTTGTTGTCTACATGGAACTGAGTAAGCGAAAATGGATAAGAGATAACATATTTCCTAACAGGGGACACAAACGCTGTATATCAAGCAGAGAGTGAAAAAAGATAAAGCCTCCCGGTCAATATTTTGTAGGATGCTAGCCAGTTTTATGTAGCGGGAAACAATGGATAATTTTCCGCAGTATCAGTATGGCAAGATTGTGTTGCACTCTTTCAGTGTTGCAGGAGGCTTGATTCCTTGTTTTGGAGGCTAGTTCTGTCTATACGTACTTATATAGTTCACGAATAGAAAAAGCAGCTGTCGAAGAGCAGGAAGATAATGAGATAAGCTCTGGTAGAAAAGACGAAATGCAAATTTGCATAATTATTTTATGCGAATTTGCATAAATCTATTGACAGATGGGGAGCGTAACGGTAAAATGTAGTCGTAAAATCTTAAAGGAGGCGTTTTTATGGATCTAAAATCTTTCCGTGAGGACAAGTTGAAAATTAAAACTCAGACTGCCTTTGCAGAGTTGATTGGTGTTGAACAATCCAATATTTCTCGCTGGGAAAAAGATCCGGACAGTATTCCATTTCAGATTATTCAACGGATTCTTGAAAAGACCGGTGCTACATACGAAGAACTTACAGGGTGGACAAAGCCTATACCAAAGCCGCTGAAGGTAGAAGATACATGGAAAAAGGCTGATTTCACCAAAGGCACACTGAGCGAATACATCGGCAATGCGCTCAAGCAGATAGACTTGCCAGAAGAGCAAAGAAAAGCGTATGTTGATGATCTGAGTGCTGGTATCAATGGGAATCTTGTAAAACCAAAAGTGGCCATTGTTGGGCGGTCAGATACCGGCAAAAGTACTTTAATTAATGCTCTGGTCGGAAGCGACAAAATGCCTACTTCTTGGACACCTACGACTTCTATTGCGGTTTACATCAAGCACATTTCGGATCGTCCATCCTTTATTGAGGAAGAGGCCTGGGTGTTTGCAAATCATTTGGGCAGTGAAAATATGTGGAATGAACGACACCTCTATGATGAAGAGTATTGCCGTTCATGGAAAATCGCAGCCGGTGGAGTGGAGATTCTTCGCTCCTTTGGAACCCGCCAGGGCGAGCACTATGATAAGCAAGCCGGGTCTGCCGTTGTCTTTCTCGATGCACCTATTCTCAAAACCTGCGACATTGTTGATCTTCCTGGTTTTGGGACTGAAACTGAAAGTGATGACGAAATCACATTTGCTGCTGCACAAAAAGCAGATGTTGTTATTTATTTATCCCAGGCAAACGGGTTTATGAGAATCGAAGATATTACATATCTCAAGCGCAATATCAGTGAACTGCCGGTCTGGGAGGCACAAGGCCAAAATGAACTAAAACCACTTTCCAATCTGTTTGTCGTTGCATCTCAAGCACATACCGTTAGTAACGGTAATCGTGCTCAGCTTTCGGAAATCCTCGATGTTGGTTGTAAAAATCTGATGAAAACGCTCCCGAAAGGATACTGGACAGAGAGAGAAAGGGCATCCGGTTATAACTATCAAGGCGATGGTTATGAAGAGCTTCGTGCACGTTTCTTTGCGTACACTACTGATATTCCGGATATTTGCGAACCATTCAATGAAGAGCTGGCAAAGGTTCTTGAAGTTCTTCCTGTAATTATTGATGAGCGGACAAAACAGTTTGTTAGAAAATATGTGGCTTCACGCAAGCCCAACCTAACAAAAGAAATTCAAAAATATGAGGGTATTGTAGCTGATCGTGAACGGTATATGGCCCTGCTGTCTGAGATTGAAGCTAACGAACTTACAAGGGTACGAGATAACGATAAGCGGAAATGTGATGTCCGTGATGAAATTTCGCGTTTGCAAAAAGATTCTATCAATGAATTTAGCACTTATATTTCCAGCTTGATCAATGTTGATACATTGGTTCAACTGATGCGCGAAAAGGGTATAAAAAATAAGAAGGAAGATGTTGAACTGTTTGGCAGTTCTTTGCAAAGTACCATTCAATCGCGGTGTGAAGGTATCTTAAAAGCAAAGTCCGCAACTCTTGCTGAAAAAACCAAAAACTATGTTGACGCTTTTTCCGCAAGCATAGAAAAACCTTTTAAGGACAGCAACCTTGATATTGATTTTGATGCGGGTTGGGCATTTGCTTCTGCGCTATCAACGCTGGGGGTGATTGGCGGATTTGGAGCATTCCTTGCCAGCACGATTTCAGGTGCAATTTTGTTTGCCGGTATAGGTTTAGGAATTGGTACATCTATTTTGGCGGGTATGGCAACTGCTTCCATCTTTGGCCCTGTTGGGATTGCGGCCGGACTTCTTATCGCTGGTGGATTAGGACTTGCAAAGCTTTTTGGTGGTGGATGGGAGAAAAGTGTCGCGAAAAAAATTGTTGCAGCAATGGAAGAAAATGATGTTGCGGACAAGTACAGAGAGGGAATCAAAAAGTATTGGACTCAGACGGAGCGAGCCTTCAATCAGGCGGCAGAAAAATTGGACACCGAATGGAACGCCTATGTTGAAAACCTGAGAGCAATGGTCGACAGTTACGATATCAATGAAATTCAGACCAAGATTGCAACGCTTAAATACCTTTCCGATTTTTTCGACAATATCCCATTGTAAAATATTGGCTTACGCATCTTTACAAGTGGGATAGCCCCAAAGGAGGTTGATTTAATGCTGGAACTCTTTAATACTTATAAAAATGCGGGGAAAATTTCCCAAGCCTTGATGGTTGGTCGTAATGCATTTAATCGCAATTCCGATAATGCCGAAGTTTTCGATGCATACTTTTCTTACCTGTGTACACTTGCAGAAACATTGCCTGCCCTTGCAGACAGATCTCATTTTGTCGATCAAGCAAATGTGGCCTTGTCATTCTATATCGAAAACGCAGACTTAACCGAGTCGGTTGTAGGCGATATTATGGAATATCGGTCCCGTCTTGATACTGTTTACAACGCAATTGCTAAGGATCAGCAGGAAAGGTCGGAGAAGCAGCGCAAGGAAATCGAGCATCATAACTCTGAATGCTTGAAGGAGCTTTATACGCTGAAGGACAAACTTCGGACGACTTCGTCGAAGAAAGAATTTGATGAACTTTTGGGCCAAATTGGGGATGTTGATGCAAAAATCGATAAAGAAAGTTTCACCAAAGAACAGAGTGACACCTATGATTCCCTCACCAAAGAACATACAGATTTGATCAGTTCCAAAATGCGGGAATTTGAATACAAGAAAAATGTTGCTTATAACAAACAGGCAGCGGATTCGTTTGCAAAAGCCTTCAATCAGTTCCGTAGCAATGAAGGCAAGTACAAGAACCAGACCCAATTGTTTTCGCTGGTATCGGCAACGCTCTTTAATTATGATGCATCCCGCCTGTTCAATGAAACGCTGATTTACTACAATCACGTGTATTCCTATATTTTTAGTAAGCTGGATGATGAGGGCAAACTTGCGCTTACCAGATTCTCTATTGAGTGCGAACGGAAGTTGAGGTGAGTTATATGCTGACGGCAATTCAGAAAAATCGCAGCCTCACTTTCTACCAGCAGCCGTCACTTTCCTATCAAAGCAAAATTTCCACTGCCCATACAGGTGGCATGGCGGCTGCCGCTCTTTCTGGTACCTCCTTCCAGACCGCTGCTACGACAACTGGGTTTAATCATCAGTTAAATGAGTTCCTTTCCGCATTGAATACAGAACGTGAACGTCTTGCGGAAAAAGTCGCGCAGGGATTAGCCCGGGATCCGTCTTATACGGGTGCCCGAAATGATGGCGTTTCCTTGGCGTGGGATTACGAAGCAGCCGACATCAAAATGGGCGGTAGCGGATCAGAAAACTGGAGCCCGGCAGAACAGCAAGAAATCTTGGAAAACCGTCCAGATATCGTAAATAAGGTCAAAGTTGTGGAAGGCAAAACTGTTAATCCTAGAGCAGGTATCCGTGGTGCAGAGGGGCACCATCAAAAAAATGTTGCAAATCACCCGGAGCAGCAAGCAGACCCCGACAATATCAAATTCTATAGAACCAAGCAGCAGCACAAAGAAGAAGGACATGGAGGCAACTGGAAAAACGAAAGCGACAAGCCGGTGACCGATAAAAATCGAATGCTTGAAAAAACCAACTCCAAGCGCGTCTTTAGGAATGAACTGCGAGGCATTGGGATTGCGGTGGCAATCGGTGCAGGACTTGGCATGACGATCGGATTTGCGACAACATTGGCACAGTCGGGTGTTACTCCGGATTCTGTTAGACTTGCTTTTGCAGAAGGTGCGAAGGGCGGATTGGAATCTGGTGCTTTGGCTGGTGTAAGCTATAGCATTGGAAGAACTCTCGGTGACATAGCTTCAAAAACAGTTGCAGGTGCTTTTGAAAATATCGGCGTAACAATCACAGAAAATATTTCTAAAATGATTAACATGGGCGTTGTCGGCACACTGACTATCGCAGTTTTTTCCACCTATCAGTTTGTTATGCTTAAACGCCACGGCATTGCAACGAAGGAAGCATTGATTCAAGTCGGAAAACAGGCACTTTTTTCATTGTCACTTTTGGCCGTTTCGATAGCGGTACAAGGCCTTTGTGGAGGCGCGTCCGGAATCATTGTATCGGTGAGCATGGGCATTATCATGATCACATATTCCGTTGTGGATTCAGTGCATCAGCGGCACTTCGCAGAAAAAGTTCGGATTTATACGATTGAAAAATGTTACCCGTCTTTTGTAGTGTGAGGGGATTATATGGAATTTTCAAAGTTTGTAGAGAAAGCCGTTCTGTATGATCATCGAAATATCTTTTCTGCATATGATGGAAATCTCAATGGAATACCAGACGAGTTAAAAGAGTTCTATCAAAAGAGTAATCCAGTCGATGTGGAAGTCAACAGTGTCCGCTTTTTCCCAGCTGAGGAACTTCACGAGTTGCAGGCAGAATATTCGTATTTGAATGCGCAGTTTGTGTTTGCCTCCTGCAATGGCGATCCGATTTTCCTTCAGGATGGACTTGTGTACACTGCCCCCCATGGAGTAGAAAAACCAAAGTGGGAATTATTGTCTTCAAATATAGAAACATACCTTGCAGAGCTGCTTTAAGAAAGGACATCTGCATAGGCTGTTGCTACTGAACCCGATGGGAAAAAGGGCTTATTACATGGCCACCCTTATCTTACAAAATCCAGATATTTGATGAAGTACACTTGGGGATTATCAGACTCGACAAAGGAGGAAAAACGATGGCAAATTTATATAGTCGTATGCTCAAACTTGGCCGTATTTTGCTGGAACCGGACTGTAATGACGATATCATATTGTTGGGACCACTGTGGCTGTTGTGGCATGGACAATGGAAAGATGTGCTGCGTGCCTATCTGCCATTGACGATCATCTGGGGAGCAGCCTTTGGTATATTCAGCTATGGGTGGGGTCAGCAAAATAAAATGTTGGTACTGCTTGGAAACGCCGGAATGATTGCAGTGATCGTCGTAGGACTTGCTATCAATATATGGTTGTTCCGGTATTGGCACAAAAGGCCGGTGGGGTCAGGCAGACACTTTGTGCAGCCTGTGCTTTGGATAATCGGCGTATTCTTGCTGGTAGATAGATGTATGTGGCTAGGATCGGTCCTTTAATACGGCTCTATAGAAAATATCAAATAAACCCGGCTGGCCAGGTGTTCAGAATAACATCTGGCCAGCCGGGTTGTTTTGTCTAGATTAGATATGTGATTTAAATTTATTCCCCGCATTTCGCAGTGCAGGTTTTAAGTGTATAGTGACTTACATTGTCATAGTCCTTTTGAAAAGAACTATATGGTCCGACAAGTGTGAATTAAAAGATGACTTTTGAATCGGGTACTTCTACAAAAAAGAAACGCAACAACGCTTTTATTGATTTTTAAGTGGCTTGGCTGATTTGGAATCAGTTGTCAATAGTCCAGTTGGACGTAGTAGTCTGGTCGGAGAACTGTGACGCACAGGCAAATAGCATGATACAGCGCCGAAAATTGTGTAGTGTGCACAACTTCCGGCGCTGTTTTTGATGGTTATAAAAGGATGTTGGAACGTAAAAAACAATACACGGAACCGGCTGGGAAGAAGAAGTGGTCAGATGGTGGTCAAGCTGTCTCGTCTTGCCTGAATCGGCAGTTACGGCCTGTGGATACTCCCGGCCACCTGTATAGGCTGGCCTGCACAAAACAAAAGACTTCTCTGCCCCTACGCAGGGCGGAAAAGTCTGTTTGCCTATCGAAGGACGGAGCCTCAGGCCTCGGTAAATACCTTGGCCATGATCTTCCAGCCGTCCGGTCCCTTCTTCTGGGCGTGGAAGTCCACATAAACGGCACTTACTGCAGAGAAAGCGTCCCGCCCACAGGAAAGCGCCGGAATCTGTGCAAGGTGTCCAGATTCCGGCGCTGATTTTTGTGAGTGCAAACAGAGGCTGGGGGCTGTCCATGCTGCTCCAAGAGGCTGTGCTTTCCCCGGGGTTGCTGTATAATGAAAGCAGAAATCGCAGGAGGTGACAGCCATGCAGGAAAAGCTCTACGAAACGCCCTGCGGCAAGATTCATTACTGGGTGAATCGTGACTGCGGCCCCGAAGCCATCACCCTGGTTTTTCTGCCGGGGCTGACCGCTGACCATCGGCTGTTTGACAAACAGATTGCCTGTTTCGAAGGAAAATACAATCTGCTGGTATGGGACGCCCCCGGCCATGCCGCTTCCTGGCCGTTCACGCTGACCTTCACCCTGATGGACAAGGCAAGATGGCTGGACGAGATTCTCTGCCGGGAAGCTCTGTGCCAGCCGGTGATCGTGGGGCAGTCTATGGGCGGCTATGTGGGACAAGCCTATGCGGAATTGTTTCCCCGGAAGCTGAAGGGCTTTGTGGCCATGGATTCGGCCCCTCTGCAGCGAAAGTATGTAACGGGCATCGAACTGTGGCTGCTGAAACGGATGGAGCCGGTCTATCGCCATTACCCGTGGAATTCCCTGCTCAAAACCGGGTCGAAAGGGGTGGCCACCTCCGCCTATGGACAGGCCCTGATGCACGCCATGATGATGACCTACGACGGCGACCAGGAACGATACGCCAGACTGTCAGGCCATGGGATGCGGATGCTGGCCCAGGCTATGGAAGCTGACCTTCCCTACGAGATTCCCTGCCCGGCGCTGCTGATCTGCGGAGAGAAGGATCATGCCGGTTCCTGCATCCGGTACAACAAGGCCTGGCACAAAAACACCGGCATCCCGCTGGTGTGGATTCCCGGAGCCGGACACAATGCCAACACCGATGCACCGGACGAAGTGAATGAGCTGATAAGGAAGTTTGTCGAAGGGTTGTGATGGAGAGGGGCGCACTTCCGGCAGGTACCCGGCTGCATACAGTGCCGCCTATTCCTCAATGGTAGCCTCTTGCATGTGAAGCTATTCTTGGGTATCTTGGCTCGGACCGATAGTTGTCTGTATTTCAACGGAACAGGAGTCTGAAAGAAGCAATCGACAAGCGCCCAAGATTTTCACCTTAATAAATGGAAAGTGGGCTGTATTCCAGCCTAGAAATATACACGGTATTCTAAGCCATCGTTCATTTATCGATAAGCTTCAATAAAATCATTTTTTACTTTTGATAAGTGCGTCCATTAACTCGATATCAGAGTGCGGCATGTTGTTATCTTCAAACTCGCCAACATAAGCAACATCGTGATATTTTTGTCCGTCATATTCATAACCTGTATATGGGTATCCTTTTTGCGTGGTCCCTTGGAATGGCTTGAATTCCGCCATAGCTTCTTCTTTGGTATAATACTTTGCATCAAAGTATATGCCCTCTTTTTCTTTTCCCCACCCCATTTTTGTGGCTTTAAAAACATGTCTCATTATGACTCTCCTTTTTATTGATTAAAGTTACGATATTCTTCCTCCGATTCATAGATGGAATCTGATGAAATACTGTTTTTATGGCCACATACTGTGCATTTCCAGACATAGTGATGGTCATCAAACCCTGGTTGATCATTGAGGTAAGCATTGCAACGATCACAGTACCAATCTACCTCGGGGAAACGTTCACTCATCTTTTTTGCTCCTTTCTCGATCTAACGATTCACAATATACCTGAAGGGCTTGCAACAAAAAATCTGTTGCTCCTTGTTTTGAAAAAAGTAGGTCCACCACTCTTTCAAAGCTCATATTGCTAAACAGCCGGGCTCCCAACAGGACGTCCTGTATTGACGACTTGCTTGGTTGTGCCGTCATCCCCATAAAACGGAGTATTTCCGAAATCGCTGTTTGCACTTTTGCGTCTTGTGGTTCGTATTTCAAAACCGTTCTCAGCTGCTCAAACAATTCCGTGACCTTTTGAGCTTGCTTTTCTATATCTCCTGCGTTGAGACCCTCTGTCAATTCATGGTTGATTTTTTTCATGCCTTGTTCAACAAGCTCATCATCATTATCTGCAAAACAGTCAACAGCAAATCGATCAATGTCATTATTAAAATCGGAACTGTCAAATGCGATCCACCGATGTTCAGCCTCATTTGCATATCTCATGAATTCAGCTACGAATATCGCATTTTCAAGGTGCCTCTTTCTCTGTTTTAGCTCCTCAATTTGTTCGTCGAGAACATTTTCCCAATCAAAACCCGGAGAGAGAATCATCTTTCTGATTTTATCAGCAGAATAGCCCAACTGACGATATAGCGCAATTTGTCGCACTTTTATTACATCTGCTTCGCTATACAGCCATGTTTCTTTAGCGCCTTGAATCATTTTGTCGGAAGGCTGAATCATGCCACGCTCTATGTAATATTTGATAGTCCGCTTATCAAGCCCGGTTATATGAGACACATCCCGAATTGTATACACGCGCTTCATGATTTTCCCCTCCTTTTAATTAGATACTAATATTGGCCGATATCGGCCGTCAAGGCTTTTTTGATAGATCTTTTAAAATATTCTGTTTATGGAGGAAAGCTTTTCATACAATGTAAGCTATCGATTTTCCTTTTCCAAATCGATTAGCACACTTCCATTTTTTAGGCACACCTTCCCAGCACCGCACGCAGTCGCTCTTCGGTGGCGGCGGGAAAATGGGCCTGAATCTGGCGGAACACCTTCGTCCGGGACTGTACCGGGTCGGTGGCGTAGGCTGCCGCGATGTACGCCGCGCCCCAGAGCGCTTCCGGCGTTGTATATTCTGCCCGGGACCAGCCGTAAGGCTGGCCTTTTTTGTTCAGTTTCTGACGGAAATCCCGGATAACCAGATAACTGCTCATCTGCAGGTCGGTCACGGTGCCCTCGAAGTTCTTCTCTCCGCCCTTGCCGAATCCAGCCCGCTCTTTCAGTTCATAGGAGAGCAGGGCGTCCGCTTCGGTGAACTGGTCCATGATCTTCTTCTGGCGGGCGGTGGCGAGGCCATCGTCCCACCGGCTGTCAAAGTCGTAGCCGTCCCGCCGCCAGTTGGCAAAGTCCGGAAACCAGGCTTTGGAGATGAAACCTGCCTTCTTGCCGAAGAACTTGCCGTAGGCCACCCGGCCGCTGCGGGCAATCGTCTGCCGCCACTCCCAGGGGTCACGGTCCACATCACCGCTCCACCAGTCAGTAGGGCAGGTGTGCTCCTCCGCCGAAAAGCCGTCGATGCCGTTGCGGAAGAGGGGCAGGAATCCCACCTCGTCGATCCAGTCCACCAGTTCCTGCCAGCTGTGGATACAGGCCGGGTCCTCCCAAGCCGGTCCCCGCATGATCCACTCCCCGTTTTCCACTGCCATGCTGACGTCCCCCTTTTCCATCTGATAAAAACAGTATAACACAAAAGCCTCCGGCAGATGGCCGGAGGCTTGGATTGTTTCTTATGGCAATGACCTGCTGGGAAAGAAAGGAAAAATCGTCTATATGTTAAGAGAAACCCCAACAAGTGAACTTAACAACTTAAGTTTTCGTTATGTTTCTTCACTTATTGCTGCATTTCCTCTTACGTTGCTGCGAGTCTTTCTTTACTTTCCATCCTGAATCCGGTATTTGACCCGGTTGCCGTAGTGGACCGAAGTCAGCAGGCCGAGGCGCTCGAATTTGAGAACGAAGCTCCGGATTGTGGCATAAGCCGCATCGCCGAAGTCTTTTTCCAACCGCTTGGTGGAAAACTCTTCGCTGCCATAGGCAGTGAGAACAAACTGCCAGAGGGCCCGCTCCTTCTCGGTAACCTTTCCTTGCTGCAGCGCTTCCTCAAAAGCCTGTAGCGTCCGGGGCTGCGGCTGATCTTCTCCCAGCCGGTGATACACCGATTCGGCAAAATAGACCAGGAACGGCGTCACATCCAGCACGCCGCTGATCTGCTGATTCTGTTCCACTTGGGTATACGCTTTATAATACCGGGAGCGGCTTTCCTCCACAAAGCGGGACATCGGCACGAACAATGCTGATGAGTATCCCTGCTGCACCAGATACCACAAATGGAGCAGGCGCGCCATCCGACCGTTTCCATCAAAGTAGGGATGCAGATAGGCAAGCGCGAAATGCAAAATGGCTGCCTTGATTAGATCATTCTGTGCTGTTTTCTCAGCAGCAAACGCAACCAGTTCTGCCATATAGGTCGGCAGTTTCTGCCAAGGCAATCCAGTGTGTTCCAACTTGCTGCCTACGATATACACGCTATCATGCCGATACCAATGTTCGGGCAGTAAACGATCCTCCTCTGGCAGGAAGTCGCCAATGGTCATCTGATACAGCCGAAAGAGATTTTCCTCCGTGATGGTATGAGATCTGTCCGCGATAAATTCCAGGCCTTGTTTCATGCCATAGATGCGATGTTCTTCCTTATCCTTGGGTGCCTGACCGGATAAAATCCGCCGCACACTTTCCCTGCTGGTGTCAATCTGTTCGATTCGGAAGGTAGACACGATTTCCTCTTCCATCGCCTTGGTTCCATACAGACGGGAACTCTGCTGCGGCGTCAGCAAAACACGCGCCGCCGACAGTGAAACCCGCGCCACACTTTCCAGGTATACCATCGGTTTTCCATCAAAGTCATGCAGGGGTAGTTCCTGATAAAAATCACGTTTGAGTAGTGTGAGAAATTCCTGCAGATCTCCTTGACCGTATTTATATCCCATCTTTTTGAGGTCCAACATCCCTGGGTCTGAGAGCATCTTGGCAAACACAGAAGCGTCCATGGAGGTCCTCCTTTCGAAAAGCGATATAAAATAGTATCATTTAGTATCAGTATAACCTATTTCATTAGTTTTATCAACCTGTTTTTTGTCCCATTCTTGTTAGAAGTCCCTGTTAATGTATGCATAGAATGATATAATCAAAATAGCATCAATAGGGAATTCCGCACGCTTTGAATAGAGATGCCCATCGGGACACCATGTAGTCATATTCCTTCGGGTGTGTCAGCGACAATCTCTCAAAGCGGTTAATTCCAAATTTCCGTCGCTCTGCACACAGACCGAAACCACAAAACATACATCCGTTTCTTTGATATCCTTGTCCATACAAATCGGAAATAGGTATTTTATAAAGTTCAATATAATCCCAGATGTCTCGTTCTGTCCAGAAAGACAGCGGCCTACACTGGTTGTCTTTCTTCTGAAAGAAGATATTGGAACCATACGCAATCCAATCCCTTTTCCGGACCCGGCTTTCTTCTGCCAGTGTTCCGATTATACTACATTGCGTTTGCATCCGTTTTGCCATACGCTTCAAGGGCGCCTTTTTCAATTTTTCACAGCACAGGTCAGAAATATTGTAATCCAGATAGGATAGTGCCTTGGGATACATCCGTCCCAAATAATCCAGTGCGTGCTGCTTTGTTACAGGCGTTTTCGCGTGTCGATATGTCCGTATTCCATTGGCAATCGCCTTGGAGAATAGTGGGTAGCCATAGGTTGCAACTACGCGCTCAAAGGTCCATACCGAGCCATCCCGACAAACGGGACGCACAGGCACAATGTTTTTCCCTCTCTGGCGCTCCTCCTCAACGAAAGACAGGGTTTCCGGATATTCACAGCCTGTATCCGAAAACAAATGCAGGATGTCCGGTTTTAAACTGCACACAAGAGATGACAGAACCGTTGAATCCTTTCCCCCTGAAAAGGAAATATAAACCTGCTCATCAAAGGTTTCCATGCAACTTACAATCAAGTTTTTAGAAAGCGCGATCTTCTCTTCCAACGGCAACTTTTGTAAATACTTCAGTCCTTCCTTTCTGGATTCAAATGCCCTTAGTATCGTCGTTTCTTGATTTTCACGAACCCTATTTTCCATTTCGTAACCTCCTCGGAAAAGCGTTTGTGTTGTGTTAACTCTATTCCGAGGGAATTGCAAGAGGTTTCCGCAAATTCGGTCAAATACCGGGAAGGCTGAGTTTTTTCGTCGGACAAGGTGCATTTTGTTCCGTAAAATGTTATACTTGATAATGGTGTAGTATTGGACAAGACTGTACTTCCACACAGGAAAAATATACAGTTTTCTCCATACCAGAAAAGACTTCTAGAGGGAGTAAAATCCATACATGAAAGAATACAATGGAAAGCCTCTGGTTGAGGGTTTGCTTGAAGAAATCAAGCATGTGTATAGGTCCGACAATCGTCCCTGGGTGATTGGATATAGCGGTGGTAAAGACTCCACCGTCGTTGTCCATCTGGTCTATCAGATGCTGAAAAACCTTCGGCCCGAGGAGCGCCATAAAACTGTATACATCGTATCTTCCGATACTCTTGTGGAAAATCCCCTGATCAAGATCTATCTGGATGATATGCTTCATCTTTTGGATAAGTCTGCCAAACGGGATAGCTTGCCGATCAGCGTAAATAAAGTCACACCCAAACCAGATACTTCGTTCTGGGCCAATGTCATTGGTAGAGGTTTTCCCACTCCGCGTCTGAACGGCACCTTCCGTTGGTGTACAGACCGCCTGAAGATTGCCCCCAGCGGACAGTTTGTAGAAAACATCATTAAGGAACAACATACCGAGATTGTTTTTATCCTTGGTGTGCGCAAGGCCGAAAGCGCGGCACGAAAGCGCCGCATTGAAGGTCGAGAACTGGCTGATCGCCTTTTGAATCG
This sequence comes from Gemmiger gallinarum, assembly GCF_014982805.1. Classification (GTDB taxonomy): domain Bacteria; phylum Bacillota; class Clostridia; order Oscillospirales; family Ruminococcaceae; genus Gemmiger; species Gemmiger gallinarum. Next base: position 477,912 of record NZ_JADCKC010000002.1, on the reverse strand, counting down.
CCATGAGACCATCAAGGAAGCCTATGTATATCCCCCGATTGTTTCCTTGTCCACCGATGATGTCTGGGACATCTTGATGTCCAACAACCGGAAAAATGCCTGGGGTGGCGATAACTCCCAACTGATTGAATTGTATTCTGGTGCTGACAGCGGTGAATGCCCCTTCGCGGGATACTCCTCCAAGGAAGATCAGCAACAGTCCTGCGGTCAATCCCGCTTTGGCTGTTGGATCTGCACTGTCGTTCAGGAAGATAAGTCTTTGAATGGCTTCATCCGTTCCGGGCACCGTGAATTGATTCCCCTGGCCGAATTCAGAAAATGGCTTATGAGCATTCGCGATGTACCGGAGTATCGCGAAAAGAAGCGCCGCGACGGTAGTGTCTATCGCACCTCCCAAAACCAGCTCGGCTTTGGTCCGTTTACCTGGGAAGCGCGCCAAATGATTTTGCGTCGCCTTCTGCAAACGCAAAAGCAGATGAACTATGAGCTCATTACCATCGATGAACTCCGCGCCATAGACCGTATTTGGGACGAGGAACAGGATCTGAGCTGTCGTGTGCTGGTAGACCTCTACTATGATGAGATGGGAGAGCGCTTGCCTTGGGACCAGTTAAAGCGCCCCGTCTTTGATGAGGAAACCTGCAAAAAGCTGGAAAAGTATGCCTCTGAATTCTCGGTTCCCATGGACCTTATGAAGAGCATGATTTTCAGAACAAACAAAACCAAATTTTTCTCGAACACTCGCATTCTTCGTGAGTCTCTCCGGAAAGCCGTTACGCAGCAATGGCTCCAGGAAGCTGAATTGGTGAATGCGCAGGAAGGAACCCGGAATGAAGATCAACAGAGTGACACTCTATAATTTCAGCTCGTATGTGGGGGAAAACACAATCGCGTTGGATACCCATGGTGAGCAAAATATTATTCTGATCGGCGGAAACAACGGTGCTGGTAAGACCTCCTTTTTCACTGCCATCAAATTGGCTTTATATGGTCCCCAATGCTTCCGCTTTCAGGATAAAAACAACCGCTATACCGCACGAATCAAAGAGCTGATCAACCATGATGCGTTCTTGTCCAACAATGTCAAGTCCTATGTCGAAGTAGAAATCGACCTTCCTACGGATCGCGTCCATACACTGTATACCATTCGTCGTGAATGGTCTTTTATCGAAAAACGCCTTCACGAAACCTATTCCGTGTATAAAGACCAGCAGCTCCTTGCCAACAAGAACCTGGATTTCTTTCAGAACTATTTGTTCTCTGTCATTCCTCCCAACCTGTTTGACTTTTTCTTCTTCGACGGCGAAGAAATCGGGGACTTTTTTGCAACAGGCAATTACAGCAACTATATTAAGAATGCAGTCCTGACATTAAGTGGTTACGATACCTTCAATATAATACAGAAATTCTGCGATTCTTATATCGGAGATGAGGAAGGAAACGAAGATTACGACCAGGTTGCCAAACTGGTGGAACATGAAGAAGCCAACCTTTCTGCTTATACGACCAGAAACAGCGCCTTGGAGTCCCAAAAGCAGCAGCTGACGGCCCAATTGGTTTCTGCCCAGGAGGAAAAAGAATCTCTTGATCACCAATTTTCTCGTTCTGGTGGTCTGACCGCCCAAGAGCAAGAACGGCTGGAAACACAGCGTGCAACACAGGAACGTGTGAAAGGCGATAAGGCAAAACGGATTCGGGAATTTGTAGAATCCATGATGCCCCTTTACATCACCAAAGATCTAGCCGCTGTCGCCTATAAGCAACTCAAAGATGAACGGGCCGTTCGCCAGTATCACACCATTTGTGATCTGCTGGATGCGCAAACCATTCAGGATGTCTTGGAACAGCAGCCCAATTGCGACACAGCGCAAGTTCCTGCATTGGCGCAGGCGATTTCCAACGGAATTGCGAAGAAAGCTTTGCCCTCCTTTCCGCTGGAAAGCTTCACCTCTATCCACGATCTGTCGCAGGAACAGGAAAGCCAGGTTATCAGCGATATTGTAAGAACACAGCATTTTGCTGAAGTAGACGCGCCTCAATTGATTAAAGCCATCGCGGAGAAGAAAAAGGCTTCTCAAAAATACGATGAGATTAGCAAAAAGATTCGCGAGGCTTTGCCTTCTGTTGATGCTGCGGCCTACTTTGAAAGAGTTCGCTTTCTCACGGAGCGCATTGCAGCCTACGAGGATAGTCTGGAAAGCGTGGAAAACCAAATTGCGGAACTGGAAGCCACCATCACCGACCAGAAAGCTTTGGTGGAACGCTTGCGCAAAGCGCTGTTCGCCAAGGCGAAGGATCGTACGGCGCATGAATTTACCGCCCGCATCAGCCAAGTCATGCAGCGTATGATTTCCGATGTGACGCAGGAGAAATTCCACCAGATTGAGTCTCTTGCACTTGAGATGTTTAACAAGATCATCCGCAAGGAAAACTTTGTGCAGCTTATTGAGTTGGATGACAATTTCAATGTCAACCTTTATAAGAAGCAGACCTATACAACGCATGAATTGCTGCTGCTCGCCAACAACATTGGGCTGGATGCATTGGAAAAGCGATTGGGAAGTGCGGGACTCAAAGAGGCTGCCCACCTTTTAACAAACGATTCTATCGACGAACTGCGCCGGTATTTTTCAGGGAAAATCGTCACCGATCAAATTTCCTTCCAGGACGATATAGAGCTTCCCCTGTACAATCGCGTGGAGCTCAATCAGCTATCCAAAGGCGAAAAGCAGGTTTTTATTCTTTCCCTGTATTGGGCAATCATCAAGACCTCCAACCAGGCGGTTCCCTTCATCATCGATACTCCTTTTGCCCGTATCGATACGGAACATCGCGAACAAATTTCCGCCTTGTTTTTCCCCAACATCAGCGGTCAGGTTATCATCCTTTCTACCGACGAAGAAGTGGTGGGTTCGTATCGTGCCATCATCCAACCGCATATTGCGCACGAGTATCTGCTTGAGTACAACGTAGAACAGGGTTGCACCTCCGTACAACCAGGTTATTTCAAGGAGGCAAAGGCATGATTTTCAAGCTAAAGACTTCCAAAAAAACGCAGGAAATTTTTGAAGAGATTGGGAAAAGCACTGCCTTAAAGCCGTATACGCTGGTCAAGCACGCGATTGCCTGGTCTTTAAAAGAGCAAGGAAAAATCACTTCGTTCGACAGCGATACAGATGGCCTTGAACTCAATCGACAAACGATTACCGGCGAATATGACGATTACTTCAAAGTCCTGATTGAACAGGCAGAAGGACGCCATTTAAGCAATGAGGAATACTTTCCCAAGTATATGAAAGCGCACATAGATCGCGGAGCCATCCTTTTGGAATCCCGCTATAAACACGCCGGTGATCTGGACAAATATGTGCTGGAAACATTTGGGATTGGTGATACCGTATGATTTATTTAGACAATAGTGCCACGTCCCCCATCGCGCAGGAAGTGTTTGAGGCGATGCGCCCTTACTTGCAAGAGGAATACGGGAACCCTTCCAGCAAGTATTATCCCCTTGCCGCCCATGCTGCCGATGCTGTGGAAAATAGCCGGAGCTGGGTTGCCAAGTTAATTCACGCCAAACCGGAAGAAATCATTTTTACCTGCGGGTCCACCGAGAGCACCAATATGATTATAAAAGGTGTGGCGGACTACAAAAAATACTACGAAAAAAAGGGCAACCATATTATCACATCGAAGGTTGAGCATCATGCCACATTAAATACTTGCCGCTTTTTGAACGGCGATATTTACTCCAATCAGGATGCCACCTTTTCGCTGTTTGGCAAAGTTCCCAAAGTGGACCGCGGCTATGAGGTCACCTTCCTGGATGTAAACGAGTATGGCCAGGTGACGCCCGATTCCTTTGAAAAAGCCATACGCCCCACAACCACCCTAGCATCCTTTATCTGGGCAAATAACGAAATCGGCTCTCTCAACGATATGGACGCATTAGCGGCTGTTGCACATAAGCATCAGGTGTTACTCCACGCTGATGCCACCCAAATAGCTGGAAAACTGCCCATCGATGTTGAACAAACCAGAGTGGATTTTCTTTCTCTCTCCGCTCACAAGTTCCACGGGCCCAAGGGCGTGGGTGCTGCCTATATTCGGGGAGATGATTATGGCCTTCCTCCGATGAGTGCTTTCATGCATGGGGGCGAACAGGAACACGGCCTGCGTGCCGGCACATTGGCTGTTCACAACATTGTTGGCTTCGGGAAAGCCGCCGAGCTGGCCATTGCGAACGAGCAACAGCAGACAGCCTATATTCAGAAACTGGAGCAGGCCGCCAAGAAGATCATTGCATTCAACGAGCATCTGGAACTTTTAGGTGATCCGGAACATCACCTGCCAGGTGTCATCAGTTTGGTGGTTAATCAGGACGACTTTGACAACGAGCGCTTTGTGAAGCGTGTTAGCGCAAAGTTCGCAATCTCTACTGGTTCTGCCTGCACGGCGGGTATGCCTTCCCATGTATTGCAGGCTATCGGTAAGGGGGACGCTGTGTCCAGAGTTTTGCGCATTTCGCTGTCCGCAGAAAACACCATCGATCAGGTGGAGGCGTTCCTGAAAGAACTTTCCTAATATATTTTTCCGAAAGGGGGATGATGGCATGAGCCTGCGCACAGTGTCATTCCAAGACACTTACTGGAGCGGGGAAAACGATCTGATCAAAGAATTCTATGTTCCCTGCATGGAGGAGAGCATTGAATACTGCCGCGCTGTCGGATATTTCAACTCTTCCATCTTGTGCTACATCACCAACGGTTTGTATCCCTTTATTCAAAACGGCGGACGGATGCGCATTGTATGCAGTGTGAATCTGAGCCCGGAAGATGAGCGCCAGATCGCCCTCGGCTATGATATCCGTCAGCTGTTGGAGGATAAAATCGACCCTGTCACTCAGAATCTTATCGATCTTAATATTGCCAACATCAAGAATCTCTGTTGGCTCATCAAAAACAACCGCTTGGACATTAAAGTGTGCCTTCGGAAAGACCCCAATGATCCCGGCACCTATCACTTGTTCCACGAAAAATTCGGTATTTTCAAAGACGCAGACGGAAACGCAATCTCTTTCTTAGGGTCTGTAAATGAAACGCTTGGCGGATGGATTAATAACGAGGAGTCCTTTGAGGTTTCGCAAAATTGGATTCCGGTATTGCAGTCCAGGGTAGAGCAGAAAATCCAGCGCTTTGAAAGATTGTGGGACGGGACAGCCGGAAATATTGTAACATTCGATTTCCCCAAGGCCTCTCGCCTGAAGTTGATTCAAAATGCACCGGAACATCCTGTCGATTACGTTTATCGCGTATCCGCCGGGATTCATCCCAACTTCAAGCCGCGTTCCTGCCAAGAGGATGCCAAAAACGCTTTTCTGCAGAAAGACTTTTCCTGCCTTTTCATGATGGCAACCGGTTCTGGCAAAACCAAGGCGGCAATGTACGCAATCAGCCAGATCGACACCTGGAAACTTCTTCTTATCTGTGTTCCCAGCCTAGAACTCGTAGAACAATGGGAAGCGGATGTCCACCTGTTTTATCCTGATATCACCATTATCAAGTGTGGGTCCCCTTATCGTGGCCACAAAGAGTTGCTGAAATCCCTCACCCAGGCGCGTTTCCCAGAACAAGTGGTGGTCATTTCCACCTATGACTCTGCCCAGGGTGATTTCTACATGGCAAAGTGGCGACAGGCAAAGCCGGAACAATTTGCTATGATCTGCGATGAAGTTCACAATATGGGTGCTCCAAAATCTCAGTGCCTCATGGAACTGAATCCAGCTTACCGCATTGGCCTTAGTGCAACGCCTCGCCGGAACTTTGATGAAATTGGATCTGAAAAGATTCTGAATTTCTATCACCAGAACACCTTCGAATTCTCGATCAAGGATGCCCAGCGTGAACACTACCTGGTGGAATACCAATATAGGGTTCTTCCCTGTGCAATGCCGGAAGAGGACTGGGAGTCGTATAAAGCGTTCTCAAAGGAAATCGTACAGCTTCAGCACGCACTGGAACAGGAAGATGATGAGAAAGATCGCCTGCGGTTACAGCAGCGTATCGAAGGCCGCTACCGTGATCGTGCCAAACTGCTCAAGAAGAACGATCAAAAAGTTCAAACGCTGCAGACGATCTTTGACGAGATTCCCCCTTCCGCCCGGGTTCTGATTTATGGCGATGATCTGAACCATTTGGACGAACTGGGAAAAGAACTGGACCGGATGGGCAAATACTATTTCAAATACACCGGAGAACTGGACGCGCAAAAAGAACGCCCCACAATTCTGAAGGAATTCCGACAGGGAATCCGTAAAATTCTGTTGGCTGTTGGCTGTCTCGATGAAGGCATCGATATCCCTGCTTGCGATGTTGCAGTTTTTATCAGTTCGTCAACCTCAGAACGTCAGTTTATTCAACGCAGAGGCCGTGTCCTTCGTATTGCGCCGGGCAAGACAACTGCCTGGATTTATGACTATCTGGTCTATCCGGTTCTTCCGGCTAGTACCAGCGATGAGGAACGTCGCATGGCTCTGTCTATGATTGACGCGCAATATCGGCGAATCAACTTAATGGTAGACGATGCCATCAATGGCATCCAAGAGCGTCAGAAACTCGATCAGTTTTTATCTCAGCGGAAGTTGAATCCGTATGATTTTTAAGGAGGTCGGCAAAACGATGGATCCATTGCTTGTCCAAGTCGCAGAAGAATACCATATTGATGCCTCTATCGTAGAGAATATTCTCCAGGTGGAGAAGGACCATGTATACCAGAAAAGCCGTCATACTCGCGGCCCCATTAAACAGATCATCGCTAATATGAGCGGAGAGGAGGATTCGGACCAATGATTTTCAATTCTCTCCGCATAAACAACTACCGCGCTTATTATGGGGAATGCAACTTCGATTTTCCCATTGATGGTGAACGAAACATCAGCATCCTTTACGCCGACAATGACGTGGGAAAATCCTGCTTCTTTTCCGCAATTTTGTTCTGCCTGTACGGTCCCAAAGACAGCGACGATCTTAAAGATCTGATCAATGTAAATGCCCAATCGGAGAAGTGCTATCATGCTGAAGTTTCTCTGTTTGTAGAGAATGGATCTGACAAGATTGAAATTTCTCGCTTCATTGACCTGCGCGGGAAACTGGAGGCCACCCCAAGCAGCAAAGACTTCAAATGCACGTTGGAACTAATCAAGAACAATGTTCCGGTGAGCAGCGAAGAGGATGAGAAAGCGGATTTCATCAATTCTCTTGTACATCAGGATGCCTCACAGTATTTCTTCTTTGACGGCGAAAAAATCAACGATTATAGTACGGCCAGCGGAAGCCAGTATAAAGACGCCATTGCCCGTGTCCTTGGTATTAAGGAAGTTTATAACGCCGTAGAAGATCTCGGCCTGCTGAAAAAGGAATTTGAAAAAAGCCGGGATACTTGGATTCAAAATCAAAACAAGTATCAAGATATTCTGCAGCAGAAAATAGAAGCGGACCAGAAAGTTGCTGAGCAGGAAGCCTTGTTGCGCCAATATGAACAGGAGATTAACGCCGCCAACGAGCAGATACAAAAGGACGAAGATAAGCTGAAGGATTTCAAGGAGATTTCCGAAAAGGTTACCCAAAAGCAGAAATTGTCTGAGCAAATCAAGCAGCTTACCGACGACTTGAAACGTATTCGTCAGGAACAGTCTGAATGCTTCCAAAAGAATGCCACCCTCATGTTGGCTGCTTCCATTTTTGCTAAAATGCAGCAGGATACATCTACTGAACCTACGGAATACCATATCACCGAACCGGTGAAAGAGTATCTGGTTCGCCTTATGGAACAGCCTGTTTGTGTATGCGGTGAGCCAATGACGGATTCCCACAAAGAAAAGATCCAGGCATTCATTCGGGAGCACTTAGTCACAGACGATGCCATTCTTGTTGAAAAGGAGCGCCACGCTCTTTTCAATGCTTGTGCCCAATATCAACCCCACGGATTCCAGACACGTGCCGCTTACATTTCTCTGAGTGAGGAAGTTTGGAAAAAAGAGAAGGAACGCTCCTCAAAAAAGGAAGAGTTTGAGCATTTGCGTAAAGATATCGGTTCTTTTAGTGAGGAAGCTGGCGAACGTATCATCCAGAACATTGCCAGTACCGAGGCGAAAAAGAAGGAAACCGAAAATCGTCGCACACGGACAGAAGTTCTATTGTCGCAAGACCGAGAAAAACTTGCCCGGCTAGAAGAGAAGCTTGCCGAGCTTAGCCAGTTGGATAAAGAGGGTGCTCTGTGCCAGAAGAAATTGGAAAACACGATTGCGTTGGAAAAGATCTTCAGTGAGTATCGCAATCGTCTTCTGGAAGAAAAACGTGCTTCTGTGGAGAAATATGCCACCGAAGTTTTCTTGCAAATCACGAACGCACCCCAAAAGTATAAAGGCATCAAAATTTCCAAAGACTACAGCCTTTTGCTTGAACTTACGAATGGTGAAACCTATCAGATCGAGCCTGGCCGCACGCTGAATCCTTCGACTGGTCAGTCTAAGGTGATCAGCCTTTCTTATATTGCGGGATTGAATCGCTCCTCCAATTTTGCCGCACCGGTTATCATTGATAACCCCCTTGGCCTGTTTTCGGATGAGCATCGTGCTGCAATTACTCGTTTCTTGCCGCATATGGGCAAGCAGGTAATTTTTATGGTCTCCACCGGTGATCTGACTGAGAAGTATCAAAACGAGCTGAAGCCGTATGTTAAGACCGTTTATAAGTTGGAAAACCACAGTGATCAGACCTGGCCCAAGACGGTGATTGCAAGCAAGGAGGTATATTGAAAATGGCAGCACAAGAGTTCTTTTCAATGAATCCCTCTACTCACATTCGCACAACCACTGAAAATCGTCGCTTTTATGATCTCTTGGTAGATGAGAAGCACATTTTTTCCACAAAATATCAATTGTACACGTTTGCAATCATGGTTGCACTACAAGCTGGTGCTAAACCCGATCCTGCGACGAAAAACTTGGATATCTGCTTGGTTGGAAATGTGGACAAAGATAATTTTGCAGTTGCCAAAGGATTGGTTGCTCACCTTTGCCCGGAAATCAATAATGGCAGCGATCTGATAAAGCGCATGAATGAATATGCTGACGCCGGTATTGCGATTCTGCGCACCGACTACGAAAACAATGACGAGGACTTTGATCCAAGCGAATACCTCTAATAAATCAAAATACTAAATAGAGAATCGCCGCAAAGACTTTTCTTTGCGGCGATTCTCTCTATCATTTAACAACAAAAATTTTGCAACCAAAATCGACCAGATAGTTTTCCCATTCGGTGGCTTCATCCGGCTGCCACGCATCATACTTTGCTAAATCTCCATTGATCTTATAGCAGGACTTAGCATATGTTTCTTTCTTTTCTGCAAACGGTTTGTTACCCACTCTATTGCCATTATCATCTCTCGAAAGGATTGTAAGATTCTTCAATTTGTTTAAACTTTCTTTCGGGAGAGTGTTTCCATCTTGCGCATGTTGAGAGTCAATGTGCTCAATCGTCACATTATCATAGTTGATTATATGTTCCTTATTTGCACATGGATTCCCATGCTCTCCTTCTTTATGCCACCTGTAATAATCGCACAAAGTACTGAAGAAATACCGTAAAGATTTATTTCCTCCTGATGGTTGATATGCAAGATTTTTAAGTCCCACTTTAAACTTTTCATCATTTGCCTTTTCTTCAAGCAATTTTTGAAGCGCTTTTGATAAACTCGACAGTGAATAGTTGTCGGGGTCACGCCGAATTTCTTTGGCTTCTTTGTTATACAGTTCACTCAATACTTGATGTGGATTGTTACAAATCGTTTTATACCTAAACATAAACTTTTCAAGCATATGAACTAGGTCGGCGTATTTTTTCTGTTTTAACTTTGTGGCTGCCAGTAAAAGAGGCAATGTGATGTCATACGATAGGAATGTCACCAAAACCTGAAGTCGATTCCTATCCCATCCCGTAACGGGTTGCTCTTCAGGATACGGCCATTCTCCCGCGGTAATCTTTCTATAAATTCGAATTTCAGCGAGAATATTCTGTACTTCTATCAGTAAATCGTTGGCTTCCTGTTTTGTTTTAGGCAGATTTCCATTAAACGGCCCTGGAAAAAATACCTTTAAAAAGTCATCATACAGCGATGCTCTCCCAGCGCGCTTACCATAGCAAGAAGCATAATACGTTCGCAGAAAGTTTTCGACCTTTGAGGGATCCTCTTCCAATATCTCATCCCAACATTTTTGCGCTTGTTCTTGCTCTTCAGGGAATTTCTCTAGAGCTTCCAATGTTTTCGATTTTAAAAGGTCTCCTTCGTTTAAACCTGCACCTCGATCATTTAAAACTTGGAAAAGTTTGTAGGCTGAATCCCTGGAATCACAGTCCATAAATATTACAGTACAGTTGGCTTGCAGCGCGTGCTCAATCTTAGCGAGCACATCTATTTTTTCAGTATCCTCAGTGCATTGATTCAGTTTGTCTCTTACAAACTTTTCTAGCAGCTGATTTGCCTTCTTAATTTTTTCATGAGAATCTCTTTCAGGTTCTATTGGCCTACCGTTGAGGATGCCTTCAAAGAAATCCTTATCCGCAAGCGACAATACAAGCTTATGTACAATTATGGGCTTACGATTGATTTCGTCGTTGTAATTAATATACTTTTCATTCAGCTTATCTATGCGAGACTTTACAATTTTCTTATCATCTTCTGACAGTGTATCAACATTTAATAACTCTTCGTACTTTCTGATTAGGTTAATAATGAGCAGAATTGAAGTGGTAAGACGCTGTTGGCCGTCGATCAGCTCTTTCTGTTGGCGGGTGGACCCATCAACCTTTTTTGAAACACAAACAATTCCACCAAAAAAGTGGTCCTTCTCAGAATCCGCTAGAATTCCATCAAGGTCCTTTATAAAATCGTTGACTTGTTCAGGTTCCCACGCATAATATCTTTGATATTTGGGGACTTCAAAAAGGAAATTTTGTTCAAACATACGGCCTATTGCAATATATGTAGGTGTAATTGTCATAATTATCTCCTTAAGGTTATATCATTTTTCATGTCGATATTTTTTGAAATTATATCATATATTGCACAAAAAAACAAACTGTCTATTTATAATAATGTACTTTATGTCTAACTGTTTCGTTTTTTATCCTCTCTAATAATCTTATCGAGTTTTTCTACAAATACCTCGTCCTGCTCCTTCGTGCGTTTGGCTGGCTCCTTCGTGCGTTTGGCTGGCCCTTTCGGGTGCTTGCCGGCACGGAGGAGCTTTTTGTTTTCATGCCGACGGGCCAGCAGACCGTCAATGTTCTGGGCCGTGTACTCCAGCCCGTTTTGGTTGAGCACTCTGGCCCGCCGGGCCAGGCACATACTGGCAAGCCCATAGTCCTGGGTGATGACAATATCTCCCGGCTGCACACGGTTGACCAGGGCAAAGTCCACGCTGTCAGCGCCCTTGTCAAAGACCAGCGTCTCAGCACCCTCCCGCTCGATGCGATGGGCCGTGTCACAGAGGATTTTCACTGGCACGCCATGAGCCTGGCCGACTCGCACTGTCAGGTCCACCACCGGGCAGCCGTCTGCGTCAATCAAAATCGTTGGCATCCTGGTGTCCTTTCCGCCGCCGCTTACCGGCGGCTTTTTGTTTGTATTGTAGCAGTTTTACGCCCTTCTTTTCCATGATTTTCGAAAAAAGGAGCAGTGAATCTTAATAAGATTCACTTTTTCTTAAAACAGCCATGTATGAATCTTATTAAGATTCATAAGGGAGCACCTCTTTTCGGAAAAAGTGAATCATAGCATGATTCACTTTTTCTGAGTAAGCAAGAAATGTCGGCAGAGAGTGAATCATAGCATGATTCACTCTCCCAGCCGGTTTTACCACCGACTGGGACGAAAGAGGGGCCCAAAAGCCCCCCCACCTGCTGGCAGATGGTTTTGCTAGCATAGCGTTTGGATATCCAAACGCAAATTTGGGGGCTCACCCCAAACCCCGTTGTGCTGCCGCAGCCCAGCAGCCTCCGCTTGAAAAAACAAGAAACAGTCAACAAAGAAAATTTCATATTTGCCGTGTATAGTAAAAAGTACTCCAGTACCTTGAAAATTGAATATTCAGCACAATCGGTACGTTCCACGGAAAGTGAGCGAGAGATGTTGGCGCCAGGATGGCCGATACGGCCGGAGCGAATCCACAACAATCCAAGGGAAATCCCATCAGCCACCGGGATTTCTCCGCCAGGACCTTTCGAGTGGTGACAATGATACGCAGGTTTCCCCACACGTCAGATGGGGCTGCACGTTTCAGGTTGAAATCCTTAGACCTCCAACGACTGCAGGTGAACGGGCGGTGGCGCCCTGCCGATTGTGTTCCTCCAGTCCGGGGGCGAGCGGCAAACAGGACTGATGCTTTTCTTTTATTAATATAGAACTTGCCTGTGCAAGTGGTTTTTATAAAAGCGCATATTGGCGCGTATTTTTTGACTTTTGAAAAGATTCAAGGGGAAAGTGTACCCTTTTTTCAATCTATCACACATACAAAGCACCCGGTGCCTTTGACAGAAATGTCGAGGGCACCGGGTGCTTTTTTTATTTTTCAAGAAAGGAAATGTCCTATGTTAGATGAACTCAACACCTATACGCTTCAGGAACTCTACAAACAGCCTATCGAACCCATCCCTTGGGTGGTGGAAGATCTGCTGGCACCAGGGTTGTATTTCCTGGGTGGTTCGCCAAAAGTGGGAAAAAGCTGGCTGGCACTGCAGCTTTGCCTGGCTGTATGCCGTGGAGAGCCCTTTCTGGGGTTCGAGACCAAGCGGAACGAAGTTCTTTACATCTCTTTGGAGGACGGTCCTCGGCGGCTGCATATCCGCTCATTGCGGCTGACCGAGGAGGCTCCCGCCGGTCTGTATCTTTGCACCCATGCGCATTTGATTGGTCACGGACTGGAGCAGCAACTGGATCAGATGCTGGCTGAACACCCGGCCGTCAAGCTGGTCGTCATTGACACGCTGCAAAAAATCCGGGAGGCAACCAGTGCCACCCCCTCCTACAGCATCGACTACCGGGATGCCTCGGCTTTGAAAGCGGTGGCAGACCGGAACGATATCTGTATGGTGGTTGTACACCATCTGCGCAAACAGAAGGATGAGGATCCTTTCAAGCAGATGTCGGGAACGAACGGGCTGAACGGTGCCGCCGACGGATCCATCGTTCTCGACCGCCAAAAACGCCGGGAAGGGACGGCTACGATGTCAGCCACCGGACGGGATATCGAAGATATGGAACTGACGCTGGACTTTTCCGACTGCCGCTGGAGCCGAGGCTGCTCACCGGAGCAGCTGCAGATGCTTCAGCTCCTGTCCGCCCTGCAGCGTTTGTTGGCCGACAAGCCGTTTTCCGGTACTGCCACCGAATTGACAGCCCAGCTGGGCGACGAGGGAAACTTATGGGGGCCGGCTCAGCTGTCCCGGTACCTGCAGAGCCATGAAGAGGAACTGGCAAGGTATGGTATTTTGGTGAGTACCCGGCGTACCAGCAAGCAGCGCCTTCTGCAGCTTTGCTGCCGTCCGCATGACGAGAATGACGGTTGTGACGCTTCTGACACAGGATTTGAAATACCGGATGTTTCGTCACAACCGTCATCACCGTCACTGACGTCACAGGCATCTTAAGGAAGGAGGAACAAACATGGCCTATATTCAACAACGCGGAGAAAGAAAGTATAAAATTACAGTTTGTAATGGCTACACCACAACGGGGAAAAAACGGATGCAGGCGCGCACCATGGATGTCCCCAAGGAGATTCCCAAGCGCAGTATCAGGCAGTATGTCTATGCGGAGGCTGAGCGCCTGGAAAAACGATTCCGCACCGGCATCGACGAAAGTGAAAACACCAAGTTCGAGGCCTACGCAGAGCATTGGCTGGACAGGGCAGCCAAGCGATACAAAGGCAGTACGCTGGCCGGTTACCGAAAAATGCTGGAGGTGGCATACCCTTTCATTGGCGGTTTGCCGCTCTGCAAGATCCGGCCCATGGTCCTGGAGGAATTTGCAGAAGAACTGCGCAAGCGGCCCGGGCGGGGCGGCAAGCCTCTGAGCGAAAACACCGTACATAAATATCTGGATGCCGTTTCCGCTGTGCTGCAGGACGCAGCGAAAAATGACATCCTGCTCTATAATCCTGCCCATCGGGTTGAAAAAGTACGGGTGGAAAAGCCTCAGCAGCGCATTCCCCAACAATGGGAGATGCGAAAGCTCCTGCAGTGCCTTCTGCAGGAGCCGCTGCTCTATCGTGTATTCTATCTGATGGCCCTCTCCACCGGTCTGCGCCGCGGTGAGCTGTGTGCCCTTCGGTGGTGTGATCTGCACGGCGGGAATCAGGTAAAGATCCAGCATTCCCGCAGCACTGTGGTAGGGCAGGGCGTGCTGGAAAGTGACACCAAGAACCACCGTACCCGCATCGTGGTCATGCCGCAGATCGTCTTCGACGATCTGGGAGAGCTGTTCACTGAGCAGGCCCTGGAAAACAACGGAGCCGACTGGAACGGGCTGATTTTCCAGCGAAATGGCAAGCCGGTACACCCCAATACTTTCAGTCACCATCTGCGGCGGCTGTATGACCAGAACGGTTTTCCCGAGGAATACCACCTGCATACCATGCGGCATTTCTTCGCCACCTATCTGCTGGAACACGGAACCAGCAAGCAGGTGGCAGCCGACCTGCTGGGACACGCAGATACCGCCTTTCTGGAACGAACCTACTGCCATCCGCAGGATATCTGCAAAGAGGAGGCTGCCGGGTTGTTTGATTCTCTGCTGGCACCGGCAGAGGAAGAATACTACGACACTTTGCAGGACTAACATTCCCCGGGCAATGTGCCCGGGTTTTTTGTTTGTCCGGCACACCCACAGTGAGGATTTTGAATAAAGGCGAAATTATCAACGTCTGGTACTTTCTCAAAACAAACTCATACTTGACTAGGACACTACTATGTGATACGATGTAGTAAAGAAAACTTACCCTGGGGAAGTCAAAAGTTGCTATTCTCTGTAACCCAATATAAGAAAGGAGGTACCATGGGAAGCCAGACGCAATTTATGAAAGGCGTGTTGGAATTATGTGTCCTGAAAATCATCTCCGAAGAACCAACCTACGGATATGCGATCCTGACAGAGCTGCAAAAATCCTCCTATTCTGACCTGACTGAAAGCACTCTCTATCCGCTACTGTTTCGCCTGGAGCAGCACAAGGATGTGACCATCGAACGGCGAGCCTCGCCCAATGGTCCGAGCCGAAAGTATTATACGATCACAGAACATGGACGTGAAACACTCTCAGAATATTGGGAAAACTGGCAACAGGTTTGTGACCTTGTTTCCTCCGTTTTTCAGAAAGGAGCGCCCTATGAATAGCTACCTTACACTCCGCAAAGCCAACAAAATGCGTCTTGCCATGGTCTCGGAAACAAGCCAAAAGCAAATACGGGACATGGTACACTATCTGCAGGTGGTGAGCTGGGATATTTCTGGCGCAGAGGCAATCAAGAGCGACCTCATTGACATGGCAATTCAGGCAAATAAAGAGGGAAAAGAACTCTTTACTGTTCCGGAGGAAGCAGCTTCCTTCGCGGCGGAAATGAAGAAGCAGTGCGCCACGCCAAACTTCCGGAATCTTTTCTTCCTCCTCATCTGGTTTTTCCTGTACAATGCGGTCGGGTATCTGCTGTTGTATTTTGTGGATCAGCAATTGCTGGCACCAATGGATACCAACTACCTCTTCAGTCTGGTAATTGGTACACTGTCCACCTATGTCCTATGGAAATATGTGATACGGCAAATCGCATTTCCCATGAGAAAGCACCTACTTGTATTTATCGCGCTGCTGGTTGCGTATTCTGTGATTATGTATCTGCTGGTCGGGATTTTGCACAGCTTCGTGCCACCAATTGTTGCTGTCAACATGAACTTCTTGGGATGGAGTATATTCTACTGGGTGCTTTTCATCCTTCTATATTGTTTGCGGCTGTACCACTACGGACATAACCCTGCTGTTGTAAACAGACTGTGATACCGGATAGCATCTCTCTGCCACCTCTCTGCTGGAACGGGGCGTCAGCAGAGAAAGAATACTGTGCCACCTTGGATGAACAAACGCCAATGCTTTTGTTTGTCCGGCACACCCACAGTGAGGATTTTCCCTTTTGGGAGAATCCTCACTATTAGTTATGTTTGCAAACTTTTGGTGTTTTGCCCGGTTTGCACAAGTATCGTGGCCGTTCTTCGTTGGGTTTGGTGATAGCTTTGTATCGCAGAGGTTGGTATCCTTTGTGTCAATACACACAAAGGAGTGGTCAAAATGGCAAGCATCCGAAAACGAGGACAAAACAGTTATCTCATTGTAGTATCCCGCGGATACGATTACGAAGGGAACCGGCTGAAAGCCGCACAGAAAACGGTACACCCACCGAAAGAGCTCACGCCCGGCCAGTGCAAAAAATGGCTGAACGAACAGGC
This sequence comes from Gemmiger gallinarum, assembly GCF_014982805.1. GTDB lineage: Bacteria > Bacillota > Clostridia > Oscillospirales > Ruminococcaceae > Gemmiger > Gemmiger gallinarum. The sequence continues at coordinate 461,361 of NZ_JADCKC010000002.1, read as the reverse complement.
TGTTCTGTTCGAGCGGGAAGTACGGCATGACCCACAACCCGTGAACCATGCCATGACACTGGCAGCGTATACCGAACATTGGCTGCGGGATATCGCCCCAGGCAAGCTGGCAGCCAGTACCTATTCCCGTGACCAACAGGATATCCGGCGCATCCTGCCAGCACTGGGACATTACAAACTGACCGATCTGCGCAAGGAAACCATCCGTGCCTTCTACGAAGCCATGCGCTCAGAGCCTAAACTGACGGATGGACAGCCGCTATCGGAACGGTCCGTAGAGGGACTGCACAACACACTGTGCAGCATCTTGTCTGGTGCCGTGGATGAAGGCTACCTGACCCATAACCCAGCCTGGCGGGTGTACAAACCCAAAGGCGTGCGCAAAGAGCTCCCGGTGGCCGACGAGGAAACGGTGCAAAAGCTGATCGCCGCTCTGGAAACACAAAGCATGAAATATGAAGTGTACTTCAAACTGGTACTGGCCACAGGGATGCGCCGCGGCGAAGCCTGCGGATTACGCTGGTCTGACATTGACTGGAGGCACCGGACCATCCATGTGCAGCGGACGGTGGTCAAACTCAGCGGACAAAAGATCTTTACCAAGGAGCCGAAAACCACAAGCGGCAACCGGAGGGTGTACATCAGTAAAGAGATGTGCAAGCTGTTGAAAGCGTGGAAGCAGGAATGTGCATGGCAAATGGAACAGGCAGAAGGGCAGACCCTGACGGAGGAAGATTACCTCTTCCGGCAGCCGAGCGGCGATCCAATGGTACCCACGACCTTTACCTTCCGTTTCAAGAAAATCCTCAAGGAAAATGGGTTGCCTCAAAACTTATCTGTCCACAGCCTGCGCCATACCAACGCCAGCCTGCTCATTGCCCAGGGCGTGGATGTCCGCACCGTCGCAGGACTGCTTGGTCACTCCCAGCCCAGTACCACACTGGATATCTATGCCCACGCCTTTGATAAAACCAAGCGAGAGGCACAGGAAAAGCTGGGAAAGGTGATGGGGCTATAAACGAATCTGCAACAGCCATGTTCCTGCCGAGGCGGCAGGAACATGGCTGTTGCTCTTGTCCGACTTTTTTGTTACACTGAAGTTGGAGGTGTTTGTTATGGAGTTTTGCAAAGAACCGGGCCGGATTTTTGCCACGGATGAAACGGGGAAACTGCTGGCAGAAGTAACCTTCCCGGAACAGGAGGGCATTGCTATCATCAACCATACCTTTGTGGACGGTTCTCTGCGGGGACAGGGGGTTGCCGGACAGCTTCTGCGCGCAGTGGCCGATACTCTACGCCAGGATGGCCGTAAGGCCAGGGCCACCTGTTCTTATGCCATACACTGGTTTGAGACTCATCCCGAGGATCAGGACTTGCTGGGGTAAAATCATCCACGCAGAAAGTTTATCCAAAAGTTCTTACGAAAGGATGATTCGAGATGAACCCTGTTGACTTGCAGACATCGGTGGCCGAAAAGATCAAGGCACTGTATGCCATCTCCCGGGAACTGGAGCAGCTTTTCCCCGGCAGGCACTACACGCCGGACGGCCACATGATCGGCAGCATCGGGGAAGCCCTGGCCGCCGGCTGGTATGGGCTGGAACTCTTCGAAGCCTCCGCCAAAACCCACGACGCCAAAGCCCCCGACGGACGCCTTGTGCAGATCAAGGCCACCCAGATTGACCGGGTGGCGCTGTCCAGCAAACCGAATTGGCTGCTTGTGCTGAAGATCCACCCCGACGGAACCTTTACCGAGGAATACAACGGGCCCGGCAAACTGGCCTGGGAGCACTGCGGGAAAAAGCAAACGAATGGTCAGCGTCCCATTACGCTGGCGACTCTTCACAAGCTGCAGGCGGAAGTCCCGATGGACCAGCGGCTGCGGCAATTCGTTTGAACGGAGTCGTGCTGCCCACAGGAAAGTTCACCCTTCTCAACGAATACATCCCAATAAAAAGAAAATGGCAGGTATCCTCAAAATGAGGATACCTGCCTGTTTTTTATTCTTCGGTAATCTCCAGCCGGGCCAGCGCATAGTCGATGCACATCTGCACAAGCTCATTGCGGGAACGGCCCGTTTTGGACGCTACGTCCTCCAGCTTCGCCAGCATGGTGTCGGGCAGCCGCACCGATACCACCGTGGACTTTCCTACCGCGGGTTTGCGCTGCGGCACAATAAATTTATCCTCCTGCGCCATCGTGTACCTCCCGAGCATTTTGTTGTAGTTATTATGGCGCACATTGGTGTATTATTTATATACTACAAATATGTAATACATAATGTAATTGAGGAGGATTTTCATGGACAAACGCACACAAACTTGCTGTTTCACCGGCCACCGTCATCTGCCTGCCGGGGAGGAGGAAGCCATCTGGAAGCGGGTGCAGGAACATCTGATTCCTCTGCTGGAGCAGGGTGTCCGCTATTTCGGGGTAGGCGGTGCGCTGGGGTTTGATACTTTGGTCGCGGAAAAACTGCTGGATCTGCGACGGCAGTATCCGCAAATCCGGGTGATCCTGGTGCTGCCGTTCCGCGGCTACCAAAGCCGCTGGACAGCGGCCCAGCAGGCCCGCGCTGCGCGGATTGAATCCCGGGTCGATAAGGTGGTCTACTGCTGCGACGCCCCCAGCCGTGAGGCCTTTCTGGCCCGTGACCGGCATCTGGTGGACGGCTCAGCCTACTGTATCGGTTACTGTACAAGAGCCACCGGTGGTACAGCGTATACACTGCGGTATGCGGAGAAGCAGGGATTGCAGATATGGAATGTAATAAAATCAATATAATGTGCATGGCCTAATATTGATGCGGCAACGATATCCAATACTATGATGAACCGGAGAAAAGTCACACATTCCAACAGAACTCCTAAAAAGCCTTTGTGTTTTGCATCCAATTCAATAAATAATAGTAATGCGTAATATTAGCTATCATTTGTTATCCATTTTTAAAAATGGTATAATCCAGTTAATTAATATAATAGAGATAGTATATTATCCCGTTCTGTTTTGAAAATTTCATGTACACATTGTGCACAATAATAGCCGACCATACTATCTTGAAATGTCTAACAATCATCACGAGAACGGAATAAGTGATGTTGCCTCTATATGTCATTTGATATCGTCTCTTTTAAACCCCTTGACGGTTAAGAGTAGCCACTTATATTTTGCCTAGGGTTGGATATGTCAATTATTGTACTTCTACTATGATATACTAATTATAGGATGCACTGTTGAATATTTAAGAAAGTTGGGGATAAAAAATGCCTGATAACTTATTGACTCTTATTGATACCGCCATAAACTATTTAAACGCAAATATGCCCACAAATAATTTTTGGGGTGCTCTTTTTGATTCTACGATTTTTAGTACTTTCGTTGGTGCAGCTATTTCGCTTGTGATAACTAGGTGTACTACCCATTGGGCGGAAAAGCAAACCGAGAAAAAACAAAAAATTGAAGAATATGAAAAGAAACTTAAAGACTTTTATAATCCTTTGTATTTCCTTATTGTAAAGAACACAAAGCTTTATGAAATATTCAAGGTAGATAAAAAGTATAAGAATAAGCGTACTTTACTTATTTTGCTTGACCAAAAAGATGTTCTCTCCGATGCAGACAAAAGCATTCTTGAAGAAATCATTGCAAACAATCACGAAATTCTACAACTCATCAATCAAAACGCCGGATATATCGAAGATGATATGATGGACGATTTTGTAGAACTTGCAAGACATTACGTGTTACTTGAAAAAGCATTCCAAAATAAATTGCCAAATCTCCCCGAGTATCGGGAACATACATACCCGAGGGATATCAACACGAAAATCAAAAATAAAGTTAAAGCTCTCCGTTCAGAAATAATGGATACTTCACCTAAAGAGAAAAAGGAAACCAATGAATCAAAATAACTACCAATATTGGAATACATTCTACTTGGTCGATAACACTATAAAAGAAAACGATCAGTATGACAATTGGTTGAACAGTTACAAGGCCTATTTCAAATCTGGCATATCTGTTTTAGATTTAGGATGTGGCACAGGTATAAATTTGCCCGCATTACTTGGGTTTGGCGCTAATGTAGTTGCGTCTGATTTTAGTGAAGCTGCAATTAAAATAATAAAAGACTCTTTTTCCGAAGAAAGGTTGAAACTTCTGTGCTTTGATATGAAAGATAGGTTTCCATTCATTGATAACACTTTTGATATCATTGTAGCAGACCTGTCGCTACACTATTTTGGAAATGAAGAAATGCAACATATTGTCGGAGAATTAAAAAGAGTTTTAAAGCAAAATGGAAAACTAATAGCACGCGTTCACTCAATAAATCAAGTTAGACCTTCCGAAAGTATTGAAATCGAACCCGGTTTGTACTATTGTGACGGATGCTGCAGAAAGTATTTTACTAAAGAAGAAATACAAACTTTATTCTCCTGCTGGACAATGATAAGCCTGAAAGAAAAAAATATACACCGATACGGTCAGGAAAAAAAGGTCTTTGAATTTTCCGCCACAAAGATTTCCAAATGATCTGAAGAATAACAATAAAAAGCTGAATCCTTATTGATGCTGCTTTTTTATTTGGTAGAATTTCAAACTCATCCTTTTGCTTGCAGACGGAATCCGAAATCTTCCCATAAAAACAAAAACTGATAAAATAGCTCTCGTGCTGCCCGATGTACAAAACCAGCACGGAAAGGAGATTCCATGAGCTATCTTATCAGTTTTTTCGTGTCTGTCATGGCCGATGTTACCGCGTACATAGTCAAAAAATGGATTGACAAGCACTGAGCCGTGACAAAATAAAAAAGGTCGCTGTACTGCAATACAGCGACCTTTTTTTGGTGCGGCCGGGGGGATTCGAACCTCTGGCCTTTGGAGTCGGAGTCCAACGCTCTATCCAGCTGAGCTACGACCGCACATGTATGAAAATCGTCGCTGGGACGAGATTCATCGTATAAAATTGTGAAAATCGGGTTGGTGGTCAATTCGTGGTCAGTCTACCGCGAGCCACCGGGTGATGCGCCTTCTTTTTTACGTTATGACGAGCAATTTCTTGTCGATTGCCTAACGTGCCACAGTTGTCGGAGTCCAACGCTCTATCCAGCTGAGCTACGACCGCACATGTATGAGGGGGCTGGAAACGGTCAGGCGGAACGTTCCCGGCGCCGGTAAGTTATATTATAGCAAAGGTCAAAGCAAAAAGCAATCAAAATTTGACGAAACTGGATGGCAAGGCATAAAACAGCTCCGGCTGGTCCAGAATTGTGAGAAAATCGGAATCCGGCGGCGGGGAAAAGTCACCGGCCCAAACAGGAGGTTTCGCAAATGACGGACAGCAATCGGATGGCAGGCAGGGCAGCGTTTGCAGAGGCTATGGGGGCGGGGTGCAGCGCCATTTGCTGGCCGGGCGGGGATGGGCGCAGGCTGTACGGGCGCAATCTGGACTTTGACCGGCTGGCCCGGGGCACCGGCATTCTCTATCTGCCGGGTGGACAGCATTACCGGTGCTGTCTCGACGAGAAGGACGCCCGCCCGGGGGAGGCAGTCTGCAGTCGGTATGCCCTTATGGGAATGGGGCTTATGCTTCCCGGCGGGACGGCGGCCCTCTACGACGGCATCAACGAAAAGGGGCTGATGGGGGCGCAGCTCTACTACCGGGGCTTTGCCCACTTCGATGCCCCGCCCGCCCATGGAGTACGGCTGCAGCCGCCCTTGCTGGTGACCCATCTGCTGTCCCAGTGCGCCACCGTGGAGGAGGCAGTGCGGTTTTTGCGGGAAAAGGTGACCCTCTGTGCCGTGCCGCTGATGGGCACTGTGCCGCCGCTGCACTGGATGTTCTCCGACCGGGGCGGGGAGGCGGTCGTTGTGGAACCGGACGCCGATGGGCTGCACATTTACCGCAACACCATGGGGGTCATGACCAACAGCCCCGGCTATCCCTGGCATCGCACCCATCTTTTGTGCTTTTCCGGCATTCAGGACACCGACCGGGGTGCCATGCGCTTCGGTCCCGAGGTGCTGGAGCCCTGCTTTTCGGGCAGCGGATGTGCGGGGCTGCCGGGAGACTGGAGTTCTCCCTCCCGGTTTGTGCGGCTGGCCTTTTGGCAGAAGTACGCCCGGCCCGGCGCCGACGAGGCCGCCGACGTGGGCAATCTCTTCCATGCCCTGCAGAGTGCGGCCTTCCCCCTGGGCATGGTGCGGGTGGAGCAGGCGCCTGCCGCGGACTACGACACCGACATCCGGCCCTTTGACTACACAGTGTACAGCGCCGTCATGTGCACCCAGTCCCTGCGCTACTACTGGACCAGCTACGAAAACCAGCGCATCCAGTGCGTCTCCCTGGAGGAACTGAGCCGGGGCGGCGTGGCACGCCGGTTTGCGCTGGACCGTGCGCCGGACGTTCTCATGCGGGGCCCGGAGGAGGGGGAGGCGCTGACCGAGTAAAAGGGCTTACAGCCGCAGGGAGGCGGCCACCTCCGGCCGGTAGGAGGCGTGGTAGGCGTCCAGAGCAGCCCGGCGCACCGCCTGCACCCGGTGCTTCCAGCGGGCATAGTCTCCGGTGTATTCCTCCCCGAAGACCCGGCGGGAGAGGTCGCCCACCACCCGCCAGGCTGCATAGGCGTGGGAGTTGGCAGGGGAGGTGCTGTCCGCCGAGAAGAGCATACCCCGGAAGCAGGCGATCCCCGAGGAGTAGATCAGCTCCGCCAGCTTGGCCCGGTATTCCAGCAGCACGCCGGAGGTCTCGCCGCAGCACTCCCGATCATAGATGTGCTGGGCCTCGTGCTTGAGAAAGGACACCTGAAAGGCCTCCGACTCCACGCCGCCCCGGTACCGGTGCAGCACGCAGTACAGGGTATCCCCGTCCTGCCAGCCGCCTGCCCCGATCTGCCCCAGGGACAGATAGTCCAGCCAGCCTTTGGCGATAAAATCACTGAGCAGGCAGACCTTGCAGGGCTGGATGCGGTCGGGCAGCTCTACCTGCGCCACCTGCTCTGTGGTGGTCTGCCAGATGTAGGGGCCAAAGTATCCCTGGGTCCGTCCGCCCAGATAGTGGACGCCTCTGGCTTCCAGAAGTTCCGCCAGTCGGCCTTCCGTCACCTCCATGGCCCGGGGGATGTCGTCGGGCAGGTCGGCGGGGGAGAGCCCGGCCAGAGGCACCAGGGCCGCCAGCAGGCGGGCGTCGCAGTCCGGCAGGGGAAGCTCCTGCCAGAACACCTCGTTATAATAGGTCTGGAACGTCCTGTCCAGCGCGGCGAGCAGCGGGTCCGCATCCCGGCAGAGCGGCCGGGGGTTGGTGAACCGCCGTCGGGTGCGCTGGATGAGCCCGGCGGCTTCAGGAAAGGGGGCGAGGTAATCCAGGGCCTGGTGCAGGCGGCCCTGAACCAGCAGACCTTTGTAGACGGAAGAATCGTACGGCATGGCGGCATACTCCTTGGATGAAATTTAACCTTGCAGAATACAGTATAAGAAAACCCCGCCGGAAGTGCAACCCGGCGGGGTTTTGACAGGAAGAATGCTGGTAAATTACGGAGCTACGGGCATGGCCCGGGAGGCGATGAGATCGGCGCCGGTGCCCAGCAGGTCGGGGATGATGACCTGCCCGGCTTCCACCGGGGCGGTCAGGCTGACTTTGGCGGCCTCCTCCATGGCGGCCAGGAGCAGGCCCTTGGGAATGGCCCTGTTGGTCCGCACCGGCAGGCGGCGGTGCATGCCTCCTGCTACCTTGACGGTGGTGGTCAGCACACGGGTGGGGTTCTGCAGCTCGGTGCGGCCGTACTCGGCGCCCCGGGGGCAGCTGTTGCCGGTGACGGCATAGCCGTTGTCCTCATCCACCGTCAGGCGGCAGCCGCGGGGACAGACAATGCAGACAAGTTCTTTCATTGCGGCACCTCCTCAATGCGGATGGTCAGCGGGGACGAAGCGCTTTGCAGCGCGGCGGCGGGCAGGGCAATATGCTCCATCTCGCCGGGGGCCAGGTGACCCCGTTTGAAGCGGGCGGTCTCCTTGCCGTCGGCGTCCTCCACCACAATGGCCGCGGCCTTGGTGACCCGGTTGACCCGGAAAAAGACCTCGGCGGTGCGGGCCTGGGTCCCCAGGCGAATCTGCTGGGGCACAGTGTAGGTGACGCCCTCCCCGTTTTTCAGGGCGATGATGTGGTCGGCGGGCTCCTCCTGGCCGGCCTGGACGTAGGCGGCAGCCGCGGCACCGGCCCGCTCGCTCTCGGCGGAGACGTAGTCCACCAGGTCATGGACGTGCAGCACGTTGCCACAGGCGAAAATGCCGGGAATGCTGGTCTCCATGTTCTCGTAGACCTGAGCGCCGCTGGTGCGGGGGTCCATGGCAATGCCGGCACCCTTGGTCAGCTCGTTCTCGGGGATGAGGCCGACGCTGAGAAGCACGGTGTCGCAGTCAAAGACCATCTCGGTGCCGGGAATGGGGCAGCGGTCGGGGCCCACCTCACTCACCGTCACCTGCTCCACCCGGTTATGGCCCCGGATGTCGGTGATGGTGTGGGAGAGATACAGGGGAATGTCGTAGTCCTGGAGGCACTGGACGATATTGCGGGTCAGACCGCTGGAATAGGGCATGAGCTCCACGCAGGCCAGCACCTTGGCGCCTTCCAGCGTCATGCGGCGGGCCATGATGAGGCCGATGTCGCCCGAACCCAGGATGACCACCCGGCGGCCCACCATATAGCCCTCAATGTTCAGGTAGCGCTGGGCTGCTCCCGCTGTGAAGATGCCTGCGGGGCGCTCGCCGGGAATGGAGATGGCACCCCGGGTGCGCTCCCGGCAGCCCATGGCCAGAATCACGGCCCGGGTCTCCAGCACCTGGTAGCCCTCCTGGCCGTTGATGGCGTGGACCTGATGGGGTGCACCGTCCCTGCCGGGGACGATCTGCAGGGCCATGGTGTCCAGCTGGACCTGCACGCCGGTCTTTTGCAGCATGGTGATGAACCGCCCGGCGTACTCGGGGCCGGTGAGCTCTTCCTTGAAGCGCTGCAGGCCGAAGCCGTTGTGAATGCACTGGTTGAGAATGCCCCCCAGCTCCCGGTCACGCTCGATGACCAGAATCCGGCGCAGGCCCGCGTCCCAGGCTCTGCAGGCGGCGGCAAGGCCCGCAGGTCCGCCGCCAATGACGATCAGTTCATACATTGCCTGCATCCTCCTTTGCCTGTTTGGTCTCGCAGGCCAGCAGCCAGCTGCCTTCCTGCTCCATGCAGATCTGGGTGGGCGGAATGCCCAGCTCCCGGGAGATGATCTCCTGGACCCGGGGCCCGCAGAAGCCGCCCTGGCAGCGGCCCATGCCTGCATTGCACCGCCGCTTGACGCCGTTGACGGTGCAGGCGGGGACCGGCCCGTGCAGCGCCGCCACGATCTCCGCCTCGGTGATGGTCTCGCAGCGGCAGATCACCCGGCCGTAGCGGGGATCTTTGGCGACGAGGGCGTTTTTCTCCTCCGGGGGGAGATGGCGGAAGCGCACCACATGGCGCTCGTCCCGGAAATCGGGGTTTTCCTCCAGGGTGAGCCCCGCCTGGGCGGCCAGCTCCACCGCCCGCTTGCCGATGGCCGGGGCCGAGGACAGGCCGGGGGATTTGATGCCCGCCAGGTCGATGAAGCCGGGATAGTTGGGGCTTGCGGCAATGAGGAAGTCCCCCTGGTCAGTGTTGGCACGGATGCCGCTGAAATTGCGGATATTCTGCCGGAAGTTGATGCCCGGTACACTCTTGAGGGCCCGGGAGCGGACAAAGTCGAGGCCGTCGGCGGTGTTGCCCACATCCAGGCGGTCGGTGACCGGCTCGGCGTTGGGCCCGGCGATGAGGTTGCCGTGGACGGTGGGGGAAACCAGCACGCCCTTGCCCTCGGGGCCGGGGCACTGGAAGATCACATGGTCCACCAGACTGCCCTCGCTCTTGTCGAAGAGGTAGTACTCGCCCCGGTTGGGGGTCATCTTCCAGTTGACCGGTTCCAGCAGTTCATGGACGCGGTCGGCCTCCACACCCGCCGCATTGATGACGCAGCGGGCCTCAAAGCTGCCCTTGGGGGTGGTGAGGCGGAAGCCTCCCTCCGGCAGAGCGTCGATGGCGGTGACCGGGCAGCTGCGGTGAAGCTCCACTCCGTTTTGCACGGCGGTCTCGATCATGGCCAGGGCAAAGCCCCAGGGGTCGATGATGCCGGCGGTGGGGGCCAGCAGCGCCCCGCAGACTTCCGCAGAAAGATTCGGCTCCAGGGCGTGGGCTTCCTCTCCGGAAAGCAGGCGCAGCTGGGGCACGCCGTTGGCTACCCCCCGCTGATACAGCTTTTCCAGCATGGCCTGGTCCTCCGGGGTGAAGGCAACCACCAGTGAGCCGCACCGCCGGAAGGGAACATCCAGCTTCCGGCAGATCTCGGCGGTCATGCGGTTGCCCTCCACGTTGAGGGCGGCCATGAGGGTGCCGGGTTCGGGGTCGTAGCCCGCGTGGATGATGGCGCTGTTGGCTTTGGTGGTGCCGTTGGCCACATCGTTGCAGGCTTCCAGCACGGCGGTACGCAGACGGTAGCGCGCCAGCCGGTAGGCGGTGGCGGCGCCCACGACGCCGCAGCCGATGACAATGATGTCATACATAACAGTGAAGCCTCCCTTTTGTCAGGGTGAAAGGTGCCGGACGCCGCCCCGTTTCCGGGGCGGCGCGGCAGGAACATTACAGCTGGGTGAGGGTGTTGGTGCAGCTCATGGTGGTGACCAGCAATGCCATGAGGATGCCGGCCAGGTAGGGGTTGCGGGTCCGCTTGTAGAGAATGCGGGAGACCACTGCCGCCACCGGCAGGATGACGATGATGGGGTACAGCCAGATGCCGATGATGCTGCCGCCGAACCAGGGCACGAACTCACTGGGCAGGTGACCGGTGATGAAGAAGCAGGAGTACATGACGATGACCATGACCACCGGGGCCAGGGCGTTGAACACTGCCATGACGGTGGTGTTGACCCAGGGCTTCTTGCCCATCTCGAAGTAGCTGTAGCAGTTGATGGAGATGCTGTTGCAGATATAGTATACGAGGAAGAAAGGCAGATACATCAGGATGATGGGCAGCTTGTCGGCGGTGAAGGCCTTGAGGGGCAGCACCCACAGACGGAAGTCGGTCTTGAAGAAGTAGTCCGCCAGGAAGACCAGACCATAGGAGGCGACTGCCACGATGAGGGCCAGCAGGATGGTCAGGCCCAGCTTGGGCAGGGAGATCCTGACGCCGGTGAGGGCGGCATCCCGCTTGCCGGTGATGCGGTTGCCGATGGCGATGAGCACCAGAGTGAAGAGACCGCACAAAAGGCTCCACATGCCGATGAAATAGACGGGAGACTGGGGGAAGAAGGAGGGCATGGACCCGCCGATGATGGAGTAGCCGATCATGTAGACCACAAAGGAGAAGACGGCGGCGATGAGGTTGCTGGCCCAGAACCAGCTCTTGCCGCGGCCGGTGAGGGCGGGCGCCGGTGCCACCAGCTCGGGAGCCTTGAGGGAGGCGAAGGGTTTGGTGCCCACCAGGACCAGGGCCAGGCTGACGGCGAACATCATGAAGCCCACCAGGCCGATGGCGTTGAAGAAGACCTTGAACTGCCAGATCTGGTTGTTGCCGTCGATGGAGACGGGGGCGCCCAGGGCGGCGTCAAAGAAGCCGATGCTGGAGGCCACCACGCCCTTGGAGAAGTGCGCCCAGGGATGGGTGATGGCGGGGTTGAAGATGACACGGATGGCTTCCTGGCCGTCGATGTCCTGGGTGTACATGGTGTAGCTGGAGCGTTCCTCCTGACCGGCGGGGTCCTGACCGAAGTAGAGGAAGGACTGGGCCGTGGCCTGATGGATGTAATCCCGCGGGGCGGAACGGCTGCCGTCCTCCTGCTTGACGCGGTGGAAGAACTCGTCGTACTGGCAGGCAACGATACCGGCGTCACGGCTGCCGAACATGTTGTAGTAGCTGCCGTTTTCATCGGTGTAGACGGCGTCGTTGGAGACCAGCAGCGCCGCGGCGATGAGCTGGGTGTCGGCCTTGTTGTCCAGCAGCACGGCGGTGCGGCTGGCCAGGGCGCCGTTGGAGTGGCCGGTGACGCCGATGCGGCTGGCATCCACAAAGGGAAGCTGGGCCATCATCTTGACGGCGTCATACATGCCGTTGGCGTTGTTGGCGTCGTCCCACCAGGTGCCGTTGGGCAGGTTGTCCGAGTTGCCGTGGCCGTACATGTCGATGGACAGCACCACAAAGCCCCGGCGGGCATATTCCACATAGTTCAGGTCCTGCATCTCACGGTTGTTGTACCAGCCGTGGCTGCAGACGATGGCCGGGGCGGGATTTTCCGCCGTGGCGTTGTCGGGAATCAGAAGAAGGGCGCTCATCTGGTGGCCGCTGGATGTCTCAAACCGCAGATCCTTGATGGTGACCTTGCCGAAGTTGGTCTGCACCACACTGGCGCCGATGCAGCTGATCAGGCAGATGACCAGGGCGATGCACAGCCAGAACTTTGCCGTGCGCTTTTTTGGGGTTGCATTCATGTGTGATTCCTTCCTTTCTTTTTGGAGATTCGCTCCGGACAAGTTCTGCACCGAATGCCGTTCGGACCGCGCCTGTCTGCAGTCTGAAGCCGCGGCAGCTGCGTAAACAGGCGTAAAAAAAGCGCAAAGGCACCCATCTGCCTTTACGCCCGCACTCGATACTCCAGAGCATATCGTTCGGCTATCATGCTACCACTATGCACAGAAATTGTCAACGATATAGACAAAAACTGTTATTGTGTCCAAAACAGGAGGCCTGGATTCGTTAAAACACAGAATTTACACTTCAGGGCTTTACTTTTGGCAAGAGCTTTGCCATAATGAAAATCGTTCAGAGAGTAGCGAGCGGGACGGACTGTGGGTTCGGCCCGCTTTGTTTTATCAAAAGGGTGTGGAAATCACGAATCAGCTGCAGCATGAGCAGGCCTGCCATCGCCTGCTGGACAGCCCGGTCATCGCCGCCGTCAAGGACGACGCCGGACTGGATGCCGCCCTCCAGAGTGAGTGCGGCGCTATCTTTCTTCTGTACGGCAGTGCCGCCGGCGTCTGCGCACAGGTGGAAAAGGTCCGCCGGGCAGGCAAGCTGGCCATTGTACATATCGATCTCATCGACGGACTGTCCGGCCGGGAAGCCGCTGTGGATGCCCTGGAGGTACTCTGCCATCCCGACGGCATCATCTCCACCAAGCCGGTGGTGGTGCGCCGGGCGCGTCACCGGGGACTTCTCACGGTGCAGAGGGCCTTTCTCCTCGACTCGCTGTCGCTGGAAAACCTCCCCGCTCAGCTGGGGGTGGGCAAGCCGGACTTTATTGAGGTGCTGCCCGGCATCATTCCCCGGGTTATCGCCCGCATCACCGCATGTACCGAGACCCCGGTCATCGCGGGCGGGCTCATCAAATACAAGGACGAAGTTATGGCAGCCATGGGCGCGGGTGCCGCGGCGGTATCCAGCAGCAGCCCGGCCGTATGGGCCATGTGAGTGCAATACATCCAAAAGGGAGGCTTTGCCATGAAGCAATACGTCATCGCGCTTGACCAGGGCACCACCAGCAGCCGGTGCATCCTGTTCGACCGCGAGCAGAACATCGTCCAGCTGGCACAGAAGGAGTTCACCCAGAATTACCCTCACCCCGGCTGGGTGGAGCACGATCCCATGGAGATCTATTCCAGCCAGTATGGCGTCCTCATGGAAGTGCTGGCCCAGAGCGGCATCGATGTCCGGGAGATCGCGGGCATCGGCATCACCAACCAGCGGGAGACCGCCATCGTCTGGGACAGGGAGACCGGCCGCCCCGTCTACAATGCCATCGTCTGGCAGTGCCGCCGCACAGCCGACTTTTGTGAAGAACTGATGAAGGACGCCGAGTTCACCGCCTATGTGAAGGAACACACCGGCCTGCTCATCGACGCCTATTTCTCCGCCACCAAGATCCGCTGGATCTTGGATAACGTCCCCGGGGCCCGGCAAAAGGCCGAGGCGGGACAGCTTTTGTTCGGCACGGTGGACACCTGGCTCATCTGGAAGCTCACCGGCGGCAAGGTCCACGTGACCGACTACACCAACGCCAGCCGTACCATGCTCTACGACATCAAGAACCTCTGCTGGGACAAGCGCATCTGTGAAAAGCTGGGGATCCCCATGAACATGCTGCCCGAAGTCCGCAGCTGCAGCGAGGTGTACGGCACCGTCAACATTCAGGGCGTGGAGGTGCCCATTGCGGGCATTGCCGGGGACCAGCAGGCGGCGCTGTTCGGCCAGACCTGCTTTGACCCCGGCGAGGCTAAAAATACCTACGGCACCGGCTGCTTCCTTCTCATGAACACCGGCAGCGAGATGTTCGTCAGCAAAAACGGACTGCTCACCACCATTGCGGCGGGGCTGGACGGCAAGGTGACCTATGCCCTGGAAGGCAGCGTCTTTGTGGGCGGCGCCGTGGTCCAGTGGCTGCGGGATGAGCTCCATCTCATCACCGAGGCCTCCGACACCGAGTACTTTGCCCAGAAGGTCCGGGACAGCGCCGGGGTCTACGTGGTGCCGGCCTTTACCGGTTTAGGCGCGCCGTACTGGGATATGTACGCCCGGGGCGCCATCCTGGGCCTGACCCGGGGGGCCGGGCGCAACCACATCATCCGGGCGGCGCTGGAGTCCATCGCCTATCAGACTGGCGACGTGCTCCACGCCATGGAGGAGGATACCGGCATCTCCCTCAAGGAGCTGCGGGTGGACGGCGGGGCTTCGGCCAACAACTTCCTCATGCAGTTCCAGGCAGACATTGTGGGACGCAGCATCCGCCGTCCCATGATCCGGGAGACCACCGCCCTGGGCGCTGCCTATCTGGCCGGTCTTGCCACCGGCGTGTGGAAAGATCTGGACGAGATCCGCAGCCAGTGGACGCTGGACAAGGTATATACCCCTGTTATGGACGCCGACCGGCGCGACCGCCTTTATGCAGGCTGGCGCAAGGCGGTGAGCCGGGCAAGGGAATGGGCGGAATGAATGGAAAATCCGAGCATGGTCTCCTCCGATAAAAAATCATAAACATTACAGCGCGGCATATTTTTAATAAATATGCCGCGCTGTATTTTTTTGCGGCCGCGGAGGCTGCGGCGGAGGAAAGAAAAGAAACCCGAAAGCCCCCCGGAAGAGAAGCCCGGCAGGCTGCGGGCACAGCCAAAAAAAGAGACGGGAAGCCCCCGCAGTGCAGCGCACCGCGGGGGCTTCCCGTGTGAAAAAAATATGGCAAAAGGAAGAAAGCGGAATTATTTGCCCAGGGCCTTGAACATCCAGCCCTTGTAGGCTTCCACGCCGGGCTGATTGAAGGGATCAATGCCCAGCAGGCTGCCCGAGATATAGCAGGCAAACTGGAAGAAGTAGAACAGCTGGCCGAAGTTGTAGGCATCCAGCGCCGGAACGTCGAAGATCAGGCAGGGCAGCTTTTCGCTGTGAGCGGTGACGGTGGCGGAGAAAGCCGCCTTGTTGATGTCGTAGAAGTCCTTGCCGTTGAGGTAGTCGAAGTAGTCGGCCTTGCCGTCGGGCATGACCACCAGGCTGTCCTGGCGGGCTTCCACGTCCAGGAAGGTCTCGAACATGAGCGGCGCGCCGTCCTGAATGTACTGACCCACTGCGTGCAGCTCCTCAGAAAATTCGGCGGTGACGGGGAAAAGTCCCTTGCCGTCCTTGCCTTCGCTTTCGGCAAAGAGCTGGACCCACCACTTGTAGAACCACCGGAACTGAGGCTCGAAGCTGGCCAGAAGTTCCAGCTTGTAGCCCCGCTGATAGTACAGGTTGCGCAGCACGGCATAACGCAGGGCAAGGTTATCCTCCGGCGCGCCGGTGTGCAGGGCGGTCTCCATGTCGGAGGCACCGCGTACCAGGGCACGGATGTCGATGCCCGCTACAGCCATGGGCAAAAGCCCTACATAGGTCATGGCGGTGTAGCGGCCGCCCACGTTGGTGGGGAAGGGGACAAAGGTGTAACCCTCGGTCTTGCACAGCTCTTCCAGAGAGGAGCCGTAGGTGCCGGTGCAGATGATGCGGCTGGCGGCTTCCTCAGGAGAATAGCGGGCAGCCAGTTCCCGACGCAGTACCCGGAAGGAGGCGCCGGGTTCCAGCGTCTCGAAGTTTTTGGCGATGCAGTCGATGGCAAAGTGCTTGCCTTCCAGCTTTTTGAGCATGCGGTTCATGGCATTGGCGGACAGGGTGTTGCCCGCGTAGACGATCTCGGGGCCGGAACCGTCGGCCAGTGCCTCGATGACGGCACGGGCAGCATTGTTGGAGCCGCCCACGCCGATGAGTACAAAGGCATCGCAGGTCTCGCGGATGTGGGACGCGATACGCTCGATGTTGGCAAGGATCTCCTCCCCGGCCCATTCATCCACGTTGAGCCAGCCCTGGCTGTCGGCGTAGCGCTCTTCCCCGGCCTGGGCCAGCTGCAAGGCGGGAACGCCGTCCCGGATGGCGGCCGTGAGTTCGGCTTCGCCTACCAGAGCGCGCTGATCGCGGATACTCAATTTCAACATGATATTCACTCCCCTTTGGTTGTTGTCAGGGTCTTAGGTCCATGAGCTTGGGCAGAGGTGCTCCGATGAGGGGGCGGCACCACTCCTTGAAGGCCTCGGTGATGTTGTTGCCCCGGGCGTTGATGAACTCGTCGGGCAGTTTGCGCTCGGTCATCATGACTTCCTGGATGTCCACGAGGAAGGTCTCGCAGCGGTAATTGGGCCCCGGGACACGGCGCAAAGCCACCATCTTGCCGCTCTGGCCGGTGGTGACGGCATCCACTGCCGCACGGCCGCAGAGCTCTGCCTCGGTGCGGTCGGTGTCGCTCTGCCAGGCGATGGACGCCCGGCCCAGCAGGCCCGGTTTTTCCGCACGGGCCTTGTAGCCCAGCTTTTTGGTGATGAGGTTGGCCAGATGGGCGGACACGTCGCCGAAATAGGTGGCTCGGCCTACGGTAAAGATGGGCTCCACGATGGGGGTGCCGTCGGCATAGTGCAGGCCCTCGCTGGCCACCACCACGCCGTGGCCTTTCGTCTTGATGAGCTGCTCCACGTCGCAGAGGAACTCTTCCTCCTTGAAGGCGCGCTCGGGCAGGTAGATCAGGTCGGGGCCGTGGGCATAGCTGTCGGTGGCAAGGGATGCCGCCGCCGTGACCCAGCCCGCATTGCGGCCCAGGGCCTCCACCACCACAATGTGGATGGGCAGGCCCTCCACGTCGCAGCAGACCTCCGCCACGCTGCCCGCCATGTACCGCGCCGCACTGCCGAAGCCCGGCGAGTGGTCGGTGATGGCCAGGTCGTTGTCCATGGTCTTGGGGATGCCGATGACGTTAATGCCCCGTTCGGCGCAGCGGGCATACAGCTTGCCGCAGGTGTCCATGGTGCCGTTGCCGCCGTTCATGAGAACATAGCGGATGCCGTATTTCTCCAGGATAGGCACCATGGCCTCATACTCGGGGGCTTCCAGGGCGTCCCGGCTGGTGCCGATGGCGGACGCCGGGCTGGACAGCAGGCCCCGGAGTTCCGCGTCGGGCAGGTCGGTGACATCCCGCAGCTTTTCCTTCAGCAGGCCGCCGGTGCCGCCGATGGCCGCATAGACGCGGTCCACCAGCGGGCAGTCCTGGGCCTGACGGATGGCCCCGTACAGGGAGGAGTTGATGACGGCGGTAGGGCCGCCGCCGTGTACGATGAGAAGATTACCGGCCATGGGCGGCCTCCTTTCAGCCGCAGCCGCAGCCGCCGTGGCGATGGCCGTACTCGTCCATGCAGTCGTCGGCGGGGTTCTTCATGCACAGATGCACGCTGGTGGTCTTGAAGGTCAGGGGCAGAGCCAGGATGTTGGGGTTCTCGCCCACATACTTCTTCTTGGCGTCCTCCAAAGCCTCCTCGAAGGTGGCGCGGGTCTTGAGGCCCATGCCGCGGGCATAGCCCGGATCCTCGGCGCCGACAATGTAGATGGCGCTGGTGTTCATCTCGGCGATATGGCCGCAGCTCATCATCGAGAAGCCGTGGAAGGGATGGAAGGCGTTGGTGAAGCGGTACTTGCGGATGTACTCCTCGTTGGTGGCGAAGTACTCGCCCAGACGGTTCATGTCGGGCAGCTGGTTCATCTGGTCATGCTGGAACCACTCGTAGCACTCCCGCAGGTAGGGCCACTTCTTGTCGTTGAAGAAGCCGTTGCACAGGGAGGAGCAGATAATGACGCAGTGGTCGCTCATGACGCGCTTGAAGCGCAGCACCTGGGCGGACAGAGCCTGCATCATCATGATGGGGTTGGTGCCCATGCCGTCGCCGTAGTGGAACTTCTGGGGCATGCCGAAGACGAGAACGTCGTACTTCTTCTCCGCCCAGTGGACGTAGGTGCGCTTGTCGGCCACCTTCCAGCTCTCGGGCATCATTTCCTTGGCGTAGCCGGAGAAGATGGCGATCTGGCGGCTCTTGGAGTCGAGGACGGCGTCGCAGCAGAAGAAGGGATGGCCCATCTTCTCCTCCATGTGCATGGAGATCTCGTTGAACTTGTCCCGCATCAGGCTGCCGTTGTTGACGGGGGTGAAGTCGTCCCGGTGCATGACGGAAGGCACATGGTGGCTGGCGATGCTCTTCCAGTTGGTGATGCCGGTGGCGCTGTGCTTGTAGCCGCCGGAGTAACCGCCGTAGGGGTTGCCGTTGACATGGCCGATGAGGATGGGCAGGTCGGCTTCAAAGACCATGCGGTTCATCCAGACGGGGTCGCCCCGCTTGGTGAAGCCCAGATCCACCATGTTGTCCGGGTCCTCGGAGTCATGGCTGATGATCTGACCGGTGGGCCAGAACTGGTTGTACAGCTCGGGTCCGAAGATGGCCAGAGCGTCCTTGTCGGTGGAACGGGGATGCAGGCCGTTGGAGATGATGAACAGGATGTCCTTCTTCTCCACGCCCACGCTGTACAAATCGTTCAGGATGTACTTGATGGACAGTTTGCGGTGGCTGGTGGGCTGCTCGCCGCCCTTGACGCGGTCGGGCACGACGAAGACCACCTTGCTGCCCTTGTGGGCCAGCTCCTTGACGGTGGGCATGCCGATGGGATGATCCAGGCTCTCACGGTAAGCGGCTTCCAGCTTGTCCTCGGGGATATAGTCCGGGTCGGGCACCGTGATGCCGGGGATGAATTCGTCGGTGGAATCGGGCAGATCCGCACCCATGGTGCCGGCGCCGTACTCAAACTCAAAATGCTTCATGATAACGCTCCTTTGTTGTTATGAGGCAATCACTTGCCCAAGTAGAGGCGGATGATTTCCAGGTATTCCTCGGGGTAGAAGCCGATCTCATCGGTAAAGCGGGTGAGGGCGATGAGGCCGCCGTCGATCTCTGGGATGGAGGCCAGCATGGCGGCGTTGTCGGATTTCAGGCCGCCGCCGTAGACCACGTCCATGCCGCCGGTCTGTTCCTTGACAAAGCGGGCAATTTTGGTGATGTAGGGCTTGTCGGCCGGGGTCTTGCCGGGGCCGATGGACCAGACGGGCTCGTAGGCGATGACGACCTTGCTCTTGTCCACGCCTTCCAGGCCGATGGACAGCTGCTCGCCCAGGACCTGCTCCCAGTTGTCCTGCTCCTCGCTCTTTTCACCGATGCAGTAGAGCACCGTCATGCCACGGGCCACGGCGCAGCGGATCTCCTGATTCAGCAGGCGGTTGACGGTGCGGGAAGCCTCCAGCCCGGTGACGCCGGCCTCGGCCAGGATGCCCATCTTGTCGTTGCGCTCCTCGCAGTGGCCGATGAGGACACTCTCGCAGCCCAGGGCCACCGCGGCGCTGGCGGGACGGTTGGTGGTGAAGGCGCCGAAGTTGCCGCCCACGGCGGTGTCGGCGCGGAACACGCCCTGGCAGCCCAGCTGCAAAGCACAGCCCGGCTTGCGGGCGGCTGCGGCGCTGAGGAGGTGAGCCTCGGGCAGGTAGGCGGCGAACTCTACTTCATTCTTGTCGTAGGCAGCCAGGCCGTCCTGGGTGCCTTCCACAATGGCTTTGCCCCAGTCGGCCACGGGGGCCAGACGGTTGACGCCGCCCATCTCCACGGGCACGTCAAAGCGCTTGAGGTTGAGGAAGATATGCTTCATGCTCAGATGCCCTCCTTCTTGTAGCGGTCGGCCATCTGCTCGCAGGTGACGGGCTCGATGAGGTTGCTCTTGCGGTAGCTGCCGAACTGGACCAGCAGGGGAGCGATGGACTCGGTGACGCCGTTCTTCATGCACTCCACAACCTTGGCCACGTCCTCGTCGGCGATCTTGCCGTAGAGGATGGCGTCCATGATGGAAGCGGTGTAGTTGCGGGGGTCAAAGTTCTTGGGATTGGCTGCCATATCCCGGTAGACCTGGCCGATGGAGGGGCTCTCCTTCAGCTCGGGATGGTCACGGAACAGCTCCATGATGTTGCGGGTGCAGGCCAGACGGATGTCGGTGTCCACGTTGATCTTGTTGATGCCGCAGTGGGCCACGTCCACCAGCTGGGCCACGTCGATGCCGAAGGCGTTCTCCAGCTGGCCGCCCATGGCGTTGATCTGCTGGACGTACTCCTGGGGCACGGTGGAGGAACCATGGCTGACCAGGAAACCGCTGATGCCCTCGTGGAGCATGCACTCCTTGGTGGCGATGGCAATCTCGCGGCGGATCTTGGTGTCCTTGCCCTTGTTGGCACCATGGCAGGTGCCGTAGCTGATGGCCAGGGCGTCGCAGCCGGTCTTCTTGAAGAAGTCCACCGCCTGCATGGGGTTGGTGTAGGTGGAGGTGGCGCTGAAGACGTGGTCTTCCACGCCGGCCAGCACGCCCAGCTCGCCTTCCACGGTAACGCCGTAGGGATGGGCGTACTTGACGACCTCGCGGGTGAGCTCCACGTTGTCCTCATAGGGCAGGCTGCTGCCGTCGATCATGACGGAGGTGTAGCCGCCGGCGATGCAGGCCTTGACGCTTTCCAGCGTCTTGCCGTGGTCCAGATGCAGGGCAATGGGGATGGGGCTGTCGGCGCCGTACTTCTTGACGGTGTCGCCGATGTTCTTGGCGCCGACGGCCTTCTGCTCGGGAGTGCCGTGCATGAAGTCCAGCTCGCCGCTCATGTAGGCGTTGGATGCCTCTGCACCCTGCAGAATGGCGCCGGAGCGCAGCAGCTCATGGATGCGGATGGCGGCTTCGATCTGGCCGACGCTGTTCATGTTGAAAGCGGCCTGGCCGTAACGGTACTTGTCGGCGGCTTCCAGAATGGCTCTCATGGGTACCAGCATATGGGGGTTCCTCCTCAAGGTGAAGTCATAAAGTTATATTCATAAAATTAATAAATTAATTGACTGTGGATATTATAGAACGCTTTTAAGCGGATTGCAAGGGAAGATAGGGCAAAAAAACCTTGCGGTTCAAAGATTGTATAAAGCGACAAAATTTTACGGCATTTTTTGTGGGCCGCGTAAAACAAAAGCCGCATCACAGTGCGGGAAACAGCCCAAATCAGGCTGTTTCCCCACTGGAGATGCGGCAATGAGAGATCAGCTGACGCTGACAGCACAGGTGTAGCTGCGCCGGCCCATCAGATCAACCGGATCACCGGCCAAACGGATGGTATGGGTATCGCAGAGGTCTTCGCTGCTGGTGCCCAGGCTCAACTCGGCAGGACCGGGCTCTACCACAAAATCCATATCCTCATTGTAATAGCCCAGCTGTGCGGCTTTCAAGTCAAATTCGACGGTTTTGGACTCGCCGGGAGCAAGGGTGACCCGCGCAAAGCCCACCAGCTGTTTGTTGGGGCGGATGACATGGGCGCCGGAAAAATGGTAATACAGCTGTACCACCTGGTCACCGGTGCGGTCACCGGTGTTGGTTACGGTGCAGCGGGCGCGGATGGAGCCGTCGGTGGGCAGTTCTTCCGAATCCAGTTCCAGCTTGCTGACGGCAAAGGTGGTGTAGCTCAGGCCGTGGCCGAAGGGGAAAAGGGGACGGTCGGTGTTGTCCACATAGCCGCCGCCGAAGATTACACTCATGGCGGCGCTGTCACCGCCATAGCCGCTGCCTACCCGGTGATTGTAGGTAATGGGAAGCTGGCCGATATGATGGGGCACCGTGAAGGTCAGGTGTCCGCCGGGATTGACGGTGCCGTCCAGCACGTCGGCCAGGACACGGCCGGCGTCGGCGCCGGGCATGAAGGCCTGGACCATGGCGGCAGTGTGCTCGGCGGCCCAGGGCAGGGCAAAGACGCCGGGCCCGTACAGGATCAGGACCACCGGCTTGCCGGTAGCACACAGTGCTTCCAGAAGCTGCTGCTGTACGCCGGGCAGGTCCAGGCTGCTGCGGTCCTTGCCTTCGCCGCCGGTGACGTTGATCCAGCCGCAGTTGCCGCCCATGGCTGCGATGACCACATCGCTGTCCTCGGCAGCGGCAACGGCATCGGCAAAGCCGGAGGTGTCGTCCCCGATGATCTTGCAGCCTTCGGCATAGCGGACGGCAAAGCGGTCGCTGAGCACGGAATTCAGGCTGCGGGCACCCATTTGCCGCAGCACAGTGGGAAGGTCGTTGAGGCGGGCCTGGTCCTCCGGAGAGAACATGGCCAGGGTCGCCGCAAAGGGATTGGCAGCGCCGAAGCCGCTCTCACACTTTTTGTCCTTGCTGGCGGCGGCTTCGTCGGCAATGCCGTTGAAGGTAACGGAAGAACTGTCCTCGGCACCGGCCTTCATCATCTCGATGTAGGCGGGGTAGGTGTAGCCGCTGATGGGATAGCGGAGGTTGTCGGCATGAGGGCCGACGACCGCCAGCTTGAGGCCCTTCTTGAGAGGCAGAGTTCCGTCGTTTTTGAGCAGGACGATAGACTTTTCCGCAATGCGGCGGCTGAGGTCGGCTTTGTCCCCATTGGTCATGGAAGCGCGAACTTTGTCCACGTCCACATAGGGATTCTCAAACAGACCGTACTCAAACTTGATGGTCAGCACACGGCGGACCGACTCGTCGAGAAGGGACTCGTCCAGTTTGCCTTCCCGCACATAGTCGGGAAGCTGACGGTAGGCGTTGCCGATGGGGATCTCGGTGTCCAGGCCGCCCTTCTTGGCCAGCAGTCCGGCTTCCTTGTAGGTGGGGGCAATGTGGAAGTAATTGTACATTTTCATGATGGCCGCACCGTCGGAGGTGAGCATGCCGCGGTATTTCATGGTGTCGCGCAGCAGGGTGCGGGCAATCTTTTTGTTGGCGCCCACGCACATGCCGTCGATCTCGCCGTAGTTGGCCATCATGCCGGAAACATCCGCCTCGTTGGCGGCGGCCTCAAAGGGAGTGGCAAAAGTCTCATACAGTTCCCGGTCATTGATGCGGGCCACGGCGCAGTTCAGACCGGACTGGCTCTCCGCATAGCCCAGAAAATGCTTGGCAATGCAGGCCACGCCTTCCTTGTTTTTGCCCTGCATGCCCTTGACGTACTCCACGCCCATGCGGCTGATGAGGTAAGGGTCCTCGCCGTAGGTCTCATAGGTGCGGCCCCAGCGGGGGTCCCGGGAAACATCGATGACCGGGCTCATGGCCGAGTTGATGCCCACCGAGCGGCTTTCCTGTCCGATGACGGCGGCCATCTCGCCGGCGAGCTCCGGCTCCCAGGTGCAGCCCACATTGATCTGCGCCGGGAACAGGGTGCCGCCCGCAGCCGGATAGCCGCAGAGATTTTCCGTCTGCAGAGCCACGGGAATGCCCAGGCGGGTCTCCTCCACAAAATAGTGCTGCAGTTCATTGGAAATCTCGGCAATCTGCACCGGGTCCACAATGCCGATCATGGAATACTGGGTGAAGCGGCCGTGACCGTTGGGGAATTTCTCCCGCAGGGTCTCCGCACTGACTTTGCCATCTTTGATAAAAGAGGCGGGCAGGTCCCCGCAGAGCTGGGCGGCTTTTTCCTCCAGCGTCATGCGGGAGAGAAGGTCCTCCACACGTTCAGGGATGGGGCGTGTACTGTCCTTGTAAATCTCCATAATCTACTCCTTTCAGTACAAGAGCATGCTTTGTTTATTAATTAAAGTAACAAATTAGACGGGGGTTGTCAATTCCTCATCCGGAGGAATCGGGGAGCTGGAAAAAAGATTGGAGAGATGCACAAATTGACTTCGAAAAATTCGTTGTTCTGACGTTTTTACGGGGAGGAAAGAAGGTAAAACGGGCTTGGGATCCGGCTGTACACAAAAATGCCCGGGCTTTCCTCCAGACGGCATCGTCTGACGGAAAGCCCGGACTGGGGGAGGTGGCTGGATCAGGAAAGACTATAGAACACGTTTCCGGCATTGTAGGTTTCGATGGTGCTGTTCCACAATGCCTGCACCGCAGTAAAGCGCTCTTTGGTGTAGCAGAGATAAAGCATATTCCGGGGCGGCCATTCCAGCGCCAGGCGAAAACGGCTGTCCTTGTCCAGCGTACGGGGAGAAAAATAAATATACCGGGTGCCGGGACGCTTGGGGTCGTTATTGTTGAAAACCTTCAGCCCCACTACGCCCACCTCGGCAATGTCCGACCAGGGAATGCTGCGCATGGGAATACCGAAAAAGCTGCGGGAAAGTCCGCCGTCATCCAGAGTAAGGGTGGAGCCGTACAAAACAGCGACAAATACGAACAGTGCAGCCGCTGCGCCGAACAGTACGGCAGCAATCCAGTTGCCCGCCGCTGCGGCCAGAAAGGCCAAAAAAGCACACACGGCCACGGTGCACAGGGCAACGCCAAACTTGAACGGGTGGATCAGATACTGGTGTTTCGTGGCAGATCCCTCCTGACATACAATGCAGAATATGGATTTCAGTATATCGCACCGGTCGTTGCCTGTCAAAGCGCGGCAGAAAGAACGGCGCTGATTACAGCTTGTCGCTCTCGCCCGAGGCAAGCTGCAAAATGCGGTACATGGGAATGTTCTGAGCGGCGAGCTTCATGACGGAGTCCTTCTTCTCCGGGGGGACGATCTGCTTCAGATGTGCCCAGATCATCTCGCCGTTCATTCGGCCGTCGTACTGATAGGGGACCACATCGCAGGTGGACTGATACCAGTCCAGCATTTTGAGGCGCAGATCCGCCAGAACCGAAGCCATTTCGGGACGTTCGGCCAGATCCTCGGTTTCGTCGGGGTCCTGTTCCAGGTCAAACAGCTGGTCGGGCTCATACAGGCGGCGGACATACTTGTACCGGCCGCAGCGCAGCATGGTGGCCTTGGTGTGAGCAATATCATCTTCCTGTGCTTTCATGCGGGGCCAGTACTCGTTGACCGGCTGTGCGCCCTGGGGAGAGGTGGCGTGGCTTTCGTCACAGTGAACCTCGCCTGCAAGGCGCCCGCCTTCACAGCAGGCATATTCCCGCAGAGGCTTGTCCGGGCTGGCCAGATTCTCCCGCAGGCTGCGGCCAAACTGGGTGTGGTCCGGCGCAACGCCCGCCAGATCCATGGCGGTGGCATAAAAGTCCACCAGCTCCACCAGGCCGTCCCGGATGCCCGGCGTGACCGCTACGCCCTTGGGGGGCTTGATGAGCAGAGGAACCCGGACCAGGCTCTCCTCAAAGGTATTCTGGTTCTTTTCACTCAGGCCGAACAGGCCCTGATAGTCGCCGTGGTCGCTGAAAAAGAAGATGGCGCAGTCGTCGTAGATGCCCGCTTCCTTCAGACCGTCGCACAGGCGCTGGAACTGGTGGTCTATCTTCAAACACATGGCGGCATAGGCGGCGCGCAGCTCGTCCCAATCGGCTTCGGTGTACTCCTGCAGGCCCTGGCGCTGGCGAATCAGCGTTTCGATTTTGGGCTCAAAGCTGCCGGGGGCGCGGGCTGCCCTGCGGGGCGGCAGTTTGGAACGGTCAATGGCGGAAAAGTAAGGGTCTTCCGCCTGATAGGGAGGATGGGGATACATCAGGCCCAGGAACATGCACAGCGGTTCGCCGTTGGGCGTGGGGGTCTTGGCGCGGGCAATGGCCGCATCCACCACCTCGTCGTCCGACGAGTAGTTGCGGCCCCGGGCATCCACGCCCAGCTGGCCCTTGTAGTGGGAATAGTAATTCTTGCTGCCGGGCTCGCCCCGGAGATTCTTCAGGGGACCGGGGGCCGCGGGCACATCGCCGCCGTAGAAGATCTCGCTGGCATGCCGATGGAAGGCGGCTTCGTCCTGACCGGGGAGAAAGTCATTGCGGGCGTTCATCCAGACGTGATAGCCGGCGGCTTTCAGCTCGGAAAAGATGCTGCTCTCCTCGCTGTGCAGCATGTACCGCATGGTGCGGTGACCGTGCACATGAGGATACAATCCGGTCAGAAAACTGCACCGGCTGGGCACGCAGACGGGATTCTGGCAGTAGGCGTTGCGGTAAGAAGCGGCTTCTTCCGCTGCAAAATGGTCCAGAAACGGCGTCTGGGCGGCAGGGTTGCGTCCCATGTGTGCCAGCGCGTCGCATTGCATCTGGTCGGGGTTAAAGATGATGATATGAGGTCGGGTACTCATAGTCACACTCCTGCTTTTTTATCAGTGGGTGAAGGTGTATGTGGTCAGCCTCTTGATGATGTCGGGATGATCCTTGATAATGTTGTGCATTTCGTCGGGGTCCTGCTCCAGGTCGTACAGCTCATCGCTGTCGTTCCAGTTGCGGATCCACTTGTAACGGCCGTCGAATACCATCATCATGTTGCGCAGCTCGCTGATCTGAGCGACGCGCAGGGACACGTCCTCGCCCTTGAGCAGCGGCACCAGTGAACAGGCGTCCATGGCGGTGGCGTCGTAACTGGTCCCGGTCAACTCCAAAATGGTGGGGGCCAGATCCATGAGCATGGCCGGGGCGTCGCAGATGGCGGCCTTGTCCATGCCGGGCAGGTGGATCAGCAGGGGAATGCGCAGAGCGCCTTCGTACATGGTGGTCTTGGCGAACAGTCCGTGCTCGCCCATCATCTCGCCATGGTCGGCGGCAAAAATGATGATGGTGTTGTCCAGAAGATTGCGGCGCTCCAGCACATCCAGCATCTGGCCCACCCAATAGTCAATGACCTGGATGGCACCGTCGTAGTGCAGCTTGGTGTTGTTCAGGTCGTCGTCGGTCATACGATATGGAGATCTATGACTATGTCACTGACTCTGCCGGCAACCATATCACGGCAGACGACATCGTCTGGATGCTGCAGGCTTGTGTGGATGCCGGTCTGAAAACCTGCTACGACAAGATCGACACCATCACCAAGACCGGCGATTATACCCTGCAGGTCAAGCTGAAGCAGAACGTGGTCGGCGCTTTTGAGACGATCCTGACCAGCACCTATGTTGTATCCAAGGCGGCTTACGAGGCGGACGGCAACGATTTTGCCACCCAGATCGTCTCCACCGCGCCCTACATTGTGACCGAGTTTACTGCCGGCTCCACCATGACCATCGAAAAGCGCGACGATTACTGGCAGAAACCTGAACTGATCCCGGCCGGCAACGCTGCCAACGTGGACAAGATCACCTATCACGTCATTACCGAGGCTTCTCAGGCAGGCATCGCCCTGGAGACCGGCGAACTGGACGGTTTCATGAGCCTTGACCCCAACACCGCCACTCAGTTTGTGGGTAACTCCACTTTCAGCATGATTGATACTCCGTACATCAACGGCTACCAGATGTTCTTCTCCGGCGATCCCAGCCGCACCATCACCGATGATGTGAATCTGCGTCAGGCCATCTGCTATGCCATCGACGTGGACGGCCTGATCACCGGCGTGTTTGCCGGCTACGGCTCCAAGATGCATGACTCCGCAGCCAACACTGCTATGGGTTATCTGGAGAAGTGGGAAGACGAAGAGTACTATCCTTACGACCCTGAAAAGGCCAAGGAGCTGCTGGCACAGTCCAACTACAACGGCGAAGAACTGGTTCTTCTGGCAGGTTCCAACAGCACCATGCAGCGTCTGACCCAGATGATCCAGGGATATCTGGCTCAGGTCGGCATCACCGTCAAACTCAACCTGGCTGACCCGGCTCTGCTCACCTCCATCCGTCTGGATGGCAGCCAGTACGATATGTTCATCAACACCGTGGGCGGCGACTGGCTCTCCGACCACTGGGCAACCCGCTACGACATGAATGCCTACGCCACCGGCGACGCCTGCGCCCGTCATGACGAGGTGCTGGCCGATATGCTGTACTCCACCTGGACCGAGGACGGCTTCACCGAGGAAAACATTGACGCTGTCCACAACTACATCAAGGACAACATGTACGGTTTCGGCATGGTGCAGCCCAGCAACATCGACATCTGGCGTTCCGATATCGGCCTGACGGAGACCGTCCGCACCAGCAAGGGCAGCATCAACTGGGCTGCCAGTGTATACAGCGAGTAACAAAAACAAAGCAAGCAAAATGGAGGAGGTTGGCGCATGGCCAAATATGTACTGAAGCGGCTGCTTTGGATGATCCCCATCTCGCTCGGCGTGGCTGTTCTGGTCTTTACGCTGATGACGTTTTGCCCCGGCGACCCGGCAGAGATCATCCTGGGTTCCACCGCAACCGAAGAAAACCTGGAGGCCATGCGTGAACAACTTGGCCTGAATGATCCGTTTTTGATGCGGTTGGGAGATTATCTCAACGACACTTTCCTGCATTTCGATTTGGGTGAGTCCTGGACCACAGGCGTAAGCATTGCAGATTCCATTGTGGAATGCCTGCCCCGTACCATGACCCTTACCATCATCACGCTGCTCATCGCCATTGTCATCGGCATCCCGCTGGGAGTTATAGCCGCAGTGTATCAGAACCGCTGGCCGGACAAGGTCAGCATGGTGCTGGCTCTGCTGGGCGTCTCGGTGCCGAACTTCTGGCTGGCTCTGCTGCTGGTCATCCTGTTCTCGGTCAATCTGGGTTGGCTGCCGGCCATGGGCATCGGCGGTATCGAATACTACATACTGCCCGCCATGGCCGGTGCCGCCAACGGCATCGCCACACTGGCACGCCAAAGCCGTTCCAGTATGCTGGATGTTATCCGTTCGGACTATATTACCACGGCCCGCGCCAAGGGTGTGCCTGAAATTCAGGTGATTCTGAAGCATGCACTGAAAAACGGTCTGATCCCCATCATTACCGTTATCGGCACCCAGTTCGGCAAACAGCTGGGCGGCACCATGGTCATTGAAACCATCTTTGCCATCCCCGGCATGGGTCAGCTCATCATCACCGCGGTCAACAGCCGCGATTACCCCGTGGTTCAGAGCGGCTCCATTTTCCTGGCGATCGTGTTCAGCCTCTGCATGCTGGCTGTCGACCTGCTGTATGCAGCTGTAGACCCGCGCATCAAGGCACAGTATTCCAAGGGTAAAGTCAGAAGAAAGGCGGTGGCGGCAAATGGCTGAAGCAATTGCAGCAACCAAAACCACCAAAATCAAAAAGCAGTCGGAGTTTGTCCGGGTGTTCAAGGAACTGGCCAAGAACAAAACCGCCATGCTCGGCCTGATCATCCTGATTATTGAGGTGATCCTTGCCATTCTGGCGCCGGTGATTGCGCCTTACGACTATACCGCCATGGACATTGTGGCGGCTCAGCAGGGCCCTACGATGGCTCACTGGTTCGGTACCGATGAACTGGGCCGCGACATCTTCAGCCGCGTGCTGTACGGCGCCCGGTACTCCATTTCCATGGGCGTGCTGGCGGTCATCATCAGCACTACCATTGGTATGACCATCGGTTCCATTGCCGGTTACTTCGGCGGCTGGGTGGACAACCTTATCATGCGTCTGCTGGATATCATTCAGTCGCTGCCCGCCATGCTGCTGTCCATCGTGCTGTCTGCGGTGCTTGGCCCCGGATATTTCAACACGATCCTGGCGCTGTCCGTCAACGGTATGCCCGCTTCCGCCCGTATGCTGCGTGCTCAGATGATGAAGGTCCGCGGCAATGAGTACATTGAAGCTGCCCAGTCCATCAACTGCAGCAAGTTCCGCATCATTGTGCGGCATATGATCCCCAACTCCTTCTCCCCCAATATCGTGCAGGCGACCATGGCCATTGCCCATATGATCGTCATGGCGGCCAGCCTGAGCTTTATCGGCCTTGGCGTTCAGCCGCCTACGCCGGAATGGGGCGCCATGCTGACCGGTGCCCGCCAGTTTATCCGCCAGTGCCCGCACATGGTCATTTTCCCCGGCCTTGCCATCGCAGTTACGGTTCTTGCCGTCAACCTGATGGGCGACGGTCTGCGGGATGCCCTTGATCCCAAACTGAAACACTGAGAAAAGGAGGCGCGTGTAATGTCTGAACAGAGTAAAAATACGACTGCACCTTTTCTGGAAGTAAAGGATCTGGCGGTTGAATACTATTCCGGCGGCAAAGTGATCCATGCGGTCAACGGCGTCAATTTGACGCTGGAAAAGGGCAAGACCCTTGGCCTGGTGGGCGAAACCGGCGCCGGCAAGACCACCATTGCAAAGAGCATTCTGCGTATCCTGCCCGACGTGGGCGCCAAGGTGGCAAACGGCCAGATCTCTCTGGACGGTCAGAATCTGCTGAGCCTGCCCGAGCACGAAATGCGCAAGATCCGCGGCAACAAAATCTCCATGATCTTCCAGGACCCCATGACGGCGCTGAATCCGGTTCAGACCGTAGGCGACCAGATCGCCGAGGCAGTACGCCTGCACAACGGCGGAAACAAGCGCCAGGCAGAGGAACGCGCGGAAGAAATGCTGAAAATGGTCGGCATCTCGGCTGACCGGTACTACGAATATCCCCATCAGTTTTCCGGCGGCATGAAGCAGCGCGTGGTCATTGCCATTGCGCTGGCCTGCAACCCCGACCTGCTGTTGGCCGACGAGCCCACCACCGCTTTGGACGTGACCATTCAGGCACAGGTGCTGGACCTGATCGCGGAGCTGCGCCAGAAGTACAACACCGCCATGCTGCTCATCACCCATGATATGGGTGTTGTGGCCACCACCTGCGATGACGTTGCCGTCATCTATGCAGGCAACATCATTGAGTATGGCACCAAGGAGCAGATTTTCGATCATCCCACCCATCCCTATACCATCGGCCTGTTTGCCGCCATCCCCAGCATGAGCGAAGACGAGGAATGGCTGCATCCCATCGAAGGCCTGCCGCCGGACCCGGCGGCCCTGCCCGAGGGCTGTGCATTCCATCCGCGCTGCCCGTATGCCACTGAAGAGTGCAAAAAACAGCCCATCGCCATGCAGATCACCAAGGACGGCCATCAGTGCCGCTGCTGCTGCATGGAGCAAATCGCTAAGGGGGAATAAGAAATGGTACCTGTTATTGAAGTAAAGGGACTGAAAAAATATTTCCCGACCCCGCGCGGCATGCTGCATGCAGTGGATGACGTGACCCTGTCCATCGAGCGAGGCAAAACGCTGGGCGTTGTGGGAGAATCCGGCTGCGGCAAGTCCACACTGGGCCGTACCATCATTCACCTGCAGGAAAGCACCGGAGGACAGATCCTGCTGGAAGGAGAAGACATCACCCATGTGCGCGGCAAGGAACTGCGCCGCGCCAGAGAGCGCATGCAGATCGTCTTTCAGGACCCGTATTCCTCCCTGGACCCCCGCCAGACTGTCGACGCCACCATCCGTGAGCCGCTGGTCGTTTCCAAACGCTACAAGAAAAGCGAGATCGACGAGGCGACCGCCGCTTTGATGGAGTATGTCGGCATTGATGCCCGGCTGCGCATGTCCTATCCCCATGAGCTGGACGGCGGCCGCCGCCAGCGTGTGGGCATTGCCCGCGCACTGGCTCTCAACCCTGATTTTGTCGTCTGCGATGAGCCGGTGTCCGCTCTGGACGTGTCCATTCAGGCACAGGTCCTCAACCTGCTGAAAAAGCTGCAGCAGGACCGCGGCCTGACCTACATGTTCGTTACCCATGACATGAGCGTGGTCCGCCATATTTCCGACGATATCTGCGTTATGTATCTGGGCCAGGTGGTGGAAAAGTGCCCCTCCAAGGAACTTTTCAAAAATCCGCTGCATCCCTATACCAAGGCGCTGCTGTCCGCCATCCCCTCGGTAGATATTCACCACCCCAACAAGCGTGAAATTCTGAAGGGAGAAATCACCTCTCCCATCAATCCGAAACCCGGCTGCCGCTTTGCCGCCCGCTGCCCCTTTGCAACGGAGGCATGCTATCAGCCGCAGAAGCAGGAGGAAGTCGCTACCGGACATTTTGTGCGGTGCTGCCGCGTCCACGAGCTGGGCTGATTCTTTCTGAAAGGAAAGCGACAACATGAAGGACATTTTGCTGTTTATTTCCGACCAGCATTCCTGGCGTCAGCAGGGATATGCAGGGGATCGCCTTGTTCGGACCCCGAATCTGGACCGCCTGGCGGCCCAGGGGACGGTGATGCAAAACAACTATACCGCCTATCCGCTGTGTGTGCCGGCACGGATGTCCATGATGAGCTGCAAGCTTACCAGCAAGTGCGGCGTCATGAGCAATATGTCGGCGTTGGATTCCAACTGCCCCACGTTTGCCCACTGCCTGGACGCTGCCGGATATGAGACGGTGCTGTGCGGACGGATGCACTTTGTGGGCGGCGACCAGCGCCACGGATTCGGCAAGCGCATCGCCGGGGACATCACCCCCATCTACCAGAACCGTCCGGCCACCATCCAGCAGGAGCGCGGTATCCATAACCGCACCTTGCAGGATGCCCCCAACTGTCTGGCAGCCATGGGCGCCGGAGACTCTCCTACGCTGGCCTTTGACCGTTATGTGGTCTCCCGCGCGCTGGAGTATCTGGAGCAGGACCACGAAAAGCCCCAGTTCCTGTGCGTCGGAACTTACGCTCCCCACTACCCCTATGTGGCACCCCCTGAACTGTACGACTACTACTACGACAAGGTCTCCATTCCCGAAGAATCCTTCGGTTATGAGCAGCATCCCGCTCTGGCCGGCAAAAAGGTCCGGGATATGGATCCCGAGGTGGTCCGCGCCGCACGTGCTGCTTACTATGGCATGGTGGAATTTGAGGACCAGCAGATCGGCGCTGTGTATGAAGCGTTCCAGGCTTATCTGAAACGCACCGGGCATGAGGGCGTGTTTGTCTACGTGTCCGACCACGGCGATCAGATCGGAGACCGCGGCTATTACGGCAAGGGAGTATTCTACGAGCAGTCCTCCCATACCCCCATGATCTTTGTGGGCGACGGTATCCCCAAGGGACGCCAGCTGTTCGGTGCGACCTCCCTGATGGATCTGGGCCCCACTCTCTGCGAGATCGCAGGGACCGCCCCGGTCCCCAATGCCGACGGCAAGAGCCTCTGCCCGCAGCTGGGCGGCGGCGAGGACGAGCTGGACCGTATGGTTATCTCCGAGGTGGGCGGCAATGTCGGCCCCAAGGGATTCTCCTACGGCCAGATGGTCAAATGCGGAGACCTCAAGTACATTCACTATGACGGATACGACGAAGCCGACGCGGTGTACGACATCGCCAAGGACCCGGCGGAAACCGTTAATGTGATTGATCAGTATCCCGAGCTGGTTGCCCGGATGCGGGAACTGCTGTCCGCCTCCTGCCGGCCTGTGCCGGAGATCCGTGCGGCGGCAGAAGAAATGGGGACCAACCTGAAGCTCCTGATGAAGTGTGATTTTGACGACGCGGAGGAACGGTGGCATTCGCCGGAATCCGCCCGCCAGCGCCCGGAGCGGATGGTCAAGAGCCGTCTCTGCCCATAACAGTTCGTGCCGGAGCACGGCGGCAAGCTCAGCTGCCGTGCTCCGGCTTTTTCTTACAAAACAGGAGCATTCAAATGCGAAAAGTATGGAAACTTGGCCCTGCACGGCTCTGCTGCGGTTATATTCACGACATTGAATACGCCCGCCGCAGAAACCGGCCCGGAAACCCCGGAAATCCCTACGTGGAAAGGCCGCTGCATCTGGAACTGCTGCGCCCCGCCCCTGAACAGGGAGAAAAACTTCCCATCCTTCTGATGGTGCCGGGAGGAGGATTCCGGGAGCCCAAGGTGAAGTTCCGGCTGCCCTGGCTGTCGCCTCTGGCGGAGCGGGGCGTGCTGGTGGTTTTTGTGGAATACCGCGGTATGGAGGCTGCGCCTCTGGCCGGAATGGTGGAGGATATCCGTGACGCCGTGCGTTATCTGCACAATCATGGAGCGGTATACGGAGGAGATCCGGACAAAATCGTATTGATGGGAGCCTCGGCAGGGGGATATCTGGCCCTGCAGGCCGCTTACAGCCTGCCGCAGGTGAAAGGTGTCATCGACCTGTACGGCGTGGTGGATTTTCCCACCATGGCTCCGGGGCCTGACAAGGAGACTGAGCTGCGGGCCTCGGTGCCGGCACGTCTGACCGGGGAGACCGAGCTTTCGGCTATCCTGAAAAAAATGGAGGAAAACTCCGTGCTCCATGCCGTTGAGGCAGGGGGACAGCTGCCGCCTACCCTCATCGCCCATGGAACCGCCGATACCATAGTGTCCCCGGAACAAAGCGAGATGCTCTACCGCGCCCTGTGCAAGGGAGGGTATCAGGCGGATCTGCATCTGATCAAGGATGCGCGGCATGCGGATCTGCATTTCTTCCAGAAGGAAATGATCGACCTGTATGAGGAATTCCTCCGCACAGTCACCCAAAGCTGACAGAAAGGAGCTTGTATGCCCAAGGATATTTTGCTTTATATGTCCGACCAGCATTCCTATCGGCTGCAGGGCTATGCCGGAGATCCTCTGGTGAGGACCCCCAACCTGGACCGGCTGGCCTCCGAGGGCGTGGCCATGACCAATGCCATGACTGCCTGTCCCCTGTGTGTGCCCGCCCGTGCGTCCATGATCTCCGGCCAGCTGCCCAGCAACAACGGCGTGCTGTTCAATTTCGGCTCGCTGCCGTCAGATCAGGCGACGTTTCTTCACTGTCTGAATGCGGCGGGATACGATACCATCCTATGTGGACGGATGCACTTTGTGGGGCCCGACCAGCGGCACGGATATTCCAGCCGCATTGCGGGAGACCGCACTCCGGTCTTTCACAACGGCGTGCCCGCCCCCAAGCGGCCCGACGGTTCCCCCAGCAGGGTGACCGGATATGACGAAAACGGCTCGGTGCGATATATCGGCGCCGGGGATTCCCCCGTGCTGGCCTATGACCGCTATGTGGTGCAGCATGCGCTGGATTATCTGGCGGAGGATCATGAACGGCCCCAGTTCATTACGGTGGGAACCTACGGACCGCACTTCCCCTATGTGGCGCCGCCGGAACTGTACAATTACTATTACGACAAGGTCGATCTGAGCGACGTATCGGATACCTTTGACGGCGGCGATGCGCTGGCGGGCAAGATGCAGGAGGCCGACCCCGAGGTGGCCCGTGCCGCCCGCGCGGCATATTACGGCATGGTAGAATTGCAGGACCGGCACATTGGTGCGGTGTATGATGCCTTCCAGGCTTACCTGAAGCGCACCGGACGGGAAGGAATCTTCCTGTATGTGTCCGATCACGGCGACATGAACGGTACCCACGGATACTACGGAAAACAGGTGTTTTATGATCCCGCGGTGCACATTCCCTTTGTAGTGCAGGGGGCGGGCATTGCCCGGGGCAAAACCATTGACAGCCCGGTCAGCCTGCTGGATGTGGGACCTACCGTCTGCGAACTGGCCGGGGTGGAGCAGCTTCCCGGCGACGGCAAAAGCCTGGCACCGCAGCTGACGGACGGAACAGATGATCCCGACCGCATGGTCGTGAGCGAACTGTATACCTATCTGCCCGACGGCAGAACCTCTCTGGGCCGTATGGTCAAGTGGAAGGACTGGAAGTACTATGCCTATTCCGGCCTGGAAAACGATCCGCATCTCTATAACTGCCGCCAAGACCCCAACGAGGAACACAATGTGGCGGCCGACCATCCTGAGATCGAGGAAAAGATGAAGGCATTTGCCGATCAGTACAAAACCTACGATCAGGTCATGGTGCATGAGCTTTGGGCTATGAAGCAGCTGAAGATCCTGCGCAAATGTAATTTTGACGATCCCAACGAGCGGTGGCAGTGCCCCAACGATCTGCCGGAGCTGGAACACCCCGTGTGCAGCAAAAAGCAGTTTGGTCCCACGACCTGGGTGGCTGCCCTGAAAAAAATGCTGGAGCGACTGTAACCTGCTGACCAAAGAGGGGGCTGCCCCCGGGGGATGTCAATCGTCAGCATGCCGGTCTGTTATCGGCAGGGCAGACGGCTGCCGCATCTCCGAACAAGAAAAAGCGTTTCCCTCCCTTCGATCAGGGCCGCTGCCGGAGGCATCCGGCAGCGGCCCCTTTCTGTGGCAAAACGGCAAAAGAAAAGGGGGCGGTATCCCGTCAGCAGCCCGGAGTAGCCCTGCTGGGCGGCCCCGGGCAGCAGGAAAATAAGCAAATTTGTCCGGACAGCAAAACTCCCGCCCTGCCTTGGGAGTACGGCAGGACGGGAGCTTTTTGGACGGTAAAAGGAGACAATTTGTCAGCTGCGCAGAAAGTGCTTTTCAATGCAGCTGGCCGCGGCACCTACGGCACCGCCGTATTCCCCCAGATCCACATAGACAAGCTGGAGTTTTTCATCACTGGAGCGGAAGGCATATGTACGCAGCGATCTCTCGACGGTATCCACATTTTCGTGGTTGCGGAACATGGGGCCGCTGAGAAAAATCAGATGGGGATTCAAGAACCCTACGATATTGGCCAGGGCAATGCCCAGATAGAACATGCCCCGATCCAGAATTTTGCACACGGCAGGATCCCCCTTGGTCTGAGCTTCCAGAACCTGCTCCAGGGTAAGCTGGTCGGGGTCGGAACAAAGCTCGGCAAGGACAGTGCACTCACCGGCGCGCAGGGCCTGACGGCAATATTCCAGCACGGCACGCATGCTGGAAAGGGATTCCAGGCTGCCGGGCATACCACAGTCGGGAAGCTCGGGGCCCTTGGGGTCCAGGATCATCTTGCCGATCTCACCTGCTGCGGCATCCTGACCCCGGAACGACTGATTGCTCAGCACCACCGGGCAGGCAATGCCCCACGCCACATGGCAGAAGGCAAAGGTCGAGTCATCGGCAAGCAGGTTGGGACGGAACAGGGAAATGGCACAGGCCCGGGCACGGACGTTGTTCTCCACGCGGACGGGAAGATGCATGGCCTGCTGAATGGTCTCGCCAAAAGGCTGATTGCACCAG
The DNA here is from genome assembly GCF_014982805.1 of Gemmiger gallinarum. GTDB lineage: Bacteria > Bacillota > Clostridia > Oscillospirales > Ruminococcaceae > Gemmiger > Gemmiger gallinarum. Next base: position 424,214 of record NZ_JADCKC010000002.1, on the reverse strand, counting down.
CTCACACGCTCGGTGCCCAGATTTTTGATGACGCCGGTGTGAGCGTTGACGATGCCCGGTACGGTGATGCCGATGCCGACCAGGCGTTCCCATTCGGCAGGATAGCGCTTTTCCAGCGTGTGAAGCAGCCGGAGAAGCTGCTTGACCATGGTGTCGTAATCTTCCGACAGAAGATCGTAGGCCCCCTGCGCGCGGACACCGCCGCGCAAATCAGTGATGCAATAATGGGTGAAATCACGGCCCAGAGAAATGCCCAGAGCCAGCCGGGAACCGGGAACCAGATCAATGTTGATGGGTTTGCGCCCGACACCATGGGAGGTGACGGCGTTGCCGGGACCGGTAAGTTCCTGTACAACACCCTGCTGGATCAGCTCCGCCACAATATTGGTGATGGTGGGAGGGGTCAGCTCAAGACGCTCGGCAATTTCGGCACGAGACAGGGGCGCATACCGAAACAAGATCCGTTTGATCGACTCCAGATTTTGCTGCTTGATTTTTGCCAGGTTTTTGCCATGCATCATGGCCATATACAACGTCCCACTTTCTATCAGATTTCGGGAGAATCCCCCGCGTAAATGTTTATTAAGATTATAAAATATAGAGGCCTTTTTTTAATCATACCATATTTTCCCCGGATTGTCAGATTTTTTGTTGATAAAAAAATCGACAAAAAAGCTTATAAAAAACTGACAGAACCGCCAAAGAAGGAGCTTTTCCCAAAAATGTGGGAGGAAAATATTGCCCGTGTGGCTGAAAAACAGTATAATAAACAGAAAAAAGCTTGATTAAATTAATAAACAAAATCAGAAGGAAAATTATTTACGAATTACTTTTCAAAACAGCGAGAAAATCCACTGGAAATCGCCTTGCGGGGACAATGAGATTTGCCGGGGGATTGCCGGAAAGTACAGCCAGAAAATGCATGGGAAAAAGCAATGGAAAATGAACGCGAAATGCCGGCCCGTGCAGATGCTGTCTTCAAGAGGTCCCGGTTGGACAGAATGGCCGAAAAAACAGGATGCCTATATGGGAAGAAAAGGAGAAACACAATGACAGAAGAACGGGGCGGCGCCGGGTACAGCGACGGGCAGATGCGATATCTGGCACTGCTGGCACGGCAGTATCCCACCATTTCGGCAGCGGCCAGCGAGATCATCAAGATCGAAGCGGTGCTGCGCCTGCCCAAGGGGACGGAGCATTTTATGAGCGATCTCCACGGCGAGCATGAGGCCTTTGTGCACATCCTCAACAGTGCATCCGGAGTTATCCGGGAAAAGATCGACACTGTGCTGGGGGAAAAAGTGCCCCCGCAGCAGCACGCGGAGCTGGCCACCCTGATCTACTATCCTGCGCAGAAGCTGCCTGAGCTCAAGGCTGCACAGAGGGATCTGGATGCCTGGTACCGGCAGACACTGCTGCGTCTGATCGAGCTGTGCCGGTTTGTATCCAGCAAACATACACGGGAGCACGTGCGCGGATGTCTGCCCGCTGACTGCGGTTATGTGCTGGACGAGCTGCTCCATGCCCATTTTGAGGATCACGACAAGGACCTCTACTACGGGGAAATTGTGGAAAGCATCCTGCGTTACGACCGGGCGGACGCTTATATCATCCGGCTGTGCGAGGTCATCAAGCGGCTGGCCGTGGACCGGCTGCATATCGTGGGAGACCTGTTTGACCGCGGCCCGCGGCCTGACCGCATTCTGGATCATCTCATGGCCCACCATGACGTGGACATCCAGTGGGGCAACCATGACGTGGTCTGGATGGGAGCCGCTGCCGGCAGCCCTGTGTGTGCTGACGGTGGTGAAAAACTCTCTTCAGTACGACAATGTGGACCTGCTGGAAAACGGCTACGGCATCAGCCTGCGGAGACTGGAACATTTCGCCGAGAGCGTCTACGGATGCAGCGCCGTGGGACGGTGGTATCCCCATGCCCGGGACAAAAATGCCAATGAGGCGACCCTCATGCGGGTGGCACGGATGCACAAGGCCGTCACCGTCATGCTGCTCAAGGCGGAGGCGGCGGTCATCGCCCGCAACCCCGACTTCGGCATGCAGGGGCAGGATTATATCAACCGCATCGATTACGAGGCGGGTACCGTCCGCTGTGCAGGCAAGGAGTATCCGCTGACGGACACCGGATTCCCTACCGTGGACCCGGCCTGTCCTGCCCGCATGACCGCCCGGGAACAGAGTATTCTGGACGAGATGGTACGGGCTTTCCGGGAGAGCGAGCGGCTGCAGCGGCACATCCAGTTCCTCTACGCCAGAGGCGGATTGTACAAGATCATCAACGGGAACCTGCTATACCACGGCGCGGTGCCCATGACGCCCGACGGCCGCTTTGCCGCTGAGGAATTTGAGGGCAGGCAATATGCGGGCCGGGCGCTGTTCGACTACTGCGACCGGCGCGCCCGTCAGGGGTACTTTTCCCCGGAAAACAGTGCCGCCCGCCGGTCAGGACAGGACTTTTTGTGGTATTTGTGGTGCGGGGCCGGGTCACCGGTCTTTGGCCGCAGCGCCATGACCACCTTTGAGCGGCTGTACATTGCCGACGCCGCCACCCATGTGGAGCGCAAAAATCCCTACTATACACATATTGAACGGGCAGAGACTGCCGAGCGCATTCTGCGGGAGTTCGGACTGTTTGAGGCGGGCAGCCACATCATCAACGGCCATGTGCCGGTGCGCGCCATCGAAGGGGAAAGCCCCGTCAAGGGCGGCGGCAGGCTGGTGGTCATCGACGGCGGGTTCTGCCGGGCCTACCACCAGCGTACCGGCATTGCCGGATACACTCTGGTCTTTAACAGCCGGGGACTGGCGCTGCGCACCCATCAGCCCTTTGAGAGCACCGAAAAAGCCATCCGGGAGGATGAGGACATCGATTCCCGCAGTGAGTACATTTATCTCTCTCCCCGGCGGGTGCTGGTGCGGGACACCGACGAGGGACGGGCACGTCAGGCCATGATCTCCGATCTGCGCAAGCTGGTGGATGCCTACCAAAACGGCCTTTTGCGTCAGCCGGGGCTGGAAAACGCCGCGGCGCCGGGAACTTTTGGGGTGGTCTGACATTTTCCGCGGCGGAATGGAACAAGCAATCAAAAACACCCGGACGCCAGAAGGCGTTCGGGTGTTTGCTGTAGGAACGGAAATCAGGCGGCGGTCCCGGTTACAGAGGAATCTTGCCGTCCACCTTGTTGATGACATAGTAGGCACAGCCCTCTGCCGGCTTGATATAGACCCGGCAGGAATGAATGCCGATCTTGTGGGTGGAACGGTAGTCGGCCTTGGCCTGCTCCACCAGCGCGGCACAGTCATACTCCTTGCCGTCCACCTGAAGGTAGATCTCGGTGGCGGGAGTGTGCGCCTTGCGGGCAGGCTGTTTTTTGGGCTGACGGCCCGGGGTCTTGACCTCTGCATTTTCTGTGGATTTACGCATATGAAAACCGCCTTTCTGGTGAGAATGCTCGGATAATTCGCATTCAGTATACCATATCATTCCGGGTTTGACCAGAGAAAAAAGCCTGAATTTGCCGCGTAGCCGCATCTTTTTTGCGAAAAAATCGGGAGAAAATGCAGAAGAAGGGCATGGTTTTGCCGCAAATCCGCATTATCTGCTTCATTAACCGGTCATAACGGAAAAACCACTGCGGAAAAAACGGATGTTCCGGCGGAGCCGGCAGCCCTCAGATGCGGCCCAGCAGGATCTCGGACAGGGGACGTTTGGGTACACAGTAATCCCTTGCATCGTCCAGATAGTAGCGGACATCGCCGTCATGCATTTCCACCACCCGGCTCTCGTGGGCGGGATAGCCGAAGGCCACCATGCTGTGCAGCCGCAGGGACGGTGCTGTGCCGAAAAGATCACACAGGGCGGGGCGATCGATGGCACCCATGATGCAGCTGCCCACCCCGTGGGACCAGGCGGCCGCCGTCATGCTGCCCAGGGCAAGGCCGGCGTCGGTGTCGTTGGCGCCGGGCAGGGCCTCATCCTGAAAGACCGCGATGAACAGAGTGGGGCGTTCCTCCGCCTTGGGGATGCCCTGCTCCGGCGGCAGGTAGGCTGCCCAGTGGACCAGGCCGTTTACCTTGTCCACCTGCTCGGGGCTCTGGACCACCAGGTACTTCAGCGTCTGGCGGTTGGCGCCGCAGCTGGCAATGCGGGCGGCTTCCAGAATATCGTCCACCACGGCGGCGGGCACCGCCTTCTGCTGAAAACGGCGGTAGGTGCGGCGGGTACGCAGAAACTCCATGAAATCTTGCATGACAATACCTCCTTGGCAAAACGGGTGGGAACTAAGGGCGGGAAACAGGGTTCAGCCCTCCCCGGGCAGGGTCACCGACGAGGCGGCCAGCATGGCACGAAACTCGGCATCGGGCATGTCGATGGACAGATCCTTGACCATGGTGGGCTCCTGAAAATGTACCACCCAGGGGGCGCCGCCCTCCTGCTGGCAGAACACTATGGCGCTGATCCTGCCGAAATCGGCAAAGGTCTGGTCCTCAAACAGGGCGGGGGCGGGCCTGACAAAATAATGGTCGATCATGGTGCCCTGGGCAAACAGATGCTCCACGGCGGCGGGAAGTTCGCCTTCCGCCTGCTCATTTTTGTACTGCGGGCGGATGGAGACAAAGTCGGCGGCACTGAGGGTATCCGGCATCCCAAAAGACCTCCTGTAGTTGTTTTGTTATCAGTATACCGCTCCGGAACCCCTTTTGCAATGAGGACGGAGCCTGCGCAAAAACACCGGCAGCACAACCCGCGTTTTTTGTACAAAAAAGCCATGACATATTTTGGAAAAGGGTGCTATACTATATAGTAGGCGAATCAGCGTTGTTTTTTTGAGGCGGCTTTAAGAGAAAAGGAGCGAAAGATGTTTCAGGTTGGGGATATGGTTTGTTATGGGACTACCGGCGCCTGCCAAATTGCCTCCCATGAGGAACGGCAGCTCGGGGATCAGAAGCAGAATTGCTTTGTGCTCAAGCCGGTGTTTGACAAGAGCATGACCATCTGTGTGCCCGAAGGCAATGAACTGCTCATGGCACGGATGCATCCGGTGATGACCAAGGAGGAGATCCTGGCCCTCATCCGGGAATTGCCCAGCGAGGACGTCAAGTGCGACCCGAACCCGGATGTGCGCAAGCAGTACTACAACGAGACCCTGAAAAAGGGCGACCACCGGGAGCTGCTGCGCATGGTCAAGGCCATTTACAACTTCCGCCGCGCCCGCCGTGCCGTGGGCAAGCGGCTGTCCGGCTTTGACGAGAACGCCATGCGGGAGGCGGAAAACATGCTGTATACCGAGTTTGCCCTGGTGCTGGACATTCAGCCTGCCGAGGTGGTGCCTTTCATCCGCCGGGAGCTGGGCGGCGAGGAGTGAAAACTCAAATACGGTTGATATTACGAGAAAAATACATGAACGCTTCGGGCGGTGTGGCTCTGTGAGAAAACAGAGGCGCGCCGCCTTTTTGTTTGGCCCGGCAGGAAAAATACGGGGCAAAACGGAGCCTGAGAGCAAAAGAGGGTCCCCAATGACCCTCGCAGACCCCCTGGACAGCGTGATATAACTAAACTGGAAAAACGCACAGAGACCGAAAAGGCAGCAGGGCAAAGCCCGGAGGTGCGTTACAGAAAAAGACGAGGAAACCTGACGGGACAACCCGCAGGCGGAATCGTCTTTTTTGTTGCCCGGGAGTCCGGGACAAACCGGGAAAGGGGGCGAAGGGATGGATCAGGGGCAGGACGGCGCCAGACCGGCGGCCGTGCCCAGACGGAGGCGGTCACCGGTGAAAATGAAGGAGATCCAGCAGATGTGGGCCGATGTCATGCGGGACGAGACGGTGGAGCTGCGCCAGCGGATGCACGCGGCAGAGCTCTGCGCCAAAGCCATCAACGCGGCAGACGCTGACGGCAAACAGGCGGAGGCGGAGGCCGTGGGGCGTCTGGATGAGGTGCTGGAAGCCCTGTGGGGCTGCACCGCCGGTCACTGGAAGGGGGAGGACAAACCATGAGGCTGGGACTGAAATTTTCCCCCAAGAGCATGGCCTTTCTCCGCTGCCGGGCCCGGTGCGAGTTTCTGGAAGGAACCACCGCCGCGGGCAAGACCACGGTGGCGTTGCTCAAGTTCATGCTGCGGTGCGCGGCCAGCAACAAGAAGCTGCACATCCTGTCCGGGCTGGACACCGGCACGGTGGAGAAAAACATTATCAACAAGGAGTTCGGAATTCTGGACGACTTCGGGCCGCTGGCCGACTACTACCCCGCAGGGTACGGCAAGACCACCCAGGCCCACATCCGCCTCAAGACCTCCGACGGGGAGCGGATCATCTACGTGCTGGGTTACGGCAACCGGGAGCGCTGGAAAAAGGCCCTGGGCGGCCAGTACGGCTGCGTCTACATCGACGAGGTGAACATCGCCGACATGGAGTATCTGCGGGAGGCCGCCATGCGGGCCGACTATCTTTTGGCCACCCTCAACCCCGACGACCCCCGCAAGCCGGTGTATGAGGAGTACATCAACCACGCAAGACCCCTGCCCCAATGGGAGCACTCCACCCCCGAGCAGATCCGCCAGCAGCTCAACCAGTCCCCCAAGGAAGGTTGGGTGCACTGGTTCTTCGGCTTTGAGGACAACGCAGCCCTGAGCGAGGAGACCCGGCGTCGCATTCTGGAAAATGCCCCGGCGGGCAGCCGTCTCTACCGCAACAAGATTTTGGGCCTGCGGGGACGGGGAGAGGGAGTCGTCTTTGAGGTGGGACCGGCCCACCGCGTGGGCGCGGCGGAACTGCGGCGTCAGCTGGAGGCGGGAAGCATCCGCTTTGCCCGGTTCTCCTGCGGGGTGGACACCAGCTACAGCCAGCGCACCCAGGATACCTTTGCCTTTGTCTTTGACGGATTTCTCGAGGACCGGCGCAAGGTGACCCTGGCGGTGCGGGTCTACTCCAACAAGGACCGGGCCCGGCAGGGATTGCCGGTACTGGCCCCCAGCGACATCCCGCCCCTGTTGGAGGAATTCCTGGAGGAGCAGCGGGGGGCCTGGGGATTCGGGCGGCGGGTGTTCATCGACAGCGCCGACCAGGCTACCCTGGCCGAGTGCCGCAAGTACCGGCGGCTCAAGGGCGGGCTGTATGAGTATCTGCCTGCCTGGAAGGGACTGCCCATTCTGGACCGCATCCGGATGGAGAGCGGCTGGCTGGCCCACGGCATGCATTTGTTTGTGGAGGAGGGCTGCGGGCCGCTGCTGGAGGAGATGGACTGCTACAGCTGGGAGGCGGACGGCCGCCCCGAGGACGGCAACGACCACTGCATCAACGCTGAGCAGTATGCCTGGATGCCCTACCGGGAGGAGATCGGATAAGGCGAGGAGGAAACAGATGAACTGGATGGAAAGGATGAGAACCATGTTGCAGACCTGGCTGGAAATTCAGCCGGCAGAGGGCCGGCGGCTGAGCATTCGGGAGCCGGTGAGCCACGGCACCAACGTGCTGCGCAACCGGGTGTGGTACCGGGGCGATGCCGGCGAGCTGGACCAGCTCTTCAAGCAGCTGGGGGAGGATGCCGTGGGCCGGGCACGGTTCTGGGCGGCGGCTCCCGAGAGCGAAAACCTGCGCAAGGCCCACAGCGGTCTGCCCGCCGTCATGGTGGACACTCTGGCGGGCATTGTGCGGGCTGACCTGGACGAGATGCACTTTGACGACCCACAGGCCGCCCGGCGGTGGGAGGACATCGCCCGGAACAACGACTTTGAGGCGCTGGTGGGCCGGGCGGTGGCCGAGTGTCTGGTCACCGGGGACGGGGCCTTCAAGATCAGTCTGGACCCCCAGGCAGCGCCGGGCCCCATCCTGGAATTTTACGGCGCCGACCGGGTGGAGTACGCCCGCCGTCACGGACGCATCACCGGGGTGGACTTCCTGACACCGGTGGGGCGCAAAGGCCGGGTGCTGTACGAAGAGTACCGCCCCGGCAGTGTGGGCTATCGGCTGGAGGCAGACGGCAAACCCCTGCCTCTCTCCGCCGAGGAGGACTGCGCCGGGCTGAGCAATACCGCCTTTGACCCCACGGTATCCCTGGCGGTGCCGCTGATGTTCTGGCCCAGCGCCCGGTGGCCGGGACGGGGAGCGTCCCTCTTTGACAAGAAGAACGACGCCTTTGACGCCCACGACGAGATCATCAGCCAGTGGCTGGACGCCGTGCGGGCGGGACGGGTACAGCGGTACATTCCCGAATGCCTGATCCCCCGGGACCCTGAGACGGGTGCCCTGCGGGTGCCGGGCCGCTTTGGGGCCAGCTTTGTCAAGATTGCCTCCAGTGACCGGGAGAACGCCGCCGACCGCATCGAGACGGTGCAGCCGGAGATCCGCTACGAGGCCTTTGAGAGCGCCTACGCGGCTACCCTGGACCTGTGCCTCCAGGGTGTGCTGAGCCCGGCCACCCTGGGCATCGACCTGGGGCGGATGGCCTCCGCCGAGGCCCAGCGGGAGAAAAAGGACGTGACCGGCTTTACCCGCAATGCCATCACGGCGGCGCTGGAGAAAGCCCTGCCCCTGCTGGCCCGGGCGGCTTTGCAGGCCCAGGACCTGGCCGAGGGACGGGCGCCCGGGGAGTATGTCGCCCGGGCGGGCTTTGGCGAGTACGGGGCCCCCGCCTTTGACGAGAGGGTGAATACCGTGGCCCGGGCTGCCGAGGCAGGCATCATGAGCGTGGAGGCCCAGGTGGACGAGCTGTGGGGCGCCAGCAGGGACGAGGCCTGGAAGAGCGCCGAGGCGGCGCGCATCCGGGCGGAGCGGGGCGCGGCGGGCTGAGGCCCGGCAAAACATTCTGAAGCGAAAGGGCGGAAGGGCCGATGGGTCCGCTGCCCTTTTGTGATACAAACAGCCCATGGGCGGAAAGGAGAACAAGATGACCGACAAGGAAAAGAACAAAAAGCCTGACCCCAAGCAGGCAGCACCCGGTCCGGCGGAGGCCGGGGCCGGCGGCACGCAGCCGGAGGCAGCCGGCGAACCGGCGGCAGAACCGGCAGCGGAATCTGAGGAGGAGACCGAACCCGCGCAGACCCCGGAGGAGGACAGTGCGGTCTGCATTGCCCGGCTGGAGCAGGAGCTTCTGCAGGCGCGGTGCCGTCTGGCGGCCTACGGGGCGGGGGTGAACCCTGAGATGGCGGAGGACGCCGTGACCCTGGCTGTCAGCGCGGCCCGGCGGGAGGGAGAAGTCACCGAGGAGAGCGTGACCCGGGCCATGGAGGAGGTGCTCAAACGCCACCCCGACTGGAAAAACGGCGGCCGGGGCATGGCGGGCTTCCGTCTGGGCGCCGACACCGACCCGGGTGCCATCCCTGCCCCCGGCGGTGAGCCGGAACCCGAAAAGCGGCGCTGGAACCGCTTCAAGTAAACCACACAACAGAAAGGATGAATGCAGATGCCCAATACCGTGAACTATGCTGAAAACTGGCAGTCCGAACTGCTGGAGGTCATGACCCAGAACGCCCTGTGCGGCCCCTTCGTCACCGACAACGTCCGCTGGCTGGATGCCCGGACCTTCCACTTTACCCAGATGTCGGTGTCCGGCTACAAGAACCACAGCCGGGACGGCGGCTGGAACCGGGGCAATGTGACCCAGACCGACCACGCCTATGTGGTCACCCACGACCGCGATGTGGAGTTCCTCATCGACCGGGCCGATGTGGACGAGAGCAACTCCGCCGCCTCGGTGATGAACATCTCCCGCACCTTTGAGCAGACCCAGGCAGCCCCCGAGGCTGACGCCCTCTTCTTCTCCAAGGTGGCGGCCGCTGCCAAGAAGGAGTCGGGCTACAACAGCTCCACCGCTGCCGCCGACTTTACCCCCGAGACGGTCTTTGCTAAGCTCAAGGCCATGCTGGCCGCCGGCAAGCTCCGCCGCTACCGCGCCCGCGGGGCCCTCATCGCCTATGTGTCCAGCGCCATTATGAACGCCCTGGAACAGGCCCCCGAGCTGACCCATACCATCGAGCTCACCCGCATCGCCGATGGCGGCACCGGCATCGAGACCCGCATCACCGAGATCGACGGCGTGCCCATTATGGAAGTGGTGGACGATGAGGTCTTTTACGATGCCTTCACCTTTGACGGGGAGGAGGGCGGCTTTGCCCCGGCCTCCGGCGCTCACAAGATCAACGTGCTCATTGCCTCGCCCCTGACCACCAAGCTGGTGCCCAAGATCTCCAGCATCTACTTCTTTGCCCCGGGCGGCCACGCTGAGGGCGACGGCTACCTCTACCAGAACCGCGCCCTGAGCGATGTCTTTACCTTCCCCAACGGCAAGGACGGCAAGATCGACAGCGTCTACGTGGACACCGACACGGCCGCTGTGTCCTGAGGACGGTGAGACCATGGCGCTGCAAAGCTATGCCGCCCGGCAGGACTATACCGGGCTGTACGGGGAGGATGCCGCCCTGAGCGGCGAGGCTCTGGACCGTGCCCTGTGGCAGGCCAGCCGCGCCGCCGACCGGCTGACCCTGGGACGCATCGAGGCGGCGGGCGGGGTGGATGCCCTGCCTGAACGCGCCGCCGAGCTGGTGCGCCGGGCAGTCTGCGCCCAGGCAAACTGGCTTTTGGAGGAGGGCTCGGCCTGGCGGCAGGGCCTGAAACAGTACGACGTGGGCGGGGTGAGCATGACCTTTGAACAAACGGATGCCCAGACCGGCGGTGTCTGCACCGAAATGCAGGAGCTCTTGCTCCTGAGCGGCCTTTGCTGCCGCGGGGTGGGACCATGAGCGGCCGGTGGCCCAAGCTGGTGCGACCCGAGCTCTGCCGCACCCCCGTCACCGTGACGCTGACCGACGGGGAAACCGCCGACGGCGCCCCCGACGGGGTGCTGGTGCTCTCCCTCATGTGCCGGCTGGACGACGAACCCAAACAGAGCATCAGCCCCAACCGGGATTTCGGGGACGGAACTCGGCGGGGCATCGATGCCGAGCGGGTGGTCCACTGGCGGCAGGGCGTGGCCCTTTTTGACGGGGACATCGCCCCCGAACGGGATGTGCTGGCGGGCAGCGTGGAGATCGGCGGAAAGAGCTGGCGCATTGACTCGGCCATGCGGGGACGCAACCCCGACGGTACCGTCAACTATACCCGGCTGACGCTGGTGTGAGGGGAGGAAAACGTATGACGCTGAAACAGCTGTACGGCTGGCTGGCCCCTCGCTTTGACCGGCCGGACTGTGTGCGCCTGGGCAGTGTGGACGGCAGCAAGCCCTTTTTTCTCGGCATCTTTGACGACCGGGAGGAAACGGCGGGCGCCCGGGCCAGAATCTGCCTGGGCGGGGCGGAGTGCACCCACTGGGATGTGCTGACCGCCCGGCTGCTGCTGCGCTGGGGCCAGAATCAGCCCGAGGCCGAAGCACAGGCCCAGAAGCTCTGGGCCATGTTTTACGGTCAGACAGGGCTGACCATGGACGGAACGCTGGTGTTCTGGGCGGACCCCGGGCCGGGGCCTGTTCCCCTGGGCAAGGGCGGCGACGGCGTGTTTGAGTACCTGATCCGGGTACAGCTTTACTACGGGCGCTGAGAGGCGGCCTGTTCACAGACAACAAAAAGGAGTGAAGACCAATGGCAAGAACCGGCGTTTATCCGGTATTTGAAAACAAGTTCAAGATCGGCACCAACGGCAGAAGCAGCATTGACGACGACATGAAGCCGGTGTCCAGTCTGGAGACCTTCTCGGTGGAGATCGACGGCAATGTGGAGGAGTGGACCCCCATGGAAGCGGAAGGCTGGAAGCGCCGCATGGTCACCGGCAAGAGCCTGACCATCACCCTGTCCGGCAAGCGGGAGATCGGCGACGAGGGCAACGACTACGTGGCCGCCAACGCCTGGGGTACCGGCAGCGGCTGCGACACCAAGTTTGAGTGGGAGTTCCCCGACGGGGCCAAGCTGGCCTTTGACTGTGTGCTCAGCGTGACCAACCCCGGCAGCGGCGACGCCACCGACGTGGCCGCTCTGGAGTTTGAGGTCCACAGCGACGGCAAGCCTACCTATACCCCGGCCTCCGGCGTCTGACCGGGCCGGAAACATATGACAGAAGGGAATGGGGCATCGTCCCCGACGGGTGGGCGGGAAAAACATTTGACAGGAGGATACCATGGCTAAACTGTATACCCTTGACGACAAGCTGCTGACCGAGGTGCCCGAGGTCCGGGTGGGAGACAAGGTCTACCCGGTGGACAACCGTCAGAAAACGGTGATGCGCATCCAGCGGGTGATGGCAAAGGAGGACGCCGAGGCGGAAGCTCAGCTGAACGAGGCCTTCCGGCTGGCACTGGGCGCCCAGGCGGCCAAGGAGCTGGAGGAGAAGAATCTGCCCTATCCGGCAGTGCAGGAGCTCTTTGCCCTAGTGCTGGCTGCCGTCACCGGCGAGGAGGCGGAGACCGTCCGCCGGCGATTTCGCACCGCCCGGGAGCAGGGCTGAACAACCCTTTGCAGGGCAGGAGGCCTATGACCTTCTGTTTGACGAGGATGCTATTTTGCAGAGCGTGGCCGCCCAGTACGGCGTGCTGCCCGCCGTCCAGGGAGAACTGCCCTGGGCGGAGTGGGCGCAGCTGGTGGAGGGCCTGATGGAGGATACCCCTCTGGGCAGACTGGTGGCGGTGCGCACCGAGCGGGACCCGGCAGCCCTGCGGCGGATGACGCCCTGGCAGCGCAAAGCCCGGCGGGACTGGAACCGCTTTGCAGCCCGGCGGGCGGCAAAACGCGGCCCCGATACGGGGGCGCAGCGGGCTTTGCAGGCAGAGCTGGCCCGGCTGTTCGGGCAAAACCCCGTCCCGGGGGGAGAAAGGAGGAAGGACGGTGGCACAGATCACCGAGAAAACAAGCGATAAAAAGCAGTCTGAGCTGAAAAAATGGCGGGCGGCGGCTGCCCTGATGCGACCTTCGGCGGCAGCGGCACGCAGCATGACCACGGTGGAAAACGCCGCCAAAGGGGCGGCCTCCGCCATGCAGGCGGCGGCCGCTGCTGCTGCAAAGACAGCCACCGCCACCGCAAAGGCGGCCAAGGCGGCGGCCAGATACACCGCCAGCTTTGATGAGATCGAAAAGCTGCCCGCCGCACCCCAGGCAGAGGAAGCCGGGACGGGAAGCAAGAGCAGCTCGTCCAAGAGCTCGTCGTCCAGGTCGTCGGGCAGCAAGACCGACAGCGACTGGGAAAAACTGAAAAAGGCGGCGGCAGAGTTCTGGGACTGGCTGCAGGATCTGGCCCGGGCAGGGCAGGCAATCTGGACCAAGGTGTGGGGTGCTGTTTCCCGGGTGGCCCTGACGGTGTGGAACGGGCTTTCTACTGCCCTGTCCGGACTGTGGCGGAGAACTTTTTCCCATTTTCTGGACTGGATGAGCGGGACCTTTGCCCCTGGAATCTTCGGCAGTCTGTCGGCGGCCATGGGGCCGGTGGCCTCAGGGGTGCTGACCACCGGGGCCAATGCCTTGGCAACGGCCTTTCAGACCGGGTGCGGGCTGGCCTCCGATGCGGTGCAGACGGTATTGCTGCCTGCCATGGGCCTTGTGCTGCAGGTCTGGAACGGGCTGATGGAGGGCATCTCCACGGCCTGGCAGAGCTGGGGACAGCCCATCCTGACCGGGATGAGCCTGGCCGTGCAGAACCTGATGACGCTGATCACCAGCCTGTGGCAGACAGTGGTCCAGCCGGTGCTGACCCAGTTCATCGCCCTGGCGGAAAGTTTGTGGACCGAACATCTGCAGCCCCTCTGGATCCAGGCGCTGAATCTGCTGGGGGCAGGGCAGACCATGCTGCTGAACTTCTGGAACAATCTGCTCATGCCCCTGCTGAACTGGATGACCCAGACCTTCGGGCCGCTGATCGCCCAGCTGCTGACCGTCATGGGGCAGACCGGCACCAGCGCGGCGTCGGTGCTCAGTGAGGCGGCAAACCTGATCATCACTGCCTTTACCGGGGTGGCGCAGTTCATGTCCAACGTCTTTGCGGGGGACTGGGCTGCCGCCTGGGAGAGCGTCCGCGCCACGGCGGCACAGGTCTGGGCCGGCATTCAGAATCTGGTGCGGACGGCGGTCAACGGGGTCATCGGTCTGGTCAACGGCATGCTGAACGCCGTGGCCGCCGGCATCAACGGGGTGGCGGGGGCCATCAACAGCCTGAGCTTTACGGTGCCGGACTGGGTGCCGGGGCTGGGCGGACAGCGCTTTGGATTTTCCATCCCTGCGGTCACGGTGCCCCAGATTCCCATGCTGGCCTCGGGCGGCGTCATCCGACAGCCCACCCTGGCCATGATGGGCGAGTACCCGGGGGCCTCTTCCGACCCGGAGATCGCGGCGCCCCAGTCGGCCATGGCCCAGGCTATGTCCGACGCCAACGGCGAGGTGGTGGACGCGGTGCTCACCGCTGCCCAGCAGATCATCGAGGCCATCCGGGAAAACGGCGGCGGTGTCGTCATCGGGGATGAGGTCATCGGCCGGGCGGTGCGCCGCTATAACAGCCGCCGAGCGGTCATCACGGGAGGTGTGGTATGATCCGGGCTTACAGTACACAGTACACCATCAACGGCTATCCCATGCTGGAACCGGATGAGGAGGCGGAACTGAGCTTCTCCGACCTGGACGCCAGTGACAGTGGCCGCACCGAGGACGGCGTCATGCACCGCATCATCGTGCGGGAGCGGGTGATGACCTTCGGGTTCAGCTATGCCTTGCTGGACCGGGAGGACTATCACTATCTGGACGGGCTGCTCAAGGGAGAGGCATCCTTCACCTTCGGCTATACCGGGGCGGACGGCAAACCCCATACCTGCACCGCCTACTGCTCCAAGACCAGTGTGGTCCTCAAGCGGCGGGACGGGCTGTACAAGAATTTCAAGTTCAATATCATCGAATGCTGAGGAGGTGGTCCATTGCTTGCCTATAAAATAGCCCTGCCCGACGGCACTCTGCTGGATGCGGGCAGCATCCGCAGTGTGACCCTCACCGAGCAGGTCAGCGACCAGGAAGACCTCTGTCCCGGGGCGGCCTGTGCGGCCTGCGCCGAACTGGAGCTCTGGGCACCGGCTAACGGCCTGCGCATCGCCCAGGGCACCGAACTGATCTTGACCCGTCTGGATACCGGCACCAAAGCCGAGACACAGGCGGGTGTTTTTCTGGCCGAAAAGCCGGAGAAGGTCAGCGCCAACGTCATCCGCGTCACGGCCTACGACCGCATGACCCTGCTGGACCGGGATCTTTCCCCCTGGCTGCGGGAGCAGCAGGGAAGCTTTCCCATGGCGCTGGCTGATTTCGTCCGGGCGGTCTGCACCCAGTGCGGGGTGGCCCTGGCGGACGCCGCCCTGACCGACCTGCCCAACGGGGCATACGGCATTCAGGCCTTCTATGCCGACGGCCTCACCGGGCGGCAGCTCATCCAGTGGGCGGCCCAGGCGGCCTGCCGCTTTGCTCGCATGACGCCGGAGGGGCGGCTGACCTTCGGCTGGTACCGGCAGACCGCAGCGGGAGGCATCGGACCGTCCACCGAGGAGGGCGTCCGGGCGGGGCTGCGTCTGGCCGGGGCTGCTCTGCGCACGGCCGAGGGAGACATCTGGCGGTTCGGCATGCGTCAGGCGGGAATCCTGTCCGGCACCCTGCACTACGAGGATTACGAAACAGCCCCCATCGACAAGGTGCAGATCCGCCAGTCGGAGGAGGATGTGGGGGTGATCTATCCGCCGGAGGAGACCGGCACCAACGCCCTGGTCCTGCAGGGCAATCTGCTGCTGACCACCTCCGCCGCTGACGATCTGCGGCCGGTGGCTCAGGCCATCTTTGAGGAGATGGGGGACATTTGCTACACGCCTTTCTCGGCGGCGGTGCAGGCGGCGGAGGACCTGCCTGAGCCCGGCACCATCCTGACGGTCACCGACAGCTACGGCCGGGCCATGCAGACCTGCATTATGGCGCGGACCATCTCCGGCCAGCGATGCACGTTGGAAAGCACCGGAAATCCCCGACGGGATTCCACGGCGGCGGTCAACGAGCAGAGCTATTCCAATCTGAAAGGCAGAATGCTGGAGATCAAAGCCAATGTGGAGGGGCTTAAAATCACGGCATCCGAGCTTTCGGGCGGAATGGCGTCCCTGGAGCTGAGCGTGGAAGGACTGCGCACCCAGGTGTCCGGCAAGCTGGACGGTGAGGGAGCGCAGACCCTCATTGACCAGAGCCTGGAAGGACTGACCCTCTCGGCGAAAGCGGGGGACCAGTCCAGCACCCTGACCCTCAAGGCGGGAGGCGTGACGCTGTCCAGCGCAGAAATCACCTTTGAAGGCATGGTAACCTTTGCCGACCTGTCCACGGCGGGAAAAACCGCCATCAACGGCGGCAACATCACCACCGGCAAGATCGGCTCCGAGGCAGGCAATACCGTCTATGACCTGGATGCCGGGACCCTGCGCACCGGGCGCTCGGGCAGCAACCGGGTGGAGATGGACGACCGGGGTATCAAGTGGTATGTGGAAAACGGCGGCAAAAGCTATCTGACGGGGGTGCTGTACAGCAGATACGGCGCAACCTACATCGGGGACAACAGCCGGTATACCTTCCTGGGATGGTTTTCCAGCGGGACGCCGGATTTCGGCTGGTCCAGCGGCGGGGCACACAGCAATTTTGTGGGCATTGCCATCGACCAGACCGGCGCTACCATCCACTGCAATGCCAGCAAGTTTGAGATCCCCGGCCGCATCGAATGTACGACCCTGGCCGTCAACGGGAGGGAAATATGAGACAAAAACTTACTGTCTGCCTGATTCTGTGGCTCATGGCGGCGGTCCTGACATCCTGTCTGCCCAGCGGCGGGGCGTTCGGGCACGGGGACCCCGCACCGCGGCCGGAATTTTCCGGCAGCCCCATGGCGGACGTAGAAGAAATGGAGGGATGACAATGGACGCAGGACGCGCGGTGGAAGCCTTTGAACAGCAGGTGGTGGAGGCCATCAACGCAAGCGGGCTGCACCCGGTGGTGGTGCGGCTGGTCCTTTTGAACCTGGTTCATGTGGTGGAGGACAAGGAGCGGGAACTGGCCAGACAGGCAGAACAGGAGGAGACCGGTGGCTGAGACAACCTATTACGACAGTCCCATGACGGGGGCGGAACTGGATGAGGCCTTTGCGGGGCTGGCCGGGATGGAACAGACCGCGGCTCAGGTGGCCCAAAACGCTGAGACCGCCCGGCAGTACGGGCAGATCGTGGCGGACAACGCCCAGGGGATCGAGCAAATCAGCGAAAACCTGGAGGAGATCCTTTCGGCGGCGGACAATGCCCGGGCGGCGGCCCAGAGTGCCGGACAGGCGGCAGTGAGCGAAAGCAATGCAGATACCTGTGCCCGGCAGGCAAATGCCAGCGCGGCGGAGGCGGCGGAGGCAGCCCGGCAGGCCCAGCAGATCGCCCAGGGCGCGCTGGGGTGGTATGCCACGGAAGAGGCCCTTCGGAGTGTCCATCCCACCGGCGAAAACGGCCAGTGGGCAATCATCGGCTCGACGGATACCATCTGGACCTGGGACGGCGATACCGCAGCCTGGGTCGATACCGGGGATCAGGTGGACCTGTCCGACTACTACACCAAAATCCAGGCGGATTCTGCGTTTGCGCCGAAGTCCCATGCCAGTACCCTGGCCACCTATGGGACGGGCAGCAGTGCTGTTTACGGGCACGTCAAACTGTCCGATACGCCCGGCACGTCGGGGGTATCCGACGGCACGGCCGCAACGCCCAAATGCGTGCAGGATGCCGTCGCATCTCTCAGTACCACTAAAATTGTTCTGCTGTGGACAAATTCAAGTCCGTCGTCCACCTTTCCCGCCAAAAAGGTGTCGCTGAGTCTGTCGGGGTATCATGCCGTACTGGTGCTGGGATGGTCTTATTCCGCCGAGGCGGTGTGCTCCAGCATCCTGGTGCCGGTGGGCAGCAAAGGGGTGATTACCCTTGTGGGAACCGGAACGGCATACCGGAATTTTTCCACCAGCAGCAGCGGCGTCACATTTGAAGCGGCATCCGTGGAAAACACGGCGACGCCGTACAAAATTTACGGAATCAAGCTGTGAGTCCAGAGAGCTGTCGGACTGGTTTGGACAAAACAGGAAATTCAGGAGGAAGCGCAATGTACCAAAAAGCGTATATGCCCGCCGTTGGCGAAAACGGCGGAGTACATAGAGTCAGCGGCTACCGCATGGGCTACGCGGTGGACGGGGTGACGCCCAGCACCGGCAAGGGCCAGCATGGCGGCCGCCTGCCCATCGATGTGGGCGGCAAAGATACCGGTAAATCCAAGGTGTACGCCGGCAATGATATGACCGCCCTGGCCTGCGGCAGCTCGGCGCAGGGCGTCTGGTTTTTTGCAAGCACCGAGCCGCTCCTGCTTGTTTCCGGCGAGATCTGTTATATCCTGCTGGAATGCATCCACATGACGGCCGCCGACCGGTCGGCTCTGGGCCTGGCTGCGGGCAAGACCATCCCGGCGGGGGGCTGGATGTATTCCGAGGGCACCGCGGGCGGGGCATCCACCCACCTGCACATCGACTTCGGCCGGGCGCAGGACAAGCCCAAAGCGGGCAAGTGTCCCTGGCACAGCATCGGGGGCGGCAGCTATGCCCCGGATGATAACTACCCCATCAACCGGGCTTTGCACATTCCCGCCGGCATGACGGTTTACGGCGGCACCGAGCTGGGCAGCGGCAACGTGCGGGACAACGCCGGTTACATCTGGCACCGGGACACCGGCGAGCAGCCCGTGGGCGAGATCCGCATTGGCGACAGCAACTACATGAGGCGCACCGGCCCCGGTACCGAGTATGCCTTGGTGGACTGGGGCGAGCATTCCGCCGACGACTGCAAGGCCCTGGCCGGGCGGCTCTATGCCGTCTATGAGGTGTCGGACGGCTGGCTTCGCATCACCCAGCGTGGCGTGGGCGGTGCCGCTGGCCAGTGGATCAGCGCCGAGGCCGGCGCTGTCAAACACTATGAGGAGGAAAGCATGGAAAACAATCTGCAGAAGCTGTGCATCGTGGATGCATCCGACAATATTCTGGCATCGGCCAGGGAGAAGGGCCTTCCGGTGGAGCAGCGCACCTGCTGGCTCATCGGTCCGGCGTCCAGCGGCGACGCCATGGACCTGTGGATGCAAGCACAGGCGGAAGGCCGTCCCTACTTTGCCAGTACTACGGAGGTGTGATGATGGACAAAGACAATGTGTTTCTCTGGATCAAGGCGGCGGTGGCGGGGCTGTGCGGCGCATTCACCGCGGCCTTTGGCTGGCTGGGGTGGCTGGTGGTCGCCTGGGTGGTGTGCATGGCCATCGACTGGATCAGCGGCAGCGCGGCGGCTGCGGCAAAAGGGGAGTGGTCCAGTGCTGTTGCCCGGGCGGGCATCTGGCACAAAGGCGGCATGATCCTGGTGGTGCTGGTCGCTGCGGTGGTGGATAACGTTCTGGCCCTGGCAGTGCCCCATTTGCCCGGGCTGAATATCTCCTACACCTCGCTGGTGCTGCCGGTGATTCTGGTCTGGTACATTTTCACGGAGCTTGGCTCCATTGCCGAGAATGCCGCCGACATGGGGGCGCCGGTACCGGCAGGGCTGGTCAGGCTGTTGGCGGCAGGCAAACGGGCGGCGGAGCATCCGGCGGGAAGCGGGGAGGACGACTCCGACTCCGGTACCCCCGAGGTCTGACCGGGGAGCAAACCATCGCCGCGGCGGGCGGACTGTGCCCGCTGCAGTGCCTCAGACGGCGCCCCAAGCCTTGACAACCGGCAGGGCGGCGTGTAAAATGAAGGTAACTTTGATACTAAGGGGTGACTGTTTGTATGAAACACATTCTTTCTCTCGATACCCGTGACATGGCGAAGAGCGTTGAGAACGGCGGCTGCGGCGAGTGCCAGACCTCCTGCCAGAGCGCCTGCAAGACCAGCTGCGGCATTGCCAACCAGCCCTGCGAAAAGGCTGAGAACAACTGATTTCGCCTGCGGCCCAATGACCCACCGCCGGGATGCATTGCATTCCGGCCATTTTTTTGCGCGCTGCGCCCAAGGAGTTTTCTATGATCCATCAATACAAGCTTGGCGGCTACAACATTGTGGTAGACGTGTACAGCGGCAGTGTCCATGCGGTGGACGAGCTTGCCTATGACGCCATCGCCCTCATCGACGCCGGGCATCCCCGCGCCGAGGCCGAAGACCTGCTGGCAAAGAAATATGCCGGGCATCCCGAAGTGTCCGCTGCCGACATCTCCGACTGCTTTGACGACATCGATGAGCTGACGGCTGCCGGAAAGCTTTTCGCCCCCGATGCCTACGAGGACAAGGCGTTCGAGTTCAAAAAGCGCAGCACCGTGGTCAAGGCACTGTGCCTGCATGTGGCCCACACCTGCAACCTGAACTGCCATTACTGCTTTGCCGCTCAGGGCAAGTTCCACGGCGAGAGCGGCCTGATGAGCTTTGAGACCGGCAAGCGCGCGCTGGATTTCCTGGTGGAGCATTCGGGCAGCCGTCATAACCTGGAAGTGGACTTCTTCGGCGGCGAACCGCTGATGAACTTTGAAGTCTGCAAACAGCTGGTGGCCTACGCCCGCAGCATCGAAAAGCAGGCGGGCAAGAACTTCCGCTTCACCCTGACCACCAACGGCATCGGCATCACCGACGAGGTCATTGAGTGGGCCAACCGGGAGTGCTACAATGTGGTGCTTTCCCTGGACGGCCGCAAGGAGGTCAACGACCGCTTCCGCAAGGACCTGGCGGGCAACGGCAGCTACGACCGCATCGTGCCCAAGTTCCAGAAGCTGGTCAAGGCCCGGGGCGACAAGAACTATTACATGCGGGGCACCTTCACCCATTACAACACCGACTTTACCAACGACCTGTTCCACATGGCGGACGACCTGGGCTTCACCGAGCTGTCCATGGAGCCGGTGGTCAGCGCGGCGGGCAGCCCTGAGGCCCTCACCGAGGCTGACCTGCCTGTCCTCTTTGACCAGTATGAACTGCTGGCCAAGGACATGCTCCGCCGGGAAAAGGCGGGCAAGCCCATCACCTTCTACCACTACATGATCGACCTGGCCCATGGCCCCTGCATCTACAAGCGCATTTCGGGCTGCGGTTCCGGCACCGAGTACATGGCAGTCACCCCCTGGGGTGACCTGTACCCCTGCCATCAGTTTGTGGGCGACCCCGACTACAAGCTGGGCAATGTCTGGGACGGCGTGACCAACACTGCCCTGCGGGATGAGTTCAAGCTCTGCAACGTCTATGCCCGCCCCGACTGCGCCGACTGCTGGGCACGGCTCTACTGCGCCGGCGGCTGCGCCGCCAACGCCCTGCACGCCACCGGCGACATCCACGGCGTTTACGAGTATGGCTGCAAACTGTTCCGCAAGCGCATCGAGTGCGCATTGATGCTGAAAGTGGCCGAGGCCATGGACCCGGAACTGGCGGGGGCGTCCCTGTCGGCAGAGGCGTCGGCGGGCGGACAGGCCTGCAGTGAGGACTGCACAGGCTGTGAGTAAGAACTCTGTGCAGAAGTCCGGCCTTTTTTGTAAAAACATGTTGCGATAGGGCAGTGTTTGCGTGTATAATAAAACCGCGGCGGTGTACGCTGCCGCCAAATATTGTATTTACCGACGGCATTGCCGTCCTGACCCTTGATCCTGGTCATCTGGAGGAAGCGTTATGACAAAAGCTGAAGTGTTGCAGTTGAAAATGACTGCGACCCGCGTGCGGATGGGCATCATTGAAGCAACGCACGGCGCCAAATGCGGACATCCCGGCGGAAGTTTGTCTGCCGCCGATGTGCTGACCTATCTGTATTTCAAGGTTATGAACGTCGACACCGAAAATCCCAAGGACCCCCTGCGGGATCGTTTCGTGCTGTCCAAGGGCCACTGCGCCCCCGCACTGTACGCCACCCTGGCGGAGCGCGGATTTTTCCCCGTGCGCGACCTGCCCACCCTGCGCCATGACGGCAGCTATCTGGAAGGACACCCCAACATGAACACCGTGCCGGGCGTGGATATGTCCACCGGCAGCCTGGGTCAGGGTGTGTCCACTGCCTGCGGCATGGCGCTGGCTGCCAAAATGCAGAAATCCGGCGTCAACGTCTTTACCCTGCTGGGTGACGGCGAGATCGAGGAAGGCCAGTGCTGGGAAGCCTTTATGTTTGCCTCCCACTACAAGCTGGACAACCTCTGCATTATGGTCGATGTCAACGGCCTGCAGATCGACGGCCCCACCGGCAAGGTCATGTCCAGCGAGCCGCTGGACCAGAAGATGGATGCCTTCGGCTTCAATACCATCGTCTGCAACGGCAACTCGGTGTCCGAGCTGGAACAGGCCTTTATCCTGTTCGACCGCGCCCACGGCAGCGGCAAGCCCACCTGCTTTTTGCTGCACACCACCAAGGGCCTGGGCGTCAGCTACATGGAAAACCAGGTGGACTGGCACGGCAAGGCCCCCAATGATGATGAATACACCCAGGCGATGGCCGAGCTGCATCAGGCCTACGACCTGCTGGAGAAGGAGGCACAGCGCTGATGCCGGAAAACAAACTGATTGCTACGCGTGACAGCTATGGCCATGCTCTGGTGGAGCTGGCCGACGCGGGCTGCAACGATCTGGTCGTGCTGGATGCCGACCTGTCCGTCTCCACCAAGACCTGCATGTTCCGGGACGCATACCCCGAGCGGTTCTTTGACTGCGGCATTGCCGAGGCCAACATGATGGGTGTGGCTGCGGGCCTTTCCACCTGCGGCTATGTGCCCTTTGTCTCCAGCTTTGCCATGTTTGCGGCGGGCCGTGCCTATGAGCAGATCCGCAACACCATCGGCTACCCCCACCTCAACGTCAAGATCGCCGCCACCCATGGCGGACTTTCTGTGGGTGAGGACGGTGCCTCCCACCAGTGCTGCGAGGACTTTGCCCTCATGCGCTCCATCCCCGGCATGACTGTCATCTGCCCTGCCGACGATGTGGAAGCCCGCGCCGCCGTCAAGGCTGCTTACCGCCACAACGGTCCCGTCTATCTGCGCCTGGGCCGCCTGGCTGCACCGGTCATCCACGACGAGATGAAGTACAGCTTTGAGATCGGCAAGGGCGAACAGCTCACCGACGGTTTTGACATTGCGGTCATCGCCAACGGCCTTATGGTGGGTGAGACCCTCAAGGCTGCCGCGGTCCTGAAAAAGCAGGGCATCGGTGTGCGGGTCATCAATATGCCTACCATCAAGCCCCTGGATGACGATCTGGTCCTCCGCGCGGCCCACGACTGCAAGCGGGTCATGACGGTGGAGGAGCACAGCGTCATCGGCGGTCTGGGCGAGGCGGTCTGCTCCCTGCTCAGCGAGCAGCTGCCCACCCCCGTGCGCCGCATCGGCGTCAACGACCAGTTCGGCCATTCGGCTCCCGCCTGGGAGGTTCTGGCGGACTTCGGC
This sequence comes from Gemmiger gallinarum, assembly GCF_014982805.1. Classification (GTDB taxonomy): domain Bacteria; phylum Bacillota; class Clostridia; order Oscillospirales; family Ruminococcaceae; genus Gemmiger; species Gemmiger gallinarum. The sequence continues at coordinate 400,782 of NZ_JADCKC010000002.1, read as the reverse complement.
CTGACTGCCGATCACATCACCGCGGCCATCACCGATTTCATCCAGAAATAACGAACATCAAAACAGGCCCTGCTTCCCGTTGGGGAGGCAGGGCCTGTTTTTTTGCTGCCGCGGGGGGAAAACTTTCCTCCGCAGGCGTTGAAATTGTGGAAAACTTTTTGGATTTTGGCGGGAAGGGACAGAGGGTCACCGGGCCAGAACCAGCAGCCGATGGGGAGGTGTGCCCCCCTTGTGATGGAGAGCGGTGCCCCGGGCAGTCAGAGCGGCGCAGGCGTCCAGCACCCGGCGGGTAATCCGCTCCCCCGGCACAATGAGGGGCACCCCCGGCGGGTAGGCCCAGACAAACTCGGCGGCAATGCGGCCCTCCACCTGGGCCATCTCGCAGGGGGCGGCGGGCATTTCCAGAGCCCGGGCGATGGGGTACACTGCCTCCCCCGGCGGGGGCGGGGCAAGATGGGAGGCGGTCCGGGATGGGACTGTGACGGGGGCGGCGGCGTCGATTTCCAGCAAGGCACATGCCAGCCGGTCCAGGGCGTCGTCGACGTCGCAGGGGCTGGTCATGGCCAGGACCAGATCCCCGCACACCATCTCCAGCTCAAAGCCCCGGTCCCGCAGGGCGTCGGCCAGCTGCGCCCCCGTCAGGCCGGCGCCGCTGCCGTCCAGAAGGAGTTTGCCCGGGTCGTGGGCAAAGCAGGCGGGGTGGTCGGCCAGCCGGTCCGCCCCGTGGCAAAACACCCGCAGCCGGGAAAGCCCGGTCACTGCCCGGTCAAAGCGGCTCAAGTGCTCTGCCCAGGCGGCGAACCATTCCTCCCCATGGGCGGCCAGCAGGCCGGTGCAGCCGTCCAGCGACGCCATGAGGGGGTAGGAGGGGGAGCTGGTCTCGAAGATTTCCAGCTGCCGGGCAATTTTATCTGCCAGGGCCGGGCCGTACACCCCGCCCAGATGGAGCAGCGCCGTCTGGGTCAGGCTGGGCAGCGTCTTGTGGGGGCTCTGGATGACCACATCCGCCCCCGCCGCCAGTGCCCCGCCCCGCCAGCCATAGGCTTCCGCAAAGGGCAGGTAATGAGCGCCGTGGGCCTCGTCCACCAGCAGGGGAACGCCGTGGGCATGGCAGAGGGCGGCCAGGGCGGCAATGTCGCTTAAAACCCCCTCATAGGTGGGGCTGGTGAGGATGACGCACCGGGCTTCGGGGCAGGCGTTCAGGGCGGCGGCCAGGCCGTCGGGGGCCACGCTGCCGTGGATGCCGAAGGCCTCGTCCGGCCGGGGCATGACCCACCGGGCATGGAGGCCGCCCAGCTCCAGAGCATGGAACACTGATTTATGGCAGTTGCGGGCGGCGATCACTGTGCTGCCCGCGGGGGCCAGAGCCCGGATGCCCGCCAGCAGGCCGCAGGTGGCCCCGTTGATGAGGTAGAAGGTGCGGGCAGCGCCCCACAGGGCGGCGGTGCGGGCCATGGCGTCGGCCAGAATGCCCTCGGCCTCGTGGAGGTCGTCGGAACCGGGGACTTCGGTAAAGTCCCAGGCGGCGGGCAGGCCGGGGGCGGGCTCCACCCGGCGCTTGTGCCCCGGCATGTGCAGGGGGTAGCGGGTCTTTGCCAGGGCGATGAGCCGGGTTTCAAGAATATGGGTGTCCTGGGGCATGGTGTCTCTCCTGAAAGGGGTCAGCCCTGGGGCGCGGCGGCGTCGGGCAGGGTGACGAAGGTGGGCTCGTGGCCCAGGGCGGGCAGAATTTTGTGGAGCAGGTCGTCGGTGGACAGCCGCAGGCTGGAGGTGTTCTCGCAGGGGTGGCAGCCGAAAAAGGCACCCTTGCGCACATCTTCATCGATGAGCAGGCGGACCCGGCGGTCGGGGTCGTTCATCAGGGCCAGCACGCTGACGCTGCCGGGATGCACGTCCAGAAGTTCCGCCATTTTGTCGGCACTGCCGAAGCTCAGGCGGGCGATGCCCAGCTGATGGGACAGATCCTTGGTGTGGAACACCTTGCCCCCGGGGATCATGAGCAGATAAAAGGCGGTCTGCTGCCGGTTGCAGAGAAACAGATTCTTGCAGATGGTGGCGCCAAGCACCCGGTCAATGTCGGCGCAGACCTCCATGGTGTCGGCGGCGGGGTGGTCCACCCGCTCATAAGAAATGGCCAGACGGTCGAGAAAATCATAGCAGCGCACTTCTCGCGCGCTGCGGGCAAGGCACTCTTCCGCCGAAGGACGGCCGGAAACAAGCTGCATGGGAAACTCCCTCCTTGTGATTGTGTGAAAGGGGAAAAGGCTCAGTCCAGCACCAGACGGGCGGTGCTGCCGGCACGGGTCTTTTCCACCAGAATCTGCCGGGTCAGACGGTTCTGCAGCGCCTCCACATGGCTGATGACGCCGATGAGTTTGTCGTTGCCCGCCAGGGCGGCCAGGGTGTCCACTGCCTTTTCCAGTGCGTCGGGGTCCAGAGTGCCGAAGCCCTCGTCGATGAAGAGGGTGTCGATGCGCACACCTCCGGCGCTCTGCTGGATGATGTCGCTGATGCCCAAAGCCAGGCTCAGGGCGGCCATAAAGCTCTCGCCGCCCGACAGGCTGGCCACCGGACGGTATTTGCCGGTGTAGGCGTCAAAGACATCCAGGTCCAGGGCGGTCTTGCCCGAGATGGCGTCGCTCTGGCGGCGGCGCAGACGGTACTGGCCGTCGGTCATGCGGGAAAAACGGCGGTTGGCGGCCTCGATGACCTCGTCAAAATAGAAGGCCTGGACGTACTGCTCAAAGGGCAGCTTGATCCGCCCCGCCACGTTGCCGTTGAGGGTGCGGGACAGGCTGTCCAGCACGGCGTGGCGCTGATGGGCGGCATCGGCCCGGCGGCGGGCCACCGCCAGCTGTTTGGCGGCGGTGCGGTTGGCGGTCAGGCGCTGGTCGGCGGTGCGGCGGGCGGTCTCGGCCTGGGCGCGGCGGGCCTTCTGGTCAGCACAGGTCTTTTCCAGGGCGGGCAGGTCGGCGTCGGCACCCCCGGCGTTGGCCAGGGTATCCGTGAGGGCCCGCACCCGCTCGGTGAGGGCGGTCTGCTGTTCCTCGGCCTTGCGGCGGGCCTGAGTGGCGTCCTCCAGTGCCTTGCGCAGGGCGGTGGATCTGGCCTGCAGGTCGGCCTGGGCCTTGCGCAGGGCGTCGGCGTCGGGATAGCGCAGGGCCGCGGCAGCGGTCTGGACTTTGGCCTCGTCGGCGGCACTCTGGGCGGCCCGGGCGGAGGCGTCGGCCTGCAGGGCGGTGATCCGCTGGGCCAGCTGCCGGCGCCGGTCGGCCAGGCCGGTGAGCTGGGCGGAGAGTCTGGCGGCCTGGGCTTTCCGGACGCGGAGGGCTTCCACCTTGGCGGAAAGCTCCTTCAACCCCTTTTGCAGGCTGGCGCGCTGGGCGCTCAGGGCGGCAGAGAGCCCGTCGTCGTCCAGCTGAGCGGCGGGGGGACCGTCATAGCGGTTTTTGCGCCGGGCAAAAAAGGCGTCGGCATCCTTGAGGACTGACTCCCGGGCGGCCCGGGCGGCGGCTGCGGCGCTGCCTGCCTGGGCGGAGGCCTGGGTGGCGGTGCGCTGGCAGCGGGCCAGGGTCTTGGCGGCGGCGTCCACCTCCCCCTCGGTGACGGCGGTGTCGGACAGGTGAGCGGGGGCGGGATGGCTGGTGGAGCCGCAGACGGGGCAGGGAGCGCCCTCCCTCAGGTCCCGGGCCAGCAGTCCGGCCCGCTGGGCGTTGAGGGCCCGCAAAAGCACCGTGTGGCGCCCGGCGGCCTCGTCGGCATCTTTCTGGGCGTCCAGGTAGCGGCTCTGGGCCTTGCGGGCGGCCTCGTCGGCCTCCCGCAGGCCGGGCAGGGCGCCGAGAAGGGCATTGCAGCTCTCCAGCAGGGAGCCCGCCGTCTCGGACTGGGCCTCTATGTGGGCCAGGTCGGCGTCGGGGGTGCCGCAGTCGGCCAGGGCTTTCTCGACGTCGGCCTGGGTCCTGGCCAGATCGGCATCCTGCTGCCGGGCATTGGTCAGGGCCTTGGCGGCGGCGTCAGCCTCCCGGCGGGAGGTATCGGCGGCCTTGCGGGCATCGGCCAGAATCTTGTGGCGGGGAAATTCCTCCGCCAGACCCTGCAGGGAGGCGGCCAGCGTCTCCAGCTCGGGACGGCGGGCCTCGGTGTCGGCCCAGGCCTTCTGCTGTTCCGGCAGGGCGGTTTGCAGGTCGGCCAGGGACTTCCGGGCGGCGGCCAAATCGGCCCGCTGCCCCGCCAGCGCCCGGGCGGATTCCAGGGCGGCGGAGGTCTTTGCAATGTCGGCATCCAGCGCCTCCACCTGGCGGGAGGCCTCCTCGGAAGCCTTCTCGTCGGCGGCAATGAGGGTCTCGGCCAGCTCGGCGGCCCGGGCGGCCTGGTAGGGGTCATGGGCGGACTGGAGCTCGGCCAGGGCGTCGGCCTCGGGCAGGCCGGGGTCGGCGGTCAGGGCGCCCATTTGCAAAAGCACCCCGTCGTCGGCCCGGTTGGCGTCGGCTTCCGCTTCCCGGGCGCGGCGCTGGGCGGCGGCCCCCAGCTGCTGGTAGGACGCCGTGCCGAAAATCTGCCGCAGAATGGCGCTGCGGTCGGCGGAGGGGGCGTTGAGCAGCCGGGTAAAGTCGTTCTGGGCCAGCATGGACACCTGGGCAAACTGCCGGGCGTCGATGCCCAGCAGGTCGGTGATGGCAGCGGTGACCGGACGGGTGCCGGACACCGGGGCATCCGGCTCCCGCAGCAGTTCGGCCTTGGCGGCAGCGGTGGTGGTGCCCTCCCCCCGGGCCTTGCGGCGCTGCTGTTCGGGGGTGCGGTAGACGGTATAGGTGCGGCCCCGGTGCTCAAAGGTCAGCCGGACATAGGTGGTGGCGGAGGGGTCGGCAAAATCGCTGCGCAGCATGTCGGGAGCGCGGTAGGCGCCGGTGACCTCCCCGTAGAGGGCATAGGTCACGGCGTCAAACAGCGCCGTCTTGCCTGCGCCGGTATCGCCGGAAATGAGAAACAGCCCGCCTTGGCCGAACCGGGAAAAATCCAGCTCGGTCTTGGCGGCATAGGGCCCGAAGGCGCACAATTCCAAGGTCAGCGGCCGCATGGGAACACCTCCTCCCGCAGTTCGGCCAGGGCGGCAGCCTCCGCCTCGGTGGGCTCCCGGCCCTGCACCGTCACAAAGAAATCGGAAAACAGCTCGTCAAAGCTGCGGCGGCGCACCTCGGCGGCGGTGTGGGCGGCGTCGTCGGTGGTGCCGTTTCTGGGCTTGTAGTCCAGCTTCATGGCGTTGGGATAGGCCGCCCGCAGCCGGGCCATGGCGTCGGGGATGGGCGTGTCGTCGGTGAGGGTGGCCCAGATGTAATCGTCGGCGTCGCAGACGGCGGCGGGGGCGGTGAGTTTTGCCAATGGCCCTTCCAGATGGCGCATGGCCCGGCGGGGATGCAGCTCGATGAGCTCCACCTCCGCCTGCCCGCTGCCGTCGATGGTGACCAGCGGCACCGACTTTTGGGCGCCGCACTCGTCCAGGGAGTAGCACAGGGGACTGCCCGCATACCGCACGGTGGGGCTGCCCACCGCCTGAGGGCGATGGATGTGGCCCAGAGCGGTATAGCAGAACCCGGCAAAGCGGGCGGCGTCCACCTGCTCCACCGTGCCCACCTCAATGGCACAGCTCTCGCTGCCGGAGACCTCCGGCGCCTTGTGGGAGGCGGTGACAAACTGATGGGCGGCCAGCACCCGGCGGGTACCGTCCCCGGCGGGGGTGCCGCTCAGGGCCGCGGCCACGGCGTCGTCGTAGCAGGTGATGGAGGCGTCCGGCAGATGGTGACGCACGGTGGCGGAGCGCACAAAGGGCAGCAGATAGAACTCCACGGGGCCGTCGTCGTCGGAGAGGACCACGGGGTCCAACTGCCCGGTGTAGCGCCCGGCCAGCCAGACCCCCTGGCGGGCCAGCAGCTGCCCGGCATAGTCCAGCCGCTCGGCGCTGTCGTGGTTGCCCGAGATGGCCAGCACCCGGATGTCCCGCCGGGCCAGCTCGGTGAGAAACCAGTCCAGCAGCAGCACGGCGGCGGCAGGGGGCTGGGGCACGTCGTAGATGTCCCCCGCCGCCACCACTGCCTGCACGCCCCGGGACGCACAGAGATCGACGATCTGTTCCAGGATATACCGCTGGTCTTCCAGCATGTCAAAGCCGTTGACCCGCTTGCCTAAGTGCAGGTCGGCAAGATGCAGAAACCGCATACGCCGCCTCCTTTGCTGACGTGTTGAGATTTTGCGAGGAAGGGAAAAGGGAGGAACTTACCGCCACAGCTTTTCCCAGGTTTTCAGCTCCATGGTCACACCGGGCAGCGCCTCCACGGCCTCCACCCCGGCGGGCCGGAAGCCCCGCTTTTTGCAGAAGGCCTCCGCCTGCAAATCCCGGGCCCAGACCTTCATGAACACCCGGGTGCGGCCGTCGCCCTCGGCCAGGCGCTGGGCGTAGGTCAGCACCCCCCGGCCGATGCCCCGGCCCCGCACGTCCTCGCACAGATACAGCCGGGAAATGCACATGGCCCCCACCGGGGACAGGTCCAGGGCAAAATAGCCCACCTCCCGGCTGCCCAGGTAGATGAGAAAGTAGTTGACGCCGTCCCGGATCTCATCCTCGGTCAGATCCTCGTTCTGGTAGGTCTCGGCCAGCAGAAGGCCGTTCTTGCCCCCCAGCTTGCGGTAGACGCCTGGAAAGATCTCCCGGGCCAGTTCGGCCACACGGGCGATGTAGCGGGCTTTGGTCACCTGTTTGTAGGTCGGATTCATAGGGAAACTCCTTTATGATGGTTGGGTTGAAGGGCGGATGGGAATCATTCCACGGTCACCGATACCTGGGCGGGCATGCAGGCGGCCCAGTCTCCCTCCTGGGAGAGACGGCCGAAGCCCTCGCACAGATGGTCGGGGCAGGGGCTGTTCACAAAGGCGATGGTGCCGTCCCGCACCTGCAGGTGGACGGTGTAGCCGTTGCTTTCCAGGTCATAGTCGGCATCCTTATTGAGGGGCACCTCCATGGTCTGTTGGGGATTGCCGTACTGGATGAGGGCAGTGCGCCCGGTGCCGCCCCGGGTGAAGAAGTAGAGCAGGGCGGCCAGCAGCACCACGACGGCCACAAAGACCAGACTGCCCCGCCGGGTGCCGGAAAAAAGCTTGTGCATCAAAACCTCCTGAGAAAATGCAGGAAGAATCAGTCGGGGTCAAAGTTCAGGGTGAGGGTCTTGCCGTCAAAGCCTGCCTCCGCCCCGGCAAAGAATTGCTGTGCTGCCGCAAGTCCGGGTTCTATGTCGGTGACGGCGGCGCTGTAATGGGTCAGCCACAGCCGCCGCACCCCCGCCTGTGCCGCCAGCCGCCCGGTCTCGGCACAGGTGGCGTGGCCGTAGAGGCGGGCCTTGTCCAGATCGGCGCCGGTAGGATAGGTGGAGTCCATGCAGAGCAGGTCGGCCTCCCGGGCGGCGTCGGTCAGGTCGCCGTAGGGGCGGGTGTCGGTGGCGTAGACCACCCGCAGCCCTCGCCGGGGCGGGCCCAGCACCTGCCGGGGAAGGAAGCCCTCTGCCTCCTGCCCGGCCTGCAGCTGCCGCCACAGCCGGACAGGAATGCCCAGCGCCCGGGCCCGGTCGGGGTCAAAGCGTCCCGCCCGGGGCAGGGTGAAGGCATAGCCGCAGCAGGGCGCCCGGTGGCGCAGAGGAAAGGCGGTGACTGTCCCGCCCAGCACCGGCAGCGGCCCGGCCCTGGATGCGTCCTCGGCCAGGCGGAGCTCAAAGGGGAGCGGCCCCGCCACCGTCAGAAAGGCCCGCACCACCGCCGAAAGCCCCGGCGGTCCGGCCATAAGCACCGGCTCGGTGCGGCCCAGGGCCGCCATGGTCTGCCACAGCCCCGGCAGACCGAAGATGTGGTCCCCGTGGTAGTGGGTCAGCAGGATGGCGTCCACCTTGTACAGGCTGACGCCCCACCGCCGGGCCGCTGTCTGGGTGCCCTCGCCGCAGTCGATGAGGAGGCTGCGCCCGGCCGCCGTCAGGGCAAGGCTGGTCAGCGCCCGGTGGGGCAGAGGCTGGGTGCCGCCGCAGCCCAGCAGGGTGGCTGTGAGCATGGGAAATCTCCTTTCTGCATGGTGGGGAGGGGGCAAAGCCGGAGGGCGCTGCCAAATCCGGAAAAACTGCTTCGTCCTTCTGGTATAGTTCCCTATTATAGCACCGGGATGCCTTTGGGAAAAGTGCAGCCCCGCCCTTGCAAAAATCCGGGCGCAATGCTATGGTATTAGTATCTGTAACTGTAAAAATTTCACGCTGTTACGCGAGAAAAAAGGATGACAAACACAACGGAGGGTAGCAATGATGGCAAGACGACACAAGATGTGCCTTTTGGGGCTTTTGGCGGCGGTGGTATTGATGCTGTGCGGGTGCAGCGCATCCGACCTGCATCTGCCCGAACAGGTGGACCTGTTTGCGGGGGAGAGCTTTCCCCTGGCCTCGGCAGCGGAGTGGAAGGGGGAGGCGGATGCCGCCTCTGCAGCTCTGCTGCTGACGGCGGCGGGGGACAACGGCATCGCCGTCACCTTTGAGAGCGCCGACCCGGGCATTGCCGCGGTGGACAGCCAGGGCATCATCCAGGCCGCCGCCCCCGGCGAGACGACGGTGACAGTGTCCTGTCCGGCCTTCGGGTATGAGGCGCAGGTGGCCGTCACAGTGACCGAGCCCCTGGGCGGGCTGTACATGGAGAGCACCCTGGACCTTCAGCCGGGGCAGACGGGCAGCCTTAACCCCATGCTGCCCGGCGGAGACCTGTCCAACGTGCGGTATACGGCGGCCGACCCGGCGGTGGTGTCGGTGGGGGCCGACGGCGCCGTCACCGCTCTGGCCGAGGGCCTGACCACCATCACCGCCACCGTGGAGGGCAGCTCCCTCACGGCGCAGTGCGAGGTGGTGGTGGGCAGCCCGGTGCAGGGCGTCCAGCTCTCCCGCCCGGCGGCGGAGCTGGACCCGGGACAGACCATGGTGCTGAGCGCCCGGGTCTGGCCGGACAAGGAAGTGACGGTCCATTGGTCCAGCAGTGACCCGTCGGTGGCTGCGGTGGACGAGAACGGCAAGGTCACCGCCCTGCTTCCCGGTAGGGCGGAGATCATGGCGGAGGTGTCCGGCAAGACGGCATCCTGCACCCTGACCGTCACCGGCCCCGCCACAGCCGAAACAGCCACCGGGGAAACCGCCTCCACCCCCGAAAGCGCCACCCCGGAGACGGCCACGCCGGAATCGGCTGCTACCCCGGAAACGGCAGCCACGGGGGAGAGCGCAACACCCGAGTCCGCAGCCGCCCCGGAAGCCGCCACCGCGGAATCCGCCGCGCCGGAGACGGGCACCACCCCGGAAACCGCCCTGCCCGAACCGGCAGCCACAGGCGAAACCGCCTCCCCGGAGGCTGCTTTGCCTGAAAAAGCCACCCCGGAAACGGCCGCCACCCCGGAAACGGCCGCCACCCCGGAAAGTGCCACCCTCGAGAGCGCGGCCACAGCGGAGACCGCCACCTCCGAGACCTCCACACCGGAGTCTGGTACATCAGAAACGGCACCCGGGACGGAGAAGGGCGGCGGATGGCTGGACTGGCTGGGCAATGCTCTGTCCCGGCTGTTCGGCGGCTGAAATCAGGTGCCGGATTCAGAAATGCTTACATAATCAATAAAAACAGTCGAAAATTTCAAAAGAATATGTTACAATAGCAAAAAGGCCTTTGCGGTCAGTAGGAGGGAGTCTCCTTCTGGGACTGAGCGTACTGTCGGGGTGTGATATGGTATTCCGCCCGGAAGGCCCGGTAAAAGTTGGCGTAATCCCCGAAGCCGCAGTACTGGCAGACTTCGCTGGGGGCCACGCCGCTGCCCAAAAGCTGTTTGGCAATCATCAGCCGCTTCTGCAGAATGTAGCGGTGCACCGTGGTGCCCACCTGCCGGTCAAACTTGCGCAGCAGGTGGTATTTGCTGATGAAAAACCGGTCGGCCAAGTCGTCCAGCGTCAGCGACTCGCTGTAGTGGGCATTGATGTACTCCACCACCGCATCCACCACCCGGTCGCAGGTGCAGGCGGGGGGCTGGGCCGAGGCCTCGGTCACTGCCTTGTTCAGAGCCACCAGCAGGGAGACCAGGCAGCCGGTGGCCAGCAGATCGCTGCCGTACTCATCCTGGCTGTGCAGGGTGCCCAGCGTCTCCAGTTGGTGGCGGAAATCGGCGCTGCCCTGGGGCGTGGGACGCAGCAGGTTGCCGTGCCCCGGCTGGGAGGCGTCAAAGCACCGGGTCAGGCTGGTCTTGGCGCTGGAAAGCCCCTCCAGATAGCTGCGGGCCACCCACAGAACAATGCGCTCGTAGGGCTCGGCGTCGGTGGAGATGCGGGCCTGATGCAGTTCCAGCGGGCTGATGAGCATGATGTCCCCCGGCCGTACCTGATAGATACGGTTTTCCACTGTGTAGGCCACCCGGCCCCGCAACAGCAGGTAGATCTCGTAAAAATCGTGGTGGTGGAGGGCGACCTCGTTGAGGTAGGTGCTGCGGTAGCGGTATACCTCAAAATCCGGTGCGATCATCTCCTGCCGGGAAGTAAAATCCTGAAAACTGGCGCCCATCGTTGCAACGTCCTTTCTGTGCCTCTGCCCGGCCGGACCGGCGTGTCCGGCGGCGGGGAGAACATCCTCTATACATATATAGCACGACGCGGCAATTTTTACAAGGTATCAAGCAATCCAGTCAATTTGAATTGTAAAAATAATGGCGTATACTGTGCTTGCAGGGCGAGAAAGAAAAGACCCCCGCCCGGCAAACCGCTTTCTGGTAAAACGGGGCGCAAACCGTCCGGACACTCCGGCGGGGCAGCCCTTTGATAAATTGGATAAGGAGAGATTTTGCCATGAAGATGAATGCTGCATCCCTGCAGGACAAAGCCGGCTGGCAGGCCGTCAACGTTACGCTGCCCGCCTTCGACCACGCTGCCATGACCGCCGCCACCAAGGAACACCCCATCTGGGTCCACTTCGGCGCCGGCAACATTTTCCGCGGCTTTATCGCCGCTCTGCAGCAGAAGCTGCTCAACCAGGGTCTGTCCGACAAGGGCATCATCGCAGCCGATACCTTCGACTACGACATCATCGACAAGATCTACACTCCCTTTGACAACCTGACCATGATGGTCACCCTGAATCCCGACGGCACCACCAGCCGCGAGATCATCGGCTCTGTGGCCGAGGGCCTGCGCGCCAACTCCGCCGATGCGGAGATGATGGCCCGCTTCAAGGAGATCTTCACCGATCCCGGCCTGCAGATGATCTCCTTCACCATCACCGAGAAGGGCTATGCCCTTTACCGTCCCGACGGCAGCCTGATGCCCGTTGTCCAGGCTGACATGGACGAGGGTCCCGCCCATGCCCGTCACGCCATGAGCATGGTCGCCGCCCTGCTGTTCGAGCGTTTCAACGCCGGCAAGTATCCTCTGGCTGTGGTCAGCATGGACAACTGCTCTCACAACGGTGAAAAGCTGCAGTCCAGCGTCATGACCGTCGCCAAGGCCTGGGCCGAGAAGGGCTACGTGGGCCAGGACTTCATCGACTACCTGTCCGATGAGAGCAAGATCAGCTTCCCCTGGTCCATGATCGACAAGATCACCCCGCGCCCCCACAAGATTGTGGAGGAGGCTCTGGCCGCCGACGGCATCGAGGATATGGCTCCCATCGTCACCGGCAAGAACACCTTCATTGCTGCCTTCGTCAACGCGGAGCGTCCCCAGTACCTGGTCATCGAGGACAAGTTCCCCAACGGCCGTCCCGCTCTGGAAAAGGCCGGCGTCTACATGACCGACCGCGACACCGTCAACAAGACCGAGCGCATGAAGGTCACCACCTGCCTCAACCCCCTGCACACCGCCATGAGCGTCTACGGCTGCATGCTGGGCTACACCCTCATCTGCGATGAGATGAAGGACGCCGACATCGTCGCCCTCATCAAGCGCCTGGGCTACCAGGAAGGCCTGCCCGTCGTCGTCGATCCCAAGATCCTCGATCCCAAGGCATTCATCGACGAGGTTGTGGAGCAGCGTCTGCCCAACCCCTTCATGCCCGACGCTCCCCAGCGTATCGCCACCGATACTTCCCAGAAGGTGGGCATCCGCTTCGGCGAGACCATCAAGAGCTACATTGCCACCGGCCGTGACCTGAACAGCCTGGTTTCCATTCCTCTGGCTCTGGCAGGCTGGCTGCGCTACCTGCTGGCTGTGGACGACAATGGCGAAGCCTTTGAAGTTTCCGCCGATCCCCTCAAGGACGACCTGCAGGCCAAGCTGGCCGGCATCGAGGTGGGCAAGCCCGAGACCTACAAGGGCCAGCTCAAGGAGATCCTGTCCAACGCTTCCATCTTCGGCGTCGATCTGACCACCACCCCGCTGGCAGAGAAGGTCGAAAACTACTTTGTGGCAGAGCTGGCCGGCCCCGGCGCCGTCCGCAAGACCCTGCACGACGCACTGCAGTAATTCTTCGCCTGAAAACGGCGTGAGACCAATACAAAGGAGGACAACCTATGCCTATGCAAATGGGATGGCGCTGGTATGGTGAGGGCAACGACCCCATCACCCTCGGCGACATCAAACAGATCCCCGGCGTTTCCACCATCGTCTGGGCCCTGCATGACAAGATGCCCGGCGAAATCTGGGAAGTGGATGAGATCAAGAAGGTCGTGGACCAGATCGAATCCTACGGCTTCAATGCCGATGTGGTCGAGAGTGTCAACGTTCACGACGACATCAAGATCGGCCTGCCCACCCGCGATGCCCTGATCGAGAACTACAAGCAGTGCATCCGCAACCTGTCCAAGTTCGGCGTCAAGGTCATCTGCTACAACTTCATGCCCATCTTTGACTGGACCCGCACCGACCTGTTCCATCCGGTGGGCGACGGCTCCACCGCCCTGTTCTATCAGAAGGACATGATTCAGGACGACTACAAGGCCATGGCCGAGTACATCCTGAACTTCACCGAGAAGTACAACATGACCTTCCCCGGCTGGGAGCCGGAGCGCATGGCCAAGCTGGACGAGCTGTTCAAGGCCTACGCCCCCGTCACCAAGGAGAAGCTGTGGGAGAACCTCAAGTACTTCCTGGAAGCCATCATGCCCACCTGCCGTGAGTGCGACATCAAGATGGCCATCCACATGGACGATCCCCCGTGGGACATCTTCGGCCTGCCCCGCTTGATGGTGGACGAGGCCAGCATCGAGAAGTTCCTGACCATGGTGGACGATCCCTACAACTGCCTGACCCTCTGCTCCGGCAGCCTGAACGCCAACCCGGAAAACAATGTTGCCGAAATCGTCCGCAAGCACTGCGACCGCATTGCCTTTGCCCACATCCGCAACATTCATCACTTCCCCAACGGCGACTTCTCTGAGGCTGCTCACCGCGACTGCTGCGGCGAGACCGGCATCATCGAGATCCTGCGCGCCTACCATGACTGCGGCTTCGAGGGCTATATCCGCCCCGACCACGGCCGTCAGCTGTGGGAGGAAGGCCCCGGCAACTGCCGCCCCGGCTACGGCAAGTACGACCGTGCCCTGGGCATCCAGTATATGCTGGGCGTCTGGGACCTGCTCGACCGTCTGGACGAGGAGAAAAAGCAGAAGTAAAAATTCTGCCTGCTGAAAACTGAGACCGCCCCCGCTCTGTGCCCTGCGCCGGAGCGGGGGCGGTTTTGTCTTGACGGGGACCGCCGCCAGGGCCATAATGGGAACAGACCATACAAAAGGGAGAAAACCGCCATGAACGCCGAGACCAAAGCCCGCATCCAAGCCTATGCCCGGTCCTGCCGGGAGGAGCAGAAGGAGCTGCTCTGCACCCTGGGACAGATCCCTTCCCCCACCGGGGAGGAGGACCGGCGGGCGGTTTTCTGCCGGGACTGGCTGCTGGCCCAGGGAGCTAGGCAGGTCACCATCGACGAGGCCGAAAATGTCATCTGCCCCATCGGGGACGACGGCGCCGGGGACCTGGTGGTCTTTGCCGCCCACACCGACATCGTCTTTCCCGACAAAGACCCCCTGCCCATGGAGGAGCGGGAGGGCAGACTCTACGCCCCCGGCATCGGGGACGACACCGCCAACCTGGTCAACCTGCTGCTGGCGGCCCGGTATCTCATTCAGCACCACATCCCCCTGACCTGCGGCCTGCTCATCGTGGCCAACTCCTGCGAGGAAGGTCTGGGCAACCTGAAGGGCACCAAAGCCCTCTTTGCCAGGTACGGCACACGCATCCGGGCGTTTTACTCCTTTGACCTGTATCTGCCCCTTTGCTGCCATACGGCGGTGGGCTCTTACCGCTACCGGGTGACCTGCAAAACCCGGGGCGGGCATTCCTACGGGGATTTCGGCCGCCCCAGCGCGGTGCGTATCCTCTGCGGGCTGGTGGATGAGCTCTACCGCATCGATCCGCCCACCCGGGCCCGTACCACCTACAACGTAGGACGCATGGAGGGCGGCACCACCGTCAACTCCATCCCCCAGGAGGCGTCCATCCTCTATGAGTTCCGTTCCACCGCCCAGGACTGCCTGGAGGAGATGGAGCAGAAGTTCCGCACCGCCCTCTCCCACTGGCAGGACAGGGGCGGCACCCTGGAGGTGGAACTGCTGGGCATCCGCCCCGGCAACGGCCCCGTGGACCCGGCGGCTCTGGAGGCCCTCACCGCCCGCAGTACTGAGGTTATCCGCACCTTTACCGGCAGGGAGCCGGAGTATACCCCCACCTCCACCGACGGCAACATCCCCCTCTCCCTGGGCATCCCCGCCAACACGGTGGGCACCGTCACCGGCGGACTGGAACACACCCGCCAGGAGTGGATCGACCTGGCCTGCCTGCCCACCGGCCTGAAAGTTGCCCTGGGCCTCATGCTGGGCTACGCGGCGTCAGATACTCCCGACTCCCCGGAAATGACCTGACGCCCATTCGGAAACGCCCCGCCCCGACCTGCTTGCCCCTGCACCCCGCCGCGCCGGGATGACCCCGCACCCTCCCTGACAATCCAACCCGAACCTTCCGCCCGATTGCCCGGCATTTCCCGGGAAACCGGGCGGTTTTTTCATGCTGCGGCAAAATTCCGGGGCGGATTGATACATCTTTGCTGAAATTGCCCGGTACGCTGGAACCATTCCAAAATGAAAAGGAGAGGTTCCCACCATGAAACGCCCCGAAACCCGCCGCAGGGCAGCCCTTGCCCTGCCCGCCCTTCTCATGGCCCTGCTGGTCCCCACCGCCGCCCTGGCCGGGTGCACGCCGGGAGAACCGGCCCCGTCCTCTCCCGCTGCACCGGCGGACACCTCCTCTGCCGGGATGACCCCCGCGGAAGAGGCTCCCCCGGATACCGCCGGAACCACTGTCGACCTTGACTGGACCCCAGTGGCCCCGGCCACCCCGCCGGAAGGAGACTATGCCGATCCGGCGGACTTTGCCCCCCAGGGGGAGGTGGAAGGGCTTGCCGACCGCTCGGGCATCAGCGGATACGGCTCCGACACGGGGTATTACAGCTTCCGGCTGCGGGAGGATGCCTCCGCCAGCCTGTGCTATCTGGACTATGCGTCGGGGCGGGAGATCGTCCTGTGCAGCCAGCCCAACTGCACCCATGACAGCGACGCCTGTCCGGCCTGGTATCCCTTCGACAACGGGCTGCGGGCGGTGCCGGTGGGGGACAGGCTCATCGTTTTGCAGGGCGGCAGTCCCAACTACGTGGACCTGCTGGGGGCGGATGCCACCCCCAAGATTCAGGTCATGAATCCCGACGGCAGCGACCGGCAGGAGGTCTTTGCCTTCCCGGCCGGCAGCTGGGTCAGCACCCTGCCCCGGGGCGGCTTTGCCCGGGATGATGTGTATCTTTATTTCACCATCACCGACCAGAGCGCCGGGGCCAACGCCCGCACCCTCTGCGCCGTGGACGGCGAGGGCAAGGTCTTTGCCCTGTGCGCTCTGCCCGAGGACGAGGAGCGCATCGCAGGCGGGGACGGCCAGTCCCTGATCCTGACCTGCATGCCCGGCTCCTCGAATCTGGAAGGAACGCAGACCTATACCACCCAGGTGCTGCGCCTGGACCTCACCAACCTGCAGGCCACGCCGCTCTTCTCCTACCCGGCGGAGGCGCTGGGAGTCTGCGGGCAGGGGGCCTACTACGTGCTGGACGGCCAGACATTGCCGGGATACAGCCTGACCGACGGCAGCAAACTGTCGGATGTGGCGGTGGACAATCCCGGCGTCCAGACCCTGTACGGCGTCTTTGACGGCAGACTGCTGGCGTCGGGCTATACCCGGGAGGGCGAACCGCTCTGCTATGCTCTGGACGTGGAGACCGGGGAGCGCACCGACCTGCCCTATATCTTCCGTGAGGACGGTACTGTGGCGTTTGGGGAGATCCTGGCCCAGGCAGGGGGCCGCTTTGTCTGTGTGGCCGGCGTGCAGAGCGACGCCGTCACCTACCCGGCCCAAAGCGGAGAGGAACCCATGCGGACCTCCTGGCTGTCCCCTGCCTATACCCTGGTGGACCATGCGGATTTTTGGGCGGGCAGCCCCATGCAGGCCATTCCCCGGCCGGTGGAATGACGGCAGAAATCCATTGATAGACTATCAAAAAGCCCCGGCACATGCAGGTGTGTGCCGGGGCTTTTTGTGCCTTTCCCACCCGGCAAAATGGCAAACCAAACACATGGAATTTGCATAAAACAACTTACGTTAGCTGTGATTAACAACAAAGAACCCACCGCCCTTCCCGGCGTGCTTTGGCAGGTTTGACAAATCTTTGATTAGTGCTTGACAACTACAGTTAGCAATATTAAACTACGAATTGGAAAAAGCCGGGAACACAGCCCAGGCGCGGGGCGCCCCGGCGGCAGACGCGCCCACAGACGAAGGAGGGGCTTCCATGATGCCACTTTCCATGGCAAGACCGGGTGAGACGGTCACCATACGCAAGATCACGGGCAAGGACGATGTCCGCCAGCATCTGGCGGAGATGGGCTTTGTTGTAAATACCGATGTCACCGTTGTGAACGAGCTGGGCGGCAGCCTGATCATACAGGTCAAGGACAGCCGCGTGGCCCTGGACCGCACGATGGCCAACCGCGTGATGATCTGACCGCCGGCGCGGCTGGCGCACGGCAATCAGAAAAGGAGGAATTTGTGATGAAAACACTCAAAGACGCCAAAGTGGGCGATGTGGTCACCGTGGCGCGCCTGCACGGCGAAGGCCCGGTCAAGCGGCGCATCATGGACATGGGCATCACCAAGGGCACGGTGCTGAAAGTGCAGAAGGTGGCCCCCCTGGGCGACCCGATGGAACTGACCGTGCGCGGGTACGAGCTGTCCGTCCGCAAAGCTGACGCCGAGATGATCGAACTGGTTTGAGCGCAGCAGAGCTGCATTGGATTACGGAGGAATTTGTCATGCCAATCAAAATTGCACTTGCCGGCAACCCCAACTGCGGCAAGACGACACTGTTCAACCACCTGACCGGCGCCAACCAGTATGTGGGCAACTGGCCGGGCGTCACTGTGGAAAAGAAGGAAGGCCGCCTGAAGAGCCACGACGATGTCATCATCCAGGACCTGCCGGGCATCTACTCGCTGTCCCCCTACACGCTGGAGGAGGTGGTGGCCCGCAACTACCTGGTCACCGAGAAGCCCGACGTCATCCTGAACATCATCGACGGCACCAACATCGAGCGCAACCTTTACCTGACCACCCAGCTCATCGAGCTGGGCATCCCGGTGGTGATGGCGGTCAACATGATCGACCTGGTGCGCAAAAACGGCGACCGCATCGATGTGAAAAAGCTGGGCGCCGCCCTGGGCTGCGAGGTGCACACCATCAGCGCCCTGAAGGGCGAGGGCTGCATCGAGGCCGCCGAGGCCGCCGTCAAGCTGGCCGGCAAGCCCCGCACCGCCGAGCTGCCCCACGTCTTTACCGGCAGTGTCGAGCACGCCATCGCCCACATCGAGGAATCCATCTCGGACAAGGTGGACCCGGGCCTGCTGCGGTGGTACGCCATCAAGCTGTTTGAGCGGGACGAGAAGGTGCAGCAGCAGCTGGCCCTGCCCGCCGACCTGGCCCGGCACATCGACCAGCACATCGCCGACTGCGAGAAGGAGCTGGACGACGACGCCGAGAGCATCATCACCAACCAGCGCTACACCTACATCGCCGGCGTGGTGGCAAAGTCGGTGGCCAAAAAGCGGGCCGTCCATTCGCTGACCACCTCCGACAAGATCGACCGGGTGGTCACCAACCGCATCGCCGCGCTGCCCATCTTTGCGCTGGTCATGGCGGCGGTCTACGCCATCGCCATGGGCGGCACCCCCATCTCCATCGGCACCATGGCCACCGAGTGGACCAACGAAGTGCTCTTCGGCGAGATCGTTCCCCCGGCGGTGGAAGGCTTTTTGACATCCATCGGCTGCGCCGACTGGCTGGTGTCCCTCATCAATGACGGCATCGTGACCGGCGTGGGCGCGGTGCTCGGCTTTGTGCCCCAGATGCTGGTGCTTTTCTTCCTGCTGTCCATCCTGGAGGACGTGGGCTATATGGCCCGCATCGCCTTCATCATGGACCGCATCTTCCGCAAGTTCGGCCTGTCCGGCAAGAGCTTTATCCCCATGCTCATCGGCACCGGCTGCGGCGTGCCCGGCGTCATGGCCTCCCGCACCATCGAGAATGACCGCGACCGCAAGATGACCATCATGACCACCTGCTTCATCCCCTGCGGTGCCAAAATGCCCATCATCGGCCTGTTTGCAGGCGCCATCTTCGGCGGCAGCACGCTGGTGGCGGTCTCCGCCTACTTTATCGGCGTGGCGGCCATCATCGTCTCCGGCATTATCCTGAAAAAGACCAAGATGTTCGCCGGCGACCCGGCCCCCTTCGTCATGGAGCTGCCCGCCTACCACATCCCCGCCTGGGGCAACGTGCTGCGCGCCACCTGGGAGCGCGGCTGGTCCTTCATCAAGCGGGCGGGCACCGTCATCCTGGCATCCACCGTTGTGCTGTGGTTCCTGCAGGGCTTCGGCTTCACCGACGGCGCCTTCGGCATGGTGGAGGATAACAACAACAGCCTGCTGGCGGCCATCGGCGGCGCAGTCAGCTTTGTCTTTGCCCCGCTGGGCTTCGGCACCTGGCAGGCCACCGTTGCCACCGTCACCGGCCTGATCGCCAAGGAAAACGTCGTCGCCACGCTTGCCCAGCTGTTCGGCTACGCCGGCGAGGTCTCGGAAAACGGCGAGGAGATCTGGGGCCTGATCCCCACCCACTTTACCGCGCTGACCGCTTACAGCTTTATGATCTTCAACCTGCTGTGCGCCCCCTGCTTTGCGGCCATGGGCGCCATCAAGCGGGAGATGAACAACGGCAAGTGGACCGCCTTTGCCATCGGGTATATGTGCGTCTTTGCTTACGCGGTGTCCCTGATGGTCTACCAGATCGGCGGCCTGATCACCGGCGAGGTCAGCTTTGGCATTGGCACTGTGGCGGCGCTGATCGTGCTGGCGGGCATGATCTGGATGCTGGTGCGCAAAAATCCCTACGACGGCAAGGAGGAGCAGACCCTCAAGGCTTCCCGCATGGAGGCTGCCCGCTGATCCTTCGGCCCGTCCTGTAAATGTAACAACGCGCCTGCCCCGGGTCAGACGGCCCCGGAGGGCAGCGCCCCGGAAAGGAGCTAGTCTATGGCGACCGTAATTGTTTCTCTTGTTGTATTTGGAGCCGTGGCCTTTGTCATCGGTAAGGGCATTTACAACCGCGTCCACCGCAAGGGCGGCGGATGCAGCTGCGGCGGAGGCTGCTCCGGCTGTCCGGGCTCCTGCCTCTGCCACCCCGAAAAGTAAGCATTTCCCCCTCCGTTTACATCATATGCAAGGCTGGAAAGCCCCGGACTCTGCCGCTGCATGCGGTATGGCTCCGGGGCTTTCTCTGCTGAAAGGGAGAGGGGAGAGTGCCCGGCAGCCAAGGCGTCCGGCAGCGCGACAGGATACGCAGATCGGGAGGGCAGCCGTCCGCCCTGAACCGGCAACAACACAAGAGGCGCACTGCAGACAAGCAGTGCGCCTTTTGTGTTGCTGTATATGCTTTCATCAGGAGATGGGAGCTGTCAGAAGAAGAGCTTCCAGGGAGCGGCCGCCCCTTGGAATGAATATAGTTTAACATGGCTAACGTTAGTTGTCAATGGCTAACGCAAAAACATTTTTGGAGCTTTCCCGTGACCAAAACAGAGAAGGCGGTGCAGAGGGGCACCCCCTGGTCCGGAAAGCTGCGGCATCCGGCCTGACGCCGGGTACCGGTTGGGCGGGGGGCCGGAGTGTGATTGTTTTATGTAGTTTCCGCACCCGGCCTGCCCGGGAAACCCTTCCGGACGGCAGCGTGTGCGGAGACTGCCTTCAGATAGCCGGGCCGCGGGGCGTCTCAGCTGCCTGATCGTCGCCGGTAATGCGGGGAGCCTGCTCGGGGGCGTCTCCCGGCCGGACGGCGGGGGTCTCGGGGTCCAGGGCCTGGCGCAGCTCGTCGATCTCCTCCGGCGTTACCCGGTCGGCGGCACGGTGATGGGCCCGGGCGGCGCCGGGCGCCTCAGTGTGGTCGTCGGTGGGCAGCATGCCGGGCAGCATGTCCCCACCCTCGGGAATGCCGGTCCAGAAGTCGTCCCGCTCGTCCTCGGCCCCCCGGGGGCCAAACAGTTCATGATACATAAGATGCCCTCTCCTTTCGCGAATAGCCTGCCCGGTTTGCGGCCACACTGAATGATGTGGCAGCGCTTCGGGGCGGTCACTTTCCAGTATGGGTACGAAAGGATGGTTTTTATGCGTTCGCGCGGGGGACTTTTTTGGCAAAGCCTGTTTCTGACGCTTCTGGTGCTGGTGCCCTTGTCGGCGGGAGTGCTGTATCTGTCGGGTCAGCGGCAGCATCAGGCGGAGGTGGAGCTGGCCGCGGCGGCGGGCCGGGGAGACGTGGGGGTGGATGCAGGAGCCACCAACACCCATCGCCTGCTGCTGGCCATCCAGACCGAGACGCCGGAGTTCCTGCTCCTGCGCATCGACGCCCCGGCGCGGACCATCACCTTCTGCGGAGTGCCGGGGACAACCCTGGTGGATGCTCCTGAAGGCCAGACTACGCTGGAGGACTGCTATCTGGCGGCAGGGCCTGCCCGGGCGTCTCAGCTGCTGGCCGACACGGTGGGACTGGCGCCGGACGCCTATTTTGCCGCCACGCCGGACACCTACGCCCAGCTCATCGGCACCGAGACCACCGCCCGTTTTGACACCGCCTCGGTGATGGATTATGAGCAGAGGGTGGCTCTGGGCTACGGGGAGGAAAACGCCCCCGAGCTTACCCCTGCCGTCACCGAGGAATTTCTCACCACTCTGCGGGAAGGAATGGATGCTCGGGAGTCCGCCTCGCTGCGGGCGGCGGTGTGGTGCGTTTTTCTGCGGCAGAACCCTGCCCGGCTGACCCTGCTGGTGGAGGCTGCGCGGGAGCAGTCCTCCCGGACGCTGACCAGCATGACCGCCCAGGACCTGCTGCGGGCAGAACAGACGCTGGAATATCTCTCGGCACAGACCGCCGCCACGGTGGAGTATACCGTGCTTTCCGGCAGCGAAACCCCGGCGGGCTATGCCCTGGATGAGGAGGGGCGGGAGGAGGCCGCCCGGCTGCTGGGATAAGGCGTCAGCTCAGCCAGGCCCGGGCCAGAGCTGCCGCCGCTCCGGGAATGTCCTCGTCCGCCAGGGCGGCGTAGCCTGCCACCACGGTGTCGGAAGGGCAGAGTTCCGGCCGGGCCAGATAGTACTCGCTCAGCCCGTGAAGAAGGACCCCCTCCCGGCCAGCGGCCTCCACCATGGCCTCTTCGCCTCCTGCGCCGGGCAGGGTCAGCAGCAGATGCAGCCCTGAATGCCGTCCCCGCATGGTCAGCCCGCAGCCCAGAGCATCGGTGAGGGCGGCGGTAAAGTGCTCCATCCGCTTTTTATAGGTCAGGCGCATGCGGGCCAGATGGCGGGTAAAGTAACCTCCCGTCATGAAGCGGGAGAGAGTCTGCTGTTCAAACCGGCTGACGGTGTTGGAGTAGAGGGCAAAATCCCGGCGGTACCGGTCCAGCAGGGCCAGGGGCAGCACCATGCAGGCGATGCGGATGCCGGGGGCCAGGCTCTTGGAGAAGGTGGTGAGGTAGACCACCGGCCCGTCCGGCCCGGCCATGCCCTGCAGGCTGGGCAGGGGACGGATGTCAAAGCGGAACTCCGAGTCGTAGTCATCCTCCAGAATGTACCGCCCGGGCACCTCTCTGGCCCAGGACAGCAGCTGGGCGCGGCGGGGGGCAGGCATGGTCACGCCGGTGGGAAAGTGATGGCTGGGAGTGATGTAGCAGAGGTTGGCCCCCGTGGCGATGAGCCCCTCCACCGACAGGCCGCTTTTGTCGATGTCGGCGGGCAGGCAGGGGATACCGCTGTTCTGCAGCACCGCCCGGGCACGGGAGTAGCCGGGGTTTTCCACCGCTGCGGTGCCCCCCGCAAACAGATGGGCCAGGCAGCCCAGCAGATACTCGATGCCGGCGCCTACCACCACCTGCTCGGGAGTGCAGCTGACCCCCCGGTAAGCGGCCAGATACTGGGCAATTGCGGCGCGCAGCTCGGCGTCGCCCTGGGCCTCCCCGCGCTGAAGGAGAGCCGGACTGTTGTACAGCAGGTCCCGCTGGATGCGGCCCCAGCTGCGGGCGGGAAAAAGTGCCGTGTCCACGCCCACGGTGGACAGGTCGTACCGGGGACCGGTGGCCCGGATGGGGGCGGGTCTGGCAGGGCGGCGGGGTGCCTCGGGGCGGGGGGCGGGCGCCTCCCCCCGGAGCATGCCTCCCGTCTCCTGCACAAAGAAGCCCCGGCGGGGACGGCTTTCGGCCAGGCCCTCGGCGGCCAGCATCTGGTAGGCGGTGTCCACCGTGTTGACGCTGACCCCCAGCTGCTCGGCCATGGTGCGGCGCCCGGGCAGGGGGCGGCCCGGCGCCAGAATGCCGGAGCGGATCTCCCCGGCCAGGGAAAGATAGAGCTGTTCATAGAGAGGGATCCGGCTTTCCGGATGCAGTTCGATCATGGCACTCACCTCAGTCTCAGAAAAACTGGCCCCATAAAAAAGTTGCATTCTGGATATTTTTACAGAGCCAGATGCGGCTATAATGGGAGCATACCTTCCGCACCGGCATTTGTCAAGGGCGGAGGAATTCTTCATTCATAGAGAGGGGAGTCCACCATGGCTGTATCCACGCCTGTTTTGTGGCTGTTGTTATTCCTTGTCGTTTTTGTCGTTGTGCTGTTCAGCGCGCTGGGCCGTACCCGGTTCACCCCGCAGAAGGTCAGTATGATCGGGGTCATGGCGGCACTGAGCTTTGTCGCCTACGAGTTTTTCCGCATTCCCACCCCCAGCGGTTCCTCCTTCCACCTGGGCAACACCTTCACGGCGCTGACATCTCTGCTGCTGGACGGTGTTTCGGGAGGTCTGGCCGGAGCCATCGGCCTGGCCCTGGCCGACGTGGTGGCCGGTGACCCCGGCTATGCCCTCACCACCTTTATTCTCAAGTTCATCATTGGCCTGGTCTGCGGCACGGTGGCCCACAAGGTCTTTCACCTCCACGACCTGGACGGCGCGGGCAAGGGCAAGGTCAAGTATATGACCGCCGTGACCCTCAGCTCCTTCAGCGGTCTGCTGGTCAACGTTTTCACCGATCCCTTCCTGGGCTACTTCCGCAACCGGTACCTCTTCGGTCAGACGGTAGAGTTGGCATCGGTGGTGGCCAAGGTGGCCAGCGGCGTCACGCTGGTCAATTCGCTGCTGTCCACCGTCTGCGCGGTGCTTTTGTATCTGGCCCTCTACCCGGCGCTGAAAAAGGCCCGGCTTCTGCCCGGCCTGCGGGAGAACCGCATCCGTGCGCACTGACAAACAGGAACAGAAAAAACGCTTCCATACGCCGCTTTTTGGACGGAAAAGATGAAAAAAACGGAAAGCTATAGCGCTCAACGCCAAAATGGTGTAAAATAAATACCGTATGATTTTTTGTGATCGACGGGCAGGAAGCCTTCGCCCGGAAAGGATACGGTATGTCTAAACGGAAGAAGAAGGAAAGCCAGAGCAACTTCTGGCAGCGCATGGATCTGCGCAGCAGGATGTTCTTTGTGCTGGCCATGTGCAGTTTGGCGATCCTTGTGACGGTGAGCGGCACCTTTCTGGCGGTGCACGGCACCCTCAAGGCGGAAACCTCCCAGGAGGATGACAGCTCGGTGGTGACCGACAGCGACTACGATCAGGGCGAGAATGCCATCGATACCGCCCAGTATGCCTCCACCATTCTGGAAGAGACCGAGGATGCAGGGGAGGATTACATCGACGAGACGCTGTTCCTGGGCGATTCCAACACGGCCCGTATGCGTCTGTACGGCTATATCAGTTACGATAACTCGGTGGCGTCGGTGGGCATGGCGGCCCGCAGCATCGAGAGCTATGCCTGCGCCAAATTCTCGGGCTATTCCTCCTACAAGACCATGCCCGAGGCAGTGGCCCTCATGCAGCCCCGCCGGGTGCTCATCACCTTCGGCACCAACGACGTGTCCTCCAGCCTGACCGCCGAAAAGTTTGTAGAAAACTATAAATCCGGCATCCAGGCGGTGCAGGAAGCCTACCCCAGCGTGGACATCATCATCAACTCCATTCCGCCCATCGGCAAGCAGCACAGCAACTCGGACATGTCTCAGTCCCAGATCGACGCCTACAACAAGGCCATCGTCCAGATGTGTGAGGACAACGGCTGGAAATACCTCAACAGCGCCGAGGCACTCAAGGGCACCGACGGCTATGCCAAGAGCGGCTATGTGGATTCCGACGGCATCCATCTGACCCGCACCGCCCTGGATGCGCTGTTTGATTATATCCGCACCCACAGCTATATCACCGACGACGACCGTCCCACCCTGAAGGATGTGCCCAAGCACACCGAGGACAAGGACGTGAGCGTCAGCACGGCGGCCTCGGTGCTGGCCACCCCCACCCCGGCGGCATCCAGCTCGTCGGAGCAGGAGGAGTCCTCTTCCCAGGCGACCCCGACGCCCACGCCTACGCCGACCCCGACGCCTACGCCCACGCCGGAGGCAACGCCCACCCCGACGCCAACCCCGACACCTACGCCTACTCCGACGCCGACGCCTACCCCCACACCGACCCCCACCCCGACGCCCACTCCTACCCCCACGCCCACCCCGGCGGAGACTGCAACACCCAGCCCTGACAACGGCGGCGACCAGGTGGACGGCGCCGGTACCGAGGAAACCAATTCTGAAAATGAAACACCCCAGGCTTGACATACTGCTATAAATGATGTAGTATAACAAAATTCAACTGCATATTCAGATACACAAGCAAACAAGTAAAAAACCACATCCGTACCGGTTCGCCGGGACGGGTGTGGTTTTAGCATATATGGATTTTTTCAATACCTGTTTTTTACAGAAAGAGAGGCGCCTGCCATGGAAACGCAGCCTGTAACTGCCTCCCGCGCTGCGGAGGGAAAACGTGCCAGCATTGTGGGCATCTGCTGCAACCTGAGCCTGTTTCTGGCCAAACTGCTGGCCGGGCTTTTATCCGGTTCGCTGTCGGTTGCAGCGGACGCCTTCAACAATATGTCGGATGCATCCAGCAGCCTCATCAGCCTGCTGGGCTTCAAACTGGGGGAAAAACCCGCCGACCCCGAACACCCCTACGGCCATGGCCGGTATGAGTATCTGGCCGGGCTGTGCGTCTCCGTACTGATTATGGCGGTGGGCATCGAGCTGCTCAAGAGCAGTTTCTCCCGCATTGTCACGCCGGAACCGGTGGACTTCACCCTGCTGACGGCGGTGATCCTGGGGCTTTCCATTGCGGTCAAGGCGGGCATGATGATCTTCTATCGCCGGGTGGGCCGCCGCATCGACTCTCAGACCCTCATTGCAGCCGCGGCAGACAGCCGCAACGATGTGCTGACCACCGCCTGTGTTCTGGCCGGGGCTCTTATCTCCCGGGTCAGCAGCTTTGAGCTGGACGGCATCGTCGGTCTGGGGGTGGCGCTGTTTATTCTGTACAGCGGCTTCGGTCTGGTGCGGGACACCCTGGACCCGCTGCTGGGGCATGCCCCTGCCCCCCAGGAGGTGGAGGCCATCCGGCAAAAGATCCTTTCCTACCCCGGGGTCATCGGCACCCATGATCTGCTCATCCATGACTACGGCCCCGGCCGTCAGTTTGCCAGCGTCCATGTGGAGATGTCGGCGGCGGGGGACCCCCTGCAGAGCCATGCCGTGGTGGATACCATCGAGCGGGACTTTTTGCGGGAGCGGGGACTCAATCTGGTGGTGCACATGGACCCGGTGGCGGACGTGGACACGGCGGCCGGGCGATTCCGGGAATGGATCGCCGGGCAGGCGCGGACGGTGGACCCGGCGCTGACCATTCACGACCTGTGCGTCATTCCCGGAGGTCCCGAGGGACGCACCGCCTTTAATTTTGACTGTGCCGCCCCCGCCGACCTGGCTCTGTCCGACGATGAGATCCGCCGCCGCCTGGCCGACAAGGTGGCGGAACGCTATCCTCGCTGCCGCTGCGACATCACGGTGGATCGGGGCTATGCGGCCATGCCCCACCCCGAACCGCCCCGCGCCTGAACCCTCAGGTCAGCTGCTCCTCCAGCCAGGCGTGCATATGGGTGCGCATCCCGGATAGAGTATGGGCAGTTTCGGCGTTTTCCGAGGAAAATGCCATAAGCTTTTCCAGCCATCCCTGCTCCTTTACGATGCGCAGACTCTCGGGAAAGACCAGCTCATACACCAGGGACATATGCCCCACAATGTTGTCGATGGGCCCGTGCCTGAGGGTGCGCAGCACGGCGTGATGCTCGTAGAAGGCCTCCGCCACCCCGGCGCTGATGGGCGAATGGTACAGCTCTTCCCGGGAAACATTGTAGATATCCTCCAGGGGAAACTCCACGTTGGCCCGCAGAATATCGATCTTGTCCGCATCCCGCAGAATGTTGCAGAAGCGTGCCGTGCGTTCGTCCAGGGGCGGCAGCCGGTAGACGCTGTGCAGGGCCACCGCCTGATGCAGCAGTTCGTCCTCGGAATCGTCGTCCAGATAGTCCCGGATGTGTCCCTCCTCAAACAGGACCTGGGCGCCGCAGGCAGCGTGGTCGATGGACTGGGCGTCGATGAAAGTGCCGAACCGGCGCAGCTGCTCAAAGCGGCCCACATCGTGGAGCAAACCGCACAGCCAGGCCAGACGGACCTCCTCCTCGGGCAGGTCCAGAGAGCGGGCGATGCGGCGGCAGAGCCCGGCCACCCGGTAGGTGTGGTCGATCTTGAGACGGACTTTGGGGTCCTGATCGTTATAGTGCGCCGCATAGGCGGCAAAGGCGTCCAGTGCCTTCTGAGTGTGGAAAACCATCGAAGAAAGGCTCCTTTTATCCTGAAAGTGCGGCCCGGGCCGGAAGCGCGGGTGACATAAGAAAATGAGGATTGTGCAAAAAGTGCCGCCCTGTTTTCTTATGGGACCCGGCAGAAAGCCCCGGGCCGTTTTATGCATTATACCACATCAGTTCCAGCCCGGCGGATGAAGGCTGGAAAAATTGCAGGAAACAATAAAAATCCGGTGATTTAAGACAAAAAATATATGACAATATTGAAAATATTGTGCAAAACACTCATAAATTCTTGACTTTTGCAGGCACGGAAACTACTATTATGGTAAGGTATTGTCGCCGGACCAGAGCGGGGAAGGTCCGGCGCCGCCTTCAAACAAAGCGCCGCTTTGTGCGGGTGGCGCGGCGAAAGGTGGATGCACCATGAATGCAAAAGGGGACGCTAACCGCAGCGTACGGATGACCAAGCGCCGTTTGTGCGACGCGCTGATCACACTGCTGGCCCAAAAGCCCGTGCGGGAGATCACCGTGCGGGAACTGACCGCCCTTGCCAAGGTGAGCCGGGGCACGTTTTATTTCCACTATACCGATATTTACGATCTTCTGGCCCAGATCGAGCGGGAACAGTTTGAGGGTTTGGACGCCCTGATGGGGGTGCTTCTGCCCAGCCTGGACAGTGATGTCCCGCCCGAGGCACTGCGCACGCTGTTTGCCTATCTCAATGAGAATGAGGCGCTGTGCAGCGCGCTGATGGGCCCCAACGGCGACCCGGTGTTTGTGCGCCGCATCCGCGAGATGCTGGAGCGCCGCTGCATCGGCCATTTTGCCGAGCCCGGCTGTGAGACGCCCCGGCAGCTTTACCTGACCAGTTTTGCGGTCAATGGCTGTGTGGGCAGCATCGAGACCTGGCTGCTCAACGGACGCAAGGAATCCCCCGACCGCATGGCGGCGCTGCTGTGGGATGCGGTGCGCGCCATCCGGACGGCGGCCACCACGGTGCGGCTGCCGGGACAGGTGGCTCAGGATATGACCAAACCGTGAATTTTTTGACGTTTTGTCAGACAAGGGGGCTGTCGGCATTGATTTTCCATGCCGGAGCACGATATAATAGGCTCAGAATATCCAGACAGTCGGCCGCAGCCCCGGGCCACGGCCGCCAAACAATCAAAGGAGAGAACGACAATGGGATTTTTTGACATTTTCAAGAAAAAGGCAGAACCTGAAACTCCCGCCCCCACCGGCCCCATGATGGTTGCCGCCGACGCCAAGGGCACCATCGTCCCGATGGAATCTATCCCTGATGATGTCTTTGCACAGGGCATTCTGGGCAAGTGTTGCGGCATCGATCCTGCCGAGGGCAAGGTGTTTGCTCCGGTGGACGGCGTCATCACTCAGGCTCCCGACACTCTGCATGCGCTGGGCATTCAGGGCAACGGCGGCGTGGAAGTGCTCATCCATGTGGGCGTGGATACGGTTGAAATGAAGGGTGACGGCTTCAGCGCCAACGTCAAGGTGGGCGACAAGATCAAGAAGGGTCAGCTGCTGCTCACCATGGATCTGGACAAGATCAAGGCGGCGGGTCATCCCGCGGTGGTCATCACCGTCATCACCAACACCGATGAGTTTGCCGACGTGGACGTTGTGGCTTCCGGCGAAGTGGAGCCCGGCGCCGACATGATCAAGGTGACCAAATAATCAAAAGCCGTCCGGGCATCTGCCCACGGCATACAGGGCGCGGTTCTGCCTGCGGGCGGGGCCGCGCCCTGCCTTTGCAGGAAAGACGTTCGCCCTTGCCGGGCGGTGCGGGGTATGGTATAGTAGAACACAACAACATAAGGAGGCTTTGAAGATGGAACAGAAACAGAATCAATCCGCCGAGACAATGTGGAAGGACCGTCGGCATATCCTGTGGTTCCCCTGGACCTTTGATGTCTACCGCATTGCCAACGGCCGCATCTACACCCAGCACGGCCTCATCAACTGCGAGGAAAACGAGTGCATGATCTACCGTGTGCTGGACATTTCCCTCAAGCGCACGCTCATCAACCGCCTGTGCGGCACCGGCACCATCATTCTGCGCACCAAGGACGCCTCCGACAGCATTTTGACCATCAAAAACGTCAAGGACAGCCAGCGGGTCAAGGACATGATCAGCGAGCTGGTGGAGCAGGAGCGCCGGGACAACGGTCTGCTGGGCCGGGAAATGTTCGGCGCAGGCGGCGGGCATATGGACGGCGCCTACCGCGATGCCATCGACGAAGAATAAGGGAGGAACAACAATATGAGCGCGATCCTGGCCGTATGCGGCGAGAATTTCTGCGCCATGGCCAGTGACGGGCGCATGGTGGAGGAACCGGCAAAGGTGGACAGCCCCAACATCCTGACCGAGGAGCTGCCCAAGCTGCGCAAGGTCAACCGCAACGTCTGCGTGGGCTTTGCCGGGGATACCCTGGCCGCCGTGCGCATTGTCAATGCTCTGGATGAGTATGATGTCCAGTACCTGACCTTTGAGAAGATCGTCAAGATCCTCCGGGACCGTGCCCGGGAGGTCGAGACCCTGCCGTTGGGCATCCGCTTCCTGGTGGGAGGCCGGGGCCGCAAGGGGGGCTTCCAGATGGCCACCCTGGGCAGCGACAACAACTATGAGCCGGAGGTCCGGCCCGCCCAGCCGGGGGCCTACCTCATCGAGGGCGCCAGCGCCCACACCGAGATCGGCCCCATGCTGGAAGAGTACCTGCAGGGCGGGGTGGAAAACTGGCGCTCGCTGGACGATGTGGCCGCCTCCATGGATGCCTGCATCCAGGCCATTGCGCAGCGTGACAAGACGGTCAACACCAAAATGTACCGCCAGCTGATCCTGTAATACACAATACAAAACGCCTCTGCCCGGTTTTCGGGCAGAGGCGTTTTCTGCTGGTACGCAGCAGGTTATACCGTCACATCTCCCACCAGCATGCAGCCGGCGGTGTCGATGGCGTAGACGGTGTATTTGGTCAGATCGCCGGTGGAGTCGGGCAGGCGGA
The DNA here is from genome assembly GCF_014982805.1 of Gemmiger gallinarum. Taxonomy (GTDB): domain Bacteria; phylum Bacillota; class Clostridia; order Oscillospirales; family Ruminococcaceae; genus Gemmiger; species Gemmiger gallinarum. The sequence goes on along the minus strand of NZ_JADCKC010000002.1, from coordinate 370,318 downwards.
TGCAGCCGGACTCGGGCCGAACATAGTGGAACAGCTTGTGGGCGGTGGTGGCGTGGGGGCGCTCCTCCTGGGCTGTCCAGGCCAGCACGCCGCCGGGGTGCTCTTCATCGCCGCAGAAATCGTCGGGCAGCTCCCGGGCTTCTCCGGCCTGCATCAGCCGGTAGAGCCCCGGCTGATCCCTGCCCGCCCGCCGCAATGTCACGCTGGACCGCCAGGGACCGCCATGCTCGGGCACCGGCTTCCGGGGCCGCATGCAGAGGGCCAGATTGGTCCAGGCTACCAGGAAGTCATCCAGCGCAACGCTGACCTCGGTGTCAAAATCATTGTCGGCAGCCCAGGGGTCGTTGAGCAGGGCGTGGAGCTCACCGTTCACCGTCCCGAAGCCCCGCAGTGCGGCATAGCGGCGCTCGGGCATACCGGCGGCCAGCTGGGCAGGGGTGCTGTCCAGCTCCACCACCACGCCGTACCCGGCGCGCAGCTCGGCACGCAGGGCGCCCAGGTCCGCCCAGCGCACCCAGGCGGGAAAGCCCCAGCAGCCCATGGCAGCCGCCCCGAAACTCAGATTGCTGCAGCCCCGGCCGTCCCGCATGGCCAGCACCAGCTCCTCGGGCAGGATGTCGGCACCCCAGCGGTTGGTCAGCCCGGCAATGGCACAGGCCAGATCCATCTGGGGGCGCAGTTCCGGGGCGCGGCGCATGACCGAGTAAGGCGGCAGATGCAGCCGGGCGTTGACCGGTCGGCCGCCCCCCGGAATGACATCCACCCGCCGCACACTGACGCCCAGCAGCGACACCGACGGGGTGTGTCTGTCGTCCTTGGTGTAGAGATAAATGCGCAGCTGTACATGGGTGGCCACCTTGGAATCCAGGGTCAGCTGGTCGCCGTTCAAAGCCAGAGCGCCCCGGGCGGAGGGAGCGGCACTTTCCCTGGGGAGGAAGGGGCTCCACTTGCCGAAGGCCGACCAGGCAGTCCAGTTGCCGTCCACCATGACCCGGGCCTGGGCTTCCACGGCGGTACCCGGCGGGGTGAAGGCATTCCAGCTGGGACGCAGGGCATCAAAGGGCGGCATGGGAATGGAGGGGCTGGTGTAGCAGCCGTAGGGCACATAGCCGCCCTGCACCACGTCGAGAATGATGTGGGAGTTGGCCACCGTCACGTTGTCCAGCTCGCCGCGCATGAATTCTTCCGTCTCCTGCAGAAGGAACAGGGTCTTTTTTTCCATGGGAATGTGTCACCTGCCTTTTGGAACGATGGGGAAAATCAGTCGTCCCCCCGGGGACCGAACATGGAATGGTTTTCCATGCTGTCGTTGAGCTCCTCCTCCCGACGGTGACGGATGATTTCCTCCACCGAGAAAGCGGTATCCAGAGGCTGATAGACGACCATGACGGCAATGAGCCAGGGCAGCCAGAAGCCGGTCACCAGCATCAGGGGCAGGGTGAGGGGCAGAAACAGCACAAAGAGCACCCAGTACGCCGCCTGGACCGCCGCAGCCAGCAGGGTGCGGGGCAGATACCCCAGGAAAAAGAAGATGCAGTTTTTCAAAAACTGTGCCGGGGTCAGATGGACCAGAGGGATCTGGGCAAAAGCGTAGGTAAACAGTCCGGCAGCAAAGATCAGACCTGCACCCATGCAGATCCAGATGATGGAGGGAACAGCCTCCATGGCGGGCAAAATCATCAGCATGGAAAGCCAGCTGCCGCTCAAAAGCCCCAGCACAAAACCGGGCAGCAGGCTGTCCTTCCAGTTCTGGCGCCAGGCTTTTTTGTAGGTCACCCACCAGAAGCCGGGCTCATCCCGCAGAGAGCGCAAAATGGTGTCGATGAGGCTGCAAAGGAAAGGCGCGCCGAGCATACCGCCCACAATGCCGCCCAGCAGGGTGAACAGCACCGAGCTGCCGATGAAACCCAGGGCCATCAGGATAAAACCGGGCAGGCATCCCAGGCAGCAGAGCATGCTGGCTTTGTAAAAGGACAGGCCGTCCCGGCCCAGCACTTCAAAAAAACGTGCGGCGCCCTTTTTGCGGATGGGGGAGGCATCCTCCTTGGGGGCCTCGGTCCATTTGGAACTGTTGAAGAACATGGCGTTTTCTCCTTGCACGGGGCGGCGGGCGCCCCGGTTTGTTCTGTTTTTTGTATACTATATATCATATCCGGTTTGCAGGCAGCTTGCAAGCGGGCAGAAGCGTACAAAACCGTGAAATCCTGCCGCCTGGGGGAAATTGTGAAAGCCGGGAACGGCAGATGACTTTTTGCCTGAGATGTGCTATGATAGCAGACAACAAAAGCGATTGGGGAAAAGGAGAACATCAGCCATGGCCTGGGTGACGAAAAGCAGCAGCGAGAGCTATGAAAATCTCAAGGAGCCGGAGCGGGTCTATACCCCGGCAGAAAAACTTGCCAACTGGTGGCATTATTATAAATGGGCGGTACTCATCGTGCTCATCGTACTGGGCATCACCGGCTGGATCGCCTACAGCGTTCTGTCTCAGAAGACCCCCGATTATCAGGTGGCCTGGGTGGCAAGCTACGACCTGCCCACCGAGACGGTGACGGCATTGCAGGACCGGCTGGAAGGCTATGCCATCGACCGAAACCGTGACGGGGAAACCTATGTGCAGGTCAACCGCTATGTTATCGACTTTGATGAGGCGGAGACCTCTGAATCTGCCGATCCCTCCATGGCGGCCTACAGCAGGATCGCGGGCATGACCCGGCTGTCGGCGGACCTGTCGGAGGGGATGAGCTATATCTTCATCATCGAGGACCCGGAAAATTTCCTGCGGGCCACCGAATGCCTGCAGTATCTGGACGGCACCACACCGGCGGAGGGTGCCAAAGACTGGCAGAACATGGTCTACCGCTGGACCGACTGCCCGGTGCTGACCGGCTTTGACCTGGGCCAGTATGAGAATACCCTGACCGGGGAGCCGGAGGAGAGTGCCCAGCTGTTTGAAGGTGTGTATGTGGCCCGCCGCGGCGCCTGGACCGAGGAACAGCAGGAAGAAAACACCCATTATGACGGCATGTGGGAACTGCTGACCAAGGAAGTTCAGCCCATGGGGGAGAGTGACCGGTGAGCCCCCGCCTGCCCGCCTGGCTGGCCAGAATCCTGGGCCGCCGGCCACGGAAGCCGGAGCCCCGGCAGACACCGCCCCTGCCCCAGAATCCCTATCGGCGGTTTTACACCGCCCCCCGGCGGCTGGAGGACCTGGCGCCCCGCCCGCCCAAATGCCCCAAATAGTCTTTTTCACCCGCAGCAGAGGATGCAAGGAAGCACCCTTCGCTGCGGGTTTGACATTTTTGGGGAGAATGCCGAATTTTTGCGGCGATTTTACGCCTGCGGCCTTGAGGAACAGACCGTTTTATGGTATAGTGAAACTGTATATCTATCGGAGGAAACTGCCATGGAACTTTTGGAGCAGGCCCGCGCGGAGATCGACGCCGTCGACGCGCAGATGGCCGAACTGTTTGAGCGCCGCATGCGTGCGGTGGCAATGGTGGCGCGCAGCAAGGCGGACAGCGGCAAACCCGTCTTTGACCCCGAGCGGGAGCGGGCCGTCATTGCCAAAAACACCGCCCGCATCACCGATGAAGCCCTGCGCCCCTACTATAACCGCTTTCTGCAGCAGGCCATGGCGGTTTCCCGGGCCTATCAGCGGGAACTGCTGGGCCGCGGGACGGCAGCCTATCAGGGGGTAGAAGGCGCCTGGGCGCACATTGCCTCCCGGCGGGTGTTCCCCTTTGCCCGGCAGATGGCCTGCAAGACCTGGGCGGATGTGTTTGAAGCGGTGAGCACCGGCAAGGCGGAGTTCGGCGTCCTGCCCTTTGAAAATTCCACCGCCGGGGATGTGTCCGCTGTGCTGGACCTGCTGTATGGCCATCCCGACCTGTCGGTGTGCGGCGTCTACGACCTGCCCATCCGCCAGGACCTGCTGGGGATCCCGGGGGCCACGCTGGCGGGGCTGCGCACGGTGGTCAGCCACCAGCAGGCGCTGAGCCAGAGCGCGCCCTTCCTGCGGGCCCACGGCTTTGAGACCAAGGTTTGGGGCAACACCGCCGACGCCGCCCGTTATGTCTCCGAACTGGGGGACCCTGCGGTGGGGGCCGTGGCCTCCGCCGAGACCGCCCGCCTCTACGGGCTGCAGGTGCTGGCCCAGGGCATCAACGAGGACGGTGACAACACCACCCGCTTTGTGGTCATCACCCGCACCCGCAGCGAGGACATCCCGGTGGGGGAGGGCCAGCGCATTGCCCTGCTCTTCACGGTGGACCACAAGCCGGGCAAACTGGCCCAGGTCATCGAGCGCATCGGCAGCATGGGCTTCAATATGGAGAGCATCAAGAGCCGTCCGCTGCCCCATGTGCAGTTTGAATATTATTTCTATGTACAGCTGATCTGCCCGCAGCGGGCGGCGGGACAAAGCTGCCGCACCCTGCTCCATGATCTGGAAGCCCCCTGCCGCACCGTGCGGCTGCTGGGCGTTTTTGACCACGAGACACTGTGTGATGAGGAAGGGGTAACCGTATGAAATTAACAATGCAGTTGAAAAAGAACAGCTATGACATCATCCTCAAGCGCGGATGTCTGAAAAATCTGTACCAGTTCGCCAACCTGGTCAACCGCAAGGTCTTTATCCTCACCGACGACGGGGTGCCCGCCGCCTATGCCCGGACCATTGCCGACCAGTGCAGCGATGCCAGGATCTACACCATCCCCCAGGGGGAGGGCAGCAAGTGCCTCAAGGTCTACGGCAATGTGCTGGAGGCGATGCTTGCCTTCGGCATGAGCCGCCGGGACGTGGTCGTCGCGGTGGGCGGCGGCGTTGTGGGGGATCTGGGCGGATTCTGCGCCGCCACCTATATGCGGGGCATCGACTTCATCAACTGCCCCACCTCCACCCTGGCCCAGATCGACTCCTCCATCGGCGGCAAGACGGCCATTGACCTGGGGGAGACCAAGAACATTGTGGGCGCCTTCTGGCAGCCCCAGGTGGTGCTCATCGACCCCGATGTGCTGGCCACCCTGCCCCGCCGCCACTTTGTCAACGGCCTGGCCGAGGCGCTGAAGGCAGGCATCATTGCCGACCCCGAGCTCTTCGCCCTCTTTGAGAAGAACACCCCCGAGGAGGACATCGAGCAGATCATCTACCGCAGCCTGCGGGTCAAGAAGCACATCGTGGAGCAGGACGAGCGGGAGCAGGGCCCCCGGGCGGCGCTGAACTTCGGCCACACCATCGGCCACGGCATCGAGGCGGTCAAGGGCATCCGGGGCCGCCGGAAAAACGGCCTCTACCACGGCGAGTGCGTCGCCCTGGGTATGCTGCCCATGATCGAGGACAACTCCCTGGTCAAGCGCACCCGGGCCGTCATGCGGGCGCTGGGCCTGCCCACCCGTGCCGCCTACGACAAACAGAAGGTGCTGGAACAGATGCGCCACGACAAAAAGGGCCGGGGCGACAGCATCACGGTCATCCGGGTGCCGGGCCTGGGCTGCTGGCGGGCGGACAAGATCCCCATGGCTGAGTTGCCCACCCTGCTGGGAATTGAGGAAGAATAAGTCCTGTTTGTGCACAAGTAAGGAGCCTTTTGCATGAAAAACACCTTTGGCAGTGCTGTTTCCATGACCATTTTCGGGGAGAGCCACGGCCCGGCGGTGGGGGCGGTGCTGGACGGTCTGGCGGCGGGCCTGCCGGTGGACACGGCGCAGATCGCTGCCGCCATGGACCGCCGCCGCGCCCGGGGAGACGGGCTTTCCACCTCCCGCACCGAGCCGGATGAGGTGGAGATCCTCTCCGGCCTGCTGGACGGCCACACCACCGGCACCCCCCTGACCTTTGTCATCCGCAACACCAACACCCGCAGCGGCGACTACGCCAAAACCGCCGCCCTGCTGCGCCCCGGCCATGCCGACTACACCGCCTTCGCCAAGTACGAGGGCTTCCAGGATGCCCGGGGCGGGGGACATTTCTCCGGACGCATCACGGCGGCGTCGGTGGCGGCGGGTTCGGTCTGCCGCCAGGTGCTGGCGGGGCTGGGCATCCGGGTCTACACCCATATTGCCCGGTGCGCCGGCATCGACGACGCCCCTCTGGATTATAACAACCTGCCCCCCGAGGCAGCTCCCGGGCATTTCGCCCTGGCGGACCCCGCCAAGGAGATCCCCATGCAGGAGGCCATCCGCGCCGCAGGGGCCGAGGGGGACAGCGTGGGAGGCATTCTGGAGACGGTGGTCACCGGCATCCCCGCCGGGGTGGGCGAGCCCTTCTTCGACAGCGTGGAGAGTGAGCTGGCTCACCTGATGTTCTCCATCCCGGCGGTCAAGGGTGTTGAGTTCGGCGCCGGGTTCGCCTTTGCGGGGCTGCGGGGCAGCACCGCCAACGATGCCTTCCGCATGGAGGGGGACCGGGTGGTCACCGCCACCAACCGCAACGGCGGCGTCAACGGCGGCATCACCAACGGCATGCCGGTGGTCTTCCGCACGGTGGTCAAGCCCACCCCCAGCATCTACAAACAGCAGGACACGGTGGATTATATGGCAAAACAGAACGCCGAGCTCACCATTCACGGCCGGCACGATCCCTGCATCGTGCCCCGGGCCGCGGTGGTGCAGGACACGCTGACGGCTCTCGGCATTCTGGATCTCTGGACGGTTCGCTACGGCACCGCCGCCCAGAAGCACGGCCTGCCCCAAAGCGGCCGCTGACCCCGCCCGGCAGAGGGAACAAGACAGCCGGGCCGAAAGGAGGAATCCGAAGATGGAATACGGATTGATCGGAGCAAAACTGGGACACAGCTATTCCCGCCAGATTCACGAGGAGATCGGCGGCTACAGCTATGAGCTGAAGGAACTGCCCACCCGGGCGGATGCGGAGGCCTTTCTGGAAGCGAGGGACTTCAAGGCGGTCAACGTGACCATCCCCTACAAAAAGCTGGTCATCCCCTATTGCGACGAGGTGGAGCCCCGGGCGGCGGCCATCGGTGCGGTGAACACCCTGGTCAACCGGGACGGCAAACTCTACGGCTACAACACCGACTACGACGGCTTTGCCTATCTGGCCCGGCGCCACGGCGTGCGGTTCCGGGGCAAGACGGTGCTCATTCTGGGCAGCGGCGGCACCCGCAACACGGTGGCGGCCGTCTGCCGGGACCGGGGCGCCGAGCGGGTGGTCACCCTCAGCCGCAGCGGTGCGGACGGGTGCATCACCTACGAGCAGGCCGAGGCCTCGGGTGAAGGGCAGATCATCGTCAACGCCTCCCCGGCGGGCATGTACCCCAACAACGGCGAATGCCTCCTGGACCTGAAAAAATTCCCCGACCTGGAAGCGGTGCTGGATGTGGTATACAACCCCTTCCGCACGGAACTGCTGCTCCGGGCGGAGGAACTGGGCATCCCTGCCTACTGCGGCATGGAGATGCTGGTGGCCCAGGCGGTGTATGCCTCGGCCCGCTTTCTGGACCGCAAGGTGGACCTCTCCCACGTGGAAAGGATTCACCGGGATATCCGCCGTCAGGTGTCCAACATCTCCCTCATCGGCATGCCCGGCTGCGGCAAGAGCACGGTGGGCCGCGCCCTGGCCCGGGCGCTGGGCAAGACCTATGTGGATCTGGACGATGTGATTGAGCAGGTGGCCAAAATGCCCATCCCCGACATCTTTGCCCAGCGGGGGGAGGATGTCTTCCGCAAATATGAAGCCGACGCCGTGCGGGAATGCGCCAAAAACCACGGCCAGGTCATCGCCTGCGGTGGCGGCGTCATCAAGACCCCGGGCAACGCCCGCCTGCTGCGGCAGAACGGCCCGGTGTTGTGGATTCGCCGTCCGGTGGAGAAGCTGCCCACCACCGGCCGTCCTCTCTCCATGGGAGGGCACAGCCTGAAAAAAATGGAAGCCGAGCGCACGCCTCTCTACCGTTCCGGTTCCGACGCAGCGGTGGATAACTTCGGCCGCCTGTCCGACACGGTGCGGGATGCGGTGGAGGCCTTTGACCAGACCTTCGACCCCGGCAACTGAAAACCGATCGTGCGTTCACCGCAGGGGGAAAGGAGCCTTTTCTTGGACGCGAAACTCTATGTCAGCCACATTGGGGGCAGCATTGCGGTGCCGCCCAGCAAAAGTGCGGCCCACCGGGCGGTGCTCAGCGCGGCTTTGGCCACCGGCACCAGCCATATCCACAACATTGAATACAGCGACGACATCCGCGCCACCATCGACGCGGTGGCCCAGCTGGGGGCAAAGATCATCCGGGAGGAGGACAGCCTGACGATGCAGGGCTGCGGCGACGGCTTTGCCACCGTGACCCGCCCCGTCTTTTGCAAGGAGAGCGGCAGCACCCTGCGGTTTCTCATCCCGGTGTTCAGCCTGACGGCCCAGAAGATCCGCTTCACCGGGGCGCCCCGGCTCTTTGCCCGCCCCCAGGAGATCTACCGCGCTCTGTTTGAAAAGCAGCATCTCCGCTTTGAGCAGGGGCCGGAAGGCATCACCATCTTCGGGCGGCTTCTGCCGGGGATTTTCACCCTGCCGGGGGATGTGTCCAGCCAGTTCATCAGCGGCATTCTGTTTGCCGCGCCCCTGCTGGAATCGGACAGCACCATCCAGGTGCTGCCCCCCTTTGAGAGCAAAAGCTATGTGGGCCTGACCATCGATGCCCTGAGCCGTTTCGGCGTCCGGGTGGAGGAGAGCCCCGGCCCCGAGGGCAAGACCATCTTCAAGGTGGCGGCCCCCCAGCACTACCGCCCCTGCGATCTCTCGGTAGAAGGGGATTACAGCCAGGCGGCCTTCCCGGCGGTGCTGGGTTGCCTTACCGGCGGCGTCACCGTCACAGGCCTGCGCCCCGAAAGCCGTCAGGGGGACAAGGTGATTCTGGACATCCTGCGCCGGTGCGGGGCCAAGTTCTCGGCGGAGGCCGACGGCACCCTCCGCTTTGAGCGCAGCCTGCTCCACGGGGTGGAGATCGACCTGTCCGACTGCCCCGACCTGGGGCCCATACTCATCGCCATGGGGTGCTTTTGCAGCGGCACCACCGTCATCCGCAACGCGGGACGGCTGCGCATCAAGGAATCCGACCGCATTGAGGCCATGCGCTGCGAGCTGGCCAAGATGGGCGGCCGGGTATCCGCCGCGGGGGACACCGTCACCATCGACGGGTGCGCCCTCCACGCCCCGTCGGAGCCTTTGGAGGGCCACAACGACCACCGCATCGTCATGAGTCTGGCGGTGGCGGCCCTGGGCGCCGGGCTGCCCGCCGAGATCCGCGGAGCCCGGGCGGTGGCCAAGAGCTGGCCGGGATTTTTCGATGCCATGAAAAAATTGGGCGCAAAGGTGGAGTTGAACGATGGAACGTGACAAGACCATCCTGATTGTCGGCCTGGGACTGCTGGGCGGCAAATATGCACAGGTGCTTTCGGGCAAGGGCTACCCCGTCTGGGGCATCGACCGGGACCCGGAGGCTGTGCGCTGGGCGCTGGAACGGGCCTACATCGCCCGGGGCGCTGCGGAAAACTTTGAGGAACTGGTGACGGGGGCGCAGCGTATCGTCTTTGCCCTGTACCCCACCGCCTTTCTGGAATGGGTGAAGGCGTACGGGCATCTGATTCAGCCCGGCACCCTCATCACCGACGTGTCCGGCGTCAAGCGGGGCGTGGTGGACCCGGTGCAGGAGCTGTTGCCCGAGGGCGTGGAGTTCATCGCCAGCCATCCCATGGCCGGGCGGGAGTCCAGCGGCATCACCCACAGCGCCGAGGTGGATTTTGCCCCGGCCAACTTCATTGTGACCCCCACCGCCAGAAACACCCCGGAAGCCATCGCCTGGTGTCAGGACCTGGCAAGGACCCTGGGGTTTGCCCACATCACCACCCTGACGGTGGCGGAGCACGACCGGATGATCGGCTATGTGAGCCAGCTCTGCCATGCCATTGCGGTGAGCCTGATGTGCGCCAGCGACAACAGCCGCCTGGCTGAGTACACCGGCGACTCCTTCCGGGATCTGACCCGCATTGCCCGCATCAACGAAAAGCTGTGGGCGGAGCTGTTTTTGTGGAACCGGGACAACCTGATCGGGGAAATCGACATGTTTGACGCAGCCATGCAGAAGCTGCGCACCTGCCTGGCGGAGGGCGACCGGGAGGGGCTGGAGGAGATGTTCCGCCTGTCCACCGTCCGCCGTGCCGCCTTTGACAAAAGCCCGATCCCAAGCCGTCCGACGCAGGCCGCTGACCGGCCGCAGCATGAAAGGAGGGACGCTTTATGTCCCGCAAAGAAGGGCAGAAACTCAAGCTGCTGGCCTTGATTGAAATTCTGGCCAGGGAGACCGATGAAAAGCATCCTCTCAGCGTGCCGCGGCTGGTGGAACTGCTGGCCCAGCGCGGCATTGAGGCCGAGCGCAAGAGCATTTATGCCGACATTGATACCCTCAACGACCTGCCCGGCGGCCGGTTTGAGATTCTGCAGCGCCGGGGCCGGGGCGGCGGCTATTACATGGCCGACACCCCCTTTGAGCTGGCGGAGCTCAAGCTTCTGGTGGATGCGGTGTATACCAGCAAGTTCATCACCGCCCGCAAGAGCAAGGCCCTGATTGAAAAGCTGGGGCAGTTCACCAGCAAATGGCAGCAGGCGGAGCTTTCCCGCTCGGTGCTGGTCTCCGGCCGCATCAAGAGCCAGGACGAGAAGATCCTGTATACGGTGGACACGCTGCACCGGGCCATCACGGCGGGGGTGCAGGTGCGGTTCAAATACTGCGACTGGACGCTGGACAAGCGGATGGTCCCCCGCCACGACGGCAAATTCTATCAGGTCAGCCCCTGGACGCTGGTGTGGGAGAACGGCAACTACTACCTCATTGCCTACACCGACGGCCAGCTCAAGCATTTCCGGGTGGACAAGATGGCCCGGGCGGAGGAACTGCCCGACGCCCCCCGGGAAGGCGCCGACGCCTACGCTGGGTTTGATGTCAATACCTACACCCAGCAGCTGTTCGGCATGTTCAACGGCCCGGCCAAGAAAGTCACCCTCCGGTGTGAGAACCGTCTGGCCGGCGCCATGATCGACCGCTTCGGCACCGAGCCCACCCTGGTGCCCCGGCCGGACGGAGAACAGTTCGACCTGACGGTGACGGTACAGGTCAGCCCCCAGTTTTTCGGCTGGGTGGCGGGCTTTGCCGGCGGGGTGGAGATCGTCGGCCCGGCGGACGTCCGTGCCGAGATGAAAAAGGTGCTGGACCTGCTGCAGCAGCGCTACCGCTGACCGGCAGAACAGATGAGGAAGGTACTCTTGAAAGAAACGACCAAACATACCTTGCGCCGCCTGGCGCCCTGGGCGGCGCTTTTGATATTGCTGGCGGGCTTTGCCGCTGTCCGGGGACTGGCCGGCAGCTTTGTCATTGACTATGACATCATGAACGGGGACTTCCAGAACTACAATCCGGTGCGGCGTCTGCTGGCCGGACAGGCCCCCTATGCCCAGTTTGCCGCCTACCTGGGCGCAGGCGAACTGTACGGTGTGGCGGCGATTCTGCTTGTGGTGGGCAACACCTTTGCCCGCAGCATGTTCGCCGCTGATTTTCTGACCTGGTTCTGCTTTGAGCTGCTGATTCTGGCGGTCAGCCGGGCCCTCATGGGCAGGGGACGCCCTGCCCGGGCCCTTACCGCCGTCCTCAGCGGCTACTGCCTGCTGGTGGTGCAGGGGATCTCCCTGCCCGGCGGCGGATGGCTGGGGTCGCTGCTGGGCTATGCCTCCTCCAGCGGCAACAGCGCCCGCATGATCCGATCGGGGGCGCTGCCCATTGCCGTGCTGCTGTGCGGGGTGGCCCTCTGCCTTTGGCGGGAACACCCGCCCCGCCCGGAGGCCCGGGGCCTGAGAAAGTATCTGCCCCTGGGCCCGGCGGTGGCAGTGCCCTTCATCGCCGGCATGATGGTCCCCTGGAGCAACGACATGGGCGCCGCCATGTACATTGCCGTGGCTCTGGGCTACGGACTGTTTCTGCTGCGGCACTACGGGACCAACCTCAAGGCGGTGGCCCTGCGGGTGGGACAGTATATCCTGGTCAGCGTGGCGGGACTGGGCGTCTCGGTCATGGTGGTCAGCTGGGGGCATCCTCTGTCCTGGCTGCGGCAGACCCGGGGCACCTCCGCCTATCAGGCCTGGTATTACAGCTCCAGCCAGGAGGCCAAGCTCTACTATCTCAATGAGCTGGAACTGAACTGGAGCTTCTGGGCGGCCCTGGCTCTGGCCGTGGTCTTTGCTGTGGTCATCTTCCGGGCCCGCACCGATGAAAACGCCGTGCGGGCGGCGGCACTCTTCGCCCTGTCCCTGGGCATGGCGCTGTGGAACATCCTCTACTGCCTGCTTTCCTCCGCCCGCAACGGCCCCGACGGCGGGGCAAAGGCCCTCATCGCCGTAATGCTTCCGGCGTTGGCCGTGACGGGGCTGGCCTGGCTGGCCCGGCACAGGGAAAAGCTCTTCCGCATTCTGGGCCGGGTGCTGCCGCCGGTGGCGGCGGTGGCGGGCTGCGCGGTGCTGGTCTGGGGGGCTTGCGATCAGATCGACGCCCGCATCCAGGGCAGGGGCGAGGGCTATACCCGGGTGGATTCCCTGGGCGGCTGGCTGGGGGACAAGGCCGAAAAGCTGGCCACCGAGCAGAGCATTCTGGCCGGGCGCACCCTGTGGAGCACCTACGCCAGCGCATTGGAGACGATGGAAGGGGTCTTTCAGCCTTCGGGCACCGACTATATCATCCATGTGCTGGGGGACAGTCAGCGGCTGGCCTACCTGCAGCAGTTCCAGGCGGGGGGCTTCGACCTGGTGCAGACCCCCAGCTACAAGGTCAGCTCCTATGAGCGGTGGAGCCGCAACGCCAACTGGTGGTTCTACCGGGAACTCTACCGCTACTGGGTGCCGGTGGGCACCACCTACGCCTGCGGCGGCATGCACATTTTCTGGCAGCGCAACGGCGTGGACAACGACATGGGGATGACCACCACTGTGGACATTGCCCAGACGGCGGACAACGTGGTGACCCTCACCGTCACCGCCGACGACCCCACCTTCTGCGGGGTGGCGGATGTGACGCTCCACTATACCCAGACGGTGGACAGCAATTTCCTGCTGCGGGGCGGGGTGGGCAGCTACCTCCACGTCTCGCCGGACACCGAAAAACGCCTGTGTGAGGAAGCGGGGCGGGAAAGCCTCAACTGTGAGTTCTTTATCCCCACCTCCAAGGACGGCTACGACATCCCCGTCACCATGGAAAACGGCACCGGCACCGTCACCCTCACCGCCCTGCCCGGGAACGCCGCCCACCTCACCGTATCGTCGGCCCAGGTCAACGGCACCTTCTTTGACTGGGAGTATTTTTACGAGTAAGCGTCCCGCCCGGCGCCCAAAGCGGGGCGGGAGAGCGCAGGCGACACGAGAAAACAAGGGTTTTGAAAAAACTGCAAAGCATCGTAAAATCGCTGCAAGGGGGCAGATGCAAGGCAGAGGGCCGAAGGGCTCCTTCTTGGAACACAAGGCCCGATCATGCAGCAGGTGCCCCCTTGCAGATAGAATTTTACGGCGTTGTTTTCTTGTGGAACCGCGCAGAATGTGGTATCCTTATTCTATGTATCGGTCGGCGGCAAGACGCCGCCGGGGACGTTTGACAAAAAGGAGAGGACGGCATGATCGAAAAAAACCGCAAAATCAAAGCGGTCTGCAGCTGTCTTGGGGATATGCTGCTGATTTTCGCCGCCTATCTGCTGGCAAACTATCTGCGGTTCAACTATATCCGCTTCTTCCAGGAGGGCGGCGCGGGTCCGGCGCTGGACATTGCTCAGGATGCCCGCACCCTGGCCGCCGGGGCGGTGTTCGCCGTTCTGGAAGGCGGTGTGCTGTGGTTTTTACGCCTGTATGACGATACCCGCCTTTACGGGCTGTGGCGCAAGAGCCGCATCATCGCGGTGGTGAACCTTGTGGGCATTGTGGCCTTTCAGGCCGTTTTGTACCAGATGCGCCTCACCAACTTCTCCCGCATGGTGCTGGTCCTGTTCTATCTGCTGGCAACCTTCTTCCTGGTGGTCAAGCGACTGGTCATGCGGTGGTACCGCAGACGCCGCCGGGACCGGGGGGAAGGGCTTCGCCATGTTTTGATGATCGGCGGCGGCAAGATCGCCGCCCAGTATCTGCTGGCCCTGGAACACAACCCCTACTACGGCTTTGCGGTGGACGGCTATCTGGCCGATCAGCCGAATCCGGACTTTTCCTGCCCCTGTCTGGGCGGATACGAGGCGCTGGACCACTGCCTGGACGACCCCGTCATTGAGGAGGCCGTCATCGCCCTGGATGCCGCCGATATGAGCCACATCACCTCGGTGCTGGCCGCCTGCGACAAACACGGCACCCGGGTGACCATGGTACCTTTTTATAATGATTATCTGCCTGCCCGCCCCACCATCGACGTGCTGGGGGAGTGCAAGCTCATCAACATCCGGCAGACGCCTTTCGACAATCTGGCCAACGCCTTTGTCAAGCGGCTGCTGGACATTGTGGGCAGCCTGATCCTCATTGTGCTCACCAGCCCGGTCATGCTGGCGGTGGCCATCGGCGTCAAGCTGTCCAGCCCGGGGCCGGTGCTCTTCCGTCAGGAGCGGGTGGGCTTAAACAAAAAAACTTTTATGATGTACAAATTCCGCTCTATGCGGGTCAACACCCAGCAGGACACCGCCTGGAGCACCAACGCCGATCCCAGAAAGACAAAATTCGGCAGCTTTATCCGCAAATTCAGCCTGGATGAACTGCCCCAGTTCTTCAATGTCCTGAAAGGGGACATGAGTCTGGTGGGCCCCCGGCCGGAGATCCCCTTCCATGTGGAACACTTCAAGGAGGAGATCCCCCGGTACCTGGTGCGCCAGCAGGTCCGCCCCGGCTGTACCGGCTGGGCGCAGGTCAACGGCCTGCGGGGAGACACCGACATTGCCGAGCGCATCCGCTACGACATCTGGTATATTGAAAACTGGACGGTTGCGCTGGACATCAAGATCATTTTCCGCACGGTGTTTGGCGGCAAGATGGTCAACGACGAAAAATTGAGCTGAGCGGCCGCGCCGCTGTTTGATACGCTGAAAGGCAGGGACCCTGTATGCAGAACAAAAAACCGAAAGTCGCCATTGTACACGACTGGCTGGTGGCCTATGCGGGCGCCGACCGGGTGGTGGACTGCATGCACCATGTCTTCCCCGACGCGGTCATCTACACCCTGGTGTACGACAAGAAAAAAATGCCCGCCTGGTTCCGGGATTACGACATCCGCACCACCTACATCCAGAAGCTGCCCTTTGCCACCAAAATTTACCGTTCCCTGCTGCCCTGGATGCCCGCCGCCTTTGAGGCGCTGGACCTGTCGGAGTACGACCTGGTGCTTTCCTCCAGCTCTTCCTGCAGCAAGGGGGTCATCACCCGGCCGGACGCGGTGCACATCTGCTACTGCCACACCCCCACCCGCTATGTCTGGGACTTCTACTACACCTACCGGGACAACGCCAACTGGCTGGTTCGCCGGGTCATGCCCCATCAGATGCACAAGCTGCGGGTGTGGGACAAGTGTGCCGCCGACCGGGTGGACTACTTCATCGCAAACTCCCACTACATCGCCAACCGCATCAAAAAATATTACCGCAGGGACGCCGATGTCATCTATCCCTGCGTGCATATCAACGAACAGCCGCTGTGCCCCAAAGAGGACTTTTACCTGGTGGTGGGCCGCTTTACCTGGTACAAGCGCATTGACCTGGCGGTGGCGGCCTGCACCAAGCTGGGCAAGCGGCTGGTGGTCATCGGCGGCGGGGGAGAGGCGAACCATCTCCACGCTCTGGCCGGGCCGACCGTTGAATTTCTGGGCGGCGGCCTGAGCGACGAGGAGGTCCGCGGCTATTACCTGCGGGCCAAGGCCTTCCTCTTCCCCGGGGAGGAGGACTTCGGCATCACCCCGGTGGAGGCCCAGAGTGCCGGCACACCGGTGCTGGCTTTTGGCCGCGGCGGCGTCTGCGAGACGGTGCTGGACGGCAAGACCGGCCTCTTCTTTGAGGAGCAGACGGTGGATTCCCTGGCCGAGTGCATTGAGCGGTTTGAGAAGGACGGCGTGTCCTTCTCGCCGGAGGAGATCCGGGAGCACAGCCGCGGCTTCTCGGAGGAGCGGTTTGAAAACGAGCTGCGGGACTACTGCGCCCGCCGCTGGAAGGACTGGGCCGATGAGCTGTATGCCTGTTCCCGCCGGGACGAGCTTGCCGCCAAATCGAACGGAGGAGAGACAAAGTGAGGCCTATCGTCATCAACGGCACGGTTCTGTGCGATAACATCACCGGCATTCCCCGGTATGTGTATGAGGTGATCTCCCGCCTGGACAAGCTGCTGGAAGGCACCGGACTGGACGTGCGTCTGGCCTACCGGGACGACGGCCGTCCCCTCCACCTGACGGGACTCAAAAATATTCAGGTGGTGCCGCTGCATGCGGTGCGGTACTGCTACAATCTGTTTGTTCTGCCCCATTACCTGCGCAAGAACCATGCCTTTTTCGTGGGTCTGGCCAGCGATATGCTCATGACCCGCGACAGCGCCGTGGTGCTCCACGATATCCGCCCCCTGGTCATGGATACCGACCGGGGCTTTTTCCGCTTCAAGTTCTGGGTGCACTGCCTGTCTACCAAGTGGTTCGCCCGGGAGGTCTACACCGTCAGCGACGACCAGCGGCATCTGATCTCGGACAAGCTGGGCATCCCCCTGGACAAGATCGGCGTCACCTACAACGGCTGGGAACACATGAACGCTGTGGAGCCCGACGAGAGCGTCTTTGAAAAGCTTCCGGATGTGAAAAAAGGGGAGTACTTCTACGCTTTGGGCAGCCTGGCCAAGCACAAAAACTACAAGTGGATCCGGGAGGTGGCGGCCCGCAACCCGGACAAGACCTTTGTGGTGGCGGGGGGCGCCGACCTGGCGGCCTTCGGCAAGGACGAGGCCGACGCTGCCAGAGACACCGGCAATGTGTTTTACCCCGGCTATGTCACCGACGGGGAGAACAAGGCCCTGATGCAGCACTGCAAGGCCTTTCTGCACCCGGCGGTGTTCGAGGGCTTCGGCATTCCTCCGCTGGAGGCACTGAGCCAGGGCGCGCCCATCCTGCTGTCCAATGCCAGCTGCCTGCCCGAACTGTACGGCGACTGCGCCCGGTATTTTGACCCCAATGATTATGAGGCTGATCTGGACGCCCTGCTGGCGGAACCTGTGTCCAAACCGGATAAACTTCTGGAAAAATACAGTTGGGATAAAACAGCGGCTTTCTGGCTGGAGCAGATCAAGCGTTATGCCGCGGAATAAGGAGAAAACCAGACTATGGATAAAATTGCGGTTTTGATTCCGTGCTACAACGAGGAAAAGACGGTGGAAAAGGTGGTGCGGGACTTCCGCGCCGTCCTGCCGGAGGCGGTCATCTATGTGTATGACAACAATTCCTCCGACCGCACCGTCCAGCTGGCCGAGGCCGCCGGGGCGGTGGTGCGCCACGAGTACAGCCAGGGCAAGGGCAACGTCCTGCGCCGGATGTTCCGGGAGATCGACGCCGAATGCTACATTCTGGTGGACGGCGACGACACCTATCCCGCCGAGTCCGCCCCCGAGATGTGCCGTCTGGTGCTGGAGCATCAGGCGGACATGGTGGTGGGCGACCGCCTGTCCTCCACTTATTTCACCGAGAACAAGCGCCCCTTCCACAACTTTGGCAACAGCCTGGTGCGCCTGAGCATCAACTGCCTGTTCGGCGCCAAGATCCAGGACATCATGACCGGTTACCGGGCCTTCAGCTTTGCCTTTGTCAAGACCTTCCCGGTGCTGTCCCGGGGCTTTGAGATCGAGACCGAGATGTCCATCCACGCGGTGCAGCGCAACATGCAGGTGGAAAACGTGGTCATCGAGTACCGCGACCGCCCCGAGGGCAGCGTCTCCAAGCTCAACACCTACTCCGACGGCGCCAAGGTTCTGGGCACTATCCTGAAACTGTACAAAAACTATCGGCCCTTCGGCTTTTTCACCGTCATTGCGGTGGTGCTGGCTCTCATCAGCCTGCTGTTCATGATGCCGGTACTCACCGAGTACTTTGTCACCGGGCTGGTGCCCCGGTTCCCCACCCTCATCGTCTGCGGCTTTGTCATGATCGCCGCCCTCATGCTCTTTGTGGCGGGCGTTATCCTGTCCAGCCTGCTGGGCAAGGACAAGCGGGACTTTGAGTTCCGCCTGCAGGAGGCCGAGCGCTGGAAGCAGGACGCCATGCAGCATTGATTGGCCCCGCGGCGCTTACCCCGTCAAACCCGTTTCCACCCGCAGATTTTCCCCAGCCTGCCGCTGATGGGCAGAACAGGGGAAACCTACGGTATTCCTTATATTTTTCATTGCCTTTCTATGATTTTTGGAGGAACACTGCCATGCAATATGATTATCTGATCGTCGGCGCCGGTCTGTTCGGCGCAGTTTTCGCCCACGAGGCCAAGGCTGCGGGCAAGACCTGCCTGGTCATCGACAAGCGGGACCACATCGCCGGCAACATCTACACCGAGAGCGTGGAGGGCATCAACGTCCACCGCTACGGCGCGCACATCTTCCACACCAACAACAAGGAAGTGTGGGACTATGTCAACCAGTTCGCGGTGTTCAACCGGTACACCAACTCTCCGGTGGCCAACTATCACGGCGAAATTTATAACATGCCCTTCAACATGAACACCTTCAACAAGATGTGGGGCGTGGTCACGCCCGCCGAGGCCCATGCCAAGATCGAGGAGCAGCGCGCCGCCCACTTCACCCCGGAGCCCAAGAATCTGGAGGAGCAGGCCATCAACCTGGTGGGTACCGACATCTATGAAAAGCTGGTCAAGGGCTACACTGAAAAGCAGTGGGGCCGTCCCTGCACCGAGCTGCCTGCCTTCATCATCCGCCGCCTGCCGGTGCGCTTCACCTACGACAACAACTACTTCAACGCCCTGTACCAGGGCATTCCCAACGGCGGCTACACCAAAATGGTGGAAAAGATGCTGGACGGCATCGAGGTCCGCCTGGGCGTCAACTACCTGAAGGACAAGGCCGAACTGGACAAGCTGGCCGGCCGGGTCATCTACACCGGCCCCATCGACGCCTACTTTGATTACAGCCTGGGCGCATTGCAGTACCGCAGCGTCCGCTTTGAGACCGAGGTGCTGGATATGCCCAACTATCAGGGCAACGCCGTGGTCAACTACACCGACGCCGAGACCCCCTACACCCGCGTCATCGAGCACAAGCACTTTGAGTTCGGCGACCAGCCCAAGACGGTCATCAGCCGGGAGTACTCCGCCGAGTGGAAGCCCGGCGACGAGCCCTACTATCCCGTCAATGACGAGGCCAACAACACCCTCTATGCCCGCTACAAGGCCATGGCCGACGCCGAGCCCCATGTGGTCTTCGGCGGCCGCCTGGGTGAGTACAAGTACTACGACATGGACAAGGTCATCGAGAGCGCCCTCAACTGCTTTTTGGTGCAGCAGGACAAAGTCAACCAGTACACCGTCTGAAATCTGAACACTGTCTGAGGAAAGGGAGGCATCTGCTATGCCCAAAAAGCCTCTGACCCGGCTGGAGCGGGTCCGCGCCGAAATGGCGGCCCACGGCCTGACCCAGCTCATCGTCAGCGATCCCACCACGATTTTTTACCTGACCGGTCTGCACATCGACCCCGGTGAGCGGATGTACTGTCTGCTGCTGTCCGCCGACGGTTCCGCCCGGCTGTTCATCAACCGCCTCTTCGGCACGCCCGACGTGGGCCTGCCGGTGGTGAATTTTGACGATACCGACGATGCCCCCGCCCTCATGGCGCCCTATCTGGACTGCCATAAGGGGCTGGGCATCGACAAGGACTGGCCCGCCCGGTTTCTGCTGCGTTTGCAGGAGTTGCCGGTGGCCCGGGAGTACCGGGTGGGCAGCATCTGCTGCGACATGGTCCGCGCCGTCAAGGACGAGGCCGAGCAGAAGGCCATGATCGCCTCCAGCAAGGTCAACGACGACTGTATGGCGGAGTTTGCCGCCGCCGTGCACCCCGGCGTCACCGAGCTGGAACTGGCGGAAAAGATCAAGGCCATCTACAAGGCCCACGGCTGCAGCGGGGTGAGCTTTGAGCCCATCGTCGCCTTCGGGGAGGATGCCGCCGACCCCCACCACCAGAACAGCGCCCGCGCCCTGAAAGAGGGGGAGATGGTGCTCTTTGATGTGGGCGGCGTCTACGACCACTATTGCAGCGACATGACCCGCACCTTCTTTACCGCCGAGCCCACCGCCCATCAGCGGGAGGTGTACGAGCTGGTCCGCCTGGCCAACGAGACGGCGGAGCAGCTGGTGCGTCCCGGCGTCAAGATGTGCGAGCTGGATGCCGCCGCCCGGGAGGTCATTGCCAGGGCGGGGTACGGGGAATATTTCAACCACCGCCTGGGCCACTTCATCGGCCTCAACGACCACGAGTACGGCGACGTTTCGTCGGCCTGCCGCATTGAGGCAAAACCCGGCATGTGCTTTTCCATTGAGCCGGGCATCTATCTGCCCGGGGATGTGGGCGTCCGCATCGAGGACCTGGTCCTCGTCACCGAGGACGGCTGCCGGGTGCTCAACCATTATCCGAAAGAGATCACCATTCTGTGATCTGTTTGCAAGGGAAAAAAGGGAAGTATATGATTCAGCTGAGTCCTTCCATCCTGGCGGCGGATTTCGCCGACCTGGGACGTGAATGCCGCAAGGTCCTGGACGCCGGGGCCGATATGCTGCACATTGACGTGATGGACGGCCATTTTGTGCCCAACATCAGCCTGGGCGTGCCGGTGCTGGCCAGCCTGCACAAGGCCCTGCCCGACGCTTATTACGACGTTCACCTCATGATCTCCCAGCCGGTGCGCTACGCCGAGGCCTTTGTCCAGGCGGGCGCCTCCTGCATCACCTTCCACGTGGAGGCGGTGGAGGACGCCGCCGGGGCTATCAAAGCCATCCATGCCCTGGGCGTGGGGGCGGGCGTCAGCATCAAGCCCGCCACCCCCGTGGAGGATATCCTGCCCATTCTGGACCAGGTGGAGATGGTGCTGGTCATGAGCGTGGAGCCGGGCTTCGGCGGGCAGAAGTTCATGCCTGCCGCCGTGGACAAGATCGCCGCCCTGGACGCTTACCGCCGGGAACACGGCCTCGGGTTCAGGATCTCGGTGGACGGCGGCGTCAACAGTCAGACCGGGGCCCTCTGCACCGCAGCGGGCGCCGACATCCTTGTGGCGGGCAGCCAGGTTTTTGCCGCCGCTGACCCCGCCGCTGCTGTGGCCGAGCTTCGCGCCCTGTAAACAAAAGGAGCTACCATGCCAAGACATCCCAAAATTGAACGCAGCGCCAACTATGCCTATTACACCGATATCCTGTGGTGCAGTGTGCCGCTTTTTGCCATGAGCTGCTACTACTACGGCGCCCGCCCGGCTCTGCTGGGCATTGTGGCCGCCGCCACCGCTTATCTGTGCGACTGTGTTCTGGCGCCGCTGCACGGCCACGGCTATCAGCCCCATGAGCCGTCCAGCGAATGCTTTGCCGTGCTGGTGGCACTGCTGCTGCCGGCCAGCGTGCCATACTACATCGTCATTGCCGGGGCCATTGTGGCGGTCTTTGCCAAGGAGACCTTCGGCGGCGAGGAACACTATCCCTTCCACCCGGCGGCGGTTGGTCTGGCCGTGGTGGGTCTCTCCTGGCCCAACCAGGTCTTTTTCTATCCCACGCCGGGCACTGCCCTGCCTCTGTGGGATGCCGCCGATGTCACCCTCACCGCCGGCATGAACGCCACCCTCAGCAGCGGCGGCCTGCCCACGGCCAGCACCCTCAATCTGGTCACCGGCAATGTGTCGGGGCCTTCCGGCACCTGTGCCATTCTGGTCATCGCTGCCTGCGGCCTCTATCTGCTCTGCCGGGGACATCTGAAATTGTCCACCTTTTTGCCCTACCTGATCGTCTGCGTGGCCGTGCCCTGGCTGCTGCCCAACCTCAATGAGCTGCCCAACTTCAGCTTCCCCTGGGAGTTTGTCCGTCAGCGCATTTATCTGGAAAAATATATCGTGCTGTCCGGCACCATGCTGTTCGGCGGCATCTTCCTGGCCAGCGAGCCCGTCACCCAGCCCAACCGTCACACCAGCCGCATCATTTACGGTCTGGCCCTGGGCGTGTTTGCCACGGCCATGCGCTATTTCAGCGACTACGAGACCGGCTTCTGCTTTGCCCTTTTGCTGGTCAACGCCATCCCTGAATGGCTGGACCTGGTGGCCCGCCGTGCCGAGCGCGTCCGATTTATGAAGAAGGAGGAACGGCGTCTTGCAAAACACACCAAATCGGAATAAACCCCGCAGCGGCAAGGCAGGCAAGGGCAAACAACAGCCCGAGCGCTCCCAGACGCTGATCATCCCCCAGATTTCTCCCGAAATGCTGGAAAGCGCCCGCCGTGCCGCCATGGAGGGCAAGACCCAGCATGAGATCGAACAGGCTGCCATGGAGGCGGAACAGCGCCGCCAGGCGGAAACCGCCGATGCGGCCCAGACCGCTGAGCCCCCCAGACAGCCCGCCCCCAAGCCCGCCGCGCCCAGACGCAAGACCCGCGCCGAGGCGGAGGCGGAGCTGGACCAGAAGATCCACGACGACCATCTCTGGCTCAACAACCCCGTCATGATGCGGGGCCTGGGCCTGGCGCCGGTCATTGCGGCGGCCTACAACTGGGACAACGCCCTCATGCTGTGCGCGGCGGCGGTGCTGCTGCTCACCACCACCCGCGTGCTGGCAGTGGCTATCTGCCACCTCACCGGCAACCGCTTCCGCCCGGTGATCTATGCCTACTCGGCAGCCATTCTGTATATCCCGGCCTACTGCATTCTGTACGCCTGGTTCGGCACCGATCTGTCGGTGCTGGGCATTTATCTGCCTCTGCTCGCCGTGGAATCCGCCATTATCAAACGGATGGAAAGCCCCGAGCTGGAACCGGTGGGGGAGGCGCTGCGCCGGGGCATCAACAATACCGCAGGCCTGTGCATTGCAGTACTGCTGGTAGGTTTTGTGCGTGAACTGCTGGGCGCCGGCACCGCCTTTGGCCATGTCATCATGGAAATTGCCCCGCTGCCCATTGTGCAGCAGCCCGCAGGCGGCTTTATCCTGCTGGGCCTTATTGCGGCGGCATGGACCGGCATTGTCAATGCGTACACCCACTTCAAGCGCGAGGAGGTGCGCCACCAATATGCTGAACGTCGCCACTGAGCTCAGCGTCATGGAGGCGGTGCTGAAATTCTTCAGCTACGCCGTCATGGCCGTCTTTGCGGAAAACATTGTCTTTACCCAGGGCATGGGTGTCTCCCGCCTGCTCAAACTGGTGGAAGACCGGGACATCCGCACCCTGCAATACTGCATCCCCATCATTCTGGTACAGCTGGTGTCGGCGCCTCTGGGCTGGATGGCCCACGACTGGTTTTTCCCCTGGATTCGGAATTACTTGCCTTCGTGGCTGCCGATCACAGCCCTGCGCCCCGTCGTCTACCTGACCTGCGCCACCGTGGCCATGGGGGTCGTCTGGCTGATCCTCTGCATCGGCGGCAAGCACAGCCGTCCCTTCCGGGAACAGCTGCCCCTTGCCACCTATAACTGCTGCATTCTGGGCACCATCCTGATTTGCGCCAATCAGAACTTTACTCTGCTGGAGACGGTCGCCTTCAGCCTGGGCAGCGGCATCGGCTATCTGTTCGCCGTGGCCATTGTGGACGAAGGCCGCCGCCGTCTGCGCAGCAAGGATGTGCCCGGCGTCTTCAAGGGGCTGCCCAGCTCACTGATCTACATCGGTATTCTGTCGCTGGCTATCTACGGCCTGGTGGGACATTCCATCACCGCCTGACGCCATCCCGAAAAGGAGTGATGTTTCCATGTCCAACACCACCAGACCGTGCTTTGCGCCGGCCCGCATCCTGCTGCCCCCTGAGGGCACACCCCTGAACCCCTGGGCCTGCATCGCGGTGGACCAGTTCACCTCCCAGCCCGGGTACTGGGCAAAGGCCGAGGCCCTTGCCCAGGATAAGCCCAGCACGCTGCACATCGTTCTGCCCGAAGCCTACCTGGGCACGGCAGAGGAGGAAGCCCGGCTGGCGGAGATCCGCCGCACCATGGCGGACTACCGCCGCAGCCTGCTGACCCGGGAGGTCAACGGCTTTGTCTACCTGGAACGCACCCAGATGGACGGCACCATCCGCCAGGGCCTGGTGGGAGTGGTGGACCTGGAAGCCTACAGCTTTGAAAAGAACGCCACCCCTGCCATCCGTCCCAGCGAAAACACGGTGGTGGAGCGCATCCCGCCCCGCCTGCGGATACGCCGGGGCGCCGAGCTGGAGACCCCCCACGTCATGCTGCTGGCAGACGATGAGGACTGCACCCTCATTGAGCCCATCGGCCGGGAAAAGTCCCGCCTGCCTCTTCTGTACGACGGGGAGCTCATGCTGGGTGGCGGACACCTCTCCGGCTGGGCGGTGGAGGACCCCGCCCTCATCGCACAGATCGAGGAGGCAGTCATCGCCCTGGGCGACCCTGCCCGCTATGCAGCCCGCTGGCCGGAGGCGGCGGGGCAGCCCCCCATGACCCTGGCGGTGGGGGACGGCAACCACTCCCTGGCCACCGCCAAAGCCTGCTGGGAGGAGCGCAAGCAGACTCTCTCCCCGGCGCAGCAGCAGACCGACCCCGCCCGCTGGTGTCTGGTGGAGGTGTGCAACGTGCACTCCCCGGCCATTGAGATCGAGCCCATCCACCGGGTGCTCTTCGGCATGGAGGAGGCCCGGGTGCTGGCAGAGCTGAAACATTGGGCCGCAGACCGGGGCATCAGCCTCATGGACGGGGGAGAACAGTGCTTCACCCTGGTCAGCCCCGAGGGGGAGCGCGCCGTCGGCATGACCGGCAAACTGGAACCCCTGACTGTGGGCACGGCGGAAGCCTTTGTGGAGGCTCTGCTGACCCGGTGCCCCGAGGCCTCGGTGGATTACGTCCACGGGGAGGACGCCGTGCGGGCGCTGACCCGGAACGGCGCTGTGGGCATGCTTATGCCCGGCCTGAAAAAGGCGGACCTGTTCCGGGGCGTTGTGCTGGGCGGCGTGCTGCCCCGCAAGACCTTCAGCATGGGCCACGCAGAGGAAAAGCGATATTATAACGAGTGCCGCAGCCTGGTGGACTGATGCCCCCGGCGGCTTCGCAGATTGAGAGGAATGGATATGGCTAACAACGAACGACCCGAGGCCGCGGCAGGCAGTGTCAGCTCTTCGGCACGCCGCCGCCGTCGCCGCCGCAGCCAGCAGGGGGCGGCAAAGGCCGCACAGCAGGGGCAGCAGCCCCAGCAGCAGACTGCCCGGCAGCCGGCAAACAACAACGGAGGGGGAGCCCCCCGCCAGAACAATCCGCGGCAGAACGGCCAGCGCCAGGGCCAGGGCAAAAACCCTTCCGGGGAGAACAAGGCCCCGGCCCGTTCCGGACGGAGCACCCAGCCTCAGCAGCAAAACAGCCGCCGCCGGGCACCGCAGCCCCAGCAGGAGACTCCGGCGCCCCGTCAGCCCCAGCGCCCCGCCCGCAGCGAGGAGCCCCGCCGGGCACCCTCTCCCCGCAAGGGACGCCAGCCTGCCGCCGAGGAGGACCCGGGCCTGATCCTCATCACCCGCCGCCCGCCCAAGCAGAAGTACGCCAATTTTGAGGAGTACATTGCGGCCCACGGCGGTGTGACCGGCTCCCTGCCCGGAGAAGATGTACCTGCCGGGGAAAGCAGCGAGCCTGCCGGAAAGCCTGCTGAAAAGTAAGGCCTGCCCCCACACCCGCTGCCGGGAAACCGACCCAACCGCACAAAATAACGCCGAAGCTCTGCGTAAGCCGCAAAGCTCCGGCGTTTTTTTTTGAGTTGGTGCCTGTCCAAGCGGCCCGGCGGGCCGCTTGCCCCAAAAAGAAAAGCTCTTACTGTCCTTTTTTTCGCTTGTCCCTGGCCTTGGCGGCGGACAGGGCTCCCGGGGTGACCGGCTTGTCGGCGGGGTCCAGCAGGCGCGCCCGCACCACTGCTTTATCTCCAAACCGGCTGCGCAGGGCATCGGCGGCCCGGTCCAGCTTTTCCTGCTTGTCGCTGTGGCGGGCGTCGGTGAAAAGATCCAGCTGCTCAAACTGGTCGGCGCTGGTCTTTTCGGCGGTCACCCCCACCAGCCGCACCGGGCGGTGGGGCCACATCTGGCGAATGAGTTTGCGGGCGGTCTGGTAGATGGTCTCGGTGGTGTTGGTGGGGTTGGCCAGCACCGTCTGGTGGGAGGTACGGCGGAACAGGTTGTCCACCAGCTGCACCGTCACCACCCGGGCGGTCTTGCCGTCGGTGCGCAGCCGCCCCGCCACCGACTCGGACAGAGCCAGCAGGGTGGCGTCGGCCTGCTCGGGTCGGGTCAGGTCCTGGGGCAGGGTCACGCTGTTGCCGTAGCTGTTGTCCCTGACCTCCCGCTTGCCCAGGGGCGTGCCCTCGATGCCGTTGGCATGGCGGCGCAGGCTGTCCCCCCGTACACCGAAGGCGCCCCGCAGTACCTCGGGGTCGGCGTGGGCCAGATCTCCCACCGTGCGGATGCCCAGGGCGTCCAGGGTGCGCACGGCGCTGGGCCCCACCCCGAAGAGATTGCCCACCGGCAGCGGCCAGAGTTTTTGGGGCACCTCCTCCGGCCAGAGAGTGTGGGTGCGGTTGGGCTTTTCAAAGTCGGAGGCGGTCTTGGCCAGCAGCCGGTTCACCGATACCCCCACATTGACGGTAAAGCCCAGCTCCCGCAGCACCCGTTCCCGCAGGGCGTCGGCGGCCTGGACCGGGGGACCGAACAGCCCCTCGCTGCCCGTCATCTCCACAAAGGCCTCGTCGATGCTGAACTGTTCCACCACCGGGGAGTAGTCGTTGAGGATGGCGATGAGCCCCTTGCTGCACTGGACGTACCAGTCAAAGTCAGGGGGCGTCACAATGAGGTCGGGGCATTTCAGCCGGGCGGAAAAGAGAGATTCCCCCGTGTGGATGCCGTACTTTTTGGCCGCCTGGCTTTTGGCCAGCACCACCCCGTGGCGCTTTTCCTCGTTGCCACCCACCGCTGAGGGCACGGTGCGCAGGTCCAGGGTCTCGCCTTTCTGCAGCAGCCGCAGGGCCGACCAGGACAGAAAGGCCGAGTTGACATCCACATGGAACCATACCTTCCTCGCAGCCATGATGAAATCCTCCCTTCGGCGGAAAACAGCTTACCAGAGATGCAGAATCCTGACCCCTGCCCGGGCCAGCTTGTAGAGGGGACCTTCCAGCTCTCTGGCGGCGTCCTTCAGAGTGGCCCGGATGGGCAGATGCTGGGGGCAGTGGGCCTCGCACTTGCCGCAGCCCACGCACTGGGAGGCTCCCGTGCCCTTGCGGCGCAGGCCGGTGGTGCGCAGATACTCCTTTTTGGCGTGGCGGCCCTCGGCGGTGGCCCGGTTGTAGCAGGCAAAGACGCCGGGAATGTCCACCCCGGCGGGGCAGGGCTGGCAGTAGCCGCAGCCGGTGCAGCCGATGCGCATGGCGTCCTGCAGGTCGGCTTTCAGCCCGTCGATGAAAGCGTGATCCTCCGCCGACAGGCAGCCGGGCAGGGCGTCCTCCGCCGCACGGACGTTGTCCCGGATCATCTCCAGGCTGTTCATGCCGGAGAGCACACAGGTCACCCCCGGCTGGTCCCACAGCCAGCGCAGGCCCCAGCCCGCCGCCGACCGCCCCGACGGATGGTCGGCAATGCGCTTTCGGGCGGCGTCGGGCAGCCCTGTGATGAGCCGCCCGCCCCGCAAAGGCTCCATGATGATGACGGGAATGCCCCTGGCGGCGGCAGCCTCCAGTCCCCGGCGACCGGCCTGGGTGTGCTCGTCCAGATAGTTGTACTGGATCTGGCAGAAGTCCCAGTCGTAGGCGTCCAGCAGCTGCACAAAGGCCGCTGTGTCCCCGTGGAAGGAAAATCCGATTCGCCCGATCTTGCCCCCAGCCTTCAGCTCCTCCAGCCATTCCCGGATGCCCATGGCACAGAGCTTTTCCCAGGCGGAACAGTCGGACAGCATGTGCATGAGGTAAAAGTCGATGTGGTCGGTGCCCAGGCGGGCCAGCTGCTCCTCAAAGCATTTCTGTGCCCCCGCCCGGGAGCGGATGAGGTACTGGGGCAGTTTGTCGGCCAGATAGACCCGGTCCCGGCAGCCCAGACGGCGCAAGGCCTCCCCCAGGGCGGCCTCGCTGCCCGGATAGATGTAGGCGGTGTCAAAGTAGTTGACGCCCAGATTCACCGCCTCGCCAATCTGTGCGGTGACGGCGTCCTGGTCGATGCGGCCCCC
Source organism: Gemmiger gallinarum (assembly GCF_014982805.1). Classification (GTDB taxonomy): domain Bacteria; phylum Bacillota; class Clostridia; order Oscillospirales; family Ruminococcaceae; genus Gemmiger; species Gemmiger gallinarum. The sequence goes on along the minus strand of NZ_JADCKC010000002.1, from coordinate 341,913 downwards.
CGCCCGGGGAAACCGCAGGCAGCCGTATCCCAGCACCGAAAGCTGGGCGCCGGTTTTGTCGGCCCGGTACTGCATGTATGTGCTCCTTTCCCATCAGGGACGAGACCTCTGTGCGGCTTTGTCCCATGCTGATTTCAGTTATACCATACTTGGCCCCCGGATTCAAACAACCGGGAATGCAAAAAGGCGGAGTGCGGACGCCGGTCGGGGCATCCGCACTCCGCGGAAAAAGGAGACAGGATCAGTGGACACCGCGGGCCACAGCGGCGCGATGGCGCAGCAGGTTTTTCCAGCAGGGCGGGTAGAAGAGCAGCAGCATGGGGAAAACTTCCAGCCGTCCGGCCAGCATGTCGAACATGAGGACCCACTTGCTCACCGGGGAAAAGACGCTGAAGTTGCCGGAAGGGCCCACCAGTTCCAGGCCGGGGCCGATGTTGTTGAAGGTGGCAGCCACGGCGGTGAAGTTGGTGACCATGTCCAGCCCGTCAATGCTGACGGCCAGTACCGACAGGGAGAAGATGAGCATGTAGGTGACGAAAAAGACGTTGATGCCCCGCAGCACCTCGTGCTCAATGACCTTGCCATCCATCTCGATCTTGCGGATGCTCTTGGGATGGATGTAGGAGCCCAGCTCCTTGATCATGGTGCGGAACATGACGATGATGCGGGAGACCTTGATGCCGCCGCCGGTACTGCCCGCACAGGCGCCGATGAACATGAGGATGACCAGCACGGTGCGGGAGGTCTGGGGCCAGCTGTTGAAGTCGGTGGTGGCAAAGCCGGTGGTAGTGATGATGGAGGAAACCTGGAAGGCCGCATTGCGCAGGGTGTCGGCCAGGGCGAGGCCGTCCCCCCGCAGGTCCCACATGAGGATGCCGATGGCCGCCAGGATGATGATGAAGTAGGTGAGGACCTCCTCCATGGAGAAGGCATCCCGCACCCGGCGGAGGAGCAGCAGATAGTAGAAGCTGAAGTTGACGCCGAAGAGGGCCATAAAGATGGTGACCACCCATTGGAGATAGGGGGAGTAGCCGGCCATGCTGTCGTTCTTGATGCCGAAGCCGCCGGTACCGGCCGTGCCGAAGCTGGTGGTCAGGGCGTCAAAGAGCTCCATGCCGCCCCCCAGCAGCAGAACGACCTCGATGACGGTCATGACAAAGTAGATGATGTAGAGGATGCGGGCGGTCTGGCGGACCTTGGGCCGCAGCTTGCCCACCGAGGGGCCGGGGCTTTCGGCTTTCATCAGGTTCATGTGGGAGCCGCCGGGCAGCTGGATCACCGCCAGCAGAAACACCAGCACGCCCATGCCGCCCAGCCAGTGGGTGAAGCTGCGCCAGAACAGCATGCAGCGGGAAAGGCTTTCCACATCGGAGAGGATGCTGGCGCCGGTGGTGGTAAAGCCGGACACCGTCTCAAACATGGCGTCGGTGAAACGGGGGATCTCCCCGCTGAGATAAAAAGGCAGACAGCCGAAAAAGCTCAGCTCGATCCAGCCAAGGGCAGTGGCAATGCAGCCCTCCCGCATGTAGAACACCGAGCTGGCCGCCTTTTTATAGGCCAGCGCAAGCCCCAGCACAATGGAGAAAGCCCCCACTCCCAGAAAATACCAGGCAGTATCCTCCCGGTAGAGGAGCCCCACCACAAAGGGCAGCAGCATAAAGGCCCCTTCCAGAGCCAGCAGCCAGCCCAGGACCCGGCGAATGATGGATGTGTTCATACAGCGGCCTCCTTATGCCAGAATGTCGCTGAGATCGCTCAGGCCGGTGTGGGTGGTGACGATGATGACCGAATCCCCCGGCTGGATGGCATCGTCGCCGCCGGGAATGAGGATGCTGCCCTTGTGGCTGATGCAGGCCACCAGCAGATGATCCCGGGTAGGCAGTTCCCGCAGGGGGCGTCCCACCACGGGGGAACCCTCGCTGGCGATAAACTCAATGGCTTCCACCCGGTTGTCGAACAGATGAAGCAGCGTCTCGATGTTGGAGGAACCCTTGGACGCTGTGCGGGAGCGGACGTAGGCCACGATGGCGTCGGTGACCAGAGCCTTGGGATAGACCACGCTGCCCAGATTGAGCCGGTCGATGGCTTCGGGGAACATGATACGGTTGATCTTGGTGACCACCTTGGCCCGGGACACTGCCTGGGTGTGCAGGGTCAGCATGATGTTTTCCTCGTCGATGCCGGTGAGGGGCACCACGGCGCCCACATGCTCGATGCCGGCCTCCCGCAGCAGGTCGGCGTCGGTGCCGTCGCCGTTGAGGATGACTGCCTTGGGCAGCTGGGTGCTCAGTTCCTCACAGTGCTGGCGGTCGCTCTCGATGAGCTCCACATTGACGCCCACCCGCAGCAGCTGCTTGGCCAGATAGTAGCCGGTCTTGCTGCCGCCGATGATGAGGGCATCCCGCACCTGGTGGGTCTCCAGCCCGATGCGGCGCAGAAACTGCTTGGAACCCCGGGTGGGGGCGATGAAGGAAACCACGTCCCCGGCCTGCAGCCTGAAACTGCCGTCGGGGATGTAGACCTCGCCCCCGCGCTCCACGGCACAGATCAGCACGGCGCCGGCCAGCTCCTGGCCCAGCTCCCGCAGACGGCGGTCGTCCAGACGATTGCCCTCGGGGATACGGAAGCGGATCATCTCGGCCAGGCCCCGGGCAAAGGGGGTCACGCCCACAGCGCTGGGCAGGCAGAGGATGCGGGAAATCTCCAGGGCGGATTCCAGGTCGGGATTGATGATCATGGCAAGGCCAAGCTTGCTCTTGAGGTAAGCGGCGTCCTGGCTGTATTCCGGAGTACGGACGCGGGCGATGACCGCGCAGTCAGTGACACGCTTGGCTACAATGCAGCACAAAAGGTTCAGCTCGTCCGAGTTGGTCACCGCGATGAGGATGTCGGTGTCGTAGATACCGGCCTCCTGCAGGGTGGAAAAGTTGGCGCCGTTGCCTACAATGCCGTTGACATCAAACAGGTTGGTGATGTCCTGCACCTTGCCGGCGTCCCGGTCAATGATGGTGATGTCGTGGTTCTCCTTGCTGAGCTTGTCCACCAGGGACAGGCCTACCTTGCCGCAGCCGACGATGACGATATTGAGACCTTTTTTAGGATGGGTAAATTTGTGCTCCATAGAAGATGTTTCCTCGATTCTGACAGGAAATTCCGGTTGGCTGTCCGGGGCGGACAGGCGCAAAAACGGCCTTTCCGCTTTCGGTCCGGAAAGGCCGGACGGAAGGGAAAGGCGCGCAGACCGCTGAAAAATTAGAATCTGTTGGGCTCTCAGACGGTGAAGTAGACGGTGTACAGATCACCCTGTCCATCGTTGCCGTCCTCGTCGGTGTACTGTTCCAGATAGACAATGCTGAAATTGGTCACATCGGCGGGAACTTCAAACAGCAGGTCGTAGGTTTCCACGGCGCCGTCGTCCATGGACCACTCCAGCGGCATCTGGTCGTTGGTGGGCATGCCGCTGCCGTCCTCTTCCAGGGGGTCCACCGACCATGCGTAGTCCTCGTCACCGTCGCCCCACTGGAGCTGAAAGTCGGAGTCATACATGGGCAGGGCTTCCTCAAAGGTGTTCTTCAGGGTGATGTTGCAAAGGATCAGCTGGTTTCCGTCCGAAGGTGTGTAGCCGTCGTAGCTGTCCACCGTGCCGGCGCTGTTGACGGTAAAGTCGAAGAACATGTTGGACATGGTGTCGCCCAGTTCCCCTTCGGTCTGTTTGCTGATGCCGTTGAGCAGGGAAATGCCGCTGCATCCCGTCAGTGCCGTTCCCAGGGTCAGAGCGGCAAGACCGGCGCAGATGTACCGGTGCGCAGAACGCATAATAACCTCCTCGTTCTCCCCAAAACTCCGGGAGAGAATATTTCGTTGATTCTAAGATAGCGGAAAAAGCAAAAAAAAGCAATATCCGCAGCCGGAAACAGGGAAAATTTTGTGATAAAACGTCGGAAGTGTTCAAACATGGATGGCACGAATGGACAAAAAACGGCCCGGCCGCCGGAATTTTTCCGACGGCCGGGCCGCAGCGCGTGTTGAAATGGTGAAAAACCAGGGGGTCAGGAAATGGCCTCCAGGGGCAGGGTGATGGCGTTGGCGGTGTCCAGCGTGGCGCCGGGCGCGAAGTAGTAGTGGAAGGTGTTGATCTGTTCCAGTTCCTCCTGGGTGGCGGCGTAGTAGTCGTAGCGGATGGTCACGATGCCGGTGGCAGGGTCGGCGAAGGCGTTGACCATGCCGGTGCGGGCGATGGTGGCGGTGCCTTCCTCGTTGAGGCCCTGGACTTCCTCGCTCACGGTGGAGACCGCCTCGTCGTCGGGCATGACCAGGTCCACCAGCATGCCGGAGGACATGCCGTGCACCCAGCCGTAGGGCACCAGGGAGAAGCTGATGGAGCTGTCCTGGACGGTGAAGTCCTGCACCGTGAAGCCGCCCAGGTCGCTGAAGGGAATCTTGGCGCCGTCGCGCATCTCGTCGGCGGTGACGGTGCGCAGCTCGGTCTCGGCGGTCTCGTCGTAGGAAACCGGCGTCAGGGTGATGGAGGTGGCGCCGTCGGCGGGGCGGGTGAGCTGATAGTTGCTGACCGAGCTCTGCTCCACCGTGCCGTCCTGGATGTAGTTCTGGGCGGCCTGAGCGCTCAGGTAAAGCTCCTTGCCGGTGTCGTCGGTGATGACGAACTCGCTGGCGTCCATGCCCTTGCTCCAGGCGACCTCCGTCTGGGTGTCGTCGGTGTAGGCGTACTCATAGCGGGTGGTGATGCTGCCGCCCAGGGGGCCGAAGGTGAGATTGTCCAGCAGCAGCACGTCGCCGCCCACCTGGTACTCCCCGGCCTTGGCCTGGGTGGCCCCGGCGCGCAGGGCATTGCCGTCCAGAGAGACGCTGAAGTCCCAGCTGCCCTCATGGTTCAGCACCGAAGTCTCCGACAGGTTGAGGACCACGGTGTCCCCCTCGGGCACGGCGGTGATGATATAGTGGACCCACATCTTGAGGGTGCTGCCGTCCACCCGGTAGTATTCCCGCAGGGTGGGGCTGTCGGCCACAATATCTTCCCCGTTGAGGGTGCATTCGCTGAAGAAGGGAGCGCTGAACCACACCTGGTCGGAGGAGGAGTAGAAGCTTTCCTCATCCAGGGCATCGTCCACAATGTTGTCCCCCGTGATGGTGAAGAAGACGTCCATGGAGGAGACGTCGATGGAGATGTTGTCCAGGGTGACGCTGACGCCGTCGTCGGTGACGGTCTGGTCCACCGGGGCGTTGTAGGCGGTGAGCTCCGCCTCGGTGCCCTCGTGGGTGCCCCGGGGCGCATCCAGGTTCTGGGAGACCTGGCTCTGTTCGGGGGCGGTGGAGAAGAAATCGATGTTGCCCTGGATCATCTTGACCAGGGAGGGGCCCACGGCGGCTGCGGTGCCGCACAGGGCGCAGATCACCGCCGCCGCAATGCCGAAGGTGAGGGCCCGGTGGCGGACGACGTGGACAGCGGGGACCTTTTCCGTCTCGTGGGAGGATTCCGCTTCAGGGGTATGGGAAGCATCCACCCGGCCCATGACGGCCCTGGTCAGGCGGTCCATCTCCCCGGCGGAGAGGGGCGCTTCGGGAATGTCCAGGGCGTCCAGTTCGTGCAAGAGATCCTGTTGTGTGTTACGCATGTGCGTGCACTCCTTTCCGTTCCAGTTCCCGGCGCAGGCGTTCCCGCCCGCGGGACAGCCGGGTGTTTACCGTGCTTTCACTCATGTTCAGTGCCCGGGCGATCTGCCGGGCAGGCTGCAGCAGGTAATATTTGCGGAGAAAAATCTCCCGGTCGGGCTGGGTCATGGCGGCCACCAGCGTGCCCACCAGGTCCTCGGCGTCGCTGGGCAGGGCGTCCAGCAGGGCCAGGGCATCCCCCAGCTCCTCGTTGAGAGGAAGCTCGGTCTTGCGGCGCAGCCTCCGCCAGCGGGTGATGCCGGTGTTGCGGGCGGTGACCACCAGCCAGGCCTTGACCGGAGTGCCGGTCTGACACAGGCGGGAGGCATGCTTCCACAGGGCCACGAACACATCGGCCATGCATTCCTCCACGTCCTGGGGACGGCCGGGCAGTATCTTGGATAAAATTCCTTTGACGGCGGGGGCGTACCGCTCCATGGCGGTCTTGAGCCCCGTTTCGGGATCGTTCACGATCCACAGGGCCAGATTTTCTTGCTCCACATCGTCACCTCCAAATCCGTTGATTTTAAGGCCTTACACCCATACAGACGCCGGCCGGCATCCAAATCTTACACAGGGGAACAGAAAAAAAACAAAGACCGCAAAGCAGCATTTCCCATGCCGTTTTGCGGTCCTGCAAATCACATGTACAGGTTACAGATAGCTGGGCTCCTCCCGGCGATGCCCGGCCAGAGCGGGATTGTCCAGGACGGCCCCCGCCCCCAGCACCACGCAGTCCAGGGGACTTTCGGCCACATGGACCTCAATGCCGGTCTCGTTCTGGATCAGGCGGTCCAGCCCCTTGAGCAGGGCGCCGCCGCCGGACAGCATGATGCCCCGGTCGATGATATCGCTGGACAGCTCGGGCGGGGTGCGCTCCAGCGTGTCCTTGATGGCATCCACAATGCGCAGCAGATTTTCGCTCATGGCCTCCCGGACTTCCTCCGACCGGATGATGATATCTTTGGGCAGGCCGTCCACCAGATTGCGGCCCTTGATCTCCATGGTGGTCTCAGGGTCCAGGGGACTGGCGGAACCGATCTCCAGCTTGATCTGCTCGGCGGTGCGCTCGCCCACCAGGAGGTTATACTTGCGTTTGATGAAGGCGATGATGCTCTGGTCCAGGGCATCCCCGGCGCAGCGGATGCTGCGGCTGGCCACAATGCCGGACAGGCTGATGACCGCCACCTCCGCCGTGCCGCCGCCGATGTCCACAATCATGCTGCCCACCGGCTCGGTGGTGGGCAGTCCCGCCCCGATGGCCGCGGCCATGGGTTCCTCAATGACGGTGACCTGCCGGGCCCCCGCCCGGGCGGCAGCCTGACGCACGGCCCGGCGCTCCACCTCGGTGACGCCGGAGGGCACGCAGATGACCACCCGGGGACGGCTGAAAAAGCCGGAGCCGCAGGCCTGACGGATGAAGCTCTGGAGCATGGCGGCGGTGATGTCGAAGTCGGCGATAACGCCGTCTTTCAGGGGGCGCACCGCCACGATGGACCCGGGCGCCCGGCCGATGACGGCCTTGGCCTCGTGACCGACGCTGCGCACCCGCAGTTCGTCGGTTTTGGTGTCCACCGCCACGACGCTGGGTTCCCGCATGATGATGCCGCGGCCTTTCATGTAAACAAGGGTGTTGGCGGTGCCAAGGTCAATGCCGATGTCTTTGCTGAACATAGTGTGAAATCTCCTGGAAATGAATGCAAAAAAACGTGCCAGAATCCCCATTTCGTTCCTCCCCCGGCCCGGCACGCCGGACCGAAGGGAACAACTTACTCGCCGAACGCGGCAAGGAGCTGTGCCGTACGGTGGACGGGCAGGCCCATGATGTTGTAGTAGCAGCCCTCGATCCCGCTGCACCACAGCGCCGCCCGGCCCTGAATGGCGTAGGCGCCTGCCTTGTCGTAGGGTTCGTCGGTGTCGGCGTAGGCCTGCAGCTCGGATTCGGGGATGGAGGCAAAATGCACCAGCGTCGTCTCCACCGCGGCGGTCATGCGCCCGTCGCGGCAGAGGCACACCCCGGTGTGGACCTTGTGGGTCCGGCCGGACAATGCCCGCAGCATCCGCAGGGCGTCCTCCCGGTCACGGGGCTTGCCGAAGACCTGCCCGTCGCACTCCACAACGGTGTCACAGCCCAGGACCGTGCAGCCGGAATTGGCCGCGGCCACGTCCTCCGCCTTGGCGGTGGCCAGCGCGCGGGCCAGCTGGGCGGGGGTGGGAGCGGTGATGCGGCTTTCGTCCACCGAACTGGGCCGGACGATGAAATCGCGGGTAATAAGGGCAATGAGCTCGCGGCGCCGCGGGCTGCCCGAAGCAAGAATCAGGGACATTGGTGCTGCCTCTCTCAAGTAAGGATTATACGGGTCCCCGGCGTCGAAAGAACGGGGATCAGGACGGAAATGGAAAATTTTACCAAATGCACAAAGAGCACAAACCGGGCTGCTTCACAGCCGGCCGGTGGAGCCGAAGCCGCCGGCGCCGCGGTCGGTGTCGTTGAGGGCATCGGCCTGCACAAAGGCGGCCTGCCACACGGGGGCGATGCACAGCTGGGCGATACGCTCCCCGGGGGCGATGGTGTAGGGCTCGGTGCCCAGGTTGACCATGGGGACCCGCAGCTCGCCGCGGTAGTCGCTGTCGATGACGCCCACGCCGTTGGCCATGGTCAGGCCGTGCTTGATGGAAAGCCCGCTGCGGGCGTAGACCAGTGCCACGCACTCGGGGCCGGGCAGCTCAATGGCCAGGCCGGTGGGGACGAGAGCCCGCTGCATGGGGGCCAGGGTCAAGGGTTCGTCCAGCAGGGCGCAGAGATCGGCGGCCGCGGCCCCGGCGGTGGCGTAGGCGGGGGCTTTGGCCCGGGGGTCAAGCAGTTTGTATTTGACGGTTTTGGTCTCCATGGAAATCCTCCGGTTGTGAAAGCGCGGGTGATACAGGACCGCGCAGAATTAGTCGTAGTCGATGGTATAGGCCACAGGGGGCTTTTCGTCGGACGGCTGCTCAGTCAGGCCCAGCAGCGCGGCAATGCCCGCCAGCGCCAGCATAACGCCCAGAAAAACAGCCGCGGCCTTTTCCAGAGCCAGATAGATGCGGCAGAGCAGGCGGGGCGGATGCAGGGCCAGGGCGACGATGGCCGCGCCGATGCCCAAAAGGGCAAGTCCTTCCTTGAGGGTCTTGTTCTTCATGGCGTCCTCCTTGTGGGTGTTTGTGCGCAGCGTTGCAGTCACTGCGCCTTGGTGGGGTCACTATAGTATAGCCCGCGGGTGAACTCGCCGTCAAACGGTTTGCCCTCCTGCAGCAGCGCCAAAATCTGGGCAGCCCGCTGGGGCGTCTCGATGGTGAAGGCGGCCACCGCCCAGTCCACCGGCAGCTCGCTGAGGCGGTCCCCCATGTAGAGGGGCACCGGGTTGTAGACGGTGCGCACGCCGTTTTCGGGCAGGCCGCACCGCACGGGGAAGTCCCGGCCCTTGCGGTCCCGCAGACGGCCCTGACGGCTGCATCCGGCGCAGCTGGCGTGGTCGGGGCGGTTTTTCAAAGGGCAGGCCCGGGTGAGCATGAGGGGAATATGCCCGTAGCACAAAGCCGCCGTGGGCAGGGACCCGCCCTCCGGCAGAGACCCCACCGTGCCCATGGCGTGGACGGGGGTCTCGGGGTGGATCAGCAGGCCCTCGGCGCCCAGCTGGCCGCAGCGCAGGGCGGACAGGGGGTTGGTGACGTTGAGGCCCAGCCCGCCGCAGACGGGGCTGTCCCCCGTCAGGCGGAACTGTGCCAGATTGTTGACCACAAAGCCTTTGAAGCCGCCCTCCGCCCGGAGCTTGTCCATGCGGCGGCGAACCTTCTCCTCAATGCCGTACATGGCCCGGGGCAGCTCGATGAGGGTCTTGCTCCGCAGCCCGGCGGGGACGTTCTCGGCTTCCCACAGGGGGAAGATCAGCAGAGGCAGGGCCTCCGCCTGCCGGGGCATCTGGTCCACCCGGGCAAAGCGGGCGGCCAGCTTGGGCTGACCACTCCGGGGCCGGGGTGCAAAGACAGGCGGGGTACAGGACTGCACCGGCAGGGGATGGGGCTGGCTGCGTTTTTCCAGCAGGGCGTCCAGACAGCGGCGGCGCAGATCGTTGGCCATGCTGCTCGGCAAAAACCAGGGGCCGCCCTCCTGCTCGATCTGGCAGGAAGCAGCCGCAAAGGGGGTGCCTCCGGTTTTCTGCAGGCTCTTTTCCAGAGCCGGGGAGGGGTCGTTTTTGGCAGGGGAGAGGACGGTGTCCGGGTCGGTGTAGGCGGATACCCGGCTGCCCTCCCGGTCGGCGGCAGTCAGGCGGGCGCCGTCCTCGGTCACCGTGAGGGTAAAGTCCACCGGCACACGGGAATATTCCCGGCGGAACAGCTCCCGGGCCCTGGGGGCGGCCAGACGGCTGCGCTCGGCATCGGCCTCGGTGCGGACGCCGAACATGGCCCCGTCGTTCTTGCCGGTGAAGTAGCCGTCGGTAAAGCCGGAACGGGAGAAAATGTCCCGCACCAGGGCTTCGTCGTAAGGTTTGCCCTCCCGGGCGCAGCGGCAGGCCACCACCGAGGCGGCGGTGTATTCGGGGGTGCGCAGGCGGCCCTCAATCTTGACGCTGGCCACCCCCGCGGCCATGATGTCGGCCATGTGGGGAATGAGGTCCATGTCCTTGAGGCTGAGATGGCAGGCCTGACCCGGCTTGCCGGGGCGCAGGTCGGAGGCGTCGAAGGGCAGGCGGCAGGGGCCGGCGCAGGCGCCCCGGTTGCCGCTGCGGCCGCCCAGGAAGGCGCTCATCATGCACTGGCCGCTCATGGCCATGCACAGGGCGCCGTGGACGAAGATCTCCACTTCAATGGGGCTTTTCTCTACCACGGCGCGAATCTCGGGGAGGGAGAGCTCCCGGGCCAGAATGACGCGGGAAAAGCCCATCTCCGCCAGCTGGCAGGCGCCTTCCGGGGTGTGGATGCTCATCTGGGTGCTGCCGTGGAGGGCAAGGCCGGGAGCAATCTGCCGGGCCAGGGCGGCGGTGGCCAGATCGTCCACGATCAGGGCGTCCACCCCCGCCTCGGCGGCGGCGCGAATGGCATTGGCCAGACTGTCCAGCTCGCTGCCGTAGACCAGAATGTTCAGGGCGGCGTGGACCCGCACCCCCCGGGCATGGCAGAAGGCCACCGCCTGCGCCAGGGTATTGGTGTCGAAATTGCCGGCCGTCCGCCGGGCGTTGAAGCCTGCAAACCCCAGATAAACAGCATCAGCGCCGCTGTAAACAGCGGCGCTAAGCATTTCGGCATTGCCGGCCGGGGCAAGGATCTCCAACCCGCGGGGCGGGCCGGACGGGTGCAGTACGGCCCCCATCAGTCGGGGATGTCCTGCCGTGCCTTGAGGCGGGCCTCAAGATCGGCGACTTTTTTGCGCAGGGCGACGTTGTCCCGGCGCAGCTCCTCGGCGGCCATTTTGGCGCTGGCTGCGTCCTCCAGATAATCCTTGATCTGACGGCGCATGTTGTCGGCGCTGCCGCTGGCCTTTTCCAGCTCGTCGCGGTAGCTCAGAGCGGTCATGACCGCTGCCGTGGTGATGGAGACCGACTTGGAAGAGCTCATCAGCTCGTTCATGTCCAGATTGAGGCGGTCGGCCAGGTTCTGCATATAATCCTCGCTCTCGCTGGTGGCGATGACGTAACTGGAACCGCAGATGTTCAGGCGTACCTTCGATGTTGCCATGTTTCCAACTCCTTTGACGATAAATGAGAAAAACGTGCGGCAAAACGGGTCTGCCGCGCGGGGGATGACAGTGTCTGTCCCGCATTTTGCGTGCGGGCGATATACAAACTTATTATAATATAAAACCCCAAAGAGAAAAAGCCCCTTTTGTGTAAATTCAAAAAAATAGCGGATTGTTCCCAAAATCCCTTGCACCAGTGCGGAATATTTACTATAATCGAAAAGGTGAGAGGTCTCAAAAGACCTGTTTTCCAGTTATTTTGAGCCGGAAAAGGACGCTTTAGTCCCATATCCCGTATTCCTGCCCTGGGGCGCCCGGACCGGCAATTCAGATAAGGAGAGAAACATCGTGCTCAAGTACACCAAAAAAGAATTTGACAAGATGCTGCGCGACAAGCTGACCAGCGAATACGCTGTCAGCCTGGAGGTTGCGTCCGCCGTTCAGATCTATCGTGCCCTGGCCATGATCACCCGTGAGATCATGTCCAACCAGCAGAAGGTCTTTCAGGCAAAGACGCTGGGCTCCGGCCACAAGCAGGTCTACTACCTGTGCATGGAGTTTTTGATGGGCCGCAGCCTGCGCACCAACCTGTTCAACTTGGGCATCAATGAGGTGGCCGAGCAGGTGCTGGCCGACGCCGATATCCGCATCGATCAGATTTACGACCAGGAGCCCGATGCAGGCCTGGGCAACGGCGGTCTGGGCCGTCTGGCCGCCTGCTATCTGGACGGCATGGCCACCGACTGCATCCCCGGCACCGGCTACTCCATCCTGTATGAGTACGGTATCTTCAAGCAGAAGATCGTGGACGGCTGGCAGCAGGAAGCTGCCGACAACTGGCTGCCCGGCGGCCAGGTCTGGATCAAGAGCCATCCCGACCAGGCACAGGAGATCCGCTTTGACGGCCAGGCCATCGAGACCTGGGACGGCGGTTTCCATCACGTCAAGTATGAGAACTACAACAGCGTCATGGCAGTGCCCAACGATATGTACGTGGCGGGCTACAACTCCCAGGGCGTGTCCAAGCTGCGCCTGTGGCAGGCCAAGGCCCCCAGCTTTGATATGAGCAGCTTCAACGCCGGCAACTACTCCACCGCCATCAGCCAGAGCGCCAGCGCCGAGCTGATCTCCAAGGTCCTCTACCCCAACGACAACCACACCGAGGGCAAGATCCTCCGCCTGCGCCAGCAGTACTTCTTCTCGGCAGCATCCGTTGCCGATATCCTGGGCATCCACCTGAGCCAGTACGGCACGCTGGACAACCTGCCCGACAAGGTCGCCATTCAGCTCAACGATACCCATCCCACCCTGGCCATCCCCGAAATGATGCGCATCCTGCTGGATGAGTGCAGCTACGAGTGGGATGCCGCCTTCGACATCTGCCGCCGCACCTTCGCCTACACCAACCACACCGTCATGAGCGAGGCGCTGGAAAAGTGGAACGTGGACATCTTCCGCTCCACCCTGCCCCGTATCTGGCAGATCGTCTGCGAGATGGACCGCCGCTGCCGCATCGACCTGGAGCGCGCCTTCCCCGGCGACCAGGGCAAGATCAACTACATGGCCATCCTGGGCGACAACCAGGTCCGCATGGCCAACATCTGCGCCTACACCTGCCACTCCATCAACGGCGTTTCCAAGCTGCACAGCGAGATCATCAAGGACAGCGTCTTCCATGATTATTTCCTGTACAAGCCCAAGGCCTTCACCAACGTCACCAACGGCATCGCTTACCGCCGCTGGCTGCTGGCTTCCAACCCCGGCCTGACCAACCTGCTCTCCGATGTCATCGGCGACGGCTTCAAGCAGGACGCCTCCGAGCTCAAGAAGCTGGAGAAGTTTGCCGGCGACGCCTCCGTGCTGGAGCGCCTGGGCAAGGTCAAGCGAGAGAACAAGGCCATCTTTGCCGACTACCTGCGCAAGGCCACCGGCCAGGAGATCGATCCCGACTCCATCTTTGACTGCCAGGTCAAGCGTATGCACGAGTACAAGCGCCAGCACCTCAACGCCCTGAACATTGCGGCGCAGTACCTCTACCTCAAGAATAACCCCAACGCCGACTTTGTGCCCAAGACCTACATCTTCGGCGCCAAGGCCGCCCCGGGCTACTACATGGCCAAGCAGATGATCCGTCTGATCTGCAAGCTGGGCCAGCTCATCGACGCCGATCCCGCCGTGCGCGACAAGCTGCGCGTCGTCTATCTGGAGGACTACTGCGTCACCCTGTCCGAGCGGCTCATGCCCGCCAGCGAGGTCTCCGAGCAGATCAGCCTGGCCGGCACCGAGGCTTCCGGCACCGGCAACATGAAGTTCATGCTCAACGGCGCCATCACCCTGGGCACCCTGGACGGCGCCAACGTGGAGATTGCCGACGCCGCCGGCCGTGAGAACGAGATCATCTTCGGCATGCTGACGCCGGAGGTCAACGCTCTCAAGGGCATGGGCTACCATCCCAGCAGCTTCATCTATGACGACAACGTGGCAATGGCCGTGCTGGATATGCTGGAGAGAGGCTGGAACGGCGACAACTTCAGCGAGATCACCAACAACCTGCGCAACTCCGATCCCTACATGGTCATGGCCGACTTCAAGGATTACCGCCGTGCCCAGGCCGATGTGCAGCGTCTGTACGCCGACCGCCAGACCTGGAACCGCATGAGCCTGATGAACATCGCCAACTCGGGCATCTTCTCCGCCGACCGCTCGGTCATGGACTACGCCCGCGGCATCTGGGGCATCACTCCGGTCAAATAATTGCCGCCCCGCATAAACTGAAAACAGGCAAGGCCGCCGCAGGGCCGGTACACGGAAAACTTCCGTGCCGTGCCGGCGGAGTCCGCAACCGGAACCTTTGTCGCAACCCCTGAAAGCGGGCCATTGTCGGCGCCCTGTGCGCGTTGACACTGGCTCGCTTTTGCGGGTTTCACAGCCATACGAATGGCTGTTCCCGGTCCGGAGAAACTTCCCCTGGGGCAAAATCCCTGCGGCCGCCCCTTTGCCGGGATGCAGGCACGGCAAAAAGTACGAGGAAACGCTGTATTTGAAAAAATGCTGTTTTCGTCCGGCCCGCGGCTGCGCCCCGCCCAATCCCACAACGAAGGAGTCCTGTGCATGCATACCTATTACAACAGTACCGACCCGGCCTGCAAACAGCCCTTTGGGGCGGTGACGGCCGGCACGGAGGTGACCATCCGGCTGACGGTACCGGAACATCTTGGGTATGTGGACCCGCACCTGGTGCTGACCAAGGACCGGGAGGACCCGGTCCACTACCGGATGAACTTTGAGGGCCAGACCCCCGGAGTCAATCATTTTTCGGTCAAGGTCCGCCCCACCACGACGGGACTGTATTTTTACTATTTTGATCTCTACACTGATTTCCGCAAAATCTTCCGGGGCACCCATGGGGAGGGCGAGCTCTCCTGGACGGCGGGCCGCCAGTGGCAGCTGACCGTCTATGAACCGGATTTTGCCACGCCGGCATGGATGCGGGGCGGCACCATGTACCAGATCTTTCCCGACCGCTTCAACGAGGGCAAACCGGGAAAGACCATGCCCTTTGCCGACCGCATCTACCGGGAGGACAAAACGGGGGAGCCTTACTTCTGGCCCAATGAGCAGGCCGACGGCTATCTCAACCGGGATTACTTCGGCGGAGATTTCGAGGGCATCCGCCAGAAGCTGCCCTACCTGAAAAACCTGGGCGTCACCTGCATCTACCTCAACCCCATCTTTGAGGCCCATTCCAACCACCGGTACAATACGGCCAACTACCTCAAGCCCGACCCGGTGCTGGGCACCACCGAGGAGTTCACCCGGATGTGCGCCGAGGCTGCCCAAAACGGCATCCGCATCATTCTGGACGGCGTGTTCAGCCACACCGGCTCCGACTCCATCTACTTCAACCGGGAAGGCCGCTACGGCCCCGGCGGCGCCTACCGCGACCGCAATTCCCCCTACCGCTCCTGGTATGACTTCGACTCTGGCTACCCCTGCGGCTACCGCAGCTGGTGGGGCTTTGAGACCCTGCCCGAGGTGGAGGAGGAGGATCCCTCCTACATCGACTTTGTGTGCGGCAAGGGCGGCATCATCGACACCTGGCTGAACCTGGGTGCCAGCGGCTTCCGCCTGGATGTGGCCGACGAGCTGCCCGACGATTTTATCGAAAAGATCCGTCAGGCCGTCAAATCCCATGGGGAGGACAAACTGCTCATCGGCGAGGTGTGGGAGGATGCCACCACCAAGGAGGCTTTCGGCCGCCGCCGGACCTACCTGCGGGGTCACGGCCTGGATACCACCATGAACTATCCCTTCCGCAACTGCGCCATCGACTTTGTGCGGGGCGCCGACGTGGCTGATGTGGCCGAGGGACTGCTGGATATCTGCGAGAACTATCCCAAGCCGGCGGTGGACTGCCTGATGAACTTCCTCTCCACCCACGACACCGAGCGGGCCATGACCGCCATCTCGGGGGAGCCGCCCAACGGCCGGGACCGCTACTGGCAGAGCGGCCGCCGCATCCCCGCCGACCAGTACGATGCCGCCGTCCGGCGCCTGCTGCTGGCCTACGCCATGATCTTCACCCTGCCCGGGGTGCCCTGCGTCTACTACGGCGACGAGATCGCCATGCAGGGCTACCGTGACCCCTTCAACCGTGCCTTCTTTGACTGGAACAGCACCGAGGAACGGCTGCGGGGACCCATCCGCAACCTGGCGATCCTGCGCAGGACCTGTGATGCCTTCCAGGGCGGCAGCTTCGAGATCGTCCGTGCCGAGGGCGACCTGCTGCAGTACCGCCGCCGCGGCAAGACCCGCACCGCCGAGATCGTCCTGAACCGGGGTGATCATCTGCTGGCCACCGAGGCCTTCGGCAAGGTTACCGAGGTCAACCCCGGCGGATTCACCATCCTGGTGGAAGAAAACAACCCCACCCATGTCGGGTATTTCGCAATCTATTGATGGATTCCGGTTTCCCTTTCTGAGCCGGTTTCCAGGCGCCGCTCTGTCTCTGGCAGGGCGGCGCTTTTCTGTTTGCCCTTCCGGGGAAGAAGGTTGGACACTACCTGGTGCCTATGTACAAAAAATGGCGCGCGCGTTTGTGCAAACTTCCCATTTGTACAAAATTTACGACGATTTTACAATTCAAAACGGTAAACCGCGGCCTTTTGCGGCATATTTTCTACCAGCGCTGGCCATCTGAAACACTGAAACCACAATATATAGTGTAAAATGGGCGCCGCGGCGGAATATATTGACTTTCCGGGGCGATTGTGTTAAAATATTGACAACCTGGAACGGAGGAATCTTCCACACGCAGACAGGCTGTTGACCGGCACTGAGCGGTGGGCGCAAGGCCCGGGGGAGATACCGTAGCCAAGTCCGGCAGAATGCGCAGCAGCGTACGATGTGAGGCAAATCCGGCTCCGTCTCCAGTGGTTACGTTTTCCCACGGTTTACCCCGATAGCTGGAGGTGCTATATATGGGAATGGATACCCTGATCTGGTTGATTCTGACCATCGCCTTTGTGGTGGCCGAGGCCGCCACCACCGCCCTGATTTCCATCTGGTTTGCAGTGGGTGCAGGCGCGGCCATGATCGCCAGCATCTTTACCGACTCTGCCATTGTGCAGTTTGCCGTCTTTGCGGTGGTGTCGGCCGTGATTCTTGCAATCATGATCCCCACCCTCGCCAGACGCCGTGCGGCCAGCAAGCCCCCGGTCACCAACGGCTCCCAGCTGGTGGTGGGCAAGCGGGGCGTGGTGCTCAAGGCCATTGTGCCGGGAACCATCGGCCGCGTCCGGGTGGACGGGCTGGACTGGCAGGCCAAGGCCGACACCGCTCTGCCCCAGGGCACGCCCTGTGAGGTCACCGCTGCCGACGGCGCCGTCCTCACCGTTGCTTCTGTACAAACCGCCCAGGTCTGATGTTCCCTGAACTCCGGACCCGGCATCCGAATCTTTCCACACAAACCAAAAAAGGAGAATACATATGGAACTTCTCATTGCTGCGATCCTTCTGGTGATCGTACTGGTCGTTCTGGTGCGGTGCATCGTCATCGTTCCCCAGTCCAATTCTTTCGTCGTGGAGCGCCTGGGCGTCTATAAGGCGACCTGGGAAGCCGGTCTCCACCTCAAAATGCCCTTCATCGAGCGGGTGGCCCGCCGTGTCTCCCTCAAGGAGGAGGTCGCGGACTTTCCCCCTCAGCCCGTCATCACCCGTGACAACGTCACCATGATGATCGACACCGTGGTTTTCTTCCAGGTGTTCGACGCCAAGGCTTACGCCTACGGCGTCAGCCGCCCCATCCAGGCCATCGAGAACCTGTCTGCCACCTCTCTGCGTGACATCATCGGCAGCATGTCCCTGGACGAGACCCTGACCAGCCGCGACGCCATCAACACCCAGATCACCGCCACCCTGGACGAGGCCACCGACCGCTGGGGCATCAAGGTCAACCGCATCGAGCTGAAAAACATCGAGCCCCCCACGGAGATCCGTCAGGCCATGGAAAAGCAGATGAAAGCCGACCGCGAAAAGCGCGCCAGCATCCTGCTGGCCGAAGGCGAAAAGCAGGCTGCCATCACCCGCGCCGAAGGCGAGAAGGAATCCGCCATCCTGCGCGCCGAAGCTGTCAAGCAGCAGCGCATCCGTGAGGCCGAAGGCGAAGCCCAGGCTTTGCTGATGGTCCAGCAGGCGAAGGCGGACTCCATCCGCCTGATCAACGAGGCCGCGCCCACCCAGAACATGCTGGCTCTGCGCAGCATGGAGGCCATGGAAAAGGTGGCCGACGGCAAGGCCACCAAGATCATCGTGCCTTCCGAGATGCAGAACCTGGCCGCCACTGTGGCTGCCATTCAGGGCATCGCGGGCGGTGCGTCCACTCCCGCCAAGTAATCCATATCGCCATGCAAAAGGGGCCTGCCCGCAGGGGCAGGCCCCCCTTTTTTATACACCGTCCGGGCGGGGAAGGAAAGCTTCCATCTTGTCCCGCCCCTGGGCAGGGCTCCGTCCCGGAGAAATGCTCCCGGCGATCCCGCGCCGGAGCGATAAAAAATCCTGCTTGAAAGAGAAAATTTTACAGAAACGTTAAATAAGTATCAATAAATGTCTTGCGAAATGAAACCTTTGTGCGTATAATAGAATCAGACCCAAAGGGGCCTGGGGCCCCGGATTATGCAAGGTAAAACCGAGAGGAGATTTTTTGCTATGGGATTAGGTAAAAAGACCATTGACGATCAGAATTATGCGGGCAAGCGCGTGCTGGTCCGCTGCGACTTCAACGTCCCCATGAAGGACGGTGTCATCACCAATGACAACCGTATCAACGCTGCTCTGCCCACCATCAAGAAGCTGATTGCGGACGGCGCCAAGGTCATCCTGTGCAGCCACCTCGGCAAGCCCAAGAACGGCCCCGAGGCCAAGTTCAGCCTGGCTCCCGTTGCGGTCCGCCTGTCCGAGAAGCTGGGCCAGCCGGTCACCTTCGCGGATGACGACGAGGTCGTCGGCCCCAACGCCAAGGCTGCCGTCGCCACCATGAACAACGGCGACGTGGTCCTGCTCCAGAACACCCGCTTCCGCAAGGAAGAGACCAAGAACATCGACACCTTCAGTGAGGATCTGGCCAGCCTGGCCGACGCTTACGTGGACGACGCGTTCGGCTCCTGCCATCGCGCTCACTGCTCCACCGCTGGCGTGACCAAGTACGTCAAGGACACCGCTGTGGGCTACCTGATGGAAAAGGAAATCAAGTACCTGGGCAACGCTGTCAACGATCCCGTCCGTCCCTTCACCGCCATCCTGGGCGGCGCCAAGGTCGCGGACAAGCTCAACGTCATCTCCAACCTGCTGGAGAAGGTCGACACCCTGATCATCGGCGGCGGCATGGCTTACACCTTCCTCAAGGCCAAGGGCTACGAGATCGGCAAGAGCCTGTGCGACGACACCAAGATCGACTACTGCAAGGAAATGATGGCCAAGGCCGAGGAAAAGGGCGTCAAGCTGCTGCTGCCCGTTGACACCGCCTGTGTCAAGGACTTCCCCGACCCCATCGACGCTCCTGTTGAGACCGTCATCGTCCCCGTGGACAAGATCCCCGCCGACATGGAAGGCTGCGACATCGGCCCCGAGACCATGAAGCTCTTCGCCGACGCTGTCAAGGCTTCCAAGACCGTTGTCTGGAACGGCCCCATGGGCGTCTTTGAGAACCCCACCCTGGCACAGGGCACCCTGGCTGTTGCCAAGGCTATGGCTGAGAGCGATGCTACCACCGTCATCGGCGGCGGCGACTCCGCAGCAGCTGTGCAGCAGATGGGCCTGGGCGACAAGATGACCCACATCTCCACCGGCGGCGGCGCTTCCCTGGAGTACCTGGAAGGCAAGGAGCTGCCCGGCATCGCCTGCATCACCAACGCATAAGGCTGACATCCCTGTGCGCGCCGCAGGTTGTCCGCTGAGCTGATTTTCAGCAAACCGCACGCGGCGCGGCGGCCTGACGTACCGTCAGGGCTGCTGCGCCGCGTTTTGTGTGCGGCCGGGAAAAATCCCCCGGCTGCGCCCCAACAATACAATATCCGGAGGTTGAATCGTTATGAATAAGCGGAAGCGCAAGGCAGTTATTGCCGGCAACTGGAAAATGAACAACACCCCCACCGAGGCAGGCCTGCTGCTGGAGGCCCTGATCCCCGGTGTTCATGACGCCGACTGCGAGGTCGTCGTCTGCGTGCCCTTCACCGACCTGTGCAACGTCGTCGCCAAGTGCGCCGGCACCAACGTCCATGTGGGCGCCCAGAACGTCCACTTCGAGAAGTCCGGCGCCTTCACCGGCGAGGTTTCCGCCGACATGCTGCTGGACCTGGGCGTGGAGTACGTGGTCATCGGCCACAGCGAGCGCCGTCAGTACTTCGGCGAGACCGACGAGACCGTCAACAAGCGCACCCTGGCCGCTCTGAATGCCGGCCTGAAGCCCATCGTCTGCGTGGGCGAGAGCCTGACCCAGCGTGAGCAGGGCGTCACCGAGGAACTGGTCCGCATGCAGGTCAAGATCGCCCTCAAGGATGTCACCGAGGAGCAGGTCAAGAACGTCATCATCGCCTACGAGCCCATCTGGGCCATCGGCACCGGCCGCACCGCCACCTCCGACCAGGCTCAGGAAGTCTGCGCAGCCATCCGCAAGGTGGTGGGCGAGCTGTACGGCAACGACATCGCCGAGGGCATGACCATCCAGTACGGCGGCAGCATGAACCCCGCCAACGCAGCTGAGCTGCTGGCCAAGCCCGACGTGGACGGCGGCCTCATCGGCGGCGCCTCCCTGCATGCCGGCAAGTTCTGCGAGATCGTGGACGCAGCCACCAAGGGCTGATTTGCCTGCATTTGAACTGAATTCACCCATCCGGGCGGGCGGGAAACCGTCCGCCCGCATTTGACCCGATACCAAAGGAGCAAATACGTTTATGTCCAAGAAACCTGTTCTTCTCTGCATCATGGACGGCTTCGGCTGGACGCCGGACCAGACCTTCGGCAACGCCGTCGTCGCCGCCAAGACCCCTCATCTGGATGAGATTTTCTCCAAGTACCCCATGACCACCATCGATGCCTCCGGCATGGCAGTGGGCCTGCCCGACGGCCAGATGGGCAACTCCGAAGTCGGCCACACCAACATGGGCGCCGGCCGCATCGTCTACCAGCAGCTGACCCTCATCACCAAGTCCATCCGCGACGGCTCCATGAAGGAGAACCCCGTCCTGGTCAAGAACATGAAGGCTGCCATCGACGCCGGCAAAGCCATCCACCTCATGGGCCTGGTGGGCACCGGCGGCGTTCACAGCCATGCCGACCACTGGTTCGGCGTGCTGGACATGGCCAAGCATATGGGCGCCACCAAGGTTTACCTGCACTGCATCATGGACGGCCGTGACACCGACCCGCACTCCGGCGAGGGCTTCCTGGCCGACCTGCAGGCCAAGCTGGACGAGCTGGGCATCGGCCAGATCGCTACCGTCACCGGCCGTTACTACGCCATGGACCGCGACAAGAACTGGGACCGCGAGGAGAAGGCCTACGCTGCCTTCGTCTACGGCGAGGGCGACCATGCCGCCAGCGCCAAGGAAGCCATCGAGAACAGCTACAAGAACGATGTCACCGACGAGTTCGTGGTTCCCTGCGTCACCTGCGAGGGCGGCCGCGTTCAGGAGGGCGATACCGTCATCTTCATGAACTTCCGCCCCGACCGTGCCCGTCAGATGACCCGCATCTTCGTGGACGATGCTTTCGACGGCTTTGAGCGCCGCTACGGCCGCTTCCCCGTCAACTACGTCTGCATGGCCGAGTACGACGCCACCATGCCCAACGTGGAGGTTGCCTATCCCCCCGTTGAGCTGAACAACGTTCTGGGCGAGTATCTGTCCAAGAACGGCAAGACCCAGCTGCGCATCGCCGAGACTGAGAAGTACGCCCATGTGACCTTCTTCTTCAACGGCGGCGTGGAGGCTCCCTACGAGGGCGAGGACCGCAAGGTCATCCCCAGCCCGAAGGTTGCCACCTACGACCTCAAGCCTGAGATGAGCGCCCCCGAGGTCGCCGAGGAGTGCAAGGCCCGCATTGAGAGCGGCAAGTATGACGTGGTCATCCTGAACTTTGCCAACTGCGACATGGTCGGCCATACCGGCGTCTTTGACGCTGCCGTCAAGGCCGTTGAGGCTGTGGACGCTGCTGTGGGCAAAGTGGTGGATGCCACCCTCAAGATGGGCGGCGTGGTCTTCCTGACCGCCGACCACGGCAACGCCGAGAAGATGGAGAACCCCGACGGTACTCCCTTCACCGCCCACACCACCAACGTGGTGCCCTTCGCCGTCATCGGCGCGGGCGATGTCAAGCTGCGGGAGGGCGGCTGCCTGGCCGATATCGCTCCCACCATGCTGCCCTACGTGGGCCTGCCTGTCCCGGCGGAAATGACCGGCAAGAGCATCATCGTGGAGTGATCTCCCGCTGACAAGCTGCCGGGCCGCTGACCCGGCAACAGCAAACCTGCCATAGCAATGAAAAATCCCCGCTGCGGATGCAAACCGCGGCGGGGATTTCTTTGTTGTGTTTTGCGATGGGAAAGGGGCGGGCTTACTGCGGCGTCAGGTAGTAGATGCGGCACCACTGGTTGTCCAGCAGCGCCCCCTGCCACTCCACCGCCGTCAGACCGGCGGCGGTAAGCCGGTCGGTCAGCTCAGGAGAAAGGTCCTCCTCGGGGTAGACGAGGAAAAGGCTGCCGCCTTCGTCGGGCAGGGCATCGGCCAGGTCGCCGCCCGCATGGGTGTCGCAGTCAGGGTAGAAGAACTCCAGCACCCGGTTGTCCACGTGCTCGGTCACCGAGTAGATGCTGTCTCCGGGCTGGGCGCGGTCCTCCACAAAGCTGACGGTCTGGGCAACGGCGGCGTTGGTGTCCAAAAGGTCGCTGCGGTACTGCATGGCGGGCTCATACATGGCGTAGAGAATGAGCACAACCAGCAGCACCCGCACCGCCGGCAGGCGTTTGGTCAGCCCGGCGGCGGCCACCGCCATGGCCAGCCACAGCAGTCCGCAGACGGGGAAGAAATACCGGGAAAGGTACATGGGCCGCAGCGCCACACTGGCCAGATACCCCATGGCGATGACGCCCACCGCCGCCAGCAGGCCGGAAAGCCCCAGCCAGCGGCAACTGCGGGAACCGCACCCGGGCAGGAGATAATAGGTGATGACGGAAGCCGTCAGCAAAAGCAACAGAGTGTGGCTGGATACCCGGCTGCCGATGATGAGCTCCAGCGTCTCGGACAGGGCGGGCAGCTCCTGCAGCCAGAAGCCGCCGGTGGCCTGATAGAGAATGTTGCTTACCGCCATGAACACCCAGGGCAGATAGCAGATTACCGACACCGCCGCGGCGATCAGCCAGCCGCGCAGGAGCTTGCGGTCAAAGCGCAGGGTATAGATGAGCAGGAACAGATAGACAAAGCAGACGGCCAGCAGGGCGAAATAGTGAAGATAGGCCGAGCACAGCCCGGTCACGGTCAATGTGATCCACCAGCCCCGCCTGGGCGACTGGGCGTCGGTGATCTTGTAGGCCGCAAACCCGCACAGGGTGACGAAAAACAGCGCCCAGCCGTACATTCGCGCCTCGGTGAAAAAGCGCAGGGAGGAGACGTTGGGGGCCATGAGGCAGAGAAAGACCAGCGCTGCAAACCGCCCGAAGGCCGGGCGGAACAGCACCAGCGCCATGAGGACCGTCAGCACATAGGGCACAAAGGAGGCAATGCGGTAGACGATGTGGGTATTGCCGAACACCGTCACAAACAGCTTTAAGATAAAGTAGTACAGCGGCGGGTGAACGTCGGCAGCGGTGGCGGCGGGGATCTCGGTCCAGTCCAGCTTGACCATCTCGATGGAGAAGAACTCGTCCAGCCAGAAGTTGCCGTTGGTGGTGAACTGCGCCCCGAACACGACCAGCACAGCCGCAAAGACGACCAGCAGCACATCCGGCAGCCAGCGCCGCGCCAGGGCGGCGGGGGAGGGGGTGTTTGACATGGGGAAAACATCCTTTCAGCACCGGACCGGGGCGGGGCCTGCCCTGCGGGACAAAATGCCGCGCTGAAAAGGCTCTGCCGGGACCTGGTGGGAATCATCTGTATTATACCGCGGGCAGGGTGGCGGCGCAAGGCGGCGCAGACCGCCGGGATACTTGCCAACCGGCGTTAAATGGGGTATCATAAACGCAGGTATATCCGCTGCCCAACCGGCAACTTCCGCCGCGCCGCGGCGTTGACAGAAAAGGAGACAAACCATGCGTTACTGCAAAAAATGTACCATGCCCGACACCCGTCCCGGCATCACCTTTGACGCCGAGGGCGTCTGCAGCGCCTGCCGCCATTACGAACACCGCAAGCAGGTGGACTGGGATGCCCGTTTCAAGGAGTTCGAGGCCCTGTGCGACAAGTACCGCGGCTGCAACGGCCCCGGCGGCTACGACTGTGCCGTGGCGGTCTCCGGCGGCAAGGACAGCCACTTCCAGGTCTGGATGCTCAAGGAAGTCATGCACATGAACCCCATCCTCTTCAGCGTGGAGGATAACTTCCCCATGACCCAGGCGGGCATCCACAACCTCAAGAACATCAGCGAGGAGTTCGGCTGCACCATCATCAGCTGCAAGCCCAACATCAAGGTCCAGAAGATCCTGATGCGCAAATTCTTTGAAAAGTACGGCAAGCCCACCTGGTACGTGGACCGTCTGATCTACACCTTCCCCCTGCACATGGCGGCCAAGTTCAACACTCCCATGCTCTGCTACGGCGAGAACGTCAGCTTTGAGTACGGCGGCAACGCCGACAAGGAGACCTACTCCGCCATGGACCAGATCGAGAACGGCGTGGCCGTGGGCTTCCCCATGGAGGAACTCATCGGCGACGGCGTCACCGAGAAGGACCTGAGCCTGACCCTGGCCCCCGACGCCGAGGAACTGAAAAAGCTGGACCCCTTCTATATGAGCTACTTTGTGCCCTGGAACAGCTACAAGAACTACCAGATCGCCAAGGCCCACGGTTTCCATGACCTGACCCACGAGTGGGACCGCACCCATCACGCCGAGAACTTCGACCAGATCGACTCCCGGGCCTACCTGGTGCACTCCTGGCTCAAGTATCCCAAGTTCGGCCATGCGGCGGCCACCGACTACACCGCCCGCTATATCCGCTACGGCCTGATGACCCGGGAGGAAGCCATCCCCATCATCAAGGAGCGGGACGGCAAACTGGACCCCCTGTGCGTTCGGGATTTCTGTGAGTTCTGCGGCTATACTGAGAGCGAGTTCTGGGCCATCATGGACAAGTTCTACAACCGTGATTTGTTCGAGAAGAACGAGTACGGCGAGTGGGAACTGAAAGACCCCATCTGGAAGCAGGGCTGAGCCCAACCATACAAAATACCCGCTGCCGGTCTGCAACGCCGGCAGCGGGTTCATGTTTCACAGGAAAGAAGGACGTACAACATGCAAACCAAACCTGTTCTGATCCGCGGCGGCCGGGTCCATGACGCGGTCCACCCCGAACCGCAAGCCGTCGACATCCTGCTGCAGGACGGCAAGATCGCTGCCATGGGTGCTGACCTCGATGCCCCTGAGGACTGCGAAGTTGTGGATGCATCCGGGCTGGATGTGTTCCCCGGCTTTGTGGACGCCCACAGCCACATCGGCCTGGACGGCTCCGGCATCGGCTACGAGGGTCGGGACTATAACGAGATGAACGACATCTGGACCCCGCACCTGCGGGCCATCGACGGCATCAATCCCCGTGACCCCAGCTTTGCGGCGGCCCGCAATGCCGGCGTGACCTGTGTCTGCACCGGCCCGGGCAGCGCCAACGTGCTGGGCGGCACCTTCGTTGCCCTCAAAACGGTGGGGGAGCGGGTGGACAACATGGTGGTCAAGGATCCCGTTGCCATGAAGTGTGCCTTCGGTGAAAACCCCAAGCGGGTCTACAAGGATAAGTTCGATTCCACCCGCATGTCCACGGCGGCCTTCCTCCGGGGCGCCCTGGCGGCGGCCCGGGATTACGGCGCCCGCAAACAGGCGGCCAATGGAGATATCACCAAGATGCCTGCCTACAACCAGAAGCTGGAAGCCCTGCTGCCGGTGCTGGACGGCACCATCCCCCTGAAGGCCCACGCCCATCAGGCTAACGACATCTTTACGGCGCTGCGCATCGCCCATGAGTTCGGTGTGCGCATCACCTTGGAGCACGTGACCGAGGGCCACCTCATCGTGGACGAACTGGCAAAAGAGAAGGATGTCCCCATGGCGGTAGGTCCCACCCTGACCCACGCCAGCAAGTTCGAGCTGCAGAACAAGAGCTGGGCCACCCCCGGCGTTCTGGCAAAGGCCGGCTGCCATGTGTCCATCATCACCGACAACTCGGTTATCCCCCAGCAGTATCTGCCCCTGTGTGCCGGTATGGCTATCAAGGCGGGTATGGACCCCTTCGCTGCCCTGCAGGCGGTGACCATCCACCCCGCGGAGCACATCGGCGTGGCCGACCGCGTGGGCTCGCTGGAAGTGGGCAAGGATGCCGACCTGGTCCTCACCGACGGCTGCCCCTTTGAGGTGCTGACCCACGTCAAAGCTGTCTACATCGACGGTGTGCAGGTGGCGGGAGAGCAGTGACACGGTTGAGCCGGATGCTGCCATGAGAATTGCAATCTGTGCTTGCAACCCGCCCAAACCTGTGCTATAATACCCGCTATACGGCAAGGACGCCGCCCGGAAGAGGGAAAATCTCTCTTCCGGGCGGCGTTTTGTTTTTGCCCTGCCGGGTAAGAGATCAGGAAAACAGCAAACCCACCGATCGGGAGGAAACCACCATGGAAAAACTGCCGCGCTACGTCGACATCGATTATTCCAAATATGCGCCGGACATTCCGGAGGACCAGCTGGAGACCTACTACGGCCTGCCCCAGAAAGTCCGGTTCTGCAAGGAATGCGTCATGAGCAACCAGAAGCCCAACTCCTGCTACGAGTTTGAGCACACCATCCACTCCATCAAAAAGACGATGGTCATTCAGGAGGACGGCGTCTGCGATGCCTGCCATGCCTGCCGCAACAAGGCCAACGGCAACATCGACTGGGCCCTGCGGGAGAAGGAACTGCGGGAACTGTGCGACCAGTACCGCAAGAACGACGGCTCCTACGACTGTCTGGTTCCCGGCTCCGGCGGCAAGGACAGCTTTTACGCCGCCCATCTGCTCAAGTACAAGTACGGCATGCATCCCCTCACCGTGACCTGGGCGCCCCACATCTACACCCCTTGGGGCTGGGACAACATGCAGGCCTGGATTCATGCCGGCTTTGACAACTACCTCTGCACCCCCAACGGCATGACCCACCGCCTGCTCACCCGCCTGGCCACCGAGAACCTGTTCCATCCCTTCCAGCCCTTCATCCTGGGCCAGAAGCAGCTGGCCCCCAAGATGGCTGCCAAGTTCGGCATCCCTCTGGTGTTCTACGGCGAGAATGAGGCTGAGTTCGGCAACCCTATTGCTGACAACAACTCCGCCCTGCGGGACGAGCACTTCTTTGCCGTCAACGATTATGACCACATCTACCTGGGCGGCGTGAGCCTGCGCCAGCTGGAGGAGGACTACAAGATCGACAAGGCCGACCTGGCCATTTACCTGCCCTCCGAGACCTCCAACCTGGAGAAGAACCACGTCCAGGTCCGCTACCTGGGCTACTATGAGAAGTGGCATCCCCAGGGCGCCTACTACTACGCGGTGGAGCACGGCGGATTCCGTCCGGCTCCCGAACGCACCCAGGGCACCTACTCCAAGTACAACTCCATCGACGACAAGATCGACGATTTCTTCTACTACACCACCTATATCAAGTACGGCATCGGCCGCACCACCTACGACGCCGCCCAGGAGATCCGCAACGGCGAGATCACCCTGGACGAGGGCAAGGCGCTGTGCAAGAAGTTCGACGGCGAGTACCCCGACCGCTTCGAGAAGGAGATCATGCAGTACCTGTCCATCGACAAGCAGCATTTCCCTTGGGCCAGCCAGCTGTTCGAGCAGCCCAGGATGGACCGGGAGTACTTCATGCATCTGGCCGACCGGTTCCGTTCGCCCCATCTGTGGAAGTACGAGGACGGCATCTGGAAGCTGCGCCACACCCCCTACGAAGGCGACAGCGAAGTGCTGTGGGGCGACCCGAAAGGCACCCATCACGAAATGTAAGGAGGCGGCGGTATGTCCAAAAAAATCCGCCTGATCGCCCGGCTGGATGTCAAGGACGAAAACCTTGTCAAGGGCATTCAGCTGGAAGGCCTGCGCAAGCTGGGCGACCCCAACGCCTTTGCCCGCAAGTACTACGAGCAGGGCATTGATGAACTGCTCTACATCGACATTGTTGCCAGCCTGTACAACCGCAACAACCTGTCGGACATTGTGCGCCGCACGGTGGACGATGTCTATATCCCCGTCTGCGTGGGCGGCGGTCTGCGCAGCGTGGAGGATGTCCGAGCCATCCTGTCCATGGGCGCCGACAAGGTGGCCATCAACACGGCGGCCATCAAACGGCCGGAGCTTATCTCGGAGGTGGCAGCGGCCTTCGGCAGCCAGTGCATGGTGCTGTCCATCCAGGCCAAGCGCAGCCGCAGCTGGTCCGGCTGGGAAGCCTACTACGACAACGGCCGGGCTCATTCCGGCTACGACGTGGTGGAGTGGGCCAAGCGCGGCGTCGAACTGGGCGCCGGCGAGATCCTGCTGACCAGCGTGGACTGCGAGGGCCTGCAGCGGGGGATGGATCTTGACCTCATCCAGGCAGTGACCAGCGCGGTGGATGTGCCGGTCATCTGCGGCGGCGGCGTGGGCTGCTGCGATGACATTGTGGACGCAGTACATGCCGGGGCCGATGCCGTGGCATGCGCGGCGGTGCTGCACTATAACAAGGAAACGGTGCCCGAACTCAAGCAGGGCCTGCGTCAGGCCGGTGTGGAGGTGCGCGCATGAAAGTTACAGTCATCGATTACGGCCTGTCCAATCTGCTTAGCGTCACCCATGCCTTTGAGCATTTCGGCGCCGAGGTGGAAGTCACCGGCGACCCGGCCGCCGTCCTCAAGGCGGACGCTCTTGTCCTGCCCGGGGTGGGCGCCTTCCGGGACGGCATGCAGGGGTTGGAAAAGCTGGATCTGGTGGGCCCTCTGCGGGAAAAAGCTGCCCAAGGTACCCCCATCCTGGGCATCTGCCTGGGCATGCAGATGCTCTTTGACGAGTCGGAGGAGTTCGGCTACTGGACGGGGCTGGGGCTCATCCATGGCCGGGTGGTGCGCATTCCCTCCGCCGCCATGGACGGCAGCCGCCAGCGGGTGCCCCATATTGGTTGGGAGCCTCTCTACCCGGCGGGCGGACGGATAAACTTCCACGGCACCCCCCTGGAAGCAGTAACGCCGGGGCAGGAGTGCTACTTCATCCACTCCTATGAAGCCCTGCCCGCCGCCGATGCCGACCGCCTGGCCGATACCGTCTACGGCGGCCGCCGCATCTGCGCGGCGGTGGCCCATGGCAATGTGTACGGCACCCAGTTCCACCCCGAAAAGTCGGGACCGGTGGGGCTGTCCATCATTGAGGGGTATCTGGAGATGTGCCAGAGACAGCTCTGACACTGCCGGACAGCAAAAAATGTGATATCACGCTCTGCTTTTTCCTTTGGATAAAAGGCAGAGCATTTTTTGTTGCCGTGTGTTGGGCGGGTATGGTAAAATCGATACGCAGATACAAAAAGTCCTTCAGACTGCGTGTGCCCCCGTACACCAAACATGTAGATACAAAAGAGCGGTTGACAGTTAACAGGTGAGGAGAACAGATGAAAAATCAACGAGGCCGAGAATTACTGAGATTTTGGGCAAGAAATCCTGTCAGGATGGTTTTGCTTGTTGTAGAACTGGTGTGCATTGCGGCGGCAATTTGGACAGCAGTGCAGCCGCCTATCTGCTATGCCTTTGAGGCCGAACAACTGGAGAATACCGCGCAAGGTGTTACTTTGGGATATGATGAAAATGGATATTACGGTGCAACATATGATATTGAATGGCAGGAAATTCTTGCTACGCCGGAACTGACTCTTTCACCAGGCAGGTATGAAGCCACAGTAGAGTATTATATACGCCCCACGATGATGAAAGATGGGCTATACCACCGTTCGGGGATTGGGCTCATTGATTCTAAAAACGAATCGACAGTCGAAGACGGAATTCTGATACTGGATGAAACCTCCAATACCGATACGGTTACCCTGACGGTTTGGAAACAAACCGATACCGCAGTGGTACGGTTTGTGGATGACGGTGGGATTTTTACTGTTGGAAAAATCAGTATCGTCCAAAACATGACATACACGGTGTTTGAGGCGATAGCCACGATTCTGTTGTGTCTGGCATTGGATTTGGCGATTTTGATGCTTTGTCCGTCCAGTCCGCTCTATGTAGGGGCAAAAACCGCGGTGGTAGTGATCGTTCTGGGGTGTGCTACGGCGCTTGCCAGTGCTTTGGCTTTAATTGACGGGGTATGCCTGTTTGACGATTGCAGATTTCATCTGATCCGAATTGAAGGGATCGTCCAAGCGCTGCGCAACGGGCAATTTCCGGTCAGGATCAACCCCATTGCAAAGAACGGTTATGGCTATGCAACTTCGCTGTTTTATGGAGAGTTGTTTCTGTATTTCCCAGCGATTTTGCGTTTGTGCGGCGTTACCATACAGGGGGCGTATCAGACCTTTGTGGTGGCAGTCCACGTTCTTACAGCGGTCATCTCTTATCGGAGTTTCCGCCCGATTTTCGGTAGAAAAATTGGTTTGGTAGGGGCAGTTTTGTATGTTCTGTCACCGTATCGGCTTCACCGCTTGTATGCCGCGGCTGCGATTGGGGAATACCTTGCGATCACATTTTTGCCGGCGGTTGTATATGGTCTTTGGCTTTTGTACAACAAGGATTCTGACAGGAAATCCCGGGCACGGGCAAGCATCGTTCTGGCATTGGCGTTCAGTGCGTTGCTTCAAAGCCATATGATCAATACGGAAATTGCAGTTTTAGCGACAGCGGCGGTTTGTCTGATCTATTGGCGGCAGACTTTCCGCAAAACGGTACTTTTGGCCTGGATCCGGGCGGTTGGTCTGGCGGTTCTGCTGAATTTGTGGTTCCTGCTCCCCTTTGTTACGGTGATGACCAGCGGGATTTACAATGAAATCAATGAACCCAATATTCAGCAGAGAGGCCAGACATTGATGGCACTGTTCAATAACAGTAATAAGTTTGCCATCGGACCCTCTGTCTTGTTGTGCGGTGCTGCCGCGGCTTTGATTTTGTGCGCAGTTCGTGAATTGCCGCACCGTTGGAAAAAACTTGGTGCAATATCGCTGGGATTTGGAACGGCCGGAGTTGTCCTTTCTACAAAATTATTCCCGTGGGATGCAGTGGAAAAACTGCCGTTTGGTAAAATCTTTACGGTTATCCAGTTCCCGTGGCGTTATACAACATTGGCTACCATTGGTTTGATTCTGACGTTCCTTTTTGTCATAAAAGGGATCCAGCAGACCGAATATGGTTCTTGGGCAAAACCGTTGCTTTCAGGGACTGCCGCTGTTGCGGTGATATGCGTTCTGATGTATTGGAGCGACTGGGGACAATCGATGTCTCCTCTTACCATTACAGATACCCCCCAACTGGCATATAATAATGAGAATTTTGCCTATAAAATGGATGGAATGTATTTGCCCAAAAATAGCTGTCAGACAGATGACGGTTTTGCGACGCCAAACATTTTTACGACTGTTACCACGGGGGATTTCAGCCGGGAGGACAAAGGTGTTACCTCAGTGGAATATACTGAGTATCTTGGCCAGGAAGGTTATGTGGAGTTCCCGCTTCTGTACTATCCTGGGTATTCGGTGATAGAAGGCGAAGGCACAGTGGTGCAGAGCAGCAACGGACTGGTCGGGGTCGTGGTGCCTGCAAACAGCAGCGGGCGGCTGGCCGTGGCGTTCCGTGAACCGAAACGCTGGCTTTTGGCCAATTCTGTAAGCGCAGTGACGGTACTGGCACTCGTTGCTTGTGTGATATACAAAAAGCGGTGCAAGCGTAAATATCTTATGGAGGACGGACAAAACAGTCTGACATAAATCAAAACATTCAGAGCCCTCGTTCTGGTTGACGGAACGGGGGCTTTTTGCATATCACGACGGTGCCGGCATAGATGCGAAGATTTTTGAACATTGTGGCTAAAGTTGTTCAGTGCGCTCCGTTGCTTTTTCGATACGGAATCGGTATAATAAACTCGGTATGCCATTTTTTTTGACAACCTTTTTGAATCAATTTCCCGCGGCAGAACAGACAGTCCGCGGTGGTTTTGCCCGCCTGCGCGGCGGGTTATGCAGGAAAGTGAGTGCTGCAAGTATGGCAAACGATCTTCTGGTGGGTTCCACCGGTTTTGTGGGGGGCAACCTGGCGGCAAAGCATGCCTTTGCCGCGGCGCGCCACTCTTCCGATATCGGGCAGAGCTACGGCACCAAGCCGGACCTCTGCGTTTATGCGGGCATCCCGGCGGCCATGTTTCTGGCCAACGCCGACCCGGAGGCTGACCTGGACGTCATGCGCGACGCGCGGGAAAATATTCGCGCCATCGCGCCGAAGCAGCTTGTGCTGATCTCCTCCATTGCGGTCTACCCGGACAGCCGCGGCTGCACCGAGTCCGATCTGCCCGATCCCTTTGACGCGGACCTGCCTGCCTACGGCCGCAACCGGCGGACACTGGAACTGTGGGTGCGGGAGGATTTCCCCGACGCCCTCATCGTCCGCCTGCCTGCCTTGTACGGCATCGGGCTGAAAAAGAATTTCCTGTTTGATCTGCACACCATCACCCCGGCCATGCTCCGCACCCAAAAGTATGAGGAGCTGGCGGCCGAAAGTGAGCTGGTGCGGCAGAGCTACCGCCCGGCGGACAACGGCTTTTACAAGCTGGACCCGGCAGCAGACGCCGCGGCCCTGCGGGACTTCTTTGAACACAACGACTTCAACGCTCTGGCCTTTACCGACAGCCGCAGCCGCTACCAGTTCTACGATCTGCGGCGGCTGTGGTCGGATATTGAGACGGCGCTGGCCAACAAGCTGACGCTGCTCAACCTGACCCCGCCCCCGGTCGCGGCGGCGGAGGTCTACACCGCGGTGACCGGCCGCACCGACTGGACCAACGAGCTGCCCCGCCCGCCCTTTGACTACGACCTGCGCAGCGAACACGCAGCGCTGCTGGGCGGGGCGGAGGGTTATCTCTGCACCAAACAAGAGGAACTGGACGGCATCTGCCGTTTCATGCAGGAATGGAGGCATTGACCGATGGCGGACCCCATCCAACTGAGTATCAGCAACATCGCCTGGGACAAGGCGGACGACGAAGCAGTCTACACCGAGATGAAGGCCCACGGTTTCACCGGGCTGGAACTGGCCCCCACCCGCATTTTCCCGGAGGAGCCCTATGAGCAGCTGACCTCTGCCATGCTGTTTGGCGGCTACCTGAAAAACCGCTGGGGCTTCTGTGTCCCCAGTATCCAGAGCATCTGGTACGGCCGGACCGGCAGCATTTTTGACGCCGCCCAGGCCGATGAACTGTTGGAATACACCGAGGGCGCCTATCAGTTCGCCCACGTGCTCAACTGCCCCAGCCTGGTCTTCGGCTGCCCCAAAAACCGCACCCTGCCCGAGGGCACCGACCCCGCCGCGGGGGATGCCTTCTTTGACCGGGCGGGCACTCTGGCGGCCCGCTACGGCGTGCGGCTGGCCGTGGAGGCCAACCCGCCCGTTTACACCAACTACCTGACCCGCACAGCGGACGCCTTTGCTCTGGTCAAGAGGCTGTCCAATCCCGGCCTGGCCGTCAATCTGGACCTGTCCACCATCCTGACCAATGGGGAGCGGCTGCGGGACTTCGCGGCCGACCTGGCCTGGGTCAGCCATGTGCATATCAGCGAGCCGGGTCTGGAACCGGTCCGCCGACGCCCCGAACACGCCGAGCTGGCCGCCATGCTCCACGCCGTGGGCTACCGGGGCTTTGTCTCCATCGAAATGCGCCGCGCCCCTCTGGACGATGTGCGCCGGGCCATTGAGGATATCGCGGAGGTGTTTGCATGACCACTGCCACAGTGAAACACATTTCCGGTGTGCCGGACTATACCATCTGCGAGATCGCACCCCGCCGCGCCGACTATTGCCTGCTCATCCCCGTCATCAACGAGGGCGCCCGCATCCTCACCGAGCTGGGCCGTGCCCAGCGGGCGGGGGTGGACAAGGTCTGCGACATCATCCTCTGCGACGGCGGCTCCACCGACGGCAGCATGAACCCCGATACCCTGGCTTTGTACGGCGTCAACACCCTGCTCACCAAGACCGGGCCCGGCAAGCAGGGGGCCCAGCTGCGCATGGGCATCCACTATGCCCTCAAGCGGGGTTACGAGGGCGTCATGACGGTGGACGGCAACAACAAGGACTCCATCGAGGACGTGCCCAAATTCATCGCCAAGCTGAAGGAAGGCTACGACCTGGTCCAGGGCAGCCGTTTTGTCAAGGGCGGCCATGCCGTCAACACCCCCAAATCCCGGTATCTGGCGGTGCGGCTCATCCATGCGCCGGTCATCAGCCTGGCGGCACACCAGTGGTTCACCGACACCACCAACGCCTACCGGGCCTACAGCCGCGCCTACCTGACCCACCCGGAGGTCAAGCCTCTGCGGGATGTCTTTGCCGGGTATGAGCTGCTGGCCTATCTCAGCGTCCGCGCCACTCAGCTGGGCCTTAAGGCCTGCGAGGTCCCCGTGACCCGGGCCTACCCGGCCACCGGCGCCACCCCCACCAAGATCAGCGGCTTCAAGGGCAACAGCGACCTGCTCAAGATCCTGTTTGCCACGCTGGCGGGAAAGTACAATCCGTAACACAAAGGAGCGTTTGCCATGACGGTGGACAAGATCATCCTCGGCGCGGGACTCTACGGCCTGTATGCCGCTCTGCAGTGCGGCCGCCGGGGCCAGCGGGTGCTGGTGTTCGAGCGGGACGCCGCACCCTTCATGCGCGCCACCTACATCAATCAGGCGCGGGTGCACATGGGGTATCACTATCCCCGCAGCTACTCTACCGCCATTAAGAGCGCCCATTATTTTGAGCGCTTCTGCAAGGATTACGGCTTCTGCCTGCGCACCGATTTCGACCAGATTTATGCCACCAGCGCCCACTTCTCCTGGACCAATGCGGCTGAATTCCGCCGCTTCTGCCGGTCCGCGGGCATCCGCTGCGACGGCGTGGACCCCGAAAAGTACTTCAACCCCGGCATGTGCGACGGTGCCTTCCTCACCACCGAATATACCTACGACGCCCAGGTGCTGAAGGACTGGTTCCTGAAGGAACTGAACCAGTGCCCCAATGTGGAGATCCGCTACGACCACCCGGTGGAGCGCATCGAGAAGGGCAGCGATACCTGGCGCATCACGGCGGGGGGCGATGCGGCGGAGGCTCCCTTTGTCCTCAACGCCACCTACGCGGGGGTCAACGACATCCACGCCATGGCGGGGTTTGAGCCCTTCAAGATCAAGTACGAGCTGTGCGAGATCATCCTCTGTGAGGTGGATAAGCGGCTCTACAATACCGGTATCACCGTCATGGATGGGCCCTTTTTCAGCCTGATGCCTTTCGGGCAGACGGGGCTGCACAGCCTGACCAGCGTGACCTTCACCCCCCACGAGACCAGCTATGACACGGTGGCTACCTTCCCCTGTCAGGCGCACAGCGAGGGCCGCTGCCGTCCGGGCAGCCTCTACAACTGCAACGAATGCCCCGCCAGGCCCCAGAGCGCCTGGCCCTACATGGGACAGCTTGCCCGCAAGTATCTGCGGGAGGAATACGGCTTTACCTACAAAGGAAGCCTGTTCAGCATGAAGCCGATTCTGAAAGCCAGCGAGATCGACGACTCCCGCCCCACCGTGGTGCGCCGGATGTGCGACATGCCGGTCTTTTACAGCGTGCTTTCCGGCAAGATCAACACGGTATACGATTTGGACGAGGTGCTGGCGCAATGACGACGAACAAGGAAAAAAACTTTATCTCAGCGGTGGTCTACCTGCACAACGACGGGGTGCGGGCGGTCAAGTTCTTCAAGCTGCTGACCGAACAGCTGGACGCCCACTTTGAGCAGTACGAGCTCATCGCCGTGGACGACGCCTGCACCGACGATACCGTATCTCTGCTGCGGGACTGGGCCAAGGAACTGACCAAGCCGCTGACTTTTCTGCACATGAGCCTGTTCCAGCGGCTGGAACCCTGCATGAACGCCGGCCTGGATGCCGCCATCGGGGACTATGTCTATGAGTTCGACACCACCGACACCCCCTACCCGGCGGACATGATCTTTGCCGCCTACCAGACCGCCCTCACCGGCAGCGACATCGTCTCGGTCTGCCCCAACCGAACCAACGGCAGCAGCCGGCTGTTCTACGGGGTGTTCAACGCCAACTCCCACTCGGCCTACCGGCTGCGCACCGATGCCTTCCGCCTGGTCTCCCGCCGGGCCGTCAACCGGGTGCATGCCTCCAGCGAGCACCTGCCCTACCGCAAGGCCGCCTATGCCGCCTCCGGCCTGAAAATGACAGACCTGACCTTTGAGGGCCGCATCATCGACAAGGGGGCCGGCCGCTTCAGCCTGGCCGCCGACAGCCTGACCCTCTACACCGACGCGGGCTTCAAGTTCAGTGCGGGCATCACCCTCATCATGATGGTGCTGGCCCTGGCCGAGCTGGTCTACACCCTGGTCATCTTCGCCACCGGCCACCCGGTGGAGGGCTGGACCACCATGATGTTTGTCCTCACCCTGGGCTTTGCCGGCGTTTTTGCAGTGCTGGCCATCATCGTCAAGTACCTCTCCCTGCTGGTGGATCTCATCTTCAAAAAGCAGAAATACCTCATCGAGAGCGTAGAAAAAATCCAGAAATAACGGCACCGGCCGGGAAAGGAGGGCAATGCGCCTATGGAAACAACCAACAAAGCACAGCTGCACTGCCCCCGTCTGCCGGAACTGTCCGCCCGGGCCTTCTGGCTGTGTGTGGCGGCGGTGGTGCTTATCAAGTGCGTGCTGACCTCCTTCCAGTCGGCATATATCTGGGTGGGGGGCGCGCCGCTGGACGATGAACTCATGTTCCGCGCCGCCAACGCCATCTCCAACGGGGAGTGGCTGGGAGCCTACGACTACCTGACCCTCTCCAAAAGCATGTTCTTTGCGGTGTGGCTGGCCTTTCTCCATGCCCTCCATCTGCCTTACCTGATCTCAGGACAGCTGCTCTGGTGCGGCGCGTCGCTGCTGGCGGCCCTGGCCTTCCGGCCCTGGCTGCGCCATGCGGGGCGGGGCCGCTGGGCGGAGCTGGTGCTCTTTGCAGTGCTGGCCTTCAACCCGGCCTCCACCGCCGCCTACACATTGCGGGTCTACCGGGATAACATCTTCCCGGCCCTCTGCCTGTTCTGCTTCGCGGGCTTCTGCGGGGCGTTGCTGCGGGCAATCTTCACCCCGGAGGCCCGGCGCTGGCCCTGGCTGCTGGCGGCGGGGGCGGGACTGGTCACCGGCTACCTGGACCGGGAGGACGCGGGGCTCTTCCTGCTGCCCTTTGCGGCCCTGGCCACCCTGGTGCTGGTCTGGCTGACCCTGCGTCAGCACCACCCCCGGCGTCTGGCGGCTCTGGTGCTGCCCTTTGCCCTGCTGGGGGCGGGGATTCTCACCTTCTGCGGGCTGAACCAGCACTATTACGGCGTCTTTGC
The DNA here is from genome assembly GCF_014982805.1 of Gemmiger gallinarum. Taxonomy (GTDB): domain Bacteria; phylum Bacillota; class Clostridia; order Oscillospirales; family Ruminococcaceae; genus Gemmiger; species Gemmiger gallinarum. The sequence continues at coordinate 304,194 of NZ_JADCKC010000002.1, read as the reverse complement.
CCTGTCCGACTTCTCCACCGGCAGCTTTGCCGACGCCATGGGCGCCATGGCCCGGGTGGAGGCTCCCGAGGGCTACACCCCCCTGGTGGCGGTGACCAAGGGCGCCCGGGAACTGCTCTATGAAAACGTCCCCGAGCTGGCCCCCCTGGAATACTGGCTGGAGGAGGACCCCCAGCTGCAGAACGACTTCCGCGACCCCGAGCTGGACGACTACCGGGCGGGGAGCTTTTACTGGGCCATCCGCCGTGCCGCCCAGTTCGAGGGCCTCTACGACACCGCCCAGGAGGCGGAGGAGTACTGGGCCTCGGTGGCAGCGCGGATCAACGCCCTGTGCGACGACGGCACCCTGCCTTCCTGGACGGGGGAGCGCAGCAGCACCACCCCGCCCATCCGGGCCGAGCATGTGCTGCCGGTGCTGGCCGAGAGCGCCAAGGGGGCCCTGTGGGCGCTGACCTTCCAGGATTGCCAGCCCTATGAAGCGCTGCGCTCCATCGGCACTGAGGAGGACTTTGCCCAGTGGTCGGCCTACCTCCATTGCAGCTTCAACGGCGCGGCGGAGGCGGGGAAGGACACCCCCTACTACAGCCCCTACCAGAAGATCGTCTTCGGCTTTCTGCAGGGGGTGCGCTATGTCTACGCCGCCCTGCTGCCCTTAAGCTTTTTGTACACACTGTATTTGCAGATCAAAAAAATACTGGCTGTATTCAAAAGCCGGAAGCGGGAAACGCTGCTGCCCTGGGCACTCTTGCTGGTGCTGCTGGGCATGGCGGCGCTGCGCTGCGCCATGATCGCCTTTGTGGAGGTGTCCAGCTTCGGCATCGGCACGTCCACCATGTATCTGGCCACGGTGCACCCCCTGCTGCTGCTCTATGCGGCGGCGGGCATTCTGACCGAAAGGAGGTCCGGCCATGTCCATGCCTGATTTGTTGATCGTGGGTGGTGGTGCGGCCGGACTTATGGCCGCAGGTGCCGCCGCGGCCCGGGGGCTCTCGGTCACCGTGCTGGAACACAACCCCAAGGGCACGGGGCAGAAGATCCTCATCACCGGCAAGGGCCGCTGCAACCTGACCAACGACTGCGACGTGCAGGAATTTCTCCGGTTTGTCCGCCGCAACCCGCGGTTTCTCTACTCGGCGCTGTACGCCTTCCCGCCCGCCGCGGCCATGGAACTGTTTGAGTCCCTGGGGGTCCCCCTCAAGACCGAGCGGGGCCGCCGGGTCTTCCCCCAAAGCGACCACGCCGCCGACGTGCTGGAGGCCCTGCGCCGCTACGCCGCCGACGCCCGCATCGTTCACGGCTCTGCCCGCCGCCTCTGCATCGAGGACGGCCGCTGCACCGGCGTGGAGACCTCCGACGGCCGCACCCTCCATGCTGGGACAGTGCTGGTGGCCACCGGCGGCCTCAGCTACCCCGTCACCGGCAGCGACGGCAGCGGTTACAAGCTGGCCCGCCAGGCAGGGCACCGGGTGGTCACTCCCCAGCCCAGCCTGTGCAGCTTGGTCTCGCCCGACCCGGCCTGCCGCAAAATGATGGGCCTGTCCCTGCGCAATGTCCGGCTGACCCTGCTGGAGGACGGCCGCTCCGTCTTTACCGAGCAGGGGGAGGCGCTGTTCACCCACTTCGGGCTGTCGGGGCCGCTGGTGCTGTCGGCGTCCACCTGGATCGACGATTTCGCCCGCCACCGCTATATGGTGGAGTTTGATCTGAAACCGGCTCTCGATGAAAAGACCCTCTACGACCGCCTGACCCGGGACTTTGCCGCCCTGGGGGGACACAGTGCCCAGGGGGCGCTGGAAAAGCTGCTGCCCCGGTCCATGCGGCCGGTGGCGGTGGAAAAGTGGGGCATCGACCCCGCCACCCGGGCGGCCCAGATCACCAGGGAGGAAAAGCAGGCCCTGGTGGAGCTGTGCAAGCACTGGCAGGTGCCGGTGACCCGGCTGGGGGACCTGCAGCATGCCGTGGTGACGGCGGGGGGCGTGGACTGCGCCCAGGTGAACCCCCGCACCATGGAGAGCAAGCTCTGCCCGGGGCTCTACTTTGCCGGAGAGGTGCTGGACGTGGACGCCCGGACAGGCGGCTACAACCTGCAGATCGCCTGGGCAACGGCACAGGCTGCGGCCCGCGCCGCCGCAAATGCATGACACCGCAATGCGGTAGAAATAAAGGAGTAAGAAATATGGTTTCCGTTGCGATTGATGGCCCTTCCGGGGCAGGAAAATCCAGCATGGCCAAACGACTGGCCGCCGAGCTGGGCTATACCTATGTGGACACGGGGGCGATGTACCGCAGTGTGGGGCTGTACGCCCTGCGCGCGGGCAAGGACCCTGCCGACAACGCCGCGGTGGAGGCGCTGCTGCCTCAGATCCACCTGGATATCCTGCTGAAGGACGGCACCCAGCATGTGCTGCTCAACGGGGAGGATGTTTCCTCTGCCATCCGCGCCGAGGAGGTGGGTATGGCGGCCTCTGCGGTGGGAGCCAACCCCGCCGTGCGGGCTTTCCTGCTGGACACCCAGCGCAATCTGGCCAAAAGCCGGGACGTGCTCATGGACGGCCGGGACATCGGCACGGTGGTGCTGCCCGACGCAACTGTGAAGATCTTCCTGACCGCCAGCCCCGAGGCCCGGGCACAGCGCCGCTTTGCCGAGCTGCAGGCCAAGGGGGAGCAGGCCGACTTTGAGACGGTGCTGGCCGACATTCGCCGCCGGGACGATCAGGACACTCACCGGGCCACCGCGCCCCTGCGCCGCGCCGACGACGCCGTGCTGGTGGACACCAGCGAATTGGACATTGAGCAGAGCTTTGCCCTGCTCAAGCAGACCATCCTCGACCACATCGGTTGAGCCGCCGCAGAAAGGGAAGTTTAAGAGAGGTACGAACATGGTACTATATTGGATCCTGCTGCCCATCGTCTGGGTGATCTGGCATGTCCTGTGGCGCATCCGGGTATACGGACGCGAAAACCTGATCCGCGGGCGCGGCTTTGTCATTGCGCCCAACCATATCTCCGACCTGGACCCGGTGTTCGTGGCCATCTCGGTGTTCACCTTCCACCGTATGTGCATCCTGGCCAAGGAGGAACTGTTCCACAACTGGTTCATCGGCTGGTTTTTGCGCAATATGGGGGCGGTGCCCATTGCCCGGGGCAAGGGCGACACCAATACCGTCGGTCAGGTTACCGAGCAGGTGAGCAAGGGCCGGGGCCTGCTGATCTTCCCCGAGGGCACCCGCACCAAGGACGGCAAGATCGGCGTCATCAAGAGCGGCGCCTTTGTGGTGGCCGGCCAGGCAGGAGTGGATATGATCCCCTGCCGCATCATCTACGGAACCAAGGACGGCCGCCAGCACCTGTTCTGCCGGGTGAAGGTCTGCTTCGGTGAGCCCATCCCCGCCGAGGAGCTCAAGATCGAAGACCCGCGGCATTCCATGTCCGAGCTGCGTGCCCTGAAAAACCGGCTGCGCGGCTGCTGGGAAGAACTGTACGAGCAGAATAAATTCTGATTTTCCGCTCCGGCGCTGTATGAAACGCCCGGGACGGTGGTATACTGATTGACGAACGCACGGAGGTGCAACTGCCATGGAGATCCGCCTTGCCAAGACGGCCGGCTTCTGTTTCGGCGTCAACCGCGCGGTCAAGCTGACCTATCAGCTGCTGGACGAGGGCCGCAAGGTCGCAACCCTCGGCCCGCTGATCCACAACCCACAGGTGGTGGACGACCTGCAGAAGCGGGGCGCCCTGACCTGCAGCGATGTGGATGATGTGCCCGACGGGTACGAGGTGGTCATCCGCAGCCACGGGGTCCCCGAGACGGTTTACGACAAAATCCAAACACGGGGCCTGGTGTTTCATGACGCCACCTGCCCTTTTGTTGCAAAAATCCATAAAATTGCTGCAGAAGCGGGCAAAAACGGTGCGGTGCTGCTGGTGGCAGGGGACCGCACCCACCCCGAAGTGGAGGGAATTGTAGGCCATGCGACGGGCCCTGTGGTGGTTTTTGCGGGTCTGTCCGAGCTGGAGGCATGGGCATCCGAAAATGAGCCACAAAAATCCATATATGCCGTTGCCCAGACCACATTTCGGGTGGAAAGCTGGGAGGCCTGCAAGTCTTTTCTAAAAAAATGGTGTACAAATCCCAAAATATTTGATACAATATGTAGTGCAACGTGGACGAGGCAGCAGGAAGCGGAAGACCTCAGCCAAAAATGCGACCATATGGTCATCATTGGCGGTCATCATTCTTCCAATACCCAAAAGCTGTTGCAGGTCGCCGCCAGGCATACCGACGCCGTCAGCATTGAGACAGCCGCTGAGCTGGACAAAAACTGGCTGCGCGGTGCAAAGGTGGTGGGCGTGACAGCCGGGGCTTCAACGCCTTCGTCTATAATTGAGGAGGTACTTAACTGTATGAGTGAAGAAATTCGTGACGACATGAGCTTTGCCGAGATGCTGGAGGCCTCGGAGGCAAAGCCCCTGTTTGCTGGTAAAATCGTCAAGGCCAAGGTCATCAGCGTCAGCCCCACCGAGTGCACCGTCAGCGTGGACGGCTCCAAGCACACCGGCGTTGTCAAGCTGAGTGAGATGACCACCGATCCTTCCGCCCGCATGGAGGATCTGGTCAAGGTTGACGACGAGCTGGATCTCGTCGTTGTCAAGACCAACGACCAGGAAGGCGTCGACACCCTGTCCCGCGTCCGTTTCGAGGCCCAGAAGGGCATGAAGGACGTGTCCGAAGCCTGCGAGAACGGCACCGTCATGGAAGGCGATGTCATGGAGTCCAACAAGGGCGGCGTTGTCGTCAATGTCAAGGGCGTCCGCGTCTTCGTTCCCCGCAGCCAGGCTACCATGCGCCGTGATGAGGACTATACCAAGCTGGTTGGCCAGCATGTCCGTCTGGTCATCACCGAGTGCGCCGGTCGCAAGATCGTCGGCAGCATCAACAAGGTCACTGCCGAGGAGAACAAGGTCAAGCGCGAGGAGTTCTGGGCCAATGTTGAGGTCGGCAAGAAGTACACCGGCGTGGTCAAGAGCCTGACCAGCTACGGCGCCTTTGTTGACATCGGCGGCGTGGACGGCCTGTGCCACATCAGCGAGCTGAGCTGGTCCAACATCAAGCATCCTTCCGAGGTTGTCAATGTTGGCGATACCATCGAGGTTTACGTCAAGAGCTACGACCCCGAGAACCAGAAGGTTTCTCTGGGCTACAAGAAGGAAGAGGACAACCCCTGGGAGAAGCTCAAGACCGAGTATCCCATCGGCAGCGAGTTTGTTGCTCCGGTCGTCTCCATCACCAAGTTCGGTGCTTTTGTCCGCATCCTGCCCGGTGTTGACGGCCTGGTCCACATCAGCGAGATTTCCAACGAGCGCGTCAACAAGGTCAGCGATGTGCTGAAGGTTGGCGACGAAGTCAAGGTCAAGCTGATCGACGTCGACTTCGACCGCAAGCGCATCAGCCTGTCCATGAAGGCTTGCCTCAATGAGGATGCCGAGGGCGAGAACGACGCGGAGTAATCACGTGGTCTGACCCCGTAAATTCGTAACAGACGGAGCCTGCCTGGCAAACAGGCGGGCTCCGTTTTCTGTTGTTTTCACCCGGGACTGCCGCCTTCGCTGCGGCCAAAACCAATCTGTTATGGAAAAAATCAAAGCCATTATTTTGAAATACTACGAACAGCTGGCCTACCTCTTTTTCGGGGGACTGGCCACCCTGCTCAATCTGGTGATCTTTGCCGTCAACCAGGCGGCCTTCGGCGTGGAGTTCGCCACCGGTCTGGGCAACATCATCGACAACATCATCTGCATTCTGTTTGCCTACTGGACCAACCGCACCTTCGTCTTCAAGAGCCAGAACAAGGGCGCCAGTTCCCTGCGGGAGTTCGGCGAATTCATCTTCTTCCGGCTGGTGACGCTGGTCATGGACCAGTGCATCATCTGGGTGGGCGTCAGCCTGGTGGGCCCCATGCTGGGCTTTGCCAGCGACGCCGCCGGCCTGTGGCCCATGGGGGTCAAGGTGTTCAGCCAGGTGGTGGTCATCCTGTCCAACTATGTGTTTTCCAAGGTGTTCGTCTTCAAAAAGAAAAGCTGATCACGGGCTTTCCGCCTGCGGAAACGTCCGGGAAAGGAGAACATTGCCATGAGAAAAGTACGGGGTAAGGGTCTGCGCATTGCAGGTCTGGTGCTGGGCATTGTGGGCGTCACCGCGTCGGTGACGGCGGTCATTCTGTCCGCATGCGGCATGTACCAGGCACGTCTGTGCAAGAAATGCAAGAAAGGGGCTGAGTTCCGTTGAGTCACTATTCCAGGGAAGAAATCCTGTCCAAGGTGGATCATACGCTGCTGAAACCGGAGGCCACCTGGCCTCAGATCCAAAAGCTCTGCGATGAAGCCATGGAATACCACACTGCCTCGGTGTGCATTAACACCTGCTATGTCCGTCAGGCCGTGGAGTATATGGCGGGCCGGGTGCCGGTCTGCTGCGTGGTGGGCTTCCCTCTGGGCGCCATGGATACCAGGAGCAAGGCCTTTGAGGCAAAAACCGCTGTGGAGAACGGCGCTTCCGAGGTGGATATGGTCATCAACATCGGCTGGCTGAAGAACAAGCAGTACGACGATGTTTGCGCCGACATTGCGGCGGTGAAGAAGGCGGTGGGGGACAAGGTCCTCAAGGTCATCATCGAGACCTGCCTGCTCACCGACGAGGAGAAGGAAAAGATGTGCGACATCGTGGTGGAGGCGGGCGCCGACTTCATCAAGACCAGCACCGGCTTTTCCACTGCCGGCGCCACCTTCCACGACATCGAGCTCTTTGCCCGCTGTGTCAACGGCCGCTGCAAGATCAAGGCCGCGGGCGGCATCTCCACAGTGGAGGACATGGAAAAGTTCCTCGACCTGGGCGCCGACCGTCTGGGTACCAGCCGTGCCGTCAGTCTGCTGACCAAATAAACAGGATTGTCCCTCCCGGATCAGCGGGCTGACAATGCTGTTTCACAAAGAACAAACACCGCGCCCCGGTACTGCGTTTTGGCGGTACCGGGGCGCGGTGTTTGCTTGGCAGAGGTCCCCTTGGGAGGCGGGGCCGTATGACTGTCCGCCGGACCGAGAAAACCGGCGGACGGGGAATGTCAGAGAGGAAAAATTATTCCGGCAGGTAGATGTGATGGGGCAGGCCCTCCACATAGATGGGGGTGAGCTCGGCCTGGATCAGGGGCAGGGCATAGGAGAGAAATTCGGGGGTCATGCCGGTATGGTCGGCGTTGATCCACTCCAGAGGCACCTTCTTTTCCAGGTTGGCCACCTCGCTGATGGGATGGAGCTCGGTGGTGCACTGGTAGGGGGCATTGGAGATGCGCTTGAGGGCGACCATCTCGCCGGTATGGCCCTCAAAGGCAGCCTTGACGGCGGCGCCGCCTACCTGATAGGCTTCGGTGATATCGGTGCGGCTGGTCAGATGCCCGGCGCAGCGCTGCAGGGTGGATAGCTCGATGCAGCGGGTCTTGGTGTCCAGGCGGCGGGCCACCGTGTTGGCCAGGAAGCGGGCGGTGCCGGTCAGGGCCTTGTGACCGAAGGCGTCCACCGCGTGGACATCGTCGGCCAGCTCGCAGACGTAGCGACCGTCCTCCAGTTTGACGCCTTCGGACACGGCAATGACGATGCTGGGCTTTTTGGCCTGCATCCGCTCCACCTTCTCCACAAAGTGGTCCACGTTGAAGGGGATCTCAGGCAGGCAGATCATGTCCACACCTTCGCAGTCCTCGGCTTTGGCCAGGGCGGCGGCAGCGGTCAGCCAGCCGGCGTTGCGGCCCATGATCTCCACGATGGTGACATACTTGGTGCCGTAGACGGTGGCGTCCCGGATGATCTCCTTCATGACCACGCCGATGTACTTGGCGGCACTGCCGTAGCCGGGGGTGTGGTCGGTGACCATCAGGTCGTTGTCGATGGTCTTGGGCACGCCCATGAAGCGGATGTCGCTGCCCACATGCTGGCCGTAGTCCGCCAGCTTGCCGATGGTGTCCATGCTGTCGTTGCCGCCGATGTAGAAGAAATAGCCGATGTCCAGCTCCTTGAGAATCTCAAACAGCTTGACGTAGACAGCCTCACCCTCGGGGGTGTGCCAGTCGGGGAGCTTGTAGCGGCAGCTGCCCAGATAGCTGGACGGGGTGCGCTTGAGCAGCTCAATGTCCATGGCGGTTTTCAGGTCGTCATCCAGCACGGTCCAGCGGCGCTCCAGCAGCCCGGCCACGCCGTGCATCATGCCGTAGACCTTGCCGGCGCCCCGGCGTTTGGCGCTTTCAAAAACGCCCGCCAGGCTTGCATTGATGACCGAGGTGGGGCCGCCGGACTGACCGACGATTGCATTTTTTGCCATAAATTCGTCCTCCTGCCTGATGTGGTTTGTGGGTGCGGATGCCCCGTGCCCGGGGCGGACAACAGGCGCCATCCGTACGATCTATCGTTGTATTGAGTGTAACATAACGCCTGGCCCTTGACCATTGTTGCGGTTGCCGACCCGCAGATCACAGCGCCCGGAATGTGGTTCCGCCCAACGGAATCTGCCTGACCGGGGCAGTGCCGATGACAGGAATGAAATTCCATGATACGGAACCGCAAAGCGAAACCACCAAAGGAAAGATTGCAAAAATTGCGAAAAACTGTCTCTTTGATGCATTGTGATAGAAAAAACGATCATGCCCGGGGGACAGAAAAACGCCCCGGAGCAGGGGAGAGAAACCTTGCTCCGGGGCGGATGCTTTGTATTGGGTTGGCGATCAGACGTTGCCCAGATGGATGTGGCGGGGCACGCCGTTGATGTAGATGGGAGTCAGCTCAGCCTGGATGAGGGGACGGGCGTAGCGCTCGAACTCCTCGGTGACCTGCATGCCGTCGGGGGTGATCCACTCATCAGGCACACGCTTTTCCAGGTTGGCCACCTGCTGCACGTCCACCAGCTCGGTGGTGACCTGGTAGGGTTGGTCGGACAGGCGGCGGATGGCGCACATCAGGCCGGTCTTGCCCTCGGCGGCAGCCTCCACAGCGGCGCCGCCCACCTGATAGGCCTCGGTCACGTCGGTGCGGCTGGCCAGATGGCTGGCGCAGCGCTGCAGGGTGGAGAACTCGATGGCCCGGGTCTTGCAGCCCAGGCGGACCCGGATGAGGTCGGCCAGATAGCGGCTGGTGCCGGACAGGATGGCCTTGTGACCGAAGGCATCCAGCTGACCGGCGGTGGAGACCAGGTCGCACAGGAAGACGCCGTCCTTGTTCTTGACGCCCTCGGACACGGCGATGGTGACGTTGTGGCGGGTGGCGGTGAGCTCGCTGACCCGGGCAAGGAAAGCAGCCTCATCAAAGCGGCGCTCGGGCAGCAGGATGATGTCGGGGCCGTCGGAATCGGCACCCTTGGCCAGGGAGGCGGCGCCAGCCAGCCAGCCGGTGTGACGGCCCATGATCTCGGCTACGGTGACGCTGCGGATGTTGTAGACGCTGTCGTCGCAGATGACTTCCTTGAGGATGGTGGCCACATACTTGGCGGCGCTGCCGTAGCCGGGGGTATGGTCGGTGAGTGCCAGGTCGTTGTCGATGGTCTTGGGCACGCCGATGAAGCGGATGGGGCTGTTGATGGCCGCACCGTAGGCGGACAGCTTGGCAATGGTGTCCATGCTGTCGTTGCCGCCGATGTAGAACACGGCACCGATGGCGTGCTCCTCAAACAGCTGGAACAGCTTGCGATAGGGGCGGTCGTCCACACTGGCCTCGGGCAGCTTGAAGCGGCAGCTGCCCAGGAAGCTGGACGGGGTGCGTTTGAGCAGCTCGATCTGCATTTTGTCGGAGAAGTACTGGTCCAGATCGACGAATTTGCCCTGGAGAAGGCCCTCAATGCCGTACTGCATGCCGTACACGTGGGGAGCGCCAAGGCTCTTGGCCGATTCGTAGACGCCGGCCAGGCTCGAGTTGATGACGGCGGTAGGTCCGCCGGACTGGCCGACCAGAACGTTGGTTGTCCATGCCATAAGGAAATTACACCTGCCTGTTCGTATTGTTTTGCCGCAAGATCGCAGCACAGCAGGCACACAGACCGGAAGGGCCGGTGTGCCGGAACTGGTATGAAAAGAAGTGCGGAGCTTTGCCCGGGTCAGTCGCCCAGGATATAGCGGTGGATAGCCTCGGCCACGCCGTCGTGGTTGTTGTCCGCCACAATGACATCGGCGGCCGCCTTGACCTCGGGCTCGGCGTTGCCCATGGCCACACCCAGGCCTGCCGCCCGGATCATGGCCAGGTCGTTGTCCGAGTCGCCGCAGGCCATGACCTGTTCCCGGGAATAGCCCAGCGTCTCGGCCAGGTTCAGAAGGGCCTGGCCCTTGGTCACGCCGGGAGCGTTGAGTTCCAGGTTGCAGCCCAGGCTGGAGGTGGCCTCCGCCGGGCAGGCGGCGGTCACGGCGGCGCGGGCGGCGTCCCGGGTGGGATAGTCGGGGTAAAGGATGCTGAATTTTTCAATGCCGTGGGCATGCTGGCGCATGAGGGCGTGGATGTCGTCCACAGCGATGCGGCTGTCCCGCAGATAGGGGCGCAGTGCCGGGGGCGAGAGTTCCTGCATCCGGTCGAAGTTGTCGGTGGAGGTGTAGGACTGGCCGTCAATAAAGATGCTCATGGCGCAGTCGAAGGGCCGCAGAATATCATAGATCTGCATGGCGGCGTCGGCGTCGAAGGTCAGCTCCACGATACGGCGGCCGGTGGCCAGCTCGGTGACGGTGGCGCCGTTGGAGGTCAGGGCATAGCGCACCCCCGGCATGTGGAGAAATTGTTCCGGCACGCCGCTGACCGGACGCCCGGTGGCGGGCAGCACCACGACGCCCCGTTGGATGGCGGCCTGCATGGCATCCAGTGTGCGGGGCGAAATCTGCTTGTGATCGTCAAAAACCGTGCCGTCCAGATCCAGCCCCAGGATACGAATATCCTGCATATGTTTCCTCCCCCTGTATGTTCCCCGCCTTGGCGGGGAAGCCTACCAGGATTGTAGCCTATTTTCACCCACATTGCAACAAAATCCCGGTAAAATCCCGGTGCATCGGAGCTGCCGGGGAAATCTTCTCCCGGACGCCGTCCGGCGGGAACTGTTACAGAGGGAAAAGCTCCCGTGCTGAAGCGTTCCGCCGCTTTACCGCTCCCGTCCGCCGTGCTATGATAGACGGAGAAAACAGGACCGGCTCACCGGCCCGGGAGGGGAAAGAATCTCATGGAACAGGGAGCAAAGCGCATCTGGCAGATGGATGCCCTGCGGGGGCTGGCGCTGCTGAACATGCTGGTCTACCACGGTATGTACGACTGGGTCTATGTCTTCGGCCATCCCAGCCGGTGGTACGATATCGGGTCGGCGGGGTGCCATGTCTGGCAGCAGTATATCTGCTGGAGCTTCATTCTGCTTTCGGGGGCCAGCTTCTGCCTGGGCCGCCGCCAGCTGAAAAACGGTCTGCTCACGGCGGGGTGCGCCCTGATACTCACAGCAGTCACGGCGCTGGTCATGCCGTCGGAGCTCATCCTGTTCGGGGTGCTGCACTTCAACGCCTGTGCGGTGCTGCTCACCTGCCTGCTGCGCCCGGTTCTGGAAAAGATCCCCGCCGGGGCAGGGCTGGCAGCCAGCGCGGTGCTGTTCGCCGTGCTCAACCAGCTGCCCTGGGGCTATCTGGGCTTTGAGGAGCTGCATCTGGCTGCGGCGGTGCCGCAGACGCTTTACCGGGCCAATCTCTTCTGGCTGGGCCTGCCCGATCTCACCCGGTTTGCCTCGGCGGATTATTTCCCCATTCTGCCCTGGCTGTTTCTGTTCTGGTGCGGTTATTTCGGCTGGCGCTGGCTGACCGGACTGGGCAGAGTTCCCGCTGCCGCAAAGCCTCCCGCCGCCCTTCGTCCCCTGTGCGCTGTGGGCAGCCGCACGCTGCTGGTCTACATGCTCCACCAGCCGGCGATTTACGGGGTGCTGCTGGCCGTGGACGGCCTGACGATGTGAAAAAATTGCCTTCCCTTGTCAGGATTTCGGAAAGGCGCTATAATAGGTAAAACCGTAAAGAAATTCCGCACCGGAAGTCTCCGGGACGATGAACATAAAGAGAGGATGGGCCGGATGCTGATCAGCCTGGTAGTGCCCTGCTACAATGAGGAGGAAGCGATGCCTCTGTTTTACAAAGAGGTATCGCGGGTAGCCGAAACAATGCGCCAAAGCCACGGCGCCGAGTTCGAGTTTATTTTTGTGGACGACGGTTCCAAAGACGGGACTTTGCGGGTGGCCCGCGAGCTGCACGATCAGGACCCCCGGGTACGGTATGTCTCCTTCAGCCGCAATTTCGGCAAGGAGGCGGGCATCTATGCGGGGCTGCAGGCAGCCAGGGGGGACTATGTGGCCACCATGGACGCCGACCTTCAGGACCCGCCCGCCCTGCTGCCCGATATGCTGGACGCTCTGCTGTCGGGGGACTGGGACTGCGCCGCCACCCGCCGCACCACCCGCAAGGGAGAACCTCCGGTGCGCAGCTGGTTTGCCCGCAAGTTTTACCAGATCATCAACCGCATGGGCGACACCGAGATCGTGGACGGCGCCCGGGATTTCCGGCTGATGAGCCGCCGCATGACCGACGCGGTGCTGCAGATGTCGGAGTATAACCGCTTCTCCAAAGGTATTTTCAGCTGGGTGGGCTTCCGCACCAAGTGGTTCGACTATGAGAACATCGAGCGTGTGGCAGGCAAAACCAAGTGGAATTTCTGGGGCCTGTTCAAGTATTCCATCGAGGGCATCGTGGGCTTTTCCACAGCGCCGCTGGTGTTTGCGGCCCTGATGGGTGTTATTTTCTGCCTGGCCGCCTTTGTGGGCATTGTATTTGTGGTGGTGCGGGCGCTGATCTTCGGAGACCCCACCTCGGGCTGGCCCAGCATGATCTGCATCCTGCTTTTGTGCAGCGGCGTGCAGCTGTTCTGCCTGGGCATTGTGGGCGAGTACCTTTCCAAAACCTACCTGGAGGTCAAGCACCGTCCCATCTACATCACCAAGGAGACAGAGGCCGACCGCCACAGGCGCTGACCGGCCCTTCCGCTCAGGTTCCGTCAAAAGGCCGCCCCGCGACCGTGTACGGCATTTGCTGACGGGGAAATCATTTTTTCCCGCGGCAGCCGATACAGCAGCGGGGCGCGTGCTTTTTCCATTCCGATTTCCCGACAACCGGGCGGCTGCCGGACCAAAAAAGGAGGTTCTTCCCATCATGCAACACCAAGCACCTTCCACAGCCCAGGGCGGCGCGGACCTGGGCAGCGGCAGCGTCGGCAGCCTGCTTTTCCGGCTGGCACTGCCTGCCATTGTGGCACAGCTCATTAACGTACTGTACAACATGGTGGACCGTATGTATATCGGCCACCTGCCGGAAATCGGAGAGACGGCGCTGACCGGTGTGGGCGTCTGCTTCCCCCTTATCACCGCCATCTCCGCCTTTGCCGCCCTGGTGGCCATGGGCGGCGCGCCCCGTGCCTCCATCTTTCTGGGCAAGGGCGACAAGGAAACCGCGGAGAAGATCCTTGGCAACTGCACCACGGCGCTGGTGGTGGTGGGCGTCCTGCTGACCGCCGCTTTCTATCTGTTCGGCTATCGCCTGCTGGAGATGTTCGGCGCCTCCCCGGATACCATCGGCTATTCCTGGGAGTATTTCCGCATCTACCTCATCGGCACTATCTTTGTGCAGATCTCCCTGGGCCTCAATGCCTTCATCAATGCCCAGGGCTATGCCATGGTGGGCATGCTCACCGTCATCATCGGCGCGGTGCTCAACATCATCCTCGACCCCATCTTCATGTTCGGCTTGGGAATGGGCGTGTCGGGCGCGGCGCTGGCCACCATCCTGTCCCAGGCGGTATCGGCCGCCTTTACCGTCTGGTTTTTGTCCAGCAAACGCAGCTATCTGCGGCTGCAGGTCAGGAACCTCCGTCCGGCGCCCCGTATTTTGCTGCCCAGCATTGCTTTGGGCCTTTCGCCCTTTGTCATGCAGCTCACCGAGAGCGTCATCCAGATCAGCTTCAACACCCAGCTGCAGGTCTACGGCGGCGATGTGGCCGTGGGCGCCATGACCATCCTGTCCAGCGTCATGCAGTTCTCCATGCTGCCCCTGCAGGGACTCACCCAGGGGGCACAGCCCATCTCCAGCTTCAATTTCGGCGCCGGAAAGATCGACCGCGTGGTCAAGACTTTCCGGGTCCTGCTGATCGCCTGCCTGGTCTATGCCACGGCCATGTGGTCCATCTGTGAATTCGCGCCGCAGCTGATCATCGGCATCTTCACCCCGCCCGACGGCACTCTGGGCGTCTATACCCGCACGGCCCTGCGGATCTATATGGGCGCCAGCTGCCTGTTCGGCGCGCAGATCGCCTGCCAGCAGACCTTTGTGGCCCTGGGCAAGGCGGGCGTCAGTCTCTTCCTGGCTGTGTTGCGCAAAATCATCCTGCTGGTGCCGCTGATCTTCCTGCTGCCCCGCATCCTGCCCGTCTCCCAGGATATCGCCGTGTTTATGGCAGAACCGGTGGCCGATGGACTGGCTGTCATCACCACCTGCACCATGTTCGGCGTGGTCTTTGGAAAAATTGTCCGGGAGTGGAAGGCAAAACAGAAAACCGAAGTCTGACCCCCTGCCGGAAAGGAGTGCCCGTCATGACTTTGCCGGACCTGCGGCCGCTGCTGGTGCTGTGGCTGGCTGCTATGAACCTCGTTGACTTTCTCCTCATGGGGTGGGACAAGTCCTGCGCCCGGAAAGGCCGCCGCCGCGTCCCGGAAAAAATGCTCTTTCTGCCCGCCCTGCTGGGCGGTGCGGCGGGCGGCTGGGCGGGCATGTACCTGTTCCGCCACAAGACCCGGCACTGGTATTTTGTGCTGGGCATGCCTTTGCTGCTGGCCTGCCACATCGGGCTGGGCCTCTGGCTGAGCGGACTGTTCCAGCGCCTGTGAGACAAACCCATACAAAAAGCCCCCGCCGGGAAACTCCCGGCGGGGGTTTTTGCGGTTTTGCTATGGGATGGGGTCAGGAACGATCAGGCCTTGTTGGCGCTGCCGAACAGCTCGATCTTCTCGCGGACCTTCTCCATGATGGCGTCGGCGCCCGGCTTGAGCAGCTTGCGGGGGTCGTAGCCCTTGCCCTGCTGATCCTTGCCGGCCTCGATGTAGGCGCGGGTTGCCTCAGCAAAGACGAGCTGGCAGTCGGTGTTGACGTTGATCTTGCAGACGCCCAGGCTGATGGCCTTCTGAACCATGGAGTCGGGAATGCCGGTGCCGCCGTGCAGGACCAGAGGAATGTTGTTGGTGGCCTTATGGATGCGGTCGAGAGCCTCGAAGTCCAGGCCCTTCCAGTTGTCGGGGTAGATGCCGTGGATGTTGCCGATGCCGGCAGCCAGGAAGTCAACGCCCAGAGCGGTGATGCGGGCGCACTCCTCGGGATCGGCGATCTCGCCGGAGCCCACAACGCCGTCCTCGACGCCGCCGATGGAGCCGACCTCAGCCTCGATGGACAGGCCCTTGTCGTGTGCGTACTCGACCAGTTCCTTGGTCTTGGCAACGTTCTCCTCGATGGGGTAGTGAGAACCGTCGAACATGATGGAGGTGAAGCCGGCATCGATGCAGGCCTTGGCGCCCTCGTAGGTGCCGTGATCCAGGTGCAGAGCCACGGGGACGGTGATGCCCAGGCTCTCATCCATGGCGCGGACCATGGCGGCGACGGTCTTGAAACCGGTCATATACTTGCCGGCGCCCTCGGACACACCCAGGATGACCGGGCTGTTCATGGCCTGAGCCTGAAGCAGAATGCTCTTGGTCCATTCCAGGTTGTTGATGTTGAACTGCCCGACGCCGTAGTGGCCGTCACGAGCCTTGAGCAGCATATTGGTTGCGTTTACCAGCATAATTAAAACCTCCCTGCGATCTTGAGCCGTGACATGACGCATCCGGCCCCGTCCGCGTTTTGCCGCCGCCGGAACCGTCCCCGCCCGCCCGGCTCTTCGAGCCAAACGGATCGAAAAGCGCGTTTGTGCGCTTGTCTGGTCTCATTATATCCCGGCATTGACAAAAAATCAACAGCTTTGCTCCGGTTCCCGGGGTAAAGTTTTTCCTTTGGCGGATTTTGCCCTGGAAAGGCCCGGCTTCCGGGGCTTGGCGGGCGGTTTTTCACCCCGGGGCAGGTGGGTGCGGGCGTATTCAAAGATATACTGCTGAGCGATGCCTTTGCAGGCTCCCGCCGCCCGGGGCATCCCCCGGGGAAAAAGGACTGCCATGGCCCGCTTCATCCAGACATCCATGGGGCAGGCGTCGGCAAAGCCCAGACCGTACAGCAGTACGCAGTCGGCCACCTTGGGACCCACCCCCCGCAGCTGCATCAGCTGTTCCCGGGCGGCGTCCATGGGCAGGGCGGACAGAGTCTGCGGGTCCAGCGCCCCGTCACAGACCCGGCGGGCGGCGTTCAGCAGATAGTCGCTGCGCCAGCCCGCCCGCAGCACCGCCATGCTCTCGGGTGTTTGGGTGGCCAGGGCCTCCGGGGCGGGGAAGGCATACACCCCCGGGGCAAGTTCCTCCCCGCACAGCATGCACAGCCGTTCCACAATTCCCTTGATGCGGGGAATGTTGTTGTTCTGGCTGATGAGAAAGGTGCACAGCACCTCGAAAAAGGGCTGGTTCAGCACCCGCAGCCCCGGCGCGGCCTCCACACAGGAGGCCAGACGTTTGCTGGCGGCAAAACGCCGGTGCAGCGCCCCGTAGTCGGTGTCCAGGGCAAAGTAATGCCGCCAGAAGCCGTCCTCCTCCGGGGGAGAAAGCAGCCACAGCATATCGTCCTCCACCTTTGCCGTGACACGGCGGCCCTCCGCGATGCCGTGCCACCCGTCGGCCTGACGCTGCCAGCGGAAGCACTGCCCGCTGGTCAGGGTCTGGTCCAGGTCCATGCCCCCGGCGCTGCCCAGCACATGCCAGCCGGGCACCTTGCTCTCGTCCATCCGGACCGCCTCCCTTCTGCTTTTTTTCGGGGATATTATAGCATATTTTTACGCCCGTGTAAGGGGCACGGCGAGAGCTGTCGGGCAGGGCGGAGCCTTGTGGAAACTGCGGAACTCCGGGCGGCAAAGGGCGGAAAAATCAGCGGTTTGCCAACTTGACAGGGCGGCTTATCCACTCTGTTATGTTGAAAAGTTTTCCACAAATTGTGCAAAACGGGGAGGAAAACTTTTCCCCTCAGAGGTAAAAACCCGCTTGGCAGGCGGGTTTTCAACCTTTTCCACAGAGTTTTCAACATGTGGAAACCCTTTTCCACCGTCTACGGTTTGTATAAACCGCGTTCCAGCGTCCGACAGGGCCGGGGAAAAACCGTCAAAAAACCCCCGCAAAAGGGGGTGCGGGACGGTAGCAAAAAGGACGAAAGTGTGATATACTACTACCGTGTATCTTAAACTGCCGGTTCTGTACCCGCCTGTCCGCGGGGGAGAGCACGGTGTGAAGTTGCCCGCCCGGCCGCAGACGGCGGACGGAGACGGGGCAGGATAGAGTTGTGCATGGCGGAAAACACCGGTCATGCGTCGGAGGAAAGCAATGGAGAAAAACAACCGCGACAACCGCGAACCGCGGGAAAGGACCGATACCCTGATCTACGGCAAGAATCCTGTGGCCGAGCTGCTGAAAAGCGGCCGCCC
Organism: Gemmiger gallinarum; assembly: GCF_014982805.1. Classification (GTDB taxonomy): domain Bacteria; phylum Bacillota; class Clostridia; order Oscillospirales; family Ruminococcaceae; genus Gemmiger; species Gemmiger gallinarum. The sequence goes on along the minus strand of NZ_JADCKC010000002.1, from coordinate 286,509 downwards.
GGTGGACACCGTCTGGCTGGCGGACACCATGCCGGAGGCGACGGTGGGGTATTACAATGCCCTGGCCCGTCAGGCAGGAGCCGTGACCAAGCGGGTGCCCTCGGGCAAGCTGCGCCAGATGTGCGGCGGGGCCGAGCACCAGGGGGTGGCCGCCCGGGCTGCCGAGATTGAATATGCCTCGCTGGAGGACCTTCTCCAAGCGGCCCGCCAGAAGGACGAGCCGCCGTTTTTGGTCTTGTGCGACGGCATCGAGGACCCCCATAACCTGGGTGCCATCATCCGGTCGGCCCTGCTGTGCGGCGCCCACGGGGTGGTCATTCCCCGCCGGGGCGGCGTGGGCGTCAGCGGCACCGTCATGAAGGCCAGCGCCGGGGCGGCGGCCCGTCTGCCCGTGGCCCGGGTGCCCAACATGGCCCAGGCCGTGCGCGACCTCAAGGAAAACAATGTCTTTGTCTACTGCGCCGATATGGGCGGCGAGCCTTTGGAGCGCACCGACCTTTCGGGAGCGGTGGCGCTGGTCATGGGCAGCGAGGGCAGCGGCGTCAGCGCGCTGGTGCGCAAGCTGTGCGACGGCATTGTCAGCCTAGATATGGCCGCCCGGGGTACCGGGGTGGACAGCTACAATGTGTCGGTGGCAGCGGGCATCCTGATGTACGATATAATGCGCCGCAGACGGAATGTGTGACAGAGCAAACGGACGGTTTAGAGTAAGAGGGAGAGAAACACACCATGCCAAGCAAGCGGACAAATGATTCGGTGGAGCGAATTCTGGAGGAGCTCAACCAGCAGCAGGAGGCAAAGGGAATCCGTGACGGTGTTACCGACCGCAACGTGGACGAGATTCTGCGCAGCATCCCGCGTTCTGGCGCTCATCCCGACAACACCACCGTACAGCTTGGGCCCATTCCCCAAAATGAAATGCCGAAGGTGGAGGTCAGCGCCGATGTGGCGGACCCGGAATCCCGGTTTTCCACGCAGACCATTGACGCACTGCTGGCCGACCTGCCCATCTTCCGCAGCGAGGAAGCAGTGCGCCATCCCTCCTCCACAGTGACGGCCCAGGCCCCGGCCAAAAAGGCGATGCCCAAAACGACGGCGTCTGCCGCTCCGGCGGGAACCACGGCCCGCACCCCTGCCGGCACGCCCCGGCAGCCTGCCCGCCGTCAGAGTGTACCCGACCAGGGCGGGGAAGTCCCTGCCCGCACCCGTCAGCCCGAGACGACGCTGCGCGCGCCGGAACCCGAACCCAAGCCTCAGCCTGAGCCCAAGCCCCAGCCGGACAAGCCGGACAACACCATGGGGGATACCACCCGCACCGGCATCATCAAGAATTTTCTGCGCCAGATGGGCGGGGACAACGCCCCCCAGAGCACCGATGAGCTGGCGCTGCGCAAGAATCAGTTCCAGGAATTCTTTGAGGAGAGCGTGGCCGTAGTGCCCGACGCCAACGGCAAGCTGCCTCCTGAGAGAAAGAGCGGAAAGAAACGCGGCCTGTTCAAGCGGGCGGAGGACACGGCGGAGATCACCCCCATCCGTGTCTCGGTCTTTGGCGACAAGGACGCCGTGCCGGAGGACGGCGGGGAGGAAACCGGCCGTCAGCGTTCCCGCAAAAAGAAGGGCTTTTTCGGCCTGTTCGGCGGCCGCAGCGAGGAACCGGAGGACGAGGAAGAAACCGTCTTTGAGCCGGAAGAGGAGGAAAACCCGCCGGAGGAGGATGTCTTTGAGCCGGATCAGGACGATGCCCTGCCCGGGGAAGCATCCGAACCGGAATATGACGCGGAACCTGAGGAGGCGCCGGAGCCGGACACCGGCTACGGCGCAGGATATGCACCTGCCCCCGAGCCCCAGCCTGCCCCGGAACCCGAACCTCAGCCCCAGAAGTATGTCTACCGCTCCAAGTATGCGGGGACCCGGCGGGTACATGGTTCGCTGACTGAGACGCTGTCCTCTCTGGGCATTTACCATACCACCACCTCCCAGATCCGGGAGGAGGCAGCAAAAGCGGACCGCACAGAGCCCCAGCCGGAAGCCCGGCCCCAGCCCGAGGCGGAGCCGGAAACGCTGCGCACCTGGCCGGAGCAGCCCGCTGCCGGCACCGACGCCGAGGCCCAGCGCCCCCGCAAAAAGCGGGACACGGTGGAGTTCACCCCCGGCAAGGAACCCCATGAGCCGCCCCGGGAGAAAGCCTCCACCCGGAGCTTTTCCACCTCCGAGCCGGTGGGAGAGCCGGTCATGACCAAGGCGGACACTTTGCCCTCCGGCTTCACGGTGGACATGTCGGCCCATGATGATGAGGAGGATACCCATGATTTCCTCCGCTCTATCCAGCCCCAGGCACCGGCACAGTCCCGGACGGAACCCCGTACCGGCCGCACCGCGCCTGCGGAAGGCGAGACCGTCCGCCGTACCCGCTCTGCCGGGACGGCTGCCGGACAGACCCCGGCCCGGGATGCCACCGGTCAGATCCGCCTGAATGTCGCCGGCACGGCAGCGGCAGGGGAGCCGCCTCTCGATCACACCATGACGGGACAGGTCAAGCTGGACCTGTCGGCGGGCCTGGACAACGAGCATACCATGACGGGACAGGTGCGCCTGAACGATGCGCCTCCCGAGAGCGATACCAAGGATTTTGACCTGGATCTCGGCCCCGAGATCGAGGAAAAGCCCAATACCGCCCAGTTTGTGCGGGGGATCGAGCAGACCCTCAACGCCGGGCTGGACGATACCGGCGATACGTCCGCCGACAGCGGCCGCTTTGCCGAGGCTGCCGCCCGCCTGACTCAGCAGGAGCCGGACGACGGGGAGGAGGAGCCTGCCCGCAAAAAGCGCAGCCGCATGCGGTTTGCGGGCCGTCCCGACGATGAGCGGGATACCCCCGAGACCGAGGGGCCCTTTGCCGCCGCCGTGCACCACCACAAGGTGGACTATGAATCGGCGGAGGATGCCCCCAAGGTCCGGCAGGAGCTGGACCGCCAGAATCTGATCGCCACCATCACCACCATTGTGTCGGGGGCGGCGGCTCTGGTCATGCTTTACCTGGGCACTGCGGCCATCGGCGGCCTGCCCATGCCCGGAGCCCTCAACCCCGATGTTTCCTCCGGCCCCCTGATGGTGGTCATGCTGGTGCTGCTGCTCATCACCTGCGGCCTCAACTGGCGTACCCTGCTGGAAGGCGGCCTGGGCCTGGCCCGGTCGCCCTCCCCCGACACCATGCCCACCCTGGCCGCTGCCGGCGCTCTCATCCAGCTGCTGGTCTTTCTGATCCAGCCCGAGTGGTACGATGCCTCCAAGTTCTGCCTGATGGCGGGCCCGGCGGCGCTGCTGCTCTGCTTCAACGCCGCGGGCAAGATGCTGGACGCCCGCACCGTGCGCGCCAACTTTGATCTGGTCAGCGCCGGGGTGGACCACGCCGTGGCCTACCGCCTGCGGGATGCCGCCGTGCTGCGCACCGTCACCCGGGGTCTGGGCGAGACCAAGCCCTGCCTGCTGGTCAGCCGTCCCACCGTGCTGCTCAAGGGCTTTTTGGCGGGCAGCGGCGCTCACCGCACCTCCGACAAGAGCCAGCAGCAGTTCAGCTGGGCGCTGGGGGCCTGCGGCCTCATCAGCCTGGTGTTTACCCTGCTTTACCGCGGCGACGCCGGAATGGCCTTCTCTGCCATGGCGGCGGTGCTCTGCCTGGGCACCCCCCTCTCCGGCACCCTGATCTCGGCCCTGCCTGCCCAGCTCATGCAGCGCAGCGCGGCCCGGGTGGGCGCCGTCATTCCCGGCTGGAAGGACATCCGCCAGCTGGGCCGTACCAACATCATCCAGATCACCGCCCGGGATCTCTTCCCCACGGGATGCGTCACGCTGGCGGGCATCCGTCCCATCGGCAAGGAGCGCATCGATCTGGCCATTCCTCTGGCGGCCTCCATCCTGTCGGAAGGCAGCGCCACCCTGCGGGATGTCTTTCTGGGCATGATCGGCAACGACCGCAAACTGCTGTTCAAGGTGGACGACCTCAAGACCGTCTACGGCAAAGGCTACGTGGGCTGGATCAACGGCGGCCGTGTGCTGGTGGGCAACCGTTCCCTCATGGAGGAATACGGCGTCAACGTCCCCAGCGCGGAGTTTGAGCGCCGCCACTCGGTCAATCAGCGCCGGGTCATCTATCTGGCCGTGTCGGGCAACCTGATCGCCATGTTCCAGGTGGCCTACCAGCGCGACCCCGATACCGCCGCCGTGCTGGAAAGCCTGCGCCGTGCGGGCATGTCCATCATTGTGGACTGCGACGATTTCAACTGTGACGTTAACCTGGTGGAGGCTGTTTACGGCCTGCCGGGGGATTCGGTCAAAGTGCTCAACGCCCAGGAGCGGGAGGCTCTGGCCCCCGCCACCGCCTGGCTGCCCGAGAGCGAGGGCAACATGCTGCATCTGGGCAGCTTTGCCAGCTTTGTGGGCGGTCTGGAGGCTGCCGCCGGTGCCGCCGAGGGCGAGCACAAAGCCAGCATCGTGCTGGCCGCCTCGGTGCTGATCAGCTGCGTGCTGGCGGTCATCATGTCGCTGGCGGGGGGCATCGTGTCCCTGCCGCTGCCCGCCATGGTGCTGTACCAGGCCGGCTGGGCGGTGCTGGCACTGGTGTTCCCCATGACCCAGCGCTACTGAGCCATTTGGGGCTTTGCGCCCTTGGATACTATGTGAAGGAGGGCCTTGCCCTGTGTACCGAGCCAAAGACAGCCAGATGAGCGTTTACGATTATATCCCGCCCTTCCACGGGGAACTGTCGCACTCCAATCGCTGGGTGCGGCTGGCCGCCGCGGTGGACTGGGACGCCTTTGAGCGGGAGTACAGCGCTCTGTTTGCCCGGGGCGGCAAGGTGGCCATTCCGGCACGGGTGGCGCTGGGCAGTCTCATCATCCGGGAAGCCTGCGGCGTCTCCGACCGGGAGACGGTGGCTCTGGTACGGGAAAGTCCCTACCTGCAGTATTTTCTGGGCCTCAAGTCCTTTGAGGACGAGGCTCCCTTCTCGGCCCGCAGCATGGAAATGTTCCGGCGCCGCATTCCCCGCGCCGTGGTGCGCGACGCCGTGCGGCTTCTGCGCGGCTTTGAACGTGAGGACCGCCCGGACTGACAACCGTCCCAACGTCCCGACCAATCTGATGATATAGAGGGTGTATATGGAAATTATTTTGCATTCTGTCATCCACGCGCTGGAGGACAGCGTGCGGATGCTGCCGTTTTTGTACCTTGCCTACCTGCTGATCGAGTGGCTGGAACGCCACCACGGGGAGCGCATTGAAAGGGCGCTGGCCGGCGGCGGCCGTTGGGGCTTTGCCCCCGGCGCACTGCTGGGCTGTGTGCCCCAGTGCGGATTTTCCGCCGTAGCCTCCAACCTGTATGCCAGCCGGGTCATTACCCCCGGCACGCTGCTGGCGGTGTTTCTGGCCACCTCCGACGAGGCTATCCCCCTGCTGGCTGCCGAACCCGGCCAGTGGCCGTCCCTGCTGGCCCTGCTGGTGTTGAAGGTGCTGTTTGCCATGGGGGCCGGCTTTGTGCTGGATGTGCCTCTGCGCCGGTTTCTGCCCAAGTCGCTGTACGGCGGCTACTCCGGCAGCTCGGAGGAGATCGACTGCCACGAGGAACACGAGCCCCACAGCGGCATCTGGCTGGCCGCCCTGCGCCACACGCTGGAGATCTTTGCCTTTATCCTGATCTTCAGCTTTGCCATCGGCCTGATCTTTGAGCTGATGGGAGAGGAAAACGTGGCTGCCGCCTTCACCGGGCTGGGCATCTTCCAGCCCATGGTGGCCGCTCTGCTGGGCCTGGTGCCCAACTGCGCCGCCAGCGTGCTGCTGACCCAGCTGTATGTGGAGGGGGTCATCTCCTTCGGCAGCCTGTTCGGCGGCCTGTGCGCCGGTGCGGGCATCGGCCTGGCCGTGCTGTGGCGGGTCAACCGCAGCGTCAAGCAGAATCTCTTCATGACGGGCCTGTTGTGGGCTGTGGGTGCGGTGTGCGGCATCGTGCTGCAGTTCTTGCCCCTGTGACCCGCGCCCAAGGAGGCCACATCTATGCTGGAAGCACTGAAACAACAGGTCTGCGCCGCCAACCTGGACCTGCCCCGGCTGGGCCTTGTGACCCATACCTGGGGCAATGTGTCGGGCATTGACCGGCAGACCGGACTGTTTGTCATCAAGCCGTCGGGGGTGCCCTACGACGCCCTGACCCCTGAGACCATGGTGGTCATGGACCTGGAGGGCAACCGGGTGGAGGGAACCCTCAACCCCTCCTCCGACACCAAGACCCACCTGGAACTCTACCGGGCCTTCCCCCAGATCGGGGGCATCGTGCACACCCACAGCCCCTACGCCACCGCCTGGGCCCAGGCCGGGCGGGACATTCCCTGCTACGGCACCACCCACGCCGATTACTTCTACGGCCCGGTGCCCTGCGCCCGCATGCTCACCCAGGCCGAGCTGGACCTGGATTACGAGAAGAGCACCGGCCTTGTCATCGCCGAGCTCTTCCGGGAGCGGAAACTGGACCCCGTGGCTGTGCCCGGGGCCCTCTGCCGCTGCCACGGGCCCTTTGCCTGGGGCAAGGACCCGGCCCAGGCCGTCTATCATGCCTCGGTGCTGGAGGAATGCGCCAAAATGGCGATGTGGACCCTTCAGCTGAACCCGGAGGCCCAGCCGGTCCCCCAGTATCTGCTGGACAAGCACTATTTCCGCAAACACGGGCCGGGGGCCTACTACGGCCAGAAATGACCCGTCTGTCTGAACGAACTGAAAACGAACTGAAAACCGCCGCAAGGTGCCCGGGGCCGCAAGGCCGGCCGGGAGAATAGGGAAGCGGGTGCAAAGCCCGCGCGGGACCGCCGCCGTAAGGGAGCAGCCCCGGCCAGCACAGCCACTGCCCACGGGCGGGAAGGCGGGCCGGGACGCCGATGCCCGAGCCGGAAGACCTGCCCTGCGGTGCACACTGCCGGAAAACCGGGCAGACTCCGCGCCGCGGACGGACCAAACGCAGGCACGGCACGCATGCTGTGGGCGGGTACCTCTGTGCCTTGCCGCCAGACCATGCCTCCCGGCCCTTTTCCGCAAACCCTGCGGAAAGGGGCCTTTTTTCTGCCCTTTCCCCTCAGCACAACAGGAGGATTCCCAACCCATGAAACAGGCACTTTTGCTGGTCAGCTTCGGCACCGCAGCCCCCGGCGCACAGAACAGCATCACGGCGGTGGAAAACGCCCTCATTGCCGCGGCCCCCGACAGGGCGGTGTTCCGGGCCTACACCAGCCCCACCATCCGGCGGATTCTGGCCCGGCGGGGCGTGGAAATGCCCGACCTGACCACCGCCCTGGAAACTCTGGCCGCCCAGGGGTACGAGGATGTGGCCCTCCAGACCACCCATGTCATCCCCGGTTTTGAGTACGACCGCATCAAGGCCGAGGCCGACCGCTTTGCCCCGAAGTTTGCCCGCCTGCGGCTGGGTACGCCCCTTTTGTATGAGGTGGCGGACCTCACCCAGCTGGCCGAACATGCGGCACAGTGCTGGCTGCCGGAGGAGGGGGCCCTGGTGCTCCTGGGCCACGGCACCGAGCACCGGGCCGACCTGATCTACCCGGCTCTTGCCGGTGCTCTGCGCTGTGCCGGGGCGGACAATGCCCTGGTAGGCACGGTGGAGGGCTGGCCCGGCTTCGACGCCGTGCTGGCCATGCTGCGCCGGGGTGGCTGGAAGCAGGTCTGCCTGCGGCCGCTGCTGCTCACCGCCGGGGAGCACGCCCGCAGCGATATGGCGGGAGAGCACCCCGAAAGCTGGAAAAGCCGTCTGGAGGCGGCAGGCTTTGGGGTCAGCTGCTGCCTGGAGGGCATGGGCTCCGACGAGGCGGTGCAGGAAATGTACTGCCGCCACCTGCGGGCCATTCTGTGAGGATACATCCCCGCAAAAGGAGGAGTCAGCGCCATGTTTGAGCATTACATCCAGTCGGGCGGGCGGCGGCTGCGCTGCGGCTACACCACCGGCACCTGCGCGGCCCTGGCGGCCTGGGGGGCGGCCACATTGCTGCTCACCGGGCACGCCCCGGCCCAGGCCTCGCTGATTACCCCCAAGGGCTTGCCCGTCACTGTGCCCCTGCTGGACTGCCGCGCCGACGGTCATACCGCCCGGTGCTCGGTGACGAAAGACGCCGGGGACGACGCCGACGTGACCGACGGCATGCCCGTCACCGCCGCAGTGGAACGGACGGATGCCCCCGGTATTGCCATCGACGGCGGGGAAGGGGTGGGCCGGGTGACGCTGCCGGGCCTGGACCAGCCGGTGGGGGCTGCCGCCATCAACTCGGTGCCCCGGAAAATGATCGCCGAGGCCGTTGGCCGCGCTGCCAAGGATGCGGGATATGCGGGCGGATTGAAGGTTGTTATCTCGGTGGCCGGGGGAGAGCAGGCCGCAGCAAAAACCTTTAACCCCCGGCTGGGCATTGTGGGGGGCATCTCCATTTTGGGCACCTCCGGCATTGTGGAGCCCATGAGCGAGCAGGCTCTCATCGACACCATCGCCCTGGAACTGCGCCAGGCCGCCGCAAGGGGGGCGAAGCGGGTCATCTTGACCCCCGGCAACTACGGCATGGACTTTTTGCAGGCGGAGGGGCTGGACCGGCTGGCCCCGGTGGTCAAATGCTCCAACTACATCGGGGACGCCCTGGACGCCGCCGCAGCGGCAGGGTTTGAGGAGATCTTGCTGGTGGGCCATGCGGGCAAGTTGGTCAAGCTGGCGGCGGGGGTCATGAACACCCACAGCCGGGTGGCCGACGCCCGGGCGGAGGTCTTCTGCGCCCACGCGGCCCTCTGCGGCGGGGAGAGAGAACTCTGCCGCGCCCTCATGGATGCCCCCACCAGCGATGCCTGCCTGGACCTGCTGGACGCCGCCCATCTGCGGCAAGAGGTCATGGAGAGCATCCTCAAGTCAATCGATACAAAACTCACCGCTCGCCTTTGTGCAGGATGCCGGGCCGGGGCGGTGCTGTTCACCAATCAACACGGACTTCTGGGGCAGACCCCCCAGGCAAAGGAGATTTTGAAGGCATGGCAATAACTGGCGTTTTTTACGGCGTGGGCATCGGCCCCGGCGACCCCGAACTCATCACTGTCAAGGCGGTGCATACCCTGCAGCGCTGTCCGGTCATCGCCGCGCCGCGCACTGCAAAGGGCAACATGCTGGCCCTGGACATTGCCCGGCAGGCCGTGGACCTGGGGGGCAAGACCATTCTGCCCCTGGACTTCACCATGGCCCCCGACCCCGCCGACCGGGAGGATTCCCACCGCGCTGCCGCCGATGCCATCGCCCGGGAGCTGGCGGCAGGTCGGGACGTGGCCATGCTCAACCTGGGGGATGTGGCGCTGTTTTCCACCTTCGGACACCTGAAAAAGCTGCTGGCTGCCCAGGGCTTTGACACCGTCATGGTGCCCGGGGTGCCCAGCTTCTGCGCCATCGCCGCCCGGCTGGGGGAGCCCCTCACCGACGGCGACACCCCCCTCCATGTGCTCACCGCCGCCGATGCCGACCTGGACAAGGCCCTGCGCCTGCCCGGCACCAAGGTCCTGATGAAGAGCGGCCGCACGGCCAAGGTCCGGAAGGCGCTGGAGGAGCAGGGGCTTCTGGATCACGCAGCCCTGGTCACCAACTGCGGCCTGCCCGGGGAGACCATCTGCCCCGGCCTGGAGGGTGCCCCCGACCGGGCGGGCTATTTCTCCACCATTGTGGTAAAGGAGTGAGCAAAATGGTGCATTTTGTGGGCGCCGGACCCGGTGCCACCGATCTCATCACGGTGCGGGGGGCTGAGCTGCTGCGCAACGCAGACGTGGTCATTTACGCGGGCAGCCTGGTCAACCCGGCCCTGCTGGGGCTCTGCCGCCCCGGGGCAGTCCTCTACAACAGCGCTCAGCTGACGCTGGAACAGGTGCTGGACATCACCCAAAAGGCCGACGCCGCCGGGCAGCAGATCGTCCGCCTGCACACCGGCGACCCCTGCCTGTACGGGGCCATCCGGGAGCAGATGGATGCTTTGCAAAAGCGGGGCATCTCCTTTGACCTGACCCCCGGGGTGTCCAGCTTCTGCGGGGCAGCGGCGGCCGCCCAGGCGGAGTACACCCTCCCCGGCGTCAGCCAGACGGTCATCATCACCCGCATGGCGGGGCGCACCCCCGTGCCTGAGGGGGAGAACATTGCCTCCCTGGCTGCCCACGGCGCCACCATGGTGATCTTTCTGTCGGCGGGGCTTTTGGACGGCTTGCAGGTGGAGCTTCTCAAAGGCGCCTACACCGCACAGACCCCCGCGGCCCTCGTCTACAAGGCTACCTGGCCGGAGGAAAAGGTCCTGCGCTGCCCCCTGGGCGAACTGGCCGAGACCGGCCGCCGCCACGGCATCAGAAACACGGCCCTGGTGCTGGTGGGGGACTTTCTGGCGGCGGGGTATGACCGCAGCCGCCTGTACGACCCCACCTTCACCACCGGCTTCCGGGAGGCATCCCAATGACCGGCCTGCGGTGTATCGCCTTCACAGACAAGGGCTTTGCCCTGGCCCAACGCCTGGCCCATGCCCTGGACGGCACCGCCCTGCGCTGCGGCGGGGACATCACTCTGGCGGGCTGGACGGCGGAAGGCTTTGCCCAGGCTAGGGCGCTGGTCTTTGTGGGGGCGGCGGGCATCGCGGTGCGGGCCTGCGCGCCCTATCTGAAAGGTAAGGACACCGACCCGGCGGTGGTGGCGATGGACGAGTGCGCCCACTTTGCTGTGCCCCTGGTGTCGGGGCATCTGGGCGGCGCCAACGACCTGGCCCGGCAGATCGCTGCCCTGTGCGGGGCCCAGGCGGTCATCACCACCGCTACCGATGCCAACGGCGTCTTTGCAGTGGACAGCTGGGCGGTGCATCAGGGCTGTACCGTCAGTCCGGTAATGGGCATCAAGACCGTCAGCGCAAAACTCCTGGCGGGGGAACCCATCCGCTTGCGCAGCGACTGGCCCATCCCGGGCACACCCCCGGCGGGCGTCCTACCGATGACGGACGGTCCCTGTGATGTTGCCCTCACCCTTGCCGCCCCGGCGGAGGGAGAGAAAGCACCCTTGCGGGTCATCCCCAGGATTCTGCTGGCGGGGATCGGCTGCCGCAAAGGTACCCCCATGGCGGACATCGAAGCCGCGGTGCTGGCAGCTTTGCAAAAGGCGGGGGCCGATCCTCTGGCGGTGCGGGGGGTGACCTCCATCCACTGCAAGGGGCAGGAACCCGGGCTTGTGGAACTCTGCTGGGTTCATGGGTGGAGCTTTACCACCTTCTCCCCGGAGGTTCTGGCGGCCCAGCAGGGCAATTTTACCGACTCGGAATTTGTGCGCAAAACCGTCGGCGCCGGCAACGTCTGCGAGCGCAGCGCCGTGGCGGCGGGGGGCACACTGATCTTACAAAAACAGGCGGGAAAGGGCGTCACCGTGGCATTGGCCCGGATGCCCTTCTCGCCGGACTGGCGGTGGCAATATGAGTAAACTGTTTGTGGTGGGCCTCGGCCCTGGGGAGGCATCCCAGCTCACCGGCGCGGCCCGGGCGGCGCTGGAGCAGGCCGACCTGCTGTGCGGCTATACCACCTATATCCAGCTGACCCGGGCGGTCTGCCCGGATACCCCCACCCTCTCCACTCCTATGACGAAGGAGATCCAGCGCTGCCGCATGGCGCTGGATGCGGCGTCGGAAGGTAAGACGGTGGTCATGGTGTGCAGCGGCGACGCAGGGGTTTACGGCATGGCGGGGCCCATTTTGCAGCTGGCCCCGGAGTATCCCGGCGTGGACATCGAGGTCATCCCCGGCGTGACGGCGGCCCTCTCGGGGGCGGCGGTGCTGGGCGCGCCCTTGGCCAACGACTTCTGCGTCATCTCTCTCTCCGACCTGCTCACCCCCTGGCCGGTCATCGAGCGCCGCCTGGACGCCGCCGCAAAAGGGGACTTTTCCATCTGCCTGTATAACCCGGCTTCCCGGCGGCGCACCGGCCATCTGCGCCGGGCCTGCGACATTCTGCTCGGGACCCGCCGCCCGGATACCGTCTGCGGCTGGGTGAAAAACATCGGCCGGGAGGGCCAGCAAAGCCGGGTCCTCACCCTGGCCGAGCTGCGGGAGGAAACTCTCGATATGTTCACCACTGTGTTCATCGGCGCCGATTCGACGCAGGTCATCGACGGCCGCATGGTCACTCCCAGAGGATACGAGGCCAAACAATGAAACTGCTGATTTTCGGCGGCACCACCGAGGGCCGCGTGCTGGCCCGGCGGCTGGCGGAGGCGGGGGCGCAGGTCACCGTCAGCGTGGCCACCCCCATGGGGGCGGAGGAACTGGCGGGTATTCCCAACCTTACCGTGCTCACCGGGCGGCGGGATGCCGCTGCCATGCAGGCCCTTTTGCAGGAGTTCGACCTCTGCATCGACGCCACCCACCCCTATGCAGCCGAGGCCAGCGCAAACATCCGCACCGCCTGCACCGCTGCCGGGGTATCTCTGCGCCGGGCTGCCCGCCCTGCCTCCGCCGTCACAGAGGCTGCTTTTACAGCGGATACCACGGCGGAAGCGGCGGCTTTTCTGGCCAGGACAGAGGGCAACATCCTGCTCACCACCGGAGCCAAGGAGCTGCCCGCCTTTGCCGCCCTGGACAAAAACCGCCTGTTTGCCCGGGTGCTGCCCACCCACGAGGGCATCTCCGCCTGCGAGGCCCTGGGCATCCCTCACCGTAACATCATCGCCATGCAGGGGCCCTTCGGCACCGCCCTCAACTGCGCCTTGATGGAGCAGTACCAGATCGCCTGGCTGGTGACCAAGGACGGCGGTCGGGCGGGAGGCTTTGCCGAAAAGCTGGAGGCCGCCCGTCGCACCGGGGCCAAGGTGGTTCTCATCCGCCGTCCCGCCGACGCGGGGGAGGCCCCGGAACAGCTGTTGCAGCAGCTGCTGGCCGATCTGGCCGACCAAAATCCTGAGAGGAGGACATCCCAATGACCGTGACCCTTGCGGGAATGGGCGGCGGCACCGCCGCCACCATGACGGAAGAACTGCGCCGGGCCATGCAGGACGCCCAGCTGATCGTGGGAGCCCAGCGCCTGCTGGATGCCCTGCCCCGGGGCCTTTCCTCCGCCACGGCCGCTGCCGTCGCACCGGGGGAGATCCTGCGCCTGGTCAAGGCCGCGGCCTGTGAGGAGGTCCTCGTGCTGTACAGCGGGGACAGTGGGTTCTACTCGGGGGCCCGGGGACTGCTGGCTCTTTTGAATGAGGAACACATCCCCGCCCGGGTACTGCCGGGGCTTTCCAGCGTACAGCTGCTGGCCGCCAGACTGGGCCGCCCCTGGCAGGACTGGACCCTCTGCTCCGCCCACGGGGTGGACTGTGACCCGGTGGCCGAGGTCTGTGCCGCCGGAGGGCCCGTCTGCTTCCTCACTGGCGGGGCGGGGAACAACGCCGCGGACCTCTGCCGCCGCCTGGCCGAGGCGGGACTGGGGGAGCTGCCCGTCACAGTGGGGGAAAACCTCTCCTACCCCGGGGAACGCCTCACCACCGGCACCGCCGCCCAGCTGGCCGAGGAACAGTTTGCCTCTCTGGCCCTGCTGCTGACCGGGGCAGTCAAGCGTCCCCGCCGTGTGCCGGGCATTCCGGACGGGGAGTTCATCCGGGGCAAGACCCCCATGACCAAGCAGGAGGTGCGCTGCGCCGTGCTGTCCAAGCTGGCCCTGCGCCCCGGGGATACCTGCTGGGACGTGGGCGCCGGGACAGGCAGTGTCTCAGTGGAGATGGCTCTCTTTGCCAAAAAGGTCTGCGCCGTGGAGCGGGACGCCGACGCCTGCCAGCTGATCGAGCAGAACCGGGCGGCCTTCGGGGCGTGGAATCTGACTTTGGTGCAGGGCACCGCCCCCGAGGCCTTGGGCGGCCTGCCTGCCCCCGACGCTGTCTTTGTGGGGGGCAGCGGGGGAGAGCTGGAAGCCATCCTGAAGGCCGCAGTGGCCGCCAACCCCCAGGTGCGGCTGTGCGTGTCCGCCATTGCCCTGGAAACGCTGGACGCCGCCCGCCATGCCTTTGAGGCGTTGGGCATCGACTGGGAGGTCACACAGATTTCAGTAGCCCGGTCCAAAGCTGCGGGCAAACTCCACCTGATGATGGCTCAGAACCCGGTCTTTCTCATTTCGGGAGGCGGGAGATGAAGGCGCTGATGCTGGCCGCTATGCAGAGCGGCAGCGGCAAGACCGCCGTGACCTGTGCCCTGCTGGCGGCGGCCCGGCGGCGGGGGCTGGAGGTCCACCCCTTCAAGACGGGCCCCGACTACATTGACCCCATGTTCCACACAAAGGCGGCGGGGCGGCCCAGCCGTAACCTCGACCTGTTCTTGCAGGGGGAGGCGGGCGTCCGCCGGACATTGGCCACTGCGGGGGCCACCGCCGGGGAGGGCCTTGCCCTCATCGAGGGGGCCATGGGCTACTACGACGGCATGGCAGGGGGCACCGACGCCGGGGCCTGGGCGGTGGCGGATGCTTTGGGCATTCCCGCCGTTCTGGTGCTACGCCCGGAGGGGCAAGGCGTGACCCTGGCAGCGCAGCTGTACGGCATGCTGCACTTCCGCAGCCCCAGCCACATTGCCGGGGTGCTGTTCAGCGGCTGCAAAGCCTCCCTGGCCGACTACCTGGCCCCCATCGTGACCCGGGAGACAAGCCTGCCGGTGCTGGGCACCCTGCCCCCCTGTGACGCCGCAAAGTTTGACAGCCGCCATCTGGGCCTGCAGACCCCCGGGGAGATCGCCGACTTGGACGCCCGCTTTGCCGCCCTGGCCGAACTGTTTGAGCAAAATTCCGACCTGGACAAGCTGCTGGCCCTGGCCGCCGACCTGCCGGCGGAGCACCCCGCCCAGACCCGGACAGACAGCCCGGCCTGCCGCATTGCCGTGGCACGGGACGAGGCCTTCTGCTTTACCTATGCCGACAACCTAGATGCCCTGCAAGAGGCGGGGGCGGAACTCTGCTTTTTCAGCCCGCTGCACGACGAGGCATTGCCCAAAGATTGCGGCGCCCTCTATCTCTGCGGCGGCTACCCGGAACTCCACGCCGAAGCACTGGCCCGAAACGCCCCCATGCGTCAGGCGGTGCGGCAGGCGGTCACCTCCGGTATGCCCACCGTGGCCGAGTGCGGAGGCTTTCTCTACCTGGGCCAGGCGCTGGAGGATACCGGCGGCAAAAGCTTTGCCATGGCGGGGGCGCTGCCGGGGGAAGGCTACCGCACCGACCGTCTGCGGCGGTTCGGCTACCTGAAATTGACGGCGGACACCGACAGCCTGCTTCTCCGCAAGGGGGAGACTCTGCCCGCCCATGAGTTCCACTACTGGGAGGCCCGGCAGCCCGGCGGCGACCTGACGGCCCACAAACCCGGCCGGGACAAAAGCTGGCAGTGCTGTTTTGCGGGGCCGACGCTTTACGCCGGGTTCCCGCACCTGCATTTCGGGGGCAGCCTGCCCCTGGCAGAACGCTTCGTGGCGGCGGCCGCCACTTACCGCCAAAGAAAGGCTGAATGACCATGTATTTTTCGTCGATTTCCTCCCTGCTGGATGCCATCCCCGCCCCGGACGAAACCGCCCGGGCCGCGGCCCTGGCCCACTGGGATGCCCTGGCAAAGCCGCTGGGGAGCCTGGGGACCCTGGAGGAGGACATCGCCCGCATTGCCGCCGTCACCGGTGACCCTGATGTCCGCCTGCAAAGCCGCACCCTGCTGGTGCTCTGCGCCGACAACGGCGTGGTGGCAAGGGGCGTCACCCAGACCGACAGCAGCGTCACCGCCGTGGTGGCCAAAGCCCTGGCGGAGGGCAACAGCACCGTCTGCCACATGGCACGGCAGGCAAGCTGCCGGGTAGTGCCGGTGGATATGGGCATGCTGCCCCACGAGCCCATCCCCGGCCTTGTGCACTGCTGTGTCCGCCCGGGGACCGACGACATCACCAAAGGCCCCGCTATGACCCGCCCCCAGTGCGAGCAGGCAGTGCTGGCCGGGGCCAACTTGGCTGCCCGGGCGGCGGAACAAGGGGCGGATATCCTTGCCACCGGGGAGATGGGTATCGGCAACACCACCACCTCGGCGGCGGTGGCCTGCGCCCTGCTGGGCCTTGTCCCCGAGGAGGCCGTGGGCCGTGGGGCGGGCCTTTCCGACGCAGGCCTTGCCCGCAAGCGGACCGCCGTGAAAGAAGCCCTCGCCCTCAACCGCCCCGACCCCGCCGACCCGCTGGACGTGCTGGCTAAAGTAGGCGGACTGGACATTGCCGGGCTGTGCGGCGTCTTTCTGGGGACGGCGGCCTGCCGGATGCCGGTGCTCATCGACGGCGTCATCAGTGCGGTGGCGGCTCTCTGCGCGGCAAGGCTCTGCCCCAATGCCCGGGAGGGTATGCTGGCCAGCCATGTCTCGGCGGAACCCTGCGGCCGGCGGCTGCTGGAAGCGCTCAAACTCCATCCCCTCATCTGCGCCGGCATGCGGCTGGGGGAGGGCAGCGGCGCGGTGGCGGCTTTGCCACTTTTGGATTTGGCCCTGGCCGTCTACCACGGCGGGCGGACCTTCGGCGCTCTGGGCATGGAGGCCTACACCCCCCAGGAGGATAAGCCATGATGACACTGGTGATCGGCGGCGCGGCCTCGGGCAAGAGCGAGTTCGCCGAGGTGATGGCCCGGCAGTTTGCTGCCCCCCGGGTCTATATTGCCACCATGCAGCCCTTCGGGGAGGAGGCCCTGGCCCGCATCCAAAAGCACCGGGACCGCCGCGCCCGCATGGGCTTTGAAACACTGGAATGCTACACCGGCCTGTCTGTCGCCTGTGAGGCTCTGCCGGAGAATGCGTCGGTGATGCTGGAATGCTTGGGCAATCTGGTGGCCAACGAGCGATACAGCCCCGACGGCGGCGGGAAAGGCGTCGCTCTGGCTGGGGTGCTGCGCCTGGCCGACTGCTGCCGTGACCTGGTGGTGGTGACCAACGAGGTCTTTTCCGGCGGGTCGGACTATGAAGGGGACACTCTCGGCTATCTGCGGGAGCTGGCGCAAGCCAACCGCGCTCTGGCTGCCCGGGCCGATCGGGTGGTGGAACTGACGGCGGGCCTGCCCAACTGGCTCAAGGGCGGGCCGACGCAATCGGAGGAGGCAACACGTTGAAACAGGCTCTGCGCGCGGTGGCCGCCGCGTTTTCCATGTTTTCGGCCATTCCCATGCCCCAGGTGGACTGGGACAAGGGCGGGCTTAAATATATGCTGTGGGCCTTCCCCCTCATTGGGGCGGTGATGGGCGGGCTGTGCACCCTGTGGGCGCTGGCGGCGGATGCCCTGGCGCTACCTGCTGTGCTGCGGGGGGCGGGCTTCTGCCTGATTCCCCTGGCGGTGACAGGCGGGGTGCATCTGGACGGCTTTGCCGACACCTGCGACGCTCTGGCCAGCTACGCCCCGCCGGAGAAGCGCCGCCAGATCCTCAAGGACCCCCACATGGGCGCCTTTGCAGCCATCCGGCTGTGCGGGTGGTTCGTGGCGGACTTTGCCCTGTGGGCGGCCCTGCCTCAGTTTCCCGCCATTGCCGTGACGCTGGGATTCTGCCTGTCCCGGGCACTGTCCGGGCTGGCGGTGGCCCGATGGCCTCTGGCCAGCGATACGGGACTGGTCCATACCTTTGCCGCAGCCAGCGACCGCACCGCCACCGGGCGGTTTTTGACTGTCATTGCCCTGCTGCTCACGGCAGGGCTGGCGGCCTGCGGGGCGCAGGGCATTGCTATGGCGGTGGCTGCCTACGGGGTGTGGCTCTATTACCGGCGGATGGCCCGGGTGCAGTTCGGAGGCATCTCGGGGGATCTGGCCGGATGGTTTGTGCAGACCTGCGAGGTCTGGATGCTGGGGGCGTTGTGTGCGGTGCAGTATCTTGTAGCTGCATGGCATTGACAGGGAGGAAAAAGAAGCTATGATGTTTGTGACGGGTCCGCTGTTTGCAGGCAAGCGGGACTATGTCTGCCGCGCCCTGGGCTGGACGCAGGAAGAACTGGCCGCCCGGGCGGTGTGGGACGTGCAGAATCTGGCCGCCGATGCCCCGGACGCCGGGACGCTGGCCCGGCTGGCCGACCGCCTGGCCGGGTATGAGGTGGTCATCGCCACCGAGGTGGGCGGCGGGGTGGTGCCTGTGGACGCCAAGGAGCGCGCCGCCCGGGAAGCCGCCGGACGCCTTGCCTGCCTGCTGGCCGAACGCGCCGAGACTGTTGTGAGGGTCGTCTGCGGACTGCCGCAGACCCTGAAAGGAGATTCATCATGCTGGTCTATCTGATCCGCCATGGACAAACCGTATACAATGCCGAGAAACGCTACCAGGGTACCCGGGACATCCCCCTGTCCGACGCAGGCCGGGCCGGGCTGCACAAGGCCGATTTCACCCCCGATGCCCTTTATGTTTCCCCCCTGACCCGGGCCCGCCAGACGGCGGAGATCCTCTTCCCCGGGGTGCCCCAGATTCCGGTGCAGGACCTGCGGGAGATGTGCTTCGGCAGCTTTGAGGGCCGCAACTACGTGGAGATGGAGCACGACGCTGAGTATCTGGCCTGGGTGGCCTCCAACAGCGAGACCGCCTGCCCCGACGGCGAGCGCAAGGCGGATTTCTGTGAGCGCACCTGCAAGGCCTTTGCGGGGGTCATCGACGAAGCCCTGGCCAAAGGGGTAGAGCGTCTGGCCATTGTGGCCCACGGCGGCACCCAGATGGCCTCCCTGGAACGGTTTGCCCGTCCCGCCCGGGGCTACTACGACTGGTGTGCGGGCAACGGCGGCGGCTTTGTGCTGGATGCCGCCCGCTGGAACACCGACCGGGTGCTGGACCTGGTGGGAACCGTGGATTACGGCAGCACTCCCGTCAAGGAGGCAAAGTGACGGTGGTATATGCCGCGCTCTGCGGCTTTGTCATCGACCTTTTGCTGGGGGACCCGGCCTGGATGCCCCATCCTGTGGTGTTCATGGGGCGGTGCATCTCGGCGCTGGAAAAACTTCTGCGCCGCATCTTCCCCAAAACGCCAAAAGGAGAACTGGCCGGTGGTGTCATTCTGGCGGCGGTGCTGCCTCTGGGCACCCTGGCCCTTACCGGGCTCTGCGTGTGGGGGCTGGGCCTTATTCACCCGGCTCTAAGCTTTGCTTTGCAGGTGCTCTGGTGCTGGCAGGCGTTGGCCGCCAAAGGGCTGCGTCAGGAGAGTGACAACGTCCGCCGCGCTCTGGTCACCGGTACCCTGGACGATGCCCGAAAGGCCGTCAGCCGCATTGTGGGGCGGGATACTGCCGCCTTGAGCCGTGAGGGAGTCATCCGCGCCGCAGTGGAGACGGTGGCGGAAAACTTCTCCGACGGCGTGGTGGCGCCCCTGTTCTGGATGCTCCTCGGCGGGGCGCCCCTGGCCCTGGCTTACAAGGCAGTCAATACCATGGACAGCATGGTGGGCTACAAAAACGACCGCTATCTCTACTTCGGCCGGGCGGCGGCAAAGCTGGACGATGCTGCCAACTGGCTGCCGTCCCGGCTGGCGGCGCTTCTGCTGGTGGCGGCGGCTCCCCTCATCGGACAGAACGCCGGAAGGGCTTTTGCTATCTGGCGCCGGGACCGCCGCAAACACGCCAGCCCCAACTCCGCCCAGACCGAATCCGCCATGGCGGGGGCGCTGGGGGTGCGGCTGGCGGGGCCTGCCAGCTATTTCGGCAAGATTCACCAAAAGCCCTGGATCGGGGACGACACCCGGCCCATTGAGCCGGAGGACATCACCCGGGCGGGGCGGATGCTCTACGCGGGCAGCGTGCTGGCCCTGTTGCTTTTGTGCGGGGCACGGCTGGGCATCCTGGCCCTGATTCTGTAATGTTATAAGGACACCACACCTGGAAAGGAGACCGCCATGCAGCTGACCCACGGAGGAGACTGGGAGGGCTATCGCCGGGAGTACGGCGGGATGCCGCTGGATTTTTCGGCCAATGTCAGCCCCCTGGGCATGCCGGAAGCCGTGTGCCAAGCCGCCGCAGATGCCCTTGCCGACGCCTGGCGCTACCCGGACCCCCTCTGCCGGGAACTGCGGGATGCTCTGGCCGCCTATCATCAGGTAGATGCCGGGCAGATCGTCTGCGGGGCGGGGGCGGCGGACCTGATCTTCCGACTGGTGCTGGCCCGGCAGCCCCGGCGAGCGCTTGTCACTGCCCCTACCTTTGCCGAGTATGAGCAGGCCCTGGCCTTGGCGGGCTGTGAGGTGGAGCACCTGACCTTGCGGGAGGAAACCGGCTTTGTGCCGGGACAGGACCTCCTGGACGCCGTGCGCCCCGGCATGGACATGGTCTTTCTGTGTGAGCCCAACAATCCCACCGGCCGCACCTCCCCCAAGGCGCTTTTGCAGCAGGTTCTGACCCGCTGTGCCGGATGCGGGGCGCTGCTGGTGGTGGACGAATGCTTCAACGAGTTCCTGTCCGACCCGGCGGGGCATACTTTACTGGGAGAGTTGTCCGGGCCATACGGCAAAAACCTGGCGGTGCTGCGGGCTTTCACCAAGAGCTTTGCCATGGCCGGGCTGCGCCTGGGCTATGTGCTGTGCGGGGACGCTGCCCTGGCGGAACGACTCTATCACTGTGGCCCGCCCTGGGCGGTGTCCGGGCCTGCCCAGGCGGCAGGCGTAGCGGCTTTGGAGACTGCCCCCGACTGCCTGCCAAAACTTCGGGCGGTCATCGGGGAGGAGCGCCCCAAGCTGGCCGCGGCCCTGGAAGAAATGGGCTGCAAGGTCATCCCCGGGGAGGCAAACTACCTGCTCTTTTATCACGCCCGGTCCGACGGCCGCCCGGACGGAACGCTGTCCGCCCGCCTGCGGACAAAGGGCGTTCTGCTGCGGGACTGCTCCAACTATGCAGGACTCGGTCCCGGCTGGTACCGCACGGCGGTGCGCGGGGCGGAGGAAAATAAGGAAATGCTCAGACGGCTGAGGGAGGTTCTGTGATGGTAAAGTGCATCATGGTGCAGGGCACCATGTCCGGGGCGGGCAAAAGCCTGCTGGTGACGGGTCTTTGCCGGGCCTTTCTCCGCCGGGGGCTGCGGGTGGCGCCCTTCAAGAGCCAGAACATGGCCCTCAACAGCTATATCACCAAGGACGGGCTGGAGATCGGCCGTGCCCAGGCTGCCCAGGCTGAGGCCGCCGGGGTGGAGCCGGATGTGCGCATGAACCCCATCCTCCTCAAGCCCAGCAGCGACACCGGCAGCCAGCTCATCGTCAACGGGGAGGTCCGGGGCGACTACCGGGCCGCCGACTATTTCAAGCTGAAAAAAACATTGATCCCGGACATTCTCGCCGCCTACCGGAGCCTTGCCGCCGAGAACGATGTTATCGTCATTGAGGGGGCAGGCAGCCCGGCGGAGATCAATCTGCGGGAGGGCGACATCGTCAACATGGGGCTGGCCCAGCTGGTGGACGCCCCCGTGCTGCTGGCCGGGGACATCGACCGGGGCGGGGTGTTTGCCCAGCTTTACGGCACGGTAGCCCTGCTGGCTCCCGAGGAAAAAGCCCGGCTCATCGGCACCGTCATCAACAAATTCCGGGGGGATGTGTCCCTTTTGCAGCCGGGCCTGACCCAGCTGGAAGCCCTCACCGGCCTGCCGGTACTGGGGGTGATCCCCTGGCTGGATGTGGACATCGACGATGAGGACAGCCTCTCCCAGCGCCTGACCCGGCGGGAGGGCGGCCGCCCGGTGGACATTGCGGTCATCCGCCTGCCCCGCATCTCCAACTTTACCGACTTTTCCCCTCTGGAGGAACACCCGGCCCTGGGAGTGCGGTATGTGGGGGCGGTGAAAGACCTGGGCCGCCCCGACCTGGTCATCCTGCCCGGGACCAAGAGCACCATGGCCGATCTGGCCTGGATGCGGCAGAACGGGCTGGAAGCCGCCGTCCGCAAGCTGGCAGCCTCCGGCGTGCCGGTGCTGGGGGTCTGCGGCGGCTATCAGATGCTGGGGCAGACTCTCGACGATCCCGACGGTGTGGAGGGCGGCGGCAGCATGGCGGGCATGGGGCTTTTGCCCTGTTCCACCGTCTTTGCGGGCAGCAAGACCCGCACCCGGGTCACCGCGGCGGTGGAGGGCGGCCCCTTTGCCGGGGCAAAGCTGGACGGCTACGAGATCCACATGGGCCGCACCCGCCCCCTGACCGCAGATGCCGCCCCCTTTGCCCGCCTGGCCGACGGCCGGGAGGAGGGGGCTATGTCCGGGCAGGTGTTCGGCACCTACCTGCACGGGCTCTTTGATACGGGGGCGCTCACCGCCGCTCTGGCAGACTGGCTTTTGCGCCGCAAGGGCCTGGACCCGGCGGCCATGCCGAAACCCGTCGACCGCAACACCTACCGTCAGCAGCAGTATGACCGGCTGGCGGAGGCGCTGGAACAACATCTGGACCTGTCTGCCATCTGGCGGGCAATGGAGGAACGCTGCCATGGATAAAGGACTCATCCATCTCTACACCGGGGACGGCAAGGGCAAGACCACGGCCGCCATGGGTCTGGCCCTGCGGGCACTGGGCAACGGTCTGCGGGTGACGGTGGTGCAGTTTCTGAAAGATGGCCGCAGCGGGGAGCTGGAACCCCTGCGCCAGTTGGGGGCAACGGTCTACACCGGCCGCCCGGGAACGAAATTCGTCTTTCAGATGAACGAGGCCGAAAAGGCCCAGGTCCGCGCCCTGCAAAACGCCCAGCTGGCCGAGGCCCTGGAAACGGATTGCGACCTGCTGGTGCTGGACGAGGCCTGTGCCGCCCTGCGGCTGGGCATGGTGGAGGAGGACCTTCTCCGCCGTGCGGTGCTGGACCGCCCCGAGACCCGGGAAGTGGTCCTGACCGGGCGGGACCCGGCCCCCTGGCTGATGGAAGCAGCCGACTATATCACCGAGATGCGCTGCGAGCGGCACCCCTACCAGAAGGGCATCCCGGCCAGAAAGGGCGTGGAATACTGATGGTACAGCACAAAACCCCCGGTGACATCGAGCGCACCAGCATGGGCATCATTCTGGAGGAGCTGGCCGGGCTGGGGCTGACCCCGCCCCCGGAGCACCAGGCTGTCGTCTGCCGGGTGGTGCACGCCACGGCGGATTTTGACTATGCCCGCAACCTGGTCTTCACCCCCGACGCGGTACAGAAGGGAATCGATGCCCTGCTGGCGGGGGCGCCTGTCATCACCGACACCAACATGGCCAAGGCGGGAGTCAGCCGCCCCTGCCTGCAAAAGCTGGGGGGAGAGGCCCTCTGCTTCATGGCGGACGCCGAGGTGGCTGCCGTCGCCCGGGAGAAAGGCACCACCCGGGCCGTGGCAGCGGTAGACAAGGCCGCTGCCCAGCATCCCGGCGCGGTGCTGGCCTTCGGCAACGCCCCCACAGGCTTGCTGCGTCTGGCGGACTGGATCGAGCAGGGCTACCGGCCTGCTCTGGTCATTGGGGCGCCGGTGGGCTTTGTCAATGTGGTGGAAAGCAAGGAGCACGCCCTGGAGGTCTGCCGCAGGGCGGGGGTCCCCGCCATTCTGGCCATGGGCCGTAAGGGCGGCAGCGGTGTGGCGGCGGCCATCTGCAATGCCCTGCTCTATACCGCCTGCGGCACTCTCGACCCCGCCGCCCGGGGCTGGAACTGAACCAAAAACAAATACAACAATACCCCGTAACGGGCCGTAACCGGCAAACCGTTCCGGGGTATTGTTTTGTTCAGGAGAGGGATTCAGGCAGGGGCGGGGGCAGATGCCGGGCCTTGCGGTAGAGGACAAGGCCCACCGCCGAGACAATGGCTTCGGTGACGGGGAAGGCGCACCAGACGCCGGTCAGTCCAAAGGCCGCCGCCAGGGCAAAGGCCATGGGCAGAATCACCAAAAAGCCCCGCAGCAGGGCAATGACCTGGCCGGGAACCGGCTGCTCGATGGAGGCAAAGTACACCGACAAAATGATGTTGACCCCCGCAAAGGGGCAGCCGATGAAATACAGCCGCAGACCTGCCTCGGCGATCTCCTGGAGCCGGGCGTTGCCCTCGCTGTTGAACAGGGTGGTCACCGGCCCCGCCCAGAGGAAGGTGACGACGTAGACCGCCGCCGCAATCATCACGGCGGATACCAGGGCATAGCGCAGAATAGCCCCCAGCTCCCGGCGTTGGCCGGAACCATAGCGGCGGCTGAGCAAAGGCTGGATGCCCTGGGAAATGCCGGTGAAGATGGCAATGACCACCAGGGACAGGTTGGCAATGACGCCGTAAGCCGCCACCCCCACACTGCCGCAGATGGAGAGCAAAATGGCGTTGAAGGCGATCATGACCACGCCGGAGGAAAGCTCCGTGATGAGGGAGGGCACCCCCGCCGAGCAGATGCCCCCCAGCAGCCGGGCTTTGGGCAAAAACCGCCGCAGATGAAAACGGCAGCGTCTCCGGATTCGGTGGGCGGACAAAATCATCATGCTGACGATGGGGGCCACGCCGGTGGCAAGCGCCGCGCCGAAGATGCCCAGCCCCAAGGGGAAGATGAACACATAGTCCAGCACCACATTGGACAGACTGCCCAGCACCATGGCGGTCATGGCCAGCTGGGGTGCGCCGTCGTTGCGGACAAAGCAGAGAAACAGGTTGTTGAACAAAAACATGGGGGCAAACAGCAGGATGACCCGCAGATAGGTGGCGGTCATTTCAAACACGGCGCCGTCGGCGCCCAGCAGCCGGGCCAGCGTGCCGGGCAGCAGCAGTCCTGCTGTGAAAAACACCACCGCAAACCCCGCAGCCAGCAGCACCGAGGCGGAAAAAGCCCGGTCAGCCTCCTCCGGCTCCCCCTGGTTTTGGCGGATGGAATACTTGGTGCCGCCGCCCATGCCCACCATCAGGCCGCTGCCGTGGATAAAGCTGTACACCGGAATGGCCAGATTGAGGGCGGCCAGACCGTCGGCCCCCATGCCCAGGGAGATAAAGTAAGTGTCTGCCAGAATATAGCAGGACAGGCCGATCATGCCCAGTACGTTGAGGGACGCATAGCGTGCAAACTCCCGAAAACAGGACGGTTGTTTCACAGGCCGAACCTCCTTTGATTTTTTGAAAAACCGCAGACTGCCGCACAAAAAAACGCCTTGTCCCTCTCTCTTCTAAAGGCCTGCGAGAGAGGGAAAAGGCGTTTGCCCGGCGGCAAATGATTTCAATGCCACGATTGTACCAGCCGGGGAACAGTCTGTCAACCCCGGGGAGAGCGGCAAGTATTTACAGAGAATACAGTTCGGAATATTTCTTCGTCAAATACTCAATGTAATATTTGGGATCGAAGGTGCCGCCGCACAGGTTTTCGATGAGCCAGGCGGGCTCCTTCATGCAGCCGTACTGCCACAGACGATTGGTCAGGGCGGTCTTGAGCGGGGTCAGGTCGCCCTTTGCCAGCATGGCGTCCAGGTCCATCTCGGCGGCAAGGCTGGCCATGGCCTGGGCCGCGTAGGCACTGCCCAGGGCGTAGCTGGGGAAGTAGCCGAACTCGCCCCAGGACCAGTGGATGTCCTGCAGTACGCCGTGGGCGTCGTCGGGCACATCCACGCCCAGGTATTCCTTGTACTTGGCGTTCCAGGCGGCGGGCAGCTCGGAGACCGACAGCTCCCCGTGGAACAGGGCTTTTTCCAGCTCATAGCGGACCATGATGTGCAGCCCGTAGGTCAGCTCGTCTGCCTCGGTGCGGATCAGGCTGGGCTCGGCACGGCTGGCGGCGCGGTAGAGCTCCTCCTCGCTGACGCCGGACAGCTGGGCGGGGAAGAGGGTGCGCAGCGTCGGCCAGATCAGATGGATGAAGCCCCGGCTGCGGCCCACCATGTTCTCAAACAGACGGCTCTGGCTCTCGTGCAGGCCCATGGTGGAGCCGCCCGCCAGCACGGTATAATTGAGGGACGGGTCCACGTTCAGCTCATACAAGGCATGACCGCCCTCATGGGCCACCGAGTAGAGGCTGGACAGCATATCCCGGGGCATGTAATGGGTGGTGATGCGCACGTCCTTGCTGTTGAAGCCGTTGGTGAAGGGATGTTCGCTCTCGGCCAGAGAGCAGTGAGCGGGGTCCAACCCCCACAGGGACATGATCTTGTTGGCCAGAACGCGCTGACCCTCGATGGGCCAGTCCTGATCCAGAAAATCAGTGCGCACGGGGGTGCCGTGGTCGGCGATGGCCTGGAGCAGGGGCACGATGGCAGCCCGCAGCTGGGCAAAGAAAGCATCGCAGCGCTCAATGGTCAGGCCGCGCTCAAACTGGTCCAGCAGCACCTCGTAAGGGTCCCGGTCGGGTGCGATCTGGGAGGCCTGACGGCGGCGGGCAGCGATGAGCTTTTCCAGATAGGGAGCGAACAGGGAAAAGTCGTTGCTGCGCTTGGCCTTGCCCCATACCGACACCGATTCCTGGGTCAGGCGGGTGAAGGCGGCGTACTCATCGGCGGGGATGGGACGGATGCGGTCAAGGCTGATGCGCAGCTCCCGCACCTCGGCCTTTTCCTGTTCGGTGTCGGCCTCGGCTTCGGCGGCGTCCAGCAGGGCGTCAGTGGAGGGCTGGACCAGAGTGTTGAACTGGGCACGGCTCAAAACCTCGGCGGCTTCGGCCCGGCCCTCGGCACTCTCGGCGGGGGCGGCGGTGGCCTCGTCATAGGTCATGAGCCCCAGGGCATAATTATAGGCGTAGAGGTTGCGCTCCAGCGTGCGCAGCTCGGCAATATGTTCTTTCATAGATGATCTCCTGTGCTGCCGGCAGAACCGGCTTCGGGCGGTGAAAACCGCGGTAAATGAATGACGAATAGAATCAGTATACCACGTTGTTTTTTTCAGAGCAATGCGATATGATAGAAAACAGGAATGAACAAGGAAACACCGGACATTGTGTTCCGGCCGGATTTTGTGGGAGGAGGAGCCCTATGGCACAGCAGCCCCTTGTCAGTGTGATCGTGCCCATTTACAACGCCCAAAATCATATTGCACGCTGCGTCGAGAGTATCCGCAAGCAGAGCTATTCCAATCTGGAGATCCTGCTGGTCAACGACGGGTCCAAGGATGTCAGCCTGCAGGTATGTGAGATGTATGCCAAAGTGGACCCGCGCATTCTGCTGGTGGACAAGCCCAACAGCGGCGTGGCGGCCACCCGCAATCTGGGACTGCGGCTGGCGTCGGGCAAGTATCTGCAGTTTGTAGACGCCGACGATACCCTGCAGCCCGACGCTACCCGGCTCATGGTGGAAAAGGCGGAGGAGCACCAGGCCGACCTGGTCATTGCCCACTACAACCGGGTCACACCCCCGCCGGAAAAGCCCAGCCTGCCCAAGGCGGTGCGGGACACCGCCCTGGGGGAAAAGTTCGACGAAACCATGGAGCGGCTCATGCCCTCCGACGACCGGGTCAAGACCTTCGGCTTTCTGCCCGAGGGCTTCATGACCAAGGCGGAGTTCGCCAGGGGCCTGATGCAGGAGCCGGCCTCCTTCTACTACGGCGTCATGTGGAACAAGCTCTACTGCGCCGACATCGTGCGGGAGCATGAGGACGTTATCTGCAGTGAGGAACTGAACTGGAGCGAGGACCTCTACTTTAACCTCAGCTTCATCCGCTATGCCCAGCGGTTCTACGCTCTGGCGGTGCCGGTGTACAACTATCTGCAAAATAAAGAGAGCATCTGCCATACCGCCCTCAACCCCATCAATGTGGTGACCACCCGGGCCTCGCTGTTCAAGTATTACAAGGACCTGTACGAGTCCATGGGCCTGTATGAACAGTACAAACCCCAGATCTACAAGTATCTGGTTTCCACGGCGGAAAGCTGACCTCCGCCCCGCATACGTGCATACGATATAAACAAACCGCCCCGGCGGCCTGTGTGTTCAGGCTGCCGGGGCGGCATTTTTTGTTTTGTGCGGGGAAAAGGCCGTTACCGGGCGATGGGGGCGGTCTTGGCGGCCAGCCAGCTGCGCTCGGCGTCGGTCAGGCGGGGAGACAGCACCTCATAGACGTTCTTGTGGTAGGCGTTGATCCAGTCGATCTCGCTGCGGGTCAGCTCGTCCACCAGCACGGGGGACAGATCGATGGGCACAAAGGTCATGGGCTCAAAGCCCAGCCAGTGACCGTACTGGTTCTCACCCTTGTCCACGCAGACCAGCTCGTTTTCAATACGGATGCCCACCTCGTCGGTCTCGTAGACGCCGGGTTCGTCGGTGATGGTCATGCCGGGACGGAAGATGACCGGGTTGTTGGGACGCAGGCTCTGGGGGCCCTCATGGACGCTGGACATAAAGCCCACGCTGTGGCCGGTGCCGCAGCGGTAGTTGATCCTGTGCTTCCACAAAGGACCCCGGGCAAAGCTGTCCAGAGCAAAGCCGGTGCAGTAATCCAGCCAAACCGCCTGAGCAATGCCGATGTGGCTCTGCAGCGTCCAGGTGTAGTAGCGGCGCTCGTTGTCGGTGAGGGGGCCCACCGGGTAGGTGCGGGTGATGTCGGTGGTACCGCAGTCATACTGGCCGCCGCAGTCCACCAGCAAAAAGCCGTGGGGCTCGATGGGGCTGTCGGCGCCGGGCCTGGCCTGATAGTGCATCATGGCCGCGTTGGGGCCGTAGGCTGCGATGGTGCCGAAGCTCTCCTCATCAAAGCCGGGCTGTTCGGCACGGCGGCGGTGCAGCATGGTGTCGATGTCGCACTCCCGCAGGGGCTTGCCCTCGGCCAGAGCCTGCTCCAGGTCCATCTCAAAGCGGACCATGGCCACGCCGTCCCGGATGTGGCACTCCCGCAGGTTGGCCAGCTCCACCTCGTTCTTGACACCCTTGAGGGCGGTGATGGGGTCGGTGCCGGGCAGTACGGTGAGGGCGGGGTTGGCCTCCAGGGCAGCGTAGAGGTCGTAGTTGGTGGCTTCGGGGGCGATGAGCACCGTCTCCTTGCCGGTCAGGCCGCGGACAAAGTCCAGCAGCGAGTTGTAGGGGCGGATCTCCACACCCTGAGCGGTGAGTACGTCGGCGTCATCGTCGCACAGACGGCCGGGGGCCAGAAAGAGGGTGCAGCTGTCCATGGTCACGAAAGCGTAGGCGATGGCCAGGGGGGTGCAGGGCAGGTCGTGGGCCCGCAGGTTGAGCAGCCAGCCCACGCAGTCCAGCTGGGTCACGGCCAGGGCGGTGGCCCCTGCCTTTTTCAGCTCGGCGCGCACGGCGGTGAGCTTTTCCGACGCAGTGGCGCCGGTCTGTTCCCGGCTCAGCAAAAAGCAGGGCGTGTCGGGCAGGGCGGGGCGGACATCGGCCCAGAGGGGGCTGACCACGTCCTGGCTCTTGAGGGCTGCGCCGCAGGAGGCCAGGGTATTCCGGTACTGTTCAAACACCTTGGTGGGCATGCAGGAGCCGTCGGTGACGAAGGTCTGGCCCGCCTGAACGTTGGCCTTGAGGTATTCCTCCACGGTGGGGACACCCGCCGCGCCGGCATGCATGGACTGGATTTCGGTACCGGCCAGCTGCTTGTCCGCCTGGACATAGAAGCGGCCGTCCACCCACAGGGCGCTGCCGGTCCCGGTGACCACCAGGGTGGAATTCTCGCCGGTAAAGCCGGAGAAATGGGTCAGGCTGCAGTAATGCGCGGGCAGATACTCCCCCGAATGGGGGTCGCTGGTCATGAGGATGACGCCGTCGGCGCCTGCCGCCTGAGCAGCGGCGCGCAGGGCGGCAATCTTTTCGTTGGTCGTCAAGGGAAACCCTTCCTTTCTGAAACAGGGCCGCAAGGGGGCCCCGGCTGATTTTCTGTCTGTATTGTAGCACGTTTTGCCAAAAGGTCAAATGGAGGGCCGGGCAAAGGAAAGGGGCGGGCCTGCCTGGACAGGTCCGCCCCTTCCGGACGGGAAAACGGGGATTCAGCGCTTGACGATGCTGTAATATTTGCGGGATGTCATGGCGTAGACCGCCACATAGCACAGGGCAAAGCCTGCCAGGGTGATGAGGCAGCAGAGGAGGAACAGTCTGGTGTTGGTCACGCCGAAGGCCGACACCATGCGCATGAGAATGGGGAAGGCCGCGGCCAGATGCACCGCCGCCATGACCAGGGGCAGGAAAAAGACCATGAGCACCTGCACCCGGATGGTGCTGCGGACCTCGTCGGCGCTCATGCCCACCTGCTGCAGGATGACGAAGCGGTCACGGTCCTCGTAGCCCTCGCTGAGCTGCTTGTAGTAGATAATGAGCACGGTGGCCATGGTGAACATGATGGCCAGGAAGATGCCCAGAAAGACAAAGCTGCCGTTCATGTTGTAGAGCTCCGCCCGCATACCCTCCCGGGAGTAGACGTAGGACCGGGAGGTGAGCCAGTCGGGGGAGGGGGCGGGGTTGGCGGCGGCCTCCAGAGCGTTGGCACACTCGTCTATAGCAGCGGCGTCCAGTTTGTCGGTGTTGAGGTTGAGGTAGCGCCGCACGGTGGGAGCATATTCACTGTCCTGCACAAGCATTTCCCGCAGGTTGACCAGGGTGTTGGTGCCGGGCACCACAATGCAGACAGTGCAGGGACTGTAGCCGCCGTTGACAGCGGGAAACTCCTCCGCCTCCCCGACCACATGGTAGGTGGTATCCCCGATGGTAAGGCTGTCGGTGGAATCGTAGAGCCCCCGGGCCAGGATTTCCCCCTCGGCCAGAGTGACAGTCTGCCCGGTGAGACGGCTGTAATCGTCGGCGGTCATGAAGAGCAGGTTGGGGGTGTCCGCGGTCTGGGACTCGGCGGAAAGGGCAGGGGTGTAGACGTTGCCCGCCGCAGCCTGAGCGCCGAAGGCAAAGAGGTAGAAGCTCTCCATCTCTCCGTCGGTGACGCCGTGGTCGGCGGCAGCCTGGCGGATGGGAGCCTCCCAGGCGTCCGCGTTTTCCTGGGTCAGACCGTCGTCGGAAAAGTTGACCGACAGGGTCAGGTCGTTGGGGTACATTTTCTCGATGGTTTCCCCGGTGCCGGCATAGAGGCAGACGGTGGTGGCCACGCTGACCAGCACGGTGGTGGCCAGAATGCAGATGTTGGCCAGGCCCCGGGCGTTCTGGTTCATGCGGTAGATGAGGCCCGAGATGGCGGTGAAATTCCGGGGCCGGTAGTAGAGGGCCTTGTTTTTGCGCAGGGCCTTGAGCACCACCACGCTGCCTGCCCCGAACAGGCAGTGAGTGCCCACAATGACCAGGGCCACCGCCGCAAAAAAGAGCAGGATGACAAAGAGGAAGTTGGTGGTGAAGAAGGAAATAGCATAGCCTCCCGCCAGGGTCAGCAGCCCGAAGAGGGCCAGCAGAATGCGGCTTTTGGGCTCCCGTTCACCCATGGAACCGGTGTGGAGCAGCTCGATGGGGCTGGTTTTGCGCACCACACGGAGGTTGCGCAGATAGAGAAAGAGAAACAGCAGGGCAAAGGCGGCAAAAGTCTCGGCGGCCCCCGCCGTGCTGAAGGAAAAGCCCATGGTCACCTCAAAGCGGACCAGCCGCAGCAGCAAAAGTAGCACCAGCTTGGAGAGCAGCGCCCCGCCGAAGACCCCCAGGGCGGTGCCGGCCAGATAGAGAAACAAAGTCTCCAGCCCCAGCACGGCGCCCACATTGCGCTTTTCCATGCCCAGAATGCCGTAGAGGGCCAGCTCCTTGGTGCGGCGCCGGATGACAAAGCCGTTGGCGTAGGACATGATCCAGACCACCAGAAACACCATGATGAAGCTGCCCAGCCCCAGCATCAGCTGGACATAGGCGGAGCCCCGCATGGTGGACACCAGATCGTTGTAGCCGAGGAACCGCATGATGTAGCACATGGCAGCGCACCCGGCGGCAGTGAGGAAGAACGGCCCGTAATACTGCCGGTTTTTGAAGAGGTTGCGGGTGGCAAGGCGCAGGTACAGCCCCAGCTTATTCATCCTGCTCACCTCCCGAAAGGGCGGTCAGGGTGTCGGAGATGCGGGCAAACATGGACTCGGTGCTCATGCCGCCGCGGTAGAGCTGGTGGTAGACCTGGCCGTCCCGGAGAAAGAGCACCCGTCCCGCATGGCTGGCGGCCCTGACGCTGTGGGTGACCATGACGATGGTTTGCCCGGCCTCGTTGATCTTGCCGAAGAGGTGGAGCAGACTCTCGGAGGAGCGGGAGTCGAGGGCACCGGTGGGCTCGTCGGCCAGCACCAGCTCCGGCCGGGTGATGAGGGCCCGGGCCACGGCGGCACGCTGCTTCTGGCCGCCGGAGACCTCATAGGGGTATTTGTCCAGCAGTTCGGCAATGCCCAGCTGCCGGGCGATGGGCCCCAGCCGCAGGGACATCTCCCGGTAGGGGGTGCCTGCCAGCACCAGGGGGAGGAAGATGTTGTCCTTCAAAGAAAAGGTGTCCAGCAGGTTGAAGTCCTGAAAGACAAAGCCCAGGTGATCCCGGCGGAAGGCGGACAGCTCCCGGTCGCTGATTTTGGTGATGTCCCGGCCGCTCAGGCAGACCGAGCCGCCGGTGGGACGGTCCAGGGCGGCCAGAATGTTCAACAGGGTGGTTTTGCCTGCCCCCGACTCGCCCATGATGGCCAGGTACTCGCCCTGTTCCACCGTGAAGCTCACATCGGACAGCGCCTCCACCTTGACCCCGCCGAAGCGGGTGGAATAGATTTTTTGCAGATGGCTGATCTCCAGCAATGACATGGTACATGCTCCTTTTGCAAAGGCCCCGCGGGAAACGAAAGGCGGGGCGGTATCCTTTGTTCGGCGGACGGAGGGGACCCTGTTCCTCCATCCTGCCATCCAGTGTACCGCCCGGCGGGGGTCTGCCGCCATGGATGTACCTTACAAAGCCCGGGGCGTACCTAACAGTTTTGTCACATTGGCTGTCAGAGAGGCGGGACCGTCACTCGTAGAGCGGCGGCTCAGGGGGAAAGAGCAGCTCCACCCGGGTGCCCTGCCCCGGCGTGCTGGAGGCGTGGATGGTGCAGCCCAGCTTTTTGGCTGCCTGGGCGCAGAGGTAGAGCCCCAGCCCCGAGGAGGTCTGCTCCACACGGCCGTTGCAGCCGGTGTAGCCCTTCTCAAAGATGCGGGGCAGGTCCTCCGGCCGGATGCCCATGCCGGTATCGGTCACCGACAGACAGCGCCCGTCGGCGGCGATGGTGACCCGGCCGCCCGCGGGGGTGTACTTGACCGCGTTGGAGAGCAGCTGTTCCAGAATGAACCCCACCCACTTAGCATCGGTGACGGGGCGGGCGTCGGTGCCCTCGTAGCAGAGGGTCAGTTTTTTCAGAATGAACATCCGGGCAAAGCGCCGGGCTCCCGCCCGGATCACCGGGTCCAGGGCGGTGGGGCGCAGCACCAGGTCGTTCTGATCGCTGCCCAGGCGCAGATAGCCCAGCACCATGCCCACGTAGCCCTCGGTGGCAAAGAGCTCCCGCTCCAGCTCCGCCCTAGGCGGGGCTTCCTCCCCCTGCAACAGCAGCCGCATGGCCGCCAGGGGCGTCTTGACCTGATGGGCCCACATGGTAAAGTAGTCTAGCAGGTCGTCCCGCTGCTCCCGGGCCAGGTGGTCCCGCCGGGCGTGGGAGTCGGCCAGGGCGCGCAGGCTCTGCTGGTAGGCGGCCTCCAGGCCGTCGGGGCCGCCCTCGGGCGGGGCAAGGTCGGGGCAGGCGCCGGGGGTCTCGGCGGCCAGTTCAGCGTCCCGGCAGCGCCGGGCATAGGCAGGATAGCCCGCCCCCAGCAGGATGATGCCCGCCACCCCCGACAGCGCCATGGCGTAGCCGAAGGGCTCAAAGGGCAGGCCGTAGAGGTTGGTGACGGCGCCGGTCACCGCCGCCGTCACCGCCCACAGGATCACCGCCCGCCGCTGGGTATACAGATAGGCAGCAAATCGGCTCATGGGATGCAGTAACCCTCCCCTTTTCTGGTATGGATCAGCCCCGGCAGCCCGGCGGCCTCCAGCTTTTTGCGTAGCCGCCCCACATTGACGGTGAGGGTGTTTTCGTCTACAAAACAGTCGGTGGCCCACAGCGCCGTCATCAGGGTGTCCCGGGAGACGGTGTGTCCCCGGCGGGCCAGCAGCGTCTGTAAAATGCGCAGCTCGTTCTTGGTCAGCTCGGCGGAGAGCTCCCCGTTTTTCACCACGCCGGTGCCCAGGTCCAGCACCGCCCCGCCGCCGCAGTCCACCAGATCGGCGGGTTTGGCGTAGGCGTAGGCCCGGCGCAGAATGGCCTGCACCTTGGCGGCCAATACTTCCAGGTCGAAGGGCTTGGGAATGTAGTCATCGGCCCCCAGGTCCATGGCGGTGACGATGTTCAGGTTGTCCGCCGCCGAGGAGAGAAAGAGGATGGGCAGGTCGGAGACCTCCCGCAGACGCCGGCACCAATAATAGCCGTTGTGGTAGGGGAGCGACAGGTCCAGAAGCACCAGCTGGGGGGCAAAGGCGGTGAACTGGGGCAGAATGTCCTGCAACTGTTCGGCACAGGCGGTCTCGTAGCCCAAGGCGATGAGATGGCGGCTCACCTCCCGGGCAATGACGGGATCGTCCTCCACAACAAAGATACGGTACACGGCGGTCGGCTCCTTTCCGGCTGTCCCGCTGCAAAAGGCGGGGCGGGAATTTCTGCAAACAGTATATTATCTCATACGCGCGGGCCGGGAAAAATTTTGCAAAAAGTTCAAAAATACGCCCGAAAAAGCCCCCCGGACCCCCTTGACGACTTTGTTATAATGGTATTAGCAGTTCAAAACCAAGATTGCTAATCCACGGGGAAGCATCCCCAACGTTGAGAAATAGAGGTAGACAACCATGGCACAGACCAAAACCAAAATTGATATTTTCTCCGGCTTTCTGGGCGCCGGCAAGACGACCCTCATCAAGAAGCTGATCCAGGAGGCCTTCGGCGGCGAGAAGCTGGTCCTCATCGAGAACGAGTTCGGTGAGATCGGCATCGACGGCGG
This sequence comes from Gemmiger gallinarum, assembly GCF_014982805.1. Lineage (GTDB taxonomy): Bacteria > Bacillota > Clostridia > Oscillospirales > Ruminococcaceae > Gemmiger > Gemmiger gallinarum. Next base: position 251,619 of record NZ_JADCKC010000002.1, on the reverse strand, counting down.
CTTCATGCGGGAGGCGGGCATTCAGGTCAACGAGCTCAACTCCGGCTGCATCTGCTGCTCCCTGGTGGGCGACTTCCGGGAGGCCCTCAAGAAGGTGGTGGAGACCTACCATCCCGACCGCATCCTCATTGAGCCTTCCGGTGTGGGCAAGCTGTCCGATGTCACTCGCGCCGTGGAGGGCGTGGCCGAGACCCTGCCCGTGGAGCTCAACAGCTTTGTCACTGTGGCCGATGTCAACAAGGTCAAGCTGTATATGAAGAACTTCGGCGAGTTCTACAACGATCAGGTCAGCCACGCTTCCTGCCTGATCCTCAGCCGCACCGGCAAGGCATCCCAGGACAAGATCGCCGCTGCCGTGGCCATGCTGCAGGAGAAGAACCCCACCGCCACCATCGTCACCACCGACTGGATGGCCCTCAACGGCAAGCAGATCGTGGCCGTCATGGACGGCAAGCGCGACCTGGTGGCCGAGCTGCTGGCCGAGGCCGCTGCCTCCAACCAGGCCCATGCCGGTGAGGAGGAGCACCACCATCATCACCATCACCACGACCATGACGGCGAGGAGTGCTGCTGCCACCACGATCATGACCATGAAGACCATGATCACGAGGACCACGACGAGCACGACCACTGCCATCATGACCACGACGACCATGATCACGAGTGCTGCCACCATGACCACGATCATGAGGAGCACGAGCATCATCATGAGCATCACTACGATGAGCACGGCGTCTGCAGCTGCGGCCACCATCATCACGACCACGACGCCGACGAAGTGTTCACCAGCTGGGGCCGGGAGACGGCCCGTCGCTTCACCCGCGAGGACCTGGAAAATGCCCTCACCGCCCTGGACAGCGGCGAGTACGGTCAGATCCTGCGCGCCAAGGGCATTGTGGACGGTGGCAATACCTGGTATGAGTTCGACATGGTCCCCGGCGAGCACGAGATCCGCCAGACCACCCCGGATGTCACCGGCAAGCTGTGCGTCATCGGCTCCGAACTGAAGGAGGACGCCGTGGCTCAGCTGTTCGGTGTCTGATGGAATCACACAGAAAAGATACAGGAGGCTGCTATGGCGGCAAAACAAATCCCGGTATACCTGTTTGTAGGCATGCTGGAAAGCGGCAAGACCCGCTTTATCCAGGAAACCATGGAGGACCCCCAATTTGACTCGGGGGACAAGACGCTGCTGCTGGTCTGCGAGGAAGGCGAGGAGGAGTATGACTCCGACAAGTTCGGCTTCGGCGGCGTGACGGTGGCCACGCTGGAGGACAAGAGCGAACTCACCCGCGAGAATCTGGAAAAACTGGCCGCCCAGAGCGGCTGCGGCCGTGTGGTCGTGGAATACAACGGTATGTGGCTGATCCAGGACCTGGTGGATGCCATGCCGGACAACTGGCTGATCTATCAGTGCCTGGCCACGGCGGACGGCACCACCATCAAGACCTACGCCGGCGACAACGCCATGCGCTCGCTGCTGCTGGACAAGCTGCGGGTCAGCGAGCTGCTGGTGGTCAACCGTGCCGAGCAGGTCAACGACGACGAGAGCCGCCAGCTCATCCACAAGCTGGTGCGTCAGGCCAGCCGCCGCTGCGACATTGCCTACGAGTTCGCCAACGGCTCGGTGGCCTACGACGACATCCCCGACCCGCTGCCCTTCGATGTCAACGCCCCGGTCATCGACATCCCGGAAGAATGCTTCGGCGTCTGGTATATGGACTGCATGGACGACATGCAGAAGTATGACGGCAAGACGGTGAAGTTTTTGGCCCAGGTCTGCCAGACTTCCCGGGCGGGCAAGAACAGCTTTGTCCCCGGCCGGTTCGCCATGACCTGCTGCGTGCAGGATATCCAGTTCGTCGGCTTCCCCTGCCGGTATGACGCCTACAAGGCGCTGAAGCAGCGGGACTGGATCACCGTGACCGCCAAGGTCAACGTCAAGTTCCACCCCATCTATAAGGGCCAGACCCCCGACGCCACCGGCCCGGTGCTCACCGCCCTGTCTGTGGAGCCCGCCAAGGCACCGGTGCAGGACGTGGTCATGTTCAGCTGAAAAAGTTGATTTCTATGGAGAAAAGCGCGGCTGTGTTTCGTACTATGAACGGGATACAGCCGCGTTTCTCTGTTGTTAGGACAAAATAAAAATGGTATAATAAATAAACCAGTTTTGCGGTCGGTATCAGACTGTGTGCAGAAAAGTACTTCAGAATATTACGGGACCAGATTCCCGAAACCGGAGGAAACGCAATGTATGTATGCTATGCAGCTGATAATAACTTCAGCATGCTGACGGGAGTCAGTATGCTGTCGGTGCTGCAGTCGACACGGGAACGGCCCATCTGCTTTTTTGTTCTGGACGGCGGCATCACCCCGGAAAATCGGGATACCCTGCAGCGGATCGCAGACCGCGGCGGCGCGCAGATTGGTTTTATTGATATTGACCGGCAGATGCAGCAGATCCGCGCCATCGGGCAAAAGGCCTGGGGAGATTTTCCGTCCCATGTGACTTGGGCGCGGCTGTTTCTGCCGGAACTGCTGCCGCCGGAAGTGGACCGGGTTTTGTACCTGGACGGCGACACCTTGGCGGCCGGGGATTTGTCGGAACTGTATCATATCGACCTGGACGGCAATATCATTGCCGCGGTGGAGGACTGTGTCAATGCACAGTACAAGGCAAATTTGGGGCTGCAAAAACAGGCGCGGTATGTCAACGCGGGCATGATCCTGTTTGATCTGGATGCATGGAGAAATTCCGGTCCGAGAAACTGGATCACAGACCTGATGCAGCCGGGCAAAGTGTATGAAATGGCAGACCAGGATGTTCTCAATCTGATGTTTTTGAATCAGATTCGGTTTTTGCCGCTGAAATATAACTGCAGCACCTGGTTCCGTGTACTGTATCTGGGGGGACTTCGCCTTCTTCTGGAGGATAGGAAGATGACAGCCTTTTCCGCTGCGGAAGTACATTTGTGCGAGACCGAAAAGGTCATTGTCCACTACAACAGCTGCAGGCTGATCGTGCGCCCGTGGTATCGGAATTCCACAGACCCGGACGGCAAACTCTGGCAGCAGATATATGCACAGAGTCCATGGGCGCAATGCCCGCTGGCCGAGGAGCCGGTGTGTTTGAGCCGGGGAGAGCGGAGGGACCGCAGGCTGTACCAGCTGTTTGGGAAAACGTGGTATCCCCTGGTACATGCGGTGGATTATCAGCTCAGAAAAAAAGTCCAGACCCTTTTGAAAAAACTGCTGAAAGGAAAGAAAACACCGTGATCACAGTGATCGTCCCGGTCTATTGTGTGGAGCCCTATCTCCGGATCTGCACAGCCAGTATCCTGGCACAGACCTTTCGGGATTTTGAGCTGCTTCTTGTGGATGACGGCAGCCCGGACGGCTGTCCGGCCTTGTGCGATGCCATCGCAGCGACGGATGCCCGCGTAAGAGTCATCCATCAGGAGAACGGCGGCGTTTCCGCAGCGCGCAATGCGGGCATCCGGGCAGCCAAGGGCGAATATCTCACCTTTGTGGACGCGGATGACTGGATCGAGCCCGATTACCTCAGCTGCCTGCTGGAGGCAATGCGGCAATCCGACCTGGCTGTCTGCGGAGTGGATGCGGATGAGATCCTCTGCCCGGAAGAAGCGCGGATCTCTGCCATGCAGCTGCGCACAACTCCGTCAAAATATGCGGCCAACCTGTATACCAACTGGGTCTACAACAAGCTGTACGTCACCGATCTGGTGCGCCGGTCGGGGGCAATCTTTCCCGAGCAGATGCGCCGGGGGGAGGATGCCTGCTTTGTGGCGGCGTATCTGGAACATTGCAAAGAGATCGCGCTGTGCGGCAAGGTGCTGTACCACTACCGGCAGACGGACGGCTCGGCCATGCACCGCTTTTACACCGGGGTCTGCGAGGATGAAGTCCCTCTCATGAAGATCCAGTACGATCTGTTTCACCCCCACGGCCCGGACAGTCTGGACCCGGCAGAGGAGGAAGCCTTTCAAAGATGGCAGCACGGCAAGGTGCTGGCTATTTTGCGCTATATCGCCGGTTATGCCCCGGACAGAAAGACGCAGCTGAAATATACCCGCGGCATGCTGGCCGAACCGCTGGCCCACAGCAGTATTTTGAATCCGCCGGCGGGGATCGGCCTGCGCGGAAAGCTGGCGGCATTTCTGCTGCGCCATGAGCTGTGGCAGCTGCTTCTCATACTGCTGAAACGCATCTGACCTGCCGCCAAAACCGAAAATCAGACAGCCCCCTGACGGATGGAACCGTCAGAGGGCTGTTTTTGGTATGGGGAAGGTTTCAGCCTCCCGGGGATGGTCACTGTCCGTCCCCGGAGGCCTTGCGGGCAAACTCCGCCAGCGGAGGAATACGGCCTTTGGTAATTTTGTCGGCCAGCAGCAGGCTGTCCGCAAATTCAGGGGAGCGGGCAAAGATCACAAGATACAGCAGGTTGGGCAGGACCACGCAGACTCCGGCCCGGAAGAAGAAGGTGGGCCATGCCGACCAGTGAGGAATGCTGCACACAAGGCAGGTCACGATGCAGATGGCCGCCGTAACGACGGTGTATCCAGCCAGGGTGCGGAGATAACCGGACAGACGTTTGCGGTCGAACAGAGTGGTAAAGATGTTGTGCAGAAGCCAGGGCATGCCGATGAAGAGGGTGGACAGCACGGTGGAGAGAATCACGCCGTACAGCCCCCAGAACTGTACCGTCAGCAGGTTCATGGCCAGATTGGACAGGGCGGTGACCAGGGGGCGCCAGCGGTCCTCGTGCCAGAGGCCGGCGGCATCCTTATAGATGTTGAGCAGGCGGTTGATCTCCAGCACATAGAAGTAGACGCCCAGACAGATCACAATGCTGTAGTCGAGGCAGTACTCGCTGCCGACCCAGATTTCCATGAAGGGCTGGTAGAGACAGAGCATGGCCGCGGTGCAGAAGCCGGAGATCCACATGATGATGAAGGTGAATTTCTTCAGGTCATGGAAGTTTTTGGCCTCAGTCTCCACGATGAGGCTGTTGCCGATGCCCGCCGAGCAGGAAGAAAAGATGATGGCGATGAAGCCGGCGATGGAAGAAAGGATGTAGAAATAATTTTGATAGACGGCCAGCACCGTCAGCCCCAGAAAGGCGGAGATGACGATGGTGTCCGCCGAATCCACAATGACCGACCCCACTTTGGAAGTGAACAGGTCCCGGACCTTGCGGTTGATGGCACGGATCTCATCGGAGGGGAGGCGTCCCTCAGGGCGGTAGAAGGGATAGGTTTTGGAGGCGCACAAAGCCACCACCAGGTTGACGGCGATGCCGCAGACCAGCGAGACGATGAGATAGGCGTAGTAGTTCTTGAAGAGGAGCAGCAGGGCGGCCTGGACCAGATACTGCACCGTGTTGACGGCAAAGGTCACCTTGCTGATGACATCGTTGCGCTGGTGGGCCATGAACAGCGAGCTCTTGTAGGCATAGAGCAGATAGGTGCACACCGTGGCCAGCAGGTTGAGCAGGTAGAGCACATAGAGGTTGATGCCGTCGGGCACATCCCCCTTGACCAGATTGGGGATAAAAGGCAGGATCGCCAGCCCGATCGCCAGAATGGCGCACCCGATGATGCGGTAGTACAGGTGGTACAGCTGCAGAAGGGCACAGATCTTTTTCCGGTCATTTTCAACGATGGGGCGGTACATGCTGTAGACCATGGCGCTGCCCACGCCCAGCTCGGCCAGATTGAGCACCTGCAGTACCGAGGAAAACAGGGTATTCAGGCCGAGATACTGGATGCCCAGGGTATAGATCATGACGGTGCGCATCAAAAACGGCACAATGATCTGGTACAGCTTGAGGCTTACCCCGGCAATGATGTTTTTGGTTGCGTTTTGTGTGCGTTCAAATTTCATATCAGTTCTGTCCGGACACCTGCGCCGGGGCAGGCGGTCCAAAATCGCGGTCAAAGGCGGCAAAGTGCTGCTCTGCGTCGGCGGCAGCCCGGCGGATCGTTTCCAGGGCCGCCGCCGGGAGAGGATGACTCAAAGCATCCAGCACCTGCCGGGCGGTGAGGTGATCCAGCTGCTGCGGCGTGCAGTGGGGGATGCCGCAGTCCAGATCCTCGATCACGTGGGTGAGCTTGTCGCTGTAACAGAGGGCAAACACCGGCCGCTCGTACAGCAGGGCCAGAATCATGGCGTGATACCGGGTGGCCAGCACGGCGTCCGCTCCCGCCAGATAGCCCGCAGCCTCCCGGACCGACAGGCGGGGATAGTCCACCAGCCGCACCCGGGAGGAATCCTCCAGCCCGGCGCAGATGGCCTCGGCCACCGGGCGGTCCTGCTCCTCGCAGAAACTGAGGAGCACCACCGAACGCCCCCCGGCCAGCGTTTGCCGGACAACTTCCCGGTGGAGGGCAAGATACCGCTCCTCCCAGGGGGCAAGGTCGGACCGGCCGTCCTTGGAAAGAGGGGCGGGGCAGAGCAGCAGATAGCCTTTCTCCGGCGGGTCGGTGCGCTCTTGCCTGGGGTAGGCAAACACGATGTCGGGGGCACAGGCGGCGTTGGGCAGCTGCCGGAACAGGGCATAGGAAAAGCGGTCCCGGAAGCACACCACTCTCGGCCGGGCCAGAATCTGCCGGTAGGTCTCCAGATACTCGTCAGAATGATAGGGACCGAAATTGCAGCCCATCACATAGGAAGGTTCCCGGAGAAAAAAGTCGTGCCAGGCAATCATCTCCGGCCCGGCCTGCTCCATGAAGCAGGACCCGGAAATCAGCAGCCGGGCATCGCAGCGCTCCACATACCAGTCGGAGCGGGTCCCCCGCAGCCGTTTGCGGAGAAAATTGACCCCGCGATACAACAGCCCGGACAGGGTGAACCCGTCGTTTCGCAGCAGATGGAGATTGTCCAGGCTTTGAACGATGGGAAGGGCGGCAGCACCGCTGCGCACAAAAAAGTGCAGGCGGGGATACCGGCGGCAGAGGATGGTCAGGAACAGATCATCCCCCAGGTTGGAGTTGAGGTAGGCATCCACGGCGATTCTTTTCATTCTCGTGTCACAAACGGCCCTGCCCGGACCAAAACTCCTTTCCCCGTATGGTGTGGAAGGGGGCAGATCAGACTTCGCCCCGCTGCATGGCGGTCTCGTAGGCGGTGCAGACCTCGTCGGCGGGACCATCCCCCCGCACCACGCCGTGGTGCAGCCAGATGGCCCGGCTGCAGAGCTCCCGCACCTGCTGGGAATTGTGGGAGACAAACAGCAGGGTGGTGTCCCCCGCCAGCATGTCCGCCAGACGTTTCTGGCATTTCTGCTGGAACATGAAGTCGCCCACGCCCAGCACCTCGTCCACCACCAGCAGGTCGGCCTTGACCTCGGTGGCCACGGCAAAGCCCAGGCGGGCCAGCATGCCGGAGGAGTAGTTCTTCACCGGCACATCCACAAAGTCCTTGAGCTCGGCAAAGTCGATAATGGAATCAAAATGCTCCTGCATGTAGGCCCGGTCGTGGCCCAGCACCGCACCGTTGAGGAAAATGTTCTCCCGGGCGGTGAGCTCCATGTCGAAGCCGGCGCCCAGCTCGATCATGGGGGCAATCTCCCCGTTGACCCGGACGCTGCCCTGGCTGGGGTACATGACACCGGCAATTACCTTGAGCATGGTGCTCTTGCCGCTGCCGTTGCGGCCGATGAGTGCCACCGACTCGCCCCGCTCCACCTGAAAGCTCACGTCCTTGAGGGCGTAGAACTCGTTGAACATCAGCTGGCCGCGCAGCAGTTTGACGGCGTATTCCTTGAGAGTCTCGGTTTTCTCCTGCGCCAGATTGAAGCGCATCGACACATGGTCGACGGTAATGATATTCGCCATGGTGGCGCCTCCTCAGATATACAGGATGAAGTTCCGCTGCAGTTTGCGGAACACCCACAGGCCCAGCACCAGCATGACCACACTGCTGACGATGCAGGCGATCCAGGTGTTGGGGCCGGGAATGTTGCCGTAGATGACCAGGTTGCGGAACAGGTTGATATAGTGATACATGGGGTTGAACTTCATCAGGTTCTGGGCAAAGGGGGGCAGCTGTTCGATGGGGTAGAAGATGGGGGTGGCATACATCCAGGCCATGGTCAGGATGCCGAACAGGTACTGGATATCCCGGAAATAGACCGCCAGGGCCGACAGCAGCAGGGCGATGCCGCAGCAGAAGAAGAACTCAAAGATCAGCGGCACCCAGAACAGAAGCAGGGTGGGGTAAAGGGTGGCGCGGGTGAAGAGCATGACCAGCAAAACCGCCGCCAGACTGAACACCATGGTCACAAAGCTGGAAGCCACACGGCTGAGGGGGAAAATATATTTGGGAATGTAGACTTTTTTGATGAGCGATGAATTGCCCAGCACCGACGCCATACCCATGTTGGCGCTCTCGTTGAAGAAAGTGAAGAGGGTGTTGCCGCAGATGAGGTAGAGGGGATAGTTGGGAATGTTGCTGCTGAACATATAGCTGAAGATGATGGTCTGCAGCGCCATCATGAGCAGCGGATTGAGAATGCTCCAGACGTAGCCGAGGAAGCTGCGGCGGTATTTGACCTTGAGATCCCGGGTGACGAGCTCCCGGATCAGGGGCTCATACTTGCGGAATCGGGCAAGGGTTTGCCGCCGTGGGCTTTGCTGCGTGTCCTGCATGATTGAAAACCTCCAGGCATTTTTTCGTCCGGGAAAGCCCCGGCGCAGACAAATTCATTTTATTATAGCACATACTGTTCTGTTTGGCGACACCAAAACCGAAAAATTACAGCGGGGCGGCAAAAAAAGAGCCCGGGCGGCCAGGGAGGAATATTGGACCCCCCGGCACCGCGCTGTACAACCCGCCGCCCCGTGCGCTATAATAAAAAAATACGATAAAACAGGGGAAGGAACAGAACTATGAAAAGGCTGGTCATCGGCATATTGGCCCACGTGGACTCGGGCAAGACGACGCTGAGCGAGGCGATGCTCTACCACGCGGGGGCGCTGCGCAAGCTGGGACGGGTGGACCACCGGGACGCCTTTTTGGACACCGATGCTTTGGAGCGGGCCCGGGGCATCACCATTTTTGCCAAGCAGGCGGTGCTGCGCCTGCCGGATACCGAGATCACCCTGCTGGACACCCCCGGCCACGTGGACTTTTCCGCCGAGGCCGAGCGGGCTTTGCAGGTCATGGACTATGCCATTCTGGTCATCAGCGGCACCGACGGCATCCAGAGCCACACCGAGACGCTCTGGCGGCTGTTGGAACGCTACCGGGTGCCGGTGTTCGTTTTTGTGAACAAGATGGACCTGGCGGGGGCCGACCGGGCTCTGCGCCTGGCCGAGCTGCGCCGCCGCTTCGGGGACGGCTGCGTCGATCTCACCGACCCCGCCTGCGCCGACGATCTGGCCCTCTGCAATGAAGAACTGCTGGAGACGGTCACGGCGGGCAAAACGCCCACCAAAGACCAGCTGGCCGCGGCCATCGCCCGGCGGGAGGTCTTTCCCTGTTATTTCGGCGCTGCCCTGCGCCTGGAGGGGGTGGACGCCCTTACCGACGCCCTGGATACCCTCACCCGGCAGCCGGAGGCACCGGCGGAATTCGGCGCCCGCATCTTCAAGATCACCCGGGATGACACCGGCTCCCGCCTGACCTGGCTGAAGGTGACGGGGGGCGAACTCAACGTCAAGGCGGAGCTCTCCTCCCGCCCCGACGCCCGCACCCCCTGGCAGGGCAAGGCGGACCAGCTGCGGCTCTACTCAGGGGCCAAGTTCCAGCCCATCGGCAAGGCGCTGCCGGGGGCGGTCTGTGCCGTCACCGGCCTGGCCGACACCTACCCCGGGGAGGGGCTGGGCTTTGAGCCCGACGCTGCAGCCCCCGCTCTGGAGCCGGTGCTGCGCTACCGGGTCCACCTGCCCGAAAGCTGTGATGTTCACACCGCCCTGCGCCAGCTGCGGGAACTGGAACAGGAGGACCCCCTCCTCCACGTGGTGTGGGACGAACGGCTGGGAGAGGTCCATCTCCAGCTCATGGGCGAGGTGCAGATGGAAATTCTGCAGAGCCTGCTGAAACGCCGCTTCGGGCTGGAAGTCACCTTCGACGAGGGCGGCATCCTGTATAAAGAGACCATCAACACCCGGGTGGAGGGGGTGGGCCACTATGAGCCCCTGCGCCACTATGCCGAGGTACACCTTCTGCTGGAACCCGGCGAGCCGGGCAGCGGCGTCCGGCTGGATTCTTCCTGCCGGGAGGATGCCCTGGCCCTCAACTGGCAGCGGCTGATCCTCACCCATCTGGCGGAAAAGACCCATCTGGGCCCCCTGACCGGTGCGCCTCTCACCGATGTGCATATCACCCTGGCATCCGGTCGTGCTCACCCCAAACACACCGAGGGCGGGGACTTCCGCCAGGCCACCTACCGGGCGGTGCGGCAGGGTCTGCGCACCGCCCAGGCGGCGGGGAGCTGCGTGCTGCTGGAACCCTGGTACGAGTTCAAACTTCGCCTGCCCCAGGAGAACGTGGGCCGGGCTCTGGCCGATATGCCCCGCCTCTGCGCCCAGTTTGAGGCGCCCCTCTCGGAGGGGGAGACGGCGGTGCTTTCCGGCAAGGCGCCGGTGTCGGAGCTGAGGGGCTACGCCCGGGAGGTGGCGGCCTATACCCGGGGCCGGGGCCAGCTGACCTGCCTGCCCTGCGGCTACGCCCCCTGCCACAACGCCCAGGAGGTCATTGAAGCGGCAGGCTACGATGCCGACGCCGATACCGACAATACCGCCGACTCGGTGTTCTGCTCCCACGGGGCGGGGTACAACGTCCACTGGGACGAGGTCCCCAGTCATATGCACCTGCCCAGCGTGCTGGACCGGGATACCCGCATGGCCCAGAGCATGGCCCGGGAGGGGGACCGCAGCGCCCGGGCCGCCCGGGCGGCAGCCTACCGGGGCACTCTGGCCGAGGACAAGGAACTCATGGCCATCTTTGAGCGCACCTACGGACCCATCCGCCGGGATGCCCGCCAGGCCATGCGCCCGGTGAAAAAGCAGCCTCCCGCTCCGGCGGCACCACGAACGCCCGCCGCGCCCCGCCCCGAAGGCCCCGAGCACCTTCTGGTGGACGGCTACAACGTGATTTTTGCCTGGGATGAACTCAAAGCCCTGGCTGCCGACAATCTGGACGCTGCCCGCCGCAAACTCATGGATATCCTCTGCAACTATGCGGGCTACCGCAAATGCGTGCCCATTCTGGTGTTCGATGCCTACAAGGTTAAGGGCGGCGGCCGTGAGGTGGAACAATACCACAACCTCTACGTGGTCTACACCAAGGAGGCGGAGACCGCCGACATGTACATTGAAAAGGCCACCCACGAGATCGCCAAGCAGTACCGTACCCGGGTGGTCACCTCCGACGGCGCCGAGCAGCTCATCATTCTGGGCAACGGCGCCCTGCGGGTGTCCTCCAAGGCCTTCCGGGAGGAGGTCCGGGCAGTGGAGGCCGAGATCCGGGAATTCCTGACCCAGTAATTGACAGAAAACAAAAACCGCAGAGCCGGTCCGGCTCTGCGGTTTTTGCGCTGCGAAAAAAGGCGTTACTTGTTTTTGTGGATGCGGACCACCAGACCCGACAGGGCCAGCAGGCCGATGAGGTTGGGAATGACCATCAGGCCGTTGAAGAAGTCGGACAGCTCCCACACCAGATCCACCTTGAGGGCGGAGCCCACCAGCACAAAGATGACGACGATAACGCTGTACACCGGCAGCATCTTTTTGCCGAAGAGGGCTTTGAAGTTGACTTCGCCGAAGAAGTACCAGCCGATAATGGTGGAGAAGGCGAAGAACAGCATGCAGATGGCGATGAACACATCGCCGAAGGCGCCGAAGGACTGGTTGAAAGCCCCCTGGGTCAGGGCAGTGCCCTGCAGGCCGGTGGGGATGAGCCCCGAGGTGATGACCACCAGGGCGGTGAGGGTCAGGATGACGAAGGTGTCGAAGAAGACGCCGATCATGGCGATGACGCCCTGGTCCTGGGGGTGTTCCACCTTGGCAAGAGCATGGGCGTGGGGGGTGGAGCCCATACCGGCCTCGTTGGAGAAGAGGCCGCGGGCAACGCCGTAGCGCATGGCCTCCCGGACGGTGACGCCTGCGATGCCGCCGGCGATGGCCTGAGGCTCAAAGGCCAGCACAAAGATCTGGGCGAAGGCGTTGGGGATGAGCTGCCAGCGCATGACCAGAATGATCAGGCAGCCCACAATGTAAAAGACCGCCATGAAGGGAACCAGCTTTTCAGTGACGGAAGCCAGGCGCTTGACGCCGCCCAGGAAGATGAAGGCGGCGATGATGGCCACCACCACGCCCACGGCCAGCTTGTTGACGCCGAAGGCATTGTGGAAGGCATCGCTGATGGAGTTGGACTGGACCATGTTGCCCATAAAGCCCAGAGCCAGCACAATGGCCACCGAGAAGAACCCGGCCAGGAACTTGCCGAACCTGCCCTTGAAGGCGGCGCGGATGTAGTAGGCGGGGCCGCCGGTGACCTGGCCGTCCACCGTGGTCTTGAAGGTCTGGGCCAGAATGGCCTCGGCGTAGATGGTGGCCATGCCGAAGAAGGCGGACATCCACATCCAGAAGATGGCGCCCGGGCCGCCGCCCGCCAGGGCGGTGGCGCAGCCGGTGATGTTGCCGGTGCCCACCTGGGCGGCCACAGCGGTGGTCAGCGCCTGGAAGGAGCTCATGCCGTCCTTGCCTGCCGCCTTGCCGTGAAGGCTGAACTCACTGAACATGCCCCGCATGCCGCTGCCGAACTTGAAGATCTGTACAAAGCCCAGCCGGATGGTAAAGTAAATGCCGGTGCCGCACAAAAGAAACAGCAGAATGTTGTTCCACAAAAAATCGCTGGCAGTGCTGACCAGCTGCGTAAATTGTTCCATTCTTCCCACTCACTTTCTGTTTTGCTGACCTTCCCGCACCGCAGCGGGAATGGTCTGCACCGCTCCCAGATTCCCGGCGGGCAGCGGCGCGTCGAAACATAGCGTATCATGTTTCTTTGATAAAGTCAAGTGTATGCCTGTGGCGCACACATCTGCTTGCAATGGAATCGGCAATATGCTATTATCAGAAAAACGACAGGACCCCACAAAAAAGCACAGGGAGGCGTACAATTATGAAAAGCATCAAGCCGGGCCGCGGTTCATCCGCCATGGAAGTGGTTTTTGGCATCTTCGGCATTGGATTCGGCGTGTTCTGGACCATCCTGGCCGCCTCCATCACTCAGGGAGCGGGCATTGTGGGCCTGATTTTCCCCCTGTTTGGTGTGGCTTTTATCGTTCTGGGCGTCATCCGCACCGCGTATTCGGCGCAGAACGCTTTCGGCAAAAACCGCTACTCGGAGTACGACATCACCGAGGACGGGGAGGAACCGGACCCCTTTGACCCCCGCAACGCCCACCGGGAGGACCTGTACCGGGATACGTCCTCCCGCTCCGCGCCCCATGAGGGCCAGGCCTCCGCCCCGGAGGGCGGCTTCTGCCCCTACTGCGGCGCGCCGCTGCAGGCTGACTATGCATTCTGCCGCCGCTGCGGCAAAAAAGTGTCCTGACAGGGCACTGCCACACACAAAGAAACAAAACCCGCCCCGCCAGGCTTTTCTCGCCTGACGGGGCGGGTTTTTGTATGGGGGCGCGGGAGGGCTTTACCCGGCATTGGAATCTTCAAACTGGGCACGGTAGAGAGCGCAGTAAGCGCCGCCTTTGGCCAGCAGTTCTTGGTGGGTGCCCTGTTCGGCCACACGACCGTTCTGCAAAAGCAGGATCTGGTCGGCGTTCTGGATGGTGGACAGGCGGTGGGCAATGACAAAGCAGGTGCGGCCCTGCATCAGGGTGAGCATGGCTTTCTGGATCTGCTGCTCGGTACCGGTGTCCACATTGGAGGTGGCCTCGTCCAGAATCAGCATGGGGGCGTCCAGCAGCATGGCCCGGGCGATGGTCAAAAGCTGGCGCTGGCCCTTGGAGATGTTGGCGCCGCCGTCCTGCAATACCGTGTCATAGCCCTGGGGCAGGGACAGAATAAACCGGTGAATGTGGGCGGCCCGGGCGGCGTTCATGACCTCCTGCCGGGTGACGCCCGGCTTGCCGTAGGCCAGATTTTCATAGATGGTGCCGGTGAACAGCCAGGTGTCCTGCAAAACCATGGAGTAGGCCAGCCGCAGGCTGGCTCGGGTCAGATGCCGGATGTCGTGTCCGTCCACCGTGATGCTGCCGCGGAGGGGATCGTAGAACCGCATGAGCAGGTTGATGATGGTGGTCTTGCCCGCACCGGTGGGGCCCACAATGGCAATGGTCTGGCCGGGCTTTGCCCGCAGATTCAGGCCCTGCAGCACCGGAGCGTCGGGGGAATAGCCGAAGTCGATGCCGGTCAGGACGACCTCGCCCCGGACGGAGGCGGGGGCCAGCACCTGGGCGTCAGGGGCGTCGGGGGCTTCCTCCGGCTCATCCAGCAGGGTAAAGACCCGCTCCGCCGCCGCCAGGGTGGACTGCAATTCGCTGAACAGATTGGCAAACTCGTTGATGGGGCCTGAAAATTTGCGGGAGTAGAGCACAAAGGAGGATACACTGCCCAGGGAGATCCAACCCGCCATATACAGCACGGCGCCCAGGGTGCTGACCAGTGCCAGAGACAGGTTGTTGATGAATCCCACCGAGGGCCCCGTCATGCTGGCAAAGCAGTCGGCGCGGTAGTTGGCCTCGCAGGCCTGGGCGTTTTTGGCATCGAAGCGGTGGAGAAAGACATTGCCCCGGCCATAGGCGCGGATGGTTTCCAGCCCTCCGGTCATCTCCTCGGCGTAGCCGTTCAGGGCGCCCAGGGCCGCCGAGCGGTCCCGGTAAAGGGGACGGACCTTCCGTGCCCGGTAGCGGGTAAAGAGAATGGAGGCCGGAATGGTGACGAGAAAGGGCAGAAACAGCAGGGGAGAGATGGTCAGCATCATGATGAAGGACCCTGCCACCGTCAGCAGGTTGGTCATCATCTGAATAAGGTCGGTGGACAGCATGGTGCTGATGGTATCGATATCGTAGGACAATACGCTCAGGGCGTCGCCGATGGCATGGCTGTCATAAAAGCGGACGGGCAGCTTCATGAGATGTTCAAACACATCCCGCCGCAGCCGGTAGACCACGTCCCGGGCGATGCGCACCATGAGAGTGGCCAGCAGATAGCTCAGGGCAGCCGACACCAGATAGGCGACCAGCATCCATTTGGCATAGAAGAATACCGCCTCAAAGTCCACCTGTCCCTGTCCGGGGCGCAGGGCGTCCACAGCGTAGCCGCTGAGCTTGGGTCCCACCAGGGCCAGCAGATTGCTGGCAATGCTGATGACGATGGCCAGTGCCACCAGACGCCGGCACCCGGCCAGATAGGTCCACAGCCGTTTGAGAATGACGCCCGCACTCTGTTTGGGCCGCTCGAAAGACTTGCCGTCGTTTCCCGCCGGTCCTCCCAAACCTTTGCTTTCCCGCATGTCAATCCACCTCCCCCATCTGAGCCTCGGCAATGGCACGGTAAGCCGGGCAGCTCTGCATCAGTTCCTCGTGACGGCCCTGACCGATGACGCTGCCCTCGTCCAGCACCAGGATGCAGTCGGCATGGCGGATGGCGCTGACCCGCTGGGCCACAATGACCTTGGTCACACCGCTGAATTCATGGGCCAGCGCCCGGCGCAGGGCGGCGTCGGTCTTGTAGTCCAGAGCCGAGGAACTGTCGTCCAGAATGAGAATTTCAGGGCTGCCTGCCATGGCCCGGGCAAGCAGCACTCTCTGTTTCTGTCCGCCCGAAAGGTCGGCTCCACGGGCTGCGATGCGGCCGTCCAGCCCGCCGGGGCGGGTACTGATAAACTCGGCCTGGGCATTTTGGGCAGCCCGGCAAAGGGCATCCCGTTCCAGGTCCCGGCCAAAGTCGATGTTGTCCGTCAGGGTGCCGTCAAAGAGAAAGTCGTTCTGAAAGACGACGCCGAACATTTTGTGCAGTTCCTGGGAGGGAATGCTGAGCAGGTTCCGGCCATGGATCAGAATACGCCCGGCGTCCGGGTCGTAGGCCCGCAGCAGCAGGCGCAGCAGGGTGGACTTGCCGCAGCCGGTGGGACCGATGATGCCCAGAGTCTGCCCTGCCTGCAGAGAAAAGCTGATGTTGTACAGATCTTTTTCCGCCTTGCCGTAGGAAAAGCTGACCCCTTCAAAGGCAATGTGTGCATGGTCGGGGCTGGCGGGGATGGGGCTTACCAGCATGTCGTCGGGAGCCTGCAGCACCTCCGCCACCCGGCGTCCGCTGGCAATGCCCTTGGACAGCATGACAAAAATGCGGGAGACCATCATCAGGGCGTTGAGGATCATGGTGAAATAGCTCAGAAAGGCAATGATGGCCCCCGGCTGGCTGGCGCCTGCGTTGACCCGCAGGGCACCCACCACCACAACGCCGGTGAGTCCTGCGTTGAGGATGGCGTTGATGAGGGGATTGGTGGCGTTCATCAACAGCCCGGCCCGGTATTCCCGCTGAGCGGTCTCCCGGTTTGCCTGGTCAAAACGGCCGGTTTCGTAGTCGATTTTGGACAGGGCCTGAATGACCCGGATACCCGCCATGCTTTCCTGGGCACGGCGGACCATGCCGTCCACGGCGGTCTGGGTGGCGGTGTACAGCCGAATGCCCTGGCGGGACAATGCCCATACACCCGCCACCATCAGCGGCAGGGGCAGCACCAGCACGCAGGCAAGCACCGGGTCGAGAAACAGCGTCATGGCCACGCCGCCCAGCAGCATAATGGGGGCGCGAACCGCCATCCGCTGCATACGGTCGATCATCTCGTGCACATGATAGGTGTCTGAGGTCAGGCGGGAGATGAGGGAGGGTGTGGTGAATTCGTCCACCTGGGCGCCGGAAAGCCGCAGCACCCGGCGGAAGAGATCAAACCGGATCTGGCGGGTGACCTGCCGGGAAATCCCGGTGGACATACGGTTGGCAATGATGTTGAAGACCAGGCCCGCCGCCGCGCAGACCACCATGCCGCCGCCCCACAGCAGAATGGCGTTCAGCCGCTTTTCGGGCACAAGATCGTCCAGAATGACCTGCAGCATCCAGGGCAGCAGCAGCTCGGCCAGGGTGCCCAGAATCTTGATGACCATTTCCAACGCGATGCTTGCACGGTATGGCGCCAGATAGGAGACAATGTGTTTCATGAAATCCCCTCGAAAGGTTGCAGTCAAAAGGTCGGGAAGAGATGCCCGCCGGACGGGTTCAGACCAGAGATACGGCCCGGTCGGCCAGGCGTGCCAGCAAATGGTCCAGCGCTTCCCGCTCGGCGTCGGTCACGTCCTCCAGCAGCAGGGAACGCCACTTCCGGCGGGCTTCCCGCACGGCAGGCAAAACGGCCTGAGCCTTGTCGGTGGGGTAGACCTCCACCGCCCGGCGGTCATCGGTGCTGCGGCGGCGGATGACAAAACCGTTTTCCTCCAGAGAGGTCAGCTGCCGGGTCACACTGCTGCGGTTGACATGCAGCTGCCGGGCAATCTGGTCCTGGGTGATGCCGGGATGGGTGCAGATGATGGGAATATATGCGCTTTGATAGGAGCTCAGCCCGGCACTCTGCAAGGCTTCGTCGTGATAGAGGTTTGCACACCGGGCAATGGTGTTGATGTAAAGCATGGTGTGGTATTCCATGGCAGTCCCTCCGCATGCGAAAATTGTTGCACATGCAATTATTATGCACGCAACAATTCCCCTTGTCAAGCCCGGGGTCAAAGGATCAGATAATTACGGCAGGGCAGCAGGGCAGGCACGCTTGACAGTCTTTGGTTGCCTATGGTAAACTGATGCTGTTAGCAAAAACTAACTCCCGCGGACACAACCTGCTCCGGATCAAGTGCACTGGAGGAAGGTCTTCCCTTTGCCCGGCAGCGCAGGCGTGGCCGCGCTGCTTTTTCTCACGCGGTTAGCTTCTTCTAACAATATTGCGCACAATATTTCACCGTCGGTTTTGGACGGTTCTCACAAAATTTATGATTCCAAAGGAGGTCCCCATGCTGGAAGCCTGTCTCATCACCCACTGTGCCCCCACCTTGGCCAACCTCAAGACGGCCAGTTTGTTCCGCTGTCCCTGCCCGGGCCCCGGCGAGCTGGAGGCCTGGCGCACAGCGCTGAATCATAAGGGCATCGAGCTGACGGTGCTGCGCTGTGACGGTACCCATGCACTGATCTATGTTTACCGTCCGGCCCGGCTGCGGGCGGATCTGGACCGGCGGGGAGCGCGATGCCTGCTGCAGCCCTACGGCTACACCTCTGCCGACCCGGAGGATGCCCTGCGCCGCCTGCGGGAGCGACTGACAGGCAGCGGGGATTTTCCCCATGAGATCGGCATATTTCTGGGGTATCCCCTCTGGGATGTGGCGGGGTTCATCCACCACGGGGGCAAAAACTGCCGGTGCATGGGCTGCTGGAAGGTCTACTGCAACGAGTGCGAGGCCCGGCGCACCTTTGCCCGGCTGAAAAAATGCAGCGAGGTATACAGCCGTCTGTGGCGGCAGGGGCGCACCGTGTCCCAGCTCACCGTGGCGGCCTGAACCCAAACAAAAACACCCCAAAACGGCGAGGTCCGGACAGGGCAAAAAAGCCCCGGACCCCGCCGTTTTGCACTTTTCAGGGGCAGGAAAAACCGGATACAAATCGGACGAATTTGGCCGTATAATAAAAGGTGAAAAGACAGGAAAAAGGAGAGAAAAACGCCGTGAAACCCATTCTTGTTGTGGATGACGAAGAACCCATTGCCAACCTCATCAAGCGCACCCTGACGGATGCGGGCTACCCCTGTGTGGCGGTGACCAGCGGCGTGGAGGCCGCCGACCTGCTGGAAGAAAAGCATTTTGATCTGGTGGTGCTGGATGTCATGATGCCGGAGGTGGATGGCTATGATCTTTTGCGGTATATCCTGCCCACCGGCACCCCCACCATCTTTCTGACGGCCAAGGGGACCCTGTCCGACCGGGTGCGTGGGCTGCAGATGGGGGCGGATGACTATATCGTCAAGCCCTTTGAGCCCGCCGAACTGGTGGCCCGGGTGGAGAGCGTTCTGCGCCGGGCCGGGCGGGGGACGGTGGGCTTTACAGCCTGGGATGTGCAGGTGGACACTGCCGCCTGCCGGGTGACCCGGGCGGGCAAGCCGGTATCCCTCACCCCCAAGGAGTACGACCTGCTCATGCTGCTGCTGCGCAACCGGGGCAGTGTGCTCTACCGGGATTATCTGTATGAAACGGTCTGGGGGGAGGACGAGATGCTGGACAACACCCGCACCCTGGACACCCACATCCAGCGTCTGCGCAAAAAGCTGGGCTGGGAGAACAAAATCACCACCATCCACCGGGTGGGGTACCGACTGGAGGGGGAGGACAGATGAAACAGATAAACCTTTCCAGGCTGGCAATGACGTTGGGGCTGCTGCTTGCCCTGTCCGCCTGCACGGCGGGAGGGCAGACCACCCCTTCCGCCGGTCCCGCTGCCCCTGACGGGACTGCCCAAACCGCCGAGACAGCCGCCGCCCCCACCCAATCCCCAGCCTCCGTGGGAACACTGCACATGGTCTGGGAGGGCAGTGATATCCCCAGTGCCTCCGGCGGACAGCTGTATGAACCGGACTCCACCTATCTCTATGACCCCCGCTGCCTCACCGCTGTGGACCTGCAGACGGGGATACAGCGAATGCTCTGCAGCAAAATCGGCTGCGCCCACAACAGCTCCGACTGTGACGCCTGGGTGTGTGAGGCAGGGCTGAGCCTGGCCCAGTGCGGCGGATTTGCGGAGGACGGCAGACTTTACCGGGTCTGCGTCACCGACCCCCACCACGGCATGGGCGGGGCGCTGCTCTCCCGCGTGGAGGTCAGCCGGCCGGACGGCAACGGCCGCACCCTGCTGTGTGAGGATTTTGTCCCAGACGGCAGCTGCATCGACATCACCTGGCTGGCCGACGATTCGTATCTGTACGCCTGCATCCAGTCCAACCCCGGGGTGAATGAGAAGGGGGAGACAAAGAACCGGTTCACGGTACAGCGCATCCCCAAAACGCCGGGCAGCCCGGCGGAGCTTCTCTACCAGTGGCAAAGCACCCGCACCGGCAACATGGCCGAGAGCCTGCAGGTGGCGGGGGTCAGCGGCGGGCAGCTGCTGGTGACGCTGACCGAGCTTCCCGCCGAACACACCGGCAGCCTGGCCGGAGACTATGCCGCCAGCACCACCACGCTGCACGTCCTGGACCTGAACACCCGCACCCTGGGGGAACCCCTGGACAGCTGGACCGGGGACGGCAGTCTTTCCTTCCAGCAGATGACCGGCGGCCTGCTGTGGACCATCGACGGGGAGGGAACCCTCGCCGCTGTGGACCCCCTCACGGGGGATACGGTAGAGCAGTGCCCCGACCTCTGGCCGGAGGAAATGGAGCCGAGAGGCATTTTCGGGCTGTACGGCCGCCGCCTGGTGGTGGACGGCTATGACCGGGCATCTGACCGGGAACACCGGTACGTCTTTGACCTGGACACCGGCACCCTGCAGCGGGAACTGCCCGCTACCTGGTATAAGGAGGCGGTCCAGCCCCGTTTGCCCGCCCTCATGGCCGACGACGGGGAACACCTGATGCTCAAGGTGGAGGAACGCCCCGTCACCCGCACCACGGTGGGACAGGACGGCGCGGTGGTACAGTATCCCTCCAGCGACTCGGTGTTCGCGGTCATCCCGGCGGAGGACTACCTGGAAGGCAGCGAGGACTGGACCACCTGCACCCTGCTGCCTGCTGAGGAAAACTGACGCAAAACCGACACATTCCGGCGACAGTGCGGACGAATTCCCGCTGCAGTGCCGACACATCCCCGGGATACCATAAAGACAAAGGAGGGACCCCGGATGAAACAACGGAATCATCAGAAACGTCTCATGCAGGCAGTTTGCCTGCCGCTGACCCTTTGCCTGGCCTTCGGCCTTGCCGGCTGCGGGCCGCAGACACCGACCGACTCTCAACCGCCCGCCTCCGGCTTTGAAACGACGGAACCGGACGGCGGCACCACCCAGACCCCGGATACAGCCCAAGGGGAGGTCCGCATTCTCACAAGCGGCGCCCTCCATGCCTCGGCGGGGGAGGAGGGCTTTTACCTGCCCCAGGTGGTAGGGGATGCAGTGCTGGGCACGGTGGTGGATTTTACTACAGGGGAACAGCAGGTGCTCTGCATCCAGCCCGGCTGCACCCATGACAGCCCCGACTGCGGGGCCTGGCTGCGCAGCACCGGAGACCTGGGGGACCAGGCAGCCGACAGCTGCGCCCTGCTCCGGGACGGCGACACCCTGCTCTGGCTGGTCTTTGACGATCCGCTCTCGGAGGGGGAGAGCTATGCCGACCTCAGCGCCGCCGACGGCAGCGGCCGCACCCGGCTGGCGGACAGCCTGCCGGTGCTCTGCCCGGCCTGGTCCAACTGGCCCAACGGTTTTTTCTCGGACGGGGAAAGTTGGTATTTCCTCACCTCTCAGGACGGTTCCGATGCCTTTCTGAGCTGCCTGGACCCGGATACCGGCGCCCTCACTGTCACTGAACTGCCCGACGGCAGTCCCGGCACCATGATCGGCACTGACGGCGGCAGCGTCCTCTTCCGGCAGGAAGGCCCCGACGGCTCCCGGCAGCTGCTGGCCCTGGACCCGGCTGCCGCCCGGGTGGAGGCGCGGGACAGCTGGCTGTCCGGCCCCCACGTGCTGGGGGCCGCTGCCCGGGACGGAACCCTCTATGGGGTGGTACGCCAGGGGGAGAGCCTTCTCCTGCAGGCGGGCCCGGCGGATGGCGAACCTGAGACGATGGCCGAACTGCCCGCCTCCCCCGACGGCGCCCGGGCCGTGGCGGCCTCCCTGACCGGACCCTTTGAAGATACTCTGATGGTGGACCTTTACTTCCCCAACGCCGCCGACGGGGCCTCCACCCCTGCCCTGCGCTGCGGGGTGGAGCTGGACACCGGTGCCTGCCATGTGATGGAAGCCACCTGGCAGACGGATAACAGCCCCGATCCGCCGCTTCTGCTGGCGGCGGGGCAGGACACCCTCTGGCTGGCCGTGAGCCACAGCCCGGCGGAAAGCCTCACGGTGGACCCTGAGGGCACACCTTCCCGCCAGGAGACCAGCACTGCCCGGACGGTGCTGGCCCGGGCTGCTGCCTACCTGACCGGCAGCGATGAGAACCGCCCCGTCACCATGCTGACCGGGAAATTCACCGCCCACATCCCCCATTGACCCCATTCCCAGGACGAAAGGAGTGCCCCGGCCATGAAGTTTTCCACCAAGCTCAGCCTGAGCTTTGCAGCGCTGCTGGCGGCCGCCCTGTGTGCGGTGGGCCTTGCCATGGTGGGCCGCAGCTTTGCCGACGGCATGGCCTCGGCGGAAGAGACCTTCAGTGCCCGGCAGTACGCCGAAAAGTATTCCATCGAGAACACCATCCTCACCCAGCTGGGAACTTCCGGGGGCGTCTACACCACCTCCGCCATGAGCAGCGCAGTGCAGAGCTTTGCCGAGCAGACCCCCGGCAGCTGCATGGCCCTCTATCTGGACGGCCGCAATAGTGTTTACTCCAACCTGCCTCAGGGGATCTCCCGCACCGATCAGCTGGCGGTGCTGGAGGCCGGCACCGGGCAAAGCAGCTATCTCCGTGCGGAGGGGCAGACCTGGCTGCTTCTGACCGTGCCCCTCAACATCCCCGGGGTGGACGCGGTGCTGCTCAGCGCCTACGATGTGACCAGCGTCTTTGCCAGCCGGGACGCCCAGCTGACCGCCTGGTTCGTGGCGGCGGTGGTGGTGCTGGCGGCGGGGGCCGGGGCGGCAGGAGCCGTCAGCCGGTCGCTGACCCGCCCCCTGACCCGGCTGCAGAGCGCCAGCAGCCGCATTGCGGCGGGGGACTACACCCAGCGCACCCAGGTCTCCACCGACGACGAGATCGGCGCTCTCAGCCGCAGCTTTGACGAGATGGCCGGGGCGGTGGAGAGCCGCATCGCCGCCCTGGATACAAACGTCCGCCAGCAGAAGGACTTTATCGCGGCCTTCACCCACGAGATCAAGACCCCCATGACCAGCATGCTGGGCTACGCCGACCTCATGCGGGCAAAGCCCCAGAGCGCCGAGACCCAGCGGGAGGCCGCAAACTATATCTTCCGGGAGACCCACCGGCTGGAGGAACTGAGCCGCAAGCTGCTGGCCCTCATGGGGCTGGAAAACCTTTCTGACGGGGAGGAGAGTGCTATCTGCAAGGCGCCCGTCACAGACCGGGCCCTCTTTGCCCGGCTGGACCGGGCCATGCAGACCGCCGCCCCGGAGGCGGTGCCCATCCGCTGGCAGCCGGGGGGCTGCACCGTGCTGGCTGACGCCGCCCTGCTGGACGACCTGCTGCGCAACCTCATCCTCAACGCCCGCCGGGCCTGTGCGGGCAAACCCGATGGCTGCGTCACCGTCTCCTGCCGGGCCGACGGAGCCGATGCCGTCTTTGCGGTGCAGGACAACGGCTGCGGTATTCCGGCGGAGGACCTGCCCCGGGTGGTGGAGCCATTTTACATGGTGGACAAGTCCCGGGCACGGGCAGGAGGCGGCAGCGGCATCGGGCTGACCCTCTGCCAGCGCATTGCCCAGCTCCACGGCAGCCGCCTGGAATTTGCCAGCACGGTGGGGCAGGGGACCACCGTGTCCCTGCGCCTGCCCCTGCAGTCTGACCTACAGCGAGAGGAGGCCGACCATGCGTCTGAATGAGACAAAATGGATGCGCCGGTTTGCGGCGCTGGAACCCAAGACACGGCGGGCGGTGCGGTTCTGCGGGGCGGCGGTGGTGCTCTGCCTGGTGCTGCCTCTGGGAGTGTTTGCGGCATGGGACGGCCTGCTGCTGGGCAATCCCCGGCCCCGGCCTGACCCCGAGGGCACCCGGCCCCTCTCCGACGCGGGACGGCAGAACACCACCGCCTGCCTGCTGTACGACTGCGCCCATCTTCTGGGCATCGACCCGGCCCGGAGCAGCATTTATGACGGCTGGACCGAACAGCCGCTGGAGGGGGCTGACTTGGAATTGGCCCAGGCCCGCTGCCGGGCTGTGGTGGTCGAGGCAGGGGAACTGGGCCTGCTGGAATCCTGGCAGACAGAGGACATTCTCGACCTCTTTGATGACAATGCCTATACCCTGACTGCGACCACCGCCCCGGCGGGCCTGACCGCCTACACGTTGGAATATACCGGCCGCCCGGCGGAACCGGCGGATGTCGCTACCCCCGAAACGGCCGCCACTCCCGAGACCGCCCAGCCCTCCCGGTCGGTCTGGCTTTCCATGACGCTGACGGCGGAGGGCACTCCTCTGACCCTGAGCTGGCAGGACAGCTGGGCTCCCTGGGGCGCAGAACTGCCGGAGGATGCCCTAGACGGGGCTCTCACCCTGATGGGGGTGGAGGGCTTTACCGACTGGCAGCTGCTGGACTGGTCCCACCGCCTGCCCGATGCGGGACAGTGTGCCTACTCGGCCCAGGCCCAGCTGTATGTGAGCGTCAACCGGAACAACGGCCTGAGCATCACCGCCGCCAGCATGACGGAGGCGGAACTGGCCGGCATCTATGGGGAGGAGGATTCCCGATGAAACGACCCGTTGTCACTCTTTTGTGCACCATGATGGCTGCGGCGCTGCTGGCGGGCTGCGGCCCGGACAGTGACGCCACCCCGGCCACCCCCGAATCTGTCCCCGCGGCCACGGGGGAAAATGCCCCTGCCGCCGGACCCTCCGGCACAGAGGCACCGGCGGAGCAAAAGCCTGCTCTGCGCCCCCTGACCCAGGGGGCGGACCATGCCTACTATACTTTCGGCCAAGGGCAGGGGGAGGACGGGATGCATCTCATCCTGTACGCCATCGATTATGACAAACAGCAGGCCGCACCCGTCTGCACCAAAGCCGGGTGCAGCCACGATACCCCCGACTGTGAGGCCTGGCTGCCCGATCAGAACTACCGCACCATCGGCTCCGACGGGCAGGAGGTGTTCACCCTCTGTACCGTGGTGGGCAGCGACGATGCCTATCTGGAAAGCGCATCCCTCTCCGGCGGCGGAGTACAGACGCTGGCCACACTCCCTGCCCGGGAGGGCCAGGTCTTTGACTGGACTCTGGGCGCGGCGGATGATGAGCAGGTCTGCCTGGGAGCGGTGCACTATGATGCGGTCATCGGCCCCGGCAAGCCCATGATCCCCGCTGTGGCGGTGGTCTCCCGGGCGGACGGCACCGTGCAGCTGTACGATGCCCCCGACGAGGCAGCCGCCTCCCGCCCCGACGGCGCCACGGTGGGCACCACCTTTGCCGGGGCCGAGGGACGGAGCCTGTATTTTCTGGTTTCGCTGCACAGCCAGAGCAGCAGTACCCAGTCCGGCTGCGAGCTGTGGGCCTTTGATGTGGACAGTACCCAGTGGCATCGGGTGAGCGGCTTTGAGGGCGGCATCGCCAATGCGGGCACCGAGTATTACGTGGTCACCCGGTCGGCCCGGCCCGGGCAGGGAAAAAACGTCATCCATGTGGACGAGACTGAGGGCAGCATCCGCACAGTGGATGTGACCACCGGGGAGGAGACCCTCCTCTGCACCGGCCTGCCCGCCGCCCCCGGAGAGTACGACAGCTATGATGTGACCCGCCTGCAAAACTGGTACGCCGTGGTTGTTAGCCAGCGGGACATCACCACGCAGCAAAGTGAAAACCAGTGGTTTCTGGTCCCCGCGGAGGGAGGAGACCCGGTGGCCGTGGAGCTGTACCAGTACAGCGACGCGAAGGGCAGCCAGCCGGTCAAGCTCATCGACGAGTGCGACGGCGTGTTTTACTGCCAGTACGATATCACCAACGAGCCCTACACCGGTGTGGGCAAGGACGGGGTGGCAGGAACCTTCGACAATTACCATATCGTCTACGGCCTGCTCAGCGTGGAGGACGCCCTGGCCTCCCGCCCGGCCTACACCCAGGTTTTTGTGGGATGAGGGTCTTCCACTGGACAAAATTCTGCCATTGTGTCAAAATTAAAAAGACGACAGAACGATAAAAATAGCGATCGTCCGACACAATGCACAAAAATCCCGGACCAAAATTTACAAAAAACCTTTACACTCCTGAGACAAAACGGATACATCCTCGCGTTATTCTGTGTATACAGCAAGCGACGGAACAGGACCTGCCGCAGGCATTCTCCCTCCCCCCCAAAGGGGCAACGGAAAATGCCGGGCGGCTTCCTTTTTTCCGCCGCGGGAAGTGAAAACGGCGAGGAGGAACAGACCCGGATGGAACAGCGCACAGGACGTCCCCAGCACAGAAGAAGTGTCTATCACGGCACCCAGGCCCAGCGCCAGGATGTCCGGCGGGTGCGCACAGAACCACCCCGTTCCGCCCCGGAGTATCCGCCCCGGAGCAGCCGTTCCGCCTCCTATCGCCGGTATGCCGCCAAAAAGCGCAAGCGCCGTGCCCTGCGTCGGCTGATGTATCTGGCGGCAGGGCTCCTGATCCTGGCTGCCGGTGTACTGGCCGTCACCCAGACGGATTTCTTCCCCATTCACGGAGGGGAGGAGGAGCCCGCAGCTCCGGCGGCAGCCGCAGCCGAGCCCACGGCGGAGGAAGCCCAGTCGGGATTTATCGTGGCGGTGGACCCGGGGCACGGCGGCGGGGATATCGGCGCCGAGGGCGTCTACTTTGACGAGTGGGAGATGACTTGGAAAACTGCCGACTACCTGATGGATCTGCTGGAAGCCGACGACCGCTTTTCCCCTTTCATGACCACCGACGGCACCGAGTATGAGAAGGCCAGCCAGCGGGCGGCCAACGCGGTGGCGGGCGGGGCCCAGCTGCTCATCTCCATCCACGGCAACTCGGGGGAGGACCCCAGCTATGCCGGGTTTGAGTGCTATCCCGTGCCCCCGGGCCGCACCTACAACGCCGAGAGCCTGGCTTTTGCCCAGCTCATCGCCGATGGCTTCGGCGCCGCCAACGAGAAGCTCCGCGGCCAGAACGGCGTGCGCTACATCTACTACGACGCCAACAACGAAAAGCAGATCTACGAGGTGTCGGACACCACCGTCCATACCGACCCCACCTTCACCCTGCTGGAGGAATGCGGCTGCCCCGCCGTGTTGGCGGAACAGTGCTTCATCACCAGCCCGGAGGATGTGGATGCCTTCGGGGACGAGGACGGCTGCCAGGCCGCCGCCAAAATCTATTACGACGCCATCTGCAGCTGGTACGAGACCTACGGCCAGACTTCCTGAACCAACCCCCTTGCTTTGCAAGCGATATACACAAAACACCACGCCCCGCCGGGAAGATCCTTCCGGCGGGGCGCGGTGTTTGTTTTTTATGAATGAGGCAAAGGCTCACTCCGGGTCGGCGGGGGCGGGCACCTGTTCCAGAAAATAGGGCTCAAAATGATGCAGGTCGTCAATGCGGGCGGTGGCGGCGTAGTAGACGCCGTCGGGGCGGTATTCCTCGGTGAGGACGTTGCCCCGGGTGCGCAGAATGTCCGCCAGGGCCAGCTTGCCGTAGGGCAGAAGCACCTCGATGCGCCGCACCCGGGCGCTGAGGATGCTGTCCAGTCTGGCCACCAGGTCGTCCAGACCCCGGCCGGTGCGGGCGCTGGTCAGCAGGATGGAGGGGTCAAAGGGCACCGCCCCCACCTTGTCGCACTTGTTGTAGACGGTCAGGCGGGGGATCTCCCCGCAGCCCAGCTCGTCCAGCACCTCGTCGGTCACGGACAGCTGCTCGGCGGCGGCCGGGTCGCTGGCGTCGGCCACCCGTACCAGCACGTCGGCAAAGGCGGCCTCCTCCAGCGTGCTCTTGAAGGCGTCCACCAGGTGATGGGGCAGCCGGCTCACAAAACCGACGGTATCCACCAGCACCACGTTGAGGCCGCTGGGCAGGGTCAGGCGGCGGGCGGTGGGGTCCAGGGTGGCAAACAGCATGTCCGCCTCAAAGATCTCCGCCCCGCACAGGGCATTCATCAGGCTGCTCTTGCCCACGTTGGTGTAGCCCACCAGAGCTACCACCGGCACCCCGCTCTTGCGGCGGGCCCGGCGGGTCTCCCCCCGGCGCTTCTCCATCTCCGCCAGACGGTTTTCCAGAGTCTCCACACGGCGGCGGATGTGACGGCGGTCCAGCTCCAGCTTGGTCTCACCGGCGCCGCGGCGGGCACCGGCTCCGCCGCCCCCGCCGCCGCCCTGACGGCTCAGTACCTCGCCCAGACCCTGCAGCCGGGGCAGACGGTAGCGCAGAAGGGCCAGCTCGGTCTGGAGCTTGCCCTCGTTGGTGGTGGCGCGGGAACGGAAAATCTCCAAAATCAGCATGGTGCGGTCGATGACCTCCACCTGCAAAGCCGCGCTCAGGTTGCGCAGCTGGCTGCCGGTGAGCTCGCCGTCAAAGATGGCGGCCTGTGCCCCCACGTTCAGGCAGACCAGGCGCGCCTCGGCCACCTTGCCTTCTCCCAGCATGGTAGCGGCCTCGGGGGTGGAGCGCTTCTGGGTCACGGTGGCCACCGCCTGCATGCCGTTGGCCTCGGCCAGGGCAGCCAGCTCGTCCAGACTGCGCTCGGCGTCGAATTTGCCCTGATCCAGCGCCAGCAGGACCACGGGGATGGGACCTTCCCCCTCCGGACTGACGGGGAAAAGGTCCTCTTCCTCCTCCAGCAGGTCGGGGGTGGGCTCCTCCGCAAGATGAATCAGTTCGCTCATGGGTTCATTCCTTTCAGCAGTGCATAGAAGCGGCAGGGCACCTCGGTGCCGTCAAACCGGTGGCTGACCCCGCTGTGATGGTAGCGGAAGCCCGCCTTCTCCATCACGGCGCCGGACGCCACATTGTCGTTGGCGTGGCAGCAGCACAGCCACTGTCCGCCCACCTGGTCAAACCAGTAATCCCGCACGGCGCACAAAGCCTCGGTGGCATAGCCACGGGACCACCATTTGCGCCCGATGCAGTAACCGGGCTCCCAGGCTTCCCCCAGCTTCCGGCAGGCGGCGGCCCAGGCTGGGTCCGGCTCGGCCCGGATGAGGCTGATAGAGCCGATCACCACCCCGGAGGCCCGGACCTGGATGGCCCAGTCGTAGAAATCGGGGCGGCCGTATTGCTTGGTGACCTCGTGGAGGTACTCGGCGGTCTCCACCCAGGAACGGTGAGGATTCCACCGCAGCCAGCGGGTGACCTCCGGGTCGGAGGCCCAGTTGCCGAACATGACCTCGGCATCGTCAACGGTAAAGCGGCGCAGCACAAGGCGGCCGGTCTGCAGGGGCTGTGTGCCCAGATGGTCCATGGTCGGGACCTCCCTTCGGGGTGGATTGAGTCAGGCCTCAGGCGCGGGGGGCAAACTTCCGCACAAGGCCCATGGCCAGCTGCCAGAGCTTGCGCAGCTGGGGGCGGTAGAGGGAGCAGTAGACAAAGAGGATGGCGCCCACCGCCGCGAATTTGAGGAAAAAGTGGTCGTACAGCACCACGCCTGCCACGGTGGCGGCCAGCGCCAGCAGAAACCCGGAGATGGTCCGGCCGTAGTTGGGGATGGTGCGGTAATAGTATTGCCCGGTGACGGTGCGGTACAAAAACATGGCGGCGTTGGCGCAGGCCACGGCCACGGCGGCGCCGGTGACGTTGTACAGCGGCACCAGCCAGGCGCACATGCCGAAGTTGACCGCTACGCCCAGCGCCACACCGATGGTGTCGTGGTGGGGGCGGCGGGCGATGGCGTTGCCGTAGACAGTGCCCTCAATGAGGATGGCAAACACCGAGGACAGCATCATGATGGGGAAAAAGCGCAGACAGGCGCTCTTGGCCGGGAAGATGAGGAAGATGATGTCCTCAAACATGATGAGGCAGCAGAAAAAGCCGAACACCAGGAAATTGAGCAGGTCGTGGATGCGCCCGATGCGCTCCTGCTCGGTGCGGTAGTGGGCGTAGACATAGGGCCCCCAGTAGGTGGAAAATCCCGCCTGCACCGTGGTGACCAGCTGGGCCAGGGTGTAGGAGAACTCAAACAATCCCTGAGCCGCTGCCCCCGAGGCCGTGGCCAGAAAGGAGAGGCAGAGGGAACGGTAGAGGGGCGTCAGGATGGAAGCAGGAGCCAGGGCGATGCCGTAGGGCAGGAAGGTGCGGTAGATGGCGCCGTCGGCGGCAAGCCCCCGGGGCGCCGGTTTGTCGTCGGCCGGGAGGGGGGCGCCGGAGTCGGCAGGGGCTTCCGGCTCGGTTTTGGCCAGACGGAGTGCCCGGAACCAGAAGGCGATGGCCACCCCGCCGAAGCCTGCCAGCGCCGCGCCGATGAAGGCCCAGGTGTTGGAGGTGAAAAAGCCGGGCAGCAGGTAGATCAGGTTGAGGCAGGCGTTCATCCAGAGGGTCTGGACGGTATAGGCCCGGACATCGTTTTCCAGCCGGAGCAGCACGTTGACGTAGCGCACCAGCATATAGAGGGCGGCGTTCAGAAACAGAAAAGGCACCAGAGCGGCGCCGCCCTGTCCCAGACCGAAGGCCACTGCCAGGGGCGGGGCAAAAAAGACCGACGCCACGGCCCCTGCCAGCACCATGACAAGCACCGACAGCCTGACGCAGGCCAGAAACATCTGCCGCCCGCTCACCCCCCGGGTGGGCTCGTGGTAAAAGCGCAGCAGCGCCTGATCGAGACCCAGCATGCCCAGGTTCATCAACGACATGGTGTAGGCCATGAAGGTGGCGGGCACGCCGTAGGCATCGGGGGGCAGCACGCCCTTGATGATGAGGGCCGCGCCGCTGATGAGAAAGCCCAGATAGGTGGCGATGGAATACTTCATCACGTTGCCGACAAAGCTTTCCTGCTTGGCCGGGCGCTTGGCTTCATGGGACACGGCAGGTTACCTCCTTGTGGGTGGGATGGCCGGAGACGGGGGCGGTTCAGCCCCGGACAAAGGGACGGATGCGATCGGTCATGCGCTGGATCTCCTCCGGGGAGACCCAGGCCTTGTCCACATAGCCGTAGATGCGCTGGGCAAAGTTTGCCAACGGCGGGCAGAAAGCAAAGACAGTTTTGGGCTGCCACTTGTGCCGGTAGAGAAAATGCACCCCCGCCAGGGCGAAGAACTTGAGCAGGTTGAAGTGCGGGGTAAAGCCCTCCCCCATGGGATGGTCCCGGGGCGGGTTCTTGTAGACATCCTCCAGCAGGTCGGCCATGCGCAGATAGGCCGGGCGGCTGCCGGGGTCAAAGTAGCCCTCGATGACCTCCTTCTCAATGGGGAAGGGAGGCTCGGGGTCCTGCATCGACTGGGCAAACTCCTCGTAGGTGGTCACGTAGTGGGCGCCCTTGTAGATGACCGGGTCGTACTCGTGCTCAATGGGCATGGGGCGCAGGATATGACAGCTCTTGTGGGCCATGTAGACTTCCGCAATGGCGGTGCTCATCCAGATGGAGATGCTGTCCGCCGCCACGATCCACTGCTTGACGCTGTCCGCAAAGATGACATGGAAGTTGGGCCGCTTTCTGGCCAGCTCCTCCAGAGCGGGGCTGTTCCACTCGCTGGGATGGCGGCGGTAGACCAGCTCCACCTCGGGGTGGTCGGCCAGATACCGGTCGAACCAGGCTAGCGTCTCGGCCATGGAGAGCCGGTTGGTGCGGGCAAAGCCGGAGAAGTCGGTGCCCGCCATCTTGGACAGCTCGGCCACCTCGGCGTCGGACATGCTGGCATAGCCAAAGCTGGAAATGTAAAGGTGCAGGTGCTTGTCCGGGTCCAGGCCAAACTCCCTGCACAGGGCTGCCTTGTCCTTGAAATAGCCGGTAAACTCGGGACGGAGAAAATCCATCATGACGGCCCCGGTGACGGGAGTGTTTTTCTCCTCCATGCCGTGGGCCTGCAGACGCTTGGCCGTGCGGCTGCCCCAGCAGGTCTGGATGCACTTTTTGGCGTTGCCGTTCATGTTGAACCAGTCGCCCTCCTCCTGGGTGTCGGAGAGCATCTGTTCCCAGTGCAGGTTGACGATCTTGTCGCACTTGCCGATGTTGTTGTAGACGTGGCTGTTGATGGCCTCGTTGTCATACATGCAGCTGGCCACCAGCACCTCCGGCTTGTCCTTACGGAACAGCCGCAGATGCTTGGGGTCCAGCAGCTGGCGGATCTCCACCTTGTAGCCCCGGCGCTCCAGCTCCAGCTTGAGCAGCAGGTCGCTCTCATATTCCCGGACGGTATGTTCGTACAGAATCAAAAAATCCAGTGCCAAAGATGATGCCTCCTCCGCGGGATGCGCCGCAGATCTCACACCCGGTCATTTCAGCCGGGCAAACAGTTGGTCCACCCACACCGGCAGGCCGTACACCTCGTCCAGGTGGAAGCCGTCGTAAAACTGGGTGTCGTCGTCGAAGTCGGGCCGGTCGGTCCATTCGTAGTCCAGCAGGGTGAAGCTGTATTCCTCACTCCATGCCTCCAGCTGAGGCAGGACCTCCCCCTCCATGGCGGTGTCGATGCCGTAGGGCTCGCATACTTCAGTCAGTACAATGTCCGCCATGGGAGGCAATACCACCGTCAGCTTCACGCCCTCCTCCTTGCAGCGGGCGGCCAGCTGGGCGATGCGGTCAAACTGGTCGGTGAGGGACCAGTCTTTGCACCGGGGGATCAGGCTCTGAGGGTAGGTGTAGAGCTTGTAGTGCAGCGGCAGCGTCTCACCGTTGTCTCCCACATAGTCGGCCGGGCCCCAGTCCCCCGACTCGATGGTGTCGGGGGTACCCCGCAAGGTGTCCAGGAACACGGTGAGGGCGTTGACGTTGTATTCCAGATTGAAGCAGTAGGCCAGGGGATTGTTCAGCGTTTCCTCCAGCGAGGCAAAGCGGTCGGTGTTGTAGTTCTGGTTCAGGGTGTAGAAGGACAGGCTGAACAACAGCTCGTCCACCTCGTTGCCCGAATCCAGGATATAGTCGGCCAGGTCCAGCGTCTCCTTGAGGGACGCCCCGCCGAAGGCGAGATTCTGCCACTCTTTGCCGGAGGCTTCGGCGGCCTGGTCCAGATCAATGTGGGCCAGACGGCTGTCTCCCAGAATCAGGTTGGTGCCGGGGTCGGCCTGATACTCCCGCACCCGGGCTACCGGCTGGGTGGACGAGGCGGAGGATTTCAGCCCAAAGTAGTTGTTGGGTTCAAAGGCGATGAAAAACGCCAGCCAGACCACCACCGGGATCAAAAGCGGCGCGGTTTTTCGCAGGATATGTTTCACAGGCAGCGGCGCCTCCTTTCGGTATGATGGCGGGTCAGAACCCGGCGTACATGCTGAAGTTGCTGCCCCCGAAGCCGCCGCTCTGCACGATGAGCCCGGCCAGGATAAAGACGATCAGCAGATAGTAGATGAGCCGGCGGCGGGGCATGGCGGCCAGGGCCTGCTCCGACGGACGGTTTTTGCAGGAGAAGGCCCGCCAGGCGTCCAGCCGGAAGGCCAGCACCAGACCCGCCAGCACCAGGACATAGTAGGCGGCCACCATGAGGGCATGGGGGTAGAAGCCGTTGTAGACGGCGGAATACAGCTCCGAGACAAAGCGGACGGGGGAGAGTCCCGACAGGCACCCGGCCAGATAGCCGAAGCAGTCGGACATGCCCAGGCCGGTGGTGTCCGAGCCCACCCGGAAAAAGACCATGCTGAAGGTCCAAAGCACAAAGACGACGGCCCGCTTGCCCCACAGCCGGGAGGCGGGGGCCCGCTTTTTGGGCTTGCCCAGACGCTGGTGGAGCACTTCCTCCCCGATGCGGTAGACCGCCTGCAGAATACCCCACACCACAAAGGGCAGGGTGTTGCCGTGCCAGAACCCCGACACGAAAAAGACGCAGAACAGGCAGACCCAGACAGGCAGCCGGTCCCGGCGGCCCCGGGTCAGGGGAGAGATGTCCGCCCAGGCCAGGGGCATGAAGAGGTAGTCCTGCAGCCAGGAGGAAAAGCTGATGTGCCACCGGTTCCAGAAGCCGGAAAAGTTGGTGGCAAAGAAGGGAGTCTTGAAGTTTTCCGGCACCTCGATGCCCAGCAAAAGGGCGGAGGCCCGGGCGGCGTCGGAGTAGCCGGCGAAGTCAAAGTAGAGCTGGAAGGTGTAGGCCACCGCCGCCACCAGCAGCATGCCGCCGCCGTAGGAGCGGTAGTTGGGGAAAACCTCGTTGACCAGCAGGCCCAGCACGTCGGCCACGGCAACTTTCTTGAAGGTGCCCAGAGCGAACAGCCGCAGGGCGGCGATGGTGCGGCCCTCGTCAAAGCGATGCTCCGCCGCCAGCTGGGGCATGAGGCTTCCCGCCCGGCAGATGGGCCCCGAGATGACGGTGGGGAAAAAGTTCATGAAGAGGGCGTGGATGATGAAATTGTGTTCCACCGGGCAGTCGCCCCGGGCGGCGTCGATCAGGTAGGAGATGGCCGCAAAGGTGTAGAAGCTGATGCCCAGAGGCATGGCGATTTTGGGCAGGGGCAGGCCCCAGTCCAGCCGGAGCAGGTCGCCGTATTTGAAAAAGGCCAGAATGGCAATGAGCACCACCACGCCCAGATGCAGCCACCGCCGCTGCCGGGGGGATTCCAGCGCCCGGGCAAGAAGATAGCTCAACACCGTGATGCCCAGCGTCACCCCGAACAGCTGGGGGGCAGCCAGAAGATAAAAGACCCAGCTGGCCGCCAGAAGAAAGCCCGGCTGCCAGCGGTGGGGCAGATGCAGGTAAACTGCCGCCGCTACGGGCAGAAAGGCGAAATATCCAAGACTTTGCAGGCCCAAGGACGAACCTCCCCATACTCTCCCCGCACAGGGCGGGGCAGATAAAAATATACAGACACTATATTATAGCACAAGGGCGCGCCGATGTCGAATAAAAAAACAGCGTCCCCACGCGCACGCCGCTGCCGGAAGTCCTGCCGCCTGACAAGAAAATCACTTGACAACGCCACATAGCCCTAGTATAATGTAACAACTGGTGCGGCCCGCTTGGGCCGCACAACTTTTACTGTTAAGGAGAAAACCGGCTATGGCAAAAGAAGTTGTTGTCACCCATGAGGGCTTGAAAAAGCTGGAAGAAGAACTGAACAACCTGCGCACCGTCAAGCGCAAGGAAGTTGCAGATAAAATCAAGGTTGCCCGCGGTTACGGCGACCTTTCCGAGAATGCCGAGTACGACGCCGCCAAGGAAGAGCAGGCCATGGTGGAGGCTCGTATTGCCGACCTGGAAGCGACCCTCAAGATCGCCCGCGTCATTGACGATAACGCCCTGTCTCACGACACTGTCTCCATCGGCATGCATGTGCGCATCCTGGCCGAGGGCGACGATGAGGACGAGGCTGAGGAATACGATATCACCGGTTCCACCGAGGCCGATGTGGATTTGAACCGCATCAGCGACGAGAGCCCGGTGGGTGC
This sequence comes from Gemmiger gallinarum, assembly GCF_014982805.1. GTDB lineage: Bacteria > Bacillota > Clostridia > Oscillospirales > Ruminococcaceae > Gemmiger > Gemmiger gallinarum. Next base: position 216,236 of record NZ_JADCKC010000002.1, on the reverse strand, counting down.
TGCGCTGATCGGCAAGAAGGTCGGCGATTCCGTCGATGTCACGCTGCCCAACGGCAGCATTATCACCTACAAGGTGCTGGGCGTCAGCCGCAGCCGCTAAGGCCCTGCCGCACAGCAATTTTCAGGACAGGAGAAATGTCGTATGGAACAAAATAACGCCAACCGTCCTCAGCAGGACGCCGATGTCAGCCAGCAGGCTGCCGTCCGCCGCCAGAAACTGGCGGATCTGCGTGCTGCGGGACAGGACCCCTTCACCATCACCCGCTACCCTCAGGATGCCTTCTCGGCAGACCTGAAAGAGGAATTTGCCGACCTTCCCGCCGAGGCGGAGACCGGCAAGATCGTCTGCCTGGCCGGGCGCATGATGTCCAAACGCGTGATGGGCAAGGCCAGCTTTGCCCACCTGCGGGATGCCAAGGGGGATATCCAGATCTTTGTGCGGCGTGATGTTCTGGGCGACGAGCCCTATGCGGCATTCAAGAAGCTGGACATCGGCGATATCATCGGCTGCAAGGGCGAGGTGTTCCGCACCAAGATGGGTGAGCTGAGTGTTCGCGTCAGCGAAATCACCCTGCTGTCCAAGAGCCTGCTGCCCATGCCCGAGAAGTTCCACGGCCTCACCGACCGGGAGGCTCGCTACCGTCAGCGCTATGTGGACCTGATCGTCAACCCCGATGTCAAGGAAACCTTTGTCAAGCGCAGCGCCATTCTGCGGGAGCTGCGCAGCTTCCTGGACGGCAAGGGCTTTTTGGAGGTGGAGACTCCTATCCTCACCCCCTTTGAGATCGGCGCCTCCGCCCGTCCCTTCCTGACCCATCACAATACCCTGGACATGGATATGGTCCTGCGCATCGAGACCGAGCTCTACCTCAAGCGGCTGATCGTGGGCGGCATGGACCGGGTCTACGAGGTGGGCCGCATCTTCCGCAACGAGGGCATGGACCCCAAGCATAACCCCGAGTTCACCACCATCGAGCTCTACCAGGCCTACACCGACTACCACGGCATGATGGATCTGGTGGAGGAGATGATGAAGACCGTTGCGCAAAACGTCTGCGGTACGCTCACCGTTCCCTATCAGGGCAAGGAGATCGACCTCTCCCACTGGGAGCGCATGACCATGGTGGAGGCCGTCAAGAAGTATTCCGGTGTTGATTTCGACACCGTCGCTTCGGACGAGGAGGCTGTCGCCCTGGCCAAGGAGCATCACGTGGAACTGCCCGAGATCCCCACCAAGGGCGCCATCCTGGCCGAGTTCTTCGACGCCTTTGTGGAGGAGAACCTCATCCAGCCCACCTTTATCTACGATTATCCTGTGGAGGTCAGCCCGCTGGCCAAGCGCAAGCCCAATGACCCCATGTTCACCGAGCGGTTTGAGTACTTCATCAACGCCACCGAGTTCGGCAATGCCTTCAGCGAGCTCAACGACCCCATCGACCAGAAGGGCCGTTTTGAGCGTCAGGTGGCAGAGCGCAAGCAGCTGGACCCCTCCAGCAAGGCCCAGGTGGACTACGACTACGTCACGGCTCTGGAGTACGGCCTGCCCCCCACGGGCGGCCTGGGCTTCGGCGTGGACCGTCTGGTCATGCTGCTGACCGACTCGGCTTCCATCCGCGACGTCCTGCTGTTCCCCACGATGAAGCCCGTCGACCAGTAAAACCACATTATATAGACATTCTGAAAAAGAAAAAACACTATATATTGTACCCGCTGCGTGATGTACAGCTCGTTGTGACAGCAATTTGACAGCAAAATTTCAAGGAATTACGCATTCACACGAACGGTTGTGAATTTCAGGCAATTCGAATCTCAGGTTTGGATTAACCCCAAAGCGCTTCTCAGAAGATTTCTGAGAAGTGCTTTTTTGTTTGCAGTCAACTTTTGCCACACATTCCCACCATCAAAACAGGAGGCACCTTATATGAAAGAGCAATACAAACCGATTAAAAGCATGAAAGAAGTTCCCGCTCAACTGCGGAAACTGCGCAGAGAGTATATTCGCTATCAGCAGGCCGAACTGATTTACAGTCTGTCACACAAGAAGCTGCTGGAATTGGCCAGCGATGCGGGCGCGATTTTTCGGATTGACAGTACCGTCCTGATCAATCGTGAGATCTTCGATGCCTATCTGGAGCGTTTCCATGAACCGGCTACCGGCAAATACCGGGGAGGTGATGCAGAATGAGCGGAAATGTGTGGATGTTTTCAGATCAGATTGATGATGAAGATCTGGAGTTCATGGCCCATGAATTTGTAACCTATGCGATGGCTTGTGCGTATTACGATTTGGGGCTGAAGCCTCTAACCCGTATGGCACACGAGGCTGGTGCGATTTATAAAATCGGGACGAAGGTACTGATTCGCAGGAGCATTTTTGAATCGTATTTGAGAGAGCAACGCAAAGAAAACACCTGCAATGATTGCAATTAAGGAACTCAGGAACGCTGAAGGAGGCACACCATGGAACTGACTTACACCGAGATCAACGGCTATCTGATTCCCGATCTGATCCTACCTGAAACCGACAGCCGCCCCATCGGCAAATACGGCGAACTGCGGCGGCAGTTCCTCCGGGAACATCGTCCTAACCTGTTCGACCTCATGCTTCTGGAAGGTACGCTGCACAGCCACCTGGCCGATGTGGACGCCACCGCCCGGCAGATGGTGGAAGATGCCATCGCGCAAATGGTCCGCCAGCAGGGCGTGGATGAAGCCCTCAAGCGGGCCGATCCGCTGGCCTGGGCAGGGCGCATGAATGCAATCAAGAGTGCAGCCGAGGAAGCGGTCCTGCCGGACCTTCTGTACGGGGACGCGCTGGAGTGATTCCTTTTCAGTCCGTACAAAAAGACCTGTCCGCAGGGGTAACGAGCACTGGCTTTGTATAGCTTTTGCAAGCCATACGCCGCCCCAGCGCAGGACGCTGGCAAGGGGCGCAGCCCCTATGACCCCCAAAAATCCAACAACGCAACAATGCAAAGACCGAGCAGCGATGCCCGGTCTTTTGCTATATGGAGGTGAAAATATGTTGACTCGAAACGTGCAACTGAACATCCGGGTGACAGCGGAAGAAAAGAAACTGTTTGAACAGGCGGCCACCCGATGCGGGCTGACACTTTCCCAATACATCCGTATGCGGCTGCACAACCAGATGCCCCGGCAACTGCCCAGCGCCGACTACCGGCAGGTGCTGGATGCCCTCACCGTGCTCTACCAAAAGGACAACACGCCGGAGGTGCAGCGGGAGATTCTGGACACGCTGCTGGCCATCCAGAGGGCTGTTACGGTGCCGCAGAAGGAGGAGTGAAAAAGATGGCTGTCACCAAGATCTGGCCCGTGAAAGGGCGTCTGGATGCGGTCATACGTTATGCCGGAAACGAAGAAAAGACCCGCCTGCCGGACCTGACCGGCCTGTCTGCGGGCAAGGACGATCTGAGCGACGTGCTGCAATATGCCGCCAATGACGCCAAAACCACCCGGGAAAGCCAGCTGTTTGTCAGTGGTATCAACTGTGTACCGGAGATTGCCCGCCAGCAGATGGAGCTGACCAAGCAACAGTTCGGCAAGACCGGCGGCACGGTGGCCTTCCACGCCTACCAGAGTTTCCGCCCCGGCGAGGTCACGCCGGAGCAATGCCACTCCATCGGGGTGGAACTGGCCAAACGGGTGTGGGGTGCCCGGTTTCAGGTACTGGTAGCCACCCACCTGAACACCGACTGCTGCCACAATCACTTCGTCATCAACTCGGTGTCCTTCGTAGACGGCAAACGGTACAACGACTGCAAAAAGACCTATCGTGCCCTGCAGGATGCCTCAGATGAACTTTGCCGGGAACAGGGGCTTTCGGTGGTAGACAAAAAGGACACCCACCGGGTGCCTCGCAACATCTACCTGGCCGAAAAAGCCGGAGAACCTACCCGGTATAACGTCATGCGCCAGGACATTGATCTGGCCATCCTGCGCAGCGAGACGCCCCGCGATCTGCCTCGTATCCTGCGCAAGATGGGCTACGAGGTGGACTTCAACCCCAATCACAAGTACGCCACCATCAAGCTGCCCCATGACCGCCGTGCCGTGCGCTTCCAGACGCTGGGGGAGGAATACACCCTGCAGGCCATGGAAGAACGCATCCGGCAGAACCATGTGATGGGGATATCCCAGCGCATCGAGATTTACAACAAGCGGTATCCGCCGGTGCATCCCCATTACAAAAAACTGCGTCGGGATTTTCAGAAGGCCATCATGGAGGCATTTGGCATCTACCGCACCTACCTGTATTACTGCTACCTGCTGGGCAAATTGCCCACCACAACACCCAACTACCGCCCGCCGCATCCGGCAATGCGGGAAGATTACCGCCGCTGGGCGGAAATCGAAAAGCAGCTGCATCTTCTGGAACGGCATTCCCTGAATACCGCAGAGGAGGTAGCTGCTTTTGCGTCGGAGCAGGAGCAGAAGCTGGCCGACCTGGAGGCCCGGCGCACCAAATGCCGCAACCGTCTGCGCCGCTGCCGCGACCCGACCGAGTGTGAGACCCTCCACGCGGAAAAGGATGAACTGACCAAACAGATTACCGAAACAAGAAAGGAGCTGCACACAGCCCAGCAAATTCCCGCCCGTGTCAAACGTATGCGGGAGAATATCCAACTATTGAATGACCGGGAGCAGCAGCGCGCAGCCCACCAGAAAGAACGATAACCACCCAATCACAGAAAGGACAACGAATATGAATCCCTACGGCATTTTGACCTCTTATGAAGAACGCATGAAAGCCAACCTGCAGCGCTACCAGCGCCCTGAGAAGGTCGGTACTTTCCGCCTGCGCCTTGATCACCGCACCTGGGGCAAGCACATGTGCCTGTTCTGCTACTTCACCGATCTGGACACCGGCGAGAAGCTCCGCCTGGCTTGTTGGCGCGGCGCCGGGGAGCGCTATGCACCACGCAAATGCACGATCGACTTTGCCAAGGTCCGTGACCGCACTGTCTGGCGCTGCATTCTGGCGGCAAACGTGTACGGTATCATTGACTGGATCGATGCGGAGCCGCTGTAAGAAAAGCCTACAATCCAACTTTGTAACGTGACATAAGCGACAGCCCCTACCTGTGTATGGATGAACAGGTGGGGGCTGTTTGCTATTTCAGTTCTTGTTCCAGATCCTTGAATAAGTCAGAATGGAAAAACTCCTCGATAGTGATACCCAAGCCGTCACACAGCTTTTTGATAGTGGAAACTGTAGCGCTGCGGTTTCGCCCGCTGATAATGTTATTGACAGTAGATTGCGTGACACCGCTCATGTTGCACAGCTTATTGATGGAGATGTTCTGCTCTTGGCATAGTTCCAGAATGCGCTCTTTGACTGCCTCACCGATGTTCAAGGGTATCACCTCACTTCCAAGAAAATGATACCCGTTTGCTATTGAAAAGATTAACCCTTTTGAGTTAATATAACTCAAAAGGGTTGGTGATTTTCAGATGGATAAAAAGCGCTGTTTTCTGATTGGCCACCATGATGCTCCTGAGAGCATTTATCCCGCGTTGCAAAGAGAAATTGAACGGCATATCACCGAACTGGACGTAACCGAATTTATCGTGGGACGCTATGGAAATTTTGATCGCATGGCAGCAAGGGCTTTGGTAACTGCAAAGCAGATTCACCCGGAAATATTCCTTTGGCTTTTACTGCCATACCACCCGGCAGAGCAGAAAGTTAAGGCCCCGGAAGGCTTTGACGGTAGTCTCTATCCGGAGGGGCTGGAGAGAGTCCCACGACGTATAGCTATTGTCAGGGCAAATCGGTCTGTCGTAGATCACGTTCATTTTCTTATTGCGTATATTCGCCATCCAGGCAGTAATACGCAAAAGCTGTTTGAATACGCAAATAAAAAGAAGCTTCAGAGCAGTCTTTTATAACCACAGATGCAAAGCCAAAAGATTGAGCGGTATCCTTTTGTGCAGAAACTAACATGATAATTTTTAGAGATAATCACCAGCTGCAGTGTGTGGTGATCGGCACATAAAAATCTTGCAAACGCATGATTATTCTTGCGAATCCTTGTTGATTATGTTATCATTAATTACAACGCTGTCAGGTGTTGGAATAGACTATTGGCAGCAAGACTGCAAGAAAAATGCTCTGCTGTCAGGCAGAGCATTTTTTATTGTGAGGGGGAGGCTCTTTTTTCTATGGCCGTTAGTTACAAAAGGCTTTGGAAGCTTTTGATTGACAGAGACATGAAAAAGAAAGATTTATGTGCACAGGCCGGAATCAGTTCTGCTTCCATCACCAAAATGGGAAAGAATGGCCATGTTACAACCGAAATCCTTTTGAAAATTTGTACGGCATTAGATTGTAGGATTGAGGATATCATGGAAATTGTGCCGGATGATAAGGAGAATACCTAACATCCCATCCCACAGAAACAAGTAAACACAAGAAAGTGAGAGAACACATTCTATGGCAGATAAAAATACCAGTAACATTGGTTTTGAAAAGCAAATTTGGGACGCTGCTTGCGTACTGCGCGGCAACATCGACGCTTCAGAGTATAAATCCGTCGTGCTGGGTCTGATTTTCTTGAAATATATCTCTGACCGCTTTGAGGCCAAGCACCAGGAACTGGTGGCCGAGGGTGACGGCTTTGAAGAGGATAAAGACGAATATATTGCCGAGAATATCTTCTTTGTGCCGGAGAACGCCCGCTGGAGTGTGATTGCCGCTGCGGCCCATACGCCGGAGATCGGAACGGTCATTGACGAGGCCATGCGCAGCATTGAAAAGGAGAACAAACGGCTGAAAGACATCCTGCCCAAGAACTTTGCCCGCCCGGAGCTGGACAAGCGCCGACTGGGCGAGGTAGTAGACCTGTTCACCAATATCCAGATGGTGGAGCATGGCGACAGCAAGGATATCCTGGGCCGTACATATGAATACTGCCTGTCCAAGTTCGCCGAGCAGGAAGGCAAACTGGCCGGTGAATTCTATACGCCGTCCTGCGTGGTGCGCACGCTAGTGGAAATTTTGCAGCCCTACAATGGCCGCGTGTATGACCCCTGCTGCGGCAGCGGTGGTATGTTTGTGCAGTCGGCCAAGTTCATCGAGAACCACGGCGGCAACATCAACAAGATTTCGGTATTCGGCCAGGACTCCAACCCCACCACCTGGAAGATGGCCCAGATGAACCTGGCTATCCGTGGCATTGAGGCCGACCTGGGCAAGTTCAACGCCGATACCTTCTTTAATGATTGCCACCCTCAGCTGAAAGCGGACTTCATCATGGCAAACCCGCCCTTCAACCTGTCCGGCTGGGGTCAGGAGAAGCTGCTGGACGATGTGCGCTGGCAGTATGGTACGCCGCCCGCAGGCAACGCCAACTTTGCTTGGCTGCAGCACATGATTTGGCATCTGGCACCGGGTGGCCGTATCGGTATGGTGCTGGCCAACGGCTCCCTGTCCTCCCAGAGCGGCGGCGAGGGCGAAATCCGCAAGAACATCATCAATGCGGATTTGGTAGACTGCATTGTGGCCATGCCGTCCCAGTTGTTCTACACCACCCAGATTCCCGTTTCGCTGTGGTTTCTGGCTAAGAACAAAAAGCAAAAAGGCAAGACTTTGTTCATTGATGCCCGGAGGATGGGCACTATGGTTACCCGCAAACTGCGGGAGCTGACCGATGAGGACATCCAGAAGCTAGCTGATGCCTACAATGCCTTTGCGGACGGTACACTGGAAGACGTCAAGGGCTTCTGTGCTGTAGCTACCACCGAGGAGATTGCCAAGCAGGATTATATCCTTACCCCTGGCCGGTATGTAGGCATTGAGGAACAGCAGGATGACGGCGAACCTTTCGAGGAAAAGATGGACCGACTGACCAAGGAGCTGTCCGAGCTATTCCGGAAATCCCACGAACTGGAGGCGCAAATCAAGGAGCGAATGGGGGCGATTGGGTATGAAATCTGAGTGGAAAAGCTCAACTATCGGTGAGGCGTGTTTGCTTGTCACTGATGGATCACATTCAAGCCCGAAGAGCACCGATACTGGGGAGTATATGGTTTCGGTTAAAGATTTTACCCCCTACGGTTTTGACTTTAGCTCATGTAAAAGAATAAGCTCAGAAGATTATGCTGCGCTGAAACGCAATGGGTGCGTTCCCAAGGTAGGAGATATTTTAGTGGGAAAGGATGGGGCGCGTTATTTTGAAGACATAATTATATATGACCAGCCGGAACACCCTGCATTGCTTTCATCTATCGCAATTTTGCGCTGTAATCCACAGGAAATAGTGTCAGAGTTCCTTTACTATCTAATGAAAACGCCAAGTTTCAAACAGCACGTTCGAGATAATTATGGTTCCGGGTCTGCTATTCCCCGTATTATTCTCAAGGATTTCAAGAGAATGCCAATACAATATCCTGCCATTGACGAGCAAGAAAAGATTTGTTCGCTTCTTTCAAGGATTGACGGCAAAATAAAGGTCAATATACAGATAAACGATAATTTAGAGCAGCAAGCGCAAACTCTTTTTCAAAAGCTGTTCGTCGAAAATGTCAATTTCAAATGGCGTAAAGGGACTATCAGCGATCTTGGCACAGTTGTTGGCGGTAGTACCCCCTCAAAATCCAAGCCGGAATATTACACGGAACATGGTATAGCTTGGATTACTCCTAAAGACCTATCGGTGAACAAGTCCAAATTTATCGCTCACGGTGAAAATGACATCACCGAGCTTGGCCTAAAAAACAGCAGTGCAAGCATAATGCCGGAGGGGACAGTCCTGTTTTCCTCTCGCGCACCTATAGGCTACATTGCAATTGCTGCTGGTGAGGTTACCACAAATCAGGGGTTCAAATCGGTTGTTCCAAAAGCGGAAATTGGTACACCATTCGTTTATTACTTCTTGAAAAACGCCTTGCCCACCATTGAAGGCATGGCATCCGGCTCTACTTTCAAGGAAGTGTCCGGCAGCACCATGAAAGATGTTCCTGCACTTATTCCCGATAGTGAAACGCTTGCTAAATTCAACGAGTTTTGCGGCCCGCTCTTTGGTCAACAGCAAATGTTGGAGCGGCAGAATCAATCTCTGGCTGCACTGAGAGATAGTTTGCTTCCGAAACTGATGTCTGGTGAGATTGATGTCTCTGATGTCAGCATCTAAGCCGATAAATTATCGTTTACCTCCCTAAATCAACTCTCATCAGTGGCGAGAGATTATCCCAAAAGAACTGCCACTGACTGTCGTTCTCTTAATCTGAAAAGGAGATACGACAATGAAAGATGAACTGATCAACGAGATACAGCGACAAATGCTGCCCCATCTCAACAATAAACAACTATTGCAGCTCCAAAGAGTTCTGAATGAGGTACTACGGAATGCTACGATCAGTTTTGATACCCCCCATGAGGAAGTGCAAAAGACGGATTTAACAGAAGCCTTCATCTCTGCAAAACGCATTGAAGGCTGCTCAGAAAAGACCCTGCATTATTACAGGAAGACCATCGAAGCGATGTTTACCGGCATCGGCAAAACAGCTCAAGAAATCACAACGGATGATTTGCGACGGTACTTGACCATCTATCAGGTTCAGCGCGGTTCGAGCAAGGTGACGATTGATAATATCCGGCGTATTCTATCCAGTTTCTTTTCATGGCTGGAAGACGAGGATTTTATCATGAAAAGTCCTGTTCGACGCATCCACAAGGTCAAAACAGCGAAGGTTGTTAAGGATACTTATTCGGACGAAGCATTGGAGCTTCTGCGAGATAGCTGCTCATGCACACGAGATCTTGCCATCATTGATCTTCTTGCATCCTCCGGTATGCGCGTTGGTGAAATGGTTATGCTCAACCGAGAAGATATCAACTTTAATGAGCGAGAATGCGTAGTCATTGGAAAAGGAAACAAGGAGCGTCTGGTGTATTTTGATGCCCGCACGAAGATACATTTACAGAACTACCTTGCAAGCCGTACAGATGCAAATCCTGCCCTCTTTGTATCGTTAAAAGTCCCTCATGACCGGCTGATGATCGGAGGCATAGAAGTAATGCTGCGGGGACTTGGAAAGCGGCTCAAGCTGACAAAGGTTCATCCGCATAAGTTTCGGCGAACGCTTGCCACCTCAGCCATAGACAAAGGAATGCCCATCGAACAAGTCCAGCAACTTTTAGGGCATCAGAAGATCGATACCACCATGCACTATGCGATGGTGAAACAACAAAATGTAAAGCTGGCACACAGAAAATACATCGGATAGGATGGTGAAAAATGACAACTTGGAAAACAGGAGAACTGGGCAAATTTATTACTCTGAAAAGAGGGTATGATTTACCTCAGCAGAAGCGAAAAAACGGAGGTGTCCCTATTTTTTCTTCGTCTGGAATCAGCGGAACGCACGATACCGCAATGGTTAAAGCTCCCGGCGTGATAACTGGACGATATGGAACCATTGGTCAGGTTTTCATGGCAGATGAAGATTTCTGGCCTTTGAATACAACCCTTTATGTTGAAGACTTTCATGGGAACAATCCCCGGTTTATCTATTATTTTTTGAAAACTTTAGGGTGGGAGAAATTCACCTCCGCGAGTGCTGTGCCTGGAATCAACCGCAATACTGTTCATAAAGAGACAATCTGCTTGCCAGATATTGCAACGCAAGACAAAATAGCCTCCGTACTGACAACGCTGGATGACAAAATTGAAATCAACGAGAAGATAAACGATAATTTAGCGGTTTAGAGCTGAATGCTTGAAACATCGACTGTACCTGACATCAGCTTTGGCAGCAAGCTGTCCCTAAGGCGTTTCAGCTTCTCGTTCTCAATTGCATTCACCCGGATTTGCTCATACATAGGATGCACAAGAGAGCTAAACAAAGCAACATCTTCACGGGCCGGCATAACAAAAGAATATTGCAAGGTTTCAGAGGGGGGTGTCCTCTGGCGACTACCTGTAGAACCAGTAACATGACTGCACATGAATGCAGAAAAATCATCACTATCGATGAGTGAATACAGAAAATCCGTATAGCCCTGATCTTTGGCTTTATAAACTATGAACTCTGTGGAGCATACCGCTTTTCCAGTGAGGCAATACGGTTTCCAGACCCGCTTTATTGTCGGGTTTAGCTTTGAAATCATGAAACAATCAGCGTCAACTTTGAACTTGTTGCTCTTGATATTTGTGGATAGCTCAAACACTGGGAAATGTGTTTCGTCAAAAGCCGGGATACTGTAATGTTCAAGCATGGTTTCCGGTTCTTTTGCTGGATTAAAGCTTTTGTTGCAAATGACGGCAACATCACCCAGCGTTGCAGCAGGCCAACCATCTGGCAGAGCATTGCGAGATACCCGTCCAAAGTATTCAAAGAACAGCGCTTGCGCTTGCTGCTCTAAATTATCGTTTATCAGATGTAAGAGGAAGAAAAGCATAAACAACTTTTACCCATTTATAAGAGGTGATCCACCGTGCCCTTCACCGAATCCAACTACGAAAACGCCGTATTACAGCTCTTTACTCAGAGTCTGGGCTATTCCTATGTCTATGGCCCGGATATCGAGCGGGACTACCACTCGCCGCTGTATGAGGATGAACTGCTGCCTGCGCTCCAGGCGGTTAATCCCACCATGCCCCGGGAGGCGTTGGATGACGCAGTGTACAAGCTCAAAAACTTTGAGTCTGGATCTCTGTTGCAGAAAAACATGGTCTTTACCGATTATCTGCAAAACGGTGTGCCTGTGAAATTTCTGTTGAAGGGCGAGGAACGATCAGGCCTGGTGTATCTGGTGGACTACCAGAATCCAGAAAACAACCGATTCACGGCCATCAACCAGTGGACAGTCATTGAGAACAGCGAAAAGCGGGCCGACATCGTTCTGTTTGTCAATGGCCTGCCACTGGTGGTCGTGGAGCTGAAATCTCCCTCCCGCGAGGAAACCGATGCTTCCGCCGCTTATCGTCAGCTGCGGAACTACATGCACGAAATTCCGTTCCTGTTCATCTACAATCAGGTCTGCGTTATGAGCGACATGACCACCTCCAAGGCGGGCACCATCACCTCCGGAGAGGACCGCTTCATGGCCTGGAAAACAAAGGACGGCAGTTACGAGAATACACAGACCGCTCAGTTCGATACCTTCTTTGAAGGAATCTTCGAGAAGCAGCGCTTCCTGGATATTCTCCAGAACTTTATCTGCTTCAACGTGGACGGCGCCAATACTTTTAAGGTTTTGGCAGCCTATCACCAGTATTTTGCCGTGAAAAAAGCCATCGAATCCACCAAACATGCCACCGTCACTGATGGCAAGGGCGGCGTTTTCTGGCATACTCAGGGCAGCGGCAAATCCCTGTCCATGGTGTTCTATGCCCACTATCTGCAAAAAGCGCTGGAAAGCCCCACTATCGTTGTAGTCACTGACCGCAACGATCTGGACAATCAGCTGTATGGACAGTTCTCCCGTTGCAGGGATTTTCTGCGTCAGACTCCCCAGCAGGCGGAAAGCCGCCAGAATTTGCAAGAGCTGTTGGCTGGCCGTCAGGCAAACGGTATCATCTTCACCACCATGCAGAAATTCGAGGAAACCGGCGAACCACTGTCGGAACGCCGGAACATCGTGGTTATGGCGGATGAGGCCCACCGCGGGCAGTACGGTCTTACCGAAAAGGTCATCGCCAAACGGAATGAAAAGGGCGAACTGGAGGTCAAAACATCCATTGGCACGGCTCGCATCATCCGCGACAGCCTGCCCAATGCTACATACATCGGCTTTACCGGTACCCCCATTTCCTCCAAAGACCGCAGCACCCGGGAAGTGTTCGGCGATTATATCGACATCTACGATATGACCCAGGCGGTGGAGGACGGCGCTACCCGCCCGGTTTACTACGAGAGCCGCGTTATCCACTTGAAGCTGGACGAGCAGACCCTGCGTTTGATCGATGCCGAATATGATTTGATGGCACAGAACGCGGACCCCTATGTCATCGAAAAGAGCAAGAAAGAACTGGGGCAGATGGAAGCTATCTTGGGTGCCGACCAGACCATCGCGTCCCTGGTGGATGATATCCTCGACCATTACGAGAATTACCGGGCCAACCTGCTCACCGGCAAAGCCATGATTGTAGCTTACTCTCGCCCCATTGCCATGAAAATCTATAATCGTATTCTCCAGCTGCGCCCGGATTGGACCGAGAAAGTGGGCGTTGTGATGACCCAGGGCAACAACGACCCGGAAGAATGGCGGGAAATTATCGGCAATAAGGCCCATAAGGAAGAGCTTGCCCGCAAGTTCAAGGATAACAATTCCCCCATGAAAATTGCCATCGTGGTGGATATGTGGCTGACGGGATTTGATGTGCCCTCCCTCGCCACCATGTATGTGTATAAGCCCATGACTGGGCATAACTTGATGCAGGCCATTGCCAGAGTGAACCGCGTTTTCCGCGATAAGGAAGGCGGACTGGTAGTGGACTATGTTGGTATTGCCGCGGCCCTCAAGCAGGCCATGAACGACTATACCGTACGGGATAAAAAGAACTACGGCGATCCGGACGTGAGCAAAGCTGCTTATCCCAAGTTCCTGGAAAAGCTGGAAGTGTGCCGCGACCTGTTCCACGGTTTTGACTACACCGCCTTCATGACCGGCGATGACCTGGAAAAAGCACGGATGATTAGCGGCGGCGTTAATTTCCTGCTGGGTAAATCGGTGGCGGAGCACAATTTGCCGGATAAGGAAAAGACACAGAACGTCTACATCAAAGAAGCTCTGCTGCTCAAGCAGGCACTTTCCCTGTGCAGCAGCATGGTAGATGAGAAAACCCGCTTGGAAGCTGCCTATTTTGAAGCGGTGCGTACCATGCTTGTTCGCCTTACGACAGGCGGTGGAACTGGCAAGAAGTTTACACTTCCGGAAGTCAATCAGCGTATCAATGATCTGTTGAAGCACAGCATCAAGAGTGAGGGCGTTATCAATCTGTTCTCCGATGTGGGAAAAGAATTTTCTTTGTTTGATCCCAAGTTTTTGGATGAGATCTCCCGCATGAAGGAGAAGAACCTGGCGGTAGAATTGCTGAAAAAGTTGATTGCTGAGCAGGTTTCCGTCTATCGTCGCACCAATGTGGTGAAGTCGGAAAAGTTCTCCGAAATCATCCAGAGTTCTATGAATCGGTATCTCAACGGGATGCTGACCAATGAACAGGTCATTGAGGAACTTCTGAAGCTGGCCAAAGATATTGCAGCTGCCAATGCGGAAGGCGAAAAGCTGGGCCTTACCCAAGAAGAACTGGCCTTCTATGATGCTTTAACCAAACCCCAGGCCATCAAGGACTTCTATGAACACGATGAACTAATCGCTCTCACAAAAGAGCTGACCGATGCATTGCGTAAGAATCGTACGATTGACTGGCAGAAAAAAGAAAGTGCCCGCGCTGGAATGCGCAGGTTGGTGAAGCACTTGCTGAAACGGCACAAATATCCGCCGGAAGGCATGGAAGATGCGGTAAAGACCGTTATGAGCCAGTGCGAGATGTGGACGGATAATGCGCAATGAAAATGATACGTATCAGAATGCGAAAACTATGAGGAGATTTTTATAGTAAAAAAGCGAGAAGATTTTTTACAAAATCTTCTCGCTTCTACTCAGAAATCAGTTATCCAGAAACTCAGCCTTTTGGCGGAAATGGATCATTACCATATGAGTTTTTCTCACGAATCTTTCCATCAACACCATGGATAACCACCTCGGCACTCTGATGAATTGCAACCACACGAGCTTCCTTAAATGCCTGCTCTTGTGTGGACGCAATACCAGTTGCTCTGGTGTTGTGGATTTCTTTGTACTGCCAGTTACCATCTGGACGCTTTGTGATGTGATATTCTTTTTTCATTGAAACTCCTTTCGGTTTCAGAAAAAAGGGATGAAACCACCAACATCCCAACGGATTCATCAATGCTTTACCGCAATGCGGAACGCTTTGTGCCCGTACTGGCGGGCATAAATGCGTTTGCCATTGCGAAGCGTAATAAACGCAACGTAGATGTACGTGACATCACTTTTGCGAATCTCATCCATCGCAACTACCTCCTTCAAGCAGATTTTTCTGGGACGAATCTCAGAAATGCTTGCAAGAGGCAAACATGGTCGATATACTAAAGGTGTTAAAGGTTTAGCACATGGTGGTTTGCCATGTCTACATCTTGCCAAAACCCCATTTGAGTGCCAGCTCGAGTGGGGCTTTTTTATGTCAAGCGGACATTGCCGCAGGACAACTAGCTAAGGGGATGCGCTTCCTTGAGATCAAATAGCATCGCATGCTCCTCTTTCAAAAGTACACCATCGATGCGATAGCCACTTGATTCTTTTAGATTCCATCCCATCAGCTCTTGAAACGTGTTTAGGAGATCGCGACCGTTCCACCGCACAGAAACTACATTGGATTTTTTCTCTTTGTAAAAAGCGGCTGCATTTTTTGCGCTTTCCTCGCATGCTTGAATCGCGATTCGTTTCTCATTCTCGTCAATCAAAAGCACCACGAACTTGGGATAGCCTAATTTGATGACGACCGACTTGTTAAACGTGATGCCGTTACTTGTGATGGAAATGTACGGGACGCCTACATTGAAATTGTAAGCGGTGAAAGAGTCCAGAATAGACATGATGGCTCCTCCTTTCTGCTTAACATTTTACACGCTCTTGCGGAATGAGTCAAGCAGAAAATTCGTATAAATTGTTTTACGATCTTTGTGCATATTGCTCTGAAATTGCAAAATGACGTTTTTGATCGTCTTGAATCATTCGAAATGCTTGCTTACTTTGCTTCTGCTTGGGGAAACGATTTAAAAAATCGAGGCCACTTCATTTTTTTGCAAAGAGAGATTGTTCTTTCTCTCCAACTTTGCGTCTGCTTGTGCTTCTTTTTTGCTTGCGGCGTTCTTCGACCGTCTCCTCTTGCCGAATTCTATCAAAAATCGCGCATAGTTCTTTATCAAAAGCCTCTGGATCAAAGGTTTCGGGATGTTCCGATGCCCGCGATACCAGGGGCTTTACTTCTGCCCGCCAGCGGGTGATGGTAGCTTTGCGGCTGGTATCGGACATACCCACAAAACGGCTGAGTCTGCCGTTCAGCTTGTTGCCAATCTTGGTGTATAGAGCAGTTGCAGGATCTACTGTGCGGCTTTTAGCGGTCTCCTCGGCACCAACTTCCTTGCAGGTGCGCTGACCACCGTTGGGCGCCTTGCGGTCACAGTATTTGGCCGTGGAACTGAACGGTATGAACAACATCCCGCACTGCTTGCAGCGACGGGCTGTTTTGTGTTGACCGCACATTTGCAAGAACTCCGCCATTACCGCCTCGGACAGATTATCCGCCACAAGGTAGCTGCGACTGGTAATATCGGGATGCTTCCGGGCCTTGGGGGATTCCTCCGGCAGAGACAATCGGCTAAGCATCTTCATGTGAAGCTGCTCATATAGCTTGTTTCCAGCTCTGATACCGGAATACCGCAGTAGTAAGGCATCACCATATCTCTGCATAGCATCTTTGTCAGGCTGCATATCGGCAGCCACCAAAGTGAAATCAACCAAATCGGACAGGCCGGACTGGAAATCAGACAAGCCTTTCAGCTGTTCCCACAGGAACTTCAGAATAGTATAGGCGGCAGCGGAGTATTCTCTGTCATCGGAATCTTCATATTGTACCAAAACGGCATCTGGTTCTGGCCAGGAATCCAGATAACGTTCGATACACTCAGCGGCACTTTCCAAAGCAAATGCCTTGTTCAGCTCGCGCTGGGCCACCGTTACAAACTTATTTTCTATGATCAGATCCAGATCTTCCTGCGGAAAAGCCATATAATTCAGCTTTACCAAAGCCTGATGATAGAAATCGGAAGCTGCCTGGGTGCAGTAGTCTTTCAGTAGATTCTGCATAGCGGGGTAATCTTGCAGAGCATCCTGTACCTTATTATAGAGTTCTGCCACCTGACAATAGAGGTTTTTCTCCGGGTGAGCCAAGCCATCAGCTATTGTGTGTACTTCTGCCGCAGGCGCCGTAGGAGAAGAAGCAGGCGCTACATAATGCCGCCAATCAGCGGTAGAAAACAGATCTGGATTGATGGGTATCTCTGCATCCCGGTTAGCGTCAAGAAGAGCCTTCGCTTCCTGCGCCAGTTCCGCCCAGGGAAGATCCAATGTTGCAAACACAAGCATCCCCAAAGGGTAGCTCTCTTCCATCCAGATGTTTTTCTGATGTTTACGGAGATAATCAATATACTCCTGCAGGTCCATAGAGAGCAATCGATCCAGTATCGTGTCCCGCTGCAGAGAAGCTGTGCGTTGTCTGTGCACAGAAGTAGGCTTAGTCTGCGGCTCTACGGTAAAAGGGGAAGAATCTTCTTCCGAAGAAGTTGCCATTGCAGCCGCTTTCGATTGCTTGCCGGAAAAAATTCGGCCGCTCCACCGCCGCAACCATTCAAGCACGGTTTCCTTACCGAAAGAAAAATCAGAATCTCTTTCCGATTTGGAATCCAGAGGCTCACTTATTGAGGCTTTGTCCAGTACTTCGCGGTACTGGCGAATGTTCTTGAGGCGGAGATGCGTGGCTGTACGCTCCTGCTGGCGGCGCATTTCCCTCGCAGCAGGGTTTCCCTGAAGCTGAGGAGTAAATAAGGATTGGGGAATCAAAAAAGGCTCTAATAGCTTTTCGCCTTCAAAACGGAAGATAATACTTGTGGACATAATGATTTTCCTCAAATGCAAGAGCTTCAATATATAACGTGTAAACGATATATATCCGTGTAATCCTTTGAAAATTAACGTGTAATTTTGTCTTTACATGAAATCATCATAACATGTATAGCATTTGCGGTCAAGACGTGATATTCTGTTGCCACGGAACCTTGAAAACTGAATACCCGGCCACTGAAGGAGATACGATCTTGCCATGACCCGCAGGGCGAGCGAGACGACGTTGGGGAGACACCCGGACAGGAACGGATTTGGCGGACCGGCCTTTTATTTGAACTTCATGAAGGAGGTACTTTTGTGAACGAACAAGAGATCCTCTGTTTTGCGGATATCCAGGCAGAGGAAGTGAAATGGCTTTGGTATCCTTACATCCCATACGGGAAGATCACCATATTACAGGGGGACCCCGGATGCGGCAAGACCATGGCGGTGCTGTCACTGGCAGCGCTGCTCTCCAAAGGGGAATGCCTTCCCTTTGAAGAAGCTGCCCAGCGGGAGCCCATCAACATCCTGTATCAGACCTCGGAGGACGGCATTGCCGACACGATCAAACCGAGGCTGGAAAGCGCGGGTGCCAACTGTACCCGCATCAAGATCATCAATGAAGAAAAGCGGGCACTGACCTTCGACGATCCCCGGCTGGAGCAAAGCATCCTGAAGGAGAATGCCCGACTGCTGATTCTCGACCCTCTTTCAGCCTACATCGGCCCTACGGTGAGCATGAATCAGGCCAACGAGGTACGGGGCGCATTCCGCAATCTGTACGCCATGGCCCAGCGCACCAAATGCGCCGTGCTCATTGTGGCGCATATGAATAAGATGAGCGGCATCAGCGCCCTGTACCGAACCAGCGGTTCCATCGACATTGCCGGTGCTGTGCGGTCCATTCTGACCGTGACGAGGTACCAGCGTTCGCCCACACAGCGGGTGCTGGTGCCGGTGAAAAGCAATCTGGCTGCTGCCGGTCCGGCGCTGCTGTTTGAGCTGAACGACCATGTGGAATGGCTGCGACAGCTGGACGAGGACGCGGAATCCCTCTTGAACGGCTGCGACAGTCTGACCGAAGCCCCCACCAAGCAACAGCAGGTGGAGGAAGAACTGCCTAGGCTGCTGGAAAAGGGCCCCGTGTCCAATCAGGAGATCACCCAGCATTTCAAGAACAAAGGCATTCAGGATCGGACGGTGAATCTTGTCAAAGGCAGGCTGAACATCCGCAGTGTCCGCAGGGGTGACAAGTGGTACTGGCAGCTGAACGCATGAACCAAGGCAACCATGCAAAAGGACGCGCCGCTGCTGGCCCTTGCGTTGTTGCATACTTACCTATAATCCAAAATAAGAACTCCAATAACAAATGATACCGATACGAGGTAGAAAGGGAAAGTGACCATGGGATATGCACGAAAAGATGTTGAGAAAGCCAAGAAGGCTTCCAAAAAATTTGTCCGCTACAAGGAAGGGGCAGAGAAGTATAGCATGGGGTTGACAAAGTTTCAGGCTCTGGCAAAAGAAGCCAAGGCGGTTTATAAAATTGATAAGCTCGCTTTGGTGAATTGTGAGATTTTTGAGGATTATCTGGAAACCTTTCACATTGCCTGATTTTACAGGCAGGCTGAAAAGAAAATGCTCGATACACTCTTGACTTTTTGTCATACAAAAAGTATCCTATAGACAGGGAGGCGTGAGAACAGGTATGGCGGATATGGGAAGACCAAAAAGCGAACACCCGAAAAAGAAAATATTGAGTGTTCGCGTCGATGATTCCTTGTATCAACGGATCTGTGCTTACGCTGAACGCCATGGAATGAATGTGACGGAAGTTGTCTTGCAAGCGTTGGAAAAATATATATCCAAACGTGAGTAGTATCGAGCCCTTCTCCTTTTGAGGAGGAATTGATATGGCAAAGACAAGAAAAGATCTGCGGGGCAGGGCCCTGCGAAAAGGAGAGATGCAGAGAAGTTCCGACAAGCGGTATTCCTACTGCTATACAGATCCGCTTGGACGGCGCAAGTACATCTATGCAAACGACCTTGTGACACTCAGGGAAAAGGAAGCAGAGTTAACCAAGAACCAGTTGGACGGTCTGGATATTTATATTGCCGGAAAAGCAACGGTGAACTTCGTGTTTGACCGGTATATGAAGCTGAAAGCCAATCTCAGGCAGACAACCCGAAGCAACTATCTGTATATTTATGACCGCTTTGTCCGAAACACCTTCGGCAACAAGAAGATCGCGGATATACGTTTCTCGGATGTGCTTCAGTTTTACAACTGCCTGCTTCAACAGCAAGAGATGCAGATCAACACACTGGAAAGCATCCATACGCTTTTGCGTCCGACGTTTCAGCTGGCGGTTCGTGATGGCATCATCCGGAACAACCCCACAGATGGGGTACTGGCAGAGGTTAAGAAAAATTCAGACCATCAGAGCGGAATACGCCACGCTCTGACGGTGGCTCAGCAGCGGGCCTTTATGGAGCATGTCGCCAACCATCCGGTGTACTTCCACTGGTGGCCGTTGTTCACCATATTGCTGGGTACAGGATGCCGGATCGGGGAAGCGCTGGGCCTCCGTTGGGAAGATATTGACTGTGAAAACAGAGTGATCCATATCAACCATAGCCTGGTCTATTATCCGGTAGGGGAGAGCCGCACCTCTGTCCAGCATATCTCAAAGCCGAAAACAAAAGCCGGTGAGCGCACCATTCCAATGCTTGACTCTGTGCAGGATGCCTTTGAAATGTTGCGGGAAGAACAGCTGGAGAACGGCTGGAACGATGTGGAGATTGACGGAATGCACGGGTTCATCTTTTGCAACCGCTTTGGAAATGTTCCCAATCCACAGTCTGTCAACCGGGCGATTAAAAGGATTGTTTCCGATTATAATGCCACAGAGGAAATCAGCGCGAAGAGGGAACACCGGGAAGCCGTTCTTCTGCCGGATTTCTCTGCGCACCATCTTCGGCACACCTTTTGCACAAGGCTTTGCGAACAGGAGACCAACCTGAAGGTCATCCAATCGGTCATGGGACATAAGGATATTAAGACCACGATGGATATTTATGCCGAGGCGACCGAGGAGAAAAAACAGGAATCGTTTGAACGATTGGCTGCTACATGGAATGTATTTTGAGAAGGACTTGGAGAGACAGATTGTCTGACAGCAAAATTCTTGAGATGACAGCAAATTGACAGCAAATATACGAGAATCACGAAGCATTACAGGGCATCACGAATGAGGGGGTCTGCTGAAAAAACAGCACCGTGAAGCGCTACGAAGCGTGCCACGGTGAAACCAAGAAAAATCCCCACCATGAAGCCGCTGGACTGAGCTAATACGAAGCCTTTATCAGAAACATAAAAAGAGCACCTTCCGGATTGTTCCCGGAGGGTGCTTTTTTATTGTCGGTGTGAGGACATCCGGCATTATGCCGGGTGGGCAGAAAAGAGAAGCTTCGGGCAAAGGCAAGGGTATCAGTCCATCTCCCGCAGCTGCCGCTGCAGCAAGGCGCCTACCGCTCCCGCCAGCTGGTCGATTTTCTGGATGCGCACAAACTCGCTGCCGTAGATGTTCTTGAGAAAAGGCACATTCTGGGTCAGGCCGAAGAAGATCGCCCCCACCCGGAACCCTTGCTTGCGCAGGGCCTTGACCTCGGCGGCGGTGTCGGCCACAGCGGCCTCGTCGCCGTAGTCCCGGCTGAACGGAATGCCTCCCGAGGGCGGGATCTTCTGGCTGTCGTTGGGGCTGGCATCGGTGAGAATAAGCAGCAGCCGGTGCTGACAGCCGGAGTTGGCCAGATGGGCGGCGGTGCGCAGGGCCAGCCCGTCCCGGTTCCACCCGGCGGCAAAGTAGTCGAAGATGGAACGGCAGCCCGGGTCCTGGTAACCCTTGAGGAGCTGCAATACCGTGTACCCCCGCAGGCTGCGGAAGGCAAAGATCTGCACCTTCACGCCGCAGCGGCGCAGGCTTTCCGCCAGGATATAGCCCTGGGCGGCGATGAGCTCCTGGCTGTTCAGCCGGGAGGCGGAGGCATCCAGCAGCAGGTCCACCGAGAGGTCCGGCTGGACATCGTCGGTCTGCCGCAGAAAAATGACGGGGTCCTGCAGACAGGGGGCCCGCCACACCCGGCGGCTGTCCAGATGCCCCGAGCGTGCCCGGACCGGCTGGGGCTGGGTGTAGGAATGGAGGGCATCCTGCAGCTGCTCACTCAGGCGGCGGATGCTGCTGGCATAAAGCTGGCTGTGTCTGGCGTAAAAGTCCAGGTTCCGCTGCCGCTGCCGGGCGGCATCCCGGGCCAGCTGTTTGGCCTCCTGGTCCGGCGGCCGGTTGGGGGAGGGCTCCCCCCGGGTGATCCACAGATGACAGCTGCTGTGATTGCCGGTGCAGAGGGTTTCCTCCAGGGCGGCCAGGTCGTGGTCGTTGTAGAGGGACCGGCCGAAGCAGGTCTCCATGTAGACCCGGTCCGCCTCCGCCCGCCGCACAGAGAGGTGATTGGCCAGCAGAGCCTTGCCCGCCGGACTGGCGTTGGCCGCCCGCAGCTGGGAACTGCGCCGCAGCACCAGCTGGTCGGTGTGGCGGATCTCGGTGGGCAGAAGTTTGGTGAGCAGCCCGGCCCAGATCCCCCTGACATGGAGGGAGAAGGGCGTCCGGGCCGGTTCGCTGCCGGAAAACTGGAAGAAGTCGCGGAGAATCCCCTGCAGCCGGGCAATGACCTCATCAGTGTCCAGGGTGCCGGGCAGGGCCAATGCCTGAGAAAGCTCCTTTGCCCGGGGCGTCAGCAGCGGACCCCGGCGCCGGGCCAGGGGCGCCCACCGGGCCTGCTGCTGTTCATAGACCCGGTTGTTCTTTGCCATCCACTGCTGGCGGGACATCTTCTGCTGGTGGGCAAAAAAGTCCAGAGCGTACTGCTGCCGGAGGGAGGCCAGAATGGGCCGCACCGGCAGTTCCTTTTCGTAGACGCAGTTTTCCAGCCCCAGCCAGACCAGCTCGTCGAAGGCTTCCTGCCGGGAGCTGCCGGCGTAGGAGGCAAAAAAGGCTTCCAGGCGGGGCAGGTCCAGCCATTTGGCTGCAAGCCCCACCACGCAGTTGAAGTAAAAGCTGGGCTGCCCGCCCGGCTCAAAGGCCATGAAGGGCGGGTCCAGGTCATACCGGCCGGCAGCGGCCCAGATCAGATTCAGAGCCCGGCGCTGCTCCGGGCTGTATTGACGCTGCAGCATGGCTCAGCCCGGAAAGACCTTAGCGCGGTCGAGATTTTTGGGGATGCGGGCAGCGATCACATCCCGGATCAGCGTCTTTTCGTAGGGGTCGAAGGTCTTGTTGGTGATGCACAGGTCGAGGGCCGAGGCGGCATCCAGCCCCCGCTCCATCAGGCGCAGGGCGTCCAGCAGGCCGCGCAGGTCCACCGCCCGGGCCGAGATCTCGGCGCTGTCCGCCTTTTTGTGCAGGTCATAAAAGAGCTGCACGAACTGTCCGGCGTACCGGGGACTCATGCGGGGAAAGTGATGGCGCAGCAGCTTGTTCATGTCATCCTCCGAGATGAGGGGCAGGTCCAGCACCGCAAACCGGGAGACGAGGGCCTCGTTGAGCTCCCGGGTACCGGCATAGCCGTAGTTCATGGTGCCGATGAACCGGGCGGCCGGGTCCACCTGGATGAGGTCGTAGCCGGGCACGTCGATGCAGCGGCGGTAGTCCAGGGTGGCGTGGAGGACGGCCAGAGCCTCGTTTTTGGCCATGTTGATCTCGTCCAGCACGCCGAAGCCGCCGTAGCGGGCGCACTGGTAGACAGGCCCCGGGGCAAACACCACCTTTTCCCCGTTGAAGGTGTCCGAACCGATGAGGTAGGAGGCGTCCATATTGATGTGGAAGGACACATCCCAGCAGGGCCGCCCGAACGCCCGGGCCAGATTCTCTGCCAGAACGTTCTTGCCGGTGGCCTTGGGCCCGGCCAGCAGAAGGTTTTCCCCGCACAGCAGGACGGTGGCGGCCTGGTTCCAGACTTCCCGGCCATAGTACCGGTACTTGGGGTCCGGGACCCGCTGGGCCATGCCTTCCGGCACGGGATGTGCGGCGCGGAACGCGGCGATGCCTTCGATGACGGCCGGGTCTACGCCCTCTTCTTTCAAAAAATCAAGCATAGATACATCCCCTTTTGCCTTTACTATAGACAGTCCGGCCGGGGTTGTCAATCATGGATGAAAACAGGAAAAAACAGCGCCCGCGGCCACTCCGCCCGGACGAAAAAGCCCGGCCGGTGCGGCAGGGCACAGGCCGGGCTTTGATGCAAATTTTACAGCCCTTCCTCCGCCAGCAGCATGCCCAGGTCCTCCAGGATGTCATGGGGGAGCATGGCCTGCTGGCTGCGCCGGGCGGAACAGAGGTCGGCGGCGGCGCCGTGGAGCCAGACCCCGCACGCCGCGGCATCGAAGGGGGAAAGGCCCTGGGCCATCAGGGCGGCGATCATGCCGGCCAGAATGTCCCCGCTGCCGCCCCGGGAGAGCCCCGGGTTGCCGGTGGTGTTCTTGAGCAGGGTGCCGTCGGGGGCCGCTACAATGGTCCCGCTGCCCTTGAGCACTAGGATGCAGCGGTGCTCCTGGGCATAGCGACGGGCAATGCCGGGACGATCGTCCTGCACCTGGGCCACGGTCAGGCCGGTGAGTCGGGCCATCTCCCCGGGGTGGGGCGTCAGGACGGCATTTTCCGGCAGAAGGGCAGCCCCCGCCTTGCCCGCGGCCAGGGCATTGAGGGCGTCGGCGTCCAGCAGGCAGCCCTTCCAGGCAAAGTCGCCGCCCAGCAGGATGGACAGCACCTTCCCGGCACCCTCTCCCAGCCCCGGTCCGGCCAGCAGGACCGCTTTGCCCGGGGCAAAACGGGCGGCACCGGCTCGCACATCGTCGGGGCAAAGCCAGCCGTCGGCACCCGCCCGACAGGGGAGAACACAGCACTCGGGGGTGCGCAGCAAAGCCAGCTGCATGGCGTCGGGCACCGTAGCCAGAAACACCAGCCCGGCCCCGCCCCGCAGGGCGCCCTCGGCGGCCAGAGCGGCGGCGCCCCGGTAAGCGCTGCTGCCCGCAAAGGCGGCTACCGTGCCGAAGCTGCCCTTGTTGGCGTCCTCCGCCCGGCGGGGCAGACAGCGCAGCACATACTCCCGTGTGATTTTTTCCATGGCGGGCACCTCCCGTTGCCCGGAAATGCTTTACCTTTCCGGACGTTTTGTATTATACTCTCATTATAAGACAGAATACGGCGCAGTGCAAAAGGTGCAGAAAGAGGAGGTCTTTGTCTATGGTGCCGCAGCTTGAAGAATTGATCCGTGACAGTTCCAACATTGTGTTTTTCGGCGGGGCGGGGGTTTCCACCGAGAGCGGCATCCCCGACTTCCGCAGCGTGGACGGCCTGTACCACCAGAAGTTCGACTATCCCCCCGAGGTCATGCTCAGCCACAGCTTTTTTATGCGGCATACCGAGGAGTTTTACCGCTTCTACCGGGAAAAGCTCATCGTCCACGGGGCAAAGCCCAACGCGGCTCATCTGCGGCTGGCGGCGCTGGAGCGGGAGGGCAGGCTCAAGGCGGTGGTGACCCAGAACATCGACGGCCTCCATCAGGCGGCGGGCAGCCGCCGGGTGTATGAGCTTCACGGTTCCACCCTGCGCAACTACTGCATGAAATGCGGCAAATTCTACGACGTGGACTTCATCGACAAATCCCAGGGCATTCCCCGCTGCACCGAGTGTGGCGGCATCGTCAAACCCGATGTGGTGCTGTATGAGGAAGGCCTGGACCCCGATACCCTGGAGGGGGCGGTCCGGGCCATCGAGGGGGCGGATCTGCTGATCGTGGGCGGCACCAGCCTGGCGGTCTACCCGGCGGCGGGACTGCTGCAATATTTCCACGGCCGGAACCTGGTGGTCATCAACAAACAGCCCACTCCGGCCGATCACATGGCCAGCCTGGTGCTCAACATGCCCATCGGGCGTGCGCTGTCGGCGGACAGTGAGTGAAAACTCTAAAAAAATTGATGCACGATCTGGTATTATCTTGTGTTTTTGCGGAAAAGTCATTGCTTTTTTTCCCGGTATTCTGCTATGATTGAAAAAGGGAAAGTAACGTCCGCTTTGCGGGCGCAGGATAAGGGTTTGGCCCGCAGAGGGCCGTGAACGCGGACAGGAGGATCGGTATGGCAAACGTACTTGCGGATTTTACCAAAAAACGTGAATTTTTGGTATGCCTGGATTCAGACGGATGCGTGATGGACACAGTGCGCATCAAGCACTGCAACGTGTTTTGCCCGGAACTGATCCGGGTCTTTGCGCTGGAACCATACAGCGACTATATCACCGAGGCCTGGGAGGAGATCAATCTCCACAGCATCACCCGGGGCATTTCCCGCTTTGAGAGCGTGGTGCAGGTCTTTGACCGGCTGAAAAACCGCGGGGTGGAGATTCCTGGCAGCGACGAGATCGCCGACTGGGTGACCAACTCCAGCGAGCTGAGCACCGCCACCCTCAAGGCGGAGGTCATGCGCACCGGCAGCGCGGCGCTGCGCAAGCTGCAGCAGTGGAACACCACCTGCAACCGCCGCATCCAGACGCTGGAGCCTACCTTTGAGCCTTTTCCGGGGGTGGAAAACAGTCTGCGCCAGCTCCATGCGGTGGCCGACGTGGCGGTGGTCTCGGCAGCCAACGAGTCGGCCATCGCCAGCGAGTGGAACCGCTACGGTCTGGCCCGCCACGCCGATGTCATCTTCGGCCAGGAGGTGGGCAGCAAGGCCAACAGCATTGCCGCCATGCTGGCCTGCGGGTACGAGAGCCGCAAGGTCATGATGGTGGGCGACGCCATGGGAGACGCCCAGGCTGCCGCCGCCAACGGGGTGGCCTTTGTGCCCATCCTGCCCGGCCGGGAGGCCGAGAGCTGGCGCCGCCTGCAGGAGGAAGCCCTGCCCAAGCTGCTGCACGGCACCTTCCGGCCCGAGTATCAGGCCGAGCTGCTGGCTGCTCTGCGCAGCGCCCTGCACGGCTGAGCCCTACATACAAACTGCTGCGCCCCGGGGGAACCGCTTCCCCGGGGCGTTTTTGCGTTTTGGCCGGGCAGGCCTTGCAAAACGCAGCGGGCGCGCTATAATAGAACCTGCAGGGCGGAGAGACAAAAGAACGCCTTGCCGGTATTTTCTCCTGATAATACCGGATTTCGCAGAGTAGGGACCTGCGCGTAAGGACGGTCCGGCCATGCCGTGCCGCCGCCAGTGCCTGACCAACGGGGAGTTGTGGCAGGACGAAGTTGCCCATAAGGGCACGCGGTGCAGATCCCGCATCCCACTGCTGCATGACGGAGTGCAATGGCGGAGCTCTCGTGGAAAATCCCGGGGCGGAGCAGACGGGTCGGCCGGCAGGCCGCGGATGCTCTGCTGTGCTGCGCGGTTTGTGGTCCTGCAGGCGGCAGCCGGAATTTTTGCATCTGAGTTTTGCAGGAAGCGGCGGGCGCGGTCAGCGCCGGCGGCTTTGCATGGCGGTCCTCCCTTGTGCGGCGATGCGCACAAGTTAGGAGGAATTTTTTATGCAGTATTTGCGCTCCAATCACCAAAGGCTGATGGTGCAGGCCGTGGCGGAGCTGCACAATCCCCGGGCTTTGTCCCTGGCGGCGGTGCTGGCAGCCCTCAACCTGGCGATCAATCAGTTTACCATCCCGGTGTCCGGCTATCTGGAAATCAGCTTTGACTTCCTCGTCTCGGTGGCCACCGGTTTCCTGTGCGGTCCCTGGGTGGCGGCCCTGTCCGGTGTGGCCACCGATCTGCTGGGGTATGTGCTGCGCCCCAACGGGCCCTATTTCCCCGGGTTTACCCTCAGCGCCATGCTGGCGGGCATTCTGTACGGACTGTGGTATTACCAACGCCCCGTACGGCTATGGCGGGTGGTCAGCTGCAAGCTTATGGCCACGGTGCTGTTCAACTTTCTGCTGACGCCTTTGTGGCTGCATGTTATGTACGGTCAGGCTTTCGTGGTGCTCAGCAGCATGCGCATCGTCAAGAACATCATCAAGTTCCCGGTGGATGTGGTGCTGCTTATGCTGGTGCTGAAAGCCTGTGAACAATATCAGAAGACCCGGCGCAGGGTCTGACCCTGCGCCGCTTCCCGCCCGCGGCAGACCGCACCCGGGCGGGAATCTTTGTAAAGGAGCTGACCCATATGTCCGAAAAACTTACCATGGACCGCGCCGAAGAGCTGCTTGCCTCCACCACCACCGAGGACCACCTCTTCCAGCACGCCCTGGCGGTGTCCGCCTGCATGGGCGCCATGGCCCGGCATTTCGGCGCCGACGAGAGCTATTGGCGGGCGGTGGGGTATCTGCACGATTATGACTTCGAGCAGTTCCCCCAGGAGCACCTGAAGCATACCGCAGAGCCTCTGCGGGAGGCCGGTGTGGACGAGGAGAGCATCCATGCCATTCTGGCCCACGGCTACGGCCTGTGCACCGACACGGTGCCCGAGAGCGAACTGGACAAAAGCCTCTACACGGTGGATGAGCTGTCCGGCCTGATTTCCGCCACCGCCCGCATGCATCCTGCGGGCATTGCCGAGCTGCAGGTCTCCAGCGTCAAGAAGAAGTTCAAGGACAAGCGCTTTGCCGCCAAGATCGACCGCGCCGTCATTCAGGACGGCTGCGCCCGCCTGGGTATGGAGCTGCCCGATGTCATCGCCCTCTGTATCGAGGGCATGCGTCCCTTCGCGGCGGAACTGGGCATCGGCCCCCGGCAGTAAGGCCGCTTGAAAAATCATACCAAATCCGCGGCCCCGGCAGGAAAGAGCCTCTCTTTCCGCCGGGGCTTTGTTGTGCGCCCGCCACAGTGCTGAAAAGAAAAATCAACGGCTCTGCGGCATTTCACAAAGTAAGGGCAAAAACCGCCGGAGGCGGCCTCTACCCGGAAAAGGCCTTCCCCCGCGAAGCAAAATCCCCGATAAAACGACGGAAAAGTCATACTTTTCCGCAGGAAAGTTGGGCATTCTCACCAGCGGCGGGGGGCAGAAGCGGGCGGATTCACGCAAGGTTCACAAAGATTTAACAAATCCGTCGAAACAGGTTGAAAGCGGGCGAAGTTTTCTCTAAAATAAAGACGTATCGGCAGTTCCGTCACCACGGATGGTGCGGGGCTCCGGGGCCGGCCTTCCGCCGAGGGAAAGACGGAGACACCGGCCGCAAGCAACCCCTTGTCCCAAGGGGGCTTTTCCGTTTTTCAGTGAAAATAGGAGGAACACACATGAAAAAGGTACTGGGCATTCTCATGGCCGCAGTCATGGCGTTTTCTCTGGCAGCCTGCGGCAGCACCGGCAGCGAGTCTACCGGCAGCACCTCTGAGGGCAGCCAGACCGCCGAAGCCGCCAGCACGTCCGACATCAAGATCGGCGCCATCCTGGTGGGCGACGAGACCGAGGGCTATTCCGCCGCACACATCAACGGCATCAAGGAGGCTCTGAGCAATCTGGGCCTGACCGAGGACAACGTGATCTGGAAGTACAAGGTCGCTGAGGACTCCGCCTGCATGGACGCCGCCGAGGACCTGGTGGGCCAGGGCTGCGACATCATCTTCGCCAACTCTTACGGCCATCAGACTTATATGGTCGAGGCTGCCGAGAAGTATCCCGATGTCACCTTCGTCTCCATGACCGGTGACTTTGCCGCCCTGACCGGCCTGGACAACTTCAAGAACGCATTTACCAAGATCTATGAGTCCCGCTACGTCTCCGGCGTGGTTGCCGGCATGAAGCTCCAGGAGCTCGTCGAGAGCGGCGAGCTGACCACCGAGACTCAGCCTGATTCCTTCGACGCCGACGGCAACATCAAGATCGGCTACGTCGGCGCTTACAACTACGCCGAGGTCGTCTCCGGCTACACCGCCTTCTTCCTGGGCGTGCGCAGCGTGATGCCCAACGTGGTCATGGAAGTCATGTACACCAACTCCTGGTTCGACATCGACAAGGAAGGCGCCGCTGCTGAGGCTCTGATCGCCAACGGCTGCGTCATCATCGGCCAGCACGCCGACTCCACCGGTGCTCCCGCCGCCACCGAGAAGATGCTGGGCACCGGCCGCATCTGCTACTCCATCGGCTACAACATCGACATGCTGGACACTGCTCCCAACGCTGCTCTGACCTCCGCCACCAACGTCTGGGGCGTCTACTACACTGAGGCCATCCAGGCTGCCATGAACGGCGAGGAAGTCCCCGTCGACTGGGCCAAGGGCTATGAGGACGGCGCTGTGGCCATCACCACCCTGGGCAGCAGCTGCGCCGAGGGCACCGCTGAGAAGGTCGCCGAGGTTGAGGCGGCTCTCAAGGACGGCAGCCTGAAGGTCTTTGACACCTCCACCTTCACCGTGGACGGCCAGACTGTGACCAGCGCTCCCATCGACCTGACGTTCTACGACTACAGCACCGGTTCTCCCGTTGCTCTGTATCAGGGCGAGACCAAGGAGGCCATCACCGACGGCTCCTTCTCCGAGTCCACGCTGCGCAGCGCTCCCTACTTTGCCCTGCGCATCGACGGCATCACCGAGGACGCCGAGCCCGTCGCATAATCTGAACACCAATCGGGAGGGGAAGCCTTGTAGTTTTGCAGGCTTCCCTTTCTGTGTTGAGGGCATATACGGTAAAAAGGAGGAATTTTCCGCATGGCGCAGACGCAGTATGCGATCCGTCTTGAACATGTAACCAAAACCTTCGGCGGCGTTGCGGCCAACCAGGACATTTCCATGCAGATCCGCCGGGGCGAGATCCTCTCCCTTCTGGGAGAGAACGGCAGCGGCAAGACGACGCTGATGAACATGATCGCCGGCATCTACTATCCCGACGAGGGCCAGATCTACGTCAACGATGAGCTGGCGGACATCCGCTCGCCCCGGGATGCGCTGGCCCTGGGCATCGGCATGATCCATCAGCACTTCAAGCTGGTGGACGTGTTCACGGCGGTGGAAAACATCGCCCTGGGCCTGCCCAAGAGCGAGCGCTTCGACCTGCGCCGGGTGCGGGACAAGGCCCGCGCCATCTGCGAAAAATACCAGTTCGCCCTGGACCTGGACCAGAAGGTCTACGAGATGAGCGTCAGCCAGAAGCAGACGCTGGAGATCGTCAAGGTGCTGTTCCGCGGCGCCGACATCCTGATCCTGGACGAGCCCACCGCCGTGCTGACCCCTCAGGAGACCGAGCGCCTCTTTGATGTCATGCGCAACATGCGCGCCGACGGCAAGGCGGTCATCATCATCACCCACAAGCTCCACGAGGTGCTGGAGATCAGCGACCGTGTGGCCATTCTGCGCCGGGGCTGCTACGTGGGCGATGTGGTCACCGCCGATGCCACCGAGGCCAGCCTGACCGAGATGATGGTGGGCAAAAAGGTGGAGCTGGACATTGAGCGTCCCGAGCCCAAGGACCCGGTGCGCCGTCTGGCCATCAAGGACCTGACCGTCTACAACGCCGAGGGCCTCAAGGTGCTGGACGATGTGAGCTTCGACGCCTACGGCGGCGAGATCCTGGGTATTGCGGGCATTTCCGGCAACGGCCAGAAGGAGCTGCTGGAAGCCATTGCCGGCCTGCAGCATCCGGCCCCCGGCTCGGACATTCAGTTCTTCCCGCCGGAGCAGGAGGACAAGCCCATGGAACTGCTGGGCAAGAGCCCCCGTGCCATCAACGAGGCGGGCGTTCATCTTTCCTTTGTGCCGGAGGACCGCCTGGGCATGGGCTTGGTGGGTTCCATGGGCATGACCGACAACATGATGCTCAAGAGCTACGATGCAGGCAGCTCGCCCCTGGTGGACCGCAAGGCGCCCCAGGAACTGGCCAAGGAGATCAAGGAGGAGCTGGGCGTCGTCACCCCCGACCTGAACACCCCTGTCTCCCGCCTGTCCGGCGGCAACGTCCAGAAGGTGCTGGTCGGCCGCGAGCTGGCCGCCTCTCCCATTGTGCTGATGACTGCCTACGCTGTGCGCGGCCTGGACATCAACACTTCCTACACCATCTACCGCCTGCTCAACGAGCAGAAGAAGAAGGGCGTCGCCGTGCTGTATGTGGGCGAGGATCTGGATGTCCTGCTGCAGCTGTGTGACCGCATCCTGGTGCTGTGCGGCGGCCGCGTCAACGGCATTCTGGATGGACGCACCGCCACCAAGGAAGAGGTCGGCCTGCGCATGACCAACCTGGTAAAGGAGGACGCCGAACAATGACAAAAGCCACACAGACCGTTCATGAGCCGCTTTTGCGCATCGCCAAGCGCGACGGCATTCCCTTCGGCAAAAAAGTTCTTATCCGCGCCGTGGCCATTCTGCTGGCCCTGGTGGTGGATGCGCTCTTCATCTTCTTTGTCACCGGTTTGAACCCGCTTTCGGTTTACGGTGTCATGTATCAGGGCACCTTCGCCACGCCGGTGCGCTTCTCCTGGGCGCTGCGTGACCTGGCCACCCTGCTGTGCGTGGGCATCGCCCTGGCCCCGGCCTTCAAGATGCGCTTCTGGAATATCGGCGCTGAGGGTCAGGTGCTCATCGGCGGCATGGCCACCGCCCTCACCATGGTTTATCTGGGGTCCAGCCTGCCCGCTCCGCTGCTGTTCGTGGCCATGTTTGCGGCCTCGGTCGTTGCAGGTGCTCTGTGGGGCTTTATCCCCGCCTGGTTCAAGTCCCGCTGGAACACCAACGAGACGCTGTTCACCCTGATGATGAACTACGTGGCCACCAGCATTGTGGCCTGCCTGACCAACATCATGCGCGGCCAGGCCTCCAGCCTGGGCACCCTGAACAAGGCCACCAAGGCCGGCTGGTTCCCGGTGCTGTTCGGTCAGCGGTATACCATCAACATCATTGTGGTGCTGGTTCTGACCTTCGCCATGTATGCCTACCTGAAGTACTCCAAGCACGGCTATGAGATCGCCGTGGTGGGCGAGAGCGAGAACACCGCCCGCTATGCCGGCATCAACGTCCGCCGGGTCATGATCCGTACCATGATCATCTCCGGCGCCATCTGCGGCCTGTGCGGCTTCCTCATTGTGGCCGGCAAGGACCAGACCATCTCCACCACTTCGGCGGGCGGCCGGGGCTTCACCGCCATCATCGTGGCCTGGCTGGCCAAGTTCAACACCTTCTATATGGCGCTGATCTCCTTCCTGCTGGTCTTTCTGGAGCGCGGTGCGTCCGAGATCGCCTCGGCGTACAGCCTCAATGAGTATGCTGCCGACATCATCACCGGTGTGATCCTCTTCTTCATTCTGGGCAGCGAGTTCTTCATCAACTACCGCGTGGTACGCCGCGGCGAGACGCACAAGGAGGGAAAGTGACATGAGCAGTCTGATCGCATGGATCCTGCGCGCGATCCCCTTCGGCACCATCATCATGTACGGCGCAATGGGTGAGATCGTCACCGAAAAGTCCGGCAACCTGAACCTGGGCGTGCCCGGCATCATGTACCTGGGCGGCTTCGCCGGCTTTGCCAGCGCCTACTACTACGAAAACCTTACCGCCAACCCCAACCCGGTCCTCAGCGTGGTCATCGCCCTGCTCTGCGCCCTCATCGCCTCCACCCTGGGCGGCCTGATCTACGCCTTCCTCACCATCACCCTGCGGGCCAACCAGAACGTCACCGGTCTTGCCCTCACCACCTTTGGCATGGGCGTGGCCAACTTCTTCGGCGTTTTCATCCTCAACGGCTCCAGCTACAGCGCGGCCCCTCTGGCCAACAAGGCTTTCGCCGCCAAGATCCCGGTGCTGTCCGGGCTGGGCACGGTGGGCCAGGTGGTCTTCTCCTACGGCTTTTTGGTATACGCCGCCATTGTGCTGGCCATCGTGCTGTTCTGGTTCCTCTCCCGCACCCGCGTGGGCCTGAACCTGCGGGCCGTGGGTGAGAACCCCGCCACTGCCGATGCCGCCGGCATCAACGTCACCCGCTACAAGTATGTGGCCACCCTGTGCGGTGCGGCCATCAGCGGTGTGGGCGGCCTGTACTACGTGCTGGACTACAACCAGGGCATCTGGGCCACCACCGAGCAGATCGAGGCTCTGGGCTGGCTGGCTGTGGCGCTGGTCATCTTCACCACCTGGAAGCCCCTCAACGCCATCTGGGGCGCCTACCTCTTCGGCATGCTCTACTGGCTGTATCAGTTCCTGCCCAGCCTCATGGGCATTTCGGTGCCCAGCTACGCCACCGACCTGATTCAGATGGTCCCATACGTGGTTACCATCCTGGTGCTCATTGTGGTGTCTCTGCGCCGCAAAAAGGAAAACCAGCCTCCCGCCAGCCTGGGCATCGCCTACTTCCGCGAGGAGCGCTGAGGTTTTCTCCAACCTTTTATCTGTGTTCCGATTTTGTGTGCCGCCCTTGCGGCACAGCAGACGGCCCTGCTCCGGCAGGGCCGTCTTTTTGTGTTCGGGGCAGGGGAGAATCTTCAATTGACATTGACCGGCAGTGTGCTATACTGAAAAAAGCCGACCGACCGGTCGGTCGGAATTTTTTGCAGAGAGAATTTACCCGGAGAGGGAAAGCAGCAAGGCGGGGACAGCCCGGCAGCGCCCACGGCGTCACCGGCGGCACCGACCATGAACAGTGTGGGCATGCCGCCCGCCCGGGCCGCTTTTCCCACCGGGGCAGAAGAGGTTACCTATGGCAAAATACAGTGTGAAAAAGCCCTTCACCGTGCTGGTGGGGGTCATTCTTGTACTTGTGCTGGGTGTGGTCAGCCTGATGGGTATGAACACCGACCTGCTGCCCAGCATCACCCTGCCCTATCTGGTGGTGGTGACCACCTATCCCGGGGCCAGTCCCGAGAAGGTGGAGGAGGAGCTGACCCGCCCGCTGGAGAGCAGTCTGGGCACGGTCAACGGCGTGGAGAACGTCACCAGCACCAGCGGCGAGAACTACAGCATGGTCATGCTGGAATTTGCCGATGATACCGATATGGACAGCGCCATGGTCAAGACGAGCACGGCGCTGAATCAGCTGACCGACACCCTGCCCGATACCTCCGGCACCCCCATGCTTCTGGAGATCACCCCCGACATGATGGCCACCGAGTACATCGCGGTGGACAAGGAGGGGCTGGACATCTATGACCTTTCCGCCTATGTGGAGGAGAGTGTTATCCCCAATCTGGAACGCGTGAGCGGCGTGGCCAGCGTCTCCTCCACCGGTCTGGTGGAGCAGATGGTGGAGGTGCGCCTGGACCAGGACAAGATTGACGAGGTGAACGACCGGCTTCTGGTGCAGGTCAGCGACCGTCTGGCCGAGGCCAAGCAGCAGCTGGACGACGCCCGCCGCCAGCTCAATGACAGCGAGAAAGCCCTGATCACCGGTCAGGCCGAGCTGGACGATAAGAAAAATGCCCTGCAGGAAGGCAAGCAGCAGCTGGCCGATCAGCAGGAGGCGACCTCTTCCGAGCTGGCCAAGGCCAGCCAGCAGCTGGATGAGGCGGTGGCCAAGGTGACCGCCCTGACCACCCAGCTGGAAACGCTGCAGGGCCTGCAGAAGACCCTGCAGGATGAGCTCAACGGCTATCTGGACGGCAGTGAGGCCGAGTACCAGAAAATCAGCGATCTGCTGGCCAAAATGGGCACCGACATCGATACCATCCTGAGCAGCGAGGAGGCCTTCCAGGCTTTCCTGGATCAGGTCAACGCCTATCTGGCTCAGCTGCAGGGCGGCATCCCCACTTCGGCGCCCACGGCGGCACCCACCGCAGCCCCGGCACCTGACGGGGAGACCACTGCCCCCACCCCGGACACCGGCCTGCCGCTGCCCTCGGCGCCGGCGGTCTCCCTCACCGAGGAGGAGCTGAGATATCTGCTCACCCTCACGAAGGAAGGCCTCACCGACCTGCAGAAGATCCATGCCCGGGTGGGCGAACTACGGGACCAGCTGGCCTCCCTGCCCGACCAGCTCAACCAGCTTCAGGCGGCGAAGGATGCCGCTGAGAGCAACATGCAGATGCTGCGCGACGCCTATACCCAGCTGGAACAGGGCAAAATGACGGCGGCAGCGGGCTTTGGCAGCGGGGATGCCCAGCTGGTCTACGGCGAAGCGGCACTGGAAAGCGTGCAGGCACAGCTGGACAGCGGCAAGGAGCAGATCGACTCCGGCCGGGAGCAGCTGGAGGAAGCCTACGCCGAGTATGAGGATGCCCGGGAGGAAGCCCTCTCCAAGGCAAACCTGGATCAGCTGCTCAACATTTCCACCCTGTCCCAGCTCATTGCGGCCCAAAACTTCTCCATGCCCGCGGGCTATATCCAGGACGGGGAGGAACAGTATCTCCTCAAGGTGGGCGATACCTTTGAGAGCATCGACGACCTGAAGGGTGCCCTGCTCTGCAACATGGAGGGCATCGGCGATGTCCGCCTGTCCGACGTGGCGGAGATCACCCTCATCGACAACTCGGGGGAGAGCTATGCCCGGGTCAACGGCAACCAGGCGGTGCTGCTGTCGGTGTTCAAGAGCTCCACTGCCAGCACCAGCGCCGTCTCCGACGCCTGCAATGCCGCCCTGGAAGAGATGACTGCCGCCGACCCCGACCTCCATCTCACCCCCATCATGGACCAGGGCGACTACATCCGCCTCATCCTCAACAGCGTCATGACCAACCTCATCGGCGGCGCCATTCTGGCCATTCTGGTGCTGGCGGTCTTCCTCAAGGATCTGCGACCCACTCTGGTGGTGGCGGTCAGCATCCCCCTCAGCGTGCTGTTTGCCATTGTGCTCATGTACTTCACCGGCATCAGCCTCAACATGATCAGCCTGTCCGGTCTGGCCCTGGGCATCGGCATGCTGGTGGACAACTCCATCGTGGTCATTGAAAACATCTACCGTCTGCGCAATGCAGGCGTCCCCGCACCCCGTGCCGCTGTCCAGGGTGCACGGCAGATGGCCGGAGCTATCATTTCCTCCACCCTCACCACCGTCTGTGTCTTTCTGCCCCTGCTGTTCGCCCAGGGCCTGACCCGGGAACTGCTGGGCGATATGGCCCTGACCATCGCGTACAGCCTGTTTGCCTCCCTCATCGTGGCTTTGACCGTGGTCCCGGCGGCGGGCAGCACACTGCTCAGCCGGGTACATCCCCAGAAGCATCCGTTCTTTGACCGGGTGCTGGCCGGGTATGACAAACTGCTGCGCTTCTGCCTGCGGGTCAAGGTGGTGCCCCTGACGCTGGCCGTCGCCCTGCTGGCGGCATCGGTGTGGCAGGTCACCCGCATGGGCCTGGTCATGATCCCCGAGATCAGCTCGGATCAGATGTCGCTGACCATGTCGGTGCCGGAGGACACCGAGCCGGAGGACGCTTTTGCCACCGCCGACCAGGTGATGGAGCGGGTCTCCGCCATCGACGGTGTGGAGACGGTGGGCGCCATGTCCAGCGCCTCCATGACCTCCGCCTTTGCCGGTCTGTCTGATATGGGCGGGCAGGACCTGACCAACTTTACCTACTATATTCTGCTCACGCAGGAGGGCAGCCGGGATCAGTCCCGCATCCGGGATGAGATCACCGCCAATACCGCCGACCTGCCCTGCGAGGTGGAGGTGACCTCCTCCTCGGCGGCGGATCTGTCGGCCCTCAGCGGCAGCGGCGTCCAGGTCAACATCTACGGGGACGATCTGGACGACCTGCTCACCGCCAGCCAGCAGGTCATGGATACCCTGGGCACCATCGACGGCATCGGGGAGCTTTCCAACGGCCAGGAGGCCGGGGAACGGGAGATCCGCGTGGTGGTGGACAAGGACAAGGCCATGCGCCTTGGCCTGACGGTGGCCCAGATCTACGCCGAGCTGGCCCAGGCTCTTACCAGCGAGACGGTGTCCACCTCTCTGACCGTGGGGGAGGACACCTACTCGGTGGAGATCGTGGATACCGAGAGCGT
The DNA here is from genome assembly GCF_014982805.1 of Gemmiger gallinarum. Taxonomy (GTDB): domain Bacteria; phylum Bacillota; class Clostridia; order Oscillospirales; family Ruminococcaceae; genus Gemmiger; species Gemmiger gallinarum. Next base: position 178,635 of record NZ_JADCKC010000002.1, on the reverse strand, counting down.
GCCCGACCTGGACGACATCTTCAACTATGAGTTTGAGACTACCACCATGGATGCCGAGGGCAACTCCACCACCGAGACCCACAAGCTGGGCGAGTTTGCCACCCGCAGCGAGGCGGCCGGCATGGCCAGCATCCAGCGGGAAAACCAGAGCCGCTACATCACGGTCACCTCGGTGACCCGGGAGGGATACAATACCTCGCTGCTGTCCCGGGAGGCCGCCGAAAAACTGCAGGGCATCCAGCTGCCCGCCGGCTGCACCTGGCAGCTTGCCGGTGAGAGCACCCAGGTGGACGAGATGATCTCCCAGATGTCCCAGATGCTGCTTTTGGCACTGATCCTCATTTATCTCGTCATGGTGGCCCAGTTCCAGAGCCTGCTGTCCCCCTTCATCGTGCTGTTCACGGTGCCGCTGGCCTTCACCGGCGGTATGATCGGCCTGATCCTGTCGGGAGAGGACCTGTCCATCATGTCCCTCATGGGCTTTCTGGTGCTCATGGGCGTGGTGGTCAACAACGGCATCGTCTTTGTGGACTACACCAACCAGCTGCGCCAGGGGGGCCTGGAACGCCGGGAGGCTCTGGTGGCGTCGGGCAAGACCCGTATGCGCCCCATTCTCATGACCACCCTGACCACCGTCCTTGCCATGGTGACCATGCTGTTCAGCACCGATCCCGGCAGCGAGTTGGGCCGGGGCATGGCCATCGTCATCATCGGCGGCCTGACCTACGCCACCCTGATGACGCTGTTCATTGTGCCGGTGATCTATGACCTGCTGTTCCGCCGCCCGCCCCATGAGGTGGATGTGGGGGACGACGGCATGGACGACCTGCCCGACGATGCCGCCCAGTACCTGGCCGCCATGCATGCCTCTGCCGATGAGCAGGAGGCTGACCCCGACGGGACCGACCCCGACGACGGCGAGACTTTCCTTGCAGGGGACAGTGCCCCCGCACCGGCATCCGGCTGGCCCGCAGGCGAGGAGGAAGGCCCTGAGGAAACACCGGCTGCAGAAGAACCCGACCCCACCGCCGGGCAGGAGGCCTGGCCGGCGGAATATGATCAGGAGGCCTTCCCGGCACAGGACAGCTTCCCGGCCGGGGAAAATGGGGAAGGAGGTGCCCCCACATGCTGAAAGAGGAGGAACGCCGTCAGCGGGAGGAAGCAATCTACCGGGCGGTCCTGCGGCTCATTGGCAGCGGGGCGGACATCCCCCGGCTGCGGGTGCAGGAGATCGCCGCCGAAGCCGGCATCGGCAAGGGCACAGTGTATGAGTATTTTACCTCCAAGGAGGAAATTCTCCACGGTGTGACCCAATACTGCATGGAAAGTGAACTGGCCCGAGTCCGGAATCTGCTGGCGCCCTGCAAAACACTGGATGATGTGGAAAAAGCAGTGACGAACTATCTGGTGGACCTTTACGGCACCCGGGCGGAGGTCTACCGTGTGGTGGCCCGGACGTTGGTTGCCAGCGGACGGGAGGTCCCCTGTGCCTGCTCCGGGGCGCTGCGCGGCCGGGTGGAAGGGGAAGCACGGAAGCTGGCCGCACGGCTGCAGGCGGCAGGGGAGATCGACCCTGCTCTGGACGAGGAATACGCTGCCTTTGTGCTGATCTCGGTGTGGGTGATGTATGTGCTGGCGCTGGGAAGCGAGGGCATGCAGGGCCTGCGGGACGGCATGGTTCTGGCCAACGGCCGCCAAATGCTGGCCCGGGCGCTGCGCCCTGCCGGAAAAACCGGCAAAACCTGACCCCAATCCCCCCACGAAGGCGATTGTGAGAAGTGATGTTTCATCAATTCTCCATGAGATTTTCATTTTTTTGCGGTACAATCAAAGCAAGTCAGGCCATGCCCATGGCCGGCCCCAGATAAAGAGAGGCAGGAAACAACATGGAAGATAACGAATTCGGCACTGTGCCCCAGCCGGTGGGGGAGGAGCTCCCCGAACAGGACTGGGACGCAGAATATGCGGAGGACACGCAGCCCGGGGAGGAAGCGTCCGCACCACAGCCCTTCAAACGCAAAAACTGGTTTGCCCGGCACAAAAAGCTGACGGTGGCGCTGGCGGTGGTGATCCTTGCCGCTGCGGCGATTCTCATCCGGCTGCTCACAAGGGCGGTGCCTGCCTCGGGCACCACCTACCAGTATGTGCGCACCACCACCCTGACCAGGACCAGCCTGGAGGATTCGGTCACCGTCACCGGCACGGTGGCTTCGGGCAGTGAGGCCAGCGTCACAGTGGCAGACAACGCCAAGACCTACAAGGTAGCCACCGTGGAGGTGGAGGTAGGCGATACGGTACAGGCCGGGGATGTGATCTGCACCCTGGACACCTCCGATCTGGAAAAGCAGATCGACAGCGCCGAGCTCTCCTACAGCGATACGCTGCAGTCGGCCCAGACCACCTACGACCGCGCCCTGGAAAGCTACGAGGTGGCCGTGGTCAAGCATGACAACAGCCTCATCGACCTGCAGGAAAACATCGACAAGGCGGATGAAAACCTGACCAAGGCCCAGGAAAATCTGGACAGCGCCAAATCCGCCCGGGATTCGGCCCAGAGTACCGTCAACAGCTGCCAGAGCACGGTGGATTCTTTGCAGTCGGCCTACAATGCGGCCCAGGGCATTGCGAGCTATGTCAGTTCCTACGACATGGCGGCGGATGCCCTGAATAGCGCGGCGGCCGCGCTGGACAGTGCTTACCAGAGCTACACCACCGCCTACATGAATTATGCGGGCGCCGCCGACCAGGAGGCTGCCAAAGCGGCCCTGCAGCAGGCGGTCTCTGCCCTGCAGAACGCCTTTGATACCTACGGCAGCGGCACCGTCGACACCACCGCCAACGCATCCGTCAGTGCGGCCAACCAGCGCACCGTCACCGGAACCATCGCCCCTGACGTGGCAAGCATCAACAGCCAGCTCTCCGGCATCGATGTGACGCTCCTGGTTGCTCCGGCCTCCACCACCCTGATCGATACCTTTAACGCGGCGGCTCAGGCCCTGGTCAACCAGGAAAGCGCGGCGGCCAGCGGCACCGGCATGACCTATCAGCAGGTCGTGGATACCTATACCCAGGCCCAGAGCCAGCTCTCCGCCGCAAAGACGGCCCTGACCCAGGCCGAGACTGCCGTTACCACCGCCGAGACTCAGGTGGAAAGCGCTGAGACTCAGGTGGAGAGCGCCCACGATGCCTACGACAACGAGAAGAACTCCACCACTCTGACCACCGCCTGGCAGCAGGTGGAGGACGCCGAGACCCGCCTGGAGCAGGCCAAGCGTACCCCCGACACCCTGCAGACGCTGCGGGATACGTTGGAGGACTGCACCCTCACCGCCACCATGAGCGGCACCATCACCGAGCTCAACGCCACGGTGGGTTCCGCCTGCACCGGCACAGTGGCCACCATCCAGAACACCGACGGGCTGACCGTGGAGGTCACCATCTCGGCGGATGATGTGGCCGATGTCAAAACCGGCATGGAGTGCAACATCACCAGCGACTCCACCGGCGACAGCGTCATCAAGGGCACCCTCTCCCAGATCGACCCGGTGGCCAATGAGCAGGGGACCTTCGGAGCAAAGGTCACGGTGGACACAGCGGACAGCGGCCTGCTCATCGGCATTCAGGCCCAGGCGGAGATCCTCAAGAGCGTCACCGACAACGTCTTTGTGGTGCCCATCGATGCGGTGGGCACGGCGGAGGACGGTTCCAGCTTTGTCTACCGCAAGACCGGCGGCGAGGGTGTGGACATGACCTTTGAGCAGGTCACCGTCACCACCGGCGACGCCAACGACTATTATGTGGAGATCTCCGGCGACGACCTGGCGGAGGGAGATGTCATCCGCGCCACCGCCGACCTGACCGAAGGCATTGAGACGGGCACCGTGGACGCGGATTCCCAGATCATGGTGGCCCTCAGCGGCATGGACGGCGGCCCGGCGGGGCAGGCTCCCGGCGGGGATATGCCCTCGGGTGAGATGCCCTCCGGCGGAGACCGCGGCGGTGCTGCGGCAGGCGGTCAGGGCGGCCCCGGCGGAGGCATGTGAGCATGGAATACACCAACTCCGCCCCTGCCCGGCAGCCCAAACGGCGGCTGCTCATCGACATGCGGGGCATCCGCAAGAGCTTTTACATCGGCAAGCCCAATGAGCTGGAGATTCTCCACGGCATCGACCTCAAGGTCTGGGAAGGGGAATTTGTGGCCATTGTGGGTGAGTCCGGCTCAGGCAAATCCACCCTCATGAACATCATCGGGGTATTGGACAAGCCCACCTCCGGCAGTTATACCCTCAACGGGGTGGACATCCATGCCGCCCCCGACAATGAGCTGGCCGCCATCCGCAACCGGCAGATCGGCTTTGTCTTTCAGACCTACAACCTCATCGCCCGGCAGACTGCCCTGAAAAACGTGGAACTGCCCATGCTCTATGCCGGGGTCCCCGGTGCCGAGCGCACCCGCCGAGCCACCGAGTGGCTGCGCCGGGTGGGTATGGGGGAGCGGATGCGCCACCAGCCCAATGAGCTGTCCGGCGGCCAGAAGCAGCGTGTGGCCATTGCCCGGGCCATGGTCAACGACCCGGCCATCATTCTGGCCGACGAACCCACCGGCGCTCTGGACAGCCAGACCAGCCGGGTGGTCATGGACCTGTTCCATGAGATGAACGAAAAATACCACAAGACGGTGGTGCTCATCACCCACAACCAGAATCTGGCCGAGGAATGCCAGCGGGTCCTGACCCTGCTGGACGGCCGGATCGTGGCGGAGAGAAAGGGGAGTGGCCGGCGTGGGATTCTTTGAAAACATCTCCCTGGCCCTGGCCAGCCTGCGGGGCAACAAGATGCGCAGCCTGCTCACCATGCTGGGCATCATCATCGGTATTGCGGCGGTCATTGCCATCGAGACCATCGGCGGCAGCATGACCGGCGCCGTCACCGATTCCATGAGCGGCATGGGCGTCAATAACATCACCGTCAGCCTGACCCAGAAAAGCAGCGACGACGAGATGGGAACCACCGCCATGGACGTTACCCTGCGCTGGTTCATGGACTCCACCCCCTCGGACGAGGACCTGATGACCGACGAAATGATCGAGGAATATCAGGCAGCCTTCCCCGACAAGGTGTCTGCCATCCAAAAGACGGTGTCGGTGGGACAGGCCACCCTGCAAAAATACGGCGATGCCGACACCACCATCACCGCCAGCGTCAGCGGCGCCAACCGCGCTGTGCTGGACGGCATTGCCGACGACACCCCGCTCCTGACCGGCCGCTGGCTCAACGACGGGGACGGCGACCGCCGCATCTGCAACGTTTCCAGCAAGTTCGTGGAGCAGACCATGGGCTGCTCCGACGCCGAGGCGGTGGGCCGCAGCGTCACCCTGACCATCAACGGAATGCCCTACACCTTCTATGTGGCGGGGGTGTATGAGTACGACGACAGCAGCAGCTACATGTTCGGCAGCATCGACGACGACAGCATCCAGACCACGGTCTATATCCCCATGGACACGGCCCGGGCCATCACCTCCTCGTCGGACGGCTACCAGAGCTTTACCGTGGTGGTGGCGGACGGCGTGGACATGACCGAATTTGTCTCCACCACCGGTTCCTTCTTTGCGTCCTACTACACCCGCAACGATACATGGACGGTGGAAGCCACCAGCCTTTCCTCCCTCATTGAGGAAATGACCAGCATTCTGGACACCCTCAGCCTGGGCATCTCGGCCATTGCAGCTATCTCGCTGCTGGTGGGCGGCATCGGCGTCATGAACATCATGACCGTCTCGGTCACCGAGCGCACCCGGGAGATCGGCACCCGCAAGGCTCTGGGCGCGCCCAGTTCGGCCATCCGCCTGCAGTTCATCACCGAGTCCATGGTGCTGTGCCTTATCGGCGGCATCATCGGCGTTTCCCTGGGCATTTCTCTGGGAGCGGCCATGGCTTCGGCCGTGGGCTTTGCGGCCCGGCCCAGCGTTTCCGCCATCTTGATCGCGGTGGGCTTCAGCATGGCCATCGGGCTGTTTTTCGGCTACTATCCTGCCAGCAAGGCGGCCAAGATGGACCCCATCGAGGCTTTGCGCTACGAGTGAGAGAAACCGCATCAAAATCTGTCCGCCGGGCGAAACGTCTGTCTGTTTCGCCCGGCGCTTTTGTGTCCAAAGCCCGGTTGCGGCGGGTCCAAACGGATGATATACTGTTGTTATCGGGCTCGGCCCGAAGGAAGATGGATCTGGAACGTATATGGAACAAACTGTGGAAGTCGAAGAAGAAAAACTGTTTACCAATCAAAAATTGCTGCGGCTGCTGTGGCCGCTGATTATTGAGCAGGCGCTGTCGGTGCTGGTGGGCATGGCGGATACCGTCATGGTTTCCAGTGTGGGCGAGGCAGCCATCTCGGGCGTTTCTCTGGTGGATATGATCAACAACCTGATCTTCAACATCTTTGCAGCCCTGGCCACCGGCGGCGCCGTGGTGACCAGCCAGTTTCTGGGCGCCCGCCGCCGGGACGAGGCCTGCCGCAGCGCCGGTCAGCTGGTCACCCTCAGCGCCCTGCTGGGCCTGGCTGTCATGGCTTTCTGTCTTGCCTTTTCCCATGGGCTGCTGCGGCTGTTCTTCGGCCAGATCGACGACGATGTTATGAGCGCCGCCTTGACCTATTTCTTCATCACAGGGCTGTCCTATCCGTTTCTGGCATTGTACAACGCCGGCGCGGCCATTTTCCGCTCGGTGGGCAACAGTGCCGTGTCCATGCGGGTCAGCGTCCTGATGAACATTATCAATGTCTGCGGCAATGCCCTCTGCGTCTTTGTGCTGCACATGGGCGTGGCCGGTGTGGCTGTGCCTACCCTGGTCTCCCGTATGATCGGCGCGGTGCTGATTCTGCGCATGACCACCCGGCACGACAACCCCGCCCGGGTGACCTGGGAGGGCGTTCGCCGCTTCCGGCCGGATATGGCCCGCAACATTCTGTACATCGGCATCCCCTCGGCCATGGAGAACAGCCTTTTTCAGCTGGGCCGGGTGCTGGTGGTCAGCATGATCTCGCTCTTCGGCACGGTGCACATCTCGGCCAACGCTGTGGCCAACAATCTGGACAGTGTGGGCTGCATCGTGGGTCAGGCCATGGGACTGGCCATGATCTCGGTGGTGGGCCGATGCATCGGCGCCGGCAGTCCTTCCCAGGCTATTTACTACACCAAAAAACTTATGCTGTGGGATTACATCGTCCAGGGCCTGGCCAACGCCGCGGTCATTCTGGCGCTGCCCCTGCTTCTGCGTATGTATACCCTTTCGCCCGAGACGGCGGAACTGTCCCGCATCCTGATCCTCATCCACTGCGGCTGCGGCATCCTTCTGTGGCCGGCGGCCTTTGTGCTGCCCAACGCCCTGCGTGCCGCCAACGACGTCCGCTTTACCATGATGACCTCCATTCTGTCCATGGCCATCTGGCGGCTGGGCTTCTCCTACATTCTGTGTGTCAACATGCAGTGGGGTGCGGTGGGCGTCTGGATCGCCATGGTGGTGGACTGGGTCTGCCGAGTACTTTGCTTTGTCATCCGCTTTGTCAGCGGAAAATGGAAACGCCGCGCCGTGCCTGCCCAAAGTGCAGCAAAGGCGTGACGGGAGAGGAATTTGTTTTATGAAACTCATCAGCTGGAACGTCAACGGTCTGCGCGCCTGCCTGAAAAAAGGCTTTGCCCAGGCCTTCACCCAACTGGATGCGGATGCCTTCTGCATTCAGGAGACCAAGATGCAGCCGGGCCAGGCGGATTTTGCCCCGGAAGGTTACACCGAGTACATCTATTCGGCGGAGAAGAAGGGCTATTCCGGCACGGCGGTGTGGAGCAAGACCCAGCCTCTGTCGGTGAGCTACGGCATCGGCGTGGAGGAGCACAGCCACGAGGGCCGGGCCATCACGCTGGAATATCCCGGCTTTTACCTGGTCAACGTCTACGTCCCCAACGCCCAGGAGGGCCTGGCCCGCATCGACTACCGCATGCGGTGGGAGGATGACCTGCGTGCCTACCTGCTGGGGCTGGACGCCAAAAAGCCGGTGGTCCTCTGCGGGGACCTGAACGTGGCCCATCAGGAGATCGATCTGAAGAACCCCGGCCCCAACCGGGGAGCGGCGGGCTTCTCCGACCAGGAGCGGGGCAAGATGACCGAGCTGCTGGCCGCCGGATTCACCGACAGCTTCCGCTATCTGCATCCCGATGTCACCGGAGCCTACAGCTGGTGGAGCATGCGGTTCAAGGCCCGTGAGAGGAACGCCGGATGGCGAATCGACTATTTCATCGTGTCCAGCCGGGTGGCCGACCGCATCCGGGAGGCTTCCATCCTGCCGGACATCTACGGCTCCGACCACTGCCCGGTGCTTCTGGACATCGACCTTTGATACAGTGCAGTCACACCGGCCCGACGCCGGATGCTCCCCGCATCCGACTGACGGCCGGTTTTGTTTCCATACGGATTTGAAAATTTGAGACCTTTCCCCAGTGCTTTACCTGCCGGAATCGGCATCCCGGCGGGCGGAAAGAATGTTTCTCAAAAAAAATGCGAAAAAAACGGACCCGGATGCAAAATCCTGCCGAGCCCGTTCGTAGTATGGTCAGAAGGCGCCGCTGCGGAGGGCCCTTCCAAGGGCCCGATATCACGCAGAGGGGGGTGTGCCGGCTGAGCAACGAGGAATTTGCCAATCTGATGCGCCAGTATCAGAGATTGATTTATACCGTATGTTATCAGTTTGTACATGACCCCCATACTGCTGAGGATCTGACACAGGATACCTTTCTCTCGGCGTACAGCTACATTGACCGGTGCGACCCCAACTACTACAAACAGTGGCTGGTGCGGGTGGCCACCAACAAGTGCAAGGACCATCTCAAAAGCGCCTGGGTGCGCCGGGTGCAGGGGCAGGAGGGGGATCAGCTGCCGGAACCCCGGGGCGCACCCCCCGGTGAGGCCCGCAGCCCGGAGGAGGCGATCATCATCCGGGATGAGACCGAGCAGCTGCAGCAGATGATCCGCACCCTGCGGGAGCCCTACGGCAGCGTGGCGACCATGTACCTGCTGGAACACAAACCCGTCCCGGTGATCGCCCAGGCTCTGGGCAGGCCGGAAAAGACGGTGCAGAACCAGATTTTCCGGGCAAAAGTGATCCTTCGCAAACAAATTGAGGAAAGGAGGCAGACATGATGCAGAATTCTCTCGTACCCTTTGACAATGAAAAACTCTTTGACCGCAGCGGACATCTGACCGGCGGCGGACTGGATGCGATGCAAAACGGAACGCTGGATGAGCTGGGCAGCCTGGAGGCTGCTGAACATCTGAGCTTCTGCGATGCCTGCCTCAGCCGCTATACCAACTGGCTGGAAGCCATGCCCGAAAAGCTTCTTGCCCCGGCCAACGACCTGATCCCGCAGGTGCAGAATCTCATGCGCATGCGCTCCATCCGGGTCATGACCAACCGGTATATCTCGGTGGCGGCGGCGGTGATCCTGGCCTTTGCTCTGTGGCAGTTCGGAGCCTTCAACCTCTCGGAGGGCAGGGCCCAGAGTCAGGCCCAGCGCCTGGCCGAAGGACCCCGGTTCAGCATCAGCCTGGGCATCAAGGAAATGTTCGGTACTGTCAGCAAAACCATCGACGACCTGCTGAACGATCTGCAGGCGTATGCACAGAGCGGGCTGGCCCAGCTGGCAGAGCCCGGCCGCAATACCAATGACACCAACGACGGCGGGCAGAAATCCGCCAAGGGGGAGTAAACCATGAAGAAAAACGGATTTTTGACCTTCTGCTTTGCCTGTATTCCCGGCGCGGGGCAGATGTACTACGGATATATGAAGCGGGGACTGTCCCTCATCACGCTGTTTTGCATCGGTGTGGGGCTGGGGGCCATCATCGGGCCGCTGGTGGTCATCTGCCCGATCATCTGGATGTACAGCTTTTTCGACACCTATGACCTGATCCGCCGCATGACCTCCGGTGATCCCAAGCCCGACGAACTGCTGCTGTTTGACAACCTGGGCTCGCTGCGCAGCGTATTTCCTGCCGGCAACCGGGTGATCGGCTGGATTCTCATCGGTCTGGGCGCATGGGCGCTGTACAGCTCCATCATTGAACCCATTCTCTACAACCTGTTCTCCTGGTACTTTGTCAACATGGTCCCCACCGTCGTGGTGGCGGCCCTGCTGATTGCAGGCGGCTTCTGGCTGCTGGGCGGCAAGCGCAGCCGCGGCGGCTATCTGCCTCCGGATGATTTTCCTCCCTACCCCGGCAATGACTGGGACCCCCACGGCATGCCTCCCGATCAGGATGTCCCCGGCTTCTCCGGCATGCCGGACGAAAACCTGGGCGCCGGCAGCGCACCCCGCTGGCCTCGGGCAGGGGTCCATCCCACCGACGGACCTCGTCCCGACGCATTCGGGCAGCAGCCCTCTGCACCGGAACAGCCGGAAACCCACACCGACGGCAGCAACGGCAGCTGCTGATCTGACAGGGAGGAACTGAAAAATGGAACAAAACACCAATCAGGCCTCGTCCCGTACGACGCAGGCCGGGCACGGCGCGCCTCAGCCGCCGGAATACCGTCCCAAACGGGTTCGCCGGGTAGGCACGGTGGCCTTTGCCCTCACCCTCATCGTGGTGGGTGTGCTGTTGCTCATCCGGGTCTTTGTACCGGGCTTTGACGTTCTGTCGGTACTCAAGTTTTCGCCGGTGATCCTCATCATTTTGGGCATCGAGGTGCTGGTCTACTCCGCCCGGCCGGATGTGAACATCAAGTACGATTTTCTCAGCATGTTCGTCTGTTTTGTGCTGCTGGTGGCGGCGGCCGGGTCCAACGTGGTCAGCGCCCTCATCGACGGCTACGGCCCCACCCATGAGTATACCGAGCACCGGCTGAAAACCGAGCTGGAACAGCAGGCATATGACGCGCTTTCCTCCACGGGCATCATCCGGGACCTGAGCGTCAACGTGACGCTGCACCGGCCCATCTCCTCCGAGGAATCGTCGGACACGGCCATCACTGCCGACGACGATGCCGATGTCTATGTGACCTTTGAAAACACCTATTCCACCGCCCTGGCCTTTGCTCAGGACTGCCGGCGCATCATCGACGCAGCGGAAGCGGCGGGCCTGCCTTTTACCGGCTACACCTTTGATACTTTCTGGGAAAACGGCAAGATGCCGGATCTGTCCCGGAGCTACTATCTTTCCATTGGCAGCAAGTGGGGTTTGGACCGGACGGCGGAAGAACTGGCCATGGATGTGGATGAGGACATCTGGTACGCCGGCGACTGCTTTGACGGACAGGCCGATCTGCAGGAATACCTGGAGCAGTACGGCCAGGAAGTGGGAGAGCTTTTCCCCGCCACCGGCGAGAGCGCCGGAACCGACGGAACCTCTTCCTCTTTGGAGGAAGCCACGGCCACCGAGAGCGCGTAATGCCTCCTGTGGGAACCCCATAAAAACCATACGGGCATTTTACACAAATTTTGCGGCGCATCCGTTGTTTTTCGGGTGCGCCGCATTGTTTTTGCCTGTGGGGGATGATACAATATATTTTAGTATCTTCTTGTCAGGAGGAAAACAGTATGGGGTTATTGAAAGGCTATACCAAGCAGGAAATCAGCTGGATGATGTACGACTGGGCCAACAGCGCCCACTCGGTCATCATCGTCACCATCCTGCCCATTTTCTTTGACTCGGTGGCCGAATGCACGGCGGACAGCGTCTCCAGCATGAGCACCTGGGGCTATGCCACCAGCATCGCCATGGCCATCGTTGCCTTGTCGGCGCCCTTCCTGGGGGTGTTCGGCGATATTCGCGGCATGCGCAAAAAGCTGTTCGGCATCTTTCTGGGGCTGGGTGTCCTGTCGGTGGCGGGCCTGGCCTTCACCCCGCTCATGGACTTCACCTCCTCCACCGATGCGGCGGGCCGGGTGGCCATGTTCATTCTGGCTTTGTACATCCTGAGCACCATCGGCTTTGACGCCTCCTGCATCTATTACGACGCCTTCCTCACCGACATCACCACCGAGGACCGCATGGACCGGGTCTCCACCCTGGGGTACGGTCTGGGCTACATCGGCGGCTCCACCATTCCTCTGGTGATCTTCCTGGTCATGAATCTGGTGGGCATCGACATGCTGATCTGCCTGTCCTTCATCTTTGCCTTTACGGCAGTGTGGTGGCTGGTGTTCAGCCTGCCCCTGCTCAAAAACTGCCAGCAAAAGGGCGGCAAACCCTACGAGAAGGGGGACGTGGGCCGCAATATCCGGGGCGTTGTCTCTACTGTGAAGGAGATCGGCCGCAACAAGCCCATGCTCATCTACATCATTGCCTATTTCTTCTACATTGACGGCGTCCATACCGTCATCAGCATGTCCACCACCTACGGCACCAACCTGGGTCTGGATTCCACCGGCATGCTGCTGGCGCTGCTTCTGGTGCAGGTGCTGGGCCTGCCCTTCTGCCTGCTGTATATGAAGCTCAGCGCCAAATTCGGCGCCCGGACCATGGTGGGCGTGGGCATCTGCGTCTATATGTTCATCTGCGTCTTCGGCTTCTTCCTGCGCAGTCTCTGGCAGTTCTGGGTGCTGGCCGTGCTGTGCGCCACCAGCCAGGGCGGCATCCAGGCTTTGTCCCGCAGCATGTTCGGCAAGCTCATCCCCGACAAGGAGCGCAGCGGTGAGTTCTTCGGCTTCTTTGACATCTTCGGCAAGTTCAGCTCCATCATCGGCCCCACCCTGGTGGGCATTGTCAGCGCCACGGTGGCCAACAGCATGCTGACCAGCCAGGGCCTGACCGCCGCCACCGCCACCGCCGAGCAGGTGGATGCCATCAATGCGGCATCCAGCCCCTACGGCATCCTGTCCATCCTCATCATTGTGGCACTGGGCGGCGGACTCTACTTCTTCCTGCTTCCCAAGTACCTGAAACAGAGCGGCAAAAAGCTGTGAGGCTTTCTGCGCGGTTCCATAAGAAAACAAAGCCGCAAAATTCTGCCTGCAAGGCGGCATCTGCTGCGTGATCGGGCCTTGCGTTCCACCAAGGAGCGCTACGGCCCTCTGCCTTGCATCTGCCGCCTTGCAGCGATTTTGCGATGCAGAGCAGTTCTTGCAGAACCTTCGTTTTCTTATGTCACTCACGCTTTCCTTCCGGAATTTCCCGGCGGGGCCGGGTTTGCATCTTTGCCCCGTTTCGTGTAAAATAGGGGAGCGACACGGCAATCCACCGATGTTTCAGCCGCGTCCCGGTGACTGCGCCGGACGCGGCTTTTTGTGCGGCAGGAGAGTCTCCCGCCGCCCCAACGACACCAAAAGGACGGAACCAAAATGCCCGAAGGATATACCCATGTGCGCACGGCACACCGCGCGGCAAAAGGGGTTCATTATCGGATTCAGTACCCGGCAGCTTTTGCTGCCGGTGCCAACGGCCCGGATTCCCTGTTCTGCTTTGAGGTATGGAAATCCGCGGCCAAGCGCCGCTACGATCTGCCCGGCCTGGGCAACCGCATGCATGAGGAAAATACCGGCGCCTTTCTGCAAAGCCTGGTCAAACGGGTCTCCACCCGGCCCCAGGTGGAGTACGCTCTGGGCTTTCTTGCCCATTACGGCACCGACACGGTCATGCATCCCTATGTCTGTGCCCTCTGCCAGCCCGGCATGCCCTACGCGGGGCCGGGCGGCCACGGCTATTTTGAGATCGCTCTGGACTCCACCCTCCACGCCGAGGACACCGGCAGCGCCACTGTCCCGGCGGAGGACACCAGCCCCCGCATGCACGGGGAGGAGCTGGCCGACGTGACCACTCTGCTGGCCCACTGCCTGTCCGACGCCTACGGCCTGGACATCCCCATCGAGTACCTGGCCGATGCCTTTGAGGACATCTATCGCCTGCGCAGCATTTTTCCCTCCCGCTACGGCGTAAAGAAGGCGCTGTTCACCCTGGTGGAACCCATGTTCGGCGGCAGGGGCTTTATCACGGGGCATGTCTCCCCGCGGCATCTGGTCAAGGACCTGCCCGACCAGTGGACCGACCCCTTTACCGGGGAGCAGCGCAGGGGCAACGCCTTTGCCCTGCTGCGGGAGGCGGAAAAGCGCAGCGGCATCTTTATGGCCGGGGCGCTGGAATACTGGATGCGGGGCATCACCGGGGAGGAGTTCTTCGGCCTGCTGGGCAGCATGAGCTACACCGAGGGCCGCCCCACACCCCAGAGCGACCCCGCCCTGGCCGCCCGCCTCCAGGCAGAGGAAGCGGCCAGGAGAGCAGCGGAGGCCGCCGCGCCTCAGCCGGAACCCGACACGTCCGTATCCCAACCGGCGCAGACGGAACAGCCCGACAGCCCTGCCGAGACAGCCCGGGAGGCCCAGGAGGCGGAACAGACCGACTGGCAACCCGGCCAGGACAGCCCGCAGCAATGAAACCCGCGTCCGCCACCGGCGTGACGGGTAAGATAGACAAACGGTATCACACAAAAAAGGAGAACACCTATGGTACGCATCACCATGCAGAACGGCAAGACCATCGACCTGGAGCTGGACCCCAAGTCGGCTCCCATCACCTGCGAAAACTTCCTCAAGCTGGTCAACCAGAAGTTCTATGACGGTCTGACCTTCCATCGCGTCATCCCCGGCTTCATGATCCAGGGCGGCTGCCCTCTGGGCAACGGCACCGGCGGCCCCGGCTGGCACATCAAGGGTGAGTTCGCCCGCAACGGCGTCAACAACCCCATCAAGCACACCCGCGGCGTCATCAGCATGGCCCGCGCCATGGACCCCAACTCGGCGGGCAGCCAGTTCTTCATCATGCACGCCGACGCCCCCCATCTGGACGGTGACTATGCGGCCTTCGGCCATGTGGTCTCCGGCATTGAGGTGGTGGACGAGATCGCCAACGTGCCCACCGACTGGAACGACAAGCCCACCAAGCCCGTGGTCATCGAGAGCATCCGCGTGGTGGACTGATTTTTCCATCTGATGCAGCAAAAGCCGCCGCAGACTCTGTGAAAGGAGCCTGCGGCGGCTTTTTGTAATTAATGTTACGGGTGGTCAGGCGGCAACGTCCTGCATGGGGGCATAGGTCATCAGGTCGGCGGCCAAATTGCCGATCTCAGTGATCCGGCTGGCACCCGGCTCGGGAAAGTCCTCGCTGTCGTTGCCCCAGTCGCTGAGCACGGCGATGCAGTAGGGCTCGTCGGCGTAGACGATGGCGATGTCGTGGAGGACGTACTCCCAGCTGCCGTACTTTTTGGCCATGGGATAGTCGCTCTCCAGCATGGGATGGTCGGCATCGAGGAAGGCCTGCTTCAGGGCCGCCGCGTTGGGGGCGTCGCTCTCAAAGTAGTCCCACAGCGCCAGCAGAATATTGGCGCAGTCCCGGGAGGTGAAGACCCCCTGAATGTTGGTCTCATCGCTGAGGGCGTTGAGGGGGCGGTCCACCCCCATGTCCAGCAGGAACTGGGAGAAATCGCTCTCGGTGTAGGCGGGCCAGATGCGGTAGAGCTGGGTGGCGGCGTCGTTGTCGCTCAGGGAGATCATGCTGATCATGGCCTCCATGGCGGTGCGGGAGGGGGAACTGTTCTGGGCGGGCACCACAGTGGACAGGTCCACCTCCCCGGCGTCGGCCCGTTCGGCCAGCCAGAGGGCATAGGGCGCCTTGAGCAGGCTGGCGGCATAGTATTCGCAGTCGGCATTGTACTCAAAGGTATAGCCGTCTGAGATGCGCACGCAGCTCACCGAGACAAGGCCGTCCAGCCCGTCCAGATAAGTATTCAGGGCGGTGAGGGCCTCCTCCTCGGTCATGAGGGACTCCGGCGTGGGGGTGGGGGCGACGGAGGAGGTCTCCGGGGTGGAGGAATCCTCCCCGTCGGTCTCTTCGGCGGAGACGCTGCTCACCGCATCCAGAATGGCGGCAGTTTCTTCGGAAGGTTGTGCATAGCAGCCCGCCAGCAGCGACAGGGCGCAGAGGGCGGACGCAAGGGGCAGTTTTGACATATGCTGTTTCCAGCCTTTCTTTCGCAGGCTGGGGCCGATGGCCAAAAGGGGGATCGTCCAACAGGGAAGGGAAGACGAAGCCGTTGTTTGGCAAGGGAGCACCCGGGCTGTGAGTGATACAAATGACGGGGATAAACCGGGCCGGACGGTTCAGGAGGCTGTAGGCCGGGTATCCCGCATTTCAAACCAGAAGGTGGCGCCGTGGCCGGGGGTACTGCTGACACCGAAGGAGAAGCCGTGCTGCTGCAAAATGGCCTTGGTGATGGAAAGGCCGAGGCCCGAGCCCACCTTGCCCTGGTCCTTGCGGGAGCGATAGTACCGGTCAAAGACATGGGGCAGGTCCTCCGGCAGGATGCCGGGACCGTGGTCCTGGACCTCCACCCGGCAGGTGCCGTCGGCGGTGGGGATGCAGCGCAGGATAAAAACGCCGTCGGGACCCATGTGATGGGTGGCGTTGCCCAAAAGATTGTGCAGCACCCGTTCCATCATGCCGGGGTCGGCCTGGACGATGCACTCATGGTCGGCCTCCAGCTGGAGAGTCCAGCCGTTCTGGTCGCAGACGGCGTCGTAACGGCCCGCTACCTCAAAGCAGAGCTGGCTCATGTCGAAGGTGACCAGATTGGGCTTTTCGGCGCCGCTGGACACCTTGCTCAGCTCCATGACGCTGTTGACCAGCCCGGACAGACGGTCGGTCTCGTCCACGATGATGTTGCACTGTTCGGTGCGCTGGTCGGCGTTGTTGCCGGTGATGTCCCGCACCGTCTCGGCGTAGCCCTTGATGAGGGTGAGGGGGGTGCGCAGGTCGTGGCTGACGTTGGCCAGGATGTCCCGTTCCAGCTGGGCCGAGCGCTTGACCTCCGAGGCCATGCGGTTGAATTCCAGTGCCAGCAGGCCCAGCTCGTCCCGGCGGCGGACATCCACGTGAACGTCATAGTTGCCGTCGGCCATTTCCCGGGCGCCCTCAGACAGTTTGCGCACGGGGGCGGTGAACCACCGGCTGAAGAAAATGGCAAACAGAATGTCCAGAGCCAGAATGGCCAGGCCGATGGGGGGCAGCATCTTGCCCAAAACCCCGGCGGCCGTCTCGATCTGGGCGACACTGGCCGACACAATAATGGCGTAGCTGCCGTCGGAGGAGAGGCCGCCCACCACCATCTGGCGGTTGCTGCCCGACTCCACAATCTCGTAAAGCTCCCCTTTGCTGAATACCTCCTTGCGCAGCTGGATGGCCAGGGGGGTGTCGCTGGTGGTGTCCACCGAGCCGCTCAGGCTGCCCATGCTTTCGTGGAGGACGCAGGGGTAGAGGCTTTCAATGTAGACGATGTTTCGGTAGGTGTGGTCGCTGATGTCGACGCAGCAGTTGGCAAGATTGAGGTCACCACTTTCGATGGCATCTGCCAGGTCCTGGAAAAAATCGGTATTGGGAATGACGTGCCACAGATCCCGGGAGATGAGGGGGGCGTCTGCTGCGTCGATGCGGGCGGTGATATCCTGCAGGCGGGTCTCCAGATTGGTGCGGATGGTGCGGTTGTACTGC
The DNA here is from genome assembly GCF_014982805.1 of Gemmiger gallinarum. Taxonomy (GTDB): domain Bacteria; phylum Bacillota; class Clostridia; order Oscillospirales; family Ruminococcaceae; genus Gemmiger; species Gemmiger gallinarum. The sequence continues at coordinate 161,106 of NZ_JADCKC010000002.1, read as the reverse complement.
GGCTGCAGAAAATAGGTGATAAGCACCCACACCAGCAAGAGCGTCACCAGAGTGATGCCGCCCAAAAATACGATCAGCTGCCCCTGTACGCCCAGCAAAATGTTGCCCTGGCGGGGGGTCTGGGGCTGCCGGGGTTTCAGTCGTGGCAGATTCAAGGAAAATACGCCTCCCGGCCGTTACAGGGTATCAGGGTCGAACTTATACCCGATGCCCCACACGGTCACAATATAGCTGCGGCATTTGCCCAGATGGCTGCGCAGCATTTTGATATGGGTATCTACTGTGCGGTCCTCGCCGTAGTAGTCGTAGTTCCAGACTTTCTGGAGGATCTTCTCCCGGGAGAGGGCAATGCCCTTGTTGCTGACCAGAAAGACCAGAAGATCGAACTCTTTGGGCGTCAGCGAGGCTTCCTGCCCTTCTACCCGGACGGTGTGGCTGGCAGTGTCGATGCACAGGTCGCCGAAGCTGTATACCGAGCCGGTATCCTCGGTCTTGGGCATGGTGCGGGAAAGCACTGCCTTGACCCGGGCCACCAGTTCCCGGGGGGAGAAAGGCTTGACCACATAGTCATCGGCACCGCTTTCCAGCCCGGCCAGCTTGTCGTATTCCTCGCTGCGGGCGGTGAGCATGATGACAGGGGTCATGATTTTGCGGGTACGCATTTCCCGCAGGCAGGTCATGCCGTCCATGAAGGGCATCATGATGTCCAGGATCACCAGATCCACACTCTCCCCCGCAAGGGTGGAGAGTGCCGCGGTACCATCGCCCGCCTCCAGGCAGGTAAAGCCGGCATGCTGCAGATGTTCCCGGATCAGATCGCGAATCCGAGGTTCGTCGTCCACAATCAGTATCTTTGCCATAAAAACCCCTCCTTACGGGAAGAAACACACAAGGCTGCAACCGGAACTCCGCAGCCGCACCGGGCCTGTCCCCGGGGCAAAGGCCGGAGCGCTTTGCTTCGGTCAAACCGCGAAAAAATGGGATCGAACAAACTCTCCCCCAAGTGTTCATGCTACTATATTAGCGGTCAGGTATGGCCGTTTTGTGAAATGTTTCTGAAAACTTTTCACAATTTTCATCTATGTGACAGAGCGGCGGCGTGGTTGCCAGCAGCCCGGCTTTGCGCTAAAATAAAAATAATAGAGGATTATGGCAAACGGGATGAAGGAGGCAGAGAAAGTCCATGTGGATCGTCTGGATGCTGTTGATTCTGGCGGCGGTATTTTGCCTGCTGACGCTGTTTCTTGTCTGCCCGGCCTTTGGCCGCAGGGCGCTGCGCCAGCCTTTTGCGGGGCGCAACTATGCCCATCGGGGGCTTTTCACCCCGGACCAGTCCATCCCGGAAAACAGCCTTCCTGCCTTTGAGGCGGCAGTTTCCGCCGGATACGGCATTGAGCTGGATGTGCAGTTCACCGGTGACCGCAAACTCATCGTCTTTCACGACGATACCCTGGACCGGATGACCGGCACGCACGGCTGGGTGCGGGACTTTTCCTGGGAGCAGGTCTCGTCTATGTCTCTGGCAGGCACCCAATACCACCCGCCCCTCTTTGCCGACGTGCTGCGCACGGTGGGCGGCCGGGTGCCGCTGATCGTGGAGATCAAGAGCCGGGCGGAGTACAAGGGCGACTATCTCAACGCCCTCTGCCATGCCGTTCTGGATGCGCTGGACGGCTATGACGGTCCCTGGTGCATCGAAAGCTTTGACCCCCGCATTGTGCAGCGAGTGCGCAAGTTCGCCCCCGGGGTGCTGCGGGGCCAGCTGGCCGACTGTAGCAAAGGCTTCCGCTCCAGCGGGGCCAAGGCGCTTCCCGCCTTTGTGATGTCCCACTGCCTGGGCAACTTCCTGGGACGGCCGGACTTCATTGCCTGGTGTCCCGCGCCCCGCAACTGGGTCATCCGGCTCAATGCGGCTCTGGGGGCCATGATGGTCAACTGGACCGCCCTGCCGGAATACGACACCGCCAAGCTGGAAGCGGGCTATGACGCGGTCATCTTCCAGTGGTATGCTCCGGCGCCCCACTACGGCAGCCGCTGAGCCGCCGATGCCGGCAGCGCTTCAAACTAATAGTAAGGCGGGGCGTCCGCCCCTGTCAAGAATCCCTGCCCGAAAAAACGGGTGGAAATTATGCCCAAGGAGGACAACCGGACCATGAAAACCTACCTTTCCCGGTTCCGGTTTCCCGATGCCGATGCCGAATGGCGTTTTTTTGCCGGCCTGCGCCGCACCTGCTACGACAGTTACTATCCCTTTCAGGTGCTGGCGCCCCGGGGACTGCACCAGCTGGAGCTTGAACCGGTGACCATCCTGTATGGCGGCAACGGCTCAGGCAAGAGCACCGCCCTCAACGTCATGGCGGAAAAGCTGGAACTGGAACGGGACGCCCCCTTCAACAAAACCGGCTTTTTCCCCGACTACCTGCGCCTGTGCAGCGCGGATGACGCCTGCCCGCCCAAAGGCAGCCGCATCATCACCAGCGACGACGTTTTTGCCTGGATGCTGGACCTGCGCAGCCTGAACGACGGCATCGACCGCAAGCGGGAGGAGCTGTTCGGCCAGTATCTGGATGCCAAGTACGCCGACTTCAAGCTGGAATCTCTGGAGGACTACGAGCGCCTCAAAACCATCAACGCCGCCCGGCGGGAAAGCCAGTCCCGGTTTGTGCGGGGCAGGCTGATGGATAATGTGCGCACCCGTTCCAACGGGGAGAGCGCCTTTCTCTATTTCACCCGGAAGATCACCTGCGACGCCCTGTATCTTCTGGACGAGCCGGAAAACAGCCTCTCTCCGGCGCGGCAGCTGGAGCTGGCGGATTTTTTGCTGGAATCGGCCCGGTTCTACGGCTGCCAGTTCGTCATCGCCACCCACTCGCCCTTTCTGCTGGCCATGCGGGGCGCCAGGATCTACGACCTGGACGCCGACCCGCCCCGGCCCCGTCCCTGGACCGAGCTGGAAAACGTGCGGGTCTATCAGCAATTCTTTGCCGACCACGCCGGGGACTTTTCCCACGACGAATGACAGTTCACAGAAAAGGAGGGCGCCCCTTTGCGCCATCAGAATGAGACCATCACCGAGCTCCCGGCAGAGCAGCTGCTCAGGGGGGAGGACTACATCGACTGCATCTTTGAGGGCTGCCGCTGGCAGGGCCTGCGCATTGAGAACTGCAGCTTTACGGGGTGTACCTTCCGCAAGTGCCAGTGGTCGGGGGTGGTGTTCTCCTTTACCCGGATGACCGACGCCCGGCTGGAAGACTGCGCTTTCCGGGGGATCGCCTGGGGCGGCCTGCGGGGCAAGAGCGCCCTGGCCCAGCCTCTGGCCGCGGTGAAAAACTGCATGTTTCAGTATAACGACTTCTCAGGTATGGCCCTCACGGGATTCGACTTTTCGGGCAGCGAGTTCCGGGACTGCCGCTTTGACAACTGCAAGCTGGCGGGGGCCAATTTCCGGGGCGTGCGGCTGGGAGAAAGCCAGTTCACCCGCTGCGCCCTGGAAAAGGCCGACTTCCGGGACGCCGAAGGCTATGCCATCGACCCCGCGGTGAACACTCTCAAAGGGGCAAGGTTTTCCTTCCCCGACGTGGTGCGCCTGCTGGACGGCACCGGCATCCGCATTGAGTAAGCGGGCTTTCCAACAGTATACAAAAAGGCCGCCCCGGCGGGAGAAAATTCTCCTCTGCCGGGGCGGCTGTTTTTATGGTCTGTGGTTGGGTTATGCCTTGTGGCTGTAATCCCGGGCGCCGTATATGGCGGTGCCGATGCGCACGATGGTGGCACCTTCCCGGATGGCGGCCTCATAGTCCCCGCTCATGCCCATGGACAGGGTGTCCAGCTGAGCGCGGGCGTAGCCGCGGGTGCGGGTCTGTTCCAGCAGCTCCCGCATCCGGGCAAAGAAGGCACGGGTCTCGTCCTCGGTGGCGTCGGCCGGGGGAATGGCCATGAGGCCCCGCAGCCGAAGATGCCCGCAGGCCTCGGCGGCGTCGGTGAGCTCCCACAGTGCCTCGGGGGAGACGCCGCTCTTGCTGGCCTCATCCCCGATGTTGATCTCGATGAGGATGTCCTGCACCAGGTCCAGGCGCTGGGCGGCGGCCTCGATCTTGTCCATCAGGCGCAGGCTGTCCACGCTCTCGATCATGGCGGCCCGGCCCACCACCTTGTTGACCTTGTTGGTCTGCAGGTGGCCGATGAAATGCCCCGGCTTGCCCAGATAGGCCCCGGCGTCGGTCTTTTCCACCAGCTCCTGGACGTGGTTCTCCCCAAAGAGGTCAATGTCCAGCGTGGCGCTGTCCTTCACTTCCTCCACGGTGCGGGTCTTGCAGGCGGCGCACAGCAGCACATCCCCGGGCCGGCGTCCGGCAGAGCGGGCGGCGTCGGCCATGCGGGTGCGGATCTCGGCCACCGCGGCGGCCATTTGTTCCCTGGTAGTCATTGCGTTACATCTCCTGGTAGACGGCACGGGCACCGCCGATATACTTGGGACGGCAGCGGGCGCACAGAATGTGTGCCTGGCCGATGTGGTCAAAGCTGAGGCGGACAGGCACCGCCACCCGGCGCAGATGCATGCCGATGAGGGTGCCGCCGATGTCGATGCCGGCACCGGCGCGGACTTCCTCCACCAGCACCGGCTCCCGGAAGGTCTGCCAGCAGTTGGTGGCCCAGCTGCCCCCAGCATGGGGCTGAGGCACGGCGTTGACCTCCTCGTAGCCGTAGCGGTCGGCGGCCTCCCGCTCAATGACGATGGCCCGGTTGAGGTGCTCGCAGCACTGGGCGGCCAGATAGACGCCCCGGGCCCGCAGGGTGGGCAGCACCCCGTCCAGAACGGCCCTGGCGGCCTCCATGCTGCTGTCCTTGCCGATGTGACCGCCCACGATCTCGCTGCTGGAACAGCCGATGACGAAAATGTCGCCGGATTTGAGATGGGCGGCGTTGAGCAGTTCCTCCACGGCCTGGCGGGACTGACGTGTGATGGTTAACAAGGTTTCATTGTCCATGCGGTACCGCTTCCTTTCCTGCAAAAAACATCAGAACAGATACATTCCTGCCAGCCCGGCCAGCCCGCCGAAGGCCAGCCCCACCAGCACATCGCTGGGGTAGTGGACCCCGGACAGCACCCGGGTCAGGGCGATGAGAAGTGCAAATACAGCGCCCGCCGCGCCCAGAGGCGGCCAGACGGCCCATGCCGCCGCCGCGATCACCGCCGCGCTGAAGGAGTGCCGGCTGGGCATGCTTTTGCCCACCGTATCCTTGGGAAACAGCGGGGGAGCACCCAGCGTCTCATAGGGCCGGGGCCGGTTGATGGCGGCACGCAGCGCTGTGCCGGCCACAAACACCGCACAGGTCACAAGGAGTACCCGCCAGAAACGAACATCACGGTTCCAGGCCAGCCAGCCCAGCAGCCCGGTGTATAATACATAGATGCAGACCACCGACCCCTGCGCCACAAAACGGATCAGACGGCATAGAGCGGGGCGGGCCCGAAGCCAGTCCAGCATTGCCCGGTAACGCGCAGCAGTCAAGTCGGTATCCTCCCGGTTGTTGTGATGAGGCGGGGTACGCTCTGCCCCGCCCGTTCTACCTGTAAGGATAACACCGGCAGGCCCCCTTGTCAAACCGGGCGGCTTGCGCCAAAGGCCCCCTTTGCTTATAATAGAGGTGCGCACGGCAACACTGTGTGCAGCGATTCCCCGCAGACAGGAAGGGAGGGTCGGCAGACCTTGTTTGAATTTGCCAACGCATTGCTGGCGGCACTGTTTCTGGCCGCCGTTTTTGATATGGTCACTGCCCTGAAACAGGCGCCTGGCCGTGGTTTTGCCCGGGCAAAAGCCGCGGTGTCCGGTCTCTGGCGGAAGGAACACTATCTCTTCGGCCAATGGGGCGCCCCGTGGCGGCAGCGGGCTGGGGAATGGCTCTTTGCCATCGGCCTTGCCGCCTATGAGGTCAGCGTCTGCTTCTGCAACAGCATGGCGCGGGAAAACTGGGCCTGGGTCCAGGGCACGCTGGCGCCCATTCTGGACTGGACGGCCTTTCTCTGCTTCGGCGTCAAGATTTTGCTGGGAACCCGGTATACCTGGCGGTCGCTGGGGGTGGCGGGATGCCTCTACTTCATTGCCCGGTGGGTCTACTTCAACTGCCATAACATCTGGTGGATCGGCCTGGTGGTAGCGGTGCTGGCCGCCAAGGGCGTGGCCCTGAAAAAGCCGCTGCGGGCCTACCTTATCGCAGGCACGGCGGCAGTGGGCCTGGTGGTGGCCCTGCATTTTGCGGGCATCGTCGCCCCTGATCTCGTCAGCGAGCGGGTGGGGGAGTACCGCGGCACCTTCGGCTACGGCCACCCCAACACCTTCGGCGGGCTGGTCTTTGGTCTGACCATGGCCTATGCCATGCTGCGGGCCAAAAAGGTCCGCTGGCTGGATGTGGCCGTGGTGGGAGCCCTGGGCGTTTTCCTATGGGTGGGACCTGCCTCCCGCAGCGCGGCGCTGTCTGCTTTGCTGCTGGCGGTACTGCTGGCCGTCTACAAGGTCTTTCCCCGCCTGTTTGGGGGGCGGCATCTGACCAAAGTTGCGGCGTCTCTGGTGCCGCTGGTGGCGGCGGTGAGCTTTCTGCTGCCCCTGCCCCTGGTCAAGATCGGCCCCTGGAACAGCGACTTCGGCCCCGCCTGGCTGGCAAAGATCGACGGCCTGCTCACCAACCGCCTTTCCCTGACCTGGAGCGCCTATTACCTTTTGGACATCAAGATCGCCGGTCAGGTGCTGGACGACTGGCCGCCGCTGGATAACTCCTTCGCCTTTGCCTTGTATCAGTTCGGCCCCGTCATGGCCCTCATCATCGGGGTGCTGTTCGCTGTGGCCATGTGGGGGCTGGCCCGCACCCGCCGCATCCCCGAGCTGCTCTGCCTCACCGTCATGCTGGTCTATGCTTATATGGAGTGCCAGAGCTTCCACCTCACCACCAACCCCACGGCATTGCTTTTCTGCGGGGCGGTGTTCGCCCTGGCGCCCTCCCGCTGGCCGGGGCTGGAGGAGGCCCCGCCGGAACGGGAATAACTTTCCCTCACACAGCAAAAATATCCCCGCGCTTTTCCTCCTGGGAAGGGAAAAGCGCGGGGATTTTTGTGCAGCACCGCCGGACAAACGATGCTTAAAATTTTCTGAAAACATCCGAAACAACCGGCGGGCCGCGGAAAAGGCAAGGCAATGGAAAAATGCTCGCCCTGCCTGCGGAAAGCAAAACTCCCTGAGGGCAGGTCTGTCCCTTGCCCTCTACCGGGCAGAAAATGCGGTTACTCGGTGGGCCAGATGCCCGCATCGGCGGCATCGGCGCTGACCTCAGTGTCGGCCTCCACGGGAGGCACCTCCCCATTGGCTTCCTGGGCGTCATCGGAGGTATCGGCGCTGACTTCGGTGCTCTCCTCGTCGGTGACGGCGGCTACCTCGGTGTCGGAGGCCGCCTCACTCTCCGCCATGGTCTGGGCGGCGGAGATCAGCCCGCTCACCTCGCCGGAGGGCTTCTCCAGCAGATAGGCCCCGATGGCCTGGGCCTTGTAGACCAGAAGCACACAGTAGCAGCCGGTCTCCCCGTCGGACAAAGCGGGGCAGAGGACCGTCCACTTTTCCACCGTCTTGCCCTTGTAGTCGGCCAGGCTCATGCCGCTCTCGCCCACCACTTGGTCAAAGGCGGTGAAGCTGTCGTCCCACTTTTTGGGGATCTTGACCTTATCCACCGCGGCGCTGGCCAGATCGACCTCAAACCCGTGGCCGGTGAAAAACTCGGCAATATCCTGCGTCGTCTCGATGCCGGACTCGGCCGCTGCCCCCGTCGGCACCGTCTCGCCTGAAAAATGTACCGCCGCCGCAATGGCGCCGGTCAGGCAGACGGCGCACAGCGCCAGCGCCCCGGCCTGCCGCAGACCGGGCTTTGTCATGGTAAACAGAAACATAGGTGCCGCCCCCTTGGTGATACGGCGGCGCGCCGCCCCGTGCCGGATGCGCCGAGGCCTGCCGCCGCTCTTGTCACCCTATCTGTATGCCGGGGCGGGGGCGGGTATGCCTGTTTTTTCAGGCGGGGCGTTTGCCCTGGGTGCGGTAGAGGTCACACAGGCGCTGGCCCAGGGCTTTCATGTTGCGGGCACAGGCGGCGGCCCGGCCGTTTTTGGCCAGATCGGGCCATGCCCCGCCCAGAATATCCCCGATAGCGGCCCGGAACCCGGCCACGTCGTGGCGCTTGAGCACCTCCCGGCCGTCGGACAGCCAGCCCTCGTAGACGGGAATGTCCCGCACCACCACTGGCACGCCGCAGGCCAGGGCTTCCAACACCACAATGCCCTCGGTCTCCTCGTGGCTGCAAAAGACAAAGGCGTCGGCGCCGCAGTAGGCTTCCCGCAGGGCGGCCTGGTCCACATAGCCCGCAAAGTGCAGGTTACCCGGGGCGACGGCCATGGCCTCCCGGATGTGGGCGGGGGTCAGGGCGGGCTCGGTGTAGCCGAACCAGAAAAAGCAGACCTCCGGCATGGCCCGGGCCAGCTCGATGTAATCCAGAATGCCCTTGCGCTCAAAGTAATGGCCCACACTCACCACCACCGGCTGATCGTCGGCCAGCTGATGCTCCCGGCGGAAGTGCTCCCGCCGGGCCGGGTCGGGGGCGAAGAAATCGGTGTCCACCCCGTTGGAGAGGACGCACACCGGCTTTTTCAGGTGATAGCTTTCAAGGATTTGCTGAGAGTAGGGGGTGGGGGTGATGATGAAGTCCCCCAGATCATAGCAGAAGCGGATCCACCGCCCGAACAGCGGGGCCAGCAGGTTGGACCCCACAAAGGAGTCCCGGAAATCCTGCATGGTGGAATGGCCGTAGTAGACGACAGTCTCCCCCCGCATCCGGGCGCGCAGGGCGGCGAACACCGCGTCGGGCAGCACCGTGTTGATGTGCACGGCGTCGGCGTGGGCGTCCCAGGACTCGGTGACGGCCACGCCGGCCTGTTCCAGCATGGCTTTCTGGTGATAGAAGGCCTGGCCCACGCCACTGCGGCGGACCAGCCCGAGAGAACCGTTATACAGATGTACCCGCATTGGATAAAACCTCCCATCCGGTCAGGACAAGGTGTGATGCATCAGCGCCACAGGCCCAGCACCTGCTGGAACAGCACGGTGAGGCCCAGGCTGTACATGGCAATGGCAAAGGGCTTGCACAGCAGAATAATGGCGGTATACAGCCGCCAGGAGATCTCGGTGGTGCCGGCCAGGAAGCAGAGGTAGTCGTCCGGCGCCACGGGGATAAAGATGAGAAAGGCAAACCACCGGGCAAAGCGGCCGCGCTCGTTGGTCCAGCGGTCGTAGCGGTCGATCATCTTTCGGGGAAACATCCGGTAGAGCAGCGGCCGTCCGCAGTTGCGGGCGATGGCGAAAGCCGCCAGGCTGCCCGCGCAGATGCCGATATAGTTGTAGAGAAAGCCGTACCAGGGGCCGAAGAGAATGACTCCGGCCAGGCATCCCAGCCCGCCCGGCAGAATGGGTACCACCACCTGCACCGCCTGGAACAGAATGAACACCGCAGCCCCGGCGGCCCCGAAGCCGTCCACAAAGCTGCGCAGCCGTTCCTGGGAGCTGAGAAGCCCCTGCTGCCAGAACCAGATGCTCAGCACCACGCAGGCGATCAGCCCTGCGATCGAGAGAAGCTGCATCCATTTCATTGACATACTTTTTGCCATCCCCATCTTCCTTTCCTTAGTGAATCAGCGTCGCAGCAGCCCGGCGGGCAGAGCCGCCGGCAGGGCCGGGAAGGCCCGGACCTGCGCCTCATGGGCGAGGCATGCCTCGCGGTAAAGCGCCTCCACGTTGCGGGCAAAACGCTGGGCGGTGAACAGCCGGGATTGTGCTGCCGAGGCCTGTCCCATGGAGGCCCGGCGTTCGGGCTGAGCGGCCAGGGTGCCCAGGGCCTCAGCCAGCTCCTCCCCGGTGCGGTAGAGAATGCCGTTTTTGCCGGGGATGACCACACCCTCCAGGCAGGGGTCCTCCCGGCAGACCAGGGGCAGCCCGCAGGCCATGGCCTCAAAGTAGGTGAGCCCCTGGGTCTCGCTGGAGGAGGCGCTGACAAAGACGTCCCCCAGCTGATAGTATTCCGGCACCAGGGCGGGAGAAACCATCCCCGCAAAGACCACCCGGCCGTCGGACAGGCCCAGGGTGCGGGCCAGATGCTCCAGCCGGGGCTGGTCGGGACCGCCGCCCACCAGCAGCAGAGTGAGGGGGACGGTTCCCATGGCGGCCCGGCAGTGCAGCAGCTCGTCGATGTTCTTCTCCCGTGCCAGACGGCCCAGAGAGAGGGCCACACAGTTGCCTTCCGGAATGCCGAGAGCATGACGGCGGGCTGTGATCTCCTCCCCGGACAGGCGATGAGCAAAGCGGGCGGTGTCGATGCCGGTGGGGATTACCCGCACCGGGGTGCGGACGCCGTAGCCTTCCAGCAGGTTGCTGACCTTGACGCTGGGGGCGATGACGGCGTCGGTGCGGGCCAGCACCGCCCGGGTAAAGCCCTTGACCAGCGCCCGGCCCCAGCGGCGGCTGGGGGAGAAGTAGTGGGTATAGTCTTCGTAGACGGTGTGATAGGTATGCACCAGGGGGGCGCCGCAGGCCCGGGCAATGCGCCGGGCGGGGGCGAAGGTGCTGAACTCGCACTGACTGTGGACCACATCGGGGCGCCAGTCGATCAGCAGCTGGAGAAGTGTCCGGGGCGAGGGGGCCAGCAGCCGGGCGCCGGGATAGATGCGCCCCACGTCCACCGAGCCCAGGGCGTAGACGCAGCCGGAATGATGGTCGCGGCCATCGCCGGAGAGGGTCAGGATGCGCACGTCGTGGCCGCAGCGGGTCAGTTCTTTCTGCAAGGTCAAAACCGAGGTGACCACACCGTTGACGGCGGGAATATACCAGTCGGAGGCAATCAGAATTTTCATTGTAAAATCCTCACATGGGACCCGGCGGGGCAGGGTCCGCAGCGACCGCCGGATCAGGTTTTTCGTTCCTTGTCCATGGAGACGAGCCGGACCGGACAGATTGAGCAGCCCAGGAAAATCTTTACAACTTTTTTATACATGTAACAGACGAAACGCTGAAATTATTTCATACAATCGCAAAAAAACAACCGGACGGCGCCGCCGGGGCGAGGGAACCCCGTATGCGGCGCCGTCCGGCGCGAGGGAGAGAAAGGAAAGAAAATGAACAGGAATTTGTGCGAAAATAAGGCCCTTGGAAGTCCGGGAAAACCGCCCCGCGGCCTGGAATGGCCGGCCGGTTTCAGCGCTGGGCGGGCATCTGCCAGGCGTGGTGGTCGGTGTGCAGCAGGGCCTCGGCCTTTTCGCTGCCCGGCTCGCCCAGTTCCTCCCGGTACAGAGCGTTGACCTCCGGGTTCTCATGGCTGAACCGCACCGTCTGGATGCGGTCGATGTTGTACAGGACCTTGCCCCGCTGGGCCGCCCGCTCCACGTCGTCGGTGTGGATGGGCTGTCCGCCGCCGCCCGCGCAGCCGCCCGGGCAGGCCATGACCTCCACAAAGTCGTAGTGCACCCGCCCGGCGGCAAGCTCTGCCAGCAGCCGCCCGGTGTTGGCCAGACCGCTGACCACGGCGGTGCGGACCATGGCCCCGCCGCCCAGGTCAAACTCGGCTTCGGTCCAGCCGGAAGCGCCGGTGGCGTCCCCGCGCACCGCACGGAAATCCTCCGGTTTGGGGTTATGTCCATTGTGCAGGAAGTAGGCGGAGCGCAGGGCAGCTTCCATGACGCCGCCCGTGGCGCCGAAGATGACGCCCGCGCCGCTGTAGACCCCCATGGGAGAGTCAAAGCCTTCCTCGGGAATATCCTCGGGGTTGAGCTTTTCCGCCCGGATCAGGCGGACAAACTCCCGGGTGGTAAGCACCAGGTCCACATCGGGCCCGGCGTCGGTGCTCATGGTGGGCAGGTCGCACTCGGCCTTTTTGGCCACGCAGGGCATGATGGATACGCTGAAAATTTTGGACGGTTCCACGCCGATCCGCCTGGCAAAGCTGCTCTTGACCACCGCGCCGAACATCTGCTGGGGGCTCTTGGCGGTGGACAGGCGGTCGGTCCATTCGGGATAATGACTCTTGAGATAGCGCACCCAGCCGGGGCAGCAGCTGGTGAACATGGGCAGCTCCCGGGTGTCCCCGGCGGCATAGCGGTGCAGAAACTCGGTACCCTCCTCCATGATGGTCAAATCGGCGGTAAAGGAAGTGTCGAACACATAGTCAAAGCCCAGCCGCCGCAGCACGCCTGCCATGCGGTTGACGGTGGCTTTCTCGGGAGGCAGACCCAGGGATTCACCCCAGGCGGCGCGCACGGCGGGGGCGATCTGCACCACCGTGACCTTGTCCGGGTCGGACATGGCCTGGAACAGGCGTCCGGTGTCGTCCCGCTCCCGCAGGGCTCCCACCGGGCAGTGGGTGATGCACTGTCCGCACAGCACACAGTCGGATTCCTTGATGCGGCGGTTGCGGCTCACATCCACCCGGGTACGGCTGCCGGTGCCGGACAGATCCCAGACGTTGACCCCCTGAATTTTATCGCACACCTGGATGCAGCGCATGCACTTGATGCACTTGTTGGTGTCCCGGTAGAGGGGAAAATCTTTGGGCCACAGGGCGCGCACGCCGGTGACCAGGTCCTGGGGATAGATGTTGTCCAGAATGCCCAGGTCGTTGGCGATGGTCTGGAGCTGGCAGTTGCCGCTGCGCACACAGGTGGCGCACTTGCAGTCGTGCTGGGAGAGGATCAACTCCACGTTGATGCGCCGGGTGCGGCGGACCCGGTCGGTGTTGGTACGGATGACCATCCCCTCAAAGACGGGGTTGTTGCAGCTGGGGACCAGATTGCGCTCCCCCTCGATCTCCACACAGCAGATGCGGCAGGCGCCGATCTCGTTGAGACCTTTCAGGTAGCACAGGTGGGGGATCTCCACCCCGGCGGCCTTGGCGGCGTTGAGGATGGTGGTGCCCTCCGGCACCGCGATGGGGGTGCCGTTGACTGTCACGTTTACCATTGGGTCGTCCTCCCTCCCTTGAAGATGCCGTAGCCGAAGTGATCGCACCGCAGGCAGCGCCCGGCCTCTTGCATGGCCTCCTCCTCGGTCATGCCGCAGGTGGCCAGCCTGAAGTCGGTGCGGGCTTCCATGGGATTGCGGCTCTTGAGCTGGATGCGCCCGCAGGGGGGCGTGTTGGACAGCTTGGCGGGCGGGATGCGCACATCGGAGCCGATGACATGGTGGAATCCCAGGAAGGCGTCGATGTTGGCAGCGCCCACCTTGCCCGCCGCCACGGCCCGGATGACGGTAGCGGGTCCGGTGACGGCGTCGCCGCCCGCAAAGACGTTGGGGGTGCCGGGCACATAGCCGGACAGATCGGCCTTGAGGGCGCCGCGGCTGGTCTCGATGCCGCCCTTCTCAAACTCGTCGGACTCGATGCGCTGGCCGATGGCAATAATGATGTAATCGCAGGGAATGCGGAATTCTTTTTCAGCAGCGTTGCGGGGACCGGGGCGTCCGTCCCGGCCGTAGCCGCCGATGATCTGGGGCCGGGTCCAGAGCGCGGCCACCTTGCCTTCCTCGTCGGCCTCGATGCGGTGGGGGGCCTGGAGGGGCAGGATCTGGCAGCCCTCGGCCAGGGCGTCCTCGATCTCCTCGGGCAGGGCGGTCATGTCGTCCACCCGGCGGCGATAAACACAGGTCACGCTGGCGGCACCCAGCCGGATGGAGGTCCGGGTGGCGTCCATGCTGACATTGCCGCCGCCGATGACCACCACCCGCTTGCCGGTGAAGTCGGGGGCATGGCCCTCGCCGCAGTTGCGCAGGAACTCCACGGCGGAGAGGATGTTTTTGCTGTCCTCCCCGGGCAGGCCCAGCTTTTTGTCGGCGTGGGCGCCTATGGCAACGTACATGGCGTCGTAGTCTTTCTGCAGGTCGGCCACCTGCACGTCCTTGCCGATGCACACGCCGGTGCGGACCTCGGCCCCGCAGGCCAGGATGTAGTCGATGTCCCGGTCCAGCACCTCGGGGGGCAGACGGTAGTCGGGAATGCCGTAGCGCAGCATGCCGCCCAGCTTTTCCCGCTGCTCAAACACCGTGACGCTGTGGCCCATCTGGCACAGGTAGTAGGCCGCCGTCAGGCCGCTGGGACCGCCGCCCACCACGGCCACCCGTTTGCCGGTGGCAGGGGCGGAGGGCGGGGGCGCGGTGCGGCTGCAATGGTCCACGGCAAACCGCTTGAGGCCGCAGATGTTCACCGCGTCGTCCACCAGACGGCGGCGGCACTGGCGCTCGCAGGGATGCTCGCAGACATAGGCGCAGGAGAAGGGGAAGGGATTGTCCTTGCGGATGAGGTCCACGGCGTCGTCGAAGCGGCCTTCCCGCACCAGGGCGACGTAGCCGGGAATGTCCACATGGGCGGGGCAGGTGGTGACGCAGGGCACTGGCTGCTTGAGGCTGCAGATGCAGCGGCCGTAGTGGGCGTGCTCCTCGTAGTCCTCCCGGAAGCCACGGACCCCCTGCAGCACCATGGCGGCCGCCTCGTAGCCGATGGCGCAGTCGGCGGAATCGGCAATGGCAGCGGCAGTGGACTCGATGAGATCAATGGTGCCGTCGGGGGCGGTCTGATCGAGGACGCTCTCGATGAGAGTCTCCAGCTGGGACAGGCCGATGCGGCAGGGTACACACTTGCCGCAGGTCTGGGCATGGCAGAGGCGCAAAAAATTGAGCGCCATATCCACAGGACAGAGTCCCGGCGGATTGGCGGCAATGCGGTGCCCCATATCGCGGCAGAGGTCGTCGACCACCTGCTGGGCGCGGTCCGGGGTCTCGATGGAAAGTCTGGACATCAATACCTCCTGAATCCTGTTCGGCGTCTGCCCGGCAGGAAGGCCGGGGACGCGGTGAGGCGGGCAGCAAACCCGTCAAAAAACTTACACCGAAAGCTTACAGCAAAGCTTGTTGTATTCATTGTACCTGATGTTTGATAAATTTTCAACAAAATACTGTACCAAATCACAAATGTTCAGATTTCGTTCACCAATTCCCAAGCACGTCCCCGCATACTTGCACCAACCCTGCCGACCGGCTACAATACAGACAGGAGCATTTACCCAAAACCGGACCAGAGGAGGCGGCAATATGGCAATCACCATTCATCTTTATTACACCGGCAGCGGGGGCAGCGCCCGGGCCTTTGCCCGGGAGATGACCCGGACCGGCGTGGTGGAGCGCATCCGGAAGGAGGCGGGCAATCTGCAGTACGAGTACTTTCTGCCCGTGGACGACCCCGAGACGGTGCTGCTCATCGACAGCTGGACGGGGCAGGAGGCCATCGACGCTCACCATGCCTCCCCCATGATGGCCGAGATCGCCGCCCTGCGGGAAAAGTACGATCTGCACATGAGGGTGGAGCGCTACCGCTCGGCGGAGGATGCCCCCGGGGATGCACAGTTCATCCGCCGGTGAAAACTGGGGCGAACCAAGGCAAACGAAAAAACGCGGCATGCCGTGGACGGGAGATTTTCCCCCACGGCATGCCGCGTTTGATGTTATATGGGTGTTTTACCGGGTGAACTTACTTTTTCTGGCCCAGCTGACGGATGTCGTCGTTGTCGGCAAAGGCAGCGGCCTGATAGCCGGCGGCCTCCAGGGTGCCGAACTGCTTGCCCAGCTTCTTGGCCTGGGGCAGCACCGTCACGTCGTAGCCGGCGCGCAGGCGCTCCGCCTTGGCCAGGACATCGGCAAAGTCGGCGTCGGGCAGGTAGAGCAGGGCCAGACGGGGTTTGGCGCCGGGTATGGCGTAGCCCTGCTCCAGCAGAATGCCGCAGACCCGCTCAAAGCCGATGGAGAAGCCCACGGCCGGGACCTGCTGGCCGATGAACTTGCCCACCATATTGTCGTAGCGTCCGCCGCCGGCCACTGCGCCGGAAAACTGGGGGCAGACGATCTCGAACACCATGCCGGTGTAATAGCCCTGGCCGCGGACCAGGCTGGGGCAGTAGGCGATGCCGTAACGGCCATTGGCCACCTTCTCGCTGGCGGAGAGCACATAGCGCAGGTCGTCGGCCAGGGAGGCGTCGCCGCAGCGGGAGGCCACCGCCTCCAGCGAGAAGTCCCCGCCCTGCAGGAAGTCGTACAGGCTGGCCACGGCATTGGCGGGCAGTTCCTTCTCGGTCAGCTCGTCCCGCACGCCGTCGGCACCGATCTTGTCCAGCTTGTCAAAGCTGATGCAGACCGAATCCAGCGTGTCGGCGGCAAAGCCCATGGTCTCCAGCATGGCCCGGAGGATGCGGCGGTCGTTGATGTTGACGGTGAAGCCGGTAAAGCCGATGCGCAGCAGGGCCCGGGCGGTCACGTCGATGAGCTCCACCTCGGCGTTGGGGGAACTGTCGCCCAGAATATCAATGTCGCACTGGACAAACTCCCGCAGACGGCCCTTCTGGGGGCGCTCAGCGCGGTAGACTCGGTCGGTCTGGATGACCTTGAAGGGAGTGGGCAGGGAAGCCCGGTTGGCCGCATAGTAGCGGGACAGGGGCAAGGTCAGGTCATAGCGCAGGCCCATGTCCGCCAGCTTGGTGGCGTCGCCGGACTGCAGAGCAGAGGTGAGCTTGTCGCCCCGCTTGAGCACCTTGAAAATCAGGTTCAGGTTGTCGCCGCCGTCGCTCTTGTCCAGATTTTCCAGATCCTCCAGGATGGGGGTGGAAATGCGCTGGAATCCCGCCGCACGGTAGGTGGCCAGGATCTCCGCCTGGATATGGTCGCGCAGAGCCTGCTCGTGAGGCAGCAGGTCACGCATTCCCTTTAAGGGTTGGGTCTTCATACAGGGTCCCTCCAATATTACAAAAGACACATTTATAAACAATATTACAATCATAGCCCGCCCGCAGGCATTTTGTCAACCGCGGCGGCGCATACTAAGGGGTGTGGGCGGCGTCAGGAGCGCTGCCCCGCATTACCGAAAGGAGGCGTCGGCCCATGCATGAGCAGCCGCGCGCAAAATGGGTGCTGGCGGCGGGAGCGGCCGTCCAGCTGCTGACCGGTATCCCTGCCGCCTGGGGCATCTTCCAGAAACCGGTCATGGAGGATTACGGCTTCTCCCGGGGGCAGGCCACCCTGGGCTTTGCCATTTTGGTAGCGGCCTATGGGCTGGGCTGCCTGCTGGGCGGCTACCTGCAGGACGCCAAAGGACCAAGGACTGCCGGGCTGCTGGGCACGGCACTTCTGGGCGGCGGCTTTGTGGCGGCGGCCTTTGTGCCTCAGGGCAATGCGGTGCTGTTTCTGCTGATTTTCAGCCTGCCGGCCGGGTTGGGCAGCGCCTTTCTGGCGCCCTCAGTGCTGGCCTGCGTCCAGAAGTGGTATGCGGATAAAAAAGGCTTTGCCACCGGAGTCACCGGCATTGCCACCGGGCTGTCGGGGGCCTTCCTCACCCTGTTTGTCCGGCTGGTGGGGGGACACCTCGGCATGCGGATCTGCTTTGGGGCTTTGGGCGGAGTGATGCTCGCCGTCTGCGGGGCGGGGGCCGCCGTCCTCAGGGACCCGCCCGACCAGTCCGCCGTCCAGGCAGGCAGCGAGACCGACCTGCCCCCCAAACAAATGCTGCGCACCCGCCAGTACCGTCTGTGCGTGGCGGCGGTGGCGCTGGCCGCGCCGCCGGTGCTGCTGTTCAGCCCGGATATTTTGTCCATCGCGGCGGAGCGGGGCCTGGCGGAGGAGCTTGCCCAGTGGTGCGTGGTCATCGGGTCGGCGGCCAGTGCGGCGGGGCGGCTGGCCTGCCCCGCCCTCAGCGACCGCCTGGGCCGCAAACCGGTACTGTACGGCGTCTATGCCGGGCTGGCGGCGGGAACTCTGGCTTTTGCCTTTGCAGGCGGGTGGCTGGTGGCGGCGGCCTATGCAGCGCTGACCTTTTTCTACTCCGGCGGCGCGGCGGTGCAGCCCGCCCTCAACACCGACCTGTTCGGCCTCAAGCACGCGGGGGTCAACTACGGCTTCATCGCTCTGGGCATGAGTGCCGGAAGCCTGCTCAGCTATGCGGGCTCCCAGCTGCTGCCCATGGGGGCAAGACACTGGGCGGCGGGGGCCTGCGCCCTGGCCGGGCTTGTGTGCATCGCACTTGTAAAACCTTTGAACAAATCTCGCTGAACGGTTGAAAAAACTCCCGATAAACGGTACAATGTCCTATGTCTGTACAAATCGCCCCGCCCTGCGCAGAGGGAACACAGCCCGGTCTGCCCTGCTGTGATGCGCTTGAAGTCTGCGGGGTACAAGGATTGGGAGGAAACCGTTTCATGCGCAATGACCCGCTCCAACGTCTGACAACGGGCGCCGCGACCGCTTTCTGCCTCGCCACGCTCAGCGTCTACCCATTATATATCGACCGCTTTTCCAACCTGGGCGTCACCAAGTTCACGGGGGTATCCACCCTGTTCCTTCTCTGGTGCATTGCCATCGGCGCCTGTGTGCTCATCGGCGCCCAGACGGTGCCCGGACGCTTTGCCGGTGCCCGGCGGGATGTGAGCCTCTGGTCGCTGGCGGCCTTTGCGGGGACAACCCTGCTGGCCACCTGCCTGTCCCTGTCGCCCCTGGCCTCGGTGTGGGGACTGGGCAGCTACTACGGCGGTCTGATGCTGGTGCTGTTCACCGCGGTGGGGTATCTGGCCGTGCGGGCCTTTGCCCCGGAACGGGGCTTTGACCTACTGGCCGCATGCACCGGCGTGACGGTTATCATCGTCACGGTGCTGTATGTCTGCAACATCTTCAACATTGATCCCATCGGCAGCTATGAGAACACCGCCGTGGTGGAGCGTGCCCAGTTCTTCTCCACCCTGGGCCAGAAGGACTTCAACGCCGGGTACATGAGCGTGGCCCTGCCCCTGGTGTTCTACGCTTTCCTGACGGCAAAAGGCCGCGCCCGCACCATCGGGTATGCGGTGCCCGCCGCCTTCGGCGCCCTGGCTCTGGCCGTGGTGGATGCCGAGGGCCTGACCCTGGGCATCGGCGCCGCCATGATGGTGCTGGCCTGCCACAGGGACTTTGACACCAAAAAACTGCGCCGGGGCGCCATAGTGGGCGTCATGTTCTTCGCCTGGGCCGCCTGGATGCACTACATGCGCCGCTCGGTCTACACCCAGGGCGGGACCTCTCTGCTGGCAAAATTCGGCGAGGTCAAACTGGCCCTGCCCCTGGGGCTTGCCTGCCTGCTGATCTGGGCGGGGCTGGCCTGGCGGGCCCGCAAGGGCAAGCCGGAAGTCTCCCTCTGCCTGCTGGGCCGGGTGCTTACCGGCATTGTGCTGGGGGCGGGTGCGCTGGTGTTTTTGCTGGCCAATCTGCTGCCCGGCTTCCCGTCCCTGGGAACACTGGACAACTTCTTTGTCTTTAACGACGACTGGGGCACCTACCGGGGCACCGCCTGGCGGGCGGCCTGGGGCACCTGGGCGGATGCCTCCCTGTGGCGCAAGCTGGTGGGCTACGGCCCCGGCATGATGCATCGGGCCGTGGCCGACTGGGCGGGGGACAGCATCACCGCCCGTATGAAAACTTTCTATGCCGCCCACAACGAGTATCTGGAGCAGCTGCTCTCCACCGGTCTGCTGGGTCTGGCGGCGTGGGTCGCCTTTCTCGTCAGTCATCTGCGCCGGGGCTTTGCCCACTGGAGCAAAAACGGCGTTGCACCGGTCGTGCTGGCCCTGTGCAGCTACCTGGTGCAGGCCATCGTCAGCATCCGGGTGTCCATGATCTTCCCTGAGGTCATGCTGCTCTTCGCACTGCTGGCGGCGTGGACCGCCCCCGAGGTCAGGCAACCCGCCGCACAGCCCGCCGCAGCCCCGGCATCCCGGGTGCGCAAAAAGCGCCGTGCCGCCCCCGCGGAACAGCAGCCTTCCCGCTGGGGCTGGGGTAAGGTGGTCGTCGCCGCCGTTGTCTCCATGGTCATGGCGGCGGGACTTTCTCACCTGGTATTTTTCTATCTGTTCTGACGGACAGAAACAAATTTTACCATCTCAAATGTTTCGGCCTTCGGATGCCTGCAAAAAGGCTCCGGAGGCTGATTTTTTGCGTTTTGCCGCGGCATATCCGGGAAGATTTGGAAAAAATGCGCGCGGTGTCCGTCAAATTTGTCACAAAGTCTTGAAAAAACGCGCCCCGCATTTTATAATGAAGGTGCTGTGTAATGCTTTACCAAATCGTCGTAAAGGAGAGAATATTATGACCTATTCTGCACAAGTCGAACACATGTGCCCCATTGCAAAAGGTCCGAAGCACGGCCCGGCTCCCATCCCCGAAGAGGGCGAATGGGTAAAGGCTTACCAAATTGAGGACATCAGCGGCTACACCCACGGCGTGGGCTGGTGCGCACCGCAGCAGGGCACCTGCAAGCTGAGCCTGAACATCAAGAAGGGCGTCATCGAGGAAGCTCTGGTCGAGACCATCGGCTGCTCCGGCATGACCCATTCTGCCGCCATGGCCGGCGAGATCCTGCCCGGCAAGACCATCCTGGAAGCGCTCAACACCGACCTGGTCTGCGACGCCATCAACGTTGCCATGCGTGAGCTGTTCCTGCAGATCGTCTACGGCCGCAGCCAGACTGCCTTCTCCGAGGACGGCCTGCCCATCGGCGCCGGCCTGGACGACCTGGGCAAGGGTCTGCGCAGCATGACCGGCACCATCTTCTCCACCAAGGCGAAGGGCGTCCGTTACCTGGAGCTGACCGAGGGCTACATCCTCAAGACCGCCATCGACAAGAACGATCAGGTCATCGGCTATCAGTTCGTCCGTCTGGGCAAGATGATGGAGGACATCCGTCATGGCGTCGATCCCAAGACCGCTTACGAGAAGAACATCGGCACCTACGGCCGTTTCAGCGCCGAGCAGGGTGCGGTCAAGTACATCGACCCGCGTGAAGAATAAGAGAGGGAGGAACAGATACTATGGCTACTTTTGAATCTCAGGAGCGCCGGATGCCCAAAATCAACGAGTGCCTGAAAGCCAATGGCCTCGAGTCTCTGGACGCCTGCAACGAGCTGCTCCTTTCCAAAGGCATCGATTGCGACAAGATCATCCGCGGCATTCAGCCCATCTGCTTTGACAACGCCGTCTGGGCTTACACCCTGGGCACTGCCATTGCCGTCAAGCGCGGCCTGAAGAGCGCCGCTGACTGCGCCGCCGCCATCGGCGAGGGCCTGGAAGCCTTCACCGTTCCCGGTTCCGTTGCCGAGCAGCGCCATGTCGGCCTGGGCCACGGCAACCTGGGCGCCATGCTGCTGCATGAGGACACCCACTGCTTCGCTTTCCTGGCCGGCCACGAGTCCTTCGCTGCCGCCGAGGGCGCCATCGGCATTGCCCGTACCGCCAACAAGGTCCGCAAGGAGCCCCTGCGCGTCATCCTGAACGGCCTGGGCAAGGACGCTGCCATGATCATCAGCCGCATCAACGGCTTCACCTACGTCAAGACCGAGTTCGACTTCAAGACCGGCGAGGTCAAGGTTGTCGAGACCGTTCCTTACTCCGACGGCGAGCGCGCTGCTGTCAAGTGCTACGGCGCCAACGACGTTCTGGAAGGCGTTGCCATCATGAAGATGGAGGGCGTTGAGGTTTCCATCACCGGTAACTCCACCAACCCCACCCGCTTCCAGCACCTGGTCGCCGGCACCTACAAGAAGTGGGCGCTGGAGAACGGCAAGAAGTACTTCTCCGTCGCTTCCGGCGGCGGCACCGGCCGTACCCTGCATCCCGACAACGTGGCTGCCGGCCCTGCTTCCTACGGCCTGACCGACTCCATGGGCCGTATGCACGGCGACGCTCAGTTCGCCGGCTCTTCCAGTGTGCCTGCTCACGTTGAGATGATGGGCCTCATCGGCGCCGGCAACAACCCCATGGTTGGCATGACCGTCGCCTGCGCTGTTGCCGCTTCCCAGGCCAACGCCTGAGTCTGTGCGCAGCATAGCCTGACAACGATATAAAAAGCGCCGCTCTCCCGGTTTCGGGAGGGCGGCGTTTTTGCTGTGCGGAGCCAGAACATAAAAACGGAGGGAGAGCGTTTCTGCTCTCCCTCCTGTATTTGGTATGGAGGTAAAACCGGGGAAAGGATCAGGCGTCGTCCTCGGCCATGTTGCCCAGTGCTTTGGCCTGCTCAATGACCTTGCCTTCCAACATCTGGGGCAGCTGCTCATAGCGGACGAAATCGAAGGTGAACCAGCCGCGGCCCTGGGTCAGCTGCCGCAGGAAGGTGGTGAAGTCCTGCATTTCCGCCATGGGGACCTCGGCTTCCACGATCTGCTGGCCGTCCTCATCGGGGGTCATGCCCAGCACGCGGCCGCGGCGCTTGGTGACCTCGCCCATGATGTCGCCGGTGTTGTCGGCGGGGACATGGGCCTTCAGGGTGCCCACCGGCTCCAGCAGGACGGGACCTGCCTCGGGCACGGCCGCCTTGTAGGCCAGCTTGGCCGCCATGATGAAGGCCATTTCGCTGGAGTCCACGGGATGGTAGCTGCCGTCCAGCAGGGTGGCTTTCATGCCCACCACCGGATATCCGGCCAGGACGCCGTGCTGGGAAGCCTGGCGCAGGCCCTTCTCGACAGCGGGGAAGAAGTTCTTGGGCACGCTGCCGCCAAAGACCTTCTCCTCAAAGACCAGTTCCTCGCAATCCCAAGGCTCAAACTCCACCCAGACATCGCCGAACTGGCCGTGACCGCCGGTCTGCTTCTTGTGGCGGCCCTGGGCCTTGCACTTCTTGCGGATGGACTCGCGGTAGGGGATGCGGGGCACTTCCAGCGTGACTTCCACGCCGAACTTGTTCTTGAGCTTGGTCACGGCCACTTCCAGATGCTGGGTGCCCAGGCCGCTGATGATCTGCTGCTTGGTCTCGGGGTCCACGGTGAAGCCGATGGCGGGATCTTCCTCCATCAGGCGGGTCAGGGCGCCGGAGACCTTGCCCTCGTCGCCCTTCTTGGCAACGCGGACAGCCATGCGGTAGCTGGCGATGGGGTAGACGGGGGCGGCCAGCTTGACCACCCGGGCGGGATCGCACAGAGTGTCGCCGGTCTTGGCGGTGGTCAGCTTGGCAACGGCGCCGATGTCGCCGGCGGGGATGGCCGCGGCGTCGGTCTGCTTTTTGCCGCAGACGGTGAGCATCTTGCCCAGACGCTCGGGCTGGCCGGTGCGGGCGTTGACTACGTTGGAGGTGCTGGTCAGCTTGCCGCCCAGAACCTTGACAAAGCTCAGCTTGCCCACGAAGGGATCGGCCACCGTCTTAAAGACGTAGGCACAGGTGGGAGCGTCGGCGTCGCAGGCGACCTCCACGGGCTCGCCCTTGTCGTCCTCGCCCACAACGGAAGCAGTGTCGGCGGCGGGCAGCAGCTCCTTCATGTTGTAGAGCAGCATATCCAGCGCCTGCTGGTTGACGGCGCTGCCGCAGAACACAGGAGTGATCTGGCCGGTGCGCACGCCGGTGGCCATGCCGGAGACGATCTCCTCGGTGGTGAAGTTCTCACCCTCGAAGAATTTCTCCATCAGGGCCTCGTCGGTCTCGGCGATGGCCTCGTTCATGGCCTGGATCAGACCCTCGAAACGGTGGCCGATGTCGGGCAGCTCGATCTGGATCTGTTTGCCGCTCTCGTATTTGAAGGCCTTCTGGCTGAACAGGTTGATGTAGGCGACGGTGCCGTCATCCAGGCGGGAAGGCACGACGCAGGGGCAGATGGTGGGGCCGAACTCGATCTTGAGCTGTTCCAGGATCTTGAAGTAATCGGCGTTTTCCAGGTCCATCTTGGAGACAAAGACCATACGGGCGCGGTTGTTTTTGACAGCCAGGCGGTAGGCCTTTTCGGCGCCCACCGTCACGCCCGAACGTCCGGATACACAAATCAGCACGCTCTCGGCGGCGGCAACACCCTCGCAGGCGCCGGTCTCGAAGTCGAACAGGCCGGGAGCATCGATCATGTTATATTTGACACCCTGATATTCCACGGGTACAACGCTGGAATTCAGCGAAGCCTTGCGGCGGACTTCTTCAGGATCAAAGTCGCTGGCGGTAGTGCCGTCCTCAACGCGGCCCATGCGCTCGGTGGCGCCGCTGGTGTACAGCAGGGCTTCGATCAGCGTCGTTTTGCCGCAGCCCGCGTGGCCGGCGACCAGAATATTGCGAATGTCTTTGCTGGCGTATTCCATCGTTATCAAACCTCTTTTCGCGCCGGAGCCGAATACCGGGATCTCCCCCTCCGGCGGTTACATACTGGCCGGGAAAGCTATGGCTTACCCGGCATATTCCTACTTTACCACACTATTTGAAAAGATTAAACAGTTTTTTACTCAATATCTGTAAAAATATTGTGCAACAGTTTTGGTCAATGTGTCAAAAGAATCACAAAAGCCGCGCTGTACCGACAAAAGGACCACAAGAGGAAAATGGAACGGAAGGGCTGCTTTTTTACGGCCGTTCCAGACGTACCGCAGCCACGGTGATGTCGTCCCGTCGGCTGCCGGCCCGGCGCACGGCGGAGTCCGCCAGAGCGGCGGCGGTCTGGGCGGGGCTGTGACCCAGCCGGGCACTGAGCTGCAGCTGCTGCAAAATCCAGTCGGTGCCGTCGCACAGCACCCCGTCGGAGACCAGCACCACCAGATCATCCGCTTCCAGAGTGAAAGTGCTGGATCGGCCTACCACCGAATCCAGGATGCCCATGGGCAGGCTGGCACCCTCCATCATGCGGGGTTCCCCCTCACGCACCAGAAAGCTGGGGGCTGCTCCCGCCTTGAAAAGGCCTGCCCGCCCGGTAAAGAGATCTACAGTCAGCAGGTCCAGGGTGGCGCCGGATTCCTGCTCGCCGTTTTTCAGGCCCAGGGCCACGTTGACCAGCCGGGCCGCGCTCTCGGCGGCAAAACCCGCCCGCAGCAGCTGGCCGGTGAGGCGGGCCGCCATCTGGCCGTCCACGGCGGCGGGGCGTCCGGTGCCCATGCCGTCGCACAGCAGCATCTGGGCCCGGCCGCAGGTATCGCAGAACTGGTCGCAGGCGTCGCCGCTGATCTCCTCGGCGGGGCGGCTGGCCATACCGAACCGGGCGCTGAACAGCGGCCGCTCCCCGAAGGAGAGCATGGTCACCGTGCGGCAGTGGGCGACCTCCGGCAGGGCCAGGTCCCGGCGGCAGAGGCGGCTGACCTCGGCGGTGAGGGCGCGCAGCTCCTCGGGGGTGAAGGCGGTGCGGGCCACCGTCACATTGGCGGAGATGCGCCCCGCCACGTCGGTGGTGACGCTGCATTCCAGAGGCTCCAGCCCAATGGAGACAAACAGCTGAGAGACCCGGCTCTCCCGGCGGGGATCGGGCAGCCCGGCCTGACCCAGGCGGGCGGACAGCTGGGCCAGGGCCGAGGCGATGGCGCCGTATTGCTCGGTCAGGGCATTGCGCAGCACGTTGGCCCGGGCCCGGGTCTGGCGGCGGCTGCGCCAGAGGCGGTAGCCGTGGTTGAGGGCGTCGCACAGGTCGGAGGGATGCTCGCAGACGCTGAGCTGCCCCGGCATGTGTTCCAGATCGGCCACGCCGGTCTGCTCCAGAATGGGCTTGAACTGGTACATGCCGTCCATGGCGCAGGAGTAGCCCTTGATCCAGCAGCGTTCCCGGCGGGCGCAGTCCTGGCAGACCCGGCGGGCGGTGTACTCCACCACAAAGTCGAAGGTTTCGCCCTTGGGCGGAAACTGCCGCTCACACACGGCGTTGACGGTGGAGGCGATGTCGGACAGAGTGTCGGCAATGGTAGAGAGGCGCCGTGCCGCCCCCGAAAGGCTCTGGGCCGAGGCCGGGGGTGCCGGCTGGGGGAAGAAGGACTGCAGACTGCGGGGCGGCACCAGCAGATAGACCGCCAGCCCGCAGACCGCGGCGCTGCCCAGGGTCAGGGCTGCATCCAGGGAGGGGGCAGCCAGAGCACCCAGACAGCACCCGGCGGCAAAGACCCCGGCACAGCGCCAGCGCTCCCCGGGGAAGAGACAGGAGGCCCCCAGGGTGCCCAGAGCCACGGCCAGAGCCCCGAAACAAAGGTCGGGGCTGGCGGCGGTGAAAGCAGCGGCCAGAGCCACGGCCAGCACAGCACTCTGCTCCAGACTGGCGGCAAAGGCGGTGCAAAGGCCTGCGAAGGCGAAGAGGGCCAGCCCCGGGGCAAAGACGGGCAGGGTGAGGCGTTCCAGACAGGCGACCCCCATGGCCAGCCACAGGCAGATGCCCCGGGGTTTGTCCGAGGGCAGGGTATGTATGGCCCGGCCAAAGCCCACAGCAAGGACGGCCCCGCAGAGGGCGGCGATCAGATCGGCGGGCACGATGCCTGTGGGAAGCTCTGCCAGCAGCTGTGCCCCGGGCAGCGCCATCCCCCCGGCGGCTGCGGCAAGGCGGAACCTGCCGGGGGCCAACTTTCGTACTGCCAGCACGATGCCGATGGCGGCGGCCAGCGGAAGGGCCTGTCCCAGGGGCTGAAAGGCCAGCACTCCGGCGATGGCGCCCAGGGCGGCGGAGAGCAGATAGCCCGGCCCGCAGCCTATGACCAGCGCCAGCCCGAAGGGAGCGGCCCCGCCGTAGACCCGCCCGGCTCCCAGCAGGATGCCGGCGCAGGCGGCGCCCAGCTGCCAGGCCAGGGCCGAGGCCCGCACACCTCCCGGCGGCAGACGCAAACGTCGGTCGGGCGGGGCGGACACCGGCGGTGCGGGCGGTGGGGCGGACTGTGGGCGCGGAGCGTTGGGCGGCGCGGCGGTGGTACGGATGGTTGCGGCTTCTTTGACGGTGTTCGGCATGGTGGTGATTCCTCCCCGGCGGATGCCTGCCCCGGATGGCCTGCGCGCCGGGAAGGGGCTGTGCCGGTGCGCCGTCGCCCCTCTTGGGCGATGCAGCAACGAGTATACCTTGCGCGGGGCGCGCTTTTTGTTGCGATGCAGCGAAATTCCAAAACCGGCCAAAAGGGAGCCCGTCCTGCCAAGGAAACCGGCAAAGCCGCAGTCTCCGGCCCAAAGCTGCGGCATCCGGGCCAAAGGGGCGGGCTTCGAGGCGAAAGCCCGTTTTGGCCGACAACTTCCGGCCGTGGCAAGGTTTCGCCCTTGCCACGGGTGGAAACCATCGCCCATGGCCGAAGCGGGGAGATTTTTCTCGGGGCAGGGGAGAAGACCCCATTCTGCGACCGCCCTCGCACCGGCAGGTCGCCTGTTTCGCCCGGAGAAAATGCGGCAGGAAACAACAAAAGCCGGCCGTGGAAAGCAACATCACTTTCCACGGCCGGCTGTCAAATTTTTATGGGATGATATGGCAAAGCGCCCCGCAAAGGGTCAGTTTGCGCGCAGGGTATCCACGGCGGCGTGCAGACGGCGCAGCGTCTCCTCCCGGCCCAGCATGGCGGCCAGATCGGTACCGCCGCCGGGGGTGCGGCTCTTGCCGGACAGGGCGATGCCCAGGGGGTAGAGCAGCCAGCCGTTCTTCTTGCCCAGCTCCTCGGCTTTCTGGCGGCAGGCGTCAAAGATGGCGTCCCGGTTCCAGTCGGTCTGGTTTTCCAGCAGGGGCAGCAGAGCGTCCAGGGCCTCCAGCGCCGACTCGGGGGTGGTCTTCTGCTTCTTGTTGCGGTAGAGTTCGGCGTCGAAGGGCACCACCGCGTCAAAGAAGTCCAGCTGTGGGGGAATGTCCTCCAGCACCTCGCAGCGGGGCTGCAGGTTGGCGCACAGCAGGTCCCGGTCAATGTCCACATGGACGGCGCTGTCGATGAAGGGGTCGGCCAGGCGGCGGAACTCCTCGGCGGGCAGAGCGCGGATGTAGGCGGCGTTGATGGCACGCAGCTTGAGGGGGTCAAAGATGGCGGGGGACTTGGAGACACGGGTGGGGTCCCAGATCTGAATCATCTCATCCAGGGAGAAGATCTCCTGCTCCCCCTCGGGAGCCCAGCCCAGCAGCAGCAGGTAGTTCAGCACGGCGGCAGGCAGGTAGCCCTTGGCCACCAGGTCCTGATAGCTAGCGTCGCCGTTGCGCTTGGACAGCTTGTTCTGGGCGTCCTTCATGACGGGCGGGCAGTGGATGTAGGTGGGAATCTCCCAGCCGAAGGCCTGATACAGCAGGTTGTACTTGGGGGTGGAGGACAGGTACTCGCTGCCGCGGATGACATGGGTGATACCCATCAGATGGTCGTCCACCACGTTGGCAAAGTTGTAGGTGGGCATGCCGTCGGTCTTGATGAGGATCTGGTCGTCCAGCTCGGCGTTCTCCACCTCAATGTGGCCGTAGACCAGGTCGTCGAAGGAGGTGATGCCCTCTCTGGGGATCTTCTGGCGGATGACATAGGGGGTGCCCGCATCCAGCTTGGCCTTCACTTCCTCAGGAGAAAGATCACGGCAGTGGCCATCGTAGTGGCTGACCTCACCGGCGGCCTTCTGGGAGGCATGGAGCTCCTCCAGCCGCTCGGGGGTGCAGAAGCAGTAGTAGGCCTTGCCCTCGGCCACCAGCTGCTCGGCATACTGGCGGAACATGCCCATGCGCTGGCTCTGGATGTAGGGGCCAACCGGGCCGCCGATGTCGGGACCTTCGTCCCAGTTCAGGCCGGTGGCGCGCAGGGTGTCGTAAATGACATCGGTGGCGCCCTCCACATAACGGCCCTGGTCGGTATCCTCAATGCGCAGGATGAAGGTGCCGCCCGAATGCTTGGCCTGCAGATAGGTGTAGAGGGCGGTGCGCAGGTTGCCCACATGCATGTAGCCGGTGGGGGAAGGCGCAAAACGTGTGCGGACGGTGTTTTCCATATTGGGTTATGCTCCTTTGGATGCGAATTTTTGCAATCGGCCGGGGAAACGGAACCCCGGAACAAGGTCTGGCGGCAGGCGGCAGCCTGCGGACCATATCTCTCAAAAGTCTACCTGTCGATGGAAGGTTTGTCAACCGCTTGAAGCTCAGCCGCCGCAGTCTTTATCGGGCTGCTGGCCGTCATGGGCCTGCCACTGGCACTCGATCAGTTCCATGTGGCTGAATACTGCCCGGAAACTGGAATCCTCCGGGCTGGCGGCATAGATGCCGAAGGACACCGGACCGTTGCCTTCCCACAGATGACAGATGCGCATCTGATGCCAGTCCTGACCGTCCTGGGAACAGTCGATGCGGAAATCGCTGCCTCTGCGGCTGAGCCGGTACCACATGGATTTGATGTGGGCAGGAATCTCGGTGGTGGCCCAGTCCGAATAGCCGTGATTGGTCACTACGCTGCCAAGATGCTGGAAAGTCTCGTTCTCATATTCAATGGAGCCTTTCAGCCAGTTTTCACTGTCCAGATACAGGACCACGCCGCACTGATCAAACCGGTGACCAGAAGCAAACTCGGTTTTGACCAGGAAGGAAAAATAAGGCTCCTGAGTGGTCATTTGCAGTACCGGAGCGGTGTCGTTGCGGAAATGGTAGTAGGTGCGCTGCCACAGGTCGGTGTGCGGGGCCGTGACGATCTCGATGCAGTCGGGACGGATACTGTACCCGGCAGGTTCCCGGGTCCAGACCAGGCGAGAGGTATCAAATACGTCCATGAAGATCGCTTCCTTTCCGATTCTGCCGTACAATACATTTTAATATATGGTACCATACCGCGGGTACCGCCGCAAGAGTACGGGCTCAAGAGAAGGCAGAGGACTCTTGACAAATGCCGTTTCGTGTGCTTGAATACCTGTATAAAGGCGCAGCGGATGCGCCTCGTTGAGAAACCGCAGATGCGAAAGTAAAACTGCGCCATGCCCCCACAGAGAGCCCGGATGGCTGGGAACCGGGCGGGAAACAGGACAGACAAATGGATCGCAGAGGGCGGCGGGGAACGGCCGGAAGGCTTACTATCCGTCGACGGCAGCCCCCGTTACCGGGCGGAAGCGGTGATTGCCGCTTCACTGAGTGGCCGCGTTCACGCGGCAAACAAGGTGGTACCGCAGGAGATTGACCTGTCCTTGTACAAATTTCTGTACGGGGGCAGTTTTTTTGTACCCCGCCCACAGGCAAAGGAGCGTAAGATCATGGCAGAAAACATTCAAAATTCTCAGGCTCAGCCCAAACGTAAGCGGATTCTTTCGGGCATTCAGCCCACCGGCACGCCCACTTTGGGCAATTATATGGGCGCGGTGCGCAACTGGGCATTGCTGCAGAAGGACTATGACTGCCTGTATATGGTGGCCGACCTGCATTCCCTGACGGTGCGCGAGGAGCCTGCCGCTCTGCGCCGCCGTACCCGGGAACTGGCCTCCCTGCTGCTGGCGGCGGGCATTGACCCGGTGAACAGCGTTCTGTTCGTGCAGAGTCATGTCCCGGCCCACACCCAGCTGAGCTGGATTCTGGCCTGCAACACCCAGTTTGGAGAGCTGTCCCGCATGACCCAGTTCAAGGACAAGAGCGCCAAGCATCCTGACAACGTCAACGGCGGTCTGTTCACCTACCCGGTGCTTATGGCGGCGGATATCCTGATCTACAACGCCGACCTGGTGCCGGTGGGCCAGGACCAGACCCAGCATTTGGAAATTGCCCGCGATATTGCCCAGCGCTTCAACGGCGTGTACGGCAATACCTTTACTCTGCCGGAGGGCTACGTCCCGGCGGCGGGCGCCAAGATCATGTCTCTGGCCGAACCCACCAAGAAGATGAGCAAATCCGACCCCAACGTCAACAGCTTTGTGCTCATGACCGACGACCGGGATACCATCGTGCGCAAGTTCAAGCGCGCGGTGACGGATTCGGACGGCGTGGTGCGCTTCGATGCCGCCAACAAGCCGGGTGTATCCAACCTCATGACCATCTACTCCGCCTTCACCGGCAAGACCATGGAGGAGATCGAGGCCGAGTTTGCGGGCAAGGGCTACGGCGACTTCAAGATGGCGGTTGCCGAGACCACTGCCGACGCTTTGGCTCCCGTCCAGGCGGAATACGGCCGCATCCTGGCCGACAAGGCTTATGTGGACGGTGTGCTCAAGGACGGCGCCGCCCGGGCAAGCCGCATTGCCGACCGTATGGTGGCAAAGGTTTACCGCAAGGTGGGTCTGCTGCAGCTGGACCGCTGATCCCTGACGGAAAAAATATCTGTCTTGGGTCAAATTTGTGAAAAATAGAAAATCTGCGCCTTTTGCGGCGCCTGTATCCCGGCATTTTGGGGTGCAGGCGCCGCTTTTTTGTGCGCTGCTGTTTAAACGGATGTTTAAAAAAACCAGAAAATGGAATAAAAAACGAATATCCTTGAACAGATGTCAAAAGAAAGGCAAAACTCTGCTGTCAGGAAAAGTCAGTTTTAACAAAAATGACATCGATTCTTCGTCGCTTTTTACGGCGCACTTTGTTAAATTATGGAAAATCCGCCTTGATTTTTGGGAAGTGTTGTGATACCATTACTACATGCATCTGGAATAATTTACTAATCCTACTATTGTGTCGGGAGTTGCACAAATGCAACTTGAGTGGTTTCCGGCACCTTTACAGCGGGCCGCCGGGATGAAGGTCCTAAGGACGTTCGCCGCTGTTTTTCATCCTTTTTTGAATCAGCATCCTGCCGGGGCAGCTGCTCCGGTGCGCTTTTGTTCGGTGGATGGCCGGGCGGGGGCAGGATGGTTGAGCGGTGGGTACTTGCCTGCCGGATAAATAGCCCAAATTTTAAGGAGGAAAAACGCATGAAGAACAAAGCAAAGCGCGTTGTCAGCGCCGTATGTGCGCTGGCAATGTGCGCGGCCATGCTGCCGGCTGCGGCGTTTGCAGACGAGCCGATTGCCGACAGCAGCATCCAAGTGATGTCAGATGAAAAGCAGATGGATTTTACGCTGTCTGTGGGGCAAACAATCGAATTGGACGGCGAACCTACTACAAACACTCATAGCTGGACTGTGGGCGGCTCCAATAAGGACTGTATTGAATTTGTAGGAGCAAACGACACTGAAGATGTAACGATTGAGGCGGTCAAAGGGGGAACGTGCACAGTTACCCACAGCTATGGGACAGAAAATTGGTGGCAACGGGGGATTGAAGTTTTTAGCATTACTGTAAATGCTTCTCCTACCCTCGAGAATATGACCTTCCAGGCAGAGGTCACTGCCATGCCGTACAATGAGGATGGCACGCAGGCAACTTCTGTTGAAATTCCTTTTGAGCTGACTTATCGTGGCGATAAGCCTGGTAATCTGGCGGATGAAAGCTTTGGGACGGTTGAATATACGGCCACTGTCAACGCTGCAAACACCCCGGTCGAAGTGACAACAAATGAAAGTGTTGAATCGTTGCCTGAGGGCTTTTACTGCCTGTCTTTCGCCGGTGACGAAAATGTTTGGGACAAGGACGCCGCGCTGAAAGATGAATCTATTTATTACGAAGTTACTGCAGAAGGTGCAGTAAATCTGGTCAACAAAGCGGGCAGTTCTACTTCCAGCGAAGAAAATAGAGTTGTTACGCTGAATCCGAAATTGTATACCTTGGATTATCGCAGTGGCTCTAGTGCCGGCGATATTGTTGGCGAAGCACCGGATGATGTTACCTACCAGTATAACCAGATTGCAACCGTTGCGGAAAACACAATGACCCGTGAAGGTTACACCTTTGTGAACTGGAAAGATATGATGGGAGAGCAGTTCTGGAACCCCGGCGACACAATCCAGATGACAAGCAACATTAGTCTGTTTGCAAACTGGGTGGAAGGAACCGTGAATCCGGATCCGGATCCGGAGCCGGAACCTGAACCGGAGCCTGATCCGGTTCCGCCGGAGACCGACCCGGTTACGCCCAATCCCGATGAAGAGGACGGTGTTACGGTGGACAAGACTGCCACCGGCCTGGTTGATGACAAGAGCAATGTTACCCTGACTGTTGGCGGCGGCGAGGAAACCACCGCTTCCGATGTGGTCTTTGTCCTGGATAAGTCCGCCAGCAGTGAGATCCGCCAGGAAGCCATGGATATGTTGACCGAGCTGCAGAAACAGGCTGGCGAGGGCAACATCATCAATGTCGGCGTGGTCAATTTTGAAAAAGGCGTTCTGGAACAGCTGGAACTGACCGCTCTCAATGATGAAAATTATGCTGCCATTAATGAAGCCATGATTTTCCAGAATGTGGCCAGCAGCGGCACCAACATTTACGCTGGTCTGGTTGCGGGTGAAGCCATGCTGGACGCCGATACCACGGTGGAGGATGCCAACAAGCACCTTGTCCTGGTGACCGACGGCGTTGGCTACCTGTGGGGCAGTGGCAACGGCAATAATGTTTTCTCGATTTACAGCGAAAGTACCTCCAACGGCGAAGAAAACCTCTACGCCAGCCACGAGACCATTGACTGGCACCATAGCGGCACGAGCTATTATGGCGAGTTCCAGAATATGCTCAAATGGTACAATGAGAATAGTGCCAGTATCGCTGATGACATGGGCCAGTACCAGGTGACTTATGAGGAAGGTCAGTACAAAGCCAAAGATTACGGAGTAATATCTAATCAGGGTGAGGATACTGACTGGTCGGTAATCGAAAAGTTTAAGGCGGAAAACAGCTATGTCCCCGCCGAACTGGAAAATGAGACTGCCAGCGCACCGGATGCAGCCATCTATATGGTTGCCCGCGAGTGGATCAAGATTGCTAAAAAGTACAATGCCTATGCCTACGCTGATC
This sequence comes from Gemmiger gallinarum, assembly GCF_014982805.1. Classification (GTDB taxonomy): domain Bacteria; phylum Bacillota; class Clostridia; order Oscillospirales; family Ruminococcaceae; genus Gemmiger; species Gemmiger gallinarum. Next base: position 127,496 of record NZ_JADCKC010000002.1, on the reverse strand, counting down.
CCCGCTATGCAAAAGATGGGAAGTATCTCTGGGCTTACAATGCTATCTCCAACTTGGGCGACCTGGGCGATGCCTCCTATACGTTGCCCGAAGATGCTGCCGGCTATGACGGTATGTTCGATGCCGTTAAGAGCACTGTACTGTACGATATCGAGAGCGGTACCGTCACCGATGTGATTGGTAGCAACTTTGATGTTGCCAGCTTGGACAGCTTTGTGTTGACGGTTGGTGGTATTGAGATGAAAGGTGTTGTAAATGGCAACACCATCAATTTCGGTGAAGCTGTCGATGGCGTGTATCCCTATGTGGTGACCTACACCACCGGTGAAAATGAGCAGTTCACTTGGGCAATCAATGTTCCCGTTGAGGATGGCGCTGCTGTCCAACTGACCTACACCGTTAAGCTGGTCAACAAGGCGACCACCCCCGGCGACCACACCGTGCCCACCAACGAGGAGGCTACCCTGACCTACACCTCCACCACCGGCGGTGAGGGCAGCGAGACCTTCCCTGTTCCCACTGTGACCTATACTGTCACGTCGCCGACTCCCACGACTACTCCTGATACCAACACCGTTACCGTTACCGGTACGCCCGCACCGGATGAGCATCCCGACATTGCGGATGCCAAGGCAAACGGCACCTGGGGTCAGCCCACGCCGACTCCCGCTGCATCTTCGGTGATCCCTCAGACCAGCGACGATATGCCTCTGGTGACGCTGATCAGCGTTGCCGGTATCGCAGCGGCTGCTGTTGTGGTTCTGGTGGTTATGCGCCGTCGCCGCAAGCAGTAATGCCTGCCGCAGGTGCTGAGCCTGCCCTGTTCTGAAAACCCAATCACGGCCCAGGCGCCGGAGCGAAAGCTCCGGCGCCTTTTGTCATATTCGGCAGTTTTACACGGGATCCGACGGTTTTACATTGTACAGAAAGCCGATCCATGGTATAATAGTACAAATCTTATTCACATGCTGCCGGCCGGTATGCGCGCTGTCACGGGCATATGGCATGCGGTGGTAATTTGTCTGAACGGAGTGTCCGATCCTATGCCGTTTCTTTCCCTTGCGGAAAACCGCTATATCCGTCAGCGGCTTTCGTCGGTGCGCCATGTGACCCTTGACCCGGACGGTCCGGGTGTGGTGCGCATTCATCTGGTGCCCTGCCGGACCAGAGGCCGCGACGTGCCCTTCATCGCCATTCTCAACGGGCGGGATATTCTGCCCCTCAACGTTTCCTGGGCCATTCTGCTTGCCAACCTCATGGACGCCCTGCAGCCTTACGAGGGGCAGGAACTTCAGACTGGCCAGTGGGCACAGGTGACAGACCGTGCCGTTGAGGAGACGGTTGCCGTATACACCAAAACCCCCAGGGAGCAGATTCGCGCCGACCTGGAGGCGATGCTGGAGGCCTTTCGGGAGATTGCCACGGGACAGGGGACAGATCTGCCCATCCGCCAGATGAATCTGGGGGAGTATGCCCCCTATATGGTGGCACCTCATCGCATGGACCTGATGATCAGTTCCATGCAGAAGGACGGCGCCTGGCAGTGCAATCAGAAATGCCTGCACTGCTACGCGGCCAACCAGCCTTACGGCGCCAGTGCCGAGCTGGATACCGACCAGTGGCTGGCAATCATCCAGAAATGTCGGGCTGCCGGCATTCCGCAGCTTACCTTTACCGGCGGTGAGCCCACCATGCGCAACGATCTGGTCAAGCTGGTGAAAGCGGCCCAGTGGTTTGTGACCCGCCTCAACACCAACGGACGGCTGCTCACCACCCCTATGTGCCGGGAACTCAGTGAGGCCAGCCTGGACGCGGTACAGATTACCCTGTATTCCTGGGACGCATCGGTACACAATGAACTTGTGGGAGCTCCCGGGTTTGAGGACACGGTCAGCGGTATCCGCAATGCGCTGGAGGCGGGGCTCAATGTGAGCATCAACACGCCGCTGTGCAGCAAAAATGCAGATTACTGCAAAACGCTGGAATTCGTCCACGGGCTGGGCGTCCGCTATGCCACCTGCAGCGGCCTGATCCCCGCGGGCGGCGCCACCACCGAGCAGAGCCGCACCACCCGCCTGAGCACCGAACAGCTCACCAATACCCTGCGGGAAGCCATGGAATACGCTGTGCAAAGCGGGATGGAGATCGACTTTACCAGCCCGGGCTGGCTGCCGGAGGAAACCCTGCGCGGCCTGGGATATGGCCTGATCCCCAGCTGCGGCGCCTGCCTGTCCAATATGGCGGTTGCCCCCGACGGCACCGTTCTGCCCTGCCAGAGCTGGCTCTCAGGGCCGGGGCTGGGCAATATCCTGCACGATCCCTGGAACAAGATCTGGAATGCCCCTGCCTGCCGCCGGATCCGGCGGGTCAGCGCACGGATGGAACACATCTGCCAGCTGGGCGATCCCCGCCGGCAAAAGGAGGAAGCATGAAAACCATACCCCTGCACCGTCTGGCCTGCCTGCTGGCGGCGCTGATGCTGGCTGTGCTGTGTGTGCCCGCGGTGTCGGCCGATTCCGGCGACTACGATGAGATCCAGAGCTACGTCATCACGGTAGACCCCCGGCAGGACGGCAGCGCGGACATTACCTATCAGATCGACTGGCAGGTGGTGGGAGGCGGCTCCGGCGATTATCTGTCCTGGGTCAACATCGGCCTGGCCAACAGCTATGCCGATGAGATCGAGATTCTGACCCCGGATACGGTGGCGGATGTCTCCCTGATCACCGAGAACGGCAGCTATGCCAAGGTGACCTTCCATGACAAATACTATGCCCCCGACGTGGCCGCGGCCAACGGCGGTCAGAGCCGGGTGGAATTTGCCTTCAAGGTGCACCAGAGCCATCTGTTCACCATGAACGACGACAACACCGCCAGCTTTTCCTTTACGCCGGGCTGGTTTGATGAGATCTGCGTGCAGAGCCTGACAGTGCGCTGGCGCAATTACGACGGCTTTCTGGCCGACAACACCGGCACCGACGGCGACTATCTGACCTGGGAGTTCGGCCCGCTGGGGCACGGGGAGCGGGTCAACGTCAATGTGACGGTGCCTATCGTGACGGCGGAGGGATATACCGAGGAGAACGAGAAAACCTCCGAGGATATGGCCGCCGCTTCTGTGGAAAACACTTACCAGGAGGACGACTCCGCCGAAGGAGTGGCGGCAACAGTGGTCACCCTGATGGTCGTGCTGCTTATCGTCTTTGCGCTGAGCGCCCGTACCCCCCGCTGGCACGGCGGCATGGGGGTGGACGACGCCGCAGCCTGGATCTGGTATTCCAACAACCTGCATACCATCCGCATGCGGCGGGGCGCACCGCCGCCGGCGGGCTATCATGCGGTGGACCCGCCTGCCGGTTTCCAGGCAGGGGGAGGTTCCACCCGGGGCGGCGGTGCCGGACGTTCCGACACCAGCCACCACAGCGGATGCGTCTGCGCCTGTGCCTGCGTTTCCTGTGCCTGTGCCTGCGCCTGTGCGGGCGGCGGCCGTGCGGGATGCAGCGTGAAGAATTTCTATCGTATCCGGCTGCCCAAATCGGCATTGCCCGCCAAGGAGTACGACAATGAGCATTGAGGAACAATACGATGCCTGGGTGCGGGGCCTGATGGGCTCGACCCGTGCAGGCAGCCGGCGGGATGCCGAGGAGGCGGCCCGCAGCGTGGAGGAGATGCAGCGGGAGCTGGAACGGCTCACCGCGACCTCCCGCAGTGATCCCACCGCCGCCGTGGAGCGGGCTGCCGGTGCCACGGCGGAAAACGTCCGCCGCATGAGCAGCGAGCTGACCCGTTCCCTTCGCAGGGACGGCCTGCTGGATGAGGTCCCGGCCCGCAAATCTGCCCCGGCGGCTCCGGCCAAAAAGGGAGACTTCACCGGGCTGGCGGATAAAGTGCGTACCCGGGTGCTGGGACAGGACGCCTTTGTGGGGGCCCTGGTCAAGGCTTTCCGCCGTCCCTTTGTGATGGGCACCCCGGAGGATTCGGCCCATGTGCGCAGCCTTATGCTTCTGTGCGGCGCCGAGGGCACCGGGCGGCACTACACCCTCCGCTGCGTGGCCGAGGAGATGGCTGCCCGGGGACTTCTGCACAGCGCCCGCATTGAGACCATGGACCTGTCTCTCTATCCGGGACCTGCCCAGGAAAAACTGTTTTTGCAGGACCTGTATGCGGCTTTACAGTCCAAGGCGGAGATCCTTGCCTTTGACCATTACGAGAGCTGTGCCTCGGCCTATCTGAACATGCTGGCCGCCCTGGCCATCGACGGCACTCTGGCCCTTTCCAGCCGCTATGTGCTGCAGCGGGGAATTCTGGTGGATGTGGGCACTGCCCTGGCGCCGGGTGCTGTAGGCGAGCTGGAGGCCGGCGGAAAATACTTTGTCTTTTTCTCCAACAAGGGCCCTGAGGCTCTGGCCGAGCGCTTCGGCGCACGGTTTGTGGATGCCTTGTCCGGGGATATCTGCCGCACCCAGCCCTTCACCCCCGAGAGCCTCAACGCCATTGCCGCCCGGGAACTCAACGCCCTGGCTCAGAAGGTCCGTGCCCAGTGCGGGCTGAACCTCTCCATGGACAGCAGCGTCCGGGATCTGCTGGCGGCCCAGTACGGCAAGGCCAGGGGCATTGAAGCCATTCAGGAATATGCCGACAACGCCTACCGCGCCCTTGTAGAGTATGTCCTCGACCACGAGGAACCCATCCGTGCCGGCACGCAGGTCCGCCTGAGCACGGCGGAAGGCCGCCTTGCCGCTGCGGTGGGGGAGGGGAAAACCTTCGACCTGTTCGGTCTGCTGCCCCAGCAGTACCGCGGCGACGTGGCCGCCGTGGAGGCGGAGCTGGACGCTATTGTGGGACTGGACACGGTCAAGACCTTTGTGCGGGACATTGCCAAGAACGTCCAGGCCCAGCAGCGCCGCAAGGCCCAGGGCCTGACCGCCGCTACCGTCAATATGCACATGATCTTCACCGGCAACCCCGGTACCGGCAAGACCACCATTGCCCGCATCCTGGCCAAGTACCTCAAGGCCATCGGCGCCTTGGGGGGCGGCCAGCTGGTGGAGGTCACCCGGGCCGATCTGGTGGGGCGCTATGTGGGCCACACGGCGCCCCTGACCAATCAGGTCATCCGCAGCGCTCTGGGCGGTGTGCTGTTCATTGATGAGGCATACAGCCTCTACCGCGGCCGGGACGACAGCTTCGGGCTGGAGGCCATCGACACCCTGGTCAAGGGCATCGAGGATCACCGGGATGAGCTGGTGGTCATTCTGGCCGGATACACCCGGGAGATGGAGCAGTTCCTGACGGCCAATTCCGGCCTGGAAAGCCGCTTCCCCAACCGTATTGAGTTCCCCGATTACACCGGGGAGGAGCTGTGGAAAATCACCCTCTCCCTGGCGGACGGCAAGGGCTACAAGCTGGATACCGCCTGTGAGGCTCCCCTCAAGGCCTACTTCGACCGCAAGCAGGGGGAGGATGCCGCCCACAACGGCAACGGCCGCATGGCGCGCAATGTGCTGGAACGGGCCATCCTCAACCAGTCCAAACGGCTGGTGGCCGATCCGTCGGCCTCTCTGGAACTTCTGCTTCCGGGAGACTTCGATCTGGACGACTGAATGGAAAAATCATACAAAAATCCCCCGCCGGGGCGCCCTCTCAGGAGCAGCCCCGGCGGGGGTCTTTTTTTGAGAATGATGCTGCCTCAGTCCGCGTCGGCGGCGATGGTCAGCAGGGAGTTGAAGTACTGCCCTGCGGCGGAGGCATCCTCACGGCCGGGCAGGAAAAGCCCCACTTCACGGGTGAAAGGGCTGTCCTCCCCGTTGAGGTCGATCCAGGTATCGCCGGTGAAGGCATCGGGCAGGCAGGCACGCAGCAGGGTATAGTCAAAGGTGCGGTTGTTGGGGGTGAAGGAGGAGGTCTCCTCCGCGGAGGTGACATAGAGCACCGCGGTGTTGTCCACCTCGCCCCGCACCGGGGAACCGGAGCCGTCCAGCAGGGAGGCAAAGGTCCGGTAGTTGTCCTCGCCCTTGCCCACAATGGAGGTGGAGGAGGCTTCCGCCAGACGGATGCAGCCAAAGAAGCGGGCATCCTCGGGCAGAGCGTCGTAGATGGAGCAGAAATTGTCATACATGCTCTGGGCCAGATCGGCGCCGGAAAGTTCCTCTTCTCCGGAGAGGATGGCCTCGGCGCTGTTGTCACAGAAAAGCTCCACCATGGCGGTATTGTCGCCGAACAGGGTCTCCAGCAGCTCAGGGTCCTCGTCCAGCAACTGGGTCAGGCGCAGAATGACATACTTGCTGCCGGTGGTGGTAGCGGAAGCATCGTTCCGGTCCATCCAGTAGACGATGTCGGAGAGGCTGTCGTCAGGCTGAGCATCTTCGTCCCGCAAGAGGGACAGCGCCTTGACCGCCAGGGAGGGGGAGACATCCTCGCCCAGGCCGATGATGTGCAGCTTGTCACCGCTGCTCTGGGTGGCGTTGTACTCTCGCAGCCATTGGCAGAACTGGGCGTCGCCGGTGTCTGCATCGGGGTGGAGGGCCAGATAATCGTCGTAGAGGGATTCCGGGCCGTCATTGATGTAGCAGTCCAGCAGGACGCCCGCGGCAAAGCCTTCCTCGGAAAGAACGTAGTTGACGCCCTCCTGCTCATGCAGGCGGGTCAGCATGGCCTGGCGGACGGCAAGGCTTTCACTGGAGGAGGTGTCGTCCCCCAACAGGCAGACCCGTGCGGTGGAAGGTTCGCTGTCCTCTTCCTCTCCATCCAACGCAGAGGAAACGTCCTCTTCCGGCGATTCTTCCTCCCGTACCGGCCACAGGGTACTCAGGTCGGTCAAGTCCACAGCGGAGCTGTTGTCCTCCAGGTATTCGGCAAAGGTATCCAGTTCCTCGTCGGAGTACTGATCCACCGCCGTCTCCACCGTTTCGCCGTTGGGATAGACATCGCTGGTGCTGTCGATGCCGTACAGGAACTTGTGAAGGATGGCAATGTTTTCGGCCCAGTCAGGGTCATACATCAAACGGTCGTCCATGCCGTAGCGCACGCCGTAGGTGCCGTCGGCGGGCAGAGACATCTGCTCGGCGGTAACGCCCAGAAAGTCGGGCAGCTGCACCAGCAGGGCAGCGATCTCCGACTTGGTAAAGTTGGTCTGGACCAGGGGCAGCACCGTATTGAGCAGGTTGTCCAGATCCATGGGGGTGGCATTCTTGATCTGATCCAGAACAGCCTGAATGACGGTGCGCTGACGCTCAATGCGGACCCAGTCGCTGTCGATGGCGCGCAGACGTGCATACTGCAGGGCGGTATAGCCGTCCATATGATTGACGCCGGGCTCTACCTTGTCCACAATCAACATGGAGTTGGAGGGAACTTCCCAGTTGAGGGCAGCGGCTTCCTCCTCGGTCAGATTGATATCGATGCCGCCCACCGCGTCAACGATCTGCACAAAGGAGTTGAAGTTGATACGGACGTAATGATCCACCGCCACGTTGAAGCAGTCTTCCACCGTCTCCATGGTGAGCTTGGCGCCGCCGTAGCGGAAGGTGTGGGTGATCCAGTCGTACTCACCCTCGTAGCCGTCCAGCAGGATGGGAACGCCGGTGGCGCGCTCGATGGAGACCAGCTTGATGGTGTCCTCCTGAATGTTGAGGGAGACCAGGATCAGACTGTCGGCCCGGGCGTCCTCACTGAATTCGGTGGTATCGCTGGTGCCGTCCAGGTCGTTCAGATGGGTAAAGGCATCCCAATCGTTGACGGCGTCGGTGCGCTCGTCAGTGCTGATGAGCAGAATGTTCAGCACATTGGAGTCCTCAAAGGGACTGCCCTCCGGCATGATCATTTCGCCGGTGTTTTCCACCAGACCGGTGCCGTCCAGGTCCTGGTCTTCATCCGCATCAATGGTGCCGACAGAATCCACACTGCCGTCATCGTAGCGAATCAGGTCCAGCTTGCCGTTGATGTAGAGGGCTGCTGCACCGATCAGCACCACAAAGACGCAGAGAATCCCCAGCAGGACTCTGCCCCACAGGGGGATGCGATGCTTCTTTTTGCTGCCGCCGTGCTTTTTGCCGGAAGCAGACTTCTCCTCGGCAGTGCCGGCGGGAGCGGCAGTTTTTGCAGCGGGGGAAGAGGCATTCTCATCCCCCGCAGGAGAAGAAGGTACAGAATCGGCCGGCTGCGTCCCGGCGGATACCGATTTCGGTTCATTATCTTGTTGCGCCATATTGTTCCTCTGATAAAAAACGTGAAAACGTTTGATTTTTGTAATGCATCGGGAAAGCGGCCTGCACAGACACAAAGCCGCAGCCTAATATTACAAAATTATGATACCATACTTTTCGGGCCATTGCATCAATTTTCGCGGAGCTTTCACATTTGCGGCAAACAAAGCTAAAAGAAAACGGACAGCGGCAGGCAAAACAAAAACGAGCGCCGAATCCTAGGGATTCGGCGCTCGCTGCATCAGCAATTCAATGGGATAAATTGAGAGAAATTACTGTTCCTGGCGGCGCTTGCGGACGACGACCAGAATGATCACCGCAGCGGCGGCAACCGCGGCCAGGATGGCCAGCAGGGTGACAGGCATGCCGTCGCTGGTCTGGGGGACAACGGCAGCTGCGGGAGTGGGAGTGGGCTGACCCCAGGTGCCGTTTTCTTTGGCTTCGGCAATGTCGGGGTGCTCATCCGGGGTGGGGGTGCTGACAGCGGTCTGAGTGTTGTCCCAGAGCAGAACATACGGCGAGAAGCTGTCCGTGGTGAAGGAGATGCCGTACTCGTCAGTCTTGACATTCAGAACCTGAACATTTGCGCTGGCAATGCCGCTTTCCACATCGGAAACGTTCATGTCGCGGTCCAGACCCTCAAAATGAACCAGCTTGAAGGTGGTGTTGGCATCGGTGCCGTCGGGATACGGCCAGTAAACAGTCACAGCCTTGCTGGGAGTCAGCCAGACGTTGCCGTTGTTGGCATCCACCAGATCCAGGTACTTTGCCTCGTACTCGACATTCTGGAAATCCTTGGCGGCGGTATCGATGGCCTTCTCGGTGAGCATGGAGTAGTAGTCACTGACGCCCTCGGTGTTGTCGGGGGAGACGATATCGTCGAACAGCAGGGAAACGTCGGCAAAGCCTTCCGTTTCGGTAACATCCACATCGCTGTTGTTGATGTAGAACTTGGTGTCCTCATCGCGGATCACATAGGCATGATCCAGAGCAGTTTTGTTGGGATTGTCTGCCTTGGAAGCCTCTGCAACGCTGTTGAAGGAAGAGGTCACCACGCTGTCCTGTTCGCCGGTGACATAGCGGATGTTCAGGTTGCCGGGGAGGGTGGTCAGGGTGCAGGTATAGCTGGGACCATCGGGAATACTGACCTGAAGAATGACTTGCTTTGATTCAATGAGCTCCTGATAGATATCCATCTGGTAATGCTGGTACAGCGTGCCGGTGGAGGCAGGATTGAACGTGTCGCTGTCATGGATAGTGCCGGCTTCATCCGTAAATGTCAAACGGAAGGGTGCGGCATTGTCCACAGGGACAAAAGCGTAGATATATTTGCCGAATGCAGCCGAATAGGTGTTGCCGTAAGGAGACAGCGTCCAGCTGTGATCCGCGTCGGTACCCTGGGTGTAGATGGAAAGGTAGTTGGACAGGTCGGCAGGGGTTCCTTCCGTGGAAAGACCGGCATCTGCCAGAGCTTTGTTGATTTCCGCAGGCAGAGTGATATAGTAACCGGGCTCAGGCAGGGAATTGCTGCCGGAGATGGTTCCATCGGTTTCGGAGACGCCCTCATAGCCGTTGTCGCCGCCCATGTAGATGGTGATGTCGGCGGGCTGGACAACAGCAACATACTGTTTGATCCACTTCGCATACAGCGTGGTCCAGTTTGCGGTCAGCGGGGTGGAAAAATCGAATTCCTTGCCGTTGCTGCAGGCAGCATCCGTGTACCAGCCGCCGAACACATAATAATACTCATCGCTGTCGCTTTGGAGGGAGGGGGCGGCAGGCTCGTCATAGGTCTGGCCGTATTCATAGCAGGCAACGGTTTCAGGGATCCCGCTCACAGCGCTTGCGTCAACGCCGGCGGGCAGGTTGGCATTGAACTCGATGCCGACCAGAGGAGCATAGACATACGTGCCGCCGCAATCGAAGCTGTTGGGATGGGCGCTGGTATTTGCGGTGTAGCCGGCACAGACATCCGCACAGGCATAAGCGCGGGCACCGTAAGTGGTGGCAGTTGCCGGCACGTCCTCCTTGCCGAGCTGAGACCAGTCGTATTTGTGGTGGGAAAGCTGAGCCGTGGAAACTTCGCCGATCGTGGCATTGTCGGCACCGAGAATATCTTTGATGTCGGTTGCCTTATCGTCTTTGAACAAATCGGCGTCATTGTTGCCGGCAGAGGTCTCCGCATTGCCGCGGGCATACACCGTTTCCATAAAGGGGTTCAGGAGCAGGGTGTGCATCTCATCATTGAGGGCAAGGCTGGCATTGGTCAAAACAGGCTCAGTGTTGCTCTTGAGATTGTCCGCGGCGTTGGTGTTGAGGTCATAGGCGACAACATTGCCGCTTGTGGTGGTGACGGCGCCCTTGCGGCCGACGGCACCCAGCCAGACGGAGCCGGGCTGAGCGGCAGAAGTGCCGCCGCTGACGGTCAGCATGTTACCGTTCAGCCACACATCACCGGCACTGTAGCTCAGCATTTTTTCACCGTTGCAGCGAATATCCACCGAGCAATTGGTCAGGCTGGAAGCCTGCGACTGAATATAGATGCCGGCATAGCCGTTGTGCAGAACTTCCAGACGGGAATTGGTCATCGCAAAACCAATGCAGGACAGAGCGTGGCCCCCGCGGTTGCCGTCCATAACGAGATTGGAATTGTTGACCATCCAGTATCCGGAGTTGCAGGCATTGCCCTTGTTGTTGCTGACGGTAACGCTGGAGTTGTCCACGTGGATATTGACGTTGTTGATGGCAAAGCCGCCGGCCTGGTTGTCGCTGAAATCCACGACAGAATTCGTGAAGAAGACGGCATCGTATCCGGTCTTGTTGTCACCGGAATAGAAAATATTGATGTTGCCGCTTTCCGTAGAGGCGCCGGTGGCGGACATGGTGGAGTGGTCCAGTTTCAGCACCGAACCGCCATACATGGCATAGCTCCAGCCATTGCGGGTATTGGTGGTGGAAATTTTGCTGTTGTTGAACTGTACCGCGCCGGTACTGCCGTAAAGGCCCAGGAACTGACCGTTATAGCCGTTGGCAGACAGAGCGCAGTTGTTCAATGCAATGTTGCCGGAGAAGAAATAGATGCATGCATCATAACCGGCCGAAGTGCTCTTGGAACCGTTGCTGTCCGTGACAAAGGTGCAGTTGTCAAACCGAACATTGCCGCCGATCCAGAGCTTGGTAACGACTTCACCGTTATGATAGGAAATTCCGTCCTGATTGCCGCTGATTTTGACCGTCTGGCCGGAAAGGTTGAAGGTGCAGTTGGAAAAAACAAGGGGAGCATCCTCGGCAGCGGCCTGTCCGCTGATCATGACGGCCTGTCCCTCACCGATGTTGAAGACGGTTTTTTCCTTGCCTTCCTTGATGATGTTGACGCCGTTGTTCAGAGCGAATTCCTCGCTGCCGTCGGAGCTGGCACCGATTGTGCTCTCATCTGCGCCAATGCCGGAGCCGGCGCCGATGGAATCGTCCGCGAATACAGATACAGGAAATGCGGTGCCGATACACAGTGCCAGAGCACACAGCATACAGACAAGCCATATCCAACGGTTTTTTGCTGATTGCATGAAATAATTCCTCCTTCAGAATCAATAACTCCTTTTGATTTACAGCGGGAATGTCCCAAAGCATCCCCGTGCGTTGTCCCTCCCTTCCCGTGTCGAGGTATCTCTTCGACAAGTGCAGCAGGCTTAAAAAAACGCATTTCCCCGGGCAGAATGCAGTGTAGAGAGAAATACGGTGAAGCACAGCGGAATTTATACATAAAATAAATTATATTGCAAACAAAGGCGCAACACAACGAAATCAAGATTTTTAACAATACATTAAAATATTAATAAACTGAAATACATGTTACCATATATTCCCTTTGAAAGCAAGAATGTACGCTAATAAAGAGAAATAATCCGAGAAAAACAATGCAGAATACCGGCGAATCAAAAAGCAAGATCACGAATTACTGCAATTCCGATCAAATAAAAACAACATAACTGTATTACATAAATAAAACCGCAACCCTAAAACAGGGCTGCGGTCAATGCGGAAGGTGAAAAAACAAAGTGTTATTCGTTTGGACGCTGATAGAAACGCCCCAAAATCTGGTCGGTCTTGATGACGTTGATGAAGGCCTTGGGATCGGCGTGCCGGACGGCGCGGATCACCGACTTGCATTCGTCGCTGGACACCACCGAGTAGACCACCTTGCGCTCCTCATGCTGGTAGGAGCCCTCGCCGTCCATAACGGTGGCGCCGTGGTGGCTGATCTTGGAAATTTCCTCATAGACATCCTGGGCATGGTTGGTGACCACGAACAGCGTCTTTTGCTGGTAGCGTCGATACATCATGTGCAGCACCTGGGTGGAGGCAAACTGGAAAATAATAGAGTACAGCGCCTTGTCCCAGCCGAAGAGCAGGCCTGCCGCCGCCAGGATGAACACATTAAGAACCAGCACCATGTTCCAGGCGTCGATCTCTTTCTTCTCGGAAAGGTAGAGAGCAATGAAGTCGGTACCGCCGGTGGTGGCGTTCATGACCAGGCACAGGCTGATGACAAAGCCGTTGATAAGCCCGCCGAAGATGCTGATGAGCAGGGTATCGTAGGTGATGGGAAAGGCGGGCAGCAGGTCGGTGAGCAGGTTGGTGAGCATGATCATCAGGCAGGAATAGAGGGTGAACTTTTTGCCGATGAACCGGAATCCCAGATAGACCGGGAAAGCGTTGAGGGCGACGTTGACCACCGTATAAGGCAGCTCAACATGGAACCAGAGCTCAAATACCCGCTGCAGAAGCAGAGTCAGGCCGGTAGCGCCTCCCGGATACAGGCCGCCGGTGCGGACAAAAGATTTGATGTTGACAGCCATGATAACGGCAGCCAGACAGATGACGACCAGCCGCAGGCCGTCTTTTTTCAAGTCGAATTTCATAAAAACGATACCGCCTTTTGTTGATGTGGCACGTTTGTGCCGTTTTATGTCAAGCTCATTATACCCGATACCCCGCCGAATGAAAAGGATTTTTGCACAGCAATTGTATAATCCTCAAGGACAGGCGCCAAACTAAGGGCAGTACCACGGCGCGGGGGTTCCCGCGCAGAATCTTTCGCGGAAAAGGACGGAGGACAATGGACAGCTTGAAAGCATTTTTTAGGGAAAAAGGTCTGTACTTGATCTGTTTGGGCCTGGTCCTGGCCGCTACGGTGACCAGCATCTGGGCGATCCGCAACGTCGTGCGCGGCGTTGAAAACCTGAACAACACTACCCAGGAGGAATCCACATGGAATCAACCCGATGCAGCCGCAAACACTCCGGCATCCGATGTGCCGCAGAGCACGCCGAAGCCGTCGGAGGAGCCGTCTGCCTCGTCGTCCTCCTCTGGGGAGTCGTCACAATCTGCCGCCGTGCAGGGCGGGTCTGGCGAATCTGCCGCTTCGTCGGCACCGTCAGCCAGCTCCTTCACTGCGCCGGTAGATGGTGAGATCACCCTGGCCTTCAGCGGGGACGAGCTGGTGTACAGCCAGACCCTGGGAGACTGGCGCACCCACAACGGTGTGGACTATGCCTGCAAGACCGGCGATGCCGTCAGGGCGTCGGCCCCGGGCACCGTGTCGGCAGTCTACAGCGATGCTCTCTGGGGTAGCGTGGTGGAGGTGACCGATGCCTCCGGCAATGTGTGGAAATACTGCGGCGTTTCGGAACCCACCGTTGAGACGGGGGACACGGTCAAGGCCGGGGAGGGGATCGGCCGGGCCGGCAGCATCCCCAGCGAGTCGGAGGACGGCGTGCACATCCATCTGGAATGCCTGCAGGGGGAAACCTGGGTGGACCCTGCAAAAGCACTGGAAAACTGAACTTTGCGTCCCGCGGGCGCAAAAAAAGCCGTACCCGGCAGTTGAAACTGCCGGGTACGGCTTTGCTGTACATGAGAAAGGGCGGAACCCCCACATCCGCTCCGGGGATGTCAATGGGCAGAGTGAGTAAAGGACAGCGTCCGGGAGGTGCCGTCGGCGTAATCCAAAAGCACGTCGTAGGTGATGCCGACCTGCGGAGAGCCGGATGCGGTCCCCACTGCCTGCCAGTCATCCGGCCAGTCATTGCCCTTGCTGTATGTTCTGCCGTATTCGATCTCTCCCAGATCTTTGCTCTGCTCCTCAAGCAGGCCCGGATCCTGAGAAGGATCTGAGAAGCCGGTCTGGTCCACCCGGACGGCAGCATTGTGCACACTGTTGTAGGGGGCCATGGTATAAATTTCCCGATCCAGGCGGAAAGAGATGAGATCATATTTCCGGAAGTCATTCTGCCCGGTTTGCACGTTATACACCAGAGTGGCCGTATAAGTGATGAGGCCGGGATCGGCAAATGTAACTTCACCGCCATTGCCTGCCGGTGAGGTAAAGCGCCGTTTTTCCCGGATCTGGCCCAAAGCGTCGGCATCATATTCCGGATTTTCTGCGGATAGCTCCGGGACCCGTATCTGGACGGTTGTCGTTATTGTGTTGTCCGTCTGCGTCGTCTTTTGTGTGACCGGGACCGGAATGGTTTTATCCTCGGTGGTGACCGCTGCCGTGCAGTGGATTTCCGCCGGGGTTACCGTGGAGGCGGAGGAAAGGGGAGCAGTCATGGTGCACAACAGGCAGACCGCAATCGTACCGGACATCAATCTTTTCATCCATCTCATCTTGTAAACCTGCCTTTCCCGATAGTTTGTATGGAGAAGGGGGACAAATCAAACCGTTACGGCACCCGGCCCATAAAGGCTGAAAAAAGAATCCTCGACTTTTCTTCTGATTTAATGATACATTTCTTTAATAAATTTGTCAATTCTGACGGTATGCTTTTTCAAATAAAATTGTTAATGAAATGTATGTATTCTTGTCCGTTTTTGTGCTATATTGAATTAAAACTTATCTGTAATCCCACGTAATGATCTCACAACAAATGGGAAGTGTTCCTATGACTGATTCCAAATCTTCCCGTGCTTCCCGCAGCGGAACAGCTGCCGGCATGCGGGAATCCATAAAAAAGGCCGTTACCGAGATGATGGTCCTGTTTCTGCTGCGGCAAAAGCCGATGTACGTTTACGAAATGTCGCAGGAACTGGCTCGGCTGACGGGTGGTGTCTATACCTTCAACACACTGTATTTGGCTGTCTATCGCCTGCAGGAGCACGGCCATATTACCGAGGCGGGCAAGCGGGAGGCAGATCACCGCATCCGGGTCTATTTTAAGCTGACAGACGCCGGACAGCGATATCTGGACGAACTGCTGCCGGCTTATCGTGAGATGACCGGCGCACTGGATGGCCTGCTGGCACAGGATGATAAGTTGTACAAGGAGGAATGACCATGTATGAAAGGGAAGTGAAAGATTACTGCCGGCGCGCCGGCGGCTTGCTTGCCTGTGGTCGGACACAGCGGAGGGAGTTTAATCGGCTGACCGCCCAAAGCGTGCGGGATTATCTGCAGGAAGCACCCGATGCGTCCTGGACGGAAGTGGAGCAGATACTGGGCAGTCCGCAAGACGCAGCCGATGCGTTTATGGAATCCATGCCGCCAGATACGGCCGAACGTTGGGCCGGTGCCCGCAAACGCCGCCTGCGTCTGGCCGCAGTTTCAATTTGTCTGGTTATTGCATTGCTGGTGGGGGTCATTGCCTTTTTTTGGAAAACAGATGGTGTGGTTATTGTTGAGACACAGACAACGTTTTATGACTTTGGGGAAGACACGCCCTTTCCAACGCCCATGCCATTAAAATGAGAATAAAGGAGCAAATAAATATGAAAAAGATTTTTGTGGTAGCACTTTCTTTGTTTATTATGCTTTCGCTGGCGGTTCCCTGTTTTGCCGACGGGTACGAGGCTAATATTGTTTCCGTCACCGAAGAAGTTTTGGACAATGGCGTTGTCTGCACAACGACTATTTACGAGTATCCTTCTATTCAGCGTGACAAAACAAAGAACGGGAGTGTACGGCGAGAGTACATATATGATGGAGAAATAGTTGCATCCGTCGTTTTGAATGCTTCCTTCTCTTATAACGGTAGCACTGCTACAATGATAACCGCCTTCGGCGATCACTCGGTCGCGTCCGGCTGGTCCTACAGCGGCCAGTCCATCTGGGGTACTGGCGCCACCGCCCACCTGTCCGCCACCATCTCCGGTCCGGTCACTTTCCCGGTGAGCCTGTCTCTCACCTGTTCGCCCACCGGCGTCCTTTCCTGATCCCCTTTTCCTTGTCCCTCCACCAGCATAAACCAAACGCCCAGCATAAACCAAACGCCGCCCGGCGGGGAATTCCCCGCCGGGCGGCGCTGCTGTTTATAAAATTGTTTTTAGTAAACTTTGGCTTCCTCTTCGCCGGTCATGACGCGCAGACCGCCCTGTGCCAGGGCCAGCAGCTCGTCCTCGCCGGGATAGACGGTGATGGGAGCGATCCAGCCCAGGCTCTCGGTGAGCTTGTCCACCGTCAGCTGAGCGTAGGCAATGCCGCCGGTCAGGATGATCTGGTCCACCTTGCCGTGGAGCACCGCGGCCATGGCGCCGGCATCCTTGGCAATCTGGTAGTAGAAGGCATCCTGAATGAGCTTGGCGTAGGCGTCGCCTTCCTCCACCATCTTCTCCACCACGCGGGCGTCGTTGGTGTGCAGGTAGGCGTTGAAACCGCCGTTGCCGCAGATCTTCTTGTAGATCTCCTGCTGAGTATACTTGCCGGAGAAGCACATCTTGATGAGATCGCCCGCAGGAACGGTACCGGCACGCTCGGGGCTGAAGCAGCCCTCACCATCCAGAATGTTGTTGACATCCACGACCTTGCCCATGGAGTGAGCGCCCACAGAGACGCCGCCGCCCATGTGGATGACGATGAGGTTGAGGGCATCGTAGGTGGTGCCGTGCTCCTTGGCGTAGCGGCGGGCCACAGCCTTCTGGTTCAGGGCGTGGAAGATGCTGCGGCGGGGCAGCTCGGGCATGCCGGAGATGCGGGCCACATCGGTCAGCTCATCCACGACCACGGGGTCAACGATGTAGGAGGGCTTGCCGATGGCGTCGCCGATCTCACGGGCCAGAATGCCGCCCAGGTTGGAGGCGTGCTGGCCCTGGACGCCCTTCTTCAGGTCGGCCAGCAGCTCGTCGCTGACAGCGTAGGTGCCGCCGGGGATGGGCTTGAGCAGGCCGCCGCGGCCGACGATGACATCCAGAGAATGAACGTCGCAGTTTTTCTCCTTGAGGAAGTCCAGGATGATTTGCTTGCGGAAGTCCTTCTGGTCGATGATGGAGGCATACTTGGCGATCTCCTCGGTGGGATGGCGCAAAGTCTCCTCAAACAGCAAGGTCTCGTCCTCAAAGACGCCCACCTTGGTGGAGGTGGAACCGGGATTGATAATCAGGCTTTTGATAGACATGGAATCGTACTCTCCTTTATGCACGGCGAAAACTGCGCGTCAATTACTGCTCATTGCTCAGGCCGGCGGCCACCACGGCTGCCAGCGCGATGGAGTTGACCTTGGTCTGGAAGGAATCGGAACGGCTGGTCAGAATGGCCGGGACCTTGGTGCCGGTCAGGATGCAGCCGTTCTCGCACTTGGCGGTGTGGACCAGAGTCTTGTAGACCAGGTTGCCTGCCTGGATGTCGGGGAAGAGCAGAATGTCCGCATGGCCGGCAGCAGGACGGTCCTGGGCGCCCTTGTGAGCGGCAGCCTCGGGATCGATGGCGATGTCCATGGACAGGGGGCCGTCCACCACGCAGCCGGTGATCTTGCCCTCCTCGTTCATCTTGCGCAGCTCGTCGGCATCCACGGTGCAGGGCATCTTGGGGTTGACGACCTCAACGGCGGCCAAAGGCGCGACCTTGGGGCAGGCGACGCCGCAGGCATGGGCCACGGCGACGGTGTTCTCGATAATGTTGACCTTGTCCTCCAGAGAGGGATAGGTGACAAAGGCAACGTCGGTGAGGAAGAGCAGCTGCTCAATGCCCTCCACCTGGAAGACGGCCACGTGGGACAGGGTCTTGCCGGTGCGCAGGCCGACCTCCTTGTCCAGAATGCTCTTGAGGAAGGTCTTGGTGTCCAAAAGGCCCTTCATGTACATATCGGCCTCGCCGTCGTGGGCCAGCTTGACGGCCTTCAGGGAAGCCTGGACCTTGTCCGGCTCGTTGATAATGCGCCAGCCGGTCAGGTCGATGTTCAGCTCAGCGGCGATCTCACGGATCTTGGCCTCGTCGCCCACCAGAATGGCGTCGGCAATGCCCTGCTCACGGGCAGCGTTGACGGCTTCCAGAACGGCGTCGTCCTCCGCAGCAGCGACCGCAACGGTCTTTTTCTCACACTCTTTGACACGGGAAATCAAATCGTCAAAATTCATTGTTACTCCACCTCGTTTAGCTGTTTACCCTGAAAAAACAGCGGCAGGCGCACGGCTGCGTCAAAAAAGGCCGCTATCTGTTAAAAGAATAACACGCAGCGGGGCGAGGGTCAAGAGGAAGCGGGGAAAAAGAGCGAAATCCCGCAATATTACGGGGCGGATACTCCGTGCGGGTCGCTTAAGCAGGTCGGAATGCAAAATTCTATCGGCAGGGCGGTATCTGCCGGGGCACCGGGCCTTGCCCTCCACCGGGGAACGTTTTTTTCGCTGCCCTGCATCTGCCGCCCCGCGGGTGCTGCAGGATCCTGACTTTTTCTCTGCCGCCTGCTGTGGCATTTTGGCTTTTGCCTGCCCGGAAGCACTGTGCTTTGCCCCAAGGGGCTTATATAAATAGGTAAAGAGAAAGGCTGGCACTGCACAAGACGAAGGGGCAGAAAGGGGAATGCAAAAAAGCGAAAGTGCAAAGTGTATAAAAGCGACAACAAAAGTGGAAAAAACACAAGCATAACACCGAAAAATAACCAAAGGGACGCCAAAAATCAAAAAAAACACATCTTTCCATTGACAAAACCTTAACGAAATAGTAAAACTATAAATGAGGATGGCGTAAACCGTCCCTGGCAGGCACCAACCTTTCCCACGTAATACCCAAACACGCACGGATTGAACTTCGGTGCCTTAAGATTTTGCCCTGACCTGTTACATTTTTAACAGTGCGGGCGACTGGGAGGTCGATCCCAATGCCCATAGCCATGTATCCCGGCAGCTTTGATCCGGTCACCAATGGCCATCTTGACATCATCAAACGGGCTTCCCGGATGTTTGACAAGGTCATCGTGGCGGTGCTCATCAACAGCGCCAAGCATCCGCTGTTCACGGTGGAGGAGCGCGTGGAACTGCTCAAAAAGTGCTGCGCGTCCATGCCCAACGTGGAGGTCAAGTCCTTTGACGGGCTGACGGTACATTTTGCCAAGGCCAACAATGCCGCCGTCATGGTGCGGGGACTGCGGGCGGTCACGGATTTTGAAAATGAGATCCAGCTTGCCCACACCAACCACGCCATCATCCCCGGCATCGAGACGGTGTTCCTGGCTACATCCATCCGCTGGAGTTATCTGTCCAGCACCGTCGTCAAGGAGGCCGCCCACTACGGGGCGGATGTTTCCAAGTTCGTGGCGCCCTGCGTAGACGCGGCGCTGCGGGAAAAAGCCGCGCGCGGCGAAGTCTGAGCGCGCACAACCAAGGTCCACGCCGCGCAAGCGGCTTGCGATAAGCATAGGTTCTCGATAGTCCTATCCATACATTCAAGGAGGCTGTTTTCATGAAGAAGATCGTCATTGCCAGCGCCTGCCGTACTGCCATCGGCAAGTTCGGCGGCACGCTTTCCAATGTCCCCGCGGCAGAGCTGGGCTCCATCGTCATCAAGGAAGCCATCAACCGCGCCGGCATCACGCCTGAGCAGGTCGACCATGTGTACATGGGCTGCGTCATCCAGGCCGGTCTGGGCCAGAACGTCGCCCGTCAGGCCAGCCTGAAAGCCGGCCTGCCTGTCACCACCCCGGCTGTTACGGTCAACGTTGTCTGCGGCTCCGGTCTGAACTGCGTCAACATGGCTGCTCAGATGATCGAGGCCGGCGATGCCGACATCGTCGTCGCAGGCGGCACCGAGAACATGGATATGGCTCCCTTTGCCATGATGAAGGGCCGCTACGGCTACCGCATGGGCTACCCCATGGGCAAGAGCGAGCTGGTCGACACCATGGTCAACGACGCTCTGTGGGACGCTTTCAACAACTACCACATGGGCATCACCGCTGAGAACGTTGCCGAGCAGTGGGGCCTGACCCGTGAGCAGCTGGATGAGTTCGCTTACAACAGCCAGGTCAAGGCCGACGCTGCCATCAAGTCCGGCGCGTTCAAGGACGAGATCGTCCCCGTTACCATCAAGACCAAGAAGGCCGAGATCGTCTTCGATACCGATGAGGGCCCCCGTCTCAGCCCCATGGAAGTCCTGGGCAAGCTGAAGCCCGCCTTCAAGAAGGACGGCATCGTCACCGCCGGCAACTCCTCCGCCATCAACGACGGCGCTGCTGCTTTGGTCATCATGAGCGAGGACAAGGCCAAGGAACTGGGCATCACCCCCATGGCTACCTGGGTCGGCGGCGCTCTGGGCGGCGTGGATCCCTCCATCATGGGTGTCGGCCCCATCGCCGCTACCCGCAAGGTCATGGAGAAGACCGGCCTGACCGTTGCCGATATGGACCTCATCGAGGCCAACGAGGCTTTCGCTGCACAGAGCCTGGCTGTTGCGCATGACCTGGAGTTCGACATGAGCAAGGTCAACGTCAATGGCGGCGCTATCGCTCTGGGCCACCCCGTCGGCGCTTCCGGCGCTCGTATCCTGGTCACCCTGCTCTACGCCATGAAGCATCGCGGCGCCAAGAAGGGCCTGGCTACCCTGTGCATCGGCGGCGGCATGGGCTGCGCCACCATCGTCGAGATGGACTGAGCGCCTCATAAGCGATAAAGGAGATACGCACTATGTCTTTTGTGAATACCGAAGTTCAGGGCGCCGTTGCGGTGGTCACCATCGACCGTCCCAAGGCCCTGAATGCCCTGAACCCCGAAGTTCTGGCCGACCTGAAAGCTGCTTTTGAGGGCATCGACCAGAACACCGTCCGCTGCGTCGTCCTGACCGGTGCAGGGGACAAGAGCTTCGTTGCCGGCGCCGACATCGGCTCCATGTCCACCATGACCAAGGCCGAGGGCGAGGCTTTCGGCAAGATGGGCAACGACATCTTCCTCATGATCGAGAACTTCCCACTGCCCGTCATCGCGGCAGTCAACGGCTTCGCTCTGGGCGGCGGCAATGAGCTGGCCATGAGCTGCGACATCCGCATCTGCTCCGACAACGCTGTCTTTGGTCAGCCGGAAGTGGGCCTGGGCATCACCCCCGGCTTCGGCGGCACCCAGCGTCTGGCCCGTCTGGTGGGCATGGGCATGGCCAAGCAGATGGTCTACTCCGCTCTCAACATCAAGGCGGACGAGGCCCTGCGCATCGGTCTGGTCAACGCGGTCTATCCTCAGGCTGAGCTGATGGACAACGCCATGAAGCTGGCTTCCAAGATCGCCAAGAACGCTCCCATTGCAGTCCGCAACTGCAAGAAGGCCATGAACGAGGGCATCAGCCTGCCCATGGACAAGGCCGTTGAGGTGGAGGAAAAGCTGTTCGGCGACTGCTTCGAGACCCACGACCAGGTGGAGGGCATGCAGTGCTTCCTGTCCAAGGAAAAGCCGAAGCCCAAAGCTGTTTTCACCAACAACTGATTTTTTCATATTACATTTTGGGAGGTTAACTACTATGAAGGTAGGCGTTATCGGCGCTGGCACCATGGGCCAGGGCATCGCGAAGGCATTTGCACAGTGTGAGGGCTACACCGTGGCCCTGTGCGACATCAAGCAGGAGTGGGCCGAGGGCGGCAAGGACAAGATCGCCAAGGGCTACGCCAAGCTGGTTGCCAAGGGCAAGCTGACCCAGGAGAAGGTTGACGCCATCCTGGCTGCCATCACCCCGGGCCTGAAAGAGGACCTGTGCGCAGACTGCGACCTCATCGTCGAGGCTGCTTTTGAGGATATGAAGGTCAAGCAGACCACCTTTGCCGAGCTGGACAAGATCTGCAAGCCGGAGTGCGTTTTTGCCTCCAACACCTCCAGCCTGTCCATCACCGAGATCGGCAAGGGCCTGTCCCGTCCCATGGTGGGCATGCACTTCTTCAACCCCGCCGACCGCATGAAGCTCATCGAGGTCATCGCCGGTGTCAACACCCCCGCCGAGACCGTTGAGACCATCAAGAAGATCTCCGTTGAGATCGGCAAGACCCCCGTTCAGGTCAATGAGGCTGCCGGCTTCGTCGTCAACCGCATCCTGATCCCCATGATCAATGAGGCTGCCTTCATCAAGATGGAGGGCGTTTCCGACATCGCCGGCATCGACGCCGCCATGAAGCTGGGCGCCAACCATCCCATGGGCCCCCTGGAGCTGGGCGACTTTGTTGGCCTGGATATCTGCCTGGCCATCATGGATGTCCTGTATAAGGAGACCGGCGACAGCAAGTACCGTGCCTGCCCGCTCATCCGCAAGATGGTCCGCGGCGGCAACCTGGGTTGCAAGACCGGTAAGGGCTTCTACGTTTACAATGCCGACCGCACCAAGACTCCGGTCGACGCGCTGTAAAATATAACGCGTTTCTCCCGCCGCCTTGCAGGGCGGCAGGAGAAATTTGTTTGCATAGGAGGTTGCATTTTATGGATTTTACTCTGTCCAAACAGCAGCAGATGGTACAGAAAATGTACAAGGAATTTGCTGAGAATGAAGTCAAGCCCCTGGCCAAGAAAGTCGACGCCGAGGAATACTTCCCTGTTGAGACCGTCAAGAAGATGGCCAAACTGGGCATGATGGGCATCTACTTCCCCAAAGAGGTCGGCGGCGCCGGCGGCGACGTGCTGTCCTACGTCATGGCCGTTGAGGAAATGAGCAAGGTCTGCGGCACCACGGGCGTTATCATCTCCGCCCACACTTCTCTGTGCGCTGCTCCCATCTTTGAGAACGGCACCCCCGAGCAGAAGGCCAAGTACCTGCCCAAGCTGTGCAGCGGCGAGTGGATCGGCGCTTTCGGCTTGACCGAGCCCGGCGCCGGCACCGACGCTCAGGGCCAGCAGACCTACGCTGTGGATGAGGGCGATCACTGGAAGCTCAACGGCTCCAAGATCTTCATCACCAACGCGGGCTACGCCAATGTGTTCATCATCATCGCAGTCACCGGCACCGTGCTGGACAAGCGCGGCCGCAAGCAGAAGGAGATCTCTGCGTTCATCGTTGAGCGCACCGACCCCGGCTTCAAGGTCGGCAAGCCCGAGGACAAGATGGGCATCCGTGGTTCCTCCACCTGCGAGCTGATCATGGAAGACTGCATCATCCCCAAGGATCGTCTGCTGGGCGTCAAGGGCAAGGGCTTCCAGCTGGCCATGGCTACCCTGGACGGCGGCCGTATCGGCATCGCTGCTCAGGCTCTGGGCATTGCTGAGGGCGCCATCGACGAGACCGTTGCTTACGTCAAGGAGCGCAAGCAGTTCGGCCGTTCCATCTCCGCTTTCCAGAACACCCAGTTCGAGCTGGCCGAGATGAAGGCCCGCGTGGACGCTGCCAAGTATCTGGTTTACGCTGCGGCTCAGAAGAAGCAGGCTGTCATGAACGGCGCCAAGGCCCGCTACAGCGTCGAGGCTGCCGAGGCCAAGCTGATCGCCGCCCGCACCGCCAGCGACGTGACCCGCCGCTGCCTGCAGCTGTTCGGCGGTTACGGCTATACCCGTGACTACCCCATCGAGCGGATGATGCGCGATGCCAAGATCACCGAGATCTACGAGGGCACCAGCGAAGTCCAGATGATGGTCATTTCCGGCGCGCTGCTGAAGTAAGGAGGCAAGACGTACAATGAAAGCTATCGTTTGTGTCAAACAGGTCCCTGATACCCAGGGCAAAGTTGCCGTCAAGCCGGACGGCACGATGGACCGTGCCGCCATGGCCACCATCACCAACCCCGACGACCTGAACGCCGTCGAGGCTGCTCTCCAGCTGAAGGAAGAGACCGGCTGCGAAGTCGTCGTCGTCACCATGGGCCCGCCCCCGGCCGAGGGCATGCTGCGTGAGCTGATCGCCCGCGGCGCTGACCGCGGCGTGCTGGTTTCCGGCCGTGAGTTCGGCGGTTCCGACACCTTCGCCACCAGCCAGATCCTGGCCGCTGCCGTCAACAAGATCGGCGTCGGTCCCGATGATATCGTCTTCTGCGGCCGTCAGGCCATCGACGGCGACACCGCTCAGGTCGGCCCCCAGATCGCTGAGAAGCTGCATCTGCCCCAGGTCACCTATGTCACCGAGATCAAGAAGGACGGCAACAGCCTGACCGTCAAGCGTCAGCTGGAAGACGGCTACATGGAGCTGAAGGTTCAGACTCCCTGCCTGCTGACCTGCATCAAGGAGCTCAACGAGCCCCGTTACATGAGCGTGTCCGGCATCTTCGAGTGCTACGACAAGCCCATCGATGTCTTTGACTACAACGCTCTGAAGGACGATCCCCTCATCGAGACCGACACCATCGGTCTGAAGGGCTCTCCGACGAACGTTTACAAGTCTTTCGCTCCCCCGGTCAAGGGCGCCGGCATGATGGTCGAGAGCGTCGGCCAGCTGGTCGGTATCCTGAACGACAAGCACCTGATTTGAGAGAGGAGAGAAAAACAATGGCTGAATTCAATGCAATGGATACCGCCGCTTTCAAAGGCGTATGGGTGTTCTGTGAGCAGCGCGAGGGCCAGATCCAGACCATCAGCTATCAGCTGCTGAGCGAAGGCCGCAAGCTGGCCAACGATCTGGGCGTTGAGCTGTGCGGCGTTGTTATGGGCAGCGAGCTCAATGAGGATTACATCAAGGCTCTGGGCGGTTACGGCGCTGACCGCGTCTACTACATCGACAGCCCCCTGCTGAAGGACTACACCACCGACGGCTATGCCAAGGTCCTGTGCGACCTGGTCATGGACAAGAAGCCCGAGATCGTTCTGATCGGCGCCACCAACCTGGGCCGCGACCTGGGCCCCCGCTGCGCAGCCCGTCTGCACACCGGCCTGACCGCCGACTGCACCCACCTGGATGTGGACGTGGAGAAGTACAAGAACTTCCTGCGCACCACCTCCAACATCGACGTGGACAACACCAAGTTCGAGGAGAACACCAACCTGAAGATGACCCGTCCTGCTTTCGGCGGTCACCTGATGGCTACCATCATCTGCCCCCGCTTCCGTCCGCAGATGTCCACCGTCCGTCCCGGCGTTATGCAGACCCAGCCCTACGATGAGGCCGGCGCTGCCAAGGTCGTCATCGAGAAGGTCACTCCCGCTCTGACCGCCGACGACATCCATGTGGAGATCCTGGACATCAAGAAGAGCGCCAAGAAGATGGTTGATCTGATCGGCGCCGACGTGGTCGTTTCCGTTGGCCGCGGCATCAGCTCCGATGTGGAGAAGGGCATTGCCCTGGCCGAGGAACTGGCCGGCGTTCTGGGCGGCGTCGTGGGCGCTTCCCGTGCCGTTACCGATGAAGGCTGGCTGTCCAGCGATCATCAGGTCGGCCAGACCGGCAAGACCGTCCATCCCCGCATCTACGTTGCTCTGGGCATCTCCGGTGCCATCCAGCACGTTGCCGGTATGCAGGACTCCGAGACCATCATCGCTGTCAACAAGAACGAGAGCGCGCCCATCTTCGATGTGGCTACCTACGGTATTGTGGGCGACCTGTTCAAGGTCGTTCCCGAGCTGATCAAGGAGATCCGCGCCATCAAGGCAGCTCAGTAACCTCTGATCCATCCCCTTAAAAGCACATTACACAGCAAACATCCCCCGGAAGGCATTCTCGCCCCTCCGGGGGATGTTTCTGTTTGTGTATGACATTGGGCCGCGGTATGGCCGAAGCGCCGTTTGGCGCATTTCGCCCAGCTGTGCCGGGGATACATTGGAACAGGGGAGCGGGACCCTTTGGCTCAGGGAAAAAAGCAGCACGGCAGAAAAACACAAAAAAGGCCCGTACCGTTGCCGGAGTTTCCGACGATGGTACGGACCTGCCGTCCGGCACAGATGCCGGGCGGGTTATTTGTTTTGGGGAAAATTACTGCATGCTGTGGCCTGCCGCACCCACAGTCTGGGGAACCCAGCAGCTGGCGCTGTCATCACCGGAAGCGGCGACAAAAGCATCGGCAATTTTTGTGGAGGTGACGGTCTCGGACAGGGCGGTGTCCACCATGACGAGCATGGCAATGTTGCCTGCGGCACCCACCTGAATGTCATCTGCCTGGGCACAGATCCACTTGGCAGGGTCAATGCCGGCGGCCATCTGGTCGGCCACCTCGGCAGCGTCCACACCGTCCTTGACTCGGACCAGTACCAGACTGTATGCCTGGCTGCCGATCATGGCCTCGGAGGCGACGGCGGCATCCAGGTCGGAGGCGTCCTCCAGGCCGGTGTAATAGGTGACCCAGGAAGCCTGGCTCAGATCAATGCCGCTGGTGGCGACCATAATGCCCGGATCTGCCGAAGCATAGATGCTGTCTACCAGCGCGGAAAGGTCGGCATCCGCTTCCACGGGCTCGGTGACGGCACCGGAGTCGCTGTCGGCAGTGTCGCCGCCTTCGGGCGGGGTGGCGGGCTCCTCGGGATCTACGTTGGTTTCGGGGGTGGACTCCGAGGTGGAAGCAGACTGGGAAGAGGAACTGTCCGAACCGGTGGACTGGGAGGACGCGGCGCTGCAGCCCGCAACGGTGAGGGCCATGGCAGCAGCACAGAGCAAAGCAAGCAGTTTCTTCATATGGTTTCTCCTTTCAAAATGCGGGGAAATCCCCGTCTTGGGGCAATGAGGAAGAACCTCCGGTCAGAATATCGGCCGGGGAAAAGCGGGCGTCCCAGGGCTCGGCGGGCAGGGAGTCAAAGACCAGTGCCCGGGGGCAGAGGAGGACGGCATGTCCCCCGAATCCGGCAAGAAAGCGGTCATAGTAGCCGCCGCCCCGTCCCAGCCGCACCCCGTCCCGGCTCACAGCCAGACAGGGCACCACAGCCAGTGCCCGGGCCCCCAGGTCAGCTGGGGCAAGCACCTGCCCGCCCAAAGGCTCCCGGATGCCCAGGGCATTGGGATGCAGGGTTTCCAGCGCGGAAATGCAGACGATCTCCATCTGTCCGCCGCCCAGCATCCGGGGCACACACAGACGCTTGCCGCCTGCCAGGGCTGCCTGCAGAATGGGCAGCGTGTCCACCTCGCTGGGCAGAGATACAAAGCAAAATACCGTGTCGGCAGCCTGCCAGTCGGGCCGGGCAAAGAGAGTGTGGGAAATCTCCCGTCCTGCCGCCTGCAAGGCCTCGGGAGAGAGGACTTGCAAACGTGCCTTTGCAGCGCGGCGGGCCGCCTGTTTGGCCTGGCGCAGATCGGAAAGAGCAGGGAACATGGCGGGCACCTCACTTCAGGACAGGGGATAGGGTACGGATTCCTGCCTATTGTAGCATGCCCCGGGGTGTTTGCACAAGACGCACACACCCGCTGCCGGGAGGCTTCTTTTTTTGACCCGCTGCCCATAAGGACGGAAATTTTGGATACCTGTTACACCGCACTCAAAAAAACAGCATCAAGGTTTGTTATACAGCAAAAATCCCGCGGGCGGAATGGGAAAGAACAGAAAAACAACACGGGATCGAGGCTTTTATCCGGCACGGCGGGGCAATGCGTTTTCCTGTTGCAGTCCGGAAAGAACAAACCGCAGGGATTTTGGGCCGGACAGAAGAAAAATTCTCTTACAATGGTTACAACCTGTTTGCAGACGCAGCTCCTGCGCTTGCACAGACGGCCAAAACAGAGTAGAATAACACTGTATCAGTAGAAGTATGCCCGGCTGTGCCGGACTTAATAATGTTCAGAGGAGTTGCGAAAGATGGGCAAGTTCAATTTTATTCAGACAGAGATTCCCGGCGTCGTCATCATCGAGCCGACCGTCTACGGCGATGACCGCGGTTATTTTATGGAGACCTATCAGGCGGACGAGTTCGCCGCCGCGGGCATTGACCGCAATTTCGTGCAGGACAACCAGAGCCGTTCCACCAAGGGCGTGCTGCGGGGCCTGCATTTCCAGAAGAACCACACCCAGGGCAAGCTGGTGCGCGTCACCCTGGGCGAGGTGTACGACGTGGCCGTCGATTGCCGCCCGGGCAGCGCCACCTTCGGCAAGTGGGTGGGGGTGACCCTCTCGGCGGACAACAAGCGGATGTTCTATATCCCCGAGGGCTTTGCCCATGGCTTCCTGGTCCTGTCCGACGTGGCCGAGTTCACCTACAAGTGCACCGATGTCTACGATCCCACCTCCGAGGGCGGCATCCCTTACGACGACCCCACCGTCAACGTCCAGTGGCCGGACTGCGGCTGCGAGCACAAGACCAGCGCCAAGGACAAGCAGCACGAGCCCTTTGCCGCACAGGATTTCGCCTGGTTTGCCAAGTACTGATCCGGTGGCCTGATTCACCCATCCACACCAAACCCGAAAGGCGGAACCTTTTTGCGTACCATCAAAAATTATTTTGTCGGCTTCTGGCGTTACCGCTATTTGCTGCAGAACCTGATCTCCCGGGACTTCAAGCTCAAATACCGCCGCAGTGTGCTGGGCGTGGCCTGGAGCGTGCTCAACCCCCTGCTGACCTGCCTGGTCATGTGGGCGGTGTTCGGCTCGCTGTTCAACAGCCGGGGGCAAGGCATTGAAAACTTCGCAGTCTTTCTCATCATCGGCCAGCTGATGTTCAACTTCTTCCGGGAGTCCACCACCATGGCCATGGAGAGCGTCCTGAAAAACGCCCCCCTCCTGCGCAAGGTCTACATCCCCAAGTATGTCTTCCCCCTGGAAAAGACCTGCTTCGCCCTGGTCAACTGCATTTTCAGTTTTGTGGCATTGCTCATCGTGGTGCTCATCACCCGGGCACCCCTGTCTCTGTCCACCGCCCTGCTGGCCATTTACCCGTTGGTCATGCTGTTTTTCTTCAGCCTGGGCATCGGCCTGCTGCTGTCGGCTCTGTATGTTTTTGTGCGGGACATCATGCACATCTGGGAGGTGTTCTGCACCCTGCTGGTCTACGGCAGCGCCATCTTCTATGACCCCACCCAGATGGGCATCGCCTGGGTACAGTATGCCATCAACCTCAATCCCATCTATTGGTATATCACCTCCTTCCGCAGCTGTGTCATGTGGGGGGAGGGCCTGACCCCCAACATGCTGCTCATCGACTTTCTGTGCGCGGCCCTCAGCATGACGCTGGGACTGTGGGTGTTCAAGGCCAATCAGGACAAGTTTGTCCTGTATATGTAAGGAGGGCGCAGTATGGACAGCAAAACGCCCATTATTTCCATCGAAAACGTCTCCATGCGCTTCAACCTGGCCAAGGAAAAGCACGAGAGCCTGAAAGAATACTTCATTGCCCTGACCCACGGCGGCATCCGCTTTGACGAGTTCTTCGCCCTCAAGGATGTCACCTTCGACATCATGCCCGGGGACTTCTACGGCCTCATCGGCCTGAACGGCAGCGGCAAATCCACCCTGCTCAAGATCATCTCCGGTGTCTACAAGCCCTCCTCCGGCAAGGTGACGGTGCGGGGCACCATCGCCCCCCTCATCGAGCTGGGCGCTGGCTTTGACATGGACCTCACAGCCCGGGAGAACATCTTCCTCAACGGTACGGTGCTGGGCTATACCCCCAAGTACATCCGCTCCAAGTTTGACGAGATCGTGGACTTCAGCGAGCTGAAGGATTTTCTGGATGTGCCGCTGAAAAACTACTCCAGCGGCATGGTGGCCCGTCTGGCCTTTGCCATCGCCACCATGACCAAGCCGGACATCCTCATTGCCGACGAGATTCTGTCGGTGGGCGACTTCCTCTTCCAGCAGAAGTGTGAAAAGCGCATGGCCGAGCTCATGAGCGGCGGCACCACCGTCATTCTGGTCAGCCACTCCATCGAGCAGATCGAGCGCATGTGCAACAAGGTGGCCTGGCTGGACCACGGCCATCTGCGCCGCAACGGCCCCACCGGGCCCATCGCGGAGGAGTACCGCCATTTCAAGAAGCAGGACAGCATGAAGGCGGAAAAGCCGGAATAAGCCTGTCCCGTCCGAACCTTTCCCTGCGCCGGGCCCCGTGTCCGCCGCAAACCGGGTATGTCCCACAGGGCGAAGTCTGCCCGTCCGTTCTCCATGGGCGGCAATGGCTTCGCCCTTTTGCCGGGCTGCCCGCAGTATAGAATGCAGGAGTTTTTATGGATCAGAATCCGCAGGATCAAAACCGTCCGGCCGATGTCGCCGCACCGGACAGTGTGGGAGGCATGGCCAAACGCCTGATGAACCCGGCCCACCTCAAGGACCTGGCATCCCGCAGTGTCCAGACGCTGCAGGAGGAGGGGGCCGAGCAGCTCTGGCGGGATGTGACCTTCCGGGTAGGGCTGGCTTTTCATCATGACGGCTGGCGCCACCGGGCCGATATTCCGCTGCGCCGCACCCTCCGCGCCCAGCGTGCCGAAAACCTGCAGGGGCCGTGCATCTCGGTGGTGGTGCCGGTGTACAACACGCCCATGCCCTTTTTCAAGCAGATGGTGCAGAGCGTCCTCCGCCAGACCTACCGCAACTGGCAGCTGGTGCTGATGGATGCCTCCGACGAGGACCACCCCCAGCCCGGGGAGCTGGCCCGCAGTCTGGCCGCCAAGGATGACCGCATCCTCTATGACAAGATCGACAACGGCGGCATTGCGGCCAACACCACGGCGGGCTTCGAGGCCGCCACAGGGGAGGCGGTGGCCCTGCTGGACCACGACGACCTGCTCTATCCCAACGCCCTGTATGAATGTGCCAAAGCCCTCAACGACGGGGCCGACTTTGTCTATTCCGACGAGATCGTCCTCTCGGCGGACCTGAAAAAACTGGGCGGCTACCACTTCAAGCCGGACTTTGCCCCCGACTATCTGCGGGGCTGCAACTATATCACCCATCTGGCGGTGTTCACCCGGTCGCTGCTGGATTCGGTGGGGGCCGCCGAGTACAGCGAGTTCGACGGCGCCCAGGATCATGACCTGTTCCTCCGCCTCACCGAGCGGGCCAAAAAGATCGTGCACATCAAAAAGGTGCTGTATGTCTGGCGGGGGCACGCCGGGTCCACGGCCGCCGGCATGGAGGCAAAGCCCTATGCGGTGGAGGCGGGGGTCCGGGCGGTGGACGCCCAGCTGGCCCGGCTGGGCCTGCGGGGCAAGGCTATGCCCGCCCCCGACGCCCCGGGTGCCTTTCAGGTGCGGTATGAGCTCAACGGCCGTCCGCTGGTCAGCGTGCTGATCCCCAACAAGGACCACACCGACGACCTGGACCGCTGCCTGCGCAGCCTTTATAAAAATGCAGGCTACGATAATTTTGAGGTGCTGGTCATCGAGAACAACTCCACCGACCCGGCCACCTTCGACTATTATGAAAAGATCCTGGCCGACCCGTCCATGCCCCGCTGCAAGGTGGTGCACTACCACGGGGCATTCAACTTCTCGGCCATCAACAACTTCGGCGCCCGGTATGCCAGCGGCGAATACCTGCTGCTCCTCAACAACGACATTGAGATCCTCTCCCACGACTTTGTGCGGGAGCTGCTCAGTTACGCTCAGCGGGCGGATGTGGGAGCCGTGGGGGCCAAGCTCTACTATCCCGACGACACCATCCAGCATGCGGGGGTGCTCATGGGCATCAACGGCAGCGCGGGCCACAGCCACAAGAGCTATCCCCGCAAGGCGGTGGGGGACTTGTACCGTCTGGTCACCACCCAGGACTATATGGCCGTCACCGGGGCCTGCCTTATGACCCGGGCCTGCCTCTACCGTCAAATGGGCGGGCTGGATGAGAAGGATTTCGCCGTGGCCTACAACGATGTGGATTACTGCCTCAAGCTGTGGAAGCGAGGCCTTTTGAACGTCTACACCCCCCGGGCCGAGGCCTACCACTACGAGAGCAAGAGCCGGGGCCTGGACACCACCGGGGAGAACGCCCGCCGCTACGAGCGGGAGAAGGCCGCCTTCTACAACAAGTATCACCAGTGGATTGATAACTACGATCCGTATTATAATCCGCATTTCAACAATCTGTATGAAAATTTCGGCCTGAAATAAGCCGATCTGCCGTCCATCCTTCCCGAACCAAAGGAGAACAGGGCCATGCCGCAAAACAACACTGCCGATTCCAAACAGCTGCCCTCCGCCAAGGTGGAGACAATTCTGGGCTGCGCCTGGACCGCTTACCGCAGCCATCTCACCGCCCTGGTGCTGCTGGGGGCAGAGATGGGCATCCTCAATGTGGTGGTCAATCTGCTGCCCACCCTGCCCCGGCTGGGGCTGAGCTTTCTGCTCTATCCCGTGGTGGTTCTGGGCCTTTACCGGGCCTGCCTGGAAGCCCTTTGCGGCAAGGCACCCCGTCCGGGCCTGCTGCTGTGCGGGGCAAAGTCCCTGCGAGGTTACGGGCAGTCCCTTATGCTGGGATTGCCCGCTCTGGCCATTGAGCTGCTGGCGCTGCTGGCCTCTGTGGCGGTGGCGGGGCTGAACCAGACGGCCGACCAGGACCCCAACCAGATGACGCTGAGCCTCTCGGTCTCGGTGGGCATGCTGCTAGTGCGGGTATGGTACCTCTACCGGTTCAGCCTGCTGGAGTACAGCTGGCTTACCGGCCGGGCAAAAACGCTGCCTGCGGCGGTGGACCTGACCGTGAAAAAGACCCGCGGCACCTTCGGCTATGCGGTGCGGTTCGGCATCGGGCTGCTGCTTTGCTATCTGCCGGTGCTCGCGGCGGGCAGCGCGGCGGATGCCCTCATCCTCCGGGCCGGGATGGATGCCGCCACGGCCCTGTCGGTGAGCGTGACGGTGCGCATTGTCCTGAACGCCGCCATGCCTTTTTATGTCATGGCGGCCATGGCCTTTGCCGCCAGCTATTTTGACGGAATCAAACAGGAATTTTCTTCCACAGAGGGATTGGTATGAACCTGAAGCTCAAACGCATGCGGGAACTGTTGGGTTACGCCCGCACCCTGACCAAAGAGCAGGGGGCAGGGGCCATGCTGCATCGGGCAGCGGGCTTTGCCGCCCGGCGGTTGCTGCCTCATCGGGGACGGTATCTGCCCTCCAAAAAGGCACTGGCCGCCCAGCGGGCGGAGGATACCTCGGAGTTCCCCGTCATCTGCATCCTGACGCCGCTGTACAACACCCCGCCCAAATATCTGGAGCGGTTTCTGGGCAGTGTGCAGGCCCAGACCTGCGGCAGATGGCAGCTCTGCCTGGCCGATGCCTCGGACGAGGCCCACGCCTATGTGGGGGAGACTGTCCGCCGCCGTGCCGAGGCAGACCCCCGCATCCGCTACCGCAAGATCGACAACGCCGGCATTGCAGCCAACACCAACGCCGCCGCCCAGCTGGCGGAGGGGCCCTACCTGGCCCTGGCCGACCACGACGACGAGCTGGCCCCCCACGCCATCTACACCATGGGCCGGGCCATTGCAGAGGGGGAGGCTGCCGGGGCAAAGCCGCAGTTTCTCTACAGCGACGAGGCCCTCTTCCGCCGCACCCCCAAAGACGCCTATGTGGGGCACTTCAAGCCGGACTACGCGCCGGAGTACCTTATGGCCTGCAACTACATCTGCCACCTGGCGGTGTTTGAAAAATCCCTCTTTGAGGCGGTGGGCGGGGAGCGTCCTGCCTGTGACGGCGCCCAGGACCACGACCTTTTTCTGCGCATGATGGACGAGATGCAGCGCCATGACCCCGCCGCCGCACCGGTGCATCTGCCCCAGGTGCTCTATTACTGGCGGGTGCACGCGGCTTCCACCAGCGGCGGCACCGGGGCCAAGCCTTATGTGGTGCAGGCAGCCCAGAAGGCGGTGGCCGACCACCTGACCGCCGCCGGCCGCAAGGGCAGTGTGGAGGAGGGCAAATTCTCCGGCCTTTGCCATGTGCGGTGGGAGCTGCCCGACCCGCAGCCCCTGGTCAGCATCCTTATCCCCAACAAGGACCACACCGACGACCTGGAAAAGTGCCTGCACAGCCTTTATGCCCGCACCAACTACGACCGGTTCGAGGTCATCGTCATCGAGAACAACTCCACCGACAAGGCGACTTTCGACTATTATAAGACGCTGCCCCAGCGGTACGAGGACTGCCGGGTGGTCCGGTATGAGGGCGGCTTCAACTTCTCAGCCATCAACAACTTTGGGCGAAAGGCGGCAAAGGGCGACTTCCTGCTGCTGCTCAACAACGATGTGGAAATCCTCAGCCACGACTGGCTGGGGGAGATGGTGGGGGAGGCCATTCAGCCCGGGGTGGCGGCCTGCGGCGCCATGCTCTACTATCCCGACGATACCATCCAGCACGCGGGGGTCATCACCGGGCTGGGGGGCTATGCGGGGCACAGCCACAAGTACCATCGCCGTGGGGCCAGCGGGTATATGTTCCGCCTGGCCACCGTGCAGGACTACTCCGCCGTGACCGCTGCCTGCCTGCTGGTCCGCACCGAAGTGTACGACGCTCTCAACGGCCTGGACGAGGAGTTCACCGTGGCCTTCAACGATGTGGACTTCTGCCTGCGCATCCGTGAGGCGGGCTGGCGTATTGCATGGACCCCCTATGCCGAGCTCTACCACTATGAGAGCAAGAGCCGCGGCTCTGACGAGAAGGACCCTGTCAAAAAGGCCCGCTTCGACGCCGAGCGCGCCCGTCTCTACGCCCGCCATGGCCGGGAAAACATCCTCCGCGACCCCTATTACAGCCCGTCCCTGTCCCTGGACTATGAGGACTTCCGGGAGAGCGCCGACCTGCGCAACCTGAAAAACGCCGGCATGCAGCTGTGACTGTAGCTGCCGTACCCCGCTGACGGCAGAGAAACCGGACAAGAGAAAACGATAAAACAACGCCGCCCGCGGCAGGGAAAACTCCCCGCTGCAGGCGGCGTTGCTGTTTGGATTGCGAAAAGGATAACCTGCGCAGAGAGCAAACCCTCAGCGCTTGATGTCGTAGTTCATGTTCATCAGTTCGCGGATCGCCTTGGCGTCGTCGGTGATGTTGGCGTCGCCGTGGATGGTGTGCTTGATGGCGCTGCTGGCCACCGCAAAGTTGATCATGTCCATGGGCTTGTAATTGTTCATCATGGCGTAGATCAGGCCGCTGGCAAAAGCGTCGCCGCCGCCCACGCGGTCGAGAATGTTGAAGGTGAAGAGCTTGCTCTCAAAGGTATGGCCCTCGTACCACATAAAGGCCTTGAGGCTGTTCTCGGAGCCGGAATGGGCGTACCGCACATGGCGGGCAATGCAGGTGAGGTTGGGATAACGCTCAATGAAATGCTGGAAGACCTCGTCCTCCTGTTCGTAGCTGGGCTGCAGGGGAACGCCGTCCTTCCAGTCGCCCTTGGCGTGATCGTCCTCGTCCTTCCACAGGTGGTAGGGCTCGATGCCGAACAGTACATTAACGTAGGGCAGGCATTCGGTGCAGTAATCCCGGGCTTCCTCCCAGGTCCACAGGGCACTGCGGAAGTTGCCGTCAAAGCTGATGGTCAGGCCCTTGGCCTGAGCAACTTTCAGGCAGTCGGTGATGAGCTGGCGGCAGTTGGGGCCCAGCGCCGGGGTGATGCCGCTCAGGTGCAGCCAGTCATAGCCGTCCAGCAGAGCGTCCAGGTCCACGGAGGAGTAGTCATACTCGGTGAAGGCACTGTGCTTGCGGTCGTAGGTGACCTTGCTGGCGCGGATGCCGTAGCCGGTCTCCAGATAATAAGTACCCAGACGATGGGTGGGGGTCTCCTCCGGGGTGGAAAGGATCATGGGCGTGCAGTGCACGTCGTTGGACCGCAGCCAGCGCACCGCGCTCTTGCCCAGGCTGTTGTTGGGCACCACGCTGAAAAAGGTGCTGTCGATGCCCAGGTTGGCCAGAGCCAGGGCGATGTTTGCCTCGCTGCCGCCGTAGCTGGCCTCAAAGTTGCTGGCCATGCGGATTTTTTCGTAGTTGGGCGGGGTGAGGCGGAGCATGATCTCGCCGATGGTGATGAACTTTTCGGAACTGTTGCCGCGCAGCAGGGGATTGTAGTGCTCCATGAAATGACCTCCTCAAATACGGGGCCGCAATCTCCGGAAGCCGTGCCGGGCAGGCAAGGTGACTTTCCGGGCTGCGGTGTGCCGGACATTCGTTTATGTATCTTTATTGTACCGTTTTTGCACAAATGTTTCAACTGCCCGGACAAAGTTTCTTGCCCGGCGGAAAACAGGCACAGAAAACGCCGGACAGCGGTAAGCTGGTCCGGCGGGATTCGGTTTATTCTTTGGATGGGGCGGCGTGGGAACGCTCCATTTTCAGGCAGGCGGCCAGGTAGGAGATCTGCCCCACACCCCAGGGGATCAGCGCGGCCAGCACCGGCAGCGGGCCGATGGGCAGATACAGGTTGACAAGCACCATGGCGATCCAGACGATCATGGATGTCCGGGAGGTCACAAGAAAACTGGAATAGGCGGCCTGACCGATGCGCTGACGTTCGGCCTCGTCACAGCTGGCCAGCCATTTTTTCTGGAACTTGAAATCGTAGACGCTGCCCTGCTTTTCGGGGTTGATGCGCCGGGTCAGGTCCACCACCCGCTGCTGGGTGAACAGAACGAGGAAGGTGACCGCCAGAAGCCCGACGATGGCTGCCAGCAGAGCAATGTAGTCCGCATAGCCCAGAGGAATCAGGGACACCACCACCGAAAAGACTGCGAAGGCAAAAAACTGGGATGCCGTCGCCCAGAGGATGCTCCAGGACAGCAGATGCTCGGCGGGCTCCAGCGCATCTTCGTCCTCACCGTCCCAGGAGGCAAAGGCAGCCTTGCCCCGGCGGTAGCAGACCATGCTGCCCGCCCAGAACAGCAGGGCGCACAGCACGGCCCAGGGCGAGCAGGTACCCAGAGCGACGCCCAGATGGCGGATGATTTCATCCCGCGAAGGATTTTCCATGATCCAGGTGACAGCAGTGCCCAACGCTCCACCCGCAAACAGCGCGACAATGAGAACGGCCACAAATTTCGGCCAGTTTTTGCGGTTATCCCGGGCGACGGGGTCCTGCATGTTAGGTTGTTTCATCCGATGATTCCTCCTCATAGCGGAAAATGTCCTCCACGGTCACGCCGCAGAGTTTGGCCAGCTTGAGCGCCAGCGTGACCGACGGGGAATAATCCCCCCGCTCGATCTGGCTGATGGTCTGCCGCGAGACCCCGGCCATGGCGCCCATCTGCTGCTGGTTGACACCCAGCCGGGCGCGGTGCTCCTTGAGGCGATTGTACAGCGGCATCCGCCCACCTCCTTTTTATGACAAGCAATTTTGTCAAAATGACAATTTTTCTTGTCAAATCCATCTTAGCATTGACAAGGAAAGTTGTCAACACACAAAACAAAAATCCGCCGTACCCTACAGCGCGTTCACTGATGGTACGGCGGATGATTTGATTGATTAAGAAACTGCCTGCGAAACAGCTTTACGCCCTGGGGGCGAAGCGGTAGACGACGGCCTCATAGGGGCGCAGGGTCATGTGAGGAGCGAAGGGCTGTTCCGGCCAGTTGCCGATGAGCAGCCGGGCGTCCTGGCCTTGGGGAGCGGGCAGGGTGACCCGGGCAGGTTCGGCGTAAAAGTTGCAGGCTACCACCAGGGTCTCGTCACCCAGGGTGCGGGTATAGGCGTAAACGTTGGGATTGCCCGGCTCCACCGGAGCATAGAGCCCGGACTGGATGACCGGATACTCCTTGCGCAGTGCCACAAGGCGGCGGTAGTAATTGAGCACCGAGTCGGGATCGGCAGCCTCCGCAGCAGCGTTGATGGTGTCGGTGTTGGGGTTGACGGCCAGCCAGGGGGTACCGGTGGTAAAGCCGCCCCGGGCGCTGCCGTCCCACTGCATGGGAGTGCGGCCGTTGTCCCGGGAGCGGGCACCCAGAATGGCGTAGATCTCCTCGTCGGGCATGCCCTGTTCTTTGAGAATGTGGTAGCGGTTGGTGCTCTCCACATCCCTGTACTGGCGGATATCGGTAAAGTGGGCGTTGGTCATGCCCAGTTCCTCGCCCTGATAGATGTAGGGGGTGCCCCGCAGCATATGGATGGCGGTGCCCAGCATTTTGGCCGAGACATCATGGTACTGCCCCTCGTCCCCAAAACGGGACACAATGCGGGGCTGGTCATGGTTGCACCAGAACACCGCGTTCCAGCCGTGTTTGGCCTGCATGCCCAGCTGCCACTTGTCCAGCAGGCCTTTCAGCTCTCCAAAGCGGTTGGGTTCCAGCTGCCACTTGTCTCCGTTTTTGTAGTCGGTTTTCAGGTGGTGGAAGCTGAACACCATGGACAGCTCTCCCTCGGCGGGATCGGTGTAGCGGACACAGTTTTCCAGGCTGGTGGAAGACATTTCCCCCACCGTCACCACATCGGCGCATTTGCCGAAGCCCCGGGCGTTGAGCAGCTTGAGATATTCGTGGATGCGGGGGCCGTCGGTGTAAAAGCGGCGGCCGTCCCCGGCGTTGTCGTCGGTGTAGGCGTCGGGCTTGGAAATCAGGTTGACCACGTCGAAGCGGAAGGCGCGCACGCCCTTGTCCTCCCAGAAATGCAGGATGTCGAACAGCTCCTGCCGGACCTCGGGGTTTTCCCAGTTGAGGTCGGCCTGGGTGCGGTCGAACAGATGCAGGTAGTATTTGCCCACATGTTCTTCCCACTGCCAGGCGGAGCCGCCGAACTTGGACTCCCAGTTGGTGGGAGGCGTGCCGGGCACGCCGTCCTTCCAGATGTAATAGTCCAGGTATTTCTGTTCCCCGGCAATGGCCCGGCGGAACCATTCGTGGTCGGTGGAGGTGTGGTTGAACACCATGTCCAGCATGATGCGGATGCCCCGCTTTTCCGCCTCGGCACACAGTGTCTCAAAATCCTGCATGGTGCCGTATTCGGGATTGATGGCGCGGTAATTCGCCACATCGTAGCCGTTGTCCCGCTGAGGGGAAGGGTAGATGGGGGTCAGCCACAGATAGTCCACGCCCAGCCCTGCCAGATAGTCCAGGCGGCTGGTGATACCGGGCAGATCGCCGATACCGTCGCCGTTGGAATCCTGAAAGCTCTTGACATAGATCTGGTAGACGACCTTACCGCCCAACTGGTTCTGGGTCATAATCAGTGTACTCCTTTCTTTTTACCAATGATGAGGGTCAGGACAAAAGGCACCACAATGGCAATGGCCATGCAGACAAAGAACATGGGCATATGTTCGGGCATGATGGAGAGGAAGCCGGGCAGACCGCCCACGCCCACCGAGAAGGACATGACGCCGGTGCCCACAGACACGGTGGCGGCGATGGCGGAGCCGATCATGCCGCAGACAAAGGGAAAGCCGTTTTTCAGGTTGACGCCGAAGAGGGCGGGCTCGGTGACGCCCATGTAGCCGGAGATGCAGGCGGGGATGGAGACCTGGCGTTCCCGCTCGCCCTTCTGCAGGACGATCATGGCCAGAACAGCGGAAGCTTGGGCAATGTTGGACAGGGCGATCATGGGCCAGAGCATGGTGCCGCCGAACTGATTGGACAGCTGAGTATCAATGGCGTTGGTCATGTGATGCAGGCCGGTGATGACCAGCGGGGCATACAGCAGGCCGAAGATGGGAGCAAAGATCCAGCGCAGGTTGGTGGTCAGGCCGATGTAAACCACGTTGGCGATGGCGTCGCCGATCTTCCAGCCGATGGGGCCGACGATGGTGTGGGCGATGAGCACCGACAGGACCAGGGAGAAGAAGGGGACGATGATCATGGACAGATATTCCGGCGTGATCTTTTTGAACAGCCTTTCAAGATACACCAGCACAAAGGCAGCCAGAATAGCGGGGATGACCTGGGCCTGATAGCCGATCATCTGCACCTGGGCGAATCCAAAATCCCAGACGGGAATGTCGGCGGCCGCAGTGGAAGCGACCGAGTAGGCGTTGAGCAGCTGAGGAGAGACCAGGCAGATGCCCAGGATGATGCCCAGGATCTGGGTGCCGCCCATCTTTTTGACCACCGACCAGCAGATGGCCACAGGCAGATAGTGGAAGACCGCCTCGCCGATCAGCCACAGGAAGCTGTAGGTGCCTGCCCAGAACTGGGAGGTCTCGGACAGGGTTTTGGTGCCGCCGTCGAAGATGGCGACCTCACCGATGAAGCTGCGGAAGCCAAGGATCAGACCGCCGACGATCAGAGCGGGGATCAGCGGGGCGAAGATCTCCGCCAGGTTGCTCATGAACTTCTGGGCGGGATTCTGGTTGCTTTTGGCGGCCTGCTTGGCGGCGTCCTTGCTGACGCCTTCAATGCCGGAAACGGATGTGAAGTCGTTGAAAAACTCGGCCACGTCGTTGCCGATGATGACCTGGAACTGTCCGGCCTGGGTAAAACTGCCCTTGACCGAGGGCAGCGCTTCAATGCCCTTGATGTCGGCCTTGGCCGGGTCTGCCAGCACAAAACGCATGCGTGTCATGCAGTGGGTAACGGCACTGATGTTTTCCTTGCCGCCGATTAATTCCAGCATTTTGGCGGCGTCCGCGGTAAATTTCCCCATAATGATCTCTCCTTCAATACTCCTTGCTTATACGTGTTTTGAAATCGAAATTTGTCAACGTATACGTATATGTTAACCCGGTGACTGTATGGTATCATATACGTATATGTTTGTCCACGGCCCGGGGGAAACTTTGGCGCAACACACAAAAACGCATTCCCCGCTTTGTGCAAACGGACAATGCGCTTTTGACGATGTTTCGAAAAAAACAGACAAGTGAAGCGGGTTGTATGCCTGTGGAGGAAAGGTTATACGCGGGAGCGGCGGGCAAAATCCACAAAGCGGAAGCGGTCCCAGCGGTGGCGGGATTCAGTATGCTGGAACAAAGCGCCGCTTTCCAGATAGACATAGCTGGACACCACGATCATGATATCGTTTTTGCCCAGGTCCAGATAGCGGCGGTCCTCCTCGGTGGGGCGGCAGGCGGTGATCTCTTTCTGGGCACAGCCGAT
Source organism: Gemmiger gallinarum (assembly GCF_014982805.1). Classification (GTDB taxonomy): domain Bacteria; phylum Bacillota; class Clostridia; order Oscillospirales; family Ruminococcaceae; genus Gemmiger; species Gemmiger gallinarum. The sequence continues at coordinate 86,294 of NZ_JADCKC010000002.1, read as the reverse complement.
CTTGAGGCCAAGATCCTTTTCCAGATAGCGGTAGAGAGAGTCGGAGCAGTCGGCCTCAGTCAGTGCGGGGACATACTTGCGGTTGAGAAAATCCTTGTCCAGAATGACGCGCTCCCCCTCGATCTCCCGCACGCGATACAACCGCCAGGCCTCGTCGTCCCGGCTCAGGTCAAGAGCTTTCATGAGCTCGCGGCAGCCGCGCACCGATTCCAGCAGCACCACATGGGTTTTTGTCTGGTAGCCCTCGGCGGTGGCCAGCTCCTGAAAGCTGGTCAGCCCCGAAACCGGGAACACCACCTTTTCCCGGTCAAGCACCAGCGCCTCGCGGCCGCGGGCTTTCTGGATATAGCCGTCCTGCTCCAGCATGGCCAGCGCCTTGCGCAGCGTATCCCGGGAGACGCCGTATTCCTGAATCAGAAGATTCTCGGCGGGGAGGCGGCTCCCCGCCGGGTACATACCGCTCTGAATGCGGGAGGTAATGTCGTTGTAAACCAGAATGTATTTGCTTGCCATGGTTTGAAAAAGTCACCTGCCCTGTACGGAAATCTGTTATTATCTATCATAACATATACGTATACACTGTGCAACCGGACTCCAACACGGCAGGCAGAGCAAAAAAATGCCGTCCCGGCACAGAGCCGGGACGGCAGAAAATCTACGGAAACATCCGGGCAGGAGAGCGGAAGCAAGATCAATCCTTGCGCTCGTCGCCCCAGAAGAACAGCGCCACGGTGCCGGGGCCGGTGTGGCTGCCGATGGTGGTGCCGATGTTGTTGATGAGGACCTTGCCGTCCAGCTTGGGGAAGCGGGCCTCAATGAGGGCGGCCACGGCCTTGGCGTCCTCCATGCAGGCGGACTGGGAAATGTAGCATTTGCCCGAGTAGTTCAGGCCGTCCTGGGCATGCTGTTCCATCTTTTTGACGATCTCCTCAATGGCGCGCTTTTTGCCGCGGCATTTCTGGCGGGGGATCAAACGGCCCATATAGTCCACGTTGAGCAGGGGGCAGATCTTGAGGGCGGTGCCGAACCAGCCCGCGGCCTTGGTGATGCGTCCGCCCTTGACAAAGAAGGTCAAATCGCTGGAGAAGAACCAGTGATGCAGCATGAGGCGGTTGTCCATAGCCCACTGATAGAGGGCGTCGATGGACATGCCGCCGTCCCGCAGATCGGCCAGCTTGTCCATGAACAGGCCGGAGCCGGAGGAGGCAGACAGAGAATCCACAATGTAGATCTTGCGGTCGGGGTATTTCTCCATCAGTTCCTGGCGGGCCAGGTTGGCGGAGTTGACCACGCCCGAAATGCCGCTGGACAGGCAGAGGTGGAGGATATCCAGTCCCTGCTCCAGGAAAGGTGTGAAGTACTCCACAAACTCGTCGGCGTTGATCTGGGAGGTGCGGGTGGTGGCGCCGTCCACCATGGCGGCGTAGAAACGATCCAGAGGCATGGTCTGGCCCAGATCATCGGGGTAGGCCTTGTCGTTCAGATAGTAATGGAAGCAGGCGTAATGGATGTCACGCTCGCGGAAATGCTCGGCGCTCAGATCGGCGGTGGAGCAGCAGCTCAGAATAAAGTTTGCCATTGTCCTCTCTCTTTCCCCGGCGGCAGACGCCGGATGAATTTGTGCCCCGCAGGGTATGCCCGGCGGGACGAAAGCGGTACAAAACCGCTGTTTTGTCCAATAAAATCAGTATAGCACATTCCCGGCAAAATCAAAAGGAATTTGCCCCGGCTTACAGGAGTTTTACACAGCAAAGGTCCGGCCGGGCCCCCGCGGTTGAAATACGACATGAAATCGGTTATACTATTTTGTAACCATATCAATGGAACAGCGTCCGCCATTCAGGGCGGATATCTTGATAATAAAAGGAGCACAAACATGGCACATACGGTTATGGTCACCGGCGCGGACGGTTTTATCGGCAGCCATCTGACGGAGGAGCTGGTCAAGCGCGGCGAGAAGGTCCGTGCCTTCTGCCTGTACAATTCCTTCGGGTCCTGCGGCTGGATCGACACCCTGCCCCCCGAGATCAAAAACGAGATCGACATCTTCATGGGCGACATCCGTGACCCCAACGGCGTCCGCACCGCCATGCGCGGCCAGGAGCGGGTCTTCCATCTGGCAGCCCTCATCGCCATTCCCTTCTCCTACCACAGCCCGGACAGCTATGTGGATACCAACATCAAGGGCACCCTCAACGTCCTCAACGCCGCCCGGGAGCTGGGCACCTCCCGCGTGCTGGTGACCTCCACCAGCGAGGTCTACGGCACCGCCCAGTATGTACCCATCGATGAGCACCATCCCTTCCAGGGCCAGAGCCCCTACTCCGCTACCAAGATCGGCGCCGACCGCCTGGCGGAGAGCTTCTACCGCAGCTTTGACCTGCCGGTGTCCATCGTGCGGCCCTTCAACACCTACGGCCCCCGCCAGTCGGGACGTGCCATCATCCCCACCATCATCACCCAGCTGCTGGCGGGTCAGACCGAGCTCAAACTGGGCAACCTGAACCCCACCCGGGACTTCAACTACGTCAAGGACACCGCCGCCGGCTTTATGGCCATTGCCGACTGCGACGCCGCCGTGGGTCAGGAGCTGAACATCGCCACCGGTGTGGAGCACTCCATCGGCGACCTGGCCAACGAGCTCATTGCCCAGATCAACCCCAATGCAAAGATCGTCTGCGAGGCCGAGCGCCTGCGCCCTGAAAAGAGCGAGGTCAACCGCCTGCTGGGCGACTCCACCAAGCTGCGCAAGATGACCGGCTGGGCGCCCAAGTACACCTTTGCCGAAGGTCTGGCCGAGACCATTGAATTTTTGCGCGGCAATCTGGACTCCTACAAGGTCGGCCAGTATATCCTGTGATGTCCATGTGGAATAAACTGCGGGCAAAGCCCGCTCTCGGCTGGGGGCTGGCGGCTCTCGTCGCAGTGGCGGCGGGGGTGGCCTGGTCCTACTACTGGCGGGTATTCTACTACCTGGATGCCCGGGTCAATCCGCTGCTGGTCACAGCAGCCTGCGTGCTGGCGGCTCTGGTGGCGGTGGCGGCGGCGGGCATCCTGCACTATGGCGTGCGGGACTTTGCCGCCAAAGGTGCGGTGTGCATCGCGGTGTGCGGGCTTCTCTTTGCCTTTGCCAATCCGCCCATGCAGACCCCCGACGAGTCGGAACATTTTCTGCGCACCTACGCCATCAGCATGGGCCGGTTGGACTTTGATGCTCAGCGGGGCTATCCCGACGATGTAAGCGCCCTGTACAACGCTTTTCCCGGCGCGTGGGTCAACGCTCACACTTCGGCGGGGACGGCAGTAGACGAGGAGTCCGGCGAAACGGAATACTACACCACCTCCGGCTATGCCCTCAAGCAGACGGGGGAGGACGGCCCGGTCCAGAGCATTACCGACAGCTTTGACGAATACTTCAACGACCCCGACACCACCCCGGTATACGAGCCGGTCAGCTTTCTGATCCTGCCCTTTCTGCCAGGGGCGCTGGGCATGGCGGTGGCCCGCCTGCTGGGCTTTGCAGCCCTGGGATGCCTTTACGCCGGGCGCATTGCCAACCTTATTGTCTATACACTCCTGTGCTGGCTGGCACTGCGCAGTGCGCAAAAGTTCCGGCCTGCTTTCCTCTGTGTCATGCTGCTGCCCATGTCCCTCTGGATGGGGGCCAGCCTCAGCTATGACGCGGCATTGCTGGCCTGCTACTACCTCATGCTGGCCCTGCTGACCCGCCGCACCTGGACCACCCGGACGGCTGTGGTCTATGCGGCGGCCTGCGTCTGGGTCAATGTGGCAAAGCCCTATATCAATCTGCTGTGGGCGCTGCTGCCGCTGATTCTTTTGCGGGAGGCCTTCTGTGCCAGGGGGCGCCGCTGGCAGTGGACGGCGGGCATGCTGGCGGCCTCTCTGGCCGTGACCCGCCTGCTGGAGATCTACGGCGCTGTGTTCCGCTACAACTACGGCGAGATCGGCCGCATGGGCGGCAGCGACGTGGACCAGATGGGCCAGCTGGTCTTTCTGCTCAAAAATCCCCTGCGTTATCTGGCGGTTCTGATGGGCACACTGTACGAGAATGACTTTTTCGTGGGTCAGCTGGGCCTTTTCGGCTGGAAGGACCTGCCCATCGCATTCCTGAGCCTGACCGGCCCTGTGGTGCTTTTGGCGGGCACGGTGCTCTCGGCGGGCAAGGGCCAGTCCATCACCCGGCGGCGCACGGTGCCGCTGGCGGTGTTCGGGCTGGTGTACGCCGTGGGGGCCATGACCGCCATGTATATCACCTACACCCCGGTGACCATGGTGCGCATTGTGGGGCTGCAGACCCGGTACTTTTTGCCGGTCATTCTGGTGGCCATGATGCTGCTGGCCGCCCCTCTGCGCCGGATGCTCTCCGCCGAGCTCTCCGCCCAAAAGGCCGAGCGCTGGGCTGCCCGGCTGTTTGCACCCTATGCGGCCTTCGGGGCAGTGCTTTTGTTCCAGCATTACTTTATCGGGCCCATCAGCACCATCCCGGTGTGAGAAGGTCCCGTTTTATCCTGATTTGCCTTTGAACTGAGAGAAGGGAGGGCAGTCCATGACGCTTGTGGGCGGTCTGTTGATCCTGGCGCTGGTCTGCGCCGTCTCGGTGTGTGCGGCGGCGGATACCGGCCGGGACGCCGCAGTCTTTCCGCTGCCCGTGCTGGCCGGCAGTGTCTGCCTGCTGCTGTGCGGCGGCTACCTGGGTCTGCTGGTCCCGGCACTGTGGGTCAATTACGCACTTTTGGCCGCGCTGGCGGTGGGGCTGGGCGTTCACGCGGGGCGGGAACGCCTGAAAGCCGCACTGTTCAGCCCCGGCTTTTTGTTTTTTGCGGCGGCATCGGCGGTGTTCTGGCTGATGTTCGCCGTGCTGCAGCCCATGTTCACCCAGTGGGATGAGTTCACCTTCTGGGGGGCGGCGGCAAAACTGCTGAAAGAACACGGCATGCTCTATCCCGCCGACCCCGTCAACCTCAAGGCGGCGGCGGGCCTGCCCGGCCTGGGGCTGGTTTCCTTCTTTGTGCAGGGGCTCTCCCCGGTGTTCACCGAGTGGCAGTGCCTTGCCGCCTACGATATGCTCTTCATGGCCTGCATCGCCGGGGCATCGGTTTTGCCCCGCCGCCGCTGGGCCCAGAGCGCCATGGTGCTGACGGCCGGAGTGCTGCTGCCCTTCTTTTTCAGCGTGGTCACCCCGGGCTCGGCCAGCACCGTCTATGCCAACGCCATGGCGGACATCCCTCTGGCGCTGCTGTTCGGCGGGGTGGTGAGCCTGTGGTTTGCGGTGGGCCCCGGCAAACTGGGCCTGCTGCTCACCGCCCTGCCTCTGGCTCTGCTGACCCTGACCAAGGATATGGGCTTTGCCTATGCCCTCATTGCCGTGTTCCTCATCTTTCTGGACCTGCTCTTCGGGCAGGAGCACAAGGACCGGCGTCCGCTGCGGGTGTTCGGCGGGGCGCTGTGGCGTGCCGTTGCGCTGGCGGTGCCGGTGCTGGCGGCTTTCCTCAGCTGGAACCGCTATACCGCCACCTGCCTGGATACCGGCAGCGGTACCGTGGGCGGGGCGGGCCTGAGCTACGGCCAGGTCCTCACCGGCGGCCTTGCCCAGTTCTTCGGCATCGGCCGCACCCAAAAGTTCTCCGACATTATGGGCCTGATGGGGGATGCCTTCTTCAGCCGGGATGTCTGCCTGCTGGGCCCCGGTGTCCGGGCACTGGCCGTCATCACCCTGGTGGCTGCGGCAGCCTTTGTCTTTGCAGGCAAGGGGGCGGCCCGGCGGCGGGTCCTGGTGACCTGGCTGGGTTTTGCCTTCTGCTTTGCGGCCTTCTATCTCTTCCACCTGATTCTCTACTGCTACAACTTCTCCGACGTGGAGGCCTATATCCTCAAGGACTACGAGCGGTACATCGGTCCCTACTATCAGGGATGGATGCTGGCCATGCTCTGCCTGCTGGGCCGCTCGGCGGCCGGTTATGCGGGGCGGTGGTACCGTCTGGCGGACGGCGCCCTGCTGGGGGCGGCTGCCTGCATCCTGGCGGTGTTTTTCTGGCGTGGTGTGCCCACGGCGGGCTTCTGGACCAACGCCGACAGCCTCTACCTGCTGCGTCAGGACGTGAAAGACCGTGCAGCCGCCGCCAATGAGGTGCTGGACTGGGACGACAATGTGCTGGTCATCAGCCAGGGGGACGACGCCACCCGCTGGTACTACTACAACTATGAGCTCACCGCCCATGTGGCCAGAGGCTACGGCGGCTATTTCAACGGGGTGGACAAGTCCAGCCGCTGGGATTCCGATTTCATGAACCTGGTGGAGAGCGAGAACTGGACTTTGTACGATTACAAGGCAGTCTGCACCCCCGACGCCCTGGTGGCTTATCTCATTGAGAAAGACTGCGACTATCTGCTCATCGACCGGGCGGACGACTACCTGGAGCGGGACTTCAGCAGCCTGTTTGAGGGCGGCCTGACCGCCGACATGCCCGCTACACTCTACCGGTTCGACCCGGATGCCGCGACGCCTTTCACACCGGTGGCCGTGGCGGAAAGCGAGGGGTGAGCCATGAACGAAACCAAAAGGACTCTGCGCCGGTTTGCCCTGTGCTATGCCCTTGCCCTGATTCTGTGGGTGGTGTTCTGCCTGGGCAGATGCGCGGTCATGCTGATGCACCGGGCGTCGGGGGATATGCCCCAGACGACGCTGGGGGCGGAGGACCTGACCTTCGAGAGCTTTGAGTGTTATCTCGATCTGGAGTGGGACACCCCGCCCGACGACGACCCCAACTGGTATCTTTCCACCGACAACGACCCCCATATTTTCTACGACGGCGGCGGCTATCTGGAGACGGTGCGCCTCTACGCCAAACACCGCCTGCCTCCGGGCAGCGTGGTGCTCTACTACCTCAAACCCGGCCAGACCGATTACAGCGAGACCCAGAAGGTCTACGGCCATGTGGCGGGGGATGGGGTGTATGAGTTCGACCTGGGCGGGGTGGAGGTCTCCGGGCTGCGCATCGACCCCGACAGTGTGGGCGGCGTGGCCACCCTGTTTACCGGCATTGAGCTGAACCCCGCCCGGTTCTGGGTCTGGCGCTTTGTGCCGGACGGCGGTCAGTTTTTGCTGATCCTCGGCCTGCCTGCCGTGGCGGCTGCCGCCTGGACCCTGCTCCGCAGCCGCCGGGAGGATGCCTGATCCCCGCCATTACCCGAAAAGGAGGACCCCTGCATGGAGCTGCTTTGCGTCTTTGCGTCCATGGCGGCATTGTTTCTGTTTTGTGCATTTCTGACCCTGCGGTGCGGGCTGCACAGTGCCCTGGCCCCGCTGACTGCCCTGTCCGCGGCTGTTTTGTGGCTGACGCTGTGGGGCATGGCCGGGCCGTTGCTGGCCGGGGCCTGGATTCTGTTTGCGGCCTTTGCGGTGCTGGGCATCTGGGCCCTGTGGCCCCGCAAGGGAGCCAAGCCCGACTATAAAAAACTGGCAAGCCCCGGGGCGGTGCTGTTCTGGGGCATGACGGTGGCCTTTGCCGTTTATTTCTTTGTCCGCCAGCCCATGGCCACCGGCTTTGACGAGCTCAACCTGTGGGCCACGGCAGTCAAGGTGACAAAGGTCGACAACAGCCTCTACTCCAATGCGGTGCTGGGCACCCCCTGGGCCGTCACCCAGAACCCCGGCCTGCCGCTGCTCAGCTACTTCTTCTGCTTTTTCGGCAGCTATGCCGACTGGAAGATCTACCTGGCCTACAACGCCCTGGCCTTCGCGGTGTTTGCCGCCGTGCTGGGCGGCATGGGCTTCTCCCGCTGGCGGCTGGCCGTGCCGACGGCCGCGGTGCTGTGGTGCGTGCCCTACTTTTTCACCACCTACAACCACACCATCTACCTGAACACCGTCTACATGACCTCCTACGGCGACATCCCGGCGGGCCTGGTCATGGGCGGCGCGGTGGCCCTCTGGCTGGCGCTGCGCAAGACCGGCGGGCCCAAGTGGGCGGTGCTGCCGGTGCTGGCTCTGGCTGCCAACACCAAGGCCAACACCTTTGTGCTGGCCCTGGTGGCGGCGGGCATTGTGGCGGTGGACGGATGGCTTTGGCCGGAGCAGCGTCCCTTCCGCAAAGGACTTTTGCGCCGTACCGGCTTTGCGGCGGCCTCCTTTGCCGCCCCGCTGGCGGTCTACTATCTCTGGAATGTCCGCTACGTGGGGATGCTGGTCTCCAAAAATGCCGAGACCGGCGGCGTGGGGGAGACCAGTGCCGCCCTGTCCGACGTGGTGGTCAACGGCATCAAGATTTTGCTGGGCCAGCCGGTGGAGGGCTTCTTTGCCGAACGACAGCCCCAGTTTTTGCAAGCCATTGCCGACATGGGCACCCAATTCTGGACCTCCGACGGCAAGCTGAGCATGATCGGCCAGGGCCGCAACGTGGTGGCGCTGATCCTGCTGGTCTTTGCGCTGGCGGTTTTCGCGGCGCCGGGCCTGCTGCTGCGGCTGCGGGTGGTGTGTGCCGCGGTGTGCAGCACCCTCTGCTTTCTGGGCTACAACCTGATGCTGGCGCTGAGCTACGGCTTCATCTTCAAGCCCTTCCAGGCGGAGAGCCTCACCGACTATAACCGTTACATTTACAGCTATTACATTGGCTGGTTCTTGATCGCCCTGGCCTGCCTGGCTGTGGTTTTGCAGGGCCGGACTGTTCCCGCAGCGGCGGAGAATGCCCGCCCCGCATCCCCGTGGGAGCGCCGCCGGGCGCTGGCAGGGCAGGGGGGCGTGCTGCTGCTGGCCTGCGGAATGCTTTTCCGCCTGAACCAGATGGTACTGCCTCAGCTGTCGGTGCTGGGCTTTTCCGACAGCGAGTTTGCCGACCGCAAGGCCGAGCGCGCTGAGGCCCAGCTGGTCTGCAGCTATCTGGAGCCGGAGGACCGGGTCTTTTACGTCAGCCAGGGGGACAACGGCGAGGGCTGGTTCTCGGCGGTGTTTGACTTTTACCCCGTGCTGGTGGACTATTCCGGCGTTGTCTCCACCATGGAGGGCGGCGGCGGGACCTTTGGCCTGCCCGAACTGGAACCGGAGGAGGAAGGTACCAAGAAATACTACTACCATCCCTACACCACCCAGCGCCTGGACGAGACCATCCGGGAAAACGGCTGCACCGTTATTTACCTGCAAACTATCGACGACATTTTTGTGGAGAGCTACGCCAGCCTGTTCACCGACGGCCTGGCTGCCGCCCAAAACGGCGAGACGCTGCTCTACCGCGTGACCGATGCGGGCTATGCCCCCGTGGAGATGGAGGTGACTGCCCCGTGAAAACCGCACTGCGCCAATTCTTTGCCCGCCGCGGGGCCATCCCGGCGGCCTGCTATCTTCTGACCCTGGCCGGCTGGCTGGTGCTGGGGGCGTGGAACTTCGGCAGCGACGCCATGGCCCGCGCCGGGGGCACGCTGACCGAACAGCAGCTGTCCCTCTCGGCGTTCCAGCTGGTGGACCTGCAGGGGGAGGGGGACGGCTATGTCTCCACCAGCGGCGACCCCCAGATCATTCTGGAGGACGTGTCCGACCAGGTGGTGCGCACCCTGAGCTATCGGGCGGAGTTTGACGCCGAACCCCGGGAGATGTGCCTCTACTACACCACCGCAGCGGGGGAGCCCTACAGCCAGGACAAGCGGGTTTTCCCCACGATGGGGGAGGACGGCAGCTACATTTACACCCTGCCCCGCACAACCATCGTGTCTCTGCGCCTGGACCCCTGCAGCCCCGACGCCAACACCCCCGTCACGGTGCAGTTTGAGGGGGATGCCATCACCCTCAACGCCGCCGACGCTCTGCCCTCCGGCCTTGCCTACTGGCTGCCCAGCTGGTATCAGCTGTTCTGCTTTGTGCTGTATCCGGCGCTTGCCGGGGCGATTTTGAGCTGGATGCGGGCCCTGTGGGGGGAAATCCGAGACCGCCGCAAAGGCTGAAATCTTATATTGCGCCATGGTATTCCATGGATACTGCTTGCGTTCCGTGTCCCTGCCCGGGGAGCGGAGCGCAATTTTTTTGCCCGGATGTTGTAACACTCTGCCGCCCGGGGGGACTGATTCAGCGAAACGTCCCGAAATTACCCGGGGCGGAGGCTGCGCAGCCGGAAAACAAGGGAAAAGGAGGGGACGCCGTGCTGGGAATTGAGGAACTCTACCGCCGTTACCGGGACGACGTTTACCGCTACCTTGCCTCCCTGACCCATGACCCCGCCCTGGCCGAGGACCTGCTCAGCGAGACCTTTCTCTGCGCGGTGCAGAAAGCGGGGACCTTCCGGGGCCAGAGCAGCGAAAAGACCTGGCTGTTCGGCATTGCCCGCAACCTCTGGCTGCAATCCCTGCGGAAAAACCGCCCCACGGTGGAGTACAACGACCTCCTGGGCCTGTACGTGGAGGACCGGGTGGGGGAGGCCTACGACTTCCGCCAGCTGGCCGAACGGGTGGCCCAGCTGCTGGAGGCCCTGCCGGAGCGGGAGCGCACCATCGTGCAGCTGCGTGCCCGGGGTTTGCCCTACGAGGAGATCGCCGCCCGCTGCGGCATCCGGGCGGGATCAGCCCGGGTAATCGAGTACCGCGTCCGCCAATCCCTGAAAGAAACCCTGCGAAAGGAGGGCTATCTGTGACAGAAGATACCATGCAATCCCGTTCCCTGCCCCAAGCACAGCCCGATCTGCCGGAAACCCTGCCCGACCTGCCCTGCGATGTCTGCCGGGACCTGATCCCCCTGGTGCAGGACGGCGCCGCCAGCCCCACCGCCACCGAGATGGTCCGCCGCCATATGGAACACTGCGAAAGCTGCCTTGCTTTCTGGCGGGAGGGCGCCCCCGTTCAGCCCGCCGCCCCCGACGACGGCAAGGTGCTGGGCAAGATCTACAAGCGCCTGCGCCTGCTGGTGTTCGCCGCCCTGGGGGCGGGGGCGCTGTTCGGCCTGTGGCTCATGAGCTACGGCTTTGCGGGGCAGTTCAATCTGCTCATCATGCCGGCGGTGGGGGCAGCGGGGGCCCTGCTGCTCCGCCGCCGGTGGTACCTGACGCCTCTGTGTGTGGCGGCGCTGGGATTTGTCTGGCATCTCTCGCTGGAAAACACCGGCCCTGTCCTGGGGCTGATCTATGCCGCCTTTTACGGCGGTCTCTGCCTGCTGGGCGGAGTGGCCGCCATGCTCTTCCGCTATGCATTCGGAAAGGAGGAACTTCCATGAATACCGCTGAACGAACCCCGTCCAGACATCCGCGTACCAAGGCCAGGCGCCGCCTTGCCGCCGCGGGCGGGTTTGCCATTGTGCTGCTTTTGATTTTTGTGCTTGTGGCCTATACCGGGGACCCCGTCACCAAGCATCTGGCCATGAACACGGCCGAAACCTACGCCAACGAGACCTACCCCGGTTACGACATCCGGGCGGTGGCAGCCTCGGCGCGGCACTGGTTCCGCTATGAGGTGATTGTAGATTCCTCCATCAGTGAGGATACCAGCTTCCTGGTGGAGGTGGAACAGGGGCGTGTCACCGGGGATTCCTACGATGACATGGTGGCCAATGGCGGCAACACCTGGAGCCGCATCATGGTGCAGCTGGACGGCAGTGTGACCGGGGCCCTTTCCAATGCCGGTATCTCCCACCGGGGATATGGACTTTACTGCGACAACTACCTGGGCAGCACCGGCGAGGTCCCCGTCCCGGCCGAGGGCCACCCGCCCCTGACGGTGGACATGCCCTACGACAAAACCAACCTGCCGCCGGTGGCGCTGGCGCTGGACCTCAATGCCCCCGACGGCGCCGACGACCCCCAGGCCGCCGCCTGGCAGCTGGCCCAGCAGGTCAAGAACGCCATGGACGAGGCGGACATTGACCTGGCTGCTTACGTCATCACGCTGTACGGCATGAACAACCAGGTGGTGGTCACCACCGGCCTGATCCCCGCCGCCGACCTGGACTGAGGCACACATCCCCGCATAACCTCACCCGCCCGTGCATATGATATGGGCGGGTGATTGCATATGAAACAGTTTCCGTGGAAAACCTATCTCTTCTGGGTGCTGCTGACCGAAGCGGTGGGCGCACTCTCCGGCTTTCTGACCCGGGATGGGGCAAAACAGTACGCCGAGACCATCACGCTGCCGCCACTCTCCCCGCCGGGCATCGTCTTTCCCATTGTGTGGACGGTGCTTTTTGCCCTCATGGGCATCGGGGCGGCCCGGGTCTGGCTGGCGGCGGCCTCGGCGGAGCGGACCAAAAGCCTGTGGCTGTTCTTTGTCCAGTTGGGGTTCAACTTCTTCTGGAGCATCTTCTTCTTCAACCTGCAGGCCTATGGCTTTGCCCTTGCCTGGCTGGTGGTGCTGTGGGTGCTGATTCTGTGGATGCTGCTCTCTTTCCGCAAGGTGGACCCCCTGGCCGGGTGGCTGCAGCTGCCTTACCTTTTGTGGGTGGCCTTTGCCGGGTATCTCAACCTGGGGGTATGGCTTCTCAACTGATGGCAACATTCCCGCAATACAAAATGCCGTCCCTTTCCCAACGGGAGAGGAACGGCATTTTTACATATGAGAATGTACGGGCAAAAGGCAGAATCTCAGGTGATTTGCAGCGCCCGCTGGACGCGGTAGACGATGTACCGGAACAGCCCGGCGATGAGGCTGCACTCCACCCACAGATAGTTGGGCAGGTTGCGCCAGTAAAATTTGGGCTTGTCGATCTTGGGCAGGGCGATTTTTGCCTCGGCGTAGCCCTTGGCGTAGTCACTGCCGAAGCCCCGGTGGCGGAACATCACCACTTTGAGCAAATACCCAAACGCCATGGGGATGAAGTTCACCACCAGCATGCCTATGGGCTGGTTTTTGTAGGGCAGCAGAATGCTGTTGCGCCCGCTCTGGATGCTCTTGAAGGGGTTGTAGCGCACCGCGCCGGTGGTAGCGCCGCAGATGTGGCGGCAGCGGGCGGTGGGGCAGTAGACGTTTTTGTAGCCGAAGTTGTTGGCCCGCCAGGAAAGGTCTACGTCCTCATAGTAGGCAAAAAACAATTCGTCAAAAACGCCGATTTTATCCAAAATGGATTTTCTGTACAGCGCAGCACCCCCGCAGGCGGAGAAAATGCGGCAGGGCTTGGTGTACCGGCTGGCCTTGAGGCCGTCCCCCCGCTTGCAGGCAAAGCCCAGGATGGTCACATAGTCCCCGGCGTCGTCGGCCAGTTCCGGCTCGTAGTAGCGCAGCATCAGACTGGACACGGCGAAAATTTTGGGGTCGGAGTCGGCAGTTTTGATGAGCTCCGCCAGCCAGTCGGGCTCGGCAAAGGCGTCGTTGTTGAACAGCACGGCGTACTCGCCCTTTGCGATGGCGATGCCCTGGTTCACCGCATGGGAAAAGCCGGTGTTTGTGTCGTTCTCGATGAGGGTATAGTTGGGGCGGCCGCGATAGCTGCGGGCGATCTCCAGGCTTTCGTCGGTGGAGCCGTTGTCAATGATGATGAGCTCAAAGTCCTGCTCGGTCTGGGCCCAGATGGATTCGATGGAATCCCGCAGCCAGCCCGCGCCGTTGAGGTTGGGGATGATAACACTAGCTTTCAAGATGGAATCCTCCTCATCAGTAAAGGCCGTAGTAGGAGTAGAACATTGCCTGCTGTATGCTGCCCAGAAGCAGTGTAAACAGGAAGATGCCGATGGCGATCACCGCTGCCAGCAGCAGAGCCAGCAGCAGGCTGGCGCGGGCCAGATTGCGCTGCCGGGGCGTGCATCCCGGCAAAAAGGAGAAGCACAGCATGGCCACCAGGCCCACCACCGGCACAGCAAAGAGCAGCAGCATGCCGAAATACCACCACACCGAGGGGACTTCCCCCGATTCCTGAGGCTCCGCGCAGTAGCGGGGCCCCTGGGGCGCCTGTGCCCCGGGCTGAGGCGGTGCAGGCTGCACCGGCGGCTGGGGTGTGGGCCGGGCAGGCTGGGGAGCCTGGGCATATACCGGCCCTGCCGGTTGAGGGCCTGCCTGAGGCATGGTCACCTCAGGCTGCTGTACGGGAGGGACAGGCGGCACACAGGAGGCACCGCAGGCAGGGCAGTGATCGGCGCCTGGAATGAGCCGGGCACCGCAGTTGTTACAAAATTCCATGGTTTTTATCCTCCGCGCGGCAGGTTCAGATCATCAGCGGACGGTCGGTCTGAGTGTTCAGAATGATCTGGGTGTTGGTGGACCCCATCTTCTGCATCTTAGTCAGCAGATGCTCCAGCCCGTCGATGCTCTCGCAGCTGACCTTGACGATAAAGTTGTAGCTGCCTGTGACCCGCCAGCACTGCAGGACCTGGGGCTCGCTTTCCACCAGGGCGAGAAAATCGTCCCGGCTGGCCGCGTTGGCCGAGATGGAGATCAGCGCCTGCACCCGGGCAGCTTCGCCCGGGTGGTGCAGGATCACGGTGTAACCGCCGATGATGCCCTCCTGTTCCAGCTTGCGGATGCGGCTGGACACGGCGGGACTGGTCAGGTTGACGTTCTCGGCAATCTCCTTGACGGGCATACGTGCATTTTTGATCAGCAGACGGATGATTTTTTGGTCAAGCTCATCCATAATGGCACCTCTTGCATTTGATATTTTGTATAATGCGCACAAAAAAATAAAATTAAGGAAAAGAAGGTTGTGTTCTTTCACAAAAAATGCGAATCGCTTTTTTTTGAGCCAAAATCGAAAAAAATTAAGCGATTGCCCCATTATTATAATAAAAAGAAAAACAAAATACAAGGTTTGAATTTGACATATTAAGAAAAATGAGTATACTTAAGGCATATTCAAAGACAACTTCTAACCTTTATATACTTTCCCACCCCTCTATGCACAAAGGCCCGTCCGCAAGGACGGGCCTTTGTGTTTGTGCCGGTCCTTCGAAAGCCCTCTTTCACCCCAAGGCAGGAAAAAGGAAAGGCCGGTTTATTTCAATACAGGCTCGGCGGCATGGGCACGGGCGCAGTCCACATATCCGGCGGTGTTGGCGCGGGTCTCCGCCTGCTGCTCGGGGGTAACAGCGCCCCGAATCTTTCCCGGCACCCCCATCACCACACTGCCCGGGGGCACGATGGTCCCCTCGGTCACCAGAGCACCGGCAGCCACAATGCTGCCCCGGCCGATCACCGCGCCGTTCATGACGGTGGCATGCATGCCGATGAGGGCATCGTCCTCCACGGTGCAGCCGTGGACGAGGGCGCAGTGACCTACCGTCACATGGCGGCCGATGTGTACCCCCTGTCTCTCGCCGGTGTGGAGAACAGCCCCGTCCTGAATGTTGCTGCCCTCCCCAATCACGATGCTGCCCGAGTCACCCCGCAGCACAGCCCCGTAAAAGACACTGCTGTCGGGGGACAGGTGAACGTCTCCGATGAGTGCGGCAGTCTCGGCCACAAAAGCCGGACGGTCCAGCACGGGGTGCTTGTCCCCGAATCCCTTGATAAGAGCCATGGCAGAATCCCTTCCCCGAAGTTTTTTCTGTATTCATTGTACTACATCCTGGCAAGGGGGCAAATCTTGCGCGGGAACGGGGAATATGATACAATCGTAACCGATTTGAGAGATGCAACACAGGTTTTGACAGAATATGGGGGAAAGTGCAATGATCCGAATGGTATGCAGTGACCTGGACGGCACGCTGCTGCGGTATGACCAGAAAGTTCTGGGGGAGAGAATTCTCAGCCAGATCCGGGCGCTGGCGGCCCACGGCATCCGTTTTTGTCCGGCCAGCGGACGGCAGTATACCAGCCTGAAAAAGCTGTTTGCCCCGGTGGCGGAGCACTGTGTCTTTCTGTGCGAAAACGGCGGCGTGCTGTATGAGAATGACCGTGTGCTGGCCAAGACGCCCATGCCCCGGGCCCTGGCGGAGGAGATCGCCTGGGATTTCTGGAACAACAGCGACGGCAAAGGGGAGGTCATGCTCTCGGGAGAGAACACCTCCTACCTTATGGAGCGGGGCCTGGGCATGACCGACCGTATCCGGTTTATCGGCAATCACTATTGCAGCATTCAGGACCCGGCACAGATCCCCGAGGACATCGTCAAGGTGTCGGTCTACCTGGAAGATGGTGTGGATGCCTATGTGGACCGGTTCGTCCCCCGCTGGCGGCAGGCCAACGCGGCGGTGGCCGGGCCCAAGTGGATCGACACCACCTTTGCCAACAAGGGCATCGGCGTACGCGCCATGTGCCGGGAGCTGGGCATCGGGCTGGAGGAAGTCATGGCCTTCGGGGACAATTATAATGATATCTCCATGCTGGACGCCGTGGGAATGCCCTGCCTGATGCAGACCGCCGCCCAAGAACTGCTGGAACGCTATCCCAACCACACCCCCTGCCCGGAGGATACCATCCAGACCCTGCTGGACAGCCTGAAAGACTGAGAGCGGACCTTTGCTTTTCCAAAACTCCCGCCGGGCGGTACATCGCCCAGGCGGGAGTTTTTTGCTGTCGGCGGCAGAGCTTGCCGTAGGGCAGAAAAGGGCTTACAGAGAAAATTCCCGGCCAGTTGTGCAAAGCCTACAAGGACCGCTGTTTGAAAAATGTCAAATTCGTCGCTAAAACGCTGGACGAAAGGGGAAATATGCGCTAATATATAAAAAAGATTAAGAAATTCGGGAGATTAGGAGTGTAAGGAAATGGAGCAGATACTGTTTTTTGTTGTGAGCTTGCTGGCTTCAGTGGCAGGTGCCATCTGCGGCATCGGCGGCGGCGTCATCATCAAGCCGGTGCTGGACATGGCGCATCTGGCGGATGTTTCCACCATCAGCTTTTTGTCGGGATGCACGGTGCTTTCCATGAGCTGCTACTCGGTGGGCAAATCCATGCTGGCCAAGGACAGCTCGGTGGACCTCAAGAGCGGCACCTACCTGGCAGTGGGCGCGGCCATCGGCGGCGTCTGCGGACAGCAGCTCTTCGCCCTGGTGCGCAGCCTCTTTGAAAACCAGAACACCGTGGGCGCGGTGCAGGCAGCCTGCCTCTTCCTCATCACTCTGGGTACCCTGATCTACACCATTCGCAAGGCCGGCATCCGCACCCTGAATGTACAGGGCCTTGTCCCCAGTGTGCTCATCGGCCTGGCTCTGGGCATCATGTCCAGCTTCCTGGGCATTGGCGGCGGCCCCATCAATCTGGTGGTGCTGGGTTACTTCTTCTCCATGCAGACCAAGACCGCAGCCCAGAACAGCCTGTACATCATTCTCTTCAGCCAGATCACCAACCTGCTCACCACCATCGTGGCGGGCAACGTCCCGGATTTTGAGATCCTCACCCTGGTGCTGATGGTCTGCGGCGGCATCGGCGGCGGCATGATCGGCCGTTTCTTCAGCCGCCGGATGGACAACCGGGCGGTGGACAAGCTGTTCATCGGCCTGATGATCGTTATTATGGGCATCAGCGTCTGGAACACCTGCCGCTATTCCGGCATCGTGATGTGATCGCCCGATAACCACGAAAATGATAAATGCCCCGGGACACGGTCTGAGCCGTATGCCGGGGCGCTTTTTGTGCCGTATTCTGTGGAAATGTGGAAAACTTCTCAGCCTTTGGCCGGGCGCTGGGCCTTGGCGGTCATCCGCTCCACCGTCAGGCGGAGGATGACGGTGTGCTTCTTCCAAGTTTCATTGAAGGGCAGGCCGCTGCCGCCGTAGTGGGCCATAAGGGCGGGCAGTGCCCGGGGCGCCTCCTCAGGGGTAAGACGCTCCAAGCGCCCACAGCCGATGACGCTCTCGTATTCCATGGACCAGTCGCAGGCGTCGGGACCGGTGATAATCCTGTGGGCGCCGTCCATCTCAAAGGAGGCGCGGCAGTCCCGGGCGATCAGGTCGTATTTGGTGCCCTCCGCCGCCCCGTGAAAGTAAAGGTACAAAGTGCCGTCCGCCTCCTCCATGCCGAAGTTGAGGGGCAGCAGATAGGGGTAGCCGTCGCTGCCGTTGAGGGCCAGCCGGCAAACGTCGCACCGGCCCATGATGTCCAGCATCTCCTGCCGGTCGGTGATTTCGCGGTCTTTTCTGCGCATGAAAGCTCATCCTTTCCGGGTATTATCCTCACAGCGGGGCAGGGTGAAGGTGAAGCTGCTGCCCCGGCCAGGGAAGCTTTCCACCGCGATGGTGCCGCCGTGGGCCTCCACGATCCATTTGACCATGGAAAGTCCCAGCCCGGCCCCCTTGCCGCTGTGGGAGGGGTCCGCCTGCCAGAACCGCCGCCAGATCTTGTCCAGGTCCTCCCGGGCAATGCCGATGCCGTCGTCGGCCACAGTGCCGGTGACGGTATCCCCCATAGCGGTGAGGGTGAGGTTCAGGTGGCCGTTCACCCGGCCGTACTTGATGCCGTTTTCCATGAGGTTGATGAGCATCCGCATAAGCAGCGTCTCGTCGCCGCAGACCATAACGCCGGGCTGGATGTCTGCCCTCACCGTAATGCCCCGGGCGTCGGCCAGCTCCTGCTGCTCTTCCGCCACCGCCTCGGCCAGGCTGCTCATGTCAAAGGGCTCCTTGTGGAGCACCTGCCGTCCGCTGTCCGCCCGGGCCAGCATGAGCAGCTGGGACAGCATGCCGGCCATCTTTTCCGCCTGCTTCTGGATGGAGCGCAGGGCGGCGCGGGTCTCGGCAGGGGAGCGGTCCTCCTCCAGAGCGTCCTCGCACTGGGACAGGATGACCGCTGTGGGGGTGCGCAGCTCGTGGGAGGCATCGGAGACGAACTGCTTTTCGCTGTCAAAGGCGGCTTCCAGACGGCCGAACATCCGGTCGAACTCGTCGGCCAGCACATGCACGTCGTCCCTGCCGGGACCCAGGGCGATGCGCCGGGACAGGTCGTTGCCCTGCCCGATCTCCCGGGCGGTCTGGGTGATCTGCCGCACCGGCAAAAGCGCCCGGCGGGTCAGCCAGTAGCCCCCCGCCGCGGCCAGCAGGATATAGAAGGGAAAGACGATGCCTGCCAGCCGCAGCAGTGCCGTGATGGTGGAGTCCACCTCATCCACAGCGGCCACCGTCCGCACCCAGACACTGATGCCGTCAATGGTCTGGCAGGCATCGTAGACATACCATTTGCCGCCTGAGTCGGTGACCTCCCGCAGGGTGGAGTCGGCAAACACCACCGAGTTGTCAAACCGGCGGGGGACTGCACCGTACAGCGGCAGGCCCTGGGCGTCGTATACCGAGAGGTAGACGCCCTCCCGGAAATATTCCAGATCGTTATCTACTTCGGCGCCGTCGCTGCGGATGTGGATATCGCTCCAGGAGGCCTCGGCCATGTCGGTCATACGGCCCTTGGTGGCGGCCAGCGCCGACTGCCCGCCCATATAAAAGAGGAACACCAGACCGGTGGCCGCCAGCGCCACCATGAGCACCGTGAACCACAGAGTGACCCGCAGCTGGATGGAAAACCGTTTCATGCTTCCTCCCGCAAAACATAGCCCGCTCCGCGCACTGTGTGGATCAGTTTGGGCGAGTGTCCATCGTCCAGTTTTTTGCGCAGATAGCGGATGTAAACATCCACCACGTTGGAGGAGCCCTCATAATCATAGTTCCAGATGTGGCGGCAGATCTTGTCCCGGGACAAAACGACGCCCTGATTGCGGATGAGATATTCCAGAATATCAAACTCCCGGGCGGACAGGGCGATGGACTCGCCGCCCCGCTGCACCGTTCGGGCGGAACAGTCCACCACCAGGTCCGCCGCCGTGAACACATCGCTGACGCTGCCGCTGCTGCGCCGCAAAAGCACCCGCAGCCGGGCCAGCAGCTCGTCAAAGGCAAAGGGCTTGACAAGATAGTCGTCCGCCCCCGCGTCCAGCCCGGTGACCCGGTCCTCGATGCCGCCCCGGGCGGTCAGCAGCAAAACGGGGGTGGCGTTATGCTTCGCCCGCATGCGGCGCAGCACCTCAAGCCCGCTGATGCCGGGCAGCATCACGTCCAGGACCAGAGCGTCGTACTCGGCACCACCGAGATAGTCCAGGGCATCGGTGCCGGACAGACAGGCGTCCACACTGTAGTGGGCCTGCTCCAGACGTTTCTTCAGCAGCCGGTTGAGCTCCGGCTCATCCTCTACGACCAAAATACGCAAAACGGCGGCACCGCCTTTCTCTGTTTCTGTAAGATCTGTACCTTTGGAAGGCATATCCTATTATATATGGGTCTTGTACTTCATTTTGGCATAAAAACAGGATGCAGGCAAGGGGTAAACGAAATTGTTACAGGCTGTCGTTTTGTGTTGACACGCCCGCGGCATCATGCTAGAATATATAAAATCTGTGCCGCGGCAGGCAAGCCGCGGGCAAACAAGCGAAAGGAGCGACGCCGTATATGCTGTGGGTTTCCCGTTTCCGCTATCCCAGCGGTGAGAAGAATGGTATGGCGGCGCTGTTTGGTTTCGCCGGGGTCTTGTTTTGACTTTTCCTTTCGGGGAGAAGTTTTTTTTTGCCCAAACGCCGTCAAACGGCCGCAAAACGGAGGTAATACGGATGATCGTCAAACATGCCAAGGATGTAAACGGCACCCGCTGCGACGTGTGGATCAGCGACGGAAAGATCCGCGCTTTCGGCGTGGACCTGCCCGTCCCGGAAGGGGAGCAGGTGGTGGATGCCGGGGGCCTTACCCTGATGCCCGCCTTCATTGACACCCACTGCCACTGGCGCACGCCGGGCTTTGAATACAAGGAGGACATCGCCACCGGCAGTGCGGCTGCCGCAGCGGGCGGATACACCTACGTCAACCTGATGCCCAACACCAAGCCGGTCTGCTCCAGTGCCGAGATCGCTCATGAGGTCATGGCCAAGGCAAAGGAAGTGGGCCTGTGCGACTGCAACCAGACAATCTCCATCACCAAAAACTTTGACGGCAAGACGCTGGATCATCTGCTGGAACTGCCCGACGACCTGCGCTGCATCTCGGAGGACGGCAACGGCGTCATGAACAACGCCGTTATGGCGCGGGCCTTCGCCATCGCCACCGACCGGAGCCTCATCGTCATGTCCCACGCCGAGGACCGGGAGATCAGCCCATGGGACTACCGCCTGGCCGAGAACATCGAGACGGTGCGCAACTGCCACCTGGCCCAGTACTACGGCACCCGCCTGCACATGTGCCATGTCTCCACCAAGGAGGCCATCCGCACCATCCGTCAGGCCCAGTTCAGCGGCGCCCGGGTCACCTGCGAGGTCACGCCCCATCACCTGTGGTTTGACGACAGCCGCCTGCAGTACCGTGTTAACCCGCCCATCCGCAAGGCCGACGACGTGGACGCCCTGGTGGAGGGCATCCGCAACGGCACGGTGAGCTGCATCGGCACCGACCACGCCCCCCACACTGCCGAGGATAAAGAAAAGGGCGCCGCGGGCATGGTAGGGCTGGAGACCGCCTTTGCCGTCTGCTACACCAAACTCTGCCGGGAATGCGGCCTGCCCCTGGAACACCTGAGCGCCCTGATGAGCGCCGGCCCTGCCGGCGTGCTGGGCCTGACCACCAAGGGCCTGCTGATCCCCGGCTTTGACGCCGACCTGGTGCTGGTGGACATCGACCATATGTTTACCGTGCATGCCGACGAGCTGCACTCCAAGAGCAAGAACTGCCCCTACGACGGCCAGAGCCTGTACGGCAAGGTCATGCTGACCCTGAAGGCCGGCAAGGAGACCTACCGCAGCGCCGACTTCAAGGGCTGAGGATACACACAGGAGAACAAAGGAGCTGGAAAAACAATGACCAACATGGACAAACTGTACGACAGCGTTGCAAAGAACGGCCCCGTCTGCGTGGGGCTGGACACCGAGATCTCTTACCTGCCCGAGACCGATACCGCTCTGACGGCGGGGGAGAACATTGTGGCCTTCAACCGCCGCCTCATCGATGCCACCAAGGGCGTGGCGGGCTGCTACAAGGTGCAGATCGCCTACTATGAGTCCCTGGGCATGGACGGCATGCTGGCCTACCAGCAGACCCTCAAGATGGCCCGTGCCTCCGGTCTGCCGGTCATTGCCGACATCAAGCGCGGCGACATCGCCAAGACCGCCGAGATGTACGCCAAGGCCCACTTCACCGGCGACTTCGAGGCCGACATCGTCACCCTGGCCCCCTACATGGGCCTGGACTCCATCGTTCCCTATCTGCCCTACTGCAAGGATCAGGGCAAGGGTGTGTTTGTCCTCTGCCGTACCTCCAACCCCGGCCGCATGGACTTTGAGTATCAGACCCTGTCCGACGGCCGCACCGTCTACACCATGGTGGGCGATGCCCTGACCAAGCTGGGCGCCGACTACATGGGCGAGCGGGGCTACTCTTCCGTGGGCCTGGTCATCGGCGGCACCACCGGCGAGGAAGCTGCCGAGATCCGCGACCGCTACAAGAACACCTTCTTCCTGATCCCCGGCTACGGCGCGCAGGGCGGCAAGGCCTGCGACATTGCTCTGTACATGAACAAGGGCAACGGCGGCGTGGTCAACTCCAGCCGCGGCATTCTGATGGCCTGGAAGAAGCAGCCCGGCGTTGCCTTTGACGAGGCCGCCTACAACGAATGTGTTCGTATGAGGGAGGATATCCAGAGTGAGTGCAACAAGCTGTAATGTCCGGGTGCTGCGCCAGAGCGCTCCCATGCCCGACATCCGCCGCCTGACGGTGGCTCTGCCCAAGGAGGGCCCCATGCCCAAGGCAGGGCAGTTCTATATGCTGCGCGCCTGGGCCGCCAACGAAAGCCCGGTGCTCTCCCGCCCCATCAGCGTCCACGATGTGGACACCGTCGAGGGCACCCTGACCTTCCTCTATCAGATCAAGGGCGAAGGCACCCAGAAGCTGGCCCGCCTGGCCTGGGGCCAGACGCTGACTCTTACCGGCCCCTGCGGCAACGGCTTTGATGTGGCCGGGGCTGCCGCGGCAGGCCGCGTGGCCGTGGTGGGCGGCGGCATCGGCACCGCGCCCCTGCTGCTGCTGTGCAAGGAACTGGCCGCTGCCGGCTGCAAGCCCGACCTGATGGTGGGCTTCCGGGACCAGCCCTACGGCATGGATGCCTTTGAACCCTATTGCAACAGCATCGCCATTGCCACCGACAGCGGCGCGGCAGGCCATCACGGCCTGGTCACCGACTTGCTGGACCCCAAACAGTACGACCTGGTGCTGACCTGCGGCCCCACCGTCATGATGCGCGGCGTTGCCAAACTCTGCGCGGCGGCGGGGACCCCCTGCAAGGCCAGCCTGGAGCACAAGATGGCCTGCGGTCTGGGCGCCTGCCTGGGCTGCACCTGCCACACCAAAGTGGGACCCAAGACCGTCTGCAAGGACGGGCCTGTATTTGATGCCGGGGAGGTGTTCGAGCTGTGAGTGACCTGCATGTAAACTTTCTGGGCAAAACTCTGGCCGGCCCCGTGGTCGCGGCTTCCGGCACCTTCGGCTTCGGCGAGGAATACGCCGCCATCGAGGACCTGCGCCTGCTGGGCGGCATCTCCGGCAAGGGCCTGACCCTCAACGGTCAGCCCGGCAACCGGGGCGAGCGCCTGCACGAGACCCCTTCCGGCCTGATGAACTCCATCGGCCTGCAGAACCCCGGCGTGGACCACTTCATCCAGCATGAGCTGCCGGTGATGAAACAGCTGGGCACCAGCGCCTGGGCCAACCTGGGCGGCCACAGCGTGGAGGAATACTGCGAGGGCGCCGAGCGCCTGTCCGCCACCGATGTGGACTTCATTGAGCTGAACATCAGCTGCCCCAACGTCAAGCAGGGCGGTCTGGCCTACGGTGTGCGCTGCGCCGACGCTTCCGGCGTCGTCTCTGCGGTGCGCGCCCGCTGCACCAAGCCCCTCATCGTCAAGCTCAGTCCCCAGGCAGAGAACATTCCCGACATGTGCAAGGCGGTGGAAGCTGCCGGTGCCGATGCCATCAGCCTGTGCAACACCTTCCAGGCCTGTGCCATCGATCTGGAAAAGCGCCGCCCCGTCTTTGACAACGTCTTTGCAGGCCTGTCCGGCCCGGCGGTGCGCCCCATCGCCCTGCGGATGGTCTGGCAGGCGGTGGGCGCGGTGAACATCCCCGTGGTGGGCCTGGGCGGCATCCTGACCGGAGCTGACGCCCTGGAGTTCATCATGGCCGGCGCGACGCTGGTGCAGGTTGGCACCGCCAACTTCATGGACCCCGGTGCCTGCGTGCGCATCACCAAGGAGATCGGCGCCTGGATGGACGCCCACGGCGTCAAGACGCTGGACGAGATCCGCGGCTGCGCTCGTGTTTGATTGCATAAACAGTGTATAAAACGTATATTTATTGAATAACTCATGAATAACTTGCAAGTATATGCGGGTTGTGTTAAGATAGGACCAACAATGGAACAGCGGTATGGAGGGAATTATTATGGCGAGAGATAACAAAGAAATTCTGAAAGAGTGCGAAGCGTTTCTGGAAGGTCACTTCCTGCTTTCCAGCGGCCGTCATTCCGGCGCTTACTGCCAGATGGCCTTTTTGCAGCAGTACCCCGACAAGTGCGCCGAGGTCATGGCCTCTGTGGCGGAGCAGCTGAAGGACACCGATGTGGATGTCATCGTGGGACCTGCCATGGGCGGCATCGTCTATGCCTATGAGCTGGGCCGCCAGCTGGGCAAGCGGGCCATCTTCACCGAGCGTGTGGACAACGTCATGACCCTCAAGCGCTTTGCGCTGCATCCGGGTGAGAAGTGCATCATCGCCGAGGACGTGGTCACCACCGGCATCTCCAGCCTGGAGACCAAGAAGGTCATCGAAGCCGCCGGCTGCGAGTGCCTGGGCATCGTCTGCGTCGTCGACCGCACCCGCGCCGAGGCGCCCTCTCCCATTCCCATCCTGGCCAGCGCCCTCAAGCTGGACCTGCCCAACTACCTGCCGGAGGAATGCCCCATCTGCAAGGAGGGCAAGCTCCCCCTGGTCCATCTGGGCAGCCGCAAAATGAAGGAACAGGCCAAGCAGACGCTGTAAGGTCTGCCGCCAACACAGAGGGAATCCGGATATTGCACGGTATTTTGGAAGGAAAGGTAACATGAACGCATATCTTGTTTTGGCAAACGGGATGGTCTTTGCTGGCAAAAGCATCGGCTGCCCCGGTACCACGGTGGGCGAGGTCGTGTTCGCCACCGGCATGGTGGGTTTTGAGGAAACTCTGACCGACCCCAGCTACTACGGCCAGATCATCACCCAGACCTATCCGCTGATCGGCAACTACGGCATGAACAGCGAAGATAAGGAGAGCGGCCGCATCTGGGCCAAGGGCTACATTGTGCGCGAAGCCTGCACCACGCCCAGCAACTTCCGCAGCGAGATGACGCTGGACGAGTTTTTGAAGCAGAACGGCATCATCGGCATTGAGGGCATCGACACCCGCCACCTGACCCGCACCCTGCGGGAAAGCGGCGTCATGAACGGTGCCATCACCACTGAGTTTGACCCCAATACCGACGCCGAAAAGCTGGCGGCCCTGATGGCCGAGATCAAGCCCTACGCCGTGACCCAGGCTGTCGCCACCGTCACCTGCAAGGAGCCCGAGACCTATGAGCCCACCGCCGGCGTGGCGGAAGGGGGGCAGCCCCTGCATGTGGCGCTGCTGGACCTGGGCTGCAAGAATAACATCGTGCGCTGCCTGTGCAAGCGCGGCTGCCGTGTGACGGTGCTGCCCGGCACGGCCACCGCTGCGGATCTCGCTGCCCTGAAGGCCGATGGACTCATGCTGTCCAACGGCCCCGGCGACCCTGCCGAGAACGTGGAGATCATCAAAAACATCGGCGAGATGCTGGACACCGGCATCCCGGCCTTCGGCATCTGCCTGGGCCATCAGCTCACCGCCCTGGCGGCGGGGGCCCAGACCTGCAAGCTCAAGTACGGCCACCGCGGCGCCAACCAGCCCGTTACCGAGTTTGAGACCGGCCGCACCTTCATCACCAGCCAGAACCATGGCTATGCCGTCATGGGCGAGACCCTGCCCGCCGAGGTGGGCGTGGTCAGCCATGTCAACGCCAACGACAAGACCTGCGAGGGCGTTGTCTATACCAAATGGAACTGCTTCACCGTGCAGTTCCACCCCGAGGCCAACGGCGGCCCCAAGGATACCGAATTCCTGTTCGACCGCTTTGTCGGGCGGATGAAACAAGCGAAAGGAGACCAGTGAAATGCCGAAGGATCCCAGTATTAAAAAGGTTCTGGTCATTGGCTCCGGCCCCATCATCATCGGCCAGGCGGCCGAGTTCGACTATTCCGGCACCCAGGCCTGCCGCGCTCTCAAGAGCGAGGGCATCGAGACGGTGCTGGTCAACTCCAACCCCGCCACCATCATGACCGACCCCGACATCGCCGACCATGTCTATATCGAGCCCCTGACCGCCGAGGTCATTGAAAAGGTCATCGAGAAGGAAAAGCCCGACGCCATCCTGCCCAATCTGGGCGGCCAGATGGGTCTGAACCTCTCCATGGAGCTGGCCCGCTCCGGCTACCTGGACCGCTCCGGCGTCCGGCTGCTGGCCTGCCGTCCCGACACCATCGACCGTGCCGAGGACCGTCAGCTTTTCAAAGACACCATGGAAAAGCTGCACCAGCCCATCATCCCCTCCAAGGTGGTGGAGGACCTGGACGACGCCCTGGACTTTGCCGAGGTCATCGGCTACCCCGTCATCGTCCGTCCCGCCTTCACCATGGGCGGTACCGGCGGCGGTATCTGCGAGGACCGGGAAAAGCTGCATGAGATCGCCACCAACGGCCTGCGCCTGTCTCCCATCCATCAGATCCTGGTGGAAAAGTGCATCGCCGGCTGGAAAGAGATCGAGTACGAGGTGATGCGCGACGCCAAGGGCAACGTGATCACCGTATGTAACATGGAGAACCTGGACCCCGTGGGCGTCCATACCGGCGACTCCATCGTCGTGGCTCCCAGCCAGACCCTGTCCGACAAGGAATACCAGATGCTGCGTACCGCGGCGCTGGACATCATCACCGAGCTGGGCATCGAGGGCGGCTGCAACTGCCAGTTTGCCCTCAAGCCGGACAGCTTCGAGTATGCGGTCATCGAGGTCAACCCCCGTGTGTCCCGTTCCTCGGCTCTGGCCTCCAAGGCCACCGGCTATCCCATCGCCAAGGTTGCCACCAAGATCGCCCTGGGCTACACCTTGGACGAGATCACCAACGACGTTACCGGCGAGACCTGCGCCTGCTTTGAGCCGGCTCTGGACTACGTGGTCGTCAAATATCCCAAGTGGCCCTTTGACAAGTTCGTCTACGCGGACAAGTCCCTGGGCACCCAGATGATGGCCACCGGCGAGGTCATGGCCATCGGCAACAACTTCGAGCACGCCATGATGAAGGCGGTCTCCTCCACCGAGCTGGGCATGGACACCCTGACCCTGCCTGCCTTTGAGGAAATGTCCACCGAGGACATCATCGAGCACCTGCATGTGCAGGACTCCGAGCGCGCCTTCTGCGTGTACGAGGCCCTCAAGCGGGGTGTGCCCCACCAGACCATCTACGACATCACCAAGATCGACTGGTGGTTTTTGGACAAGATGCAGCATCTGGCCAATCTGGAGCTGGGCCTCAAGGAAGGCGAGCTGACCAAAGAGAAGTACCTGGAGGCCAAGAAGTACGGCTTCCTGGACAAGACCATCCTGCGCCTTTCCGGCGCCGACAAGCTGCCGGTGGAGAACTTCCGCGCCGGCTTCAAGATGGTGGATACCTGCGCCGCGGAGTTTGCCGCCAAGACCCCCTACTTCTACTCCACCTGCGACGGGGACAACGAGTCCGCCCAGTTCATTGCCGAGCACAGTGACCCCAAAAAGAAGAAGGTCCTGGTCTTCGGTTCCGGTCCCATCCGCATCGGTCAGGGCATTGAGTTCGACTACTGCTCGGTCCATGCGGTCTGGACGCTGAAAAAGCACGGCTGCGAGGCCATTCTGGTCAACAACAACCCCGAGACCGTCTCCACCGACTTCGATACCGGCGACCGCCTCTACTTTGATCCCCTCAACCCCGAGAGCGTGGACAACGTCATCGCCACTGAGAAGCCCGACGCCTGCCTGGTGCAGTTCGGCGGTCAGACCGCCATCAAACTGGCCAAGCACATGGATGAAGTGGGCCTGCCCATCCTGGGCACTCCTGCCGACGCCATCGACGAGGCCGAGGACCGGGAGCGCTTTGACGAACTGCTGGAGCGCTGCGGCATTCCTCGTCCCGAGGGCCGCACCGTCTATACCCTGGACGAGGCCCTCAAGGCAGCTCAGGAGGTGGGCTATCCCGTTCTCATGCGTCCTTCCTACGTGCTGGGCGGTCAGAATATGATCGTGGCCTACAACTCCGCCGACGTCATCGAGTATATGGGCGTCATCACCGCCCATGTGGATATGTCCCACCCCGTGCTGATGGACAAGTACATCTACGGCACCGAGTGTGAGGTGGATGCCATCTGTGACGGCGAGGACTACCTGGTCCCCGGCATCATGGAGCAGATCGAGCGTACTGGCGTCCATTCCGGCGACTCCATCTGCGTCTACCCGCCCTACGACTTCCCCCAGAAGGTCATTGACACTTTGGTGGATTACACCGGACGTTTTGCCCGGGAGCTGAAGGTCGTGGGTCTGGTCAACGTCCAGTACGCGGTGCAGGACGGCAAGGTCTACGTCATCGAGGTCAACCCCCGTTCCTCCCGCACGGTGCCCTATATCAGCAAGGTCACCGGCGTGCCCATGGTGGATCTTGCGGTCCGCTGCACCCTGGGTGAAAAGCTCAAGGATATGGGCTACGGCACCGGTCTGTGGCGGGGCGGCAAGAGCCCCTACTACGCGGTCAAGGTGCCGGTGTACAGCTTCCTGAAACTGCACGGCGTGGATACCATGCTGGGCCCCGAAATGAAGTCCACCGGCGAGGTGCTGGGCATTGCCCCCACCTTCCACGAGGCTATGCTCAAAGGCCTGGTGGGTGCGGGATACCAGTTCAAGGTCCCCGGCCCCGGTTCCTGCGTCATCATCTCGGTGAAGGACAGCGACAAGCCTGAGGCCGCCGAGCTGGCCTGGAAGCTGCACGATTACGGCTACAAGATCTACGGCACCGCCGAGACGGCCCGCTACTTCAACAGCCAGATGATCCCCTGCAGCGTCGTCCGCCAGATGAGCGGGGAGCGCCCCAACGTCATCGATCTGCTGGAAAGCGGACTGGTGGATTACATCATCTCCACCAGCCCCCATGGCCGTGATCCCCACCGGGATTCGGTCAAGTTCCGCCGCAAGGCCACCGAACTGTCCATCCCCTGCATTACGGCGCTGGATACCGCCCGCGTGCTGGTGGATACCCTGCGTGGCGACCACGATGTCAGCCGCAGTGAATTGATTGATATCAGTACGCTGCATCGCAAAAAATCCTGAGGTCGAGCAGACAATATACAGAAATCCCCGCTCCTGTGAACCCGGTTTTTATCGGAAATGACGATTTTTTGGCAGGCACCTTTGTTTTTTCAAAAAAATGCTTGCCTACATGGGTTTATTTTTCTATAATTGATTACGTTAATTCGCAGTGCTGCCGGCCGTCCCTGTAATGGGACCGGCCGGCGGCCTGTCTGCGCGAAGCGCAGGATCATAGATGGATTAGGGAGCAAAGAAAGTTTATGACAAGATCTCAGTTGATTACCAAAGTTGCGGGAAGCACCGGCATTTCGGCCGCAGAGGTCGAAACCATTATGGACGGTATTTTTGATACGATCGGTGAAACACTGAAACAGGGCGAGAAGGTCACCATTGCAGGCTTTGGCCGTTTTGAAATGCGCCAGCGCCGTACCAAGAGTTTCACCAACCCCAAGACCAAAGTTGCCAGCCAGCTGGAGCCCACTGCGATTCCTGGTTTCAAGGCGAGCGGCCGTCTGAAGGAAAAGGTCGGCAAGTAAGATCCCTACAAGACCTCCGCGTCCTCTCGCGGGGGTCCTTTTCTTAGCAGTGTCTGTGGGAGTGACAAGGGGGCGGTATAATGAACCGGAAAGAAGTAATGGAAGAGTACACCTATGCGCAAAAGCGGGGTCTCAAAGAGTATCGGGAAGCTATGTCGGCGGGGCGGTATCCCTACCTGCCCGTACTGGATGATATTCTGGAAAACGCCGATGTGGAGTCCCAGCTGCCCATGGGTCTGATCGAGATCCCGCTGGACCAGGTGGTGGGCACCAAAACGGCGGGACGTACAGCGGCATTTGCCAGTAACTTTATGCCGCTGCTGAATATTGATACCGAGTTTGCCTCCAAATGGATCAACCTTTGTCAGGCACATCTGGAGGAGGGCATCCGCGATCCCATCCGCTGCTACGAATACCTGGGCCGTTTCTACGTGCAGGAGGGCAACAAGCGGGTCAGCGTGCTGAAATACTTCGATGCCGACAGTATCTCGGCCAATGTCATCCGCATGGTGCCGCAGTATGCCGATCGTCCTCGGATCCGCAGCTACTACGAGTTCATGGACTTTTACGGCCTGAGCAAGATCTATTACCTGCAGCTGACCCAGGAGGGCGGTTATGGCCGCCTGCAGGCGATCATGGGCAAAAAGCCCGGGGAAAAGTGGACCGATGACGACCGTACCGATGTCCGCTCGCTCTATAACTGGGTCAAAAAGGCCTATGAGGCCCGGGGAGCCGGCCGGATGCGCCTGACCACCGGCGACGTGATGCTGGTACTGCTGAAGGTCTATGGCTACCGGGAAATGCTGGACAAAACTCCCGCGGAGATCGCCAAATGCCTGGACGCTGTATGGGATGATGTTCTGGCGCTGGAACGGCCGGACTCGGTCAAGCTCAGCACCAAACCGGCAGAACCGGAGGAAACGCCGCTGCTGGCGCGTATCCTGCCCGGCATCCGGAACGCGGCGCCCACCCATCTCCGGGTGGCTTTTGTCAACGAGCGTACCCCTGCCACCAGTACCTGGACCAACTCCCATGAGTTCGGCCGCACCCAGCTGGACCAGGTGTTTGAAGGCAAGGTGGAGACAGCGGCCTACAACGGTGCAGTGCCCGGCAAAAACGCCGAGCAGCTGGTGGAACAGGCCATCAGCGAGGGGGCGGACATTGTCTTTACCACCTCGCCTCAGCTGGCCGGGGCCAGTTTGCGGGCAGCGGTGCGCCACCCCGAGGTGCGTATCCTCAACTGTTCCATGGACCTGCCCTATGCCAGCATCCGCACCTATTACAGCCGGATCTATGAGGCAAAGTTCATCACCGGTGCCATTGCGGGCGCCATGGCGGCCAATGACCGGGTGGGATTTGTGGCCAACTATCCCATGCTGGGTGTGCCTGCCGATATCAATGCCTTTGCCCTTGGCGCAAGGATGGTCAACCCCCGGGTCAAAATTGACCTGCAGTGGACCTGCCTGCCCGGCGATCCTCTCAAGGTGTTTGCGGCGCGGGGCATTACGGTGGTTTCCGGCAGGGACACCCCCGCACCCGGGCGCCCCAGCCGGGAGTTCGGCATTTTCCAGATCCGCCCGGGCGGAGTGCTTCAGGACCTGGCCTCACCCTTCTGGCACTGGGGTCAGTTTTACGAACATGTGGTGCGCAGCGTGCTGAACGGAAGCTGGAACCGCGATAAATCCGGTGCCGACGGCAGCGTCATCAACTACTGGTGGGGGATGAACAGCGGCGTCATCGACGTGCTGCTCAGCCGGGAACTGCCCCATGACCTGCGCCGCCTGGCGTCTCTGCTGCGGTCGGGCATTATGTCGGGCAGCATCGATCCCTTTGCCTGCCACATTGTTGCACAGGACGGCAGCCTGAAAAATGAGGGGCTGCGGGGATTCTCGCCGGAGCAGATCCTGCATATGGACTGGCTGTGCGATGCGGTGGAAGGCCACATTCCCGCCTATGAGGAGCTGACCGAGGCATCCAAGCCGATGTACCGGGTCCAGGGCATCCATCGGGATTCCCTGCCGGAGGAGGATCGCGAAATATGAAAATCCTGGCGGTTGCAGACGAGGAATGCAAATCCCTGTGGGATTACTATAAGCCGGAAAAGCTTGCAGACATTGACATGATCGTCTGCTGCGGCGATCTCAGCGCCCATTACGTGTCGTTTCTCGCCACCATGGCGCCCATGCCGGTGATCTACGTGCATGGAAATCACGACGAAAGCTATGACTGGGAGCCCCCCGGCGGGGCCATCTGTATCGATGATGAAGTGTATGTCCACAACGGGGTGCGTTTTGTGGGGCTGGGCGGCAGCTGCCGCTACCGCAAGGGGGCCTGGCAGTTTACCGAGGCCGAGATGCGCGCCCGCATCCGCCGCCTGCGGGGCAGGATCGACCGGATGGGCGGGGTGGATGTGGTGGTCACCCATGCCCCCATGCACGGGTACGGCGATCTCAGCGACCTGCCCCACCGCGGGTTTACGGTGTTTCATGAACTGCTGGACGCCTACAAGCCGCAGCTGATGCTGCACGGGCATATCCATATGAATTACGGCGCCAACATCCCGCGGGAGCATCAGTACGGGCCTACCCGCATCATCAACGCCTACGAGCGGTTTGTGGTGGATGTGGAACCGCGGGCCGTGATCAAGCCCACGTTTTGGGAACGTTTTTTAGGGCACAAATAAGCCAGTACAATACAGCCGGGCCCATCTGCTGTGCCCGGCAGCTTGGAGGAAACAACTATGACAAAAGTCGGAGTATTGGGTGCAGGCACCTGGGGCATCGCGCTGGCGCGGATGCTGGCCGTCAACGGCAAGGACGTAACTGTGTGGAGCGCACTGCCGGAGGAACTGAAGAACCTGCGGGCAACGCGCCGCCATCCCAACCTGCCGGGCATGGAACTGCCCGAGTCGATGCACTACACCGCCGACCTGGCCGAGCTGTGTGTGAACAAGGACCTGCTGCTGTTTGCGGTGCCCTCTGTCTTTGTGCGGTCCACCGCCAAAAAGGCTGCGCAATACATTGTGGACGGCCAGCTGATCGTGGATGTGGCCAAGGGCATGGAGGAAAAGACCCTCATGTCCATGTCCGAGGTCATTGAGGATGAACTCAAAAACGTGCCCGGCCATGAGCACTGCCGTGTGGTGGCTCTGTCCGGCCCCACCCATGCGGAGGAAGTTGCCCGGGACCTGCCCACCCTCATTGTGGCGGCAGCCAAGGCGGAGCAGGACGCTAAGGAAGTGCAGAAGATCTTCAATAACCAGAACTTCCGCGTCTACACCAACACCGATCGCCTGGGCACCGAGCTGGGCGGCGCCATCAAGAATGTCATTGCCCTGTCGGTGGGCATTGCCATGGGCCTGGGCTACGGCGACAACGCCAAGGCCGCACTCATCACCCGGGGCAATGCCGAGCTCAGCCGTCTGGGGATGGCCATGGGCTGCCGTGCCGAGACCTTTGCAGGCCTGTCCGGCATGGGGGATCTGATCGTCACATGCACCAGCATGCACAGCCGCAACCTGCACGCCGGAATGCTCATCGGCCATGGCATGTCCGCCGAGGATGCCAAGGCGGAGGTGGGCCAGGTGGTGGAGGGCATCAACGCCCTGCCCGCGGCCAAACGCCTGGAGAAAAAGTACAAGGTGGAAATGCCCATTGTGGATGTGGTGGATGCCATTCTGTCGGGCAAGCTGGCCGCGCGGGACGCGGTGGCTTCGCTGATGGGCCGCAACCTCAAAAAGGAGTAAGTCCGGCGCCTTCCTGCCGGAGAAAGGATTGACATGATCAAGGCAGTATTTTTTGACATTGACGGAACCCTGGTCAGCTTTCACACCCACCGCATTCCCGACTCGGCCAAGCAGGCGCTGTGCCGCATGCGGGAGCGGGGCGTCAAGGTGTTCATTGCCAGCGGCCGTCCGCCGGTGCAGATGAAGTTCCTCAAGGACCTGGTGGATTTTGAGTTTGACGGCTATGTTGTCATGAACGGCCAGTACTGCTACGACGCCCAGGGGGTCTATCACCGGGAACATATCCCCACCGATTCGCTGCACATGCTGCTGCCCTATCTGGAGGAGACGGGGCTGAGCTGCAGCTTTGTGGAGCTGGATTATGTCTATATCAACCGCATCACCCAGCCGGTGGTGGATCTGTACGAGATGCTGGGCGGCACCGCCCGCATGGAACCCACCGACGACCCGGCCCGCTCGCTGACCCACACCACCTATCAGCTCAGTGCTTTCCTGCCCAGAGAGCAGGAGGCTGCCCTGCTGGAGCATCTGCCCGGCTGCAAGGCCGCGCGCTGGAACCCCTACTTCACCGACATCATTCCCGCCGACGGCGGCAAGCCGGTGGGTCTGCAAAAGACGCTGGAGCGCTACGGCATCCGTCAGGAGGAATCCATGGCCTTTGGTGACGGCGGCAACGATATCGATATGCTGCGCTATGCGGGGGTGGGCGTTGCCATGGGCAACGCCACCGACGATGTCAAACAGGTGGCAGACTATGTGACCGCCGATGTGGACGCGGACGGCGTTGCCCGGGCGCTGGAACACTTCGGCGTGATCTGAGTTTACAGCGTCCCTTCCGGACAGAAAGGAGCCCCCATGGACAAGCGGATGAAGCTGGCGGTGATCTCCACCAGCCGCATTGTGGCGGAGTTTTTGCAGCATCTGGACGAGATGCCCGAGCTCTCGGTCTGTGCCCTCTGCTGCCGCCCTCAGAGCCGCCCCAAAGCGGAACAGTGGGCGGCGCAGTACGGTATTCCCAACCTTTACACCGACGAAGCCGAGCTGCTGGCCGCGGGCGGTTTTGACGCGGTCTATATCGGCACGGCCAATCATCTTCACTACGACACTGCCCGGCGGGTGATGGAGGCGGGGTATTCGGTCATTCTGGAAAAGCCCTTCACCCCCACTGTCGCCGAGGCCCGCGCCCTCTTTGCTCTGGCCGACGAGAAGCAGGTCTTTCTTTTGGAGGCCATCACCACGCCCTATCTGCCGGCCTACCGCTTTTTGCAGGAGCAGCTGGACGCCATCGGTCCGGTGCGCGGGGCCATGGCCAGCTTCTGTGCCCGCAGCCGCCGCTACGACGATTACCTTCAGGGCATCTGGAACACCACCTTTGACCCTGCCTGTGCAGGCGGCGCGCTGTATGACATGAATGTCTACAACCTCCACTATCTCTGGGGGCTGCTGGGCAGCCCGGTGCAGTGCACCTACCATCCCACCCGGGGACGGGAGGGTATCGACACGGCAGGACTTGCTGTGCTGCAGTATCCGGAATTTGCGGCCGCCTGCCTGGCCGCCAAGGACTCGGACGGGGAGTGCGGCTGCGTCATCCAGGGGACTGAGGGCCGTCTTGTGCTGCACGGCGGCACCAATGCGCTGGAAGAGGTGTACAGCATCACCCGCTCCCATCGTAACGGGGGCGTTCGCACCGACGCCCCCCGGGCAGACCGCCACCGCATGGCCTACGAGTTTGCCGCCTTCGCCCGCATCCTGGCTGAACAGGACCGTCAGGCCGAGGCACAGGCACGCCGCCGTACGCTGGCAGTCATGGATATGATCGACGCCCTGCGGGCCAACACCTGCGGGTAAAACAGGATTCCGAACAATACAACAGCCGCGGAACCTTGGGGAATGGTCCCCGGAAAAGGTTTCGCGGCTGTTTCTGTGTGGATTTATGGCGGACAGGCGGTTCAGCGGCCCTTCGGCACGGCCGTTCCGGCGGTCTTGCGGCGCAGCGTGCGCAGATAGGCTTTCTGCTCAGGAGAGATGCGGTAGCTCTCGATGGCCTTCTGAATGGTCTTGTTGTGGACCCAGGGGGAAAGGCGGTTTGTTTCAAGGACCGGCAGGGTGGCCTCCGGCTGCTTGGCCAGTGCCGTGGCAAAATACCAGGCCACCATCATGTTGACGTAGTATTCCTCGCTTTGTACCGCTGCAGCCCAGTCCAGCCATTGCGGGTCAAAGTGGTCGTCCAGATAGAACTGCATCAGCATTCCCAGGGCGAAGCGGATGGTGTAAGTCCTGCCGCTGTCCAGCCAGAGGCGGATCTGCCCCGGCAGGGCGTCGGGATGGCTGCGGAAGGCGCGGGGACTCAGCAGGTCACAGGTGGCCCAGTTGTCCACGCAGGGCAGGAAATCCTCCAGCGCGGCTACCGTCTCGTCATAACCGCGCAGGCCGCAGATCAAAAGGCCGTGGAGATGGTTTTCCTCGCAATACTGGTGGGGCAGGTCGGAAAGAAACGCTGCGGCGGTTTCGGTGCCGCGGTATTCGGCAGCCAGCTTGCGCAGCAGCGGCATCCGCACCCCGATGATCTTCTCAGAAGGAAGGGTGGGCAGCAGTTTGGCGTTGAACGCCTGATACTCCCTGTCCTGCAGGGCAAACAGTCTTGTCCGGATCTCTTCAGAAGCCTGAGTCATGGCATTTTTCTCCGTTCAGTCAATGGATGCAGCGCCCGCTGCATAAGCAGGGCGGTACCGTGGGCCGTCTCACGGACCTCTCCGGTGGGCAGAAAGCCGTTATGCCGCCAGAATCCTTCGCTCTGACGGTTGCCCTGCATGCAGGCAAGGCGGACCCGGGCAAATCCCTCCTGGCGGAGGGCATCTGCCAGCCCGGAGAAGATCCGGGAGCCGATGCCCTGCCCCTGGACCGCGGCATCCACCATGAACAGCCCGATGTAGGCGGTGGCAGCATCCGGGTATCCCAGGATCAGATCCGCCACGGCGATCAGGGCGCCCTCCCGCCGGAAACCGATGAAATACTTGCAGCAAGCATCGACCCCGGGAGGCAGGGCTGCAAGATCCGCACGGATGCTGTCGGGAGTGGGAGCAGGCGGGCAATAGCGGTAGTACTGGGGATTGCCCAGGCACAGGCGGTAGATGTCCGGCAGATCGGCCCGGGTCAGGCGTGCGGCAGAAAACGGCGGACAGAGGTGCTCCAAAACCATGGCAAGGCCCTCCCTTCTGCAATGATATGGGCGGGGAGCGCGGGGCGAAGGACCGCGCGCCAGCCCGCCGGAAAGCGGCATAAAACCTGTCTGAATTATAGCATATTTCTCCTCGCCCGGGAAAGGCGGGGACGGCAAACACAACTTGCTGTACCGGATACGGGCCGGCTTTGTCCAGGCTTGTGCACAATGCCTCTTGATTTTGCCGAGCAATGAGATACAATAAGTGTTGTTATTGTAAGAATACTTACCAAAGGAGTAATTCATGGAATCGCTGCATTATCTCCTGATGAAAGCCCATTCCAATGTCAACCGGCGCATTCTGAACGAGGCTGGGGATCTTGGACTTTCCCTGGGACAGCCCAAAATCCTCGAATGCCTGATGGAGTGCGGAGAGATCAACCAGAAATCCATTGCAGCCCGCTGTGAGATCGAGCCTGCCACGGTGGGCAGCATTCTGACGCGGATGGAGCGGGACGGACTGGTCTGCCGCACCCGGCATGAGGACAACCGCCGCTCTCTCTTTGTGACGCTGACCCCCAAGGGCAAAGAACAGGGCGAACGGATGCAGGCAATCTTTGACCATGTGGACCGGGATGCAGTCAGAGGTCTCTCGGCAAAGGAAACGGCACAGCTCTGCGCATTGCTGGAACGGGTCTGCCGCACCGTGGCGGCGGACGGAAAAGAGGAATGAAACCAAATGCAAACAAAGGCTGTCAATCTGGTCAAACGGTATCTGATGCTCTGCATGGGGCTGGCCGTCATGGCCTTCGGGGTGGCGTTTTCCATCAAGGCAGGGCTGGGAACTTCCCCCATCTCCAGCCTGCCCTATGTGCTCAGCCGCCTGATTCCTTTTACAGTGGGCACCACCACCATCATGCTGCATGTCACCCTGATTTTGCTCCAGATTCTGCTGCTGCGCAAAAGATATGAACTCATCCAGCTTATGCAGCTGCCGGTGGCCCTGGTTTTCGGCTCCCTCACCGATTTTGCCGTCTGGGCACTGGACGGCGTTTCGGCGGGAAGCTATCTGGAACAGTGGCTGCTGTGTGCAGTGGGGATCCTGCTGGTGGGGATCGGCGTCAGTATGGAGGTCACCGCAAACGTGGTCACCCTGGCGGGCGAGGGCATGGTTCTGGCCGTCTGCAAGGTGTTCCCGGTCAAGTTTGGCAACGCCAAAATTGGCTTTGATGTCACCCTGGTGGTGATCGCTTCGGTGCTGTCGCTGGTGTTTCTCCATACCCTGGAAGGGGTGCGGGAAGGCACCGTGGCCGCAGCCATTCTGGTGGGCATGACCGCCCGTCAGGTCAACAAGCCCATGAAGCGGCTGGCCGACCGGCTCTTTGCCTGAGCGCTGCACATTCTGCAAAAAAAGAAGCAGCCCCGCGGGGCTGCTTCTTTTTTGCATGTAAGAGGAAAGGGGCAGGGAAGAGGCTGTCAGCCTTCCTCCTTGGAACCCATGAGCCAGGTGACCCAGGCGCCCAGAGCCGCCAGCACCAGGCCGACGATGAGCTCGGGGACGGAGAAGCCGCTGAGTGCGTCGGCAGAGTAAAGGATGGCAAAGGGGGAGGAGACGATGAGGCCGATGATGGCCGCATAGGTCTGGCAGGGGAAGCGGTTGAAGAGATATTCAATGATTTTGGCGATAAGGAAGATGCCCAGCACCACGCCGATGGCGAAGGGAACCAGCAGCAGGCAGTTGTGAATGACGCCGCCGAAGTCCAGATCCTTGAGCATGGTAACGGTGCCGGTGACCAGGGAGAGGATGGTGCTGTAATAGCCCAGAACCATCAGGACCATGCTGCCGGAAACACCGGGAATGACCATGGTGGCGCTGGCAATCAGGCCCAGCAGGAAGAGGATGATGATGGTGCCGAAGTCTATCGAGAGGGTTTTGATGGCGCCCTCGGAGCCCTGCAGCAGGGGCAGGCCGATGCCGATGGCCAGCAGGACCAGGAAGCAGATGACCTCACTGGCGCCGATGTGACGGCCGGGAGCCTTTTTCAGGTTGCGCTGCAGGCTGAGCCACAGGATGGGCAGACCGCCCAGGATCAGGCCCACAAAGGTCAGGCAGGTAGCCAGCACGTGGTTGGCCAGCAGGTATTCCAGCAAAAAGCCGAAGCCCACGATGCCGATGACCATGCCGATGCCCAGGGGGATGAGCAGTTTCAGGCTGTCTTTGAAATGCTTGAACAGGCCGGTGACAGCGCTGATGAGCTTGTCGTAGATGCCCATGGACACTGCCATGGTGCCGCCTGATACGCCGGGAATGACGTTGGCGATGCCGATGACGATACCGCGCAGGATATTCAGTACAGCATTCATAAGAATATGCTTTCCTTTCTGTGGGAGAATGTTTCAGCGGATAAGGCGGATCTGAGGGGGAAAGGAATGACCGGTTCCGGCGCAGACCCACAATTTCTAAATTTACCGTATTCCGGCCTGTGACGCAAGCCGGAAACAGGATCATTTGGCGATTTCTCGAAAATTTTCAGGAAAAAAATTCTTCGCTGCCTCGGCTCGCTCCACGACAAACAGTTTCGGAGCGAGCCGGCAAACAGCTGCTCACCGGCAAAAAGACGGCGTTCTTCCAGCCGCACAGGGGACAGGAGGAACGCTGTCCTTGTCATTGCAGATCAGTCCTGCCCGGCGGGGCACTGGTAACGTGCCTTGCCGCGGGTGGATTTGCCGTACTCAATGGCCTCGGCAGGGCAGCCGCTGAGGCAGGCCATGCAGTGGGTGCAGTGGTTGCCCCAGACCGGCCTGCCGTCCTGCATATGGATGTTGCCAAGAGGGCAGACCTTCTCGCATTTGCCGCAGGAGACGCAGGCATCGGACACGGTAAAGCGTTTGGGCTGCATGTTGAACCGGTAGAACAGGGTGTTGACCATGCCGGATTTGAGCTTGTCGGCAAAGCCTGCGGTATGCTCGGGTGCATTCTGCCCGGCCAGGATGCGGTCGGCACAGGCCCGGACGGCGGCGGGAGCGGCAGCCAGAAGCTTCTGTGTTTCCTCCTGTGTGGGCGCAGGGAAGAGGACAATATAGTTGTCCGGCATTACAATGGAGAAGGTGCCGCGGCAGGTCAGGGCTTTTTCCGCACAAAGGGTGCGGTTGGCGGCGGGGGCATTTCCTACCTCACCGCCGCAGGTCATGACGAAATAGGCATCCCGGCTGCCGGAAAAATGTGCGCTGCGAATAAAGTCGGCAAAGACGCGGGGAATCTGCCAGCAGTAGGTAGGGCAGACAAAGACCCACGGTTTGCGGGAGGCAAACTCTCCCGCGATTCCGTCGCGGATATAGTGAAAGGCGTCCACACATTCGTCCTGCAGGGCTTCTCCCAGCAGGCGGGCGCAGTAGCGGCTGTTGCCGGTTCCGGAAAAGTAAAGGATCATAAGAAGCGACCTCCTTGATAAGGCAGGCCCGGAAAACGCGCCGGACAGACGCGGCCGGACCGGGTGACGGAGAAGAGGGGACAGCAAAGCTTTACAAGCCGACTGCTCCGGTGCAATGGGGGCGGTGACGGGCGGGACGGCAGGGGGCGGATATTTCAATATTCCCGGCTGCCTGTAAAAGATTTCTATCCCGACGTTGGAATACGAGAAAAGCCCAGGCATCCCGCCCGGGCTTTTGGAACGGCACACAGTCCGCTCCGGGATGGTCGGAGTTGCATTAAAGGATCTGTGGAATTCAGTGTTCCTAATCTAATGATCCATATTTTGAGCGGAAAACATCTTAATTCAAGCTGTCATCAAAAAAATCGGAATCTATTCTCTTGATAGAATAAGTGGCTTCAACAGATACACCAACATTATATTCAATCATTAATTCTGCTAGAGAAATACCGTCAATTAGAATGATTTTAGTTGTGTGCTGTTTATTGGCGTATTCTACAGCCTCTTTGGTAAACTGTGCAGTAGTAATAAATAGTCCCTTTGTTGCCCCTTGTCCTGCTAATGCTCCGACAAATTTTTGAAGGTCGGGGCGGCCGACGGTACTATTGCGATCCCAACGCTTTGCTTGAAT
Source organism: Gemmiger gallinarum (assembly GCF_014982805.1). Classification (GTDB taxonomy): domain Bacteria; phylum Bacillota; class Clostridia; order Oscillospirales; family Ruminococcaceae; genus Gemmiger; species Gemmiger gallinarum. Next base: position 45,486 of record NZ_JADCKC010000002.1, on the reverse strand, counting down.
ATAAATGAGATTGAAGCCTAATTTATCTTCCCGAATGATTCCGTCAATTCCTTCATCCCCGGTACTCCTGGTAACTGTGCCAGCGCCTTTAAGAGAGCCACCATATCCCATCTGTGTCAATAAGTATACCACGAGATGTTCAAAAAATGTTGGGGACTGCTTCATGATTTCTGATAAGACATCCTCAATCAGTGTGGCTTTAATTTTGTTATATGCTTCATCCAGAATGTCCTGAGGTGATTCGCTTGAGGTTCCTGGCTGCTGGGCAAAGGAATGATTGATTTTGGTAACAGATGTAACCACATCAGAATCAGTCGTTGAAGGAGAACTACGAGAGAGGAACTCCTTAAACGAATCGAAACTCATAAGGAAATTGTTATCGATCTGTGATACATGTGCGGCAAGCGCTCTTTTTCCGGATTCTGTAATATGATATACGCCACGTGCAGAGTTTTTAATCAGTCCAGCCTGTTTCAAGTAGCTAGAGGTCCAGTTCACTCTGTTATTAAAGAGTGGCTGTTTCCCACTAGGTAAAAGTTCCTTTCGTTCTTCAGCAGAAACATTAAACACACGTGCAAGGGTATCCCGAATCTCTCCGATTTTGTGCAATTCGCCATCAGAAAGGGCTTCTAAAAATTCTTGGTACATTTCGTCATATTTAGGAATAGCCATCGGAGATAACTCCTTTACAATAAGGTTATATTCAAAATTATACACCGCTTTACAAGAAATGGCAATCAACATCAAAAGAGACTGGACTGTTCAAAACTATTTGACAAATAAAAAAGACGAGTCCTAAAAGGACTCGTCTTTGGTCGGAGTGGCGAGACTCGAACTCTATTCAAAAGTTCGATTGCACGTATTTATTTTTGTAAGTCTGCCAACGGTCTGACATTTCCTCTAGCTTTTTCCGGGCATCGTCAATGCGACACTCCCGGATATGAGTATAAATGCGCTGCGTTGTGGCAATGTCTGTGTGTCCCATAATGGTTTTGGCGGTAAGAACATCGACGCCCGCTTCATAAAGCATTGTGGCGTATTCGTGCCGGATCTGGTGCCGGTCAATTTGCCCCACGTTGAGCTGTTTTATATAACGTTCCCAGTAACGATTCAGAGCGCTCTTAGACAGCGGCTTTTTGCCCCCGATAATGTAATCGTCTGGGTTTCCAACAAGCGGCAAAAGCAGCGCTCTCAAAGGCGTTAGAAGCGGCACAACACGGATGCCCGCTTGCGTCTTTGTCTTTTCGATTTCGGGGCAGTTGCCGTGATGGACAACAGCTTTTGTAATACCGATCCGGTTATTCTCAAAGTCCACGTCTTTCCACTGCAGCGCGAGGGCTTCCCCGCATCGGGTGCCGGTGTAAAGAATCAGCTGTGCAAGCAAGCTGTCCGGTGTACCGGCAGACAGCTTTACAGCCTGCAGCTGTTCCGGCGTGAGCAGATGCCTTGTAGAGTGTGCAAGGTGTGATGGGATCTCTACATACTGGCACGGATTTGATTTTGCATAACCGCGCACAATAGAGTATCTGAAAATCATGTTCAGAACTGACAGCTGATTGGAAACCGTTTTCCTAGCAAAATTCAGTCCTTGAATAAAAGAATTGCATTGCTCAGGAGTGATAGACGTGATCCGGCATTGACCAAGCGCATCAACGGCACGTTTCATTGCGGATTTATAAGTGCGCCTGGAACCATAAGCAATTTCGGATTCCTTATTTGCCCACCATTCCTTTGCCACATCCGAGAACATTTTACCGCGCTTGATTTCATCCCGTTCAGCATCGCTGGCCCGAAGATAAGCGTTATACTTTTCCCAGACTTCCCTGGGGGTTTTGCTGGAAAATGATTTCCGTTTCCCATCAATACGGCGGATCAGTTCATAGGTTCCGTTCGGCTTCAACGTGAGGCCGTCTGTCAATTTTCGCCCCATAATAGCACCTCCGGTTGCATTGTGTGCCCGAAGATGATATAATGCAGATGTTGGGTCTGCGGCCTTCGGGCTGTGATCTACGGCGTCCCCGGTATCCGCCCGGGGGCGCTTTTTTTATTCTATTATACACCATTTAATGACATGTTGTTATTGAATTTTACCAGAAAACAAAATTTGAACAAAAGAAATTCCGGTTCCAAGATAATATGCGAAACTTTGATCTGGCACAACACTATACCTTATAAACCATCCGATTCCCAAAATAATAACCCATACACAAATTGTGTACAGCGTCATTCCAATCCCACGTCTTTTTACATTTTGCAAACTTCCAATAATTTGAGCAAATCCAAAAACACCCAACAGATAAGCCAAAAAACCTACAACAAAAAATACAACTATATCCATTTTTATTCTCCTTTATAAATCCTCTGCTTCCTGGATGGACAGGGAATTATAGAAATCGTCCCGGTGAATGTGTTCAAGCTCATGCTCGTATGCCTTGCGCTGGTTATCACAGTCCAGACGGCTATTGATATAGACATTATAGTTTCCGTCTTCATCCATAATTGTCATGCCATTGATTTTGATCGGCATATCACGCAGGCGCACAAACACTTCACCCATGACGCTATTCCTCTCCGCGTAATGCTTTTATCAATCGAATATACTGTCTGACTTCCTCCGGAGTTGCACGCTTTGAAATAGAAAACAAAGTGCGCAATTCCGGATTTTTGCGTATTTCTTCCAGCAGTTCGGCCATTTCATCATTCTCTGCTGTGTCGGTATCGTCTGATCCCATTAAATAGTCTGTGCTGACACCAAAGTATCCGGCAAGTGTTTGAACGTACTCTGATGTTGGTGCGCTTTTACCGGTCAACCAATAGCCGACAGTAGTTGGAGAACATCCAATTTCTTTTGATAGCCGATAATTTGATACTCCCCTTTGCGCCATTAGAGATTGTAGTCTTTCGGCAAATTGCACAAATATCACCTCCGGTTATTGTTCCAACACATCGGAATTTATTCGTTGACATTTCCGAAGTGTTGGAATATAATAGAGGCATTCCAGGGGCGACCAACCAATGGAATACCGAGGTGCGGCCGGACGGGCTGCGAGGTTAAACGGACAAGATTTTGTGAGTTGTTATTTCCGCCATCGTTCATTCATTTCAATAATGTTGCGAATTATCGAAGTGACGTAATAAATGATGGTGGCAACAGGGACAAGCTCCTATGCGTGTTCCACTACGGCATGAACAAGTAAAACAATGATCTAAATCATGTTCTGCTCCTTTCATAACGGAGCAGCCCGTCCGACAGCTCCTCACTTATATAATAATCCAGTGAACTGGAATAGTCAACACACTGGAATATGGAGGTGAAAAAATGTTTGCAGACAATTTGCGGAGTCTTATGGAGAAGCGCAACTTGACGAGGTACCGCCTTTCGCAAGACCTGGAGATTTCGCCCCAGACTGCTTGCAACTGGGCGGACGGTAAGAACTTACCCGATACGCAAAGTATCCTGAAACTGTCGGAATACTTTGGTGTCACTGTCGAACAGTTGATGAAATAAGCATAGCAGATTGGCAGAGTAATAATTGGGACTTGAAGGAGGTGGCCCCAAAATGACGAATAATCCGGAAGTGGAACTTCAAATGAATGATCTGCGGCAGTTGGGTCTGAAAGAATGGCCGACGCTGAACGAGGTTTCCAAAGTGACGGGGCGTTCGGCAAAGAGTTTGAATGTGCTGCCCATCTGGCAGGAAGAAATCAAAGGGGGCAGGACCTTCCGCAGGACAACGCTGCGCAGGTTGGCCCGATACATGGTGACAGGCAGGTGATTGGAATGGAAAAAGAAAAAGCCGCCTCCGTGGTGACGCACGGAAAGCGGCAGGCAAAAGAACCCAACCTCATTTTATCTTTTTCTGGCGTTGTTTGCAAGTACATAGCGTCGGGGCTGATCGGCGTAGCGATTGCGTTTCCCCTGGGGCTTATGGGCCGAGTGCTTTTCGCGGCCATGGCTGTCTGGCTGGGGGTGATTACCGAGTGCTGACCAAGGAGGAAAAATCCGAAATCGCAAAGATGATCCGGCTGGCAAAAAATCCGAAATCACAAATCAAAATCTGCATGCAGCTTTACTGCTGCTCACGGAAAGAGGTTGTGGACTGCATCCCGGGAGGGGAGCAGGCGGTAGCAGAGTTCCCCTCAAACCGGAAAGACCCTTACACGCGGGAGCAGAAGTATACCTACTGTATGCGGTATTGCCGCGGAGAATGGGAAGCACTCATGCGCGAGCTCCGGATCAATGAAAAGAGCGTTCTGGTGAAGAAAATCAACAAGTGGAAGGGCAGCTTCCCGGGAACCGTTTGGCCCAAACCGCCATTGGACCCGCGCATGATTCGGATGTGCCGGGAATGGTGGTCCGGCGCTTCTACATATGAGCTGGCCATGAGGATGGGAACATCCTGCGGCAGCTGCCGTGACCGGCTCAAATCCTTTGTACGAAACCACCCGGAAGTGGTGGCAGACCTGGAAGACAACAGAAGGAGAAAAAGAAAATGAAACTCATTTGCAATAAGCAGATTACCGGCGTCGTGAGTGTGAGCCAATACGGAAAGATGCACTCTGTCAAAATCAACGACAACCCCATTGAAGAACTGGCCGCGCAGGGATGCGAAATCAAGGAGGGGGAGACCAAGACTTTCCCGGCACGTGTGGTTGTTGTGATTCAGGATCTGAGCGACGAGGGCGTTTGCGTTCCCGAGCCTGATGAGTTGAAGAAAAAGATTTTTGACATGATCCGCATGGTGGAGAACGATGCCCAGCCCGAATGAATACCCCGGCTGCGGCGCCTGCGACGAATACGGGCATCCCATTCTGTGCGAGCAATGCATTTGGGACGGACGCTGTGCGCTGCAACTGTCTGATATGGAAAGTGAGGATGAAGATGGAAACGAGCAATAACGTTTTCAATGAGCTGTTTGCCGTGAATGTGAACGGACACACAGAAAAGAAGAAGTCCGGAAACACAGAGCTGACCTATCTGTCGTGGCCGTTTGCATGGGCAGAAGTAAAGAGGCGTTATCCTGACGCCTCCTACAAGGTTTGGCGGGACGGAAATGGCCTCCCGTATGTGTTTGACGACAACACCGGGTATATGGTGTCAACCAGCGTCACGATTTGTGGGGTAACGCATGAAATGTGGCTTCCCGTTATGGATGGCGCAAACAAGGCAATGCTGAGCGAGGAATACTCCTACCTTGTCAAAAATCCAAACTTCAGATATGCCACAAAAGGCAATGATGGGGTTTACCGGGACAAATTTGGAAACGAGCAGAAACCGTATAACGAAAAGCGTGTTGACCGCGCCACGATGTTTGATGTGAACAAGGCTATTATGCGCTGCCTCGTGAAGAACCTTGCTATGTTTGGGTTGGGCCTGTACATCTACGCCGGTGAGGATTTGCCGGTTACAGATCAGCCGGAACAAAATGGTGATAATGAGCCTGAAAAAGACCCGAAAGACAAGAAGAATCAGGAGGCTGCTGAAAAGCTGGCAGCCCGGTCCATGTGCCAAAGCGTTGTCAAGGCTTACTGCCAGAAAAACAATGCGGATGAAACTTCCGCCTGGGGCATCATTGCAAACACCATCGGAAAGGCGTCCAAGGACTTCACCAAGGAGGATTGGGAAGCCGCCCGGAAGATCGCGGAGGGCTGGAAGTGAGTATCCTTATTGATTTCAAGGACGCCCAATTTGATGCCATGACCGGACGCCTGTCTATCCGGCCGCTGAATCTTCCGGCAGTAAAGCAATGGCTACTGCGCGAATACCGAGACGGCATTACCTACACGGCAGAGCTGAAACGGATGCGCAAGCACAGGAGCAAAAATGCCAACGACATGTGCTGGGCGATGTGCGAACGGCTTGCGCAGGAAATCGGTCTGAACAAAGAGCAGGTTTACCGCGATGCAATCAGCAAGGTGGGCGTATTCAAAGACTTCCATCTTCCGCCCGATGAGGCAAAGACTTTCCGGGCCGCATGGGAACAGTTGGGAACCGGATGGGTTACCGAGCAAGTAGACGACGACGGGCCGTTGCTTGTGATCCGGGCTTACTACGGCAGCAGCCGTTACAACACAAAGCAGATGTCGCGTCTGATTGACAGCCTGATGCAGGACTGTGAAGCGGTTGGAATCTGCACCATGAGTGAAAAGGAACGGTCTTTGCTGCTGGAAGATTGGGGGAAACGAAATGCCAGTCAATGAATACGGTGTAGAGCTGGACAGCAACGGTTATGCGCCTAGCATCCTGCAGGATGATTTGGAATCTTGTTTTATCTGTTTCGGATGCCATGAAAAGCTGGACAGGCATGAAGTGTTCGGCGGCGATAACAGGCAGAAAAGCAAGCGTCTGGGATTGTGGGTTACTCTCTGCCATGCAGAGCATCACATCTTCGGCCCCCGGTCAGTGCATCAGTGCAGGGAAGTGGATCTGAATCTGAAGCGAATGGCACAGCAAGAAGCCATGATCCGCTACGGTTGGACAAAGGAAGATTTTATCCGGGAGTTTGGGAGGAACTACCTGGACGATAAGGAGGGTTGAAATGGAAGCAAAACAATTTTTGAAAGAATGGAATCGGATGTGCAAGTATTTTAATATGTATTCTTCATGTGTACATTGCCCCGCTTTTTCTGTTTGTCCACTTTGTGAAGATTTATGTTCCCAACTTTCTGATATTGAAAACTTTGATTCCATATTAGAAATTGTAGAAAAATGGTCTTCTGAAAACCCCAAAAAGACAAGAAAAGATGATTTTTTTAAGAAATATCCTAATGCGCCCAAAAGGGAGGATGGAGTCCCGCGAGTTTGTTGTGCTGCTTTGGGATACAGAGAGTGTTGCAATATTGCAACCGAGAGCACATGGTGCGAAGATTGCTGGAACTGTTCAATGGAAGAAGGTGAACAGGATGGAATGGATCAGCGTTAAAGATCGGATGCCAGAAGATGGTCAGAAAGTTATTACAACCAAAAACGGCATTGTTGATATTCAATGGTACGAAAAGCGCCGCAACGGGTGGATAAGCAAAGGTAACTGGTTTTGGTCTATGGCCACCGTTTCCCACTGGATGCCTCTACCTGATCCGCCGAAGGAGGACACATGACACAAAACGAGCGAGTTCTCCGGCACCTGCGGGAAGTGGGGACGCTGACCGGCGCACAGGCAATGCAGAGCTATGGCATTGCACATCTGGCGTCGCGGATTTCCGAGCTACGTGCGGCCGGGGTAAATATCATTGGAACAACCGAAACAGCCAAGAACCGGTACGGGGAAACCGTGCGGTACATGGTTTACAGATTGGAGGAATGAAGATGCTGAATGTAGTTGCGATCATGGGCCGCCTTGTGGCTGACCCGCAGCTGCGGCAGACTGCCGCCGGAAAGAATGTGGCGGCCTTCCGCATTGCCTGCGACCGCGGGCGCAAGGATGCCAACGGTCAGAACCAGGCGGATTTTCTGGACGTGGTGGCATGGGAAAAGACGGCGGACTTTATCTGCCGGTATTTTTCCAAGGGTGACCTGATCGCCGTTTCCGGCCGGGTGCAGTCCCGCACCTATCAGGACAAGAACGGCAACAACCGGCAGGCGGTGGAAATCGTTGCCCGTGAGGCCAGCTTCTGCGGAGAGAAGAAGAACCAGAACTACGCGAGCGAAAGCCGCCTGGATGTGGCTCCTGCCAGCGAACGGTTTGAACCCATTGCTGACGATGAAGGTGATCTGCCCTTCTGAGAGGTGTGCAGATGGCAAATGAATACGTGAAACTATGGCTGAGCTATGAGGCATATTTTCAGCCGCTCAGTGACGCGGAGGTAGGGCGTCTGGCACGGGCGATGTTGCAATTTAAGTCGCACGGGGTAGAGCCTGTATTCAGCGGGAATGAACGGTTTGTCTGGCCGGCCATAAAAAGAGATTTGGAACAAGCCATATCTGCTAGAGAAAGTTTTTTGGAAAAACAGCGTGAGAACGGAAAAAAAGGCGGTAGGCCGAAATCAACCCAAGCCTTTTCAGAAAAACCCACTGAAACCCAAAAAACCCAAGCCTTTTTTGAAAAACCCAAAAAAGCCAAGGACAAAGGACAAAGGACAAAGGATAAAGGTAATGTAGTTTCTAACGAAACTACTACCCCCCATACCCCCCAGGGGGATGTGTGGGAGGTGGATGCAGATTTGGGCATTGTTGCCGACTATTACCAGAAAAACATCGGAACATTGGCACCATCCACTTATCAGCAGATACAGGAATGGCTATCCTGTTTACCGGCAGATGTGCTTATTCTTGCGATGCGGGCAGCGGTAGATCAGGGAAAACGAAATTGGGCTTACATTAAGGGAATTCTGAAACGCTGCGCTGATACAGGAATAAAATCCAAGGCTGACTGGGAGGCGGCAGAGAACGCCAGGAACAGGCCCGTAAAACCTTACGAGGGTAAACGGTCGCCTATGGAAGAAAAGCGCGCAAAACTGCGTCAGATTGCGGGAGGCGAGATTTATGAAAATTAACGAGGCCGCCGATCTGCTGGACGGTATGCTCAACTACTGGCCCGGAATGCTGCGCGGCAACGACCCGGAGGGCATGGCGAGAGCCTGGGCCTATTCATTGGCGGACATTCCACTGAACGCCGCAAAGAAGGGTGCGGCAGACCTGTCACGCACCATGCAATTCCCGCCTAGCGTGAAGGAATTAGCCGAGGCTGCGCAGCCTTACATGGTGCGCCGCCAGCGCTGGGACGAGAAGTGGGCGCGGGACTGTCATGAGTGCCTGAGCTGGGACACGCCGCTTTACAAGAAGATGCAGGCCGAGAAGGAAGCACAGGCTGCGGGATGAAATTTATTCAGGAGGTAAGTGCATGAAAGTAGTTCTTGACCCCGGCGCGTTTATGCCGGAATACGCACACGATCAGGACGCGGGGGCAGACCTGCGCAGTCCGGTGAATGCTGTGATTCATCCGCACAGAAGCACAACGATTGACACCGGTGTCCACGTTGAGATTCCCGCCGGCATGGTGGGGATGCTGAAAAGCAAGTCCGGACTCAATGTTCATTTCAACATCGTCAGTGAAGGCGTGATCGACGCTGGGTACACAGGGAGTATCCGCGTGAAGCTGTACAACCATGGATTTGACGCTTTCCGGGTGCACAGGGGAGACAAGATCAGCCAGTTGGTTATCATGCCGGTGCATCACGCGGCGTTTGAACAGGTGGACAGCCTGGAAGAAACGGAACGCGGCAACGGCGGGTTTGGTAGTACCGGGAGATAAGGAGGTAACTATGAAATCGTTGATTGAAAACGATGAACTGATGCTCCATCTGAAAACCGCCGAGCTGCTGATCCAGGGCATCAAGGAGTCCGTAAAGATGAATGACGGCGGTTATCTTAGAGATGCTCCCGAGTACAGCCGGGAATCCATCAAGCGCCGCTGCGTACAGGCGCGGCAGGAGCTGCTGCGGGTTTACCAGGAGGTGAACAATGCATGAAGCGGATGACGCACAGATGTGCAGACGGGAATGCAGAATGCAATATGAGCAAGGATATTTGTTTTGCTCTGCACCAAGATGGAGAGAAAGGCTGCTGGGGGTGCGATTTGTTCCCGGAAATCATTGACCGGTTGGCTTCCATCGAGGGCATTATTGGCGATGACTACGACCTTGACCGGCTGCGGGAACTGGTGGAGGCGGACAAGGACGGGCGCATCAAAATCGTCCCGAACTACGTTGGAAAAGCGTGCGGGACGTGTGACCATTTCCACCGGGTTGCCGGCACTAGGCGCGGCACTTGCGATGTGAAGCCGTATGCAACAAGCAGGTATGGGACGCCGTGGCCCGGTGAAATTCCGTTTGAGCCCTCGCAGTCAAGAATTGCATGCAAGCAGTATGAAGCAGCCGAAGCCGCGATTGCAAAGGAGGCCAACAATACATGAAGCGACTGACATACCGAGATGAAGAAGGGATGCCGCACTGGAGCCCGGAGCTTATGGAAGATGACACCGGATGGGCCGGCGAACTGGTCCGCAGCGCGATGGCAGATATGGAGGACGCCACTGAAAAGCCCCGCCTTGACCGTTCTGTGTGGGAGCCGTGCAGGCGCTGCAAAACTTGTCAATCTTGCAAAAGCTCAATTTGCAGCCTCAATGATAAAAGCAGCGGATGCTATGATTGCGACCATATGGGAAACTATGAACCGATGGGGTTTTGCCCTTGGTGCGGCCGCCCGCTGACCGATGCTGCATGGGAGATGATGGAAAAGAGAGTGGAGGGAATCACATGAAATTTATTGCGACAGTTTTTATTGTCGCCTTTATCGTGTTTTTTGAAATTTTTTATAACAACTTTGGAGGAAATGAAAAATGAGTAAAGTTATTGCTATTGTCGCGTCTGCTGTTTTGGCTGTTGTGTGCGCTTTTGCTTGCCTTTTCTGCCTGGAGCGCGTTGACGTCGGAAACGTCGGAGTTGTCTACACAGCGAATGGTGTTGAGGGCCAGACGCTTCCCGCCGGATGGCACTGGCTGTCCCCTTTCAAGTCTGTGAAGCAGTTCCCGGTTTCTCAGCAGCAGATCGTGTTCTCCAATGACCCGGCTGACTACAACACTAAAGAGCATGCGGATTGGAGCATCGACGCCCCCGCAAACGGTGGCATGGTGAAGATCAATCTGACAGTCAACTACGCCTTTAAGGCGGACAACGTGGTTGACCTGTATAAGCGCTTCAATGGCATGGACGGACAGGATCTCGTGGCAAACTACATCCAGAACTCCATCATTGCCTACGTCAAAGAGGTCACACCCCAGTTTTCCGTCATGGACATCTACTCTGACAAGAAAAGCGATGTGAATACCGCAATCACAAACTACCTTTCCGAAAAGCTGGGCGAAGAATACGGCATCAACGTTATATCGGCCCTTGTGATCGATGTCCAGCTGGATGAAGGGCTTCAACAGAAAATTCAGGCCAAAGAACAGGCTAAGCAGGACGCAGAAATTGCAGAACTTGAAAAACAGACTGCCGCCGCTGAAGCAGAGGTGGAAAAGACCAAGGCGCAGGCTGAGGCAGATGTAAAGGTGATTGAGGCTCAGGCAGAGGCAGATTCTAACCGCATTATTGCGCAGTCTATCACTCCCGAACTGATCCAGATGACTGAAGCGCAAGCGCGCCTGAAGCACGGATGGGTTACCGTGCAGGGTGCAGACTCTGTTGTCGTTAGCGACGGAAAAGAGGCCGCCAATGAACAGCAGTAAACACCGCCACGACGGAGGCGCTTACCGCCGGTATAAAACGCTGGTCTCGGCCCATGCCAAGACCGGGAAAGACCGGGCAAAGGCTGGGAAGAGGAAGAAGGGGAAGAAGTGATGGAACACATACTGTCACTTTCCTATGGAAAAGATAGCCTGGCTTGCCTGGGCGCCATTGAAAAGCTGGGATGGCCGCTTGGCCGAATTGTTCACGCAGAAGTGTGGGCCACGGACACGATTCCCGCAGATCTTCCGCCGATGGTGGAGTTTAAGGCCAAGGCGGACAAGATCATCAAGGAGCGGTACGGGATTGAGGTGGAGCACGTCAGAGGTCAAAAGTCATATGATGACTGTTTTTACATGATTTGTGGCGAAAACGGAAGAGCTGCAAAAAACAAATGCGTTGGCGGCATTTACGGATGGCCGTTTCAGCGTGGTCCGTGGTGCAATTCCAGGTTAAAGCAGAGCGTTCTTGCAAAATTACCAAAAAATTCTGTGCAGTATGTAGGGATTGCCGCAGACGAGCCGGGGAGATTCCATGTTTTTAGCGATAAGAAGAAAAGCCCGCTTGTAGAAGCTGGTTGGGACGAAGCCAAATGCCGCAAGTGGTGCGAAGAAAACGACTTGCTTTCCCCGATTTATACCACCGCAACCCGCGGCGGCTGTTGGTTTTGCCACAATCAGGGTGTAGAGCAGTTGCGCCTGCTTCGCAAAAACTACCCGGATTTGTGGGCTCTTATGCTGAAATGGGACAGCGACAGCCCCGTTTCGTTTCATGCTGACGGCCACACGGTACACGACTTTGACGAACGCTTTGCGCTGGAAGATCAGGGGATCGTGAGCGCGGACGAACCGTGGAAGTGGTCGTATCTGGATGAAGTGCAGTTGAAATGGAGGTAGCGGATTTGAAGCACCTGGGAGACATAACCAAAATTCACAACCCGCCCGTTGTGGATTGTATCACCTTCGGAAGCCCATGCCAGGACTTGTCTATTGCAGGAAAACGTGCATGGCTTGCAGGGGAGCGCAGCGGACTGTTCATGGAAGCTGTGCGCATTATCAAACAAATGGAGGAACAAAGTGGAGGATTGGGTCCAACTTTCGCTATTTGGGAAAACGTACCCGGAGCGTTCAGCAGCAACAAAGGAAACGACTTCCACGCCGTGTTGGAAGAACTGGCCCGCATTAAGGAACCCGAAGTTTCAATCTCTCGACCTGAGAACGGAAAGTGGGCGAAAGCAGGCTTTATCTGCGGAAATGATTGGAGCATTGCATGGAGAACTTTCGATGCTCAATTTTGGGGAGTGCCCCAGCGTCGCCGTCGAATCGCGCTTGTCTTGGATCTTGGAGGACAGCGCGCCGGAGAGGTACTATTTGAGCGAACGGGCATGTCAGGGGATTCTGAACCGAGCATCCCGCCGTGGAAAGGCATTGCCCAAAATCCTGCGCGCCGCGCTGATGGATATGATCGAGTGGTGGAACACACCGGATTCACAAACAGAGGACGTTACTCTGGAGTAGTTTCAGAAACACTTAGAGCCGAAAGCCACGGTGCCATTCCGATGGTATGTGCCGCCTTTACGGCTGGGCAGGGCGCAGAGGCAAACGGAATCGGCTGGGCAGAAGAGCAAGCTCCTACTCTGAGAACCGATGGCGGACTAAGTGCTATGCCGACTGTTTTATGCCGTATGCGCGGATTTGGTGATTACGTTCCCGATAAGGTGGCGTCAAGTGTTAAAGCGAGGGACTGCAAAGATGCTACAGATCTTATTGTAGAAAGCATTGACTGCCGGAATCACAAAAGCAACGGGAACTTGTCTGGGACAATTCAAGCAAAAGAAAACGGTGGTTTTTCTCTTAACTACATAAACCCCGTAGCAATCAAGATTCTTCGCTGGATTGTCCGCCGACTCACCCCTACTGAGTGCGAGCGTCTGCAAGGCTACCCTGACGGATGGACCGACATTGGAGACTGGATAGACAGCAAGGGAAAGCACCACAAAGCCGCAGACAGCCCCAGATACAAGGCTCTTGGCAACAGTATCGCGTTGCCGCAGTGGTGGTGGATCACCTGTAAAATGGCCCGGTATCTTCCCGAACACGCTACGCTTGGCAGCCTGTTTGACGGAATCGGCGGGTTCCCGCTGGTCTGGGAAACCTTGCACGGCAAAGGCACCGCAGTCTGGGCCGGTGAAATCGAGGAATTTCCTATTGCGGTTACGAAAGCGAGGTTTTCAGAGTGACCAACAAATACCACGCCCGCAAAGTCACCGTATTGGGCCATGAATTTGATTCAAAGAAAGAGGCAGACCGGTTCCTTACTCTTTGCGCAAAACTCACCAAAGGCGAAATTTCCGACCTTCGCGGGCAGGTGGAGTATGAACTCATTCCCGCGCAGAAAAAAGCAAACGGAAAAACCGAACGTGCCGTAAAGTACATAGCGGATTTTGTGTATCGGCAAGACGGGAAAACGGTCGTCGAAGATGTCAAGGGATACCGGGACGGGGCCGCGTATAGGATTTTTGCCATAAAGCGAAAGCTCATGCTACAGCGTTATGGAATTGAAGTGAAGGAGATCTGATATGAGGGATTTGACGGTGCTTGACAGGTTCCGAGATATGGAGAAAGAGCGGTTCATCTACGGCACCCGCGGAGACAGCGGGAACGGTTTTTTCAAGGTGTTTGTGGGTGGCAAGTCCTTTCTTGTGATCGCCAGCGACGGCGGCGGATGGGATCACGTCAGCGTTACCACCAGAAACGGGAAGCGCTGCCCCACATGGGAGGAAATGTGCGCAATCAAGGATATGTTTTTCTATCCCGAGGAGTGTGTCGTGCAATACCACCCGGCAAAAAGCGATTATGTGAACATCCACGAGCATTGCCTGCATCTGTGGAGGCCGCAGAGAAAAAGCGTCCCGATGCCGCCGAAAGAATTTGTGTGAGGAGGGTTTGAAATGGCACAAGGCATCCGATTTGACGCGGCGCAAAGCCGCTGCGTGACTTACGAGCTGCCGGAACCGCTGACGGAATCCCAGATTTACACCCTGGGAAAGCTGGCTGCCCGGGCGCGGTACAATGCCGACCACGTGAAGACCAGGGCGACAGCCGAGGAGCGTCGGAACCTGCAGGATAAGGCGGAGGCGCTGGAAGCGGCGCTGAAACTGGCGGAAGCAACAAGGTTTGGAGGTGTGATCGGTGGGCATCAGAATCATTGATGCAAATTTCATTGTAAAGGTCGCGGAACACGCCTGGGATGAATGGAACCTTGCAATGGCTACGCAGGACACGAACAGGGGAGTAAACAAGGTGCTCCGGCGGCAGGAGCTTTGCAAGGCAGTCAAGGCCGTCGCGGATGACGCCCCGACCATCGACCCTGAAACCCTGCCGGTTGTGCTGGATCTCAGGAAGCAGCTGGAACAGGTGACGGCGGAACGGGATGCGGCAGTTAAGGAGCTGGAAGAAGTCACAAAGTCGGTTGATGATCTTGCAGAGTTTGTTGACAGCGAAATCCACCCTTCTGTTGATTATGGCCTATATCTGGCATTAAGGGAAAACGTGGATGCAGTGGCAATGTTTCAGCACGAAAGTGAGTGGCGCGGACCTGTTGCAGAAAATGCAACAGCTGGAAACGGGGGACAGAGCGATGATTAAACGCATAAAAGAATGGGCCATCCGCAAGCTGGGAGGGTTCACGTCCGGAGATTGCGAATTGATGTACGGCCCGTTCGCGAGAACCGTTCACATTGTGCGGCGTGATGTTCAAACTGAGCGAGTCTATGCAAACTTGAAGATTTGCAAAGATATGATTCCTTACATCACCGGAGACCAGATCAGGAAAAGGCTTGTGAGTGAAATTGCCGGACAGATTGAACCGTTTGTGGAGTTCAGATGCAGCCAGTTGGAACCGCCGTATTATGAAACGGCCACGTGCCGCGCAAAGCTGACTGTGTTGATTCCGGAAAATGGAGGTGTGATACAGCATGATTAAACGGATTGCATTGTGCTTTGCCGTGGCTGTTTTAGCTTTTGCGCTGTCTGGATGCGGTACAGAGCCAAGCGAAAGCGAGCCGGTAACAGTCACATACTGGGCCAAAAAGATTGCTTATGCTTACCGTGAAAAAGAAGCTGACACGGGAAGGTTTGGCGATGTGTTGGGATACGATCACTACATAGTGTTTGGCGTTGTAAATGACGATGGAAGCATTACGGAATGCAAGGAGCAATGCGACTACGGCTATTTCAACGTGCATTCCCTGAACGTGTCCGAAAGCGATTATGGATATATCTGGTACACTGCTGTAAATGGAGCCATTGCAGATTATGACTTCTACTTGACTGCTGACATGATGGAAAACTGGGGAGGCAGCCAATGACAGACCTTGAACGCCGCGCACTGTTGGGCGACCGGCAGGCGCAGGAAGAATGCACGCGGCAGGGGATTGTACTGGCCTGTCCCATGTGCGGGAAAAAAGAAGTTTTGACGCTTCATTCAAACGGGAAGGTATATCACAATTACACCATAGAATGCGCTTTTAACGGCAGGTTTGTTAGGATAAAAGACTGGAACACCCGACCCGTGCCGCCAATTGGTCGGTGTAAGGATTGCCAATACAGCGGAGAAAGGGACGAAAACGGGTATTCTATTTGTCAATCTACTGGATCAGGTGTTGCAAAAACAGATTTTTGTAGTGAATTTCAGCCGAAAGGAAAATAAAATGAAGTGTCATATCGGATTGAATCAGCTCAATTCCCGGGAGCGGCAGGGGCTGAAGAAGGAAATGAAACGGATCATTGACGCGGGACAGGAGGATGCCGGGTCACGGTTACAGCATTTGTGGGTGATTGCCATGCTGCAGGCTGGGCTGTCCCCGAAGACCATTAACCGGGTGGCGGCAATCCTGCCTATGGTCTGCAAGCGATTTGCAGAGTACAAGACATCCCAGCTTGCGGATGCCTGGATGAAACGGGAGATTGAGGGAAAGGGCATTGTCCTTCCTGAGCCGAAAGACAGCACGATGTAAAGGGGATGGGAAAATGATTGTTTTGGGGTTCCTGTTGATCGTGCTGCTGATGGCCGGCTCCTGCGCGGTCGGCGCCTATGTGGTATGGGAAGCAATGCGAACCAGCGAAGACGAAGAGGAAGACGAGGAGGACGTGGTATTTTGCGATAGGCATTAAAAATTCCCCCGGCTGTCAATTCAGGCAGCCGGGAGTTTTATTTGCTCAGTTTGTCTTTAAAGTTTCCTACTGTTTCTATGTTAGAAAGGAATGTGGAATCGTATATTTTAATATGTATATTATAGTATTAGTGTTGACATATATGATATAATATGTATAGGAAGGAGACGGAGGTGAAAGGAATGAACAAGATTACCGATGTTGCCGATTATATTATAAAAAGATACCGAGAATTGACCGGTGAAAAGCTTGATGAAATGAAGCTGCATAAACTTCTATACTTTACGCAGCGGGAGGCTTTTGCCGTGATCGGTCAGCCTGCTTTTGAGGGCGATTTTGAAGGCTGGAAATACGGTCCTGTCTCCCGTGAGGTCAGGAACGATTTATACGACGGAGAGATTCTCGTTCCTGTAAATGCCGTTTCTGATGATGTAAAATATATCGCTACGAATGTTATACTTGAATACGGATCATTTGCGTCATGGAAACTGAGTGAACTCTCACACAAAGAGTTATCCTGGCAGAATGCGCGCAAGGGGCTCGCACCAGGCGAAAACGGAAGTCGTGTCCTATCTCTTGATGACATCCAGGAAGATGCCAAAAAAGTTCGTCCATATGACCATCTGTGGGATATGTATTATGACGAATTTGAAGATGCTGAATAAGCAGGGGGTGTCATATGATAGGAAAAATCTGCAAGGCGCACACCCCATACTATAATGCCAAATTAAGAAGGATGGCCTTCAAAAGCCGTCCTGCGTTGGTTTTGGCTCGTGCCGACACCAATGATTTTGTTGTTCTCCCTGTTTCTACAATAACGCACAAGGAGAATATAGACCCAGTATATGACGTTCCCATTGACCCATCCATATATCCCAATACCAATCTCTTACAGGTATCTTATGTGAGAACACATAAGCAGACTACGGTTCACGAGGCAGAACTGACAGGCGTAATTTGTGATTTGAAACACGAATACCCGGATTTATATATTGAAATACTTGATAAGAGAGAAAGTTTCAGTCAGGAAATCACAAATCAAGCGCTATAGCAAATAAATATAAATCCCCTCGCTGTATGAAGCAGAGAGGGGATTGTTCTATCATGCGGTTATGGATTCGATCACGGAACGCAGGGCATACTCGGCGTTGTTGGTGAGCTGACGCTGCCATGCCTGGTTTCTGGGGGACCAGCGGAAACCGTTGGATTTGAGCAGCTGCCGCGTCTGCTCGTCCGGCTTGCCGTCAAAGATCAGCTGCAGGCGGTTCTGCTCGGCATTGCGGACGACCTTGAAGCCGTCGTGCTGCTCGTCTGCGGCGGGCTGTGCCTGCATCTGCTGCAGCTTGTCCAGCTCTTCCAGGCGGGCCTGCACCCGTTTGATCCTGCCCCGCAGGCTGGCAAGCTCATAGTCCGGGTAGGGCTTGCCGTAGAGCCGGAAGCCAAACTCTTCCGGGTCGGTCATGCTGTCCGCCTGCTCGTCTGTCAGCCCGCCGTATCCGCGCAGCGTCTTGTGTTTGCGGAAATAGGCGTTGCCGGCCTTGCAGTATTCCAGCGTTTTCTGGGCGGCTTCCAGGTCCCCTGTGAGGATCTCACGGGCGTGTGGGTCTGTCAGATCCACCGGGCCGGTGCCTACGCTCTTGATCTTTTCCAGAATTCCCTCGATCTCCTTGTACTCGGCCCAGAGGCTTTCCTCCCGGGCGTTCTGGCGCTGCTTCTTCCGCACCGGGAAGTTACTGGCCCCGGCAATCATCACGGACGGGCAGGAAGCACCGTTGCGGTTATAGGCATTTGTCCAGTCCGCCAGGCGGCGGGCGTAGCGGTCCAGAAGGGCGTCCAGCTTCCCGTGATAGTAGGGACTGGTGGAGGCTTTGCAGCGCTCCACCAGGGCGGCAGCCCGGTCCACCGCGGCGCGGTACTCTGCCGTTGCGCTGCCGGGCTGATAGTCCCGGAAGCTCATCATGTCATGGGCGGCGCGGGCGGTGTTCTCGTTGATCTCGTAATACATGGTATTTCCTCCTGTGTTTTGATTTTTGGGAAGTGGGGCGGGGTTGCTTTGGGGTGCAGCCCTGCGAAAGTGTCCCGTCAATCCATCTGGCAATAGTCGATAGCGTCATACCCCATTGCCTTCAGGGCCTGCGTCATGGCCTCGGCGTTGCGGCTGCGGGCGTTGGCCTGTGCTGCGGTCCGGGGGCAGAACACAAAGTGCTTTGTCCCGAACAGATGCCACGTACTGCAGGCCGTTCCCGCCTCTTTGGCGGCCTGCTCCACCTTGCAGGCGTTCCACCGGGGCAGATACAGGGCGGCGCTGTCAAAGTTGCACGTGCCGCCGTCCTCGGGGTTCTCCCGCTCCGCTGCCGCGCCGGATTCCAGCGCCTTGCGCAGGTCGTCCCGCAGCTGGGCATAGCGTCCGGTCAGCGGGGCGGAATCGTCCGGCGGATATGCTTTGAACAGCTGGGAAAAGGCGTCGACTGCTTCCCGCCGGCTTCCGGTGGTGATGTGGTCGATCTCGGCCCCGCTGCTGCTGTGGTAAATCATGGTTTCGTATTTGCCGGGGCGGATCTCGGCGGCGTCCAGAATGACGCGGTGGCCGTTGTGGGTGTACTCCTGGTGCTTGATGCTTGCCATGTTGGTTCCTCCTTTCAGGCGTTGGGCTCATACGGATACAGCACATTGCGCCAGTATCCGCCGTAGCGGTAACTGATGAGATACCCGGTCTTGCCGTCGGCGGAACGGGAAACGCCTACCGGGACGGCGGCCTGCATGGTCGCCCGGCAGCCTGCCGCAAACCCGGCCGCCAGCAGCACGGCCGCCAGCGCGGCGCACAGAAGCGCTCTTTTCATGGGTCACGCCTCCTTCCGGCAGATCATGGCCGCAAAGTCGGTGCACTTCATGCGGCCGTATGCGTTTGCGGCTTCCTGGGCCTCCTTGGCGGTGGGGTAGGTCCCGAGCCGGACACCGGACCGCTTGCCGATGAAGTCCACGGCAAAGAGCTTTCCGGGCTCGATGCAGCTTGCCCAGATCACCGGGCGGATAATTACCCGGCTGTCGCCCTGGTTGGCGTAGATTTCGGGGAGCGTGGCTTCCCACAGGTGGCGGCCGTCAGAATAGACGGCGCTGAAAATGTCGTTCATGGTGATGGCTTTCTTCATGGTGTGATTCCTCCTTAGCGGCGATTGATGAAATCCGCGTAGCGGGCCAGCGGGCAGGTGGTGCAGATGGAACGATTGGCGCCCTCCGCCTTGCCCATCTGGTAGCAGCCGCGGCCGCAAAAGCCGCAGATGCAGGGGATGGAGTCCCGCTCGTGCTGGGTTGCCAGCGCTTCAAAACTGCGCTGCCGGTCTGGGGTGATGATGGGGAACATGGGAAAACCTCCTTGTTGTGTGCGGGTGTTTGCGATGTGGTAGCGGGCCGCTTTGGGCGGTGCGGCTCGCGTGGGTATCCGCTTCAAGATGCCAGTTCCTCGGAGCCTTGGCCGGTGTAGCTGTGGCCCTCGTACTTGGCGTAGATGTGGGAATAGCTGGACTTGCGGGCGCGGCCGGAAGTCTCTCCGGCGGGATGCCAGTAGTACATGTGCCGGTTTGCGGACCAGGTGAAGCCCAGGTCTTTGAGCTGCTGCAGGTGCCGGGCGCTGGTCTCGGCCCAGATCCAGCTGCCCACCACGTCGAACTTCAGCCCGGACATCCGGGACAGCTTGGCGGCCATCTCGGCCACTTCGGGGGAAACCTGGCGGCGGGTGGTCTGCTTGGCCTCATAGGCCGCGCGGCCTTCCCGGGCCTGCTTGCTGACGAACCGGGGAAGCTTGCCTTTCAGGGCGTCCCACTCGGCGTTGATCGCCTGCATGGCTTCGGTGCTGCCGCCATGGTCGGGGTGATACTGGGCCGCAAGTTTGCGGTACATGGCCTTGCCTTCGTCCAGGGTGACGGGGCGGGGATTGAAAAACTTGAACATCATGATGACGGCCTCCTTGTGTTAGTGATGCTTGCGGGAGTGGGAGCGGAGCCATTCCTCGGCGCTTTTGCCTGCGCGGCGGTCTTCGTCGCTGGCCTTGCTGATCTTTCCGGTGAGATTGACCCGGGCAATGTGTCCGTTGAAGCTGTACAGATAGTACAGAACCGTGTCGCCCTGGACGCGGGCGGTTAAGAAAATCTTTTTCATGGCTTTCAGCCTCCTTGTGTTTGTGCTGTTCGCTTTCTGTGCCTACATGATATCATGTACATGCTAGCATGTCAACAGGGAAAATTAGAATTGGATGATTGCACAATTTTGTGGCGCTTAAGCGGTGCAAAATGTACATGATTGCATGTTGTCGTCTGTTATGGTATACTGTAGGCGGAGGTGATACCATGGCGACAAAAGCACACCTTGCAAGCAATGCGAGGTATCTAGCCAAGCTCAAGACGATCACGCTTAGGATGCGGCCAGAGGAGCACGAAAGGATAAAGGCGGCAGCAGAGCGCAGCGGCGGAAGCGTGCAAGGCTATATTTTGGATGCGGTCCGGGAGCGAATGGAAAGAGAAAAGCAATAAAAATGCCGGTCAGGGTAACACCTGGCCGGATTTTTTTCGTTGAGGAGGGATTTTTCAGTACGTATAATCTGTTTTAGAGATTCAAAAGAGAGGGGGCGGGAACATGGCAAGACGCAAGGCAGAGAACGCGAGCACGGCACAGGAAGCGGCATACAAGGCACTGCAAAAGGCAGAGGCCGGGGAGCTGATCGCCAAGGACGGGCGGAGGATGTCTCCTAAAAGCGTCCAGAACCTCAGACCCGCGCCGCCTTTGAATCAGCGGCCGGAAGAGGAAGCGAAAGCAATCCATCAGGCAGGGCAGAAGGCAAGTACACAGGCACAGGCAAAGCGCCGTACTATTCGCGAAATATACAACGACCTGTTAGAGCTTCCGGCAGAACTCGACGACCAGACACCGGAAGACCTGGCAACAGCAGCGCAACAGATGGCACAGCAAAAGGGAAAAAGCCTGACGGTGTATGAGTCAATCGCCGTTGCAATGGCTGCCAGAGCACGCGCAGGAGACGTCAAAGCGGCGGCATTCGTCCGGGATTCTGCCGGGGACAAGCCCACCGACCAAGTGCAGGTCACAGACGCAATCACCGAAGGCGACCGGGCTTTGCTGGCGAAGCTGTCCGCAATGTCAGACCAAGAGACAGACTGACGGCAAAACATGGCGTTATATCGTCATTGTGACGAGAGTAAATAACTCACGTACCGAAAACCCGAATCAGGCAACCGGGGGTATTTTTTGGATGCAAAGGCAGGCCCCGGGGGTATATTTTTTTCGGCTGTGGGGAAGCGGCAGGGGGTACCACCCCCACCCCCCATGAGGGGCGACCGGGTGCGAGCGAAGGGCGGACACGGTACAAATATGTCATTCCCCCTGAAAATCCCAAAAAAATATTTCGTCTACGAAAGACCGTTTTCGTCTACGAAAAACAGCTAATTTTCGTCTACGAAACAGTTTCGTCTACGAAGATTCGTCTACGAAAGGAAACCAATGAAACTTTGTCCTTACAACCGATCCAGAGAGGAACAGTACGTCAAGCAGGTAAGCAAGAATGACGACAGCGGAAACCAGGAAGGGTACGAGTACCGGCAGGTTGCGGAGTTCTTTCTGATGGCGTGTTACGAAGAGCAGTGCGGAGCGTGGAGAGACGGGAAGTGCTGTTATGGTGAGAACGCATGACCAGTGCAGAGTGGAACAGGAAGCATGATTCCATCACGATTCGGCCGGACAAAGAGACGGGGGAAAGGATTCGTGAAGCCGCGAAAGCGGACGGAATCAGCGTTCAGGCTTTCATTCTGAAGGCGGTTGAATACCAGATTAAATGCAAGGGGTGCTACAAGGTGGCATATCCGAAAGAGACGGTTGATGCGCTGGCAAAGAAAGCCGGGGTAAATCCGTCCGAGTATTTGAAGATGGTATCCCCCATGCGGGTGATTGGGTCAAAAAAATAAGTCCCAGTTCAAAAAATAAATTTTTTTGGGGAAAATGATTCCCCATTTCATGCAGGCATCGTATAACGGCTAGTACACCTGCCTTCCAAGCAGGGAATGAGGGTTCGATTCCCTTTGCTTGCTCCACCATCCACTTAGGCATATCACCTCCTTAGCAGTACGGGACCTGCACGGGATAAGGCGGCGCCAAACGCTGCCCGTGTCGCTGCGAGATAAGGCCCCAGCACCGGCTGAGATGCCGGTTTCATATGACGCCAATCCCGCACGAGGGTAAGGCGCTGAAATCAAGAGAAAGGGGATTAAGCGTTGTACATCTGGGTAGCTAAAATCAAAATGCTGTTCGATGCGTGGCTAGTTCCCTTTTTCTCCACTGTGCATCCCGCGCTTATCCCTCACGCAGGAGCAAAGTGGGAGTATAAATGCATCACCCTGAAACATTTTTGGCCCACCGGGTTCAAGTAGTAAAGTTGCAGGCTGAGGGACAGGGCAGATTTTGATCTTGCAGGAAGTCTTTGCCGGGCGAAAGCCAAGCCGTATAGGCAGGGGAATCCCGGAAGTGGCTCCGGAGGGCTTCCTATTTAGTATGGGGCAGTACCCAAGTGGCCGAAGGGAGCAGTCTTGAAAACTGCGAGGGGCGAAAGCCCGCAGGGGTTCAAATCCTCTCTGCTCCGCCATGACGGCGTGGAAAGACACGCAATTTATATGCGCGGATAGCTCAATCGGCAGAGCGGCGGTTTCCACAGCCGTGTCACATTGGCGATATACAGACAGCGGAACCGGCGTCTAGCCAGCAAAGGGAAACCTGAATGTAGTGGTGGTTCGACTCCATCTCCGCGTGCCAAACAGATCCCGGCAAGCCTCTCAACGATGCGCAACGGCCGGGCCATATGCCGCTGCTTGGTGCATCCTTGCTAGTGGGACGTTCGGTTTGATTCCGACGGGCGGCAACAATGCAGGGTAGCGCCCTCCCGTGAAAGCCGGGCGGAACACAGACCGAAAGCAACTGCGACACGACGGAGAGCCACGCCGCACATCCCTATGTCTCTGTGAGAGGGAGGCAGAATCGCCGCCGACGGACTTCGAGAGCCGGAAAGATGCGATTTCGTATGCTGTCTTAGCTCAGTTGGAAGAGCAGCAGATTTGTAATCTGCAGGTCGTGAGTTCGAGTCTCACCGGCAGCTCCAAAAAGGGAGGAATCAACATGGAATTGAAAGATACCGTAAAAGGCATGATGAGCACCAACTACAAAGAGCGCATGGCAGCCGAGTACCACCAGGTCAAAATTCGCTATGAGCGGCTCAAAAAGCTGAACACCAAGCTGGAAGCGGATGCAGTTCGCGGCATCGGCGCGTGTGAGCCTAAGATGGATGGTACACCTGCGTGTGTTCTGCGTGACCAGCAGCGCATTATGGGAGAGTATCTCCACGTTCTTGAGCTGCGGGCGGAGATCGAAGGAATCCGGCTGTAAGGAGAACCACATGAGCAATCAGGAATTCATCAAGCTGTGCAAAGAAAAGGTTGCGCAGTATTTCAACGCCAAAAAGGAGAAGACCGATACCACTCCGTAGATGCGGCCTGAAGAGGTGTTTGTCGTCTGGTCCTGCAAAACCCTGCAGAACAACAAGGCGATGCTTTCCACGCCTGTTTCTGATGGCATGTACTATGAGATCACCTACAACGGTGACAAGAACGAGCTGTACTTCGATGCCTACAAGAAGTGGGAAAACATCTGCTTCAAACTGTAAAAAACATGGGTGAGCCCGGCATAACAGAAACCGGGAGGGCGGGTAAGGGGAATAGAATATGGCACCGTGGTTGAATGGTGAAAACAGCGGACTCTAAATCCGTCGGTCCGGGTACGCTGTGAGAAGCAAACCGGGTTTGCAGGTTCGAGCCCTGCCGGTGCCGCCAAGGAGGGATAGCGTGACAGCGATACAGAAACTGCGTGAACGTGTGATGAACCGTTGTCGCGCTGATCCTGTGTATTACGTAGAAAACTACGTTCACATAGAGGACAAAGACGCGGATGAACTGATCCAGCCTTTCCGATTGTGGGACGGCCAGAAACAGGCATTGAAAGCCTTTGCTGATGAACGGCGCGTGTGCGTCCTGAAGGCCCGGCAGCTTGGGTTTACCTGGCTTGCGCTGGCAGAGGCATAGAGACTTCTGCTTACGCACACAGGACGAACAGTCGTTGGTTTGTCGCGTTCCGAGAATGAGGCAAAGGAACTGACGCGCCGTCTGGGCGTAATTTTCCGTTATATGCCGGAATTGATTGCAGAGAAACCTGCGCCCCCGGGATGGCAAGGGCCTGTTTTCAGCCAGACATCCATGGAACTCAGAATTGAGTTCACGGAAGGGCCAGACAGCGTGTTTCAGGCATTTGCATCCAACCCGAACGCGGCCCGTTCTTTCACAGCTGACCTTGTGATCTTGGACGAATGGGCGTTCCAGCCGTATGCGTCCGAAATCTGGGCCTCCGCATTTCCCACCATCAACCGTCCGAACGGTGGACGAATCATTGGCTTGTCCACCATCAAGCTGGGGACTCTTTTTGAGGAAATCTGGACAAACCCGGCAAACGGTTTCAAAAAGCTGTTTCTTCCCTGGCGATCGGATCCCCGGCGTACCGAAAAATGGTATGCGGAAACGGTTGCAAACATGGGCGAAGCGGCGGCACGGCAGGAATATCCCGCAACACCGGAAGAAGCGCTGTCTTCACCGGGAGGCAGGTATTTCCCGGAGTTGGAAGCGCGGCATAAGGGAGAGGCTCCGCGTGGGAATGTGCGCAGGTACGTGTGCATGGACTATGGCCTTGACATGCTGTCTGTACACTGGCTGGCGATTGGTGAAGACGGCCACGCAGTCGTGTACAGGGAACTGGACCAGCCAAACATGACGATTGGCGCCGCCGTGGATGCCATAAAAGGGGCAAATTGCGATGAGGATATTTCGGCGTATCTTGCCCCGCCTGATCTGTGGAGCAGAAGCCAGGAAAGCGGAAAGAGCCGTGCAGAGCTGTTTCACGAAGCGGGCCTTACCCTCGAAAAAAGTTCCCGGGACTTTCCTGCCGGATGTGCTGCGATCCACGAATGGCTGAGGATTGACCCGGAAACCGATACCCCGTACATGACATTTCACAACGTCCCCCATCTGTGGGACGATATGTGCAAGATACAGGTTGATGAAAAAGACGCGAACGTATACTCGAAAACGCCGCATATCCTTACGCACTCGGTTGATTCGTTGCGGTATTTCTGCGTATGGTGGGCAAGTCCGGCACAGCCGAAAGAAAACAAAAATCGGAAAAAGTGGACGGCAGACCAGTGGGAAGATTACCAAAACGCAAGCGAAAAAATGCGGAAATACCTCATTGAAAAATGGGGATATCCGGCGTGATGTGCTGTCGTTTTATGTTTCCCTCCAGGCCCCGCAGTGGGCGTGGAGTAAATTCGGAGGCTGTGCGCCAAATCATTTGCTGTTTTTGGAGGGGATTTTTTGAGGTGTCCGACGTGCAGAATTGAATGCCGCGTAAAAGTGGTATCCGATGATAACAAAGACACACTGTTTTTCTTTTGCCGGAACAAGCAGTGTGCCAAATATGACCCGGACGGGAAATATCCGGTCGCCCAAAAGGTGATCCAGAAGAAGTCATAAGCGGGCATCCGCTTTTGAAATAAATTTAGCTGGCGAGCGTTTGTACGCGGAGGAACAAAATGGGAGACGAACTGGAAAATGGCGTTGATACTCAGGAAGCAGCCGAACCTGAACAGGAAGTCAGCGAGCAGGAAGAAGTGACAGACCAGGAAGGCGGACAGGAGCCCGGAGAGGAGCCTGAATCTTCCGGCCCTGAACAGGAACCTGCAATCCCTGACAGTGTATGGGCAACCGCACGCCGCCGCGCAGAAGCAGACGCACAGCGCCGCGCGGATGCTGAAGTTGCCCGCCGCTGCGCAGGAAAAACCAACCCCCTGACGGGCAAACCCATTACCACGCAGAAAGAGTATTGGGAAGCAATCGATGCACAGGCCCAAATGAGGCGGGACGCCGCTATTCAGCAGGCCGCGAAACGACTGAACCCGCAGGAGGCGGCAGCCTTTACGCAGGCTATCAAGAATGATCCGGAAAAGATTGCCATGCAGGCACGTATGGAAAATCTTGAGCGCATGGAGGCACAGAAACAGGCAGAGCAGCAGCTCAACGCAGATCTTATGGAGATTGGACGGATTGACCCGTCCATCAAGAACATCAATGATCTGGCTGCGCGGCCTGAATTCAATGCCATCCTTGGCCTTGTGAACAAAGGCTATTCTGTCGTCGATGCCTTCAAGGTGACGCATTATGACGCCGCTGTGCAGAATTCCACGGCAGCCGGAAAACAGGCTGCCCGGAATGAAGTCCGCGGCAAGACCCATCTGGCCGCTCATGGCGGAGAGAACAGCGCATCTGGCAGCGGAAGAGACATTCCGTCCCAGTGGCTTTCTCACATGAGGGATGCGTTCCCCGAAAAGAGCATGGCGGAGTTGAAAAAGCTCTACAACCAAACCCTGTAACC
This sequence comes from Gemmiger gallinarum, assembly GCF_014982805.1. Taxonomy (GTDB): domain Bacteria; phylum Bacillota; class Clostridia; order Oscillospirales; family Ruminococcaceae; genus Gemmiger; species Gemmiger gallinarum. The sequence continues at coordinate 18,565 of NZ_JADCKC010000002.1, read as the reverse complement.
GAAAGGAGAAAAAACCATGGCACTGTCTTTTGCCAAGTAGAATGACAATATTGATGATTTCTGGAATGAATGGGCCACGCTGATCCGCATGAACATGGTGGACGCCGACAACGAAAAGAGCGACGACGACGCCCTGGTCAAAGCTATGTTCGTTGTCCGAAAGTCCAAGCGGTTTGGCGAGAAGACTGCTGGCATGTCCAGCTTCAGTTCGTTCAAGTACACTGCTGAAGGAGCGGCGGCAGAGGAAGACAAGCTGGAAGAGGTCAATCCCAAGCTGATTACCCACTCGCAGTTCATGAAGAAGTTTGTCTGTACCGCAGAGGCCAAGGAAGATTCCAACTTTGACCCCATTGCAGCGGGCTCCAAGAACTACGTGCGGTCCTACAAGCGCACCCGCGCCGAGTTTGCTACCAAAGCCCTGACCTCTGCCGCAACCACGTTTGAGTACGGCGGTCACAGTGGATTTGATGCAACCGGCCCCGATACCAAGGCACTGTTTGCCCAGGACCATCCCGGAGCATCTGGCGTTGGAACGCAGTCCAACATCTTCACTAATGCTTTTGGTGAAGATGATACGATGCTTTCACGGCTGGCAAACATCGGCAAAAACTTCAAGAACTACTCCGGCCACGTGATGGGTTACGACTTTGACACCATCATCGTCCCCGGAAACTGCTGGCGCCTGATCCGGCTGTGCCAGAAGATTGCACAGTCTGATAACCAGGTCAACACCCCCAACAACGACATCAACGTCAACAAGGGCTTGTGGAAGCTGGTTGTCAATCCGTATTGGCAGGCCGCAGACGGCAAGGAGCCGTACATCATCATGTCCAGCAAAGCGCGTGATGAGCTGAACGGCAGCCTGTTCTATGACCGTATCCCGCTGACCATCAAGCAGGATGTGGACGTGGATACTCAGAACCTGGTTTCGTCCGGCCGCGCTCGTTTCAGCGCCGGATTTGGTGATTGGCGCCATATTATCATGGGCGGCGCCGACGCAGGAACTGGAACCACTCTGGAATAACAAAACGGGGGATGCCCGCCTTAGGGCGGGCATCTTTTCTTATGGAGGGCTGAATGAAAAAGAATGAAAAGCTCGGCTATTGGCAGTAGAAGCTGACAGACGCCAAGCAGAGATACCATGAGCAGCTCAGTAGCATGAATGATCGGGAAGCCTTGTATATGGGGACCCACGACATCCGAAATGCAAAGAAAGGCGCATCGAATGTCCGAAACATCACGTATGAGCTGATCGAAAGCCAGGTGGATTCCAGCATCCCGCAGCCGAAAGTGACAGCAATCCATGAGGAAGATCAGGAACTTGCAAGGCAGCTGGAAACGCTTTTGAGAAACGAGGCTCGGCGGCTGAACCTTTTGGCAATCAATGACAAACAGGAAAGAACCGTGCCGATTCAGGGCGGAGACTTCTTTCACATCGAGTGGAATCCGGCAGCCGGCTATCACTGCACGCTGGGGGATGTGGACGTCACAGAACGGCATCCACGCCAGGTGATCCCGCAGCCCGGGATTTACTCCCTGGACAAAATGGACTATGTGTTCGTTCTGATTGCGCAGAGCAAGAGGGCGATCGAAGAACGGTACAATGTGACCATTGAGGACAGCACAGAAGAAGATCCCGAGATTCGCGGCGATGATGAGACCACGATCCCCGGCATGGTGACACAGAACATTGCCTACTACAAAAAAGACGGGAAAGTGGGCGTGTTCAGTTGGGTGTGGGACACTGTTCTGGAAGACTACCCGGACTATTATGCCCGGATGGGAAAAGTCTGCTCCAAGTGCGGCCGCAAGCAGGTTGGTGACCGTTGCGTCTGCGGCAATAAAAAGTTTGTGGACAGACCCGTCGAAACCATCACTCTCACTTCGGATTTGGTGCTGAACGACGGAACAATGATTTCGGCAATGCAGCGCGGTCCGGACCAGCCGATCATGAATCCCGACGGAAGTTATCAGCGGGATGATGCGACGGGGGAACTGATCATGATGCCCGGGGAACTGTATGCCACGGAAATCCCGGCCTATAAGCCGTCCGGATTTCCTATTGTGCTGCGGCAGAATATCAGCGCAGAAGGACGCCTTTTGGGAATTTCGGACGTGGATGTGATTGCAGACCAGCAGGAGGCAATCAAGAAGTTCGGAACCAAGATCGAAGAAAAACTTCTGAAAGGCGGCTCTTATCTGACTCTTCCTCGCAATGTGAACATTGAAACGTCTGACAGAGAAATCAAAAAGATACCTTTGGACAACCCAAGCCAGAAAAGCCTGATTGACGTTTACAATGTGCAGCCGAATACCAGCTATGACCAGCAGATGCTGGAAACCAACTACAGCTGGGCAAAATCCGCGCTGGGTATTACAGATGCATTCCAGGGCAAATACGATTCCTCTGCCACTTCCGGCAGCGCCAAGCAGTTCAGTGCAAACCAGAGTGCCGGCCGTCTGCAGTCCAAACGGGAAATGAAAAACGATGCCTACGCGCAGTTGTATCGAAAGATTTTCCAATTCCTTTTGGCCTATGCGGATGAAAACTATCCCATTACAGAAGTGGACTCCACAGGCGAACAGCAGTGGAGCCATTTTGACCGGATGCAGTTCCTGAAGCGGGATGCCAGCGGGGAACTCTACTGGAATGATGAATTCATCATCGAAGTGGACCCGGCGTCCAATCTGGCAAGCAACCGGGAACGCCTGTGGGATATGATCGACGTCAAGTATCAGGCCGGTGGATTTGGGCCGATCAATGAGCTGGACAGCCAGTATCTGCTGTGGACGCTTTTGAAAAATACCAACTTCCCTTATGCGGGTGAGGTTCAGAAAGCAATCAAGCAGCGCATGGAGGAACAGAAACAGCAGGAACAGCAGATGGCGCAGATGCAGGGAGGTGGCATGGTTGACATGGGGTGACGTGAAACTCGCGACCCTTCAGAAAATGTTTTCGTCTGACGGGACCACCATCAACAAGAACGATGAGAGCATCAAGGAATATCTGAATTCCATGCCGGCCGCAGCCAACGAGGCAATCCGAATGCTGGCAACATCCGTTGCTCCTGTTCGCAAAAGTGAGGAGGTCACGAAAAAAAAGGGCAAGAAAATGTCTGTTGACTGCACGGACTTTTCCAGGTTTTGGCGGATGGAAGCGCCGGAGGTGTATCACATTCAAAGCGGAGTTCCGGAAGCCTATGCGGGGTGCAAGTTCCTGGCAGGAAAGTATCTGGTGTTCCCGGAATCCGCAGAAGGTACGTTTGAGTGCTTTTACGATGCGATGCCTGCCGAGATCACATTGAACACGGCGGATACGGAAAAAATCGATTTGCCGGACGAAGCAGTCGTTTTGCTTCCTCTGTACATGGCCAGCGAGCTTTATAAAGACGATGACCTGTCCATTGCCACATACTACCGGAATGAGTTTGAGACGGCTTTGGAACGCCTGAAAATGCCTGTGTCAGGGACAGACGAATTCGTGAACACAACAGGGTGGTGGTGATATGGCACAATTTTCAATTCCTTCTCAGGCAAGCAGAAGCATTCTTCTGATTGACAAGTTCTATGGGATTGACTACACCAATTCGCCCGGAAACGTAGACGTTGGGAAAAGTCCGAACGCACCGAACATGATCCGGGACGTACCCGGTAAAGTGCGCAAGTGCATGGGGTATTTCAGACGGGCACAATTCCCTGACAGAATCAACGGATACCATACACGGAAAGAAGATCCCGCCGGCATTATCCATGCAGGCACAAAACTGTACAGAATGCCGTAGGATGCCAAGGCTGAGCTGGAAGAGATCTATGACGGGATGGCCGATGAGAGGAGCAAGAGCTGGGAGTTTGGGGATAAGCTCTATCTGATCGACGGCAAACAGCTTGTTGTGTACGATGGCGAGAGTGTAAAGGCCGTAGAAGGCTATATTCCTCTGCTGACGATTGCGAAGGCTCCCAATGGCGGAGGCACAGACTACGAGGCGCTGAATCTTTTGCAGCCGAAATTCCGGGAACGTTTTGCAGGAACAGATACGGATAAAGCATATCACCTTTCTTTTTCCGGGCTTGACTCGACAGCAGTCACAGCAAAAATTCTGAATTCAAGCGGCGACTGGGTAAGCAAGACGGAAAACAAAGATTTTACTGTGAACAGATCTACCGGAGTGGTTACTTTCAATTCCGCGCCCGGAAAATCTCCGGTGACCGGCGAGGATAACGTGGAAATCACCGCCAGCCGTACCGTGGAAGGATATGCGGACCGAATCAATAAATGCACCATCGGAATCCTTTTTGGCGTGAACGGTGCTTCTGACAGACTGTTTCTGAGCGGAAACCCGGATTTTGTCAATTACGATTGGTACAGTGGCCAGGACGATCCGACGTACTTTCCGGATACGGGGTACTCTGTTGTGGGAACCAGCAAAAGCGCAATCGTTGGATATTCCATTATCAACAACTATCTCGCTACCCATAAGGACGATATGGAAGTGGACCGAAATGTCATCATCCGGGCGGGAAACCTTGTGGACAGTGAGCCTGCTTTTCCCATTACCAACACGCTGCAAGGTCCGGGTGCCATTGCAAAACACAGTTTTGCGTATCTTGGCACAGAGCCTATGTTCTTGACCCGTTTGGGAATTTACGCAATCACACCCAGCGACATCAACGGCGAACGATACAGCCAGGACAGAAGTTACTACTGCAATGGCAGGTTGCTGCAGGAAATCGGCCTTGAAGATGCCTTTGCCTGTACATACAAGGACTTGTACTGGCTTTGCCTGAACGGTGTTGCCTATATCCTGGATGGTTTGCAAAGCCTTGGAACTGCCGCCAGCGAACCATATTCCAATCGCCAGTATGCCTGCTTCTACCGCACAAACATCCCTGCCAGGGTGATGTGGGTCGAAGATGGTAGGCTGTATTTTGGTGCAACGGATGGTCGTGTATGCGAATTTTACGACGACCCGGATTATATCGGGAGCTATAACGATGATGGCGAACCGATATGCGCGGTATGGGAAACGCCGGATTTGTCAGGAAAATACTTCTATCGGAACAAAACGTGGAGGTATCTGGCACTGCAGCTTTCCAGTGCCGCGGTCACTGGTGTGAAAATATTTGCTCAGAAGCGTGGAATCTGGACGCTGCTGAAAGATGAGCAGGTAAAAGCACGGTATTTCAGCTTTGCGCAGGTCGTGTTTTCAAAACTGACCTTCTCAAATGACACGACAGCACACACGCTGCCGGTCAAGACCCGCATCAAGAAGGTGGACAAAACTCGGATTCGGCTTGAAAATGCTGCGCTGAATGAACCTTTTGGCCTGATGCAGATTGCCCTTGAATTTGTGGAAAGCGGAAAGTACAAGGGATAAGAAAGAAGGGAGAAAATGGCTTTTTAGAAAATCACCGATGAAGAACTGCAAGCTGTTGGCGTAACAGGGTTGCCCGATACGCCCGGGCTTACTTCTCAGGAAATGCAGGAAAAGTTCGATGAACCTGCAAAGAAATTGCTGGCCCCCAAGTTCAATGCACTGGTGGATGCCTTGCAGGCGGTTGCGGCAGCGGCAAGCCTTGGGGCAGCCGCTCCGGATGGACTGGATGGCAGTACCGTGCAGGATCTGCTGAATGCACTGAAAAAGTTTGCGGATGCCCATCTGGCTGATGAGAGCAATCCTCATAACGTGAAGGCGGCGCAGACCGGGGCCTATACCAGAGAGGAAACGGACCAGGCGATCAACAACAAGGTGGTTGCCATCGGCTCCGGTGATATGGCTCAGGCGGTGTATGACCCCGGGCATCTCGGTGTGGATGCCTGTGTGCAGAAATACACCCACACAAAAAGCGGCAGCGTCCACAACTTTGCAGGCAGCGGTGTGAACGGCATCGCCAAAATCACAGCGGCGTTCAACAGCGGGGACACTGTGCAGCTCAACGGTGTCCCGGTCACCGCCACCTGCGGCGGCGATATGGTTGACGGAGATACCCTTGTGATGGGGCAGTGGGTCGCATTTGCGGCCGATGCGGAGGCGGGGCAGATAAATTTTAAGGGAGGCGGTGGGCTGGGCAACACCAAGCTGGCCCAGGCTACCGCCTCTGAAAATGATGTTGTCGCATCCGAAACATTCTTTGCCGGAAACAAAGAAATGAAAACCGGAAGCCTTGTTGATCGCGGGACTGTCACAACGGCGCTGTCTATTAAGGCGGGAAATACGGCAAACATTCGTATTCCCACAGGAGCATACCGAAAAAAGGCGTCGTCCGGATATCCGGAAGTCACATTGACCCGCAGCCAGATCCTGACGGCCTACAGCATCAAGGTGAGGGTGGATATCAGCGCACACCTTGGCACCCATGGCTCAACGCCGTATGCCAACGCAACTGCCAAAATCTATATTGACGGGACCTCGAAGGGAAGCGTGAGTGCGGAAAGCCAGAACATGAACGGTGCCGACGCAACGAAATCAACTACCGTTACGGTGTCCTGAGCGGGGGGATAAGAATGATACATGAAGTAGAGCTGACCGGTTACGATATCAAATACGCCGGAGACGGCACCCTGACGCTGGGCACCTGGGACAGTTACGGCATCGAAAAGCTTCATATCACGGCAGACAGCGACTGGGATGGGCTTACCGTTTTGGCGACATTCCGCATCGGCAGTACATCCGTCAGAGCATTGATGGACGGTGACGGGATGGTTTCCGTGCCGCCGGAGGCAACGTCTGAGGCGGGCAGCGGTGTGATCGTCTTTTCCGGCACCGACGGAGAGATGCTGCGGGTTTCCCGCAACCTGAAATACAAGGTGATGGACCATGACCCCATCGACGGGGATGAATCACAGCCCACCCCCTCCGAGTTTGAGCAGTTTGTGAGCCAGGTTAACGATGCCCGGATCGATGCCCAGCAGGCTGCCGTAGAGTCTGCGAAAAACAGTACCGCTGCGGCACAGAGTGCACAGACCGCAGAGAAAGCAAGCAGCAATGCGCGGTCATCGGCCGACCTGGCTCAGGCCGTTGCATCCAGTGTGGGAGCGGCTCAGGAGGCGGCACAGCAAAGCGCCAGGGCCGCGGAAAGCCAGGCGAACGCATCCGGCAGCCAGGCTGCTCTGGCAGCACAGAGCGCGCAGGCAGCAGAGCAAAGCAATCAGGCAGCACAGAGGCAGGCGGATCAGGCAGGCCAGAAATCAGAGGAGGCCGAAACAAGTGCATCTGCCGCTGCCGACAGCGCCCGTGAGGCGCAGGTGCAGGCAGAACAGGCATGGAGTAGTGCACGGGATGCAGCATCTCATAATGAGGCGGCTGCTGTATCCGCCCAGGCAGCTGCCGCGTCTGCGGGAAACGCTGCGGAGAGCTGTGCCAGGGCAGAGAGCGCGGCTGAGCAGGCTGCCGGCAGTGCTGTGCAGGCAGCAAATTCTGCCCAGGATTCTGCATCCCATGCAGACCGTGCGCAAGCTGCTGCAGATCGCGCGGAACAGGTGGCAGATTTTGACCCGTCTGATTTCGCCACTGCTGAGCAGGGAACCAGGGCGGACGCTGCGGTGCAGAGTGTCAACGGAAAGAGCGGCAACAGCATCACGCTGCAAGCGGGGGACATTGGAGCCGCCACCGCCGCCCAGGGCGGCAGGGCGGATACAGCGGTACAAACTGTGAACAACAAGAGCGGCACAAGTATCACGTTGGGAGCCGCGGATGTTGGCGCAGCGACAACGGCCCAAGGCGCGAAAGCGGATACGGCAGTGCAGCCAGACGACCTTTCCCCGTATGCAAAAACAGCGGACTTGCCGGATAATTTGCCGAACCCTTATAGCCTGTCAATTCGGTTTAACGGAGCTACACAGGCAACTTATAATGGTTCATCTCAGACAATGGTAAACATTACACCAAATGGCATTGGCGCGGCGACTAGAGCTCAGGGAGCAAAGGCCGACAGCGCCCTGCAGCCCGACGCATTGAGCGGATATGCTCTTAAATCGGAAATCCCTGTATCACCATCGGATATTAATGCCGCCACCGCTGCCCAGGGGCAAAAGGCTGACACTGCAGTACAGTCGGTCAATGGAGTGAATGCGGACGCCGACGGAACGGTGACCATTCCGGTCAGTACCACTAAAATTGTTCTGCTGTGGACAAATTCGAATACACATGCTCAATTTTCTGCCAGAAAAATCAGTGTGAATTTATCTTCGTATAATCTTGTGTTGATTATGTGCCGCAGAGGTAGTGAGGCTGGCGATAAATATGATAGGATAACAACGTCTTTGATTGTACCCGTAGGGGAAGGTGGGGTACTTATTGTTATGGCCGAAGGAACTGCATATAGAGAATTTGATACAGACCAAAGCGGTGTTACTTTTATGAATGGCGCAAATAACAGTAATGGGTCTTGTATCCCGTATAAAATTTACGGAATCAAGCTGTGAGTCCAGAGAGCTGTCGGACTGGTTTGGACAAAACAGGAAACAGGAGGAAGCGTAATGTATCAAAAAGCGTATATGCCCGCCGTTGGCGAAAACGGCGGAGTACATAGAGTCAGCGGCTACCGCATGGGCTACGCGGTGGACGGGGTGACGCCCAGCACCGGCAAGGGCCAGCATGGCGGCCGCCTGCCCATCGATGTGGGCGGCAAAGATACCGGTAAATCCAAGGTGTACGCCGGCAATGATATGACCGCCCTGGCCTGCGGCAGCTCGGCGCAGGGCGTCTGGTTTTTTGCAAGCACTGAGCCGCTGGTGCTGGTGTCCGGCGAGATCTGCTATCCCATTTTGGAGTGTATCCACATGACGGCCGCCGACCGGTCGGCCCTGGGCCTGGCTGCGGGCAAGACCATCCCGACAGGGACATGGATGTACTCCGAGGGCACCGCGGGCGGGGCGTCCATGCACCTGCATATCGACTTTGGCCGGGCGCGGGACAAGCCCAAAGCGGGCAAGTGTCCGTGGCATTCCATTGGGGGCGGCAGCTATGCCCCGGATGACAACTATCCCATCAACCGGGCGCTGTTTATGCCCACCGGCATGACGGTATACGGCGGCACCGAGCTGGGCAGCGGCAACGTGCGGGACAACGTGGGTTACATCTGGCACCGGGACACCGGCGAGCAGCCCATCGGTGAGGTGCGCATCGGCACCAGCAACTACATGCGCCGCACCGGCCCCGGTACCAACTATGCCGTGGTGGACTGGGGCGAGCACTCTGCCGACGACTGCAAGGCGCTGGCCGGGCGGCTCTATGCCGTCTATGAGGTGTCGGACGGCTGGCTTCGCATCACCCAGCGTGGCGTGGGCGGTGCCGCTGGCCAGTGGATCAGCGCGGATGCCGGCGCGGTCAAGCATTATGAGGAAGGTCCCTCCTGCGATTCCGGGGAGAAACCGGCAGAGACCAGGATCCCCGGCGTTGATGTGAGCCATCACCAGAAAGCGATGGACTGGGATGCCGTGAAATCCAGCAGCAAGGTTCAGTTTGCCATGCTGCGGGCCGGATACGGCCGGTACGACGACCAGGTGGACAAGCAGTTTGAGCGCAATTATTCCGAGTGCAGGCGCCTGGGCATCCCGGTGGGGGCCTACTGGTACAGCTACGCCACCACTGTTGACGAGGCCCGGGCAGAGATGGAGCTTTTCCTGGACACCATCCAGGGCAAACAGTTCGAGTATCCGGTCTGCTTTGACCAGGAGTATGAACAGAGCATTCTTGCCCTGACCAATGCTCAGCGCACCGCCATCGTCAAGACGGCTCTGGGAATGCTGGAGGAGGCCGGGTATTACGCGGCTCTCTATTGCAGCAGAGACTGGATCAACACCAAGCTGGATGCTGCCGAGCTGGCAGGCTATGACCTGTGGGTCGCCGACTATACCGATGCCGCGACTTCCCAGACGGCGCTGCCCTATGGGATGCGTCAGGTCAGCTCTGACAATTCCTTCGGCGTTCCCGGTGTTCCGGTGGATGCCGTTGCCGGGCTGGATTGTGACTATGCCTACAAGGACTATCCGGCCATCATCAAGGGGGCCGGACTCAACGGATGGGGCAAAGAGGCTTCGGAGGAGTACCAGAAGATCAGCCTGGACCCCGTGGAGGTGCCGGTGGAGGTGGCCATGGAATTCTACCTGGCAGCCCAGAAGCACGGCCTGGACAATGACGTGGCCTACCATGCCCAAAATGTGACCCAGCGTATCAGCATTGACCCTACGGTGCTGACCACAGAGGCGGCCATGGACTTTTACCGGGTAGCCCACAAGCATGGTCTGGACAACGATGTGGCATATCACGCGCAGTATGTACAGAAATGAGGGGCAGGGATGATCGAAATCATTGTGGCACTTGTGACAGGCGGATGCAGTGTGATCGGCGTGATTATTTCCAACATGCTGTCCAATCGGCGCACCGAGCAGCAGATCCGCGTCAGTCAGGCGGTTACGGAAACGAAGATCGAGGAACTGACGAGGGAAGTCCGGGAACACAACAATTTTGCCCGCAGAGTTCCCGTGCTGGAAGAACAGATGAAGGTGGCAAATCACCGGATTGCCGACCTTGAAAATTCGGTTGACGATATCAGAAGGGAGTAAAAAATGAGTATGGTTGTTTTGGCAGTAGTGATCGCAGTGACGGTCGAGGGCCTTATCGAGTATGCAAAGAGCATCGGCAAGGCGATGGAGGCCGGCGAGTATAAAATCGCGCTGACCCAGGCCGGCGCGGTGGCGCTGGGGGTGCTGCTCTGTCTGGCCGTGGGGGCGGATGTGTACAGCGCCTTGGGCGTGACCTTTGCCGTGCCCTGGATCGGCACGGTGCTGACCGGCATTTTTGCCAGCCGGGGGAGCAACTACATCAGTGACCTGGTGAAGAAATTCCAGAGCATTGTGGGGGAGGGATAAGAATGCCGAAACCGTATACAGGCCCGGCAAAGGATTATTACCAGACACCGGGAAGCGTTTCTGGAGGAGGGGTCACATCTTCCAACAAGCAGTACACACACATTGCAAAACCCAACACAACGTAGACCTCTTCTGCGTCTGCCGGATCTTCTGGAAGCGCAAACCGCGGTAGCGGGTATACAGCTTCTTCTGTGCAGGCAGCCACATCCGCGCAGGCCGCGGTAAATCCTTATGCGGAACTTCAGGCATCTATTTTGGCCCAGATGCAGGCCGCTCAGGAAGCACAGCGCAGGGCGAGAGAAGAGGCCTATCAGAAAGCGGCCGCCCAGCAGAAAGCAAATTATGATTATGCTGCCGGGCAGGTCAATGATGCCACCGCTCAGGCATTGCAGGAAGCCTATGTGAACCGAATGCTCCAGCAGAAGAACCTGAAACAGGCTTTGACCGCACAGGGTCTTACCGGAGGAGCCAGTGAAACCACAACGGCATCCATGCTGAACAATTACCAGAACAGCCGCAATGATCTGGAACTGGAAAATAAGCGGCAGCTCGGTGATCTGCTCAACACCTATCAGAACAATATGGCGCAGTTGGAACAGCAGCGTGCCAGCGGAGAGGCGGCCAGTCTGTCGGATTATGCAACTGCTTTGGTGAACCTTGCGGCAAAAAATGGGGTAAATCTGGTATCTCTGTTGCAGGGAAATGCAGTGCCGACCGCGAGCGGAAACGCCCGGTATGTAAACGGAGAGTGGGTTTACTACTGAAAAAAGCCGCCCTTGATGAGAGGGCGGCTTTTGTAAAAGAAAGGGAATTTCTATGGCAATGAACACACGCGGCCAGGCGCTTTTGAATGCCTATCTCAACCGCTATGTAAATGCGCAGAGAAGTACAGTAAACAGCGGAAATTCCAATGCTGTAAGTGCGGCCAAAAGCGGAATTTCTGTAATGAATAGTCAGGACATGAGCTTGCCTGCCTTGGACGACTACACAACAGAAGTCTATTCCGGCATCATTGAGAACGGGCAAAAGCAGATGGAGGCCGCACAAAAGGCTATGGAAGAGGCACAAAAAGCTGCTGAGAAAGCAGCCAAGGCGGCTGCCCGTTCCTCTTCCGGGAGCAGCTCCAAATCTGGGGGCACGTCAAAATCCAGTAGCACAGCCAAATCTGGAAATACGTCAAAATCCAGTTCCACCGACAAGAGCAAGGCAGGCAGTTCGGTTTTGGGTTCTTTGTTTGGCGGCGGTTCCGGAAGTCCGGCTAAAACTTCCGGATCAGCAACCAAGTCCGAAACGGACTCTTCATCCAAGTCGGGCAATTCCTTCAATGATGCCGCGATCAACCGGCTCAAAGAACAGGCAAAAAGCAATCCTGCGCTTGCGGAAGCACTCAAAAAAGTGGGGTATACACTGGATACAAAGGAAGGCAATTCCACTTCTGAAGCCTCCCCGAAAGAAAGGGAAAACAAATCCCAAAACAAGACGACCACGGGGACCAATTCGCAGAGTGCCAATAATGCAAAATCCAAAAGCGTTGCAAGGGCTTCCTCTTATCTTACGGGCGGAAATTCTGATACTCCCAGTCCCCAGTACGGCGCTGCATTGCAAGATCCCAAAAAGCAGACGGAGAACACCTCAAAAAAGACCGAAACCACATCCATGACCAATTCGCAGGCAGAGAGGTGGAGGAAAGCGGCGGATCAGGCAAAAGGGGATAAAGACGCTGCTTTTGAGGTTGTAAACAACTATCTGGAAGCAAATGAGAATGCCCGCAAATTGTGGGATTTGGAATCTGCCGCAGACGGAAGCAAGGCGAAGACAAATGCTCGTAATGCGTTGACTCCGGAAGAACAGAAGACTTATGACCAGATGCGGGAACTGTATGACGAATACGGAACCTTGTGGAGCGTTGGTTATCGCGCATCGGAAGATTTCAAAGGACTTGGCAAACAGATTTCAGGCAGCTTGATTACGCTGGGGGAAGGCGCAGCTCAATCAGTTAAAGACACGGCAGAACGTACAGAAAGTGTGGAAGGGGAGGAACTTCGCGCTGCTCAAAAAAGAATGGATGAACTGTACGCACAGGGACGTGCTTATACCATTGATGAGAACGGCGTAGAACATCCCACCGCAGAGTACACAGCGGCTGTTCAGGCCCGGGATGCAGCAGAAGATGCTCTGAACCAAAAATTCCCCGGCACCGTTCTTACGCCCGAAAACAGCACAGGCGTAAGGCTTTACAGCGAAGGAAGCGAGCACCTTGCTAACGCACAGCTTGGGTTGGACGATGGAACAAAATTTGTAGTAAATACGGCAAATGCTGTCATTGGAAACGCCCCCACAATGGCAGCCGCATTGATTCCGTATGTGGGTCCCGGAATTTCTCTTGGGTTGGCTGGCGCACAGGCGGCAGGAGGAAAAGCAGCAGAACTCAGCAATCAGGGCGAAACCGCAGGAAACGCCTTGTCCAGAGGTATTATTTCCGGAGGAATTGAAGCGGCTACAGAAGTTCTCCCTGTCGGTTCCTGGGTTAGCATCATCAACAATCCGGGGGGAAGAAGCGCAGTAAAAAATGTCCTTCAGCAGATGGGAAGCGAGGCAACAGAAGAGTCTGCAAGTTATATTGCAAACTATTTGGCAGACAAGGCGGCGCAAGATCCCGATGCGCAGTTCAGCCTTGAAGAGCTGGCACAAAACGCCCTTATGGGTGGTCTTTCCGGTGGCATTTACGGCGGAGTCGGAACGGCGATTGGAAACATCCGCAATAACAATCAGCAACCGTTTCTGCGTCCTCTCGGAGAAGCACAGGAAACGCCTTCTAGTATGGGCAATTTTGAAATTCGTGCAGAAGATATGTTGCTTCCCGGGCAGGTCCCCACAAATCCGGTAAATGAGCAGAATCCAACAGAATTTATACCAGAAATTGATTCCATTCGGAATGATCTTTTCGGACCTCAGACACAAGCCGTTCAAGAAGATACTTCCTGGCAAAACATGGACACCAATGCTGTTGTTCAGGACCTGTTTAATCAAATTGATGCCATGTATCCTGGCACCAGAGAAGAAATGCAGGAATATCTTGATGCACTTGACGATATTCCCGAAGCGCAATATGATGGAATCAATGAAGGAGGAATTGCAAATGAGCAAAATTCCGACATGGGAGGAAATGTATCCCAGAGTATTGAAGCTGGCTATCCCGGTGGGAGAAGCCCGGAATATCAGCCCGGAAGTGTTGGCGCAGCGGCAGATGGAACGGCTGGTACAGCGGGGGGAGGTACAGCCCAAGAAGTAAACTATGCGCAGCGTGCTCAGGCCGTAACTGGCCGTGACCGACGGTCGCCCTATACCCGACAGCTTCAGTCTTTCTATGAGCGGCTTGCCGCCGGCGAAGTAGACGGCACCACAATGGATCAGGAGGTGGACCAGATCGCCCGCGGACTGGTCCGCGAATCTGATTACACGGTGGAAGCCGATCCCGGACAGCAGGCGTTGAGAGACTATCTGAAAAACACCCGGATTTATGTGGATGGAAAAAATGCAGCGGAAATTTTGAATGCAACTGGATTGAAGTCTATTTCTCAGTACAACATTCAGAACGGTGTGAATCTTACCACAAAGCCGGATGGCGCAGTGCCGCTGGATACTGCTATGCAGGAATTGTCTGGCATGAACGTCGGCTATTCTGGTGACGGCGTTTCTCCTGTTGATGATTTCATGCAGATTTCGGGACGGCCCCAGAAGCAAGTGGACTCGGATCTTTTGCAGGCCAACGTGGACTACACCAAAGAAATGATTCTCGATCAATTCTCTGGACAGCAGACAGAAGATTTTGAAAGCTGGCTCAGAACTGCGTCCGAATCAAACGAATGGGGAGAAGCGCCTGATTATATCCAGAGAGTGGCGCAGCGGTACGGCGTGAATGAGCCTGCAGCACAAGCGGAAAGCCTCGGCCTTGACGATTCTGTTTCTACGCAAATGCCGTCGGATAGCGGCAGTTTGTGGGATGGTACAAGTGGTGTTATGCCCGAGCGCAGTATTGGCGCTGACATGCTGCGGGACTACAATCGTGCAGAAATTCCGAACCTAGATTATGGCACTCAGCGTTCGGCTGCAGGAAGGCTGGTTGACCATGTGGACCGTGCCGGGCTTGGACTTGGAGAACAGACCCATCAGCTGTACACGTTCCGTGAGGCAGGGGACAATGCAAGAGCGGACTTTAATGTTGCCGTTCAGCAGAATGTAGGGGACGAGCTTGCAGCGTCCGCGCAGATCATGGATGACCTGAAATCCAAAAACGATTGGAGCGCGGATGATTTTGCGACGATGCAAGAAGTGGAGCGACGGTTGCAAAATCAGCTGACCATGAATCAGCCTGGAACGGCAGAGTATGACGTTATCAAAGAACGTCTGAAAATGGCGTATGAAAGACATTCTCGTGCATCTTCTGGCACGGCCCGCGCACTGGTGCAGAACCGCGCATCTGAATTTGACGAATTTACCCCCGTGCAAAAGTTCCAGCAGGTGTCCGACCAGATTGCAAAGCAGTATCAGTCCGATCATGTTCGCGAATCCCAGAAGATAGACAGCCTTTCAAAAGACATTGCCGATGTAGGCAAAGAGGCCATGAGCTATCAGGACGCAGAATTTGATGAATTTTTGCGGGAAAATGGAATTGAGCCTACGTCTGATTCTGTAGAAGATCATCTGGCAGCAGCACGTAAAATTGTAAAAGACCTTGCAGATGCACATGGGATTTCGCTTACCGACGATCAAGTGGATCATGCAGCCCAGCGTGTTGTGGCCGGCGGCGACAAGGACGATGTGTTTAATCGCCTTATGGCTGACCTTGCTGGCATTGGTGAGTTGCAAGGGCAGGACTTTGAAGACGTTATTGCCATTGCAGAGCAGATGAAGGAAATGCCGGACAGCCGTGAGCGTGACGCACTGGAAACCAAGATGTATTCCATCATTGCACAGAATCTTCCGGCCAGAACTTGGTTTGATAAGATGAATAACTTCCGGTACCTTGCTATGCTTGGCAATACGCGGACTCATGTTCGGAACATCGTTGGTAACGTGATGATGCGGGGCATCATCAATATGAAAGACGGCGTTTCCGCAGTGATTCAAAGAGCTGTTCTGCCGGAGTCCCAGCGCACAAAAGCTATTTTGACACCGGGAGACAATGGCCTTGTCCGTGCCGCAAAAGACTACGCAGAGAATGCAGTTTTCAGCCGCGTTTTCCGGCAGGCAAACGGTGATAAGTTCAATATCCGTTCCGGTATTGAAGGCGCACGCAGAACATTTGGAGATTCTGCACCTGGAAGAGTATTGCAAAAGGCAACGGATTGGAACAGTCGGATCCTGCAGGCGGAAGATGAATTTTTCATCAAATCCGAATTTGCAAACAGTCTTGCCCAGCAGATGAAAGCACAGGGGCTTGGTGTGGATGCCCTGACCGCTACTGACCCGGATGTGCAAAACCGTATCAGCCAAATGACCGACCGTGCCATTGCAGATGCACGGGAGGCAACTTTCCAGACAGACAACTGGCTTGCGCAGAAGCTCAGCGACTTTTCAAAAGAAGCGCGGCAGGGAAGTATAAGCCAAAAACTGGCCTACATGATTACAGGAGGAGTGCTTCCTTTTAAGCGTACACCCATCAACATTGCTAAAAGTGCCTTGGAGTATAATCCGGTCGGCGGTCTGGCAGAAGCAGTGTACCGCTACAAGAGCGGACGCAGCACAAATCAGGTGATTGATTCCGTATCAAAGGGACTGACCGGAACTGCACTTATCGGGATTGGCGCAATGCTTGCAAAGGCTGGACTTCTCAACGGAAGCGGAAGCGACGATGACAAAGAAAATGCATTCAACGAAATGCAGGGGCAGCAGCAATACTCCGTAAATATTCCCGGGGTTGGCTCCTACACCATTGACTGGGCGTCTCCTGCAGCTATTCCGCTTCTGATCGGTGCGGAGCTTGGGACCGCAGCAGATGGCGAAGATTACAGCGCCGGTCAAATTGTTGACGCAATGCGCCACATGACGCAGCCGGTTCTTGAAACCACCATGCTGTCCGGACTGAATGACACACTGGACGAGATCCGCTATCTTGGAGACAGCGAAGACGCGCTTACCTCTTTGGCATCGTCCGCAGTAAGCGGGTATTTTGGGCAGTTCTATCCTACCGTTTTGGGTCAGGCTGCTCGAACGATTGATCCGACTCGACGCGACAGCTACGGAGGCGGAGACAGTGCAACGGAGCGCGACATCAACTATAATGTGAACGCTTTGCAGAACAAGGTCCCGGGGGCTTCTATGCTGAATGAGCCTTGGATCGATGCATGGGGCAGGACGCAGGAAAACACAGGCGGAAATTTGCTTGGGCGTCTTTTCAGCAACACGTTGTCTCCTGGTTATTTTTCCGGTGAGAATACGACCCCTGTTGACGAATATCTGCAGGAGCTCTACGATGCCACACAGGATTCAAATGTGCTTCCCGAACGGGCCGCAAGCAAGATGGACGGTACTTATCTCACGCCTGAGCAAAAGACTGAATATGCCACTGTCCGCGGTCAGACAGCCTATGACATGATCGAAGAGCTGATGAACAACTCCACGTTCCGAAGCATGTCAGAGGAAGACCAGGCATCTACTATCCGGGATATCTACAGCCTGGCAAACAAGGTCGGCGCAGCAGCGGCGGTTCCCGATTATACGTCTGACGATTCCCTTTATGGGATTTATCTTGATGGAGGAATTGACGGGGTTGTAAACTATGCGCTGGCAGATGCGTCACTTTCCAACGCAAGGGCCGACAAGCGGAACAGCACAGGAGATGAAAACGCTAAACTGAGCAGCGCAGAAACATGGGATTCCATGCAAAGCCTTGGCCTGGATGATGAAGCGTTGGTAGACACTTACCTTGCAAAAGTGTCTGACAGCACGTCCGAACGGGTGAACGACCTTGTGGGGGCACAAGGCGTTATTGCATACCGGGATGCCTACGCAAACGCAGATACTGACGGAAATGGAGCTGTTTCTGACAATGAGTTGAGAATCGCGCTCATTCAGAGCGGCCTTGACGATGATCTTTTGTTCAACACCTACATGGCTACACAGACCACAACCAACGATGCAGGGGAAACCAGCACGGACGACAAAGCCTATTCTGCATATCAGGATTTCGGTACGTCCGGCGGTGTTGACTGGATGAAGTATTACTCTGCTTATCTGGTAGCAAAGGCGCAGGAGCAAGCGGCTCAAAAGGCAAAAGGTGAAAGCGCAGATTTGAAGGGATTGGCAGAAAGTATGCTCAATCAAATGGACTTGTCCGACGATGAACGCAGAGCGTTTTTCGCTTTGACTGACAGCCGGTGGAAAAGCAATCCTTTCTGATTTGGTCTGAACGTTAGTCTGACACTTGGTATACAAACATGTTCAAACAAGGCCAAACATAACAATACAAACGCAAAAGAAAAACCGCGTAGAAACGTTACAATTCACGTTCCTGCGCGGTTCTTTTTTGGTCGGAGTGGCGAGACTCGAACTCGCGGCCTCCTGCTCCCAAAGCAGGCGCGCTACCAACTGCGCAACACCCCGATATAATATAAAATTGTTGAATACTGCCGAGGCGCCAGCTTCGGTCGCCCGGCTTGCGGCGTGTCGTCTCCTTCGCGGCCGGAGGCCGCT
>NZ_JADCKC010000015.1 GCF_014982805.1 Gemmiger gallinarum | reverse complement strand
ACCAAGGGCAAGGGCGTCAGCTACATGGAGAACCAGGTAGGCTGGCACGGCAAGGCCCCCAACGACGAGGAATACAAGATTGCCATGGACGAGCTGAACGCTCAACTGGCAGAACTGGAGGCGCAGGTATGAGTGAGGTCAAAAAAATTGCCACCCGCGACAGCTACGGCGCCGCGCTGGTAGAACTGGCAAAAGATCACCCCGACGTGGTGGTGCTGGACGCCGATCTGGCCGCCGCCACCAAGACCGGCGTCTTCAAAAAAGCCTATCCCGACCGCCATTTTGACTGCGGCATTGCCGAGAGCAACATGATGGCCACCGCCGCCGGTATGGCGGCTATGGGGCTGGTGCCCTTTGCCTCCAGCTTTGCCATGTTCGCCGCAGGCCGCGCCTTTGAGCAGGTCCGCAACTCCATCGGTTACCCCCACCTGAACGTCAAGATCGGCGCCACCCACGGCGGCATCTCGGTGGGCGAGGACGGCGCCTCCCATCAGTGCTGCGAGGACTTTGCGCTGATGCGCTCCATCCCCGGCATGACGGTGCTTTGCCCTGCCGACGACGTGGAAGCCCGGGCCGCCGTCAAGGCCGCCTACGAGCATACGGGCCCCGTCTATCTGCGGTTCGGCCGTCTGGCCACCCCGGTGTTCCATGACGAAGCCACCTTTAAGTTTGAAATCGGCAAGGGCGAACAGCTCACCGAGGGCAGCGATGTGGCCATCCTGGCCACCGGCCTGGAAGTGAACGAGGCCCTCATTGCCGCCGAGCAGCTGAAGAACGAGGGCATCCAGGCCCGGGTCATCAACCTGTGCACCATCAAGCCGCTGGACGAGGAACTGGTCGTCAAAGCGGCCAAAGAGTGCGGTGCCGTCGTCACCTGCGAGGAGCACAGCATCCTGGGCGGTCTGGGCGAAGCCGTGGCCGCCGTACTGGGCGAGCAGTGCCCGACGAAGATGCGCCGGGTAGGCGTGAAGGACGTTTTCGGTCACTCCGGCCCCGCCTGGGATCTGCTGGAGCAGTTCGGCCTGCGTTCCGACGCCATCATCGCCGCTGTAAAGGAGCTGGTGTAAGATGATCGCCATCGGCTG
>NZ_JADCKC010000013.1 GCF_014982805.1 Gemmiger gallinarum | reverse complement strand
TGTTCCGGTAGCGGTGCGTCATCCGGTTGGAACAGGTTGTCCTGTTCCGGAATATCGTAAACCTGTTTCTCGGATTTGGGGCCGAACAGCTGCTTCTTGAACCAGTCTAACTGGTGTTTCAACTGCCGAATGGATTCCGCCTGGGCCTCCAACTGCTCGCGCTGCAACGCATTTTCCTCGGCCAGGGCCGAGTAGGAAGGTGCATTGGGTTGGGGGTCGGAAGCCGTTGAATTCATGGCCGACATTATACCGGAAGTCCGTCTTCTATACCCCTCGAAAACGCTTGAACTGGCGGTATTTCTGCACCTCGATGCCGTCGATCAGCAGTTGCAGATCCGTCAGGGTCAGGGCTCGCTGACCGGAGGCGGATAACGGCACCCGGAACTGCCCCTGCTCCAGGCGCTTGGCCCACAGGCAATAACCGGTAGCGGTAAAATACAGCATCTTCATCTGGGTCTTGCGACGATTGACGAAGACGAAATACTGGCCACTGAGTGGGTCGTGCTTCAACTGATTCCGAACCAGGGCACTCAGGCCCCGGAACGATTTGCGCATGTCGGTGGGCTCGGTGCACAGCCAGATGCGGGCCTGGCTATCGAGTCCGATCATCCGTGCTGGCTCAGCCGGAGTTCAACGCCGTTGCCCAGGCTGAGCACAATGTGCCAGCCTGGGCCGGAGGATGGGGAGTTGCCCATCAACGACGAGAGATCCAGAAAACCGGCTTCACCGGATCCAGTCGAATCATTGGTCGACGGATCGGACAGACGCTTGCGCCAATTGCAGAAACTGGCGTAACCAATGTTCCCTTGTTTGCAAAACTTCGAAGCTGACAGACCACAGTCACGCTGCTGATCAACCAGGGTCTGCCACTGTTCGGGTGTGCGGTGCTTTCTCATGGGGGTAACCTCGTGTTGGAAAGTGTGAGGTTACTTTAGGGCGATTTTCAGCAGGTTGGCAGAACGTCGTGGAATGAACGCTTACGTCAAAGAGCAGGCCTTATGCGATGGATAGCAAAGTTCGTGGGGATTCCTCAGGGTTAGATGCTTTATTAGCCCTAAACGATATTCAGTACGGTATTCACGGTGATTTTTGGGTCAAATTTGAAGTACGGCGAGTCACCCCAACACCCTATATTCCCCATGGAATCAAATACAGCCTGACGCTGCACCATAAAAGCGGGACACGGCTACTTGGATATGACAACGCCCATGCGCCAAACATTAAACGCAGAAAATTTGCGGGACGACGCGATGAATGGGATCACCGCCACTACCGTAGCGTCGTTAGTGATTACTTCTTTGATTCTGCCGCTCAGTTAATCGAAGATTTTTGGAAACAGGTCGATGAAATACTTCGAGAGGAAGGAATATGACCACAGTCAAAATTGGTATCATGAACCGTGATGAATTCCGCCAGCGCACCATCTCGATTGCCAAAGGCCTCTATCAACCTACTGCTGAAGAGCCC
>NZ_JADCKC010000012.1 GCF_014982805.1 Gemmiger gallinarum | reverse complement strand
CCCTCCCAGGAGCGGAAACAGCCCGAGATTTTCTGCTGGACCTTGGTCATTCGCAGATCGCGTTCCCCCTGGTTGTTGGTGAAGGGAGCGGCAGGGTCGTCGAGGAAGCGCAACACGTCGTCCTCGTACGCCTGGAGGCGTTCCAGGAGGTTGCGCGGCTTGGTGCGCTTGGCCCGGCCTCGCGTTCCAGGTGGCGGTTTCACCGGCGGGGGGCACTCGGCGTCCCCTTTCGCCAGGCAATCTCGATAGCGCTGCCGCCAGGCTCGGGTCTCATCGGCCGAGAGGCAGCCGTCGGCCACCTCCACGGCGCGATGCATCTCCAACAACAGGTCATGCAAGGCCTTGGCCCATGCCTGGCCATCGTTCTCCCAGGCCGCTGTCAGCTCCCGAAGGTGGTGCGCATTACAGAGCGCGTGCCGGCAATCCGGATAGCGGTAGTAGGGCTTCCAGTGATCATGCACCAGCACGCCACGCACGAAGGGCAATACGCCGATGGCGTCCATCGCTTCCTGGCCGCGCTTGGGGTGCGGGGCCAACCAGGTCAGGGCCTCGTTGGAGGCGCTGTGTAGCCAGTAGCGTTTGCCACCGACCTGCATTCCGGTTTCATCGGCATGGACGGTGGCTGCTTCACGTAGCGCCGGGATCACCCACTCGGCGAACGCCTCGGCCCGCTGGTAGGCCTCCTGGTTGAAGGCGAACAGGGTGCCGGTGCTCAGCGACAGGCCGCACTGCGAGGTGAGCAACTCGCGGATACGCGCATAGGGCAACAGCTGATACTGGGAGAGATAGACGACATGCGCCTTGAGGCGAGGGCCATACTGGATGGGGCGAGTCACGCCCTCGGGGAATGGCGCCACGTAGCGTTGCCCCTGATCATCTTCGAGGACCTCAGCCTGATATTCGGTGACCACGGCCTGGATTACGATGTCCTGCACTTGGCGCGTTTCGACGCCGACCGGGCGGTAAGAACGCCCCTTGGGGAGTTGCCGACGATCGACACGGAGCTTGACCACCTCGTCGGGGTCCGTCACCGGCGCCAACGTCTTACCCTCATGCCCTGGCTGTCCGCCGGGGCGCCGCTCGCCTTTGGCGCGCGAGCGGCGCTGGCGATTGGGATCCTGGGACGGTGGCTTGCTGCTGTTGCGGCTACTGGTGGCCAGGCGATCGGCCATGAGCTTGACCAGCAGCATCAGCACATCGATGGCGGCACGCAGCGACGGCGAGACCGTCTGGTCTTCCTTGAGCTGCTGCCGGACCCGCTCCAGAGCCTCGTCGACGTTGATATCGCTGATGGTCATGTCACCGCATAGATATGCCGAAGGATTAGGCACACTATGCCAGAAAAATCAGGTGGTTGTCGACAGGCTATCCGCAACCACCTGAATAGTTACCCGGCCGAATCATGTCGTATATGTTCAGCGGTGCCGTCCAAGGCTTGGCGCCGTTGTACAGAACCACTGGAAACACCGGTGGCAAGCCTTGTCTGGGAACGATGGCTTTCTGCTTAAGCAGCTCGCTGTAAAAGCAGGCAACGTAGTGCATCAACCGAATCGGCATGGTGCGGTCAACTGATG
>NZ_JADCKC010000011.1 GCF_014982805.1 Gemmiger gallinarum | reverse complement strand
CCGAAGTCCGTAGTCTAACCGCAAGGAGGGCGCGGCCGAAGGTAAAACTGGTGATTGGGGTGAAGTCGTAACAAGGTAGCCGTATCGGAAGGTGCGGCTGGATCACCTCCTTTCTATGGAGTCAGACGCAACCAGTTAGCTGGTCTAACAGGTTGTGGACAGGAAAACAGGTTTCAGTTTTGTTCAATTTTGAGGGCCCTGAGGTGCTGATGCACCGAGGAGTTCTCAGAGCATAAGGGACAGCGACGCCCGATTGCTGAAAGGCATGGGGGTATAGCTCAGTTGGGAGAGCACCTGCTTTGCAAGCAGGGGGTCAAGGGTTCGAATCCCTTTATCTCCACCATTTGGGCTGATAGCTCAGCTGGTTAGAGCACTCGGCTGATAACCGAGAGGTCGATGGTTCGAGTCCATTTCAGCCCACCATCCGATGCTTCGCAGTTTTTTCGCAAGGAAAAACTTCAGAAGCATCGCATGCAGAACGAAAGTTCTGCACACCTTGGAAGGTGGGCGGCGCCGAAAAGGCGCCAAACAAACTTTCCAAAACCTTATGCAGCATGTACCTTGAAAACTGAATAAAGAACTGCGAAATGAGAGATTTACAGTAACTGAAAAGTTATTGTCCCTAGTAAAATTTAGAAAATCTATAATTTCACCAGCGGTAAAGTCGATAAATCGACACGCGATGTTTCTGAAATTTACTTCGTAAATTGCGAAACATCGGTAAAAATCTCTTGTTGGCAAATGGAGAATCTAGAGCAAGAAACGGTCAAGCTATAAAGGGCGCAAGGTGAATGCCTTGGCACTGGGAGCCGATGAAAGACGTGGTAAGCTGCGATAAGCCTTGGGGAGGAGCAAACATCCTTTGATCCAGGGATTTCTGAATGAGGAAACTCAACGAGGTTCATACTTCGTTATCATGTACTGAATCCATAGGTACATGAGGGGAACCGCCTGAACTGAAACATCTAAGTAGGGCGAGGAAGAGACATCAAACGAGATTCCGTTAGTAGTGGCGAGCGAACGCGGAAGAGGGCAAACCGAGAGTGGAAACACTTTCGGGGTACGGACTGCTTTTAGGATCTGCAAAGGTTAGTCGAAAGGTATGGGAAGGCCTGCCGAAGAGTGTGAGAGCCACGTAGACGAAAACCCTAGCAGCTGCGCAGTATCCAGAGTACGGCCAGACACGTGAAACCTGGTCGGAACACGGGGGGACCACCCTCCAACCCTAAATACTACCCAGTGACCGATAGCGCATAGTACTGTGAAGGAAAGGTGAAAAGGACCCCGGGAGGGGAGTGAAACAGAACCTGAAACCTTGTGCCTACAAGCACATAGAGCCCGTCAACGGGTGATATGGTACTTTTTGTAGAACGGTCCGGCGAGCGATTGTACGTTGCGAGCTTAAGGTGCTGGAGCACCGGAGGCGTAGCGAGAGCGAGTCTGAATAGGGCGTTTAGTAGCGTGCAATGGGCCCGAAACCGGGTGACCTACCCATGATCAGGCTGAAGTGAAAGTAAAATTTCATGGAGGGCCGAACCGACCTCCGTTGAAAAGGCGGCGGATGAATTGTGGGTAGCGG
>NZ_JADCKC010000010.1 GCF_014982805.1 Gemmiger gallinarum | reverse complement strand
TGGGGTCGCTGTTTTTATCGAACATCGCGAAAAACCTCGTACTTCTAGTGCGAGGATGGATAGCGAGGGGCGCGAGAGCGCCCCTGGTCCGGCCTCGATTGTTGCTCAATATACTGCTTGACCATGCTCAGGGGGGCGCCTCCGACACTTCCCGCAAAGTAGCTTGGACTCCACAGCGAGTTCTTCCGGTAGGCGGGCTGCACCAGTTCAGGGTGTAGTAACTTCATCCGCCGGCTGGATACCCCCTTCAAACTATTCACCAGCCTGGATACCGCCACTTTGGGTGGAAAGTTGACAAGCAAATGGACGTGATCGGTTTCACCGTTGAACTCCTGTAGCTCCGCCTCGAAGTCCCGACACACTCGGTCGAAAAGCAATTCGAGGGAGTTGAGATGCGCGCCGGTGAACACCTTGCCCCGATACCTGGTGACAAAGACCAAATGGGCATGGAGTTTAAAAACGCAGTGTCTTCCTGTTCTGATAGCTTGTTTGGTTTCCATAGACCAAGTATATTCGAAGCCATGAAGCAGACCAGGACCCTCAAGGTTCGAGTGAAGGACAAACACGCCGCCGAGCTTAACCGCATGGCCCGCAGCGTGAATTTTGTTTGGAACTACCTCAACGAACTGTCTTCCCGAGCCATTCGGGAGAAAGGTCTGTTTCTGTCTGCCTACGACATGCACCCCTATACCAAGGGTGCTGGCAAGGACCTCGGCCTGCACAGCCAAACGCTGCAATGCATCGCTGCTGAATACGTTGCCCGCCGCAAGCAGTTCAAAAAGCCCCGCTTGAATTGGCGCAAGTCCGGCGGTGTACGCCGCTCACTTGGCTGGATTCCGGTCAATACCGGCGCGGCCAAGTGGAAGAACGGGCAGGTATTTCACAACGGCACCTACTTCAAGGTGTGGGATAGCTACGGCCTGTCGACATACAAGTTCCGTGCCGGCAGTTTCAACGAAGATAGCCGGGGCCGGTGGTATTTCAATGTTGCGGTCGAGGTGGACGTGCAGCCGACGCTTGGGCAGGGCGCCGTTGGCATCGACCTTGGGCTCAAGGATGTGGCCACCTGTAGCGATGGAGGAAGGCTGGAAAACAGCCGCTTCTACCGCCGTATGGAAGACCAGTTGGCGACAGCCCAACGTGCCCGCAACAAGCGGCGGGTAAAAGCTATTCACGCCAAGATCAAGAACCGTCGCCAGGACGCGCAGCACAAGTTTTCCCGGAAACTCGTCAACCAGTACGGCGAAATCGTCGTGGGCGATGTTTCCTCAACCAGGCTCGCGAAGACCAGGATGGCCAAAAGCGTCTACGACGCTGGCTGGTCACAACTGAAAACGATGCTGGAATATAAATGCGCTCACGCAGGCATCGTCTTCAAGGTCGTTCGCGAAACCAACACCACCCGCGCCTGTTCGTCGTGCGGCTCGCTTAGCGGGCCGCAGGGCGTCAACGGGTTGCGAGTAAGGGTCTGGGAGTGCGTGGAGTGTGGTGTACTCCACGACCGGGACGTGAATGCGGCCCGGAATATCCTCAGCCTCGGGGCAGGACGTTGCCCTCAAGAAGTTGGAATCCCCGTCCTTTAGGGCGGGGAGGACGTCAAA
>NZ_JADCKC010000001.1 GCF_014982805.1 Gemmiger gallinarum | reverse complement strand
AACTGCGCAACACCCCGATATAATATAAAATTGTTGAATACTGCCGAGGCGCCAGCTTCGGTCGCCCGGCTTGCGGCGTGTCGTCTCCTTCGCGGCCGGAGGCCGCTCGTGCGACTCCTCGCCGCTGCGCCAGAGATTGCTCGCTGCATCTGCCGCAGGCAGCGCTCGCAATCTCTGCCCAAAGCAGGCGCGCTACCAACTGCGCAACACCCCGATATAATATAAAATTGTTGAATACTGCCGAGGCGCCAGCTTCGGTCGCCCGGCTTGCGGCGTGTCGTCTCCTTCGCGGCCGGAGGCCGCTCGTGCGACTCCTCGCCGCTGTGCCAGAGATTGCTCACTGCATCTGCCGCAGGCAGCGCTTGCAATCCCCAAGGACGCAGTACTATTATATCGACTTGCACCCGCCGCGTCAAGGTGAGAGAACGTACCAGGACCATCTTCCAATCAGGTGGGACAAACAAAAACGGCAAACCATCCGGGGAAAGGCCCTGTCGGTGGTTTGCCGTATTTTGTGCAGGAATTCCCGGAAGCTTAGTCCACGATCACGCCGCGGTCTGCCAGAGAATCCTTCATGATTTGATCGTTCTGTTCCTCGTACTGGGCGGCAACTTCGTCATCAATGACATACACTGTCACCGGGATGACGGCATTCTTGACCGACTCGGCGTAGGTTTCGTAGTACAGGTCAATGAAGGCATGTCCGGTCATCATGGCAGTGCCGGTATCGGCAGCATAGGCATATCCGTAGACAAACCTGCCGTCATCCGATGTGATGTACAGCAGGGTGCCGTAAGGGATTACATTGGGATTCACCGCCACGGTGCCGTAGGTCAGGTTACGGCCGGAAGCGCCCTTCGCCGTTGCAGAAGCCGAATACCCGGTGGAACGCTGGGAGGAGTAGACGGTAGTCACACCTTCCGCAGGAACACCGTCCACCACTTCGGGACCCACAAAGCTGGATACCGGTACCCCTTCGCCGTACTGCTTCACGATATTCTGAACCATGCCGGTCAGTGTGACGCGGGACAGCTCATCGGATTTCGCCAGTTCTCCGTCCACATACTTGTCCCGGTAGGTGACCTCGTCCAGACCATCGGAGCCCTGCTGCATCACCTGTTCGTAATTTTTCTGGCGATAGAACAGGCTGGTGTAAAGGGTGACCGTCTCGGCGGGAATGACCTCCTGCACGGTGTATGTATCGTAGCGGACACGGTAAACGGTGATGGAATCTCCTTCCTGAACGGTATCGTCCCGGGCGGGTTCGGTCTCATCGTCGTCACCAAGGGCAATTCCCGCTTCGGACAGGACCTCCTCCACAGTGCCGCCGGTGGTGACGATATCGCTGGTCTCGCCATCCACTGTAACCGGCACGGAGAAGGCACGCAGAATGTGAATGGAATTGTTTTCGCCGGTCTCTGTGACAAGCAGCTCATCAGAGGTGCTGCTGGGAGAGATGCCCGCCTGGGCGATCAGCTCCACGACCTCGCGCTCTGCCGAGACGACGGTGGCGCGCTTGCCGTGGGAGTCGCTCACAGTCACGACCTGCAGCTGAGAGGCTGTCAGGGCAATGACGCCGAACAGCACGCTCACACACCCCAGCAGGGTGCCGTACTTAGGCAGACGGTGACAGAACCAGCGACGTATATGTTCTTTCGTTTTTGGCTGAATCATAAAGATCCTCATGTCATGGCAGCAGGAACTGCCGGAGAAACGGATGCTCATTATGCGGCTCAAAAAAGCACAAAGCATCCGCCGCAGCGGCAAAATCAATGGCCGATGCGGTACGGAACTTTTGCCTATTATACATCAATCCGTAACAGATGTAAACAATTTTTCGCTGTACCATCGTGAAACAGCGCCTTTTTCCCACAGGAAAAACGGCGAATCCGGCCGAATTTTTCTGCGTGTTGGCCAAAATTTCTACCCTTGGTTGCGGCAAAAGCAAGCCGTGTACACAAAATATCGGCTGCAAAATTTTTTTGCGGAAAATATCTAATTTCACGGAAAAAACTGCTCCGACACCCCTCCGCAATCCGGGAAATCACCATTCAGCAGGAGGTGTTGTTATGGGAGGAGCGCATCCGGCGTGCGATGGTACCGGCAGCCAGGCCCGCACAGGACACGGCCAGGCCGAACAGGATAAATGAAAGTTCCGGCGGTGCGGGGCGGGATGCCAGCAATGTGTTCAAGGGCCAGATGCTGTACACAATGGCCAGCACCACCGGCAAAAGCCAGCGCAGTGGCCCAAGATCTGCCTTCCAGCCTGCCGACGCGCACAGACCGAACATCAGCACAGGAAACAGGACAAACTGCATCACCGCAAAAAGCAGGATCAGATAGGCGGGCGCTGCCATCCACACCACGGCGCAGGATACCGCCCATGCCAGTACAAAAAGCAGGAGCCACCGGCGCGTGGTACGGCTCAGGGAAACAACAGTCCTCATGATGCATGCCCCTTTCTGTTTTGAGTCGAAAGCGATGATTCTGCCTTTATGATACCACAGAGAAAGGAGAAGGCAAAGCCGCAGAATGCACAGAAAGGAAGTCAGCTTGGAAAAAGGAGCCGCAGACGGTTTGACCGTCCAAAAGACAGAACGGACAGCAGAAAAGGAGGCGTCGGTTATCCTATTTGGTAACCACTTCACTCATATTTTGGGGCATAGATTCCCCCTTTCTTCCATAAAAACCGGTGGAAGAAACGTTGTTTATCCATATGATTTGGATAAGGCAAAAGCCCCGGAAACCGCATGGTTCCGGGGCTTTTGAGAAATTCTGAGAAAAATCAGCGCTTGCTGAACTGCGGAGCGCGACGGGCAGCCTTGAGGCCGTACTGCTATCGTTTTAGCGCCGTTTTTCCTTGATTTTACGGGCTTTTTTGAGGTAACGGCTCCCGGTTGTCCTACCCCTTAACCCAATCAACCGGCAGCATTATCTGCGGTGACGGATGGGTGAAGCGCCTGATTTACTACGTCAAAAAGTTCTTCGGGCTTATTGTACTTGACCTTTGCATAAATGTCCATAGTTGTTTTGCTGTTTTCATGTCCGGCAAGGTACTGGACCGTCTTGGGGTCAACGCCTGCATAAAGCAAATTTGTAATATAGGTGTGCCGGAGCTGATGGGGCGTCACTTCAAAATCCATGGTGTAGACGATCCTGGGGTTGTTTTTCTGGCTGGTTCCCAGCGTCGGCTTTACCGTGTATTTGATGCTCTGTCCATTCACATATTTATAATAGGTGCGCTCCTTGGTGGAACGGACAACAATGTACTGCCACACACGCTTGAACTGTGAGTAAGACAGGGGCTGGCCCTCACTGTCGGCAATCACATAGTCAGACGTAGAGGTTGCTTTCGCTTCCCGCAGACAGTCAGCCAGACACTTGGGGATGGGGATGTCTCTCCGGGCCGCCTTGGTCTTTAGAACAGTAGAGACCACCGGGCGGTTGTGTTCTGCCCGCCATGCCCGTCGCACCGAAATGTATGGAGTGGGAACATCCAGAAACACACAGTCCCATTGGAGGGCAAGGGCTTCTTCCCGACGCAGGCCAGCGTATAAGCCGATCATCACAAAGAGATATGGCGGTAATCCTTTGATTGTCTCCAGAAGTACCACCACCTGCTGGTCGCTCAGTGCCTCTTTTTTCTGTGCCGGCTTCCCGCCCTTACCCGATATTCCCGCGCAGGGGTTATCTTCAAGAAGCTGGCTGCGCTCCGCCGAATAGAAAACACACTTGATGAGCATATTCACTTTGTTATACAGGCCCTCTGACTTCTTGGACAGCGGCACCAGCGCCAGCCGGATGTCATCCGCCGTCACTTCCTCCATATACATATCGCCCATCGGCTTGATGACGTAGTTCCTCATGTTGGAGGCGTATCCTTTCAAAGTGGCTGCCGAAACTTTTGCAGACTGCATCACCAGCCATTTCTCACAATACTCCGCAACGGTCGGGTGCTGGCGGTGAAAAAGTATCTCCTGCACTTGGCGTCTCGCCGCTAATTGCTTCTCGTAAAGTTCCTCGCAGGTTGTCGCGTACAGGCTGACCTGCTTGCCATCAGCATCCAGAATCCGTGTACGGTAATACTGGATTCCTTTTCGTTCTACACTGGTGTACTGGGGAATTGTTTTTTTCTTAGCCATAGATAATTTCCTTTCTTATGCGCAAATCAAATTGGTTCCTTCACTCCTTTTTTATCAGAAAGATCGGATTAAATCAAAGATACGGATTGGGTAAAACAAAGAGCGAGGCGTTCTTGCCTCGCTCTTACTGTATTTCCTGTTCTATGCCCACATGGTATCCCATTGGGCAAATGCGCCGTCCATCGCTTTGACAACCTGATCCGGCTGGTTGTATTTGACTTTGGCGTAAATATCCATCGTGATTTTACTGCTCTCGTGACCTGCCAGGTACTGCACCGTTTTGGGGTCAACCGAGGAATGAATCAGGTTGGTTATGTATGTGTGCCTGAGTTGGTGGGGAGTGACCTCGAAATCCAGGCTGTAAACACAGTGACCGTTGTTCCGGGCCTTCTCTCCCAGCTGTGGGTAAAGGATATACTTCACATATTTCCCATCTACCAGCTTTTTTGCCACTCTCGGTCTGGCGGTCCTTGTCACAATGTATTGCCACAGCCGCTTAAACTGTGTGTAGGACAGCGGGCCGCCATCCCGATTCGCCACCACATAATCAGAGGTAGATGTTTTCTTTGCCTCTTTCAAACACTCTGCCAGGCAGGTCGGAAGCGGAATATTCCGCTCTGCCGCCTTGGTCTTTAGTTCGGTGAGAATGACTGGCCGATTATGCTCCGTGTGCCATGCCCGCCGGACTGTCAGATAAGGGGCCTCCGCGTCCAAATACACCGAATCCCATTGGAGCGCGAGGATTTCTTCTCTCCGCAAACCGGCATACAAACCAATCATCACAAACACATAGGGTGGCAAGTCCCGGATTGCGTCTAAAAGTTGCTCGACCTGTTCATCCGTCAACGCCTGGCGGTCCTCCTGCGGGATACCGCCGCCTTTTGCGTTTAGATGGAGCGTCGGATTCACTTCAATCACATGGCTTTCCTTTGCCGCCCGAAAGATGGATTTATAAAGGATCACCACGGACTTGTAAACCGATGCCGATTTTTTGGAAACCGGGACAAGAGCGAGCTGGATGTCATCCAGAGTTACATCTGCCATCCGCATCTCTCCCAATTCCTTAATGATATGCCGCCTCACCTTGGAGGTGTAATCTGTCAAGGTGGTCTGCCGCACATGGACCGACTGCATCAGCAGCCATTTCTCACAGTATTCTGCTACCGTTGGCGATTTCCGATGAAACCGGGCATGACCGATCTGCTCCAACGCCTCCGTTTCTTTGTCATACAGTTCTTCGGGGGTTCTCGCATAAAGGGCGACCCGCTTGCCATCGGCATCCTCGATTCGGGTCCTGTAATACTCTACGCCATTCAGCGTGACCGTACTATAATCTGGAATTAGTCGTTTTCTTTTTGCCAATACCGTTACCTCTCAAGAATCATATTCAGCGCTGTATCTTTGTTTTACCAGACACCACTTATTTCAGCAAGGATACGGATTAGCTCACGCCTCGGCACTTCGCACTTTGCGGTATGTGGCGCACTTTTCCACCGGCTTTGCCCGATGCGTGAATTTTGCGATGTACTCCTGAAGGCTTGCGTCTGTGAAATAGACGCAGCCGTTCTGCACATACTGAACATAGGAAATCAGGCCATTGTTGCGGGCCGTGTCCAGTGTTGCAATACTGATTCCCAGGATTTTGGCCGCTTCTTTCCTTGTAAATAACTTTTCCATATAATCTCTCCCTTCTTTGTCAAGGATATGGTTGTGGCTTTCAAAATCACATGAATGCGCTGGCGGTTTTGCCTGCCAGCGCATGGTATCTAATTTTGAAATTCTTTTTTGTGTTACGCCACATTTGCCACGCATCCCTGACGCCGGGGACAGGACAGGTCTCCGCTGGCGCGGCTGTCATAACTCCGCAGCGTCGTTCGTAGCGTGCGCCGCAGGGTTCCCCCCAAGTCTTTGGCGGGCCGTGAGGAAGTATCTTTAAGCCCCCGCGCCCTCATCGCGCCGGATGTGCCACCATCCGGGTCACAGGGCCGTTGATCGCTCCGAAACAGCTTGTCCATCACCTCCTGGCTGCTCCATCTTCGCGGCGTCCTGCACTCGCTCATGCGCGGGTTATGTACCTGTTCTGCCGTGTATTCAGTTGTCAAAGATCAGCGAAGGAAAAATCCCCTTCTTGATAGCCATGACAAAAACAGGCGATTTGTCCTGTCTGTACTGCGATTTATTTGAAAAAAATATTTTGCCCTACCGCTTCACAGAAGCTACGGACAGCGCAAGCTCCTTACAAGCACAATAAAATAGGTACTATCGTACTCAAAAACACCTTTTATAAGGTTCTTCCTGCAAGGAAATGGGCACGATAAAATATAATTAAGGAGACGATAGTGCCTATGGAACTGATAAAAGAGCTGGGACGAAGGATACAAAAAGCGCGTAAGGAAAAAGGACTGACGCAGCAGGAACTCGCAGATCTGAGCCATGTTTCTCTGAAGCACGTTCAAGGTTGCGAAAGAGGGGTGAAAAACCCTTCTTTTGAGGTTCTACGCGCTTTTGGCAAAGTCTTGAATTTATCTTTAGATTCCCTGATGAATCTCGATCTGCCAGAAGATGAGCAAGCCGCCAACGATATGCGGCAACTTTATCTTTCGTGCCCTCCGGCTGCCAGAAAAGTGCTGTTAAATTCGACCCGTGCGTTGGCCGATGAGCTAAAAGAGATGGTGCAGACGGCCGGGGTTGATCCAGATGAACATTTAGAGGATAAGTAAGCCGGTGGAGGAATAAAAATCCCCCACCGGCTTTCTTTTGCCGCTATGCGGCGGTCAGATTATCGGGCCGTGTCCAGCAACCGCGCCAGCTTCTTCAGCCCGCGCCGGATGCTCTCCCACACGCGGCGGCGGTCAGCACCCTCGATCCGGGCGATCTCGGCCACCGTCATGCCCAGGTAAAACCGGGCGTAGATACGCCGGGCCTGGACGGCGGTCAGCTGCATCAGCGCGGCGTACACTTCCTCCCGCAGCTGCTTCTGCTCCAGGATTTCCTCCGGGGTGAGCGGCCGGTTGAGGGCATCGTTTTCAATGCCATCCTCCCGGTTCAGAGAGTAGTGGGCCTTGTGCCGGTACATCCGGCGCTCATAGGCGGCATCGTCCTGCTCCTGGCCCCGGATCACGGCCAGGACTTCCTCGGCCACGTCCACAAAGACATCGGTTTTATACACATCGGGATACAGCTCCCGAAGATTGATCTTCTGCATTATGTACCTCCATTTCGATTCACGGGTTGACGGGTGAACCGAAACGAAGGTGGTGGGCGACACCTTTCGGGGAAATTCCCGAAAAAACGACAAGCAAAAGCGCCAGCATCCGAAGAACGGCGGCTGGCGCTGCTAAAAGAGGACTTATGACGCTTATGGACCAGCCACGATAGTGCCTGTTCATAAGCAGATGGGGGCCGATTGACGGTCAGGCTTTTTTTGACAGGTAAATTCCTGCCGAATTATGTCGAAGCAGTCTTTGCTTCACGGCGGCTCCCTCCTAAAGCCGCCGTCACCATTGAAACAGGGTCGTCACTCTTTGGGCATAAGGAACGGCGGCCTTGATTTTGTCAAAGCCGCCGTAAGTGTGTTTAGGGCATGGCGATTGCCTGCTGAACGACGGCTTTTTTTCTTTTGCCGTCGTCCGGCAGATAGATCGCATATATCTATCAGTTATGATTGGTCTTGCAAGATGCTTTGTGCCTCATCCTCGCTTATGTAGCCGTATTGAACCATTCTCTGTACGACATACTCTTGACGCTGTTCCGCCAGCTCTGGGTTGGCTGTCAGCGAATAAACTGAGGGCGCATTGGGAATCCCCGCCAAGAGAGTACATTCATAATCCGTCATATCAATAGGGGCTTTCCCAAAATATCCTTGGCTTGCATCGTAAATACAGTAGTAGCCGTCTCCAAAATAGATAGAATTGACATACAACTCTAAAATCTCATCTTTTGTATAGGTATTTTCCAAGCGGAATGCCATAAACATCTCAGCGATCTTGCGGATGAAACTTTTTTCCTGAGTAAAATACAGATTTTTGGCAAGTTGCTGTGTTATGGTGCTGCCGCCCTCACGCAGGCTCCAAGAGGTCAGATTGTTCCAGGCAGCTCGTCCTATGGCAATCAGGTCAATTCCAAAATGCTGTTCAAAACGGTGATCTTCCACTGCCACAACGGCGTCCAAATAAATCTCTGGGATTTCAGCAAGGGTCGTATAATCGGGATCAGCTTGAATCTCGGCAACTTTTTCCTCAAGAGGTTGCTCGGCAAGTGCACCACGGTACATTTTATAACCAAATCCGCCCAAAACACCGCCAACAACGAGCATCGTAAGCATCGCCAGCGCGAAGGAACGAATTAGGAACTTTCTTATTCTTTTCATGCTGCACCTGCCTTTCCGTTTGAAGTAGCGCCTATATAGGCTCCCGTTTACGAATTGCCGCCGTATTGTTCCTGCACGGCGGCGGGCATTTCATCAAATTGCACTTCTGCCCAGGTAACGACACCACGGAAAGGGGCTACCTTCAGGCATAAGTAGGCATCGTCAGTGAGAATCCGGCTCGTTTCAAAGTTCAGTTCTTTTTCGGCCCCGGTTTCATCGTAGGCGCTTAATGTGTAGCGATAATTCATCGCTCCGTGTGGTGCGATCTCGGTTACACAGTCGTTGTCAATTTGCGTGTAGTAATCGGCGCTTTTCTGCGTGGCAAGAAAAGCAACCGCGATAAACGCTACTACCAGGATAGCTATAACAGCAATGATGATTGTTTTTTTCTTTGTGCTCATAATGTGTACTCCTTACTCAATTTCGATGGATACGGTTCCTTCTGCCTGGTCGCCCCACACACCGATATAAGTGCTTGTGCCATCTACTTCTATTGTGCCATCGTACTCACCGCTCTCCGAGAGAAGAATCGTCGGATCATCTGCTCCTGAGCGAAGAAAAACCGCTGCCTCGCCGTTTTCAAGCGAAAGAGAACAGGTGATGTGGATCGTACTACCCGCTTCGCGCTCCAGGGTAGTACCACCAAACAAAATCTCTGTACCTGTCAAATTGGAATACGTTGCTTCATAGGACCCCGTGTAATCATCTGCACCGTTCTCCTTGTGGCCTTGCAGTTTACTTTGGGGCGTCAGCGCAGCAGTCCCCGCATCATCAACAAGTTTCCCAAAGGCTTCCAAGATGCTGTCTTTTGCCTGACCGTCGTCAGCTTCGGATAAATCACCAAGAGCCTGATCAGCTCCATCCGCCAATCCGTTCAGTACAATATCCGTGCCATCCGTCAATCCATTCAACACGGCATCCGTACCGTCTGCCAACGACTGCATGACCGTTGAGCATCCAGACAGGCTGACGACACAAAGAAGCGCGCAAAGAAAAACGCAGATTTTACCTTTATAGTTTGATTTTCGCATGAACTCTCTCCTTTCGTCAGGCGCGACGCCTGCCGCGACCCTTTTTGACTTTTTTCTTTTTCGTATTGCCCGCTTTTTTGCTGGGGCGGGAAAGCAGTAAAATCGCCATCGTCAGAACCAGCACCGCCGCTATGCCTGCTACTGCCAACAAAACGCTGGGAGCCTGCGTAGCGCCATTGTATTCCTGCATATCAAAACCGGCGAGGATCAATGCCGCCGAAAACGGATAAGCAGAGAGCAGGAAGCCGCTCTTGAAGAACAAGATGCAATACCCCAGGAAGAATGTCAGAAGCGACCCACCCAGGTAGGCTCCCCGCATCTGTCCAAAAATCAGGATCATCGGCATACAGACCAGGCTGGTATTGAAAGCGGCCGCGACCACCTGCGCGCCCTGCCGTAGCAGAACATCAGCAGAGAATCCATCCAGACCGGCGAGTGTGCCCGTCAGAACCGTTATGGCTACACTATAAATTCCAAACAGAATCGACAGGAAAATCGTGACGATTAGTTTCCCGCCCAGCAGCTTCGGGTAGGATACCGGCACGGTCAACAGATTTTTCATGGTGTCATTTGTGTTCTCACGGTCAATCAGCCAGCCGCCGATCATCACAAGCGAGATCGGCAGGAAAATCTGCGTGTTTCCCCAAATGACATTGGCAAACAGTTTGACAAAATCAAAGTTCTGGTCCCGCATTTCCGGGTTGATAATCAGCTGGGTGCCATATTGCACGACAGGACACAGTGCCAGAGCCACAATACCAACCAGCAGGATCTGGCAGCGTCGCAGCTTGCGCCATTCCCCTTTTAGAATACTCCACATGACTTTACACCTCCTTAACAGCTCTGGCGCTTATAGACCAGTGCGATCAATGTCAGGAATACTGCCGACTCCAGGATAACGACCAGGAACGCTTGGGGCGTTGTCACAAAGTAAGGACTGATCCGCTCCATCAATTCCGTCATCTGTGCGCCGGATGTGTCCAGATACTGAAAGAACCAGCGGAAGGTCAGCGGTCCGGGTAACAGCGTACCTGGATTGAACCCAAACGGCTGCATGATGAAATAGTCGTTGGTGCCAAAAATATAATTGACCGCCGTGTAGAAGAACGTGATAATTACGGAGATAATGTAACTGCGGTTCAAAAGCACCACCAGGAGGACACAGGGCAGCGCCCCGGCCCACATCATGATCCCTTGTCCGATGCCTACAAAAAACAGTTCCCAAAAGCCGACCGGCTCCAGCCCGGAGGCCAGCACAATCGCCAGATTGACCAGGCCGCCGACAGCCATAAACGCAATGGAAAACAGAAATAGCAGCGTCATCTTTGCCAGGGCCAGCGCGGGTTTGCTCACAGGAACGGTCATGAGATTCTTTAAGGTGTCGTTATCCTGTTCTTCAAAGAGCAGATTCGATGCCAGCACTACTACGGCAGGCATCAGGAGCAGATAGGCGCTCAACTGAAACAGAGTAGACATCAGGCGGTCCACCGCTTCCGCGCCACTTGAAAATTCCTGCATCTCCGGCAGAAACAGCGCACACCCCAGGGGAATCAAAGCCGAAATGGCCGCAGCCGCAAAGAACAGGGGCTTTCGTTTCAGCTTGGCAAACTCACAGCGCAAAAGTTTAAGCAATGCCCTCACCCCCTGTAACCTGCTTGAAGTAATCTTCCAGGGTGTCCTCATAGAGATGGGCGTCGGACACAGACAGCCCTGCGTCTACAAACAGCCGGACCGCCGCGCCAGTGTCCAACCGAAGGTCTCGGACCGTCAGCTCATTGGCACTATCCACCTGGACATTCTGAATGCCAAGTTTGCTCTGAAGCAAGTTAGCAGCCAGCGCCGCATTGGAAACAGTAAAGCGGAAATATTTCCCGTTCTTTGCTTCCAGCTCCTTAAGGCTTTCTTCTTCCAGCAATACGCCGTGGTCAATGATTCCGATGTCATCGGCAAGCAGGGAGATCTCCGACAGGATATGGCTGGAGATCAAGATGGTTTTCCCGGTGGCGTCGCACAGTTCCCGGATGAAACCGCGCACCTCTGCAATACCGATAGGGTCAAGGCCATTGATCGGCTCATCCAAAATCAGCAGTTCCGGGTTGTGCATGACAGCCAGTGCGATGGCAAGACGCTGCTTCATGCCCAGCGAATACTGGGAAAACAGCTTTTTGTCCCGGTACGGAAGGTTGACAACCTCCAACGCGCCTTTGATGTATTTGGGGCTTTTGAGTCCCCGCAAATCGGCAAAAATCCGAAGATTTTCTGTTCCCGTCAGGTTCGGATAAAACCCAGGCGACTCGATCAGAGAACCAATACGAGGCAGGATGTTTTTTTCGTTGCCGCGAAGCGGTTTGCCGAAAATCTTCACATCGCCGGAAGATGGAGCGGTAAGACCCAGCAACATCCGCATGGTGGTGGTTTTCCCGGCTCCGTTACGGCCCAGCAGGCCGTAGATACGCCCTTTTCTCACATGGATGGACAGATTGGATACACTGTTCTGTTCCCCGTATGTTTTGGTAAGGCCACGGGTTTCGATAACATAATCGCTCATGTGCGAATACCTCCTTTTCGTGATGATTTAAGCATACCATCCCAACCTTGAGATAACGCTGAGCCAACCTTGAATTATCTCTGAGATTTTAGACACAGAATAGGCATCCGACTTCCTTTGCGTTATAATGTAAATAAAGATAGGTGGTGAAGTTTGCTTATGACAAATCACAAAATACTGCTGGTTGATGATGACCGTGATGTATTGGAGATGCTGCTCTCAATCTTCCGGCGGGCTGGATATACAAATCTAATAACCGCCGCATCTGGCGCTGAGGCATTACGGATATGGCAGAGAGAGCAGCCAAGTATGATCGTGTTGGATGTGATGATGCCGGACATGGATGGCTTCTCAGTTTTGAAAGAAATACGGCGCACAAGCCGGGTTCCTGTTCTGATGCTGACCGCTCGTGGTGAAGCGGAGGATCGCATCGAGGGGTTAGAGATCGGCGCAGACGACTATCTCGCCAAGCCCTTCTTACCCAAAGAATTACTGCTCAGGGTCGGCGCAATCTTAAACCGCGCTTACCCAAAGCAAAATGAAATGGTGGAACTTGCCGGAGCCACCGTGGATATGGCTAACGCAGAAGTTTGGAAAAACGGAGAGAAACAAACATTGACTGCCAAAGAGATGCAGCTTTTTGAAAAGCTGTATCAAAACGCAGGGCGGATCGTTACCACGGGTATCCTGTGCGAGACGATATGCGGGGAATTTTGGCAAGGGTATGAAAGCACCCTTTCCACCCATATCCGACACTTACGGGAGAAAATCGAGGAAAACCCGTCGAAGCCTGTTTCCCTTGTCACGGTTAAAGGGCTTGGCTATCGCCTTAATCTCAAGGAGGTGTCGCCATGAACGCCGTGCAGCGATTTTTCCGCCGCTATATTCTTTCCACGGTCGGGATCGTACTTTTATTTTTTGCCGTCAACATCGCTTTGCTCTTTGTAATCATCATTGCAGGGGGCATGAGTGGGGCTGATACCTCTTTTTCCGTCCGTGATTTCTCGGACCATGTAGTGCTGCAGGATGGGAAATGGGTCGCAGATGATACTGCCCTTTCCATGCTGCAAGAACAATCTGCCTGGGCAATGCTCCTAAATGAAGATGGCGATGTCATCTGGCAGCAGAGCCTGCCAGAAAAGCTGCCGCGTTCTTATACCAGTACAGAGGTGGCTTCTTTCAGCCGTTGGTATCTGGAGGACTATCCAGTTAAAATATGGACGCGTGCAGATGGCAAGCTCATGGTTGTAGGCTATCAGCCCGGAACGCTGGTAAAATATTATTTTTCTCTGGAATGGCCCTACATGGGGGTTTTACTTGGTGGAATTGCAGCGGTTTTTATCATCAATCTGTTGCTCATTATTTTCCTGATTTTGCGAAATACGCGGAAAGTCGAAAAAGCGATGACGCCCATTCTGCAAGGCATTCAAAATTTAAGTCACGGAAAAGCTTTGCATCTGGAAGAACAAGGGGAGCTGGCTGAGATCAACGCCGGACTGAACCGGGCCGCAGGTTATATGAAGAAGAAGGACAACACAAGAGCGGAGTGGATTCGCGGCGTATCTCACGACATTCGCACACCGCTTTCGATGGTGCTTGGGTATGCCAGCGAGCTGGAAGATGACTGCGACCTTCCACCGAACGCAAGAAAGCAAGCAGGAATTATTCGCCGGGAAAGCGAAAAGATGAAACGGCTGATCGATGATTTGAACCTGACTACCAAGCTGGAATATGCGCTCCAGCCCGTTCACTTCAAAGATGTTGATTGGGTAGAGACCAGCCGCCAGGCTGTCAGTGAAGTGCTGAATAGCGGTCTGGACAGTCGATATGAAATCGTATTTGCCGAGATGCAGCCAGGACGCTCGATCCACCTTTTGGGGGACGATGGACTGCTGCGGCGTATGCTGGACAATTTGATCCGCAACAGCATCACCCACAACCCGCATGGGTGCAGAATTTCCGTTTCTGTCGGAGAAGAAAACGG
This sequence comes from Gemmiger gallinarum, assembly GCF_014982805.1. Taxonomy (GTDB): domain Bacteria; phylum Bacillota; class Clostridia; order Oscillospirales; family Ruminococcaceae; genus Gemmiger; species Gemmiger gallinarum. The sequence continues at coordinate 1,172,909 of NZ_JADCKC010000001.1, read as the reverse complement.
GCGTTGCCTTTGCACAGTTTCTGACGATGGCATAGGGATCGAGCCGGAACGTCTGAAAGTATTAAATCGCGGAGACGACATTACCAGTACCCAAGGCAGCGATGAAAAAAACGAGCATGGTCTTGGCTTAAAGCTAGTGATGCAGATCGTAAAAGCTCATCGCGGAACCGTTTCTTTTTCCGGCAGCACCCCACATGGGTTGGAAGTCAGAATCTCTCTGCCGACCCAGCCACTTATTTCATAAATCTCGGCAATATAGAACAAAACCCCGAAAGGAAAACAGATGAGCCAATATCTTGAAGCACTGCGGCAGGCGATGGTCATTTACCCGATGATCGTCGTCCTGTTTACGGTGCCATACATCGCATGGAGTTATCATAAATATGGATCGGTCCTCAGTTTACGGGTTCTGATCGTGTACAGCTTTCTTCTGTACCTTCTCTGCGTCTATTGCCTTGTCATTCTACCGTTGCCTACGCCAGAAAAGGCCGCCACTCTGCATGGGCATAAGGCGCAGCTTATCCCGTTTTCTTTTCTTGCCGATATAGTCAAGCAAGCAGAAATCCAACCTGGACAGCCTGCCAGCTGGCTTCACATTTTCACAGGCAGCGCCTTCTGGACAACCATTTTCAATCTATTTATGACGATGCCGTTTGGCGTCTATCTGAGATACTACTTTTGTTATCACTGGCGCAAAACATTACGGTTGTCCTTTTTATTATCTTTGTTTTTCGAGCTGACCCAGCTCAGCGGTCTGTATTTTGTCTATCCGGGCAGCTACCGCCTGTTTGATGTGGATGACCTGATCGTTAACACAGCGGGCAGCATGATTGGATTCGCTTTGGCCGGACCGGTGAGCCGTCTACTGCCCACCCGGCAAGAGTTGGATACCGTCAGTTTCCAACGGGGTGCTTCCATATCCTTTACGCGACGCGTTTTTGCCTTTCTGGCCGACATGGCTTGCCTGATCTTTGCATCGTGCATCCTGGCCGTGTTCGTAGTCCCGTTTGGAATTACCCTTTCCATTCAATGGCTGCCAGTTCTATTTCTTCTGTACTTTGGGCTGCTTCCTGCTTTTTGTCACGGGCAGACTCCAGGTAAGCGGCTGACACGAATGAAAATCGTGCAAGCGAACAGCGACACAGCGCATTGGTATCAATACTTTTTTCGCTATGGCCTGCTGATAACTGGTCTGGTCGGGGTTCCATACTGGTTGAACCGGCTGCTGTTTATTCTGATGAATGTACTACACCTGGACAGCCTGGCATCTCTTGTACTTCACGGATTGCTGGTCGGCGGGTATCTGTTCTGGCTATTCTTTGCCGGGATTCGAATGGCCCTGCATAAGCTCTTGTTCTACGAGCGATGGTCACGGACAAAGTTAGTAAGTACAGTAAAACGCGTATAAAATCAGACTTTGTAAGATAGGGACGGGAGTGACTGGCAAGCTATGCCTGTGGCTATCCAGATAGCCACACGCGCTTGTTGAGGGAAGTCCCCCAAGCCCCCTTTGAACACAGATTTTCAATCTGTGGCTGCGCGTTCTTGCGAACGCTTTTGGCCATAGCCAGTTCACTGCTGGATGCGGCCCTGTGCGCCGAGATCAGCAGGAGCCGGGACGAGGTGAAACACTGCGTCGAGTGCGGGGCCGTGTTCACGCCGAAGTCCAGCCGGGCCAAATACTGCCCGGATTGCGCGGCGCGGGTACGCCGGAAGAAAGAGGCTGAACGGCAGCGGCAAAAATACTGGCAGCTTTCCGGGCTTTGAAATGCGTAGAAAACAACCCATAAGAAAGCGCCGGACGCGGCGGCCTGCTGGCCCTGCGCCCGGCGTTTTCTCATAGGCTGTCCTTTAGGATGGCCCGGATCAGCTTGTTTTGCAAGCGGTGTTTCATGTACTCGTCCACCCGCACATGAGGCGTTCCGTCCAGCTCGTAGAGCGTCTGGGTACACAGCTTGTTCATGTAGCCGTCGTAGTACCGCAAGATGCGCTCCATTGCCAGCGGATCACCGGCGCGGGCCTTTGCAAAGACTGACAGGGGTAGAAGCACCCTGCCGTGGAATGTGGGCTGCTTCATTTTGCGTTCCTCCCTCCGCTGTCCTCCAATCTCTGCCGTAGTTCGTTCAAAGTCTTTGTGCGGCGGCACTGGACGGCGCTGCGGGACATCTCCACAAGGCCGCCGATCTCGCCGTCCGCCATAGCCGCAACGAAGCGCAGAATTAAAATCTGCTGCTCCTGCTCCGGCAGGCTGGCAAAGGCTCCGGCCACCAGCTCGTCCCGGATATGTAGGTCATAGCCAAAGGCCGAGAATGTAAAGCTGTCGCTACCCCGTTGTATTCTGTCGAAACGCTCTTTGCTTCATGGCGGCTCCCTCCGTGGGCCGCCGATCCTGCCAACGTCAGGGTGTTGTTCTTTGTAATGGCACAGAATACGGCGGCCTTGATTTATTCAAAACCGCCATGCTTTAGTTAGGCGCAGGAAAAGGGCTGCTGTACGACGGCTTTTTTTCTTTGCCGTCGTCCGGCAGAAATTGGGGTATCTTTATTTTGATATTATTTTAAGGCCCAATTCTCGCAGAAATCTCGCAGGGAAACAGGTTTTGACAAAATTCCCCCCTTGAAATCTCACAAGTTTGTGACATTTCAAAATTTCAGAATGATAGCTTGTCGTTCCTGTCCACAAAAGATAAGATAAAAGAAATTCCCAAAAAGCACTTCATCGTGAGGTTTCTGTGACATTTGATTGGTACACTATAAAGAAAAGGATGTGAGCGAATGAGAATTTTAGTGGTTGAAGATGACCGCCTTTTGAATAATACCCTTTGCTATAACCTGTCTGCCGCTGGTTATGAAGTCGATGCTGCCCTGACGAAAAGCGTTGCCGAACGGTTTTGCAGAAAACAAGAGTATGATTTGATTGTCCTTGACATCAACCTGCCGGACGGCAATGGGTTTGATTTTTGCCGAGATATTAAGGAAAGCCGCCCGGACACTGCTGTAATCTTCCTGACGGCAAATGATATGGAAAGTGATATGCTCAAAGGCTACGAGCTGGGGGCCGATGATTATGTGACAAAGCCTTTCCCCATGAGCGTATTTCAGAAAAAGGTGGCTGCGCTGCTGGCCCGGATCAGAAAGCAATCTGGCGGCGACTTTTACAATGACGGCAACCTGTTTATCAACTTTACGGAAATGACCGCAACGCGGGGCGGGGAAAGCATCTCTTTTACCCCGATGGAATACCGGCTTTTGAAAGTGCTGACGAAAAATCCGCAGATTGTTTTGACCCGGCAGGTGCTATTGGAAAAGCTGTGGGATATTGACGGGAATTTTGTGGATGAACACGCGCTGACTTCCACAATCAGCCGGGTACGAAGCAAAATTGAAAATCCAGACCATGCCTATATCAAAACCGTCTACGGCATGGGCTATATGTGGATTGGGGGCGGTAACAAATGAGGACGGAAAAACTCTCGGTCAATAAAGTGTGTATGGTCGTGTGTGCAGCCCTTTTCCTGCTTTCGGTCGCTATGTCATGTACCATATACTTTTTAACAAGGAACGTATTGGCGCTATGCTGCGGAGTGCTTTATGCGGTTTTCGTTGCCGGGTGTATGGCTGCTTTTCTGGCCTTTGTGCGCCGGAAATTAACGCTTTTTTCGGATGCCCTTTGTAAGCTGCTGGACGATATGATGTCAGCAGATCAGGCCCCGCCGCAGTACACAGAGGAAGAAAACCTGTTTTATAAAATCCAGCACCGGCTTTCCCGGCTCTATGAAGTGCTGCGGGAAAGCAAAAGCAGTATTGCAAAGGAACGGGCCGACTTGCAGGAATTGATTTCGGACATCTCCCATCAGGTCAAAACGCCGATTGCAAACCTGAAAATGCTGGATGCCACTTTGTTGGAACAAACTGTAACGCCGGAAAAACAGAGAGAATTTCTTCTGGCGATGGACAGCCAGTTAGACAAGCTGGATTTTCTCATGCAGGCAATGATTAAAACATCACGGCTGGAAGCCGGGGTGATTGCTTTGGAGCCGAAGCCGCAGGCCATCTATGATACTCTCGCCGCGGCGCTGGGCGGTATTCTGTTGAACGCAGAGCAGAAAAAGATTGCGGTCACGGTAGATTGCCCGGAAACGGTATCTGCGGCCCATGATCGGAAATGGACAACCGAAGCCCTGTTCAACATTCTGGATAATGCAGTGAAGTACACGCCAGAGGGTGGGAAAATCCATGTGGCTGTGGTGTGCTGGGAGATGTATGTGAAAATTGATATTTCCGATACTGGCATTGGTATTCCAGAACAACATCAAGGAACGATTTTCAAGCGGTTCTACCGTGAGGACAGGGTACATGATGCCCCCGGCATTGGGATCGGCCTGTATCTTGCCCGTGAGATTATCACCCGGCAAGGGGGCTTTATCCGTGTTGCCTCGGAAGTTGGCTCTGGCTCCACCTTTTCGGTGTTCCTGCCCCATTCTTGAAATGTCACAGGATTGTGACATTTCAAGGCGATTTAAGGGAAAATTCAAGAACCGCCGTGACATTTCTGCGAGGTTTCCCCTTTACAATGGAACCATCAAAAAGAAAGGTGGTAGAACTTATGCCTATTTTACAGACAACAGATTTGAAAAAATACTATGGGGATGAGCCGAACATTACAAAGGCTCTGGATGGCGTTTCTCTCTCGGTAGAACACGGGGAATTTGTCGCTATCGTTGGCACATCCGGCAGCGGCAAGTCCACGCTGCTGAACATGATCGGCGGTCTGGATGTCCCCACTTCCGGCAAGGTCATTGTGGATGGCAAAGACCTGTCTACTCTGAATGACGAGCAGCTTACCATTTTCCGCAGGCGGAAAATCGGCTTTATCTTCCAGAACTACAACCTCGTCCCCGTTCTCAATGTCTATGAAAACATTGCCTTGCCCGTGGAACTGGACGGCGACAAAGTAGACAAGAAATTCATGCAGGAAGTCGTTCGGATGTTGGCCTTGGAAGATAAGCTGAACAATATGCCGAACAATCTTTCCGGCGGCCAGCAGCAGCGCGTTGCCATTGCCCGCGCCCTGATCTCAAAACCGGCGATTGTGCTGGCAGACGAGCCGACAGGCAACCTTGACAGCCGGACGAGCAGCGATGTCCTCGGCCTGCTAAAAGTCACCAGCCAGAAATTCCATCAAACGCTTGTCATGATTACCCATAATAGCGAGATTGCCCAGCTTGCAGATCGGATTATCCGTATTGAGGACGGTAAGATTGTAAAGTAAGGGGGCAGCTATATGGACGATATTCTCTTTGGGAATAATAACAGGGCTATTATCAAGAAGCTTACGAGCCGAAGTTTTCATAGTAATAAAACACGGAATATAATTGCGGTAATTGCGATTGCCCTGACGACGTTTCTTTTTACTGCCGTATTGACGATTGGCTTAGGAAGTACAGGTACAATCAAATACAACATGGAGAGGATGTTGGGTACACAGGCTGATGCGCTGGTACAAGGGCTGTCAGCAGAACAGTTTGAGCAACTAAAAAACAACTCTATGTTTGAAAAGGTGGGATGTTGGATACCTGTGGCGATTATGAGCAACACGAACCACCTTCCCGTAGAAGTTGATTATGCAGATCAGGCCCAACTGGAACTGCGATTTTTGACCCCGCGAGCCGGTTCTGCTCCCCAAAAGGAAAACGAAGTTTTGGTATCTGCAAATGTACTGGAAGATATGAATATTGAGGAACAAATTGGAGTATCAATCCCGATTGAGTTCTCAATTCAAGACAAAGTTTATCATTTTGATATGGTGGTATCCGGCATTTATGACACACCTCACGAGAAATCCGAGTCAGTTATTGTCTCTCAAGCGTTTATGGAAAGCAATCAGGATATGTTGAGCGAAGCTGCCGAGGGACGAAGTGGATGCGGTATTTATGACGCTGATGTTGTAATGCGGGACACCTACATGGTTCAGGAGTGTATTTCAGAGTTTGTCCTAAGCATAGGCGGCAATCCGGATAATGCTAATGCAGATAACTATGTGAGAATAGCCCCAACTCCCCAAAGTTCCAATGACAGTAATCTGGTAATCTGGCTGGCAGCCGGGGTATTTGGCATCCTATTTATGTTCTGTGGTTATTTGCTTATCTACAATGTATTTGAAATTGCTGTGACGAACGACATCCGGCAGTACGGTTTACTTCGTACCATTGGTACAACATCCAGACAGGTAAAGCGCCTCGTCAACCGTCAAGCATGGTATTTATTTTTAATTGGTACTCCGATTGGTTTGCTTTTGGGCCTCCTGCTTGGTCGCTCTATTCTGCCTGCCGTCATTCAGATTTTTTCAGTCGATTATGGCGGAGATAAAATAGAAGTTGGCGCTCTGCCTTATGTTGCTATCATTGCCGGTGCAATTTTGTTTTCCGGGCTTACTGTCTACATTAGCACCCGAAAGCCTGTGAAAAAAGCATCACAAATATCTCCCATAGAGGCTGTTCGATATGTTGAACAGGCCAATATATCTGTCTTGTCTAAAAATGCAGATAAAGGGGCAATCATTCCACGCATGGCAAAAGCCAATCTTCAGCGAAATAGGCGGAGAACGGCATTTATTGTTGTTTCGCTGACGCTAAGTGTAATATTACTCAATTCAGTATTTGTATTTAGTAATAGCTTCGATGAAGAAGTCTATATTAAAAAGCAGACCCGGAGTGATTTTATAGTTTATAATCCCAGCGTTGCGTTGGCATTTAATGGCAATTTCGGACATGACAGCGGTATTTCAGACAATACCGTTTCCGAGATTGGACAACAGTCGGGAGTAACAAATGAAGTCAAACTGTACCGTAATACATTTGAAGATGATAATATTGCTTGCGATTGGGGTATCTCATACCCCGTTGATAACACATATAAATATGTTTCTGTCCTCCCGGACTTCCTTGATTGGGGATATAATGACAATTTTGGTTATGCTGCGCTTACCTCTGATAATCTTCCGTTAGGAAATGTGTTTGGTTTCTCTGAAAATCTGTTGCAGAGAATAGGCATTATCGAGGGTGAAACGGATCTGGCGCTCCTAAAAGAAAAGTTATGGAACGGAAACAATGTAATTTTAATGGCAAGTTATGATAATAGCGGCAACTTGGACGGCGCAGACGATCCTCAATATGCCGGGGTGTCTGTCGGTGATACTATTCAGTTTTACGAAAACGGGACACCGACAAAAATGTTTACGGTTATAGCGAAGGCTGCGGCTACGGATAGTGAAATTACTCTCGCAGGCGGTGGCTCAAATATCGCAACAGATGTAGGTGGGCCTATGATTTATATGTCCGAGGACAATTTCAAAGAAATTTACGAAACACCAACCCTATATGGTTTTCTCTTTGATGTAGAGGATGAATACCAACAGGAAATGGAAAACTATTTGGCGCAGAATACAGATATTTCTTATTCCTCTGCGTCAACATTACGAACCACCATTTTAAGCCTCAAAAACGTGGTATTACTGATTGGCGGGATGATTGGAGCTATTTTTGCTTTAGTGGGACTAATTAACTTCACTAACTTAATTATGACGAATATTATTACCCGGCGGCATGAGTTTGCCATCATGCAGAGTATTGGTATGACAAACAGACAGCTTCGGCAACTGCTGATTTTGGAAAGTATATCTTATGTAATGCGGGCCGGAGTTGTAGGAATTTTAACCTCTTGCGTGATGGGGTTCACCCTGATAAAGATACTCGTAGAAAATGGCCCAACCAACTTTATGATGTCGTTTCAAATGACGCTATTCCCTGCAATTATTATTCTGGTTTTCTTTGGGGCGTTAGCGTTTACGATACCTGTTATCGCGCTTCAATTCTTCAATAATCACAGCATTGTAGAGCGTTTGAAAGTGCAGGAATGAAAGGAGTGATCGTACATGAATGATATTCTGTTTGGCAACAACAACATGGCCGTGATCAAACGTCTTTCAAAGAGATATTTTAAGAAAAACAAAGTACGGAATATCGCCGCAATTTTAGCCATTTTTCTGACGGCTTTCCTGTTTACCTCTATTATATCTCTTGCCTTTAGCATGGTATCTTCGCTTCAACTCTCCATGCAGATGCAAAAAGGAAGTAAGGCAGACGGCGACATTCGCTATATGACCGAAGAACAATATGAGCAGCTTATCAACAGCGATTTTGTTGAACAGGCCGGATGCAGGCGGGTTATTGGTTTTGCAACAAATTCGCCCGGACACAGCATTGAAATTGATTATGCCGACGCCATCCAGCAGGAATTGACTTTCTGTGTGCCGACACACGGGGATGCTCCGCAAGCGGCAAATGAGATTTCCACCAGCGATCTTGCTTTGGAAGCCTTGGGAGTGGAAGCCGAAATTGGCGCACAGGTTCCCGTTGAATTTGAGTTGCGGGGGCAGACCTATCATTTCGATATGGTTCTTTCCGGCTGGTGGGAAGCAGCGAACGATGTTAGCAGCCTAATGATCGTGTCAGAGAGTTTCGTTGAGGAAAACCCAGATTTATTCCGTAACACCTTTGCCGAAGATAGAGAAATGGCTGGCACCTATCTGTCCGATGTCGTTTTGAAAAACAAGACAGATGTAAGGGGACAGTTACAGGAGTTTGCCCGTTCTGTCGGCGGGAACACCGACGATATGAGTGCAAGCAATTATATTCTCTGTGCAGAGAACGATGTAACCGTACAATCCATAGATCCGCTAATGGCAGTTGCCGTTGTAGGATTTGTTCTTCTCTTTATGGCCTGTGGGTACTTGCTGATTTATAATATTTTCGATATTTCTGTCATGCAGGATGTTCAGCAGTATGGGCTTCTTCGGACAATCGGATGTTCTACCCGGCAGATCAAAAGGCTGGTGAACCGTCAGGCTGTTTGGCTGACGGTGATTGGTCTGCCCATCGGCTTGGTTGCAGGATTTCTCGTGAGTTGGGTGCTGCTCCCCGTTGTCACGGAGTTTTTAAGAGCTAACTATTGGGACACAGCCGAAGTATCGGTATCTCCGCTGATTTTTGTGATAGCCGCCCTGTTTACCATCGTGACTGTATTTATCAGCACCCGGAAACCCGCAAAAAAGGCAGCAAAGGTATCTCCGTTAGAGGCGATCCGCTATACCGGGCAGGAAAATATCAAGAAGAAAGAAACAAAACGGACACATGGGGCAAAGCTGCCCCGCATGGCCCTTGCAAATTTAGGACGGAGTAAGCGGCGCACAGTTTTCATTGTGATTTCCATGCTCTTGTGTATTGTCTTGCTTAATTCTGCTTTTGTAATTACTCAAAGTATGGATGAAAATAAATGGATCAGCCGTCAAACAAAAACAGATTATACTGTCTACAATTCTGTTGCCGTCAATCAAACTGCTCCGTTTATGTATCACGAGGATGGACTGCCTTTGGCTGTGCCGGAATTGATAAACCAACAAGCCGGAGTGGAAAATGGGCGATACTTGTATCGGAACACCATAGATGATACAGATGTGACGGTGGATTACGGTATTGATTATACTTTCTTAGGAACTGAAACCAATGAAAGAGGACAGACTGATGCTTATGGGGACAGAGCATCTGTAACGATTGTACCAGGCGACGAAAATCAATGGTATGGAAATGTTTTTGGCGTATCGGATGCATTTTGGGATGATATAACGATTTATGACGGAGAGAAAAATATTGACACGCTCAAACAGAAGATGCACACCGGGGAATATGTGATTATTGGCTATTACATGGATTTTCTGACCGGTGAACCGGACTTTGGGGCATTTGGCAAACAATATCAAATGGGTGATCTTCTATCGTTCTATAAAAATGGAGAGCTGGTAAAAACCTGTGAGGTTCTTGCAATCGCCAATCTTGCTGCTAATGAATTTGAAACCTCTGCGGGTGCTCTCTCTGCTGCGCGCATAGGTGGGGACGCGCCATTTGTTTATATGACAGATGAAATGTTCGGACAGCTTTATGATACCCCCACTCTATTCAGCTATGGATTTAATGCCGCAGACGGTTACGAGCAGCAGATTGACGGATTTCTGAATGATTTTACAAGCAACAATTCGTCTGTTTCCTATACTTCTACGGCGCTAATGAAACAGCAGCTTGCTTCTGTCGGGAATATCGTATTGCTTGTAGGTGGTATGATTGGTGTGATTATGGCTTTTGCCGGGTTAATCAACTTTACCAATATGATGATTACCAACATTATCACCCGCCGCCATGAATTTGCTACCATGCAGAGCATCGGCATGACAAACCGCCAGCTTCGCCGTATGATGATTTATGAGGGGCTTTACTATGCGGGAGCCGCCGATATAGTCGGTATCATTTTTGCAGCTATGATTGGCCTGACCGTCCTGAAAAGTGTTTTGAACTCGTCCTCGATGTGGTACTTCACGCTGCATTTCACTTTGGTTCCGGCATTGATTATCGCACTGGTATATCTGCTCTTGGCGGCGGTGATCCCGGTCATTGTCCTGCGCTTCTTCAACAAGGGTACTGTTGTGGAACGCTTGCGGACATCGGAATAAGCCTTCCTGTCTACGCATTTAGGCCGGTAAAAAGACCACTATTTCAAGGCTTTCCCATCATGGTCGGCGGGCAGGCGGGACAGATTATCCAATCCCCACCAGAGAGGGCTTCTAAATGCGTAGAAAAATGTTTCCGCCGCTGGTATTTCTCCCGGTTCTGTGTTATGCTGATACAAGCATAAAAAAGACAGGAGTGTACAGGATGCCCGAACAGGAAATGTTGCTGGACAGCGCCACGATCAAGGCCGCCGTCGCAGGCGAGAAGTGGGCTACGGAAAAAGTGATTGAACACTATGCCCCAATGATCGACGAGCTGGCCGTTGACGAGGATATGAAACAGCATTTGATTATGAAACTGTTGGAAGCCCTGCCGAATTTCCCAATGGAGCAGGCATAAAGGCAAAAAAACAGCGCCGGACGCAGAGGCCATACAGCCCCCGCGCCCGGCTTTTCGCTTTACCAAGGTTATCAACGGTTCTGCTTCTGATCACGTTCTTTCTCAATCTGTTTTCCAGCCTCAAAGCTCAGGACCCGATCCACATTGTTCTTGACAGTCAGCAACTCCCGCATGGCGGCGCGGGCCTGCCGGTACTCGCCGTAAGCCTTTTTCTTGTCCGCCAGCAGTTGGGCATACTCGGTCTGAAGCTCCTTGATGGTGGGCAGCTTCTTCACGTTCAGCTCGTTGAAGGCTTCCTTGGCGGCCTGGTGCAGCAAGATTTCCTCCTCATGCTCCTGCCGGAATTTCTTTGAATACCCGGCCTTGCGGTAGGCTACATAGGTGTCGCGGGTTTTAGCGTAGTTGACGATATGGGTGCGCAGCACGGCGATCTCGGCCATGCGCTTCTCGGCGGCCTTGATCTGATCGGACAATGCATTGTAGCAGGCCGTTGCCTCTGCTGTTTTGGCTTCCAAATCGGCATAATCCAGCAGCCCGTGTTCGGACAGATAGTTGAGGGTCTGCGCCATCTGTTTGAGGTTGAACACCTTGGCCCAGCGGGCATACCCGGCACCTTTCCCAGCCTGGAGTTTTGCCTGGATGTCCACCAGCAGATTGACCTTGGGCGGAGCGGCTGGCACGGCGGGTTGCTTGCGGGGCGTATGCTCTTTCTGACCGGAAAGGACCGCCAACAGATCGCCCAGCGTGTAGCCGTCCCCCAGCCGGTCAAAGCGGACGTTGTTGCCCCAGCCCTCCGCGCCGATGGAGATGGTTTTTCCGCGCCGGTGAACGGTAAAGCCGTCCTGCTCCAGCAGACGCAACAGTTCCTCCAGGCTGGCCGGTTTCTGCGCCAGTGCCCGGTCAATGGCCTGACGCAGCTGCTCCTTGTGGGAGGGCTTTACCGCATCGCCCAGCCACTTGTTGTAGCTCTGGCCGCGCCGCTTGGGAGCCTCCACAATGGAGTAACCGTTCTCGATGCAGATGGTATCGCTCAGGCGGTGGACGGCGCGGGTGCTGCCCCAAAAGTTGCGGAACTTGCGGTCACACTCCAGCGTGGTGGAGTTCCAGATAATATGGTTGTGGGTGTGAGATTTGTCGATGTGGGTGCAGACGATGAAAGCGTGCTTACCCTTGGTGAAGCGCCGAGCCAGCTCCACGCCCAGTCGGTTGGCTTCCTCCGGCGTGATCTCGCCCGGCACAAAGGACTGCCGCAGATGGTAGGCGATCACGTCGTCCGCACCGCGCACCCGGCCGGTGCGGGCGGCGTAGGTCTGCTTGTCCAGCAGGAACTGCGCGTCGGCCACGCGGCTGTCACATTGGTAGCTGGTAATGAGCCTACCGTGGTCGGTCTTTTCTGGATTTTTTACATAGTCGATGATGTCGCTGATCGCCTTGCCGACCGTGCGGCCCTTGCCGGCGTGCAGCGGTATGATGCGGGTGGTGGCCATGTGGGTGCCCTCCTTCCTCAAAAATTAAGATAGCAACAGGCAAAAGAAAAAGGACGGCTCTGTAAAAGCTGTCCTTGTTTCATTGAACTTGGTCTATATTCGATTGCTGCTGCGTTTTCAGTTCTGCAATCCGCTTGCTGTCTACAAAGTGGGTCGCATACCACTTTTCAACTTCCGGGTTGCCGCTTTTGCTGAACCGCAGCGGGATAACCGGCTTATGCCCCTGGCCGTTTTTCTTCTTCACGCCCCATCGCTTGTAGTAACAGAAAGAAGGCTTTAAGCCAGTTTTCTGTGCATACACCCGCATCTGGTGCATGATGAAAGACAGCTTTCGCAAATTGACCGTGCAGACCCGTTCGAGGTAATCTACCTTTCCGAACCGCCAATCCTCATACTTTTGCTTTGGCAGGACGCCAATGTCCATCAACACATCTACCGGGGTGGCGTAACCTCGCCGCTGGCATTGGTGGTAGACCGACGAATGAACTTTCCCAATCAGCTCTTTCTCATTCATGGGCAGAACCATCATTTTTCTCATGCCAGTTTTTCAAGACAGCTTCCACCTGGGCGATCAGCTGCTCCTTGTCCGGCATATAGAGAACATAGCGGGATGCAAAAATGTTGTTGGAAAGACCGCCCAACGCATATTCCGCCGCCACACTATCTTTCTCGGTGCAGAGAATGATGCCGATAGGCGGGTTGTCATCGGGGTCGTTGACTTCGGCGGCATAGTAGTTCAGATACATATTGAGCTGTCCGGCAGCTTCCGGCGTCAGTTTTGTGGTTTTCAGCTCAATCAAAACATACGCCCGCAGGATTTTGTTGTAGAACACCATGTCCACATAATAGTGGGTATTGTTTAATGTAACCCGCTGCTGTGTTCCCACAAACATAAAACCGCGCCCCAGCTCCAGCAGGAACTTTTCGATCTGCGCTACCAGAGCCTTCTCCAAGTCGCTTTCCAACATGGGCTTGTTTTCCGGCATACCCAAAAATTCAAATACATACGGATCGCGGATAATATCGGCTGGCTGGTTGATCTCAATTCCTTTCTGCGCCAGAGAAAGGACCTTTTCTTTATTGGCGTCCCCGTTGGACAGCAGCAGGCGCTCATAAAGAGAGCTGTCAATCTGCCGTTTCAGCTCGCGGACGGACCAGTTGGAATTGACAGCCTCCTTTTCGTAAAAGCTGCGTTTATTTGCATCAGAAATGCTTAAAAGTTCGCAGTAGTGGGACCAGGACAATTTAACAGACACTGTCTGTTGAATTGAGTAGGTCTGATAAAAGCGCCGCATGAACTGAATATTGGAGACCGAAAACCCTTTGCCAAACTCTTTCGTCAGTTCTTTGGATAACTCTTTCAGTGCCTGTTTTCCATATTCAGCTCGGAGCTGGCTTTGCTGCTCGTATTCCACAATCGCACGGCCAATCTGCCAGTAAGTGGACAAAAGTTGGGTGTTGACCTGTTGTGCCACAGTGGTTCTTGCGTTTTTCACCAGCTCCCGGATTTCCTGGACCAACGGATTGTTCGGCGTCAGTTGGTTCGCCATAGAATCCCTCCTTATTTCATCGGCATACCATGCTGCCGGTTTGCTCTTATCTATCAGTATATCTTATTTCTCGCAGAAAGTAAAACGCCAAAAATACACGAAGAAACGTCTTACTCACTTTGCACCGTTACGATAGGGCTAAACTTTCCTTTCGTGCTAATCTTATCTACAAAATTAGCACAAAAGTAAAGTCAAAAATGCCGGGCGCTCACTCCCGGCAATTCTTCATTTCCTATTCAGCCGTACACCGCATCCTGGATCGCAAACCGCAGGTCCTGCACCTTGCTCACCAGCCAGGCGGCAGCCATCGGCAGGCCCACCGGGCTGACCAGGAAAGCGATCACCAACAGGATCACGCCGTTTTGCGGCGAGTAGGTCACCAGCACCGCGACCCCCAGCAGCGCCACCACCGTGGAGGCCAGGCCGAAGATGAAGCTGGACACATACAGCAGGCCGAAGCATACCCATGTGAACAGGGCCAGCGCCAGCACCAATGGCGCGGCAAGGATTTTCAGCCCCAGTTTCAAGATAAACCATACCGCTTTCATTTCAGCGCCCCCTTCCGCCAGTCCAGGTAGGGCTGGCACAGCTTCTCCACGGCTTTTTCATCGGCCTCTGTAACCTCCCGGCGGCCTTTCGTCCGGCGGAGCAATTCAAAGTCCTGGTAATCCGTGAGCAGCAGGTCAAACAGTTCCTCCGGGGTCTGGCAGAGGATGCCGTCCACGCAGTAGCGGGAATCCTTGTTCCAGGTCAATCGGACATAGCCGCGTTTGCACGGAAGGACTTCTTCCTCCGGGTCACGCAGCAGATACTCTTGAAACAACTCCAAGATATTTTCAAATGTCAACATCAGCCTTCACCTCCGTTTCTGATGATATTATCGCTTGTGGTTTGTAAAAGTGCAACGATACGGGCAAAGAAAAAAAGAGGGAGGCCCGGCGCAGCCGCACGCACACGCCGGACATCCCTCAAAGCCGGGGCGTATGCCCCTGTCACGACAGCTTTGCCAGCTGGGTCAATATCCGATGCACCCCATCCCACAAAGTCTCCTGCCTCCGGGATATATCCTCCAGGTCAGCGTCATAAATGCGCCCTGTTTCATGCACGCGGCGGGCCAGCTGGTTCAGGTTGTTGCTGGAATAGCGCATCAGAGACACCATCTCCTTCAGCTCCGGCAGTTCCAGACGCACCACATAGCCGTCCAGGGCCATCTTGCGCAGATAGGCTTCCCGGTTCTTTGTCCCCAGCTGGGCCATCTTCTGCTCGATCAGCGCCAGTTCCTCCGGCGAGACCCGGAAGTTCAGCTGCACCTCCCGTTTGCGCTTGGGGGCGCTCACCGCTCCGGCTCCTTTTTCTTACGAACGGGCGCTTTCTTTTCAGCGGAACGCGGCTCCTGCTTCAGTTGGCGGCGGACCGAAGGGCGGCGCTGGCGCAGCTCTTTGGAACGGTCCTCGCTGGCCAGGATGGTGACATAGATGCCGGGCAGGTCCTTCATGCCGGTGATTGCCAGACTGCGGAACGGCAGCAGCGCCATCAGCTGGTCGTGGGCCTGGGTGCCGGCGCGGGCCAGAAAGTCCGGCGAGACGCGGGCCATGTAGTGGGTGCCGTGGGGGCTGTTGGGTGTACCCGGCGCACGAAGCTCCTGCAAAAGCCGGGCGGCCTCGGCACGGATTTCCTCCGGCGTCAGCGGCTGGAGCCGCAGATAATCCTGCCGCGCCTGGCTCAAGAACAGATCGACCAGGCCGGAGTGGCTGTCCACCACAAAGTCCAGGTTGCGTTCGCCGCCAAAGCCGTCCGGGTTGGGCGGGATGTCCACCGTCCTGGCCCACGTCTTGTTGGCCGGGCTGAAACGCTCATCCCACTCTTTCTGCTGCACGGTGTTTGCCAGCACATAGAGAGTGCGGGTGTAGCCGAACTGCTCGATCACCTGGGGTACCGCGTCCTTGTCCAGCCGGTTGTCCCGGTAATGTTCCGAAATGGACGCCTCGATGGCCTCCTTGCAGGCGATGTTGGCGCGGCGGGACGCCCGGTACAAATCCAGGTCTCCCTGTTCGCGGGCATAGGCGGCGTCGTGCCGGTAGAGCGGCAGTTCCCGCTGGGCGTCCAGCGCCGCCTCGGCCCGCTGTTCGATGCTGTCCCGCACCACATCCATGTAGGAAATTTCCCGGTCAGAAAACTCCTTGTAGACATCGGCCAGCGGGGACGGCGATGCCAGCAGCGCGGCGGCCCGGCTTTGGGGCAGGTCAAGCTCCTCCATCGCCATCAAAATGTCCTCCCGGACCGTGTACTCATAGGTATGCTTTAGAATTTCCTCCGGGGGCTGGCTTTTCAGCCAGTCCCGGAACTTGTCCTGTTCGGCGGCCATCTTTTCATAAAGGGCCGTGTTTTTATCGGTATTCATCTTATCGCACCTCCTGTTCGTGGTGTTTGGGTTTCTTTTCGGGATTGCGCGGCGGCACCGGGCGTTTCAGCCCTTCCAGCACCGAGGGGCGGCTGCTCTTGGCAAGCACCGCCTCCGGCGCAGGGCGGCCCCGGCCGTCCATATTCAGCAGTACGTCCAGTTCGGCCAGCCGGGCGGATTTATCCCGCAGCTCCTGTTCCTGGGGGAAGGGCTTGCCCACCTCCGCTTTGGCGGCGGCCTGCTGTTGGTAGAGATTGTCCAGCTGGTTCTTCACCGCCTCCAGCCGCTGGGGCATCTGGCTGAGCGCATTGTCGATACGGGTGAGATTTCCACGGGGGTCTGTGCCAAGCGTCGCCCGGTGGGTCATCTGGCCTTTCAGCAGGAGCATATACTCCTGCCGGAAAGCGTCAAACGACACCGACATGGTGAAGCCCCGGTAACTGCCCACCGGCACCGGGTCGGCCCCTTTGACCTCCTTGCAGGCGTCCAGCAGCGCGGCCCCAGCGTTTTCCTTGTCGGTGAGGGTGTCGCCACGGACTTCCATCCCGGCAAAGCCGTCCTCCGGGTGGGGATGGGCGGCCAAGGTCGCCATATCGGCTTCCAGTCCGGCGATAAACCCCTTGTTTTTCTCGATCTCCTCCGGGAAGGTTTTCAGTAGCTGGTCCTCCAGGCGGTACTGTTTGCTCTGGTGGTCGGCCTTCATCAGCTTTAACCGCGCCACGTCCACATCCAGGTCCATGCGTTCCTTGATGCGCGGGTCCCCGGCGCACAGCGCCTTGATCTCGGCAAAGGACAGCGCCGTTTCGTCCACATCGTCGCAGCTTCGCACCGGCGATTTGGAGGTCATGATCTGGCTGATGAATTTCTGTTTGTTTTCCACCGTCTGCCAGAGGTAGGCGTCGAAAGTCCCCTCGGTGACATAGCGGTACACATGGACGGTTTCGTTCTGGTTGCCCTGGCGCTCGATGCGTCCCTTTCGCTGGGCCAGGTCGCCGGGCCGCCACGGGCAGTCCAGGTCATGCAGCGCCACCAGGCGGTCCTGCACGTTGGTGCCCGCGCCCATTTTGGCCGTGCTGCCCAGCAGGACGCGCACCTGGCCGGTGCGGACCTTGGAGAACAGCTCCTTTTTGCGCACCTCGGTGTTGGCCTCATGGATAAAGGCAATCTGCTCGGCGGGTACGCCCTGGGCGATGAGCTTCTGCCGGATGTCCTCATACACGGTAAAGGCCGGTTCCGGCTCATCCAGCGGCACCGCGTCCTCCAAAGCGTGGATGGTCGGGTTGTCCAGCGCCTTGGCCACCTTTTTGGCGGGCCGGGCTTGGGGCGTGGAAATGTCGCAGAACACCAGCTGGGTCAGCTTGTCGGCCTCGCCGTCCCGCCAGATCTGCATGATGTTGTTCACGCACTGATTGACCTTGGTGCCCGGCTCATCCGGCAGCAGCTGGTTGATGATCCGCTGGTCCAGCCCCAGCTTGCGCCCGTCGCTGGTGATCTTGAGCATATTGTCTTGGGACGGGTCCACTGTACCGCTGTGTACCAGGGAAGCGCGCTCCGAGAGCGCCTTCACCATTTCCTGCTGCTGTTCGGTGGGCTGGGCCACGATGTTGTGGTACTCCACCTGGGGCGTGGGCAGGTGCAGCTGGTCGGCGGTTTTGATGTCCGCGACCTCCTTAAAGAGGTTCATCAGCTCCGGCAGGTTGAAAAACTTGCTGAATCTTGTTCTTGCCCGGTAGCCGGTTCCCTCCGGGGCCAGTTCCAGCGCCGTCACGGTCTCACCAAACCGGGACGCCCAGCAGTCAAAGTGGGCCATGCCCAGCTCTTGCAGCCGGTCATATTGGAGATACCGCTGCATGGTGTAAAGCTCGGTCATGGAGTTGGAAACCGGCGTGCCGGTGGCAAAGATGACGCCCCGGCTGCCGGTGATCTCGTCCATGTAGCGGCACTTGGCGAACATATCCGAGGATTTCTGCGCGTCCGTCGTGGAGAGGCCCGCCACGTTGCGCATCTTCGTATATAAGAACAGGTTTTTGTAGTTGTGGGCCTCGTCCACGAACAGCCGGTCTACGCCCAGCTGTTCAAAGGTTACCACATCGTCCTTGCGGCCCTCCGCTTGCAGCTTTTCCAGCCGCGCCTCCAGAGACTTTTTCGTGCGTTCCAGCTGCTTGACAGTGAACCGTTCCCCGCCGCTGGCCTCCACCTCGGCGATGCCCTCGGTGATTTCCCAAATCTGCTCGTGCAGCAGTCGCTCCTGGCGTTCCTTGCTGATGGGGATTTTCTCGAACTGGGAGTGACCCATGATGATGGCGTCATAGTCGCCGGTGGCGATGCGGGCACAAAACTTCTTGCGGTTGTGCTTCTCGAAGTCCTTTTTGGTTGTCACCAGGATGTTCGCGGACGGGTACAGACGCAGGAACTCCGAAGCCCACTGTTCGGTCAGGTGGTTGGGCACCACGAATAAGCTCTTTTGGCACAGCCCCAGCCGCTTGGCCTCCATCGCGGCCCCTACCATTTCAAACGTCTTGCCCGCGCCCACCTCATGGGCCAACAGCGTGTTGCCGCCGTACAGCACATGGGCGATGGCGTTTTTCTGGTGTTCCCGCAGGGTGATGGCCGGGTTCATGCCGCCGAAAACAATGTGGCTGCCATCATATTCGCGGGGGCGGGTGGCGTTCATTTCCTCATTGTACTGGCGCACCAGCGCCTGCCGACGTTCCGGGTCGCGCCAAATCCAGTCGCGGAAAGCATCCCGGATGGCCTGCTGCTTTTGGGCGGCCAGGGTGGTTTCCTTGGCGTTCAGCACCCGGCGTTCCTTGCCGTCCGCGTCCTCCACGGTGTCGTAGATACGCACATCCCGCAGATTGAGGGAATCTTCGAGGATTTTATAGGCGTTGGCGCGGCCGGTCCCGTAAGTGGTATAGGCCGCCACATCTCTCTGTCCCACAGCGTTTTTGCCGGAGATCTGCCACTCGGCGGTGAACGCAGAGTAGTGGACTTCAATGCTGCGCTGAAGGTAAAAGGGCGTGTCGAAGGTCTCGTACATGAATTGCTGGATGTACTCCTTGTCGATCCACGTTGCACCCAACCGCACCTCGATCTCGGAAGCGTCCAGGTCTTTGGGCTGGGCAGCGGTCAGGGCCTCCACGTTGACCGCAAAGGCCGGGTCCTGCTCCGCCGCCCGCTGGGCCTGGCGCAGCTTCCGGCGCACGTTGCCGGAGAGGTATTCATCGGCGGTCACATAATGGGGCGTTCCGTCCGGCTCAGTCTGGCCCGGTACACGGAAGATGACACCGCGCAGCTCGTCAGCCAGTTCCTCGCCGGTTTTGCCGGTGAGCTGTTCCATGTAGGCCATATCCACGCAGGCTTTCTCCGAGATGGAGACCGCCAGCGCCTCACTGGCCGTGTCCACGGTGGTGACGGCCTCGTGAGGGCGTATCGTGCGTTTGGTGAACATATCTGCCTTGCGCTCCAACCGGCCATCCTCGTCCAGCACCTCCAGGGCACAGAGCAGATAGTAGCTGCTGTCATCGGCAAAGGCCAGCCGGTTCGCCCGGTCATTGATAAGTCCGTACTTGGCGGAAAAATCGTCATAGCGGCGGTTCAGTTCGGCCATCTGCGCCCGGATGTCGGCATCCGGCGCGGCGGCGTCCATCTCCAGGTCGATGAGCCGCTGCACACAATCCCGCAGCCCCACCAACCCTTTGACGCGGGCCTCGGCGGTGGCGTTCAGGTCGGGGCGCACCATGCGGCTGTTTTCCCGGAAGTACACCGCGCCGTCCACCACCGTGTAGGAGTAGTTCTTCACATTGGGATCAGCCGGGAGGGATTCGTCGATGTCCTCGCCCTCGCCCAGCTCCGGCAGCGCGGCCTCCTGGTAGGTGCCGCGAATGTACTTCACGGCATCGTGCAGCTGATCGGCCAGCTCCAGCCCCTCGATGGGGGCCACGGTGTAATCCTGTTTGCCGTATTGGGTGCTTTCGGCGGTGGGCCGCCCCAGCACCATCTCCGGGTGATCCAGAAAATACTGGTTGACCGTGAAGCCTTCCTCGGTCCGGCCGGTTTGGGTCCAGTCCGGGGCGATGTCCAGCGGGCGGTCCCGCTTTTGCAGGAAGAGAATATCCGAAACGACCTCAGTTCCGGCATTTGCCTTGAACGCATTGTTTGGCAGGCGGATTGCTCCCAGCAGCTCGGCACGCTGGGCCAGATACCGGCGCACGGTGGAATCCTTGGCATCCATCGTATAGCGGCTGGTGACGAACGCCATCACGCCGCCCGGCCGCACCTGGTCCAACGATTTTGCGAAAAAGTAGTTGTGGATGTTGAAGCCCAGCTTGTTGTAGGCTTTGTCGTTCACCTGATACTGTCCGAAAGGTACGTTGCCGATGGCAAGGTCGTAAAAATCCCGCCGGTCGGTGGTCTCGAAGCCCGCCACGGTGATGTCGGCCTTGGGGTAGAGCTGCCTGGCGATGCGCCCGGAAACGCTGTCCAGCTCCACGCCGTACAGACGGCTCCCGGCCATGCTCTCCGGCAGCATCCCGAAGAAATTGCCCACACCGCAGGACGGTTCCAAAATGTTGCCGGTGCGGAAGCCCATCTGTTCTACCGCGTCGTAGATGGCGCGAATCACAGTGGGGCTGGTGTAGTGGGCGTTGAGGGTGGAGGCTCTGGCCGCTTCATATTCTTCTTGGGTCAGCAGTTCCTTCAGCTCCGCATACTCAGCGGCCCACGCGGGTTTGTCCGGGTCAAAGGCGTCCGCCACGCCGCCCCAGCCTACATATTGCGAGAGAATATGCTGTTCTTCTGGGGTGGCATAGCGATTTTCCTGCTCGATCTGCTTCAGTGTGGCGATTGCTTTGATATTGCGCCAGAACTTTTCCTTTGGCCCGCCTTTCCCCAGGTCATCGTCCAGAATGCGGAAATTCTCAGGCGGACGCGGTTCGGGCGGCGTGGGTTCGGGCCGGTCAACGTGCAGCCGTTCCACCACCACGTCATAAGGCAGATGGTTCTGTTCGCCGGGGTAGACGGCCTCCGGCTCAGAATGGAACGCTGGTGTCTCGGCGGCAGGTTCCTCAATGGGCTTGGCGGTTTCGATGGGTTCTTCAACGGTGGCAGCAGCCTCAACCGCCAGTTCGGCCTGCTCCCGCCCAAAGCCGTCCATCTGACGGGCATACTGCCCGCGCAGCAGGGGCGCGACCTCATCCCAGCGAAAATACAGCATAGCCAGCCGCTTTTCGTCCGCATCCAGCACTTCCAGCTCGATGCCTTCGGACGTGGTGCGGTAGTCGGCGGTGTCGCCGGTGTCCAGCTCCATCGTTTCCACGATGCCGGGGAAAGCCCGGCCCAGCCATTGGGCGATCTCGCGGTTGGGCTTGCCGGTGCGCATCAGTTCGGACAGCTCCGCCTTGTCCGGCGCGCCGATCAGGCCGTGGACCAGCACGTCCCGCAGGTCCTGGTCAGCCGTGTCGGGGTTTACAGGCAAAAATTCGTTGATGGCTTCGTTGCGTGTGTCCGCACGCAGCAGCGTCTCGAACCGCTCCCGGCTCTCGGCCCGGAAGATGGGGTACGCCATATTGGAGGGCAGCAGCTGCACCGTGCCCTCCCGCAGCTCGGTGATCTGGTACTCCTGATTGTCCAGATAAACCGTATCACCCTCATGGTAGACCGGCGCAGCAGGGTCATAGACCTTTTTCTCCGGGATGGCCTGCTGGATAGCCTCATACTCCTCATCGGAAACAGTGATGTCCATCTCGTGGGTAGGTTCGCCGCTTCCGATGGTGAGGGTGTCTCCCTCGCGGGTGACGGGACGGCCAGATAAGTCCGGCGCAGGCGGCTCCGCCTCGGCCTGTTCCTCGGCTGAAACAGCCTCCACATCCTGCATCACCCGCTGGATAAACGGGTCATTGTCCAGCTTTTCCGGGTCTACCACCTGGCCGTTCACGATGCCGCGCTCGGCCAGGGCTTCCCGGATGGCGATGGGGTCGATGTTGTCAAAACGGTCCTGCTCCGCCTCGGTGTAGAACCGATCTTCCTTGATGAGCTGGGCGATCCGGCGCTGCACCTTGGGCCAGGACACGTCGCCCGCCGCGCTGTCCACCGTCACAGGCAGGGCCGGGAGGTCATCGCCGTACTCCTGCCGCAGCCAGGCGGCGGTGTCCTTTTCACGGGCATGGTCCCTCATGTAGCGAACAACTGCGTGCTTACTTTCGATTTTGCCGTTCCATTCCTGGATGGCGGCGTCAATGTCGGCCTGGGTCAGCGCCCGGCGCACGGGTTCCGCCTGCGCAGCGGGTTTGAGCATAGAAAAAGCAGAGGGCGTTTTCACGCTCTCTGCTTCGTCGATCTGTTGAATCTGTTCCGCTTCGGAGAGGAACAGGTTTAAGGTCAGCTGTTGATAAGTTCCGCCAGCAGAATCTCCTCGGCCTGGGCTTTGCAGGTGTTCATCAGGCCCACCCACTGCATCGGGTCGGCGGCTTTCAGCGCCTCCGTCGCGCCCGCCGCCTCGGCCAGTTGGGGCATCATCTGCTCCAGCCGCTGGTTCGCCGTCTCGTCGATTTCCAGAAGATGCGGGTACAGCTTCTCGGTCATCAGCAGCTGGTTGTACAGGATAGGCCGTTGCTGCTTCAGGTACGCTTTGCGCATCCTGCCGTACTTGCCCAGGGGCTTCATCGGCTGCTCGCTCAGGCGCAGGTCGGGGATCAGGTAATCGCCGTTCCTCGTGTAAGTCAGGTTGTTCTCCATGTGTGGCACTCCTTTCCGCGCTCTTGGCGCGCTCATAGTTCTGAATGGTGACGCCGATCTGCCGCAGCACCTGCTGGTTTATCTGGCTGACCGCCGTGCCCAGCGCCCCCACGGTGGCGGGGGTGTTGAAGTCGAAGATCGCCATGAAATCCTCATGGCTGAAATACTGCTCCGGCTCCAGCCCGCAGCGGGATATCAGGGCGTAGGTGATGCTGACAGCGGCGGCGGATTTGAACTGGACTTCGATGTTGTACTCATCGTACTCCTCCAAAAAGGAACCGTCAACGATGTAGAGAATGTCCTGCCGGTGATCCGTCCAGTATTCTTCCGCCAGACCGGCGGCCACATCGGCCAGCTGCTGGGGCAGTTCTTCGCCGCCCACACCGTAGTTTCCCTCCAGCATCGCCATGACCGGCGCGGTGTGTTCCTCGTTCATCGTCCACAGCCATGGGGTACGGGAGTGTTCACGGGTGCCGGTATCGGAAATGTCAAACACATACCGCAGCCGGGGCCGGTCCCCGGAATCATCCACCAGGGCGATGCCCTTGGACCCGCGCCGCACATACCGGCCCATGCGGTTGTTCCACAGGTCGTACTCGGCGCAGGCGGTGGCGTCCGGGCGCTGGGCGTAGATCATCAGCTGCTCATGGAACGGATATTTGTAGAGACGGGCGGCGTTGGTGAGAAATCCCGCCCACTCCTGCCAGCTGCCCGTGAGCTGGACCGCAACCTTCTCCGCCATCTGCGCGTACATCTCTGCTTTGGTTGGCATGGTTATCTGTCCTCCCTTCCATTCAGAAATCGAAAAGGGGCGGCACGGTGGCCGCCCCGGCTGGTCAAAACAGGGTGTTACTCGTCAAAATCCGGGTACAGTTCCAGCTCGTCAAACTCGGCGTCGGTCATAGCGCGCAGCTTGGCGAGGGTGCTGTCGGTCAGGGCCAGCAGTTCGGTCTCGTCCGGCTCCAGATGGCCACGCATCTCGGACAACGCCTCGATGGCCCCCAGGCGGCTGCCGGGGTTGTAGATACACAGCAAGTTGGTTTCCTCAAAAGTCAAAGCATTCATATCAGATTTCCCTTTCCGCGCTCTTTTTGGGCGCTGTCTTTTTGTGTTCGGGTTTAGGCTGGCTTTTCAGCTGGTCCATGACGGACTTCTTCTTGTCCCGATCTTCCCGGTGGGCGGCGGCCGCCAAATCCATGAGAGAGATGGGCTGGTCGCTGCGGGCCTGCTGTTCCAGCTGAGCCACCGTCGGCTCCTTGAGGCCGTTGTTGATAACGCCGTCGATCATGCCGTAGTCGTCCTCAACCGTCATCTCCGCACTTTTCAGCGGATTGTCCGGCAGAAAGCCGGGGATTTGCTGAAAGCCAAAACTGTCGCAGTAATGACAGGATACCTTGCCGTCCTGCTTGATGGCAACGATGTCGCTGACGCTCATAGACGGGTGGCGGTAGTCGGCAGGGTGTTCGTTGTTGAAGCGGTATTCGAGATTATCCAGCACGCTGCCTTTCAGGTCGCCGGGTGTGAGCGGCGCAGTATAGACCAGATCGTAGTTATCGCGCTGCACCGTCTGCCCGATGGACTTGACCCATTCCAGCCCTTCATAGCGAATGTCCCTCAGTTCATCGGTGTGCTTTACCTGATAGATGGCATAGCAATCGCCCTTGTGGTTGAGAAACGCCTGCTCCCGTTCCTGCTGGTGGTCCATGCGGTCCATGACCTGAGCATCAAAGGAGGGACTATCCTCCCATTCCTCACGGGTGACGGCAAAAATGCCATCGTGGGCGTCCAGGTCGGCGGTATCAAAGGCCATCGCCGGATTCTCTCCCTGCTGGACCATGTACACAGTCAGGTCCTGCGCCATCAGCTCGTAGGCCCGCTCTTTGGAAAGGGGCAGAAGGTCGCTGTCCAGGTAGCCGCACTTTTCCAAATCGTCTTGGGTCAGCGCCGGGTCCGGCATGGGGTATTCGTCCAGCGCCTGCTCCGGGGCATCCGGCAGCTGGGTGACTTCCGGCACAGCGGCTTGGGCCGCTGCCTGCATCTGTTGGATTGCCGCCTCCTGCAAGGTCTCGATCATGGACAGCGGTGCATAGCGAATGGACTGGCCGCCCATGCCGCGCATCTCACAGATTTTCAGCGCAGCGGTGGACAGCGACAGCTCCGGCGCATCCAGCTGGCCGCCGTCCAGCTGCTTCATGGTCGCTGCATCGTAGAGCGTGTAGTCCCAGCCGGTGTCGCAGGACTGAACATGAAGATAAGTGGCATCATCAACCAGCAACAGGGCCTCCTGGGCTTCGGCGCTGGGCTGGGTCTTTTCAGTATCGAAGGATACCGGGAATTCCTTATCAGAGTTCCACGCAGTATCTACGCCCATCGCCCTCGCTTCATCCGCCATTTTCACAAGGTTGGGGGCAGGTTCCGGCACCAGCTGGTCCAGACGATCCAACAGCTCGGCAGCTTTTGTGACCGCTTCTCCAGGTTCATTTTCATCGGCAAATTCCTGGAGCCAGTCCCGAACACCGCTGGCATCCCCGCTGCGGAGCGTAGCGGTCAGTTCCCGCAGCGCATCCTCACGATTATCCACCTGATCCCGATATTCATAGGTATCGTAGTCAAAAGAAAACTGGTCGATGTCGGCTGCCAGCTGCTCGATAGGGTCCAGCTGCGGTTCCGGGGCAGCAGTCAGGTCAATACCGCGCTCCTTGCAGATAACCTTATAGTGCCGGTCGATGTCGTTAATCAGCTCACCGGCGGTCTTATTGATAGTTTCCAAACTGGCCCGCAGCTCCGGCAGCTCCTTACCCTGGCTCCAGTTGGCGATGTAGCCGAAGCTGTTCTCGCCGGTCTGGATACCGTAATACTGGCAAACCGCGTAGGAAATGCTCTCGGCCTCCACCTCCTCGGTGTTGCGGTCTTTCTTCTTGGGCGGCTCCTTGTCACCGGCCCTGACCGCTTCCTCCTGAGCCTTAGCGTAGTTGTGCAGCTTGCTGTGGGCGATCTCATGGACGGCGGCGGAAACGGTCTGTACCTCGCTCATGCCAGCACGGATGGCGATGCGCTGCCGGTCCGGCGAGAAATATCCGTCCATGTTGGCTGCCATCGGCTCCACAGAGAGCGGCACCGGCGCGGACCGGCGCAGCGCCTCCATGAAAGCCTCGTAGTTCTGGACGTTCCCGGACAGGGTGGACGCCAGCTCCGGCAGGGGTTTGCCGTCCGTCTGGCTTACATCGAACACCTTCACCGGGCGGAACATGGGGATCTCAACTTCCCGTTCCTCCATGACCGCCTTGCCCTCTGCGTCCAGGATGGGGGCCTTGGTGTCCGGGTCCAGCTTCTGTTCCTCAATCTTTTTCTTGAATGGCGTGGGCGCAATGATGGTAATGCCGTGTTCGCCGCGCTTCACATGACGCTCAAACTGATTTTTCCACTTGTTGTACCCGGCCACCAGCGTGGCGTCCGGCTTCTGCATATAGATGAGCATGGTGTTGTTGACGGAGTAGCGGTGGAACCGGGACATCACGGACAGGTAGCGCATATACTTTTCGCTCTCGAACAGTTCCTTGATACCCTGCTCGATGCCCGCCGTGATTTGCTGCAACCGTTCCCGGTTGGTGGGTTTGTCAGCCATGATGTTCACTCTCCCTTCTATGGCCGAAATTTCAGCGGTGTGTTCTGCGATCCACTGGTCCTGTTCCTCGGTGCTGCTGTCGAGAAAGGTGTCCAGCAGATAGCCCATGTAGTCTTTTTTCTGGATGGCCTCCAAAAAGCGCGGGTGCGGGTCCTCGTCCGGCATCTTGGGGGAATAGTCGGCCTCCCATTTTCGGAGCAGGTGGTAGTAGTCCGTCAGGACGCGCCAGCCGTGTTCCCGTTTTTCTTTCCGTACCTGCGCCTCGGATTTTTGCCGGACATAGCTTCGCCGGGGCGGGGCCTTGTTGTCATAGGAAAGGCCAAAATCCTGGGCCAGCTTTTCGGCGGCCTCCTTGGGGGACAGGTCATAGAGCCGGGCGGTGAAGTCGATCACGTCGCCGTCTGCGCCGCAGCCAAAACAGTGGAAACGGGTGTCCACCTTCATGCTGGGGTGGCGGTCATCGTGGAAGGGGCAGCAGGCCATGCCGCCGCGCCCCACCGCGATGCCGTACATTTCAGCCGCTTCCCGGACGGCGACGGACTGCTTCACGACTTCAAATACGCTCTCGCCCATACTCATTTTCCGCCCGCTTTGGGGACGGGCGGCCTGTACCCGGCGGCTTTGGCCCGTTCGCTGGCAGCCTTGCGGCGCTCGGCGCTGTACGGCTCCCGCACCGACACGCAGCGTTTGGGCACCACGAAGGTCTGGCGGTCCTTTTTCACGATCTGGTCCGGGTATTTTTCCGCCAGCCGCCGCAGCTTTTCCAGCAGGCGCGGGTCGTGGGAATAGACCTCGGCGGTGGCCTCGGCCTGGTTGTAGAGGATAATCGTTTCCTGTTCATACAAACTCAGTTTCATTTGCCGCCGCCTTTCTGCCGGTCAAATTCCAGCTTGAAGTTGACGTACTGGCCGGTATCTTCCAGCACCACGGTGGCGTCGTAGGTCTTGCCGCTTTTCTCGGAGTACAGCCCCGCCACATGGGTGCGGCCATCTTTCAGCAGCGCCGCCACAATGGCCTTGGTGGGCTGTTTGCGCTTCGCGGCCCACCACTTGTTGTTCTTCCAGATTGCAAATTTGCAAGATTTGTCCTGGCAGAAGAAGCCTTTTTGCATTTCTGCAATTTCACCGCCGCAGCGGGGGCATTTGCCCACCACCTCGCGGGGCGGGGCAAACAGGTACTCGCTGCCCTTGATGACCTGATAGGTTTCCACCAGCTCCTTCAGCATGGCGGTGATCTCGGCCATGAAGTCCTCCGGGGCCAGCTCGCCGCGCTCGATCTCGCCCAGACGGTACTCCCACTCGGCGGTCAGCAGCGGGGATTGCAGCTGCTCCGGCAGGACGGTAATCAGGGAAATGGCATCGTGGGAGGGCAGGAGCTGCACGGTTTTCTTACTCTTTTGGCGTTCCAGAAAGCCCGTGGACACCAGCTTCTCCAAAATCCCGGCGCGGGTGGCGGGAGTGCCCAGCCCTTTGCGCTCGGCCTCCTCCGGCATATCTTTGGCACCGGCGGTCTCCATCGCTGAGAGCAGGGTGTCCTCGGTGAAATGCTTGGGCGGGGTAGTCTTGCCCTCCTTGACAGCGGCACCGGCGACCGGCAGCTCCTGACCCTCGGCCAGTTTCGGCAGCGCCTTATCTTCGGAATTGCCGTCCTGTTCCGGCGCACTTTTCATGCTGGCCCGGTAGGCAGCGTCCAGCGCCCGCCAGCCGGGCTGCTTCACCGTGCGTCCTTTGGCGGTGAATGTTGCTCCCGCGCACTCTACTGTGATAGCGGTCTCGGCGTAGGTATAGGGCTGGGCCACCGCACACAGCAGCCGCAGGGCCACCAGCTCCAGAATGGCCCGTTCACCCACCGGCAGAGCGGACAGGTCCGCTTCCCGGAGGTTGCGGGTGGGGATCACCGCATGGTGGTCGGTCACTTTCTTGTCGTTGATGACTGCCGCCGTATCACAAGAAATGGCGATGCCATTGCGGAACGGCATGGCGTTGGCGACCAGGTTCACCAGCACCGGCAAACCCTCGGCCATGTCGGAGGTCAGGTGGCGGCTATCCGTCCGGGGATAGGTGCAGAGCTTCTTTTCATAGAGGTTTTGCAGATAGTCCAGCGCCTGCTGCGCCGTGAACCCCAGCAGGCGGTTGGCGTCCCGCTGGAGGGTGGTGAGGTCATAGAGGGCGGGCGGCTTCTCAGATTTGTCCCTGCGCTCCACCTGTTTGACTGTCACCGTGCCGCCCTGGCAGGCGCTTTTCAGCTGTTCGGCATCGGCTTTCTTGTCCATGCGGGCGCTGGCAGCGGTAAAACCGGGCAGGTCCAGCGCCACGGTATAAAACGGCACCGGCTTGAAAGCGTCGATCTCGGCCTCCCGCTGGACGATGAGGGCCAGCGTCGGGGACATGACCCGTCCAATGTTGAGGGTGCGGTGGTACAGCACCGAAAACAGCCGGGTGGCGTTGATGCCCACCAGCCAGTCCGCTTTGGCCCGGCAGAGGGCCGCCTGGTGCAGCCCGTCATAGTCCGCACCGGGGCGCAGGTGTGCAAAGCCCTCCCGGATGGCGGAATCCTCCATGCTGGAAATCCACAGCCGTTTCATGGGCTTCTGGCAGCCCGCCAGGCAGTAGACGGTGCGGAAAATCAGCTCGCCCTCGCGCCCGGCGTCGCAGGCGTTGACTACCTCGGTCACGTCCTCCCGCCGCAGCAGGGTCCGCAGCACGTCAAACTGATCCCGCTTGTCCTTGGCGATGGTGAAGCGCCAGGACTCCGGCAAAATGGGCAGGTCATCATAGCGCCACTTGGCGTAGTCGGGGTTGTAGGCGGCGGCGTCCGCCAGCCCGGCCAGATGCCCCAGGCACCAGGACACCAGCCAACCGCCGCCCTCCAGGTAGCCGTCTTTGCGGGAAGTGGCCCCCAGCACGGCGGCCAGGGATTGGGCCACCGAGGGCTTTTCAGCGATCACAAGGCGCATCTTCCTCAACCTCCATTTCTTCGTTGGATTTTTTCAGTTTTCTGGAAATGCTGTTGCCATCGTCCAGAAGGCAGTCATAGCCGACGTTGTAATCATAGCGGTACAGCTTTCCCAGCAGGTCGTTGATGATGACCCGGCAGGCCAGCAGCACCCGCGCCTTATCCACCTGCATGAGCTGGTAACGGCGGTAATCGCTGAAATATTCCTCGCGCTGGCGGGTCCGGGCGGCGGTTTCCTCCATCAGAATGTCAATCACGTCCTTGTCGCCGTCCTCTTTCGCGCCCTCGGCGTAGTTCAGCATCTCCATCACCATCGGGAAGCTCTGCTCATCCATCGGGGCTTCCTCTTTGAGATAGCCGATCAAGGCGCAGAACAGGAACCTGGCCGCTGTCTGCTCCGGCTCGGTCAGGGCGGAAAGCGTCTCCTGCCCGCTGGGCAGAAGTTTGTTGCAGACAAAATCGCGGACCTCGCCGCGGAACAAGTGGCGGATGGCGTCGATAGACAGCGGCGGTTCAGCGGGTTCGTCCTCCACCTCAAATTCATAGGGGTCTTTCTGGCCCGGTTTTTTGCGCACCTTGGCAAGCGCCGTGCAAACGATGTCGCCGCCAAAGTAGACGCCGAAGCAGATCAGGTCGAACACAATGAGAAATTGGACAAAATAATTCATTTTGCTTTTCTCCTTTCACGCAGCCACGCGGTCAGCTCTTTGTGGCAGAAGCCCACGCAGGGCTGGCCGGGGCGGTAGTTTCCGCAGCCATAACAGGGGTGGCCGGGAGATAAAGAGGGAGAGCGGGAAGCTGTTTTCCCGCCCTCCGGCCTGCGTGTCATCATGGGTTCAAAGGGGCTGTCGGTAAACCGGGTCATTTGGCCGGGGTCTCGCTTTCCTCGTCGCCGCCCCTGTCGGCGTCCTCCGGTTCGTCGGATTCCTCGGTCTCCCAGGGGTCCTCGTCCTCCTGTTCGGTATCGTCCTCGCCGTAGTCGTAATCATCCAGGTTGTCGCTGCCCTTGGTCTTGGGCTTCTGCTTGATGAATTTGAAGTAGACCAGCGCACCAATGCCGCCCAGCACAGCCAGCACCACCAGCAGCATCGCCGGGTTCAGCCCTGCCGGTTCCTGTTCCGGCTCCGGGTCTGTTTCCGGGGCGGGCGTGGGTTCCGGCTCCTGGCCCGTACACTCCGCCATATTCACAGCGCAGACAGGGCAGGCCGTATTCACCGCACCGGCGGCGCATTTTTCCGTGCAGTTGCAGACAGCGGGCGTTTCCTCCGCCGTCTCGCCGTCCTCCATCAGCGCCTCCAGGTCAGCCTCGTCCACCTGGTTCAAGAAGTGGACGGCGGTCTCTTTGTCCTCGTTGGCGCGGTCAATGAGGATGTAAAAATAGTTACCCGCCTTGGTGGTGACGGTGATGAGCTGCTTGTTGCCGCCGAAATCATCCACCAGGGCGGCGTTGCCCTCCGGGGTCAGGGCGGGACTGTCCTCGGTTTCCTCCACCACCACGTTGCTGTCATTGGTGGCGTCCGCAGCCGGTGTGGCCGTAGGCGCAGGGTCAGCGCCCTGGGCAAAGGCGGTCACAGAGAAGCCGCCCATCAGCATCAGGCAGGTGCAAAGGGCGGCAAAGGTTCTGAAAATCTTCTTATTCTTCATGGGTCATTTCCTCCTGTTCAGAATCAGCGGGACCCGCCGCCCGGCCGGGCACCATGCCGCCGGACAGCATGGCGGACAGCTGGGCCGGGGTCATGCGCAGGGCGCGCACCATCTGGACGATCTCCAGGTTCTCCGCCTCGGTTTTCTGCGCTTCCAGGTCTTTCAGCTTTTCCTGCTGTTCCGCGATCTTCTCGCGGGTCTTGGCGATCTCCTGGTCGATGCGCTCGATTTTGTTTTTAGCCATAGTCAATCACTCCATTCCATATCGCTCTTTCCAAGCGTAATTGCGCCCCAAACCCTTGACGGTCTTGAGATGGGGCATTGCATTTTCTTCAATGGCAAGCGCCCGCCGGTACAGGTCGGGGTGCTGCCGTTTCAGGGTTTCGATTTCCTCGCGCTTCATGCTGGGACAGAAGAAGCAGGACGATTTGCCGGGCAGAGGCAGACCCGCCTCCTGGATCGCCCGAATACAATCGTCCCGCGTCCAGTGCCAATCCTCGATCAGCGGGTAGCGGTTCTCATATTTTTTGTCCGCTTCATTGAATTTTCTGGAATGCTCATACCGTTTCCGCTCCCCGGCATCGTAGCCGATAAACCGTGTGACCCGGTTCCCGGCCTGCCACACAGCGCGGCACAGCGGGTGGTGGTTACAGAACTTTTCCTGCGGCCCGACCTTGTGCTTCTGAGAACACCGCTTAAACCCGTAAGCAATGGAGGGAAGCGTGCCGGATCGCAGACACTCTGTTTCCAATGTCAGGCGGTTGCCGTTGCGGTCCATCTTTTCCACCACCGTGATGGGCGGCATACCGTGGGCGCGAAGCCATTCATTCATAGTTTCAAGGAACTGATAGGTGTGGGGATGTTCCGCCCCGGTATCCGCAAAGGTGATAAGGTCAACGGGAATCCCGTGCTGATGAAGCCCAACTAAAAGAGCGGCACTGTTCGTGCCGCCCCCAAAGGATACAATATTCAGTTTTTATACCTCCGCAAAAAATCACCAATTCATCAAGCCGTAGCCCTTGATGCACTCGTAGGTCAAGGAATAACTCTTGATCTTGCAAGCGTCGCCGGAATTGCCCTCCACGGTGTAAACCCGGCTGCCGTCGGTGCCCACTACAATGCCCACATGGTCGGCGCTGCCGTCCAGGTCCCAATCGAAGAAGATTGCGTCGCCGGGGGCGATGTTGGCGTAATCCCGCCCGCCCCATTGTCCATGCGACTGGAACCAGGGAATGCCCTGGGACTGGCAGGCGGCAAAGCGCGGCTCGGAAAGGCCCATCTGGCCGTAGCACCAGGACACAAAGCAGGCGCACCATTCCACGCGGGAATTAAAGCCGTACCAGCTCCAATAGGGCTGGCCGCCCACGTTGCCTACCTGGCTTTTGGCGATGTCCACCACAGCCTGATTGCCGGGCCGGGTGCCGTTGACAAACTCCACACCGGCCAAACTCTCGGAATCGCTGGTGTCGGCGGACCCGCCGCCGAAGATCAGGGGCTTGTTGCCCAGCGTCTGCCGGTACACCTGGTACATTTCCAGCTGGTCAGGCGTCAGCAGCTCCGAAGCCACAGAGGAGATGGGCTTTCTGGTGAGGGTCACATTTAAGATGTAATAGTTATAGGGCACTTCCACATCATACTCGTTGCCCTCGCTGTCCGTCCGGGTCTCGGTGCGGTAGCGCACCTCCACTTCCTCGGTCAGCGTCAGCTGGTATTGGGCTGCGAAGATGCGTTCCAACTCCGCCTGGGCGCTTGCCCGCGTGTAGCCCTGCAAGACGGCGGACAGATAGGCCGCCAGCTCATGCGGGTCGTGGCCGATCATGTCCAGGTCATAGCGGTACTCGTCGTAGCCGGGGTGGCTGCTCTCGATGTTGTCGATCTCGGCTTGCAACGCGGTCTCCCTGGCTGCATAGTCCGCCTCCACCGCCACCAGCTCCGGGTCATCCGAAGGGTAGGTTGTGCCGGAAATCATCGAACCGATGCTCTGCGCCATCATGGAACAGGAGGACATGGTGTTGAGCAGCAGGCAGATCAGCAGAAAAATTGCCAGCACCATGATGAAACCTTTCTTGTGCTGCATCACATAGGCACCGGCCTGCTGGGCCTTTTCCTTAACCGTCCTGGCCGCTTTGCCGGATTTTTGCACGGCACCGGCGGCGGTCCCGCCGGACTGCGCGGCCCGCTTGGCGGCGGCGTACTGCTTCTTGATCTGCTGCTTCTGCTGCCACCGGGACAGTGGGTTACTCGCAGCCTGGGGATTGTCCTGCAACGACTTCTGATACAGGACATTGATGTTGGCCTTTTCCAGCTTCCGTTCGGCCTGGGCAGCCTGGCGGTAGGGCTTCAGCTTATGGCTACGGTAGCCCTCCCTCGCCAGATGTACGCCAGTTTCCAGAGCTTCTTCGGACTTGTGGGCGCTCTCCACACCCACGTTGTCATCCTCGGACTCCTGAATCTCCTGGTGAATCTTGCCCGCCACCGCGTTGCCCGGCGCGTCCCGCACCGTATGGGACAGTTTGGAGGGCGGCCGGGGCTTATCCTCCAGCACCAGCTTGGTCGTGACCTTGCCGGTCTTGGGGTCCACCTCGGCCCGCTTGACCTGCTTTTTCGGGATTTTTGCCTGCGCCTTATCCGCTTTGGCGGCGGCCTTTTCCGCCTTGCGGATGGGCTTCTCCAGCGCCGGGTCCGCCCGTTCTTCCTCCGTAAAGCGCAGGCGCGGTTCCTTAATCAAACCATTCCCCCAGCATGAGGGAGGCCGCCATGCTGGAAAGCTCCGCATAGGCCGCCAGCCCCAGCGGACCCACAAAGCGGCACTCGGTCAGGCAGGCGTAGAGCTGGGCCACCACGTCGGCCAAAATCTGGACCTCGGTGCCCTCCAGCACGGCACCTCCGGCCTGCCCGCGCTGGACCTTGGCGGCGCACAGAATCTCCACCAGCCGCAGCAGTCCGGTCTCGCCGGTCTCGGTCAGTTCAGCGGCCTGGTCCGCCGCCGTGCGGCACTCGGAAACGGCGTCCGCCATCGCCGTCAGCAGCGCGGTGCGCTGGGTTTCCAGCGCCCGGTCCAGAAACATCATGTGGTCGTTATGCAGAATTTCGGGTTTCATCGTCCATCAGCCTCCTTCATTTCCTGGGGTTTGGTCGTCATAATGCGATACAGTTCGGTATTCTTGGGGAAGTGGTCCACAAAGGGCAGGATGGTGGAGCCGTAGAACAGCAGCCCCTCGCCCTCGCCGGAGTGGGTCACATAGGACAGCTGGTGCGGGGAAATGCCCAGCTGCCGGGCCAAAATCTGCCGGTCACCGCCCGCCTGGTTGAGCATATACACGAAGTCGGAGTTTTCAAAGATGTTCTCCACCTCGCGGGAAGAAAGCAGGTCCTTCACGTTCTGGGTGATGCCCGTGGGAATGCCGCCCCACTTTCGGAACCGCTTCCAAATCTCCACCGTGTAGGCGGCAGTCTGTTCCTCTTTCAAGAGCAGGTGCATCTCGTCGATGTAGTAGCGGGTGGACTTGCGGGCGGCCCGGTTGATGGTGACGCGGTTCCACACCTGGTCCTGGACCACCAGCATCCCGATCTTTTTCAGCTGCTTGCCCAGCTCCTTGATGTCGTAGCAGACAATGCGGTTGTTGATGTCCACGTTGCTGCGGTGGTTGAACACATTGAGGGAGCCGGTGACGTAGATTTCCAGCGCCGTTGCGATGTACTGCGCCTCTTTCTCATCCTGCGCCCGCAGCAGGTCGTACAAATCCTCCAGAATGGGCATATTCTCCGGGCGCGGATCGTTGAGGTAGTCCTGATACACCAGCCGCACACAGCGGTCAATGATGGTTTTCTGCACCGGCTGCAATCCGTCCTTGCCGCCCACAATCAGTTCACACAGCGACAGGATGAAGTCGGATTTCAGCGACAGCGGGCTTTCATCGTCCGAATAGTCCAGGTTCAGGTCCATCGGGTTGATGTAGTTGGTGGAGGTGGGCGAGATTTTGATGACCTGCCCATGCAGCCGCTCCACCAGCGGCGCATACTCGGCCTCCGGGTCGCAGATGATGACATCATCCGAAGTCAGCAGGAAGCAGTTGGCGATCTCGCGCTTGGCGCTGAAAGATTTGCCGCTGCCCGGCGTGCCTAAAATCAGGCCGTTGGGGTTTTTCAGCAGCTTGCGGTCCACCATAATCAGGTTGTTGGACAGGGCGTTGATGCCGTAATACAGCGCCTCTTTTCCGTTTTGAAACAGCTCCTGGGTCGTGAACGGCACGAAGATGGCCGTGGAACTGGTGGTCAGCCCCCGCTGGATCTCCACCTGGTTCAGCCCCATCGGCAGAGAGGACATCAAGCCTTCCTCCTGCTGGAATTCCAGCCGGGTCAGCTGGCAGTTGTACTTTTGCGCGATGGAACTGGCCTGGAAGATGTTGTTGCCCAGCTGGCGGGGATTGTCCGCCGTGTTCAGCACCAGGAACGTCACCAGGAACATCCGCTCGTTGCGGCTTTGCAGGTCCTGCAACAGCTTCTTGGCCTCGGCCCCGTAGGTGGCAAGGTCGGAGGGGATGATGTCCATGTCATACCCGGCGCGGACGGCCTTTTTCTGTTCCTCGATCTTGCTGCGGTCCAGGTCGGTGATCTTGCGCTTCACCGTCTTGATGGCCTTCACCTGGTCCACCGACTGGATGTGCAGGTTGACGATAAGGGAACTTTCCATATCGAGAAAATCCGCCAGCATCCGGTCATTCAGCTCCGGGGCCAGAATCTGCACAAAGCTGACGGCCCCGTACTTCTTTCCCATGCGGAACTGCTTGCCGGTACGGAACTCGAAGCCGGACGGGGCAATAAAGTCCTTGGTGGAAAGGCCGCTGGGAGCCAGCCAGTCCCACTCGAACTGGAACGGCGTTTGCTCGTCCATGTGGAAGATGGCGTGGAGCTGGGCCAGCCGGGCTTTGCCGTCCAGGACCTCGGCGGCCACGCCCAGCCGCTTAAAGTTGTTCAGCACATCGGTCTCGATGCGCTCCAGCCGGGGCTTGGCGGAGCGGATGCTGTCGGCCTCGATGGAAAAGGTCAGGTACTTGGTCTTGATGAGGCCGTTGTTGCCCCGCGCCAGCTGGTTTTGCAGCATCTGCGTGTACTCCACCCGGATGGGGTCAAAGTCATCTCCCTGAGCCGGGATGGTGATACTGTTGGCGAAGGTCTCCTGGGACGCCGCCAGGTTCAAAAAGGACAGCTGGAAACGGATGGAGCTGTCGAAGTAATTGAGAAAATCGCACCAGCCTTCAAAGATGGCGGTCTTGTCCTCGTTCTGGCTCAGCTGGTAGTTGATGTCCTGGAACTGTATGGTCTTGGTGTAGCGGCCATCCGCCACCTTGCAGATGCCGTCCGGCCACATCCGCTCATAGGGGATGCTGTCCTGGGCGGACAGCTCTTTTTTGTCCGTGCGGTTGGCGCGGGCAATCGCTGCCTCGATCTGTCTGCGTTCGGCGCGGGTCAGCTTACGCCGGGGTCTGGTCTGCGGCTCTGCCGGTTCGGCCTGCCGCTTTGTCTTTGCCGCGAACAATGTCATACACCTCCTTATCGAGATTTGCCTGCCGTTCCAGCACGGCATAGAAGTTGTTGGTGCGGTAGGGGCGTTGCTTGGGCCGGATCACGGCCACCTTGAGGATGTTGCCGACGATCTTTTCCAGGGGCTGGCCGTGCTTTTCATACATTGCCAGCATGAAGAAGGGCAGCATGACCAGCATCATGCACATGGCCGCCACGCTGTTTCCGGCAGGCCCCCGAAGCAAAAAGAAAAGCGGCACGCCGATGAGCGCCCCGCAGCCGAAGCAGACAAGCTGCCTCTTGGTTAAATTGAATGCGACCTTGGTTTTCACCCTGGTCAGGTCTTTGGGTACGGGTACATAAGCCATTTTGCGTTTCCTCCTTCCTGGCTCAGTGCGCCTGAAACACTGCTTTGGCGAGACTGCCGGTCTTGAACAGCGTAAAACACAGCAGCACCGTGTAGCCCACGCAGGTCCAGATCGCCATGATGATGTCGTCCTCGGTGGCGATGTTCTGCACCAGAACGGCGTAGATCGCCACGCAGACGATAATCAAAAACGCCTGGAAGCCCAGCGCCAGCAGGCTGCGCAGGTAGTTCTGCCCCATGCCGCCCCATTCCTTGCCCATCATGGTGGCCATCGGGATGGGGGCCACCGATGTGACCAGGTAAATTTCGATCATACGGCCATAAATCACGATGAAAATGCAGATATACAGCGCCCACATAGTGATGCCGATAAAGAGTGACTGGAACCACAGGCCGAACAGCGGCCCCAGGTCCATATCCATCAGCCGGGACTCCATATCGGTCATAACGGCGGAGATGTCGATGGAAGCGTCCGAGCCGATGATGCCGGACGCCTGGGCCACCACGCTTTGGGCCATGTCGAACACGGCCATGACGAGGTTCCAGGTGTTGGTGACGAGCAAAATCGCGGCGGCGGATTTGAACACCCATTTGAAGATCATCCAGGTGTCCACGTCATGCAGGTTGTTGCGGTCGGTAATCATCTGGATCAGCTCCAGCGTCATCACGATAGCCAGGATCACGCCAGCAATCGGCACCATGATGGAGTTGGAGAGGTTCTGGATCATACTGAAAATGCTGCCGTTCCACCCCTGCGGGGTCTGGCCCACCTGTACGGATATATCCGCGACCTGCTGATTTACGCTGTCGAACATCCCCGATAAGTTTCCCATGATGCCACCCACCAGCATCTCTTTCAGCCAGTTGGTAAGGGCATCCAATAAGAAATCCATACGGTGTCAAACCTCCTTTCAGCCCCTCCCGCTGTGCGCGGGAGGGGGCGAGGATTTCAGCGGGGTACGATCAGACGGTGAACAGGCCGGACAGCAGCGGTACAAGGACCATGCCCACGATGGCGACGCCCGCGCCGGCCATCAGCTGTTTTATCCCCAAATAGGTGTAGGAAAACGGCTCGATGGCGGGCGGCGGTGTGTCAAGAAATATCTATGGAGTTTTTAAGAACCGCCCCGGCGGGGGCAGGTCAGGCCGTGACCTGCTCCACCTCCGGGATGGGTTTGAGATTGAAATGAATTTCGATAGAAATGTGTCTTGTCTTTTCGCTGTCTATGCTCTCATGGACAACGATTTCTTTAATCAGGCGGTTAAGGGTGGCGGCGTCCAGTTCCGTGATGTCGGCGTATTCCTGAATGGCTTCCACCCATTGGCGGGCGTCACACGCAAGCCGGATTTCATCGGCCAGCTTCTTCCGGCCTTCCTCAACCTTTGCTTTCAACTCGGCCTGTTCTGCCTGCGTCTTTTCCATCAGCAGATTGAAGTTTGCTTCGCTGATACGCCCGGCAACCATGTCCTCATACAGCCGCAGCACCATCTTTTCCAGAACATCAATCCGTTCCTCGTCTTTGGTAAGGGAACGCTCCAACGCTTCCCGCTGGCCTTTCTGCTCGGCTTCGCAGGTGTCGGTCAGCTTCCCGGCAACGGCTTCCCCGTCCATCAGGGCGGCTCTGGCGCACTCCCGGATTTTGTTCAGCACAAGGCTGTAAAGGGTGTCGTACTCAACCCGGTGCTGGGTACAGTGCTGCTTGCCGTAGGCGTTGTAGGTCTTACAGGAATAAATCTGCTTCGGGTGCTTGTCGTTGGTGTAGCGGATCGTCAGCGACTTCCCGCACTCGCCGCACTTGATAAGCCCCGCAAACAGGCTGATTTCCCCGGTCTGGCGGGGGCGCTGCCGGGATTTCAGCTTGCGCTGCACGATGTCAAAGGTCTTGCGGTCAACAATCGGCTCATGCTGGTTCTCCACCACAATCCAGTCCTCCGGCTTCTTTTCCCCGATGGTGCCGATTTTGAAGCGGTATTCCTTCTTCTGGGAAGCGATAGCGCCGGTGTAGACGGGGTTCATCAGGATGTCCTTAATCACGGAGAAGTCCCACATATACCGCCCGTTGACCGGGTCTTTCTTTTCCCACTTGGTTGACACGTTCCGAAAGCCCCGCACCCGGTTCCAGTAGGTCGGGCATGGAATTTTTTCTTCTTCCAGCCTGCGCCGGATGTAGTTGGGGCCGTGTCCTTCCAGCGCCCACGCAAACAGACGCCGGACAATGGGGGCCGTTTCCTCATCAATCAGCAGATGGTTTTTGTCCTCCGGGTCTTTCCGGTAGCCGAAGGGGGCAAGGCAGCCGGTAAACTGGCCTTTCTGCGCTTTCAGCAGATAAGAGGAATGAACCTTCTTGGAAATGTCCTTGCTGTACATCTCGTTGAGGATGTTCTTGAACGGCGCAATGTCGTTGTTGTCCCGCATGGTGTCGATACCGTCATTCATGGCGATATACCGCACGCCGTTGCGGGGGAAGAAATCTTCAATCAGGAAGCCGGTCTGCAAGTAATTCCTACCCAGTCTGGACAGGTCTTTCGTGACCACAAGGTTTATCTGCCTGCGCTCGATGGCTTTCAACATTCGTTTCAGGTCGGGGCGCTCCATGTTCAGCCCCGTGTAGCCATCGTCCTGATAGACTGCAACAACCTCCCATCCCTGCTTCTCGCAGTAGGTTTCCAGCATAGCCCGCTGGTTTGCGATACTGGCGCTCTCCCCGTCAAGGTCATCGTCCTTGGAAAGCCTGCAATAGATAGCCGCCCGGAAGCTGCCTGCCAGTATTGCGTCTACGCCTGTATATTCAAATCCGTTCATCATAACCGTTACCCGCACAATCCAGACGGAACACGGTCACTCTGAACCTTGTCTTTATTATATCCTAAATCTTGCTTTTTCGCAAGATATTCTTTATCATTTCTCTGGCTGTATTTCTGTGCAATCAGGCTCACGAAAACGTCCGTAGCGTCCAGTTCGCCGTCAAATACCGTTGTGACATGGATTTCAGTTTTGCTTTTTGCCATAGGCAGTTACCTCCATAAATGAAATAAGCCAGACAGGAGAGGGTCGGCAACGAAGTCCGGCAACGGGCTTCAAAAAACCTCGAAAACAATCTCTGTCTGGCGGTTTGGTTATTTATTACTTTTTCTTTTATTTTTCTGTTGCTTTGGTTGTCAGAGGGGAGAAAAGCCCGCAGTTACGGGCTTTTTCCCGGCAACCGGCTCGGCAACGGGATAGCAACGGGGTCGGCAACCGGCTGTCATTTCCCCGGATTTTTCAGAAGGGAAGCTCCATCTGCTCTGTGACTTCCACAAATCCGTCCGGCGTTTTTTCACGCCCGTTGTCAGCGCCCGTTGCCGGGGTTTCCCGTTCCCAGCCCTTTTGTCTGCCGTATCCTTCAAATATCCGGGGATTGGAGAAATACTTCCATCCCGTGATACCGTGGTTCATAATGTCGTTGACTTCTCGGATTTCCCATTGTTTCGGCTCGTCAAAGGGGTGGTTTAAGGCTTCCTTGAAAAGCTGCTTGGAGCATACGGCGCTGCCGGTGTAGCGGTCAAGGTATGCCTGTATCATCCCGGCCTTGGTGTCCTCCGGCATAAAATCCCGCTGGTGTTCTTTGAGATACTGTATCATTTCGGGGGTAAAAGACAGCTTAAAATCGCCGCTTTTGTAGGTTGTCATGGCTTCCGCCCATACCTGTTCGATATAGGCTCTGGAAGCGGCTTCATCGTCCAAAATGTGTACCTCGGCCCGTTCGGGGTAGACCATGATCGGCAGGAAGCGCCGGTTCCCGGAACGGTCAAGGGGCAGGAAGTCCAGGGCGTTGGAAGTCCCGCCGAACACGCACTGGCGCAGCCTGTCCT
Organism: Gemmiger gallinarum; assembly: GCF_014982805.1. Taxonomy (GTDB): domain Bacteria; phylum Bacillota; class Clostridia; order Oscillospirales; family Ruminococcaceae; genus Gemmiger; species Gemmiger gallinarum. Next base: position 1,131,813 of record NZ_JADCKC010000001.1, on the reverse strand, counting down.
CCGGGTGGGTTTCGTAGGGGATTTTATAGACCTCCTTCTGGCGGCTTAAAAACGACTTAATTTCCTCTATGCTCTTGGCGTTGGCGGTGGCAATCATCTCCGACATTTCAATAATCCAGTGGCCTTGTAGCTTGCGGTACACGTTATCATCATCTAGCTTCCGCAAATCATCGGAAAACCACTCGTCTTTTACCGCCAGCAGCCGGAAGAAGGTGGACTTCCCGGCTCCCTGACCGCCCACCAGACAAAGCATGACCTCAAATTTACAGCCGGGGCAAAACGCCCGGTGGATGGCTCCCAGCAGGAACAGCCGCAGCGATTGGAAGGTGTAGTTGTCCGTGTCGGTTCCCAGAAAGTGTCGCAGGCAATAGCGGACACGCTCTTTCCCGTCCCAGACAAGGCCGTTCAGGTAGTCCCGGATGGGATGGTAGCTGTTGGCGTCTGCCGCAAGGTCGGCGGCGTCCGCTATCTTTTTCTCGCTTGTCAGGCCGTAGGTCTTTTCCAGATACAGGCGGATATATTTCATATCCGTGTCGGTCATGGCCTTGCTGCCGGTTCTGCGTTTCCTGCCGATGGGCTTTAGAAGGTCAATGCGCTCGGTCAGGAGATTTTTCGCCACCGCCCCGGAAAGTTCGGGGTCATACTGGAATACCGTCAGGCAGTTGTGAATACTGTTGCGGACGCCGCCTTTCTCGGTGCCCTCCAGCATGGCTTTCACTTCCTCAACGCTCCGGGGCGGGGGTGCGGCTTCGATGGTGTCCGTCACGGCCTGCCGCAGTTCGGGCGGCAAGGTCTGCCATTCTCCGCTCAAGGTTCCTCACTTCCTTTCCGTAGCTGGCAATCAGGGCAGCCCGTTCCCTCATATCGGAGAACAGCAGCACATCCAGCAGATATTCCACATGGGATTGTTTCTGCAAGGCTTCCACGAAAAGCGGGTGCCATTCCTCGTCCGGCGTCTTGGGGGCATAGTCCCGCTTCCAGCGGCGCAGCAGATTGTGATAGTCAGACAGTACCCGGAAGCAATATCGCTCCATGCGCTTAAATTGCTGTTCCGGGGTTTCCTGCCGGGGATGGGGGCGGCGGCTCCTGCCGGGTGGCTCCTTATCCTCATAGGGGATGGAAAAGTCCTGTGCCAGCATGAGGGCGGCTTCCTTGGGGCTGACGTTTTCCAGACGGGAAACAAAGTCAATCACATCCCCGTCTGCCTGACAGCCAAAACAGTGGAAGCGCCGGTCAACCTTCATGCTGGGGTTTTTATCGTCATGGAAGGGGCAGACGCACATCCCGGTTCTTCCCACCCGGACGCCGTAATGCTCGGCGGCCTGCCGGGTGGTAATAGACTGTTTCACGGCTTCAAATACGTTCAATAGGCAAATCCTCCTGAAAATAAGAAAAGCGCCTGTCATTCTCACGGGGAAAATGGCAAGCGCCTGATTGGTTTAAAGTTCCATATCCTGTTTTTGCTGGCGGCGGGGCTGCTGGCGTTTCTGTTCTTCCCGCTGTTTGGCGCCCTCAATCTTCCAGCTTAATTGTTCGTTGATGGACGGCTTCTTTCCCGGCTCCGGCACAACCCGGCGCTGGTCGGGCGGCAGCACATGGTTTATCCAGTAGCGCACATCCCGCAGCAGCTTCATGTCCTCCTGAACCGCCTGCAAGCCCTCATTCTTTTCCGACAGTTCCCCGGAAAGCTGCTCCCGTTCCTTCTTCAATTCTTTCGTATCAAAGGGCAGTTCCTCCTGATGGGCTTTGAAAAAACGCTTGGCGGCAAGGTAGGCGTCCAGTTCTTCCCGGTGTTCGGCGGCAAATTTCTCCTTCCGGGTTTTCCAGCCGATGGAAGCGTACTTTTTGTAAACCTCTTTGTAGGCTCCGTGGTTGGCAAGATGGGAAAGCGTGGTATCAATGGCCTTTATCCGGCGTTCCGATTTTTTAATGTCGGTCTTGGCGGAAAGTATCTCCCCGCTGACCTTATCCAGATAGGCGTCAAGGCTCTCCACGGTGGAAATCTCTTTCTGCCGCAGGAAGTCAAGGGCTTCCATGACCTTGTTGAAATCGCCAACAGTGCCTTTCAGCTTCCCCTTGGAAGTCCAGCCGGTGCGTTCCCCGCTCCGCATATCCAGATACCGGGAAAGCAGTTCGGGGATGGTCGGCTCCTTGGCCTGTTCCAGCGCTTCCAGCAGCGCCGCCTTTTTCTCTTTCAGGCCGGACAGCCAGCCCCTTAAGCTGCGTACCATCTGTCGGATAGACTGCATGAGGGAATTGGCGGCTTTGATGTCCCGGTTCAGGTTGCCGATGTTGGTCTGTATGCCTTTCTTCTCCAACTGGCTGACCGCTGGCCCCATGTGGACGGTGGGGATTTTATCAATTCCCTGTCGGGCATAGGAACGAAGGTCAAGGCGCTCCGGGCTGCCGATGGCTTCCAGATAGCGGTTCGCCGTGTCCTGCCACGCCTGCCGCCATATCTCCCCGTACTTCTGGTCGTTCCAGTCCACGGTGTCCTCTTTGTGGCTTTTCCAGTTCCCGGACGGGAGCCGGATACGCTCGCCGTTCTCGTTAAGGTCGTACACCTTCCGGCTCTTGGGGAGCCACCTGCCCTGTTCGTCCATCCCCCGCATGGTAAAGAGGATATGGGCGTGGGGGTTGCCGTCCCCCTTGTCATGGATGGCAAAGTCGGCAATCATGCCTTTGGAAACAAAAAACTCCCGGCAGAAGTCCCGGATAAGGTCGGCTTGCTGCGCCGGGGGAATATCCCTCGGTATGGCAAGCACTAATCTCCGGGCAAGCTGGGAGTTCCATTGTTTTTCTATGGCTTCGGCGGCGTTCCACAAGGTATTGCGGTCTGCGTACTCCGGCGGGGCGTGGGGCGGCAGCATGATTTCGGTGTGGACGATTTCGCTTTTATGGGAATAGTATTTCTGTTTCTGGTCGTATTCGGAAAACAGCCGTTCCCCGCTCTGGTAGGCGGCGGCAGCGACAGCAGACTGGCGCTTGCTGCGCTGGACGATTTTCAGGTCAAAGTGCGGGCATGGTGGCATGACGGATTGTGACCTCCTTTCTCCCGGCGTCCGGGCATAGAAAAAGCAGGAAACCGTTTCTGATTTCCTGCTCGGTGGTGCCGCTGATGGGCGGCGGATATTTCAAAATACATTTACATGGTTTTGTGCAAATACCAGAGTCGCACAATAAAGGCAAGTTGACCAATCGCAAAGGCTCCAATAATAGTGAAACAAGGAACTACTGTCATATATCCAGTAAAAATCAAAGCAACGAGGGAAACAGAAATCGTGACATTCATTACTTTGAAGCCACTTGCCATTGCGGCATTGCCGAGTGCGATATTTCTCTCATCATTTTCTTCTATTTGCATTTCCTTGGTTTTCTTGCCAAGCAAATCGCACGCACCAGATACAATTAGTGAAATTCCAATGAGAGATGTGCCTACTACGATCAAGTCAGGACGCGGCACAGGAACGATCTCATTTATTCCCAAACCGTATATTAGCAATCCTCCCAGCAAAACAATCATTCCGGCAACTACCATTAAAATCAATAACCCTTTTTTCATAATCAATCCTCCTCGTAAATAAAAATCTCCTCAATCGTCATATTGAAGTATCGAGCAATTTTGAACGCCAACTGAATAGACGGATTGTAGCGTCCATTTTCTAAAGAGCCAATTGTTTGTCGTGATACTTCCAAGGCGCTTGCCAATTCTTCTTGCTTGATTCCTCGTTGTTTGCGGAGTTCTTCCAGTCGATTTTTCATGCGAGCCTCCTTTCTTATGGAAAGTCTACTTTCCGTATCTTTAGTATAGCACATTTGAGAAAAATGTCAAGTCTACTTTCCATATCCTTTTGTAAAAAACTTGTCGGACGGGAACAGCTTGCAGCGCAAGGTGTTCCCAGGCGGCAAGTCCACAAAGGGGTAGCTGGCGGCAGCCAGCGCAGGGGAAGTGTAGCTCCCCCTGTGATGATTGGAACAGATTGAAAATCTGCGGAAATCATCTGCTCCCTGCAAGGGGCTTCCGGCAGGACGCAACGCACCGGCTTGACCGGTGTATAGTTGCGCCCTCTTTCAGAGGGGCAGTCCACGGGCTGCGGCTCTGGAAGCGATTATGACCGTTCCCGGTCTGGCTCTTTTCTCTTGGGATGTGGCTTTTCCGTCCTCGCCTGTGCCTTGGCTTCGGCAAGCCTGCGCCGGATGGAATGGTCCCGCTTCTGGATAAACCGCTGCTTTGTATCAGCGATAAAGCGGCGGCACTCCGGCTCCGGGATGGCGTCCAGCTTTCGGATGGTACTCTCCACAATCTCCCTTGTCTGCCGGTCACGGATAACCGGAACGATTTCTTTCAGTCCCGCAAGGGTTTCTTCCTTCGTACCGGCGGCGTACTGATAGACCATAGCCAACTCGTCTTTAGAAAAATTCATCTTCATTCTGCGCCCTCCTTCTCTGTGCCGTTTCCGGCGAATACTTTTTCCATAAGCTGGCGGGTGCTGTCTTTGTGGAACAGCAGCTTCAAAAATACGCTGACCTGTTCATCCGTGATGGCTTCCGGGTGGGGAAGGTAGCTTTCCAGCATGGCGGCTCTGGTGCAAAGCCGGTGCGTCCGTTCCTTCCGTGTCAGCGTCTTTATCTGGTGTTCCAATATCTTTTCTTCATGCTGCGCCCTCCGCAGCTTCTTTTCCGTTTTCTCTATCTCCTGATTGAGTTTTTCCAGCTTTTCATTCATAGGCGGCTGTCCTCCTTCTTGGGAATGAGTACATATATTTTGTTGGGTTCCCCGAAGCCCTGACGCACTCGCAGTATTAGTCCGGCGTCCTCCAATTCATTCAGGGAACGCTTCACGGTCATGGTGCTGCGGGCAAGTGCCGCCGCCAGTTCCACGATGGGGAAATGGATAAATAAAATCCCGTTGGCGTCCTCTATGCCGGACAGGAAAACAATATCCAACATCCGGGCGTACATGACCTTGGCGGTGCTGCTGATCGGGAGCCGCAGCATGGCTCTTGGCAGCGGCATACAGGGCGGCAGGGCGGTGTCTGCGGTCATAAATTCAACTTCCATTCAATCGGTGTCCTCCTTTACTTTTCGTTTTGAGCGTTTGGAAAGATAATGGGGGCAGTCCACAATGACCGCCCGGAAACTCTGCTTGCAAGTGCGCTGGCATTTCCGGCAGAGGTCGTTGTACGTTACCCGCCCCCGTTCATTGAGGAAGAAGGATAGTTCCAGCTTCCTCTTTTTCGGCATTCTCGGCATGGTGCCTCCTTAAACAAAAATCCGCCCATTTCAGCCGTAACAGCCGCAATAGACGGATAGCAGATTTTAGTGTCGTGTTTCGGGGCGATTTTCGGGGAAAAAGCGGCCATAGAACCGCCCGGAAATCCCCCGAAGTATTACGGATAGGGCAGACTACGCCCTATCGGATTGTTGTGTTTCAGTATCAATTCGGTGTTCATTTTCGCCGGTTCTCCCTGATGTCGTTCCTGCCCCTGGCTCTCACAACGGCGTTTTGCTCCCTTTGGTACGCTCGTTGCGGTCAGGGTTCCTCCATTTCCCTTCCGCAAGTCGTTGCGCTACATCGCCGGGGAGCATATCCCATACAGGCCGGTCATTCGATTGGAATAATCCATCGATGAACTACCTGTATCATAGACCATTTTTGTTCCCTGTGCCGTATATCCACAAAGTAGGATTTCGGGGCGAAAAACGGAAATTTCCACGATTATGGAAAGTATGGTATAATCCAGTTAGCGGCAGGAAAACAGCCGTCGGAAAGGAGTGAGCGCCCTATGCTGAGGGTAACTACCATACAGGAACGCCTTTGGGAGTTACGCAAAGATAAAGGCTTAAATCTGGAAGAACTGGCGCAGCAAACCGGCATTTCAAAATCAGCCCTTGCCAGCTATGAAGCCAACGACAATAAGGAAATCAACCACGGCAACCTTATCACGCTGGCCGACTTTTATGAGGTATCTCTTGATTATCTGTTCTGCCGGACAGAAAACCGGGAGCAGATAAACACGCCCCTGATGGAACTGCACCTGAATGATGAAATGGTGGCGCTTCTAAAGAGTGGCCGTATCAACAACCGGCTCCTGTGTGAGATTGCTACCAACGATAAATTTGAGCAGCTTATGACCGACACGGAGATTTACATAGACGGCCATGCAACCTCCACCTTCCGCACCCTTTATGAGTCTTTGGAAGAACAGCGGCAGACCATCATCCAGAAATACAAGCAGGCGGAAAATGATTTCTATTCAAAGACCATCCTTGCCGCAGAGGTAAAGGAAGAAGATTTCTTCTGTCATGTGACGCACAAAACATGGGACGCCATTCTCCATGACATACGGAAAGCCCATGAGCATGACATTGACAGCACGCCGGATTATTCCCTTGCAAAGAAGATGGCTCTGGAAATCCGAAAGGCTATTCAATCTTCCGGGGATTATCTCGGAAAAGTGTGGGCGGTCATTTTCAATATGCTCGGCATTGACTTTTACAAGCTGCCGCCGGATGAACAGAAGATATTGAAAAGGATACTGTCAAAATCTCCGAACATCAAGAACAGTCCCTTCAACTTCCGGCGCAAGAGAAAATGAAAAACTGCCGTTGTGGGAATGAGTGTTCCTGCAACGGCAGCTTTGTGTAATGAATTGAATTTTTACTTCAGTATTTCAATCTGGATTCATCATTTTACGATTGTTTTTTACATCTAAAAAATATAAAATCTGGTCGGTGAAGTGTTCCACCAAACTGGGCTGGATACTGCTTTCTCATTTCATCGGATACATGAGATTCCTCGCATTCTTCAATCAAAAATCCAGCATTTACTATAGTATTAACAATACTGGAAAATGTTCGATGATAAACTTCATAGTCCTCGACAACCCATTTGACTGTCCTTTTTCCCTCAACCATATAGTTGCTGATATTCGCATAAAGTCTTTCGCCCGATTCTGTCCGGGTATATCTATCATATTGACCATCCCATGCGGTTGCCATTGGATGAGACATACTAAATACAAAATGGGCACCATATTTTAATAGACCATATATATTTTTCATTAGTTTGTCTAAATCTTCGGCATAATCAAATGCTAAGGAACTTGTAATCAAATCGAACTGCTCATCAATTTGACATATATCTTCCAATGCCATTTGTCGGTAAGTAATATTTTTTGCATGGAAATGTTCCTTTGCATACTCAAGCATTTTCTCAGAAATATCAATACCCAATACAGATTCAGCCCCCATATCAGAATACTGCTTTGCGTGTTGTCCCATGCCACAACCTATGTCCAGTACCCTTTTTCCATCTACTTCTGGAATCATCGCAAGTAGAATCGGGGTTTCTATGCAATCATTGAAATTAATCTTGTTGTTGCGAAGATTCTTGAAATTTTCAAAAAAGCTATCATTATCATAAATATTTTGTTTTGCCATGTATTCTTCTCCCCTTGGTGCATTTTTGTAAATACTCCACGTTCAAATTTATCACTCTGCTTTATCAACAGAATGGTCTTCCTTCTCCAATTCTATTACATCCAAAATGCCACAATTCAGGGCTTCGCAAATACGAACCAGCGTTTCCATGCTGATATTTTTGCCCTTACCCATGTTGGCAATCATATTTGTGGTAAGACCGGCGGCAATCCGCAAGTCCTCTTTCCTCATATTGCGCTCAACCAGCGTGTGCCAGAGGGGTTTATAGCTTATGTGCATTTATCCTCCTGCCTTTCTCCCGGTTCCGGGGTTCCTGTTCCCATTATATCAAAGTTCTTGCTATTCCACAAATATTTCTTGACACAATCGCCGGTTCCGTCTGGATTGTGCTTTTCCTTTCTTCTCTTGATTACATCTACTTAGCCATAAGCTGTTTCATGCCCTGCGACTTGGCTCCGGGGTTGTCGTTGCCATAACCTTCCAGCAAATTGATGACGCCCCACACGCCGAGACCGGCACCGAGAGCGATAACGAGGGTCTGGAGAACGGTGATTGCCTGATTAAAAAATTCCATAAATAAAGTTGGCCGGAATCATTTGAAAACGATTGATTTAGTCATGGTTCATAGGCATACAAAAGCCGGACAATCGCCGCCCGATTTCCGGGCTGGCTGATTCCGGCCTTCCTCCTTTTTCATTATTTTGATAGAGATCGTCCGCTTTGTACGCCGATGGCCCCAGCGGGGCGGTTGTGGCGGATAGATAGGACCCCTCCTTTCACAGCGGAGCATCAATCGTTGGCTGCGGCGTCGATCTCATACACGTCGCAGACCTGGTTGGGTTTGAGCTTCAGCCGGGCCTTGAGATAGCCTTCAATATCAAAGGCGTTCTTCGGGTCGGCGTCGGCGGTGTACTTGTAGTTGGGGTGCTGGGTGATGTCGTACTTGTCCGAGAGGAACGGCCGCACACCGCGCAGCTGCAAAATGCACTTGCTGCCGTCCATGACGGCCAGCTCGTCTTGGCTCATCAGCGCCTTCCCCAATTTTTGATAGTTGAGCGAGTGGGAAGTCTCCCGCCCCCGGCTCTCTCCGGTGTTGTAGGTGTCGATGGTCTCTTTCCCAAGCACGGCTTCCAGCTCCTTCAACGTGGTCGGCTCTTTGCCGCCCAGGAAGATGGAGGTATCCATGTTGCCGATGATGGTATCAGCGTTGTCCTTGTAGATGGCCTTGAGCTGGCTCTGCGCCTGCAACACCAGACAGGCAGAGATTTCTCGACTGCGGATGGTGGCGACCAGCTTTTCCAGCTTGGGGATCTGGCCAATGTTGGCGCACTCATCAATGAGGCAGCGCACATGAACCGGCAGCCGCCCGCCGTACACATCGTCGGCCTTTTCACAGAGCAGGTTGAACAGCTGGGTGTAGCACATGGAGATGAGGAAGTTAAAACTGTCATCGGTGTCGCTCATAATCAGGAACAATGCGGTTCGTCGGTCTCCCAGGGTGTCCAGCTCCAGCTCGTCATAGGCTGTGACCTCCCGCAGCTCGGCAATGTCGAACACCGCCAGCCGTGCGCCGCAGCTCACCAAAATCGACTTCGCAGTTTTGCCCGAAACGAGTTGTCAAGGACTTTTTAATCAAATTCACAAAAAGGCCACAAAAAAAGTGCCAGAAGCACTTTCATGCTCCTGACACTCAGGCGAGTAGAGTTACTTGCGGCCGCTTAGCAGTTCGTCGCAAAGGTACGCATATTCCGGCAGTTGGTCGATATAGGGTTTCCAGCGCCGCTTAATCTCGGCCAGTTCCAGCGGATCGGCGTCCTCGAAGTCATGGTCGTTTCCGGTCATTCCAAAAACATCCAGTGCTATATCATTCAAGCACTCATAACAAAGACCGGCAGCAGACTCTATCCAGTTGCCGGTGTCAATATAGACCGGGTCGATAGATATTGCCAGCCACACATAGCCGACCTTGTCCGACCAAACCAAATCATAAGCGGTCATCTGCTGGATATGTTTCTCAAACACTTTGCGGACGCGCTCAATCTCATTTTTCTCTTTTTCTGTGTACAGCATTTTCGTGTCCTCCTTGGCTAAAAGTTTTGGCGTGTACCATCATCAGTTTAACACAAGGCGGCTGGCTTTATCAGCCGGTCACATTTGCTGTATCTCGTTTTTGAGCATACGCTTGATTTTGTCGCTCATGGTTTCAGTGCTGGTATTGCTGAAATGGACGCGCACCTTGTAGGTGGTCTTGCCGATTTTCTTTACCAGCGCGGGGGCGTCCTCCGGCGCTCTGGCCGGAGTGGTGTCTGCGGTCTGCATGGTACGGGTTTCTTCGCTCATGGCGCTCCTTTCTCCGGGCGGGGCTGCGCCGTCCGGCAAAAAATTACTCATGCTTACGGTTTACAATGTCTTTCGCCGCCTGCTTGGTAGCTCCGGCGTTTTCCTCCCGGAAGTTCTTCCCGACAAAGAGGATCGGGGCGCACCGTTCCAGAATACGGTCATAGATACGGGCGTGGGCCAGGTCGGGCGGATTTTTGAGTTCGGCCAGCTTCAGGTTGGTGGTGATAATCATGGGCCTGCGGCTGCGGTAGCGGCTGTCAATGACGAAAAACATCTGCTCCATCGCATACTCGGTGCTGCGCTCCACACCCAAATCGTCAATGATAAGCAGGTCGTATTCGTCAAAGCTGGCGATAAAGTCGGCCCTGTCCTCGGAGAACATCCCGGTCAGGCGGTTCAGGATGGTGGGAAAGTTCGTCATCAGCACCGGCACATCCCGGTCAAGCAGGGCGTTGGCGATACAACCGGCAAAAAAGGACTTGCCGGTTCCCACATCCCCGAACAGCAGCAGGCCGGTGTTGTTTTTGTATGCCTCCTTCCAGTTCTCCACATAGGCGCGGGCCTTGTCCATCAGGGGATTTTGGCCGTTGTCGTTGGCAAAGGTGTAGTCGTACAGATAGCGGTCTTGCAGGCCCTGGGCCTTCCGGCGCTTGATGCGCTCCATGCGGCGCTGCCGTTCCTCGGCGGCCTTGCGCTGTTCCTCGGCCTCCCGCTGGCACTGGCAGATACAGCGGGGCATGAAGTAGCCGGGTTTCCCAAAGCATGGCACAACGGTCTGCCTCTGGCCGCCGCACTTTTTACAGTGAATGAGGCCGTCTGCCGGGTCTATGTACTCGTCCCCGGCCAATTCCACACCGGCGGCTGCCTTGTCGATCAGCGCCCGGATTTCTGCGGTAATCTCAATCATACGGTTTCATCCTCCTTTACGCTGTAATCCCGGTTGCGGGTGGACGGGGCCGCTTTCCTGGCGTCCTCGCTGGCCCAGCGCCGGATGGTGGCGGCATGGCTCTGATACCGCTTGCCGGTAGAAGCCATGTACTCGGACAGCTTTTCGATGTACTGGCCCCATACCGTGGGAAAGCTGGCCTGCAAGTCTGCCAGTTCCTCGTCCGTCAGGAAAACATTCTGGTAACGGCCATAGGTGCGGGCGGGGTGTCCCTTCTCTATCTCTCTCTTTATCTCTATCTCTTTCTCTAACTCTATCTCTATCTCTGGTGGACGAATGTCGGACAAATGTCCGCCGTTTGTCCGGGGCGCAGAAAGAGCCTTGTTTTGGAGCCTCGCCGCCCGCTTTCGCTCGGCCTCGGTGGAGGACTGGCCGATCAGCAGCTCGATATTGCTCATGTAAAAAGTGCCGCTGTCCAGCACTTCCACAAGGCCCAGCTTCAGGAAGATTTGCAAGGCCCTCTCCACAGTGCCGATCTGCTGGCGGGTGATGGTGGCAATCATCTGCGCCGTGTAGGGGATATTCTCGTCAAGCTGGAGCCGCCCGCCGTGTTTCAGGGATTTCAGATACAGCTTGAGCAGAATGTTGGAGTACAGCACACCGTCCTGCATACTTTCCAGCAGTACGATGGAGTCATCGTCAAAATAGTTCTCTTTGAGTTTCAGGTAGTAATATTTTCGATTGTCTGACATGGGTTCCTCCTTGGGGTTTATTTCAGGGGTCTATACGCCTTTAGAGGGCCGTTTTGGGGGCCAGAGGATAAATCTATCAGGCCCCCAGCGACACCCTCGAAAAAAGCCTTGATTTACAAGGGGTTTTCGGCCCCTAAAGCGTGACACTTAGCCCTCTGTTTGCGCTTGCGCTGGGCCGCCTTGATACGCTTCATGCGTCCAGCACATTCCGGGCAGTATTTGGCCCGGTTGGAGCCGGGGGTGAACAGCGCCTCGCAGACGGCGCAACGCTTGGCGTCCAGGCGGTGGAACAGGGCCGTTTCCAGTTCTCTGTCCAGCGGCAGCACTGCCGCCCGGAACCACCGGCACAGCAGGGAGTAGGAAATGGACTGGACGCAGACACATTCCTCCCCATCGTCCAGCGCGATACAGTTACCGCCGTCATAGTTGCAGCACTCATGTACCAGCCGCCGCGCTCTGCGGTACTGGCGGTAGTCCATGACGGGGATGGGTTCAGGCTTGCTTTTCTTCATGCTGGCACTTCCTGCACCCGCCGCAGTTACCGCAGCCCTGGCAGGCATGGGCCTCCGGCTCCGGGCCGGTGGGCGCGTCTGCCGGTTCCGGCTGCAAGAGGGCAAGGGGCAGGCGGATATTCAGGTGGACAGTGACGGGTAAAATAATCTGCTTCATAAGGCAATCTCCTTCCATGAGTGAATGTTGACAATTCTGTGCAAAGGTGTGTCGTGAAACGCGACGCACCGCAAGGGGTCGGCAAAACACCGTACCCTTTACCGCTCCGGCCCCCGGTCGCGGGGCTTGTCCCGTTCCTGGCGGGCCAGTTGGTCGGCGGCCTTGCGGAGCCGTTCCACGGCTTTCAGTTCCTCCCGCATGGCCTTCATGTCGATGCTGTCCACCTGCTTCTGGGCGGTCAGCAGGTCGATCTCGCGCCGCCATTCCTTCGGGGAAAGTTCCTCTCCGCTGGCTTTCAGTTCCTTCAGATACCGGTCTGCCGCGTCATAGAGGATCAGCTCCCGGCTGTGGCGCTGCTCGAACAGCTCCCGCTTTTCCGGCTTCATCCTGGCAAGCTGTTTATGAATGGCCTTGTACTCGTTGTACTGCGCCCACATCTCCCCGCGCTCGGTGAGGACAGCGATCCGGCGCTCGGCCTTGACGATCTCTCGCCGCAGGTCATAGTAGCGGGTGTTCATACCGGCAATTTTTTCATGGAGCTGCTGCATGGATTGGATGCCGTTGGCGTTCAGAAAATTGAACAGGGCGGCGCTCTCCTGCAATGCCCGGATTTTTCCGGTACGGGTGTCAGGCCGCTTGAGCTGCTGCTGGGCCTCCCACAAGTCCATCATGCTGGGCTGCTGGCCCTCCGGCTTCTCCGCCTCGGCCTTCGACCAGTTGTAGAGACGGGTAATGCGGGCCTTGATTTCTTTCAGCAGCTTGTTGTCGGCGGCGATCTGCCGGTTGACTTCTCCCTTGTCGGTGCGGATGCCTCGCTTCTCCATCTGGCTGGCTGCTGGCCCCAGGTGGACAGAGGGGATTTTATCAATGCCCCGGCGCTTGTAGCTGCGGTGGTCTACCAGGGCAGGCTGACCGACGGCCTCCAATGCCCGGTTGGTATAGGCCGCCCATGCCGCCCGCCAAATCTCCACATTCCCTTTGTCGTTCCAGTCGGTGGTATCCTCCCGGTGGTTCTTCCAACCGCCTTTCCCGTCTGGGATGCGCTGGCCGTTCTCGTCCAGGTCGTATGCCTTGCGACACTTCGCGCCCCATGCACCGTTTTCTTTTAAGGGCCGGACGGTCAGCATGATATGGACATGGGGGTTGCCGGTTCCCTTGTCATGGATGGCGAAGTCGGCGCACATTCCTTTGTCCACAAAGTTGTCCTTCACATAGGCCCGGACAAGGGCAAGCTGCTGTTCCCTGGACAGTTCACGGGGCAGGGCCGCCTCAATCTCACGGGCAAGCTGGCTGTCCCTGGCTTTCTCGATCTGCTCCACACTGTTCCAGAGGGTGGAGCGGTCTGCAAACTCCGGCGGGGCGTGGGCGGGCAGCATGATTTCCGCATGGACAACGCCGCCCTTCCGGGTGTAATCATGGGTCAGGCCGTCCCATTCATTCGTCAGCTTGGTTCCGCTGCGGTAGGCGGCTGCGGCAACAGCGGAACGGCCCTCGCTGCGCTTGATGATACTGACGGGGATATGGCAAAAATCTATGGGGATCGCCTCCTTTCGGTGAGGGATATTCAGGCCGCAGGGGACGGGACAGCCGCTTGCGGATGTTCCGTGGCCTGTGGCGCACAAGGGGTTTGGGGAGTGTAGCTCCCCATCGCGGACGAAGTACGCAACAGCCCCCGGCAGGGCGCACGACACCGGCAACGGTGTATAAGTGCGCCATTCCAGAGAATGGACTTATGGCTTGTCCCCGGATTTTGGCAGTTTTGCGGCCAGTTCTGCCGCCCCTGGAAGATGGGACAGGGCAATCAGGAACGCCTTGACCTCTATGCCGGATAAGTCGGGGGTCAGAGGGAAAACGCCCTCCAAAATGGCCCCGCGCTCAATCAGGCGGCGGGTGCGGGCCTTGCGTTCCTCGTTGCGCTGCCTGTTCTCCAAAATCTTCTGGCGGTTCTCAAGCTGCCGGATTTCTTTCAGGACTTCTTCGCGCTCGTCCTTTTTCGGTTTCGTTTGGGCGGTGATGTCTTTGTGCATATCGCGTCCTCCTTGGGCTGGCTCATCCAGCCGTGTTTGATAAAATATTTCTGTAACTTAATGATGGCGTTGCGAACCGTGACAATGGCGGCTGATGTGGTGAAGCCTTCGGACTTGGCAATCTCCTTAAATGGCTTGTCCTCCCAAAATCGGGCGTGCAGGCAGCTCGCCTGCCGGGGTGTCAGGGTGGAAAGGGCCTCCCGGAGCCGTTCCATCATCAGGGCATGGGTGGCTTCCTGTTCCCGTTCGGTTTCCTGCCCGGTGAGAATATCCTCTGGTGACAGGACATGAGAAAGGAAATAGTTTTCCATGCCGGGAGAGGCATCAAGAGAATAGCAGTGGTAGTGCTGCCTGGCGTCATTGGCGTTCTCAGCGCGGCTTTCTTCCAGAATGGCCTCCGCCACCTCGTCCGGCACTTCTACAAACGTGTCCTTTTTGACAATCGGGTAGTAATGCTTTTTCAGGTTGATGGTTTTCATAGGCTGCTTGTCCATTTCCGGTTTGCAAAGTACCGGCGCAGCCGTTCGAGCGCCCCCTGTATGGACTTGCTTACCCGCGATGGATGAACGCCCTCCATTGCGGCAATCTCCCGGATTTTCATGCCCAGCATATACCGGGCGTGCAGGCGGCGAGCCTGGATGGGCGTCAGGTGAGAGATGGCTTCATACAGCCGCCGGATTTGTTCCGCGTACTCGGCCTGTTCTTCCTTTTCCATCAGGGCATCTTCCGGCGACGGCTGCGCCCAGCCGATGGCGGCTTTCTCAATCCCGTCATCGCAGTCAAGGGAGTAAAACGCCTTGTAGCGGTACATCTTGCGATCTCTGGCGGCCTCGGCCCGCTTATCCAGCAGGAACGCTTCGACAATCTCATCGGACACTTCCACAAAGGTGTCCTCGGTGCAGAACGGGTAATACTGTTTCAGGTTGATGGTCTGCATAGGCACACCTCACTCGGTTGGGTGCGCGTTATAGTAGCGGCGCATATTCCGCAGGCCCCGCCGGATGGCAACGCTGACCTTGCTGCTGTGTACGCCATCCCTCCGGGAGATTTCCGGCTGGTTGATACCGGCGATGTAGTAGGCCACAATGCGGCGGCCCTGTGTGGGGGTGGCATGGGAAAGCGCCTCCGGTAAGGCGGCCAGCAGGCGCAGGCGGGCGGCCTGTTCCTCCCGCTCCATCACGATTTCCTCCGGCGATCTGCCATGCTCCAGCGCGTAGTTCTCCGTCCAGCTATATGCGTCCAGAGAGTAGTAGGCGCGGTGGTAGAGCTTCCGGCGCTCATAGTTCTTCATCTCGCGCCGGGCCTGCTCCATGACCTCCCAAACCTCATCGCTGACCTCCACAAACTCGTCGTGCCGGTAGTGGGGATATACCCACCGCAGATTGATTGTTTTCATAGGCTACCTCCTGAAAATGGGAGAGGCGGGCAGCTTGTCCGCTGTCCGCCTCCCGCTGGGATAAGGGAAACAATCCCTTTCACTGGGTAGCCCGAAAAGGGGTCATTCGTTAGGGTAGTTCGCAAAGAATTTCAAAAATTTTTTCCTTACCGCGTCAATGCTCTCATAGACGGATACTTTGGAGCAGCCGCACACTGTCCCGATTTCCGCAAGGGTCAGCCCGTCCAGGGCATAGAGCAGGAACCGGCGGCGCTGAGCCTCGGTGCAGGTGTCCAGGACGGCCATCAGCTCGTCCAGCGTTTCCATGCGGCAAAGGTGTTCCTCCGGCGTTTCGCCGTAGATACCTACGCCCTCGGTGGCAACTATGTATTCGTCAAACTCCCGGCCATCCCAATGCCGCCGCTGCTCATGGGACAGGTTTTCGGCTTTGTGGTCGGCCCGGTCAAGAAACTCATAGACTTCCAGCGTGACCTCCACGGCCACAGCTTGTCCGTTATAATTGATGGTGACTTCCATCTGCCTTTCCTCCGTTCAGATTTTTGCGGGAAAACCTGAACGGGGCGGCGGGGATCGGCACCGGGGCTGACATAGAAAAACGCCCGGACAGCATGAAGCTATTCGGACGCAAAAAATACGATATTCACTTACAGAATGACAATTTTCGCACCGCCGGTTAGACGGGGCCTGTTCGGTGGCCGCGCTTTTTTTGGCGGCAACGCGAACATCGTCTGAATTTGTCGGCGGTCAGCGTGTTTCATGGGCGGCTCCCTCCTAAAGCCGCCGTGTCAGCGTGTAGTCGTCACTCCTTTGTCGAGGGCATAAGAAACGGCGGCCTTGATTTTCTCAAAGCCGCCGTAAGTTGAGTTTATGGCATGGGTATGGGCTGCTGAACGACGGCTTTTTTTCTTTTGCCGTCGCCCGGCAGATAGTTCATTTTATATCTCGTTTTTTCATAATGATAATCCCAATACAAGTCAACAGCACTCCGTATATTACAAAAATAGCTGCGACAACAGGAAACCATTCAGCCACCGTCATCACTTGAACTCGTTGGAACATTGCTACCGGCCAATACATGGAGATCACATAACTGTGCCAGATAACGTCCTCAATACGATGAACAATGAAAAATCCGAAAATCAGCAAAAACATATTGACTACACTGGAAGTTACACTACTCCTAAATAAGAAACAGGTAAATACCAAAAAGCACGCATAAGAGGTATGAAGTATGATTTGGCTAAAGAAGAAAAATAATAGTTGTAATGTATTTATTTGAAGTAAGCCACCAAGATTATGCCATAGTATTTGACTGATTATGGTTCCGCTTATACCTGCAATTACAACATATAGGGTAGCCGCAAAAGCGCAGGCTATCGTTTTGGACAAATAATATTGAGTTCTCGAAATTCCTTTTGAAATATAGTAATGAACTGCACCACTCATAAAATCATCCGAAGCAAACACCACACAAAAAATCAAAATGGGAAGTCCTGTGCTATAATTCTGAAAAAGGATGCTATAATACTGGAACAGAGGCATACCGTTGGCAACTGTTTCGGCTTTCATGCTCTCAAACACAGCATAAAACACCACGGAGCATATAGTTAAGCCAGCACCCGCCCAAAAAATTGTATTGTGAAATAACTTGTAAATCTGGGATCGAAGCAGATTAGGCATTTTGTTCACCTCCCGCTATAATTGAATTGAAGTAATCCTCTAAGCTATCCTCATGGATTGTTGACTCAAAAAGCACGAGGCCATTTTGTATCAGAACCTTATTGACAACTTCTGACTGTTCAACATACTCTTTTAGGGAAATTGTGTATGGCGTCAAAATTTTATATTTTGCAATGCCCAACTGTGCTTGTAGGACATTGACTGCTTTATCAGCACAGTCAGTTCGGATAATCAAGTGTCGCTGGCATTGATCCATCAAATCATTGGCGGATAATTCTGAAACAAGAGAACCTTTGTGAATAATTCCATATCTGGTTGCAATTTTGGATAATTCACCTAAAATATGACTTGAAATCAAAAGCGTAATATTTTGCTCTCGATTTAACTGCACAAACAAATTGCGCAGCTCTTGTATTCCAACAGGGTCTAACCCGTTAATTGGTTCATCCAAAATCAAGAACTGGGGATCACCCAAAAGGGCAACAGCAATCGCCAATCGCTGTTTCATACCTAAAGAAAAATCTCCAACGCGCTTTTTTCCGGTGTCCGCTAACCCCATGAGAGATAGGACTTTATCTGTGCTCTTGGCATTTTTTACACCGAAAGCGAGACGGAAAATTTCAAGATTTTCTCTTGCGGTCATATTTTTATACAGAGCGGGATTTTCAATCGTGCACCCAATATAGTGCCGCCCTGCCTGTAAGTTTTCCTGCCCAAATAACCTGATTGTGCCAGATGTGGGTGATGCAAGTCCTGCAACCATACGCATAAAAGTTGTTTTTCCTGCCCCATTTTCACCAATGAAGCCATATATATCGCCTTGCTGAATATTCATGCTAACACGATTGACCGCAGCGGTATGAGCAAATTCTTTACACAATTCTTGTGTTTGCAAAATATATTGCGGCATCAAGACACTTCCTTCCCTGTTTATTTAGTGGATACAGTGTATCCTACCGGCTTGGAATAGAAGTGCGTTTGATGTGAAATCCGTGTAAAATAATAAAGCCCTGCTCCCAAAAGAAAAGCAAGGCTTTGATTGGCTTATTTGTTTGCAATCGGAAATTGAAAATAAAACTCCACACCATCAGTATGATTGATAGCTCCAAATGGAACTTGATACATGGTCAATATTTGAGAGACAATGGCGAGGCCAAGACCGTTACCACTTTGTCCCGTCCATTTTCCCCGATAGAACTTTGACCAAATTTGGGAAATCTCCTGTTCTGGAATAGTGTTCCCCTGATTGAAAACAGAAAAATAGATCGCCGAATTTTCTTGCTTTACAGTTAAATGAATGTTTCCGTTTTCACATACATATTTTTTGGCATTACTAATTAAATTTTCAAGTACCTGTTCTATTCTACGCCGGTCTGCATAAACAATAATTTCCCGCTCTGGTAGTTCATAAGTAAAGCTGTACCTTTCACAAGGAACATCGAGCAATAGCCGTCCGCCTACTTCCTCTGTCAGTTCTACAAAATCAAAAAGAGTTTCCATTAGAACGGTGGTTCCGGCCTCTAATGCAGATAAGTCTAATAAGGAAATGATTGTATAATTCATTCTTTCAGTGGCGGCCAGAATGGCATCCATATACTTTCTGCGCTTATCATTATCTATCTCGTTTTTTAATCCTTCAGTATAAGCCTGTATTAAGCCAAGAGGCGTTTTCATTTCATGCGATAAAGAATCCACTAATTCCTTTCGTTGCTCTAACAGTATCCTTTCATGTTGAACATCTTTTTTTAACTGTTTGTTGGCTTTATTTAATTCGTCCAAAGCATTTTGTAAATTTGAGGCCAAAGTATTTAGGCTATTCGATAAACTGCCTAATTCATCGTTAGACTGAATATCACACACCGTCATAAAATCAAGATTTGCAAGTTTCTGTGCAGTATCAGTAATGCTCCCCAGTGGAACCACAATAATGCGATGTAAGTAAATCTCTTGCAGCCATTCACCGCCAAGAAATAAAAGCAGCCAAATAAAAGGCAACAGGAATTTATACTCTATCGGTGTTATGAGGAACATAATAGGATACAAAACTGTAATAACAAACCGTATAGTTCTTGAGAAAGCAAAGTATTTTTTCTCAACCGACTTAAATGAATTGCTCATGGTTTTACCTCAAACTTATAGCCAGAACGAATTAGTGTCACAATATGACGCCCTTCGGTTCCTAACTTTTGACGGAGCGTTTTGATGTGTGAATCGACAGTTCGTGTATTTCCCTCAAAGTCAAATCCCCAAATACGGTTTAACAACTGCTCACGCGAGAACACTTGATTTTTATTCTGCAAGAACAAATGCAATAGTTCGTATTCCTTATGAGTAAGTTCAACTTCATTACCAGACACAATGACTGTATGAGCCGATTGATATATCATTATTTCTCCCGCAGATAAAATGTCATGTGAATTAGCCGTAGTTGCATGACGCAACCACGCATTGACTTTGGCTAACAGTATTTTGGGACTAAAGGGTTTGGTGACATAATCATCTGCACCATATTTATAGCCTTTGAGTTTGTCATTTTCCTCGCCTTTGGCAGTAAGAAAAATAATGGGTACATCGCATATATTCCGCACAAATTTACATACAGTAAATCCATCTAATCGTGGCATCATAATATCTAAAATGATAAGGTCAACCGTATTATTCTCCAAAATGGAAAGTGCCTCTACTCCATCATTAGCTAAAATGCAAGAATGTCCGCCTTGTTTCATAAAATCGACAATAATGTTTTGCATATCTTTTTCATCTTCTGCTATTAAAAGTACAGCCATCTACTTAGCCTCCTTGCCTTTTTTCGTCCTGCCGTCTATTGGTTTTTCAGCATCTTTTGGGATCAGCCAGACACCGGCCATTTTCACAGCGCCGGGAATACGCCCATCGACGCAGTAATAGTTGACTTGACGGGACGAAACGCCCCATTTTTCGCTTGCCTCTTTGAGTGTCATGTAGTCCATATCCATACCTCCGACAACATTTTTCATTATATTTCATTAGCTCGAAGAATACAAGGCATGAGATATGTCGAAAGCGTAAAAACAAACAGAGGCCGCAAGTAGCAGCCTCCGCTTGCAAAAACTATTGATAAATCAGCTCTGTCAAAATGACTTCCTCTGCTTGTGCTTTCAGCGTGTTCATCAGCCCCACCCAGCGCATGGGATCACGGGCTTTCAGTTCTTCGGTGATGCCTGCTGCCTCTATCATGCGGGGCAGCATGGTGTCCATACGCTCCCGCGCCGCCCGGTCAATCTCCAACAGGTGCGGGTACAGCTTTTCACTCAAAATCAGGCTGCTGTAAAGGCCGGGCCGGTGTTCCTTCAGGTAGCGTTGCCGCATCCGGCCATACTTGCCGATGGGGGCCTCCGGCTGCTCGGACAGCTTCAGGTCGGGGATGTAGTAACCTCCACAACGGGTATAGGTCAGTTTTTTCATGGTGCTTCTCCTTTTCGTGGTGGTTTATCAGAGGACAGTGCTGGCCGGTAAAGCAGCCCTGCGCGGTTCCTGATGGGGTAACTGGCTGACGGTAGTATAAATGCCCTTTGCCATATCTTCGGCGCGGATAGCTGCCTTTGCCGCCTCCATCTGTGCCTTGCGTTTGGCGTTGTAGCGTTCCTCCCATTCCTTCTGCTTGCCGTTTGCCTTGCGCCGCAGATAATTCCTGTGAAGCCTGTCCTTGCGTTCCTCCTTTTTCCGCAATTCCTCCTGTTCCTCCGGCGTGAGGGGAACCGGCTGCATGGCGGGCGGGATATACCGGCCCACAAAGTTGAAGTAAATCTCAACCTCCTGTGTGGTGTCCTGGCTGCCTTTGCGGGCGCGTTCATGGACAAGAATTTTCTCGACAAACTCGTTGAGCATGGTGTTCGTCAGGGTATCGAAGTTCTCATATTTATCAATCAGGGCAATAAACTTCTCCGCAGATTTCCGGCTCTGTTCGTAGCCGGTCACGGCCTTTTCCAGTTCAGCGATTTCCGCATTGAGGGCGTCCTGTTCTTTGGCATACTGTGCGTCCAGGGCCTCATACCGGGCGTCCGGCAGCTTGCCCAGGGCGTTGTCCTCGTAGATTTTACAAATCAGCCTTTCCAGTTCCCCAGCCCGCTTTTGAGCGGCGGCCAGCCGCTTCCGCTTCTTGGAGATGTCGGCGGTCTGCTGGGCAGCCTGTGTTTCCTGAACAGTGCGGATAAACTCGGCCCGGTCATTCTTGGAATACTCCGCGATGGCCCGGAGCATATCGGCAATGAGGGTCAGGACGGCTTCGGCCTTGATGCGGTGCTGCGTAGGGCAAAGGGAGCCGATAGGGTACTTCCCATACTGTCCACAGGTGTACTGCGGGACGCGCTTGCCATTGTAAGTGCGGTGAACATACATCTTGCCGCCACAGTCGGCGCAGTACATCAGGCCGGTCAGAGGATGGGCTTCCCCAAAGCCGTCCGGGTAGCGTCTGGCGTTTCCTCGGATGCGCTGCACATTATCAAAGGTTTCCTGGTCGATAATTGCCTCATGGGTGTTCTCAAAAATCGTCCACTCGCTTTCATCGACATAGTGGCTTTTCTTGTCCTTGAAGTGCTTGCGGGTCTTGAAATTGACGGTGTGGCCTAAATACTCCCTCTTTTTCAAAA
Organism: Gemmiger gallinarum; assembly: GCF_014982805.1. GTDB lineage: Bacteria > Bacillota > Clostridia > Oscillospirales > Ruminococcaceae > Gemmiger > Gemmiger gallinarum. The sequence continues at coordinate 1,109,992 of NZ_JADCKC010000001.1, read as the reverse complement.
TTTCAACGACAGTAGAAGCACTCCAACGGTAAATATCCGCAAAAGTTTTATTCTTGTTCACTCCCTCGCCATAGCGGGCAAGGTGAACGGCGGGCATTTCAATTTTTTCTTCTGACAGCTTAGTTGCGATCTGATAGGGGCCGTAGCCCTCCATCGCAAGCGCAAAAATATGGCGTACCACAGCGGCGGCTTCTTCATCCACAAGCCAGTGTTCCCGCTTTTCGTCCCATAGGTAGCCATAAATGACAGTGCCGGTCAGGTGCTTGCCGCTCATGCCTTTGGACTTGAACACAGAGCGGATTTTCCGGCTGGTGTCACGGGCGTAAAACTCGTTCATGATGTTGCGGAACGGGGTGAAATCATCATCGCCTTTCAGACTGTCCACACCGTCGTTGATGGCGATCAGCCGGACGCCGCGCTGCCGCAAAATCTCCATGACCTGGCCGACTTTCAGATAGTCGCGCCCCAGGCGGCTCATGTCCTTTATGACGATTGCCTCCACCCGTCCGGCCTCGACTTCCTCCATCATCGCCAGAAAGCCGGGGCGGTCAAAACGGGTTCCCGATACTCCGTCATCGGTGAAGTGAGTGGGATTCGGCAGCCCGTTCCGGCGGGCATAGTCCTCTAACATCTTTTTCTGGTTGGAGATGGAATTGCTCTCGCCCTGTAACTCATCGTCGCGGCTCAAACGCTCGTACAGAGGGGTGATTTTTTCGTTTCTCATGGCTGTACCTCCCGAAATGAAAATGCTCTAAGTGACTGCTTCATCAACCATGACAAAAACCATGATTAAGAAGTCACTTAGAGCATACATCTCCTGCGGCCAATTTATATTTGGCATATTGGCGCACCGCAAAGTGGTTGGGTTCCCGCTCTTTCAGCTCATCAAACATCAGGTCAACGGCATTTTTGAACTCCTCATCGTCCTCCCGGACCTCCATGCTGTTTATCATCTCGATGAGTGTGGAAAAGTTCTGTTCCTCCACCGGGGCCTCGTAGTGGATGTAGCCGATGAGCGCGCAGTACAGCAGCGTCTCGGCCTTGACCCAGAAATCGTCCCCGGCCTTGCCCTCGCCCTTGGTATTGGCGATGAGCGTTGTCACCAGCTTCAAAATATCCTTTTCGCTGTGAATGTAGCTGAAAGGGTTATAGTGCATGGACTTCTTGAAGTTGATGGTGTTCAGCACCTTGATCTGGTACGGCTCATAGATGACTTTGCCGTTTTTGTCCTTCACCGGCTTGCCGTCCTTGCCCAGCTTGGGCGCGCCCCGCTGAAGCATTTTGCCGCACTCCACCAGGATGGTGCCCTTCGGGTCCGTGACCACATAGGAGCTGTGCATCTGCATCAAATTCGGCTTGAGCCAGAAGCGGGTCTTGCCGGAGCCGGAACCGCCAATGACCAGCACGTTCTTGTTGCGGGCATACTTGGGGTTCTTGGGGCGGCTGGACATGGTGAGCCGCTCGGTCTGGGTCAGAATGACGTTATTCTGGAACACCGGGTCGATGTAGGGGGCAATATCCTCATGGGTGCCCCAACGGGCCGAACCATACTCCACGTTGTGGCGGTACTTCTTGGCGTTCTTGCCTTTCAGATACACCGCCAGCCGCAGGCCAGCGCCGCAGCAAATCCCCACGGCCAGGTCCAGCGGGTGCAGGCTGGGCCACCAGCTACCCAGCGCCACCGGCAGGGTGGAGAAGAATGAGAGCATTTTGGCCGAAGCGTCCGCCCCGGTCGCCAGCCGCCAGGCTTCCCCCAGGTTGGTGGCAAACAGGCCCAGCAGGAAATAGGGCAGGTTCAGCAGCACCAGCTTTTTCAAATTCAGCTGCTTCATCGTTCCAGCTCCTTCCGGCGGCTGCGGTCCACCACGGTATTTTTGAGCAACTCCTTGAACTGGGCCAGCTTCGCCAGCACGGACGGGCGCTCGCTGCGATCGGCCTTCTTGACCTTCTTCTGGGTGTACTCCGAGAATGCCGCCGTCAGGGCGTCGGCGTCACGGGCTTTGAAGAAGATTAGGTACTTGGGCGGCGAGGCGCTGCGGTCCTTTTTCACCGCATAGTCCACGCCGTACTTGCGGGCGATGCGCTCAAAGTCCCGGATAGACGGGTCGTTGATCTCGATGTTGGAGACGCCCTGGTTCTGCCCGATGAGCTGCTTCACGGTCTGCTTGCCCTTGGGGGTGACGGGGGAATCTCGGCTGCGCTGCTTTTCCAGCTTTTTCTCCCTGCGGTGGGCCATGTACTTGGATATGGCGGCTTTGAACAGCCGCCCGGTGAACTTGGTGCCGCTGACAACCAGCGTCAAGGTTCTGTTTTCTACTTCCTCCTGCATAGGTCATCGCCTCCTTTCCACGGATTTTGCAGGGGTGGCGCTTGATACTAAGGCGGGACCACCAGCCGCCGTAACAGGTGGCGGCCCGTCATACCGTCACCAGAATCAGCGACCGCAGTTCCGCAAAGTGCAGCTTTCCCTTGGGCGTCACCAGCGTGTAAGAGCCAGTGTGGCCGTTGCGGCAGAAATCCTTCACGCAGAACAGCCCATCGTTGGCGCTCTTGGCGTAGGGCAGCACACAGCCGGAGGGGGCGCGGTAAACGTACCGGCGTTCCAGCAGGAAACGGACGAACCGCCGCTCCGGCACCTCCAACTCCTTGGCGGTGGTGCGCAGGTTGGTGCTGTGGCGCAGGTCAATAAACAGGTCGTAGTAGACGGCCTTGCCTTGCAGCCGGGCGTTGTCTGCTTGCAGCGCCGCATTCTTCTCGCGCTCAGCCAGCAGGTCGGAGCAGAGCTTCAGCAACGCCTCCGGCGAAGTGGCGACCTCCCACAGCTTTTCTCTGGTGAGGTAGGCCCCGTGCTGGCGGATGGTGGGCAGGACTTCATCGAACACCCAGCGTTCAAACCGCTCCGCCGAGGGCAGTTTGCTGTGGACGATGAGGCGGTAAACGTCGCCTTCGGGGATAAAGAGCATCTCTACCATCTGTACGGCGGGGGTTCCGTCTGCCTTTTTGCCAGTCTGGACCCCTATGGAACGTTTCGTTCCACAGCGGGTATGGTCGCGGACAGCCTTGCGGGGATTGGTATATCCCAACGCAGTTGCTACGTCCGTTCCGCAGAACAGGTACTTGCCGTCCTCCTCAATGACGCGGATGCTGCCAAACTCCGGGTTTTTGAAAATTTCCATCTGGTTCATATCGTGCCTCCTTGGGCGGTGCAGCAAAAAGGCGGCCATTACCAGCCGCCTGCGTGCATATCGTGGTTGACCTGGGCCGTGTAGTGGTTGCTCATGGTGGTGGGCGCGTTGAACAGCACGGTCAGCAGGTACTGCTTGATGTTGCGGACCTCGGTGGTGTTGTTGTGCAGGCACTCCATGACGAACTCGATGTGGGAGCTGTCCAGCTTCAGGAACCGGGACCGCACCACCTCATGGGGGAAGTCCGCCCCGGCAATGCGGGTGGTCTTGCGTCTGGCGCAGACCGTTTCCACGATCAGCTCCACGATCTCGTCCAGATCCTCCCGGTAGGTCGAAAACTCCCGGCACAGGTGGTCGTACTCGATGTTCTCCAACACCAAATCCCGATAACTCTCCATTTCTTCCACCGACATCGCATCCCGTCCTTTCCGTTCCGGCGGCCTGGCCGCCGCAAATCCCCGGAAGGGAATGGAATCGGTACTTGGTACATCCGTTATTTGTTTTTGGGTCTTTGATTTCTCTATATTTAATTCTGCGGGCTTTTCCGTATCCGGGTCAGCCAGATACGGGTTTTCCGTATCTGGTGAAGCCGTATCCGGCTGGGGCGTATCCGACGCTTTGGGCTGGGGCTGCTCATAGATGACATACTCGGTGTCGCTGATGCGGCCCTGCCGGTCCCGCATCTGGTGGCGGACGATGTACCCGGCGCTTTCCAGCTCCCGCAGCGCCCCGCCGATGGCGTCCACGCCCTCCTTGCAGATTTTGGCGAGGCCGCGGGTGGTGTAGTTCCAGTCCTCCGGCAAGGACAGCATCATGGACAAAAGCCCCTTGGATTTCAGCGACAGCGCCTTGTCGCGCAGGTGGTGGTTGCTCATAACGGTATAATCACGGGTCCGTTCAATACGAAAAACGGCCATTTCATCACTCCTCTCGGCATTTATGGCATGAAAAAAGCCGCAATCTTTCAAAAAGACTGCGGCGGTCAGGTGCGATATTTCCGGCTGCGCCAGGAATAAGGCGGCTTTGGCACAGGGGGCCGGGTAAAAACGTCCTGCTCACTCACAAAGGGCAGGCGTTGCATCACCCGGTCGATCTCAGTGCTTTCCATGTCATGCTGGGATTGGCAGTGTTCGCGGATGGCCTCTTGAATCTCTCTAACGGTACACATAGTTCATTCCTTTCTTGGCAGATGGTGGGTTTACGAGTGACGGCGTTTCTTTTTTGGCTTGAAATCGAGGATATGCCCCTCGACAACGTGGGCATACCGCTTAATTTTGATCTGTTGGCTGTGCTGGGCGTCCAGGGCCTGCCGGTAGCCGTCCTCGGTGAGAAACAGCCGCATTTCATCGCCGGGGCTGCCGTAGGAGCCGGGGCGCAGGACGGAAAACTCAATCATCCAGCGGGTATTGTCCCGAAAACGCTCCACAGCCAAAATGTTATGTCCTTTCAGCTCGCGGGCTGAAATATCCCTCATAGGCAACTCCTCTCTCAGCGTTCGTGCTGTTGCTGGCGCTTGCGCTGCCACTGTTCCAGCAGCTTGATGATGGTCTCCTGCATCCGCTGGGGCGTATAGCTCCGGGGAAAATATTTGCGCAGGGTGTCGCTGGTGAAGGTGATCTTGTCCAGGTCGCTTTTCTTTTCTTCCCCCATGATGACCCGCATCATGTCGAGGGTCAGGTGCCCCTCCTGGCTGTACTTTTTCAGCCGCTGGGCCTGGGAAAGCGACGGCGTGGCCTGTTCGCTGTCCATCGCGTCCAGCAAATCCACCTGTTCCTCTTTTTTGAGGAAGGACAGCTCGTAGGCCGGGTTGAAGGCGATTTTCTTCTCGTCCACCATGTCCAGCAGTTCGGGGATCAGCTCGGTGAGGCGGATGTATCGTGAAATCTGGTTGCGGCTCTGCCCAACCTGCTCTGCCAAAATTTCTCTGGATTCCTTGCCATCGAAATTCCGCCCAAGTTGGGCGGAATTTTTAGAAGGACGTCCGGCCTGCCTTTTCATGGCCTCCAGCTTCATCTTATAAGCAAAAGCCCGCTCACTGGGGAGCAGGCTTTCTCGCTGCAAATTGCTGTCAACCATGATAATGGTGGCCTGGTCGTCGTCCAGGTCGCGGACAATGACCGGCATGGTATCCTTGCCAGCCAGCTCACTGGCCCGGTGACGCCGGTGCCCGGCAACCAGTTCATAGCCGCCGTTTGGGTCCGGGCGGGCAATGGCCGGGACCAGCACGCCGTACTGCCGGATGCTGTCTGCGGTCTCCATCATGGCCTCGTCATCCTTGACCTTGAAGGGGTGGTCCTTGAACGGGTGCAGCTCGGACAAGGGAATTTCCAGAACCTTCTCCCGCTGGGCATCGGCGCGGCTTTCCTCGGTGGAAAACAGGTCATCGACTGAGGCCAGCTCTACTTTTTTCGCGCTGCTTTTCAAGTTTCAACACCTCCTTCGTCAGATTGCGGTAGCCCTCGGCCACTTTGCCGCCGGGGTCATGGGCGAAGATACTCTTGCCCTCGGCGCTGATTTCCTTTGCCCGGACCGAGTGGGGGATTTCGGTGCCAAACACCTTGATTTTGCTGCCGTAGGTCTCCCGCAGCAGGGCGGCGATCTCTTTCGCAAAGTTGGTGCGGCTGTCCACCATCGTCAGCAGGATGCCGTCGATCTGGAGCTTGGGGTTCAGCTGCCGCTTGACCTTGCTGATGGTGGACAGCAGCTGTTCCAGGCCCTTGGCGGGCAAGTACTCCGCCTGGACGGGGACTATGATCCTGTTGGCTGCCGCCAGCGCGTTGACCGTAAGCATCCCCAGGGAGGGCTGGCAGTCGATGAGGATATGGGAATACTGTCCCTTCACGGTGTCCAGATACTGCCGCAGGACGGTTTCTCGGCTCATGGCGTTCACCAGCGATACCTCCATGCCGGACAGCTGGATGTCGGCGGGCATGAGGTCCACGCCCTCCGGGTGGTGCAGGATGCCCTCGCCGGGGTGCAGCGGCTCGTCCATGAGGATGCGGCCCATCGCGTCGGACAGAGTAAAGGGCAGCTTGTCCGGCTGCGGGTTGCCCAGGCTGATGGTGAGGCTGGCCTGGGGATCGGCGTCCACCAGCAGCACCTTCTTCCCGGCCTGCGCCAGCCCGATCCCTAAGTTGGCACAAGTGGTCGTCTTGCCGACGCCGCCCTTCTGGTTGGCGACGGCGATGATTTGTGGGTTCATCGTATTTCACCTCGTTTCTGTTTGTCGTGTTTGGTTCTGGAAATAGAAAAAGCCGCCACTACTTTCTTGAAAAAAGAGTGACGGCTTTTTCTGATCCCGGAACATTAGTCCCCGGAAAATCGAGTAGGAGGCTACCCATTAGTTGAGCAGCCGTCCTCTCACACCACCGTGCGTACCGTTCGGTACACGGCGGTTCAATCGCATAAGTGCAGTTTGCGAATTTGCTCGTACTGTGCCGAAAAGTTGTAATACCCGGCCAGTGCGAGCTTTTCGTTTGTAATGGAACGGCTGAGGACTGCGCTTCCAGCCACTCTCCAGTAGCCCAGGCGGGTATTCCCCCATTGGTAGGCCTGCCACGCAGGGATACCTAACTTCTGTAGGTTTTGCACCCTGGTTTTCGGCTTCTTCCACTGTTTCCAGATGTACATGCGAATTCTGCGCCGCAGCCATTCATTCCAGCGTTGCAGTGTGCGCTTCATATCAGCGATGTAGAAGTACCCAATCCATCCTCGGATGAACTCCTTCACCTTTGCCATCACCATGCGCACATTTCTGCCCTGGCTCCTGTCGGTCAGCTCTCTCAGCTTCTGTTTTGCTTTCTGTAGGGAATTCCTATGAACTCGGATATATACTCCTCGTCCACTCTTCCCCAGACAGCAGCCCAGAAACTTGAAGTTACGGTTGGAGAAAAGACTAACCACCTTGCTCTTTTGAAGATTCATAGTCAGTTTCAGTTTCCCCTCCAGGACCTTTCGGCAGGATTCCAGCATGTGCTCCGCTGCCCGTTTGCTTTTGGTCACCACCACGATGTCATCCGCATAGCGCACCACCTTCACGCCACGTTTGGCCATTTCCTGGTCGAACTCGTTCAGGTAGATGTTTGCTAACAGCGGAGATAGAGGGCCTCCCTGTGGAGAACCCTCCCTCGTTCTGGTTGTGACACCATTCTCCATGACACCGGCTTTCAGATACTTCTTAATCAACCCCGTTACCCGTCTGTCGTGGATTTGTTTCCGCAGCAGTTCCATCAGCAATTCGTGGTTCAGCGTGTCAAAATATTTGGACAAGTCCACTTCTACGGCGTAGGTGTAACCTTGTTCTGCGTATTTCTTCACCTGGCGCACCGCTTGCTGTCCGCTTCTTCTCGGACGGTAGCCGTAACTTGCATCCGAGAACAGCGGTTCATAGATTGGCTGTAGCTGTTGGGCAATAGCTTGCTGGATGATCCGGTCTACCACCGTTGGGATGCCCAACTTGCGCACACCTCCGTCTGGTTTCGGGATTTCCTTTCGCCGCACCGGGGATGGGGTGTATTTTCCCTCCAGGATGCTTTGAAGCAATTCCGCTCTGTGTTCCCGTAGCCACGGCAAGGCCTGCTCTACGGTCATTCCGTCGATACCAGCTGCTCCATGGTTGCGTTTGACCTGCTTGTACGCTCTGTTCAGGTTGTTCCTGTCCAGAATCCGCTCCAGCAGGTTCTCTGCACCGTCTCTTTCTTTCCCTTCCCCAGGGCTGGCACTCGGCACTTTTGCATACTCTTCACGTTCCACGCTATCCCTCTGCACGAAGCCCTTTCGGTATTTTGCTGTCATGGCACCAGTCCTTCTTCCGGTATTGTACTCAAGACTTACGATTGTTCAGCCCTTCCCGTTTTTTTTTCCGGTACTATGGCCTCTGCTGACTTCTTACGGCAAGCTTTACTCCGCAGGTTCAGATTTTTTTCTCCCTACTTCTGCGTCCGTAAGATCTCCCCGGGTAAGAGCAATAACCTTCCTCCCATATATCTGCCGCATTTACAATGCAAAGTTCGGGCAGTATTGGACTTTGTCTTGTGCAGCAGACTCGTCCGCTTTGCATTGCCTCCTATGCGGTTTCTGTTCGTCAGACCGGGAGTTTGCCCGCAGAGGCACTTCACAGCCTCCACATCCGGCTTCCTTCAGATTCCACCTTGCGATGGACACCCTTGCCTTCGGCTAACAGTTCCTACTGCCAAGTCTGTAGTGGACTTTCACCACCAAGTTATTGCCCATGCCGGGCGCACTGCAAAAAGCGCCCAGCAGGAACACTGAGCGCTTTCGCAATAAAATCATATTCATTTGTTCAGATTTGGTCAAACTATGCCAAACCGATTTTGCATAAAAATGCAGAGAGGCCAAAAGACAAAAATGACCTTCGGGGTGGGTCAAGGGGCAAAAAAGTTGTCCTATGATTTAACCCATTAGCCCTCATTTTTGGGGCGGTTGTCCTTTATTTAACCCATAAAAATTGGTTCAAAACGGGTCAGACTACTCCAAAATTCGTCAAACGAGACAGAACTTTTGAAATAGAAAAAGCCCGGAAAACCGCGGTTTTCCGAGCTTTTTTGATGCTTTTGGGGCGTTGATCAGCGCTTGCTGAACTGCGGAGCGCGACGGGCAGCCTTGAGGCCGTATTTCTTACGCTCTTTCATACGAGGATCGCGGGTCAGGAAGCCAGCCTTCTTGAGGGCGGGACGCAGAGCCGGATCGTACTGCAGCAGGGCGCGGGACAGGCCGTGGCGGATTGCGCCAGCCTGGCCGGAGCAGCCGCCGCCGATAACGTTGACGACAACATCAAACTTGCCGTCGGTCTCGGTGAGGACCAGCGGGCTGCGGACCAGCAGCTTCAGGGTGTCGAGGCCGAAGTAATCCTCGATATCGCGGCCGTTGATGGTGACCTTGCCGGTGCCATTGTAAACGCGGACGCGGGCAACGGAATGCTTACGACGACCGGTGCCGTAGAAGTAAGGTTTTGTCTCGTACATATTCGATTGCCTCCCTATCAAAGTTCGACAGCTTCGGGCTTCTGGGCAGCATGGGCATGCTCAGAGGTCTTGTAGCAGTGCAGGCGGGTGAGGGCCTTGGCGCCGATGGTGTTGGAGGGGATCATACCCTTAACGGCGTAGGTCATGGCCTTGTCGCTGTTCTCGGCCATCAGCTTCTTGTACTGGGTCTCCTTGAGGCCGCCGATGTACAGCGAATGGGTGCGGTGGAACTTCTTCTCCAGCTTCTTGCCGGTCAGAACCGCCTCGTCACAGTTGATGATGATGACATGGTCACCGCAGTCAACGTTCGGGGTGAACGTGACTTTATCCTTGCCGCGCAGCAGCACGGCAGCCTTGGCAGCAACGCGGCCGAGGGGCTTGCCCGCGGCGTCGATCACATACCACTTGCGGTCAGCCATCTCTGCGGGCTTTGCGAGAGTAGTGCTCATAATGTAAACCTCCATCCAAATTCCAGGGCCGGGAAGGCCCCGGACCTATCGTCAAGCGCGGCGCGATGGGCCGCGCCGTTTTGCGCAAGTGTGATTATAGCAAATCTGCGCTCTTTCGTCAATAGGTGAAAGCTGATTTTTTTAATTTATCCTGTACAAGCTCACGAATGCTCTTGTTTTCTCTCTCTTGCTCCGGTTTTCTCAAACTCGATTTTTCAAACAATGCTGGCGGAACGGCCGAAATCTCACAGATTCCGGCCGGCAAGGGGGAACAATCCGGCAGGAAAGATCGTCCTTTCTCTCTATATAAGTCTTTGTCAGGAAAGAGGGCAAGCCGCTGTGCAGGGGAGAGGGCGGCGTCTGACGGGCGGCCTTTCGGCGGCAAGGCACCGGAAGCGTTCCGCAGGAAGAAAAAAGCCGGATGTGTGGGGACAGGGACAGCGCAGATTGTGCAGAAAACCCGCTTAAAGCAGTTGGCGTCCGGGCAGGGCGCCTTCCGGAGAAAAACACAAGAGGAGAACTGTACGCCATAAAAATACAAAAATCTGACAATTTGCATAAAAACTCTGAACTGATTTAGGACGCTAAAGAAAAACCGACAAATTGTTAAGAAATTATTGACAACCGCAAATCAGGGGACTAAAGTATTAGCCATATCGACCAAATGCAGTGAACGGGACATGATCCGCGGCAGCCGGCTTCCAGAAAGCCGCCGGTTGTGCGAGGCGGCAGCAAACGCGCCGCGGACCCTCACCCGCCAGCAGCCGAGGTGAAAGCACAGCGTTGTGCGCGCCGTGCAATAGCCGCGGCCGGATGCCCACCGTTACAGGGGCTCGCAGTTGCTCAGGCGGCTGCGGCAGAGGTGGCCGTCCGGGCAAGCGGACGGCAAGCGAAGTGGTATCGCGGAGGAGCATCAGGCCTTCGTCTTCGATCCCCGACCGGTCAAACGGTGCGGGGCTGAAGACGGAGGCCTGTTTCGTTTGCGGCATTTGGTCGGTGGAAACAGAAAAGAGGTAAGAGAATCATGAACACGCTTGTCATCGTATTGATCGCTGCGGTCTGTCTGGCTGCGGCCTACGCCCTTTACGGACGCTGGCTGGCCAAGACCTGGGGCATCGATCCCAAGGCCGTTACCCCGGCCCATCGCTTCCAGGACGGAAAAGACTACGTCCCCACCGACGGCTGGACGGTTTTCAGCCATCAGTTCTCCTCCATTGCAGGCGCCGGCCCTGTCACCGGTGCCATTCAGGCGGCTGCTTTCGGCTGGCTGCCCGTCCTGCTGTGGATTCTCATCGGCGGTATCTTCTTCGGTGCAGTCACCGACTTCGGCGCCCTGTATGCCAGCGTCAAGAACGACGGCAAATCCATGGGCCTGCTCATTGAAAAGTACATCGGCAAGTTCGGCCGCAAGGTCTTCCTGCTGTTCTGCTGGCTGTTCACCCTGCTGGTCATTGCGGCCTTTGCCGACATGGTGGCAGGTACCTTCAACGCCTATGAGGTTGTGGACGGTGTGACTCAGCTGTCCGCCGCCGCCAAGCCCAACGGCGCTGCAGGCTGCATCTCCCTGTTCTTCATCGTCTTTGCCATGCTGCTGGGCCTGATCCAGAAGAAGTTCCACTTCACCGGCTGGAAAGAGATCGTTGCCGGTCTGGTCTGCACCGTGGCCGCTCTGGCACTGGGCATGCTGATGCCCATCACCCTGGGCAAGGAAGCCTGGCTGTACATCACCTTCATCTATATTTTCTTTGCCGCAACGCTGCCCATGTGGCTGCTGAAACAGCCCCGTGACTTCATGACCACCTTCATGTTCGTTGGCATGATCGTCGGCGCGGTCCTGGGCCTGCTGGTTGCCCATCCTTCCATGAACCTGCCCGTCTACACCGGCTTCGACAATGCAAGCCTGGGCACGCTGTTCCCCATCCTGTTCGTCACCGTCGCCTGCGGCGCCGTCTCCGGTTTCCACAGCCTGGTTTCTTCCGGCACCTCCTCCAAGACGGTGGACAATGAAAAGGATATGCTCAAGGTCGGTTACGGCGCTATGGTCACCGAGAGCCTGCTGGCTGTGCTGGCCCTCTGCGTCGCCGGTGCTGCCGCCGCTGCCGACGGTACCCCCGCCGCAGGCACTCCCTTCCAGATCTTCTCCAACGGCGTTGCCGGTTTCCTGGAAATGTTCGGTGTTCCCGTCTATGTGGCCCAGTGCTTCATGACCATGTGCGTTTCCGCTCTGGCGCTCACCAGCCTGGATGCCGTCGCCCGTATCGGCCGTATGAGCTTCCAGGAGCTGTTCAGTGTTGACGATATGAAGAACGCCGAGGGCTGGCGCAAGCTGCTCTGCAACACCTGGTTCTCCACCATCGTTACTCTGGTGTTCGGCTTCATCTTGGCCAAGATCGGCTACTCCAACATCTGGCCGCTGTTCGGTTCTGCCAACCAGCTGCTCAGCGCTCTGGTCCTGGCGACCCTGTGCGTCTTCCTGAAAGTCACCGGCCGCAGCAACAAAATGCTGTTCCCGCCGCTGGTTATCATGCTGTGCGTGACCTTCACCGCTCTGGTGCAGCGCCTTATCGCTCTGTGCCAGGCTGTGGCCGCCGGCAGCGCCACCTTCCTGGTGGAGGGCCTGCAGCTCATCATTGCGGTGCTGCTCATCGCCCTGGGCCTGACCATCGTGGTCAGCTCGGTCAAGGCGTATATGTCCTCCAAAAAGGACGCGGAAAAGGCCAACGCCTGAGTTGCCGCTGCCTTGACATGACAAGATAAAAAAGTGCGGCCATCCTCCCGCAAGTTGGGACGGCCGCACTTTTTGTTTGCTGAATGAAAAATAAACCGGCCCGCCGGCGGAGCAGATACTCCACGGCGGGCCGGTTGATTATTTGAGCGGCTCAACTCAGAAGGTCAGGTTGCCGAACTCGCTGAGCTTGAGGTTCTCGTTGTGCTGAGTGGCCCAGTCGATGCTCCAGGGGCTGGCAAAGAGCAGCAGACGGTTGCCTTTCAGGTCCTCGATGCAGCGGGTGTCGCTGGTGATGTCCAGCGTCTTGGGGTCCAGCTCATCCACAGGGTTCAGAATCCAGCGGATGTACTCGTAGGGCAGGTTCTGCATGCGGATGTCCACATTGTACTCGTTTTTCAGGCGGTACTCCAGCACTTCCAGCTGCAGCACGCCCACCACGCCTACAATGACTTCCTCCATACCAGCGCCCAGGTCGCGGAAGATCTGGATGGCGCCCTCCTGGGCGATCTGTTCCATGCCTTTCACAAACTGCTTGCGCTTCATGGTATCCACCTGGGTCACCCGGGCAAAATGCTCGGGGGCGAAGGTGGGAATGCCCGCAAACTGCACATGCTTTTTGCCGGTGCAGAGGGTGTCGCCGATGGAGAAGATGCCCGGGTCGAACAGGCCGATGATGTCGCCTGCGTAGGCCTCGTCCACGATGGCACGGTCATCGGCCATCAGGCTGGTGCCGGTGGCGAGCTTGATGTTCTTGCCCTCCTGCACGTGGAAGGCCTCCATGCCGCGCTCAAACTTGCCCGAGCAGATGCGCAGAAAGGCGATACGGTCCCGGTGGTTTTTGTTCATGTTGGCCTGAATTTTGAAGATGAAGCCGGAGAACTCTTCCCGGCAGGGGTCCACCAGCTCGCCGGTGGGGGCGTCGGCCCGGGGGAGCGGCGGCGGGGTCAGGCGCAGAAAGTCCTTCAGGAAGGGCTCTACGCCGAAGTTGGTCAGGGCCGAACCGAAAAAGACAGGGGACAGGGTGCCGTTGTGCACCGCTTCCAGGTCAAACTCCTCGGCAGCGCCGTCCAAAAGCTCGATGTCGTCGGCCAGGCGCTGATGGTTCTCGGCGCCGATGAGCTCGTCCAGAGCGGGATCGCCCAGCTCGGCGGCGATCTCGTCCACCATCTTGACGCCGTTGGCGCGGCCGTCGCCCTCAAAGGCCAGAACACGGCGGGAGGAACGGTCGAACACGCCCTTGAACCGCTTGCCGCAGCCGATAGGCCAGTTCATGGGATAGGTCTTGATGCCCAGAATCTCCTCGATGTTCTCCATCAGCTCAAAGGGGTCGCGGGCCTCACGGTCCATCTTGTTGATAAAGGTAAAGATGGGGATGTGGCGCAGGGTGCAGACCTTGAACAGCTTGATGGTCTGGGCCTCAACGCCCTTGGCGGCGTCGATGACCATGACGGCCGAGTCGGCGGCCATGAGGGTACGGTAGGTGTCCTCGCTGAAGTCCTGATGTCCCGGGGTGTCCAGAATGTTGATGCACTTGCCCGCATAATTGAACTGCAAAACAGACGATGTGACGCTGATGCCGCGCTGCTTTTCAATGTCCATCCAGTCGGACACCGCGTGGCGGGCACTCTGCTTGCCCTTGACGGAGCCCGCGGTCTGGATGGCGCCCCCGTACAACAGCAGCTTTTCGGTCAGTGTGGTTTTACCGGCGTCGGGGTGCGAGATGATCGCAAATGTGCGCCGGCTTTCGATTTCTTCGCGCATGGATGCCATGGTACTGCTTCTCTCCTTCCAATTGGCGCCGGGATGCCGCCCGGCGCACTGCTCGTTATCGACGGACGGAGACGCGGGTCTCCGCCGGTTCTGGTGGTTCGTCCGTATGCTCCGGCCCGGCAGCGGCGCCGCGGAGCCTGAACGGGAAGCAGGATGCGTTTTACATTTTCCCTCTCCTCACAAATAAGACATACCTGTTTATCATACATGTTTTTTTGCGGGATTGCAATAGATTTTGCCCGTGCTGCGGCTCTTTTTCCATGAGAAAGAAAGCAAGGTGTAAAATGTGCGGCAAAGGTTTTGCCCCGCATGGCAGCCCGTGGTACAATGTCCACAGAACCATATGGGAGGAGGCTGCCCTATGCAATGGCAGTATACCATGACAAAGCAGGAAGTCCGCGCCCAGTTCCGCGCCCTGACCCGGGTGGAAGGCAGTATTGCCAACCGGCAGATGCACCGCATGCGCCTGCTGGCCCCCCTGGCTCTTGCTGCCGCCATGATCGTCTTTGCTCTGATCCAGCTGGGCGGCCTGCCCACAGAGGAAACCATGGGGGAGGCGGTCTTTCTGCTGGTCATCACGGCTTTGATGGCGCTGCTGTTTTGGGCAATCACCCCGGGAATGTATGTATCCATGCAGATGTCCGCCCTGCGCTGCAGCCTGCCCGACATGACCTCCCGACCTTACCGGATCACTCTGGCGGATGGCATGCTGACTCTGGACGGCCCCGGCATCGCAGGGCAGAAAGGCCGCATCCATGTTCCGGCCGCGTCCATCCGGACGGTGCAGACCGATCGTGCGGGGCTGGTGCTGGTCATGCACAGCGGAGCGGGATTTCTGATGCCGCTGTCGGCCTTCAGCGAGGAAAAGTCCCTGCCGTACAGCCGCGGCCTGTTTGAAGAGGCAATGAAAACTCGCCCCACGGGCCAGGAGGAACAAAAAAGCCCCGCAGCCCCTGTGCGCACCGGCTTTGTGCCGGACGGAAAGGGCGGCGGGACCTTTGTGCAGAAAATCGACCGGGAGCAGGCGCTGCTTTTGCTGCGGGAACGCACCGTTGCAGTGCTCAAAACCGGTACATACTGGCGGAGAAAATGGCCTGCACTGGCATTGATTGCTCTGGGCGCAGGATATCTGACCTTCCTGTACGGCTGGGTGGGGCTTGTGCTGACGGCGGTTGTGGTTGCCGTTGTGCTGTACGGAATGTGGCGCGGCTCGGACAGCGTGCTTGACCGGATGTGCGGAACCTTCACCTGGCAGTTTGGGCCGGAGGAGATTCTGCTCTCCGATGGACGGGGCGGCAGCTGGCAGGTGCCTTATGCGGGGACTCTGCTGGAAACACCCCATGCCTGGGTGCTGTGCGGCCCTGGCGGCGTAGCGGCTTACAGCTTTGCCAGGGCAGCCTTTGAAAATGAGGCAGAGCAGCAGGCGTTTCTCGACATGCTCAATGCCCGCCTGGGCGCTTGATGACCAGGCAGGGCAGGGGCGCGTCCTCGGCCCAGTTGGCAAAGCCGCAGACCAGAACCGTGTAGCGGGTCAGGGGCAGGCTGCGGAAAAAGTCCAGGGCGGCGCGCTTTTCGCTGTCGCCGATGACCTTGCCGCTGTACAAAACCGCCGACAGTACGCCGCCGGGTTTCAGGGCATCCAGCCCGGCCTGCAGTGCCCGCAGGGAGTTGTCCGCCTGGGAGTGGACCTGATGGGAGGCGCCGGGCAGCCAGCCGAAGTTGAACATGACGCAGTCGGCAGAGCCCGGCGGGGCAAAACGGGCCAGATCGCTGTGGTCGGCCTGTACCGCCCGGCCGATCTGCTCCATGCCCTCCCGGGCCAGCAGAGCATTGGTGGCGTGCACGGCGGCGGGCTGAATGTCCAGCCCGATTACCCGACCTTTTTGTCCGGCGATGCCGCAGAGAAAGAGGGTGTCGTGTCCGTTGCCGCAGGTGGCGTCCAGATACAGCCCGCCCGGGGCGACCATCCCCGAAAGCAGTTTGTGTACCAGCCGCACGGCGGTCAGGTCGGGCACCCGGAGACGGCGCAGCATGCCGTCGCTCTCCGCAAAGCCGAACCGCACGGCCAGGGCAAAGGCCGCAGCGTTGCCGGCATCGGGCATCGGGGCGGTAAAGCAACTTTCGGCCTGAGGATCAAAACCGCCGTTGCGGCGCAGGATCTCCTTGAGCAGATAACAGCCGTACCCCTTGCCCTGCCAGGCGGGATCGATGGAAAAAGCGGACAAGTGCCCGTTTTCCAGCACGGCCGAACCCGCGACGGTTTTCTCCTTATATAACAGGTATCGGGTCGTTTTCCCCTGAACCTCTTGCTCGATACGCATAGCGAACCCTCCGCCCTGATACAATAGCATTGCTGAACTCTATTGTAAGTCGGGGCTGCCCGGCCTGTCAAACAGGAGAGGACGGGCCGGTGGCGGGGCTTGCTGTTTTGCCAAAAGGCCGGGAACCTGCGCCGGGCGATACCGCCGCCCAAAACCGGCTTTTCACATTTATTTCACGGTGACAAAAAACGTATTTCACAATTGGCCGGTATACTATGGACAAAGGTTCGGGAGAGCTGAAAAAAGCCTCCCGCCCCCTTGATCCTGACGAAAGGAAGATCTGTATGAGCAACGAGTTTGATTATTCGGGACTTTATCATAATAACGATCAGAACAACAATGCGCCCAACACCGGCGCATCCAACCAGGGCGCGTCCACCGGCGCGGCGGAGGGCGGCGTTCACGATGCAGCGCCCGGCGCCGCACCGGAAAACAATGCCCAGCAGCCGCAGAACGGCTACACCGGGTATCCCAATGTGGGCAGCAGCGGCATGAACACCGCCAACACCGCCCGTACCGATTACTCCACACAGCAGCCCAACCAGCAGGCTCAGCAGCCTGGGGCCCAGTTTGACGGCTATACCAGCAGTGTGCATGCGGGCGGCGACAACGGTTACAACTACACCAGTGCTCCGGTTCAGCCGCCCAAGAAGCAGCCGAAAAAGAAGGGCACCGGCAAAAAGGTTGCCCTGCGCATCGTCGCGGGAATCTGCGTGGTGGCGCTGGGATTTGGCAGCGGCTTTGCCGGCGCTGTGGTGGCGGCGCGCACCGGACTGGCAGGCAATACGGTGGTCATGCAGACGGTTGACCGCCAGACGGATGAAGATGGCAGCCAGGGCAGCGCCGGCGGCACAGCCCTCTCCACCCAGGATGTGGCGTCTCTGGTCAGCCCCAGCGTGGTCGTCATCACCACCGAGCAGATGGTAAGTTCCAACAACCTTTGGTTTGGCGGCAGCTATGTCCAGAGCGGCGCCGGTTCCGGAGTTATCATCTCGGAGGACGGCTACATCCTGACCTGTGCCCATGTGGTCAACGGAGCCACCAACGTCAAGGTCCAGCTCAACGGCAGCGATACCCAGTATGACGCCACCGTTGTTGGCCTGGACACTGCATCTGATATTGCAGTCATCAAGATTGAAGCCACCGGCCTGACCCCCGCCGTCATCGGCGACAGCGATCAGCTGGCCGTAGGCGAGGAAGTGATCGCCGTAGGCAACCCGCTGGGTACTCTGGGCGGCACAGTCACCAACGGTATCATCAGCGCCCTCAACCGTCAGATCACCGTTGAGGACAACGAGATGACCCTGATTCAGACCAACGCGGCAGTCTCTCCGGGCAACTCGGGCGGCGGTCTGTTCAATGCCAATGGTGAGCTCATCGGCATTGTCAACGCCAAGAGCGATGACAGTGAGGCGGAGGGCCTTGGCTTTGCTATCCCCATCAACACGGCAGTCAGTATCGCGCAGGAGCTTATCAGCACCGGTTATGTGGCGCGTCCGGCTCTGGGCATTACGGTCATCGCCATTCAGGATGCGCAGACCGCCATGCAGTACGGCGTCAGCAACTACGGTGTCTATATCCTGAGCGTCAACCCCGGCAGCGGTGCTGAGGCTGCCGGCCTGCAGCAGGGCGACCGGATCGTTTCTGTGGGGGATACGGTGGTGTCCACCAGCAACGATGTTACCAACTATATCCAGAAGATGAATGTGGGCGATGTGGTCTCCATGCAGGTGGAGCGTGACGGTAAGCTGATGAGCTTTGATGTCACGCTGGGCGAGAGCTCTGCCGCACAGTAAAACGGAATCCTTTTTCATAAACAGCGCGGCGGCGGGAAGCAATTCCCGCCGCCGCTTTTTTGACCCCGGACCGGAGCTGCATGTAAAATTCCGGCCGCTTTGACCATGATGCCCGCCCGGTATGATATACTTGAAGAAAACACACAGTACGGGAGGACGCCGATGGAACGGGAATTCCGCTTTGCCTGCACTGCACCGGAAAACAGGGAACAGGTCCGGCAGGAGATCGCCTATGCGCTGGAAAAACGTCTGGATCTGTATACCCGGGAGCGCTGCCCCCGGCTTACAGCACTGACCGACCGCATCAACAGTGTGCCAAAAGTCTCGCCGGAAGTCAGCCGGCGGCGCGCCGTGCTGCGCACGCCGTTTGCCGTTGTGGACTGGCTGCTGGGCACAGTTTTGCTGATGGCGGCATGGACCGATCCTGCCGGTATGCCGGTGGTGCTTGGGGCCGGTATTGTGGGAGCAGTAACGGGCATTGTCTTTCTCTGGCGGCGCAAACGCAGGCTTCTGGCCGTGCTGCAGATCGTTTTGGGCCTGCTGCTGGCGGTGGTTATGGGTACGTCGGGCGGAGAGCTGGCCGGACTGGCCGGTATGGGCATTGTGTATCTGGTCATCGGTGCTGCGGCGCTGCTCCCTGCGGGCCGTTCCCGGAAAAGCACCTTTGAAAAGCAGGCCGAGCCGCTGGCAGAGCGCCTGGAATGGGCCGAAGGCAAACAGGTCCGCCTGATTTTCTCGGATACCGGCATGCGCCTGGCGGTGGGGGAGGATGTCTCCCAGGAATACCCCGACGACCAACTGGAAACCGCCGTGGAGACCGAGCATCTGCTGATGCTGGCCGTGGCGAACCAGGGCGTCACCCTGCAAAAGAACGATCTGCCCGGGGAGGAGCTGCCCGCCCTGCGCCGGGAACTGGCGCGGATGAAATACACCTGCCTTATGGCGGACGCCGGATAAACAGAATCTGCAAATCAAACACCCCCGCTGCGGAGCAACCTGCCGCAGCGGGGGTGTCTTTTGACTGGTTGGATTCGGATGTGGGAAAGCGCCTGATCAGAAGCCGTGGTTTTCGATGAGCTTGCGGCCCATCAGCACGCCCATGACGGATGCCATCATCAGGCCGCGGGTCCAGCCGGAGGAATCGCCCAGGCAGTGCAGACCGGCCAGGTTGGTTTCCAGATCGGTGTCCATGCGGACCTTGTTGGAGTAGAACTTGAGCTCAGGAGAGTAGAGCAGCGTCTCGGAGGAGGCAAAGCCGGGCACCACCTGGTCCACCATCTTGATGAACTCGATGATATTGACCATGGCGCGGTAAGGCATGGCGGCGGTAATGTCGCCGGCCACCGCATCCTTGAGGGTGGGGCGGACATTGGCCCGTGCCAGCTCCCGTGCCCAGGTGCGCTTGCCGTCCAGGATATCGCCGTAGCGCTGGACCAGAATGTGACCGGCGCCCAGCATGTTGGTGAGCTCGCCCACTTTCTGCGCGTACTCAATGGGCTGGTTGAAGGGCTCGGTAAAGTTGTGGCTGACCAGAATGGCCAGGTTGGTGTTGTTGCTCTTGATATCCTTGTAGCTGTGGCCGTTGACCACCGCCAGATCGTTGTCGTAGTTTTCCTGGGCTACAAAACCGCCGGGATTCTGGCAGAAGGTGCGGACCTTGTTTTTCCAGGGGTTGGGATAGCCGATGAGCTTGCCTTCATACAGAACGTTGTTGATGGTCTCCATGACCTCATTGCGGCACTCAACCCGAACGCCGATGTCTACGGTGCCGGGCTTGTGGGCAATGCCATGCTTGGCGCACAGCTTTTCCAGCCAGTCGGCGCCGCGGCGGCCGGTGGCAATGACCACCTGCTTGGCGCGGATCTCCTGCTGGACACCGTTTTTCCGGATGACGACGCCGGTGCAGGTATCACCCTCCAGCAGAATGTTCTCGCACTCGGTGGAGAAGAGCATCTCCACCCCGTGATCGGCCAGATAGTGCTGGATGTTCAGATATAGCTGCTGGGCTTTTTCGGTACCCAGGTGGCGGATGGGGCAGTCTACCAGCTGCAGGCCTGCCTGGATGGCCCGCTTGCGAATATCTTTGATTTCGGGGCCTTCGTAGATGCCCTCCACATGGGGATCGGCACCGAATTCCAGATAGATCTTGTCGGTATAGTCAATGAGGCTCTGGGCAAAATCTTCGCCGATCAGCTCCGGCAGCTCGCCGCCCACCTCGTGGGAGAGCGAAAGCTTGCCGTCGGAGAAGGCACCGGCGCCGGAAAAGCCGGTGGTGATGGCGCAGGTGGGTTTGCAGTTGACACAGTGACCGATTTCGGCTTTGGGACAGTGGCGCTTTTCCACCGGTTTGCCTTTTTCAATCAGCAGCATGCGGGCCTTGCTGCCCTTGCGCAGCAGTTCCAGGGCGGTGAAAATACCGGCAGGGCCGGCGCCGACAATGATCAGGTCGTAAGATGTTTGCATGAGTCGTCTCCTTGAAATTACAGCGATAAATATAGTATGCCGCACAAAACGGCAAAGTTGCCGGCCGGAAGCCGAGCCTCCGGCCGGTACAGACTATGGACAGAGGAAGCCGCCGTTACAGCGATTCTTCCAGAGCCTGAGCCGCCTTTACAATCAGGTCGGCGCAGACATCCCGGCCCAGGGCCGCATTCAGGCAGAGGTCGTAGTTTTTGGCCTCGCCCCAGTGATTTTCGGTATAGTAGTTATAATAGCTGGCACGGGCGCGGTCATGCTTGGCCAGGGTAGTCTCCCACAGACGGTCGGACATATCCTTGGCGTCGGGGCGGGACTTGGCAATGGCGATGCGTTGGTCCAGAGGGGCGAATACGAAGGTGCGAAGCACATCCTTGCGGTCCCGCAGGACATAGTCTCCGCATCGGCCCAGAATGACGCAGGAACCTTTCTGGGCCAGCTCCTTGATGACGTTGCTTTGCAGGATGTATACCTGATCGGCCAGGGGCATGGTGTTGCCCATCATGTACAGGCTGTAGATCAAACTGCTGCTGCGCTGATTCTCCGATGCGGCAATGGCTTCCTCAGTCAGGCCGCTCTTCTTGGCGGCAATGGTGATGAGCTCCTTGTTGTACAGGGGTATCCCCAGTTTGTCGGCAACGGCCTGAGCAATCTCGCTGCCGCCGGATGCATATTCGCGGGCCATGGTAATGATCACATGCTTCATTCGTTTCCACCTCACAATCATAATCGCGGCAGCCGGCCGCGGAAAACACAGGAAAAAGGGAAAGGCATACTTTTCCTTGTACTATCAGTATAAACGGAAATCCCGCAAAGTGCAAGCCGAAACCTGCGCGGAAAAGCAAAATGGCACAGCGGTCGGACTGGCAAAATATATCTTTGCATCGATATAAAGTGCAGCCTGCACAAAGAAGTCGGCAACGCTTTGTGGTATCCGCACAGGGGGGTGAAGTATGCGCGGAAGCCGGCCGAAAAAGTATGACTGCCTGCCGCCGGAAGGAAGCTTTACACAGAGAAAATGAAAATTGCCCGGCGGGACGGCGCTCTTGTGCTTTTCGGCGCTTTCCGTTACAATATGGTGCGGCTGTCTTCCCCAACGGCGCCCTTTGCCGGGGCGGGAGGAGATCTGAAAGCAAAGGAGCCCGATTATGCAAGAAAAGACCTTTGCCCTTAAGGGCAATATCATATACACCCCCGAATGCGGCAAACTGGAACTGCATCCCCACAGTTATCTGGTTTGCGAGGACGGCAAAGTGGCCGGGATTTTTGACGGGTTGCCCCGGCGCTGGCAGGGCATTCGGGTGGAGGACTACGGGGATAAACTGATCCTGCCGGGTCTGGTGGACCTGCATGTCCATGCCAGCCAGTACGCCTACCGGGGTCTGGGCATGGATATGGAATTGCTGGACTGGCTGGAGTGCAATGCCTTCCCGGAGGAAAGCCGCTTTGCGGACCTGAGTTATGCCCGCCGGGCCTACGGGATCTTTACCGATGCACTGACCAGAAGTGCCACCACACGGGCCTGTATTTTTGCCACGCTGCACCGTCCGGCTGCGCTGGTACTGATGGAACAGCTGGAACAGGCGGGACTGCCCTGCTATGTGGGCAAGGTGAATATGGACCGCAACAGTCCGGATATTTTGCGGGAGACAACGGAACAGTCGCTGGAAGAGACCCGTCTCTGGCTGGAGCAGAGCCGGGCGTTCACGTTGGTGCGTCCCATGCTCACGCCCCGCTTTATCCCCAGCTGTACCGACGAGCTTATGGCAGGGCTGGGCCGCCTGCAGCGGGAGTTCGGCACTGCCATGCAGTCTCACCTGTCGGAAAACCTGTCCGAGATCCGCTGGGTGTCGGAGCTCTGTCCAGATACCCGCTTTTACGGCGAGGCCTACGCCCGGGCCGGGCTGTTCGGCGGGGACTGCCCCACCGTCATGGCCCATTGTGTCTGGAGCGGGGAGGAGGAACGGGCTCTCATGAAAGAAAACGGCGTTTTCATTGCCCACTGTCCCCAGTCCAACATCAACGTTTCCTCCGGTATTGCCCCCGTCAAGAACTATCTGAAGGAGGGGCAGAAAGTCGGCCTGGGCAGTGATGTGGCCGGCGGGGCACACCTGTCCATCTTCCGGGCCATGACCGATGCCATCCAATCCTCCAAGCTGCGCTGGCGGCTGGTGGATCAGGACACACCGGCTCTCACGCTGCCGGAGGCTTTCTATATGGCCACCAAGGGCGGCGGCGCCTTCTTCGGCAAGGTGGGCAGCTTTGAGCCCGGGTATGACTTTGACGCAGTGGTCATGGACGACGCAGAGCTGCCCACCACCCGGGACTGCACTCTGGCTGAGCGCCTGGAACGGGTGGTCTACCTTTCGGACGGCCGTCCCTGTGCCAAATATGCGGCGGGAAAACGGCTGTTCTGAGCGGAGCGCCCCGGCAGACAAGCATCAAACAAGCAGAAAAGCCTTCCGTGCGGCAACCCCGTGCGGAAGGCTTTGTCATAGGTAAAACAGGGGCCAATGCCCGGAAAGATCAATCCTCAAATTTGAACTCGTCCTTGAACTTTTCCTTGAAAATTGCAAAAATGGCGTTGAGGGTTTCGTCATCGTCCACGCCGACGTAGTTTTCCACCTCATCGTCGTCGCTTTCCTCCAGCTGAAGGATGACCACCTGACCGTCGTCGTCCTCCACCGGCAGCAGCACAACATACTCGTTGCCAGCATATTCCACAAGGTCCAGAAATTCAAAACGAACGTCCTCGCCGTTTTCATCCTGAAGGGTAATGATATTGTCCAGTTCCATCTCGTTTTCCATGAAAATCCTCCTTTGCGGGGTATTTACAAAAACAGCATACCATGCCCGGAAAAGCATTTTCAATAAGAGAGAAAAAATCTCGGTTTTGTGGTAAAAACAGGGGCTCTCTTTGTCTAAATTGACGTGGCATCCGTACGGCGGAGGGAAACACTTTCCTCAAAAACAAGGCGTATGCTATACTGAGAAAAATCGTTTGCGGAGGCAAAGACGGATGGAAACAGAACGGCTGCGTATCCGGAGGTTTCGGCAGGACGATGCCGACGCTCTGTACCGGCTGCTGTCGGACCCGGAGGTTATGCGCTTTCTGGAGCCGCCCTACACCCGACGGCAGGCGGAGGACTTTCTGGTGCGGGCGGGGCTTTGCTCGCCGCCCCAAATTCTGGCGGTGGAAACCAGAGCGAGGACCTTTGCGGGATACGTGATCTGGCATCCTTACGGCCGGGATGCCTGGGAACTGGGGTGGGTCCTTTGCCGGGATGCCTGGCACAAGGGCTATGCCCGGGAACTGACGGAAGCCTTTATCGAGGAGGCACGGGGCAGTACCCGCACACTGGTGCTGGAGTGCGTCCCTGCCCAGCAGGCCACGAGGGCCATCGCCCTGCAAAACCACTTTGTGTATGCAGGGCGGGAGGACGGCTGCCACATCTACAAGTTGCGCCTTGACTGAGCCGGAACAAATGCATTGCGTTTCTGTTTTGGCCGAAATATACTGGATATACGGGAACACCAAAAAAACGGGAGGAAAACTGCCCCGTCTCCCACGGAAAGGAAGATTCCATGACCGTCAAAAAAATCTGGATGACCGGCAGCACAAGCAGAAAAAGCCGGTATGCCTGGCGCACCATGGGCGGCATTTTCGGCATTGTGGCGCTGATGCTTCTGCTGGTGGCGGGCGGCGTGCTGCTGATGTTTCAGGCCGGTCTGCCGCGGGAGGCGTTCTCCCTGATTCTCTGCCTGGGGGTCACGGTTCTGGGAACCTGGCTGGGGCTGCGGCTGGGAAAACGCACCGCACAGGACGGTACCGTCTTTGTGCTTACGGCAGAGGGAAAACTCTACGGGCTGCAGGCCGCCGATCTGGCCGGCAGCGCACGGAATGTGCTTGCCTATGCGGAAGGAACCTTGAGAACCCAGGCGCTTCTGCGGAAACTGGAGGAAAAGCCCTTTCTGCCCGCGGCCGCGGATGAGATCCGCCGGGTGGAGACCATCCGGGAACACCGCACCGAGTATGTGGTTCGCTGCCGGGTGCGCCGGCCCGGCGGTCACAGTGCGCTGCGGACCTTCTTTGTGGCTGGGGATGTGGAGGACGCCGATCGGCTGCTGCAGGAGCTGGAACGCCGCCAAAGCTGGGAAAACGATCTGGAACCGAAGGAAAATCTCAACCCATTGGGCATTTTGCTCAGTGCCGCAGCGCTGGCGATTCTCGTGGTGCTGTGTGTGCTCAGTCACCCGGCGCAGGCGCAGCTTCCCCAGGTGATTTACTTTCCCTGTCTGGCGGGGGCTGTCGGCACCTTTGGGGTGATGGTGTACTTTATCCTCCGGCAGCACAGGGGAGAGTGAGTAAGGCCCTTACTGGTCCCACTCCAGCATCTGCCGGGAGGAATAGCCCTGTTCCTTGAAGTCTGAGCTGAGAAACTCGATGCGGACAGGGTGTATGCAAAGCAGATGCATGGGGCTGGCCAGTTTTTTCAGGGCCGTCAGCGGAATCTTTTTGAACTGGGCGTGGGCATTGTACCGCGGGCTGAAGGGCTCCACCACCTCGGCCCGGGCGGTGACCTGCATCCCGTGCAGGCTGCCGAAGCCCTGATACCCGTCAAAGATGGCCAGGCAGACGTTGGGATTGCGTTCCAGCCCTGCAAATTTCCTGCCGCCCTCGGTAAACATCCAGAAACAACCGTCGTGGTAGCTGTACTCAATGGGAGTGCAGCGGACAAAATCCCCGGCGCCGGTGGCCAGCGCACAGGTGTTGTGGGAAAGAATGTAGGCCTCCATGGCCTGCTTCAGGGCGGCGGGCTCCATCCGGATGCTGTGGGCATCCTTCTCCTCCCAATAGCGGGCGGCGGCCTGATACTCCGTTTGCTTCACGGCAAAACACCTCCTTGGTATGCTTTCAGTATAGCATGCCGCGGGCGGACTGTTAACAAAACGGGCATAAATGCCGGGTTTGGATGGTGGATTTTTGCCCTGCGGCCCGGTATACTGTGGATACCATGCGACAGGAGGGAAGACATATGCAATTGGGAAGCAACCTGTATCAGGCCCGCAAAAAGAGCGGACTTTCCCAGGAAAATGTGGCCGAAGTGCTGGGGGTCAGCCGCCAGACGATTTCCAAATGGGAGACCGACGAGACTCTGCCGGATATCCGGCAGTCCAAGCGGCTGGCGATGCTTTATCACATGACGCTGGACGAACTGATCCAGTTTGACGCCGACGAACAGCAGGTGGAACAGATGATCGACAGCGTCAGCGAGGAGGCCCAGGCCAAGATCAACTGGAATCGGGTGTGGAGCAAGCGATATCCGGTGCTGGCCACCTATGGGGAGAAGGTCTGCATTGAGGATTATGCCCCTGCCTTGCGGGAGATGCTGACGCGGCTGCATGTGGACTACGGCTACAGCGCCACCGACGCGGTGCTGGTGCTTAAGGATATTCTGGCCCGTGTATGGAAAGGCGAAATCTGAACGGAGTGACGGTATGAACTATTCCAGAGAACAGCTGACCGAGGCCAGGCGTCAGATCGACTCCACCCTGCACAAGCTGCGGGAGGTCGTCCGCACCTTTGAGGCAAAGGAGGAGCCGGGCCGCTACAAATCCCAGCTCACCCTGGCCCGGCGCCGAATCGAGGCATTCACCATTGCCAATGCACTGATCCAGCGGGAGCTGGATAAGACCGAGTAACCCCGAAATACCAAACGTCCCCGAATCCTCCGCCGACAGGCGGTCGATCCGGGGACGTTGTTTTGCAAAAAGAAATGGTCAGGAGGGAAAGCCGTCGGTGCGGACGACGGTCTGGCCGTCGGCGGAATACCAGATGGCCTCCACGCCGTCCAGACTGTCCACCAGGGGTTGGCCCTCCTCCAGAGGCATGCAGTAGAGGCCGGTGGACAGGGCATCGCCCAGTCCGCCGTCGGAGCATAGCACCGACACGCTGCGGAAATACCGGGCAGGGTAGAGGGTCTCCAGATCGATGAGATGGGAGTACCGCACCCCGTCCACCTCAAAATAGCGCTGGGTGTCGGCGCTGGTGACCAGCGACTGTTCCGAGGCCAGAGGCACCTCGATAAGGCTTGCGGAATCCTCGTCCCAGGGAGCGGTGACGCCCGCTACCCAGGGACTGCCGTCGGCGTGGGTGCCGATGGCCCGGATGTTGCTGCCTGCGTCGATGAGGGCACTGGTGAGCCCTCTGGCCTCGGCAGCTTTGGCGGCGGCCTCGATGGCCCAGCCCTTGGCCAGACTGCCCGCGTCAATGCTCATTTCCGGGTCGGCCAGACGGACGGTTTTGGCCGTCTCGTCCAGAATCAGGTCGTCCATGGAGCAGTGCCGGGCGGCCTCCTGCAAAGCGGCATCGTCGGGCAGGGAGGGCACTTCCGCCTCCCGGGCATCGTGCCAGAGGGACAGGACCGCTCCCGCCGCAATGTTGCAGCGGCCGTCGGTCAAAACGTACATTTCCTTGCCCTCCTGCAGCAGGGCAAAGAGGTCGTCATCCACTGCGACGGCGTCGCCGCCCGCCCCGGCGTTGAGGGTGTACAGGTTGGTCACGCCGTCGTAGCTCTGGTAATTGTCGAAGAGCTGATGGTAGCGCATCAGGTCGTCGTGCAGCGCCTGGGACTGGCTCTCCCATTCGGCCTCGCTGTCGCAGTAGGCGGTGACCCGGATCACCGAGTCAAACATATCAAAATAGGTGGCCTGGTACTTCTGCCGGGTATCGCACCCGGTCAGGCCAGTCAGCATCAGGGCAGCCAGGGACACAGACACGGCTGCTCTGGGGAACGCCCGCCCCCTCATTGTGCCTGCTCTGCCTGGGAGGAGCCCAGGGCGGCATGCTCGGCGGAAAGCTCCTCCAGCAGATGTCCCAGCGTCCAGGCGGCGCTGGTGGGGGTGACGGCCGCCCGCACGGGGAAGGTCAGGCCGGTCTTTTTGACGGCATCCAGCCAGGCGTTGAGATCGCCATTGTCATAGCGCAGGCCGCCCACGATCATGGCGCGGGTGTCGGCCAGAGGCAGCGGGTCAGGCAGGTTCTGCACGGGGACGGAGGCCTTGCCCGCGCACAGGTCGCCGATGGTGGTGTCAAAGTCGGCAGCCCCCACAAAGCGGGGATTCAGGCGGAAGGCGGCGGCGCGGCGAAGCAGTTCGTCGCAGCCGGGTGTTTCGGGGAAGATGCCCCACAGAAGCAGGGCCCGGGGGTCCTGATGGATATGAGCTTTCATGGCAGAAAATCCTCCAATTTGATGTCACAGCAGACGGATGAGCAGCATATAAACCGCCGTACCGCCTGCAATGCTGAGCAGGGTGTTGCGCTTCCACAAATGCAGCGCCGCCACCAGAAGGCAGGCCGCCAGCTGGGGGACAAAACCGGCCGCCGAAGTAAATGCCGTGGACCGCAGGCAGTATACCACCAGGATGGCCATGACGGCGGCGGGCAATACCCGGCCCAGATAGAGGACGGTACGTCCCGGGCTGCCGCTGCGGCCGAAGAGCACAAAGGGCAGTGCCCGAACCAGAATGGTGCAGAGGCTGGCCACCAGCAGGATCGCCAGGTCGGGGAGGAAAGCAGTCACGGAGCATCCACCTCCTCGGATTGGGCCGGAAGCATCCCCCGGCCCAGCAACAGTGCCAGCACAGTGCAGACCAGGGCGGGCAGCAGAAAGCGGTCGGGGCCCAGAATGACCAGCCACAGCAGGGCAAACACAGCCCCCGCCAGGGCGGGCAGATGGTTTTTTGCGGCGCACCACTGTTCCACAAAGATGACGACGAAGAGGGCGGTCATGGCAAAGTCGATGCCGGTAAGGTCAAAGGGCAGCACACTGCCCAAAACCGCCCCGGCGGCGCTGCCCGCCACCCAGTACAGATGGTCCAGCAGAGCGATATACAGCCGCACCCGGTCGGCGTTGAGCGCTTTGGGCGGGTGCAGATTGCACAGCAGAGAGTAGGTTTCGTCGGTGAGGGAAAAGATCATGTAGGGTCTGGCCTTGCCCATCTTGCGGAAGGTCTCGAGAAAGGACAGACCGTAAAACAGGTGGCGGCTGTTCACCGACAGGGTGGTCAGCGCCACCGACAGCAGGCTGGCAAAGCCGCCGCCCAGCATCCCCACCAGCACAAACTGCATGGACCCGGCGTAGACGATGACGCTGGTCAGCACAGCCCAGGGCCAGCCGTACCCGGCCTGCTGCATGAGCAGACCGAAAGCCAGCCCCAAAAACAGGTATCCGCACAGAACGGGAATGGTCTGACGGAAAGCATAGCGTAGTTCCTGCATGGAATTGTGTTGCAATCTCCTTTGTTTTGGCGTTGCGGTGTGCGGCAAAGATAAAATGCGGCGCAGGCCCGCGGCCGGAATGGCCGTGCCTGCGCCGTGTTTCCCGCCTGCGGACTCAGCGCAGGTCGGGATGGTATTCTTTACAGGTGCACTTTTTCCATTTCAGGCCGCTGCCGCAGGGGCAGGGATCGTTGCGGCCGATTTTTGTCACGCGGATGGGAGCGCTGCCCTTGGCGCCGGGGCGGGTGGGAGCACCCTCACCGGTGGGCTTGGCCACCTGCTCCCGCTGAGGCTGGACCTCGGGGCGGCGGACCTCAATGGTCAGCAGCATGTGGACGGCGTCCTCCCGGATGTTGGCCACCATCTCATCGAACATGGCAAAGCCCTCGATGCGGTACTCCACGATGGGGTCGTGCTGGCCGTAGCTGCGCAGGCCCATGCCCTGTTTCAGCTGGTCCATGTTGTCGATGTGGTCCATCCACTTGGCGTCCACGTTTTTCAGCAGGCAGATGCGCTCCAGCTCACGCATGAGCTTGCTGCCGTACTTTTTCTCCTTGGCTTCCAGAATGTTCATGCCCCGGTCGTAGAGCATCTTGGAGATGTCCTCCCGCTTGAGGGAGTTCTTCTCTTCCACGGTATACTGGAAGTCGGTGGGCAGGCAGAGCCAGTTCATGTAGTGGCGGCGCAGAGCGGCAAAGTCCCACTCGTCCACCGTTTCACCCACCAGATAGGCCTTGCAGGACTCGTCGATGCTCTCCTTCATCATGGCGTGGAGCTTGTCGGAGATGTCCTCTCCGTCCAGCACCATGCGGCGCTCCTTGTAGATGATCTCGCGCTGCTGGTTCATGACATCGTCGTACTGCAGCACCTGCTTACGGACGGCAAAGTTGGAGGCTTCCAGCTTTTTCTGGGCGCTCTCGATGGTGTTGGTGATGAGCTTGTTCTCGATGGGGGTATCCTCATCCAGACCCATGGTGTTCATCAGGCCCTGCACCCGCTCGCCGCCGAAGATGCGCATCAGGTCGTCCTCCAGCGACAGGAAGAAGCGGGAGGAACCCGGGTCGCCCTGACGGCCGGCACGGCCGCGCAGCTGGTTATCGATACGGCGGGACTCGTGGCGCTCGGTGCCGATGATGAACAGGCCGCCTGCGGCGCGCACCGCCTCGGCTTCTTTCTTGACCTCGGGCTCAAACTGGGCGCACAGCTCGTCAAAGCGGCTGCGGGCAGCCAGAATGTCGGCGTCGTCGGTGTCGGCGTGGCCGTCTGCCTCGGTGAGCAGCATGTCCAGACGAGTCTCCACATCGGGCAGGGGAGCGGCCTCGGGCAGGGGCTGACCCGCTGCCTTGGCGGCGGCGCGCTCCGCCTTGCGCTTTGCCTCCTCGGCGTCCTTGTCGGCGGTAAGCTTTTTCAAAAGCTCCTTGCGCAGGGCAGCCTTGGCCATGTAGGGAATGTTGCCGCCCAGCATGATGTCGGTACCACGGCCGGCCATGTTGGTGGCGATGGTCACGGCGCCCTGACGGCCTGCCTGGGCGACGATCTCGGCCTCACGCTCATGCTGCTTGGCGTTCAGAACGTTGTGCGGGATGCCCTTGGCCTTGAGCATGCGGGAGAGGGTCTCGCTCTTTTCCACGCTGACGGTGCCCACCAGGACGGGCTGGCCCTTGGCATGGCATTCGGCCACCTGCTCGATGACAGCGCGGTACTTGCCGTTCACCGTCTTGTAGACGCTGTCGGGCAGGTCCTGTCGGGCCCGGGGCTTGTTGGTGGGGATGCTGACGATCTGCAGGCCGTAAATCTCGCTGAACTCGTCGGCCTCGGTGGAAGCGGTACCGGTCATGCCGGACAGCTTCTTGTACATGCGGAAGTAGTTCTGGAAGGTGATGGTGGCCAGGGTCTTGCTCTCGGCGGCCACGTTGACGCCTTCCTTGGCCTCGATGGCCTGGTGCAGACCGTCGTTGTAGCGGCGGCCGTACATCAGACGGCCGGTGAACTCATCGACAATGATGACCTCGCCGTCCTTGACGATGTAGTCGGTATCCCGGTGCATGACGCCCCGTGCCTTGATGGCCTGGTCGATATAGTGGCGCAGGCTCATGTTGTCGGCGTCGGAGAGGTTGTCCACCTGGAACCAGGCTTCGGCTTTCTGGATGCCGCTCTCGGTCAGGGTGGCGGTCTTGCGCTTTTCGTCCACCACGTAGTCGCCGTCCACCTGTTCTTCGGCCTGCATCTTGTCTTCCAGCTCGACGATGACGCTCTTCTTCAGCGTCTTGGCAAAGTCGTCGGCGCGCTTGTACATGACGCTGGAGTCCTCGCCCTTGCCGGAGATGATCAGGGGAGTACGGGCCTCGTCGATGAGGATGGAGTCCACCTCGTCCACGATGGCGTAGGCATGGCCGCGCTGGACCATATTGGCTTTGTAGACCACCATGTTGTCGCGCAGGTAGTCAAAACCGAACTCGTTGTTGGTGCCGTAGGTGACATCGGCCTCGTAGGCCTTCCTGCGCTCGGCGGCGGGCACATCGTGGACCACCAGGCCCACCTTCAGGCCCAGGAAGCGGTAGACCTTGCCCATCCACTCGCTGTCGCGCTTTGCCAGATAGTCGTTGACGGTGACCACGTGGACGCCCTCGCCGGTGAGGGCGTTGAGGTAGACCGGCATGGTAGCCACCAGGGTCTTGCCTTCACCGGTCTGCATCTCGGCGATGCAGGCGCGGTGCAGCACAATGCCGCCGATGATCTGCACGGGGTAGGGTTTCAGGCCCAGCACACGCCAGTCGGCCTCACGGCAGACGGCAAAGGCCTCGGGCAGCAGCTCGTCCAGGGTTTCGCCTTTTTTCAGGCGTTCCCGGAATTCGTCGGTCTTGGCCCGCAGTTCGGCGTCGGAGAGCTTCTGCATCTCTTCGTCCAGCGCCTCCACCTTCTGGGCAATGGGACGGATGCGTTTGAGTTCCTTGTCCGAGAAGTTCCCGAACAGCTTTTCAATAAAGGACATAAGCACACACCTGTTCTGACTGAATTAGAAAATGTCATCGCAGCAGCGGCAAAATTCCGCCCTGCAAAGCGCCGGAAAACGGCGCTGGATACACACTCTAATATAATACACCCGCGCAGGCAATGCTGTCAAACCTGCGCGGGTGTGAAAAAACGGGGATGCGATGGTATTTCAGGAATGGTTTCTGACTGCCCGTCAGGCTGCGCATCCGGCAAGACAGGAAAAGAAAAGGTCTGCCCTCTCAGCTCTGGACCCCAGAATGCTGCGGCTGGGGGGCAGGTTTCCCTGCCCCGGCGGACAGCAGCACCAGCATGACGAAGATGCAGCCGAAACCCAGAGCATCCCACAGGGTAAAGGGGGAGCCCAGGGCCAGGGTGGAGATGAGTGCGGCGGTGGCGGGCTCGGCAAAGGTGTACAGGCTGCTGCGCTGGGGGCCGATGAGTTTGACGCCCTGCATGTAGCAGCAGAAAGCCAGCAGGTTGCCCACACAGACGACGACGGCGATGCCCAGCACGCCCACGGGACCCGGGACATATCCCGACTCCCACGGACGGAACAGCAGACAGAACAGCGCGCCGCCCATAAGAAAGGCCCAGCCCTGAAGCATGGGGGTGGGATAGCGGCTTTGCAGCTGTTTGGGCCACATGGTGTAGATGACCACGCAGACAGCGCTGAGCATGCCGGTCAGGAAAGCCCCCGGCGAGATGGCGAGCCCGGTCAGGCTGCCGTGGGTGGTCAGCAGAAAGACGCCCAGCATGGCCAGCAGGATGGAGGCCAGCTCAAAGGGCTTCGGCATCCGCCGTGCCAGAAGGCAGGTGACCACCAGAATCATGGCGGGGGAGACATTCTGCAAAATGGTGGCCATGCCTGCCGTGGACTGGTCTATGGTCATAAAGTACATCAGCTGGCAGCAGCTGACGCCGGCCAGACCGTAGATCAAAAGGTCCACGGTTTCCCGGCGGGAACGCCAGGGGGCAATGAGCAGTTTGGGGTCACGGATGCAGTAATACCCGCACAGGATCAGCCCGGCCAGCAGCAGGCGAATGGGGGTGAGCCAGGTGGCGCTCATGCCCTCATAAGTGAACAGGTACTGCCCCGTACAGCCGGACAACCCCCAGCAGGCAGCTCCGCCGAAGGCCAGAATGGAACCCTTTACACGGTCGGTCATGGAAAATTCCTCCAAAAAGGCGCGGCAGCCAACATGCCGCCGCGCCGAAATGTGATGGGATTCAGTTGGCTGCCTGCCCGGCCAGAATGCGGTCGGCGGCAGCGGTAAGGGTGGGCACCACCGGGGCCCCGGTGGCCGCCAGCACCTGGGCGGACTGATGCCCGCCGCTGTACAGGATGCATTCCACACCCAAAGCTCTGGCGACCTGATAGTCGTGGGTGGAATCCCCGATCATGACAGCCCGGGCAGGGTCAAAGCCGCTGCGCTCCAGATAGGAAAGCCCCAGCTCCACCTTGCTCTTGGCATAGATGTCGCCCAGCCCCAGCATGGTATCAAAACAATCGGCCACACCGCGCTCGGCAGTCTGCCGCTGCAGCGTGTCGATGGGGGAGGCGGACAGGATGACCTGCCGCAGCCCGGCCTGGTGCAGGCGGTCGAGGGTAGGGCGTGCGTCGTCGGTCAGGGGACAGGCAACGCTGGCGGGGGTGTAGTCGGCCATATAGCTTTTGGCCAGCTCGTCAAAGCTGTTGCGGGAAAAATCAAACCCGGCCCGAAGGTAATATTCCTCCACCGGGAAGCCGAAGATCTTCCGGTAGCCATCCAGGTCATACCGCTGGGAATACCCGAAGCGGGCCAAAAGACGGTTGAGCGCGTCCAGGCAGAGAGAAACGTCGTTGAGCAGGGTGCCGTTCCAGTCCCACAGGACCAGATCCGTCTTCATCGGAAGATCACCACCTTAAAATAAACAGTGCAGATGAAAAACTCAGGTCATGCACGCACGGCCTTGAGCAGTGCCGGGGTGGATTCCACGATCCGGGCAAAGAGCACGCCCAGGATCATGCAGCTGATGACCTCGCCCACGCCGACGGTGAAAGCGTTCCAGGCAATCAGCGGCAGCGTCGCCGGAGAGTCCGAGAAAAAGATGGCAATCTCGGGGCCTACGATGAGGGCGTTGAAGATGACCGGCGGGATGGAAGCGGGGATGGCCAGGCCCTTCCAGCGGATATTGCGCAGCTGGTAGGTGACCAGGCAGGCCAGCAGGGTGGCAACCGTGCCGAAGACGATGTCCACCGCAGCGGTGGTGCCCATGGCAACGCCCATCAGGTTGGACAGGAAGCATCCCACCGTCACGGCAGCGATGTACTCAGCGCCGAAAATGGGCATCAGGGTCAGGATTTCCGCCACGCGGACCTGGATGGCCCCGAAAGAGAAGGGAGCCAGCACCAGGCAAAGCACCACATACACGGCTGCTACCATGGCCACCCGCGCGGTGCGGGTGGTGGAAGGCTTGGAAGACTTGCGGTCCATGGCCAGGCGGACACCCGCGGCGACGGCGATCAGAACAACGACACAAAGAAAAATCCAATACAACATAAATACACTCCGGCGGATAGATTTTGACCGTTCGCAAGACCGCCAGCCTTGCGTCGGTTTGTCGCCCGTTTCCCGCAGGGGAAGGGGCGGAGCCTAAAATCCTAAGTTGCTCAACAAATCGTCATTATAGCAAACTTTCCGCGGGGTTACAAGGGGGCAGCCCTGCCGGGGAACAAAAAAACGGCCGCCTGCCGTCCCCTTTGAAGGGACAGGGCAGACGGCCGGAAAGCCGGATATCTTACGGCAGAGAGGGCGCGTAGTCGCACAGACGGCGAGGCTTGCCCTCAAAAATGACAGCCACGGCATCGGGACCGGTGTTGGCGCTGACGGCACCGCCCAGCTGGAAGGTGCACAGCGGCGCATGTCCGAACTCCTTCTTGCACAGCTTGACCAGCTCGTCCCGGCGGGCAGTGGAGGCGGTGTAGGCCACCATGTAGGGGGTATCTTTCATGTTCTCCACCCGGGATTTCACCCATTTGAGCATGGCCGGGGGCACGGCGGCGTCACCCCGGACCTTGGCCTCCACATGGGAGATACCGTCGTTCAGGCTGATGATGGGGCGCAGGCCCAGCAGCTCGCCTGCAAAGGCGGCAGCGGCGGAGATGCGGCCGGACTTTTTCATCTGCTTGAGGGTGTAGGCGGCCAGGCAGACTTCCACGCGGGCGAACTTTTCCTCCATCTCCAGCACGGCGTCGGCCACCGAGGCCCCGTTGCGCACCTTGCGGGCGCACTCGCAGACATACCAGCCGAACACCATGGAATAGGTGTGGCTGTCGATAATGCGGATC
This sequence comes from Gemmiger gallinarum, assembly GCF_014982805.1. Lineage (GTDB taxonomy): Bacteria > Bacillota > Clostridia > Oscillospirales > Ruminococcaceae > Gemmiger > Gemmiger gallinarum. The sequence goes on along the minus strand of NZ_JADCKC010000001.1, from coordinate 1,074,681 downwards.
TTCATCTGGCAGTCGGGGCGTTCCTCGGCCAGCATGTGGGCGGCGGCATGGGCATTCTGGTTGGTGCTGGAGCCGCCGGCATTGATGGTCACATGGACCAGATCGGTGTAGCCCTCGTCGGCAAAGCGGGTATAGTATTCCAGCCACTGCAGGGGCGTGATGGCCGCCGTGGTGGGCACGCCTTTCGCCTCCCGCATCATCTCATAAAACTCATCGTTGGTCATATCGCGGCGCTCGATGTATTCCTTCCCCTCCAGGTTGATGGGGAAGCAGGCGATCTCGATCCCGTATTTTTCGGCAAGATCGGCGGGAATGTCGCAGCTGGAGTCGGTCAAAAATGCTACTTTACTCATATCCGTGTCACTTCCATTCGTAATTGGTCAACTGTCCGTGGGTCTCAAGCTCGGCAAAATCCCATTGCCGCAGCGCTTCATACACGCCGACGGCCACCGAATTGGACAGATTCAGGCAGCGCTCGCCATGGCGCATGGGAATACGCACGCAGGATTCGGGATGCTGCACCAGCAGCGATTCCGGCAGACCGGCATCCTCCCGCCCGAACACCAGGTACGCGCCGTCGGGATAACTGACATCGGTGTGCCGGTGCAGGCCCTTGGAGGTGAAGTAGAAAAACGGTCCGACATTTTTCCCTAAAAAGTCGGCGTAATCCCGATAATATGTTATATCAAGCTGGTGCCAGTAGTCAAGCCCGGCGCGCTTGAGTTTGCGGTCGTCAATGGTAAATCCCATGGGCCCCACCATATGCAGGCGGGCGCCGGTCACGGCGCAGGTGCGTGCCACGTTGCCCGCATTCTGGGGAATGCGCGGCTCCACCAATACGATATTCAGTACAGGCATAAAAGAATCCTTTCCCATCCTTGATTTGGAACTTCCCCACGGCAAAACTGCGGGCTTTTGGCCCGCAGCACACCGAAAATCCATGAATTTCTGTTATAAAATAATTGAAATGTACAATATGTAATCATTGGCGCCCGTCCGGCATGGCGCAGGGTCATTCCGGGTAACCCCTGCGTACCGGGGAGAGGGGGCCTTCCCGGTCGGAGTTCAAAAGAGGCAGAGCCCGTTCCAGCCAGACGCCCAGCCGCTCGTCGGCGCCCTCCGGCGTGGCCCGGATGCACTCGATGACAAAGGCGGCGGCGGTTTGCACGGCGGCCTCGGTGACGTTGCCCTGCATCATCTTGCCGGCCACCACCGCGCCAAAAATGTCCCCCGTGCCGTGGTAGAGCCGGGGAATGAAGGAGGACCGGCTCACAAATCCGCCGCCGTCCCGCTGAGCGCCCACACAGGCGATGGAACGCTGCCCGGCGGGCACGCCGGTCACCACCACCTGGGGGCAGAGGGTGGTCAGGCGGGCGGCCTGCTGGGCCACGATCTCCAGGCTGGGGGAGGCGGAAGGCACATCCCCCAGCAGCAGGGCGGCCTCGGTGGGGTTGGGCAGGATGAGCCCGGCCCGGGCGCAGAGCCCCCGCATGGCGGGAATCATGTCGTCGGAAAGGCCGCTGTACAGTTTGCCGTGGTCACCCAGCACCGGGTCAACGATGGCCAGGGCGTCGGGCCAGAGCTCCAGCGCCTGCTGGACCAGATGGGCCTGCCCGGCATCGGCCAGATAGCCGGAGTAGATGCAGTCAAACCGGATGCCCAGCCGCTTGTAGTGGGCCAGGGCGGCGGGACCGTAGCCGGGGTTGGACAGGCGGGCGGGGGTGCCCAGACCGCCGGTATGGGTGGAGAGAACGGCGGTGGGCAGGGCCACAGGCTGGACGCCCAGGGCGGACAGCACCGGCAGGATGACCGACAGACTGGCCCGCCCGAAGCCGGGCAGATCGTGGATGCAGAGGACGGTTTTGGGGGCGGATATCATGGGGCAACGCTCTTTTCTGTGCAGGTTTGGTGAAAAACGGGGAGAGCGCGGCCTGTCGATGCCTGACGCTCCCCGGGAAATCTGACACGATTTTACCACATCCGGCCTGACAAAAAAAGGCGTATCCCGGCGAATGGGGATTTTGCCGGGGAAAGGGGCGAAACCGGGCGGCAGGACTGTCGAAATTTTTGTACGGGCAGGTATAACGGCAAAACGGCAAGGCAAACTAAAGGCAACGCTCGTCGAAAGGGGGAAAACCGGATGAAATCCACTATGGGTATGGGACAGGCTGTGGCGGTGGCCGCTGGTATGGCGGCCGGTGCCGCCGTGATGTACGCCGCCACACGGGATAACCGTCAGATCCGCAAGACGGTGCACCGCATGGCCCGCGGCGCCGAAAAGACGCTGGCAGATCTGGACCGTATGGTCTCGCACTACACCCGCTGAGGCGGACATCAGGAAAGGCGGCGGAAGCAAATTCCGCCGCCTTTTGCTGTGCAATGCCGGGAGATGGTTACAGGATGCGCACGCGGATGACCGCGTCGATGCCGGACAGCTGCTCGGTCAGGCTGTCGGCGATGGTACCGGTGACATCCAGCATGGTGTAGGCCACATCCTTTTTGCCCTTGTTGACCATGTTCTCAATGTTGAGGTTGGCATTGGTCAGGATGCCGGTGATGGCCGAGATGACGCCGGGTTCATTTTTGTGGATGATGCAGATGCGGCGGCCGCCTGCCCGGGGCTGCTGCACGTCGGGAAGGTTGACGCTGTGCAGGATATTGCCGTTTTTCAGGTAATCGCTCAGCTCAGTGGCGGCCATGACGGCGCAGTTGGTCTCGCTTTCGGGAGTGGACGCGCCCAGGTGAGGCGTGCAGTAGACGCCCTTGACCCCCAGCAGCTCGTCGCTGGGGAAGTCGCAGAAATACTGGGCCGCCTTGCCGCTTTCCAGAGCGGCCAGCATGGCGGTGGTATCCACCAGCTCGCCCCGGGCAAAGTTGAAGACCCGGACGCCGTCCTTGCACATGCTCAAAGTCTGGGCATTGATGGTGTGCTTGGTGGAGGGCATGTAAGGCACATGGACGGTGAGATAGTCGCAGCGGGGCAGCATGTCGCCCAGAGAGACGCAGTGCTGCACACTGCGGGACAGGCTCCAGGCGGCGTCAATGCTGATGTAGGGGTCGTAGCCCAGGACCTCCATGCCCAGGGCAACGGCGGCGTTGGCTACCCGGGACCCGATGGCGCCCAGTCCGATGACGCCCAGCGTTTTGCCCCGGAGTTCGGGACCCACAAACTGCTTTTTGCCTTTCTCCACATCCTTGGCCAGGGTCTGGCTGCCCTTGAGATTCTGAGCCCAGGCGATGGCATCGGGCAGGTTGCGGCTGCCCGCCACCAGGGCGCCCACTACCAGCTCGGCTACGGCGTTGGCGTTGGCGCCCGGCGTGTTGAAGACGACGATGCCCGCCGCTGTGCACTTGTCAATGGGAATGTTGTTGGTACCGGCGCCTGCCCGGGCGATGGCCAGCAGGCTGTCGGGCAGGGGGACCTCATGGAGGTCGGCGCTGCGCACCAGAATGCCCTGGGGGGTGGGGGAGTCGTTGTCCACCTCGAACTGGGTGGCGGGCAGCTTGGCCAGGCCTACCGGCGAGATGGCATTGAGCGTTTTAATGGTATACATTGGCGATACACCTCATTTTACATATTAGAATCAGATGCCCGGAATAAGGGACGGCAGCGGTCAGGCGTTTTCCTTGCGGAACTGCTCCATGAAAGCGACCAGCTTGTCCACGCCCTCCGGCGGCATGGCGTTGTAGATGGAGGCGCGCATGCCGCCCACCAGACGATGGCCCTTCAGGTTGACGAAGCCCGCCTCGGTGGCCGCGGCGCAGAACTTCTTGTCCATGTCGGGGTTGGGGCTGGTGAAGGTGACGTTCATCATGCTGCGGTATTTGTGCTCCACGGGATTGGTGTAGAAGTCCTGGCTGTCCAGATAGTCGTAGAGCACCTTGGCCTTGGCCTCGTTGATCTTCTTCATCTCGTCCAGACCGCCGATGTCGTGCTCCAGATAGTCCATGACCAGCCCGGTCATGTAGATGCACCAGCAGGGCGGGGTGTTGTACATGCTGTCCTTGTTCAGCAGGGTGGTGTAGTTCATCATGGTGGGAATGTTGGCGGCGGGAATGCTCTTGGCGCTCTTGCCCAGCATGTCGTCCCGGATAATGGCGATGGCCATGCCGGCGGGGGCCACGTTCTTCTGCACGCCGAAGTAGATGCAGCCGTACTTGCTCACGTCCACCGGCTCGGAGAAGATCATCGAGCTCATGTCCGCCACCAGGGGCAGGCCCTCCACCTCAGGCACCTCCGCAAAGCGGGTGCCGAAGATGGTGTTGTTCTGGCAGATGTGCACATAGCTGGCATCGGCGTCGTAGTCGATGGCCTTGACATCGGGAATGTAGGTAAAGTTGCGGTCCTTGCTGGAGGCAACCACACGGGCCTCGCCGAACTTGGCGGCCTCCTCGGCGGCTTTCTTGGAGAAGTTGCCGGTGACCAGATAGTCGGCCTTGCCGGTGGTCATGAAGTTCAGGGGAACCATGGCAAACTGCTGGGTGGCGCCGCCCTGGAAAAAGCCGATCTTATAATTGTCGGGGACCTTCAGCACACGGCGGATGGATGCCTCGGTGTTTTTGATGATATCGTCAAACCATTTGCTGCGGTGGCTCATTTCCATCACGCTCTGGCCGGAACCATGGTAGTCCAGCAGTTCGGCCTGGGCACGCTCCAAAACGGGTACGGGCAGCATCGAGGGCCCCGCACTGAAGTTATATACACGATTCATGGAAAAAACCTCCCCTAATTTCCTGTCTCTCTCAGCCAGGATGCTTGCGCCGTCAGCGCATACCAGTATTATACGAGCCATCCCGAAAAAATCTCAATGGAAAACCCTTCGGCACTGTGCCGAAAAAATGGGGCAAAAAGCGGAAATGTCTGCCAAATGACACAAGTGTACGCAATTTGAACACACAAACTAAGACAAACGTAAAAAACAAGACTGAAAAATTGCCCAAAAACACGGGAGAAATTTGTCACATCCGCTCGCTTGACAAAATATCTGCGGCAAACGTAAAATAAAATCTGCTAAATCATAGGCATATGTGGGAGGAATGCGGCATGCAGACTTTGCCGATCAGTGAGGAGCGCGTCATGTGCGCCCTGTGGGATTGCGGACGAGCGGCCACCCGGCGGGAGATCGGGGCACGGCTGCCCGCCGCCTGCCGGTGGGCGGATTCGACTCTTTTGAATTTTTTGATGCGGCTGGAGAAAAAAAGATTTGTCCGCAGCGAGCGGCTGGGGAACAAAAATGTGTACACTCCGCTGGTCCGCAGGGAGACTTACTGTGGTGCGGCTACCGCAGAGCATTTGGAAGTTTTATACAATGGAGATGTACGTTCTTTGGTCAAAACGCTGGCCGATACCGGGCGTCTCAGCTACGCAAAAATGGAGGCTTTGGCCCGTTGGCTGGATGCCCGCGTGGCAGAAAGTCCGGAGTATGACTATGATTGATAAAACCTTGACAAAAGGCCGTGCTATGCGGTTTTTTGTTGACTTCTGCGGCAAAGATGTTACAATACTTTTGTGTAATATTCGAGACCATTTGCCGCAGCCCCCCGGCGCGGCAGGAACATGGAAAATCAGGGGAGGAGCTTTTATGCTGAAAGGACTCAAGCGTTCCGCAAAGGGCGCCCGGGTGCCGCATGAGAAAGCCACCGCCGGTCTGGCAACGGTTCAGATGCCGGTGCCGGAACACGTGGTCATTCCCATGCAGATGCACATCGGTGCACCGGCGGAACCCGTCGTCAAAAAAGGCGACACCGTCATGGTCGGCACACTCATCGGCAAGGCCGGCGGCTTTGTCAGTGCCAACATCCACTCCAGCGTATCCGGCACGGTGCTGGATGTGGCAACGATGCGGATGGTCAACGGCGCCGTATGCAAGGCCGTAGCCATCAAGACCGATGGAAAGCAGACGGTAGACCCGTCCTGCACACCGCCCACGGTCACGGACAAGGACAGCCTGCTGGCTGCCATCCGGGACTGCGGTCTGGTGGGTGTGGGCGGCGCCGGTTTCCCGACGCACGTCAAGCTGGCGGCCAACACCATCGACACGCTGATCATCAACGCGGCCGAGTGCGAGCCGTACCTGACCACCGACGCACGGGAAATGCTGGAATGCAGCGACACTATCATTTCGGGCATCACTGCCGTCATGAAGTACTGCAACATTCCCAACTGTATTATTGGTATCGAGCGCAACAAGCCCGAGTGCATCGACCTGATGTTCTCGCTGACCCGGGACATGCAGGGGGTGTCGGTCAAGCCGCTGCCCATGCGTTACCCCCAGGGCGCTGAGAAGACCCTCATCGAGACCTGCACCGGCCGGGAGGTGCCCCAGACGGCGCCCTCCGGCAAGGCGGGCATCCCCGCCGACTGCGGCTGCGTCGTCATGAACGTGACCAGCGTCTCCACCCTGGGCAAGTACCTCAAGACCGGCATGCCGCTGGTCTCCAAGCGCGTCACCGTGGACGGCGACGCCGTTGTCAAGCCCCAGAACGTGGAAGTGCCCATCGGCACCCTCTACCGGGATGTCATCGAGGCCTGCGGCGGCATCAAGCCCGACGTGGAGCTGGGCAAGATCATCTTCGGCGGCCCCATGATGGGCGGCGCCTCTCCCAGTGCCGACTTCCCGGTGCTCAAGCAGAATAACGGCCTGCTGCTGTTCAGCCGCAAGGCAGCCACCCTGCCTGAGGCCGACCCCTGCATCCGCTGCGGCCGCTGCATCGAAGCCTGCCCCATGGGCTTGGAGCCGGTCATCATTGCCGAGAACTTCAAAAACAAGGACTTTGAGGCTCTGCAGAAGCGCTGCATCGACCTTTGCGTCGCCTGCGGCAGCTGTACTTACGCCTGCCCGGCCAAGCGCCCCGTCTCCCAGACCATGGCGCTGGCAAAGGCGTGGTATCTCAAACAAAAAACTGAAAAGGCAGGTAAATGACAGATGGAAGAACAACGCCTGATCGTAACTGCCTCACCGCATATCCGGGACAGCGCCTCCAACCGCAGCCTGATGGGAAACGTGGTCATTGCCCTGCTTCCCACCGTTGTGGCGTCGGCCTTCATTTTCGGTATGCGCGCGCTGCTGGTGGTCGCCGTGACCACCGCCGCCTGTGTAGGCTTTGAATATCTCTATACCCTTCTGATGCACAAGCGCAACCCGGTGGGGGACCTCTCCGCCGTGGTCACCGGCATCATCCTGGCCCTCAACGTGCCGGTGGGCATGCCCCTGTGGATCTGCATCGTGGGTGCCTTTGTGGCTATCGTCATCGTCAAGCAGATGTTCGGCGGCCTGGGCTACAACGTGGCCAACCCCGCTCTGGTGGGACGTATCGTTCTGTTTTTGGGCTTTACCTCCCGCATGACCGCCTATGTCTATCCCGACCTGGCGGTGGATGCCCTGGCCAGCGCCACGCCCCTTTCCAGCAGCGTGGATCAGTCCACCGTCAGCCTGTTGGACCTGTTCCTGGGCCTGCACGGCGGCATGCTGGGTGAGACCTGCATCCTCACCATTGTGGTGGGCCTGGCCTTCCTGCTGTTCACCCGCACCATCAGCTTTGCCATTCCCGGCAGCATTGTGGGCACCGTCTTTGTGCTGACCCTCATTGCCTCCGGCGATCTGCACACCGCTGTGGCCGAGATCCTGTCCGGCGGCCTGATGTTCGGCGCCGTCTTTATGGCCACCGACTACGTCACCAGCCCCTTCACCACCCGGGGCAAGCTGATCTATGGTATCGTCATCGGCCTGCTCACCTTCCTCATCCGCAACTTCGGCAGCATGAATGAAGGCATGAGCTACGCCATCCTCATGGGCAATCTGCTGACCCCGTGGTTCAACGAGTGGGGCCATCAGATTCCTCTGGGCCGTGTCAAGCCCAAGAAAAAGGCAGAGAATCAGGCGGCCGCAGCCTCCGCCGGAAAGGGAGGGGCAGCATAATGGCAAACAAACAGAACGCCGCGCCCCAGGAAAGCGTGGTCAAGACCATGGTGGTTCCCGTTATCGTTCTGGTTGTGATCTGCGTGGTATGCAGCGCGATCCTGGCCGTGCTCAACGATATGACGGCTCCCATTATTGAAGAAAACACCCGCCTCGAGACCCTCAACTCTTACATTGAGGTCCTTCCCGAGGGCACCCAGGCCGACAGCCTGACCCAGGTGGAGGCGGAAGCCCTCCAGACCGACGGCGTGGAAGGCGCAGCCTACACTGCCGACGGCGCCGTGGCCGTCAAGTCCGCAGCCGGCGGCTACTCCGGCAAGACGGTCACCGTCTATGTGGCCTTTGATTCCACCGGCACCATCACCAACATCAAGGTGGATGCCTCCACTCAGACCGCCGGTATCGGCACCAAGACCGGTGAGGAGAGCTTCTACTCCGGCTTTGTGGGCTGGGACGGCTCCCAGCAGGTCTCTGCGGGCAGCCCGGTGGATGCCATCGCAGGTGCGACGGTGTCCTCCAAGGCCGTTTTCACTGCAGTCAATCAGGCCATCGACTGCTACAACAATGAGCTGAAGGGGGTGGCATAAATGGCCGAAAAGCAAAGCAAATGGCGTGTATTTACCGCCGGCATCATCCGTGAAAACCCCGTCCTGCGTCTGGTCCTGGGCTGCTGCTCGGCTCTGGCCGTCACCACCACCGTTTCCGGCGCTCTGGGCATGGGCCTGGCCATGACGTTCGTTCTGCTGGGCTCCAACATCGTGATTTCCGCCCTGCGCAAGGTCATTCCCGCCAAGGTCCATCTGCCCTGCTACATTGTCATCATCGCAACCTTCGTTACCGTGGTACAGATGGTGCTGCAGGCCTATGTGCCGGAGCTGTATGACGCCCTGGGCGTTTTCCTGGCACTGATCGTCGTCAACTGCATCATCCTCGGCCGTGCCGAGATGTTCGCCTGCAAAAACACCGTTGTGGATTCTGCTCTCGACGGTCTGGGCATGGGCATCGGCTACATCCTGACCATGGTGCTCATGTCCTCCATCCGCGAGATCATCGGCAACGGCAGCTGGATGGGCATCCAGATCATTCCCGATTCCGTCGACCGTATGACGCTGATGAACCAGGCCCCCGGCGGCTTCTTCGTCTTCGGCTGCCTGATGGCGCTGTGCGTCTGGATCGAGAAGAAAACCAACCATCCCATCGAGCGCAAGACCTGCGGCGAAGTCCTTCTGGAAGAGCAGGAGACCGCCAAGGCCGCCAACGAAGGAGGTGCTGAACAGTGAGTGCCGAAAATATCGCAACTTTTGCAACCATCCTTTTCAGCATGATCCTGGTCAATAACTACGTGCTGGTTCAGTTCCTGGGCATCTGCCCCTTCCTGGGCGTGTCCAAGAAGCTGGATTCCTCGGTGGGCATGGGTATGGCGGTCATCGTCGTCATGCTCATCGCCACCGCCGTGACCTTCCCCATCCAGGTGTTCCTGCTGGATGCCAACAACCTGGGCTACATGCAGACCATTATCTTCATTCTGGTCATCGCTGTTCTGGTCCAGCTCATTGAGATCACCCTCAAGCGTTACATCCCCGCGCTGTACAGCGCTCTGGGCGTTTACCTGCCCCTGATCACCACCAACTGCTGCGTTCTGGGCGTTACCATTCTGGCGGTGCAGGACTACTCCGGCGATATCGCAACCCACGGCTTCGGCTTTGCTTTTGCCGAGGCGCTGGTCTGCGCTGCCGGTGCCGGTATCGGCTTCCTGCTGGCCATGGTGCTGTTCTGCGGCGTGCGCCAGCGTGTGGAGAACGCCGACCCGCCCGAGAGCTTCAAGGGACTGCCCATCACGCTGGTGTCTGCGGCCATCACTTCCCTGAGCTTCATGGGCTTCGGCGGTCTGGTCGAAAACATCATCAACGCGATCTTGTAAGGGGGATTTGAGGATAATGATTACAGCAAACCCGATCGTCTTTGCGGTGATCGTGCTGGCGGTTCTGGGCCTGGCGGGCAGTATCATTCTGGTTCTTGCCTCCAAGTTCATGGCCGTTTATGAAGATCCCCGCATTGCCGAGATCAACGAATGCCTGGCGGGCGCCAACTGCGGCGGCTGCGGTTACGCCGGCTGTGCCGACTATGCCAAGGCCATCGTCATGGACGGTGCGCCCACTCACAAGTGCGCTCCCGGCGGCGACAAGACTGCCGATGCCATCAACCGCATCATGGGCGCGGAGGAAAGCGACCGCCCCAGCCTGCGGGCTTTTGTCTCCTGCAACGGCGGCAAAAACTGCGGTGTGCGGTTTGAGTACCACGGCATCCAGAGCTGCGCCGCGGCGGCTGCCGTGGCTGGCGGTCCCACGGCCTGTTCCTTCGGCTGTCTGGGCTTTGGCGACTGCGTCAATGCCTGTATGTTCCACGCCCTCAGCATCAAGGACGGCGTGGCGGTGGTCGACCGTGAACTGTGCACCGGCTGCACTGCCTGCACCCGTGCCTGCCCCCGCGGTCTGCTCAAGATGAAGCCCATTGCACCCCAGCCCGCGGTGCTCTGCCGCAACAAGGAGCGGGGCGCTGCCGTGGTCAAGGCCTGCAAGACCGGCTGTATTGCCTGCGGCATCTGCGTCAAGAACTGCCCGCAGGAGGCCATCTTCCTGCATAACAACGTGGCCCGCATCGATTATACCAAGTGCAACGGCTGCGGCACCTGTGTGGAAAAGTGCCCCAAGAAGGTCATCCACTGGGTGGAGGGCGGCCCCACGTCGGTGGACGCTCCCGTGCCCGAGCACGCTGTGCTGTAACAGGCTGACAACACCATAAAATCAAGCCCCGGCCCCCGCTGGAATCTCATTGAGAAAAAAAGTAGGGGATGGGGCTTGATTTTTGTTTTGAGCTGTGCTATAATTTTCCCTGTTACGGAGGATTAGCTCAGCTGGTTAGAGCATTTGCATCACACGCAAGGGGTCTGGGGTTCGAGTCCCTAATTCTCCACCAAAAAATCCCGCAGACGATGTTATTTCGTCTGCGGGATTTTTTTGTTTTGTTCATAGGCCGCCTGCCTGGAACAGAAGGCGCAAAACCGGCGCTGCAACGCAGGCAGCGGGTGAAAAAAGCCTCGGCCCGGGTTTGCGGCGGGGAGGACGGCATGGTATAATAAGTCGAATCACTACAGCGGAAAGGCGGGCAGAACAGATGTTTCACATCGCCATTGTTGAGGACGACCCGCAGGTGCGGGAACAGCTTGCGGGATATGTGCGCCGGTATGAGCGTCAGTTCGGCAAGATGTTTGAGCTGACCGCCTTTGAGGACGGGGATGAGATCGTATCCGACTACAAGGCGGTGTACGACATCATTCTGCTGGACGTGCAGATGCGCCGCATGGATGGTATGGCTGCTGCCGAGGCCATCCGAAAATTGGACAAGGATGTCATCCTGATCTTCATCACAAACATGGCGCAGTTTGCCATCCGGGGCTACGCGGTGGATGCACTGGACTATGTTCTCAAGCCGGTGCCGTATTTCGCCTTTTCCCAGCAGCTGCAAAAAGCTGTGGACCGCCTGCGCAGACGCCGCAAAACATTTCTTGCGGTGCCTATCGACGGCGGGCTGCGCCGTGTTGATGTGTCGACCATCTACTATCTGGAGAGCGAGGGGCACTACGTGCGGTTTTACACCGAGAACGGAGAGCTCGTTACCCCCGGCAGCCTGAAAAGCTATGAGGAAAAGCTGGCGGACAAACCGTTTGCCCGATGCAACAGCGGGTATCTTGTCAATCTTGAACAGGTGATGGAGGTACAGCAAAATACGGTAAGAGTCGGACCTTACGCTCTGCAGATCAGCCGCCCCAAAAAGAAAGCATTTCTGGAAGCGCTGACCGACTACATCGGAGGCAGCGTGAGATGAACATACTGCCGGATATTCCCCGCCTGTACACGGCGCTGGCCGAATGGCTGGCCTGCGTGATCTGCATCCTGACGCTGCGCAGGCGGTTCAGCAAAGTGGAAACGACGGTCTGCGCCGTTGTCTGGCTGTCTGCGCTGGGCGTTTTTCTGCAGGTGACGGGCAGCGTGCCGCTGGCCTGGTGGATTCCCTGCATGGCAGCCGCAGTGGGAATGATGTACAGTTTCCTCTACCTGTGCTGTGATGTCAGTGCATTGGAAGCCGGATACTGCTGCGCCAGGGCGTTTCTGCTTGCCGAGTTTGCCGCCAGCCTGGAATGGCAGATTCACTGCCTGCTTTGGCGGCAGAGCAGTGCCTGGGCGCCCCGGTCACTGCTGCTGCTTGCGGTGATCTACGCGGTGGTGTACGGCTTTATATTCCGCTTTGATCTGAAGCGATTCCTGCGCAACCGGAACCTGGGCATCACGCGCAGGGCTCTGGGCAGTGCCGTGGTCATGGCGCTGGCAGCCTTTGCGGTCAGCAACTTTTCCTTTACCCGGGAAGGCTCCGCCACCATGGATATTTTCTACATCCGGACCCTTGTGGACCTGGCGGGGGTGCTGGTTCTCTCCATCCAGCAGGAGCAGCTGATGGAGGCCAGCCTCCACCGGGAGCTGGAGGCCATGGACCATGTCCTCCACCGCCAGTACGAGCAGTATCAGCAGAGCAAGGAGAGCATCCGCCTCATCAACCGGCACTGCCACGACCTCAAGCTGCAGATCGCTGCCATCCGTGCCGAGCAGGACCCCGGCAAGCAGGCGGCGGCTCTGGACCAGATGGAAAGCGGCATCCGCATGTACGAGGCCCAGAACAAAACCGGCAACCCGGTGCTGGATACGCTGCTGACGGCCAAAAGCCTCTATTGCCAGCAGCACGACATCAATTTTACCTGTGTGGCGGACGGCCACCTGCTGGACTTTATGCCCACGGGGGACATCTGCACCATTGTGGGTACGGCATTGGACAATGCCACAGAGAGCGTCCAGACATTGGCCGACCCGGAAAAGCGTCTGATCCGTGTGGCCATTTATGCCCAGCACGGTTTTGTCATGCTGCGGTTTGAAAACTATTGTGAGACGGAGGTAAAGCTGGATGCCGACGGTATGCCGCCTCACGGCTACGGCGTGCGCACGGTGCGCGCCGCGGCCCAGAAGTACAACGGCACCGTGACGGTCCACTGTGAGGACAACTGGTTCATTCTGCGGATCCTGCTGCCCCATCGGCCGACAGGCGGCAGCGGAATACAGCAGAAGTAATCAGATGGAATGCATTATAAACAGAACGGTTCGGGCTTTGGCTCGGACCGCTTTTTTGTGCCCTTGACAACCTGCACAAAGCAATGCCCAAAGTCATTGTGCGAAACGCAGATAAAATTTTTGTAAAAAACAGGTCTGTGAACAATTTATGTCTTGGAAATGACAAGTTTTGAAAAAATAGTAGACATTTCTTTATCTGCGTCGCTATAATAAAATTACCAAATGAAGGGGGCGCGCGACCCTTCATTCTGTCTAAAACAACAACAAGGAGGAAGAAGAAGCATGTTATCTATCAACATAGATGACGTTATGAACGTGTTGACGACGGTTACCCCTTACCTGATCGGGTTTGCTGTCGTTCTGGTCATTGCAATTGCTGTAATGATCGCCTGCAGAAAGCAGGGCAAGGCCAAAAAGTACATGATCCGCAGTCAGGCGGGTCTGGCAATCCTGCTGGCCTTCGGCATTGTGGCCAACCTGATCGCCTTTGGCCCCATGTCCACCATGCTGTCCCTGCTCACCGGCGGCGGCACGATCACGGAAGAATCTACCAATACGGCTACTGAGCTCTGCACCGAGATTGCGGAAGAGGGCGTAGTCCTGCTGAAAAATGACGATTCTACGCTGCCCCTTGCATCCGGCGACAATATCAACGTCTTTGGCTGGGCGTCCACCAATCCCTGCTACGGCGGCACCGGTTCCGGTGCGCTGAGCGACGCGTTCCCCATGGTCAGCCTGCTGGACGGCCTGAAAAATGCCGGACTGAACCCCAATCAGGAGCTGATTGATTTCTACACCAATTACAAGGCCGATCGTCCTGTGGTTGGTATGTGGAGCGGCGACTGGACCATACCGGAACCGGCAGCCAGCCTCTACACCGATGAGCTGATGACCAACGCCAAGGCTTACTCCGATACGGCCATGATCGTCATCACCCGCGTTGGCGGTGAGGGCGCCGACCTGCCCACCGACATGTATGCGCTGGCCAACGGCACCGCAGAGGATGTGGGCTACGACCAGGTTTACGACGACACCCTGAACGAGGGCGCCGACTGGGATGAGGGCGACACCTACCTCAACCTGACCAATCAGGAAGAGGCCATGATCGACCTGGTCTGCCAGAACTTCGACAAGGTCATCGTTGTCTACAACGGCGCCAACACCATGGAGCTGGGCTTTGTGGAAGAGCATCCACAGATCAAGAGCGTTCTGTGGTGCCCCGGCACCGGTCAGACCGGCTTTACCGGCCTGGGCAACATCATCTCCGGTGCGGTGAACCCCTCTGCCAAGACCACCGATACCTTCGTCTACGATCTGACCGCTACCCCGACCTGGAACAACTTCGGCATGATGCATTACACCAACATGGATGAGTTCGCCGTGGATGAGACCCTGCCTTCCTTCGTGAACTACGTGGAAAACATCTATGTGGGCTACAAGTTCTATGAGACCGCCGCTGTGGAGGGCCTCATCGACTACGACACCACCGTGCAGTATCCCTTCGGCTACGGTCTGTCCTACACCACCTTCTCCCAGAAGCTCAACGGTGTGACCGAGTCCAACGGCGTCATCACCGTTTCCGCCACCGTCACCAACACCGGCTCCGTTGCGGGCAAGGATGTGGTTGAGGTTTACTACAACCCGCCTTACACCAACGGCGGCATCGAGAAGGCTTCCGCCAATCTCATCGGTTTTGCCAAGACCTCTCTGCTGGAGCCCGGCGCATCTGAGGATGTGACCGTCCAGTTCAACGTGGAGGATATGGCTTCCTACGATGACCGCAACGCCAAGGCTTACGTGCTGGAGGCCGGCGGCTACATCATCTCCATCAACTCCGACTCTCACACCGTCATCGACAGCGGTGTCTACACCGTCCCCACCACCATCACCTACAGCGGCGACAACAAGCGCTCCTCTGATTCCGTTGCCGCTACCAACCAGTTTGACTATGCCCGCGGCACCGCAACCTACCTGTCCCGTGCCGACGGCTTCGCCAACTACGCCCAGGCCACCGCGGCACCCACCAGCTATGAGATGCCGGCGGACTCCAAGGCGACCTTCTACAACATCTCCAACTACGACGCAGCCGCCGATGAAGATCCCAATGCCGAGGCTCCCGTTACCGGCGCCGAGGGCGATGTCCAGCTGGTCGACCTGCGCGGCCTGGACTACGACGATCCCATGTGGGACAGCCTGCTGGATCAGATGACCGTGGATGAGATGAATTCCCTGATCTCTCTGGGCGGCTATCAGACCAACAGCATCGAAAGCATCGGCAAGGTCCGCACCAATGACTGCGACGGCCCTGCTTCCATCAACAACAACTTCACCAAGACCGGTTCCATTGGCTTCCCGGCGGCGGTCATGATCGCCAACACCTGGAACGTGGATATCGCCACTGCCTTCGGCGACAGCATCGGTCAGATGGCGGATGAGATGGATGTCTCCGGCTGGTATGCACCTGCCATGAACATTCACCGCTCTGCCTTTGCAGGCCGTAACTTCGAGTACTACTCCGAGGACGGCTTCCTGTCCGGCCAGATGGCTGCCCACGCTGTCCAGGGCGCTGCCCAGCACGGTGTCTACGCCTACGTCAAGCACTTTGCCATGAACGATCAGGAGACCAACCGCTGCGGCATGCTGTGCACCTGGTCCACCGAGCAGGCCATGCGCGAGATCTACTTCAAGCCCTTTGAGATCGCCATCAAACAGGGCGGCGCAGGGGCTGTCATGTCCTCCTTCAACTACATCGGCAACCGCTGGGCCGGCGGCACCAAGGAACTGTGCCAGACGCTTCTCCGTGACGAGTGGGGCTTCCAGGGCTTTGTCCTGACCGACTACTTCGGCGTCTACGGCTACATGAGCGCCGACCAGGGCGTCCGCAACGGCACCGACTGCATGCTGGTCAACTATCCCACCGAGACCAGCCTGGTGGGCAGCCTGACCGACGGCAACATCAGCAACGGCGGCCTGCAGGCCATGCGCACCGCCACCCACAACATTCTGTACACGGTGGTCAACTCCCGCGCTTACACCGAGGAAAACCTGAACCCCGGTATGGAAACCTGGCAGATCGCAGCTATCGCCATCGACGTAGTTCTGGTTCTGGTTATTGTCGGGCTGGAAATCGGCGTCGTCAAGAAAGGCTACGACAAGCGTAAGAAAAAGGAAGTTGAGGTCTGAACGGGCCTGTGCTTCTCTGAAACTGTCCATTAAAAATCTTTGACAACAGGATAACCGGCTGCGTCTGACATCTGCCTGCAGGCGTCGGGCGCAGCCTGTTTTATCCGGGAAGGGAGTACGTCCATTATGCCCGATACGAAACTTGCCCAGAAACTTACCCTGGAACAGAAATGCGCACTGCTTTCAGGTGCGGATACTTTCCGGTCGCGGGGACTGCCGCAGTACGGCATCCCGTCGATCTGGCTGTCCGACGGCCCTCACGGCGTGCGGAAGCAGGCAGGGGAGAGCGACCACCTGGGAATCAATCCCAGTGAGCCGGCGACCTGCTTCCCCACGGCATCGGCCGTAGCCAGCAGCTGGGACCCTGCCCTGGGCGAGGAGATCGGCCGGGCGCTGGGTCAGGAGGCTGCCGCGCAGAACGTCGCCGTGCTGCTGGGACCCGGCCTCAACACCAAGCGCAGCCCGCTGTGCGGCCGCAACTTCGAGTATTTCTCGGAGGACCCCTATCTGGCCGGCAAGATGGCAGCCGCCTATATCCGCGGCATCCAGGAAAACGGCATCTCTGCCTGCCCCAAGCATTTCGCCGCCAACAGCCAGGAGCTGCGCCGCATGGCCACCGACTCGGTGGTGGATGAGCGTACCCTGCGTGAGCTCTACCTGACCAACTTTGAAATCGCCGTCACCGAAGGCCATCCCAAGACCATCATGACCAGCTACAATCTGGTCAACGGCACTTACGCCAACGAGAACGCCCATCTGCTCAAGGAGATCCTGCGGGATACCTGGGGCTTTGACGGCGCCGTCGTCACCGACTGGGGCGGTTCCAATGACCATGCCCTGGGCGTCAAGAACGGCTCCACGCTGGAAATGCCGGCACCCGGTCTGGACTCGGTGCGTGAACTGGTCAAGGCGGTCAAGAACGGCAAGATCTCGGAGGCGGATATCAACGCCCGTCTGGAGGAACTCCTGACGCTGGTGGAAACCACCTCCAAAGCCCTGGAGAAAGCTCCCAAAACCATCGACTGGGATGCCCACCATGCCCTGGCCCGCAAGGCTGCGGCGGAGAGCATCGTCCTGCTCAAGAACAAGGGCGGCCTGCTGCCCCTGAATCCCGAGAACCGCATCGCCGTCATCGGCGACTTTGCCCAGACCCCGCGCTATCAGGGCGCAGGCTCCAGCATGGTCAACGCACCCAAGGTGGACAGCTTCCTGCAGGTGTTTGAGCAGAGCGGCCTCAAGACCGTCGGCTTTGCCAAGGGCTTCGACCGCTATGGCAAGGCGGATCCCGCCCTGCAGGCGGAAGCGGTCAAGCTGGCCGAAAAGGCCGAGACCGTCCTGCTGTTCCTGGGCCTGGATGAGGTCAAGGAGAGCGAGGGTCTGGACCGCAGCGACATGAAGCTGGCCAAGAACCAGATCGACCTGCTGCTGGCCGTGCACCGTGCCAACCCGCATCTGATCGTTGTCCTGAGCAGCGGCAGCGCTGTGGAGACCAGCTGGCAGAGCCATTGCCAGGCACTGGTCTGGGCAGGACTGGGCGGTCAGGCCGGTGCAGGCGCCGTGCTGGACGTGCTGACCGGCAAGGTGAACCCCGCCGGGCGTCTGGCCGAGACCTGGCCGCTGCACTGCGAGGACAATCCCTCCTACAACAACTTCGGCAAGGACGGACGCACCGTCCAGTACCGCGAGGGCCTCTATGTAGGCTACCGTTACTATCAGACGGCGGGCGTGCCGGTGGCGATGCCCTTCGGCTACGGCCTGTCCTATACCACCTTCGAATACAAGGATCTGCATGCCACGCCCACCGGCGTCTCACTGACGGTGACCAACACCGGCGACCGTGCCGGCGACGAGGTGGTCCAGGTCTACGTGTCCAAGCCGGATGCCGAGATCTTCCGCCCCATGCAGGAACTCAAGGGCTTTGCCCGCGTTTCGCTGGAGGCAGGGGAGAGCAAGACGGTGTCCATCCCGCTGGATGACAAGGCCTTCCGTTACTGGAATGAGCCCGCCGGCCACTGGGCCGTGGAAGGCGGCAGCTATGTGGTGCGTGTGGGCGCTTCCTGTGAGGATATCCGTCTGGAAGCCACCGTCACGGTAGAATCTTCCGGCGATGCCAACCCCTACATCGGCAACTCGCTGCCCCACTATGTCAGCGGTCAGGTGCAGGATGTGCCCGAGGTGGAATTCTCCGCCATTCTGGGCCGCCCGATTCTGGAAGAAAAGGTGGCCATCGACCGCAACATGACTCTGGGCGAGATCGGCCACGGCCGCAGCCCGCTGGGGTGGCTGATCCACGTGATCCACAAGCATCTGCTGGATAAGAGCCTCAAGGCCGGCAATCCCGACCTGAACCTGCTGTTCAACTACAACATGCCGCTGCGTGCCATCGCCAAGATGACGGGCGGTATGGTCAGCATGGGCATGGTGGACGGCCTGGTCATGGAGCTCAAGGGCTTCTGGATCATTGGCATCCTGCGTGTGCTGTTTGAGATGGTCCGCAATATGATTCTCAATGCATCCATGGAAAAACGCCTGGCGGAGAAAAAGGAGGACAAGTAATGAACCTTTGGTCTAATTTTGCCGCCAAGCATCCGGCGGCAGCAAAGTGGGTGCGCGAAGGCGGCCTGTTCGTCATCGTCAGCAATGTGATCACGGTGCTCAAGTATCTGATGCTGCAGTTTTTGCCCGCTGCCTTTGCAGGCCTGGGCGACGCAAGCTTCGGCTGGCCGGGCATTCCCCTGACCCTGTTCGGCGAGACCTTTGAATGGAACATCCTGGGCTACGATCAGGCCCACGGCGGATTGGCCTATTTCTGCGCCTACATGGTGGCTATGGTCATCGGCGAGTGCATCAACTTCCCCATTCAGCGCAACTTTGTCTTCCGCTCCAAGGGCAAGCTTGGTCCGCAGATTGCCTGGTACCTGGTTGCTTTCTGCGTCATTACCTGCATCGTGAACTCCATCAACTGCATCTGGGTTGCGGTGGCAGGACTGCTGGTGCCCGACTTCATCTACAACATCGGCACGACGGTCCTCAACGGCGGCATTTCCATGGTGGTCTTCTTCTTTGTCAACAAGATCATCTTCCCCTCTGCGGATACCGCTCAGAAACCGGCAGAAAAGGCCGAATAAGCCCGGAGCAAACAGACACAAAGCTTTCACCCGGCGGCATCCGACCTTCCGAATCATCATCCCTGTATACTGATGCCGCAAGTAGCCCTCGTCTCACGGTTTGACCGTGAGACGGGGGCTTATATTGAAACAGGGGAAAATCCGGAAGGAATTCTTTTTCGGCATAAGGGCAGCTTGCGCAATGCCGGGAAAAACGATAGAATGAAAAAAAGATTGGCGGAAAGGTGGGGAAAAAGGTGAAGCAGATCGCGATTGTGGAGGACGAAGATGCCGCGGCGGAGCTTTTGACAGGTTATGTGCAGCGCTATGCCGCGGAATCCGGTCAGGAGATCACATCCGTCAGGTTTTGCAACGGCGCGGAGTTCCTTCAGGGATATCAGCCGGTCTATTCGGTTGTTTTTCTGGACATTCAGATGCCCCAGAAAAACGGCATGGAGGCGGCAACTGAGCTGCGCGGCATGGACAAAAACGTGTCCCTGATTTTTGTGACCAATCTGGTCCAGTATGCCCTCAAAGGCTATGAGGTGGACGCGGTGGGATTTCTGGTCAAGCCGGTGAGCTACTATGATTTCTCGCTGAAATTCAAGAAGGCGCTGGATATCTATCTGATGAACGAAGAACGCAGTTTTACGGTCAGTTCTTCAGGGGGGATCTGCCGTATCTCCACCGACAAACTGATGTATGTGGAGATCCTGAACCACCGGCTGATTTATCACCTGGTGGACGATGTCATTGAGCGGACCGGCGTGCTTTCTGATGTAGAACAGCAGCTGCACGCCTTTGGGTTTCTGCGCTGCAACAAATGCTATCTGGTCAATCCCAAATTTGTGGTCAAAGTCAAGGGATACACCGTCCAGGTGGGCAGTACGGTGCTTCAGATCAGCCGTCCCCGCCGGGCGGCATTTATGGCAGAGCTGACCAACTGGTATGCGGGTTTCCAGGGAGGCAAGTGACATGGAAGAGCTTACCTTTATCTACCGGGAGATCATTCTTGAATTTCTCTTTGAGCTTTATGTCTTTTACGGGCTGACCTTCTTTACCCAGCAGCGCAGGCCGCATTTCTGGGCACGGGCAGCAGGGGGACTGGCGGCGGTCCTGGTGGTGGCTGTGGGGGCTGCCGCGGCCTATCAGCTCTGGGGAGATACAGTCCTGGGCAGGATCGGGGTTTATCTGGTCCTGTTTGCCGTGACGGTAGTCCAAATGCAGCTCTGCTTCGAGCCGGGACTTTCCACTGTGGTTTTCTGCTGCAGCATGGCGTATGCTTCCCAAAATCTGGGTTACAAACTGCGCCTGATGGTGTGGGATGTCAGCCAGGGGTTTCTCTATGAATTGTGGGACGACGGGCATTTTGCCATGTATTACAGAATCTCGTATGCAGTCTTTTTTGCGGTGACGGCTGTGGCGGTTTATTTTATTTTTATCCGCCGTGTGATCCGCCACCTGAATACCTGGCAGATGGATCGCCAGATGCTCACGCTCTGCATCTTTGTGCTGGTGATTGCGGTGTTCCTCTGCTCGGTGGAGGATATCTATTTCAACAATCTCAGCGTTCAGTTTGCATCGCAGACGGTTTCCCCGGAATTTCTGGTGCTGAAGGAAACCGGCAACCTGTTTTCGGTGACCTGCTGCGCCATTGTGCTGCAGCTTGCCTGCCGAACCCTGGAACAGCGGGAACTGAAGCAGGAGGTGGAGTATCTGCAGTATACCATCCGCCAGAGCCGGCGACAGTATGAGATCGCCAAGGATACCATCGACCTCATCAACATCAAGTGCCATGACATTCGCTACAAACTGGCCTCGCTGGCGGCGAAGGGCGGCAAGATCGAAGAGGATGCCATTCGGAATCTGCAGAAGAGCATCTCGATCTACGACGCCAAGATCGAGACAGGCAACCAGTCGCTGGATGTTCTGCTGACCGAAAAGAGCCTTTACTGTGAGCAGAACGGCATTACTTTTTCCTGCATGGCGGATGGGGAAAAGCTGGACTTCCTTGACGGCAGCGACCTGTATTGTCTGTTCGGCAATATTGTGGATAATGCGCTGGAGGCGGTCAAAGCCATTTCAGAGCAGGAACGGCGGGTGATCAACCTGCTGGTCAAGGCGCAGGGAAATCTGCTGATGATCCAGGAAGACAACTATTTTGACGGTACCCTCACCTTCCGGGACGGGCTGCCGGTCACCACCAAGGAGGACAAAAATTACCACGGTTTTGGAATGAGAAGCATTCGCATGATTGTGCAGAAATACGATGGAGAGCTGACCACTTATGTGGATGGAGATGTCTTTCACCTGAACATTTTGTTCGGCACAAATGGAAAGTGAAGACCCCCGCAGACCGTAAGATGTCAGAATACGAAAAAAAAGTACAGATAAAGGAACGCCTATTGTGGGTAGGCGTTCCTTTTGTTATATTGTGACCAATGAGCTGGAATTTGTGGGATATTTTTGTGGAATCATGAGGGATTCTGATGCGCCCCACCGGATCAAAACGCCAATATGAGGACAAAAGGAGGACTGGCAAAACAACAAGGAGAATGCGGCGAATGACCCGGCCTGCGGTACCAGAAAGCCCCCTTCGCGTCATGGCTGTTCCGGGAGTCCCTGAGAAAGCATGCTTTCCGCCCGGAACCGAAAACGCAGACGGCGGCGGTTCCACGATCTCCGCTTATTCCTGCTTGATCTGCACACGGCGGCGCGCCGCGCACCGTGTCATTGCTGCCCGGCCCATCCGGCAGGCAGCGAACTGAAACAGGAGGGATTTCTTTTGGCAAAAGAGAAAAAGAAGAAAAAGCTGAGCGCCAAGGTTTTCACAGCGATTGTTGCACCGCTGCTGGCCATCCTGCTGGCGTTCTCCATTGCGCTTGCGACGATCGCGCCCATGTCTTACGACCTGGTTCTCCGCGATATCTTCGGCGAGACCGAGTTCAACTTCGGCGACACCACCAACGGCGTGGATGCCGAATACTACACCCGTGACATCACCGATTCCGATGAACTGCAGGCTGCCGAGCAGGCCTACACCCGCAAGGCCGGCGCCGAGGGCTTTGTCCTGCTCTACAACAACACCGACGGCGGCAAGGGCCTGCCCGTGGCGGCCGGCTCCAAACTGAGCCTGTTCTCGGCATCTTCCATCAACCTGCTGGCCGGCGGCACCGGTTCCGGCATCAGCACCATCTCCAGCGACATGCGCACCGCGCTGCAGGAGCAGGGCTTCTCCATCAATGAGTCCCTGTGGAACTTCTACACCGAAAACAAGGACACCTACACCCGCGGCGGCGGCGCCATCATGTACGGCGGCGCCGAGGACTGGTCCATCAACGAGGCACCCATCGATGCCATCCCCGATGAGGCCAAGACCGAAGCCCAGGG
Source organism: Gemmiger gallinarum (assembly GCF_014982805.1). GTDB lineage: Bacteria > Bacillota > Clostridia > Oscillospirales > Ruminococcaceae > Gemmiger > Gemmiger gallinarum. The sequence goes on along the minus strand of NZ_JADCKC010000001.1, from coordinate 1,051,905 downwards.
CACCACTCCTGTCTTCTTCATCTCCCGTACCGGCGGCGAGGGCCGTGACCTGGGCCGCTACATGGGCGACTGGACCGACATCGAGGAAGATAAGGACAAGCACTACCTGGAGCCCGACTCGGTCGAGCTGGGCGTTATCGGTTACCTGAACGACAATTTTGACAACGTCATCATCGTCGTCAACACCAACAACGCTTTTGAGCTGGGCTGGGTCAAGGATTATCCCAACATTTCCGCCGTCCTGTGGGCGCCCGGCGCCGGCGGCGACACCTGCCGTTCCATCGCGGACGTGCTCAGCGGCAACATCAACCCCTCCGGCCATCTGGTCGACACCTTCGCCTACGACGCGCTGTCCTCTCCCGCCATGCAGAACATGGGCGACATGATGCTGGTTAACAACGGCGAGGACGTGGAGGCCGGTGTCTTCTACGACGAGGGCATTTACGTTGGCTACAAGTATTACGAGACCCGCTATTTCGACAAGACTCTGGATCAGGGCAACGCCGGCGACTATGACTATGCCACCACGGTACAGTATCCCTTCGGCTACGGCCTGTCCTATACCACCTTCAGCTGGTCCGATTTCCAGATGAGCAACATGGACGAAAACGGCGATATCCAGATCAGCGTCAAGGTCACCAACACCGGCTCTGTCACCGGCCGTGACGTTGTCCAGGTTTATCTGAATGCTCCCTATACCGACTACGACAAGGCCAACTATATTGAGAAGTCCTCTGTTTCCCTGGTCGGCTTTGAGAAGACCGGTGACCTGGAGCCCGGCGCTTCCGAGACGGTTACCGTTACCGTCAATCAGAAGGACTTCATCTCCTACGATGATGTCAATGCCAAGACCTACATTCTGGAGGCAGGCGACTACCTGCTGACCGCCGCCGAGAACGCCCACATGGCCAACAACAACTTCCTGGCCTACAACGGCGTTGAGAATGACGGCCTCTTCGGCACGCCCGATCCCACCATGGTGGGCAAGTGGACCTATACCTACGCCGGCAACAACGGTGTGGATAATGTTACCTTCTCCACCTCCGAGAACGGCACCGCCATCACCAATCAGTTCGATCACACCACCTACGATGAGATCACCCCCCGCGACAAGTACCTGACCCGTCAGGACTGGACCGGTACCTTCCCCAAGACCCACGGCAACCAGGACAGCCAGCGCAAGAGCGAATACAGCGAAAAGAACGGCTATACCTGGGAGGTTGAAGTCTCCGATACCATCAAGAACGCCATCCTGGCAAAGGGCGTGGGTGCTTCCCTGAACCCCATGACCGAGGAAGAGGCAGCTTCCATGGCCGGCGTCTATGGACAGGAAGGCGATCTGGAACTGATCGATTTCCGTGGCCGTGACTTCGACGAGGTCGAGGCCGAGGGCGGCTGGGATGCCCTGATCAACCAGATGGATGCCAGCGAGCTGGAGAACATCATCCGCAACGGCGGCTACCAGACTCTGGCCTCCACCGCCGCAGGCAAACCCCGTGCCATCGACTTTGACGGCCCCTCCGGCCTGAACGAGGGCGGCGTTACCCACGAACCCTACTCCATCACCTATCCCTGCGCCACCAACCTGGCTGCCAGCTGGGACCGTGAGAACTCCTACCTGCACGGCTACTACGTTGGCGAGGATGCGCTGGCTGCCGACGGCAACTGGGGCGACCATACCTACATCGGCATCATTTCCGGCTGGTATGCTCCGGCAATGAACATCCATCGCACTCCCTTTGCAGGCCGTAACTTCGAGTACTATTCCGAGGATGGCTTCATCTCCGGCGAGATGGCTCTGGAAGCTGTCAGCGCCTGTGCGGAAAAGGGCGTCTACGCTTACATCAAGCACTTTGCCCTCAACGATCAGGAAGATCACCGCAGCCACGTTGCCACCTTTGCCAACGAGCAGGCAATCCGTGAGATCTACCTCAAGCCCTTCCAGACCTGCATCGAAGAGCGTCCCACCACCACCATCAAGGTCCAGCAGTACGACGCCGAGACCGACAGTTACACCGAAACTACAGCCGATATCCCGGCAGTCATGGCGGTCATGACGGCATTCAACCGCGTGGGCTGCACCTGGGCAGGCGGCAACTACAACCTCATCACCAGCGTGCTGCGCAATGAATGGGGCTTTGACGGTACCGTCATTACCGACTACGACAACGGCGGCGTCATGGATACCGAACAGTGCATCCGCGCGGGCGGCGACCTCAAGCTGACCGGCTATGCGGTGGATGCCCCGCTGGATATCACCAACCCGGCGTCCCAGTACCATGCGCGCCAGGCCATCAAACACATCCTGTATACCACCGTCAACTCCAACGCCATGAATGGTGTCGTCCACGGCACCGTGGTGGGCGAACTGCCTTTCGCTAACTACTACTTCATCATCATCGGCGAGTGCATCGTCGCGGCTGTCCTGATCGTCTGGGGCGTCGTGGCCATCCGCCGCCGCTGGAAAGAAGAAAAGGCAGCAAAATGATTTCCTCCGCTAGAAACGTCGGTTTAATCTGACGGTTCCTCTTCTCCTTGTTGGCAAACCGGCCCGCGGCTGGACGAAAGTCCGCCCGGGTCGGTTTGTTTTTTGCCAAAGGCCGGGTTGACGTTCACCGGTCTTTGGGGGTATAGTGAAAAAAAGCGGCCCGATGCCGGAACCGCACAGAAGGGAAGGGCTATCCTTGCGCATCACTGTTTTGATCGAAAACACCGCCTCATCCTCCGCCCTGACGGCGGAGCACGGCCTGAGCCTGTACCTGGAATACAGCGGCATACCCATCCTTCTGGATGCAGGAACCAGCGGCGCGTTTGCGTCCAATGCCGACGCCCTGGGCGTGGACCTGGCCGGAGTAAAGACCTGCCTGCTCTCCCACGGCCACTACGACCACGCGGGAGGGCTGGCGGAATTTTTCCGCCGCAACCGGACCGCCCCGGTGTATGCCATGCGGGGGGCGGACCGGCCGTATTACTCCGGCGACGGAGAAAAACGGCATGAGATCGGCATTCCCGAGGAGGTGCTGGCGGCCTTGCCCGGGCGGTTTCGCCGGGTGGAGAACGTGACGGAACTCGTACCGGGCCTGTGGCTGGTACCTCACTCCACGCCGGGGCTGGAACGCATCGGTGCAGCCAAAAAGCTCTACCGGGGAACGGAAACCGGTGTGATCCCCGACGATTTCTCCCACGAGATGAGTGTTGTGCTGGAAACATCCCGGGGGCTGGTGATCTGCAACAGCTGCTGCCATGCAGGGCTGCAGGCGGTGCTGGGGGAAGTGGAGCGGCAATTCCCCGGCAGGCCCATTCAGGCCTTTGTGGGCGGGCTGCATATGCGGGGCCGCCGGCATGGCTGCGAGATCTGTACCTTTACCCCCGAAGAACTGCAGGCCGTGGCAGACTGTGCCGCAGCCCATGGCGTGGAGGCGGTGTATACCGGCCATTGTACGGGGACCGTGGCCTTTGACCTGCTGCGCCCCCTCATGGGGGACCGTCTGCATCCGCTGACCACCGGGCAGGTCATCGAACTGCCCGACTGACCCCAATTCCAAAGGAGGCAGCCGTCCATGTGCGGACGATATCAATTTTCCACGGCAGTCAATAGGGCGCTGGAGGCTCTGGCACGCCGCCTGGAGCGCAGCACCGGCACCCGGCCGCAGACCGGCGACGTGGCGCCCTCCTCTTCCGCCCTGATCGTGGTGCAGGGAGCGGCGGGCCCCAAGGTCTGCCTGCGGACCTGGGGGTGGACGGGACAGAATGGTCAGATCATCAACGCACGGGCGGAGACGGTGACCGAAAAGCCCCTTTTCCGGGACAACTTTGCCCGGCACCGCTGCGTCATCCCGGCAAGCTCCTTTTACGAGTGGGATGGGGCGCGCCATCCCTACCGGTTTGCTCTGGCGGGGGAGCCCCTCTACCTGGCAGGCATCTGCAACGCCGAGGGCCGCTTTGTCATCCTGACCACGGCGCCCAACGGCTGTATGCGGCCCATTCATGACCGCATGCCCCTGATCCTCCGCCCGGAGGAGGTCCGCCCCTGGCTGGGGGACACCGGCGCAGCCCTGGCCCTGCTGGGGAAGATCCCCCCGGAACTTAGCCGGGAAAGCCTGGACGGTCAGCTCCGATTGGATGAATTGGCCTGAACGCCTGACAATGCTATAAATGCAAGGGGCCCGCTTCCGCATAAAACGGAAACGGGCCTTTTGATATATCGATAAAATGGGGAAAGCAGCCTTATGCCGCGGGATAGATCATGTCGATGCCGGTCTGGAGCGTCTCGCTGTCCAGGGCGCTGAAGGCGTAGGCGACCAGATAGCCCTCGGCGTCGATGAAGTAGGTGGTAGGCAGGGCGGTCACGCCGTAGGTGATGGAGGCGTCGTATTCGGTGTCGTAGTAGACGGGGAGGGAATAGCCCTGCTCTGCGAGGAAGGCGGAGGCGGTATCCACCGTCTCCCGGGAGCCGTCGGTGGCGTTGACCATGACGAAATGGATGTCCTCCCCGTATTTGGCGTAGAACTGGTCAAAGTCGGGCATCTCGCTCTTGCAGGGGCCGCACCAGCTGGCCCAGAAGTTGAGCACCACCGGCTTGCCGATGAAATCGGAGAGGTGTACCTCGTTGCCGTCCAGATCGGTGACGGTAAAGTCGGGGGCGGCGGTGCGCTGGGGTTCGCTGTCGGAAGTATCCTCGCCGGAGGGTTCTTCGTCGGAGGAATCTTCGAGGGTGGCTGTCTCGCCGGACGGCTCCGATGTGCTGGAAGAAGCGGAGGAATCGGAAGAAACGCCGGGCTCGGCGGCCAGGGTCTGGGGGGAAAACTGGGCGCCCAGACGGCTGTACAGCAGATAGGCGCCGCCCAGCACCAGCACAAAGACGAGAACCAAAACAATCAGGGGGAGATTCTTTTTCATGAGGGACACACTCCTTTCGGTCAGCTCAGAACGGCCAGCAGGCGGCCCAGCAGGCCGGTCATCATCAGCACGCCGATGAGGATGAGCAGTCCGCCGCTGACGGTATTGATGATGCTGTAGTGGCGTTTGACCCAGTCAAAGGCGGACTTCAGCCGGTCAATGAGGACGGCGCTGAAGAGGAAGGGCACCCCCAGCCCCAGAGAGTAGGCCAGCAGCATGAGCATGCCTTCCACCACATGGCCCTGCTGGGAGGCCAGCAGCAGTGCCGAGCCCAGAAAAGCGCCCACGCAGGGAGTCCACCCGATGGAAAAGACAACGCCGAACAGGGCGGAGGAGAAAAATCCCAGGTTGGAGGTATCCACCGACCGCCGTCCGCCCCCAAAGAGATTGAGGCGCAGCACGCCCAGATAGTTGAGGCCGAAGACGATGACGATGAGGCCGGACAGGATGTTGACGGCGGTCTGGTAGCGGGTCAGCAGGCCGCCCAGGGTGCCGGCCAGGGCACCCATGAGCACAAAGACAAGGGTGAACCCCAGCACAAAGCCCAGGGCGCAGGTCAGCGTCCGGCGGGTGCTGCGCTGGCCGCCTCCCGCAAAGTAGGAGACATAGATGGGCAGCATGGGCAGCAGGCAGGGGGAGACAAAGGTGATGATTCCTTCCAGAAAGAGGATGAAATACTGCATGAGGCAGGCTCCTTTCCAATACAGGGCAAGCGGGCCCGTAGTTTGCCCCGGCAACATCCGCCGGGCAAAAATTCAGTATATCATATATATCAGATTTGTCATAGAGTTTCTGTGACCATGTCACCCGGAGTCCGCGGTTTGACATCAGGGCAAAAGCGTTTTATACTCACCATAGAAAATTCTTTCCGGGACGGAGGTCGAACCATGTCGTTTGCAGAATATTTTCCTGTGTGGGACAAGCTGGACAAGGCACAGCAGCAGATGCTTCTGGATTCAGTCACCGAGCGCAGCGCCCCCGCGGGAACCATCCTGTACAGCGGCGGTTCCGACTGCCTGGGTCTGGTGGTGGTCAAGTCGGGCCGGCTGCGGGCCTACAGCATTTCGGGGGAGGGACGGGAGATCACACTCTACCGCCTGTTTGAGCGGGACATCTGCCTGATGACCTCCTCCTGCATGATGCACAATCTGCAGTTCGACGTGAACATTGAGGTGGAAAAGGACGCCGAGTTCTGGGTGATTCCCCCCGCCGTCTACCGGGACCTGACCGAGCAGTCCTTGGCGGCGGCAAAGTATACCAACGATCTGCTGGCCACCCGTCTGTCCGACGTTATGTGGCTGATGGAGCAGATCATGTGGCAGAGCTTTGACAAGCGCCTGGCCGAATTCCTGCTGGAGGAAAGCGATATGGAGGGAACAAAGGTCCTGTCTCTCACCCATGAGAAGATCGCCAACCATCTGGGCACCGCCCGGGAGGTGGTGACCCGAATGCTGCGCTACTTCCAGGGGGAGGAAATGGTCCGGCTGGCCCGGGGTACGGTGGAGCTCACCAACACCGAAGCCCTATCCCGGCTGACCGGCCGCTGATCCCGCCCCGCAGAAAATAACAAATGCCCGCTGCGGCCTGAGCCTTTTCTGGGAAAAGGCAGGCCGCGGCGGGCATTTTTGACAGGGGACGGAACTTCCGGTCCCTCTTTATTTCTCTTCTTCCTGCGGTTCGGGGGTGACAATGACCTGGATCTTTTCCACCCGCTTGCCGTCCATGGCCAGGACCCGGACGCTGACGTTCTCGTACTGGAAGGTGTCGCCCACCTCGGGAATGCGGGCCAGCTCATCCATGACCCAGCCGCTCACCGTCACCACGTCCAGCTCCTTGTCGATGTCCAGCATCTCAAAGAGCTTCTGCACGTTGGTATTGCCCAGAACCTCGTATTCCTGTTCGCCGGTCTGTTTGATCTCCTCCACCACCTCGTCGTGTTCGTCCCAGATCTCGCCCACCAGCTCTTCCAGAATGTCCTCCATGGTCACAATGCCCACCGTGCCGCCGAACTCATCCATGACCACGGCCAGATGGGATTTGTTCTTCTGCAGGTCCTGCAACAGCTCACCGATGAGCTTGTTCTCGGTCACATAGATGGCCGGGCGAATGATGGAGGCAATGTCCCTGTCGGTATGATAGACGTAGTTGTGGAAATCCTTCTGGTACAGAATGCCGATGATGTGGTCGATGCTGTCCCGGTAGACCGGAATGCGGGAGTAGCCGGTCTCGGCAAAGACGGCGGCGATGTCCTCCTTGGAGTCATCCACCGACACGGCGGTCAGGTCGATGCGGGGAGTCAGCACGTCGATGGCCTGGGTCTCGGTAAACTCAATGGCGTTGCGGATCAGCGAGCCCTCCTGGGTGTCGATGCCGCCCTCCTGTTCCGCCTCGTCCACGATGGTCAGCAGTTCCTCCTCGGTGACGGCCTGACTGTCGGAGGAGTGGAAGATGAGGGACAACAGCTTTTTCCACAGCCGGAACAGAAAGTTGAAGGGGGTCAGCACCACCATCAGCACGCGGAGCAGCGGCGCCGAGAACTTGGCAAAGCTTTCGGGGGACTCCTTGGCGATGCTCTTGGGGGAGACCTCGCCGAAGATCAGCACCACAATGGTGGTGACCGCGGTGGAAACGCTGGGGCCTGCGTCGCTGCCCAGCCAGTCCACGAACAGCAGGGTGGCCAGGGAGGCACAGGCAATATTGACGATGTTGTTGCCGATGAGGATGGTGGACAGCAGACTGTCGTAGTTTTCCGACATGCGCAGCACCAGCTGAGCGCGCTTGTCACCCTTCTCGGCCATATTCTTGATGCGGATGCGGTTGATGGAGGAGAACGCGGTCTCTGTGGCTGAGAAATAGGCCGACATAACCACGCACGCCACGATGATCAGTATTGAGACGGTATCGTCATTCATGAATGCATTCCTTCCTTGAAATCCCCACGGCAAACAAACTCTTACCCGGCTGCGGACAGAGGCGGGTTCGCCTCCGGACAGTACCGCAGCTTCCGGCGGGGGAGCCTGCGCCGGAAAAAGACAACAAAAAGGCACAGCCCCTGCGCCTGGCCGGACGCCCGGAACAGCCTGCCGCCCAAAGGCGAAGGGTTATTCCGGCACGTCCCGCTCCGGCGGGAGCCATGCCTTTTGCTATATGCAACAGTATGGGTTGGCATCAGCGTCGATGTCGGCCACTGTCAATTCCTCCGGTTCTGTAAGATGTTACTACATCATACCGCAATTTTTCACAATTCGCAATGGGGTATCCTGAAATATCCCCGTAAATCATGAAAAAACAGGCCGGAGTGCCCGCAAAACGGGCAAAATGCGCAGATTTGCCAGGAAAATTCGCTGCGGCGGACGGCCTCAGGCCTGGGGCTGAGCGGCTTTCTCCGCGTCGGCGGCCAGCTGCTTGCGGAAGAGGGTGCGGAAGATCAGACGGGTCAGAGGGCCGCAGTAGAGCAGCTGCCACAACAGGGCCATGGGCAGGTTCATGCCGAAGGTCTGCACCCAGGTGCCGAAACTGGGCTCCTTGAACAGCAGGGTGGCGATCAGGCTCATGACGGGGCACATGATGCAGACGATCATGAGAGAGGTGGCATAGGTGATGAACTGGGGACGGTCGGTGGGACGCATGAAGGTGAAGGCCAGGCGCACGGCCAGCTTTTCCACCACAAAGAACTCCAGAATGAAGGCGATGGGAGCCATGATGGGCAGCTCATGCAGCGCCAGCAGGAAGGTGATGTTCTCGACGCCGCCGCGGGCCAGTGCCACGTTGTAGCAGATCATTCCATAGACCATGAGCAGGGCCATGATGATGGTAAAGACGATGTTTTGAAATAAGGTTTTCGGCATGATTCTTCTCCTTTGTTTTGGGTAAAGTGATTGCGGCAAAGGGGCAAAAAAAAAGAAAGCAGCAAAACTATCGTTCGCTGCTTTCTCTTCCGCGACCTACCATTTGTAAAGGAGTATAGCACGCCAAAAACCGGCTTCGTAAGCGTTTTTTCACTTTTGTTGGACTGGCCAGAATCCTTGCCCTGATAGTGAGCAGATTTTGTAAAAAGATGGGAAATCTGCTCTTCGTCCGGACGGACGCTGTGCCCGCTGCGGAAAATGCCTGTGTCGTCCCTTTTGCAGGACCTCCCCGGCAGGTGTGATGGTTACTTTGCCTTCTGCAGCAGTTCGGCGGCCTCCGCAGTGGTGAGCACCCGTCCGGCGCTGACCACTTTGCCGTCGATGGCCAGGGCAGGGGTGCTCATGACCCCGTAGGCGGCGATTTGGGCAAAGTCGGTCACGTGACCCACCTGTGCCTCCATGCCCAGCTGGGCCAGGGTGGCGCGGGTGTTGGCCTCCAGCTGGTTGCACTTGGCACAGCCGGAACCCAGGATCTCCACTTTGACGCTGCCGGACGGAGCAGTCCCGGAGACAGGAGCGGCCTGTGCGGCCGGAGAAGCAGAACAGCAGCAGGGTGCGGATTCTTTCTTTTTACCAAACAGACCCATGATAAAAAATCTCCTAGATAAACAAAAATGCAAACAGATTGAAGAGATACCCCACCAGGATGATGCCGGCAGTGCAGATGGCGATGAAGATGCCCAGCAGTTTGGGGCGCACCGCCTTGCGCAGCATGACGAGGGAGGGCAGGGACAGGGTGGTGACAGCCATCATGAAGCTGAGCACGGTGCCCAGCTGGGCGCCTTTGGCCAGCAGAGCCTCAGCAACGGGGATGGTGCCGAAGATGTCGGCGTACATGGGCACGCCCACCGCCACGGCCAGAACCACGCCCAGAGGATTGCGGCTGCCCAGAATAGTGGTGATCCAGCTTTCGGGAATCCAGTTGTGGATGACCGCCCCGATGCCCACGCCCACCAGAATGTAGGGAAACACCTTGCGGAAGGTGGAGACCATCTGTTCCCGGGCGTAGGTCAGGCGCTGAGGCTGGGTGAGGGTGGGGGCGTCCAGGTCGGCGGCGCGCGCGGCACGGATGAAGGGTTCCACCTGGTCTTCCAGGTGCAGGGCTTCGATCAGACGGCCGCCTGCCACCGCTACAGCCAGCCCCACCACGGTATAGGCGGCGGCGATCTGCCAGCCGAAAATACCAGTGAGCAGCAGCAGACTGCCCAGATCCACCATGGGGGAGGAGATCAGAAAGGAAAAGGTCACGCCCAGGGGCAGACCGGCGCTGGTAAAGCCGATGAACAGCGGGATGGAGGAGCAGGAGCAAAAGGGCGTCACAGTGCCCAGCAGGGCGGCAAACAGGTTGGCTCCAAGCCCGTGGAAGCGTCCCAGCAGCCGCTTGCTGCGCTCGGGCGGGAAGTAACTCTGGATATAGCTGATGAGAAAGATCAGTACGCACAAGAGAATGGTGATCTTGATGACATCATACAGAAAAAACTGAATGCTTCCTCCCAGACGGGTGGCGGTATCGATGGACAGGGCAGTCAGCAGGCGCCCGATGAGGGCGTTGAGCCATTTCATGCCCAGCAGTTGATCCTGCACAAAAGACCAGATCATTGACATTGACAGCATTCCTCCTTTTCACAGCCGGAGAAGCCGTTGAGAAAAGTGCGGAAGGCTTCCAGCGTTTCCCCGCAGAGAGAGTAGTGGGTCCATTTGCCTTCCCGGCGGGCGCAGACAAGGCCGCAGTCGCACAGGATCTTCATATGATGGGACAGGGTGGGCTGGGAGATGTCGAAGGCTTCCAGCAGCTTGCAGGCGCATTTTTCCCCGCCCGAAAGCAGGCGCAGGATCTTGAGACGGTTGGCATCGCCCAGGGCCTTGCAGATCAGTGCAGCATCCATATCAGACATTGGCATTCACCTCACATTGATAAGCGTCTATGTGATAGTATACTCACAGATAGATAAATGTCAATATGTAAATGCAAAAAACAAGGGCGGACCATCCGGCAGCAGTATGCCGCGGAAGGTCCGCCCTTGCATCGGGAAGAAAACGAGATGACTTTAGATAAAATGAGATGTGCCGGCGGAAAAAACGTCTGCCCTATGGGCGGGAAAAGGAAAGTTACTCCTCCTCCGACGGCGTGGAGGCAGTGGCGGCGCTCTCCGGGGCGTCGTCCGGCTCACCTTGCGGTTGAGATTGAGCGGCAGCCCGGCGGCGGCGCCGGCGGTGGCCGCGGAGAACAAATGCCAACAGCAGCAGAGTAGCAACCGCGCCGCCAATCAGCAGGGGCAAGGGCAGAGTCCTGTGGGAAACAGCGGCGAGAGTGTCGTCGCCGTCGCGGATGGAAAAGACCAGATAGCTGCCGTCCTGTGTAACGTCCGCTTTGCGCCAGCTTCCGTCGGCACCGCGCAGATAAAGGTCGGTTTGGGAGGCCTGCGGCAGGTAATGGAGGCGGATCTCCCCGGAGCTGCTCTCAGGCAGAGTAAACTGCCAGCTTTCTACGGGGGAGAGCGCGGCGGGCCCGTCACTGCTGGGGGTCAGGGTCAGTGCACCCTCACCGAAGGCACCCTCCGCCAGAAGAATGGCTTTGCCGTCCCGTTGATCGGCGCTCTCAATGACCGAGACAAAGGGCGTATAGACAGCGTGGATGGTCTGGTCAAAGACGATTTCGGTGTTGTCAAAGTCTTCCCAGGCGGCAGTGCTGCCCTCCCGGGCAGGAAGCTCGGGAAGGTTTGCCAGGTCGAAGGTACAGTCGTAATCCACCGGGATGGACGCCACCACGGTGTCGTCTGCCACAAAGGTCAGCGTTACGGTGGAAAAGGCCTGAGGCAGGCTTTCCTGCACGGCCAAACCGGCAAAGGCGTCGAAAGTCACGGGCTCGGCCTGCTCGGCGTAGCTGACGCCGTCAATGCCGCCCAGGGTCTCGCTGACAAAGCAGTTGCCGGACAGCTCACTCTCGCTGTTCTGCAGAAGTCCGGACAGGGAATCGCCGCTTTCCAGCCCGCCGGCCACGGCGCCCACCCATTCTTCCCCGTCGGCCAGCACCATGCTGCGGCAGTCGGTGAGGGTGTAGCCGCTGCCTGCGATGCCGCCCACATAACGGCGGCCTTCCAGACGGCATTTGGCACTGCTTTGTCGGATGGCCGATTTGCTTTGCCCTGCGATGCCGCCCACATAATCGGCGTCGCTCTCGGTGAGGTCGGCAAGGTTGGTGCACTGCAGCACCGACCCCATGTCCATGCTGCCCACAATGCCGCCTGCGCACTGCTTCTTGACCTCCACCGTGCCGGTGTTGGTGCAGCTGCGCAGAACAATGCGGGTCTTATAGGTGGCGTTGAGGGAGCTGCTGCCCGAAATCTTGGTGTCATCCTCCGGGTCCAGATCGTTTTCCCGGGCCATGGCACCGGCAATGCCGCCGGCATTGATGTCGGCACTGACAGAGCCGGAGTTGGAGCAGTTGAATACCTTGCCCTCGGTATCGCCGTCGGTGTCGCTGTCCGACACGTCCTCAAAGAGGGGTTCGCTGCCGGAGTCCTCGGCCGCGCCCAGGAGTGTGTTGCCGATTTTGTTGATCTGGTCGGTGATGGCCTGGATGTCCTGAATCAGAGCCTGGGTGTGGTTGCCGGTATTGGTGTTCAGAGAACCCACGCCGTCTACAATGGAGGACAGGCTTCCATTCAGGCTGTTGCGGGCCGCAGTGATGGCGTCCCGGTTGTTGAGTTCCACGCTGGGAACGGTCAGCGTCAGGTCGCCGTCGATGGTCACGGTGCCGTCATGGCTGACACTGCCGCCCACGCCGACTCCGGCAGCAGCGTCCGCACTCTGGTCGATCTCCACATCTGGAGATGGGGCATTGCGGCGGGGACGGCCATGAGGGAGGAAAGCATCTTCCGTCTCCCCATCGCCGGGAACCTCCTCGGCGGAGGGCGTCTCCGGCTGCGGCGGGGATTCGGGCAGCGGTGTGGCTTCCGGTGTGGGGGATTCCTCTGGTGCGGCACTCGCTTCCGGTGCAGGCGTTGCCTCCGGTGTCGGAGTGGCTTCGGGGGCTGCGGTAGCCTCCGGGCCGGGGGTGGGATCGGGGTCTTCAGCGGTGGAATCGCCGCCTCCGACGATGCCGCCCACGCCGCCGGTGGTGGTGCTGCTGCCGGTCAGCTGGGTCAGATCGGTAAGGGTGATGTTCTGGGTACCAATGTCAATGCCGTCGGCCACCTGCTCCAGCAGGGCATCCACCGCGCTGCGGGCGGTGGATACCCGGTTCTGCAAATCGGTGAGCTGACTGGTCAGCTCGCTGGAGGAGGCAGAGGCATCCGACGTGGCCTTGTTCATCAGACTTTGCAGGGTATTGAGCTCGCCGCGCAGCTGCTGCAGGGTGTCCTGATTGTACTGAAGAATGCTGGAGGGCTCCATCTGGCCCACGATGCCGCCGCCCTCCTTGCGGGCGTGGATCTCGCCGTAGTTGATGCAGCCCTCAATGTAGCCGGTCTGGCTGCCCGCGATACCGCCTACATTGTAGCCAATGTGCTGATAACCCACCGTGCCGCGGTTGATGCAGGCCCGAATCACACCGGCGGAGCTGCCCGCAAGGCCGCCGATGTCAGTGATGTCTGCGGCGCGCTCCGTCCTGAGCAGATCCTCCATGGTCAGGTCCGACAGGCTGACTTCATTCTGGCTGACGGTAGTGTTGATGCCCGCGTCGTTGGTGCAGGAGGAGAGGACGCCGTCGTTTTGTCCCACAGCGCCGCCGATGAAGTGGTTGCCGTAGACGCTCCCGCTGATAGAACAGCCGGTGATGACGCCGGTCACGGTGTTGATGCCCGCAATGCCGCCGATCTGGGTGGTGCCGGTCACGGTGCCGTCAAAGGAGCAGTTCTCGATGGTGCCGGCATTCTGCCCGGCAATGCCGCCCACGGTGGCCCGGGTGCCGGCGGGGCTGACAGTGCCGCTGACGTGCAGCTGCCGTACAACGGCACCCTGCTGGATGTAGCGGAAAAGTCCCTGTACACTGCCGCTGCCCGTGATGGACAGACCGGAAATGGTGTGGTTCTGCCCCTCCAGCGTGCCGCCGAAGGTGGGAATGCCCGAAAACTCCACGCCGGTCAGGTCGATGTCGGCATCCAGCACCACGACGCGGTTCTGGCTCCAGCTGTCCAGACGGCAGGCATCAGCCAGCTGCAGCAGGTCGTCGGCGGTGGAAATGTGGAAAGTTTCCCGGGCTGCTGACCCGGCAGTATCTTGTGCGGTGTCTGCCGGGTCCTCTGCCAGGGCAGGGAGCGGCAGAAGGCTCATCGCCAGGCAGAGGCAGAGAGCGCCCGCAACAATTCGTTTTGCAAGTGGTTTCATTACAGTTCCTCCCCCTCGGTATAGCTCTGGGCCCACTCTGCCCGGGCCTGGTCGTTGGCAGGCAGGTAGTAATTGGGAGCGGCGGGCTCGATGGTGGTGCCGGATGTCACGGCAGCATTCAGCGTGCCGTTGAGGGTGCCCTTGATCTCGGCGTCAATGACGCCGTTGACATAGCCGCGCACCCGGCCGCTGACCCGCATGTTGCCGCTGGCAGTCCGGTTGATGCGTGCCAGATCGATGGGAGCCTTCATGGCAAAGCTGGTGCGCTCGACGATGGAATCCCCCACCAGAAGAATCTGAGGCAGAACGGCCAGAACCAGCACGATGGAGATGACGGTGCCGCGGCCCAGGCAGCTGCCGATGGCGGCAATGACCGGGTTGGTGGTCATGACGCCGATGAGGGCACCGGCCACGGCCAGAATGGTGCCGGAGGTAAAGATGGTGGGAAACGCCTCGTTGAGGGCGGCGATCATGGCCTGCTGAATGGGCATCTGCCGCTTGCGGTCGGAGTAGTGGCTGGAGATGACGATGGCGTAGTCGATGTTGGCACCCATCTGGATGGCATTGACGATGAGGTAGCCCAGGAAGTAGAGGGGCTCCTGCTGCAAAGTGGGCACCGAGAAGTTAATCCAGATGCTGCCCTGAATGACCACGATGAGCAGGATGGGCAGGCCCACCGATTTGAAGGTGAACAGCAAAATCAGCACCACAAAGAGGGCCGACAGCACGCTGATGAGAACGTTGTCCTGAACGAAGGAGCTGGACAGGTCCTTGACGTTGGTGGAGTTGCCCACCACATAGGTATCACCGGAATAGTACTTGCCGATGATGGAATGGATGGTGTCCAGGAACGCCATGGTCTCGTCGCTTTCCTCCGGCAGATTGAGGTAGACCACCATTCGGCTGTAGCGGTCGCTCAGCAGCTGGACCTGCGCCCAGTTGAGCTGGTCGAAGAGGTCGTCCAGCGTTTTCTGGATGTCGCCCTCCAGTGTGATGTTGCCGTTTTTCATCTCCCGCTGCAGGAACATGAACATGTCGTACAGGGGGACCTTGTAATCGCCGATGCCGCTCAGCACACTGCCGTACTGGTCCTGGTCCACCGCATAGGCCACATAGAGGCCCTCAGCGACCTCGTAGTCGATGCCGGCCAGTTCGGAAAGCTGGCGGGGCGTGACGGCGTCGGCCAGCTTGTAGCCGTCCATGGCATCCACGTTGGCAAGGCCCTGGGTGGACTTGACCTCGGGACACTGGTCCAGCTCGTCCAGAATGGCCCGTTCGGCATCATAGTTGCCCTTGGGAACAATGATGGCGACCATGTTCTCGTTGCCGAACTCTGCCTTGATTTTCTGATGGGCAATCTGGCTCTCGCTCTGCTTGGGGGTGACCAGATCGGTAAAGCTGTAGCAGTAGGGGCAGTTGTTGGCCACAACAGCAGCGGCAATGACGACGACTACAAAAATAGGCGGGATCACAAAGCGGGTCATCACATCAAAACGGCCCAGCAGGGTGATGCGGGGGATGAGATTGCGATGGCGGGTGGCGTCGATTTTTTTGCTGAAGACCATGAGCAGGCCGGGCATGAGGGTAAACACCGACAGCAGGCTGAAAAGGATGGCCTTGATAAGCACCGTTGCCATATCGCGGCCGATGCCGAAATGCATGAACGCCAGCGCTCCCAGACCGGAGATGGTGGTCAGGGAGGAGGAGCTGATCTCGGGGATCGCCTTGGACAGGGCGGCGATGCAGGCTTCCCGGGTGTCTTTGGTCTCGTGCTCGTCGGAAAAGCGATGACAGAGGATGATGGCGTAGTCGATGGCCAGGGCCAGCTGCAGGATCACCGTCACCGAGTTGGAGATGAAGGAGATGGTGCCGCACAGAAAGTTGGTGCCCATGTTGAGCAGGGCGGCTGCGCCGAAGGTGAGGATCAGCACGGGGACCTCGGCGTAGGACCGGGAGGTCAGCGTCAGCACCAGAACAATGATGACTGCGGCAATGACCAGAATGATGCCCATCTCGTCGGCCAGATCGGCAGAGAGGTCCTGTCCCACCTCGGTATCGATATAGGTGTCGTAGCCGGACAGAGCATCTCGTATGCCGTCCAGTGCGTCCAGACTGACCTGGTCGGTAGAGGTGCCGTCAAAGGTGACGGAGTAGAGTGCCGAGGCGTCCTTATAATGGTCGGTGCTGTCGTCAAACTCCACGCTGTAGACGCCGTTGACGGCAGCAATGCGGTCTTTCAGCTGCCCGGCGGTGTCGTAGGAAATATTCGACACCATGACCCGCGCGGTACCGAAGGTGGTGAAGTTGTCGTTCATCACGGTCAGGCCCTGGCGGGTCTCGGTATCGGCGGGCAGATAGGTGGTGATGTCGTTTTCCACCTTGACCCATCCGGATGCCACTACGCTGAAAATCAACGCCAGTGCATACAGCAGGAAAAACAGATTGCGCTTGTCTACAATAAAAGTTGCAATCTTTTCCATACCGTTTGTTTTGGGCTTCTTTTCCTTCATATCCCGGTCCTCCTGTGTTTGGGGTAACGGAAAAATCCGTATATTTTCCAGTGTCATCCCAACATCTTAGTACACGGTGAGCCAAAATTATATGGACAAAATTGAACATCTGTCAAATAAATGAACACGTTTGAAAAAATTGTACAAAGCTGTAGGGGAGCGGAAAGGGGAAAATCCTGTGAAACGGCAAAACAAAACCGCCGGACCTGTGCGCTGCAAAAGTCTTGAACCTTTGCGAACGACACAGGCCCGGCGGCCTGATAAAACTTGAAACGGGTGGAAGGGGATTATTCCTCGATGTAAGCGTGGATGACATAGCGGTCCTTGCCGCTGGTGTAGCTGGACTCACAGGTGGACAGGGTCAGGACCTTACTGTTTTCGGGAACCTGGACACCGGTCACGTAGTCGGAGGCATCGTACAGCTGCTGGATAAAGGCGTTGTAGTCGTCGCCTTCAGTGCGGCTGGTGTTGTAGAGGTCATCCCCGTCGGTCACGCTGTGGCAGGAGAAGATGTGGCAGGTCTTGTCTCCCTCCGGCGTGCAGAGGGTAAAGTTGGGATTTTCCCGGTAGAAGTATTCATCGGTGTAGCTGAGCAGCCCCGCAAACATCTCCCCGGTATGCATATTGTGTCCGTAGATCACGCGGTACAGATCGTTGCCGCCGTAGGAGGCTGCGGAGAAGAAAAGGCAGCCATAGGGGGAGGCACTGCCGTCAAAGCTGTGATGCAGATAGGTGTCATTGTCCTGGGCCTGCACCACCGGCAGGGAGATGGACAGTGCAGGCATTTCCAGCCAGGCGGCAATGTCGGGATTGACCGCTTCCAGCGAGGCAAAATCCACCTGACTTCTGGCCTGCTCACCGGTGCTTTGCAGGGAAGTCTGGGAAAGCTCGGTATAATAGCGGCTGCTTTTGACGTAGCCGTATTGCGCATAGGCAAAGGCGCCCAGAAAGCCGACGCCTGCGATCAGCAGAACGATGCAGAGGACCAGCCACCAGGGCGAGGGCGGCTGAAGCAGGCGTTTTTCTCCTTGAAAACTTTTCATTCGTCACGCATCCCCAATCGCCAGTACACCGGTATGCAGGACCGGCGGTAGTAGTAAAGACCCGTGACGCCCGCAGCGCACAGACAGACGATGCCAAGCACCAGCCACACCCACATCAGCGGACTGTCGCCGGTCTGAACGGTTTCCGGCGGAGTGCCCGGCGGGGTGGTACCCGGAGTGGTGGGCGGGGTGGGGGTCGGTGTCGGGGAAGGGCTGGGCGTGGGCGTGGCGGTGGGCTGGTCCTGCATGGTCACGGTGTAGTAGCCGTGGCCCGGAATGGTGCCGTCGCCGTTGAAGACAAACTCGATGTCGGCCGCCAGCTGATAGCCGTTGGGAGCGCTCTCCTCGTGCAGGACGTAGGTGTGCCCGGCAATCAGCTTTTTGCCGCTCTCGGTCTGGTAGGTGATGACGTGGGGCTCGCTGGTGGTGGTCCAGCGGTCCACCTGCTCTCCGGCGGTCTTGTCGGTCAGGGTGAGAACCGCCCCGGCTAGGGGATTGCCCGCCGCATCCACCTTGGCAAACTTGACGGTCAGCGGCTTGTCGGTGATGATGACGGTATCGCCGTCCAGACTGCCGGTGTTTCCGTCCAGCTTGATGCTGAGGTCGGAGCTGACAGTGAAGGGAATATCCAGGCTCATGGCGTAGCCGGAAGGAGCAATGGTCTCCCGCAGCAGGAAGCGCCCGGGATACAGACGAACCGAATGCGGCTCCGAGCCGGACGTCCACTGGTCGATGAGGGTCTCGCTGCCGTCGCTGGAGAGACAGTACAGCTTCATGGAGGCGCCGGGCAGTTCATCGGTGCCGGTGGCGCTGCGCTTGCTGAAGAAGAACTCCTTGCTGCTGTAGTTGGTAAAGGTGTAGGTCTTGCCGTCGTTGCTGACATCCAGGGTGTTGGTGTAGCCGTCCAGACCGGACATGTCCTCTTCCAGCCAGCAGTCGGTCATGCCGCTGCGAATGGTGAACGTGGCCGTGGCATCATCGCCGGACAACGTCCGTTTGCTGGTCTTTTGGGAACCGTTCTCAGTGTAATGCAGAATGATGGTGGCATCGGGATGACTCTGCCCGCCGGTTTCCCAGTGTTTGCGTACGGTAATATCGCCGTAGGTTGTAATGGCACCCGACATGTTGGTCAGGGCACTGGTCACAGAAACCCGGAAAGTCCAGCCGCCGGTGCCGGGAACATAGTAACCGTCAGTGCCGGGAATATAAATGTAGTCCACCGTTTTGCCCAGCGTAACGCCGATGGAAAAATAACCGGGATCAGCATAGGTGTCGTTGCCGATGCCGTTTGGAAAATAGACATACAGATAGTTATCCCGTCGGTCGAAGGAAACGGTACCATCGGTATATTCGATGTTGAGATCGGAGGAATTGGGACAGAGGTCCAGCAGCCAGCCGATATCAAGCCGGAGATAGGAACTGTCGGCGCTGCGATTCTCCACCATCAAAGACGAGTCGTCCAGAATGCCCGAGGAACCCGGAGCAACAGAACTGCCGTTGAGATAGGTGGTACCGTTGACATAGGTTACATGTGTGGAATTGGCCTCATCCAGCTGGGTGGGATCGTCTGCATTATAAGCACGGCCACACAGGGAAAAACGGAAATTGAAGGATGCGGTATCGCCAACATTCAAGGTCAGGGGAGTGCCGGCATCACTGAGATTTTGCAAGTCTTCCTGGGTGTACTCCTGCCCGTTGACCGTCACAGTGATTTTTTTCATGTACCGCATCAGGTCGATGTATCCGTTGGCAGACGCATCATAGTTCGGATAAGAATAATAATTCTGCGCTCCGTCTGCATGGACCGGCATGGCCGGCAGCAGCATTATCAGGCACCACAGGCCGAGCAGCAGAAACAGCAGTCTGCCCAGCCGAGGTAAAAAACTCTCTCTGACCTTCATAACTGATCCCTCTTGTTTTGACTTCCTGTTTTGATGATTCCGATAACTGGATGCAGAAATCGCACGGGAATATGCCGCACCGTGCGTGACCGGGCGCCCCAAAAAACTGTCTGTACTAAAGCAAGCACTGATTTCGTCCGCAGAAAAATCAGTGCTTGTCCTACTCTTGTTACAAAGCCGGAATATGCCAGCGGGTCGGACATGCCGGCGAAGGCTGCTGTACAGGTTGGGGCTTTTCATCCATATGTCAGAAGTGAAAAAATGCAATACATAAAAGCTGACCATAATATTCTAACATTATAATGTATAATTTTCAAGGTATTTTCGGCTGAGCGGACAGGGATGAAACAATCCTTCAGGCAAACAGGATACCGGATGGATAAAAAGTGCATGCACGAACGCCGCACGGAAAAGGACGGAAAAAGCGAAACCTCAGATGCAGTGACCGGGCAGACAGGTTGAGAAAAACAGAAAAATCCAGTGCATGAAAACGCACCTGGAAGAAAGGAAAAAGAAGAAGGATTCTTTTATAAATCCAGTAAAGAAACTACCGGATCGGTCAAGTGCAAAGGTGCCTGCTTGACAAACTACCATAATTGAAAAATTATGTTTTATAAATACTCGGAAGAACCACTTCTGTTGGAAAGACCCTGTGTATAAGATGTCGGCAATACACAGGAAAAGATTGCCTGGAATTTGTTGAATGTGACCGGCTCGTTGAAACAATAAATAAATATAATATATCTTTCGTTGATTTGGAGAGCATGGCTCCCTGAAAAGGCTGCTTCCTGTCTGAGAAAGAGAAAATACAGTCGGATGGGAAAAGAAAACTGCAAAAGAAAAATCGGCAAATAAAGTTGGTGTGAAAACCTTTGAAATCTGCTGTGCAGTAAACGCAAGGGGGGAATGCGTGCCGAAGAAAAATTGCCGGACCATGCGGCAAACAAAATGTATAAGTTGCCGGAATTGCACGAATAATACAAAAATTGGAAGAAAATCGGCCGCGATAAAAAGATAAAAAAATACATATGTATACATCGCATAAAAACTGAAACACGGCATATCTCTGCCGCAAATCAGCCGGGACGAAGAATTTTTGCCCGCGGGGAGGGTAAAAATTTTGAATCCGTTCACACATAAAGTCAATTTTGTGCTAATATTAAACCAAATATGACCTTTCGTTTCCCAAAGGAAACGGATAGGATAGAAAAGTAGGATCACAGAAAAAACGAGGGGCGGTTGGTTTCCCCGGAAAGAGGTAAATTTTGAAAAAGGCACTGATCACCGGCGTGACCGGTCAGGACGGTTCCTATCTGTCCGAGTTTTTGCTGGAAAAGGGATATGACGTGCACGGCATCATCCGCCGTTCGTCGGTGGATTACCGTGAGCGGATCGCCCATCTGGAGGGCAATCCTCATTTCCACCTGCACTTTGGCGACCTGGGGGATTCCATGAGCCTGGTGTCGGTCATTGGCAGCGTGCGCCCGGATGAGATCTACAATCTGGCGGCCCAGAGCCATGTGCAGGTCAGCTTCGACGTGCCCGAATATACCGCCGACGTGGTGGCTACCGGCGTACTGCGCATTCTGGAAGCGGTACGTCTGTGCGGTCTGGCGCAGACCTGCCGGGTGTACCAGGCGTCCACCTCTGAGCTCTTCGGCAAGGTGGAAGAGGTCCCCCAGAATGAGAACACCCCTTTCCATCCCTACAGCCCCTATGCGGTGGCCAAGCAGTACGGTTTCTGGATCACCCGGGAGTACCGTGAGGCTTACAATATGTTCTGCTGCTCCGGCATCCTGTTCAACCACGAATCCGAGCGCCGGGGCGAAACCTTCGTCACCCGCAAGATCACCCTGGCGGCGGCCCGCATCAAGCAGGGCAAGCAGGACAAGCTCTATCTGGGCAATCTCAGCTCCATGCGGGACTGGGGCTATGCCAAGGATTACGTGGAGTGCATGTGGCTGATCCTGCAGCACGACAAGCCGGAGGACTTTGTCATCGCCACCGGCGAACAGCATTCGGTGCGGGAGTTCTGCCAGCTGGCCTTCCACTATGCCGGCATCGAGCTGGAGTTCACCGGCGAGGGCATGGAGGAAAAAGGCATCGACAAGGCCACCGGCAAGGTGCTGGTGGAGGTCAGCCCCGATTTCTACCGTCCCACCGATGTGGTCAACCTGTGGGGCGATCCCTCCAAGGCCAAGCGTGAGCTGGGCTGGAACCCCACCAAGACCAGCTTTGAGGAGCTGGTCCGCCTGATGGTGGAACACGACATGGCCAAGGTGGCGGTGGAGCGCGCCGAGGAGCACATCCGCTGCAATCTGGAGGAATATCTGGAAAAGGGCGTTGTGAAATAATCGGCACCTGTACAGGATACAAACAGAAGATTCATGAGGAGAGCGAAACTGTCATGATGGAAAAGAATGCAAAAATTTATGTTGCGGGACATCGCGGAATGGTGGGCTCGGCCATTGTCCGGGAGCTGCAGCGTCAGGGATACACCAACATCATCACCCGCACCCACAAGGAGCTGGACCTCTGCCGTCAGGATGCAGTGGAAGAGTTCTTTGCCAAGGAGAAGCCGGAGTATGTTTTCCTGGCGGCGGCCAAGGTGGGCGGCATTGTTGCCAACGCCGAGGCCCTGGCGGATTTCATGTACGACAACATGGTGCTGGAGATGAACGTCATCCACTCCGCCTGGCAGAACGGCTGCAAAAAGCTGGAATTCCTGGGCAGCTCCTGCATTTATCCCCGCATGGCGCCTCAGCCCATGCCGGAAAGCTGCCTGCTCACCTCCTCGCTGGAAAAGACCAACGAGGCCTATGCTCTTGCCAAGATCTCCGGCCTGAAATACTGTGAGTTCCTCAACCGTCAGTACGGTACCGACTATATCAGCGTCATGCCCACCAATCTGTACGGCCCCAACGACAACTACCATCCCACCCACAGCCATGTGGTGCCCGCGCTGATCCGCCGCTTCCACGAGGCAAAGGTTCAGAACCTGCCTTACGTTACCTGCTGGGGAGACGGCAGCCCGCTGCGTGAGTTTTTGTATGTGGACGACCTGGCAAATCTCTGCGTCTTCCTGATGAACAACTACAGCGGCAACGAAACCGTCAACGCAGGCACCGGAAAGGAACTGACCATCAAGGAGCTGACCGAACTGGTGGCCAGGGTCGTGGGCTATACCGGTGAGATCCGCTGGGATACTTCCAAGCCCAACGGCACCCCCCGCAAGCTGCTGGATGTGAGCAAGGCAACCAAATTGGGCTGGACCTACAAGACCGAGCTGGAGGACGGCCTGCGGCTGTCCTATGAGGATTTCCTGAACAATCCCATGCGTGCCGAGCGGTGAGACTGCCGGCATCCTGTGCGGGAGCGCTCCCCACAATAAGGAGGCAAACCTATATGAATATTGTGCTGCTTTCGGGCGGGTCCGGCAAACGGCTGTGGCCCCTGTCCAACGACATCCGCTCCAAACAGTTCATCAAGATCTTCAAGACCGCCGACGGCGGCTATGAATCCATGGTGCAGCGGGTCTACCGTCAGATCAAAACGGTGGATGCCGATGCCACTGTCACCATCGCCACCAGCAAGACGCAGGTGTCGGCCATTCACAATCAGCTGGGGGAGAAGGTGGGCATCTCGGTGGAGCCCTGCCGCCGGGATACCTTCCCGGCCATCGCCCTGGCCACGGCGTACCTGACCGATGTGCAGGGCGTTTCGCCGGAGGAGACGGTGGTGGTCTGCCCGGTGGACCCTTATGTGGAGGACGACTACTTCCGCGCCCTGAAAGCTCTGGGCGAGCAGGCTGCCAAGGGGGAGGCAAATCTTGTCCTGATGGGCATTGAGCCTACCTATCCCAGCGAAAAATACGGCTACATCATCCCGGCGGATGCCGGTGCGGTGAGCATGGTCTCCACCTTCAAGGAAAAGCCGGATGCCTCCACCGCAAAGAGATATATCGAACAGGGCGCCCTGTGGAACGGCGGCGTCTTTGCCTACAAGCTGAAATATGTGCTTGGCAAGGCCCATGAGCTCATCGACTTCACCGACTATCAGGATCTCTTTGAAAAGTACGATACCCTGACCAAAATCAGCTTTGACTATGCAGTGGTGGAGAAGGAACCGGCCATTCAGGTCATGCGGTTTGCGGGAGAGTGGAAGGACCTGGGCACCTGGAACACCCTGACTGAGGCTATGGGCGAACACATTGTGGGCGACGGCATCATGAACGACAATTGCTCCAATGTACACATTGTCAACGAGCTGGATGTGCCCGTGCTGGCCATGGGCCTCAGAGATGTGGTCATTTCCGCCAGCCCGGAAGGAATTCTGGTCTCAGACAAGGAGCAGTCCAGCTATATCAAGCCCTTTGTGGACAAGATCAATCAGCAGATCATGTTTGCGGAAAAGTCCTGGGGCAGCTTCCGGGTCCTTGATGTGGAGGAGGAAAGCCTGACCATCAAGGTTACCCTCAACCCGGGACACAGCATGAACTATCACAGCCACAAAAACCGCAACGAGGTTTGGGTCGTGATTTCCGGCACGGGCCGTACCATTGTGGACGGCATGGAGCAGAAGGTGCACGCGGGCGATGTCATCACCATGCAGGCCGGATGCCGCCATACCGTCTTTGCCGACGACGAGCTGCAGCTGATCGAGGTGCAGCTTGGCAGGGAGATCAGTGTCCATGACAAACAGAAATATCCTCTCGAGACCTGAGCGTCCGGCACCGCTGTTTCTGAAGCCTGCCGGTAAGGATTACCTCTGGGGCGGCAACCGCCTCAACGACGATTTCGCCAAAGGGATCGAACTGTCCCCCCTGGCGGAGACCTGGGAATGCTCGACCCATCCCGACGGCCCCAGCACGGTGGCGGGCGGCCCCTTGGACGGCCGGACGCTGGCGGAAGTGCTGAAAGACCATCCCGAATACCTGGGCACCCATCCCGCCATCCGGGACGGATTGCCCATTCTGGTCAAATTGATCGATGCCAAGCAGGATCTTTCGGTCCAGGTGCACCCCGATGACGACTATGCCCGGGAGCACGAGAACGGGCAGCTGGGCAAGACCGAAATGTGGTATGTGCTGGATGCGGCCAGGGATGCCTATCTGGTGTTCGGGCTCAACCGGGACATGACGGCGGAGGAACTGCGCAGCCGCATTGCCTCCGGCACGCTGGAAGGCTGCCTGCAGAAAGTGCCGATCCATAAAAACGACGTTTTTTATGTCAAGGCGGGGACCATCCATGCCATTGGCGCCGGAGCGCTGATTGCCGAGATCCAGGAAAGTTCCAATCTGACCTACCGTATGTACGATTACGACAGGGTGGGCAAGGATGGGAAAAAACGTTCCCTTCATGTGGAAAAAGCCCTTGCCGTGGCCGATCGCAAAGCGCACGGCATACCGGCGCAGCCCATCCGTGTGCTGAATTACAGCCGGGGCTGTGCCCGGGAACTGCTGGGCCGCTGCAAATATTTTGAGGTCAGCCGGATGCTGCTGAATACCGAGCGCTGCCGTGAGATGGTGGCCTATCGTGCGGGGGAAGAAAGTTTCCGGGTTTTGCTGTGTGTGGACGGCTGCGGCTCCCTGCAGGAGGAGAACGGTACCATCCGAAACTTTTTCAAGGGCGACTGCATCTTCTTCCCGGCAGACAGCGGGATGGTTCACCTGCATGGGCAGGCGCAGCTTTTGGATATTCGCGGGTAACACGTCAGAAAGGGCACGGGCATGGATCAGGATGCATTGTTTTCGGATGCGGGCAGCGTCCGTTCCCGGCGAATCCTCTATACGCCGTCCCCCTTTGCCCGGGCCAATCTGGTCCATCTGCAGGAGACGGGGCGGCTGACCGCCACGGCGGCGCACACCAGCCGCCGGGAAAGGCTGCAGTCCTTTCTCTGTTTTGTGGTGTGTGCGGGTTCGGGGCAGCTGGTCTATGACGGACAGCACTTTCCGCTGAAAGCGGGGGATGTGGTCTTTCTGGACTGCCGCCGACCCTATGCCCACAGCACTGGCGGCAGTGCGGGGGAACTGTGGACCCTGC
This sequence comes from Gemmiger gallinarum, assembly GCF_014982805.1. Classification (GTDB taxonomy): domain Bacteria; phylum Bacillota; class Clostridia; order Oscillospirales; family Ruminococcaceae; genus Gemmiger; species Gemmiger gallinarum. The sequence continues at coordinate 1,026,275 of NZ_JADCKC010000001.1, read as the reverse complement.
AGTGGTGCCATTTTTACGGGCCGTGCGTAGCGGCAATCTATGAAAAGTACTGCGAGCGTGGCGGCCGGCCGGTCTTTCATCCTGCCGACGCCGGGCGGTTTTCGGAATTGATGTCTCAGGTATACGCTGCCGCCGGAAACGATGATTATATTCGGGATATGTGGCTCAACGAAAAGCTGAACACCCTGCTGGCGCTGCTGATGGCGGAATCCTGGCAGCCTGCCTCCCTCCGGAATCCACGGCGTCCCGCACGGCGGGATGTGGCACCGGTGCGGGAATATCTGGAGGAGCATTGTACCGAAAAAATCGCGCTGGAATCGGTGGCCGAGCACTTTTTCCTGAACAAGCATTATCTGGCCCGGCTGTTCAAAGAGCAGTACGGTGTGTCTGTCAACAGCTATCTGACCCAGGTGCGGATCACCCGGGCCAAACAGATGCTTCGGTTTACCGACAAGGCGGTGTCCGTCATCGCGGCCGAATGCGGTCTGGAGGATGCCAATTACTTTTCCCGTGTTTTTAAAAAAGTGGAGGGAGTCACCCCCAAACAGTACCGGGAACTGTGGTGAACGTTCAACCATATGGCAGAAGCCGGCGAGATGTCCTTGCAAAGGATGTCCGCCGGCTTCTTTTTGGGGAAAGAGGCAAAGAATGGGACAGAGGCTGAGGCGCCGGAAAAACGGTGTGTACACGGAAACAGCCATTTGTCTTTACATTGTGGTGGGGCATTGGTATAATATGTTATAGAAATATGATGCATTTCGGCGTCTGGCCGTTGGAAATGCTGCTTTGCATACAATGAGGAAAATGGCAAATCCCAAAAAGGCAGTGGGACACCGTGCAGAGCTGGGCTTCGTATGGAAATCAGGGGGCGGAGGTGGTGGTTTTATGAAATATAAGACACCGCAATACAAGCGCATTGAGCAGGATCTCAATGAGAAGATCGCTTCCGGCTATTATGGTGTGGGAAATTCACTGCCCACCGAGCAGGAACTGGGCAAACAGTACGGTGTTTCCCGCGTGACGGTGCGCAAAGCCCTGGACAATCTTGTCGCCAGGGATCTGCTGATCCGCACGCCCGGCGTAGGCACGTTTGTGAAACAGGCGCCGTCCTGCCCCGCTCCAAAAGCGGATTTGTGCGGTTTCACCGCCGAGATGGAGGCCATGGGACGGAAAACAGCCACCGAGCTGGAAGTGTTTGAAGTGATCCGTGCATCGGAGAATATTGCACATCTGCTGGAAATCTCGGAGGGAGCCCTCATCTATCATTTCCGCCGCCGCAGGTTGGCCGACGGGCGGGTGCTCATGCTGGAAGATACCTTTATGTCGGTAGACAAATACCCGGACATTTCCATCAAGGTCCTTACCGGTTCCAAGTACCGGTATTTTGAACATGTGCTGGGCAAAAAACCGGTGGTGAATGAGCAGCAGATTCTTCCCGTCCTGGCCACGAAGGAAGTGGCGGAAATTTTCGGCATCAATTTCAATACGCCGATCCTCAAAATCGCAAACGTCACCCGTTTTGCCGACGGGGAAATCATGGATTACACGGAAGATACCCTGAACTCACCTTATTACCCGCTCAACTATATCAAACGCTGAAAAAGGCCCGTCCGCTTCCCCCTTGGGGGGAGCGGACGGGCTCTTTTGGGTCATTCGCAGTAGACAGGGCTGCTCCAGGCAATGTCGCCGTTTTTCTGCCAGACACGCAGGCGGTAGCTGCTGCCGGGCATCAGATCCAGCATTTCGTGGATGCTGACCCGATAAGCAATTTCCGGCGCAGCCCGTTTGACGCGGAACTTGAAGGCGCTGTGCCAGATCAGATCGTCACGATAGTGATGGGCATCGGGATAGCGCGCATATACCATGGCTTCCGCTTCCTCATACTCGGAAAAGACACGGGTGCCCAGCAAAAGATCGCGCACAGCCAGGGGATAGGATTTGCCGTTGACCGTCAAGTCGAGCACATCGTCTATTGTGCCCTCCACTTCAAAGATGAAGCCCTCCCGGCGGGTGGGGCTGCTGCCCATCCATTTGCCGGTCTCGGAGGTCTGGTGGGTCGTGAGGGTGAATTCACAGCCTTTGCTGTCACAGTGGTTAAGTTGCTGGCCGAAACTGTTCCAGATCTTTTCCACCGTCAGCAGGGTACAGGGGACCTGCAGGCTGCCTGTCCAGGTCTTGGTCTTGTTGCCGGGGAAGGCTTTGAGATCCGGCCCCCAGCCGAACTCCACCTCAAACTTGAAGCGGAAGCGACCGGGCAGGGCGGTGCGTTCCCAGCTGCCCGAATGCACATAGGTCTTTTCGGGGATTTGATCCCGCAGCAGCTCAATGCGGTCAATGGCGTTGGTGCCGGTGACCTCAATGGCAAGCGCCTGAGGGCCGGCGGGGGCGATCTCACCCATGGCTTTTCCGCCGATGGTAAAGTCCAGCCCGATACGGCTGCGGCTCACACCGTAGGTGCGCCCGCTGCGAAGAGCCTTCCAGATGGATTCCTTGCTGCCGTTTTCCGCCAGAGCACACATCATGCCGTGGTCGGCCTCCCCGGGAACCGTGTGGTTGTCTCCCGAAGCGATGACGCTGATGTGGTAGCCCATGGCGGCACCGGATTCATAACAGGTGCCCGTGATACGGGGCCCCATGTGGTCATGCCGTTCCATGGGGATAGGGCCGTCGTCATTTTCGCTGGAACCGTGGCTGGAATAGATTTCGGCGATGGGGGAGAACTTCTCGTCGTGGGTGCTCCAGTTTTTGCCCCGGCTGCCCGGCTTGTAGGCCACGTGATGGGGAACGGCGATGGCCTCGTGACCGGCCAGGGCATCCCGCAGGGTCAGGTACTTTCTCGGCAGGAGGATCTCCCCGTCGTTGTGCAGATAAAAGACGTTGTGGTCACCGTCCGAACCGTCGCCCTGCCACTCGTAGCCCATGAAGAAAGGCCAGCCCTCCTGTTCGGCGTGGGCAGCAAGGTTGCGGACCAGTTCCCAGTCGGCGCGGTAGTCGTCCGGAGAGATCAGATCCTCCAGCGCCGCACCGGAGGGAGTTGTGCGGATGGCAAAGGGATAATAGGCGACGGGCCAGAAGTCCATGACGGCCTTGGCGTGCTCATACCATTGCATCAGTTGATCCATCTGATAATGGTGAATGTTGCTGTGCATGTCTGCCCAAAACTGATGATATTGCATGACTTCTCCGTTCTGCCGCCAATGGGCGGTCTTTGATGATAGGAATTGTGTCAGGTGTAGGGAAAAATAAACTTGACTGTGTTTCAGCCCCCGGCGGGGAAGAGATGGTTCCCGAACCGGAAGGCATCCTGAGGCATCGGGGCTTTGGTGCTGCCTCCTGCCCGACGGAAAGCAGCCCCGGGAAAGGTTGGCAACGGAATTCCCCCTGCAATGCCATTGACACTGCCTTTTACAGTGCACAAGAGATTTTACGCCGGCATAGGGGGACCCTGCGTAAATATAATAACAAATAAATCTCAGTTTGTGAATATTTTAATAAAATAATAAAATACAAATATGTGCCAGCGTGTTTGTGTATTTTTTACATTCAAAGAGAACCGAGAGGTAATATTACCAGGAGATAAAGCGGTATTTCAAGTAAATTCCCTGAGCCTGGAGAAAACAGACAAAGCAGGCTGGAATGCTAATACATATCATCATAAAAATAATACAAATGGAACGGGGAAAAGCGCGGGCGGCAGGCAGAACGGAGGCGCTGCAAGAGCGGCCATGCTTTGCAGACAGCGTTTGGGGACTTCTTTTTTATGGAACCGTGTACAGCGCGGCACTTTCTTGAAAGTCCGTTACAGAGACGGCAGAGGCAGGGGAAAAGACAGCAAAAAGCAGCACGCCGAAGCATTGGCTTCGACGTGCTGCTGACATGATGCCGCTGGTCGTTATCTGCTCAAAGAACGTTCCCCTGTACCGGGATCGGCTTCTGGGTATACAGCATTTCTGTCTTCCGGCTCTCTAAAAATCAATCCGGCTCCTTGCCGCAAACAAGCCAATAGCAGGAAGCATCAACAGATATGCGTTGGCGGAAAGTGCTCTCAATTTTTCCGGCAGAGCCGGTGAATGAGAGACACCCGCTCAGCAGCTGGCGCCGCCTACCACGTTTTTCTTCAGGACAGCGGACTTGTCCACGGCGGCTGTCATCAGCTTGTTCTGTACATAGTCAAAGCCCAGACGGTCGATGGTGTCGGCAAAACGCTCGCCGGTAATGCCCTCATCCCGGAAGAAGAGGATAGCGCGCTCGACGATATCCAGTACTTCCTCCTCGGAGGTGAAGATCTTGTCCATGGGGTGACCATGGGCAATCTTCTTGCCCCAGCGGCCGCCCAGATAGATCTTGTAGCCGTCCATGAACTCCTCTGTCACACCGAAGGGGCACTTGCCCTTGCAGCGTCCGCAGTGATTGCAGGCGTTGGGATCGATGTGGAGGGTGCCGTTTTCCAGCCTGGCCACATGGATGGGGCAGTTTGCCTCCACCTGGCAGACCTTGCAGCCGCGGCACTTGGCGGAATCGATCATGGGGACCCGCTGTCCCACAATGCCCAGGTCGTTCAGGTCGGGCTTGACGCAGTTGTTGGGGCAGCCGCCCACGGCGATCTTGAATTTGTGGGGCAGGGTGACATTGTGGTAGCCCAGATAGAAGCGCTCATGGAGCTTTTCGCTCAGGCCGAAGGAGTCCAGCAGGCCGTACTGGCAGGTGGTACCCTTGCAGGAAACCACCGGACGCACCAGAGAGCCGGTGCCGCCGGTCTGCAGCCCCGCCTGGGCCAGGAATTCCCGCAGCTCGTCCAGCTTGTCGTAGGGCACGCACTGAATCTCCAGCGTCAGACGGGTGGTCATGGTGACCTCACCGGAACCGTAATGCTTGGCGGCTTCGGCAATGGCACGCTGTTCCTCATTGGTGATCTTGCCGTTGCGGGTGATGACGCGGACATTGAAGCGGTCGGGATAGCGCTTGTCCTGCAGACAGCCCAGACCCTTGACCCGCTTGATCTCTTCCGGCGGGATCTTGCCCTGGAACTCCACCTTGACCTGATTGAAGGTCACGCCGCCTTCCAGCACGCGGGTGTTGGTGTAGCCGAAGGCTTTCAGGCGGTTCTGCAGGAAGTAGCCGCGCTTGCCCCGGGCACAGACCAGAAGCAGCTTGGCATCGGGGGCCAGACCGTCAATGGGGCCGTGGACGCCGGCCAGATTGACCCACCGGGCGCCGGGAATGGACGCCTGCGGCTGTACGTCGATGACCTGATAACCGGCAGCCGCGCCCGCGGCATATTCCGCCGGGGTAAAGGTCTCGAAGGCGCCGGACAGTTTGTTTTCCAGAATGTAGCAGGCCTGGACAAAGGGATGGATGGCGGTGGAGAAGGGCGGTGCATAGGCAAAGTCCAGGGTATTGAAGGTCTCGAGGGTGGCCCCCATGGAGATGCCGGTCACGGCAATGTCCACCATCTTGTCCACGGCCCCGGCGCCCAGCACCTGGATGCCCAGCAGCTTGTGGCTGGCCCGGTCGGCAATGAGCTTGGTGATAAACGCCCCGGCACCGGGATAATAGTGTGCCTTGTCGTCGGTGACGCAGACCACGGTGACGGGGTCAAAGCCCGCGTCCTTGGCCTGGGCTTCGGTCAGGCCGGTGCGGCCGGCATTGAGGCCTTCCATAAGACGGACGACGCCGGTGCCCAGGCAGCCGCCGTAGAGGGATTCATGGCCGGAAAGGTTGCGGGCCAGGCAGCGGCCGGTCAGGTTGGCGGTGGAGCCCATGGCCGACCATTGGGGTTTGCCGGTGATGGCATTAAATACCATGGCGCAGTCGCCCACGGCGTAGACATCGGGCAGGTTGGTCTGCTGTTTGTTGTCCACCCGGATGGTGCCTTTGAACATGTCCAGCCCGCTGTCCGCCAGGAAGCCGGTGGCCGGGCGGATGCCGATGGCCAGCACCACCAGGTCTGCCGGGATGCTGCCCGAGTCGGTGGCGATGCCGTCTGCCGTATCGGTTCCGGTGATGCCCTGGAGGGCGGTGCCGGTCAGGATCCGCATGCCCTTGGCCTGCAGCTGACGCTTGACGTAGTTTGCCATTTCGGGGTCAAAGATGTTGGGCATGAGCTGGGACGCCATATCCACTACCGTGACCGACAGGCCCTTGGCCATGAGGTTTTCGGCCACTTCCAGGCCGATGAAGCCGCCGCCCACCACAACGGCACGGCGGCAGCCATTCTTGTCCGCCCAGTCCCGGACGGCGATGGCATCGTCCGGGGTGCGCATGCAGAAAACGCCGGAAAGTTTGGTGCCGGGCACATTGGGAACAAAGGGCTCGGCGCCCACCGCCAGAATGATCTTGTCATAATCCTGGGTGGTCTCGGCGCCGGTATCCACATCCCGCAGCGCCACCGTTTTGGCTGCGGCATCCAGCTTGACCGCCTCCTGTCCGGTAAAGACCTGCACCCCGGTCAGGCCCGCATACTTCTGGGGCGTGTTGACGATCAGGTCCTCCCGGGTGGGAATCTCACCGCCCACATAATAGGGCAGGCCGCATCCCGCATAGGAAATGTCCCGGCCCTTGCTGTAAAGAACCACCTCGGCATCCGGCTGCTCACGCTTGAGCTTGGCCGCCGCCTTGGTGCCTGCGGCAACGCCGCCGATCACAAGAATTTTCATATCTGCTGCCTCCGTTTCAGATGCCCGCAAGGCGGACATATTTTGCCAAACCGGTTTTTTGCCATGCCGGGCGGTGCTCAGAATGGAAATGCCGGGACTGGCGCAGCACCGCCCGTTTTGCGGCTTGTTTCTGCCCCCTGCCTGGGGCAAACTTTCTATTAAAAGAATACTCCACCCCATGCACTGCGTCAACATTGCATTCCCTGGTACGACGCAAAAAACCAGTGCGCCGAAGTCTCGCTTCAGCGCACTGGTTTTTGCCTGTTATGCCGGGAAGATATCCAGGGACCATGCCCCGTCCGTCATGTAGTAGGTGTACTGGTTTGCGGGATGCCCCGACTCCTCCAGCACAGCCAAAGTGTCCGAGGTGTCATGGAACAGCGCTAGCAGCTGCTGGTAGGTTTCCTCATCGGCGGCAAGCACGGTGAGGCAGTCGCTTTCCTGATCGGAAAAAATCTGGATCAGATCTTCGGTGTCGTACTGTTCCAGCACCCAGCCGTTGCGATAGTAGTAATTGCACGCTACGGCAGTGCTTGGCGTCATTTCTGCTCCCTGCTCCGGATTGGCAAAATGGGTCTTTTCCATAAACGCACTGGTTGTGGCAAACCAGGCGTAGGTGTGACCGTCGGGATGATCCGCCTGGTCGTCCCAGGTTACATCGGTATAGTACACATCCCCGTCCAGAATGACCTTGGTCCATGCGTGGGACTCCACCCAGGAACCGTTGTCGGCATCTCCGCGCACGGTCTCCGCCTCGACCCCTACCTGCCCGAGAAGATACTCATAGGCCGCGCAGTACCCGGCACAGACGCATTTGCCTTTCACCAGCGCGCCATACAGATCCTGATCGCTGCCATCCTGATTGTACTGGTAGACGATATGATCGCACAGCCAATCGTGGAGAGCCAGAGCTTTTTCGTAATCTCCGGCCCCGTACGGAATGCTGTCCAGGGCTTCGGCCGCGACCTGTTCCACCTCACGGCGGCAGCTTTTCGGATCGTCGTATTTCCAGTGGAACTCGATCTCGTACTCGGTCCCGCTTCTGTAATAGGTGGCGCCGTCCAGCCAGAAAAATTCCGGCTGACGCTGAATCCGATTCATCACATCCACGATCTGCTCTTTGGTCAGTTCTTCTTCGGTAAAGCTCACCGTCTGCTGCAGTGCATCAACCTGAGCATAGAGAAACTGATACAGTTCCTCATCGGGCCCGGCGGGCTGGGGTGTGGGGGTCGGCGCCGGGGTGGGGGAGGGGGTGGATTCAGGTACAGGCGTTGCGGTCAGAGCGGGAAGCGAGCTTTCCTCAGCGGGGCGGGAAAGTTCCGGCGGAGATTCCGGGGGTTCCTCGGAAGGCAGGGCGTTCAATACCAGAAGAGCAATTCCCCCTACCAGAATCACCGCCAGCAATCCGATCAAAACCCAGACTGCCGGGGAAATTTTCTGCTCCTGCTGCGGCTCCTCGTACTGGTAATAGTTTCTGGAATATCGCATATCCTGACTCCTCTCCGCAAACTTTGCACAGAACGGCTGTATATGGCTTCCCGCTTATCCGGATGCCCGCATTTTGTCCATTATATCATAAACAGGATGAGATACGAACAGCGCCGCCCATAAAATGCAAACAATTTTACCCTCCTGCTCAAAACCATTTCCCAATTTGTCGTCCCACAACAGCGTAACGCTGCCGGATGGTACTCTCGGCAAAAAGGCATTCAGAGGCTGCTGCACCCGGGGAAGAATGAAGCATCCCGTCGTTTGATTCGGATTGCGAGTATGCAATAATATGAAAAATGTCATGCCGATAAAGGGGGAAGTGAAATGCTGAGTTCCGAAACCGTTGTGTGGATTGAGGAGCGCGTTAAAAATATCTATCCGAAAAACAAGCTGGAAGCCTCGCTGCAGGCATTGAGCCAGTTTCTTGATCTGACCGACGACAATAACCGCTCTATTGCCACGATTATGGAGGGAATGCGCAATGCCACCGACCAGCAGAAGCCGTTGCTTCTGAGGGAGTTTGCCGACATTGAGCGGTTTATGAAAGATTTGCTGAAGCTGGTACAGCCTTCGCTACTCAGCTCCTCGCCCAGCGGTTTCCGGGAATGGACACTGCGGCCCCTTTATACCCAGGCGTTCCATCTTTTCGAGGAAACCGACAACCTGAGCTCCCTCAATCTAAAGGAGCTCCTGGAGAATGGTTCCGATAATCGTCCTTATTATCAGCGATACTTTCATAGGGTGTATCGTTTCCGCAATCCCATTTCCCACGGGGAGAACGTTGTACTGACTCCTGACGACGTGCTGAATGTGACCGCAAGCATGCTGGTGTGCGAGCTGCACCTGTGCTATACCAAGCGGGATGCCATTGCCCGGCTGTGGGACCAGCGGGATGCGTGGGATGCCTTCCATCGGGAAGATTACTGCCGCAAAATCACGCAGGCTTATGATGCGCTTTGCAAGCAGGGGTTTGGCTATCTGGATGTACACTGGTATGCAGACAGCGATGCCAACACGACCGGTCTCACCATCGACAGTCTGCGCCGCCAGACATCGGACCATCTACTGAAGCTGCTGGGGGAGGCCGGCACCGGCAAAAGTACCTCCCTGAAACAGATGGAGTATCTCATGGCCAAAGAACTGGCCGGCAAATCCCGGGGAATGATTCCGGTACTGATTGAATTGGGGCACTTGTCCGATGAGGACCGTCCAGTACTGAGCCGCGCTGCCCGTCAGCTGAACATCGGGGAAAGCAGGCTGTCCGTACTTTTGACCGGCGGCAATATCTTTCTGCTGCTGGACGGTTTCAATGAGATCCTGGATCTGATGCTGAAGAAAAAGATCGCCAAGGAGCTGGAACTTCTGGCTGCCCGGTATCCTGCATCCCGTATCCTGCTTACCGACCGTGCGCTGGCCCGTGCCACCATTCCTACTCTGCCGCAGGCGCGGCGCCTGTATCTTTCCCCCATTACGATGCAGGCCCGGCAGGAGTATTTCCGGCGCAACTGTCCGGATGCAACTGTCCGTGAGCTGATTCTGAACAAAACCGAAGAAGACCCTGCATATTTTGAAAGTCTGGATACGCCCCTCAAACTCAAACAGTTGGTGGATGTGGCGGTCAGCACCCACACGGTGCCGGAAGATTTGCTGCACAGCTATGTGCAGCTGCTGATGGAACGGGAGCAAAATGAAAAGAAGGACCCCAACATCGAGTATCTGAACGTTTTTTTGCAGGCGCTGGCTCTGCAGTTTCAGGATGAATTTTCCATGCTGAAGGCTCAGAAACAGTTGGCCAAATGCAAGATGGCTCTGGGCTATACGCAGCCGGATACGCTTCAATGCCTCAAGCTGGCGCTGGATATGGGCCTGCTGGTCAGTGAGGAAACGAACGTTCTGCGGTTTGCCTCCCCTGAATACCAGGAGTACTTTGCGTGTGAGGCCGAAGCTAGTGATCTGATTAGCGTACTGGATTGAGAGGGCATATGGAACAAGCAATGGAACAACGGATGGCCAACCGCATTCCGTGGCAAAGTTCCGACCCGGCCGCGATTCTGCGCGTCGGTGAACGGTCGGCATTGACGCTGCATCGCTATAACCGTGATGCTGCACAGCTGGTTCGTGTTGGGCTGGATCGCAATCCCTTTGCTGCGGTGCTGCTAAATCGTCTGCTTCTCCGCAGGCACCTGATTGCGGAAGATTTGACCGATACGCTCATCGACGTTTGTCTGAAAGCCCTGGCGGATGCAGAATCCCAGGGAGGCGTCGAGGATGCACTGGACCTTGCCCCTCTTTGCGCGGCTCTGATTTTTCTGGGGCAGCGGGAACAGGCTGCCCGGGCACTGACACTTTGCCGGCAGGCCTGTCCTGACATCGAAAAAGGAATAGAGTTTTCCCATAAATTGCGCCGTTTGGTATGTGTGGAAGCTGATTCGGCGTTTCTGTTTCAGATTGAAATGTTGAATCTGTTCTATCGGACATTCCCTCTGATGTGGAATGAGCAGATTCTGTACCACTATGGCTTGGAGCTGCCCACCGGAGGCCATTGCCCCGCAGCGTTGGCTTCTCTCATACATCAGGCGGCACAGGACCTGTCATACCGGTACTTGAACAATTTGTTTGTCTTGCTGATTGATTTGTCTCCCGCCGATGCGGGGCTGGACCCTGTTGCTGTTACGGAACAGGCCTTCAGCGTGCGCAGCGCTGAAATTTTCCGGGCGCTGCTGTTTTGTCGTAAAATCTTTCCGCAGGATGTGGACGGCCTGACACGGTGGTGGGCAATCCTCCAGCAACACTGGGAGGACCAGAATGCCTGGTGGCAGCAGTTGCGGGGATGGTTCACGCTGTACTATGTCAGCCGCAGCATCCGCCTGGAACCGAACCGGGCCGCCCGACTGCTGGACCAGTACCCAAAACTGCTTCCACCTCCGGAAAAAACCTTCCAAAAGACCAGTCGTGTGGTCCAAAGGACCCTTGCCGTTTTGTTCTTTGAGCCGGGGGACGTTTTGATTCGCTATGTACGTTGGTGTGAAGCTTACAACCCGTTTGCCTATCATGTTGGTGAAGAGCGAACGCCCTTCTTCTATCCGGACTGGAAGCTTGATATGGACCGGGCGTTCCGGTTTCAGTGCAGTCAGGGCCGTACCGGTCAAGAACTGGTTTATCTGTACATGAATACCTTTGCCCGGTGCAATTTCAATCTCCATTATCTGGGACGGATTCTTCTTCTGGACCCGGAGCTGCGCCCCAATCAGTACGGCACTGTAACCGTGGAACAGCTGTTTTCCGCCTATCCCATATCCGCAGAGCTGGTACATCAGGGCAATAATTATTTCATGCAGCCCCTCAATGTGCGGGCGCAGGATCCGTCCCTGCTGCTTGTTCCGCCGGACTGGGTAAGAGAACATCAGGCGCTTTTGGATTCTTCCTTCCCCAATGGTTCCAGGCTTCCGTGTGTGGTTTTTCGGCTGGACAGTGCCAGTGGGCGGGCCTACGCCAAGCCCAAGCCGGATCAGGAACAGAGTGCCGTTGCCCTCCAGCACAGCTGGCAGGAATTTGACGCGTTCTGCAGCCGGCTGCAGCAAATCGCCGATACGGGTCAGTTCGATCTCCTGGTCAATCGGGAAATTCAGCGTCTGGGAATACCCAAGAAACTGCCGTTTCCGCAGTTGATTCGGATACAGCGGCTGGCAGTGGCATGCTGTACGGCTCTGCTTTCCACACCGGGTCAGGCCCGGTATTTTGTGTTGATGTTCAACAACCTGCATCGTGGCCGTCTCAACCAATACAGATTCCCTTCCCAAAATGCTCGACGCCGCATCTCCACCTTTGTGGACAGACAACTTTTTTCCGATTGCCGTGCTCTGTGGCAAAAAATCCGTGAGATACACCCCGAATGGGACGAACTTCTTTTTGTCTATCTCAATACTCCGTTCAAGATGTGTGTCTCCTTGGGGGAGCTGGTGCGGCTGTATTTTCCGTCCGACAGCCAAAGGCTGGACCTGCTGCCGTTGTTCCAATCGCCCTATCCATACTGGTTTGCCGGTGTGGTGGAAGGCCGCCTGACGGCAGAGGAGTCTCCCCTGAACTGTGAGTGTTTGGTTTTGCGGCCGCTGGAATTCTCCTCCGGGCCGTCCAAATGGCGGGAATCGTTCCTGTATCCCATCTCCGGGCCCGACGATGAAATTCCCACGGGAGATACTTTGTATGCATTTCGAATCGGAAGCTACTGTCCCGGCGAACGGTATTTCATATTGGAGGAGCTGGCTCCTGCGGAAGACCGGCGACGCATTGCCCCCAAGGCTGTTTTTATGGAAGCGTTGGAGAAAGCTTCCTGTACAGCCACTCTGGACCCCGTTGTGCGCCGGGATTTGAGTCTGCCGGCGGGGGCGCTTACCTGGGAAGACCGCACGGAAGTTCTTACCATGACTTTGCAGGGACTTTATCTCCGCGGAGGGGATGCTGCTGCCATGGAAGAGTTCCTCAAAGCTATGGGGCCCAATAATCCCTGGCCCGATGCGCCGGATACCGGCAAGAACGAGTGGGCTTTGGATTACTCCCGCAATTCTCTGCTGAACGGACTGGTTTACCTTCTGTCTCAGAGGCAGGAGCTGGGGATCAGTCTGCACATCTACTTTTCTTCCGTATTGAGGGCGGTTCTGCCGCTGAATCGGTTGTTGTCCGCCTATATCCGGGCAGGTCACAGTCTCCTGCTGCTGCCTGAGCATATGAAATGCCACCCGCTGACTCTGTATTTCGATCCGGCAGGAACCCATACGAGTGGATTCCGCGTGGGGGTCTGGCAGCTGCAATCCGCGGAACCTTCTTCCGGAAAGTTGATCACCAGGGTTGTGGGGTACGATTGTGAAAGCGATTGTCTTATTCTGCGTGCGGATGCCTCGGATGGCAGCTAATCGGCTTGCATATTGAGCAGAAGTTCCGGATGCTTTCGTATGAGAGTGTCCGGAACTTCTGCTGTGTTGTGGGCATGGGGGAGCTCGTTCTCTGGTCAGGCTGTAGGTTTCTTGTTTTTTGCGCTGTAAAGTGCTACCATCAAAATATAATTTGTACTTTTGGCCGCAGATTTTTGATATCCAGATGATAGAAGGTGAAACCATATGGAAAATATGAAATACAGCGATACCGAATTTGCTATATCTTTGAATCCTTGCCAGGTGGTGGCGGAAGTCCACGCCAACGCGGTGGAATTTCCCCGGCGGACTGTGCGGGAGCACATCGAATATGCCCTGGACCACCCGATCGGTGCGGGCCCCATTGAGGATTGCGTCCAGCCGGGGGATAAGGTATGCATCATTATCTCGGATACCACCCGCCGCTGGCAGCAGCCCAGTGCCTATCTGACCATCCTGGTGGAGCGGCTCAATCAGGCGGGCATTCCTGACGAGGATCTTCTCATCCTCTGTGCTACGGGAACCCACCGGAAGCAGACGGAGGCAGAGCACATCTCGCTGGTGGGAGAAAATCTTTACCGCCGCATTCGATTCATCGATCATCAGTGCGACGACAAGGAGCACCTTACTTATATGGGGACTACCACCCGCGGAACGCCGGTCTGGCTGGACAGCTAAGCTCCGGGAAGATATCTATACCGAAGAGGCGGAGTGCGCGATATCCGGGAGCGGGAAAGTGACCGTATATTAGCTGAAAGGAAGAGAATTTATGAGGAAGGTATTACTGCTTATCGTATGCTGCGCCCTTGTATGCAGTTTGAGCGGATGCATCGTTTTCAGGCGGGGATCATCCAATGCATATCGTTCTGATAAAGAATTGGCGGATGAAATGATAGAAAACATTATCGGGTGCGCAGAGAAGGAAGATGCAAAAGCGCTGACGGGATTATTTTCGCAGTATGCCGGGGACAGTACGCTAAACTTAACGGAACAGGCGGAAGAATTCATAGAGTTTTTTCAGGGCGAATGTAAAAGCTGGAAAGGAAATGCAAGTTCCCATGAAAAAAGTGAACACGGAAAAATAACATGGCGGGAATTGAGAGGGCACTATTCGGTTATTACAGATGAAGCACAATATGAAATCGCATATATTTATATTCCTTTTTACAGAGAAGAACCGGATAAAGAAGGGCTTACTGCGATAGAGATCACTACGGAAGAAACTTTTAACAAGGATGAATTTCTCTGGAGTCTGGATCAGAAACCGGGTATCTATGTGACAGAAACCGGGGAAGAGACGTATTCGGAACAGAGGCTGATCACTCCGGAAGAACTGATCCGGGCGGCAGGACTTACAAAAGAACAGTACAGCAAAGTTGATCTGGAACAGTTTATTGAGGATTTTGACATCACGACAGAAGATGTGGATACGCTCAACATACCTTTGCTCCTGGAAGAATACGAACCGGAACGCAAATTCGGCATGTATGATGTAAGTTATCTCATTGAAGACGGCATAGAAGAACGCACATCTGACTTTACGGAAAATGTATATGCTGTCGCTTTTATGGAAAATAAGAACACAAGTACAGAATGTGTATACTATGATCTGTTGGACAGTAAAAGATATCGAACGTCGGATGCGTATCTTTTTGATGACCTCTACCAGATACAGGGCGGATATTATGCGGATGGACAGCAGATCATTGAGGCGTTAGACAAGTATGGTGTTTTTGGCTGGGAATCCGGAACGGGTGAAGAGGAAATTACAGATCCCCAGCATATGGTGCTGGCTGTATTATATGATGACGGAACGGTCTTCCGTGTAGAAGCGTCCGGCTTGTTGTCGCAGGCGCTGCCGGACGAATACGATGAAGTGAAAGAAATGCTTCTGTCAGGAGAATACAGCGGAAGTTAAAAAAGAGTTTTGTTTCAAAGGGGGACGCTATGGATAGAGTGTTTGAAGATGAATTTATGGATGCGCAGTCACGGATTATTTCACTATGTGTCGAATTTGCGGGGAATAGGACTGATAAAGTTTATGCCTATGGCTCTATCGAAGAAAGCAGTATTTCGTTCAATGCATTTTTCAAGATTGATGGTCAGATAAAAACAACAAATAATATAGCTGCCGATCCGGACGCGATATGGGATTTTCTGGATCTTGGGGAAGCGGATCTTGAGAAGATAAGACAAATATGCATACATTACGGAAAACCTGTCCCCACAGAATTAAAAATAATCTATGACTGTAAAAGCGGTAAAATAGACACGGAATATAAGTATGAAAGTATCTGTTCCGCAAAGACGGGGACAGATTCAAGCGAGATTTTTATGAAGTGGTTAGATGAGGTTCGCCAAAGCACATGGAAGAGATAAAACAGCATTGTGAAAAAGTCATACAGATACTCCGTTCCGATTATAGTACGCAGTTACAGTATTCGGGAATAATCAAAAAAATATACGACGTTATGCTGCAGATCATATCCTGCGATAATGTTAATGAACTCCCGGATATCCACTGGAACAGCCTAGCGCGGTGTTTTGCTGACGAAACGACGGATTATCAAAGTCCTGTACTTTTTGAGATAGATAAAATCGCGAAGCTGACAGAGGAAAAATAATGAAACAGTTGAGAAAAACAGAATGGCGGAGAGGATACCCCATTAAGAAAAACCTTGCCCTGTGTGCATGGGGAATGCTGGCGCTCGCAGGCTTCGCCGGGATACTGGCGCGCCCGGAGAATATTCCGTCGCTGGCAGCGTGTGTTCTTGCATTGGCGGGCGCAGTCCTGACGCTGCCGCGCCTGCTCCGATATTATAGAACAACATACCAGAGTCTGCCCGCTCTGAACAGGCGGTTTACAAAAGAAGAGCAGGAGGAGCTGATCGAATGTGAAAATTTTGAGACGATCACCGAGTTAAAGTCAGGATCGCTGCGGCGGACAGATTTTGCTGAAAGTGCCTGCTGGCTCCGGATCAATGGAAGATATGTTCCGAAAGAACTTGTGATCTTATGAGAATGACAGAGTTGTAGAAACTGAATTCTTGAAAACATTCTTGAATCACATTTCGATACAGAAAGATATTTGCAGGAAACGGACGATAAAGTTATTGAGCAAGATTGAGTGATTTTAGGAGTGAGATTTATGAGGATTACAGACATTTTTGATGCGGTAAGAGACGCAACTTATTCGGACTTCCGGAAGTTTTATACAGGTGATCCGAATCTATTCCATAAGTATACAGGATTAAGTTTGTTTCAGTTACTGTTTGTCAATGACCACAACACAGACGAAAAAATAAAGATGATTCGATTTTTAATATCTGAGGGGGCGGATGTTAACTTTAAAAGTCCAAAAGATCAAAGAAATGCACTGCATATATTTTACTTTTCGGTTATGAGGCCCGATCCACAGTACATATTAAAAGTAACTCAGCTGCTGGTTGAGGCTGGGGTGAACATAAACGCCAAAGACAAATATGGGGCAATTCCACTTAATTATGCGATTACTGTTGTAAAGCTGCCGACAGAGACGGCTATGCCGGTATATCAATATTTAATAGATCACGGTTCAAATATCTATGAAAAAGACAATTTTGGGAAAGCATGCATTGATTATGCAAAGGAATTTTCATGGAGAAATGATCTTGTAAGTCTAATGGAGGGAACCGAATCATGAGCAAAGTGAGAAGAAAAATAACAAAATATGAGATCATTCTCTGTGTTCTTGTACTGGCGGTCATAGTTGCCGGTCTGCTTCTGCCTAAGACAGGAGAGCTGGTGTTACTGGATGAATTCTGCAATATATCCGTCATATGGATCGTGTGCATCTATGTGGTCGTGCGGGTCATACATAACTGGAAAACAGGGGAAAAAAGTAACAAAACAGCAGGAGTGATCATCGCGGTTTTCTGTGCGGCAGTCTGCATGTGGTTTACGAAGGATTTTGCCGCTGATCTGGCGTCGGGTACGAAGACGGTCACGCTGACAGATATAGAAGTAAGTGAAACACAAGCGCATACCAGCATTTTTTCGCATCATTATTATCTGATGGGGACGGATTCTCAGGGATTAAGGACCCGTGTGGAAATATCAGCAGATGACTATACGATGATGAGCCAGACAGGAAATGGAACTGCGGTTCTTGTGTATTATGAGCATACCGGACGGGCTGTGTCGGCACGCTGAGAGGAAGTTATTGCTACGACAGCATAAGGGAAGTGGTACGCAGGGTTAATCGAAACACCGGGATAATGGAGTCCTTCTTCTCCACTCTGAAGCAGGAAGAACTGTACCGGAGCTCCTACCGGTCTGAAAACGAATTCAAGAAAAGGGTTTCCGAATATATGAAGTTCTACAACAAACTCAACACGCTTGGACAAAGCTATCACCAAGTGCAACAATGATTCATCGAAATTATGGGCAAGTTATACCAACTATTCCATATCCATCAGACCGTCAAGAAATCCAAGCATTTCTCCTGGGATTGTGGACGCTGCTGACGACCTGTGAGCACGACCTGATTCATGGGGAACCGCCTCTGGTTCTTTCAGGATTTCTCGCAGGATATTTTCAAACTCTTTCTGCGATTCAAGGCGTATGATGGCCCACGCTATGTAGTCGTTTTTCTGCCCAGCAGGGCAGGTCTGGAGATACGCCCAGGCACGCTGGTGAAGATCCGAATGAGGGTTAGGACGGAAGAGGAACTGCTGCCTTTTCATCGCTGTTCCTCACGGCCCGACATTTGGCCCAAAATCCGTTCATAGCCCTCGGCGTTCACCTTATCGTCCCCGATCAGAAAAGCCCGACAAAGGCCGTCACGTTCGCTCACGTTGCGCATGACGGTCGCGGCACCTCCTCCCATCAGAATCACGGGCAGAGTTCGCAGGTCAAACCCTGCTTCCATTGCCGCCGAAATGAGTCGCTCAGTGTAGAGCCGGCCCTGCCGCTGAATCAGCTTTCGTGCCTCCTCATCCATACTGCAGGGCTTGCCGGCAAGGATCCGTTCCACCTGGGCGTCCGTAACAGACAGGCCGGTATCCCGACGAACCTGCTCCTGGATCTCATCCATGCAGCGGATCATGCCAAGTTCCAGACTGCGGCAGGTGGCTGCATTAGGGACGTTGTTGTCCAGTCGCATAAGATCCACCGTCCATCCGCCGATGTCCATGAGGAGCACAGACGGCTCATCCTTCACCAGCTCAGGATGAATAGCGATGGCGGAGTAGCCCTGGGGGAACAGTTTCACGCTTTCGATTTTGACTTTGTAGCGTTCCCCTTCGAACAGGAAGTTGACCGGCTGACCATTGCGCAGCAGATATTCGGTGAACGGCTTCTTGTCTCGACCGTACCGTGCGAGAGGCAGGCCAGCAGCCAGCGTCACGGAGCTCTCCGCCGGCAGGCCCCGACAGCGGAGCTCCATGGCGATGGCGGCCAAGGTCAGAATGTAGTAGTTGTCGTTGACGGTCTTGTCACGCAGGATCGGCTGCCGGCCGGTGCCGCAGACATAGTATTTGCCCCCAATCTGGAGGGTGTTCTTCAGGGTGTAGGGTTCATGGGTGTACGCTGTCACACCGGCTGGGAACGAGAAATGCCTGGTTTTGATGGCGTAGTACCCGTGGTCAATGCCCATGATCATGGTTTCAAGTCCTTTCTGGCATTTGCCTTTATTTCTGTGTTTTTTCTTTCGGCCCCGGCCCATCTTATCTGGCCCTTCTTACGCTGGGAGCCTGGGGTTCCCTGCAGTACTCCGGGTACCGAAGCCGAACCGCTTCCAGCATGAAGGCTGCATCGGATGTGCCGAACAGATCATAGGGGGTCGCATAGCCGTCGCTGTTCCAGCCGTTCCACAAATTGAAGGCCAGCCGGGTCAAACACGTACTGCCGCTGGTCTGCCAACCTTTGTTCAGCCCCTCCGGCCGGATCACATCCTCCTGAAAATCGAAGACATCCTCGATGTGATTCCGGGTGTCGCCGCTGATGCCCATGGTGTAAAAGAATGCCTTGTGGTAGGGATCAAGGCTGCCGATCCGGGCGAGGCACTGCTCATAGAATTTCTCGTGTTCTCTGTTTTTGAATTTAATCGACATTTTGTTCCTCCTTCTGGTTCTGTTGTTCAAGGAAATCACCGGCTGGGAAAGACGATGACTCCCATTTCGGCATTGATGTTTGCTTTGCTGGCTGGGCTGTGAGAGTATGTAGCCTGTAGGCATTTATATCTTCTTCCCAGCAGGTAAGTGTATCCTGGGGGGAGAGTGTGAGAGGGGGGAGAAGCTGCGTCCCCTTCCTCGAAAACAGGTAAAAGGCGCACTTTCCCCTGGGCGTGACGAGGAATTTCTGCCCAAGCCCGATGAAGTTTTCGGAAAATAAAAAAAGCGCCTGCTTGGATTAATCCAATACAGACGCTACGCAGCTTTTCCGCTGTGTTGTTGTCTAAGTAATTAGAGCGTTTCTTTTTCTTTGACGAAGCGCAAAGCTACATTTACTACCACAAGAGCATACGTTATCCATGCTGAAATTTCAAACTTAGCAAAGAACTTATCAAATGTCCATGCGCTATCCCCAAAGATGCCAAAAACTGCATGAAGAACACTATGTGCCCAATAGCCATCGTGATAGCTTGCTGCTGTATTAAAAAGGCAACTCAGCCCCAAGTCAACTGTGCAGAATAGCGAAATCAAAAAAAGAATAACCGCTATTGTCTTGATGATTTTCAACTTTTTCATATAGCCCTCCCATAAATGTGAATTTTAGGATTCAGTTTTAGATGAAGCTCATAGAAGAGTTCACCAATCGGCTGGCGTAACCTTTTACAAGACAGAGGCAAAAGCACAGGCAGCATACTGCGCACCAGGAGTATTAGTTTGTCAGACCTCTTTTGCGAAGGTGCTTCTGCGGTGCTTGAAGGATCAGGCGTTGAAATCGGCAAAGAAGAATTGGCACATCCAGTTAAAGCAAATAGGGCAATGACAACAAGCACAGCTTTTTCGCCGTATGTATCACTCTGTTTCTCTCAAAAGTTTTTTACAAATTTAATGAAATCATCACGCTATAGGTCGAAAATATGTTATATTTATTATAAATGATGTTTTTTTCTTTGTAAATATCGGAAATGTTATCGTTCACTTATGCATGATGCTTGGTTTGAGGAGTAGGAATTTGTTTACGGAGGGAAGAACTATGAGAATAGCTGTGCGATTGCTTATCTTTTTTTTAATTGTGTATTCTTTATGCAGTTGTCAAAGCATCACAGAATCTGATAGCTATGCGTCCAGTTTTCCCGAATCCACATCCGATTTCTCTGAACCAGATTCCGATAATCAGGAAGAAGTTAAATCCATCTATCAACTCAACAAGCCCTTGATGGAGAATGATGCTTTTTTTGAAATTGAGACTCTGGATCTGCCGTCCGAAATCAATGGCATGAAGCTTGCTCCGTCCAACATCCTGTCCAAAACGCAGCTTTTGGTTCTTCTTTATGAAGAATACACCGTGCCGGTCATCAAAGAAGCGGGGGTCTATGAACTGACCAGTGGAGAATACAGTTTTTCCTTTGCCGTAGACGAGGGTAAGGCAATCTCCATAGAATGGGCAGCAGATGATCTTGTGGTATACAAGGAAACGGATTCTGCCAGCAATGAAGCCAGCCTGCATTGTTTCCGGCTGAGTACCGGGGAGAATCTTGTGGTTCACCAATTTTCCCAAGGATACAGCGACACATCAGCTTTACATAACCAAGTGGTCAGCTATAACGGAAAAATTTACTTTGATGATATTGTGACCCAGGAGGGAAAATTGGTCGGGGTCAATCTGTTAGAATATAATCTGGAAACCCGGGAAGCGGCTCTTTTCAAGGAGAATGCTCAAAATCCGTTGTTGCTTGATTCCGGGCTGGCCTATATCACTAAAGATGAAGCTGCCGGGGCATATTTTGTGGAATCCTCCCGGAAGGAAGAGAGAATCCCCTTGGGGCAGGGAATCAGTGGCCTTACTTCCGCTTCAGACGAGCTGTATTCTATCAACAACAGTGCCAACGATCCCGAAACAGGACGGACCATCTGGAGCCTTGATAGTCTGTTGGCAGAGGAAGAACTGCTCTTTTCCTCAAATGTTATAGATCGGCCGGCTGCCAATCGGTCTGTCGTGACGTGGAGAAACTTCACTCCCGAACGGCCAATCATCTATCTGCGGGAATCAGACTGCTTCGCTGTGCTTTTAGAAGACGAAACCGCTTACAACACATATCTGCTGGGAGACGAATGGGGAATCCTGATCTGCAGCCATGACGATGCACCCACCACGTATTATAAATTCTCGCTAATAACTGAAAAATAGAATGGTAAAACCATTATGCGCATGTTTACGAATTGGTGGGAGAAAGGAAAAAGATACCATGCTTAAATCATTTGTAACATTGATAATTACCCTTATCGTGGGAGTTGTATTCATGGCAATAGGGAACGATTTCTTTAATGGATTTACTGACATTGGCGTAATCTTTGCTGTTGCCGTAGCAGGGGCATTGATCGTGTTTTTTAATGAGCAGAAAGGAAAATAAAGGGTCTGCTGAATAATCAGAAAATTAAAAATTGCTTGTGAAGAAAAGCGCCTGCTGGGAGAAATCCAATGCAGGCGCTTAAAAATGTCGTAATTTTACATTTTCGGCATCCTAAACAAATAATAGCCGATTTTTTCTACATAAAATTTTCTTAGAAAAAGCGATAGTGTGGGGCTGACTGGGGTGAGAGAACTGGCTTCTCATGATTTTTTGAAAAATTCATAATTTGTTTACAATTTTGGCGGGTCAAAAACCAGAAAAAGCGATCCAAACCGGTCTGAAAATGGCCCAAAATGGGTAGTCGTTAGTTCAACTCCTCACCAATGCCTGAAATAGGCGAAAAATATCTTTCAAACTGACCCCCAATTTTGGGTACGAAAAAGCCCGCAAACGGCTTGTTTGCGGGCTTTTTCGGCCTTATATCTTTTTTGTTAAGGCAACTTGGTTGCGGAGGCAGGATTTGAACCTACGACCTTCGGGTTATGAGCCCGACGAGCTACCGGACTGCTCCACTCCGCGATATCTCATCCGCTCGGCAGGTGCCGTATCAGATGCTGCCTATATAATATACCTCAATCCAAATCTGTTGTCAATAGTTTTTTGAAATTTTTTTCGATAACGGCTTTCTGCCATTCCGTTGGTTGAAAGTATGGTGTGGAAAAGGCAAAAACAAAAAAACAACCGCCCGAATTCGAGCGGTTGTTTTGGCGGAGTAAGAGAGATTTGAACTCTCGCGGCCCTTTCGGACCCTACGCCCTTAGCAGGGGCGCCTCTTCGACCTCTTGAGTATTACTCCACAGCAGTCAAAGTGATCAAAATATTCACTTGTCTGTATCAATAATGGCGGAGAGGGTGGGATTCGAACCCACGGCGCATTGCTGCGTCACTGGTTTTCAAGACCAGCTCCATAAACCACTCGGACACCCCTCCACAGTGGCACGCCATTCAGATGCGAGATATAGTTTATCACAGGTCCCGCCGATTGTCAAGCCCTGCGGTCGAAAAAACTGCAAAACTTTTGCAGGATCCTCCATCGCGGGCTTTGGATTGACAAGCCGCAGCCCGGCATGCTATATGATAGGTAATATCATCCCGGAACCGGCCGGAAAGGAGAATCTCTATGAATCACATCCAACGCCGCGACGCCGAACTGCCCTATATTTCCGATGCCTCCGTCATGGAGGAGCAGCGGGTCTGCCACCGAATCCTCCAGCGTCTGAACACGGTTGACCGCTCGGAGTTCGAGCAGATCGCCGCTATTGTCAAAGAGCTGCTGCCGGGCGCGGAGAACGCCATGATCAACCCGCCGTTCTACTGCGACTATGGTACCCACATTTCGGTTGGCAAAAACTTTTTTGCCAACTACAACTGCACCATCATTGACGTGGCAAAGGTGACCATCGGGGACAACTGTCAGTTTGCCCCCAATGTTTCCATCTACACGGCAGGGCATCCCATCCACCCGGCGGTGCGCAACACACTGTATGAGTACGGCATCAGCGTCACGGTGGGGGATAACGTCTGGATCGGCGGCAACAGCGTCATCCTGCCCGGGGTACACATCGGCAGCAATGTGGTGATCGGTGCGGGCAGTGTGGTCACAAAGGACATCCCCGACTGGTGCCTGGCCGCGGGCAATCCCTGCCGGGTCATCCGCAAAATCACCGAGGCCGACCGGGAGTTCTACTACAAGGACCGCCGCTTTGACGCCGAGTCCTGGGCGGATATCTGCCGCATGCTGGGCTGAGCATATCACAGATAAAAAGCATTGGGACGGCGCAGACTGCACAGGGGATGCAGCTTCTGCGCTGTTTTTTGCTGGACCTCGGGAGGCAGTACCCGCACATGGGAGGGACAGGCGGCGGTGCAGGCCATGCACATGGCGCAGAGATCCTCCCTGGTCCGGACGCCTTCGGCGGTGACGGTGATGGCTTTGGTGGGGCAGACCGCGGCGCAGCGGCCGCACCGGGTGCAGCCTTCCAGTGTGATAGGCGCCGTCAGGGAAGCCATGCCCTGCTTGTAAGGCCGGTTGCCGGGCACCTGAGGCGCCGTGGTGTCACCACGCCCGGCCTTGTCCAGCACTCTCGCTGCAAAGGCGGCGATCTCCGCCAGGTCGTCGGCATCGGGACGGCCGGGGCCCAGCTCCGGCACAATAGAATGTTGGGCAATGCAGGCGCCCGAGGCAATGACCTGAAAGCCGTCGGCCGCCGCAATATCGTTGAGCTCCAGCAAAGCGTCCTCAAAGGCGCGGGTGCCGTAAACCGCCAGCGTCACGGCGGGAAGACCGTGACCTTTCAGAGCGGCCAGACGGCGGGCGGCAATGCCGGGCAGCCGTCCCCCGAAGACAGGGGCCGCCAGCACGGCAATGTCGGTATCCTCCGGTTGAGCGGGCATCTCCGGTGCGCAGAGCCCCACCACCGTCACCGAGGCGGCAATGGCGCGGCAGAAGGCCTCACCCGTACGGCGGGTGCCGCCGGTAGGACTGAAATCGTACAAGACCGCATGTTCAAACATGACTGTGACTCCTCCCGTTTGGATGGAATTTCTCTGCGGTAATTATACCGCTCTTTTCCCGGAATGAAAAGCAATGGGGAATGTTTTTGCACAGCAGACAAAAAATTGACAGTGCAAAATCAATTTGTTATCATAAAACAGAAATCTCTTTCCGAGGTAACGGCTATGCGCCGGAAGGGATGGCACCGCACAGAAGCTGTACGGGTTTGATTTTTTTGCTGCAGCCTGCCTTTATGCGCGGTTCCATAAGAAAACAAAGTCGCAAAATTCTAACTGCAAGGCGGCATTTGCCGCGTTATCGGGCTTTGCATTCCACCAAGGAGTGCTGCAGCCCTCTGCCTTGCATCTGCCGCCATGCAGCGATTTTGCGATGCTTCGCAGTTCTTGCAGAACCTTTGTTTTCTTATGTCACTCGCGCTTTGGGGGCTGCTTTTTTGCGCCCTGCCGCCGGCAAGGCCCGGCCGCAGAGCAGGTTTTGAGAGAGGAGCGTTTTGTGTGGAAAAGAAGCGGTTCAACGGAGCAAGATGGGGAATTTACATTCTGGGGATGGTGCTGCTGGCCATGGGCATTACCATGAATTCCCTCACGGGGCTGGGGGCTTCCGCCATTGTGTCGGTGCCTTTCACGGTCAGCGAGGCCACCGGCCTCAGCTTCGGTGATCTGACCCTGATCGTTTATATCCTCTTTGTGGGGGCGGAGTTTGTTATTATGGGCAAAAAAAGCAGCTGGACTTATCTGCTGCAGATCCCTCTCAGCATTGTATTTACCCGCATCATGAACCTGATCAAGGCGGTTCTGCCCTATGAAAGCGGCAATCTGCCGGTGGATCTGCTGGTGCTGGTCATCGCCATCATCCTGACGGGTGTGGGGGCTGCCATGACGGTGGATATGGCCCTGATCCCCAACCCCGGCGATGGCATTGTAGCCAGCATCTCCGCCCGCAGCGGCAGGGAACTGGGGCTCTGCAAGAACATCCTGGACCTCTGCTGTGTCTGCTGCTCCCTGATCATCGGGGCCGTCATGGGCAACCCGCTCATGGGCGTCGGCCTGGGTACCTTCATCTCCATGATCGGCGTGGGGCGGGTGATCGCGGTTTTCAACGCGCTGGCCCGCACCGGGCTGCGCCGTATGGCGGGCCTGGAAACCGCCGAGCAGAAGGCCTGAGCCGCACAAAGGCGTTAGCATGAAAAAACCGTCCCCGGTACGCAGCGTACCGGGGACGGTTTTGTATCTGAAGAGGGATCAGACGCGCGGAGTGATGGCAAAGACGCGGCAGGGCAGGCCGGTGGCGCCGTCAATGTTCGCCCAGGAGACCACGGCAACGGCACCGGCGGGAGCAACTTTGTCCAGATTGGCCAGCAGTTCCACCTGCAAATGGCCGGCGGACAGAACATAGCGCTCGGCAGCCAGGTCACCGGCAGCGGCGGCCAGCTGGGAGGCGTCGGTATCCAGTGTTTCGTGGCCGTTCATGGCAATGTCCCGCTCCTCATAGAGGAAGCGCAGGGCATCCACCGACCAGCCGGGGAAGTTGTCGGCACCATTTTCGTCGGTGCCGGACAGGTTGCCCATATCCGGCCAGCGGCGGGCCCAGTCGGTGCGCAGGGCAACAAAGGCGCCTGCGGGGATGCGGCCGTATCGGGTTTCATAGTCCAGGATGTCCTGGATAGTCACCGCGTAGTGGGGGTCAGCCTTGACCTTGCCGGTGATGTCGATGACACACAGGGGATACAGCATGCTGTGCACGCCGTACTTTTCAGACAGGGCGGCATCGCGCACAAAATGGCCGGGGAAATCGATGTGCGTGCCGAACTGGCCCGGGAACTTGAAAGTCTGAATCAGGCAGTCGAGCATCTCGTTGCCCCAGTCGTAAACTGTTTTGGCCAGTTCCACCGAACCGGCAGGAATGCCGCTCCACACCGGGCTGTTGTTGTCCAGCGAGTGGGTCAGGTCGACCCAGGCATAGTTGGGCGAGCGCAGCTCGTCCAGAACGTCCCACAGATGATACTCTGCCATGATAAAACCCTCCATTTTTCGATTGATTTTGCCGGATGTGATTTTCAGTATATAGGAAATGCTATTTTCTGGCAAGAAAAAAATCTGTGACAGACGCCCCTCCTCTTGCGAAAGCCGTCGGCAGGGCCTATGATAGAAGTCGGCCGGGACGGCGGAACCGTCCCCAACAGGCCGGACAACGACCATATAAAAGAGGAGGTGCCGCGCAGATGAATGGCGCAGCAACGCAAAACAACAGCCCCACAGGGCGGGAGGTGTGCCTGTGAGCGGCGGAGCAGCGCGCTCGCTGACCAGCGGGCCCATCACCTCCACGCTGCTGCGGTTTGCCCTTCCCATGATGCTGGGAGATCTGCTGCAGCAGCTGTATAATATTGCGGATACCCTCATTGTAGGCCGGTTCGTGGGCGCCAATGCCCTGGCGGCGGTAGGGTCCGCCTACACCCTCATGACCTTTCTGACCTCCATTCTGCTGGGACTGTCCATGGGCAGCGGAGTGGCGGTGTCCATCTCCTTCGGACGGGGAGAACAGGACCGTATGCGGCGGGAGGTTTTTCTCTCCTTCTGCATGATCGGGCTGACGGCGCTGGTGCTCAACATCGGAACCTTTACCCTGACCGATCCCATTCTCGCGCTGCTGCAGGTCCCCGCGGAAATCTGGGACCTGATGCGGGATTATCTGGTGGTGATTTTCCTGGGGATCGGCGGGACTTTTTTCTACAATTATTATGCCTGCCTGCTGCGGGCAGTGGGGGACTCGGTGCGGCCGCTGGTTTTTCTGGGGGCGGCAGCCCTCCTCAACATTGTGCTGGACATTGCCTTTGTGCTGGGGCTCAATGCCGGGGTCGCCGGTGCGGCATGGGCGACGGTCATTGCCCAGTGGCTGTCGGGGCTTGGTCTGTGCGCCTATGCCCTTCTGACCCGCCCCGACCTGCGGGTGCGGCGCAGGGACATGCGCTGGGACAAGGCCTGTGCGGGCCATGTGTTCCGTCTGTCTTTTGTGACGGGGGCCCAGCAGTCCATTATGAACTTCGGCATTCTGATGGTCCAGGGCCGGGTCAACAGCTTCGGGGCCGAAGTCATGGCGGCATTTGCGGCGGCGGTCAAGATCGACTCCTTCGCCTATATGCCGGTGCAGGATTTCGGCAATGCCTTCTCCACCTTCATTGCCCAGAACTATGGCGCGGGCCGGCATGACCGAATTCGCCGGGGGACCCGCAGCGCCATCCTGACCAGCATGCTGTTCGGGGCGGCGGTGAGCGCGGTGGTGTTTGTCTTTGCCCAGCCGCTCATGCTGATCTTCGTGCAGCCGGAGGAAACGGGCATTCTGGGGATCGGCGTGCAGTATCTGCGCACCGAGGGGGCTTTCTACTGCCTGATCGCCCTGCTGTTTCTGCTCTACGGTTTCTACCGGGCCATTGAGCGCCCCGGCATGTCGGTGGTGCTGACGGTGATTTCTCTGGGGCTGCG
Organism: Gemmiger gallinarum; assembly: GCF_014982805.1. Classification (GTDB taxonomy): domain Bacteria; phylum Bacillota; class Clostridia; order Oscillospirales; family Ruminococcaceae; genus Gemmiger; species Gemmiger gallinarum. The sequence continues at coordinate 998,667 of NZ_JADCKC010000001.1, read as the reverse complement.
TGTAGTATTGGCCTATGCCCTGTCTGCCATTCCGGCATTGGGCGCGGCGGGGATCTGGGTGTCCATTCCCATCGGCTGGGCCATCGCCGACCTGACGGGATGCTTGCCCATGGCGGTGTTCTTCCGAAAACTGCCGAGGGACAAAGCCGCAGAATAACAGCAAATTTTTCTTCCCCCGGGGACACGGCCGGACATCGGCTGTGCCCCGGGGGATGCTGTTTGCCGGGAAAATATTGAAACAAATTCAGGCTTTTGTACTAATTTCAAGAAATAATTGGGAGTAAGAGCAAATTTTGATAAAGACTTTGAAATAAAAAAGTGATATAATACAAATCTGTGCTGCATACGCAGCCCGAAGAAGCAAAAAAACGCGGCAGGGGGGACGTTCGACTCTCTGCCGGTGATACCCCGAACAAAGGAGGGAGCCGTTTGAGAATCGGGATTCCGCGCGCCCTGTACTATTACCGCTATGGCGCGCTGTGGAAAACATTTTTCTCCTCGCTGGGATGTGAAGTGGTGGTCAGCCCCAAAACCGACCGGGCTATTTTGCAGAGCGGCATCCACTATGCCATTGATGAAAGCTGCCTTTCTGCCAAGATCTACCTGGGACATGTGGCCTGGCTGATCGGAAAGTGCGATCTGATCTTTGTGCCCCGCATGGCGGATATGGGACGTGACAAGGAGTTCTGCCTGAAATTCCGGGCGCTGCCCGATGTGGTGTATAACACCTTCCGCACCGAGGATGTGCGCCTGGTTACCTGCGACATTGCAGTGCGCGGCGGCAGCAGCGAGATGAAGGCCTTTGCCGAACTGGGCAAAAAGCTGGGCTTCAAAAAGCAACAGGTCTTCAATGCCTATCTGCTGGCCAAACAGGCAGAGCAGCAGATCCAGGCCGACAACACCCGCAAGCTGGAGACCGCCCTGGCAAAGGACGACCTGAAGGTTCTGGTATCCGGCCACGCCTACAACATTTACGACGATTACATTGGCCGTCCGGTCATGGACGCCATCCGCGCCAACCATGCGCTGCCCATTCCTTCCGACTGGGTGGAACGGGAGAGCGCATGGCAGTCGGGCAGTGAACTCACCGACACCATGCCCTGGATGGTCAACCGGGAACTGGCCGGCGCGGCGGTGCAGCTGCGGAACAAGGTGGACGGTATTGTGCTGCTGTCCTCTTTTTCCTGCGGGCCCGACTCCATGACCGATGAGATCATGAACCGCCGCCTGAAAAACATTCCCATCCTGACCATGACGCTGGACGGCCAGGACGGTACCGCAGGCATGGAGACCCGCATTGAAAGCTTTGTGGATATCCTGCACCTGAGAAAGGATGGTACGGTATGCCTGTGAGCAAATACCGGCAGCCGCTGCCGCCGGACAGCAAGATCAGCTTTCCGCAGTTCGGCAACTACGGCATTGCCATGGAGCATCTGATCCAGAAGGGGCTGGGCATGACCTATGTGATGCCGCCCCGTATGACCCGCCATACCCTGGAGCTGGGGGCGCGCTATGCACCGGACTCGGTTTGTGCGCCCTTCAAGCTCAATCTGGGCTGTTTTCTGGAGTGTATCGACGCGGGGGCGGACACCCTGATCCAGACCGGCGGAACCTGCCGCCTGGGGTATTATGGAGAACTCCATGAGCAGATCCTGCGGGACATGGGCAAAGATGTCCGGTTCGTCAACTTTGCCGAGTGCGATTTCAGCCGCCCCAAGACCTTTGTGGATGAGTTCCGTGAGCTGAAACCCGATCTGGACATCAAGCGGTTCACGGCGGCCGCCGTGGAGACGGTGCGTATGGTCAACGCCATCGACGAGGTGGATGCTTTGTTCCGGCGGCGCATCGGCTTTGCAGAGGACCCCCGGGCCATGGACGCCATCCGCACCAACTGGCTCAAACAGCTGCGCATGGCAGACGGCATCAAGCAGATCGAACTTCTGCGCAAGGCTACGGTGCGTATGCTGGAAAACCAGAAGGTCAACATGCCCAAACACCCCATCCGCGTAGGCGTGGTGGGCGAGTTCTTCACCATCATGGACCCCTTCTCCAACCATGATATTGAGTATGAACTGGCCCATATGGGGGTGCTGGTGGACCGCTGGATGGACATGACCAACTGCATGTACCACTACCGCAGCCGCAAGATGCTGCCCCGCATCAAGGAGTATGCCCATTACAACATGGGCGCCACGGCCATGGCCACCATCGATGCCGCGCTGCACTATGCCAAGTCCGGCTTTGACGGCATCATCCACGTCAAGTCGGCGGGATGCACCCCCGAGATCGATGCGATCCCGGCATTGCAGAACATCAGCGCGGATTATCATGTGCCCATCCTGTATCTGAGCTTCGATACCCAGACCAGCGAGACCGGGCTGAACACCCGCCTGGAGGCCTTTTACGACATGATCTCCATGCGCAAGCAGGCCCGCAAGTGAGATTGAGGAAGTTATCAGCAATTGCTTTCGCCTTTGCGGTGCATGGGCGGAACCAAAAAGAAGAGGGAATACCTGAGTATGGAAAAAGCATATCTTGGCGTTGACATCGGCTCCATCTCCACCAAGGGCGTGGTGCTCGACACCGACAATCATATTCTTGCCAGCGATTATCTCTGGACCGAGGGCGACCCCATCGGGGCTACCAAGCGTCTGGCCCGGTCGCTGGAAAAGCAGCTGGATGCCTCCCGCTATCAGATCGTGGCGGCAGGCACCACCGGCAGTGCCCGCAAGCTGGTGGGCACCATGCTGGGCGCAGTGGTGGTCAAAAACGAGATCACGGCACATGCCATCGGCACCACCACCCTGTATCCTGATGTCCGCACTATCTTTGAAATCGGCGGTCAGGATTCCAAAATCATTCTGATCGAAAACGGAGTTGTGGTGGACTACGCCATGAACACCCTGTGCGCCGCAGGCACCGGCTCCTTCCTGTCCAGCCAGGCCCGGCGTCTGGGTGTGGCTGTGGAGGACTTCGGCGAGATCGCCCTCCAGTCCAAGAACCCTGCGTCCATCGCTGCCCGCTGCACCGTCTTTGCCGAGAGCGACCTGGTCCACAAGGCACAGATCGGCTACAGCAAGACCGATATCATTGCAGGTCTCTGCCGCGCCGTTGTGGTCAACTACCTTAACAACGTGGGTAAGGGCAAAAAAATCGTGGGCCCCGTGGTCTTCCAGGGCGGTGTCTCCAAAAACGCCGGTGTGCGTGCCGCCTTTGAGAAGGAGACCGGTCTGCCGGTCATCGTGGACCCCAACGGCCACCTCATGGGAGCATACGGCGTGGCGATCCTGGCCCGCCGCAGCGGCCATGAGGCACCCTTCAACGCCGACGTGGCGGATATGGAATTCGTGACCCGGGCCAGCAACTGCGGCCAGTGCGCCAACAACTGCGAGCGTATCCTTGTCTACCGGGACGGCAAGCTCATCGACGCCTGGGGCAACCGCTGCGAGCGCGGCGCCATCCGCATTCCGTAAGCCGGAAAATTCCTGTACATCAAAACAACAGCCCGCGGACTTCTCCACAAGGAGAGGCCCGCGGGCTGTTTGCTGTTTGCGGCAATGCGGATGGTTCAGAGCTGTTTGGGGGCAAGGGCACGTTTGGTGCGCACCTGAGCGATGGAAGCCAGTTCCTGGTTGTCCACGGTGTAGCGCAGCACCAGGACCTCGGCGGCAAAGAGCATGGCGATTTTTGCGGGCAGGCTGCCGCCGTCCAGGGGGCTTTGCACGTCGCCGCAGGGCAGCACCACATCGGCGAGGGCGGCGCCCGGCACATTGGGGCCGTGGGTCAGCAGGATGACCGATGCTCCGTTGGCTTTGGCCAGCCGGAGGGTCTCCATCATATCCCGGGTGGCGCCGGAGTAGGAGACAAAGAAAATGACATCCTCCGGTGCCATAAGACTGGCGGTGATGGCCTGCATGTGGTTGTCTCCGGCGGTGTGAAACTTGGTGGACAGGGTGGAAAACCTGGCCCAGATATCGTTGGCCAGCAGCTGGCTGCTGCCCTGACCAAAACAGAATACCTGCTTGGCCCGCTGCAGAAGGGCTGCCGCACGGTCAACGGCCTCGGGAGCCATGGCGGAGGATGCGTCGTTGATGGCTTTGACGGCCAGGGCGCCGGCATGGCGGCAGAGGGTGGAGGTATTCACCCCCGGAGCAAGAGCCTCCCCTACAGGCGGATCGACGGAGGCGTTGGCGCGGGCCAGGGCAATGCGCATTTCGTTGTAGCTGTCAAAGCCCAGGGCGCGGCAAAAGCGGGAAATGGTGGCCTCGGCCACGCCGCATTGGCTGGCCAGCACCGAGATGGACCAGTACTGTGCCTGCTGAGCGTTCTGGGACAGGTATTCGGCAATGATGCGGCCGGACTTGGTCAGGCTGTCCTGCTTGGAACGCAGCAGCTGCCAGAAGCTTTCGTTGAGAGGGAGTGCCATGGGGCTTCTCCTTTCTTTTGGAAGATTTCGGACAGGAAAACCGAAATGTTTTTCACTTTAAGTATAAAAGAAAACGAGAAGGCTTGCAACTGTAAAAATTGTGCCGCTGACATGCCGATTTTGCATGATCCGGCCCATGCGGCATGAAAGCAAATGAAAAAATCAGCCGATTTTCTTTTCAGCAGCCCTTTCGGAAAGTTTGGCCGTTTTACTCCAGGGAAAAGCAAAATCGGCGCAAAAAAGCCCCGCGGCTTTTTCCCAAAGGAATGCCGCGGGGCAGGGGAGTGACGGCTGCATGGAACAGAACGGCCTTATTTGCGCATGACGTAGTTGGTCAGCATAATTCCCTTGCGCAGGACCTGCTGTTGCCGCACCACCCGGTAACCGCGCTGTTCAAAGAAGGGACGTGCCGTGATGGAGGCGTGGGTCTCGTAGGGGCCTGGAACGGCCTGTTCCAGGGCGTCGCACAGGGCGGTGGCAATGCCCTGACGCTGGAAATCCCTGTGCACATACAGCCGGTCCAGGTAGCCGTCCGGTGCCATGTCGGCGAATCCGGCAATGACACCGTCACAGACCGCCACAAGGCTGAGGTGGGCGGACAGGGAGCGGTCCCAGGCAGCCAGATCGGGGTGACCATCGGCCCAGGCATCCAGCTGGGGCGGGGTATAATCCTTGGCGTTTACGGTATGCACGGTCTGGTAAAACAGCTTGGTCAGAGCAGGGCAGTCCTCGGTGCGGTAAGGGCGCAGCAGCATGATGGATTCTCCTTTTTGTGTGAGGATGAGAACGGCAGGGGAGGGAAGCAGCCGTTCCGGGGAGATCAAAAAGCCGCCGCGGGACGGCAGCTGTCGGCCCGCGGCGGCGATGAATGATACAGAAGGAATTACTTCTTCTGGACGTACTTGAGGCAGTCGAGCATGACGGCCACGAGGATGATGATACCGGAGAAGACGAACTGGAGGTTGGTATCGATGCCCAGGGTGGTCAGGGAGTAAGTCAGAGCGGTGAAGATGAAGACACCGACGACCACGCCGGAGATCTTACCGATACCACCGGTGAAGGAGACACCGCCGACAACGCAGGCCGCGATGGCGTCCATTTCCCAGCCCTGGCCGTAAGCGGCGGAACCGGAGCCCACCATACGGATGCATTCCAGCCAGGAGCCGAAGCCGTAGAGGATACCGGCCAGGATGAAAGCACCCACGGTGACGCGGAAGACCGAGATGCCGGAAACTGCGGCAGCCTCAGAGTTGCCGCCGACTGCGAAGAGGTTTTTGCCGAAGGTGGTCTTGTTCCAGATGAACCAGACGATGACAACGGCCGCGACGGCCCACAGGATGATGGTGGGGAAGCCGCCGATCTTGGGAATGATCATATTGGGGATGTCGGTCTCAATGCCGCCGAAGGAGACGCCCTTGGTGGAGTAGGTGACCAGGCCGAAGATGACCAGCATGTTGGCCATGGTGGAGATGAAGGGATGCATCTTGAACTTGGCGGTGAAGAAACCGGCGATGGTGGTGAAGATGGTGCACAGAATAATGCAGACGACCAGTGCCAGCAGCACGCGGACGATGACCGGCAGACCGGTGAAGTCAAAGGTCACGCCGAACACGGAGCCGGTATTGACACCCTTGTGCATGATGATGGTGGCGGCGGTCATGCCCATACCGACCATACGGCCGATGGACAGGTCGGTGCCGGCCAGAAGGATCAGGCCTGCAACACCCAGGGCCAGGAACATACGGGGCGAAGCCTGCTGCAGAATGTTCAAAACGTTATTGACGGTGAGCAGCGGAACGTTCTTGACGATGGGGGTGATGATGCACAGCGCGATGAAAATGACGATGATCGCGATGTACAGACCGTTGCGCAGAAGGAAGTCGCGGCGGTTAAAGGTGTACTTGTAGTTTTCCCAGCGCTGAGAGAGCGTCTCGGCGACGGTGAACTTGGACAGGCGCAACATATCGATCAGGTGATACTTGTAATCGAAAGCGGCGTGCTGACGGTCTTTCACAGCCTGCAGATCCTTGTCGCGCTGCATCTTGGCGTCAAACAGACGGTTTTTGTAGACGTATTTCTCGTCCTTGATCTCCTGCTGGTCGGTCAGCTTGGCAACCGTGGCCTGGTGATCTTTCTCCAGCTGGGCGACAGCAGCCTGGTACTTTGCCAGAGCGGCAGCCTTTTCTTCCTTGCAGCTGGAAACCACGTATTGATAGTACTCGCTGTTGTAGTGGGCCTTCAGGTAAGCCTCGGCATCAGCGATCAGCTTGGAGATCTGATCCTTGTTCTTGGCTTCCACTGCCTTGGCAGTTTCCAGGGCTGCCTTCAGTTTTTTCTCGCGGGCAGCCTTTTCCTCGGCAGTATAAATACGGTCGCGCTTGAGGTTGTCCAGGTCGTTTTGGATGTTGACGATCTTTTCGGTGCCGTCGGCGCGCAGTTCGTCGATCTGAGCCTGAATCTTGCCGACGTAATCATCAATCGGCTTGCGGAGCTCGGCTTCCCGCTCCGCAGAAAGAATGGTACTGTTTGTCATCGTACTATTAGCCATTTGTTTATCCCCCACTCACAGGTATTTCGCACTCAGCCTCAAAAGCTCTTCCTGGTTTGTCTCCTTGGTGTTGACAATGCCGGAAAGATGTCCGTTGGACATAACACCGATGCGGTTGGTAATGCCGAGGATCTCCGGCATTTCAGAGGAGACGACGATGATCGTCTTGCCCTGCTTTGCCATCTGGATGATCAGCTCGTAGATCTCGTACTTGGCGCCGACATCGATGCCGCGGGTCGGTTCGTCCATCATGAAGACCTGCGGCTCACGTTCCAGCCATTTGCCGAAGATGACCTTCTGCTGGTTGCCGCCGGACAGGCTGGAGATCATGTCGTCGGGACCCAGGCACTTGGTGTGCATGATCTTGATCTCTTTGCTGGTGGCTTTGACCATCTTGGGGTTGGAAAGCGCTATGCCGGTCTTGTACTGGTTCAGGTTGGCAATGGTGGTGTTGAAAGTCAGGTCACATTTCAGGAACAGACCGTTCGCCTTGCGTTCCTCGGTGATCAGCGCAAATCCGTGCTCAATGGCCTCGTGGGCATTGTTGAAGTTCATCAGCCGGTTGCGGAAATAGACGCGGCCGGCCGCGCGGGTACGCACGCCGAAGATGGTTTCCAGAAGTTCTGTACGGCCGGCGCCTACCAGGCCGTACAGACCGAAGATCTCGCCCTTGCGCACATCAAAGGTGATGTCCTGCAGATGGGGCTCGTACTTGGTGGACAGGTGCTGAATGGACAGGATGGGCTCGCCGGGGGTGTTGTCCACAGGCGGGAAGCGGCTCTCCAGAGAGCGGCCGACCATGGCGGCGATGAGCTCGTTCATGTCGGTGTCCTTGGTAGATTTGGTCATGACCAGGTTGCCGTCACGCAGAACGGAGACTTCATCGCAGATCTCAAAAATCTCGTCCATTTTGTGCGAGATGTAAATCAGCGAAATGCCCTGGGATTTGAGCATCCGCATCATTTCAAACAGTTTGTCAACTTCCTGCACCGTCAGGGAGGAAGTGGGCTCGTCCAGGACGATGACCTGGGCGTTGTAGGAGATCGCCTTGGCAATCTCACACATCTGCCGCTGCGAAACCGACATGTTGCGCATCGGCTGGGTCAGGTTGACGGTCATGCCCAGTTTGCGGAACAGGTCAGCCGCCTTCTTTTTCATTTGTCCTTCGTCAACGACGCCCATGGAGTTGACCGGGTACCGGCCGAGGAACAGGTTGTCGATCACACTGCGCTCGAGGCACTGGTTCAGCTCCTGGTGGACCATGGCGATACCGTTTTCCAGGGCATCCTTCGGGCCGGAGAAGCTGATCTCCTTGCCGTTGAGGAAAATCTTGCCTTCGTCCTTCTGGTAGGTGCCGAAGAGACATTTCATCATGGTGGACTTACCGGCGCCGTTTTCGCCCATAAGACCCATGACAGTACCGCGCTTTACATCCAGGTTGATGTGGTCAAGCACTCGGTTGCGGCCGAATGACTTGCACATACCGCGAATTGACAAGACGATATCATCTTTCGCTTCTGCCATTCTCGTTACTCCCGTTTCTGCATATTGACGGGGGAGACCCCGCCTGCGTTTTCATAAAAAAGCGCTATTAGGGAGGGTGTATTCTCCCCAATGGAGAAATTCCTTCTCCCTAATAGCGTTGTGGTTACTTAGTGGTCAGGTTTCAGTGCAGTCGCTCAGGATCACTGGCTCAGCAGAGAGGTGTAGGAGGACGCGTTGTCGGTCTTAACCATGTTGATGGCGAAGGCGTCGTACGCATCGGGGTTGCCCAGACGGTTGGTGATATTGCCCTCGGTCTGGCCGTCGCCGCCGATGTAGTCAACCTTCAGGTTGAGCAGATCGTCATACTTCTCCAGCAGGGGCTGATAGGTGGCGCTCAGGAAGTTGTCGGCAGCATTGTAGATGTCGAGCCAGACGGTCTTCTCGGGATGAGCGGTGGCATCCAGCTGGTTGGAAACCGGAGCGTAAGGAACGGTGGAATCCAGGTAATCCTGGTAGTTGTCAGCGGTGACAGCCACGTTCAGAGCGTAGTAAGAACGGGAAGCCTCGTCGTAGTAGTAGACCTCGTCGCTCAGGACGTTGCCAGCGTCGTCAGCAGTGGCGATACCGGTGTTGATGTCAACGCCGTCGAGAGCGTTACGGATGAGGCGGAGGGTCAGGTAAGCCTGAACGTCGGCGTGCTGGCTGATGGTTCCGCCGTAGCCTTCTGCGATAGCGGCAACAGCGTCAGCGTTGGCGTCGTAACCGAAGGTGGGAACGCCGTTGGCTTTGGACCAGATGTTGAACATGGCCATGCCCATGCCGTCGTTGTTGGAGATGACGATGTCGATGCTGTCGCCCATGGAGGAGGACCAGGTGGTCAGCGCGGTGCTGGCGGTGGAAGCATCCCAAGTGGCGCCGGCGGAGTTCTTCATTTCCTGAGAAGCGAGCTCGCGGACGGTGAAGGTCTTGCCGTCAACTTCGAGAGTGCCATCCTGAACCTGGGGGGCCTTGCCTTCCAGGTTGGTGCCGACGGGATCGGAGACGATACCGTTCTCACCCTCAACAGCGGTGCCCAGAGCAGAGCGGACGCCGCGGGTACGGGCAATGGAGTCGTTGTGGCCGATATCGCCGATGGCCAGGACGTAGCCGATGATGCCGTCGCCGTTGCGGTCGATGGTGTCGGCGTGGGCCGCGATGTAGTCAGCGACCATCTTGCCCTGCAGCTCAGCGCCCTGGTTGGCGTCGAAGCCGACGTAGTAGGTGTTGTCGTTGAAGGTCAGAGCTTCCATATCCAGCTCACCGGTGGTGCTGTTGGAGGGCTGACGGTTGTACCAGACCAGGGGCTTGTCCTTGTTGGCAACAGCGCCGGTATCGGAAGCGGTAGAGGTGGAGGTATCCGCGGCGTCTTCGCCGGTGCCGGCGGTAGAGGTGGAGGAGGAAGTGTCGCCGGAGCAGGCTGCCAGGCTCAACGCCATGGCGGCTGCCAGGGTCAATGCAAGTACTTTTTTCATAGTCGTTCTCCTTTGGTTTTCGATTGCGCGGGCCCACAGTTCCCGGACCCGCCTGACACTATTTATGCTAAAGGAAAACGGGCGCAAAAACAAGGTGAAATTTCACCGAAAGAGGGGTGAAAAATTATCCAAATACGACAATATGCAAAAACATATTTGAATGACATTGTGCAAGCTGCTTAATTTTCGCGCTGTTCAAAGGCGAAAAGGGCCTTTTGGCTGTCCATTGTAAAGATATTGTTACGATCTACGATCCGGGTGGAGGTATCCACCACCCGTTCCAGGTCGCCGCCCTGCCCCGAGAGCAGTTTGTAGGCGCTTTCCACGCCCAGATACCCCATTGCGTAGGGGTTCTGAACGATCAGGGCGTCCACAGTCCCTTCCTGCAGACCGTCCACCGTCACCACGTTGGAGTCGAAGCCTACCAGAAAGATGGAATCGGCCAGCCCCAGTTCGTCCACCGCGTTGGCGGCGCCCACACAGGTGGGCTCATTAAAGGCAAGCAGTACATTGATTTCAGGATGAAGCTGCAGCAGGCTGGCAGTGTCGGTCTGGGCGTGTCGGGCTTCGGCCAGCGTATTGATGACGGCGACCACTTCGGCGCGGCCGCTTTCGGTAAAAGTGTCCACAGCGCCGCGCTCACGCTCCTGGCCGTTGGCGCTGCTGATGTCGTAGTTGACGATGCCGACTTTGAGCTCGCCCTCCACCCGGTCGAGGGCGGCCTGGGCGGCCATCTGTCCGGCGGCATAGTTGTCGGTGCCGATGTAGGTGCTGACGGCATCGGAATCCACATTGCTGTCAATGGCCACGATTTTGACGCCCTCGTTGGCGGCGGCGTCGATGGCGGCGGCGTTGTTCTCATAGTCAATGGCGGAAAAAACCAATACTTCGGCGCCCTCTGCAACAGCCTGCGCCACCATCTGGTTCTGGGTCTCGTAGTCCTCTTCGGTTTCGGGACCGATGATGCTGAGACTGAGATTGTACTCGGTGGCGGCTGCCTCGGCTCCCGCAAAGACCGACAGCCAGAACTCCGTCTCGGTGGATTTTGCCACCAGCGCCACCGAGTGCTGTGTCGGCGTCACGGAATCCGATGCACACCCTCCCAGGCAGGCAAGGGCCAACACCGCACAGGCAAACGCCCGTTTATTTCGTTTCATGGTCACCCTCCCGTACCTTGGGCATGCGGATTTCCACGCAGGTGCCGACATCCGGCTCGCTGGTAATGTGCAGCCCGTAATTTTTGCCGAAGTAAATCTTGAGGCGGTCATTGACATTTTTGATGCCGATGCCGGTGCGGTCTTTGGGCCCCCGCTGCATGATGGCCTCGATCTGTTCGGGGGTCATGCCCACACCGTTGTCCCGGACACGGAAGACGATGTCCTCTCCGTCCTGTTTGACCTCCACGTCGATGTGTCCCTCGTCCACCAGCAGATCAAGGCCATGGTTGATGGCGTTCTCAATAATGGGCTGGAGGGTGATCTTGTTGCAGAGATAGTCCAGACATTCGGGGTCCACATCGAAGGCGTAGGTGAACTGATTTTTATAGCGGTATTTCTGGATCTGCAGATAGCTTTCGGCATGCTCGATCTCCTTGGCGATGGGGATGAGCTCGTGTCCCTTGCTGATGCTGATGCGGAAGAGCCTTGCCAGGGCGTGGACCATCTTGACGGCGTCAGCGTTGCGGCCCTGCTCGCACATCCAGGCGATGGAGTCGAGGGTGTTGTAGAGAAAATGGGGGTTAATCTGAGCCTGCAGCGCTTTGAGTTCGGTTTTGCGCAGGTTGATCTCTTCCTCGCGGACGGTGGTCATCAGCTCCTGAATGCGCACTACCATGTGGCCAAAGGAGTTGGACAGTTCCTGTACCTCCCGGGTGCCGCCCACGGGACGGTAGGTGAAGTGGTCGGCATCGGTCTCGAAGCTTTCCATAGCCGAGGCAAGGCCGCGCAGAGGCCGGCCCAGCAGTTGGGAGAGCAGCCAGCTGGTCAGCAGGGCGGCGGCCAGCACAACGATGGCCAGCAGGAAGGAAAGGCGGATCATCTCGGTGACGTTGCGGTTGACCAGCTCGTCCACATAGCTGACGCCCACCACCCGCCAGTCGCTGCCCTCGATGCTGGTGAGGCAGTAGATGACGGTGTCGTCGGCATGGGCGCCGTCGGCCAGGGCGGCCAGAGATGCAGTGTCCTCCGACTTGAGCCCGGAATAGATCAGCTGCTGCTGGGGGTGGTAGATAATGTTGCCGTCGGTATCCATGAGAAAGCAGTAGCCCCGCTGTCCGATGCCCACATTGTTGATGTAGCTGGAGATGCTGGAAAAGCTCAGATCCAGCGACACCCAGGCGGCCTCGCCGTTGCCGGACAGGGGGGCCGTCATGGTGACGACCCAGGGATAGTAGCTTTCAAATATGGTCTCCACATGGGGGGCCGTCATGTAGGGCTCGTTGGAGGTGCGGGCGGTCTCAATGTCAAAAGAGAGATTTCGGAAGATGGTTTCCTTGGGTTCCCGTCCGGGAGACCAGCAGTCGAGAAGCGTACCGTCGGAGGCATAGCTGGTCACGGCGACCACGTCGGGACGAAACTTCAAAAAAGCGGACAGCAGTTCATCGCGGCTGTCCGTGTCTTCGGTCATGGATTGCTCTACCAGAGCCATGGCCTGGTCCATATCCATCAGATAATTGCCCACTGTGTTGGAAACCTGGGACACGGCCTGGGCGCTGCTGGTCTGGGCGCTCTGGACCATGGCGCTGCGGTAGCGGTCCAGAAAGAGGAAGATGCAGCAGCAGAGGATGACCGCCACGACGCCCACCACCATGGACACAAGGATGGTGGTGATGCGCAGCCCGGTATGGGGACACCGGTTTTTCAAGACGGGTCACCCGCCTTTTCCGCTCCCAGCCTGCGGCGCAGGGCATTGGGGGATTCACCGCAGTACTTTTTGAAGCAGTAGCTGAAGTAGTGCTGGTCGGTGTAGCCGCAGCGCTGTGCCACCTCCTGAATTTTCAGGTTGGAGGAGGCCAGCAGTTCCCGGGCGGCGTCCATCCGTTTGCGGATCAGGATGTTGATGAAGGTCTCGCCCGCATATTTTTTGATGCAGGCGCTCAGGTGATTGGGGCTGACATCCAGCATGCCGCTGAGGGAAACCAGGGAAAGGTCGGCGTCCATGTAGTGCTGGTCCAGGGCATCCAGCGCCCGCTTGCACAGCAGGTTGCCTCCCTTGGCCGCGGGAACCAGGTCGCTGATAAACTGTGCGCCGCCCTCGGTGGGGTCACCCTGGCGCAGAGCTTCCATGGCTTCCCGGTAAGCCCCGTGCAGTTCGGTCAGCGTCCGCACCGCCCGGCTGACACCGATGCGGCAGTGCTTGCCCAGCACGCGGGAGGCTACCTGGGGGATTTCGTCGGCCAGAATGTGCAGATACTCGTCAAAGTCGGACGGGTTGCCCAGCAGCACCGAGATGACCTTGCCCGCGGCAAAAAAACTGACGCTACGCAGGTATTTGGCGGCCAGAGTGTCCACCGACGCCACAAAGGAAGGCGCCGTGCAGTTGGCACCCTCCTCATCCAGAAGGGTGGAAACCATGACGGTGTAGCAGGGCTTGTCGTCCTGATCCCGCAGCAGGCCGCACTGGCGAGCATAGGCCTCGGTCTGGGATTCGCCCTCCGGTTCGGCGTAGTCGTCCAGCACCAGGGGCATCAGCATGGAGGCGCACAGATCCTGCCCGGCGGCCTGAGGCGCAGCCTGGCGGAACATGGCAAACTTCTCGTCGATTTTCTGGCGGATGTTGCGCAGCTCGGCGGCAAGACCCTCCATGGTCAGGGGCTTGAGCATATAGCTGATGATGTTGTACTGAATTGCCTGCTTGGCATACTCAAAATCGTCGTATCCGCTGAGAAAGGCAATGTTCATGGCGGGGCGGATCTCCCGGACCTGCCGGGCCAGCTCAATGCCGGAGATGAAGGGCATACGGATATCGGTGAGGAGAAGATCGGGTTCCCGCTTTTCCACCAGCTGCAGGGCATCCAGCCCGTTGCTGGCGCTGCCAACCAGCCGGAAGCCCAGTTCCTGCCAGGGGATCATGGAGCAGACGGCTTCCCGCAGCTCATCCTCGTCGTCGGCGACGATGACGGTGTACAATGTCTTTGCGGCCATTGCAATACGTATCCTTTCTTTCGGAGGCATGCGGCACAGACGGCATCCTCCCGGTGATCTCACTGCCGGCAAAAACGGGGCTGCCGGCTGCCCCCTGAATTGGGTAAATTCACACAAATTCGTTTGCCTTAAGAGTAAAACATTTGCACGCACTTGTCAATTTTGGGTCTGCCTGCCGGGGGTGCGGCGTATACCATTCTATAGAAAAGGGAAAAGCGGACGCGGGCAGGTGCGGCAAAAGACACCGGGGGAAACTTTCGCACGGGAGGAGACCATCGTCCAGGCCGGGGGCAAAACTGCATCTTGTGCTGAGGCCCGTAGTGCGGTACAATAGGAAAAAGTCTGCCCGCCGTCCCCGGGACGGGGAATCTGCGCTGGGGCAGACTTTTTGGGAAAAGAAAAATCGTGCATATATTTTTGCGGGGCTGAAACAGTCCCCGGCCTGCGGCCGGAGTGCCGAGCCGTTTTGGCAGCTTTACAACTGACGTTTGGAGATGAATGTATGGGTAAATATTTTGGTACCGACGGCTTCCGCGGAGAGGCCAACATCAACCTGACCGCCGACCACGCATATAAGGTCGGCCGCTTCCTGGGCTGGTATTATAATGAGAAGCGCCGCCGGGATGCCGCGGCAGGCCGTGCTGTCTCGGATGGGCCCGCCCGCATCGTCATCGGCAAGGATACCCGCCGGTCCAGCTATATGTTCGAGTACAGTCTGGTGGGCGGACTGGTGGCTTCCGGCGCGGACGCCTACCTGCTGCACGTCACCACCACCCCCAGCGTGGCCTACGTGGCCCGGGTGGATGCCTTCGACTGCGGCATCATGATCTCGGCCTCCCACAACCCCTACTATGACAACGGCATCAAGCTCATCAACGGCGAGGGCGAGAAGATGGACGAGGAGACCATCTCTCTGGTGGAAGCCTACCTGGACGGCGACCTCAACGCCTTTGGCGAGCACTGGGACGAGCTGCCCTTTGCCACCCGGGACAAGATCGGATGCACCGTGGACTACATCTCCGGCCGCAATCGCTATATCGGCTACCTGATTTCTCTGGGAATGTACTCCTTCCGCGGCGTCAAGGTGGGACTTGACTGTGCCAACGGTTCCAGCTGGAACATCGCCAAGGCGGTGTTCGACGCCCTGGGCGCCACCACATATGTCATCAACGCCGAGCCCAACGGCCTGAACATCAACCTCAATGCCGGCTCCACCCACATCGAGGGCCTGCAGAAGTTCGTGGTGGAGAAGGGCCTGGACATCGGCTTTGCCTACGACGGCGACGCCGACCGCTGCCTCTGCGTGGATGAGAAGGGCAACGTGGTCACCGGCGACCATATCCTTTATATCTACGGCCGCTACATGAAGGAGCGGGGCAAGCTCATCAACAACACGGTGGTCACCACCGTCATGTCCAACTTCGGCCTGTACAAGGCGCTGGATGAGCTGGACATCGGCTATGCCAAGACCAAGGTGGGCGACAAGTACGTCTACGAGTACATGCAGCAGAACGGCTGCCGTATCGGCGGCGAGCAGAGCGGCCACATCATCTTCTCCAAGTATGCCTCCACCGGTGACGGCATCCTGACCAGCCTCAAGCTGATGGAAGTCATGCTGGCCCGCAAGAAGCCCATGAGCGAGCTGGCGGCCCCCCTCAAAATCTACCCGCAGGTGCTGGAAAACGTCAAGGTCACCGACAAGACCGCGGCCCAGAACGACGCCGACGTGCAGGCTGCCGTCCAGGCCGTGGCCGAGGCCCTGGGGGATACCGGCCGCATTCTGGTGCGGGAGTCCGGCACCGAGCCCCTGGTCCGCGTGATGGTGGAAGCCCCCGAACATGAGATCTGCCAGAAGTATGTGGACAGCGTGGTCCAGGTCATCCGGGACAAGGGCTACGCCGTGGAGTGAAGAGAATAAAAAAACTCCTTGACGGGAACATTTTTCTATGATATGATGTTAGAGCCGCTTGGCAAGGGCACGAAAAGTGCGTCTGTGTGCAGACGACGCCTGACCCAGCGAGACTTATTGAAAGAGGTTTTACACATGTACGCAGTGATCGTTACCGGTGGCAAGCAGTACAGCGTCAAAGTCGGCGACAGCATCTACGTCGAGAAGCTGGGCGCTGAGGCTGAGTCTGAAGTCACCTTTGACCGTGTCCTGGCTGTTGGCGAGGAGGGCAGCGTCAAGGTCGGCGCTCCCGTTGTCGAGGGCGCTAGCGTTGTCGGCAAGGTCGTCAAGAACGGCAAGGGCAAGAAGCTGAACATTCTGACCTATCGTCCCAAGAAGGGCAGCATGGTCCGCAAGGGCCATCGTCAGCCCTACACCAAGGTGGAAATCACCGCGATCAACGGCTAAGGAGGTAACACACAATGGCACATAAAAAAGGCGTAGGCTCCACGAAAAACGGCCGTGACTCCGAGGCAAAGCGCCTGGGCGTCAAGCGCGGCGACGGCCAGTATGTTCTGGCGGGCAACATCATCGTGCGTCAGCGCGGCACTCACATCCATCCGGGTGAGGGCGTCGGCATCGGCAGCGACGATACCCTGTTCGCTCTGGTTGACGGCCATGTTCATTTTGAGCGCATGGGCCGTGACCGCAAGCGTTGCACTGTCAAACAGTAAAAACCAGCTTGGGCGGGCCGCCAAGGCCCGCCCAAATTTTTTTGGACAGAATAAACCGTGACGGACAATGCTGCCCGCCTGTGGCGGCAGCCTGTCTGAACGGATCGATTCGTAACAGCGCGGGGGCTTCGGCTCCCGCCCAGGCAAGAAAGAGGTAATACCCGATGCCCGGTAATTTCATTGATGTAGCGACCATCTGGGTCCACGGCGGCAAGGGCGGCGACGGCTGCGTCAGCTTCCACCGCGAAAAATTCGTTGCGGCGGGCGGCCCCGACGGCGGTGACGGCGGCCGCGGCGGCAGCATCGTCTTTGTGGCGGACGACAACCTGTCTACACTGATGGACTTCCGCTACAAGCGCAAGTATACCGCCCCCGACGGCGAAAACGGCCGCGGCGCCCGCCAGAAGGGCCGTGATGCCGAGGACCTGGTCATCCGCGTGCCCCGGGGCACGGTGCTGAAAGAGGCTGAGTCCGGCCTGGTGGTGGCGGACCTTTCGGGGGATGAGCCCGTCGTTGTGGCCAAGGGCGGCCGCGGCGGCTGGGGCAATGCCCGGTTTGCCACCCCCACCCGCCAGATCCCCAAGTTCGCCAAGCCCGGTCTGCCCGGTGAGGAACTGCACCTGACCCTGGAGCTCAAGGTCATCGCTGACGTGGGCCTCATCGGCTTCCCCAACGTGGGCAAGTCCACCCTCATCAGCGTCATCAGCGCGGCCAAGCCCAAGATCGCCAACTACCATTTCACCACCCTGACCCCCGTGCTGGGCGTGGTGCGCGTCGGCCCCGAGCAGAGCTTTGTCTGCGCCGACATCCCTGGCCTCATTGAGGGTGCCGCCGAGGGCGTGGGCCTGGGCCATGATTTCCTGCGCCATGTGGAGCGCTGCCGCCTGCTTTTGCACGTGGTGGACGTTTCCGGCTGTGAGGGCCGCGACCCCAAGCAGGACTTTGAGCAGATCAACCATGAGCTGGAAGGCTTCTCCGCCGAGCTGGCCACCCGTCCCCAGATCGTTCTGGGCAACAAGTGCGACATTGCCGCCCCTGAGCAGGTGGAGGAGTTCCGCCAGTATATCGAGGCCAGGGGCCTGACCTTCCTGCCCATCTCGGCGGCCACCCGCCAGGGCATTGACGGCCTGCCCGCCCTGGTCTGGCAGCGGCTGTCCCAGCTGCCTCCCGTCAAGGTCTACGAGGCCCAGTATGTGCGCCCCGACCTGTCCAACCAGCCCAAGCGGCCCTTTACTGCCCAGCGCACCGGCGAGCACGAGTTCAGTGTGGACGCTCCCTGGCTGGAGCGTATCCTGGCCGGAACCAACGTGGAGGACTACGAGAGCCTGCAGTACTTCCAGACCCAGCTGGGGGATTCCGGCATTCTGGACGAGCTGGTCCGCCTGGGTGTTGAGGAAAACGACACCATCAAGATCGGCGAGTACGAGTTCGACTATGTCTACTGAGAAAGGCGGCAGGGAATATGCTGTTTGAAGCAGTGCCCAAGATCGACATCCGGGAGCAGAGCCCGCTGTCCCTGGCCTTTGTGGGGGACGCAGTGCTGGAACTGCTGGTCCGGCAGCGCCTGGTGGAGACCACCCGGCTGCTGCCCGGCCGCCTGCACACCGCTGCCACGCGGTATGTCTCGGCCCGCGCCCAGAGCAGGGAACTGGCCATCCTGGAACCGGTCCTGACGGAGGAGGAAGCCAACGTGCTGCGCCGGGGTAAAAATGCCAGCAAGGCCACGGTGGCCAAACATGCCACGCCCCAGGAGTACCGCGCTTCCACCGGCTTTGAGTGCCTGCTTGGGTATCTCTACCTCAAGGGCCGCAACGACCGCATTGTGGAACTGTTCGACCTGCTGTGGGAAGGCTTTGACCCCGACGCCGAGGCCTGAGCCGAAGCAAGCAATCACACAAAAACAAAGGCAGCGGCAGAGGGGCCGCCCGTCCGTGACCGGGGGCGTTGTCCGCTCTGCCGCTGCCTTCGGTTTTGGCAAGGACAGTCAGATTTTACTTCTTGCACTTGCCGCCGCAGTTGGTGGCACGGCTGGTGGTCTTGTCGGAGACAGAGTTCTCCGCAGCGTTGCTGCCAGTCTTGTTGGATGTCTTCATGCGCTCGGACATCTTGTTGCTGGTGGTGTTGACAGTGCGGTTGGTGGTCTTCTGCTCGGTTTTCTCATTCTTGGCCATGGTTGGGACCCTCCTTCCTTCAAAGGTCGTTGTCAGTGGCCAGCAGCCGCGTTCCGGCCATACAGTTTCTCTTCCGGCGGCCGTACGCGGCTGCCCGAGCCCCTGCCTTCCCAAACCCGGCTTTTGGTCACGCCGATAGTTTGCCCGCCCTCTGTGGCGAATATACAATCTTACCTCTCCAAAGGAAAGGAGCCGCTGCGCTATGCCTGAATACTTTGAAGCGCGGGAGCGCGCCCTGCTGGGGGCCCGCTACGAGGAACTCTACCGCCCTCTCACCGAGGCAGCTGCCCGGGGCGTCACCGTCAACGGCCTGCGCTGTACCCCCGGGGACTTTGCGGCGGGGGCGGGCATTGCCCTGCAGCCCTCGCCCTTCTGCAAACAGGCCTTTCTGGCACCGGAGGACTTTCGCCCGGGGAGGCATCCCTGGCACCATGCAGGGGTGTTCTATGCCCAGGAGCCCAGCGCAGCCTCCGCTGCCCCGCTGCTGGGGGTGGAGCCGGGCATGAAGGTCTGTGACCTCTGCGCGGCTCCCGGCGGCAAGAGCAGCCAGCTGGCCGCGGCCCTGCAGGGCAAGGGCCTGCTGCTGGCCAATGAGTATGTGGCCGCCCGGGCGGAGATCCTGCGCCAGAACCTGGAGCGGATGGGCGTGGCCAATGCCATCGTCACCAACGAGACCCCCGCCCGTCTGGCGGAGACGCTGCCGGGCTATTTTGACCGGGTGCTGGTGGATGCCCCCTGTTCCGGGGAGGGCATGTTCCGCAAGGAACCGGCCGCCCTGGCCCAGCACAGCGAGGCTCTGGTACGCCAGTGCGCAGCGCTGGCGGCGGACATTCTGGACGCGGCGGCGGAACTGCTGGCACCGGGAGGCGTGCTGGTCTTTTCCACCTGTACCTTCGCCCCGGAGGAGGACGAGGCCCAGGTGGCGGCCTTCCTGGCCCGCCACCCCGAGTTTGTGCAGCAGGACCTGTCCGGTGTAGGCTTCGGCCGCCCGGGAGAGGCCAACCGCGCCCCGGAAACGCCGGGCTTTTCGGCAGCGTCCTGCCGCCGCATCTGGCCTGCCGACGGCGGGGAGGGGCACTTCATTGCCCGGCTGCAGAAACGCCCCGACGCCCCCCGGGCCGAACTGCCCCGCGCCGAACGCCCTGCCAAAAAGAGCAAGGGCAGAGACAACAAAGGCAAGAGCGGCGGGGCTGCCTCCGCCGAGGCGTGGCGCAGCTTTGCGAAGGAGTATTTTCCGGAGCTGGCCGACCGTGCCGTGGAGACACCCGGTGAGCTGGTGGTTCTGCCTCCCGACGGGATGCCCCCGCTGGGCCGCCTGCATGTTTTGCGGGCGGGGCTGATGGCGGGCCGGGTGCAGAAAGGGCGCTTTGTCCCCGCCCATGCCCTGTTCATGGCCGAGGGTGCCCGGAGCACCAATCGGGAAAATCTCACCCTCTCCGACCTACGGACACTGGCCTGGCTGAGGGGAGAGGAGATCGATGCCGTCACCGCCCAAAACGGCTGGTGTGCCGTCTGCGTGGATGGTTTTCCACTGGGCTGTGGAAAAGTCAGCGGCGGACGCATCAAGAACCATTATCCCAAGGCCCTGCGGATGCTGGGCTGACCCATGCGCAGAATGCCCGATGAACGGCGGGATTGAACGCTTTTTTTCGACGCGGTTCAGCCTTGACTTTTTGGGGAAAATTGTGGTAAAAAAGAATCAGCCGTGTAGCACATACGATTTGCGCAAAGCGTATAGCAATTCTGTCCGGAGTTGCTATGCGCTTTCTTTTTTTGCTGTGCTGCCGTGCAAATTTTGCAAAAAGGCGGCCGAGACGGTTCATCGGCTGCCGGGGAGGAATTCAATGATACGTACAAAAACACAGGGAATCGTTTTCGGTATTCTCATGTCCTATGCCATGGCGTACGGCATGGAAGTTTACAATGTGGCCATCAAGGAGGGGGTAAATCTGGTAGCGGGCGGCCTGAGCAACATGACCAATCTTGTGTTCTGGGATGCCTTCAAGGAGACTGCCTATATGGGAGTGCTGGTGTTTGTTTTTTCAAACCTCTGGGGCAACCGGCTGGGAGCCGCCTTTGCACAGCGCCACTGTGACCCAGAGCGGGACAATCCCTATCTCTGCCGATTGCTGCGTCAGGGCGGCACGGTGGCCGTCATGTGCCCGACCATGAGTCTGGTCGCTTCTGTTCTGTTCAATGTCGTGATGGGCGGGGCGTCCTGGGTTCAGCTTCCGGCCATCTGGGTGGGTACGGTGCTCAAAAATTTTCCCATGGCATTTTTCTGGAACTTTTTTGCGGCGGCGCCCTTCTCTCACTGGGCGTTTGAGCGGATTTTTCCTCAGCCTCAAAGCTGAACCGGAACAATAGATCTTCTTTAGGGACAAAACAAAAACGGCGCTTTCCCGTCCTCCTCAAGGGGGGGAGCAAGGCGGGAAAGCGCTATTTTTTATTAGAAGCACGACAGGGAAATTTGCCGCAAACCTGTGGGGGAGCCGCCGGCAGAAGCTGCTCAGGCGGCCGGCTGGCTCAAATAGTCGTCCGTAAAGTCGAATACCGTGTCCCAGTAGGTTTCACCCAGGGCATACATGGCCTCGCCGTGTCCGGCACCCTCAGCGACCAGTTCCTGCTTGTTGTCGCCGGGCTTTGCATTGTAGAGTTCGTCCAGCATTTCAAAGGGGATAAAGTCGTCCAGTGTGCCGTGGATGAAGAGCATGGGCTTTTCACAGCGGGCCACCTGCTGGATGGCGGAAGCCTCCTGGAAGCTGTAGCCCGCCTTGAGGCTGGACATGGCCTGAGCGGTGTACAGCAGAGGAAACTCCGGCAGGCCGAAGCGCAGCTGCAGCTCGCTGGAAAAAACGTCCCACACGCTGGTGTAGCCGCAGTCCTCTACAAAGACCTTGACGGCATCGGGGGTATCCTCGCCGGAGGTCATCATGGTGGTGGCGGCGCCCATGGAAATGCCGTGGATGACGATTTCCGCTTCCGGGTCCTGGGTGAGGACCCAGTCGATCCAGTTCAGAATGTCCTTGCGGTCCAGCCAGCCCATGCCTACGTAATCGCCCTCGCTGTCGCCGCAGGCGCGCAGGTCGGGGGTCAGTATCTGATAACCGGCATCATGGTAATGCTGGGCCAGGGCGGTGGCATCCAGATGGCTGCCGCGGTAGCCGTGGATGGCAATGACCCAGCGGTGACCGTCGTTGGGGTACCAGACGCCGGCCAGAGTCAGCCCGTCCGAGGAAGAAATG
Source organism: Gemmiger gallinarum (assembly GCF_014982805.1). Taxonomy (GTDB): domain Bacteria; phylum Bacillota; class Clostridia; order Oscillospirales; family Ruminococcaceae; genus Gemmiger; species Gemmiger gallinarum. The sequence continues at coordinate 976,517 of NZ_JADCKC010000001.1, read as the reverse complement.
CTCACATTCTGCCCGGGATTGCTGGACAGAAAAGCCTCGCTGGCGGTTTCCTGAGAGGCCTTGTTCTGGGCGATGGTCAGCTCCACGCCCTCAGCGGCAGGGTCTACCTCCAGGGCGACTTCCCGGTTGCCGCCGTCGCCGCTGCGCCCAATGGCGTAGTCCACCAGATAGTTGCTGGCAAACACAATGACGGCCGCGACCAGCACCACCACGACCGCCACGGCAATGCCCACACGCCTTGCTAGGCGGGAGGGCTTGCGCTCTTTGACTGTTGTTTCCATACCTTTATTTTCCTTTCCTTGTCCGGATGGGGACGAGGAAAAGTATACGACAGAAAACAGGAAAATGTCAATATATTGAACTAAACGCGAGGTGGGCCGCAAAGTGAAGAGGGGTTACACCTCCCGGCCGTTTCTGGCCTTGCAGATCAGCTGGGTCATGGTGCCCATGGGGCAGTAAACGCACCAGCTGCGGGGCTTGAACAGCACCATGGTGACAAGGCCCAGCACGGTGGAGGTCAGCATCACACTGTAAAAGCCGAAGGCAAACTGCGCCACGCCGGGGGCAAACAGGGTGCCGTGATACGCCCAGTGCCAGGGCAGCTTGAAGGTCCACAGCAGGGTGACCACCTGTTTGAGGTCCTGCACCCCGGCAAACACCAGCCAGGTGTTCCACAGCATCACAAAGAACATGGCAAAGAAAAAGATGAGGAAGCCGTACCGGAAAACCTTGCTTTTCATCCAGCCGGGAACATCCTTTTTGCGGGAGAGGCCGAACCGTCCGCCCAGCAGGCCGAACAGCTGTCCGCGGCCGCAGTAACGGTTGCAGTAGCCCTTGCTGCCGCCCACCAGGGCGAACAGCAGGGGAATGAAAAAGCAGAGCAGTCCCAGCCAGGCAAACAGGATGTTGAAAAAGCCCAGCACCAGATAAAGCAGGGATGCAATCCAGAGATAGTCGTACCAGTGTTTTTTCATGCCTCGACCTCCCGGATGGTGATGACGCTGGCGGGGCATTCGGCGGCGCACTTGCCGCAGCCCACGCATTTGTCGGGGTTGACCCGGGCGGTAATGCCCCGCACAATTTCAATGGCCTGCAGAGGGCAGACTTTGACACAGCAGCCGCAGGCCACACAGAGAGAGGTGTCCACCTGGGCTTTGCGACGCTTTCTGGAAAGGTTCATGGCAATTCCTCCTGTCTTTTACTGGCCGAAGTATACCATGAAGAACCCTTTTATTCTGTGATGAGGTCACAGACGAAGGGCTGCCTTGCTGTCCCGGCAATTCCAAAAGATACGGTACGGGAAAAAGGGGAGCCTCTCGCTGCCGGGTCGGCCTGTTCGACTCCTCATCACTGCAATCCAAAAAGAACACCCCATAGCGGGATACGCTATGGGGTGTTCTTTTTGGAGCGGGTGAAGGGAGTCGAACCCTCGTCCTCAGCTTGGAAGGCTGATGTACTAGCCGTTGTACGACACCCGCATGGACAATATTTATTAAACCATACGCGGTGCCGTTTGTCAAGATGCCGGCTACAAAAAGGGGAGAGAAGCCGCCCAATTCAGTACTGCTTTTTCTGGTAGATGGCGGTGCTGATGCCCCAGCTGATGAGGAAAATCACCACGCTGAACAGCACCAGCCCGCCGATCAGCCACCAGAAGTGGGGATTTTCCGCCCACTGAACGACGGAGCCGTACTCCACATCCATGGTGACGGAGGCGCCGGTCACCGGATCGGGAATGGACGCGGGGCCACGGAAGCCGAAGAAGCGCTCCACACTTTCTGCCCAGGATTCCAGTTTGAGCCGGGCTTCGGGGCTCAGCAGGTGCTGAGGGACCCAGGTTACCAGAAGAAAGCCGCCCAGCACAAGCAGAAGAACAGCGCTCATCACGACGGTGCGGGCCCGGTCACAGCCGAATTTGTAGGTCAGCGGCAGGCTCAGCGAAAAATACAGTGTGGCAACTGCGGCAGCAGTCAGGGTGCCGATGAGTGCTTCTTCATATCCCATGGTTCCCTTGATGATCCCGGCGGAAAAGGCAAAGGCCAGCATACTGATGACACAGCCGAACAAAATTGCACAGCCGCCCAGAATGTATTTGCTGCCTACAATGTGGGAATGGCGCACCGGCAGGGTATGGGCGTAAACATCCCAATGGCTGTATTCGTCAAAGCCCACGGCGCTCGGCACATACAGCCCCAGCACAAACACCAGAGCGTACAGCATGAAGGGCATGTCAAAGAACATGGCCATGCCCACGTACAGCACAAAAAGCAGAGTAAAGTTTTTCCTGTACCGGGATGTCAGGGTGCACCAGTCCTTGTACAAAAGACCTTTCATTGTTTGTCCCTCCCACTGGTAAAACGCATGATGTCGTCGATGCTTGCCGGGTCGCAGACGGCCCCCGGCAGCAGCCGCAGAACTTCCTCCCGCCCCTTGACCAGCGTTTCGCAGCCAAAATCAGTGCGGCGGGTGTGGACGATGCACTCCCCGGGCAGGGCCGCCAGGTCCCCGGCTCCGCAGCGCAGAATACCGTACTTTGACAGTAAAACGTCCTTTTCCTCCTGGAACAGCAGCTTGCCCTGATGCAGATAAGCAATGGAATCCGCTACCTGTTCCAGGTCGCCGGTGATGTGGCTGCTGATGAGGATGCTGTGGTCCTCGTCCTGAATAAAGTCGAGGAAAAGGTCCAGCATCTCGCCGCGCACCACCGGGTCAAGGCCGCTGGTGGCTTCGTCCAGAACCAGCAGGCGGGGATGATGGGCCAGCGCCGTGGCAAGGCTCAGCTTCATCCGCATGCCGCGGCTGTACGCCTTGACCGGTTTGCCCTCATCCAGTCCGAACTGCTTTAACAGCTGCCGGTATTCCCCACTGTCCCATCGGGAACCGAAAATACCCGCCATGCTTTTGCCGATCTGCTTTGCAGTCAATGATTCGTAAAAATAAGCGTCGTCAAACACCGCGCCCAGATCTCCACGCCCGGCGGGCGTGTGGGGAGAGCTGCCCAGCAGCTCGATACTGCCTGCATCCGCCGGATTGACCCCGGTCAACAGTTTCAAAAGCGTGGTTTTGCCCGCGCCGTTTTCTCCTACCAGGCCTACAATGCAGCCCTTGGGAACTGTCAGATCCACCGGCCCCAAGGTGAAATCGGGATAGTGCTTCTCCACACCGCGGATCACCGCGGCACAGCTTGCGGAACTCATACTCAGTCCTCCCATAAAAGGTCCAGCATTTCCCGGACCTCCCCACGGCCGATGCCGCCCCGCCGCGCCGCGTCCACGGCGTTTTGCAGGTGCTGCTCGACCTGTTTGAGCATTTCCTCGCGCTGAAGCTCCGGGTTGCGGGGGGCGACAAAACTGCCCTTGCCGGGCGTTGTCACAATAAAACCCTCGGTCTCCAGATCTTCGTATGCGCGCTTGGTGGTGATGACGCTGATGCGCAGCTCTTTGGCCAAAAGCCGGATGCTGGGCAGGGCGTCGCCCTCTTTCAGTTTGCCGGACAGGATCTGCTCTTTGATCTGCCGCGTGATCTGCGCGTAGATCGGCTCCTGCCCTGCGTTGGAGATGTACAGCTCCATGGCGCTGCCTCCTTATTTGAGATGTGAACTGTTCATATCTAATATACACAGTATATACGGTATATACACGGCTGTCAATAGGCAAACCTGAAATTTTTCAGACAGCTCCTTTTCTTGGAAAGAAAAGGGGCATCCGGCATAGATGGGAAGGTCTGCCGCATATGGATGCATCAGCCCGAAAAAGGCTTGAAGGAGGGAAGAAAATGGCGGTAAAACGACGGGATTCCGAGCTGCGTCACATCAGCCCGGAACAGGACCGGCACATGCGGCGCAGAACTCGTATTTTCTGTATCTGTATGGCGGTAATATGTTTCGGTGTGCTGCTCTGGAGATTGTTTGTGCTGCAGATCATCGACCCGGAAGATTACGCGGCACGGGCCGCCGATCAGCAGCTGCGGGATACGGTCATCCCGGCGGCGCGGGGAGAAATCCTGTCGTCGGACGGCACCGTGCTGGCGGCCAGCGAGACCTGCTGGACCATCCGGGCCTCCCCGCGGGAACTGGCGGATGAGCTGGTGGAGCCGGCGGCCAAAGCGCTGAGCGAGATTCTGGAGATCGACTACGAGGAAACACTGGAAAAGTTTTCTCAGCGCTCCTCCAACGACTGCCTTTTGCGGCGAAGAGTCGACAAGGAGATGGCCGACGCGGTGCGCACCTGGTGCAGCGAGAATGGCGCCGAGGGCATCCAGATCCGTCAGGATACCAAGCGGGTCTACCCGGAAGGTGACTTTATGGGCTGTCTGCTGGGCTTTACCGACGTGGACAACGCCGGACTGTGGGGGCTGGAACTTCAGTACAATGAGCTGCTGACCGGTGAAAATGGCCGTGTGCTCACTGCCAAAAATGCCTGGGGCTATGACATGCCGGAAACCTACAGCACGCTGATCGAGGCGGTCCCGGGGGCAACGCTGACACTGACCATCGACGCCAATATCCAGCATTATCTGGAAAGCGCCGTCTCTGCGGCGGTGCAGGAACACAATGTGGCGTCCCGGGCGGTAGGCATCGTCATGGACGTGCAGACAGGGGCCATCCTTGCCATGACGGTCAAACCGGACTACGATCCCAACGATCCCCGCACCATTGTGAATGAGGAAGTCCGGGACCAGGTCAATGCTCTTTCGGGAGAGGAACGCAGCGCGGCGCTGCAGGCTGCCCAGCAGGCTCAGTGGCGCAACAAAGCCATCAGCGACCTGTATGAGCCGGGCAGTGTGTTCAAGCTGATCACGGCGGCCGCGGCACTGGATACCGGCGTCTGTACACCGGACAGCCAGTTTGTCTGCGCAGGCTCCATCAATGTGGCGGGGACCCGCTTCCGCTGCGCCAACGGGCATATCCACGGCCTTGAGACCTTCGCCCAGGGACTGGCGGTGTCCTGCAATCCCTGCTTCATCCAGATCGGCGCGCGGCTGGGGAAGGAAGCCTTCTGCGACTATTTTGAGGCTTTTGACCTTCGGGAGGGCACCGGCATCGACTTGCCCGGCGAGATCAAAAAGAGCGAGTATTATACCGCCGACCGGATGGGTCCGATACAGGATTTTGTCCCATGGCCGTCGGGTGTGCTCCGAAAAAAACAGCGCCCTCCTGCGGCCGTTCCATGACAGCCGTAAGGGGGCGCTGTGTCTTTTTTATATGGGGTTGCCTTGGGGCTGTGGCGGAGATCAGCTTTCCAGCAGATCCCGGGGAATGCCGATGTCGCAGACCGTCAGCAGGCCGGCAGCCTGTCTGCCTTCCCCGGCGAGCAGCCCCGGCTTGGCGCAGCTGAAGGTGACAGTCTCGTCAGCCTGCACGGCGATGCCCAGCACCGCACCGGTGTTGCCCTCGATGCCGGAGGGAATGTCGCAGGCCACCACCGGTACCCCAGCCTCCCGGGCCTGGTTGATGGCGGCAATGGCCCGGGCGAACATCCCGCCCACGTTGCGGTCCAGTCCCACTCCGAAGAGAGCATCCACCAGGCAGCCGGCATCCTCCGGGATCGGCTCCCCGGCGTAGGGGACCACCGCGCCGCCCAGGGACAGAAGTTTCTCCTGCTCAGCGCGGGCGTCGGCGGTCATTTTCTCCGCCTTGCCCACAAAGCAGACCCGGGCGGGAACGCCCTGTTTCAGCAGCTGCCAGGCACAGGAAAAGCCGTCCCCGCCGTTGTTGCCGGGGCCGCAGAAGATCAGCACCTGTCCTTTGCGCCCGGTGCGGGTCAGCCAGGCCTTTACAGAGGCGGCAACATGCCCGGCGGCGGTGTCCATCAGCTGCAGGGAAGGAATTCTCCGTTCCTGAATGGCCACGCGGTCCATCTCTTTCATTTCGGCGGTGGTTTTGCAGATCATGAAAAGGCCTCCTTTTGCCCTGAGGGCGGTCCGGCAGAAATCAAGTCGTTACTGGTAGCATACCACAGTCCCGCGGGGAGGAAAAGCCGTTTTCGCCGCAGCCGGTCGGAAACCGGCGGAAAAGCAGGGGAGAGGCTTGCCTCCCGGAGCTGCCGGAGGCTGAAAATATTGTGAGTCCTCTCCGCATAGGATGGGGTAACCCCGGCGAACCGCCGGAAAAGGGAAGGGAGGAACCCACCATGGACCAGCCGTCTGTTACGCTCTGCTTTGCCGAGGAGGAAGATGCCCCCTCTCTGGCTGCCTGCCTGGAACAGCTCATCCGCACCCTGAATCTGGACTCCGGGGAGGCATGCTGAGATGAAGCGTTCCCGCACCGGCGGAAGGCCGGACCGGACCGACGCGGTCCTCTATCTGCGCCTTTCCTCTGCCGACGGCCCGGCCGCAGAGTCGGACTCCATCCAAAACCAGCGTGCCTTTCTGCGGGAATGGGCAGCGCGCAACCGGTTTGCCGTCACCCGGGAATTTGTGGACGACGGCCACACCGGCACCGATTTTGACCGCCCCGGCTTTCAGAAGCTCTCCGCCTGCCTGATGGACGGCAGCGTGCGGTGCATCATCGTCAAGGATCTGTCCCGCCTGGGACGCAACTATACCGAGACGGGACGTTACCTGGAACAGATCTTTCCCCGGCTGGGGGTACGGTTCATTGCGGTAAACGACCAGTACGATTCCGCCAAAAATACCGACAGCGTCCAGCAGATGGCGGTGTTCAAAAATGTATTCAACGATTTTTATGCCGCCGACGCCAGCGCCAAGGTCCGCACTTCTCTGAACCTCCTCAAGCGGCAGGGCAAATTCCTGGGAAGACAGGCTCCCTACGGCTACCGCATCGACCCGGCGGACCGGTACCATCTTTTGGTGGATGAGGAGACGGCCTCCGTCGTGCGGCGCATTTTTGCCCTGTTTCTGGGCGGAAGCAGCCGGACCGGAATTGCGGGTGTTCTCAACCGGGAGGGCATCCCGTCCCCGGCGGCCAGCAAGGGACTGACCGATAAAAGCCGGACCTTTACCGGCCTGTGGAATGCCGAGACCATCCGCCGCATCCTCTCCCATCCGGTCTACCGGGGGGATATGGCCCAGCAGTTCACCCGGATGGTCAGCTATAAGGTCCACGAGCGGCGACGGGTGGACCCGGAGGACTGGATCGTGGTGGAGAACACCCATGAGCCGCTGGTCAGCCGGGAGGAGTTCGCCCTGGCCCAAAGGCTGCAGACAGTCCGTACATACCAGACCACGGACCACCCCCATCTGCTGACCGGTATCGCTTTCTGTGCCGACTGCGGCAGCCCGCTGTATGCCAAAAAACGGGGCCGGTATTGGTATCTGAACTGTTACGGCTACACCCGGGACCCGGCCATGGGGCTGTGCACCTCCCACAGCATCCGGGAGGACGCTGTGATGGAGGCGGTGCAGGAAGCTCTGCGCAGCCTGGCGCAGGGAAGGGCGGACCCTTGCGAGCTGGCCCGCCGGAAGGCGGCATCACAGCAGCAGAAGGAAAGCCCCGGAGCGAAGCGGTACAGGCTGGAACAGCAGCTGGAACAGGCTCGCCGAGCCAGACTGACGGCCTACAAGGACAAGGTGGCCGGCACCCTGAGTCAGGAGGAATTTGCCTATATCTCCGAAAAACTCCGCCAGGAGGAGACCCGGCACCGGGAAGAGCTGGACCGGATTGCGGCGGAGGAAGAGGCAGGAAGCCACCGGATATCCCGGACGGAGGAGGCAATCCGGGCCTTTCTCCGCTTCGATCATCTGGAAAAGGCTCAGCTGCACCAGCTGGTGCGCCGGGTGACGGTGGATCGGGAAAAACACATCACCATCCAGTTCGCCTTTGGCGACCCGGACACGACGGGCTGAGACAGGCCGAAGCCTGCCCGGGCAAAACCTTGCCGCAGCGTTGAGCGGGAGACGGGGCGGCGGTCACAGCCGCACCGGCACCGGGTGGGTGATGATCAGACTGTCCGGGGTCACGGCGCATTCCATGGCCAGGACATTCACGCCCCCGGCTGCGGCACGGCGCAGGGCATCCCCGAAGGCGGGGTGGGTCACATCATTGGGGGCAAAATCCTTCATACCGCCCATCTGCAGCACAAAGCAGACGGCGGCCTCGCAGCCCTCGGCCCGGCAGCGGGCCAGCTCTTCCAGATGCTTGACACCCCGCAGGGTGGGGGCGTCGGGAAAGCGGGCGTGACCCTTTTCCTCCAGGGTGACGCCCTTCACCTCCACAAAACCCCGGCAGCCGGAGGCGTCCTCCCAGTAAAAATCAAAGCGGGAATTGCCCCACACTGTCTCCGGCCGCAGCAGGGTCAGCCCGGCACGGAAATGCCCCGCCCCAGCCCACTCCCCGAACACCCGGTTGGTGGCCTGGGAGTCCATGTTGACCAGCAGCGGCCCCTTCTCCACGGCGATCAGGTCGTAGCGGGTCTTGCGCTGAGGATTGTCCCCCAGGGCCAGGTAGACCCTTGCCCCGGGCAGCAGCAGTTCCCGGCAGCGGCCGGTGTTTTTGACGTGGACCACTTCCTCGGCCCCGTCCAGCAGCACCCTGGCGACGAACCGGTTGGGCCGGGACAAAAAGCGACCTTCTTTTACATGTTGGTATTGCATTGCGTTTCTCCTGCCTGTATCCTGATAGGGAGAGTATAGCATCGGGCGGCGGACTGTGCAAACCGCCCGCAAGGAGGTTTCTTCATGCACATTCCCACACGGGACACTGCCCAGCAGCAAATTCTGCCTTTTGCCCGCGCCCTGGAGGATGCGCGCCGGCCCAACCCGGACTACGACATCTCCCGCTGGCTGTATGTTCCCAGTATGTACTGTGATTACCGATATATCCTGGGCACCGCCGGGGAAAAGCCGCTGATCTGTGTGGGCATAAACCCGTCCACGGCGGCCCCCAACGACCTGGACAACACCCTCAAGTCGGTGGAGCGCATTGCCCTGGCCAACGGGTACGACAGTTTCATCATGTTCAACGTCTATGCCCAGCGCGCCACCCGCCCCGATGATATGGAGAAGGAATGCAACTCCGTCCTTCATCAGGAAAACATGGCGGCTTTCCGCTGGGCGCTGGAACAGACCAAAAGCGGTGCTCCCGCCGTGTGGGCCGCCTGGGGCACCATCATCGAGAAACGCCCCTATCTGGCGGACTGCCTGCGGGATATGATCCGCATCGGCAATGAACTGGGAGCCTGCTGGTACTCGGCAGGGGCGCGGTCCCAAAAGGGGCACCCCCATCACCCGCTGTATCTGCGCAAGGACTGCACGCTGGACCTGTTCGACGTGGCCGCCTACCTGGAACAGAGTCTTTGAACGGCAGAAGATGACAGAAGGCCGGCTGGCTTTGCCGGGCAAAAGAAAACTTAAAAAGCAGACTTTTGGGGAAAAGAGGGAAAAAACGTCCGGCCAAAAGGCAGGTACATCCGGCGGAAGGATGAAAAAGCAATGGCGGCAATTGAAATTTGGACGAAAATATGCTAATCTTTCTTCATAAGGCCCGGAAGCGGGGAAGCCATGGCTTTTCTGCTTCCCTGCCGATTGTCTTTCCGGGAAGGGCCGGCCGAGGGAACTCTTTGTGGGGGTCGCAGCCCGGAAGTATTGGTACATTACCAATTGGAAAGGAAGAGTTGTTGTGGCACAGAAAAAAGCGCAGTCTGCCAAGAAGCAGACAGCCGAAGTAAAAGCTGCTCCGCCCGCAGCGAAGAAAGCCGAGCCCGCTGTCAAAAAAGCCGAGCCTGCTGCGAAGAAGGCTGAGCCTGCCGCCGAGAAGGCGGCACCCGCTGCCAAGAAGGCCGAGCCTGCCGCCAAGAAGGCCGAGCCCGCTGTCAAAAAAGCTGAGCCCGCCGCCAAGAAGGCCGAGCCTGCCGCCAAGAAGGCCGAGCCCGCCGCCAAGAAGGCCGAGCCTGCCGCCAAGAAGGCCGAGCCTGCTGCGAAGAAGGCTGAGCCTGCCGCCGAGAAGGCGGCACCCGCTGCCAAGAAGGCCGAGCCCGCCGCCAAGAAGGCCGAGCCCGCCGCCAAGAAGGCCGAGCCTGCCGCCAAGAAGGCCGAGCCCGCTGCCGAGAAGGCCGAGCCTGCCGCCAAAAAGGCTGAGCCCGCTGCCAAGAAGGCCGAGCCTGCTGCCGAGAAGGCCGAACCCGCCGCCAAGAAGGCAGCACCCGCCGCCAAGAAGGCGAAACCCGCTGCCAAAAAGACAAAGCCTGCTGTCAAGAAGGCTGCACCTGCCCCCGCGCCGGAGGAAGCCAAGCCTGTGGCACAGGAACCCGTTCCCGCCGCCGAAGAGTCCAAACCTGCCGTACAAGAGCCGGTTGAGCCGGAGAAAGAAGTACCTATGGAACCGCAATATGTTTCCCCTCGCAGAAGTGTTGCTTTTATTGGATCTGAGTGCCATCCTTTCGTCAAGACAGGCGGTCTGGGCGACGTAATGTATGCCCTGCCCCGGGAGCTGGTGGCCCAGAACTGTGACGTGCGTGTCATCCTGCCCCGGTACGCCTGCATTCCCCAGAAGTATCAGGACAAGATGGTTTACCGCGGCGAATTCTACATGGACCTGGGCAAGACCGGCCGGAATTATTATGTGGGCATCATGGAGTATGTCTGTGACGGTGTGGTCTACGATTTCATCGACAACCAGGAGTTTTTCTCCGCGGGCAACCCCTACATCGGCCTGGTGGACGATATCCCCAAATACTGCTACTTCAGCAAGGCGGCGCTGGCTGCCCTGAACTACCTGAACTGGATCCCCGACATCATCCACTGCCACGACTGGCAGGCGGCTCTGGTGCCGGTGTATCTGCGCACCATGTTCCAGGATTCTCCCATCGGCCGTGCCAAGACGGTCCTGACCATCCACAACCTGCGCTTCCAGGGCATTTACAACATTCCCACCCTGCAGTACTGGACCGGTCTGCCCGATGAAGTCTTCAACATGGGCGCCATGAAGCAGGGCTATGAGGATGCCAACATGCTCAAGGCCGGCCTTGCCTACGCCGACCGCATCACCACCGTCAGCAACACCTACGCCCAGGAGATCCAGACTGCCGAGTACGGTGAAAAGCTGGAAGATCACCTGCGCTATCACAGCTACAAGCTGCGCGGAATTGTCAACGGCATCGACTACGGCATGTGGAACCCTGCCACCGATCCCGCCCTGGCCGTCAACTATGACATCACCAACGTGCTGGATCACAAGTGGGAAAACAAGCTGGCTCTCCAGCAGGAGCTGGATCTGGTGCAGGATCAGGGCAAGTTTGTCATCGGCTTGATCTCCCGCCTGACCAACCAGAAAGGTCTGGACCTGGTCAATGCCATCATTCCCCAGGTCATGGACGGCAACACCCAGGTTGTTGTGCTGGGCACCGGCGACAAGGAGTACGAGGACACCTTCCGCTATTACGAAAATGCGTACAAGGGTATGTTCAGCGCCTGCATCCAGTACGACGAGTCCCGGGCACACCGGATCTACGCCGGCGCCGATGCCCTGCTGGTCCCCTCCCGCTTTGAGCCCTGCGGCCTGACCCAGCTCAATGCCATGCACTACGGCACCCTGCCCATCGTCCGGGAGACCGGCGGCCTGAAGGACACGGTGCAGCCCTACAACATTTTCAACGGGGACGGCAACGGTTTCACCTTTGACCGCTACGACGCAGGCCTTTTGCTGGATGCCATCAACCGCGCCAAGACGGAGTACTTCATCAACCGCTATCACTGGGATGAGGTCGTCCAGCGCGATATGGCCAAGGATGTCTCCTGGGAGAACTCGGCCCGCCAGTACAAGGACCTGTATCTGGAACTCACGCCGTGGTAATGGGATCAATCTGAATTATGACCGGTCATGGGCTGCATGACCGAAAAAACAGAGGCAAAGCCTGAGTCAGACTTTGCCTCTGTTTTGTATTGCGCTATCCGGGGGACGTCCGGTCACTGTGTCAGTTCTCCGGCGGCGATCCGGTCCCGCAGGCTGAGAATTTTCTTCTCGATCTCATTAATCACCTGCAGGAATACCTCGTCGCTGCACCCGGTGGGATCGGGCAGACCCCAGTCCTCCCGGTATTGGCAGGGGAGAAAGGGACATTGCACGTTGCAGCCCATGGTCACCACAATATCCACCGGCGGCAGCTCGGCCAGCAGCTTGCTGTGCTGGGTGGCCTCCATGTCCACACCGTACCGCTGCTTTACCAGGCGGACGGCATCGGGGTTGATGCGGGGCTTGGTCTCAGTCCCGGCGGAATAGCTTTCAAACACATGGGAGGCCAGCAGTTTGCCCAGAGCCTCGGCAATCTGGCTGCGGCAGGAGTTGTGCACGCAGATGAAGGCGACGTTCGGTTTGGACATGGACGGATGCTCCTTTTCGGAAGTATTTGCTTCAGTATATCGTTTTTGCATGCGTGGGGCAATACAGAAAAATGTTGTTTCCAAAATGAAATTTTACGCCGTGTGCCCCGCACGGTATAATGAATTCAAAAGGAGGTGCTCCCATGAAAACAAGACGGAATCGGAGGGCTGTTGCGGCGCTGTGCACACTGGCTCTTGCCCTGTTTATGGAGATCCTGCCCGGCGGGGTCACCATGCGCTTCGCCGCCGGACCGGGGGAGTACTTTCTGAAAACCTGTTCCTTCTTTGACCTGACGCCCATGGGGTACGGAGACCCGCTCCCCATGGCGGCAGGCATTCTGACAGTGGCGGCTGCGGCGCTTGTTCTGACCGGTTTTTCGGACAACGGGCAGGGCAGACGGCGTGGTGCGGCGCTTGTTGTGACCGTGCTGGCCTGTCTGGCGGCCATCCTGCAGCTGGTCCTGTTCGGGGAAATGAACGGTATGGGGCTGGCTGTGGCGGTGCTGCTGGCGGCGTCGGGTGCGCTACAGGGGCTGTCTGTGTCAGACACAGGAAAAAAATGAACCTTCCGGGAAGAGACAGAAATCTTCCGGGATACGGTAGCCGAAAAGGGCCCGCTGCCTTGCACAAGCATGGCGGCGGGCTTTTCTATGCCTACTCGCTGTAGATCTGCTGGCTGCCGGAGATGGCCTGCCCCAGGTATTCGTCCACCCAGCGGGCGGCGCCCTCATGGTCCCGGGCACGGATGAGATCATAGAGCTTTTCGGTGTTGCGGCAGAGGGCTTCAATGCCGTACAGGCGGCAGAACCGGGTCCACAGGGTGATGACCGGGGCCTTGAAGGAGTAATAGATCAGCGGCAGAATGCGGTTGCCGCTCACCAGAGCCAGCTCATGCTGGTAGTTCCAGGCCGCCTCCGCTGCCTGGGCAGGGGTGTCGCATTCGGCAATGGCGGCCAACAGGCTCCCCAGCCGGTCCAGCGCCTCGTCGGAGGCACGGCGGATGACGTTGGATACTGCCAGATGCTCCAACGCCATGCGGACTTCCAGAATGGAGCGCACTTCCTCCCGGCCCAGAATGCCGCCCTGGTATTCCATGATGGCAATGAGGGTATCCAGATTGCCGTGACGCCGGTAGTCGGCCACCACGGCGCCCTGGCGGGGGCGCACCTCCACAAAGCCCTGTTTGGCCAGCTCCGCCATGCCGCCGTTGACCACCGCCCGGCTGACCTGCATCTGCTGGGCAAGTTCCCGCTCCGGCGGAAGCTGGGTCCCCACGGCCAGCTCTCCCGACAGAATCATTCCCCGCAGCTGCTGGACAAACAGGTCCTTCAGACTGGGGGCCGACAGCTTTTCAAACTCCATAGCGAGCCTCCTTCCGGCGTTGTGGCTATACCACATACCACAAGAAAATTTTATCATACATTTCCACCAAGAAAAAGCATTTCTTTTCACCTCTTCACTGAAAAAGGCAGGTTTTATTGACCTGTGTCCCGCATAGTGTTAAACTATTCACAATGAATGAAAGTTTCTGCCTTCGGTTCCCGCCGGATGTGGCAGAACCACAAAATAGAGGAGAAAGGACGCTTGCTGTGGACAAGGTGAAAGTACTGGAAATCAAACAGAGCGTGTTTGCATCCAACGACCGGGAGGCCGATGCGATGCGGCATGCGCTGAAGGAAAAGGGCGTGTTCCTGCTCAACCTCATGTCTTCGCCGGGGTCGGGCAAAACCACCACCCTGCGGCGCACCATCGAGGCGCTGAAGGACGAACTGCGCATCGGCGTTATGGAGGCGGACATCGACTCCGACGTGGACGCCAAGGCCATTGCCGAGACCGGCGCCAAGGCCATTCAGCTGCACACCGGCGGCATGTGCCATCTGGACGCCGGAATGACCCGCCAGGGGCTGGAAGGTCTGGGCCTGGAGGACGTGGATCTGGCTATTCTGGAAAACGTGGGCAACCTGGTCTGCCCGGCGGAGTTCGACACCGGCGCGGTGAAAAACGCCATGATCCTCTCGGTGCCGGAGGGCCACGACAAGCCTCTGAAATACCCCCTCATGTTCACCGTCTGCGACGTGGTGCTGGTGAACAAGATCGATGTTATGCCCTACTTTGATTTTGACATGGAAAAATGCCGGGAGTACGTCCTCATGCGCAACCCCAATGCCAAAATCATTCCCATCTGTGCCCGCACAGGGGAGGGCATCGATCAGTGGGCCGACTGGCTGCGCGCCGAGGTTGCCGCCTGGAAGAACAAAGACACTATGTAATACAACCCGTGACGAGAAAGGATGCCGACCATGAGTCAGACCCATTTCCCTCTGGACGAGAGCAAACTGCCCTTCAAGATCCCCAAGGATGAAAAGCCCCGGGAGAAGATTCTCAAGCTGGGCCAGAAGATCACCGACCGCATCCCGGCCAAGCTGCGCCCCCTCACCGCCGAGGACCCGGAGTACTGGGGACTGGCGGGTCTTGTCACCGACGAGATGGCGGACGTGGCCCTCAAGATGAAGGTACGCAAGCCTATGACCCTGCCCGAGCTGGTCAAGGCCACCGGCAAGCCCGCCGAGGAGCTGGAACCGCTGCTCTATCAGATGAGCTACGTCGGTCTGCTGGAGTACAACTGGGAGAACGAACGCCACGAAAAGCAGTACTTGCTGCCCATGTTCGTGCCGGGCAGCGCCGAGTTCTTCAACATGCAGAAGAGCCAGATCCAGGACCATCCCGAGGTCACCGCCTTCTTTGAGCGGATGACCTTCCTGCCGCTGGAGCACATCACCGCCATGGTGCCCCCGGGAGGCGCGGGCATCGGCATGCACGTCATCCCGGTGGAAAAGGCCATCGAGACTGAGAACCAGTCGGTGGACATTGAGCACATCTCCCACTGGCTGAAAAAGTACGACGGCAAGTATGCCGCCAGTCCCTGCTCCTGCCGTATGTCCCGGGCCCGCATGGGGGAGGGCTGCGGCGATGACCCCGAGGATTGGTGCATCGGTGTGGGCGACATGGCCGACTACCTGGTGGAGACCAAGAAGGGCCACTATGTGGATTACGACGAGGTCATGCGCATCCTCAAGCGTGCCGAGGACAACGGCTTTGTCCACCAGATCACCAACATCGACGGTGAGAACAAGATTTTCGCCATCTGCAACTGCAATGTGAACATCTGCAACGCCCTGCGCACCAGCCAGCTGTTCAACACCCCCAACATGAGCCGCTCCGCCTATGTGGCCCATGTCACCCCGGAAAACTGTGTGGCCTGCGGCCGCTGCGTGGAGTACTGCCCCGCCGGTGCGGTCAAGCTGGGCCAGAAGCTCTGCACCACCCACGGCCCGGTGGAATATCCCCGCCAGGAACTGCCCGACAAGGTCAAGTGGGGCCCCGAAAAGTGGGACATCGACTACCGGGACAAAAACCGCATCAACTGCTATGACACCGGCACCGCCCCCTGCAAGACGGCCTGCCCCGCCCACATTGCGGTGCAGGGCTATCTCAAGATGGCAGCCCAGGGCCGCTATACCGATGCTCTGGCCCTCATCAAGCGGGAAAATCCCTTCCCGGCGGTGTGCGGCCGTGTCTGCAACCGCCGCTGCGAGGATGCCTGCACCCGCGGCACCGTGGACCAGGCGGTGGCCATCGATGAAGTGAAAAAGTTCATTGCCCAGAAGGACCTGGAGGCTTCCACCCGCTATATCCCGCCCATCAATCCGCCTTCCAACCGGGGCGGCTTTGAGGAGAAGATCGCCATCATCGGTGCCGGTCCTGCCGGTCTGTCCTGCGCCTACTATCTGGCCGAGAAGGGCTACCGTCCCACCGTTTTCGAGAAGAACAAAAAGCCCGGCGGCATGCTGACCTACGGCATTCCTTCCTACAAGCTGGAAAAAGACGTGGTGGAGGCCGAGATCGACATCATCCGCCAGATGGGCGTGGAGATCCGCTGCGGCGTGGAGGTCGGCAAGGACGTGACGCTGGATGCGCTGCGCGCCCAGGGCTACAAGGCTTTCTATGTGGCCATCGGCTGCCAGGGCGGCCGCAAGGCCGGTGTCCCCGGCGAGGATGCTCCCAACGTGGTCACCGCCGTGGACTTCCTCCACAAGGTGAACGAGGGGGAGAAGATCGCCCTCAACGGCAAGATCGTGGTGGTAGGCGGCGGCAACGTGGCCATCGACGTGGTGCGCTCCGGCCTGCGCTGCGGCGCATCGGCAGCGGACATGTACTGTCTGGAGGCCCGGGAACAGATGCCCGCCACCCCTGCCGAGATCGCCGAGGCCGAGGAGGACGGCGCCAACGTCCACTGCGGCTGGGGCCCCAAGGAGATTCTGACCAAGGACGGCAAGGCCGTTGCGGTGGTGTTCAAGCGCTGCGTCTCGGTCTATGACGCCGAGGGCAAGTTTGCCCCCACCTACGACGAAAACGACACCATTACGGTGGAATGCGACCATGTATTCCTCAGCATCGGCCAGAGCATCCAGTGGGGCGGCCTGCTGGAGGGCTCTCAGGTAGAGCTGGGCCGCGGCGGCCGTGCGGTGGCCGACGCCCTGACCTACCAGACCGCACAGCCCGACGTGTTTGTGGGCGGCGATGTCTACACCGGTCCCAAGTTTGCTATTGACGCCATCGCGGCAGGCAAGGAGGGCGCTGTGTCCATCCATCGGTTTGTCCAGCCCAACACCAGCATGACCATCGGCCGAAACCGGCGGGATTTCATCCAGCTGAACAAGGACGATCTGGCCCTGGAAAGCTACGATACCACCGCCCGCCAGACGGCAGGCATGGCCGAGGACATCGACTACCACCACTCCTTCCGGGACGGCCATCTCACCTTTACCGAGGAGCAGGTGAAAAAGGAGACCGCCCGCTGCCTGGGCTGCGGCGCCTCGGTGGTGGACCCCAACAAGTGCATCGGCTGCGGCGTCTGCACCACCAAGTGCGAGTTCGACGCCATCCATCTCTTCCGCGAGCGCCCCGAGTGCAGCACCATGGTGCGCAGCGAGGACAAGTTCAAGGCCATTCTGCCCTATATGATCCAGCGGGAATTCAAGATCCGCTTTGGCAAGAAGGGCGACTGATATGCACGAGCTGGGAATTGTCTTTCATATCATCCGCAGCGTGGAGGAGGTGGGCCGCCAGAACGGCGTCAGCCAGGTCAACGCGGTGACGCTGGAACTGGGTGAAGTGTCCGGTGTGCTGGAGGATTACCTTCAGGACTGCTGGAACTGGGCGGCCTCCAAATCGGATATGCTGCGGGGGGCAAAGCTGCAGGTGGTGGTCATTCCTGCAAAGACGCTGTGTGAAAATTGCGGATGCGTCTATCCCACCGTGGCCCACGGCCGCACCTGCCCTGCGTGCGGCAGCGGCAAGACCCACCTGATCCAGGGCAATGAGACCATGATCCGGGATATTACAGTGCCCGAGGAGGAGGAACCGGAACCGCCGGAGCCTCCCGCCGGGACCGCACTGTAAAAATCATAGAAACTGGAGGAATTTTGTATGTTGTTTCAAATTTACGGCGAGAACGCCGGCTGGCAGCTGTTTGGATGGCTGCTGGTGTTCGTAGGGCTGGTCCTCGTCAATGAGCTGGCCCGCCGCACCAAGCAGGGCGGCATTTTCTGCTTCCTGATCCTGCCTGCGGGACTTACGGTCTATTTTGTTGCGGTGGCCGTGGGCGCCGCCATGGGGGCAGACTGGGCGCTGAACAACCCCACCTACCTCTACATGAACAGCTGGTTCCACTATGCCAAGCTCTATGCCGCCACCGTGGGATGCATCGGCTTCATGATGCTCAAGTACAAGTGGGGCGTGGGAAAGACCCACTGGTTCAAGGCCTTCCCCTTTGCCATTGTGGCCATCAATATCCTGATTGCCGTGGCCAGCGACTTTGAGTCCGGTATCCGCGGCGCCATGGCTCTGGCAGAAACCGGCAGCCGCTGGTGGCTGTCCAGCGAGAATGTCTGGCTGTACGGCGGTTGGTGGAACTGGGTCAACGGCATTGCCGGTATCCTGAACATCCTCTGCATGACCGGCTGGTGGGGCATCTACTCCTCCAAGAAACAGCAGGATATGCTCTGGCCCGACATGACCATCCTGTACATCATCGCCTACGACCTGTGGAACTTTGAGTACACCTACAACAATCTGCCCACCCATGCCTGGTACTGCGGCCTGGCTCTGCTGCTGGCGCCCACCTTTGCCAATGCCTTCTGGAACAAGGGCGCCTGGATTCAGAACCGCGCCAACACTTTGGCACTGTGGTGCATGTTTGCCCAGGTCTTCCCCATGTTCCAGGATCAGGGCGTCTTCGCCACCCTGCCGGTCCTCTATGTGGACGGCGTGATGGATGCTGCCACCCATCCCACGGCGGCAGATCCCACCATGCAGGGCGTCATTGCCATCGCGGCACTGGCGGCCAACGTGATCGTGCTGGCCATCATCGTCAAGCGCGCCGTCGAACAGAAGAAGAACCCCTACACCAATGAGATCTTCACCGATCTCAAGGACTTCAAGCTGGCCATGGCCCGCGCCGAAGAGCAGTAAGACGCGCCCCTGCGGCTTGCCGGTGCCTTTTCGAGGCTGAGGCCTTTGAAAGCATGCCGGCAGCCAGGCTGTCCGCCTGAATTTCCAAATGGAAAAGAGAGACTGTTTCTCACAGGAGAAACGGTCTCTCTTTTTGGCATTTTGCAGCCGAAAGCGGTATATGGAGAAATACCGGACGGGGATGGGGATTGAAGAAGCAAAAGCGGGCAGGGAAAAGCCGGGGGCTGGACGCTGTGTTGATTGGGGCAAGGCACAGAAGCGCCTCGCTGCAAGGAGAAAAAAGAGGGATATGTTGCACGAAATATTTTGTCAATCTTTATATTCTTTGTCGATTGACGACAGGGCTCCCTGCATAGTATTCTGGATACAGAAGAAAGAAAGCGCTTACAAAACAAGAGCGGCTGTCGGAAAAGGGGGACGCGGATGTCTGTATCCATTTACGATGTGGCTGCCGAAGCCGGGGTCTCCATTGCCACGGTGTCCCGCATCCTCAACAAAAGCGCGGCGGTCAGTCCCAAAAAGGTGGCGGCTGTCCAGGCGGCCATGGAAAAGCTCCACTTTGAACCCAACCAGTTCGCCCGGGGCCTGGTCAACAAGCAGGCCAACATGATCGGGGTCTATATGCTGGACGGGGATGTTTCGGTGTTTGATTCCACGTACAGCATCGAGCTGCTTAAGGGCATCCAGCGGGTTCTGACCTATCAGGACAAATGCATGACCCTCATCGTGGAACGGCCGGGCTTTTACAAGCGGGCGGGGGGCATCCCCGCCTATCGGGAATATGTGCGCAGCAAGCGCATCGACGGGCTGATCCTCAACGGTCCTCTGCGGGCCATGATGCCCCCGGAGGTGGAGAGGGAACTGCGGGAGATGGATTTCCCGGTGGTCTACATCGGCCGGCAGGAAGAATCCGAGTTTCTCAATGTCTACGCCCATTATGTGGAATACTGCCTGGAGATTCTGGAACATCTGCGGGCAAAGGGCCACACAAACATTATCTATTACGCCATCTCCATGCATGAGAATTATATCCGGCAGGTGAAATCCGTCACCGATACCTGGCAGGACGGCAGCAGGATTTGCTTCCGCCTGCTGCATACCGGCGAGATGTCCCGGGAACAGTACAAAAAGGATCTGCAGAAATACGTCTGCGGGGGAGAGATCACCGCCGTCTGCATGCCGGACTACGACCAGGCCGTGACCATGCTGGGGGTCTGCAATGAACTGCACATCCCGGTGCCGGATCGGCTGTCCATGGTGGCGGTCACCCACCGGATGGACGAGGCCAAGCAGACCTATCCGCCCCTGTCCACCCTGTATGTCCCCGCTGTGGATATGGGGGCCAGCGCCGCGGAACTGCTGCTGCACCGCCTGAACGGGGACGACATCCCCGAGACGGGCATCGAGTACAAACCACGCTATACCGAGCGGGAGTCGGTCAAAGAAATGACCGCCCCGATGACGCCTTGAAAGAAAGGCGTCTCTTTTTGAAAGAAAAATGTAAGCGCTTTCATAAACTTTCAGAATTTTGAAACAACGTGTAAAAGTCAAATTTTTGTTTCAGGGCAAGGGCAAAAAGCGCTGGAAAGACGGAGGTGATACAAGACCCGGGGCAAAAGGGGAAAAACGCACGGCGAACACGTGATCACCACAGCACAAAGCGCGGCAGACCAAAGAAAGCAAAGCATCTGCAAAAATTGTAAAGCAGCCTCCCATGGCTGCACCGGGGCAGGGCGGCTTGCTTTCCGCAGAAAAGCGCGCGGAAAAAACGGAGTGACAAGCAATGAAATGTATCATGGTCATGTACGATTCTCTGGTCCGGGACCTGCTGCAATCGTACGGATGTGACTGGACCAAAACCCCCAACTTTCAGCGTCTGGCCCGGCGCAGCGTGCAGTTTGAAAACTGCTATGTGGGCAGCATGCCCTGCATGCCGGCCCGCCGGGAACTGCACACCGGGCGGCTGAATTTCTTCCACCGCAGCTGGGGACCCATGGAGCCCTTCGACGACTCCATGTCCGAACTGCTGAAAAAGGCGGGCATCTACACCCACCTGGTCAGCGATCATCAGCACTACTGGGAGGACGGCGGCTGCACCTATCACAACCGCTATTCTTCCTGGGATATCTCCCGCGGGCAGGAAGGCGACAACTGGAAGGCGGACCTGAGCTACCAGTACGACAAAAAGACGGTGTTCAAGAACAAGGAAGTCATGCTTTCTTATCCGCCCTACACTGCCATGCTCAGCCATGACCAGGTCAACCGCAACGCTATGGATACCGAGGAAAAAACCTCCCAGGCGGTGACTTTCCGCCACGGCATCGAGTTTTTGGACCGCAACCACGGGGCGGATAACTGGTTCTTGCAGATCGAGACCTTTGACCCCCACGAGCCCTTCTACACGCTGCCCGCCGATCAGGCGCTGTACCCCCACACCTTCCTGGGCGACGCGGCCGCCGAGGCCGACTGGCCGCCCTACGCCCCGGTGGCGGAGGATCAGAACACCATCGACCATGTGCGGTATCATTACGCGGCTCTGGTGAGCAAGTGCGACCGCTATCTGGGCAAGGTGCTGGACAAGATGGATGAGTACAACTTGTGGGAGGACACCATGCTCATCGTCAACACCGACCACGGCTTTTTGCTGGGGGAGCATGGCTGGTGGGGCAAGACCGCCATGCCGCTGTACACCGAGATCTCCCACACCCCGCTGTACATCTACGATCCCCGCCGCAAGGACCTGGCAGGCGCCCATCGCAATGCTCTGGTGCAAACCATCGATCTGGCACCCACCATTCTGGAGTTCTTTGGTCAGCCCATTCCGTCGGATATGCAGGGCAAGCCCCTTACCGGCGTGATGGACAGCGATGCGCCCATCCGCAAGTACGCGGTGTTTGGCTACCACGGCAGCCAGGTGGATGTGACCGACGGCCGCTACCTCTACATGCACTCGGCAGAGCATCCCGATGCCGATGTCTATGAGTACACCCTCATGCCCACCCATATGCGGGCCATGTTCTCCCCCCAGGAACTGCAGGAGGCCGAAATGGTGAAACCCTTCTCCTTCACCAAGGGCTGCCCGGTCATGAAGATCAAGGCAGTCAACCGGATGGGGGACACCACCTCCTTCGGCTCCATGCTGTTCGACCTGGAAAAAGACCCCGAGCAGGCCCACCCGCTGGATGACCCCGAGATCATCGCCCGGATGAAAGGTTATATCCGGGAGTGCATGGAACAGACCGACGCCCCGGCCGAACTGTATGACCGGCTTGGCGTATAATGAAAGGCGGATTGCGGCCTTTTCCACAATTCAAAGGAGGAACCAATTTATGGAACAGCAGACGTATAAAAGAGCATCCTTCGCGGATGTCGTCAAGTACTCCTTCGGCGGCATCGGTTCCAACATGGCGTTCTACCTCGTCATGTCCTACCTGACCTTCTTCTACACTGATATTTTCGGAATCGACACCATGGTGGTGTCGGGACTGATGCTGGTTTCCCGCTTTATCGACGCCTTCACCGATCCCCTCATGGGCATGATCGGCGACCATACCGTCAGCAAGATGGGGCGCTTCCGTCCCTGGATCGTTTTCGGCGCCCCCGTGTTGGGCGTGCTGATCTTCCTGCTCTTTACAGCGCCGGATCTCAGCCCCACCATGAAGATCGTCTATGCCTATGTGGTCTACATTGCCTACTCTCTGGCATCCACTGTGGTCAACATTCCCTATCACGCCCTGACCCCCGTTATGTCGGAAGACCCCCAGCAGCGCACCACCATCGTCACCTGGAAACAGGGCATGGGCACCATTCCTCAGTTCGTCGTCACCGTTATGGCCATCCCCATGGTGGATTTCTTCGGCGGCGGAGCCACCGGCTGGGCTATCTACGGCGCCTTCATTGCCATCATCACCACCATCTCCTTCTGGATCTGCGCCTGGGGCGGCAAAAAGTACGATGTCTGCGATGAAAAGACCATCCAGCAGGCCAAACAGAAAAATAATTTCAACTTTGCCCGCGACATGAAGCTGCTCCTCAAGAACAAGCCCATGATGATGCTCATGATCGCCTTCGGCACCGACGTTCTGGCCAACGCCACCTGCAGCGCCGTCAACGTTTACTACTTCAAATACGTCATTCAGGATATGTCTCTGGTGGCCCAGGTTGCCAACGTCACCCTGTGGACCGGCATCATCGCCATCCCCATGCTGCCCATTCTCACCAAGTGGCTGGGCAAGCGCCGCCTCTTCTGGTGGGGCGAAGCCATCTCCATCATCCCTCTGGCTGTGCTGTGGCTGGTGCCCAATCCCTCCGTCAATCTGATCATGATGATGAGCATGTTCGCCTTCTGGGGCTTCATCTCCAAGTTCCCCAGCTTCCTGGGCTGGGCCATGCTGCCGGAATGCTCCGACTTCGCCGAGTGGAAGTTCGGCCAGCGCGCCGATGGCCTGATGTCCTCCTCCCTGACCTTCGTCAACAAGTTCGGTATGGCCATTGGCGGTTTCATCGCCAGCTTCTTCCTGGGCCTGGTGGGCTTTATCCCCGATGTGCCCCAGTCTGAGGCGGTCTGCAGCATGATCGGTTTCCTGCGTTTCGGCGTGCCCATCCTGGGCTATGTGGCGTCCCTCATCTCCATGTGGTTCTATGAGATCACCGAGGACAAATATAAAGAAATCCGCCGTGATCTGGAGGCCCGCCACGCACAGGCAGAAAAGAATGTATAATGGAATCAACAGAATCCCCGGCGCGGCGATGGACAGATGAAAACTCTGTCCCGCCGCGGTCCGCGGGGCAATGCAGCAAGTAAAAGGAGAATCCATATGAACAGAACCATCCGACAGATGCCTTTGCCCGGCACCCCCGACCCGGCGCCGGAAGCCCGGGAGGCGGAGCATGGGTCTCTGGCGCGCCGGGCGGCCGCCGAGGGCATTGTACTGCTGAAAAATGATGGCGGCGTTCTGCCCCTGGCACCGGGCAGCACCGTTGCGCTGTACGGCGCGGGGGCGGTGCATACGGTCAAGGGCGGCACCGGTTCCGGCGACGTGAACGAGCGTCACAGCGTCACCATCCGGGAGGGCATGGAGGCGGCAGGCTTCCGCATCTCCACAGCCGACTGGCTGGATGCCTATGAGAATGTCTATGCCAAAGCCCGCAGCGACTGGAAACAGACGGTGCTGGACAAATGCGGCGGCACCACCGAAAACGGCATGGCCTTTTTCATGGCCTATTCCACTACGCCCTTCAGCCTGCCTGCCGGTCCGGCGGTGACGCCTTCCCAGGCGGAGACTGCCGTCTATGTGATTGCCCGCATTGCGGGGGAGGGCAGCGACCGCAGCGCCGGCCCCGGGGACTACTGCCTCAGCGATGAAGAACATACCATGCTGGCCGACATCTGCCGCCTGTACAAAAATGTGGTGGTGCTCATCAACGCCGGCGGCGTGGTGGACCTGTCCTTCCTGGATGAGTTTGAAAACATCAAGGGATTGCTGGTCGTCTCCCAGCCGGGCATGGAGGGCGGCAACGCCGTGGCCGATGTGCTGTCCGGCAAGGTGAATCCCTGCGGCAAACTCACCGATACCTGGGCGCTGCACTATGGGGATTACCCCAACGCCGCCACCTACTCCCACAACAACGGCAATGTGGAGGAGGAGCGCTACGAGGAAGGCCTCTACGTGGGCTACCGGTATTTTGATACCTTCGGTATTCCGGTGCGTTACGGCTTTGGCGAGGGTGGCTCCTACACCACCTTCGCCATGGAGGCCGTTCAGCTGCAGACCGACCCCGACGGCAGTGTGACCGCAAAGGTGCAGGTGCAGAACACCGGCGCCGTACCCGGCCGGGAGGTGGTGCAGGTCTATGCATCTCTGCCCCAGGGCCGGCTGGAGAAAGAATTCCGCCGTCTCTGCGCCTTTGCCAAGACGCCGCTGCTGCAGCCGGGGGAGAGCAGTGCGCTGTCCCTGACCTTCACCGCCCGGGACCTGGCCTCCTACGACGAGGCTTCCAGCGCCTGGGTGCTGGAAGCGGGAGATTACGGCATCTATGCCGGACCCTCCCTGGCAGCGGCAAAGCCGGTGGCCCTGCTGCGCCTTTCCGAGGAAAAGATGCTGGAAAAGACCGAAAACATCTGCCCGCTGCAGCAGGAGCTGAATCTCCTCCATTGCCCGGAGGAGCAGCAGGCCAAAAACCGGGCCGCCGTGGCGGAAGCCTTCGCACAGGCTCCGGTCATCAGCTATGACCTGTCGGCAGTGGAGACCCGCGTGGTGGATTACGCCGAGCCTGCCCCTCTGGGGGATGAGGCGGAGGCCATCGCCGCTACCCTGACCACCGAGCAGATGATCGCTCTGGCCACCGGCGATCCCGCCAAGGGCCAGGGGGCCAACCTGGGCTCTGCGGGCATTTCGGTGCCGGGGTCGGCGGGGGAGACAAGCGCCTGCGCCCTGGACCGGGGGGTGGCCAACATCGTGCTGGCAGACGGCCCGGCGGGTCTGCGCCTCAACCAGACCTACTATGTCCGGGACGGCAGGGCACAGCCCATGCCCATGGAGGCAAGCCTGGAACACGGCCTGTTCCTGGAGGACACCGCACCCAAGGGCACGCCCCGGTATCAGTTCTGCACCGCCTTCCCGGTGGGAACGCTGCTGGCGCAGAGCTGGGACACCGACCTGCTGGAGGAGGTGGGCCGTGCCGTTGCCCGGGAGATGGACCGCTTCGGTGTGACTCTGTGGCTGGCCCCCGGCATGAACCTCCACCGCAATCCCCTGTGCGGACGCAACTTTGAGTATTACGCCGAGGACCCCCTCGTCAGCGGCAAAATGGCTGCCGCCATGACCCGGGGCGTCCGGAGCGTACCCGGCTGCGGCACCACCATCAAGCATTTTGCCTGCAACAATCAGGAGGACAACCGCTTCCACTCCGACAGCATCCTGCCTGAGCGGGTGCTGAGGGAGCTCTATCTGCGGGGCTTCGGCATCGCCGTGCAGGAGGCTTCACCCTTCTCCATCATGACCAGCTACAACCTCATCAACGGGGTACATTCCGCCAACAATTATGATCTGTGCACCAGGGCGGCACGGCGGGAGTTCGGTTTTGCCGGTTTCTTCATGACCGACTGGACCACCACCGAACAGGGCCCCGACTGCACCGCCGACGGCTGCATCCGTGCGGGAAACGATCTGGTCATGCCGGGCTGTGAGGGCGACCATGCGGCCATCCGCAAAGCTCTGGAGGACGGCCGTTTGACGGCGGACCAGCTGCGGGGCTGTGTCACCCGTATGATCCGCGTCATCCTGCGTTCCAGCCGCTACGAGAACGCCGGATGCTGATACAAAATTTTAGCCAATAAAGGGCCCCCGGGACTGTGAGAAGGTCTCGGGGGCCTTTGCTGCATTCGGACGGAGGCTTGGGGTCTGTCTTTCCATCAAAGGAAAAAGTATCTGCTGCTCCGCTGTGAATCCGGCGCGTGATGACCCCAAACCGGTCAGTGCCCCATGGTCCAAAATCCCGCACCGGGCGGGCCCGGTGGAGCTGGCCAGCTGCTCTTTCGGGCAGAGCAGCAAGGTCAGCTATCTCCAGATGATTACGGCAGTGGCAGCCATTGTGAACGGGGGCCGGCTGATGGAGCCTTACGTGGTGGCCGAGGCCCGGGATGCGGACGGCGTTCTTCTGTGGGAGAAAGAACCCACCGTAAAGCGGCAGGTCATCTCAGAGGAAACGTCGGAGACCATGTGCCTGCTGATGGAAAACGTTGTGGCCACCGGAACCGGCCAGAATGCTTCGGTAGCGGGATACCGGGTGGGAGGTAAATCGGGTACCAGTCAGAAGCTGGACAGTGAGGACGCCAGCGCCCGCATTGCCAGCTTTGTGGCCGTTGCGCCGGTGGAGGAGCCTCGCCTGGCGGTGCTGGTCTGCCTGGATGAGCCGCACAGCTGGACTACCTCCGGCGGCTCCCTCTCGGCACCCGTCTGCGCCGAGGTACTTGCCAAGGCGCTGCCTTATCTGGGAATCGAACCCCAATACACGGAAGAGGAGCAGCAAAAACTGTTTGCCGAGGTCCCCGATGTGACCGGCTGGCGTGCCGAGGCAGCCTCGCTCAAACTTCAGGAATACGGTCTGACCGCCCACATTGACGGCGACGCCGAGCGGGTGGTGGCGCAATATCCGCTGCCCGGGGTGCAGGTGCGGAAAAATTCGGTGGTTTTTCTGGACACGACGGGAGAGAACGATCCCACGCTGGAAGAGTGATCCCCCGCAAGATCGGCTGCAAAGTCAAACAATACACCCCCGTGATGCCTCCCTGTTATAGCGGGAGACACCGCGGGGGTGGTGTTGTTTGTATGCGGAAAAGAGGCGCCCTTTCCAAAGGCGATGCAGTGTTACCGGATGCCCTGCAGGGCCAGCCGCTCAATGAGGGATGCCAGCTCATCGGCACTTTTTTTCATGCCGCTCTGCAGCCAGACCTGGAACACCTCAATGGTGCCCGACACGATGAAGGCATTGATGTAGGGGTAGTCCTCCGGCTTCTGGTCGCCGTGCAGCGGCAGCCATTCGGTCAGGGCCATTTCACTGATCATGGATTTCATCTTTTCCATAAATCCGGAGTTGCTGTTTTTTTGCAGCAGAGGCAGGATCTCGGCATGGCGGGCAAAATGGGAGAAGGCTTCATAGATAATGGGAAAGGGGTTCTCGTTGAGCTGCTGGGGGGAGTATTTGTGCAGAATATTCGACAGCTCTGCCATCAGATCGTTGATCAGGCTGTCCAGCAGATCCTGGGTGTCCTGGTAGTGCAGGTAGAAGGTGCCGCGATTGATACGGGCCAACCGGCAGATCTGGGTTACGGTAATCTCTTTGGCGGGGCGGGCGCGCAGCAGCTCCAGATAGGCCCGGCGGATGCTTTCCCGCGTTTTTTGTACCCGGAGATCGGACTTCTTTTCCTGCATGGAAGCCTCCTTTTTTGCAAAAGCAATCAACAATTTTGAACAATATGTTGATTATTGAACGAAGCGGCCTTTTTTAATGATTGAGCCGCGGAATTACTTTTATTATAATAAAAGTGTAAAGAAAATCAACATCTGTTGAGAAAAGCTTCTGCCTTTGGCTTTTTGACAATTTTCACAATTTTGCGTTCAAAAAGTACATAAAATGTTTAGAATCGACTGGTATACTACCATCAGAATCGGCCGGATACGCCGCCGACCGGACGGAAGGAGACAACGTTATGGCGAGTGACACTGCTTTTGTGACCTTTGAAAATGTCTGCAAATACTATCAAATGGGCGACACACGCATTGCCGCCGCCGACCATGTAAGCTTTGAAATTGCCAAAGGGGAATTCTGCGTGATTCTGGGGCCTTCCGGCGCGGGCAAGACCACGGTGCTGAATATGCTGGGAGGCATGGACACCTGCGATGAGGGAAAGATCATCCTGGACGGAGAGACGGTCAGCGACTTTGACGCCCGTCGCCTGACCGAGTACCGCCGCTATGATGTAGGCTTTGTGTTCCAGTTCTACAACCTGGTACAGAACTTGACGGCCCGGGAAAATGTGGAGCTGGCCAGCGAGATCTGCAAGGACCCGCTGGACGCCGATCTGGTTCTGGACGAGGTGGGCCTCAAGGACCGGAAAAACAATTTTCCGGCCCAGCTTTCCGGCGGTGAACAGCAGCGCGTCTCCATCGCCCGGGCACTGGCCAAAAACCCAAAAATTTTGCTGTGCGACGAACCCACCGGCGCGCTGGACTACAAAACCGGCAAGCAGGTACTGGAACTTTTGCAGGAAACCTGCCGTAAAAAAGGACGCACGGTCATTGTCATCACCCACAACAGCGCGCTGGCGGCCATGGCGGACCGGGTCATCCGCATCAA
This sequence comes from Gemmiger gallinarum, assembly GCF_014982805.1. Lineage (GTDB taxonomy): Bacteria > Bacillota > Clostridia > Oscillospirales > Ruminococcaceae > Gemmiger > Gemmiger gallinarum. The sequence continues at coordinate 947,849 of NZ_JADCKC010000001.1, read as the reverse complement.
CAGCGGCCGGGTGATCGATGTGGCCCTCAACAAGGACCCCATACCGGTGGAAAGGATCGAATGGTAAATGGCACGCAGTTATCAAAAAAATATTCTGCGCACCTTCAAGGGCAGCCGCAGCCGCTTTGTGGCAATTTTTGCTATTGTGGCGCTGGGCGTCGGCTTTCTGGCCGGACTTTTGTCCACAACTCCTGACATGGAGGACTCCATGGAGGAGTATCTGGATGCAGGCAATCTTTTTGACCTGCGGGTGGTCTCTACCCTGGGCCTGACCGACGACGATGTGGAAGCCCTGCGCAATGTGGAAGGCGTGGGCCAGGTCCAGCCGGCCTATTCCGCCGATCTGCTGCTTCAGGATGTCGGCGGCGAGATGGTGGGCCGGGTCCACAGCCTGACCGCCGACCCGGAGGGACAGGATGTCATCAACCGCCTGACCCTGACCGAAGGCCGCTGGCCTCAGTCTCCCAACGAGTGCGTGGTGGAGGAAGGCATCTCCACCCTCAATAAGGATTTCGCCATCGGGGATACCCTGGTGGTGGACCCGGAAAACGAGGATCTGGAGGATACGCTGAACGAAACCGAGTTCACCATTGTGGGCAAGGTACACAATACATATTACTTCTCCTACGAGCGGGAGCCGGCCAGTGTGGGCAGCGGCGCGGTGGACATTGTGCTGTACGCCCGGCCGGAAGCCTTCGCCTATGAAACATACACCGAAATTTATCTGACTGTGGAGGGGGCGGCACAGCTGCCCAGCCTGGAGGATTCCTACACCGACCTGGTCTCCACGGTGGCCGACCGCATCGAAGCCATTGAGGATGTGCGGTGCGAGGCCCGCTATACTGAGGTGCTCTCCGATGCCCAGGCGGAGATCGACGATGCCTGGCAGGAATACTATGACGCCGAGGCCGAAGCCAATGAAGAACTGGCTGATGCTGCTCAGGAACTGGAGGATGGCCGCCAGGAGCTGGCGGACGGTGAGCAGGAGTATCTGGACGGCGAGCAGGAATACGCCGACGGCCTGGCCGAAGTGCAGGAAAATGAACAAAAGATTGCCGACGGTGAAGTTCAGCTGGCGGACGGCCTGCGGGAACTGAACGAAAAGCAGGCAGAATACGACGACGCGGTGGCCGAGCTGGCGGACGGTGAAAAGCAGCTGTCCGACGCCAAGGCCCAGCTGGATGAGGCGCAGAAAAAGTACGACGACGGCCTGGCCCAGTATGAGTCGGGCTATGCCCAGTACGTGGACGGCGTTGCCCGGTATGAGGAGGGGCTGGCTCAGTACCAGGCCGGTGTGGAAAAGTATGAGGCCGGCAAGGCAGAGTACGAGGCGGGCGTTGAGCAGCTTGAACAGCTCAAGCTGCTCAACCAGGCGCAGAACGGCCTGAACACCGGAATTCAGACGCTCATTGATATGGGGTATGCCCAGAATGAGGCCGAGGCCCGGGCGCTGTTCTCGGATGAAAGCCTGGCGCAGAACGGGGCAGCCATCGATCAGCTGGAACAGCTGTCGCAGCTTCGGCAGCAGGAACAGGCCGCCAGACAGGCCTATGAGGATGCGCTGGAAGCGGCTCAGGCGGGGACGGACCCCTCCGAACCCGGAGAAGAAACCGAACCTCAGCCCGAGACCTCGACGGAAGATCCCGCCGATTCCGGGGAGGAGCAGGCGACAGTAGCCGAGGACCCGTCCGATCCCGACAAAACCGACGGGCAAGCCGATGAACCGGAGGCCGACCCGGACACGGCTCAGACGGAACCCGCTCCCGCGGAGGAGGAAAACACCGCTGCCCCTGAGCAAGCTGCCGGTGCCCCCGAAGATGGAACTGCCTCTGTGGAGGAGCCCTCTGCCCAAGCGGCGGAGGATGCCGCGCAGCAGACCACTGAGGCTGATATGACGGCCGATTCTGCTGACGGGGAAATTGTACAGGGCCCGGAGGTAAAGGCCCACGCTGCCCCGGTGAGTGCATTGTCCAACCCGGAGGATGACCCCGCGGTGCAGCAGGCCAAGGAGGCCTGGGATGCGGCCCGTCAGGTATGGCTGTATGCCCTGCAGGCCGCCGTCCAGGCTCAGGGGGAAGAGCTGGATCTCAGCGACCCCGTTGCCGTTGCCATGGCGGAAGCTGCCATGGATATGCAGATCGAATCTCTCCCCGGGATGCAGCAGCAGTATGAACAGCTGAAACTGCTCAACACCGCCCAGCACGGTGTGGAAACCGGTGTGCAGGGCATTCTGGATGCCGGCTACGCCTCCACCGAGGAGGAAGCCTACGCTCTCTTTACCGACGAGGCTATTGCTGCTGCACAGCAAAAGCTGGACGATGCCAGGACCGAACTGGAAGAGAGCGAGCCGGAACTGGAGGCGGCCCGCCAGCAGCTGGAGGAAACCGCCGCCCTGCTGGATGCCACCCAGGAGCAGCTTGCCGCGGCCAAAAAGGAACTGGACGACGGCAAGGCTCAGCTGGATTCCGGCTGGGAACAGTACAACACCCAGGGGGCCGCATTCTACGACGGCAAGCGACAGCTGGAGGAAGGCAAAAAGCAGCTGGATGACGGCTGGGCCACCCTGACCGATAAGCAGGTGGAACTGAACGACGCCAAGCGGCAGATCGCCGATGCTTACGCCGAGCTGGACGATGCCCGGGAAGAGCTGGACGATGCCCGGCAGACCATTGAGGAAAACAAACAGAAGCTGGCTGACGGCGAGATCGAATACGCCGACGCCAAGGCCGAGGCAGAGCAGGAGCTGGCGGATGGCCGCGCCGAGATCGAGGATGCCCAGTCCAAGCTGGATGAGATCGAATCTCCTTCCTGGTATATCTGGGACCGGGATGACAACGTCAGTTTCTCCTCCTTCCGGGGCAACGTCTCCAAGGTGGAGGCGCTGTCGGGTGTATTTCCCATCTTCTTCTTCCTGGTGGCGGCGCTGGTGGTTTCCACCACCATGACCCGCATGGTGGAGGAGGAACGCCTGCAGATCGGCACCATGAAGGCGCTGGGCTATTCCAATCACGACATCATGCGCAAGTACATTCTGTACGCCATGACGGCGGCGGTATCGGGAGCGCTGGTGGGGCTGGCCGTTGGATTTACGGTATTCCCGTCGGTCATCTGGTACGCTTATGAAATGATGTACTATGTGCCGGAGTTCCATGCCGTCTGGCGCTGGAACTATGCCATTTTCTCCAGCGGGCTTCTCATCGGCAGCGCACTGCTGGTCACCTGGACGGCCTGCCGCAATTCTCTGAAAGAAACACCGGCCGATCTTATGCGCCCCAGGGCGCCCAAAGCCGGCAAGCGCATCTTCCTGGAATACATCCGTCCTCTCTGGAAGCATCTGACCTTCACCCAGAAAGTTACCTGCCGCAATCTGTTCCGCTATAAAAAGCGGTTCTGGATGACAGTCATCGGTGTGGCGGGGTGCACCGCTCTGCTGGTGACGGGCTTCGGTATTTCGGACTCCATCAACGGCATTATTGTCAAACAGTACAGCGATGTGGATCACTATGATCTCATGACCGCTGTGACCGATGCCCAGGACACCCAGCAGGGAGAAATTCACGATTACCTCTTCGGCGACGACGCCTTCACCGCATCGCTGGCCACTCTCACCGAAAAGACCACCCAGGAACTGCCCGACGGCTCCAACGCGGAGGTCTACATGATGGTGCCGCAGGATGTGGACGCCTTTGCCCAGTTCTACGACCTGCACGAGCGGGTCTCCCGCAAACCCACTCCTCTGGGAGAGACCGGCATTGTCATGACCGAGAAACTGGCCGAACTCATGGACGTGAAGACCGGGGACACAGTGACTCTGGTGAATGCCGACGGCAGGGAGGGAACCTTCACCATCAGCGGCATCTGTGAGAACTATGTCTCCAACTACATCTATCTCAGCGCCGATACATACAGTCAGGCCTTTGACACCGATGTGGAGTGGAACGTTATCCTCAGCTGCACGCAGGATACCTCCCAGACATCCCGGGATGCGGTCTCGGCGGTGCTGCTGGGCATGGAGGACGTGGCCAGCGTGACCTTCACGGTGGACACCACCACGTCGGTGCTGAATATGCTCAACTCCATCAATGCGGTGGTGGTCATGATCGTCATCTGTGCGGCGGTGCTGGCACTGGTGGTACTGTACAACCTGACCAACATCAACATTGCCGAGCGGGTCAAGGAGATCGCCACCATCAAAGTACTGGGCTTCTATGACCGGGAGGTCAGCGCCTATGTCATGCGCGAGAGCATTGCCCTGACGGTGATCGGTGCGCTGTTCGGCATGGTGGGCGGCATTGCCCTGCATCGGTTTGTCATCTTTACCGTCGAGGTGGATGCGGTCATGTTCGGCCGCAGCATCGACTTCTCCAGCTTTGTCTATGCCCTGGGACTGACGCTGCTGTTCAGCCTAGCCGTTAACCTGTATATGGGCCGCAGACTCAAAAAGATCTCCATGGTGGAGAGCATGAAAGCCCCGGAATAAGACCTGTTCCGAGAGATCGCGGCAAACCGCACGGAATGAGTAAAAATTCAGATTTTTGCAGAAAATACCTGAATAATGCCCGGACTGTTTTTAACAGTCCGGGATTTTTTGTGCAAGATGCCGCTAAAACGTGTAAAACTTGACTGACAAGAAAATATTGGATATAATATTGTCGTACGAGCGGCAAATCGCCGCCGACCATGTGCCGGAGGGACGTGCCTCACAACAGGCCGACGGCGCATCAGATACATGAAGAACACCTTTTAGGAGGGGAACAGCAATGGCTGTAAAGAAGACCGCAAAGAAAGTTGAACAGACTGTAATCGCGGAAGATAAGTTCTACACCATCAGCGCCGCCAACGGCAAAGTGGTGGAGGTCGCAGATTATAACACCGACAACGGCGCAAAGATCCAGCTGTGGGACAATGCCAATGCCGAATGGCAGCAGTGGGGCTTTGTCCGCGCAGGGGAAGGCGTTTACCGCATCAAGAACCGTTTCACCGGCAAGATGATGGACCTGGACTGCAGCGGCGTTACCGACGGTACCCGGGTGCATCAGTGGGAAGGCGCCAATGCCAGCAGCCAGCTGTGGGTGGTTGAGCCTGCGAATGACGGCCGCGCCAAGATCAAGTCCAACCTGGCCGGCAAGTGCCTGGACGTGGTGGCCATGAGCACCGAGAATGGTGCTGCCCTGCAGATCTGGAGCGATGTGGGCGGTGACAACCAGTACTGGACCATCACCGAAGTCACCCGCAAGCCCAAGGCCAGCGCCAAGGCCAAGGCTGCCAAGGCCAAGGCTGACCTGGAAGCTGCTGCCGGCAACATTGGCGAGGCTGCCAAGGCCGCTGCCGATGTCCTGACCGATGTGGCCGATGCCGCCAAGAAGGCTGTCACCGACGTGGCTGACACCGCTATCAAGGCTGTGGAGACGGTTAAGAAGCCTGCTGCCGCCAAGAAGCCCGCTGCCAAGAAGGCTGAGCCCGCTGCCAAGAAGGCCGAGCCCGCTGCCAAGAAGGCCGAGCCCGCCAAGAAGACCGCAGCCAAAAAGCCTGCCGCCGAGAAGACCACTGCCAAGAAATAATGTCCGATCCCTTCGGATTTTCTGATTTTTCCCTTTGCAATTTTGTGCTGTAACGAGGCCGCCCCGCACAGGAAACTGTGCGGGGCGGATTTTTGTTTCTGCTCGGAAGATGAAAAACGGTCGGGGATTTTTATGCGGCCTTTCTGATCCACACAGCCGGTTTATTTCAGCTTACGGATAAAGACCAGCCAAGAATAAATATACAGCCAGGCGATGGACAGAAACAGGGAAGCAATGGTAACGGGAGCGCTGATGCCTAACCCGGTGGCAAGATCGATCAGCGTGGAAAGGATCATCAGCAGCCCGACGATGATGAAGCAGATGCCGCCCATTCGCTGGGTGCGCTGCCAGCAGTGCTCGCTGGCCAGAGCCCAGGGCGTGCGCACGCCCATGGTGTAGTTCTGGCGGATGCGTGGCATATAGTTGCCCAGAGCGACCAGACCGGCACCGATCAGACAGATGACGATGGCGGGCAGGTAATTCCACAGGGCGGCGGGCCCCCAGAAGTACAGCTCGGTCATCCAGGTAAAGCCGATCATCAGCAGCGTCATGGCCGTCACAAAAACGCCCCACAGTCCGCGCATCCTGCGGTAGCTGTCGGCCCGCGGCTCAACGGCCGGGATCACTTTGAACAGGATCAGCAGAAAGATGGGCAGGGCATCCAGAAAATACAGATAATCCTTTTCCATCCAGCTGTTGACACCACCGTCCAGCGCCCACTGGCGGGGAACCTGATCCGGCAGGGCGGGGTAGGCGATGAGATGCCCTGCAAAGGAGCACACCGCCAGAATCATCAATGCCCAAAACAGCGGCCAGCCAAGGGGCGGCTGTTTAGTGTTGTTCGGTTTCATCGGTATCACCTCCGGCAATCAGCCCGAAATCATAAAACCATTTCATCAGTTCCTGCATGACCGTCAGGTTCAGGTGATAAATAATGCTTTGTCCCTGCCGTTCATCGGTAATAAGCCCCGCATTGCGCAGGATACTCAGATGATGGCTGACGGACGGTTTGGCCATGTCAAAATGTGCGGCGATCTCCCCGGCGGAAAGGTCTTTCTCTGCCAGCAGCTCCAGAATACGCCGCCGGGACGGATCAGCCAAGGCTTTGAATGCGTCGCCCAAAACGGGACCCCCTTTCTGGTGAGTTTGCATTTTCCATTGTACCTTTTGCGGGCAAACCGGGCCGGAATGCCGCAGCAGACAGCCGCAATGGAAAATCTTGAAATATAATTAGATAAATTTCTAAATACAGTATACCACAGCGCCTTCCGGATTGCAAGTGACGGGTATCGGCGGCAAAAAGGCAAAAAAATCCCCGGGCTCTCGGCAAAAGCGAAAGCCCGGGGGAAAACGCGTGGTGAAATCAGGCGGCGGCCACAGTGGCGTTGGCAACCAGCTGCTTCATCAGGAGGTCCTGCAGGACATTGGTCTTGATGTAGTTCTCACCGTAGTTGGTGATGTAGCTGCTGGTGTCGTCGGTGCTGAAGAAATCATTGATGTTGGCGTCCAGGGCAGCGTCGTCACAGACGACGCCTTCCTGCTCGGCGATGGCCTGCATCAGCAGGGCCTGTTTCATGGAGTTTTCAATGGAGGAGGAAGCCATGGTCAGAAGGTCTGCGGCGCTGCCGTAGCCGGTGGCGGAGACGAACTCATCCAGGGTCATGCCGTAGTTGGCAGCGTAGATGTAGTAGGAGAACAGGAAGCTGTCGTTGAAGTACTGGGTCGCGGACTCGGGATACGTCTCGGCGAAGGTGGTGTTCTCCACAAGCTGCTGGTAAACGGCGTTGCTCATGTTGGACTCCACCAGGGAATCATGAACGTAAGTCTTGAGGCTGTCCACGGTGGTCAGCTCCAGATAGGGGTTGATGTTCTCGGCCACCCAGGCATCGGTCAGCTCAGGATTGACGCTCTCAGAGATGTAGTTGAGAGTGGTCACGAAAACGGCTTCCTTGCCGGCCAGGTCGGGGTTGTTCTGGTAGGGATCGGGGAAGGTGACCTCCACGTTGAAGGTCTCGCCGGGGGTGTGGCCGGCGATCTGATCCTCAAAGTCATCGATGAAGGAACCGCTGCCCAGCGTCAGGTCATAGCCCTGGGCGGAACCGCCGTCAAACTCCACACCATCCACCGAACCGACGTAGTCGATGTTGACGGTATCGCCCATCTCTGCGGCGCGGTCGGTGACCTGCTCGTCGGTGGCAAAGTTGGAGAGAATGTTGGTCTCAATGTAGGAATCCACATCCTCATCGGTCACGGTATCGGTGCCTGCGGGCAGGGTCAGGGAATTGTAATCCTCGGGCAGGGTGACATAGTCCAGAGCCTTGATGCCCTTGAGGTAGCCGTTCTCGTCAAAGCCGTCGCTGAAGGAGAAGTTGGCCAGATACGCATAGGCATCGGCGGTCTCAGCGGTAGCGCTTTCGGAGGTCGCGGCATTCTCGGAGGAAGAGGTCTCTGAGGTGGAGGACTGGCTCTCGTCCTTGGAGCAGCCGACCAGCACCATCGACAGTGCCAGCATCAGGGCACCGGCACGGATAGAATGTTTCAGTTTCATGTGATACTCCTGTCTTTTCGGCGCACACAGGCGCCATTTAATGCAATACTTTCCCATTATACAACGAAGCGCCAAAAAAGTACAGGCCCAAAAACAGCGGGCGGCGGCTTTGCCCTTTGTACCCCGGGCGGCGAAGAACAAAAAATTTACAACTGCCCACGTGCTTGCGGCCAATGCGCCGCTGTGCTACACTGGACATGCGGCCTGCAGGCCGCCCGGCCCGCAGGGGCCCGGAACCTGGGAAGGGAAGACAAGCCATGGACGAAGCAAAAATTGAACGCATTAACGAGCTGGCCCGCAAGGCCAAAAACGGAGCATTGACGCCGGAGGAACAGACCGAGCGGGAAGCTCTGCGCAAGGAATACCTGGAGGCGGTGCGTGCCAGCCTGCGGGCACAGATGGACCGTATTGTCATTGTGGAGCCGGACGGTACCCGCCACGGCCTGGGCAAGCCCCGTGAGGAAGAAGAAAAGCACTGACAGGGTATTGGTTTTTTATACCGGATTTGCTATAATGTATGCGGCGGCGGATCCCGGGCAAATTGCGCGGAAAAGGCTGTACGCTCAACCATGAAAGAGGTAACATCATGCTTACTGCAATCACCGGAATCAACTGGGGCGACGAAGGCAAGGGCCGTATGGTCGACCTGCTCAGCCGCGATTACGACATTGTTGCACGGTATCAGGGCGGCGACAACGCCGGTCATACCGTTAAGAACGAGCGGGGCAAGTTCGTTCTCAACCTGATCCCCTCGGGCATTCTGCGCCCGGAGGTCGTCTGCGTCATGGGCGGCGGCATGGTCATCGATCCCCACCACCTGGAGGGCGAGATCGACACCCTGCGCAGCCAGGGCATTGAGATCACTCCCGCCAACCTGAAGATCTCCGACCGTGCCACCATCACCATGCCGTTCCATGTGGATCAGGACGGCCTGGAGGAAGCGCGCCTTTCCAAGACCGGCGCACAGTTCGGCTCCACTAAGCGGGGCATCGCCTACACCTACGGCGACAAGTTCATGAAAAAGACCCTGCGCATGGGCGACCTGCTCCATATGGACGAGGGCGTCCGCAAGCGCCTGGCCACTATTGTGGAGTCCAAGAACCTGACCATGGAGAAGATCTACGGCCAGAAGCCGGTTTCTCTGGACGAAATGTGGGCCTGGTGCCAGCATTACGCCGAGGTCTTTGCCCCCTTCATCTGCAATGTGGGCGATTTCCTGGCCAAGGCGGACGACGCCGGCAAGAAGATCATGTTCGAGGCTCAGCTGGGCGCTCTGCGTGACATCGACTTCGGCATCTATCCCTACACCTCCAGCTCCAACACCATCGGCGCCTATGCCCCCATTGGTGCGGGCATTCCGGGCCGCAAGCTGGATCTGTCGGTGGGCATCATGAAGGCTTACTCCTCCTGCGTGGGCGAGGGCCCCTTCACCGCCGAGCTGGCCATGACCGAGGAGGAGAAGGACGTTCTGCGTGAGCACGGCCATGAGTACGGCGCTGCCACCGGCCGTCCCCGCCGCGTCGGTCCCTTTGACGTGGTGGCAAGCCGCTACGGCGTGCAGTGCCAGGGCTGCGACGAGCTGGCTCTGACCCTGCTGGATGTTCTGGATTATATGGAAGAAGTCCCCGTGGTCACTCACTATGAGCTGACGGACGGTACTGTGACCGATGTCTTCCCCATGGGCAAGACGCTGGACGACGCCAAGCCGGTGGTGGAGAAGCTGCCCGGCTGGAACTGCGACATTACCGGTGTGCGCCACTTTGAGGATCTGCCCAAGGCTGCGCAGGACTATGTGCTGTATATTGAAAAGGCAGTGGGCTGCAAGATCAAGTACATCTCGGTCGGCCCCGAGCGCGAGGCATGCATTGTGCGTGACTGACCGCATTACCCGTGATGCTTCACGGGCAAACCTATGAACCGATGGCTCCCGCCGGGCCTGGGCTTTGGCCCGGACCCGGCGGGATGCTTTGGTATGACGGAATCCGCGGTTCCGTTTGAGAGGGTAGTATTGCACGGTATGGCCGTGCAATAGGGGAGTGTGTATCGTGACTGAATTTCTTCTTCGTCGTTTTGTCAAAAATTATGAAAATGTCGCCGACAGGGCCGTGCGGTCGGCCTGCGGCAATCTGGCCTGCATTGTGGGAATTCTCTGCAACGTCCTGCTGTTTGCAGGCAAATTCACGGTGGGTGTGCTGTTCGGCAGTGTGTCCATCACGGCGGATGCCGTCAACAACCTGTCCGACGCCAGCTCCAATGTGGTCAGCCTGGTGGGCTTCAAACTGGGCAGCAAACCTGCCGACAAGGAACATCCCTACGGCCATGCCCGGTATGAATACCTGGCGGGGCTGGCCGTTTCAGTCATGATCCTGGTCATCGGCATCGAGCTGGGAAAGGAGAGCCTTGCCAAAATCATTACCCCCACGGCGGTGGAGTTCAGCTGGCTGTCGGCAGCGGTTCTGGTGGCGTCCATCCTGGTCAAGCTGTGGATGAGCAGCTTCAACCATCAGGTGGGCAAGCTCATCCACTCCGACACCCTGATGGCTACGGCGGCAGACTCGCGCAATGATGTCATCTCTACGGCGGCAGTTCTGGCCGCTTCGCTGGTGGCGCATTTCACTGCGTTTGACCGGCTGGACGGCATTATGGGCCTGCTGGTGGCGCTGTTCATCCTGTACAGCGGCATCGGCCTGGTGCGGGATACCCTGGACCCCATCCTGGGTGCAGCGCCCGACCCTGAACAGGTGGCCTACATCAAGGAAAAGGCGCTGAGTTATCCCGATGTGCTGGGCGTCCATGACATGATGATCCACGACTACGGTCCCGGCAACCGGCTGGTCAGCTTCCATCTGGAAATGCCTGCCGAGGGCGATGTCATGGCCATGCACGACGAGGTCGACTGCATGGAAAAGGACTTTTTCGCCAATGACGGCCTGACCGTCACCATCCACTTTGACCCGGTGGTCACCAGCGACCCCCACGTGGCCGAACTGCGGGAGCTGGTGGAGACCACCGCTCACCAGGCCGACCCCGAGGTCAACATCCACGACCTGCGCATTGTGCCGGGACCCACCCACACCAATGTGATCTTTGACTGTGCCGTGCCGCCCCGCTACTTTGAAAAGGACGGCGCCGCAGGCCGGGAACTGCTGAACAAGCTGCGGGAGGCCGTCAAGCAGAAATGGCCGGATCATTTCTGTGTGATCCAGCTGGAACAGGCATATGCAGATCTTTCGGAAGCATCCGGACACTGAACAACATCAACACAGGAGGGTACATGCAAATGGATTACAACAAAGCCGCGCTGGAACTTCACGAGAAATACCACGGCAAGCTGACGGTGCAGAGCCTGGTGGAATGCCGCGACCGGGATGCCCTGTCCACGGCCTACACCCCCGGCGTTGCCGAGCCCTGCCGCAAGATCAAGGCCAATCCCGACGATGTCTACCGCTACACCTGCAAGGGCCGCATGGTGGCTGTTGTCTCCAACGGCACGGCGGTGCTGGGCCTGGGCAACATCGGCCCTGAGGCCGCCATGCCCGTCATGGAGGGCAAGTGCGTCCTGTTCAAGGAGTTCGGCGGGGTGGATGCCTTCCCCATCTGCATTGATGCCAAGACCAAGGAGGAGGTCGTGGCGGCGGTCAAGGCCATTGCCCCCACCTTCGGCGGCATCAACCTGGAGGATATCCGCAGCCCCGAGTGCTTCGAGATCGAGGAGCAGCTGGAGCGGGAGCTGGACATCCCGGTATTCCATGACGATCAGCACGGCACCGCCATCATCGTGCTGGCTGGCCTGCTCAACGCCCTCAAGGTGGTGGGCAAGCGGCTGGAGGATGTGCGCATCGTCCAGAACGGCCCCGGCGCGGCAGGCACTGCCATCATCAAGATGCTCATGACCGCCGGTGCAAAGCATATCATCGCAGTGGATGAGCACGGCATTCTGGTGCCCGGCCGTCCCGCAGGTCTGGAAGGCCACAAGGCCCATCTGGCCGAGATCACCAACCCGGAGCGCCTCTCCGGCACCCTGGCAGACGCCATCCGCGGGGCGGATGTGTTCATCGGCACCTCGGTGGCCAACGCCCTGACGGTGGAGATGGCCAAGACCATGGCCCCCGACGCCATTGTTTTCGCCATGGCCAACCCCAACCCCGAAATTCTGCCCACCGATGCCAAGGCCGCCGGCGTGCGGGTCATCGGCACCGGCCGCAGCGACTTCCCCAACCAGGTCAACAATGTGCTGGCCTTCCCGGGCATTTTCCGCGGCGCATTGTCCGTCCGCGCCCGGGACATCAACCCTGCCATGAAGATGGCTGCCGCCCGCGCCATTGCGGGCCTCATCCCCGACGAGGAAATGAACGAGGAGAACATCCTGCCCAAAGCCTTCGACCCGCGCATTGCGGGTGCGGTGGCCGACGCTGTGGCGCAAGCCGCGCGGGAAAGCGGCGTGGCACGGGTATGAGCATCCGACACATTTCAACTCAGGCAATTACAGAGGCGGTGGAGGAACTGTGCATCCGTGCCAACACCCAGCTGCCTCCCGACGTGAAGGCCGCTCTGGACGCCGCGCAGACTTCCGAGCCCTGGCCTCTGGCCAAACAGACGCTGGGGCTTTTGCAGCAGAACCTTTGCGCCGCAGCTGACAGGGAACTGCCTATCTGCCAGGACACCGGCATGGCCTGTGTCTTTGTGGAGCTGGGCCGGGAAGCCTGTGTGGACGGTGATTTGCAGGCTGCCATCGACGAGGGCGTCCGCCGCGGGTATGAAAAAGGCTATCTGCGCAAGAGCATCACCGCCGACCCTCTCAAGCGGGTCAATACGGGGGACAACACCCCGGCCTTTGTGACGCTCCATCTGGTGGAAGGCAGCGGCTGCCGCATCACCGTGGCGCCCAAAGGGGCCGGCAGCGAGAACATGAGCCGTCTGGCTATGCTCAAGCCTGCCGACGGGGTACAGGGCGTCAAGGACTTTGTGCTGGATACCGTCCGGCAGGCGGGGGCCAATCCCTGCCCGCCCATCGTGCTGGGCATCGGCATCGGCGGCAGCTTTGACAAGTGCGCGGCCCTGTCCAAACAGGCACTGCTGCGTCCGTTGGACCAGCCCAACGCCGACCCCTATTACGCGGCGCTGGAAGCAGAACTGAAAGAGGAAATCAACAAAATCGGCATCGGCCCCCAGGGCTTCGGCGGCCGTACCACCTGCCTGGGCGTTGCCATTGAGCAGCTGCCCACCCATGTGGCCTGCCTGCCGGTGGCCGTCAATATGAGCTGCCACGTCACCCGGCGTGCCAGTACCGAGCTGTAACCAAGTGGAAAGGAATCGAAATGCCCGCAGCAAAACCGAAACCCTGCATTGATATCTCACTGGACGGGGTGGGGGAAGCCTCCACGGGACGCCGCCGTCCCATAATGTCCGGAACAAAAGCCAGCCGCATTGATATTTCTCTGGATGGCGTGGGCGGAGCGCCCGCCGTGCGCCAGAGCCGCAGCAGGATCGATATTCCGCTGGACAGCGGCCGCACACCGGCAGAGGAATCCCGCCGCATCAGTGCCCTGGAGCTGGAACTGGTCAACCGCCACCACGCCGAAGTGAAGGAACTGTACCGCCGCGCCGAGAAAGGGGAATGACCATGCAATATACACTGCATACACCGCTGACCAAACAGGACCTGGCGCCTCTGCGCGCCGGGGATACCGTGCTGCTGTCCGGCGTGGTCTACACCGCCCGGGATGCGGCCCACGGCCGCATGGCGGAACTGCTGGACGCAGGCAAACCGCTGCCCTTTGACATTGCAGGGGCGGCAATCTACTACGTGGGTCCTACCCCCGAGCGCCCCGGCTGCGCCATCGGTGCGGCGGGCCCCACCACCTCCGGCCGTATGGACAGCTACACCCCCCGGCTGCTGGATCTGGGCCTTGCCTGCATGATCGGCAAGGGAAAGCGCAGCCAGGCGGTCAAGGATTCCGTCGTCAAAAACGGCGCGGTCTATCTGGCTGCCCTGGGCGGTGCAGGAGCCCTCATGGCGGACAGCGTCAAAAGCTGTGAGGTCATCGCCTGGGAGGACCTGGGCTGTGAGGCAGTGCGCCGTCTGACGGTGGAAAACATGCCGCTGACCGTCCTGCTGGATGCCCACGGCGGGGATCTCTACCAGTCGGGACCGGCGGCGTATCTGGCGGCATCTGCCGCCGGGCAGGCATGAAACGGGCAGCGGCGCTGGCCGCCGCCATTCTGGCTGTTGCCTTTGCCGTGGCGGCAGTGGCGCAGACGGTGCGCCTGAATACCGCACAGCAGACCATTGATACTCTGCAGGCGGGAATGGACGGACTCCAGAGCGAGCTGGACACATTGAACGGTCAGCTCACCGAGGAACAGGCAGCCCGCCGGGAGGCGGAAGATCAGCTGGCGGAGCTGCAAAAGAAACAGGCCCTGCAGGATGCCCAAGCTGCCAAGGCGGACATACAGGACGGGGATGAGATCGGCCGTGTCTGGGTGGAGGGCACCCAGGTGGACTGCACCCTCTATTGGGGAGACACCGGCAGCCAGTTCCGCAACGGCGCGGGGGCACACTCCACCGACGGCTGTGTCCTGCCCGGGGAAAATGGAACCGTCTTTGTGGGCGCTCATACCGACAGCTGGTTTGTGGACCTGAAATCTGCCGAGATCGGCTCCATTATCCATCTGGAGACCCCGTGGGGAACGTTCTCCTACAAGATCACCGAGACCAAGGTCATCAAGGAAACCGAGATCGACCAGTGCCGCTGGGGGGATGAGGTCCCCAGCTGCATTCTGTATACCTGCTATCCCTTCGGCATCCAGACGCCCACCGATCAGCGCTATCTGGTCTATGCCGACCCGCTGGAAACCGACGAGAACGGCGTGGTGCCCGACGAGCTCCGCCAGGACACCGACCAGACCGAATAACAGGACAAAAGCCCCGACAGATTCCGGAACCCGGAACCGTCGGGGCTTTGTCATATGGGAACTTTAAAAAGGGGGGTTAAGCAAAGAAAGCGTCAGTTGAGTTTTTTGCCGAAGAACTCCAGCTCGGGACGGATGACATCCATCAGCTCGTCGAACTGGTCGGGGGTCAGGCTCTGGGCGCCGTCGCTCTTGGCGTTCTTGGGATCGTTGTGCACCTCGATCATCAGGCCGTCGGCACCCACCGCCACAGCGGCGGCAGCCAGGCTGGGCACCATGAAGGCAATGCCCGCCGCGTGGCTGGGATCGATGACCACCGGCAGATGGGTCATCTTTTTGAGCATGGGCACGGCGGCCAGATCCAGAGTATTGCGCATGCTGGTCTCAAAGGTACGGATGCCGCGCTCGCACAGCACCACGTTGGGGTTGCCCTCCGCCATGATGTACTCGGCGCTCATGACCAGCTCCTCCAGTGTGGCGGACAGGCCGCGCTTGAGCAGCACCGGCACATTGGTGCGGCCCACCGCCTTGAGCAGTTCAAAGTTCTGCATGTTGCGGGCGCCGATCTGGATCATGTCCACCTTTTCCTGCAAAAACAGGGGAATGTGCTCGCTGCTCATCAGCTCGGTCACGATGGGCTGGCCGGTTGCGGCGCGGGCCTTGCTCAACAGCTCCAGACCCTCTGCCCGCAGCCCCTGGAAAGAGTAGGGACTGGTGCGGGGCTTGAAGGCACCGCCGCGCAGCAGGGAAGCGCCGGATTTCTGGACGCGCCGGGCGACCTCCACGATCTGGGCCTCGCTCTCCACGCTGCAGGGGCCCGCCATGACCGCAAAGTTGCCGCCGCCGATCTTGACGCCGCTCACATCCACCACCGTATCGTCGGGGTGGAACTTGCGGTTGGCTTTTTTGTAGGGTTCGGACACCCGGCGGCAGCTGTCCACAATGGGATTGGCCAGCAGCCAGCTCTCGCTCAGTGCCTTGGTGTCGCCGATGAGGCCGAGAATGTGGGTATCGCTGCCTTTGGAATCGTTGATCTGGAAGCCCATGGACTCCAGCTCCCGGCAGAAGGTGGCGACCTGTTCCGGTTTGACATTCTGTTTCAGTATGACGATCATAAAATCTTACACCCCTTTATATTGATGCGCTGGTCTGCGCGTTTGCTCTGTGCTGCATAGTTTAACACTTTAATGCACTAAAATCAAGGCTTTTTTACAAAGTTTTCTGGGACAGTTTTGACAATGGGGACGCTGCGTCCTATAATGAATTGCACAAACGGTGCGCCGCCGTGGCCGGGCCAGAAAGTAAAGGACCGGGCAAGGGCAGAACATTCTGCCGCGGACGGCACACTGTAAATCGCGCAGCGACTGCGCGGGGAGGGAAACATCATGGGCAAGGAAAGCAAAACCAACGCCATGCGCATGCTGGAGCGTGCCAAGGTGGCGTATACATCGCACGAATATCCCCACGAGGAAGGCACCGCCGTGGACGGCGCCACGGTAGCCAGGCTGACGGGACAGGACCCGGCACGGGTGTTCAAGACGTTGGTCACCCAGGGGGCCGACCACAACTATTATGTATTTGTGGTGCCGGTGCTGGAGGAGCTGGATTTGAAGAAGGCAGCCCGTGCCGCCGGCGTCAAGAGCGTTGCCATGATCCATGTGGCGGACATCAACAAGGTCACCGGCTACATCCGGGGCGGCTGCAGCCCGGTGGGCATGAAAAAGCAGTACAAGACGGTGTTTGACAAGAGCTGCCTGGACCAGCCCACCATGCTGGTCTCGGGCGGACGCATCGGTACCCAGATCGAGACCGCGCCTGCCGATCTGATCGCGGTCACCCGGGGCATTACGGCGGACATTACCGCCGAAAAGCCGTGATGCGCCTGGACAAGTACCTGGCCGCGGCGCTGGGCATCCCTCGCAGCGAGAGCCGCCGCCTGGCGGCCCGGGGCTCGGTGACGGTGGACGGGGAAGTCTGCAAAAAAGCCGATCGCCAGATTGACGAAAAGACAGCTCAGATCTGCGTGGACGGCAGATCCCTGGGGGGAGCGTATAAAGAGTTTGTCTACATCATGCTCAACAAGCCGGAGGGGGTGGTTTCGGCCAGCCGGGATGCCCGCGACACCACCGTGACTGATCTGGTGGCGGAGGACTTTCCCCGCAGGCAGCTGTTTCCGGCGGGACGCCTGGACAAGACCAGCACCGGCTTTGTGCTGCTTACCGATGACGGGGCGCTGGCCCATGACATTCTGGCTCCCGGCCGCCACGTACCCAAGGAGTACCTCGTCACGCTGGACACGCCCCTCACTCCCGAGATGTGCGCAGGATTTGCGGCGGGGGTGACGCTGGCGGACGGCCAGACCCTGGCCCCGGCTGTTGCCGAGCCCGCCCCCGGCGGCGATCCCTGCCGGGTACACGTGGTGCTGCGGCAGGGGGTCTATCACCAGATCAAGCGGATGTTCGGCGTCTTTGATGTGGGTGTCAATGGGCTGCATCGATCGAACATCGGCGGGGTGGAACTGGACCCCGCCCTGGCCCCCGGGCAATACCGGGAACTGACGGGGGAAGAGCTCAGCCGCCTGCGCGCCGCAGCGGGAAAATAAGGAAAACCAGGCAACAGAAATCCATCGGCCCGGCGGGGAAAAACCTTCTCCGCCGGGCCTTTTTATGCGGGCAAACAGAGAAAAGCCCCTGCGGCAGGATGTCACACTACCGATGCCCACTCTGCTTCCCGGAAGCCGACCAATACCTTGCCGGTATCCGTCACAAGGATGGGACGCTTGACCAGCATTCCATCGGTGGCCAGCAGGGCGAACTGTTCATCCTCACTCATGGCGGGCAGCCTGTCCTTGAGGCCCAGAGCCTTGTACTGCTGGCCGCTGGTATTGAAGAACTTTTTCAAGGGCAGACCGCTTTCGGCGTGCCAGAGGCGCAGCTCCTCCTCAGTGGGGCGGTCGGCCTTGATGTCACGGACCGTAAAGTCGGCGCCCTGGCCATCCAGAAAAGCGCGCGCCTTTTTGCAGGTGGAACAGTTGGGATAGCATATAAAAAGCATGGAAAACTCCTCCTAAGGCGGACCTAACCGGGAACCGCAGAATTCTCCCCAAGTATATCACAGTGCCGCCGTGCGTACAATGCAAGGGGAGGTCGGGAGACAAAGTGCTGAGTCTGTCGAAAAACGGATTGACTTGCCCTGTCCGGCATGATACCATTGCATTGTTTGTAGTGACCCAGTACAGCCGAAACCGGCTGTGCGCGCCGCAGCGCTGTGCATGCCACGGTGTCTGCCAGACGGGAGGCCGTTGCCATGATGTTTTATGAGTTAGGATGGCTGTTTTTTGCCTATTCATTTATCGGCTGGGTATTGGAGATTCTGTTTGTCTCCATCCGACAGCGGAAATATGTAGACCGAGGCGTCATCAACGGGCCGCTGTGTATCGTCTACGGCATTGCCGGCGTGGTGATCGCGGTAACGTTGTCCGAAATCGCGGGCAACCTGTTCTTCCTGTTCCTGTACAGCGCCCTGTACGCCACCGTCATTGAGTGGATCGCCGGGCATATTCTGGAGCATTCCTCCCATAGCCGATGGTGGGACTATTCGCACCTGCCTTTTAACCTGGACGGATACATTGCCCTTCCGGTGTCGGTGCTCTGGGGCCTTTTGGGCATCGCGGTGGTCAAATGGGGCAACCCGCTGCTGGTCTATCTGGTCCGGCTGATCCCGCAGCCTCTGGGCAGCATCCTGCTGGGCGTGCTGACCGTTGTGTTCCTGATCGACCTGGCGGACACCCTGCTCACCATGGCGGGCATCCGCCAGCGCCTGCCGCAGGTGGAGGCCGTCAGCAACCGGCTGGCCTCCCTGACGCTGCGCATGGGCCACTGGATCCTGGGCCGTACCGAGCGCCGTATGGTCAAGGCCCATCCCCAGGCAAGCTTTGTCCCCAAAGCCAAGGTCAAACCCACTGTGTTTGCTCAAGGGTGCAGCTTTTACAAAATCGTGCTGCTGTTTTTTATCGGCGCGTTTTTGGGGGACATTGTAGAGACCATTTTCTGCCGCATTACGGCGGGCTACTGGATGAGCCGCTCCAGCGTGGTGTGGGGGCCCTTCTCCATCGTGTGGGGGCTGGCCATTGCCCTGGCTACGCTCATGCTTTACCGGTACAAAGACCGCTCCTCCACCTTCCTGTTTGTGGTGGGAACTCTGCTGGGCGGCGCCTATGAATACCTGTGCAGCGTCTTTACCGAGATCGTCTTCGGTACGGTGTTCTGGGATTACAGCGCCATTCCCTTCAACCTGGCGGGGCGCATCAACCTGCTGTACTGCTTCTTCTGGGGCATTGCGGCGGTGGCGTGGTTCCGGGGCGTTTACCCCCATGTCTCCCGCTGGATCGAGAAGATCCCCATGCGCCCCGGCAAGGTGCTGACCTGGGCGCTGGTCATTTTTATGGCAGCGGATGTGGCAGTCAGCTCGGCGGCACTTTCCCGTTACACTGCCCGCGTTGCGGGGGTTCCGCCCCAGAACGCTGTGGAGGTATATCTGGACGAACATTATGATAATGACCGCATGTTCCAGATCTACCCCAAGGCGGTACATACCGAAAAACCTCAGTCCACGGTCCAGCTTCCGGTTTCCTGATGTTCTGAAACAAAAATACAAAGCCCGGAGCCTTCTTTGCGGAAGGCTTCGGGCCTTTTTTGTCTGTGGAGAAATACCGGAAAAGCCGTGCCCTTTCCGGGGCAAAGCCCGGAGGAACACGGCTTTTTCGGCGTATGGTGACGTACCGTTACAAGGCAGGGGAGAAAATGTCAGAGGTTGGTGTAGCCCATCAGATATTCATCCACCGCAGCGGCGGCCTCACGGCCTTCCCGCAGGGCCCAGACCACCAGGCTCTGGCCGCGGCGCATATCGCCGCAGGCAAACACGCCGGGGACGCTGGTCTGATATCCGTGGTCGGCCACGCAGCCGCGCTTGGTCAACTCGGCGCCGAAGGCCTCGGCCACATAGCTCTCGCAGCCGGTAAAGCCCGCCGCAATGAGCACCAGATCGCACTCGACGGTGAACTCCTCGCCCGTGGGGACCATGGCCCGGCGGCCGGTGGCCTCATCCACGACCCTGCTCTCCAGCTTGCTGATGAGAGCGCCGCAGACCTGACCGGATTCGTTCTTGTAGAACTCTTTGACGGTGGTCTGGTAAAGGCGCGGGTCGCTGCCAAAGACGGCGATGGCTTCCTGCTGGCCGTAGTCGGTCTTGAGGACCTTGGGCCATTCCGGCCAGTCGTTGCCGGGGGCACGCTCCACGGGCGGGCAGGGCATCATTTCCAGCTGGACCACGGCCTCGCAGCCCTGGCGGATGGCGGTGCCCACGCAGTCGTTGCCGGTATCGCCGCCGCCGATGACCAGGACCTTCTTGCCCTTGGCGTCGATGGCCTTTCCATCGGCAAAGTTGGAGTCCAGAAGGCTCTTGGTGACGCTGGTCAGGTAATCCACTGCAAAGTAGATGCCCGAAGCGTCGCGGCCGGGGGCGCTGATGTCCCGGGGCTGTTTGGCGCCGCAGCAGAGGAGGACAACGTCATTGTCCTGCATGAGCTCGGCGGCGGAGACGTTTTCGCCCACGTTGGCGCCGGTCCTGAACTGGACGCCCTCCTGGACCAGGCGCTCCACCCGGCGGTCGATGACCCATTTCTCCAGCTTCATGTTGGGGATACCGTACATCAGCAGGCCGCCCACCCGGTCTTCCCGCTCATAGACGGTGACGGTGTGGCCGCGCAGGTTGAGCAGGTCGGCGGCAGCCAGACCCGCAGGGCCTGCGCCCACCACCGCCACCCGCTTGCCGGTGCGGTCGGAGGGAGGGCAGGGGGGCAAAAGCCCGGCGCTGTAGCCGTACTCGATGATGGCGTGCTCATTTTCCTTGACAGTGACGGGATTGCCGGTGGTCATGCCGCAGGTGCAGGCAGCCTCGCACAAAGCGGGGCAGACCCGGCTGGTGAATTCGGGAAAGCGGTTGGTGGCGGTCAGGCGGCGCAGAGCCAGCTCCCACCGTCCCTGACAGACCAGATCATTCCACTCAGGGATGAGGTTGTTCAGCGGGCAGCCGCTGGTCATGCCGCAGATGGTCATGCCGCTCTGGCAGAAGGGGACGCCGCAGTCCATGCAGCGGGCGCCCTGGATCTGCTGCTCGTCACGATGCAGCGGGACGTGAAATTCGTTGAAATTGGTAATGCGTTCTTTGGGCGGCAGCTCGGTGCTGGTCTGCCGCGAATACTTCATAAAGCCTGTGGGTGTTCCCATGATACGGCTGCCTCCTTTACTGTGCGTTCTTCATGGCGTAGAATGCTTCGATCTGAGCCTGTTCGCTGTCCTCGCCCTTTTCCTCCATCTGGGCGATGAGGCGCAGCATCTTGTCGTAGTCGTGGGGCAGGACCTTCTTGAACTTGGGCAGATACTCGCCAAAGTTGTCCAGAATTTCCTTGCCCCGGGGCGAACCGGTCAGTTCCACATGCTCGCGGATCAGATCTTTCAGCAGGGAGACATCGTACTTGTGCTCGACGGGTTCCAGGCTGACCATGTCCTTGTTGACGCGCTGGTACAGATCCCAGTCCTCATCCAGGACGTAGGCAATGCCGCCGCTCATGCCGGCTGCAAAGTTTTTGCCGGTCTTGCCCAGGATGACGACGGTGCCGCCGGTCATATATTCGCAGCCATGGTCGCCCACGCCCTCCACGACGGCGGTGGCGCCGGAGTTGCGGACGCAGAAGCGCTCGCCGGCCACACCGTTGATGAAGGCCTTGCCCTCAGTGGCGCCGTACAGAGCCACGTTGCCGATGACGATGTTCTCGCCGCGGTCGTAGGAGACCTCCGCCGGGGGATAGACGATGAGCTTGCCGCCGGACAGGCCCTTGCCCATATAGTCGTTGGAGTCGCCGATGAGTTCCAGGGTCAGGCCGGCGGGAAGGAAGGCACCGAAGCTCTGACCGCCGTAGCCGTGGCAGGTGACATGGAAGGTATCCTCCGGCAGGGTGTTGCCGAACTTGCGGGTGATCTCGCTGCCGAAGATGGTGCCGAAGGCACGGTCGGTGTTGCCCACGGTCAGTTCCACCGAAGCGGGCTTGGGCTGATCCATGTCAAAGGACTTCTTGAACTTCTTCATGAGGACCCGCATGTCGGGGGTCTTTTCCAGCTGGAAGTTGTAGACATCCTTGGGATCAAAGTGGATGCTGCTGTTTTTCACCAGCGGGTTGGCCAGCAGGGCGGAAAGGTTCAGCTCGCTGGCACGGCTGCCGGCGGGCACATCCTTGACCCGGAGCAGATCGGTGCGGCCCACCAGCTCATCCACGGTGCGCACGCCAAGCTTTGCCATATACTCCCGCAGTTCCTGAGCCATGAAGCGCATGAAGTTCATGACGTACTCCGGCTTGCCCTTGAAGCGCCTGCGCAGTTCGGGGTTCTGGGTGCAGATGCCCATGGGGCAGGTATCCAGGTTGCAGACACGCATCATGACGCAGCCCATGGCCACCAGCGGGCCGGTGCCGAAGCCGAATTCCTCGGCGCCCAGCAGGGCGGCGATGGCCACATCACGGCCGGTCATCAGCTTGCTGTCGGCCTCGATGCGCACACGGGAGCGCAGGCCGTTCATGATGAGGCACTGGTGAGCCTCGGCGATGCCCAGCTCCCAGGGCAGACCGGCGTTGTGGATGGAGTTGCGGGGGGCAGCACCGGTGCCGCCGTCGAAGCCGGAGATGAGGATAACCTCGGCGCCCGCCTTGGCAACGCCGGCGGCGATGGTGCCGACGCCGGCCTCGCTGACCAGCTTGACGTTGATGGCCGCACGGCGGTTGGAGCACTTGAGGTCATAAATCAGCTGGGCCAGATCCTCGATGGAGTAGATGTCGTGATGGGGCGGGGGAGAGATCAGGCCGACGCCGGTGGTGGAGTGGCGGGTCTTGGCAACCCAGGGGTAGACTTTGGCGCCGGGCAGCTGACCGCCCTCGCCGGGCTTGGCGCCCTGAGCCATCTTGATCTGAATCTCCTTGGCGCTGACCAGATACTTGCTGGTGACGCCGAACCGGGCGGAAGCCACCTGCTTGATGGCCGAGTTGGACTCGGTGCCGAAGCGCTCCTCGGGCTCGCCGCCCTCACCGGTGTTGGACTTGCCGCCCAGACGGTTCATGGCGATGGCCATGCACTCGTGGGCCTCGTCGGACAGAGCGCCGTAGCTCATGGCCGCGGTCTTGAACCGCTTGACGATGTCGTCGACGCTCTCCACTTCCTCGATGGGTACGCCCTGCTCGGGATAGTTGAACTCCAGCAGACTGCGCAGATGCATCTCGTCATCGCCGGTGTGGGAGATGGCGTCGGTGTACTGCTTGAACTTGCTGTAGTCGCCGGTCCAGCAGGCCTGCTGCAGCAGATGGATGGTCAGGGGGTTATAGAGGTGCTGCTCGCTGTCACGGCCGCTGCGCAACTTGTGGGCACCCAGGCTGACCAGCTCGCTGCCGGTTCCCAGACCCAGAGGGTCAAAGGCCTTCTGGTGCCGCTGCTCCAGATCGTTCTGGATGTCCTGCAGAGTGATGCCGCCCACACGGCTGACGGTGTTGGTGAAGTATTTGTCCACCACTTCCTTGCTCACGCCCAGAGCCTCGAAGATCTGGCTGCCCTGGTAGGACTGGATGGTGGAAATGCCCATCTTGGAGGCAATCTTGACGATGCCCGCCAGGATGGCGTGGTTGTAGTCGTCCACGGCGGCGTAGTAATCCTTGTCCAGAAGCCCCTCGGAGATCAGTTCGCCCACCGTCTCCTGTGCCAGATAGGGATTGATGGCGCAGGCGCCGTAGCCCAGCAGGGTGGCGAAGTCGTGGACCAGTCGGGGCTCGCCGCTTTCCAGGATAAGCGCCATGGCGGTGCGCTTCTTGGTGCGGACCAGATACTTGGAGACGGCGCCCACAGCCAGCAGGCTGGGGATGGCCACGTGGTACTCGTCAATGTCCCGGTCGGAGAGGATCAGGATGTTGGCACCGTCGCGGTAGGCGCGGTCCACATCCACGAACAGGCGGTCGATGGCCTGCTCCAGATCGGTGTTCTTGTAGTAGCAGATGGACACCGTCTCCACCTTGAAGCCCGGGACGTTCATGGCCTTGATCTTGAGCAGATCGGTCTCGGTTAGAATGGGGTTGTTGATCTTGAGGACCTTGCAGTTCTCGCTGTCCTCTTCCAGCAGGTTGCCCTGAGCGCCCACGTAGACGGTGGTGGAGGTGATGATCTTCTCCCGCAGGGCGTCGATGGGCGGGTTGGTGACCTGGGCGAACATCTGCTGGAAGTAGTTGAACAGCGGGGGATGGGTATGGCTCAGAACGGCCAGCGGGGTGTCGCTGCCCATGGCGCCCGCCGGCTCGGAGCCGTTTTTGGCCATGGGCAGGATCATGGTGGAGACATCCTCATACCGGTAGCCGAAGGCCTTCTGCAGGCGGACCAGGTCCTCATGGGAGTGGGAGGGCACCTTGCGGTTGGGAATCTTCAGGCTGCCCAGGTCCACCAGATTGCGGTCCAGCCATTCGCCGTAGGGCTGGCGGGAGGCGTAGTCGGCCTTGAGCTGATCGTCGTCCACCAGCTCGCCCTTGACGGTATCCACCAACAGCATCTTGCCGGGGCGCAGACGGTCCTTCTTGACGATGTCCCGGGCGGGAATGTCCAGCACGCCTACCTCACTGGAGAGGATGAGGCGGCCGTCCCTGGTGATATAGTACCGGCTGGGACGCAGACCGTTGCGGTCCAGCACGGCGCCCATGATGTCGCCGTCCGAGAAGAGGATGGAGGCAGGGCCGTCCCAGGGCTCCAGCATGGTGGCGTAGTACTGATAGAAGTCCCGCTTCTTGGGGTCCATGCTCTTGTTGTTCGACCACGGCTCGGGGATGGTCACCATGACGGCCAGGGGCAGTTCCATGCCGTTCATGACCAGGAACTCCAGGGTGTTGTCCAGCATGGCGGAGTCGCTGCCGCCCTGGTTGACGATGGGCAGGATCTTGCCCATGTCGTCCTTGAGGTAACGGCTGGCGATGGTCTCCTCCCGGGCCAGCATGGTATCCACGTTGCCGCGGATGGTGTTGATCTCGCCGTTGTGCAGGATAAAGCGGTTGGGATGGGCGCGGTTCCAGCTGGGAGCCGTGTTGGTGGAGAAGCGGCTGTGCACCATGCCGATGGCGCTCTCGTAATCGTTGTCCTGCAAATCGGGGTAGAACAGGCGAAGCTCGTTGACCAGGAACATGCCCTTGTAGACGATGGTGCGGCTGGACAGGCTGCACACATAGGTGTTGCGGCAGCTCTGCTCAAAGACGCGGCGCACCACATACAGGCGGCGGTCAAAGGCAATGCCCTTCTCCAGCCGGGGCGGCTTGCCCACAAAGGCCTGCCAGATGCTGGGCATGCAGTCCCGGGCACTGCTGCCCAGAACGTCCGGGCAGGTGGGAACGCTGCGCCAGCCCAGGAAGGTCAGACCCTCCTTCTGGCATACGATCTCAAACAGCTTTTTTGCCTGCTTGCGCTGCAGTTCGTCCTGGGGGAAAAAGAACATGCCAACGCCGTACTCGCGCTCGCCGCCCAGGGTAATACCCTCGGCTGCGGCGACCTTCTGGAAGAACTTGTCGCTGATCTGCAGCAGGATGCCCACACCGTCGCCGGTCTTGCCCTCGGCATCTTTGCCCGCGCGGTGCTCCAGATGCTCTACGATCTGCAGGGCATCGTCCAGCACCTTGTGGCTCTTGCGGCCCTTGATGTCCACAACTGCGCCGATGCCGCAGTTGTCATGTTCAAACCGCGGGTCATACAGCCCGGCGGGGGTATTGCGGTCCGTGAAATTTTCCATACTCCCGATCTCCTTTCCTCACCATACAGCGGCGCTGAGCGCCGCATATAAAGAAAAGGATGCCCTGCCGGAGGGCACAATACCCTCTTGGCAGAACATCCTTGTTCGTGTGAACTACTATAGCATAAGAAAACGGATTTGGCAAGAGCCATGCAAAATTTGCACAGAAAATCCATACCTATGCCAAAAACAGGCGGCCGGCAGTCCGGCGGCTCATTGGGTCAGAGCCGGTTCCTGTTCCTGCGCGGCAGCCTCGGCGGCGTTTTGGGCGCGCAGCTCGGCCAGAATGGCGGCCAGCAGCTCCTCCTGGGTGGGGGCGGCAGGCTTTTCCGGTTCCGCTTTGGCTGCCGGAGCGGGTTTGCGGCGCCCGAAGTCCCTCAGGCGGTTCATGGCCTTGACCAGACAGAACAGCACAAAGGCCATGATGACAAAGTTGATGACCGCTGAAATAAAGGACCCCACACACAGCGGGTCGGCGCCGTTGGGCAGGGGGATGACCACATTGCTGAAGTCGGTGGAGAAGGCAATGCCCAGCAGCGGGTTGAGGATATCGTTGGTCAGCGAGTTGACGATCCCCTGGAATGCCGCGCCGATGATAACACCGACGGCCATGTCCACCACGTTGCCCTTGAGGGCAAAGGTCTTGAACTCCTCGAGAAATTTCTTCATATGTTGCTCCTTGGGGGCGCAGGCGGGAAAGCTTACTTTTTCAGCAGGGCGGCCACAGCCTTGGCGGCGCCGTCCAGGTAATCCCCGGCAAAGGTCTCGATCATGCCGGCGTCGGCCTCCTTGGCCAGCTCGGGATCGATGGGCATCTTGGCCAGCACGGGCAGACCGTACTTGGCGGCGGTCTCATCCACATGGCTCTCGCCGAAGACGGAAATGTGCTTGCCGCAGTCGGGGCAGACGGCGTAGCTCATGTTCTCCACAATGCCCAGGGTGGGCACATGCATCATCTGGGCCATCTGGACAGCCTTGCCCACGATCATGCCCACCAGCTCCTGAGGGCTGGAGACGATGATGATGCCGTCCACCGGCAGGGTCTGGAAGACGGTGAGGGGCACGTCGCCGGTTCCCGGAGGCATGTCGACGAACATAAAGTCCACATCTTCCCAGATGACATCCTGCCAGAACTGCTTGACGGCGCCCGCAATGACGGGACCGCGCCAGACGACAGGGGCTTCCTCATCGTCCAGCAGCAGGTTGATGCTCATGATGTCGATGCCCACCCGGCTCTTGACGGGGTTGATGCCGTCATCGGTGCCGGTGGCGGGGCCATGGACGCCGAACAGTTTGGGGATGGACGGGCCGGTGATGTCGGCGTCCAGAATGCCGACTTTATAGCCCAGACGGCGCATGGAAACAGCCAGCATGGCGCTGGTCATGCTCTTGCCGACGCCGCCTTTGCCCGACACGACGCCGATCACCTTTTTGATATGGCTCTTCGCGTGGGGAGGCTCGTGCTGAGGCGCGCGGCTCTCGCAGTTTGCGCTGCAATTGCTGCAGTCGTGGTTGCAGGCTTCACTCATGGTGACAGATTCTCCTTTTTCCTGATGAAGGTCCGCGGCCCGGCCGTTTGGGTACGGACGGATCAGCGGGGGTTAACTCATATAGTGTACCTCTTTGCCGTTCGGATTGCAAGGCCGTCCGACGCCAGCGGCAAAACAAAGATGCCGCAGCATCGCGCCTTTGCCCCAAAACGGGCAAGGAATGCTGTTTTGCCGTGCACAGAGGCGGCGAAGGTCACAGCGGCAGCTCGCCTGCCACGGTGCGGATGAACCGGCGGAAGATAGGGCCGCGCTGGTTGGCGATCTCGATGACCTCGTCGCCGGACAGGCGCTTGCCCGCCATGCCCGCCGCCATGTTGGTGATGAGGCTGACCCCCAGCACCGGCAGGCCGCAGTGGGAGGCGGCGATGGCCTCGGGCACGGTGCTCATGCCCACGGCGTCGGCGCCCAGGGTGCGGAAGGCCCGGATCTCGGCGGGGGTCTCAAAGCTGGGGCCCATGTAGCCCAGATAGACGCCCTCCCGCAAGGCGATGCCCTGCTGTGCGGCCACCCGGCGGGCAGCCTCCTGGAAGGCGGGGGTGTACACCTGGGTCATATCGCAGAAGCGGGGGCCGATGGCGTCATCGTTGGCACCACGCAGCGGGTTGGCACCCATAAAGTTGATGTGGTCGGTGATGAGCATGAAATCTCCCACCGAGAAATCCCAGTTGACGCCGCCCGCCGCATTGGTCAGGATGAGCGCCTTGCAGCCCAGCGCTTTGAGCACCCGCACCGGCAGGGCAATGGCCGCCATGTCGTGGCCTTCATAATAGTGAAAACGTCCCTGCATGCACAGGACCAGACGGCCGTTCAGTCTGCCGCAGACAAAGCGCCCCGCATGGCCGGGAGCGGTGGATACCGGAAAATGAGGGATCTCCCCGTAGGGAATGCAGACGGGGGACTCGATCTCATCGGCCAGCTCACCCAAACCGGAGCCCAGCACCAGGGCCAGGTCGGGGGTGGCGGGCAGACGGGCGCGGAGAAAATCGGCGGCCTCGGCCACCGTACAGGAAATGCTTTGCTGCATGGATTGTTACCTCGGTTCTCTGTAGAATGATGTGGAATGGTGGAAAACGGTCCGCCTCCCGGTCTTGGGCAAACCCATACCCGAGCGGAGGCGCTAGCTGACATCATTTTACCATACCGGTATGCAGAGCGGCAAGGCATACGTGGGAGGCGCTCTGCATACAGTGGCCTGAATGACAAAGGGCCGTGGGCACAAAGGCATCTGGGGGAGGCGGTAAGAGATGCAGATCCGGGTCTACCTGAAAAATGCGGCGATCTTAACCGTGTCCGGGCTGGTGCTGCGGGTGCTGGGCATGGCCTTCCGGGTGTTTGTGGCGTCCAGCATCGGCAGCGAGGGCATGGGCCTGTATCAGCTGATCCTGTCGGTGTACATGGTGTTTGTCTCGCTGGCATCCTCCGGCATGAATGTGGCCTCCACCCGGCTGGCCGCCCAGAGCCTTGCCCGGGGCCGCAGCATGGCACGCACCGTGTCCGGGCTGGTGGTCACGGCGGGGGCGCTTGGGTTTGCGGCCATGGGAGCCCAGCTGATACTGGCGGAGCCTCTGGCCCGGTATGTGCTGCACGACGTGCGGGGAGCGCTGAGCCTGAAGATCCTGGCGCCCAGCCTGCCTGTTATGGCGGTGGCGGGAGCCCTGCGGGGATGCTTCCTTGCCCGGCGGCGGGTGGAGCCCAACGCGGTAGCCCAGCTCATTGAACAGCTGGTGCGGATGGGTGTTGTCTGGCTGGCCCTGCGCCGGACGGCTGTCTGGGGGGCGGAGTATGCCTGTGCGGCGGTGCTGGTGGGCAACACCGTCAGCGAGGCGGTGTCCTGCGCGGTGATGGCGGGCTTTGCGGGGAAGGACCCGGCTTTCCGCTCCGATGCCGGGGACGGGCAGCGGCCTTACACCCGGCGGGAACTGGCGGGAATCCTGCTGCCGGTGGAGGGCAGCAGAATTCTGGCCAGTGTTCTTCAGGCGGCAGAGAGCAGCCTCATCCCTCTCTGCCTGACCCTTTACCTGGGGGACCGTACCCAGGCTGTCTCCCAGTACGGCGCCATCAAGGGCATGGCCATTCCGCTGCTGTTTTTCCCGTTCTCCATTTTGTCGGCGCTGTCCAGCCTGCTTATGCCGGAAATCGCCCGGGCCAACGCCCGGAGGGATACCGCAGCAACGGCCCGGCTCATCGACGGCACCATGCGGATGGCAGGGCTGTTCTCGGCGCTGGCGGGCTGCTGCTTTGTGCTGTTTGGCAAGGAGGCGGCGGTGCTGCTTTACGGGGATGTACAGGTGGGGGAGTATATCCGGGTTCTGGGGCTGGTGGCGCCCTTTATGTATCTGGAAAGCATGGTGGACGGTATCCTGAAAGGACTGGGGGAACAGCTTGCCACCTTCCGCTATTCGCTGCTGGACTCGGCTCTGCGCATTCTGGGCATTGTGGTGCTTTTGCCCCGGTACGGCATCTGGGCGTTTCTGGGCATCATGGCAGCGTCCAACCTGCTGACCTTTGCCCTGAATACCCGGCGTATGCTGCGCCGCGCACGGATGCGGCCCGGCTGGTGGAGCTGGTTCGTTCGTCCTGCCCTGTTCGGACTTCTCTGCACCGGGCTGGGGCTGGGCGCGCTGTGCCTGCTGCCCGGATCGGAGCTGCTGAAACTGGCCGGAGCGGCGGGGGTGGTCTGCGGGGGATATCTGGCCCTGAGCTTCTGCTGGGGCGGCCTGGATGCCCTTCTGCCTGCCCGGATGCGCCGGACCCGAATATGATGTTACAGTGAAACCCGGCCCCAACAGTTGACAATGGTAAGGGCCGGGTTATAATGGAATTAATGATTGATATATCAATGATTGATGTATCAAGAATGGAGGGACAGATGTGGAACAGACTTTCCATCTGCTTTTGTACCGGGCGTTTCATGCCCAGCGGTCCTTTCTGCGGCCGAAAGGTGCGGCACTGGGGCTGGGCACCGGGCAGCCCAAATTGATTGCTTATCTGGACCAGCACGGCTGCTGCAGTCAGAAATGCCTGGCCGATTATTTTGAGATCGACCCCGCGGCAGTGTGCCGGATGCTGGATTCTCTGGAAAAGGGCGGCTTTATCCGCCGGACAGCCGACCGCTGCGACCGGCGTACCGGTGTGGTGGAGCTGACCGATAAGGGAAAAGCCGCCGCCCGGAGCTGGGAAGGCTGTTGTGACGAGCTGGAACAGCGGATGCTGGAGGGGTTTTCCGCAGAGGAGCAGAAAAAGTTTGCCGAATATCTGACACGGGCCCATCACAATTTGAGGAAACCGCGGGAGTGAGGATGGTAACATGAAGGATTTGAAACGTCTGTTTGGGTATCTGGGCCCCTACCGCCGGGATCTGTGGCTGGGGGCTGCGCTGGTTGTGATCGAGACATCCTTTGAACTCATCATACCGGTGCTGATGTCCGACATCATTGATGTGGGCGTAGCGTCGGGGGATGTGGGCATTATTCTTCAAAAAGGGGTGCAGATGGCCGTTTGTGCGCTGCTCTCTCTGCTGACCGGCCTGCTCTATGCGCGCTATGCGGCCCGGGCGTCCTATGGCCTGGGGGCCCGTATCCGGGAGGCGGAGTATGCCAAGGTCCAGAAATACGCGTTCGGCAATCTGGACCATTTTGAGACTTCGTCTCTGGTCACCCGCATGACCACCGATGTGACGGTGCTGCAGAACGCCATCAACGGCGGCTTCCGTCCCATGGTCCGCGGCCCCGTCATGCTGGTCATGGGGGTGGGGCTTTCCTTCTGGATGAACGCCAGGCTGGCCCTGGTGTTTCTGGTCTGTACGCCGGTGCTGGCAGTGGTGCTGGTCTGCATTCTGCGCCGGATCGCGCCGATGTATGGCCGGCTGCAGGTGGCAATGGATCATCTGAACAATGTGGTGCAGGAATGCCTTACCGCCATCCGCGCCGTCAAGGCCTTTGTCCGCGGAGAGTACGAGGAGGACAAGTTCCGGGAGGTCAACCATGAACTCATGGATGTCAGCCAGGATACCTTCCGCACAGCGGTGCTCAATCTGCCGGCGTTCCAGTTCACCATGTATGCGGCCGCCGTCATGATCCTGTGGTTCGGCGGCGGCATGATCCTGCGGGGCGAGCTGGAAGTGGGCAAGCTCACCGGCTTTTTGAGCTATGTGCTGCAGGTCATGAATTCACTGATGATGATCTCCAACGTCTTTCTTCTCATGACCCGCTCCCTGGCCAGTGCCCACCGTGTGGCGGAGGTGCTGGACGAGCAGGTGGAGCTCACATCCCCCGCCCATGCCGTCACGGAAGTCAAGGACGGCAGTATCTCCTTCCGGGGCGTCTCCTTTAAGTATCATCCCGATGCCCGGGAGTATGCCCTGTCCGGCATTGACCTGGATATTGCCTCTGGCCAGACGGTGGGCATTCTGGGCGGCACCGGCTCGGCCAAGACCACGCTGGTGCAGCTGATCCCCCGCCTGTACGACGCCACCGAAGGCCAGGTCCTGGTGGGAGGCCGGGATGTGCGGGAGTACGACCTGGTTACCCTGCGGGATGCCGTGGGCATTGTGCTGCAGAAAAACGTGCTGTTTTCGGGCACGGTGCGGGAGAACCTCCGCTGGGGTGATCCCGATGCCGACGACGAAACGCTCTGGACTGCCTGCCGCGCCGCCTGCGCCGACGAGTTTCTGGAACGGATGCCCGGCGGACTGGACAGCGATCTGGGACAGGGGGGCGTCAACGTTTCGGGCGGACAGAAGCAGCGTCTCTGCATTGCGCGCACCCTGCTGAAAAAGCCCAAGATCATGATTTTTGACGACTCCACCAGCGCGGTGGATACCGCCACCGAGGCCCGCATCCGCGGAGCCCTGGCCAAGATGACCGGTATGACCAAGATCATCATTGCCCAGCGCATCACTTCGGTCATGGATACCGACAAGATCATTGTGCTGGACGACGGCCGCATCCACTCGGCAGGGACCCACGCCCAGCTGCTCCAAAGCGATCCCATTTACCAGGAAATCTATGCATCCCAGATGAAAGGAGGCGGTGAACATGGCCAGAGCTCTATCGGGTAAGCGCCCCAAAAACCTTGGCTTTACGCTGAAAACCCTGCTGTCCTATATGGGCCGGCACAAGTTTTTGTTTCTGATCGTCGCCGTACTGGTCACCATCAGCGCCCTGGGCAACCTGCTGGGCACCTACATGATCCGCCCCGTGGTCAACAGCGTGGGAGCGGGAGATGGGGCAGCCCTTGTCCGCGGCGTGGCGGTGACGGCCGCCATCTACGGGGTGGGCGTGCTGGCTGCATTCGGCTACACGCAGACCATGGTCCACGCTGCCCAGAAGGTCCTCTATGATATCCGCCGGGATCTGTTTGCGCATATCCAGACCCTGCCCCTGCGCTTTTTTGATACCCAGCGCCATGGCGACACCATGAGCTATTTCACCAACGATGTGGACACGGTGGCGGACGCCCTCAACAACAGCTTTGCCATGGTCATCCAGAGCTTCATCCAGATGACCGGCACCCTCATCATGCTGTTTGTGCTCAACTGGCAGCTGTCGCTGCTGGTGGTGGTGGGCTATGCGGCCATGTTCCTGTACATCCGGTACAGCGGACGCCGCAGCAAATCCTACTATACCCGCCAGCAGGCCAGTCTTGGCGATCTGGACGGCTACATCGAAGAGATGGTCACCGGCCAGAAGGTCGTCAAGGTTTTCAACCATGAGGTGGAAAACGAGCGCGTTTTCCGGGAGAAGAACGAATCCCTGCGGGTGGCCGGCACCGGTGCCCAGAGCTATGCCGCCACCATGGTCCCTGCGGTGGTCAGCATCTCCTACATCAACTACGCACTGGTAGCCGTTCTGGGCGGCATTATGGCCCTCAACGGCATGACCGATATCGGCAGCCTGGCCAGCTATCTGGTGTTTGTCCGGCAGGCGGCCATGCCCATCAACCAGTTTACCCAGCAGAGCAATTTCCTGCTGGCGGCCATGGCCGGCGCCGAGCGCATCTTTGAGGCCATGAGCCTGAAGCCTGAGGTGGACGAGGGCAACATCCGCCTGGTCAATGTGCGGGAGGAAAACGGCGCCCTTATCGCCTGCGAGGAAAAGACCGGGCGCTGGGCCTGGCAGAAGCCGGACGGCACTCTGGAGCCGTTGCGGGGGGACGTGCGGTTCCATGATGTGAGCTTCGGCTATGACAAGGACCACACTATCCTTAAGCATGTCAGCCTCTACGCCAAACCGGGCCAGAAAATTGCCTTTGTGGGCTCCACCGGTGCGGGCAAGACCACCATCACCAACCTTATCAACCGGTTTTACGACATTGATGACGGCAGCGTCACCTACGACGGCATCGACGTTCGGGAGATCGAGAAGGACTCGCTGCGCCGGAGCCTGGGCATCGTCCTGCAGGATACCCACCTGTTCACCGGTACCATCGAGGAAAATATCCGCTTCGGCAAATTGGATGCCACCCATGAGGAGGTGGTCCGGGCGGCAAAGATCGCCAACGCCGATTCCTTCATCCGCCGTTTGCCCCAGGGGTATCAGACCCGCATCACTTCGGACGGCGCCAGCCTGAGCCAGGGCCAGCGCCAGCTGCTGGCCATTGCACGGGCGGCGGTGGCCGATCCGCCGGTGCTGATTCTGGACGAGGCGACTTCCTCCATCGATACCCGCACCGAAGCCCTCATTGAGAAGGGCATGGATCAGCTGATGGAGGGCCGTACCGTCTTTGTTATTGCCCACCGGCTGTCCACTGTGCGCAACGCCGACGCTATTATGGTGTTGGAGCACGGCCAGATCGTCGAGCGCGGCGGCCACGAGGAACTCCTCGCCCAGAAAGGCGAGTATTACCAGCTCTACAACGGTATGTTTGAGCTGTCCTGACAACGCAATACAGCAAAAGGCAGGGCCTGCCCCAACGGACAGGTCCTGCCTTTTTTGTATCCAACCGGACTTACACGGACAGACTGCTTTTGGTGGTTCCCACTGCCTTCAGGTAGCGCACCAGCAGCCACCAGCAGGCGCGGCCCAGCAGAAACAGCAGCCCGCCTGCCACCAGTGTGCAGGCAAAGCCCAGCAGCGGCGGGGGTGTGTAGGGCCCCAGCTGCACCGTGAGGCAGGGAACCTGGACACCCAGCAGATACCGGAACAGACAGTTCGCCAGGCCGGCCAGCGGGACCGCCACCCCGCAGAGGAAAAACGCCGGTGCACAGATGCCCAGAATGGGGATGACAAACATGCCGCTCAGTCCCACCACACTGTAAAAGGCCAGCACGGTCAGCAGCTTCTGCCATCCGCTGCGCTGCGGCCTGGTCAGCAGGTCGGACAGGTAGGCCCGGGCCAGCTGGTCGGGAGCGCCCAGCCGTTTTGTGATGGCATCCGGCGTCAGGCCCTCCGCCTCCATCTCCTGCATGGTGCTCTTGATCTCCTTGACAATGTCCACCCTCTCGGAAGTCGGCAAGGGACGAAGCTTGCGGTCAACGGTGTTCAGATACTGTTCCAGCACATTCTCCATAGTTTATTCCTCCTCTTTCAGCAGAGCCACCATTTTCAGCAGACTGTCCCAGTCGGCATTCATGGCCTGCAGATATTCCTCCCCGGCGGGAGTCAGGGCGTAGTATTTGCGGGGCGGCAGCCCTTCGGCGGAATCCTGCCAGCTGGCGGAGAGATATCCGTCTTTCTGCAGCCGCCGCAGCAGGGGATAGACGGTGCTCTCGGTGGCGGTGGTGACGGCGGATTGACCCAGGCGCTGCAAAATGCCGTATCCGTAGCAGGGGCCGCAGTGCAAAATCAACAGAATGCAGTATTCCAGCGTGCCCCGCCGGATCTGACTGCGCCAATCTTCCAGATTCATGGCAAGCCCTCCCTGTATCAACAGATGTACTTTGCTAAGCTATATACATCGTACTACACAGTACTGTGCCTGTCAATCCCCTCCCGCCCGTGCATGGATAAAAAAATCCCCCGCACCGGGCAGGTGCAGGGGAGAAAGAGCCAATGCTCTTATTTGTTCTTCTTGCTGGTGGCTTTCATGCGCAGGTCATGGTCGAGAATGCGCTTGCGGATACGCAGGTTCTCGGGAGTGACCTCCAGCAGTTCGTCGGGAGCCAGGAACTCCAGGCAGGCTTCCAGGCTCAGCTTGGAGACAGGGGTCAGACGCAGGGCGTCGTCGCTGCCGGAAGCGCGGGTGTTGGTCAGGTGCTTGGTCTTGCAGACGTTGACGGTGATGTCCTCGCCGGTGGGGGTGTAACCCACGACCTCGCCCTCGTAGACCTTCTCACCGGGGACGACGAGAAGGGTGCCGCGCTGCTGGGCGTTGAACAGACCGTAGGTGACGGCGGTGCCGGTATCGAAGCTGATGAGGGAGCCGCTGGAACGGGTGGCGATCTCACCCTGCCACTCGTCGTAGCCGTCGAAGATGGTGTTCATGACGCCTTCACCGTGGGTATCGGTGAGGAACTGGCTGCGGTAGCCGAACAGGCCGCGGCTGGGCATGCGGAATTCCAGACGGGTGCGGCTGTTCATGAGCTGCATGTTGACCAGCAGGGCCTTGCGGGCACCCAGAGCCGTCATGACGGCGCCCTGATACATCTCAGGCACGTCGATGACCACGCGCTCCATAGGTTCCATGGTCTTGCCGTCCTCCTCATGGGTCAGGACATGGGGAGGGGAGACCTGCAGCTCGTAGCCTTCCCGGCGCATGGTCTCGATGAGGATGGACAGATGCATCTCACCGCGGCCCATAACGCGGAAGGAGTCGGTGGTGGCGGAATCCTCCACCTTGAGGGCTACGTCCTTCAGCAGTTCGCGGAACAGACGGTCACGGATCTGGCGGGAGGTGACATACTTGCCCTCCTTGCCGGCAAAGGGACTGTCGTTGACCGAGAAGGTCATCTCCACGGTGGGGTCGTTGATCTTGACGAAGGGCAGGGGCTGAACCTTGGCGGGGTCGCAGATGGTGTTGCCGATGGTGATGTCGGGCAGACCGGCAAAGGCGACGATATCGCCGGCCTCAGCCTGCTCGATGGGCTCGCGGCCGTTGGCCTTGAAGTCGAACAGCTTGGTGATGCGGCCGGTCAGGCGGACATCGGGGTTGTGCCAGTCGCAGACCTGAACGTTCTGGCCGACCTTGATGACGCCGTTCTGCACACGGCCCACACCCATGCGGCCGACGAACTCGTTGTAGTCCACACTGGAGACCAGCATCTGCATGGGTTCGTCAGGTTCGCCCTCGGGCGGGGTAACATATTTCAGAATGGTATCGAACAGGGGCTTGAGGTCGGTGCCTTCCTCCGGATGGGTCCAGTCGTAGCTGGCGGTGCCGTTGCGGCCGGAGCAGAAGACCATGGGGCTGTCCAGCTGCTCGTCGGTAGCACCCAGATCCATCAGCAGTTCCAGGATCTCGTCGATGACTTCCTTGATGCGGGCGTCGGGACGATCGATCTTGTTGACGGCGATGACCAGGGACAGGTTCTGCTGCAGAGCTTTCTGCAGGACGAAACGGGTCTGAGGCATGCAGCCCTCAGCCGCGTCGACCAGCAGCAGAACACCGTTGACCATTTTGAGAACACGCTCGACCTCACCGCCGAAGTCGGCGTGGCCGGGGGTGTCGACAATATTGATCTTGACATCGTTGTAAACGCAGGAGCAGTTTTTGGCCAGGATGGTGATGCCGCGCTCACGCTCGATGTCGCCGGAGTCCATGACACGCTCGGCAACCTGCTGGTTGGCACGGAACGCACCGGACTGCTTCAGCATCTGGTCGACCAGGGTAGTCTTGCCATGGTCAACGTGCGCGATGATGGCAATGTTGCGAAGATTTTCTCTTACCATAACTGTGCGATACCTCTTTACACTTTCTATTTCCTCGTTGGTGCCCGGATACGGCACACTGCCGTAGATAAGTATACAGCATAATTTTACGTCAGCATGTAAGCCTTGTCAAGAATCGCAAAAGGAGTTTTTCCATGTTATAATAAAGTATACAGAAATAATCGCCTGTATGCCGCGGGAATGCGGCAAAGCGCAATAAATAGTGCTGTACACTGTTTTTACAGGGAGGGAAGTTTTCCTATGCAGAAAATGCCTGCCGCCAATGTGTGGCGCAAGGTCAACGTGATCGGCCATGTCAATCCCGATACCGACTCGATCTGCTCTGCCATTGCCTATGCTTATCTGAAAAACCAGGCCAGCGAGATGGCCTGTGAGCCCCGCCGTGCCGGTCAGCTCAACCGGGAAACCGAATTCGTGCTCAAGCATTTCGATGTGGAGCCGCCGCGTCTGTGCACCGATGTCAGCCCGCAGATCAAGGATATCGACATCCGCCGTCAGCCGGGCATTGACCGGGAGCTCAGCGTCAAGGCGGCGTGGAGCATGATGCGGGATACCGAGATCGATACCCTCTGTGTTACCGATGCGGAGGACGAGCTTCTGGGCCTCATCACAGTCAAGGACATTGCCAACGCCAACATGGACCTGATGGATACCGGCGTGCTGGCGGATGCGCATACCAGCTACCGCAATGTTTTGGCCACCTTGGATGGTGAGATGGTCGTGGGTGACCCCGACGCCGAGGTGGGCGGCAACATTTACATCGGCGGCAGCCCCGATGTCATGGAGGAACAGCTCAAGCCCGGCGATCTGGTTCTGGTCTCCAACCGGTACGACACCCAGCTCTGCGCCATTGAGTGCGACGCCGGCTGTATCGTCATCTGTAACGGCAAGGCGGCGCCCCGCACCATTGAGACGCTGGCGAGGGAGAAGGGATGCAGCATCATCATCACTCCCTACGATATTTATGCCGCCGCCCGCCTGGTCAGCCAGTCGGCCCCGGTGCGGCATTTCATGCGGGTGAAGGATCTGCTCAAGTTCAGCGTGGATACCCCCATCGAGGATGCCCGCCGGGTCATGGCCAGCGTGCGCCACCGGTATTTCCCCATTCTGGACAAAAACGGCAAGTACTGCGGCGTGGTCTCCCGCCGGAACCTGCTGAACCTGCACCGCAAGCAGATCATTCTGGTGGACCACAACGAAAAGACCCAGGCGGTGGACGGACTGGCCCAGGCGGAGATCCTGGAGATCATCGACCATCACCGCATCGGCACGCTGGAGACCACGGCGCCGGTGTATTTCCGCAATGTGCCGGTGGGCTGTACCGCCACCATCGTTTTCCAGATGTACCTGGAAAACGAGGTGGATATCCCCAAGAAGATTGCGGGACTTTTGCTGTCGGCCATTCTGTCCGATACGCTGATGTTCCGTTCGCCCACCTCTACCCCTCAGGATGAGCAGGCAGCCAATGCCCTGGCCCGCATTGCCGGAGAGGACATCCAGTCCTATGCCGAGCAGATGTTTGAGGCGGGCGGCGACCTGACCGGCAAGACGGCAGAGGAAGTCTTTGTTTCCGATTTCAAGGTGTTCAGCCGGGGCGATGTCAAGTTTGGCGTGGGCCAGAGCAGCTATATGACTGAAAAATCCCGCTCGGCGGCGGAGGCTCTGGTGGGGCCCTACCTGCCCGAGGCCGCGGGTCATCATGCGCTGCCCATGGTATTCTATATGTTTACCGATGTGCAGAAACAGAGCACCGATCTCATGTTTACCGGCCACGATGCCGAAAAAATCGTGCGTGCGGCCTTCCACGTGGAGCCGGAAAACGGCAAGGCGGTGCTGCCCGGCGTGGTCAGCCGCAAAAAACAGCTGATCCCGCCGCTCATGGCTGCCATGCAGGAGCTGACGATGTAAGACAATCGCCGGGGGATGTTTGCCATCCCTGCCAAAACAGCAAAAACTGAATCAGGAATGCGTTCCCGTCCCTGCGGGAACAGGAGAGGAGCCGAATGACCATGACACAGCCGGGAAAAATCGCCGTATTGACGGACTCCAACTGTGACCTGCCGCAACAATATTTCAAGAAGTATCCCATTTTTCGACTGCCACTGGTCATCAGCTGCGGCGGGCAGGAGTACCGCGACGGGATCGACATTACGGTGGAGGAAGTCTACCGCCGCCAGCCCGACGAAACCTTCAAGACCAGCCTGCCCATGCGTGCAGATATCGACGCTACCCTGGATGCCATTGCTCGGGCGGGATATACCCAGGTGATCGTTCTGCCGTTGGCGGGAGCGCTTTCGGGCACAGCCAATCAGCTGCGCCTCATCGCCAAAGAGCGCACCGACCTGGACATTGCCGTGTTCGACACTAAGAGCGCCAGTATCGGTGTGGGCATTCAGGCTGTACAGGTGGCGCAGTATGCCGTGGCCGGCATGGAGTTTGAGCCTCTGAAAAAACTCACGGCCCAGCTCATCGAGGATACCACCGCGCTGTTCTCTCTGGATACGCTGGAATATCTGCGCCGGGGCGGACGGATCGGCCGGGCTACGGCGGTGGCGGGTGCCCTTTTGCAGATCAAGCCTATTCTGATGTTTGACAGGGAGGGGGTCATCACCACGGCAGCCAAGGTGCGCGGCCGCAAT
Source organism: Gemmiger gallinarum (assembly GCF_014982805.1). GTDB lineage: Bacteria > Bacillota > Clostridia > Oscillospirales > Ruminococcaceae > Gemmiger > Gemmiger gallinarum. The sequence continues at coordinate 907,958 of NZ_JADCKC010000001.1, read as the reverse complement.
GCAGTGCAGGCCAAGCTGCTGGACTTGGTGGAAAAGATCCGTGCCGATGCCCCGGTGACGCCTGCCTTTAACCTGGTCGTCTGCGACGGCGGTGTGCCCGAGGAAGGCCGCCGCCTGGAGGAACAGCTCAAAAAGCGGATGCCGGGTTATCATCAGATCATCCACGGCAGCCTGAGCGCCACCCTGGCGGTTCATCTGGGGCCGAATCTGTTGGGAGCAGGCATCCAGCTGCTGCGCACCACTCCGCCGCCGCTGGACTGAGCCGGAGGATTCATCAAATTAATTGCAGGAGGTCCGTTCATGCCCGATGTCACAGCACCCACGCCGGAACAGCTTCGATACCTGCGTGTGCTTGCGGAAAAATACCCTACCATTGCAGCGGCATCCAGTGAGATCATCAATCTGGAAGCATTGCTTCGGCTGCCCAAAGGCACCGAACATTTTATGAGCGACCTTCACGGCGAGAACGAGGCGTTCATTCACATCCTCAACAGCGCGTCGGGAGTCATCCGCGAAAAGATCGACACTGTGTTGGGAGAGGACGTGCCCGATACCGAGCGTGCCGAGCTGGCCACGCTTGTCTACTATCCCAACCAGAAGCTGCCCGAACTCAAGGCAAAACAGTCTGATCTGGATGCCTGGTACCGCAGAAATCTCCTGTGGCTGATTGAGCTGTGCCGGTTTGTGTCCAGCAAACATACACGGGACCATGTTCGCCGCTGCCTTCCGGCCAACTGCGGGCATATCATCGACGAGCTGCTTCACGCCCACTTTGAGGATCACGACAAGGACCTGTACTACGGCCAGATCATCGACAGTATCATCCGCCATGACCGGGCAGATGCCTACATCATCCGCTTCTGCGAGGTCATCAAGCGGCTGGCGGTGGACCGGCTGCATATTGTGGGCGACCTGTTTGACCGGGGCCCCCGGCCGGATCAGATTCTGGACCGCCTGATCGAGCATCATGACGTGGACATCCAGTGGGGCAACCACGATGTGGTCTGGATGGGCGCAGCGGCAGGCAGTCCCATCTGCATTTTCACGGTGCTCAAGACGACGGTAGCCTACAACAATCTTGCCACGCTGGAGAACGGCTACGGTATCAACCTGCGCCCGCTGGAGCATCTGGCGGAGCATCTCTATGCCGATACCGATGTGGAACACTGGCGTCCTCATATTGATCCGCGCACCAAGCCGGGCCCCGAGGCCATCGCCCGCACAGCGCGGATGCACAAGGCCGTCACCATCATCATGCTCAAACTGGAAGCCCAGGTCATTGCCCGCAATCCCGATTTTGAGTGTGCCAGCCGGGACTATCTCAATCAGATCGACTACGCGGCGGGAACGGTGCGCTGCGGCGGCAAGGTCTACCCGCTGCTGGACCCGGCGTTTCCCACGGTGGACCCGGCCTGCCCCAGCCGTTTGACCGACCGGGAGGAGGAGGTCCTGCAGGGGCTGGTGCGTTCCTTCCGGGAGAGCGAGCGCCTGCAGCGGCAGGTCAAGTTCCTCTATGCCAAGGGAGCGGTCTATAAGGTATTCAACGGCAATCTGCTGTTCCATGGTGCGGTTCCCATGACCGAGGACGGCGACTTTGCCGCCGAGACCTTTGAGGGCGAAAGCTATTCCGGCAAAGCATTGTTTGATTACTGCGACCGCCGTGCCCGGGAAGGCTATTTTGCCGCCCCGGACAGCCCCCGGCGTCAGGCCGGGCAGGATTTTTTGTGGTATCTGTGGTGCGGGCGCCTGTCACCGATTTTCGGCCGCAGCGCCATGACCACCTTTGAGCGCCTTTACATCGGCGACCCGGCCACCCATGCCGAGGTCAAAAATCCCTACTACCGCCATATCCAGTACCCCGAGACTGCCGATAAAATTCTTGAGAAGTTCGGTCTGGAAGGGGAAGGCTGTCATATCATCAACGGCCATGTGCCGGTGCGGGCCATTGAAGGGGAAAGCCCGGTGAAGGGCGGGGGCAAGATCATCGTCATCGACGGCGGATTCTGCCGGGCCTACCACAGCCGGACGGGCATTGCGGGCTACACCCTGGTGTACAACAGCCGCGGCCTGACGCTGCGCACCCATCAGCCTTTTGAGAGCGCTGAGAAAGCCATCCGGGAAGATGAGGACATTGCCTCCCGCAGCGAGCAGATTTATGCGGCGCCCCGTCGTATCCTGGTCCGCGACACCGATGAAGGAACCGAAAAGATGACCCTCATCAGCGATCTGGAGCACCTGCTGGAAGCTTATCAGGCAGGACTTTTGCGGGAACAGGTGTGAGCCGATTTCCCCGTGCAGGCCATGCCGCATGTTCTGTTTTCGGATCACCCGGAAAAGCCGCGTACCACCGCAAAACACAAAAAGCGAGATACAAACAGTATATTTTGGATAAGATATAACGGAATGTACTTAAAAATGACGCGAAAATGCCCCATGACAGCGGGAGTATTGCACATTTTGACGCTTGTCTGTTGAAAATACTCTCGGCCCCGGGAGGGAGACCCCGGCGGGCGGAAAAGCCCCGGGGCCTGCAAAGGGCACGGAAAGAAAGGCAGAACGTATGGCATTCTGGTGTTTCATGCTGGCAACCGACCTGCTGGTGCCGCTCATCATGATCGGATTCGGCGGGACGTTTGCCAGACATGCCCCGCGGGAGATCAACGGCCTGTTTGGTTACCGGACGCCCCGCTCCATGCGCAACCAGGACACCTGGACCTTTGCTCACCATTATTCGGGACGGTTGATGCTCCGGTGGGGGCTGGTCATGCTGCCGCTGTCGGTACTGGCGCTGCTGCCGGTGCTGGGGCAGGGGGAAGAGGTAACAGGCACGGCAGGGGCGGTCATCTGCTGTGTGCAGCTGATCCCGCTGTTCGGCATCATTGCAGCCACGGAGCGGGCCCTGAAGCGGACCTTTGACGACAGGGGCAGACGGCGCTGACAGAGAACACGCAATGCAATAGAAACAGCAAAACAGACGGCGCAGGCCTTTTGCCGGGATGGCAGGGGTCTGCACCGTTTTTTGTGTGCCGGAAAGACAGGCAAACGCAAAGCCCCCGCACCGTCGGAAGGTAGGCGGTGCGGGGGCTTGCCGTGTCCCGGAACTTGCAGCGGGACGATTCAGTCATTGGATGGGATCAGAAGTCCACCTCAGTGTCGTAGTAGCAGCACTTGAGCAGCTTCTCCATCTCTTCCTGCGAAGGCTGCCGGGGGTTGGAGCCGGTGCAGGCGTCGCCGATGGCATTCTTGGCGATTTCAGGCAGACGCTCCAGGAAAACTTCCTCGGGGACGAAGCCCTGCTCGCAGGGATAGCTGTCGGCGCCGTAATGCTGGATGCAGTGAGGAATGTTCAGTGCATCGTTCATGCCGCGCAGATGCTGGATGAGCAGTGCGACCTTTTCGTCGTCGTTGGCACCGCCCAGTTTCATCTCGTCGGCGATGAAGCCGTAGCGCTGTTTGGCAACGGGGTCCTTGGCATTGAAAGCGATGACCTTGGGCAGGTACATGGCGTTGGCTGCGCCGTGGATGATGTGTGCACCGTAATCTGCGAAGGCAGCGCCGGTCTTGTGGGCCATGGAGTGAACGATACCCAGCAGTGCATTGGAGAAGGCCATGCCGGCCAGGCACTGTGCATTGTGCATCGAATCGCGCTTTGCCATATCGCCGTTGTAGGAGTCGATCAGGTCTTTCTGGATCATGCGGATGGCGAAGATGGCCAGCGGGTCGGTGTAATCGCAGTTGGCAGTGGAGACGTAAGCCTCAATGGCGTGGGTCATGGCATCCATACCGGTGTGAGCCACCAGCTTTTTGGGCATGGTCTCGGCCAGGTCGGGGTCGACGATGGCGATGTCCGGGGTGATCTCAAAGTCGGCGATGGGATACTTGATGCCCTTGTTGTAATCGGTGATGATGGAGAATGCGGTGACCTCGGTGGCAGTGCCGGAAGTGGAAGGAATGGCGCAGAAGTGCGCCTTCTTGCGCAGCTTGGGAATGCCGAATACCTTGCACATATCCTCAAAGGTGATGTCGGGGTATTCGTACTTGATCCACATGGCCTTGGCCGCGTCGATGGGGGAGCCGCCGCCCATGGCGACGATCCAGTCGGGACCAAATTCCTGCATAACGGCTGCGCCGCGCATCACGGTATCGACGGAGGGGTCCGGCTCGATGCCGTCAATGATCTTGACTTCCATGCCGGCTTCCTGCAGATAAGCCACTGCACGATCCAAAAATCCGAAGCGTTTCATGGAACCGCCGCCCACACAGACGACAGCCTTTTTGCCTTCCAGCGTTTTCAGGGTCTCAAGGGAGCCCTTGCCGTGGTACAAATCCCGGGGGAGAGTAAATCTGGCCATTGGAATAACCTCCTGACTTTAGGCGCATCATTATGCCGCCGTTCGGAGCGCTCCGTATGGAAAGCCCGTGCGGCGCGCCTGAAAATGTAAAACAGAAACGGCTTTGACAAAAAAGTGTCAAATGTTTCTAATGTCAGTATAGGCTTCCCGGAGGGGAAAGTCAAGGAGGGTAAATGCCAAAAAAAGCTGTGCCTTTTACAGCAAAATGACGGAAGAAGATTCTCCGCGCCGGGGCCGGCCTGCTGCGGGCTGTTGAGCATTCGGCACGGGCCGGTGGTCGCAGCATGCAGAAGAGGCCGACAAAGAGACAGGGATATGGCTTGATATAATAAAAACATCGATAAATAGTAGAAAAACTCGTTCCTTGCGGCTTTCTCGGCAAAAAAATGCCGGGGCGGATTCTCAGCATCCGTCTGGCGGAATGGGAAAATGACAGTCAAGCGGTGTGCGTCCCGGCCGTTTCCGGAGTTTGCGCGGCGTGTACTCTCTGCACAGCCGGAGGACAAAGTAATTTTTGAGAAAAGGCAGAGGGGCAAACCGCTGTCCCGTATGGGAAAAAGACAGCAAAAAGCGGGCACCGGTTGCCCGGTGCCCGCCGGAAAGGCAGAGCCCTGTAATTACTTGGTGCCGAAGATTCGGTCGCCGGCATCGCCCAGACCGGGAACGATGTAGCCGTTGTCGTTGAGCTTCTCATCCAGAGCGCCCACGTAGATGTCCACATCGGGGTGGTTGGCGTGCAGCGTCTTGAGGCCCTCCGGCGCGGCGATCAGGCCAATGAACTTGATGTGACGGGCGCCGTGCTTCTTGATCTGGGTGATGGCATCGGAAGCGCTGCCGCCGGTGGCCAGCATGGGGTCCAGAACAATGACTTCGCGCTCGGCAATGTCCTTGGGCAGCTTGCAGTAGTACTCCACAGGCTGCAGGGTCTCCTCGTTGCGGTACAGGCCGATGTGGCCGACCTTGGCAGCGGGGATCAGGTTCAGCATGCCGTCCACCATGCCCAGGCCTGCGCGCAGAATGGGAACCAGAGCCAGCTTGCGGCCGGCCAGAACCTTGGTGCGTGCCAGGCAGATCGGGGTCTCGACCTCGACTTCCTCGGTGGGCAGATCACGAGTGGCTTCGTAGCAAAGCAGCATGGCGACCTCGCTGACGAGATCACGGAACTCGCGGGTGCCGGTGTGACGGTTCCGCATCAGGCTGATCTTGTGCTGAATCAGGGGATGGTCAACGATCTCTACAACGCTCATAGTGGTGACTCCTTACATCGTAAAGTTTGGCGCCTGCCGGCCCATGGGCTGCGGAGGGCGCGAAATATCAGTCCCTGCACGCGCAGGCGGAATACAAAGAAAAACGCTCAGCGACGCTCATCCAGCGCGGTGATCTTTTCCACGCGATCCTGATGGCGGCCGCCCTCAAAGGGAGCGTCCAGGAAAAGGTCCAGCAGCTGGCAGGCCAGACCGGGGCCCACAACGCGGGCGCCCATGCACAGGACGTTGGCGTCATTGTGGCGGCGGGTATACTCGGCGCTGAAGCTGTCGCTGCAGCAGCAGGCGCGGATGCCCTTGACCTTGTTGGCACAGATGGACATGCCCACACCGGTACCGCAGCACAGCACGGCAAAATCGCACTCGCCGCGGACCACAGCCTCACAGGGAGGCACGGCGCGGTCGGGATAGTCGCAGCGAGAACCGTCGTACGAACCAAAGTCGCGGTAGGGAATGCCCTGTTCCTCCAGATGCTGGCGCAGGGCCTCTTTCAGTGCGAAACCGGCGTGATCCGCCCCAAGGGCGACAGGCTTCATGGGTGCTGTCATAATAAATCGGCTCCTTTTTTGTCTTTTTGGGTCTCCCGTTCGGCGCGCTCCCGCTCGGCCTGGCTCAAACGCAGATAGTTGGGCATCAGCCGGGCGGGGGGTACACAGAGGCCGTCTTTCCACATTTCCCTCGCAGCAAGCCCGGCACCTGCGGCCCGTCCGACGCTCAGCGCCGGGGCACAGGGCAAAGCCTGCTCATAAACATTGTAGCACAATGCAGCGCCGTCGCCAACAAAAAATACGCTTTTTTTACAGCGGCGGGCAAAATCAACAGCTTCCTCCACGGGGGCGGCATCGTCCGGAGTCAGACGCTGGTGGGTTTCCAGATCGAAAGCTGCCCAGTAGACCTGGCCGCGGCGGGCGTCCATGGCGCAGATAACCACGCCCTGTCCGGCATGGCAGCGGGCCAGGGCCTCCAGGGTGGAGACTCCGGCGCAAGGGGTCTGATGGACCAGCGCCATCCCCTTGACGGCGGAAAGCCCGATGCGCAGCCCGGTGAAACTGCCGGGACCGGACGTGACGGCGTAAAGGTCGATATTCTCGGGACGCAGCCCGGCGGTTTTGAGGGCGGCGTCTACCATGGGCATGAGGGTCTCACTGTGGGTCAGGCCGCAGTTGCAGACGGTCTCATACAGCAGGGTATCGTCGCGCAGAAGTGCCACCGATGCGGAGCGCCCGGCGGTATCCACGGCAAGAATATTCATGGGATTGCCTCCTGTCAGGGATTGGCGGGCGCTTACAGCCCGTTGATGGTAATGCGGCGGTCGTCCCCGCCCAGATGCTGGATGTCGATGGTGACGGGACGCTCCCGGGCGATGATGTCGGCGCAGTTCTCGCTCCACTCCACAGCCACAACGGCACCCATGTCCAGATAATCGTAGAAACCGGCGGCGGCCAGATCGGTTTCGGTGTGGATGCGGTAGAGATCGAAGTGGGCAAAAGGCCGGGGCCCGCGGTAATAGTTCACAATGGCAAAAGTGGGGCTGGAGGCGGGATCGGTGCAGCCCAGTCCTTCGGCAATGCCCTGACACATGGCAGTTTTGCCTGCGCCCAGCCCGCCGGTAAAGGCAATCAGGGCGCCGGGCACCAGGCGGGCGGCCAGTTTGCGCCCCAGCTCCACGGTTTCGCGGCGGCAATGGGTCATATATTCTTCCATACGGCGCATACTCCTTTGTGTGACGATGCCAAATGCGGGCGTCTTAAATCGTTTTATTATACAACGTCCCGGAAGTTTTGTAAAATTTTTGTGCCCGGCTTTTCTCTGCCGGAATGAAACAGTATAATGAAAATGGGTTGTCAGACCCAACCGAAGATTGCAGAAAGGGGGAAGAGCCATGTTTGGTCTGATGCGCCGTTATGCGTCCAGAACCGATGTACCGTATCTGGTTATGTGCGGCATCTGCTCGCTCATCAGCATTGTAGTGCTGGTCAGCGTGGGGCAGAGCCAGCTGGGCGGCTCCAACAACAAGGCGTCGGTTCAGCTGATCGCCAGCCTTCTGGGGATCATGCTTGCCATCATTGCCTCCACCGTGGATTACCGCACTCTTGCCCGCGCCTGGCCGCTGCATGCCGTTGTGGCGTGGGGGCTGGTGATCCCCACCCTGTTTCTGCACAATTTCCGGGCGGGATTTCTCACCATCGGCTACGATGCGGGCGGCACTTCCAATTACAGCTGGTACCGCGTGGGCGGTATGACCTTTCAGCCCACTGAGCTGGCCAAGATCAGCTTTGTGCTGACGCTGGCCTGGCATCTGGAACGGGTGAGGGGCAAAGTCAACCGTCCCCTCAATCTTCTGGGACTGCTGGTGCATATCCTGCTGCCGGTGCTGGCCATCCACATTCAGGGCGACGACGGCACGGCTCTTGTCTTTCTGGGCATCGGCGCGGTCATGCTGTTCGCGGGCGGATTATCGGCCTGGCTCATTGCCGGCGCCGGAGTGGCTGCCGTGGCGGGAGGAACCGCCCTGCTTGTCCTCAAGCCCGACATCCTGAAAGGCTACCAGTTCAAGCGCATTCTGGCGGTGCTCGATCCTACTGACCCTGCCCTGGCCGACTTTACCTACCAGCAGAACAAGGGTTCCATGGCCATCGGCACCGGAGGACTGACAGGGCAGGGGCTTTTCAACGGGGAACATATCTTTGTCCCCAACGCCTGGAACGATTTCATTTTCAGCTATCTGGCCAACGCCCTGGGATTTCTGGGCGCGGCGGCGGTTTTGCTTCTGCTTTTCGGTATCGCGGCCCGCACCCTGCGCACCGCATACCGCAGCACCGATGCCCTGGGACGTTATATCTGCGTGGGCATTTTTGCGGCGCTGTTTCTGCAGTGTGTCATCAATCTGGGCATGAACCTGCAGGTGCTGCCGGTCATCGGCGTCACGCTGCCATTTTTCTCAGCAGGCGGGTCCAGTGTGGTCATGATGTATCTGTGCGTCGGTCTGGTGCTCAGCGTCTCGCTGCATACCAGGAGAACCCGCGGTCTGGCAGAGTATGTGGATTGAATTTCATTTTCTGTAAAAAGTATCCCCGGCATACGGCTCCAAACGGACACGGTATGCCGGGGATTTTCTGTTATGGGATCAATTACAGGTCTTTGACCATCTTCACATGCTCTGCGCCCGCCTCCAGAAAGATCTCCGATACGGTGCGGTAGCCGCAGGCTTTGTAAAAACCCTCTACGCGGAATTTGGCGTCCAGCTCCACGCGGCGCATGGCAGGGCGATAGCGGTTTTCCAGCTCCGTCAGCACGGCTTTGCCCACGCCCAGGCCGCGCAGTTCGGGCAGCACACAGAACCGCTGCAGACGGACGACCCCCGGGGCAGGAAAGATGCACCGCAGCGCGGCCGCATCCCTGCCGCCGAGGCGCGCCAGAAAGTGTGCGCAGTCTGCACCGGGATGGTCCAGGTCGTCTTGCTCTACAGACTGGGGGATGCCGTGCTCCACAGTAAAAACGGCCCGGCGCACGGCCAGGGCGGCGGCCAGCAGGGCATCGCTGTCGGCAGGGAGCAGGACGATGCCGGAAAGAGGGAAGGAAAGATTGTTCGGACGCAAAGCAGATCGGCCTCCTGGTGTATCGATTGTTTTACCGCGGTGCATGGCGGGGCGGCAGAATGTAACCAAGGTAACACCAAACGAACCGGCCGTCAACCCGAAAAGGAAATCCAACGATATAATGGGGAATATGGGAAAAATGAGAATCGATTCAAAAAGTTTACATATTGTTTACGCTTTATCGGTTTGACGCGATGGAAAAAATCATGTATGATAGAAGAAAGTTCGCTAATGAACTGTTTTGCGCGGAGGACGCCGATGAACCGGGAATACGATCTGCTGTATATGGGGCACAAAATGCGCCGGATGCTGGAACATGCCAGTCAGGAATTGATGCAGTCCAGCGGCCTGCGGCATGTGGAACTGGAGATTTTGTTCTATCTGTCGTACAGCGGGACAAGCAACACGGCCCGTGACATCAGTGAGGCGAAGCATTTGTCCAAGGCGCACATCTCGAAGTCGGTGGACAACCTGCGTCGAACCGGCTGCATCACCATGAAGGAGGATGCCTTCGACCGCCGCTGTCTGCATCTGGGCCTGACCGCAAAAGGCAGGCTTCTGGCGGCAGACTACGAGCGGGTGATGAGCGGCACGGTTGACCGGATGATGTCCGGCGTTACGCTGGAAGAACGGGCCGGCATGCAGAGTGTGCTGGCCAAGATCCGGCATAACCTCGATGAGGCGACGGCCTGCCATGAGGACCAGGCCCCGCAAACGGAGGAAAACCATGAGATCGATCGCGATTGAAAGAGAATTCGGCAGCGGCGGGCGGGAGGTCGGCCGTCTGGTTGCAGAACAGCTGGGCATGCCCTTCTACGATGGGGAGATCCTGTTCAACACGGCGGAGCGTTCCGGCATGGACCTGGGTCAGCTGCGCAATTTTGATGAGCGCCAGGCAGGCAGCCTGCTGTTCGACCTTGCGCTGGCGGGAAACCCCAACGCCTACAGCATGCGCACCCGCCTGTATGAAATGTTTGAGGCGATGCAGGGTACCGTTCGCCAGCTGGCGCAGAAGGAACCCTCGGTTTTCATCGGACGCTGTTCCACCGAGACACTTTCGGGCAAGGATGGCGCGCCCCGTGCATTGCGGGTATTCATCTATGCCTCCGACCAGGTGGAACGCTGCCGCCGCATTATGAATACCGAGCATGTGGATGAGCAGGATGCCCGGTCCCTCATGCGTCACCGGGACAAGGAACGGGAACAGTATTTCCGCTATTTTACACGCAAGAGCTGGGGGGACAAGGCGAACTACGACATTCAGCTGAACACTTCCGTATTGCCGGTGCAGCAGTGCGCCGACATTCTGGCGGGCATCGTCCGCGATATGCCGTAAACACACACGAACAGGAAAGGGAGGCCGCTATGGCAAACTATGCAGAAATCGAACGCGAAGCAAAAATCTACCTCGACGAATGCGTCCAGAACGACAAGATCGATCCGGCGCTGTTCGATAAATTTGGTGTCAAACGCGGCCTCCGTGACAAGGACGGCAAGGGCGTCCTGACCGGCATCACCAACATTTCCCGCATTGATGCCTTCAAGATGGTGGATGGCAAAAAGACCCCCTGCGAGGGCAAGCTGTGGTACCGCGGCTACAACGTCTATGACCTGATCCGAGGCCTGCACGGCAAGCGCTTTGCTTTTGAGGAGGCTGCCTATCTGCTTCTCATCGGCGATCTGCCCAATGCCAAACAGCTGGAGGAGTTCAGCAATGTGCTGACCAAATGCCGGGACCTGCCCACCAACTTTACCCGCGACGTTATCATGAAGGCCCCCAGCAAGGACTTGATGAACACCCTGACCCGCAGTGTGCTGACCCTGGCCTCCTATGACGACACCATCGGGGACAACAGCCTGCAGACTCAGCTGGAGCAGTGCATCAAGCTCATCAGCGTCTTCCCCATGCTGGCGGTGTACGGCTATCATGCCTACAACTATTATCTCAACGGCGAGAGCATGTATATCCATCGGCCTCAGCCCGAGCTGTCCACGGCGGAGAACATTCTGCAGATGCTCCGTCCCGACCGCAGCTATACCGATCTGGAGGCCCATGTTCTGGACATCGCCCTGCTGCTGCACATGGAGCACGGCGGCGGCAACAACTCCACCTTCACCACCCGCGTGGTCACCTCCTCCGGTTCGGACACCTACTCGGTCATGGCGGCGGCCCTGTGCTCCCTCAAGGGACCCAAACACGGCGGCGCCAACATCAAGGTCGTGGAGATGGTCAACCATATCCGCGAGACCGTTCACGACGAGACCGACGAGGAGGAAGTCCGGGATTACCTCTGCCGGATTCTGGACAAGCAGGCCTTCGATCATAAGGGCCTGATCTACGGCATGGGCCATGCGGTCTACTCTCTGTCCGACCCCCGTGCCGTGGTGTTCAAGAGCTTTGTCCAGCAGCTGGCCGAGGCCAAGGGCCGCAAGAAGGACTTTGACTTCTACAACATGATCGAGCGCCTGGCGCCTCAGGTCATTGCGGACAAGCGCCACATCTACAAGGGTGTCAGCACCAACGTGGACTTCTACAGCGGATTTGTCTACAACATGCTGGACATTCCTCTGGAGCTGTACACCCCCATCTTTGCCATTGCCCGTATCGTGGGCTGGAGTGCTCACCGTATCGAGGAGCTGGTCAACGTGGACAAGATCATCCGTCCCGCCTACGAGAGCATCATGGAACCCCGCGCTTACATCCCGCTGGAGGAGCGCTGAGTACGTCTCTTCAGGGGCGCGCAATAGCCCTTATCAATATGAGAAAGCCCCGGCGGAGCATTGCTCCGCCGGGGCTTTCTCTTTCAGGCCGAACCCTGAGATTTATTGGTATCCCGTGCCGCCGCAGGCAGTACAGGGAACCCGACCGCTGCCGTTGCACTGGCGGCACATTTTTTCTCCATAGTAGGTGCCTCCGCCTCCGCCGAAACCGTAGTCCGGGATATACTCTACCGAAGATACATTTCCGGTGCCGCCGCAGCCGGTGCACAGCTTCTCTCCGGTACCGCTGCACACCGGGCACAGCACGGATACATCACCCAGTCCGGGGTCGAGGGTGACCGGAGGAATGTACAGACCTTCACTGCCGCCGGAACTGCCGGAATCTCCGGAATTTCCAGCATAATCCGGGTTTTCCACCTGCCCTTTGCCGCCGCAGGACACGCACTTGGCATACCCGGAACCATCGCACAGGGAACAGGTGGTTTTGGGACCGCCTTCAAACCAGATCTGCCAGCCTACTCCTTCGCACAAGGGGCACAGAAACTCTCCGGTGCCGTCACAGTCGCTGCAGGTAATGTATTGAGGCTCATCCTCCTCGGAAAAATCCGCAGAGGGCAAATCTCTGTCCTCCCGGTCCTCATAATCATCGTCGTTATCGTCGTCAAATTCCTGAATGGAAAATTCTGTATCCTCGTCCTCCATATCTGCTTCGTCCCAGCGGTCGTCGTCCGAATCCTCAACGGAAAAATCGGTGGTGTCGGAACGGTCGTCCGGCCGCTCCTCGGCAGAGTGGCCGCACCCTGCCAGCGTTACCCCAAGGGCTGCCGCCAGAAGTACAGCCAGAAATCTTTCTTTCCAAGTGGCACGTCGCATGATTTTTACGCTCCTTTCCTGATATCCGTATCGGACCATGAGGGTTGGCTGCAAGTGAACCCGGAAACAGACAGTTCGGCGGTTCGGGATGAAATCATTATACCATCGTCCCTTTCTGGAAAACAAGCCTGTTTACGAAAAATATCGGGAAGAGTTCTTTTTATTTGATGGAGCCCAATATGTGCCCACGTGCCCCAAATATCTGCCGTGACCCCTTACCGGAAAGCTGCCGGAAAACGCAGAGCCGGGAAACAGCAAGGGAAGGCAGTGGGGCGGCAAAGATTGCCTGCGAATATGTATCCCGACCGAAAGAACCCCGACGGCCGCTGAGGCAAGTTGGGGCTTTGGTAAAAAGCCAACGAAGTGGCAGGCCGTGGGTTCTGCAAGGAATCCAACAATTCCAACAAAATGCACAATGTTTTTTAACGGAAAGGTGGATAAAATACATTGAAATATTTCTTTGAACACGATATACTGAGTTCGTATGATGAATTGCCCGGGAACGGCCTTTGTCGGCAGGAGGAAACCATCCTATGAAAGATCTGTATCAGGCAGCCCGGCACCTGGTCTGGCTGACACAGTTCGGGCTGTCCATTGTGGTGCCGCTGGTGGTCAGTATTTTGCTGGCCGTGTGGCTGCGGCAGCACTTCAGCCTGGGAGGCTGGGTGGTTGTCGCGGGCGTTTTCGTCGGGCTGTTCGGCGCGGTGAGCGGACTGGTCACCTCGCTGCGGGCCATGGACCGCCAGGCCGGGGAAAAAGAGGACAGGCACAAAAAGCCGCCGGTCTATTTCAATCAGCATTAATGGGGCATACTGCCCGTGGGGAGGAACTCTATGCACAAATATCGTGATGTACTCAGCCAGGTAGGCAGGCTGGCCGCCGTGGAGGCGGTCTGCGTTGCGGTGATCCTGGCAGTGTATTTCTTCCTGGGCGGGCTGGACGCCAAGGTCCTGCTGGGCGCCCTTATCGGTGGGGCCATGTCGGTGGGCCATTTTCTGGTATTGTCCATCACCGTGTCCAATGCCCTCGACCGAGCCAAGGATGAAGAGGAAGCCGCCCATGTCCGGGTGTCCATCCTGGCTTCGGCCAGTATGCGCCTGCTGGTGATGGCGGTCATACTCATCGTACTGTTCAAGGCGGGCATCTGTGATCCCGTGGCGGCGCTGGTGCCGCTGCTGTGCGCACAGCTTGCCCTCAAATTCATCGGATTTTTCCAGGGCGGAAAGGAGGAACCCCGGTGACAGGACCGAAAATTTATTTTACAATCCCGCTGTTCGGCGGCATTCCCATTACCCAGACGACGGTGTCGTCCTTTGTGGTGATGGTGCTGCTCTGCATTGCGGGCATCTGCCTGGGACGCAACCTGCAAAAGCGCCCCGGCCGCCGGCAGGTCCTGGTGGAAAAGGGCGTCACCGTGCTGTATGACATGGTGGCCGACACCATGGGCCCCCATAACCTGTACTGGACGCCCTACGTCGGCGCGCTGTTCCTGTCGTCGCTGTTCGGCACCCTCATCGGTATGACCGGCATCCTGCGCTCGGCCACGGCGGATCTTTCCACCACGCTGACCTGGGCCCTCATGACCAGTGTGCTGTGCTGGGCCTGCGGCATCCGTGCCAACGGCTTTTTCGGCTGGTTGAAAGGCTTCTCGGAACCCATTGCCGTCATGCTGCCCATGAACATCGTTTCCGAGATCGCCCAGCCCATCTCCATGGCGTTCCGTCACTTCGGCAACATTGCGGGCGGCGGCGTTCTCACCAGCCTGCTTTATACCGCTCTGGCCACCCTGTCGGCGGCGGTGCTGGGGCTGGTAGCCCAGAGCGTTGTGGCGGCAGTTATCGTCCTGGTAATTGGGATTGCGCTGTTTGCCTGGGGCTTCAAGGCCCGCAAGCTGATGCGCAAGATCTTTGGCGTGGTTTTCGCCGTGACCGGCCTGCTGGCACTGGCGGGGCTTTCCGGCGTGCCGTATCTGGAAGTGGGCATTCCCGGTATCCTCAGCCTGTATTTTGATGTCTTTTCGGGCGGCGTACAGGCGCTGGTGTTCAGCCTGCTGACCATGGTGTATATCGGCAACGCCTGCCTGCCCCCGGAACCGGCCGGGCAGTAAATCATCCCCGATCAAAGAATTCAAATCGTACCAACGATTGAAAATAACAAGCATCCCCCAAAACGATACCAATATGGAGGCAACAAATTATGGAAGAAGCAATCGTAAGAGCGGCCTGCGCGCTGGGCGCCGGTCTGTGCATGGGTCTTGGCGCTATCGGCCCCGCCATCGGCGAAGGCAACGCCGTCGGTAAGGCACTGGAGGGCATGTCCCGCCAACCCGAGACCATGGGCATGCTGCGTACCAACATGATCCTGGGCTGTGCGATCACCGAGTCCACCGGTATTTACTCTCTGGTCATCGCCCTGCTGCTGCTCTTCGTCTTTTGATGAGCCGCACTTGGAACTCGGGAAAGAGAGGAGTGTCAGGACTTGTCGGATTTTGAGAGCTTTGTCGGCGTAAACCCGTGGACGGCGCTTTTCACCTTCTGCAACATGATGATCACCTTTCTGGTGCTCAAACATTTTCTGTTCGGCCCGGTGAAAAAGATGATCGACGACCGCCAGAAGGAGATCGACACCATGTACGCCGACGCCGATGCCGCGAAACAGCAGGCCCTTGCCCTGGAACAGCAGTACCAGGCCCGCCTGAGTGAGGTCCGGCAGGAAAGCGACGCCATGCTGCGTGACGCCACCGCCCGCGCCCAGAAACGGGAGCAGGAGATCGTGGATGCAGCCCGGGCATCGGCCCGCGCCATGCGCGATGCGGCCGAGGCCGACATTGAACAGGAAAAGAAGAAGGCGGTCAACGAGCTCAAGGATGAGATCGGCGGCATTGCCATGGACATTGCATCCCGTGTGGTGGAGCGCGAGATCAGCGAGAAGGATCACCGCGAGCTGATCGACGAGTTTATCCGGAATGTGGGTGACGCATCGTGACAGAGCAGGCAAAACGCTATGGCGGCAGCCTTTTTGAGCTGGCCGCCGAGGAACACCTGGATGACCGCATCTTAGGGGAACTGGACGGCGCGGTGTCCTGTTTTGCGGACAACGAGCAATACTTCCGCCTGCTGGCTCTGCCCAGCCTGTCCCATGCCACCCGGCGGGACCTGCTGGACGAAGCGTTCGGCGGGCAGGTGCACCCCTATGTGGTGAACTTTCTGAAACTGCTGTGTGACGAAGGGCTGCTCTGTGAGCTGCCCGGCTGTGCACAGGCCTATCGGGAATGCTACAACCAGGCCCACGGCATCGTGCAGGTGAAGGCGGCGTCGGCCATCCCGCTGGATGAGGCCACCCGCACCCGCCTGACCCAAAAGCTGGAACAGGTCACCGGCAAACAGATCGAGCTGACGGTGACGGTGGAACCCGCGCTTTTGGGCGGTATTCGCCTGGATATGGACGGCATGCGTCTGGACGGCACGGTCCGCGCACGCCTGGACGGCATCCGCGCCGGACTGGACAGCCTGACGCTGTAAGGCCCTGCCCGGACCCGTATACTTTGCAACAGAAAAGATTGAGTGGTGAATCGTAGACGTGCAGATGAAACCTGAACAGATCTCCCGGATCATCCGGGCACAGATCAAGCACTACGCCAATGCCATTGAGCAGAGCGAGACCGGCGTCGTCACCATGGTGGGCGACGGCATCGCCCGCGCCAGCGGCCTGGACAAATGCATGGCCGGCGAGCTGGTGCAGTTCGCCAACGGCGAGTACGGCATGGCCCAGAACCTGGAGGAAAACTCGGTGTCCATCGTTCTGCTGGGCAGCGACGAGGGCATCAGCGAGGGCGGCGTCGTCAAGCGGACGGGCCGCGTCGTGTCGGTGCCGGTGGGCGATGCCATGATCGGCCGTGTGGTCAACGCTCTGGGCCAGCCCATCGACGGCAAGGGCCCCATTGCGTCGGAGGAATACCGCCCCATTGAGGCGCCCGCCCCCGGCATTCTGGACCGCCAGCCGGTCAAGCAGCCTCTGCAGACCGGCATCAAGGCCATTGACTCCATGATCCCCATCGGCCGCGGCCAGCGTGAGCTCATCATCGGCGACCGCCAGACCGGCAAGACCACCATTGCCACAGACACCATCCTCAACCAGAAGGGCGGGGACGTGATCTGTATCTATGTGGCCATCGGCCAGAAGCGCTCCACCGTGGCGACCCTGGTGGAGGAGCTGACTGCCGCCGGCGCCATGGACTACACCATCGTGGTGTCGGCCACCGCATCGGAGCTCTCCCCGCTGCAGTATATCGCGCCGTACGCGGGCTGCGCCATGGGCGAGTACTTCATGCACAAGGGCCGCCATGTCCTCATTATCTATGACGACCTGTCCAAGCATGCGGTGGCCTATCGCGCCCTGTCGCTGCTGATCCGCCGTCCTCCGGGACGGGAGGCTTACCCCGGCGACGTGTTCTATCTCCATTCCCGTTTGTTGGAACGGGCGGCCAAGCTGTCCGACGCCAAGGGCGGCGGCTCGCTGACAGCCCTGCCCATCATCGAGACCCAGGCAGGCGACGTGTCGGCCTATATCCCCACCAACGTCATCTCCATCACCGACGGGCAGATCTTCCTGGAGACCGAGCTCTTCCACTCCGGCGTCATGCCGGCAGTCAACCCGGGCATCTCGGTCTCCCGTGTGGGCGGCAACGCCCAGATCAAGGCCATGAAGAAGGTGGCCGGCACCCTGAAACTGATCTATTCCCAGTACCGCGAGCTGCAGGGCTTTGCCCAGTTCGGCTCTGATCTGGATGCCGACACCAAGGCCCGTCTGGCCCAGGGCGAGCGTATTGTGGAGGTCCTCAAGCAGGACCGCAGCTCCCCGGTGCCGGTGGAAAAGCAGGTGGCCATTCTGTACGCCACGGTGCGCGGCTATCTGGACAAGGTGGCAGTGACCGATGTCAAGGAGTACGAGCGCGGCCTGTATGAATTTTTAGATTCCAACTCCCAGGCCTGCGGCGTCATGCAGGAAATCCGTGACACCGGCGCACTGTCCGAGGACGCGGACAAGGCGCTGGCTGCGGTGCTGACGGAATACACCGATGCCTTTGTCAAGGCACGATAATACAGCGGAAAGGAGGCGGTTTGCATGGCAGGTTCCATGAAGGACATCAAACTGCGCATCAAGAGCGTGCAGGGTACCATGCAGATCACCAAGGCGATGGAGCTGGTGGCGTCCTCCAAGCTGCGTCGTGCCAAGGAGCGGGTGGAGCACAGCCGCCCCTATTTTGAGACGCTGTATCATACGCTGTATGACATTGCCGCGGCGAACACCGAGTTCCAGAGCCCGTATCTGCTTCGCCGGGAGACCGGCAACACCTGTTATGTTGTCATTGCGGGCGACCGGGGTCTGGCGGGCGGCTACAACGCCAATGTGCTGCGCTGCGCCGCTGCCGACGCCGAGGGCAGGGACATCTGTGTGCTGCCCATCGGCCGCCGTGCCGTGGAGCATTACGAGCGCCGGGGCATTCCCATTGTGAGCAAGGCCTTTGAGATGGCGGGGGACCTGTCGGTCAGCGACTGCTACGAGGTATCCCGCATGCTGTGCAAGCTGTATCTGGCGGGAGAGATCCGGGAGATCCGTATTGTGTTTACCCAGTTTGTGTCCATGCTGACCCAGACCGCCATGGTGCTGCCGGTGCTGCCCTTTGACGTGCCCCGCACGGGGAAGGGGACTGCCGGGC
The DNA here is from genome assembly GCF_014982805.1 of Gemmiger gallinarum. Classification (GTDB taxonomy): domain Bacteria; phylum Bacillota; class Clostridia; order Oscillospirales; family Ruminococcaceae; genus Gemmiger; species Gemmiger gallinarum. The sequence continues at coordinate 889,429 of NZ_JADCKC010000001.1, read as the reverse complement.
GGGAGATGATCCTCTACGAGCCCAACAGCGAAAAAGTGTTCGACGCCATCATTCCCGAGTATCTGGCAGGCGTCGTCTACGGCGCATTGTGCGAGAGCGTTTCCAGTGAGCTGGGCGCCCGGCGCACGGCCATGGACTCGGCCAGCAAGAATGCAGCGGACATGATCGATCGTCTCAACCTGCATTACAACCGCGCCCGTCAGGCTGCCATCACCCAGGAGATCACCGAGATCGTGGCGGGTGCCGGTGCGGACTAAACTAACCATTTGACAAGGAGTTGTAAGCCCATGTCGGAGAAAAATATCGGCAGTGTGGTACAGGTCACCGGCCCGGTCCTGGACATCCGGTTCCCGGAAGGCAGCCTGCCCGCACTGCTCAACGCCATCGAGCTGGACAACCACGGCACCCGTCTGGTGGCCGAGGTGGCCCAGCAGATCGGCGATAACGTGGTGCGCTGCATCGCCATGAGCAGCACCGACGGTATGGTGCGCGGCGACAAGGCGGTGGACACCGGCGGACCCATCACGGTGCCCGTCGGCGAGGGCTGCCTGGGCCGTGTGTTCAACCTGCTGGGGGAGCCCATCGACGAGAAGCCCGCCCCCGAGGGTCTGGAGCGCTGGCCCATCCATCGCCCGGCCCCCGGCTTTGACGAGCAGGAGGGTGCCACCGAAATTCTGGAGACCGGCATCAAGGTCGTGGACCTGATCTGCCCCTACGCCAAGGGCGGCAAGATCGGCCTGTTCGGCGGTGCCGGCGTCGGCAAGACGGTGCTGATCCAGGAGCTGATCTACAACATTGCCACAGCGCACAACGGCTACTCGGTCTTTACGGGCGTGGGCGAGCGCACCCGTGAGGGCAACGACCTTTACGGCGAGATGAGCGAGAGCGGCGTTCTCAGCAAGACTGCCCTGGTCTACGGCCAGATGAACGAGCCTCCGGGAGCCCGTATGCGTGTGGCTCTGTCCGGTCTGACCATGGCGGAGTATTTCCGCGATGTCAAGAACCAGGACGTGCTGCTCTTCATTGACAATATCTTCCGCTTCACCCAGGCGGGCTCCGAGGTCAGCGCACTGCTGGGCCGCATGCCCTCTGCCGTCGGCTATCAGCCCACCCTGGCCACCGAGATGGGCGCTTTGCAGGAGCGCATCACCTCCACCCGCAAGGGTTCCATCACCTCGGTGCAGGCAGTCTATGTCCCTGCGGACGACCTGACCGACCCGGCCCCCGCCACCACCTTCACCCATCTGGATGCCACCACCGTTCTGAGCCGTGAGATCTCTGCCCAGGGCATTTACCCGGCCGTTGACCCGCTGGAATCCACCAGCCGTATCCTCAGCCCCGAGGTGCTGGGCCGCCGCCACTACGACGTGGCCCGTGCCGTCCAGAAGGTGTTGCAGCGCTACAAGGAACTGCAGGACATCATCGCCATCATGGGCATGGACGAACTGGGCGAGGAGGACAAGCTCACCGTCGCCCGCGCCCGCAAGGTGCAGCGTTTCCTGTCCCAGAGCTTCCACGTGGCGGAGCAGTTCACCGGCATGCCCGGCCAGTACGTTCCCCTCAAGGAGACGCTGCGGGGCTTTGAGGCTATCCTGGGCGGCGACTGCGACGACCTGCCGGAGAGCAGCTTCCTGTTTGCCGGCACCATCGACGATGTCTACGCCAAGGCAAAGAAATAATCCGCGCTTGCTTTAGGGGAGGTAGCATATGGGAACATATTCCCTGAAAGTCGTGACGCCGGACGGCTGCGCGTTTGAGGGGCAGGCGGTACGCCTGGTCTGCCGGACTATCACCGGGGACATTGCCATTCTGCCCGGTCACTGCGATTACTGCACAGCCCTGGGTATGGGAGAGGCGCATATCGTCCTGGAGGACGGTACCACCCGGCGCGCTGCCTGTATGGGCGGACTGCTCAGTGTGCTGAAAGGCCAGACCCGCCTGGTGGCCACCACCTGGGAATGGGCGGACGAGATTGACGTTCCCCGCGCGGAGGCATCCCGTGCCCGGGCGGAGGAACAGCTTGCCCGCAAGGATCTGGACGCCCGGGAACTGGAACTGGCCAAGGCCCGGCTGCGCCGTGCACTGGTGCGCACGTCCGTGGCAAAATAAAAAGGAAAAACGGTCCCCGGCCGGGAAGCATACCTTCCTGGCCGGGGGCCGTTTCTGTCTGTCAGAGGGAAAATGACAGGCACAGGCAAAAGAAAAATCCCGAACACTTTCGTGTTCGGGATTTGGTGCGGATGAAGGGATTTGAACCCACACTCTTTTAAGGGAACTAGAACCTGAATCTAGCGCGTCTGCCAGTTCCGCCACATCCGCTTATTTTGTTTGGCCGTGACCTTATGTCCTCGGCGCGAATATTATTATAGCCGAGGGGGCCTTTTTTGTCAACACTTTTTTTCAAAAAAATCGAAAAAAATGAAAAAAGATGAAAAACGGACGGCAGAACGTAAAAAGAATTTCAAAAAATTATCGCCAGGGGTATTTGGCAGCCTTTACAAAGGCCTCAAACAGCCGCATGGACACCGGATCGGACTGGTAAGAAAACTCAGGATGCCACTGAACACCCAGAATAAAGTGCTTGCCGGGCATCCAGGCGGCCTCGATCAGGCCGTCCTCCGACACAGCCGCCGCCGACAGGATAGGGGACAGGTCCCGGATTGCCTGATGGTGGCAGCTGTTGACGCCGTACCCGGTGTCACCCACGATCTCAAACAGCGGGCTTTCCCGTTCGATGGTCACCTGATGAACCGCACGGTCATAGGGCGGTGCCATTCTGTGGGAGAGTCCGGGGTGTTCGCTGGGCAGATCCTGGTACAGCGTGCCGCCGGTATGCGTGTTGAGGAACTGCAGGCCCCGGCAGATGCCCAGCACCGGTTTGTCCAGCTGGATGGCGGCATCCAGCAAAAGGCCTTCCATGGCGTCGCGGTCGGGGCAGGTGGGGCCGCACAGGTCGCTGCGGGCCTCGCCGTACAGGGCGGGCTCCACATCCTGGCCGCCGGGCAGCAGCAGGCCGTCGCACTGGCGGATAAAGTACAGCAGTTCCGTTTTGTCCTGGGTCAGCGGCAGCATGACCGGAATGGACAGACAGGCTTCCAGCGCCTTCATGTATCCGGGCAGCATCCAGTAGCTTTGCTTTTCCTCATCGTACAGGGGAACAATGCCGATGACGGGTCTCATAGTCAAAACACCTCTCTTTTTGTTTGTGATCCTTTGCATCCTTTCCCAAGCCGGAGCGCAGGCTCCGGCTATGGTTCAAAGTATAGCACAAACCGACCGGTGAAAAAAGAAACAATTCCACAAAAAATAGAAAGCAAGCTTGACATATTCGAATGAACAAGCTATTATAGTATCAAATATGGAAAGTAAACTTTCCAATTCAAAAACCGGAAAAGGTGAAAAAGACATGAAGAACCGTCTGGAGGAACTGCGCCGGGCGCGGGGCATCCGGCAGGAGGAACTGGCCGATGCCCTGGGGGTATCGCGACAGACCATCGGCTCGCTGGAAAACGGCCGCTACAACCCGTCCATTCTGCTGGCCTTCAAGCTGGCCCATTATTTTGAAATGAGCATCGAAGACATCTTTATCTATGAGGAGGAAGTACGATGAAAAAGTCGATTCTGTATCTGTTGCTTGCCGCTGCCGGCGCTGTTTTGCTGATTGCGGGGGTGATCTGGCTGCGCTTCGGCGTGGAAAATGTGGCGGCTTACCTCTGTATTGGTGTGGGCGCGGGCATTTTTGGTCAGGGCCTGGGGCAGTACCTTCAGTATACAGCCCTGAAAAATGCCCCGGAGACCCGCCGCCGTCTCGAGATCGAGACAACCGATGAGCGCAACTTGGCTCTGAGCTGCCGGGCCAAGGCAAAAGCCTACGACGCCATGGTTTACATCTTCAGCGCACTGATGCTGGTCTTTGCCCTGATGCGGGTAGACCTGGCGGCAATCCTGCTGCTGGTGGCGGCATACCTGGCAGTCTGCGGCATCGGCGTATACTATCGTCTGCGCTACGAAAAGGAAATGTAACCCCTTGCAATGAAAAAAAATCCCGCCGCAGGTCAGCAAAACTCCCGCAAGGCGTGCGCCGCCGGCAAGGAAAGGTTATTGCTCCGGCTCTTGACGCTCCCACGCGAAACTATTAGTATAAATATAGTTATGGAGAAGAAACAGGGAGGAGGGCAGCCGGATGATCCGCATTGCCTTGGTGGAGGATGACCCCGGTTACCGTGCGCAGATTCGGGACTATCTGGACCGGTATTCAAAGGAGTACGACCAGAAGTTGATCGTCACGGATTTTTCCGACGGCGACGAGATCGCGCTCAATTACAAAGCAGGCTATGACGTGATTCTCATGGATATTGAGATGAAGTTCATGGACGGTATGACGGCGGCGGAGATGATCCGCCAGAAGGATGCCGAGGTGGTCATCATCTTCATCACCAATCTGCCGCAGTATGCCATCAAAGGATACGCGGTGGACGCGCTGGATTATGTGCTCAAGCCGGTCAGCTACTATGCCTTCAGCCAGCGGATCAACCGGGCCATCACCCGCATGAGCCGCCGCCAGAAACGCTACCTCAGCGTTACTACCCGGGAAGGCACCCACAAGCTGGCCTATGACAGCATCAATTACATTGAAGTACAGGCCCATGAACTGGTTTACCACACCACCGACGGCATTGTAACAGCCCCGGGAACCCTAAAAGAAGTGGAAAAAACGCTGGATATGCAGATTTTTTTCCGGTGCAACAAGGGGTGCCTGGTCAATCTGGAGCGGGTGGACGGTATCCGGGGAGACGATGCCGTGGTGGCGGGGGAGCCGGTACTGGTCAGCCGGTCCCGAAAAAAAGTTTTCCTGGATGCACTGAATAACTACATCAGCGGGGTGGCTAAATGAATATGCTGCCCAACATCCCTCCTTTCTGGAGCGCGCTGGCTTATTGGCTGGCCTGTATGCTGTATGTTTTTCTGCTGCCCCGGCGCTGGCGGCCGGTACAGACCTGCCTGGCGTCCCTTGTGAATCTGGCTGCGCTGACCATCTGCATGACCGTTACTGCCGAATGGCAGGACTGGGCTTTCAATCTGGGAATGATCGTCACTGCGGCACTGACCGCCGTCCCTTTCTTTGTGCTGTGCCGCCATTCCTGGCGCAACGCAGTCTACTATTGTGCAAGGGCTTTTATTCTGGGCGGCTTTACCGCATCGCTGGCCTGGCAGCTGTATGCCCTCATGATCCTGCCCAGGGTGGGGCGGCAGAGCGCCCTCATCGAGGCTGCCGTCATCCTGCCCATGTTTGCGGTGATGTACCTTGCCATGTATCTCATCGAACGGATGCACCGCACCGAGATGTGGGAACTGCAGGTTACCACGGCATCCAGCCTGACGGTGGCTTCCATTGCCCTCATCATCTACATTGTGTCCAGTATCAGTTATCTGTCCATCCGTACCCCCTTTGCCGGAACCACGGATGCCGATGCTTTCAATGTGCGGACCTTTGCTTATCTGGGCGGTGTGGCCATTCTCTACGCTTACCATCTGCAGATCTGTGAAAATCACGCCCGGCAGGAACTGACCGCCATGCAGAACATCCTGCAGAACCAGTACGCCAATTATCAGCGCAGCGAGGAGAGCGTGGAACTGATCAACCGCAAATACCACGATCTCAAGCATCAGATTGCGGTACTGCGCCGCGAGGTCAAGGAGGGCAAAAATCTGGAATACCTGGACCGTGTGGAACAGGAGATCAGCGCCTATGAAGCGGAGAACAAGACCGGCAACCGGGTACTTGATACCATCCTGACCACCAAGAGCCTGCACTGCCGGCAGAACGGCATTCAGCTGACCTGCGTGGCGGACGGCGCGGCCCTGGACTTCATGGATGTGATGGACCTGAGCGCCCTGTTCGGCAATGCGCTGGACAATGCCATTGAGGGCGTGAGCGTCCTGCCCGACGATGAGCAGCGGCTGATTCATCTGTCGGTGGCAAGGCAGAAAGGCTTTGTCTCCATCCGGCTGGAAAACCGCTGCAAGGAGACCATGCACATCGAAAAGGGCCTGCCCAGCACCACCAAGGCGGAGAAGGGCCTGCACGGCTACGGGCTCAAGAGTATCCAGGCCACGGTGGCCAAATACGGCGGTTCGGTGACGGTCCATGCGGAGAACGGCTGGTTCGAACTGCGCATTCTGATTCCGCTGCTGACTGTGTGAAACCATAAACAACAACTGAACATCCCATAAAACCCCCGGAACAGGCAAAATGCCGAAAGTTCCGGGGGTTTGCTTGTAATATTGCACAAAGGTTTTTTCAACTTGTGCATGAAAAACGACGGATTGCGCAGTTTGTGTGCCGGAATGGAAAAAATGGTGTAAAGTAACAACAGAAATCAGGAGGGCGGCATGGAAGTCTCCCGTAAAAAAAATACAGGATCGGCAATGGGGGCGATACGGTGCAGAAGAAAGATTTCAACGGCGGCTGGCTGTTTGGCCGTGTGGGGAAGGACGAACTTCGGCCGGTACGGATCCCTCACGATGCCATGCTGGCGGAAAAGCGCACGGCACAGAGCCCCGGCGGCATCAACACCGGATGGTTTGAGGGGTACGATTACCGCTATGTCAAGCAGTTCACCGCCCCGGAAGCCTGGCGGGGCCGCACGGTGATGCTGGAGTTTGAGGGCGTCTACCACAATGCCCAGGTCTTTCTCAACGGCCATAAGATCGGCGGCCGGCCTTACGGCTACAGCGGCTTTTTCGTCACGCTGGACGAACACCTGAACTACGGCGGGGACAATACCCTGGAAGTCATCGCCCATAATGCCGACCAGCCCAACAGCCGGTGGTACTCCGGCGCGGGCATCTACCGTCCGGTGCAGCTTTACCTCTCGGCCGGAAAGAGCTACCTGCCCCCGGAATCTATCCGGGTGCGTACGCTGGGCCTTGATCCGGTGCGGCTGGAAATCACCGTCCGCACGGTGGGGGAGGGCAACATTCAGGTGGAACTGCTGGACGGGGACAAGGTGCTGCACAGCGGCCGGGCCCACAGCGACGGCAACGCCAGACTGCTTCTCACCGCCACAGAGCTGCAGCCCTGGAGCCCGGAACATCCCCGGCTCTACACCTGCCGCGTCCGCTTTGAAGGGGACGAGGACAGGGTGACCTTCGGCGCCCGGACCATCGAATGGTCGGCCCGCAAGGGCTTTGCCATCAACGACCGCCGGGTGATCCTGCGGGGCGCCTGCATCCACCACGACAACGGCCCTCTGGGCGCTGCCTGCTGGCCCGATGCGGTGGAGCGCAAGGTACGCCTTTTGCAGGAATGCGGCTACAATGCCATCCGCTCCGCCCACAATCCCTGCTCCAAGACCCTTTTGGAGGTCTGCGACCGGCTGGGTATGCTGGTTATGGATGAGTACGTGGACTGCTGGTACATTCACAAGACCAAGAACGACTATGTGCAGTATTTCGCCGACTGGTGGCAGCGGGACCTGGCCGACATGACGGCCAAGGATTTCAACCATCCCTGCGTGGTGCTCTACTCCACCGGCAACGAGGTCAGCGAGACCGCCCAGGAGCGGGGCATCCAGCTCACCGGGCAGATGACTCGGTATCTCCACGACTGCGATCCCACCCGTCCGGTGACTTGCGGCGTCAACATTTTCTTCAATCTGCTGTCCTCCCTGGGCTTCGGCGTCTACAGCGACGAAAAGGCCGAGAAGGAAGCCGAAAAGCCGGTGGGCAGCCAGTTCTTCAACGATATGGCGGGGCTTTGCGGCGCGGGCTTCATGAAATGGGGCGCTACGCTCCACGGCTGCGATGTCAAGACCCGGGGCGCCTTCGCCAACATGGACATCGCGGGCTATAACTACGGCATCAACCGTTACCGTCATGACCTGCAGAAATATCCCGATCGCCTGATCCTGGGCAGCGAGACCTTCTGCTCCGATGCGTATCGCTTCTGGCAGATGGCCCAGCACGAGCCCCGACTCATCGGCGACTTTGTCTGGGCGGGCATGGATTACCTGGGCGAGGTTGGCGTAGGCAGCTGGGAATATCACGACTACGCCCCTGGCTTTGACCACGGCCCCGGCTGGCTTACGGCAGGCAGCGGACGCATCGACCTGACCGGCTACCGCCTGGCGGAAGGGGATTACACCCGGGTGGCCTTCGGGCTGGAAAAAGGCCCGGTGCTGGCGGTGCGTCCGGTGAACCATCCGGGAGAGAAGCATTCTCCCTCGGCCTGGAAGATGACCGACGCCATCCGCAGCTGGTCCTGGTCCGGATGCGAGGGCAACCCCGCCATTGTGGAAGTCTACACCACGGCTGCCCGGGTGGAACTCACCCTCAACGGCCGCAAGGTGGGGGAGAAACGCCGGGGCAAGGACTGCCGCGTGATCTTCCGCACCCGGTATGAGGACGGCACCCTGACAGCCATCGCCCGGGATGCCAACGGCAATGAGGTGGGTCGCACGGCGCTGCGCACGGCAGGCCCCGAGACCGAACTGCGGGCCGAGCCGGAACAAAAGCAGACCGCCCCCGGCCGCCTGTGCTACATCCCGCTGCGCTACACCGACGGGGCGGGAACCACCAAGCCGATGGAACGGGGCCGCATCCGCGTGAACGTGGAGGGCGGCAAGCTGTTGGCGCTGGGACATGCCTGTCCCTACAATGCCGATGGATTTCTTGGCAGCGAGACGGATACCTATTGGGGCCGTGCCCTGGCCATTGTGCTGGCCGAGGGGGACGTGACCATGACTGCGGAGGATGGGACCCGCCGCGCTGTCTGTAAGATTGCCTGCAAGGAGGTTGGAACATGTTGAACATCACCCGCTTTGCCGTGGAAGGAATGACTGCCGGCTGTGTGACCGACAGCGCTCATCCCGTCTTCGGCTTTGCACTGGAAAGCGACGGTCAGAACGTCACCCTCCGGTCCGCCACCCTGACGGTGGGGGACTGGTCGGTGGAGACCACCGATCAGGTGGCCGTCCAGTACGCCGGGCCGGTGCTGCAGCCCTTCACCGTCTATCACGCGGCGCTGCAGGTCACGGCCAGCAACGGGGAGACCGCCCGGGCGGACCTGGACTTTGAGACCGGCCGCATGGATACCCCGTGGCAGGGCCAGTGGATCAGCGATCCGGACTACCGCTTTACCGAGAAGAAGGTATCCCCCAAACCCATGGTGTTCCGCAAGGCCTTCCACCCCGAAAAAACGGTGGAAAAGGCCCGGCTGTATGTCACGGCCATGGGCGTGTATGAGCTGGAGCTCAACGGCCAGAAGGTGGGCGACCGGTGGTTTGCCCCCGGCTTTACCAGCTACAAGACCAACCTCCAGTATCAGACCTACGATGTGACCGCCCAGCTGGGCGAGTACAACACCCTTACGGCCACGGTGGCCGGCGGCTGGGCGGTGGGCAGCTTCGTCTTCACCCGCGTCAACCGGGTCACCGCCGACCGTCAGGCCCTGCTGGCCGAGCTGCGGGTCACCTACACCGACGGCAGTGAGGAGGTCATCGGCACCGATTCCAGCTGGCAGGTCACCGAGGATGGCCCCGTCCGCATGGCGGACCTCTACGACGGCGAGACCTACGATGCCACCGTCAACATGGACCGGGCCAACTGGCACGCCGCCGCCCCCGAGACCCTGCGGGTCAGCCCCGCCATCCGGGCGGAGATCGGCGCCCCTGTCAAGGTACAGGCGGTGCTCAAGCCGGTGTCCTGCAAAAAGGTGGGGGAGGAGCTGATCTACGACTTTGGCCAGAACTTTGCAGGCGTCATCCGCCTGACGGTCAAGGGCAAGGCAGGACAGGTCATTACCATCCGCCATGCCGAGATCCTCAACCCCGACGGCACCCTGAACACCGCCTTCCTGCGCACCGCCAAGGCCACCGCCGCCTACACCTGCCGGGAGGGCGTCCAGACCTGGAACCCCCGGTTCACCTACATGGGCTTCCGCTACATCAGCGTCACTGGCGCCGCCGAGGAGACCCTGACGGTGGAGGCGCTGGCCCTCTGGTCGGATGTCCGCCGCATCGGCAGCTTCGAGTGCTCGGACAAGATGCTCAATCAGCTGCAGAGCAACATCCTGTGGGGCGCCCGCTCCAACTTCATCGACATTCCCACCGACTGCCCCCAGCGGGACGAACGCATGGGCTGGACCGGAGACATCGCAGTCTTTGCCCCCACCGCCTGCTTCAACTTCGACATGGGCCGCTTTCTGAAAAAGTGGCTGCGGGATGTGAAGAACGAACAGCTCAAGACCGGCGGCATTCCCAACACGGTGCCGGTGCAGGGCTACGGCTTCCCGGCCACCATGCCGGAGATGGCCATCGCCTGGTGGGGCGACGCCTGCGTGCTGGTGCCCTGGGCCATGTACCAGGCCAGCGGCGACGTGGAGATCCTGCGCGCCATGTACCCCACCATGAAAAAGTATGTGGGCGCCTGCAAGTTCTGGGCGGGGCTGTTCAGCTTGGGCAAGAAAAAGTACATCTGGGCCATGCCTGGGGCCTTCAGCTTCGGTGACTGGGTGGCCCCCGATGTGCCCCAGATGGGCCAGTGGCAGGCCCGCAACAAGTGGACCGGCACGGCCAGCCTGTGCAACACCAGCGCTCTGGTGGCGAAGGTGGCCCGCATCCTAGGCAACGACGCCGACGCCAAGACCTATCAGCAGCTCAGCGATGCAGCCGCCGACGCCTACTGCAGCATCCTGACCGACGGCAACGGCAAACTACTGGAGGAGTTCCAGACCGCCTACGTGCTGCCGCTCTATCTCAAAATGTTCCCGGAGAACGTCCGCGCCAAGGCGGTGGACAATCTGGTCAGACTGGTGGAAAAGAGCGACTACTGCATCGGTACCGGCTTCCCGGGCACGCCCTACATCCTGTTCGCCCTGGCGGACAACGGCCGCCCCGACGTGGCCTACAAGATGCTGATGAACACCAAGTGTCCCAGCTGGCTGTATGAGGTCCGCGTGGGCGCCACCACCATCTGGGAGCGGTGGGACGGCCTGGACGAGAACGGCACCTGCCCCATCGGGGATGACGGCACCGACAAGATGATCTCTTACAACCATTATGCTTCCGGCGCGGTGGGGGCCTTCCTCTACCAGCGCATTGCAGGTCTGGAAGCCACCGAGCCCGGCTACAAGCGCTTTGCAGTCAAGCCTCTCATCGGCGGCGGGCTGACCTGGGCCAAGGCCGAGGTGGAGACCCCCTACGGCATTGCCTCCAGCGCCTGGGAGCTCAAGGACGGCACCCTGACCGTCACCGTTACCGTTCCGGTGGGTACCACCTGCGATGTGACCCTGCCCGACGGCAAGACCCAAACATTCGGCAGCGGCGTTTACAGCGTCAGCACGTCCTGCCGGTAAGGAGAGATGCAAACGATGAAAATGAACTGGATCGAAGCGCCTCTGTTCAAGACGCGCATCACCTCGGCCAACGTCAAGCCCACGGAGATGCTGCTGGGCTACCTGATCGGCCCCTTCTGCGCCCTGATCTCCAACGCCATCTTCGGCAGCTACTTAAACCGCTACTACTCCGACGTTCTGGCCTGGACCGACACCAGCCGCTTCGGCAACTTCTCGGCATTGCTGCCCATCCTGTCGGTCATCTGCGTCATCATCGGCAACCTGGTGGTGGGCCGCCTTATGGACAGCACCAAGTCCAGCCAGGGCAAGGCCCGTCCCTACCTGATCCTGTCGGCACCGCTGCTGGCAGTGGCTATCATCACCCTGTTTGTCGTCCCCAAGAGCGCCGAGCCCGCCATGCAGATGGTCTGGATCGCCGTCTCCTATAACCTCTACTACGCGGTGGCCTACCCCCTGTACTACACCGCCCACTCCTCGCTGGTGGCACTGTCCACCCGCAACTCCAACGACCGCGGTCTGCTTTCCACCTTCTCCAACGCTTCCGGCGTGGCCGCGGTGGGCATCGGCGCCAGCATCCTGGTTCCCATGCTGCTGCAGAACTTCCTCTTCGTCCCCAACGCCGACGGCTCCATCAACGCCGACGCCAGCTACGCCAACTGGCGTGTGGTCATGGTGGTGCTCTGCGTCATCACCGCCATCGGCATCCTCATCGAGTACTACTTCAGCCGTGAGCGCATCACCGAGGAACGCCTCAAGATGCCGGTGGAGGAGAAAAAGATCCCCATGTCCCAGCAGATCAAGGTCTGCATGAGCAACAAATACTGGTGGATCATCATCCTCTACTTCCTGCTGTTCCAGCTGGGCGGTCTGGTCAAGAACGGCTCCATGAACTACTACTGCACCTGGGTGTTCGAGGGCATCGACGGCGGCACCGCCATGGGCCTGCTGGGCGCCATCGGCGGCATCCCCACGGCCATCGGCATGGTGCTGGCATGGCCCATCGCCAACAAGCTGGGCAAACAGCGGGCCGTGGTCCTGGGCCTGGCCATCTCGGTCATCGGCGGTCTGGCCAGCTTCATCGATGTGCATAACTTTGTCATCGTCTGCGTCGGCGTCATCCTCAAGGGCATCGGTTCCATCCCCGCCATGTACGTCACCCTGGCCCTGCTCAGCGACGTTCTCGACCATCTGGAAGCCAAGAACGGCTTCCGCTCCGACGGCTTCACCATGTCGGTGTACGGCGCCATCATGGTGGGCATGACCGGCCTGGGCAACGGCATCATCAACGTGCTGCTCACCATCGCCGGCTACGACGCCAGCCTGCCTGCCCAGAACGCCAGCGTCCAGAACATGCTGGTCATCTGCTACCTGGGCGTTGAGCTGGTCTGCTATGCCGTCATCGTCGTTCTCATGAGCTTCCTGAAAGTGGAGAAGCACATCAAGGAGGACCAGGCCATCATCCTCGAAAACCAGAAGGCAGCTGTTCTAGCCGCCGGCGGCGAGTGGATCGAGCCCGCCGAGCGTCTGCGCCGGGAACAGGAACAGGCTGAAAAAGAGGCCGAAGCTGCCCGCATTGAAGAACTCAAGGCAAAATGCGCCAAGAAAGGCCTGAATTTTGCCGAGGAGGAAGCCAAATACCAGGCCAAGCTGGCCGCCAAGCGCGCCAAACAGAAGAAGTAAGGCACATTCCAAAAAAATAGTCCAATGCGCGTCCGGACCCGAGGGGAGATGGGGAAGGATGCGTCAGGAAATAAACCCACGGCACAACAACAAGGAGGTCTATCATGAAGCAAACATCCACCGGCCGCCGCGGCCAGCGCGTTTGGCGCGGCGTTACGGCGACCACCGCGACGGTCCTGGCGCTGAGCATTTCTGCCGGCGTCGTCGTTGACAGCTTCCGCACGGACATTGACAAGTTCCTGGGCACCCAGTCCACCAAAGTTGTCACCGAGGATGCGGACCCTGCCACCGTCTATACCTACACGTCGGACTATTCCAGCACCACCGAACTGCTGGATGCCATCGAGGATCTGGGCGAGCGCATGAGCGAGGAGGGCACCGTCCTGCTCAAGAATAACGGCGCTTTGCCCCTGACCGCCGACGAGACCCAGAAGATCTCGCTGCTGGGCTTCTCCAGCTATCACCCGGTCATGGGCGGTATCATGGGTTCCAGCCTGACCGAGAATACCGGCACCGACGCCGACACTGTGGACATGGTGGAGGCATTCCAGGCCAAGGGCTTTGTCATCAACCCCACCCTGCAGACGGTGTACACTGCCCTGGAAAGCACCTACACCACTGAGGTGGAGAGCTGGGGCGGCACCACCAGCCACCTGACCATCACCGCACCGGCGGTGGGCGGCGTCTTCACCAGCAAGGAGCCCAGCCAGGCGCTGCTGGACCAGACCGACGCCACCTGGAAGGACAGCATGAATGATTATAACGTCATGATCGTTACCATCGCCCGTGCTGCCTCCGAAAACGCCAACTACACCCCGGGTACTGCGGGTGTGGACCCCACCCAGAACCTCAACCAGACCGATCCTCTCGGCCTGTCCGACGACGAGCGCGACCTGATCCAGGCTGCTGTGGATGCCAAGGCTGCCAACGGCGGCAAGGTCATCGTGCTGCTCAACAACGCCAGCGCCATGGAAGTCCAGGAGATCCAGGACAATGAGGGCGTGGACGCCATCCTGCAGGTGGGCCTGCCCGGCGGCTACGGCTTCTACGGCGTGGCAGACATCCTGTCCGGCGCCGTCAACCCCTCCGGTCACCTGACCGACACCTACGCGGTGGTCAATGCCAACTCCCCGGCAGCACAGAACTACGGCGATCTGGAGTGGACCAACCCCGACCCCGAAACTTCCACCAACTCCGAGCTGGTGGAGGCCGAGAACATCTACATCGGCTACAAGTACTATGAGACCCGCTATGCCGACACCATCCTGGGCCAGGGCAACGCCGCCTCCACCGTGGGCAGCTCCACCGGCTCTGCCTGGAACTATGACGACGAGGTCACCTATCCCTTCGGCTACGGTCTGAGCTACACCACCTTCAGCCAGACGCTGGACAGCCTGACGGTGGACATGGATGCCAAGACCGTTACCGCTCAGGTCACCGTCACCAATACCGGCAGCGTGGCCGGCAAGGACGCCGTCCAGCTCTACGTCAGCCTGCCCTACACCGACTATGACAAGCAGAACGGTGTGGAAAAGGCCGCCATCCAGCTGCTGGACTACGACAAGACGGAAGAGATCGCTCCGGGCGCTTCCGAGACCGTCACCCTGGTGGCCGACATGCAGGATATGACCAGCTGGGATTCCACCGCCGACAATCTGGCCGGCACCAAGGGCACCTTCATGCTGGATGCAGGCGACTACTACTTCACCGTCGGCAACGGCGCCCATGAGGCTGTCAACAATGTTCTGGCCGCTCAGGGCCAGGCTGTTGAGGGCAATGCCGCCAACGTCAAGACCTGGAATCTGGCCGAAAGCGATTTCACCACCTTTGCCACCTCCAAAAACGGCACTGCTGTGGAGAACCAGCTGGAGGACATGGACCTGAACTACTGGATGCCCGACACCGTCACTTACCTGACCCGCAGCGACTGGGAAGGCACCTGGCCCAAGACTTACGAGAACCTGACTGCCACCGACGAGATGCTGGACTGCATGGACAACGATAACTATGAGATCACCGCCAACGGCGATCCCTCCTCCATCACCTTCGGTGCCGACAACGGCCTGACCCTGGCCGATCTCAAGGGCGTCAGCGACATCAATGACGAGCGCTGGAGCCTGCTTCTCGACCAGATCGAACTGGAAGACTGCCTGATCCGCACCGGTTTCGGCGGCACCTCCACCAAGGCCATTGAGTCCATCATGAGCCCCGAGACCATCCAGAATGATGGCCCCAACGGTATTTACAGCTACACCCTGGGCCAGTACGCCAACACCGATGCCTCCACCGGCGACCCCTGCGCAGTGGACGCCAACGATCCCAACCTCAACTACAAGATGGGTGTCATGCCCAACGAGACTGTCATTGCCCAGACCTTCAGCAAGCAGCTGGCTGCCGAGTACGGCCGCGTCATCGGCAACTACAGCCTGTGGAGCAACCTGACCATCTTCTGGGGCTGCGGCACCAACCTGCACCGCCTGCCCTACAACGCCCGCAACCATGAGTATTACTCCGAGGACGCCGTCCTGACTGCCGGCCAGGGCACTGCCTATGTGGCCGCCGCCAAGGAATACGGCTGCATCGTGGCACCCAAGCATCTGGTCTTCAACGACACCGAAGTCAACCGTACCGGCGTGGCGGTCTTCATGACCGAGCAGCAGGCCCGTGAAAACGAGCTGCGCGGCACCCAGGCTATCATCGAAGACGCCGGCGCACTGGGCGTCATGAGCGCATACAACCGTGTGGGCTGCCTGACCAGCAACTCTCACTCCGGCCTGATGCTGGGCATCCTCCGCGGCGAGTGGGGCTTCCAGGGCCTGATGAGTGAGGACTTCATCCAGGATGCCAACTACACCGCACTGAAAGAAGCCGTCATCAACGGCATCACCATGAGCTGCAATACCGGCGACAGCACCATGGAGGCTGTCAGCGCCAAGTGGCCCTACTGGACGGTGGAAAACGTCAGCCAGGATGCCACTCTGCTGGCTGCTCTCAAGCAGGTCATGCTGTGGCAGAACTACGCTCTGGCCAACTCCAACGCCATGGACGGCCTGGCCGCTACCAGCCGTCTGGTCAGCGTGCGCACCTGGTATGACAACGCTCTCACCGGTGTGCAGGTCGTCTTCGGTCTGCTGACCCTGGCCGGTATCGCCATGTACCTCCGCGCAGCAAAGCGCAAGAAGTCCTGATCAGGGAGGGTATCGACATGAAAAAATCCGCTGGATTTCCGCTCACGGCCCTGTCTGCCGTGCTGGCCCTCGTAGGGCTTGTCTTCTACTTCATCAACTGCAACACCAACTACTTTGTTGCTGACGGCATCAACCCCGCTGTCATCGGCTGCACGGCTGCGGCCATCGTGGTCGAGGTCGTCCTCATCGCCGTTGCCCTGAAGGGCCAGAAAGACTGGATGGACATTCTGCCCGTGGCAGCGCCTGTCCTGCTCATGGTCAGCTTCGTGGTCTTCCTCACCGGACGCATCAACGCCATCGCCGCCATCATGACCTTCACCAACAACGCGCAGAACATGGCTGACCTGCAGAGCGCCATCATCAGCATGGCCTGCCTGCTCATCGCCACCATCGTGGGTGTGGTCGCCGCTTACTTCGACGTTACCAAACCCGCCTGAACCATCTACGAGAAATTCTTCTCCTGAAATTTCCCGAATCATGGAAGACCTCCGTCGGTCCCGCCGCTCCGCAACCCGGACGACGGCCCCGGCGGGGGCCTTCCGCTTTTTCCGACAAAATGTGCTATGATAAGATGAACGACACGAAAGGGGGATGCCGCCATGCGTAAAATGATACTTGGTCTGGCGGCGGCACTGCTGCTGGCGGGCTGCGCGCCCGGCGCGGCGGTGCCGGCCGACACCTGCCGGGTGGTGCTGGAGGAGAGCGATGCCTTCACCGCCGACACCCCCGTGCAGAATGTGCCCCGGGGCGGGCAGGCCCGTTTTGTGCTGGAGCCGGCCCAGGGGTGCACCCTGACCGGGACCGATTACCTCGGCGCTGTGCTGGAGCAATCCTCCGACGGCTGGGTGCTGACCCTGCCCCAGGTGCGCTACCCGGCGGTAGTCACCGTCACAGCCGAACGCAGCGACACCTCCTTTGTCTGCCATGCCAACGACGGCAGTGACGCCACGGTGGAACAGCCGGTGCTCACCACCCACGCCCGGCTCAACACACCCCGGGCGGGACTGTTTGAACGGCAGGGCTATACCCAGACAGGGTGGAGCACCAACCCCGACGGCAGCGGAACCACAGTGGTGCAGGGCGGCCGCATTGACCCGGCGGGACAAAAGCAGATCGATCTCTATGCCCTGTGGCAGCCCTGGACCGATGCCGCGGCCTTTACCTGGGAACCGGCGGGGGAAGGGATCACCATTACCGGCTGTACCTCCCGGGCAAACTGTATTGTTGTGCCGGCAGAGCTGGACGGCAAACCCGTCACCGCCATTGCCGCCGGGGCTTTCTCCGGCCTGCCCTGCGAGAGCATCGTGCTGCCCCGGGGGCTCAAACGGCTGGCCGAGGGCGCCGTCGTCGATTGCCCCAACCTGACCGAACTCACCCTTTTTGACGATATCACCGACCCCGGTGCCGATCCGGTGAAGGGCTGTCCCAATCTGCGCACCCTGCGCCTGCAGGCGGCCACAGCGCCCCGATACAGCGGCGGATATTTTGCCTCCTTTGCCGACAAGTACGACCGTCTGCTCTCCCTGAAAGACAGCCGAAAACTGGTGCTGTTCTCCGGTTCCTCCACCCGCTTTGGCTACGACAGTGCCCTGCTGGACCAGGCTCTGCCCGACTACGAGGTGGTGAACATGGGGGTGTTTGCCTACACCAATGCCGTGCCCCAGCTGCTGCTGATTCTGGACTGTATGGGGGAGGGGGATATTCTGCTGGATTCCCCCGAGTTCGACGCGGCCCAGCGGCAGTTCTGCACCACCGACAAGCTGGACGCGGAGTTTTTCTGCCTGATGGAGGCAAATTACCAGATGCTCGCAGCGCTGGATCTGAGGCAGACCACCGGTGTGTTTGCTGCCCTGGGGGAATATCTGACCGCCCGAGCCTCCCTGACGGAAAAAAGTTATGATCTTTCCCCGGCGGACTTTGATGAGGACGGCAACCCC
The DNA here is from genome assembly GCF_014982805.1 of Gemmiger gallinarum. Classification (GTDB taxonomy): domain Bacteria; phylum Bacillota; class Clostridia; order Oscillospirales; family Ruminococcaceae; genus Gemmiger; species Gemmiger gallinarum. The sequence goes on along the minus strand of NZ_JADCKC010000001.1, from coordinate 871,268 downwards.
AGCGATGCCCCCAGTTACAACGAGTACGGCGACTACTGCCTCTATCGTCCCAATGCGGCCGACGACACGCCGGTCTATGGCCTGGCGGTGGAGTACACCACGCACGGCCTGCCCGCGGAACAGTTTGTGACACCGTTCAACGCCATGATGGAGCGCTTTCAGCAAAAAGGGGTACAGGTATTCTTTACCTACGCGCCGCGCAACGCCCAGGCTTTGTCCGACAGCAGCACCCCCGAGGCCCGAGCCCAACTGGATGCCAGCCTGCAGGCAGCCCTCTGCGTGCCGGTGCTGGGCACGCTGGAGGACTCTCTCTGGCCGGGACGCTATCTCTACGGCACGGACAACCACCTTTCCACCGAGGGCGCCCGGCTGCGTACCCAACAAGTGATTTCCTGGCTGGAGGAGTACTTATGATGATTGTCCTTTTGGCGGCGGTCCTCGCTGCCCTGGCGGCGCTGGTCTGCGGCGCCACGCTGCAGCAGCTGCTGCTGGGGGCGCTGGTACTGGCCCTGCTTTTTCTGGGAGGAAGGAGGGATGCGCCGTGAACTTTATCTCCGCCCAGTTTGTGGTTCTCTTTCCGCTGGTGCTGCTGTGCTGGCGGCGCATCGCCCCGGCCCGGCGCTGGGTGGTGCTGCTGGCGGCCAGCTGGTTGTTTTATGCCGCCGGACAGCCTCAGACCTTTCCGCTGCTGCTTCTGGCTACCGGCGTCTGCTATCTTGCTGCCCGGCGGGTGGCGGATGCTCAGAGCAAAGCTGCCAAACGAGGCTGGCTGGCTCTGGCGCTGGGCACCTGCCTGGGAATCTTGTTTCTGTTCAAGTATCTGAGCTTTGCGGCCTCCATTTTCGGGATTTCGGTTCCGTCTCTGCTGCTGCCGGTGGGCATCAGCTTTTACACCTTCCAAAATCTCTCTTACGTCATAGATGTCTATCGCGGCACCATGGAGCCGGAACGGCATTTCGGCTATTATGCCCTGTTCGTCTCTTTCTTTCCCCAGCTGGTGGCGGGGCCCATCGAACGTCCCCAGAACCTGCTGCCCCAGCTGCGCAGAGCGGCCGATCCCTCCCGGGAGGATGTTCAGGCAGGGATGCAGCTGCTTCTGCGGGGATACTGCAAAAAGCTGGTGCTGGCGGATTTTGCCGCCCGCTTTGTGGAGCCGGTCTATGCTTCCCCGGAGGCTGCCGCCGGCCCGGCGGTGGTGCTGGCCACCGTGCTGTTTGCCCTGCAGATCTACGGGGATTTTTCCGGTTACTCGGACATTGCCTGCGGCGCCGCCCGGCTCATGGGCATCCGGCTGATGAAAAACTTCGACGCCCCCTACACCGCCTGCTCGGTGCGGGAATTCTGGCGACGCTGGCACATCAGCCTGACCAGCTGGCTCACCGATTATCTCTACATCCCTTTGGGCGGCAGCCGCTGCGGTACCTTCCGCCACTGCCTCAATATCCTCATTGTTTTTCTGGCCAGCGGTCTCTGGCATGGAGCCAACTGGACCTTCGTCATCTGGGGCGGGCTGCACGGCGCGGCCATGGTGGGGGAGACTCTGCTGGCCCCCCGGCTGCCCGTACCGCCCCGATGGCTGGGCCGCTGTCTGACCTTTGCCTTTGTCTGCTTTGCCTGGATCTTCTTCCGGGCGGGGAGTGTGGCCGATGCCTTCACGCTCATCTCGGCTCTGCCTTCCGGCTGGAACTCTCTGCCCCGGCTGGGGATGAAGGCGGCGGACCTGGCGCAGCTGGTGCTGGGGGTGCTGCTTCTGGTGCGGCTGCAATACTGGCCCGCCCCGGTCCGGCAGGAACGCCGGGCGGCGGGGACGGTCTTTTGCCTCACGGCCTGCGCGGCACTGGCCTGGCTGTCACTGCTGGCCGAGGGGGCCGGCAATGCCTTCATCTACTTCCAATTCTGACGGAGGAACGCTGTGAAACAAAAATTGTGGCTTCAGGTTGTGGCCTTGCTGCTGCTGGGCCCCCTGGTTTTGCTGGTTTGCGGCTTTGGCCTGCCTGCTCAGTATGACGAGAGTTTCCTGGGCGAGCTGGGAGACAAGTGCGACCTGCTGGAACAGACACCGGCTCCCCGCATTGTGCTGGTGGGGGGCAGCAGTGTGGCCTTCGGGGTGGACAGCAAATTGCTGGAACAGGAATTTCCCGGCTATACCGCCGTCAACTTCGGGCTGTACGCGGCCCTTGGCACCCAGGTGATGCTGGAACTGTCGGAAGGGCAGTTTCAGCCCGGGGACATCGTCATCCTCTCCCCGGAGCAGCAACAGCAGACCCTGTCCTGCTACTTCAACGCCGAGGCTACCTGGCAGGCGCTGGACGGACATTTTGATCTGCTGGCCCGGTTGGACCCGGCCCATTTTGGGGCGCTTTTGGGGCAATTCCCTTACTTTGCGGCCCGCAAGGCAAACTATTTCCTGCGGGGGGAAAAGCCGGTGCCGGAGGGGATCTACCGGCACGCCTCCTTCGATGCCCGCGGGGATGTGCAGGCAGACTGCACCTCCAACCGGATGCCCGGCGGCTGGGACGCCAACACCCCCGTTTTGCTGGAAGAGGAGGTCCTTGACCCGGATTTTGTGGAGAAGGTCAATGCCTGGGCAGCTGCGGCCGAGGCTCAGGGGGCACAGGTCTATTACCGGTTTTGCCCCATGAATGCCGCCGCGGTTCAGGGAGATGCCGATGCCTACTATGATTTTTTGCGGCAGCAGCTGGACTTTCCCATTCTGGGGGACCCCAACACCTGCATTCTGGACCCGGCCTGGTTCTATGACACCAACTTTCACCTCAACGAGGCAGGCCGGCAGCTCAACACCCGCAACCTGGTGCGGGATCTCAAGGCACAGCTGGGGGACACCAGCCGGACGGAAATCGCCGTTCCCGACCCGCCTGCCATGGCCACTGCCGAGACGGCCCGGGGAGACGACTCCGACATCGACTGCTTTACCTTTGAGGCCCGGGGCAGTGCCGCCGTGCTCACCGGTGTGACGGAGGAAGGCCGTACCCGCCGGACACTGACGGTTCCCACCCACTGGCAGGGCCTGCCGGTAAGCTCCATTGCGGACGGGGCTTTTGCGGGGTGTGATGGGTTGGAAACGATCGTGCTCCAGAGCGCAGACCCCACCGCCTGTACGCCGGGGCAGGATCTGCTGCGGGACTGCACAGCCAAAATCCAGGTGCCGGACGGCGCCGTGGATGCCTACAAACTCAGTTATTTCTGGTCCATCTATGCCGCGCGCATCGACTGAACGGCAAAAGAGCCGGCACGGCGGCACCAAATTGTACAATACGCGCTCAACTGAAAAAAATTAACACAGGCTAATGCAAAGTTTGTCAAAAATAAATATAATACATAACATGCATGGACATACGCGATTCATAGAGCCTGAAACAGGAGGGAGCGCATGGACGCAAGTTTATTCTGCTCGACGATTTACGGAATCAAAAATCCAGAAATTTTGCGGGAGATCAACGATGCGGCGGTGATTGAGAACGTATCGAAAGGGACAGTGCTCATCCGTGCGGGCGAACCTCAGACGCGGATCGTATTTTTGATGGAAGGTGTCTTTCGCGGTTCTTTCCTGGATATCAACGGAAAAGAAATTACCGATTGCATCGGCTTCCGGCCCGGAACGGCGGCCATGGCAAGCTTTGGGTTTGAAAGTCCGGCCAAAATCAGCATCGAGATGATGACAGCAGGAAAGATCATGGCTATCCCCACCAGACAGCTGACGGCAATGATGCGGAAGTACCCGGAATTGCTGGTCCTTTACAACAAACTGCTGACCGATGCGCTTGCCTCCCAATGGGAACTCAAGGTGATGGTTTACCAGTGCACGGCCATGCAGCGGTATGAGTGGTTCCTCAAAAAGTTCCCCGGCCTGGCCGACAAGGTCAGCAACAAGTACATCGCGTCTTATCTGGGCATGAATCCCGTCACCCTCAGCCGCCTGCGCCGCAGTGTGCGGGACGGGGTGTGAGCCTGCGTCCGGATGCAAAGGATTTTTGCTTGACAAGGGAAAGAATGTCTGATAAAATATTCTGGCAATCGTTCAGAAGGCTGCTCCGTTCGCACAGGATGGCGTATGCTGGTAGCCGAAATTCGAAGATTGTGATGAGCACATATATCAAGTATGGCTCCCGTTATCATGATCGAGAAAGAGGTGAAATGAAATGAAGGAAGGCATTCATCCCAAGTACGTGGATTGCACCATTACCTGCGCCTGCGGCAACGTCATCAAGACCCGCTCCACCAAGCCGGAGATCCGTGTTGAAGTTTGCAGCAAGTGCCACCCGTTCTATACCGGCAAGCAGAAGCTCGTCGATACCGGCGGACGTGTCGAGCGCTTCAAGCGCCGTTACAACCTGGGCAAATAACAAAGCATTTTGCGGCGGTGCCGCGGATGGAAACGTCCGCAGCACCGCTTTTTCGCGTGCGGCCGCCCGGCGGCCGGAAAGGGGAGTCCTATGGCCGAATACCGTACCATCTCAGGCACCTCGACCTTTGAATATGAGGAGAAGCGCAGCCGGTTCATCGGCCTGGCCGCCTTTGCAGACACCGAGGAAAAGGCCCTGGCGGTTTTGTCCCGCGTCCGGGCCGAGAACCGCACCGCCCGCCACAATGTCTACGCCTACGTTCTGCGGGAGGGCGGCCGCTCCCGCTATTCCGACGACGGGGAACCGGCCAAGACGGCGGGCACCCCGGTACTGGAGGCCATCGGCCACGCGGGGCTGTCCGATGTCATCGTGGTGGTGACGCGGTATTTCGGCGGTATCCTGCTGGGCACCGGCGGCCTGGTGCGGGCCTACACCGCGGCGGCATCGGGGGCTTTGGCACGGGCCGAGATCGTCACCATGCGGGAGGTGGTCGCCTGCCGGGTGCGGCTGCCCTACAGCCTGTTTGAGCAGGCCCAGCGGCTGATCCTGGCGGCAGGGGGCAAGTGTGACCAGCCGGAGTTCGACGATGCCGTGACCCTGTGCTGGAAGATGCCCGCCGGCACTGAGGGCGAGCTCCTCGGTGCGCTGCGGGAGCTTTCCCGGGGATCGGCGCAGATCCAGGTCTCCCCGCCCGAGTACGCGCCCTTCTGATACAGGAAGGGGGAAAAACGGCAGAAAAGCCGGCGCTTTTCCCCCGATTGCCGCCCTCCGGACGGCTTTTTGTGTTTTTTGTGTGGAAAAGAAGTGTTTTCCCATTTTTTATCGTATTTATAAAATGAGGACGTAAAATTAGCCGGGATAGATAAAACCGGTGCATCATGCCCGGGAAAGGAGACCGTTGCCCCATGACCATCCGCGAACAGACCGAGACACTGGAACGCCTGTCCCTGAGCCGGTATGCCGCCCTCAGCGAGAAGAGCCGCGGCCGCCGCAAACCCGAACCGGCCGATCCCATGCGCCCCTGCTTTCAGCGGGACCGGGACCGCATCCTGCATTCCAAGGCCTTTCGCCGCCTCAAGCAGAAGACCCAGGTCTTTCTCTCGCCGGAAGGGGACCACTACCGCACCCGCCTGACCCACACGCTGGAAGTCAGCCAGATCGCCCGCACCATCGCCCGGGCCCTGCGCCTGAACGAGGACCTCACCGAGGCCATTGCCCTGGGTCATGATCTGGGGCACACGCCCTTCGGACATGCGGGGGAGAGGGCTCTGAACAATCTCTGCCCCGGCGGCTTTGCCCACTATCAGCAGAGCCTGCGGGTGGTGGATTTCCTGGAAAAGGAAGGAGAGGGCCTCAACCTCTCGTGGGAGGTCCGCAACGGCATCGTCACCCACACCCGGGGGACATGGGCCCGCACCATGGAGGGCCGCACCGTCCGTATCGCCGATCACATTGCCTTCCTGAATCACGATATTGAGGACGCCATCTCGGCCGGGGTGCTGGACCCTGCCGCCCTGCCTGCCGAAGCCATCCGGGTGCTGGGCAATACCAAGTCCCGGCGCATCACCACCATGATCACCGACCTGGTACAGCACAGCCCCCGCAATACCATGCAGTTTTCCCCCGAGGTGGAGGGGGCCTACAATACCCTCAAGGACTTCATGTACGCCACTGTCTATGTGGACAAGGAGGCCAAGCGGGAGGAAAAAAAGGTGGACAAGCTGGTGGGGGCGCTGTATGAGCGGCTGAGCGCCGAGCCCGACCTGATGCCCAACTTTTATATCCAGATCGCTTTTAACGAAGGCATTGACCGGGCGGTGGCCGACTACATCAGCGGCATGAGCGATGAGTTCGCCACCAACCTGTTCGAGGAGCTGTTCGTTCCCAAAAAGTGGGCGGTGCTGTAACCGTCCCGCTGACAAAACACGGCAAAAGAGGTGCCCGCATTGATTCCGCAGGAATATATTCAGGAGGTCGTCCGCCGCAACGACATCACCGAAGTGGTACAGCAGTATGTGCAGCTGCGGCATCGCGGGCGCACCTGTACCGGGTTGTGCCCCTTCCATACCGAAAAGACGCCTTCCTTTGTCGTCTACCCCGAGACCCAGAGCTTTTACTGCTTTGGCTGCGGCGCGGGGGGCGATGTCATCACCTTTGTGCGCAAGATCTCCAACCTGGGTTATGTGGAGGCAGTCAAGCAGCTGGCCTCCCGGGCGGGCATGCCTCTGCCCGAGGAGGAGGATCAGGAGACCCGCCGCCGCAGCCGTCTGCTGGAGATCAACCGCTGCGCGGCGCGCTACTTCTTTGAGCAGCTCAACGCCCCCACCCCGGAGGCCAACGCCGCCCGGGGCTACTGGAAGCAGAAGCGCGGACTGTCCGATGCGGCCATCCGGCGCTTTGGTCTGGGGTATGCCCCGGACAGCTTCAGCGGGCTGATCCACTACCTCAAGCGCCGGGGCTTCACTGAGCCGGAGCTGGAAGATTCCGGTCTGGTCAAGCGCAGCGCCAAGGGCAACCTTTACGATATCTTCCGCCACCGGGTCATGGTGCCCATCATTGACGTGCGGGGCAACATCATCGCCTTCGGCGGCCGTGTGCTGGACGACTCCAAGCCCAAGTACATCAACAGCCCCGAGACGCTGGTCTACAAGAAATCCCGCACCCTGTTCGCCCTCAACGTGGCGAAAAAGTCGCCCAGCAAGCGGTACATCCTCTGCGAGGGCTACATGGATGTCATCAGCATGCACGAGGCGGGATTCGATACGGCGGTCTGCGCCTGCGGCACCGCCCTGACGGCGGAGCAGGTCAAGCTGCTGAGCGAGTATGCCGACGAGGTGGTCTTGAGCTACGACTCGGACGAGGCGGGCCAGAAAGCCACCGAGCGCAGTCTGGGGCTGTTCGCCAACAGCCCGGTGCGGGTGACGGTGCTCTCCATCCCCGGCGCCAAGGACCCCGACGAGTTCATCAAAAAATACGGCCGGGACCGGTTTGATGCCCTGCTCAACGGCACCGCCAATCCCACCGAGTTTGCCCTGGCCAAATGCAGGAGGCAGTTCGACCTCAAGTCGGACGACGGACGGCTGGAATACATCCGCCGTGCCCTGGACATTCTGGCCGACGGCGTCAGCCCCACCGCCCGGGATGTTTACGCAGGGCGCATCGCGGAGGAGACCGGCGTCTCCAAGACGGCCATCCTCAACCAGCTCAACACCGCCATGCGCACGGCGGGGCGCAAAGCCCGCCGCCGGGAACAGCGGGCTCTGGCAGGGGAGGGGATCGCCGCCTCCATCCGGGTGCCCTACGACAAGGGCGGCGACGCAGCCCTGGGCGCGGCCAGCGCAGGCCGTCAGCTGGTGGCTGCCATGCTGAAAAATCCCGATACCATCCCCTATATCCGCCAGCATATTCAGGCGGAGGACCTGATCCTGCCTGAAATGCAGGAGGCCTGCCGGGCCATCTGGCAGTGTGCCGACAGCGGCACCCCTGTCAACCTGACCTCCATCGGTCCCCTGGTCAGCGAGGGCGTGGTGCCCCAGCTGTCCATGGTGCTGGCCCAGAACATCGACTTGACTCCCTCCCGGCGGGATATCGACATGTATCTGGAACGCATCCGTCAGGCCACGCCCAAGAGCGCCCAGGCGGGCAAACTGAACGATGAGGAATTCCGGCAGCTGTTCAATTCCATCGCAAAGGAAAAAACTGCATCCCAGGAGCCCAGGCAATAGCCCGGCAAAACAAGCAATACTATCCAAGCGGCCCTTGCCGCAAGGGAAACCCATCCGGGTAAAATCAATCCAAAGGAGAACTTACTTATGGCAGAAAAGAAAAACGTCGTCCGCGAGCTGATCGAAAACGGCCGCCGCACCGGCAAGCTGACCACCCACGAGATCAACGATGCACTGGAAGAAAGCGCTTTTGACGTGGATCAGCTGGAAAAACTGTATGAATCTCTGGAAGGCCATGGCATCGAGATCGTGGACGATGAGCCGGACGACGCCGCCGCGGATGCCTCTGCCCTGACCGAGGAGAGCGTGGACGATTTTGAGGACTCCCTCTCGGCGGAGGGCGTCTCCATCGATGACCCGGTCAAGGTCTACCTGAAAGAGATTGGCCGCGTGCCCCTGCTGACCCCCGACGAGGAGATCCAGCTGGCCCTGGACATCAAGGAGGGCGGCTACAAGGGCGAGCGCGCCAAGCAGCGTTTGTCGGAAGCAAACCTTCGTCTGGTGGTCTCCATTGCCAAGCGGTATGTGGGCCGGGGCATGCAGTTCCTGGACCTGATCCAGGAGGGCAACCTGGGCCTCATCAAGGCGGTGGAAAAGTTTGACCACACCAAGGGCTTCAAGTTCTCCACCTACGCTACCTGGTGGATCCGTCAGGCCATCACCCGCGCCATTGCCGACCAGGCCCGCACCATTCGCATTCCGGTGCATATGGTGGAAACCATCAACAAGGTCAAGAAGGTCTCCAGCCAGCTGCTGCACGAGAACGGCCATGAGCCTTCCGCCGAGGAGATCGCCGACCGCCTGGATATGCCGGTGGACAAGGTCCGTGAGATCATGCGGGTGGCGCAGGAGCCGGTCAGCCTGGAGACCCCCATCGGTGAGGAGGAGGACAGCCATCTGGGCGACTTCATCCCCGATGAGGAAGCCCCCGTTCCCGCCGAGGCCGCCAGCCAGACGCTGCTCAAGGAGCAGCTGGCCGACGTGCTCAAGACGCTGACCCCCCGTGAGGAGAAGGTGCTGCGCCTGCGCTTCGGTCTGGAGGACGGCCGTCCCCGCACGCTGGAGGAAGTGGGCAAGGAGTTCAACGTCACCCGTGAGCGCATCCGCCAGATCGAGGCCAAGGCCCTGCGCAAGCTCCGCCATCCCAGCCGCAGCAAGAAACTGCGGGACTTCCTGGATTGATCCCGGCAAAGCCCGAGGCCTTTTCCCATAACAAGAAAATACCGGCAGCCGCTGCCCCGCAGACCGCGGGCGGCGGCTGCCGCTTTTTGTGCCCCGGCGGCAAGCGAAGAGGGAAGGGGGGCGGCTTTTTGCAAGGACGCCAACCGGTTCCCGTAACATCCGACAGGGCGGGGCGCCTCACGGGAGAAAGCGGAAAACGATTGTTCCATACCCTGTATCTGGCCTGCGGGTCGGCAGAAAGCGGGGGTGACTGCTACCACATTGCGGGAAGTTTGTCAAGCGGCATGGAATCCCAGCTTTTGCCAAAATGACCATACCGCCGGGCCCGGACGGATTTGTCAAGAGCGTTTTTTGCCCCCCTGCACGGCAAAATCACCAATTATATTACACTGACCCGGGTGTTTCAAATGACGCAAAAAATGCCGCCGAAATGCCGAAAAACCGCTTGACAATAAGGCCTGAGGGGCGTATACTGTCTTAGTATCACAAAAATGGAATAGAGCGCCCTAAAGACAGTTGACTGTGCAAGCAGAATCGAAAAGTTTGTGAAAAACGACGAAGATTTCCAGCATGGAGGACGGTTTTGAAAGTGCTTTGCCAAGTTTGTCAATCTTGAGAATAGGAGTGGTTGCATTTTATGGTAAAGGTCAAGCCCGTACAAAACGGCAGAACTACCAGAATGAGCTTTTCTCGGATCAACGAAGTGATCGGGATGCCCAACCTGATCGAGATCCAGAAAAACTCGTACAACTGGTTCCTGGCGGAAGGTCTGCGTGAGGTCTTCCACGATATTTCTGCCATCGAGGACTACACCGGCAACCTGGTTCTGGAATTCATTGATTTCCGCCTGGACAAACACCCGAAATATACCATTAAAGAGTGCAAGGAGCGCGACGCCACCTACGCGGCGCCCCTGTACGTCACTGCGCGCCTGTTCAACAAGCAGACCGGCGAAGTCAAGGAGCAGGAGATCTTCATGGGCGATTTCCCGCTCATGACCGATTCGGGCACCTTCATCTCCAACGGCGCCGAACGTGTCATCGTCTCCCAGCTGGTCCGCTCCCCCGGCGTGTATTACTCCTCCTCCAAGGACCGCACCGGCAAGGACCTGTTCACCGCCACCATGAACCCCAACCGCGGCGCATGGCTGGAGTACGAGACCGACTCCTCCGACGTGTTCTATGTCCGCATCGACAAGAACCGCAAGCTGCCCGTCACCGTGCTGCTGCGCGCTCTGGGCCTGGGCACCGACGAGCAGATCCGTCAGTTCTTCGGCGATTCCGAGCCCAAGATCAACGCCACCCTGGAGAAGGACACCACCCATTCCACCGAGGAAGGCCTGCTGGAAGTCTACCGCAAGCTGCGCCCCGGCGAGCCCCCGACGGTGGAGAGCTCCCGCAGCCACATCGATGCGCTGTTCTTTGACCCCCGCCGTTACGACCTGGCTCGTTTCGGCCGGTACAAGATGAACAACAAGCTCAGCCTGGCCCGCCGTATCATGGGCCTGCTGGCCGGCGAGGATGTCATCGCCCCGCTGACCGGTGAGCTGCTGGCCGCCAAGGGCGAGAAGATCACCCGCGAGAAGGCCGAGGCCATCGATGCCGCCGGCGTCACCCGCATGACGGTCCTCATCGAGCGCAAGGCCGAGGAACCGCTGCCCTTCATCGTCATCTCCAACGGCTGTGTGGATGCTCAGCCCTTCTTCAGCTTCGATGTTGAGGCAGAGGCGGGCATCAACGAGCGCGCCTCCCTGGCTGGCATCCGGGAGATCCTGGACGCCACCTCCGATCCCGAGGAGCAGAAGGAACTGCTGCGCAAGAACCACGACAAGCTCATCAGCCGTACCGTCACGGTGGATGACATCTTTGCTTCCATCAACTACCTGCTGGGGCTCGACCACGGCATCGGCACCACCGATGAGATCGACCACCTGGGCAACCGCCGCGTCCGCAGCGTGGGCGAGCTGCTGCAGAACCAGTTCCGCATCGGCTTCTCCCGTATGGAGCGCGTCATCCGTGAGCGCATGACCCTGCAGAACCAGGAGTCCGGCGAGATCACTCCCCAGAGCCTGGTCAACATCCGCCCGGTGGTGGCCGCCATCAAGGAGTTCATCGGTTCCAGCCCGCTGTCTCAGTTCATGGACCAGAACAACCCTCTGGCCGAACTGACCCACAAGCGCCGTCTGTCCGCCCTGGGCCCCGGCGGTCTGTCCCGCGACCGCGCCGGATTCGAGGTCCGCGACGTTCATTATACTCATTACGGCCGTCTGTGCCCCATTGAGACCCCCGAAGGTCCCAACATCGGCCTGATCTCCTACCTGGCGACCTTCGCCAAGATCAACAAGTACGGCTTTGTGGAGGCCCCCTACCGCAAGGTGGACAAGGGCACCGGCCATGTCACCGACGAGGTCGTCTACATGACCGCCGACGTGGAGGACGAGTACATCGTCGCTCAGGCCAACGAGCCTCTGGACGAGAACGGCTATTTCGTCCGGCCCCGTGTCTCCGGCCGTCACCGCAACGACATTCAGGAATTCGCCCGCGAGCGCGTGGACTTCATGGATGTTTCTCCCCGAATGATGGTTTCTGTGGCTACCGCCATGATCCCCTTCCTGGAGAACGACGACTGTAACCGTGCTCTGATGGGCTCCAACATGCAGCGGCAGGCCGTGCCTCTCATGGTCACCCAGCAGCCCATCGTCGCCACCGGCATGGAGTACAAGGCAGCCACCGACTCCGGCGTCTGCATTCTGGCTCAGCGCGCCGGCACCGTCGAGTATGTCGACGCCGAGAAGGTCGTCATCCGCTGCGAGGACGGTTCCGCCGACACCTACGAGCTCATCAAATTCATGCGCTCCAACCAGGGCACCTGCAACAACCAGCGGCCCATCGTTTCTGTGGGCGAGCAGGTCAAGGTGGGCGATGTCCTGGCCGACGGCCCTGCCACCAAGAACGGCGAGATCAGCCTGGGCAAGAACGCCCTGGTCGGCTTCATGACCTGGGAAGGCTACAACTACGAGGACGCCGTCCTGCTGAACGAGAAGCTGGTCCGCGAGGATGTCTATACCTCCATCCACATTGAGGAGTACGAGACCGAAGCCCGCGAGACCAAGCTGGGACCCGAGGAGATCACCCGTGACATCCCCAACGTGGGCGACGAGGCTCTGAAGGATCTGGACGACCGCGGCATCATCCGCGTGGGCGCCGAGGTCAACGCCGGCGACATTCTGGTGGGCAAGGTCACTCCCAAGGGCGAGACCGAGCTCACTGCCGAGGAGCGCCTGCTGCGCGCCATCTTCGGTGAGAAGGCCCGGGAAGTCCGCGACACCTCCCTGCGCGTGCCCCACGGCGCCTACGGCATCGTGGTGGATGTCAAGGTCTTTACCCCCGACAACAGCGACGAGCTGCAGCCCGGCGTCCGGGAGCAGGTCCGCGTTTATATTGCCCAGAAGCGCAAGATCAGCGTGGGCGACAAGATGGCCGGCCGTCACGGCAACAAGGGTGTTGTTTCCCGCATTCTGCCGCAGGAGGATATGCCCTTCCTGCCCGACGGCACCCCGCTGGACATCGTGCTGAACCCCCTGGGCGTTCCTTCCCGTATGAATATCGGACAGGTTCTGGAAGTCAACCTGGGCTACGTGGCCAAGGCTCTGGGCTGGAAGGTCCAGACCCCCGTCTTCGACGGCGCTCACGAGTCCGATCTGCGTGACTGCTTTGCCGATGCCCGCGAAAAGTGGCACAACGACAATGCCCCCGAGTATCCCACCAAGCTGGACCGCCTGATGGGCGAGAAGGGTCACATCATCGACTTCAGCAAGATCGACCTGACCGACGACGGCAAGACCACCGTCTACGACGGCCGTACCGGCGAGAAGTTCCCGTCCAAGGTCACCGTCGGCTATATGTACTACCTCAAGCTGCATCACCTGGTGGACGATAAGATCCATGCCCGTTCCACCGGCCCCTACAGCCTGGTCACCCAGCAGCCTCTGGGCGGCAAGGCCCAGTTCGGCGGCCAGCGCTTCGGCGAGATGGAAGTCTGGGCGCTGGAAGCTTACGGCGCCGCCTACACCCTGCAGGAGATCCTGACCGTCAAGTCCGACGACGTGGTCGGCCGTGTCAAGACCTACGAAGCCATCGTCAAGGGCGATCCCGTGCCCAAGCCCGGCATCCCCGAAAGCTTCCGTGTTCTGCTCAAGGAACTGCAGAGCCTCGGCCTCGACATCGTTGTGCAGGACCACGACGGCAACGAGGTGGATATGCGTCAGGAATTTGACGACGACGATACCGGCTTTGACGCCCGCGATATCCCCATGGGCGACGACGTGCTGGTCGAAAGCGAATTGCAGGACGATTACAGCGTGAAAGACGCCGACGACGGCTTTGACTCCGACCTGGACGACGAGGATCAGGAGCCCAATGCCGAGGACCTGGCAAACATCGATGCGATGTTTGACGGCGAATGAGCGCCGCAGTTTCCGCTATGAGTCTTGAGTGAAATGAGAGGGTTCGCTGAATGGAAAATAAAGAGTTCGATTCGATCAAGATCGGCCTTGCCTCCCCGGACCAGATCCGGGCGTGGAGCTACGGCGAGGTCAAAAAGCCCGAAACCATCAACTACCGCACCCTGAAGCCGGAGCGCGACGGCCTTTTCTGCGAGCGCATTTTTGGACCCACCAAGGACTGGGAATGCCACTGCGGAAAGTACAAGCGCATCCGCTACAAGGGCAAGATCTGCGACAAGTGCGGCGTCGAGGTCACCCGCGCCAAGGTCCGCCGCGAGCGCATGGGCCACATTGAGCTGGCCGCGCCGGTTTCGCACATCTGGTATTTCAAGGGCATCCCCAGCCGCATCGGCCTGATGCTGGACATCAGCCCCCGTCAGCTGGACAAGGTGCTGTACTTTGCCAACTATATCGTCACCGATCCCGGCTTTACGCCGCTGGAGAAAAAGCAGCTCCTCACCGAGCGTGAGTACAAGGAGATGCGTGACAAGTACGAGGACACCTTCGAGGCCGGTATGGGCGCAGAAGCCATCCAGAAGCTTCTGGCCGAGATCGACCTGGAGGCCCTGTCCAAGGAGCTGCATGAGGAGCTGGAGACCGCTTCCGGCCAGAAGCGGGTCCGCCTGCTCAAGCGTTTGGAGTGCGTCGATGCCTTCCGTCTGTCCAACCAGCGCCCCGAGTGGATGATCCTCACCGTGATCCCCGTGATCCCGCCGGATATCCGCCCCATGGTCCAGCTGGACGGCGGCCGCTTCGCCACCTCCGACCTGAACGATCTGTACCGCCGCGTCATCAACCGCAACAACCGCCTCAAGCGGCTGCTGGAGCTGGGCGCCCCCGACATCATCGTCCGCAACGAGAAGCGCATGCTGCAGGAAGCCGTTGACGCCCTGATCGACAACGGCCGCCGCGGCCGCCCCGTCACCGGCCCCAACAACCGCGCCCTCAAGAGCCTGTCCGACATGCTCAAGGGCAAGCAGGGCCGCTTCCGTCAGAACCTGCTGGGCAAGCGTGTTGACTACTCCGGCCGTTCGGTTATCGTCGTCGGCCCCGAGCTGAAGATGTTCCAGTGCGGCCTGCCCAAGGAGATGGCTCTGGAGCTGTTCAAGCCTTTTGTCATGAAGGACCTGGTGGAGAAGGGCATTGCCAACAACATCAAGTCCGCCCGCAAGATGGTGGAGCGTGCTCGCCCCGAGGTGTGGGACTCTCTGGAAACCGTCATCAAGGGCCATCCCGTTCTGCTCAACCGTGCACCTACCCTGCACCGTCTGGGCATCCAGGCCTTCGAGCCTGTGCTGGTGGAAGGCCATGCCATCAAGCTGCATCCTCTGGTCTGCACCCCCTTCAACGCCGACTTCGACGGCGACCAGATGGCTGTCCACCTGCCCCTGTCCACCGAGGCCCAGCGCGAAGCCCGCATGCTGATGCTGGCTTCCGGCAACCTGCTCAAGCCCTCTGACGGCGAGCCCGTCACCGTGCCCACCCAGGATATGATCCTCGGTTCCTACTACCTGACCATGGTCAACCCGGACGATCCCGGCCACGGCAAGATCTTCCGGGACGAGGCCGAAGCCCTCATGGCTTACTCCGAGCACATCGTCACCCTGCAGGCGCCCGTCAAGGTCCGCCGCACCATGGTGTTCGACGGCAAGGAGGAGAGCGCCCTGGTGGATACCACCGTGGGCAACATCATCTTCAACACCCCCATCCCCCAGGATCTGGGTTACGTGGACCGCACCGATCCCGCTCACAAGTTTGACTACGAGATCGGCTTCCAGGTCACTAAGAAGAAGCTGCCCGACATCATCAGCCGCTGCCTGACCAAGCACGGCACCAAGACGACGGCCATCATGCTGGACGCCATCAAAGCGCAGGGCTACAAGTACTCCACCCTGTCGGCCATCACCGTTGCGGTCCCCGACGCCATCATCCCCGATGAGAAGCCGGACATCCTGGCCGCCGCCGACAAGAAGGTCGAGAAGGTCATGAAGCAGTACAACCGCGGCCTGATCTCCGACGAGGAGCGCTACAAGAAGACCGTCGACATCTGGCTGGATGCCACCGAGCAGGTCTCCACCGCTCTGTCCACCAACCTGAAGACCAACCACCAGCGCAACCCCATCTATATGATGTCCGACTCCGGTGCCCGTGGTTCTATGGACCAGATCAAACAGCTGGCCGGCATGCGCGGCCTGCTGGCAAATACCGCCGGCAAGACGCTGGAAATGCCCATTCGCGCCAACTACCGCGAAGGTCTGAACATCCTGGAATACTTCATCTCGTCCCGAGGCGCTCGTAAGGGCCTGGCCGATACCGCTCTGCGTACCGCCGACTCCGGTTACCTGACCCGCCGTCTGGTGGACGTTTCCCAGGAAGTCATCATCCGTGAGGAAGACTGCCATGCCACCGAGGGCATCTGGGTGCGCGAGATCAGCGAGGGCAACGCCTCCATCGAGAGCTTTGCCGAGCGTCTCATCGGCCGCTACGCCCTCAACGACGTGCTGGACCCCGCTACCGGCGAGCTGCTGGTCTCCAAGGACAAGATGATGGATATGTTCGACGCCGAAAAGATCGAGCGTGCCGGCATCACCGAGCTGCAGATCCGCAGCGTCATGACCTGCCGCGCCCATGTGGGTGTCTGCGCCCGCTGCTACGGCTCCAACATGTCCAACGGTCAGTGCGTCAATGTGGGTGAGTCTGTGGGCATCATTGCCGCACAGTCCATCGGTGAGCCCGGTACCCAGCTGACCATGCGTACCTTCCACTCCGGCGGTATTGCTTCCGCCGAAGATATCACCCAGGGTCTTCCCCGAGTCGAGGAACTGTTCGAGAGCCGCCGTCCCAAGGCCATGGCCATCATGTCCGAGATCGCCGGCACCGTCCACATCGACGACACCAAGAAGACCCGTCACGTGGAAGTCAATGGCGTTGACGACAACGGCGCGCCTGTGACTAAGAGCTACATCATTCCCTTCGGCCAGCGTGTCAAGGTCATGGAGGGCGATGTGCTGGAGAAGGGCGCACTCATCACGGAGGGCCATGCCTACCCGCAGGACATCCTGGCCATCAAGGGCCGCGTCGCTACTCAGGATTACCTGATCAGCGAGGTCCAGAAGGTCTACCGTCTGCAGGGCGTTGAGATCAACGATAAGCACATCGAGGTCATCGTCCGTCAGATGATGCGTAAAGTCCGCATCGAGGACGGCGGTTCCAGCGACTTTATCGTGGGCAGCGTGGTGGATCGCCGCGATGTCATGATCAAGAACGAGGAAATTCAGGAGCGCATCGACGCAGGCGAGACCGACCTCAAGCTGGTTCAGGCCAGCCAGGTCCTGCTGGGCATCACTAAGTCCAGCCTTGCCACCGACAGCTTCCTGTCTGCCGCTTCCTTCCAGGAGACCACCCGCGTGCTGACCGAGGCCGCCATCAAGGGGAAGGTCGACCCGCTGTCCGGTCTGAAGGAGAACGTCATCATCGGCAAGCTGATCCCCGCCGGCACCGGTCTGCCGGAGGTCGAGGAAGAGCTGGCCCGTGCCGAGGAAGAGCGCGACGCCGAGAACAGCGCCTACGATCACGTGGAATAAGCGCTTATCCCCGTAACCCCATCCCGTCCCAGTGAGCCAAACGGCCCGCTGGGGCGGGATTTTTTTGCAGGGGAGCGAATCCCTTTCCTTTTTGTGGGAAATGATGTACAATGAGTCTGGTTGCCTTGCCGTGTGAAGTGGTGTACCGGGAGCGGGGGAGAGGCCTGCCCATCTCCGGTTCCGGACCGCAGCCCTGAACTTTGCTTACATTTATATGTAATAGAGTAAATTCACAACAAAAGGAGCGAAATCGAATATGCCTGAAGCACTGAAAGAGCGTTCCCAGATCGAGGAACAGTACAAGTGGGATCTGACCCGGATGTACGCTGATGATGCCGCCTGGGAGAAAGCCCTGAATGAAGTCGATGCAGACATCGACGCCATGGCCGCCTATGCGGGCAAGCTGAAAGACGCCGCCACCATCCGCGCCTGGCTGGATGCCTCCACTGCCCTCGACCGCAAGCTGAGCAATCTTTTCTGCTACAGCTCTCTGCGCCGCAGCGAGGATACCCGCGCCGAGGACGCCCAGCGGATGTACGCCCGCGCCATGGCCAAGTATGTCCATGCCGGCGAGGTCACCGCCTTTGCCGAGCCGGAGATCCTGGCCCTGCCGGAGGAGACCCTCAACGCCATCCTGGCCGATGACCAGATGGAGCCCTACCGCTTTGCCTTCGGCGACCTGCTGCGCCGCAAGCCCCACACCCTCTCCGCTGCCGAGGAACAGCTGCTGGCCAGCATGGGCGAGGTCCTCTCCGCGCCCGGCGAGATCTCGGACAACCTGCAGGATGCCGACCTGGTCTTTGACTCCGTCAAGGACGGCAAGGGCGAGGAGGTGGAGGTCACCGGCTCCAACTATATCCTGCTCCAGTCTTCCGACGACCGCACCCTGCGGGAAAACTCCTTCCGCAGCTTCTACAAGGGCTACCGCCAGCACATCAACACCTTCGGCGCCACCTATTCCGCCAACGTGAAGGCTGCCGTGGTGGAGGCCAAGGCCCGTCACTACGAGTCCTCCCGCGCCATGTCCATGGCAGGGGAGAACATCCCCGTGTCGGTCTACGACAACCTGGTGGAGACGGTGCGCAAGCATCTGCCCGCCATGTACCGCTACGTTGCCCTGCGCAAGAAGATCCTGGGCGTGGACGAGCTGCACTACTATGATGTTTACGCGCCCCTCGTCTCCGAAAGCAGCGCCAGCTACACCTATCCCCAGGCCCAGCAGATGGTGCTGGACGCCGTGGCGCCTCTGGGAGAGGAGTACGTCAACCAGGTCAAGAAGGCCTATGCCGACCGCTGGATCGACGTGTTCCCCAACCGCGGCAAGAGCGGCGGCGCCTACTCCTCCGGCACCTACGACTCCGACCCCTATATCATGACCAACTTCACCGGCACCCTGGACAGTGTCTCCACCATCGCTCATGAGATGGGCCACTCCATGCACAGCTGGTATACCAGGCAGAACCAGCCCGCCCAGTATTCCAACTACACCCTCTTTGTGGCGGAGGTCGCCTCCACCGTCAACGAGAACCTGATGATCGAGCAGCTGCTCAAGGATGAGCAGGAGCCCCAGGCCCGCCTGCGTCTGCTCAACCAGTATCTGGAAAACTTCAAGGGCACCGTCTATCGTCAGGTCATGTTCGCCGAGTTCGAGCGCGAGGCCCACGCCATGGCCGAGCGGGGAGAGGCCCTCAATCCCGCTGCCCTCAACGCGCTGTACCGCCGCCTGATCGTGGACTACTTCGGACCCGAGCTTGTGGTTGACGACGAGGTCCAGTACGAGTGGGCACGCATCCCGCACTTCTACCGTCCGTTCTACGTCTACAAATACGCCACCGGCTACTCCACCGCCGTGGCCCTCAGCGAGGCTATCCTCAACGAAGGCGAGCCTGCCGTCAAGCGGTATCTGGAATTCCTGTCCATGGGCGGCAGCGCCTACCCGCTGGATGAGCTGCGCCACGCCGGCGTGGACCTGACCACCCCGGCCCCCGTGGACGCTGCCCTGTGCAAGTTTGAACGCATTCTGGACGACGCCGAGGCCACCCTCGCCCGCATGCAGAATGCCTGAAACGGCCACGTACCTGTCAAGACAGTGTAAGAGAAAAAGAAAATCTCTGTTTTACACGATTTTTTCGCTGTTTTTTTGTGAATACTCTTGACAAGGCGTGTCCCATCCCTTACAATAATTCTTGCGTCGGTCGGGGCGTATTGCGCCGTTTTTCGGCAGATACACTCGCTTAAGACCGCGCGAATACGAAAGAAAGGAGAAAAGAAATGCCTACTTTTAACCAGCTCGTACGCAAAGGCCGTGAGGTCCTGGTCAAGAAAAGCACCGCGCCTGCTCTTCTCAAGAGCTACAACTCCCAGAAGAAGCAGTACACCAATCTGAACAGCCCCCAGAAGCGCGGCGTCTGCACTGCTGTCCGTACCATGACCCCCAAGAAGCCGAACTCTGCTCTGCGTAAAGTTGCCCGTGTCCGCCTCACGAATGGTATCGAGGTCACCTCTTACATTCCCGGTATCGGCCATAACCTGCAGGAGCACAGCGTCGTTCTGATCCGCGGCGGCCGTGTCAAGGACCTGCCCGGTGTGCGTTACCACATCATCCGCGGCACTCTGGACACGCAGGGCGTTGCCAACCGCAACCAGGCCCGCAGCAAATACGGCGCGAAGCGTCCCAAGGCCGGTGCCAAGAAGTAAGGAAACATCTTTTCGCCATTAAGATGGGTCAGCAATGACTTTTCTTGTGGCCTTACGGGAGTTTCTTAACTTTCGAGTACCGATGATATCATTTATGTGAAGGAGGGAAGAAAGATGCCCAGAAGAGGTAATGTCGCTAAACGCGAAGTTCTGGCTGATCCTATTTACAATTCCAAGATCGTCACCCGCCTGGTCAACTCCATCATGCTGGATGGCAAGAAGGGCGTTGCTCAGAAGATCGTTTACGATGCTTTCGACATCGTGAAGGAAAAGACCGGTAACGATCCTCTCGAGATGTTCGAGAAGGCTCTTGAGAACATCATGCCCAGCCTCGAAGTCAAGGCCCGCCGTGTCGGCGGCTCCACCTACCAGGTCCCCCTGGAGGTCAGCCCCGCCCGCCGCGAGACCCTCGGCCTGCGCTGGCTGACTTTGTACAGCCGCACCCGTGGTGAGAAGACCATGTCTCAGCGCCTGGCTGCCGAGATCATCGACGCGACCAACAACACCGGTAACGCCGTCAAGAAGCGCGAGGATACCCACAAGATGGCCGAGGCCAACAAGGCTTTCGCTCATTACCGTTATTGATTCGTTTGCTTTTCGACTTAGGAGGTTAAAGCCATGGCAACGCCGAGAGAAGTTTCTCTGCAAATGACCAGAAATATCGGTATCATGGCCCACATCGACGCAGGCAAGACCACCACCACCGAGCGTATCCTGTACTACACCGGCATCAACCACAAGATCGGTGAAGTTCATGACGGCGCTGCCACGATGGACTGGATGGTGCAGGAGCAGGAGCGTGGTATCACCATCACCTCCGCCGCTACCACCTGCTACTGGAGCCATACCGAGACGCAGCATGACCCTGCGGCCTTCAAGGCAAACAGGCATCGTATCAACATCATCGACACCCCGGGCCACGTCGACTTCACCGTTGAGGTCGAGCGCTCCCTGCGCGTGCTCGATGGTTCCGTCACCGTCCTTGCTGCAAAGGGCGGTGTCGAGCCTCAGTCTGAGACCGTCTGGCGTCAGGCTGACAACTATCACGTCCCCCGTATGGTCTACGTCAACAAGATGGACACCATGGGCGCCGATTTCTATCGCTGCGTCAAGATGCTGCATGAGCGCCTGAACGCCAATGCAGTGCCCATCCAGCTGCCCGTCGGCCAGGAGGACACCTTCAAAGGCATTATCGACCTGATCGATATGACCGCCGATATCTACTACGACGATATGGGCAACGATGTCCGCGTGGAGGAGATCCCCGAGGACATGAAGGCTCAGGCTCAGGAATACCACGACAAGCTGGTTGAGGCTGTCGCGGAGAACGACGAAGAGCTCATGATGAAGTACCTGGAAGGCGAAGAGCTGACCAAGGAAGAAATCAAGGCTGCTCTGCGCCGCGAGACCATCGCCAACACCGTTGTTCCCGTTGTCTGCGGTTCTTCCTACCGCAACAAGGGCGTTCAGAAGCTGCTGGATGCCATCGTCGACTATATGCCGGCTCCTACCGACATTGAGGACATCAAGGGCACCAACCCCGAGACCGGTGAGGAGGAGACCCGTCCTTCCGACGACAAGGCTCCCTTCGCTGCTCTGGCGTTCAAGATCGCCACTGACCCGTATGTCGGCAAGCTCTGCTTCTTCCGTGTCTACTCCGGCACCATCGAGGCTGGCACCACCGTTTACAACTCCGTGAAGGATTCCGACGAGCGCGTCGGCCGTATTCTTCAGATGCACGCCAACCACCGTAAGGACATCGACGTCTGCTACGCCGGTGACATCGCGGCGGCTGTCGGCCTGAAGAACACCACCACCGGCGACACTCTGTGCGATCCGAACCACCCCATCATCCTCGAGAGCATGGAGTTCCCGGAGCCTGTTATCCGTGTTGCCATTGAGCCCAAGACCAAGGCCGGTTCCGAGAAGATGGGCATTGCTCTGGCCAAGCTGGCTGAAGAAGACCCCACCTTCCGTACCTGGACCGACGAGGAGACCGGTCAGACCATCATCGCCGGTATGGGCGAGCTCCATCTGGAGATCATCGTCGACCGTCTGCTGCGTGAGTTCAAGGTCGAGGCCAACGTCGGTGCTCCCCAGGTTGCTTACCGCGAGACCATTCGCAAGGAAGCCAACCAGGAGACCAAGTACGCCCGTCAGTCCGGCGGTAAGGGCCAGTATGGTCACGTCAAGATCAAGATCGAGCCCAACGGCGGCAAGGGTTACGAGTTTGTCAACGGCATCGTTGGCGGCGCGATCCCCAAAGAGTATATTCCTGCTGTTGACCAGGGCATCCAGGGCGCTATGAAGTCCGGTGTTCTCGCCGGCTACCCCGTCGAGGATGTCAAGGTCACCCTGTGGGACGGCTCTTACCATGAAGTCGACTCCTCCGAAATGGCGTTCCAGATCGCCGGTTCCATGGCGTTCAAGGATGCTATGAAGAAGGCAGATCCCGTTATCATGGAGCCCATCATGAAAGTTGCGGTCATCGTCCCCGACGAGTATATGGGCGATGTCATCGGCGACCTGAACAGCCGCCGCGGCCAGATCCAGGGCATGGAAGCCATGTCCGGCACCCAGCGCATCAACGCCATGGTGCCTCTGTCCGAGATGTTCGGCTACGCCACCGACCTGCGTTCCAAGACCCAGGGCCGTGGCCAGTATTCCATGGAGCCCGCCGAGTATCAGCAGGTTCCCAAGAATATTGCGGACAAGATCATCACCGACCGCAGCAAGGCATAAAATCTACGATTTTGCTTGATTTTTGCCTGCAAATCTAGTATGATAGCCTTACGAGGCTTACAAATTGTTTCAATTAAAGGAGGATACTTCCAATGGCTGAAAAGGCAAAATTTGACCGCTCTCTGGAGCACGTCAACATTGGCACCATTGGTCACGTCGACCATGGCAAGACCACTCTGACCGCTGCGATCACCAAGGTTCTCGCGCTGAAGGGCGACGCGGACTTCATGGATTACTCCAGCATCGACAAGGCCCCCGAAGAGAAGGCCCGCGGCATCACGATCAACACCGCGCACGTCGAGTACCACACCGCTACCCGTCACTATGCCCACGTCGACTGCCCGGGCCATGCTGACTATATCAAGAACATGATCACCGGTGCTGCTCAGATGGACGGCGCTATCCTGGTTGTCGCCGCTACCGACGGCCCCATGCCCCAGACCCGTGAGCACATCCTGCTCGCCCGTCAGGTCGGCGTGCCCAAGATCGTTGTCTTCATGAACAAGTGCGACATGGTCGACGACGAAGAGCTGCTCGACCTGGTCGAGATGGAGATCCGTGAGCTGCTGAGCAGCCAGGACTTCGACGGCGACAACGCCCCGATCATCCGTGGTTCCGCTCTGAAGGCTCTGGAGAGCACCTCCACCGATCCCGACGCTCCTGAGTACAAGTGCATTTGGGAGCTGATGGACGCTGTTGACAGCTATATCCCCACTCCCGACCGTGCTGCTGACAAGCCCTTCCTGATGCCCGTTGAGGACGTCATGACCATTTCCGGCCGTGGCACCGTCGCGACCGGCCGTGTTGAGCGTGGTACCGCTCATGTCGGCGATCAGATGGAGATCGTTGGTCTGAAGGAAGAGAAGCTGACCACCACCATCACCGGCCTCGAGATGTTCCGCAAGAGCCTGGACTTCGCTCAGGCTGGCGACAACATCGGCGCTCTGCTGCGTGGTATTGACCGCGATCAGATCGAGCGTGGCCAGGTCATCGCTGTTCCCGGCTCCGTTCATCCCCACACCACCTTCGATGGCCACGTTTACGTCCTGAAGAAGGAAGAGGGCGGCCGTCATACCCCGTTCTTCAACAACTATCGTCCTCAGTTCTACTTCCGCACCACCGACGTTACCGGCATCATCACCCTGCCCGAGGGCACCGAGATGTGCATGCCCGGCGACAACGTCGATATGCATGTTGAGCTGATCACCCCGGTTGCTATGGAAGAGGGCATGCGCTTCGCTATCCGCGAGGGCGGCCACACCGTCGGTTCCGGCGTTGTTTCCAAGATCGAGAAGTAATTTCTCCTGATCGGGAAATCTGCTGAAAAGCTGACAAGGCTCCCTGCCGCAAGGCAGGGAGCCTTTTGGCATATACAGCACTGTGTGACTGCTGGACAGCACGGGCTGAATCTGTTACACTGAATCCATAAAATATGTGGGGGAGTTTTCGTTGTCAGGCACAAAGATTCTTTACGGCAGCTGCTACGGTACTGCCAAACGATATGCCGAAGCACTGGCCAAAGCCACGGGCTTTGACTGCCGTCCTTATACCGGGGCCGCAGAGGCTGCGGACTGCGACCGGCTGGTGTATGTGGGCGGCCTGTATGCCGGCGGTATCCATGGTCTGAGCAAAGCCCTCCGGATGCTGGACCCTGTCCCGGAACGGCGCTACTGCATTGTGACCGTGGGGCTGGCGGACCCCAATGATGCCAAAAACATTCACAATATCCGCGCCTCCATGGAAAAGCGTTTGCCCCGGGAAGTTATGGAAAAGGCGGAAATCTTTCATCTGCGCGGCGGCATGGATTATACGCGTTTAAGTTTTGCCCATAAAACCATGATGGCACTTTTGTACAACAGCGTCAAACGCAAACCGCCGGAAACGCTGGATGCGGATGCCCGGGCCATGCTGGAAACCTACGGAAAGAAAGTGGACTTTGTGGATCTGGCAACGCTGCAGCCCATTGTGCAGGCATTGTCTCAGGCGTAACGGATGAAACTGGCGGCCTTGCTCCACCGACACACAGCACGGCAAAGCAAGGCGCCAGAACAGCTGCCACAGCCCCATGAAATGAAATAAAAGTTCCCCGGCCATACCGGTTGATTGCGGTATGGCCGGGGAACTTTATTTTATGACAGGGGGCAGACTATACAGAGCGCATCATAGCACCGAGCTGTTTATTTCATCAGCTCGCAGACCTTCTGGGCGTAGGCGACGGGGTCCTCCAGGGGCAGGCCCTCGATCAGCAGCGCCTGGTCGTACAGCAGCTCGGCGTACTTGGTGACCTTGTCGCTGTCGCCGGCTTCCTTGGCTGCCTTCAGAGCGGCAAAGACCGGGTGATGGGGGTTCAGCTCCAGCACCTTGGTGCTCTCCATGCCCTCAGCATTGGGCATCTTGCGCAGGACCTTCTCCATCTCCATGGACAGGCCGCCCTCGCTGGACAGGGACATGGGGTGGTCTTTCAGGGTGGGATTGGCCTTGACTTCCTTGATCTTGCCCTTCAGCGCCGTCTTGATGTCCTCAAACAGGTCCTTGTTTTCCTCGGCAGCAGCTTTAGCAGCTTCCTTTTCTTCCTCGGTCTCAAGTCCCAGGTCGCCGGAGTTGATGTTCTTGAACTCCTTCTCCTTGTAGTCGTGCATCATCTGCAGGCAGAATTCATCCACATCCTCGGGGCAGAGCAGCAGATCATAACCCTTGCTCAGAACCAGCTGGGCGTTGGGCAGCTTGGCCAGACGGTCGTTCTCATCACCCGCAGCAAAATAGATGCACTTCTGGTCCTCAGGCATCTTCTCGATGTACTCGTCCAGAGTGACATACTTCTGCTCCTTGGCGGACCAGAACATGAGCAGGTCGGCCAGCAGATCCTTGTGCATGCCGTAGTCGCCGTAGATGCCGAACTTGATCTGACGGCCGAAGGACTTCCAGAAGGTCTCGTACTTTTCACGGTCGTTGACCAGCATGGCGTGCAGCTCGTTCTTGATCTTCTTTTCCAGAGAGTTGTGCATCAGCTTGAGCTGGTTGTCCTTCTGCAGCGTCTCACGGCTGATGTTCAGGCTCAGGTCCTCGCTGTCCACGACACCCTTGACAAAGCTGAAGTAATCGGGCAGCAGGTCGGCGCACTTGTCCATGATGAGCACGCCGGAAGCGTACAGCGCCAGGCCCTTCTCGTACTCCTTGGTGTAGTAGTCGTAGGGCGTGCGGCCAGGGATGAACAGCAGCGCGGTGTAGGTCGCGGTGCCCTCGGTACGGCTGGTGATGACCCGCAAAGGATCGCTGTAGTCATTGAAACGGGATTTGTAGAACTCGTTGTAGTCCTTCTCCTCCACGTCCTTCTTGTTCCGCTTCCAGATGGGCACCATGCTGTTGATGGTCTCCAGCTCGGTGTAGGTCTCGTATTCGGGCTTGTAATCCTCGCCGGCATCTTCGGGCTTGGGCTTCTGGCGGGATTTCTGACGGTACATGGTGATGGGGTAGCGGATGTAATCGCTGTACTTCTTGATGAGATCCACCAGAGTATACTCCTCAAGGTACTGGCTGTAGTTCTCGCCGTCGGTGTCCTCTTTCAGCACCATGATGATCTCGGTGCCGGGAGCATCCTTTTCCGCCTCGGTGAGGGTATAGCCCTCCACGCCCTTGGACTCCCACTTCC
This sequence comes from Gemmiger gallinarum, assembly GCF_014982805.1. Classification (GTDB taxonomy): domain Bacteria; phylum Bacillota; class Clostridia; order Oscillospirales; family Ruminococcaceae; genus Gemmiger; species Gemmiger gallinarum. The sequence continues at coordinate 844,821 of NZ_JADCKC010000001.1, read as the reverse complement.
AGGCTTCGTCGCTGCCCTGGGCGCGGGAGATGACCGTCACCTTGGACGCTACCATGAAGGCGGAGTAGAAACCGACGCCGAACTGGCCGATGATGTCAATGTTCTCGTTCTTGTTTTCGGCCTTGAAATCCATGCTGCCGGAGCGGGCGATGGTGCCCAGGTTCTTTTCCAGCTCCTCCTTGGTCATGCCAATGCCGTTGTCGCTGACCGTCAGGGTGCGGGTGTCCTTATCGGGGGAGATGTGGATGGACAGATCCTCTTTCTTGACGCCGATGGAGGTGTCGGTCAGGCTCTTGAAATAGAGCTTGTCGCAGGCATCGGAGGCGTTGGAGATCAGCTCACGCAGGAAAATCTCCCGGTTGGTGTAAATGGAGTTAATCATCAGGTCAAGAAGCTTTTTGCTCTCAGCCTTGAATTGACGCATTGCCATAGTCAGAATTCCTTCTTTGTCTAATATGATTTAGCACTCTCGTGCTTTAAGTGCTAAATGTATTCTAGCACTCTAATGGATAAAGTGCAAGCGTTTCACCGCAGGAAGGAAAAAGATTCACAAATTATTCAGAATAATTCGTCTCGGGACCTTTTCAAATTTCAGCGATTGCGGTATCCTTGAAGCGGGTGAAGTTCGCCCCATGGCAAACAAAGCAAGGATGTGATTCATCAATGTCGAAATATGGAGACGAGGCACATGCTGCCTTTCTGCGCGGCTGCAACTGCAGCCAGGCGGTGGTGGTGCCTTTTGCCCCGCTGATGGGCATGACGGAGGAGCAGGCCCTGCGCCTGGCCGGCGGCTTTGGCGGCGGCGTGGGGCGCATGCGGGAGGTCTGTGGCGCCTTTTCGGGCATCGTGATGGTGCTGGGGGCTCTTTACGGCTTTACCGACCCCAAGGACAAGAGTGCCTTCTACGCCGAAGTGCAGGAGCTGGCCCGGCGCTATGCCCAGCGCAACGGGGGCAACAGCATTATCTGCCGGGAACTGCTGGGCCTGGAAAAAGCGGAGGGGACTCCCATTGCGGAAGCCCGCACCCCGGAATACTACAAAAAGCGGCCCTGCCCGGAACTGGCCCGGGCGGCTGCGGAGATCATGGGAGAGTACATTGAGGCCCATCCGCTGCCCCGGCAGAAGGATGAAGCATAACCGGGGAAGGAGAGTCCCATGGAGATTGTACACAAGACGTTTCCCGGCGGAGCAAAGCTTATCGGCTATCTGCGGGATGTGACCGAATCCATGCCCGATTACAACCGCCGTCCTGCGGTGCTGGTCATGCCGGGCGGCGGATATGAGCATTGCAGCGTGCGGGAAGGGGACCCGGTGGCGCTGCAGTTTCTGGCGGCGGGGTATCATGCCTTTGTGCTGACCTACTCCACCGGCGCCGACGCTGCCCACTGGCAGCCCATGCTGGATGCCGCCCGGGCGGTGGCTTACCTGCACAAAAACGCCGACGCTCTGCGCATCCGTCCCGGACAGGTGGCGGTGTGCGGCTTTTCGGCGGGGGGACACCTGGCGGGCTGTACCGGTCTGCTGTGGGATGCCGCGCCGGTGAGGGAGGCTCTGGGGGAGGATACGCCTCTCGGCCGTCCCGATGCCATGATCCTCTGCTATCCGGTGGTCACCTCGGGGCCGTATGGCCATGCAGGCAGCTTTGACCGCATCGCGGGCAGCGACCCTGCTCTGCGGGAACAGTTCAGCCTGGAAAAGCACGTCCGACCCGACACTCCGCCGGTATTTCTGTGGCATGCGGTGGCTGATGAGACCGTCCCGGTGCAGAACTCGCTGCTGCTTGTGGAGCAGCTGGAACGGCAGGACATCCCCTATGAGATGCACCTGTTCGGCGGCGGTTATCACGGCATGGGGCTGTGCTCGGTGGAGGTCAATCATCCCGACGCCCATATTGCCCGGTGGTTTACCCTCTGCCGGGAATGGCTGGACAAGACCTTTGATTACCGTGTCCTGGCATAAACCGGGGGCATCTGTGCGTACCGACTCCGGCTTCCACCTGTTGATCACGCGGGAACAAGATTTTGCAAACGCGCGTTGATTTTGCAAGAGCAAACATATGATTTCAAAAGGAGCATCCGTATTATGAAAATCTGTTTCTACGCTCTGCGCCCGTTTGATGAACTGGCCTACTGCGAACAGTTCAGCCGGCAGTACGGCATCGACTTTACCTGGACGGCAGAGTATCCCACGGCGGACAATATTGAGCTGGCCAGGGGCTGCGACGCCGTCTGCATGACGCCCTGCGATATGGGTGCCGAGATGGTGGACCGCTTTGCCGCCCTGGGCGTGCGGTATCTGCTCTGCCGTTCCATCGGCTACGACCATGTGGACCGTGTCCGGGCAAAGGAACACGGCATGCGGGTGTCCAATGTGGGGTATACCCCCAACGGTGTGGCCAACTATGCCATTATGCTTATGCTCATGTGTACCCGCCGCATGGCCCATATCCTCAAGCGGGCCGAGCTGCAGGACTACTCCCTCAAAGGCAAGATGGGCCGGGATCTGTCCAGCTGCACGGTGGGCGTGATCGGTGCAGGGCGTATCGGCACCACAGTGCTCAAACATCTGTCCGGCTTCGGCTGCAAGCTGCTGGCCTACGATGTCTACCAGAACCCCGAGGCCGCTCAGCTGGCCGAGTTCGTCTCGCTGGATGAGCTCTATGCCCGCAGCGATGTCATCACCCTGCACACCAACGCCACAGGAGAAAACCACCATCTGCTCAACGCCGACGCCTTCGCCAAAATGAAGGACGGCGTGGTCATCGTCAACACGGCGCGGGGCAGCCTCATCGACTCCGACGCCCTGATCGAAGCGCTGGAGAGCGGCAAGGTGGGAGCCGCGGGCCTGGATGTGATTGAGAATGAGAACGGCCTGTACTACTATAATCATAGCGGCGACGTGCTGCCCAACCGGGAGCTGGCCATGCTGCGCAGCTTCCCCAATGTGACGCTCAGTCCGCACACGGCCTTCTACACCGATGAGGACGTGGCCAGCATGGTAGAAGGCGCTTTTGAGGCGCTACACTGCTTTGAGACGGGGCAGGAGACCTGGCACGAGGTCAGCCTGAAATGACGGCGCCCATCATGCCCGGCCGCTTTGCCGAATCCATGGAACTGGAGGCCTTGCCCCGCATTGCACCGGAGGAGGAATTCCCCTTTGTCTGTGCCGGATGCGGCGACTGCTGCCGTGCCCGGCGGGATATCCTGCTGTCGGGGCTGGATCTGTACCGGCTGGCCCGGCGGCTGGGTCTGCCGCCCCGCACAGTGGCGGAGGCCTTCTGCCGGGAGACGCCGGGCACGCTGCCCGGACTGCGCCTGATGCCTTCCCGGCGCAGCGGCAACTGTCCCTTTCTCGATGGCGGAGGCTGTGCGGTGCACGACGCCCGGCCGCTGGCCTGCGCGCTTTACCCCTTGGGACAGGCCATCGACCTGGAAACGTTGCGTACCGAATACTATATCCAGCAGCCCCTGTGCGGGGTGAGAGTGCCCGGCCGCACCCTGCAAAACTATCTGGAGGACTCCGGTGTGCTGGAACGGGCGGGCACCGATGCCTTCTGGGCCCGCAGCTGCGCTGCATTGCTCAGACGCCTGGAAGGGGTGCAGCACTATCCCAGGGCAGCGGTGCGGAACTGCCTTTTGCGGGCGCTCTACTACGATTACGATTTCCGCGACGATTTTCAGCCCCAGTTCAATGCCAATCTGGCCCGCCTGGAACCCCTTCTGTCCAGACTGCTGGGGGAAACACAACGGCCCTGATCCGCTTTGCTACAGCAACAAAAAAGACCGAAGCAACTCTGCCCGCAAGGCAGGTGCTTCGGTCTTTGTTTGTCCAAAATCGCGGGAGCTGACGGGGAGAGAAAATCAGCAGTAATAGCCGCCCCGGCCGCCGCAGCAGCAACAGCTGAGCAGAGAGAAGAACATCTGGGCGATCCACAGCGTCAGGCAGAAGCGTACCAGGGGATTGCCGCCGCCGGGCTGGGTGTAGGTCTGCTGATAGGTGCGGTAGGTGCGGCCGGGATTCTGCAGACGGTCCAGCAGATTCTGGTATTCGTAGTTGCCGGGCTCCATGTCCACGGCGGTGCGGGCCTCATTCTGGGCGCGGATGTTGTTGCCCAGGCCCGCACAGGCAAGGGCGGCATAGTAATGCCAGCGGGCGCTGCGCTCATTGGCGGCAATGCCTTCCAGAACGTTGAGCGCCTCCTGATAATAGCCGTTGCGGATATAATTGTTGGCGGCCTGCATCTCCGGCGTGTCACGGCGGCCGGTGGACTGGCCGGAATACTGCCCGCCGCCGCTGTACCCGAATCCGAACCCGAAGGGATCGAAGCCGAACCCGAAGCCAAAGGGGTCCTGGTAATCAGAGCTCTGCCCCGACTGGCCATAGGTACGCTGGCCGGTGGAACCATATCCGCTGTAGCTGCTGTATCCGCTGCTGCGGGCTCCGGAACTTCCGCCGCCCTGTTTCTCGCGCATGATCTCACTGTAGGCGGCCTGGACCTCCTTGAACTTGTCCTCACAGGTGGGGTCGTCGGGGTGCAGGTCCGGGTGATACTGCTTGCATTTCTGGCGGTATGCCTTTTTGATGGTCTCATCGTCGGCGCCCTGAGAAATGCCCAGTACGCTGTATGGATCAAGCATGTCGATTCTCTGCCTTCCTGCGCTTGTCGCGCCGTGCTTTGATCAGCGTGTATTTGCACCACACGCCGGAGTAAATGGTATTGTATAAAAGCTGTCCCTCAGGCGAATCCTTGAGGATGGGCAGCAGTTGAAAACTTTCGCTGCAGATGCCCAGCTGCTGGGTAAACAGCTCGCGGCAGCGCTCCTCGAACGCCTCGGCGTCCAACTTTGCATGCAGGGCTGCCAGGGCGTTGAAGCTGCCGGTTTTAGCGTCCTTTTCCAGGTCGTCATAGGCATCCATCAGATAGATGAAGCCGCCCAGCCCCCGGCCCAGCCGCTGCAGAACCGGTGCCCACAAATCGTCGTCATATTGCAGCACATCGCCCAGCAGCGTGCCGAAGCAGCCGCACAGGGCATCCAGATCCTCACAGCCGGAGGATTCCAGCTTGCCCAGGGCATCCAGCTGGGCCCGGATGGCATTGCATTGACGGGGGTGTGCTGCCCGGATGGCGGGCAGATGCTGCTCCAGCCGCTTTGCACTGCGCAGGCTGACGCGGCGGTGCTCGTCCTGCCAGTCGTCCAGGTAGTTGTAATAGGCCAGGGCAATGCTCATGTCGGCGGCATAGTCAACGTAGGCATTGGCCGCCCGGGGGCGCGCCTTGATGGGATGGGGCAGACACCGGCCGGTGGAATGCACCGTATCCGGGTCGTAGAGGGCGCTTTGCAGGATGGAGGCAAAGGTCATGTCGTAGGACAGCGTCATCCTGCCTGGGCTGCCGTAGCGGCGGCCCAGCGCTTCACAAAGACCGCAGTAATAGCCCTGGTAGCAATCCAGGGCCGATTCTGTCAGGTCTTTCCGGTAAATGGTAACATATCCGAACATACAGCGTCAACCTTTCTGCCTGTGCCCGGCGCACGGCAAAGCTCAGCTCTTGCGGATGAACTGGGTGCCGCATTTGGGGCAGGTGATGGAGACACGGCCCCGTCCCTTGGGGATGCGGATGGACTGCTTGCAGTGGGGGCACTTGAAGTAACGGTAAGTACCGCGCTGGGCAAAGCGGGTGCGCAGACGGCCGAACCAGCCGCGGACGGCGCTGCTGCGGGCCAGATACCACTGATTTTCGGCGTAGCGCTTCTGGATATTGCGGCTGAACATGCGGTAGTAGCTGTAGATCAGGACTGCCAGACCCACATAGTAGAGAATTCCCGATACAAACATGCCCAGAATCAGCAGCACCAAAGCCATAATGGACAGGAACATGCTGAACTGGTCGCTTCCGTAACGCCCGGACATAAAGCGCTGGAACCATGCTTTCATAAAAACGTCATCCTTTTCTGCAGTTGTCAGTTTTGCCGGCGGCCGTAAAGGAAGGCTTGCCGGGGCCGGGCGCGGCATCAGAATGGCAGGCCTGCGGCTTCCATTGGATGGGGACTCTCCGGCAGGACAGGCAAATTCTGTCACTCGTGCTCCGACGATGCTATTATTTCACAAATTTGTGGTCAATTCGTGAACGGTATCCAAACAGTACGTGAACAATTCCCACAAAACGGCTGCCGCAGGCGGGTTTACGGGCCCTGACCCGGGCGCAAAAGTTGTAAAACCTTGGCCATGGGACTGGTACGCAGGGGAACAACGTGGTAATATGAGGATATCACGCCCGCCGGAATGCGGGCATAATCGGGAGATCGGATGCTATGAAACATGATGTCTGTCTGCGTATGGCGGCAGCGGTCACAGCGGTGCTGCTGCTGGTATCCTGCCGGCTCACGCAGCCTGTGGAGGACCCGGCGGAGGATCAGACGCCTGAGACCGGGGAGTCGGCGCGCACCGGCACGCTGCTGATGGACTTCACCTCGGGCAGCAATGTGGAGGACGTGCGTCCCGTTGAACAGGAACAGGGCATCGCAATGTCCGACCTGTGCAGCACGCTGGAAGAAATCACCGGTATCCAGTTCGATTTTACGGTGACGATGGACCAGGCAGGCTGTACCGTCACCTGGCAGGAGAGCTCCGCTCTCATCCAGGGAGAAACCCCGCAGGATGAGCAGCAGGACTACGTCTTTTACGACGACGGCCTGCTGCGCTGGTTCATGCTGGATACCGTCTGGCGCAACCTGACCGAGGAATTCGGCGCGGCGCAGGTGGTCTATACCGGCCCGGACGGGGCTGCTCTCCAGTTGGAGGAACCCTGGCCGCTGGGGGACTTTGACCTGTCGGAGCCCTATCGCGGCAGTGCCTGGTACTGTGCACAGTACACCGATGCCGACTGGCAAACCGACGGCCTGCCTTCCGGCTGAAACCACAAAGACACGTTCATTATACTACAAAGGTCTTGCCGGGAACAAGACCGGCTTTTTCAGGCCGTGCGATCCCCGGCAGAGACCGCTGAACCGCACAACAAAATATTGCAGCACACCGCCGCAGGCAGCGCAGCCGGGAGCCTTCCGGCTGCTGTGCCGGCGGTATTTTTCTCTTTTGAAAAGGAAGCGCACAAAGGAAAACATGTGGTTTCCTTAAGCTAACTTTTTTCTTGCGCCGGCGGATGTTTTGTTGTACAATGTCGGTGCTGCGGCAATACTGCAGCCAAAAGCCAAGCAAAACGAACAAATGCGCCCGCCATGCCGGACGCGGGGGAGGGAACCCTTGACCAGATTACAGCAGCAGATTCAGGCCATGACCGACTATTTTCAGCGGGGATGCAAGGGGGACGGCCCCGGCACCGTGGGGGTGGAGGTGGAACACCTCTTGACCACCGGCGACGGCACCCCGGCCACCTTTGAACAGGTGCAGGCCGTCATGCATGCCCTGCAGCAGCCCGACGACAAGGACATCATCATTGACGGCCTCTATATGGGCTATGCTGCACCGCAGTATGCCCTGTCACTGGAACCGGCCTGCCAGATCGAGATCAGCATGATGCCCGCAACGGATGTGGGAGACATCCAGCGCCTTTACCGGGACTTCTCCGCCCGGTTTGCAGCGGCTGCCGGAGCACAGGGGCTGCGGGTATGGCATGTGGCCTGTCATCCCACCCGGCGGGCCGACGACCTGCCCCTCATCCCCAAGGAACGCTACCGGGAGATGGACCGCTACTTTCAGACCAGCGGCAGCCACGGCAGACAGATGATGCGGGCCACAGCCTCCACCCAGGCATCCATCGACTACTTCAGTGAGGAAGACTTTGTCCGCAAGTACCGCGCCGCCTGTATTCTGGCGCCGCTGTTCGCGCTGCTCACCGACAACGCGCCGTACTACGAGGGGAAAACCAATACCCGCCCCAGCATCCGCACCCGCATCTGGCAGGATGTGGATCCCGACCGCTGCGGCGTGGTGCCCTGCCTGATGGAGCCGGACTTCGGCTTTGCCGCCTATGCGAAGCACCTGCTGGGTCAGCCCCTCATTGTGGCAAAGCACGGCGACCGCACCGAGGCCGTCGGCCGCCGCACTGCCGCGGAGGTCTACGACGGTTCCCTCACCGACGCCGACATCGAGCACATCCTCTCCATGTTCTTTTACGATGTGCGCCTGAAACATTATATTGAAATCCGCTCGGCGGACTGCATGCCCGAGCCCTATTTGTCCGCCTACGCCCAGCTGGTGCTGACGCTCTTCTCCTGCCCGAAGGCCCTTGCCGCCGTGACCGAACGCTATGCAGGCACCACGGTGGAGGACATCCGTGCAGCGGGGGAGGCTGTCTGCCGTGCAGGATACGACGCCCGGGTCTATGGCCATTCCGCCGCCGGGGAACTGGACTGGCTGATGGAGACGGCAACCGCCTGCGCTGCAGGAGAGAGGGAGGCGCAGCGCCTTCGCCCGCTGGCAGAGCTGGCCGCCGCACGCACCACATTGCGAGAAAGGAACAACCATGACAGAACAACAGTTTGACCGGGAGTACTTGGATGCCATCCAGGCCGCCCCGGAACGCAGCGACCGGGAATACCGGGCGCTGGTGAAATATATGCAGGGTTCCACGGCCATTCACCACGGGGAGTATGTCCGCACCTGCCTCCTGCCCAAAATCTTTACCGAGAGCACCTTTGCCCGGTTTGCCGCGGACATCCGGGTTTTGTACGGCATCTTCCGCAAGGTGATGGATGCCTATTTTGCCGATCCGTCCTACCGGGCCCTCTTCGGCTTTGATGCCCGCACCGAGGAGCTGATTCTGCGCAGCCATCACGCCGAATCCATGCTGCCCATGGCCCGCATCGACTTTTTCTACAACGAGGAGACGGGGGATTACAAGTTCTGCGAGTTCAACACCGACGGCTCCAGCGCCATGAACGAGGACCGGGAACTCCACAACGCCCAGCGCCTGTCCACCGTCTACCGGGCGTTCACCGCCGCCCACAGCACCCGCACCTGTGAGCTGTTCGACAGCTGGGTGGATGCCTTTGTGGGCGTCTGGAAGCGTGTCCGCAAAACCGACCACCTGCCCCGGGTGGCCATTGTGGACTTTATGGAGTGCGGCACCGTCAACGAGTTTGGGATCTTCCGGGAGCACTTTGAACAGAAGGGCCTGCAAGCCGAGGTCTGCGATGTGCGGGAGCTGCAATACAAAGACGGCCGCCTGCTGGGCAAGTCGGGACTGCCGGTGGATGCCATCTACCGCCGCGCCGTGACCAGCGACATCCTCGACCATTACGACCAGAGCAGCGCCCTGCTGGACGCAGTGCGGGACGACGCCGTGCTGCTGGTGGGGGACTTCCACACCCAGCTGGTGCACAACAAGACCATCTTCCGGGTGCTGCAGCATCCCGCCACCCTGGCTCTTCTGACGCCGGAGGAGCAGGCTTATGTACACGCTCATGTGCCGGTGACCATGTCCTTTGCCAAGGCAGACCCGGAACAGGTCATCCGGGAGAAGGACGCCTGGATCTTGAAGCCCCTGGATTCCTACGGCTCCCGGGGCGTCTACGCCGGGGTGGAGTACGACGCCGAGGGTTGGCGTCAGGCAGTGGAGAGCATCACCGACCGGGAGGGTTACCTGCTGCAGGAATTTTATATGCCCTATGTCACCGAAAACTACGGCTTTCTAGGTGACAGCTTCCAGAAAGCGCGGTATTATAATCTTACCGGCGTCTATGTCTACGACGGCACCGCGCAGGGCGTCTACTCCCGGGTGTCGCTGACGCCCATCATCTCCTCCCAGTACAGCGAGAAGACTCTGCCCACCCTGATCGTGAAGGCCTGACCCTTGTATGGCAGGCCGGACTTTGTGGAATACTGATACCGACGGGCCCCGGCCCGCAGTATCCGCAAAGGAGGCCGAGCCATGCGGGAAACCTCATACAAGACGGTCATTGCCGAAATGACCGTCCGTGCCCTGTGGGAGACCCAGAACGTCATGGACTGCATCCCGGACGAAATCTGGGACAAGGAATATGCAGGCTCTCCCTTGTGGCAGCATGTCTACCATATGCTGCACAAGCTGGACCAGTGGTTCATCAATCCCCGGGACGAGGATTTTGTGGAGCCGCCCATCCATTCCCCGTCCCTGGACGACCTGGAGACCTATCCGGCCACCCGCCTGGGACGCAGCCAGATGGAGGAGTACTTTTACACCATCAAGGCCAAACTCTCCCTCTATCTCAACGCTCTCCACGATGAAGATCTGCTGCAACGACCGGAGCACTGCGAGTGGACCCGCTTCACCCTGATCCTGGCCCAGTACCGGCATTTGCATCTCCATCTGGGCATGCTCATGGGCTTTGTGGTGTGTGTGACCGGCCTCTGCCCCCGGACGCTGGACCTGGGCAACGACTTTCCCAAAGGCCCCTACGACCCTTACCTCTGACCGCCGCCCGGCGGCCCTACATAAAAAAGGAACCGGATACCATGAAACGACGCTTTCTCTGCCTGGCAGCTGCATTGCTTCTGCTGCTGACTGCCTGCGGTGCACAGGACACCGCCCCCACCCTGGAAGTGACCCTTCCCAACACGGAAGTCCCGGTGGCCTTTTCCGGCTGCGATGTGGAGGAGGGGCGTATCGACCTCTGGATGGACCCCGACCAGACCCCCGAGACCGCCGCATACTATACGGCGGACGGACGCCCCCAGCTGTGTTTTTCCGGAGTGACGGAGGAAGAGGTGGAGGTCCGCTTTGCCCAGCCCTATGAGACGGGCATGCGCCTGTATACCGACAATGTCATCATGCCCAAGCTGGATTACAAGGCCACCCGGCAGGAGGATACCCTCACGGTCCAGCTGAAAACGGTGTACTACTACCTCATCACCGTCACGACGGAGGAGGGCATGGACCGCTTTGTGATTTCCACCACCCTTGATTGAACCGGATAACATTGCACCAAAAGGACCGGATGCCTTTGCCACTGTGCGGCGGGCATCCGGCCCTTTTTGGGTAACGGGGAAAACAGACAGGGAGGGAGAAAAGTTGTCTACCCTTGACAAACACTCCCGGGACAGGTACAGTAGAGAAAGTTTGAGTTTACACAAGGACAGGACGGTATCAGATGAAGAAAATCTTGCTTTTGGCCACCGGCGGAACCATCGCCTGCAAACCTACCGAACATGGTCTTGCACCTGCCATCAAAGCGGAGGAACTGCTGCAGTCGGTGCCGGAGCTGGCCGGGATGTGCAGCATCGACACGCTGCAGCTCTACGACCTGGATTCCACCAACATCGGGCCGGAACAGTGGTGCGGTATGGCGGCCGCCATCCGGGACAGGTACGACGCCTACGACGGTTTTGTCCTGGCCCACGGCACCGATACCATGGCCTATACGGCGGCGGCCCTCAGCTACATGATCCAGAATACCGCCAAGCCCATCGTCCTCACCGGCAGCCAGAAGTCCATCTATAACCGGGACACCGATGCCCGCAACAATCTGCTCCATGCCTTTGCCTATGCCACGGCGCCGGGGGCCTGGGGCGTGCAGATCGTCTTTGACAACAAGGTCATTCTGGGAACCCGGGCTCGCAAGGTGCGCAGCAAAAGCCTGGATGCCTTTTCCAGCATCGACTATCCCGAGACCGCGGTGTTCCGGGATGACCGCCTGATTTTCTTCCTGCCCACCCCCACCGGCCTGCCTCCGGTGCGGTTTTACACCGAACTGGACCCGGCGGTCTTTGTGCTGCGGCTGGTGCCTGGGATGGGCGCGGACATTTTCGCCGCGCTGGCGCCCCATTACCGGGCTGTGGTCATCGAGGGCTTCGGCGTGGGCGGCCTGCCCGGCGGAAAGGACGGTCCCATGCTCCATGCCGTGCGGGAGTGGCTGGCAGGTGGCCGTCTGGCGGTCTTTTCCACCCAGGTCCAGCACGAGGGCAGCGACCTGTCGGTGTATGAGGTGGGCCGCATTGCCCGGGAACTCCCCGGTGTGCTGGAGGCCCGGGACATGACCCCCGAGGCGGTGGTCACCAAGCTGATGTGGGCCCTGGCCCAGACCGGCGACCCTGCCCAGGCGCAGCGGCTGTTTACCATTCCGGTGCAGCACGACCTGCTGTGAACCCTTACATAACAAGCCAAGAGGATAAAAAGAAAACCTCCGTTTTCGGCCCGCACATGGCCGAAACGGAGGTCTTTTGTTTGTGCGCAGCTCCGGCAGAAAACAAACCGCAAAATCCCGGCGGGAAAGGGGACTCGCACATCCGGGCAATGCCCGGTGTCCCAAAGCACCGGTACCTGCGCTGTCTTGCAGCGCCTTTGGATACCGGCAAGCTTCCCCGGAACCTTTGTTTTCTGTGTCGCACGCGCGTTGCCCGTTCCTGCCGCTTGCACACTGCGGCGGGGCGGGTCCTTGTTTATCCCGGCCGGATTGCCGGGCAATCGGCATTCTTCCCTCTAAAATGCCCAATACGAAGATGGTAATGTTATGGAATGGCGCGCCTTACAGCTCCGCCAGAATGGCGTCGCCCATGGCCGAGCAGCCGATCTTTTCGCAGCCGGGCTGCCAGATGTCGGCGGTGCGCAGGCCCTTGTCCAGCACCGTGTTGACGGCGGCCTCGATCTCGTCGGCCTCCGCCGCCATGCCGAAGCTGTACCGCAGCATCATGACCGCGGACAGGATGCAGGCGATGGGGTTGACGATGTCCTGCCCTGCAATGTCGGGGGCAGAGCCGTGGATGGGCTCGTACAGCCCGCAGCTGCCGGCGCCCAGACTGGAGGACGGCACCATGCCGATGGAACCGGTAATTTCGCTGGCCTCGTCGGACAAAATGTCGCCGAACATGTTCTCGGTAACGATGACATCAAACTGGGACGGGTCCTTGCAGATCTGCATGGCGGCATTGTCCACGAACATTTCCCGGTACTCCACATCGGGGTACTCGGCCTGCAGCCGGTGCATGACCTTGCGCCACAGGCGGCTGGTGTCCAGGACGTTTGCCTTGTCCACGCAGGTCAGGCGCTTGCGGCGCTTCATGGCCGTCTCAAAGCCGATGCGGCCGATGCGCTCGATCTCGTGCTCGGAGTAGCTCATCACGTCGGTGGCCTTCTCCTCGCCGTTTTCAGTCTCGGTCTTGTGCTCGCCGAAGTAGACGCCGCCGATGAGCTCCCGCACCACGATAAAGTCGATGCCCTTGTCCACGATCTCCTTCTTCAGGGGGCTGGCGTCGGCCAGCTGGGGCCAGATTTTGGCCGGGCGGTTGTTGGAGTAAAGCCCCATCCCGGCGCGCAGCCGGAGCAGGCCTTTTTCGGGGCGCTTGTCCCCGGGCATGCCCTCCCATTTGGGGCCGCCCACCGCGCCCAGCAGGACGCTGTCGGAGGCCAGGCACTTGTCCAGCTCGCTCTGGGGCAGGGGGTCACCGAACTTGTCGATGGCCTCGCCGCCCATCCAGGCGCGGGTGTAGGTGAAGGTATGGCCGTGCTTTTCGGCGATCTTGTCCAGCACACGGACCGCCTGGGTCACGATCTCGGGGCTGGCGCAGTCACCGTAGATCAGTGCAATGTTTTTCTCCATGACAAGCCCCTCCTTATGCCTTTTCTTTGAGAGAATTCATCAGGCCGCCCGCCGCGATGATCTTCTGGATGAAGGGCGGGAACGGCTCGGCCTCAAAGGTCTGGCCGGTGGTCTCGTCGGTGATGACGCCGGTGTCAAAGTTGACGCTCACCACGTCGCCCTCCCGGATGGCGTCGCTGGCGGCGGGGCATTCCAGAATGGGCAGGCCGATGTTGATGGCGTTGCGGTAGAAGATGCGGGCAAAGTCCTTGGCAATGACGCAGGAGATGCCCGCCGCCTTGATAGCCACCGGTGCGTGCTCCCGGGAGGAGCCGCAGCCGAAGTTTTTGCCGCCCACCATGATGTCGCCGTCCTGGACGCGGGTGACAAAGGTTTTGTCAATGTCCTCCATGCAGTGAGCAGCCAGCTCTTTGGGACTCTGGGTGTTCAGGTAACGTGCGGGGATGATAACGTCGGTGTCGATGTTGTCCCCGTAGCGGAAAACAGTGCCTTTCGCGTTCATGTTCAAACCTCCCTGGGATCGGTGATGTAACCGGTCAGCGCGCTGGCTGCGGCGGTGGCGGGGCTGGCCAGATAGACCTCGCTGTCCACATGGCCCATGCGCCCGATGAAGTTGCGGTTGGTGGTGGAGACGCAGCGCTCGCCCTGGGCCAGAATGCCCATGTAGCCGCCCAGGCAGGGACCGCAGGTGGGGGTGGAGACGATGCACCCGGCATCGATGAAGGCGGTGGTGTAGCCGCGGACGATGCACTCCCGGTAGACGGCCATGGTGGCGGGAATGATGATGCCCCGCACGCCCTTGGCGATCTTTTTGCCCTTGAGAATGTTGTAAGCGGCCTCCATGTCCTCGATGCGGCCGTTGGTGCAGGAGCCGATGACCACCTGGTCGATCTTGATGTCCCTGCCCTCTTGGGCGGGGTGGGTGTTCTCGGGCAGGTGGGGGTAGCTGACGGTGGGCTCCAGGGCGTCGAGATCGATGACCACGGTGCGCTCGTACTCGGCGTCGGGGTCGGCCTCGTACTTGACCCAGGGGCGCTGGCTGCGGGCTTTCAGGTAGGCCTCGCAGGCTTCGTCCACCGGGAAGATGCCGTTCTTGGCACCGGCCTCAATGGCCATGTTGCAGATGCACAGGCGGTCCTCCATGGTCAGGCTCTTGACACCTTCGCCCACAAACTCCAGACTCTTGTACAGGGCACCGGATACGCCGATCTCGCCGATGAGGTGAAGGATGACATCCTTGCCCGCCACCGGGGGATGGAGGGCGCCCTTCAGCTCCACCTTGATGGCGGAGGGTACCTTGAACCATGCCATGCCGGATGCCATGCCGGCGGCCATATCGGTGGAGCCCACACCGGTGGAGAAGGCCCCCACCGCACCGTAGGTGCAGGTGTGGCTGTCGGCGCCGATGATGCAGTCGCCGGCGGTGACGATGCCCTGTTCGGGGAGCAGGGCATGCTCGATGCCCATGGTGCCCACGTCAAAGAAGTTGAGGATGTCGTACTTGTTGGCGAACTCCCGGCACTGCTTGGACTGCTGGGCGCTCTTGATGTCCTTGTTGGGGACAAAGTGGTCAAGCACGATGTTGACGCGGGTCTTGTCAAAGACACCGGTAAAGCCGGCCTTTTCAAACTCGTTGATGGCAACGGGGGTGGTGATGTCGTTGCCGAGGACGATGTCCAGCTTGGCGTTGATGAGCTGGCCCGCCTTGACCGACGCTTCGCCGCAGTGGGCGGCGAGAATTTTCTGAGTCATGGTCATTCCCATGGCAAAAACCTCCTGTTGTGGAAAGTGGAAAACTCACTTGTTGTTGATGGCACTGACCAGCGCCTTGATGCCGGCCACGATGATGTCGGTGTCGGTGCCGCAGCCCCAGGTCTCGGCGCCGCTGGCCCATTTCAGGCCCACATAGCTGCATGCGCGGCTGTCGGTGTCGGAGTCCAGGGCGTGCTCGCTGTAATGCACCAGGGTGAAGTGCATGCCGGTTTCGCGCTCGATGGCAGTGGCCACAGCGTCCAGACGACCGTTGCCGTCAGCGGTGCAACTGACGATCTTGCCGTCGATGGAGAGGGTGACCTCCGCGGCGATCTTGTCGCTGCCGCCCTGCTGTTTGAAGTGGGCCTCGGTGACATTGAGGGGAATGGTGTGGTTGAGGTAGCTGCGCTCAAAGACGTAGAGCACTTCCTCCACGCTGAGTTCGCGGTGCTCGCGGTCGGAAACGTCCTTGACCTTGTAGCCCAGGTCCTCCCGCATGCGGGGCGGGGGATTGTAGCCGTACTTCTGCTGGAGCAGGAAGCCGATGCCGCCCTTGCCGCTCTGGGAGTTGATGCGGATGACATCGGCGTCGTAGGTGCGGCCGATGTCGTGGGGGTCGATGGGAATATAGGGGCAGGTCCACTGGTGAAGGTTATGATCCTTGCGCCAGTTCATGCCCTTGGCGATGGCGTCCTGATGGCTGCCGCTGAACGCCGCAAAGACCAGGCTGCCGGCGTAGGGGGTGCGCTCGTAGACGTGCATGCGGGTGACCCGCTCGTAAGTTTCGCAGATGGCGGGCATGTTGGAAAAATCCAGGTGGGGGTCCACACCGTGGCTGTACATATTCATGGCCAGGGTGATGGCGTCCACGTTGCCGGTGCGCTCACCGTTGCCGAAGAGGCAGCACTCGATGCGCTGGGCACCGGCCAGGACGGCCAGCTCGGCGTCGGCCACACCGCAGCCCCGGTCGTTGTGGGGATGGGTGGAGAGGATGACGCTGTCCCGGTATTTCAGATGCTTGGAGCACCACTCAATCTGGTTGGCGTAGATGTGGGGCATGCTCATCTCCACCGTGACCGGCAGGTTGATGATCATGGGCCGGTCGGGGGTGGGCTGCATGATGTCGAGAACGGCGTTGCAGACCTCCACGGCGTATTCCGGCTCGGTGCCGGTGAAGCTTTCGGGGCTGTACTCAAACAGGAAGTTGCCCTCGTACTCCTCGCTGAGCTGCTTAACCAGCTTGGCGCCGTCCACGGCGATCTGCTTGATCTCTTCCTTGGATTTCTTAAAGACCTGCTCCCGCTGGGCCACGCTGGTGGAGTTGTAGAAGTGGATGACCGCCCGGGGCGCGCCCTGCACCGCCTCAAAGGTCTTGCGGATGATGTGATCCCGGCACTGGGTGAGGACCTGCACCGTCACATCGTCGGGAATGCGCTTTTCATCGATGAGCTTGCGGAGGAACTCATACTCGGTCTCGCTGGCGGCGGGGAAGCCCACCTCGATCTCCTTGAAACCGATTTTGATGAGCATGTCGTAGAATTCCAGCTTTTCCTCCAGGCTCATGGGAACGATCAGGCTCTGGTTGCCGTCGCGCAGGTCAACGCTGCACCAGGCGGGAGCTTTCTCGATGTGGTCCTTCATGGTCCACTCGTAGACATGGCCCGGCTCCACCGGCGGGGGATAATAACCGACATGGTATTTGCTTGCGTCCATCATAATGAAACAGCCTCCTTCTTGCTCAGCTACATTGCTGTGGCGCTCGGCCTTTGGAAGGAGGCAACAAAAAAACCGTCCCTCAAAGGCTCTTTGCCTTTGAGAGACGGGAAACAAATCAATTTGCCGTACCCGCGGTACCACTCTCATTGCTGACGGAAACTCCGGCAGCCGCTCTGTACGATCAGCTATTTCCGACGGAAAAGCGAATCGCGCCTGCATGATAACGGACAGGTTCCGTCCGCGCCTAACACAACGCTGTGCTCAGTACGGATGCTCAGGGGCCAGTGACGCGAACCTGTCCGCACCGCCTTGCACCAACCGGCGACTCTCTTGAGCTGGAACTGGGAACGCTTTTTCCCCGTCAACGCATGTGAACTTGATGGGATAAAGTCTAGCAGGTTTCAGCGGCAGTGTCAAGAAGAAAAGCTGTATTATTTTCAGACTTTGTGCATGCCACATAATTTGAACGGCTTCCATTTGTGCATGGTGCGCATGAATCGGGAAGACTTTCCCCGGGAACATGCCGCAGGAATGGGCTTCTTTCACAGCTCTGCCCTATGTCGGAGCTGGAAATCTGTGCCCAGGGGCCGAAGGGCTGCTGTTTTGAAAATGTAAAAATATACAGATAAAATAATCCCCGCTCCCTTGTCGGTTCGGACAGGAAAGCGGGGGGGCAGATCGGCATGCTTGTCAATTGCGGGAGCATTTTTCCGCGTCGATGGCCAGCACTACCATCAGGGCGCAGAGGGCGTCCCGGTCATATTCCGTCTCAATGGTGTAAGTGTCGGTCCAGTTGAACAGCTCCTTGGCGATGACGGCGGCGGGGGAGCCGTCCGCCCGCTGGATCTGATAGTCCCATTCCAGCCAGTTGCCCTCCACATGCCAACCGTTGAAGTCGATGTTGTACCGCGGCTGAAGAAAGCTGAACTCCTTTTGCAGCATCCCTACATACTGTTCCCCGATGTAAAACTCAAACTTGGGCAGAAAGGTCAGCACCACCTGCTTGACAGTGGCGATGTGCTCTCCCCGGGCGTTAAGGATGTGCAGGGTGTGGCCCCAGCTCAGCTGGCCTTCCACAGTAAAGAGGACCGAGCCGTCCTGACCATAGATGTCGTAGCTGTCGAACCAGGAGAAAAAGCGCTGCTTGAAATACAGTTTCATAAGGGCCTCCTTTCAGGGTCAGGCGGCTTCGTCGGTGGGAACTTCCTCGGGAACCTCGGCGGTGGTGCGGGGCGTCAGGGACATGGGATCCGGCAGGTCGCCGTTCTGGATCTGCTGCAGGACGGTGGGCACGCCGGGGAAGAACTTGGCGATACCGGAGCCCTTGCAGTGCAGACCGTCAAAGAAATCGCTCTCCTCCAACCCCTCGATGAGGGTGGGGTCATAGCTGCCGTAAAGGGGCACACCGTTCTGGGCGCAGTATTCGCGGACCCAGTTTTCCACCTCAAAGAAGCCCTTGTGGAGATCCGTCTCATTGAGCAGATAGTTGTACAGGTAGGGGTGCCAGGGGCTCAGCACCAGAATGACCGTCGTGCCTTGGCTGCGGGCGTAGCGGATGAAGGCGTCAAAGGCCTTGCACTGGGTATCGCTCAATGCATCAAACCCTTCCATGTGTACGCTGTTGAAGGTGGGGCAGGCCTCGGCGGCCTTGGTCAGCACCTGCTCCACCGGCAGATTGCGGAAGTTCACGTCGTACAGCACGCTGCCGTCGGAGCGCTTGATGGCGGACTGCTGCTGCTGGGGATCACCTTCCACGGGGTTGAAGTCGATGGAGTTGCCGTCCTCATCGGTGATGGTGGCCTGCCCCCGGTTTTTGAAGTAGTAGGAGACATTTCCCTGGAAATAAGCGGGCTCAGCCAGAGCCTTCCACAACTCTACCTTGTCAGGCTCTTCGTAGTCGGTTTCAATGCCCAGAACGTTGGTCAGAAATTCATCGTACAGCTCGGCGTCGGCGCGGGAGTCGAAGGCGTTTTCACTGTCGTAGAAGACCCAGGGATCAACGCTCCACAGCAGGACTTTGGGGGCCTTGCCGTAGGAGACCATCTTGTAATAGCTGGTCATGTTGTCCCGCACGTCAGCGCCTGTGACGCCCATGTTGAAAAAACTGTCGGAGCCCACCAGCTCGCTGGTGAACTGCAGCACACGGCTGGAACCGATGCCGATGACCTCCGGCGCCTCAGCTACATCCTGTGCGTAAAGCTGTACCACCTGGCGCTCGTCCATCTGCTCAAAGTTGGTGACATCGTAGCCCTGCAGCATGAGATCGACGATGCGCCGCGGGGCCAGAGCCCCCTGAAACAGGCCGCTGCAGTCCACGTTGTAGCTGAACGCCACCATAAACACAACGATGGGCACCAGCAGCAAACACTTGACCAGCGTCTTGCTGCCGAAGAACAGCCGCCGCAGAATCCCCTCAAAAAAGCGGCGCACAAGGCCGGGGCCTTTTTTCCGTTTACGCTTGGCCGAATGCTTGGTGGCACCGGGGACAGATGCCGTGCCGGGAGAGCGGTGGATCTGCGTGGGCGAGGTCGGAGCAGGCGTGCCGGCCGGCCGGGTTTTGTTGTTTGCCATAGTTAAGCCTCCTCCTGCCGAATCAGTAATTCTGATAAATGAATGCGGACTGACCAAACACCGCAAAGAACAGAATTGCGGCGCCCATGGCATAGTACAGCGTCCAGCGCAGCACAAAGTTTTGCTTGCGGATCCACTTGGCAACGTTGCGTCCGCCGCTCTCCACACCCAGGACGATGAGGGTGCCGCAGGTCAGCATAACGGGCAGACGGCCGTCCAGCCCGCAGCTGACCAGCAGTGAAGTGACATCCTTCCAGCCGGCCTCCAGCCCGGTCCAGCCCCGGGTAATGCCGGCATATACGGCATAGGGATCGGCGTTATAGAGGGCGCTGGCAAAAAAGACCATGCTGCCGGCAAACAGAAGGTAGACGATGACACGCTGGACCCAACGGTGCAGCAGTTCGCTGCGGCAGATGGGATTGTACCGGGCAAGGACCTCGCGGGGTTTGCGTGTTGCGACGGACAGCACCGATATGGCGCCGCAGACAAAACCCCACATCAGGTAACGCCAGTCGGCACCGTGCCACAGGCCGGACACAATAAAAATAATCATCAGGTTGAGCAGATGCCGGGCCTTGCCGCAGCGACTGCCGCCCAGAGGAAAGTAGATGTAGTCCCGGAACCAGCCGGTCATGCTGGTGTGCCACCGCCGCCAGAACTCGCCAAAGCTGGTGGATTCAAAGGGCGAGTTGAAGTTCTCGATGAGATCGTAGCCCAGGATGCGGGCGGCACCCAGGGCGATGTCGCAGCAGCCGGAAAAGTCCATGTACAGCTGCAAGGCAAACAGCAGGGAGGCGGCCAGCAGGTTGGGACCGCTCATCTGGGAAAAGTCTCCGTAGACAAAGGAGACATAGAGGGCCAGGTTGTCGGCCAGGACCATCTTTTTCACATAGCCCCATGCCATGCGGAAGGCGCCGCCCGCGCAGCGGGAATAGCTGAACCGGCGGGACTTTTCGATCTGGGGGCGCAGATGAGGATAGCGCTCGATGGGGCCGGTGATGAGGGTGGGAAAAAAGCTGACGAACATGGCGTAGTGCAGCAGATTGGGCTCCACCTTGCACCGGCGTTTGAACACGTCGATAGAATAGCTCAGGGAGGCAAAGGTGAAATAGCTCAGGCCCAGCGGCGCCACAAGGTTGAAAGAGTAGGGCTCCAACCTCTGCCCGAACAGTCCGGCCAGATTGACGATACCCAGGTCAAACAGATCCCAGTATTTGTAGAACAGCAAAATGCCCAGAGCGGTGAAAATGGCTGCCAGCAGAAACAGGACCCGGACGGCCTTGTTTTTGCTGCTGCCGATGGCAAGGCCGCAGGCCCAAGTCACCACGGTGGCACCCAACAGTACAGGGACGAGAGCGCGGTTTTCCGGCGAATAGCAGAAAAACGCATAGCTGGCGATGAGCAGAAAATAGGGCCGTGCCACACGGGGAAGGGCGTAGTTCAGCACGGCAACCGCAGCGAAAAAACCGAGAAACAACAGGGTAGTTATTGACACGTCACATTCACATCCAGCCGCCGCAAAGGGCAATTTTTACCACGGTTTTGTAGGTCGACAGATAAAAAACAGCTGTCCCGCAGCGGAAACCGCAAGCACTGCAGGACAGTAGTGTTATTTGGATTGCATCCGGTTTTCCAGGTCGCGGACACGTTTTTCCAAAATGGCGTTGGCCTGGGTCAAGCGGCGGCATTTTTCCGCCAGCTGGCTGATGGCGATGCTGAGGCTCAGCAGGACCACCAGCACAAAGCAGAACATCAACAGAAATACCAGGTTGACCGGCATTTCCACGTCCAGCAGGTCTCGCAGCACATACACCACATAGGGGCACGCGGCAAAGATGACCAGCACGATGGAAAGGCCCAGCCACAAAAGACTGTATTTGACGGTCATCAGGCCTTTTTTCAGAAAGATAAAGATAATGACCAGCAGCGCCAGCGCACCGACCAGCATGCATGCCTGAAATTGTAAGGTCATGGTGGTTCCTCCCAGATGATATTGGCGGGGGTCAGTGTCCGGCCCCATGACGCTGGCGGCGGATGGCCAGCCGGTCAATGATGAGGGACAGCGATACCTTGAGCATGTAATAGACGCTCTTCACCGCCGAGATGCTGGACACGCCGCCCAGGCGCTCGTGCATGACGACGGGAGCTTCCCCCACCCGGAAGCCCTGCAGGCTTGCGGCCAGGATGGCTTCCGGCTCGGGGTAGTCGGGGGCGTAGTGATCGGCAAAATAGGCGGTCATCTCGGCGCTGGTGGCGCGGAAGCCGCTGGTCACATCGGCCACCTTGCGCCCGCAGAGCAGCCGGATCATGGCGCTCAAAAAGCGGATGCCCACCCGGCGCATGAAGCTGGTCTGGAAGCCCTCGTGGGTGATGAACCGGCTGCCGATGCACATATCCAGCTTGCCGGAGAGCACCGGCTCCACCACGGTGGCCAGATAGGCGGGGTCGTGCTGACCGTCGCCGTCCATCTGCACCGTCACGTCGTAGCCGTGCAGGCGGGAATACTGGTACCCGCACTGTACGCCGCCCCCGATGCCCAGGTTGACGGGCAGGTCCAGAAAGTTGTAGCCGTGACTGCGCAGCAGCTCGGCGCTGTGGTCGGTGGAGCAGTCGTTGATGACCAGATAGTCTGCCCAGGGGCAGGTCTCGCGCAGATGCTCCACCACGCGGACAATGTTGTCCTGCTCGTTGTAGCAGGGGATCAGGACAAGGATCTTTGCGGAAGTATTCAAAAGGGCACCTCACATCCGGCACGCCGGGGCGTGACCAAATCGATTGCAGGATCACGGCAGAAGACTCAGTCCGCTTTGCCGTCCAGAATAAACGTCTCCAGGCGCTTGAGCAGCATGCTGCGCCGGTAGTGGGTAAGATAGTAGGCCTTGGCATTTTCGCCCATACGGGCGCGCTCCTCGGGCGGAGCGTTGTACAGATCCAGAAGGCTCTTTGCCAGGGTATCCACATCGCAGGCGGGGCAGGCGGGACCGCATCCGGCAGCCCGGATGGCCGCATAGCCCGCGCCGTCCATGCTGGCAATGACCGGCTTTCCGGCGGCCATGTAGCTGGCGACCTTGGCAGGCACCGTCAGCCCCAGGTCGGGGGAGTCGGACAGGGACACGATCAGGGCGTCAGCCAGGGTGGTAAAGCGGGGAATGTCCGTCGCGGGGACGCTGCCGCAGAAGGTTACGCAGTCCCCGGCGTTCAGCTCGGCCACCAGGCTGGTCAGGGCATCCCGGCTCATGCCGTCGCCCACCAGCAAAAGATGCAGGTCGGAAGCGCCCATGGCCCGGGCCCTGCACACCGCCCGGATCACTGTTTCCAGGCTCTGGGCAGGGGTAAAGGTTCCGGTGAATACCAGGTTGAACCGCCCGCCGAACCGTTCCGCCAGCGCGGCGTCCTGGATGGGCTGGGCGTAAAAATCCTCGCAGTACTGCGGGATCACCGCCACGTCGGCGGCGGATTTGCCGGTGCGCTCACACAGCCGCTTCTGCAAAGGCTCGCTCATGGCAATGAGGCGGTCACACCGGCGGTAGAGCCAGTCGCTGACCCCCTGGGCCACCGAGCGCAGGAATTTGTTTTTTACCGGCAGAACGCTGTACAGGTTTTCCGGCCAGATGTCCAGCACGTAGTTGACGCAGGGGATGTGGTGGCGCCGGGCGTAGACCACGGCAGGCCAGCACATGAGCACCGGGCTGGTGTTGAAGCAGAACACCGCGTCGTAGCCTCCCGGCAGACGGTTCAAAGACCACCGGGCGTTCCAGGGCCAGCTGACGTAATTCAGAAAGATGCGCACCGAGGTGTTGCCCTTGCGGGGAACCTCCTTGCAGCGGAACACCTGGGCGGTGCGGAAATGCTCCTCAAAGGGGCCGTGGGCGTCGTAGCCGTCAAACCATTCACCCTTGGGATAGTTGGGCAGGCCGCACAGCACATCCACCTCGATGCCGTCGGAGAGAAAGCCTTCCACAATGTCGTTGATGCGGAAATTCTCCGGCCAGAAATGCTGTGTCACGACCAGAATGCGCTTGCGCATGCGGGCAACGTCCTTTCAGTTTTTGCGCCACACCATCTTGTTGACCACGCCGGTGTAGCTCTGGATGATCTTGACCACCTTGTTGGAAACATCCTCGGTGTAATAGGGCACGGGAATGCCCAGATCGCCGCTGTCGTTCATGGCGACGGCAGTCTCCACGGCCTGCTCCACGCCGCCCTCGGCGATGCCGGCCAGCACAAAGCAGCCCTTGTCCAGAGCCTCGGGGCGCTCGGTGGAGGTGCGGATGCAGACGGCGGGGAAGGGATGGCCCACGCTCAGGAAGAAGCTGGATTCCTCCGGCAGGGTGCCCGAGTCGCTCACCACGCAGAAGGCGTTCATCTGCAGGTGGTTGTAGTCGTGGAAGCCGAGAGGCTCATGCAGCTTGACCCGGGGGTCCAGCTGGAACTGCATGGCTTCCAGACGCTTGCGGCTGCGGGGATGGCAGGAGTAGAGGATGGGCATGTCGTAAGTCTCTGCCAGATGGTTGATGGAGGTGAACAGGTCGAGGAAGTTCTTCTCGGTGTCGATGTTCTCCTCCCGGTGGGCGGACAGCAGCATATATTTGTGAGGTTCCAGACCCAGACGTTTCAGCACATCGCTGGCCTCGATCTTTTCCAAGTTGGCGTGCAGCACCTCGGCCATGGGGCTGCCGGTGACAAAGGTGCGCTCCTTGGCGGTGCCTTCGGCGTTGAGATAGCGGCGGGCATGCTCGGAATAGCACATGTTCACGTCGGCAATGTGATCCACGATGCGGCGGTTGGTCTCCTCGGGCAGGCACTCGTCAAAGCAGCGGTTGCCGGCCTCCATGTGGAAGATGGGAATGTGCAGCCGCTTGGCGCCGATGGCAGACAGGCAGCTGTTGGTGTCGCCCAGAATTAGCAGGGCGTCCGGCTTCTGCTCCACCATCAGGGCGTAGCTCTTGGCAATGATGTTGCCGATGGTCTCGCCCAGGTCCTTGCCCACTGCATCGAGGTAAAAGTCCGGCGCCCGCAGGCCCAGGTCCTCAAAGAAGATCTGGTTGAGGGTGTAGTCGTAATTCTGCCCCGTGTGGACGAGGATCTGGTCAAAATATTTGTCGCACTTCTTGATGACGGCAGACAGGCGGATGATCTCCGGCCGGGTGCCAATGATGGTCATGAGTTTCAGTTTTTTCATGTTGAAACAGTCCTTCTGTCAGAATATGGGGCAAACTTATACCTGCATGGCAAAGGTGTCGGGGTGCTCGGGGTCAAAGGCCTCGTTGGCCCACATGACCGTTACCATCTCGCCGTCGCCCACATTTTCAATGTTGTGGGTGTAGCCGCAGGGAATGTCCACCACCTGCAGTTTCTCGCCGCTGACCCGGTACTCGAGCACCTGGTCCGAGAAGATCTGCCGGAAGCGGATGATGCCCTCGCCCTTGACCACCAGGAACTTCTCATTCTTGGTGTGGTGCCAGTGGTTGCCCTTGACGATGCCGGGTTTGGAAATGTTCACGCTGACCTGGCCCCGCTCGGGGGTGCGCAGAAACTCGGTGAAGCTGCCCCGGTTGTCGCAGTGCATGTTCAGGTCGTAGGCAAAGTCATCCTCCGGCAGGTAGGACAGATAGGTGGAGTAGAGTTTTTTCTCAAAGCTGCCCGCCGCCAGTTCCGGCACAGCCAGGGTGGGCAGGCCGTCGGTGCCGAGAGCCCTGGCAGCAGCGCCGCCCCGGGCCTTGGCAAAACCTTCAATGGTATCGGCCAGGGCACCCAGAGTGGTGCGGTGCACAGGATGAATGCGGCAGATGCCCTCCTCGTCCCGCACAGCCTCGCCCTGCTCCATGGCATCCAGGATGCAGGCCACCACATCGTCGATGTAGACCAGGGGCAGCTCGTAGCCGGGGTCGCGTACCTGGATGGGCAGGCCGTGGGCAATGTTGTGGCAGAAGGTGGCCACAACACTGTTGTAGTTGGGGCGGCACCACTTGCCGAAGACCCCCTCCATGCGGAAGACGTACACCGGCGCGCCGGTGCGCTTGCCGTGCTCAAAGATGGCGTCCTCCGCCTGCTTTTTGCTCTTGCCGTAGTCATTGTCCAGCGCCGCCTGGATGCTGGAGGTCACCAGCACCGGGCAGGCGTTGCCGGAAGTCTCCAGCAGGGACAGCATGGTGTCGGTCAGTCCGGCGTTGCCGGTATAGAACTCGCTGGGGTCCCTGGGCCGGTTGATGCCCGCCAGATGCACCACAAAGGCAGCCCGGCGGCAGTAGTCGGCCAGGGTGTCGGGGGTGTCGTCCTTCTCAAAGCAGAGCAGGGAAGTGTAGCCCCGGGCGGTCAGCTCGGCCACCAGGTTTTTGCCCACAAAGCCCCCGGCTCCGGTGATGAGGATGGGGCTTTCCTTTGTCACGGTGTTACTTGCCAATCTTCGCCAGCTCCTCCTGGATATAGTCGGTGGTCATGATCTTCTGGATGGTCTCCTCCACGTTGAGCCGGCGGGTGTTGTGGCTGGTGTAGTCCTCGTCGGCCTGAGTGTGGACCTGACCCTTGATGAAGTACTTGTCGTAGTTCAGGTCGCGGTTGTCGGCGGAGACGCGGAAGTAGCCGCCCATATCCTCGCTGCGGGTGCGCTCCTCCTTGGTCATCAGCGTCTCATACAGCTTTTCGCCGTGGCGGGTGCCGATGATGCGGGTGCCGGTGTCGCCGAACAGCGTCTGCACCGCCTTGGCCAGATCGCCGATGGTGGAGGCGTCGGACTTCTGGATGAACAGGTCGCCGGGATTGGCGTGCTCAAAGGCGAACATGACCAGATCCACGGCCTCGTCCAGGTTCATGAGGAAGCGGGTCATGTTGGGGTCGGTGATGGTGATGGGGTTGCCCGCCTTGATCTGGTCCACGAACAGGGGAATGACGCTGCCGCGGCTGCACATGACGTTGCCGTAGCGGGTGCAGCAGATGACCGGGCCGCCGCGCTGGGCGGAGACGCGGGCGTTGGCGGTGATGACGTGCTCCATCATGGCCTTGGAAATGCCCATGGCGTTGATGGGGTAGGCAGCCTTGTCGGTGGACAGGCAGACCACCCGCTTGACGTTGGCCTCAATGGCGGCATGGAGCATGTTGTCGGTGCCTTCAATGTTGGTGCGCACCGCCTCCATGGGGAAAAACTCGCAGGACGGCACCTGCTTGAGGGCCGCCGCATGGAAGATATAGTCCACGCCGGGCATGACATCCCGCAGGCTCTGGATGTTGCGCACGTCGCCGATATAGAACTTGACTTTCTGGTAGTACTCGGGATAGTTGGCCTGCAGCTCGTGGCGCATGTCGTCCTGCTTTTTCTCGTCGCGGGAGAAAATACGGATCTCGCCGATGTCGGTGGTCAGAAAATGCTTGAGCACCGTGTGACCGAAACTGCCGGTACCGCCGGTGATCAGCAATGTTTTATCATGAAAAATCGTGTCTGCCATAACAGCCTCCCACGGGGGCGCACAGTCAGGCCATGTGTCCCCAATTTGTCTATTCTACACAAGTTTATCATAATCCGGGCAAATTGAAAAGCCTTGCGGGTTGGAAAAGCGTGCATTTTGTGCTAGAATACCACTCGGAGGGAACCGGCGGGTCCGGGGCCCTCCGCAACAGTATTATATAAGGAAAGGAATATAACTGCCATGCGTGCATACGAACGCTTTTTACAGTATGTGGGGGTCCACACCACCTCGGATCCCACCAGTGCCACCCACCCCACCACGGCGCGCCAGTTTGATCTGGCCAACCGCCTGGCGGAGGAGATGAAGGCTCTGGGCATCTCCCACGTCCGCGTGGACGAGCATTGCTATGTGTACGGCGTCATCCCCGCCACCCCGGGGTACGAGTCCGCCCATGCCCTGGGTTTCATTGCCCATATGGACACCACCGACGACGCTCCCGGCGACAACATCAAACCCATCCTGCATGAAAATTACGACGGCGGCGACGTGACGCTGCCGGGCAGCGGTGCCACCATGCATGTGGCAGAGTTCCCCTTCCTGGCCGGGATGAAGGGTCAGACCCTCATCACCACCGACGGCACCACTCTTCTGGGAGCCGACGACAAGGCTGGCATCGCCGAGATTTTGACCATGGCGGAGCGGGTCCTCACCGAAAACCGCCCCCACGGCAAGATATGCATTGGCTTCACCCCCGATGAAGAGGTGGGCCAGGGGGCGGATCTGTTCGACATTGAGGGCTTTGGCGCCGATTTCGCCTACACGGTGGACGGCGGCGATGTCAATGAGATCAACTATGAGAACTTCAATGCGGCCGCCGCCGTTGTGACGGTGCACGGCTTCTCGGTGCATCCCGGTTCCGCCAAGGACAAGATGAAGAATGCCATGAACATTGCCATCGAGTTCCACAACGCCCTGCCCGAGTTTGACCGCCCCGAGCACACCGAGGGCTACGAGGGCTTCTATCATCTGACCAGCATGGTGGGCGATGTCACCACGGCCAAGCTGGGGTATATTGTCCGCGACCACGACGCCGCACGCTTCACCGCCCGCAAGGCGGAGATGGCCCATATTGCGGCCCGCCTCAACGACCGCTACGGCGAGGGCTGTGTGGAGCTGGACCTGCGGGACAGCTACTTCAACATGATCGAGAAGATCCAGCCCCACTTCCACCTCATCGAGAATGCCCGCACCGCCCTGCGCAATGCCGGGTTGGAACCCGCCGAGACGCCCATCCGCGGCGGTACCGACGGCGCGACCCTGAGCTTCAAGGGGCTGCCCTGTCCCAACCTGGGCACCGGCGGCTTCAACTGCCACGGACCCTTTGAGTGCATCACGGTGGAAAGTCTGGACAAGATGACCGAGGTCCTCGTCAATCTGGTGGACCTGTACAAGACCTGAGATTCTCCGGCCGGACAGGGACCCCTGTCCACAAAGGCAACGAATCAAAAGAGCCCCGCGGCAGCAACGCCGCGGGGCTCTTTTTTGTGCCCGGCTGTGCAGAAATCTCAAAAGGGCAGGAGAAGAAGATGGCTTAATTGGCGATGGCATTGCCGGTGTAAAGCTGGTAATACCGGCCCTTCTGGGCAATCAGCTGGTCATGGGAGCCGCGCTCAATGATGCGGCCCTGTTCCAGCACCATGATACAGTCGGAGTTCTTGACGGTGGACAGGCGATGGGCGATGACAAAGGTGGTGCGCCCGGTCATCAGGGCATCCATGCCCTTCTGGACCAGTTCCTCGGTGCGGGTGTCGATGGAGGAGGTGGCCTCGTCCAGGATCAGCACCGGCGGGTCGGCCACTGCCGCCCGGGCAATGGCCAGCAGCTGGCGCTGGCCCTGGCTCAGATTGGCGCCGTCGCCGGTGAACATGGTGTTGTAGCCGTCGGGAAGGCGGCGGATAAATCCGTCGGCGTTGGCCAGTTTGGCTGCCGCCATGCACTCCTCATCCGAGGCATCCAGCCGTCCGTAGCGGATGTTTTCCATGACGGTGCCGGTGAACAGATGGGTATCCTGCAACACGATGCCCAGACTCCGCCGCAGGTCGGCCTTTTTGATCTTGTTGATGTTGATGCCGTCGTAGCGGATCTTGCCGTCGGCGATGTCGTAAAACCGGTTGATGAGGTTGGTGATGGTAGTCTTGCCGGCGCCGGTGGAGCCCACAAAAGCGATCTTCTGGCCCGGCTCGGCGTAGAGCTTGATGTCGTGCAGCACGATTTTTTCCGGCGTGTAGCCAAAGTCCACGCCGTCAAAGGTGACGTTGCCCTGCAGGCGGGTGTAGGTGACGGTGCCGTCGCGGTGGGGGTGCTTCCAGGCCCAGACATTCATGCGTTCGGAACATTCCTCCATGGTGCCGTCGGCCTTTTCCCGGGCGTTCACCAGGGTGACGTAGCCCTCGTCGGTCTCGGGCTGTTCATCCATCAGATCAAAGATCCGCTTTGCACCGGCCATGGCCATGACGATGGAGTTGGTCTGCATACTGATCTGGCTGACGGGCTGGGTGGCGTTTTTGTTGAGGGTCAAAAAGGAGACCAGAGTGCCCAGGGTCAGACCGGCATAGCCGCTCAGTGCCAGCACGGCGCCCACCACGGCGCACAGCACATAGCTGATGTTGCCCAGGTTGGCATTGATGGGCATGGTCAGGTTGGAGAAGGTGTTGGCCTTGTCGGCGCTGTCCCTCAGAGCGTCGTTGAGTTTGCGGAACTGCTCAATGCTCTTTTCCTCGTGGCAGAAAACCTTGACGACCTTCTGCCCGTCCATCATCTCTTCAATGTAAGCGTTGACGGTACCCAGGTCTTTCTGCTGGCGGGAAAAGTAGAGGGCGGAGCGCCCGGCAATGCGGGAGGTGACCAGCAGCATGACTGCGATCATGGCCAGGGTGATGAGCGTAAGGGGAATGTCCAGCACCAGCATGCTCACAAAGGAGGTGATGACGGTAACCAGGGAGTTGATGACCTGGGGGATGCTCTGGCTGATGAGCTGGCGCAGGGTATCCACGTCGTTGGTGTAGACCGACATGATGTCGCCGTGGGCGTGGGTGTCGAAGTAGCGGATGGGCAGGGATTCCATGTGCCGGAACAGCTCGATACGGAGATTGCGCATGGTGCCCTGGCTGATGTTGACCATAATGCGGTTGTAGCCGTAGGCGCACAGGATGCCCACTGCGTAGAAGAAGGCTACCCGCAGCAGAGCGGCAGCCAGCGGGCCGTAGTCGGGGGTGACGGAGCGGGTCAGGGGAGCGATGTAATCGTCAATGAGCCGCTGGGTGAACAGCGCGCCCTGGACCGAGGCCAGGGCCGAACCCAGAATGCACACCACCACCATGAAAAAGGAAAATTTGTAGTTTTTGAGCATGTAACCCAGCACCCGGCCCAGCGTCGCAACGAGCTGGCGGATATCGGTGGATTTCTTTTGAGATGCTGTTGTATGGGACATTATTGTGCACCGTCCTTTCCGCTGTCGCCGGGCTGGTCAAAGTCACCGCCGGCGCTGCTCTGTGCCTCGCAGATTTCCCGGTAGATGGGGTTGGTTTTGAGCAGATTCTCATGGGTATCGAAGCCGCAGACTCTGCCGTTGTCCAGCACCAGAATCCGGTCGGCGTCCTGCACGCTGGAAATGCGCTGGGCGATGATGAGCTTGGTGGTGCCGGGAATGCTCTGGGCAAAGGCCCGGCGGATGCTGGCGTCGGTGGCGGTATCCACCGCGCTGGTGGAGTCGTCCAGGATCAGGATCTTGGGCTTTTTCAGCAGGGCGCGGGCAATGCAGAGGCGCTGCTTCTGACCGCCGGACACGTTGGTGCCGCCCTGCTCGATCCAGGTGTCGTATTTGTCGGGAAACCGCTGGATGAATTCATCGGCGCAGGCCAGGCGGCAGGCCTCCTGGCATTCTTCCAGAGTGGCGTCCTCCTTGCCCCAGCGGAGGTTGTCCAGAATGGTGCCGGTAAAGAGAACGTTTTTCTGCAATACCACAGCCACCTGGTTTCGCAGCAGTTCCATGTCGTAGCTGCGCACATCCTTGCCGCCGACTTTGACACAGCCCTCGTCCACGTCATACAGGCGGCTGATCAGGTTGACCAGACTGGATTTGCCGGAGCCTGTGCCGCCGATGATGCCCACCGTCTCGCCGGCTTTGATGTGAAGGTCGATGTCCCGCAGGGTCTTTTCACCGCTGCCGTGCTTGTAGGAGAAGCTGACGTGGTCAAAGTCGATGCTGCCGTCGGGAATCTCGGTGTCGGGCTGGTCGGGGTCGGCCAGGTCGGGCCGCTCGTTGAGGACCTCGGCAATACGCCGGGCACTGGCGGCGCTCATGGTGATCATGACAAAGACCATGGACAGCATCATCAGGCTCATGAGCACGCTCATGACGTAGCTGAACAGGGAAGTCAGCTCACCGGTGGTCAGGCTGCCCACCACGATGAAGTGGGCGCCGAACCAGGACAGGGCCAGAATGCAGCCGTAGACGACAAACATCATGACGGGGTTGTTGAGGGCAAGCAGACCTTCCGCCTTGACAAAGAGGCGGTAGAGGTTGTCGGCGGCCTTCTGGAACTTGGTGTTCTCGTGGTCCTCCCGGACAAAGGCCTTGACCACCCGGATGGCCGAGACATTTTCCTGTACGCTGGCATTCAGGTCGTCGTAGCGCCGGAACACTTCATTGAAGATGCGGGTGGTGTGCAGCATAATGTAGACGAGGGCTGCGGACAGCACCACGATGGCTGCCAGAAAGATCAGGCTCAGCCGGGCGCTGATGAAGAAGCACATGATCATGCTGCAGATGAGCATCAGCGGGGAACGCACGGCAATGCGCAGGATCATCTGATAGGCATTTTGCAGGTTGGTGACATCGGTGGTCATGCGGGTGACAAGCCCGGCGGTGCTGAACTTGTCAATGTTGGAGAACGAAAAAGTCTGTACGTTCTGGTACATGGCGTCGCGCAGGTTGCAGGCAAAGCCCGACGATGCGCTGGCGGCATAGCGGCCGGCCAGAACGCCGAAGCAAAGGCTCAAAAAGGCCATAAGCAGCATCAGAAGTCCGTAGCGGTAGACCTGACCCAGGTCCCCGGCCTCGATGCCCTTGTCGATGATGGAGGCGGTCACAAAGGGGATCAGCACTTCCATCAATACTTCCAGGCCGGTGAACAGCGGCGCCAGCAGCGACGCTTTTTTGTACTGCCGGACCTGTGCAAGCAGTGTTTTTATCATCTGGTTTTCCTCCCTGTTGTGGTTTGTTTCAGGTTGCAGAGCATGGTATCCAGAACGTGTCCGGTCACTTCCAGATCCTGGGGCGGAATGCCCCGGCAGAGCTTGGCACTGTGCTCCAGCATCCGCTCGTCGATGCGGCGGTGGAGTTCCAGTGCCTTGGAGGTGGGAATGATCCGCTTTTTGCGGTCATCATCGGGAAAGACTTCCATCTCCAGATACCCTTTGCGGCACAGCGACTTGAGCGTGGCGGACAGGGCGGCCTTGGATACTCCCAGTCGTTCGTGCAGCTGTGCTGCGCAGAGATCGCCCCCCTTGTGGCGCAGAAGATAGCACAGCGTCAGTCCCTCTGAGGTGGAAAGCCCCAGGGGCTGCATTTGTACTCGCCCGCGCTGTTCCAGGTACTGGTTCAGCTGCCGCAGCAGCGGGATGAAATCCGTCGGCATGCTTTGGTGTTCCCTCCTGTTCGGTGATGTCTGTGTCGGGCAAATCGTGCACCTGTGAACGGTTCGTCCTTTGACTATTATACGGATTCCCCCTTGAATGTGAATTCAGAAAATGCTGTTATTAATAACAAATACTTATTAATATCTCTTGATAATCTCTTGAAAAATCCAACAGGAGGACAAAATGAACACATTTCAGCTGTCCTGCTTTCTGGCAGTTGCCGAAACGCTCAATTTTGCCCGGGCCGCGGAGCAGCTGCATGTCACCCAGCCCGCCGTGACCCAGCAGATCCATTCACTGGAAAAGGAACTGGGGGTGACGCTGTTTCACCGCACCACCCGCATCGTCCGCATCACGGGAGAGGGACTGGCGTTTCTGGGCGACGCCCGGCGGATGGTGGATATCTCCGTTCAGGCCAAAAAGCGGTTTGAGCATCCGGGGCAGGAGGCTATCCGGACTCTCTCGGTAGGCTGCCACGGGTATGCCCAGCTGTTTTTGCTGTCGCCGCTGTTCCGGAGGCTGGCGCAGCAGTATCCCGATCTGCACCCCAATCTGCGCACGGTGCCATTTCAGCATCTCTACCGCATGCTGGATGAAGGCGAGGTGGATCTTGTGCTGGCATTTCGTCAGGCAGAGATTCCCAGAGGCACCCAGAGCGTGTATCGGGAACTCTGCCGCGTCCCCATGGTCTGTATCTGCGCGGAGAATCATCCTCTTGCCGCAAAGAAATGCCTTGCCCCGGAGGATCTTGCCCCCCATCGCCTCGTTTTGCTGGACCCGGCCCGTGCCCGACTGGAGGCTGCCCAGATGCAGGGGCAGCTGATCGGGGACCGGGGCCCGGCCCAGCTGTATTTCTGCGAATCGGCGGAGGCGGCTGTTGTGCTGGTGGAGGCGGGATTCGGCGTATCGGTGCTGCCCGATATGTTTATCCCGCCCACGGCGTTGCTGATGCGCATTCCCCTGGAAGGAGCGGAGGCGGTTTCCTTCGGCGTTTACTACAAAGCCAAAGCGTTGCAGAGCGATCCGGCCCTCAAAAGCCTGGTCCACATGCTGCGGGAGGAACACTGGCCCCGGGAACAGCTGCGGGGCAAGGAATAAACACGTTTCCCGCACAGCCGGAAGGATGCCCCGGAAGCATACGACCATATAACAAGCGGGTATTCGACATCCCGGAATGGTGCCTTTATAATGAAATTAAAACATCAGGAGGGATGCAGATGCAGTACCGCAAATTGCCTCACGGAAAAGAACAGATCAGCGTCATCGGCATGGGTACCAGCTCCATCGGCAAATCGGGGGAGCGGGAAATTGAGGCCACCGTGGCCATGGCACTGGAAAACGGCATCAACTATTTTGACCTGGCATCGGCGGATGCGGCGCCCTTTGCTCCTATCGGCCGAGCTGTTGCGGGGCAGCGGGACAGGGTGTATTTTCAGGTACATTTCGGAGCGGACTACCAGACCGGGCAGTACGGCTGGACCACCGACCTGGAAACCATCAAGCGTTCGGTGGACTGGCAGCTCTCCGCTCTGGGCACCGACTATATCGACTTTGCCTTTTTGCACTGCATGGATGAAATGGAGGACCTGCGCACGGCGCTGGAGGGCGGTACGCTGGCCTATATCCGTGAACTTCAAAAACAGGGTGTAGTGCGGCATATCGGCATGTCCTCTCACACTCCGGCGGTGGCCCGGGCGGCGCTGGATGCGGGCGTTCTGGATATGCTCATGTTCAGCATCAACCCCGCCTATGATTACCACCGGGAAGGGGAGTTTGCCATCGGCGGGGTAGAAGAACGCATGGAGCTCTATCGCCGCTGTCAGGCGGAGGGAGTGGGCATTTCGGTGATGAAGGCCTTCTCGGCAGGGCAGCTGCTTAATGACAGGACCTCGCCTTTCGGCCATGCCCTCACCGAGTACCAGTGCCTCCAATATGCCCTGGACAAACCCGGTGTGCTGACGGTTTTGCCCGGCATGCGCAACCGCAGCGACCTGAAGCGCATTCTCGGATTTTTTGACGCCTCTCCCGAAGAAACGGAGTATTCTGTGCTGGGAACCTTTGCACCGCAGGAGGCAGAGGGGGTCTGCGTCTACTGCAACCATTGCCAGCCCTGCCCGGCGGGTCTGGATGTAGGGCTCATCAACAAGTATTACGACCTGTCCCGTGCCGGGGATGCCCTGGCCAGGGACCACTATGCAAAACTTGCCCGAAAAGCGGGGGACTGCATTGGCTGCGGGCATTGTGACCGGAGATGTCCCTTCCATGTGGCGCAGTCCCGGCGCATGCAGGAAATCGCAGCTTACTTTGGCGCATGAGCCAATGCCTCGGCGTCCTGCCGGGCAGTGAGAGCCATGGGAAAAACAAAAAGCGCCCCGGCGACAGAAAACCTGTCGCCGGGGCTTTTGTTTTTTGCAAGTGTGTAATAAAGGTGTATACCCGCAAAGCAAAAAGAGCGCTGCAACTTGCGTTGCAGCGCTCTTTTCTTTGGTGCGGAAGATGGGACTTGAACCCACACGTCATGGACACACGCACCTCAAACGTGCCTGTCTGCCGATTCCAGCACTTCCGCATAGGCGACACCAACGTTTCCGTGGTATCGCAAAAGCAATGTTAGCACATTTGCCGGGCAAAAGTCAAGCCTTTTTCATAAAAAACCTTGTCGAACGCCCGGCAAAAGGCTCATTCCGCAAACATGGGGGTGGAAAGATACCGCTCGCCGGTGTCGGGCAGCAGTGCGACGATCATTTTCCCCTTGTTTTCAGGGCGGCGGGCCAGCTGCACGGCGGCCCAGGCGGCAGCGCCGGAGCTGATGCCCACCAAAAATCCTTCCTTGCGGGCGATGTTCCGTCCGGCGGCATAGGCGTCTTCGTTGGTCACGGTGATGATCTCATCGTAGACCGAGGTGTCCAGAATCTCGGGAACAAACCCGGCGCCGATGCCCTGCAAACCGTGGGGCCCGGCCTGGCCGCCGCTGAGAACGGGGGAGGAGGCGGGCTCTACGGCCACCACTTTCACATTGGGATTCTGCTGTTTGAGGTAGCGGCCCACGCCGGTCAGAGTGCCGCCGGTGCCCACACCCGCCACAAAAATGTCGATCTGGCCGTAGGTGTCGTGCCAGATCTCGGGACCGGTGGATGCCATGTGGGCTGCCGGGTTGGCAGGGTTTTCAAACTGGCCGGGAACAAAGCTGCCGGGGGTGGAGGCCGCCAGCTCATTGGCCTTTTCGATGGCACCGGCCATCCCCTTGGCACCCGGCGTCAGGACGATCTCGGCACCGTAAGCCTTGAGCAGATTGCGGCGCTCCACACTCATGGTTTCGGGCATGGTCAGGATGACACGGTAACCGCGGGCGGCGGCCAGCGCAGCCAGGCCGATGCCGGTGTTTCCGCTGGTAGGTTCAATGATCACCGCGCCAGGGGCCAGCCTGCCCTCCTGCTCGGCCTTGTCCAGCATCGACTTGGCCACACGGTCCTTGACGCTGCCGGCGGGGTTGAAATATTCCAGCTTGGCGACGATGGGCGTCTCAAGCCCCTCCGCCGCCGAGTACTTTGACAGATATGCCATAGGGGTATGCCCGATCAGGGCGCTGATACCGGATGCGATTTTCATGCGGGAAACCCTCCTGTCCGCGTTGTGGTGGCAGGCCCGTTCCGGGCGTGCTCAACGGTATTATACCACAAGCCGTTTGCTGCGCACAGAGGAAAAGGGTGTAAAATCCGCTGCCCCGGCAAAGCCGGGATAACCGCGCCGTACTCCGCATAGGAATGCGGTAGCGGGACACGCAATGTCCGTGGGCAAGGAGGGACGCAGCCATGTTGAGACAGCCCAACCGGTCGCTGTGCCGGCGATGGATCGGAGTCGTGCTTTTGCTGATATTTGGCGGGATGGCCGTGTATCTGGCCGGAAATCTTTTTTGCCCCCGGGAGCCGGAGGAGGATGCCATCCCCAATGATGTCTTTGCCGTGCAGGGAAGGGAGGACGACGGTACCGTCGAGGCCATAATGCTCAAGATCGTTTGCCTGACCTTTGATGACGGTCCTTCCTCCAACACCGGGCCTATTTTGGACATCCTCCAAGAGAAGGATGTTCCAGCCACTTTTTTTGTGACGGCGCAGGAGGTCAATCAGGACTATCTGCCCGAGCTTGAAAGGGTGGTGGAGGAAGGGCATCAGGTAGCCCTGCACAGCGCCAGCCACCGGTATTCCGAAATATATGCCGACACCGAGTCATTCTGGCTGGACATCAAGGCGCTGCGACAGGCCATCTCGCCCTATGTGGATGTGGAGGCCATCCACTGGCTGCGCTTTCCGGGGGGCAGCACCAACACCATCAGCCACAAATATGGCGGCAGCGATATCATGAAGCGCCTGGTCGCCCAGTGCGGGGAAAAAGGATATGAGTGGATCGACTGGAATGTCTCGGCGGAGGACGCAACCTCCTCCCATCCCGACGCAGGGCAGATCCTGGAAAACATCCGCGCCAGCGCCGAGGGGCGCGACCTGTGTGTGGTGCTGATGCACGACACGGCAAAAACCGACGCCACTGTGGAAGCCCTGCCTGAAATCATCGACTGGTTCGCGGCACAGGGATATCACTTCTGTACGGTGGAGCAGATGTACGAGGCACGGGACGGCGGATGAATCAGACAAAGCCGGACGGTACCGGCTGCAAAATGTGAAATCGTATCAAATGCCC
Organism: Gemmiger gallinarum; assembly: GCF_014982805.1. Taxonomy (GTDB): domain Bacteria; phylum Bacillota; class Clostridia; order Oscillospirales; family Ruminococcaceae; genus Gemmiger; species Gemmiger gallinarum. Next base: position 807,452 of record NZ_JADCKC010000001.1, on the reverse strand, counting down.
AAATAAAATTTACAATGTTGCGAAAGTTTTGAACAAGGCGTCAAATAAATTACAAAATCGCATTGCATCAGCGGCTTCGGCAGGGTATAATGAATGCGTCCCTGCGGGGGCAAAAGGAGCTGACCAGCCATGCACAGCCGAACACGGACCTCGCATATTGCACTGTGCGGTGTGTTGGGAGCTCTGAGCGTGGCCATACTGGCAATGGGCGGGCTGTTTCCTCTGGCAACCTACTGTGCCCCCATGCTGGCCGGAATGGCGTTAATTCCTGTTATGGCCGAGTGCCCCGGGCGCTACGCCTGGATGACCTGGGCGGCGGCGTCGGTGCTGGGAATTTTGCTGGTGCCCGACCGGGAGCTGGCGCTGGTCTATGCACTGGTTCTGGGGCCTTATCCCATGCTCAAGAGGCGGATCGACCGACTGTCCCGGCTTCCGGTGCGGCTGATCTGCCGTCTGGCGGTGTTCAACCTGACGGTGCTGGTCTGTTACGGACTGCTGCTGGTGGTTTTTCCGCTGCCCGGCCTGATGGAAGAATTCACCGCGGGCGGCGCACTGCTGACAGCAGCAACGCTGGTCACCGGCAACCTGGCATTTTTGGTGTATGACGCGGCCCTGCGTGCCGTGGCGGTGCTGTATGCATGCCGCCTGCGGCCGCTGCTCCGCTTTCTGCACTGAGTAAGGAGGAGTCGCCACGAAACCCGATATCCGGAAGCTGCTGCTGACCGTTTTCGGTGCAGTTGTGGATGTGGCCCTTGTTGCTGTGTGGGCGGTTCTGGTGTTTGCGCCGGAACCGGTCCTGAGCCGGGTGGAACTGCGCCTTGCGTTTCCGATTTTGTTCGCCCTTGCCATGGTGTATTCTTGGCTTAAAAAGACCTGGCAGCCGGAACAGCATACCCCCAAGGCAGTCAAGATCGCGGCTGTGGTCATGATCGCTGTGCTGCTGATCCGCCTTATGTGGATCACCTTTGCATGAACCGCTCCCGCTGATCCTGCGGCGGGTACACCGTGGCCGCCGGACTGCCCGGAAAACCGGCGATGAAAAAGAAAGGACTGTTGCGTTATGTGGTTTGACAATGCTGTCATTTATCAGATTTATCCTCTGGGGCTCTGCGGCGCCCCGCTCCGGAATGAAGGCGCTGACCCTGAACATCCCCATCGCCTGCTGCGGGTGCTGGACTGGGTGGACCACATCAAGGAGCTGGGGGCTACCTGTGTGCTGTTCAACCCGCTGTTTGAGAGCGACGCCCACGGGTATGACACCCGGGATTTCAACCAGGTGGACTGCCGCCTGGGCACCAACGACGACCTCAAGACTGTCTGTGATGCCCTCCATCAGGCGGGCCTCAAGGTCATGCTGGACGGCGTCTTCAACCATGTGGGCCGGGGGTTCTGGGCCTTTGAGGATGTGCGCCGGAACCGTCACGCCAGCCGCTACAAGGACTGGTTCCACATCTCTTTTGACGGGGATACCAACTACGGCGACGGCTTCTGGTATGAGGCCTGGGAGGGCTGCAACGAGCTGGTCAAGCTCAACCTGCACAACCCCGAGGTGCGCCAGTATATCTTTGATGCAGTCCGCGCCTGGGTGCGCGACTACGACATCGACGGCCTGCGCCTGGATGTGGCCTACTGCCTGGACCTGGGCTTTCTGGCTGAACTGCGCAGCGTGACCGACGGCCTGAAACCGGAGTTTGCGCTGGTGGGGGAGACGCTCCACGGCGACTACAACCGCTGGATGAACGACCATGCCTGCCACTCGGTCACCAACTACGAATGCTACAAGGGCCTGTATTCCAGCTTCAACTCGGCCAATATGCATGAGATCTCCTACAGCCTTAACCGCCAGTTCGGCTCCGAGCCCTGGTGCCTTTATACCGGCAAGCATCTGCTCAACTTTGTGGACAACCACGATGTCAGCCGCATTGCCACCATTCTCACCGACAAAAACTGCATCAAGCCCATTTACGGCCTGCTGTTCGGTATGCCGGGCACCCCTGCGGTCTACTACGGCAGTGAGTGGGGCGTGGAGGGCGACAAGAAAAACGGCGACCCCACCCTGCGGCCCGAGATCGTCAAGCCGGAGGAAAACGAACTGACCGAATGGATCACCGCTTTGGCCGGAGCCCGCACCGCCAGCCCTGCCCTGTGCAACGGCAGCTATCGCAATATCATGGTCCAGCCCAAGCAGCTGATTTTTGAGCGCCGCTACGGGGATGACCGGGTGCTGGTGGCTATCAATGCCGACGACAAACCCTATCACGCCGACTTCAACGCCGAGGCAGGCCGGGCGGTCGACCTCATCACCGGTGACGCCCATGACTTCGGCGGCGGCAGCGACCTGCCCCCGTACTCCTGCATGTTCTGGAAAACGGAGTGACCCTGTTTACGCTAATGGGCCGCTGAACCAGCAGCGCGTCAAAGAAGCACAGGCGGTGAAAAAAGCCGGCTTTCCTTTGAAAACCGGATGACGGCACAGTGGCTGCCTTCTTTGGCACTGCCCCGGATTTTGGCAGGCTGAATGAGGCAGGACGGCAGAGAATCTGTTTCATGAAAGGCACCATGTGACAACAGCATAAAACAAAAAAACAGCAGCTTCCCTTGTGTATAAGGAGAGCTGCTGTTTTTGCTGAAAAGATTTGCGGTGTATCTTTCCAGAGGATGGAATGTGCCTGCCGGTTGGAAAAAGCGGGTTTTACCTGTTATACTGTATGAAATCAAACAACAGACCAACAAAACAGCGGAAAGGGGAAACATCGTTTTGCCTGTTATCGTAGACCAGAATATGCGTGAGCGGATCGCCCACGAAGCAGCTTTTTTTCCGGTTTCTTATTTTGAAAATGAGCTTTCCGAGCTTCCGGGCTGGGCCGGGCCGTTACACTGGCATCCGGACTTTGAGATTGCAAGGGCAGAGACCGGTGTACTGGATTACCAGGTAGGGAAAACGCACATTCTGCTGAATCCCGGAGACGGCATCTTTGTGAACAGGAATCTGCTGCATGGTGTAAAGCAGGTTTCCGGCAATGTGCCGGATCCGCTGCCGATTGTTGTTTTTTCCGGAACACTGATCGCACCTGAAACCAGTACCATCAGCCAAAAGTATATTGTGCCGATTGCGGACTGCACATCGTTGCCTTTTATTGTATTCAGACGGCAAGACGATTGGTGCGGTGAGATCCATGACCTTATGGATGAGATCTTTACCTGCCTGAAACAGCAGACCGGATGCTATGAACTGGCCGTGCAGCGGGATCTGAACCGTTTGTTTGAACTGTTGATTTGCCGTTTGGATGCATTGCCCAAAATCCAGGCGACCCGGGTACAGCTGCGCACGCAGGTACGGGTGCAGAAAATGCTGGACTATATTTACACGCATTATGCCGAACCGATTACGATTGCCGACATTGCGCAAGCAGCCAGCATCAGCCGCAGCGAGGCCGCGCGCTGTTTTCATGAGTATATGGACTGTTCTCCGGTGAACGCATTGATTCGTTATCGACTTCAAACGGCGCATAGACTGCTGCATGATACCTCCCTTACGGTCCAGCAGATCGGACTGGACTGCGGGTTTGGTTCGGCCAACTATTTTAGCCGGAAGTTCCGGAGTTTTTATGGCTATCCGCCGGGACATGTTCGCGATTTGGGAAAATAGTGCTATGATTTGGTGGGAATGTTCCTTATGATATTCTGATTTTGCTGATATAATGCAGGTCGGTGTGATCCGTCAGGGAGCGCGCCGGAATCTGCACGGCTGATCAGAAAGGGGTTACCATGACCGTTACGCCAAACTACCAAAAAACCTTGCGTGCCTGTTATCTGGGCTACGTGACGCAGGCGATCTGCGCAAATTTTGCGCCGCTGCTTTTTTTGACATTCCATAAAACATACGATATTTCGTTGGGGGAAATCGCGTTGATACCCAGCGCGTTTTTTCTGACACAACTGATAGTGGACTTTGCTGCCGCGGGATTTGTGGACAAAATCGGATATCGCGCCTGCGCGGTGATATCCCATCTGTTATCGGCAATCGGGTTGGTGATGCTGGCATTTTTGCCGGAGCTGCTGGTTTCGCCGTTTCTGGGAATAATGATCTCGGTTGTGATCTATGCGGTCGGCAGCGGACTGATCGAAGTGCTGATCAGCCCTATTGTGGAAGCCTGCCCGTTCGAAAACAAGGAAAGCAGGATGAGCCTGCTGCACTCGTTTTACTGCTGGGGCATGGTCGGGGTGGTTCTCGGATCGACAGTGTTCTTTGCGCTGTTCGGCCTGGAAAAATGGAGAGTGCTCACGCTGTTGTGGGCCATTGTCCCGTTTTGCAATATTTTTAATTTCCTCACGTGTCCCATAGAACGGTTGGTGAAAACCGGAGAGGGCATAGGGGCAGGAAAATTGCTCCGCTTGCCGGTGTTCTGGCTTTTGATCCTTTTGATGGCCTGCGCCGGTGCTGCAGAAAACTCCATGGCACAGTGGGCCTCAGCCTTTACGGAAGCAGCCATGGGGATTTCTAAACCGTTCGGCGACCTTGCGGGGCCGTGCCTTTTTGCCGGTTTAATGGGGGCTGCCCGGGTACTCTGCGCCAGGATCAGCAGCAGGGTGGACCTCAGAAAGATAATGCTGCTTTCCGGGATCCTTTGTATGGGGTGTTATCTTTTGACCACTTTGGCCGCGCTGCCGGCTCTGGGGATGGCGGGCTGTGCGCTGTGCGGCTTTTTTGTTGGGATCATGTGGCCGGGAACCTTGAGCATTTCTTCTCAGATCTGCCCTGCGGGAGGCACTGCCATGTTTGCGTTTTTGGCTCTGGCCGGCGATTTTGGCGGCACGGTGGGGCCGATGATGGTGGGCGTTGTTTCTGATTTGGCGGACGGAAACCTGAAAAAAGGATTGCTTGCCGCCGTGGTGTTTCCGGCAGCTTTGGCCTTGGGGCTGGCTGCATTGCAAAACAAGAAAGAAGAAAGTTTTCCCAAGTCTCTGTATTAGATAAGTATTGGTGTGTATAACTGACCTTTTTATTCATTTTTTATGAATGCCTAACGAAAAGGAGCAAGGTATATTTCAACCTTGCTCCTATGGGATATATGCTATTCAGTTCAACAAATCCCAATTGGTCAAATTGAAATTATTGCTTCCACAAACTGGTTTGCCTTTTCTGTATGAATACCGTGCCCACAATCAAATTGCTGGATTTTCATATTTTCAATCAAGGCATTGACTCTCTGCAAATCTTCATCAGACAATGCGCCTTGCAACAAACCATTTTCACCAATCGTTGTCTTTGCTTTCATAAACAGAGTTTTGCATTTGATTTTAGAAAGAAGGTCATTGTAATCAACAGTGTCATTGAACGAATCGTTATAAAAGGCTTCTCCAAAATGAGGGTCATAATATTGCAGGCCATTAAAGCCTTCTAAAAACTTTTTAGGCCAAAACAGAACTTTCAGATTTTTGTCGGGATGTTTGGTTCGGTATTTCAATGCAAAACCACTCAGTTTTTCTCTGACAGTTTCTCTGGATTCATCGGGAAAGAAATTCCAGCAATACTGATTCTTGAAATAGTAATAGACGAAATCCTTTTCCACATCCTGTAAAAGGAAATTATGGCAGACAGAGGATAAATCTTTGTAATTGTATGTATTATATCTTCTTTCGCCCCAGCTTGAGAAGAACGGAGGGTCTTCCAATATTAGTTTGGAGCATCTGGGAGAGTGTGCTGCAATGTATGCTGCAATCAGCCCACCCGATGAATGACCCAACACGGCAACAGAATCAAAAATCACATTTTCAATAAAGTCCATAATGTCGTTGCCGATACTGACCAGATTGTATTTTTCTGGATTGTGGGAACTCTTTCCGTGTCCGTAATAATCTACCAGGTACACATGATAGTGCTTTGCGAGTTTTGTAACAACACTATAGAAGCTACAAGAGTTTGTTCCCTGGGCATGAAGCAGTAATAATTTGTTTTTTTCGGTTCCAACCTCATAGTAGTTCAAAATACTGCTATCATCAATTTTATACTGTGCATTATGAATCTTCATGTTGTATACTCACCTCGCCAAATTCAAGTTTGTCTTTGTATATAGACGGAAAAACAGCAAAATGTTCCAATTACACCTGCATTATAGCATATTTGCCCCTACTTGTCTCACTCCATGAACGAAAAATTACGACATTTGTTAGTCTAAAATACCTTTCAGGTCAAAGGGGATAATTATCCTATGTATGTGTATATTTTCATTCACCAATACTTATCTCGGACAGAGACTTTCCCAAAGGATGAAATCGCAAACACGGGCAGGGCAGACTGATGCAAGGACTGCCGTCTGACGGAGAATGTGTCCCCCGGCGGCGGAGCGGCAAAAGTCTGACGGTCAGGTGGCCGGCGTTGCCGTGCCTGTGCTCTGACACAAAAAGCCCCCGGCGGGCCGGAAGGTTCCGGTCTGCCGGGGGCTTTGCTGTGTGTTGCTGTAAAGGGAGAGAGGAAACGGTTGGGACATCAGCGCAGGACCAGGGCCCCGTTCTCCACGTCCACGGTGAGGGTGTCACCGGGAACGCGGCTGCCGCCGATGATCTCCTTGGCGATCATGGTCTCCACGTTCGCCTGGATATACCGCTTGAGCGGACGGGCACCGTAGATGGGATCGTAGCCGTTGTCCACGATGAAAGCCTTGGCGGCGTCGGTGACGACCAGGGTGAGCTGCTTGTCAGCCAGGCGCTTGCGCAGGTCGTTCAGCATCAGGTCGACGATGCTGCCGATCTCGTCGCGGGTCAGGCTCTTGTAGTAGACGATGTCGTCCAGACGGTTGAGGAACTCGGGACGGAACTGCCGCTTGAGCAGCTGGGAGATCTTCTCCCGGGCCTCGGCGGACAGCTCGTTGCCGCCCTGGGAACGGCTGTGCTCCAGATCATCCAGAATGATGTCGGAGCCCAGGTTGGACGTCAGGATGATGACGGTGTTCTTGAAGTCCACAGTGCGGCCCTGGCTGTCGGTGATGCGGCCGTCGTCCAGCACTTGAAGCAGGATGTTGAAGACATCGGGATGGGCTTTTTCCACCTCATCGAACAGCACCACGCTGTAGGGATGGCGGCGGACGGCCTCGGTCAGCTGGCCGCCCTCCTCATAGCCCACATATCCCGGAGGCGCACCGATCAGACGGGAGACACTGAATTTCTCCATATACTCCGTCATGTCGATACGGATCAGGTTCTTCTCATCGTCAAACAAGGTCTGGGCCAGCGCTTTGGCCAGCTCGGTCTTGCCGACGCCGGTGGGGCCGAGGAACAGGAAGCTGCCGATGGGGCGGCCGGGGTTGGCGATGCCCGCACGGGAACGCAGAATGGCGTCGGAGACCTTGCGGACGGCCTCGTCCTGGCCGATCACCCGCTGATGCAGCACTTCGGGCAGGCGGAGCAGCTTCTCCCGCTCGCCCTCCACCAGCTTCTCCACAGGGATACCGGTCCAGCGGGCCACGATGCGGGCGATCTCCTCGTCGGTGACACGGTCACGCAGCAGGCTGGCTTCCTTCTTCTCGGCAGCCAGCTTTTCCTGCTCCTCCAGCTCTTTCTGCAGGTTGGGCAGCTTGCCGTACTGCAGCTCGCCGGCCTTGGCGTAGTCACCGTTGCGGGTGGCCTTTTCCACTTCGGCCTTGGTGGCCTCTACCTCGGCACGCAGGCTCTGCACCTTGCCGATGGCATTCTTCTCGTTGTCCCACTGGGCTTTCTTGCTGTTGAAGCTGTCCCGCAGTTCCGCCAGCTCTTTCTCCAGAGCTGCCAGACGCTGCTGGGACATGGGGTCGGTTTCCTTTTTCAGGCTGGCCTCCTCGATCTGCAGCTGAGTGATGCGATGGTTCAGGTCGTCCAGCTCGGCGGGCATGGAGTCCAGTTCAGTCTTGACCATGGCGCAGGCTTCATCCACCAGGTCGATGGCCTTGTCGGGCAGGAAACGGTCGGTGATATACCGGTCGGACAGGGTAGCCGCGGCAATAAGGGCGGCATCCTGGATCTTGACGCCGTGGAACACCTCATAGCGCTCTTTCAGGCCGCGCAGAATGGAGATGGTGTCCTCCACCGTAGGCTCGTTGACCATGACGGGCTGGAACCGGCGCTCCAGGGCGGGGTCCTTCTCGATATATTCGCGGTACTCGTCCAGAGTGGTGGCGCCGATGCAGTGCAGCTCGCCCCGGGCCAGCAGCGGCTTGAGCAGGTTGCCCGCATCCATGGCGCCGTCGGTCTTGCCGGCGCCCACAATGGTGTGCAGCTCATCAATGAACAGGATGATCTGGCCTTCGCTCTTCTTGACCTCGTTGAGCACGCTCTTGAGCCGTTCCTCAAACTCGCCGCGGTACTTGGCGCCCGCGACCAGTGCGCCCATATCCAGGCTGAAGATGCGGCGGTCCTTCAGATTCTCGGGCACGTCGCCGCGCACGATACGCTGGGCCAGACCTTCTGCAATGGCGGTCTTGCCGACACCGGCCTCGCCTATGAGAACAGGGTTGTTCTTGCGCTTGCGGGACAGGATGCGGATGACGTTGCGGATCTCCACATCACGGCCGATGACCGGGTCCAGCTTATTCTGCTTTGCTGCGGTTACCAGATCGGTGCCGTACTTTTCCAGAGCGTTGTAGGTCTCCTCGGGATTGTCGCTGGTGACCCGCTGGTTGCCCCGGACGGCGGACAGCTGCTGCATGAATTTCTCCTGAGTGATGCCGAACTGACGCAGCAGTTCGCCGGCGGCCTTGCCGGGCCGCTGCAGGATGCCCAAGAATACATGCTCGACGCTGATATATTCGTCCTTCATCTGCTTGGCCTGGTCCTCGGCGGCGTTCAGCGCACGGTCCAAATCGCCCGAGATGTAGACCTTGTCGGGGTCACGGCCGGAACCCGTCACACGGGGCAGGGCGGCCACCTTTTCCACCGCGGCGGCGGAAAAGGTACCGGGGTCGACATTCATCTTGGTCAGCATCTGGGGGATCAGCCCGTCGGACTGCTGGGCCAGAGCGGCCAGGATATGCTCCTGTTCCAGAGCCTGGTTGGAATATTCAACGGCAAGGCGCTGCGCACTCTGCAGAGCCTCGACGGTTTTTTGGGTGAATTGGTTCATGTTCATATCGCAGACCTCCTTTTGGCATGGACACGATGTGATACCCTGGCAGACGAACTGCCTGACTGCCAAAACGGCAGCTTTGGGGCAAAGTCGTCTGCCGTCAAACGGGGCAGAGCGGCCGGAATGGGATTTGGAATGCTCTGGATTTTCACATTTTAGCACTCTGCTTGTCTGACTGCTAACATTGTAGCACGCGGCGCTGAAAATGCAAGGGCTGACACAAAATATTTACAATTTTGCCCCGCTTGATGCAGGCGGCACACCGGTGTGCGTACACTTTTGTAAAAGTATGGGAAAATAACAGCCTTCTCTTGCACCCCGAATGTCTGAGGGGGTATAATAAACGCATATTACCTTTATAGCAAAGCAAAGAGTAAAAAAGGCCCGGTACCCGGCAGGGCAAGGCGCTGCAGCCGAGGTGCGGGACCGCACGGTACCTTTGATATTTGGGAGATTCTGACATGGCTTCTGATTTTTATACCTACCGCAAGGAGATCGAGACCAAGCGCAGCCGGAAGCGCTGGCTGGTGATTGCCCTTGCCATTCTTCTGATTCTGTCTGCCGCGGCAGGAGCTTTCTGGTTCTGGAAAGGGGAGAGCGTGCCGGCAGCCTCCGTGGAGTCCACGGAGGAGGAGGCGAAGGCCGAGGCGACCCCGACGCCTGACCCTACCCCAACACCCGAACCCGCAGCGCAGGCCACGGCAGAGACAGCGGGTTACGCGCCTCACCGCCTTCTGCCCGAGGTGGACAATGCCGCCTGGGATAAGTCGGAAAAGGTGGAGGCAACCCTCAATCAGGATTACCAGAACACCGACCACCGCATGGTGGCCCTGCCCATGCTGGGCACGGTGACGGACGACTACTTCAATACGGTGACCTTTGTGGGCGACAGTCTGACATCCGGTCTGGGCATTTACGCCACCGGCTATCAGAATGCTCATTACGCGGCCTACAAGAACATCGGCCCTGATGTCATCGTCAACAACGGCACCGTCACCAACGCGGTCACCGGCGCCACCGAGACGCCCATCGAAACCATTGTGGCCAGCCAGCCCGACTATGTCTACCTGCTGTTTGGCACCAACACCATGGTGCAGCCCAACAACGAGGAAAAACTGCTTGCCTACTATGAGCGGATGATCGACATTCTTAGAGAAAACCTCAATCCCGGTGTCATCTTCTATATTCAGGCCATCCCCGGCGTACAGGAGGACGTGGTTTTGCAGCGCCCCGGTCTGGACAATGCCCGTATTGCGGCAGTCAACGACCAGATCGCCAATCTGGCGCTGCGCAAGGGCTGTTACTTTGTCAACATCCGGGAGGCACTGACCAAACCCGACGGCAGCCTCATTGACGAATACGATGCCAATTATGACGGCGTCCACTTTAACCCCGAAGGCTACCAGGCGTGGAGCGATTACCTTGCCACCCATACGGCATGGAATCGCCGCAGTATTTATCTGGGAGAAAATCCCTATTATATTTACGGCACCTGACGCAGAAAATAGCGGCCTGACCGGTCACATTGCACAAAATACAAAACTTTGAAATTCTTTACAGGCGTCTCTGCAAAGCAATTTTGCTGCGCAGAGGCGCTCTTTTTTTATAAACTGACAAGATTATGTAAAATTATGTATAAGTTTTGCACAATTCCAAAAAGGACAGTCTGATTTTTTTAGCAGATTATAACAGAAAAACCTTGAAATTCCTTAATGAAACAGGTAATATAGTATTAGCAAAATTCTGGCGGTATGCAGCCGTCGTAAAGGGGAGATTGCAGTGAAACAGGCAGCCAAAGAAGCCGATTATCCTGTTTTCCTGTTCAAACAGGGCAACAACCATGAAGCCTACCGGTATTTCGGCTCGCACCTGTGCGAGCGCGACGGTCAGCCCGGTGCGGTATTCCGCGTCTGGGCGCCGCACGCCAAAGCCGTGTCCGTGGTGGGTGATTTTAACCGCTGGGTTCCCGGCAGCCATCCGATGCAGAAAGTTGACGAAGGCGGAATCTGGGAAATCTTTATTCCCGGCATTGAGGAGTACGAAGTCTATAAATACTGCGTCACCAGCCCGTCGGACGAACTGCTGTTCAAGGCGGACCCGTATGCATTCCATACCGAGACCCGTCCCTCCAACGGCAGCAAGGTCTATGAACTGAGCGGCTACACCTGGGGGGATTCCGCCTGGGAGGCTGAGCAGGAGAAAAAGGATGTCATCAACGGGCCCATGAGTATCTACGAGATGCAGGTGGGCAGCTGGAAGATGAAGGAAGGGGACATCCCCTACAACTATTCCGAGCTGGCTGACCTCCTCATCCCGTACATCAAGGATATGGGCTACACCCACGTGGAGCTGCTGCCCATCACGGAATATCCTTTCGACGGCAGCTGGGGCTATCAGGTCACGGGCTATTTTGCCCCCACCAGCCGCTACGGCACCCCCAAGGATTTCATGAACTTTGTGGACAAGATGCACCAGGCCGGCATCGGCGTGATCCTGGACTGGGTGCCTGCCCACTTCCCCAAGGATGCCTACGGCCTGTACATGTTCGACGGCGCCCCCTGCTATGAGGACCCCAACCCCCGCCGCGGCGAGCACAAGGAATGGGGAACCATGGTCTTTAATTATGGCATGGGCGAGGTTCAGAGTTTCCTGATTTCCAGCGCGCTGTTCTGGATCGAGCAGTACCACCTGGACGGCCTGCGAGTCGATGCGGTGGCCAGCATGCTGTATCTGGATTACAACCGCCGCGACGGCGAGTGGGAACAGAACTCCAAGGGCGGCAAGGAAAACCTGGAAGCCATTGCCTTCCTGCAGAAGTGCAACGGCGCGGTTTTGGGCCGCCATCCCCACAAGATGATGATTGCGGAGGAATCCACCGCATGGCCGCTGGTCACCAAGCCGGCGGAAGACGGCGGTCTGGGATTCAACTTCAAGTGGAACATGGGCTGGATGAACGACATGCTCAGCTACATGAAGACCGATCCGCTCTTCCGCGCCGGCAACCACGGCAAGGTCACCTTCAGTTTCTTCTACGCCTTCAGCGAGAACTTTATTCTGCCCATCAGCCATGACGAGGTCGTTCACGGCAAGTGCAGCCTCATCAACAAGATGCCCGGCGACTACGAGGCCAAGTTCTCCAACCTGCGCACCTTCTACGGCTACATGATGGCCCATCCCGGCAAGAAACTGCTCTTTATGGGTCAGGAGTTCGGCCAGTTCATCGAGTGGGATGAAAAGAAGCCGCTGGACTGGATGCTTCTGGAATATGAGAAACACCAGCAGCTGCAGGCTTATGTCCGCGATCTGAACCACTTCTATCGCGACACGCCGTCCATGTGGCAGGTGGATTACTCCTGGGAAGGCTTCCAGTGGATCGTGCCGGATGACAATCAGCAGAGTGTGGTCATCTTCCTGCGCCGTGATGCTGCGGGCAAGATGGTTCTGATCGCCTGCAACTTCAACCCCGTCCTGCGGGAGAACTACCAGCTGGGCGTGCCGGTGGCAGGTACATACAAAGAGCTGATCAACTCGGATGACGCCAAGTACGGCGGCACCGATGTCCACAATGCACCGGTCCGCAGCGTCAAGGGCGCCATGCACGGCTTTGACCAGCACATCAGCATTACGCTGCCGCCGCTGTCCACCGTCTATTTCTCGGTTCCCATGCCCCGGGTGCGCAAGCCCAAGGCGGAAGACACCAAGGATGCCAAGGGCGAGAAGGCTCCGGCCAAGACCACCCGCAAAAAGGCGACGGCAAAGCCCGCTGCAGCAGCCAAGGCTGAAACTGCCAAAGCTCCGGCCAAAAAGGCCGCAACCAAAGCCAAAACGCCGAAGGCGTGAGGAATCCCGTATCCGGGCTCAGAGCCCGGGCGGGGCGATAAAGACCCAAGGCAATGTTTATCAATGGCGAAAGCCGAATAAGGGGAGATTATCATGGCAAAAGAAATGATCGCAATGATTCTGGCCGGCGGCCAGGGTTCGCGTTTGTATGCGCTGACCCAAAAGCTTGCCAAGCCCGCAGTGCCGTTTGGCGGAAAGTATCGTATCATCGACTTCCCGCTGTCCAACTGCGTCAACTCGGATATCGACACCGTCGGCATCCTGACGCAGTATCAGCCGCTGGTCCTGAACGAGTATGTGGGCAATGGCCAGCCGTGGGACCTTGACCGCCTGCACGGCGGCGTCCATGTTCTGCCTCCGTATCAGCAGGCCTCCGGCTCCGACTGGTACAAGGGCACCGCAAATGCGATTTATCAGAACATTTCGTTCATCGACCGTTACGATCCCAAGTACGTTATCATCCTGTCCGGCGACCAGATCTGCAAGCAGGATTACTCTGACTTCCTCCGCTTCCACAAGGAGAAGAATGCCGAGTTCAGCGTTGCCGTTATGGAAGTGCCATGGAGCGAGGCTTCCCGCTTCGGCCTGATGGTCACGGATGAAAATGACCGTATCAATGAGTTCCAGGAAAAGCCGAAGGAGCCCAAGAGCAACCTGGCTTCCATGGGCATCTATATCTTCAACTGGGATATCCTCAAGTCCTACCTGATCGCGGACGAGGCCGATCCCGAGAGCGAGAACGATTTCGGCAAGAACGTCATTCCCGCCCTGCTGCGTGACGGCCGCCGCATGTACGCCTACCGCTTTGCAGGCTACTGGAAGGACGTGGGAACCATCTCCTCCCTGTGGCAGGCCAACATGGAGGTACTGGACCCCTCTCATTCCGGCATCAACCTGTTTGACGAGAGCTGGAAGATCTACTCCCGCAACAGCGGCAATCCCTGCCAGAAGATCGGCGCGGATGCCGACATCGAAAACTCCATGGTCACCGAGGGCTGCAAGGTCAACGGTACCGTCAAGGACTCCATCCTCTTCCCGGGTGTTGTGGTCGAGAAAGGCGCCACCGTTGAGGCTGCCGTCGTGATGGGCGGCACCGTCATCAAGGCGGGTGCCACCGTCAAGCACTGCATCGTGGCCGAGAACGTCACGATCGAGGAAGGCGCAACCGTCGGCGCTATGCCGGAGAGCGGCTGCGACATTGCCAATCCGGGTGATGTGGCCACCGTGGGTTCCGGTGTCCGCATCGGCAAGGGCGCAACCGTCGGCCCCAAAGCGATGGTCTCCAATGATGTAAAGGATGGTGAGGAGCAATGGTAAGCAGCAACGCAAGCGCCCTGGGCGTCATTTTTGCCAACACGTATGATAACCTTGTCCCGGAACTGGTGGCGGAGCGCACGATGGCCTCCATCCCGTTCGGCGGACGTTACCGCATGATCGACTTCGTCCTGTCCAACATGGCGAACTCCGGCATCGACAATGTGTCGGTCATCGTGCGGAAGAACTACCACTCCCTGATGGATCACCTGGGCGCAGGCCGTGAATGGGACCTGACCCGTAAGCGCGGCGGTCTGAACATCGTTCCGCCTTTTGCAGAGCGCAGCGTCAAGATGTATTCCGGCCGTGTGGATGCACTGGCCAGCATCCTGTCTTGGATCAGCGCCCAGAAGGAAAAATATGTCGTCCTGTCCGACGCCTGCATCGCCATGAACTTCGACTTCAACAAGCTGATCGAAGAGCATGTCAAGAGCGGTGCTGATGTCACCATGGTCTACAACCGCGCCGAGATCCCCGAGGGCGCCCGCAATGACAACTACACCGTTCAAATCAAGGACGGCCGCGTCACTGAGCTGCTCTCCAACGACTATCGTCCCGGTGTCCAGAACCTGGCCATGAACATTTACATCATTGAGCGTGACAGCCTGATCCAGCTGGTCCGCGACGCTTCCGTCCGCGGCCTGGTCTACTTCGAGCGCGACATTCTGGCCCGCAACCTGAGCCTGCTCAACGTTCATGCCTACGAGTACACCGGCTATGCAGCCCGCATCTCCGACATGAAGAGCTACTTCGACGAGAACATGCGCCTGCTGGAAGGCGATAACGTGGAGGCCCTGTTTGATCCGGCCAATCCCATCTACACCAAGATTCGTGACGATAACCCGTCCCGCTACCTGACCGGCAGCAAGGTCAAGAACTCCCTGCTGGCCGACGGCTGCGTCATCGAGGGCACTGTGGAGAACAGTGTTCTGTTCCGCGGCTGCCAGGTCAAGAAGGGCGCTGTGGTCAGAAACTGCGTGCTGATGCAGGATACCGTGGTGGAGGCAGGTTCCTCTGTGGAGTATGTCGTCACCGACAAGAACGTCCACATCACCGCAGACAAGAAACTCAGCGGTACCGAATCTTTCCCGGTGTTTGTTGCCAAGAACCACACCGTGTAAGTTCAGCCTCAATGGGCCGGGCAGCCAAATCTCCCCGGCAGTCCGGCCTTTGAGAGGGCGGGAGAGGGGCCGATGACGGAAAAGCAAGGCCCGTTCCCGGGCCAAGCATCGCCCATGCGCGCAGGCGCCGGGGTGCGAATGCTCGGCTGCACCGCCGCTGGCAGGATGCAGTCCTGCCGCGCTCTGCACCCGCAGCCGTGGGATCGGATGCGCTGTTTCGTCAAGGTTTCCCGACTCCCGCCCCTTTCTTTTGTTTTGACGCCCATCCTTTTGCGGGATGTGCGGTCGGATACCCGGCCCGGGCTCTCTGTCCGGCGGCAAGGCCGCGGGCCATGACCAAGGAGGACAAAATGAGAATCCTTTACGCTACCAGTGAGGCGGCTCCCTTTGCAAAATCCGGCGGTCTGGCCGATGTTGCGGGCGCTCTGCCCAAGGCTCTGGTCAAGGACGGCGTCGACTGCCGCGTGGTTATGCCGCTGTACGGCGACTTGAAATTCCGTGACCGCCTGACCTACATCACCAACTTCAGTGTGCCGGTGGGGTGGCGCAGCCAGTACTGCGGCCTGTTCAAGGCTGAAAATGACGGCGTGACCTTCTACTTTATCGACAACGAGTATTACTTCAAGCGCAGCGGCCTCTACGGCTTCTACGATGACGGCGAGCGCTTTGCCTTCTTTGCCCGGGCCATTCTGGAGATGCTGTTCTACACGGATTTTGAGCCCGACATCATCAACTGCAACGACTGGCAGACTGCGCTGACCCCCGTCTACCTGAATCTGTACTACCGCCACCTGGACAAGTTCAACCGTATCAAGACGGTGTTCACCATCCACAACATTGCCTATCAGGGCAAGTACGGCCTGGATATCCTGGAGGATACCTGCGGCATCGGCGCCCGGGATGCGCATGTGGTGGAGTACGACGGCTGCGCCAACTTCATGAAGGGCGCCATCGAGACGGCCGACAAGGTCACTACCGTCAGCCCCACCTACGCCCAGGAGATTCTGGACCCGTGGTTCAGCCATGGCCTGGACGGCCTGTTGCGCCAGAAGCAGTACAAGCTGTGCGGCATTCTTAACGGCATCGATGTGGATGTGTTCAACCCCGCCACCGATCCCGACATTGCCCAGAACTATGATGTCAACACCTTCGAGACCGGAAAGGCAGTCTGCAAGGCGGCCCTGCAGGACGAGATGGGCCTGAACAAGGACGGCAGCCCGGTCATGGCCATGGTCACCCGCCTGGTGGGCCATAAGGGTGTGGACCTGGTCCGCACCATCGCCGAAGGCCTGCTGCAGCAGGGCATCGAGCTGGTGGTCCTGGGCTCCGGCGAAGCAGGTTATGAGGCCTTCTTCAATGAGCTGTGTGCCCGTCACCCGGGCCGTGTAGGCGTCTACATCGGCTTCAACGCCAAACTGGCCCAGAAGATCTATGCCGGTGCGGATATGTTCCTCATGCCTTCCCGCAGCGAGCCCTGCGGTCTGGCGCAGATGGTTTCCTGCCGCTACGGCACCATTCCCATCGTCCGTGAGACCGGCGGCCTGCGGGATTCCATTCACGACTCCGGCGACGGCTACGGCAACGGTTTCACCTTTGCCAACTACAACGCTCATGAGCTGTACGAGGCCTGCTGGCGCGCCAAGGAAGGCTACTGGCAGAAAGATGGCTGGCCCATTCTGGTCCGCCGGGCCATGGAATGCGACTTCAGCTGGTCCAACTCGGCCAAGAGCTACGAGGGCCTGTACAATGAGGTGGTGAACCTCTGGTAAGAGGAAGGCCCGCCCGAAACAACGGGTACTGAACGTATCAAACAAAATCGCCGTCAGGCAACCGTAACAGGTGCCTGGCGGCGATTTTTATTTACATTTTGGGGAAAGCCTGTGGACATACGCGGCAGGAGAGGGGAAAGAAATCATTTTTGCAGATTGAGCTCAAAACGTTCAAAAAAGCCGATCCACTTTCCGTCGGCTCCGCGGACACCCTGCATATAGATGCGCTGGTTGCGTGCCGATACACCGATGAACACCTCTTTGCCGTTGCGGCGGATGCCCTCGTAGGCAGCTTTGATTTTTTCCACTGAGGACGGCGCATCATGGCAGGCAAACAGACTGGCGCCGATAAGATCGTGATAGCCCCGCTCCTCGTAATAGTGGTAGCGGGCGTTCCGGTTCATATAGCGGATGATATAGTCGTTGTCCACGAACACGATGGGGTAGGGGTAGCTGTCCAGAATCGCGCGCAGCATTTCAAGTTCCTGCATGGAATCCCTCTCTGACTGGCAAAATGGTTGCGGAGCTCCACTCATACGGCGCTCAGGTGGTTGGATACCCACTTGATGAGCATATCCAGTGCCACGGCGTTTTTGCCGCCCTCGGGAATGATGAGGTCGGCCTTGCGCTTGCTGGGCTCGACGAACTGTTCGTGCATGGGTTTGACGGTGGTGAGATACTGGGAAACGACACTGTCCAGCGTCCGCCCGCGGGACTTGACATCGCGGACAATGCGCCGCAGGATGCGGACATCGGCGTCGGTATCCACAAAGACCTTGATGTCCATCAGGTCGCAGAGTTCCTGGGATGCAAAAATCAGGATGCCCTCCACAATGATGACAGGAGCCGGCCGGACGGTAATGGTCTCGTCACTGCGATTGTGGATGGTATAGTCGTAGACCGGGACCTCCACGCTCTGCCCGGCCCGCAGCTGCTTGAGATGCTCGATCATCAGATCGGTTTCGAAAGAGTCGGGATGGTCGTAGTTGAGTTTGCAGCGCTCCTCGTAGGGGAGCTCATCGTGGCGCTTGTAATAGCTGTCGTGGTTGATGACGCTGACTTCCTGCTCGCCAAAATGCTCCCGCAGACGTTTGGTCAGGGTGGTTTTGCCGCTGCCGGTACCGCCGGCAATGCCGATCACGATGGTATTCATGAACATTCCTCCGCCTGTTTCGGATTCCTGCCGCCGTACCCGTCACACCGTGAGGGTGAGCTCACGGCCGGAAGGATGATATGCGCGGTATTTGACGCCGGTCATGTTGAACAGCCGACGACTTGCCATGCTGGACGGTTCATCATGGTATTTGTCCGAGTAGTAGATGATTTCCTTGATGCCGCTCTGGATGATGGCCTTGGCACACTCGTTGCAGGGGAACAGCGTCACATACACCCGGGCTCCGGTCAGATTGCTGTGTGCCGAGTTCAGGATCGCGTTGAGTTCGGCGTGACAGACATACATATACTTGGTATCCAGCGGATCACCCTCGCGCTCCCAGGGCATATCGTCGTCGTTGCAGCCGATGGGCATACCGTTGTAACCCAGGGACAGAATTTTGTTTTCGGGGCTGACGATGCAGGCACCCACCTGACTGCTGTCATCCTTGGAGCGCATGGCGGTCAGCAGCGCGATGCCCATGAAGTATTCATCCCAGGAAATGTAATCCTTGCGTTTCATAGTTCACACGACCTTTCTGGCGTGAGATTCCCCGCCGTCCGCATGGGAGGCGGTCCCATTCTTTTCCCTTTATTATACAGGCTGTGCAGTACCCGTGCAAGCCCTGGTCAGGGGCGATCGGGGGGATGTGCCCCACTCAGCCGCAGAAACTTTCTGCGGGTGGCCTCGCCGCCCCGCAAATGACGCTCCGCCTTGTTTTTTTGCAGCACCATCTGTACCTCCCGCCACAGGGCCGGATTTTGCCGCCTGAGCCGGGACTGGTCTTTCCAGACGGTGCTTTTGCTGACGCCGAACACCGCCGCCGTCGCCCGCACCGTGGTGTTGTGCTGTACGATGTAGCGCCCCACCTCCACCGCGCGTTCCTCCGCGTCGCCTTTCATCATGCACGCCCTCCTTTTTTGGCGCCTGCGCGCCAGGCTTCTGCCAAACCGTATGCGGAAAAAGGAGGGGATAGAACGAGGGAGATTCTGCCCGGGAAACATCACAGGTGGAGCGGGGAAATATTTATTCGGGCAGACAGCGCAGAAAAACAGGGCAGTCATTTTTGGCATGAATCCCCGCAGCCCGGCGATAACCGCAGTGAAGATAAAAGTGTTCCGCGGTGTCGCTGGTCAGCAGGACAAGGCTCAGTCCCTGTGCGGAAAATCTCTTCTCGGCGCTGCGCAGCAGCCGACGGCCCAGGCCCTGACCACGCAGAGGAGGCGCAACCCAGAATTCCTGAACAAAAGCAGCGCTGCCTTCAAAAAAGGAACTGGAAAAAGGGAGGACGGCATACAGTAAAAAGGCTTCTGTCTCCCCGTCCGGGGAACACAGGAGCAAAGCCTGGGCACCGGAGACAGCCATCTCCCGGTAGACGGCTTCCCAGTCATCCACAGAGATCTCCATCTCCGAAAAATAGCATTCAAAGGCCCGGCGAAAACCGGGGTGGGAGAAGTCGGAGAGAGACGATTCGGTAAGATCGAAAGCAAAGACGTTTTTCATGGCAAATCCTTTCCGGCCCGATGGGGCCAAAACAAAAGCGCCCCCGTTTGACAAAGCGGGGACGCTTGGATTTGCCGGCTGAGGGGGCAGGGCCTGCGGTCAGTGCAGGCTGGACAGCGAACGACAACGATACCCACAAGAGTGTAAGAATTCCATATCGTTCACCTGCCTTTCCTGCTGACAGTTTACCATATCACGGCAGGCTGCTCAAGAGGAAATTTCAATTTTCCCTGTCTTTGGCAGCAGCCTTGCGCCGGGGCTTCTTGGCGGGCGCCTGCTTCTCCAGAGCTGCTTGGGCCAGAGCTGCTTGGGCCGCTGCGTATGCCTTGCCGCGCTCCAACACCGGTTTCAGGTACTGGCCGGTGAAGGAGTTGGGGTTCTCGGCCACCTGTTCCGGCGTGCCGGTGGCGACGATGCGGCCGCCGCCGCTGCCGCCCTCGGGACCCAGGTCGATGATATAATCGGCGCGCTTGATGACATCCAGATTGTGCTCGATGACGATGACGGTGTTGCCCGCATCCACCAGCTTGTCCAGCACCTTGACCAGACGGTGAACGTCGGCTACATGCAGGCCGGTGGTGGGCTCGTCCAGAATATAGACGGTCTGCCCGGTGTCCCGGCGGGCCAGCTCGTTGGCCAGCTTGACGCGCTGAGCTTCGCCGCCGGACAGGGTAGTGGCGGCCTGGCCCAGCTGGATATAGCCCAGGCCGACCTCCTGCAGGGTCTGCAATTTGCGGTGGATCTTGGGCAGGTTGGCAAAGAAATTGCAGGCCTCCTCCACCGTCATGTCCAGCACGTCGGCGATGGTCTTGCCCTTATAGTGGACTTCCAGCGTCTCCCGGTTGTAGCGCTTGCCCTTGCAGACATCGCAGGGCACAAAGATGTCGGGCAAAAAGTGCATTTCGATCTGGAGAATGCCGCCGCCCTCGCAGGCCTCGCAGCGGCCGCCCTTGACGTTGAAGCTGAACCGGCCGGGCCCATAGCCGCGCATTTTGGCTTCCTGAGTCTCGGCAAACAGGGTGCGGATATCGCCGAACACGCCGGTGTAGGTGGCGGGATTGGAGCGGGGCGTCCGGCCGATGGGGGACTGGTCAATGCCGATGACCTTGTCCACCCACTCCATGCCCTCCACTTCCTCGCACTGGCCGGGACGGCTGCGGGCGCCGTTCAGGGCGGCGGCCAGCGTCTTGTACAGAATCTCGTTGACCAGCGTGGATTTGCCGGAACCGGACACGCCGGTGACGCAGATCATTTTGCCCAGGGGGAAATCCACATTGATGCCGGTGAGGTTGTTTTCCCGGGCACCCACTACGCGCAAAAACTTGCCGTTGCCCTCCCGGCGGACGGCGGGGACCTCCACCGCCTTGCGGCCGGACAGGTAGGCGCCGGTGATGCTGCCCTTGGAGGCACAGATGTCCTCCACACTGCCGGCGGCTACGATCTCGCCGCCGTGCACACCCGCGCCGGGGCCCACGTCGACAATATAGTCGGCCTGGCGCATGGTATCCTCATCGTGCTCCACCACGATCAGGGTATTGCCCAGATCCCGCAGCCGCTTCATGGTGGCGATGAGCTTGTCGTTGTCCCGCTGGTGCAGGCCGATGCTGGGCTCGTCCAGCACGTAGAGCACGCCGGTCAGGGCACTGCCGATCTGGGTGGCCAGACGGATGCGCTGGCTCTCGCCGCCGGACAGAGAGGCCGCGCCCCGGGACAGGGTGAGGTAGCCCAGGCCCACGCTCTGCAAAAAGCCCAGGCGCTCCCGCACTTCCTTGAAGATGGAGGCGCCGATCATCTGGTCCCGTTCGGACACAGAGGCAGTCTGGATGAATTCCAGCTCCTCATTGACGCTCATGTCGCAGAAGTCGGAAATGTTGATGCCGCCCACCGTCACAGCCAGGCTGGTGGGTTTCAGGCGGCGGCCATGGCAGGAAGGGCATTCCTCGCTGGACATGACCTGGGCAATCTCCTCCTTGACCCACTCGCTGCTGGTCTCCCGGAAGCGGCGTTCCAGGTTGGGGATGATGCCCTCAAAGTCGTTTTTATAGGTGCCGGAGCCGAACATGTTCTCCCGCTGCATCTCCAGCTTTTCGCCCTTGGTGCCGTACAGGATGGCGTTGACGGCCTCCTTGCTCATCTCCTTGATGGGGGTGTCCAGGGTAAAGCCGTAGCGCTTGCCCAGGGCGACGTAGTACATCTCCGAGATGGAGCCCTCGGCGTAATACCAGCCGCTGGCCTTGATGGCGCTCTCCCGGATGGACTTGCGCTTGTCGGGAATGATGCGGGCGGGGTCCACCTTCATGAAGGTACCCAGGCCGGTGCAGGTCTCGCAGGCGCCGAAGGGATTGTTGAAGCTGAACATCCGGGGGGTCAGCTCCTCAATGGAGATGCCGTGCTCGGGGCAGGCGTAGTTCTGGCTGAACTGCATGGGCTCGCCGCCGATGACATCGATGATGACCAGCCCGTCGGTCAGGCTGAGGGCGGTCTCGATGGAGTCGGCCAGACGGCTGCGCACACTGTCGTTGATGGACAGGCGGTCCACTACGATCTCCACCGTGTGCTTGAGGTTTTTCTCCAGCTTGATCTCCTCGTCCAGATCGTACATGCTGCCGTCGATGCGCACACGGACATAGCCGGCCCGCCGTGCGGCGTCCAGCTCCTTCTGCTGGGTGCCCTTGCGGCCGCGCACCACCGGGGCCAGCACCTGAAACCGGGTGCGCTCGGGCAATTTCAGCACCTCGTCCACCATCTCGTCCACGCTCTGCTGGCTGATGACCCGCCCGCAGACCGGGCAGTGGGGAATGCCGATGCGGGCGTACATCAGACGGAGATAATCGTAGATCTCGGTGACGGTGCCCACGGTGGAACGGGGGTTGTGGCTGGTGGTTTTCTGGTCGATGGAGATGGCCGGGGACAGGCCGGTGATCTCGTCCACGTCGGGCTTTTCCATCTGGCCCAGAAACTGCCGGGCGTAGCTGGAAAGGCTCTCCATATAACGGCGCTGGCCGTCGGCGTAGATGGTGTCAAAGGCAAGGCTGGACTTGCCCGAGCCGGACAGGCCGGTCATAACGATCATCTTGTTGCGCGGCAGCGTCAGATTCACGTTTTTCAGGTTATGTTCCCGGGCGCCCTTGATGACGATGCGCTGATTGGGATCGATCTTGATCTTGCTCAATGTTTTCCTTTCCCCCTGCCTTTTCTGCTTCCGGCCCGCCGCTTCTGGTCGGTGGCCTGCCGCTGTTCGGTATCCATTTCGGTGGGGTCCTCCCCCCGCTGCAAACGCTGGATCTGGTCACGCAGGAAGGCCGCGTGCTCGAATTCCAGCAGACGGGCGGCCTCCTTCATCTCCTTGGTCAGGCGGGCGATGGTCTGTTCCCGCTCGGCCTTGCTCATGCGGTGCTGGCGAAGTTTCTTGTTCTCCTCCGACATGCTGATCTCCAGCCCGCCGGAGATGGCCTTGACGATGGTCTTGGGCGTGATGCCGTGGGCCTTGTTGTAGGCGTCCTGAATGCCCCGGCGGCGCTCGGTCTCCAGGATGGCCCGCTCCATGCTGGGGGTGACCTCATCGGCGTACATCAGGACCACGCCGTTGGCATTGCGGGCGGCGCGGCCGATGGTCTGGATCAGGCTGGTCTCGCTGCGCAGAAAGCCCTCCTTGTCGGCATCCAGAATGGCAATGAGGGAGACTTCCGGCAGGTCCAGGCCCTCGCGCAGCAGGTTGATGCCCACAATCACGTCGATGGCGCCCACGCGCAGGTCCTTGATGAGCTCCATCCGCTCAAAGGTGTCCACCTCATGGTGGAGGTAGCGGGCCTTGACGCCGTGCTCCTCCAGATAATTGGTCAGGTCCTCGGCCATTTTGACAGTGAGGGTGGTGACCAGGGCGCGCTCGCCACGGTCGATGCGGGTACGGATCTCGCCCAGCAGGTCCTCGATCTGGCCTTCCACCGGCCGCACCATAATGATGGGGTCCAGCAGTCCGGTGGGGCGGATGACCTGCTCGGCCACCCGGGTGGAGTGCTCCTTCTCATAAGGCCCCGGGGTGGCGCTGACAAAGATAGTCTGCCCGACTTTGGCCTCGAACTCCTCAAACCGGAGGGGACGGTTGTCAAAGGCGGAGGGCAGGCGGAAGCCGTACTCCACCAGGGTGGCTTTGCGGCTGTGGTCGCCGGCGTACATGCCCCGCACCTGGGGCAGCATGACGTGGCTCTCGTCCACCATGAGCAGAAAATCCTTGGGGAAGTAATCCAGCAGGGTGGTGGGGGTGGAACCCGGCGCCCGGCCGGACAGCACCGCCGAGTAATTCTCGATGCCCTTGCACATGCCCACTTCCTGCAGCATTTCCATGTCGTAGTTGGTGCGCTGGGCAATGCGCTGGGCTTCCAGCAGCTTGCCCTCCTCGGTGAATTTCTTCACCTGCTCGTCCATCTCCTGGGCAATCTTGGCAAGGCCCGCCTTCATCTTCTCGGGGCCGACGATGTAGTGGCTGGCGGGGAAGATGGCCACATGGCGCACCACGTTCTGGCGCTCGCCGGTGAGGGGGCGCATCTCGCTGATGCGGTCGATCTCGTCCCCGAAAAACTCCACCCGGATGGCCAGATCGTCCATGTAGGCCAGGTAGATGTCCACAATATCCCCGTGGACCCGGAACTTGTTGCGGGTAAAGTTGATGTCGTTGCGCTCGTACTGCAGCTTCACCAGGCGGCGGCAGAGCTCGTCCCGGCTCATCTCCATGCCGGGGCGCAGGCTGATGACCATGCTCCGGTAATCGATAGGGTCGCCCAGGGAGTAAATGCAGGAGACGCTGGCCACAATGATGACGTTGCGCCGCTCGGACAAGGCCGCCGTGGCCGAGTGCCGCAGCCGGTCGATCTCGTCGTTGATGGCGCTGTCTTTTTCAATATAGGTATCGGTGGAGGGAATGTAGGCCTCCGGCTGGTAATAGTCGTAGTAGGAGACGAAGTATTCCACCGCGTCGTCGGGGAAAAAGCTGCGCATCTCGGTGCAGATCTGGCTGGCCAGCGTCTTGTTGGGCTCCAGGATCAGAGTGGGGCGGTTGCACCGGGCGATGATGTTCGCCATGGTGAAGGTCTTGCCCGAGCCGGTGACGCCCAGAAGCGTCTGGGCTTTGTCCCCCTGGTTGATGCCCTCCACCAGGGCGTCAATGGCCTGGGGCTGGTCGCCGGTGGGGGAGAAGGGCGCCTGCAGATGAAAAATCGAAGGCTCTTCCATAAAAGCTCCTTTGCAAAAAGAACAGAGAATGAGCAGGTCACACCCCGCCGGAGCCTGAAAAGCAGAATCCAGCGGGGTGAACAGATTAACAACGATAGGTTGTAAAACGATTATATCACGTTTTGTTTTATGAGTAAACACTATAGTTGAAAATTCTGTCGGGCATCGTGACCCCGGCAACAAACAGCCGCCGCAGAACCGTGTATCCTGAAAAAGCAGCGGCAGAGGAGAGGCAGAGCGGCCGACCTTTTGCTGTTTGCCCGGAAAAGAGCAGCCCTGCCATTGACGCTGGTTTCGTCACTTGCAGGGATTTTCACGGCAGCACAGGCAGGGGGCTCTTGTACTTTTTCGCCGCTTGCGGTATACTGAAACGGTATATTTGGTATCTGTGCCCATTTTTCGGCAAAGGATACGTTACCCCCCGATTACTGCTTTGGAGAGACGGCTTTGGAAAAGACCACTTACACCCATGATGCGGCCGCGGCGCGCACGCTGGCCGAGTATTACGACACCCCGCCCATGGCCTATGTGCACAGCTACGGCTGCCAGCAGAACGTCAACGACGGCGAAAAGATCCGCGGCGTCCTGATGGACGTGGGCTACGGCATCTGCGACAATGTGGAGCAGGCGGACCTGATTCTGTTCAATACCTGCGCCGTGCGGGAACACGCCGAGCAGCGGGTCTTCGGCAACGTGGGTGCCCTCAAGCGCCTGAAGGAGAAGAACCCCCGGCTGATGATCGGCATCTGCGGCTGCATGGCCCAGCAAAAGAGCGTGGTGGACAAGCTCCGCGCCAGTTATCCTTATGTGGATCTGGTCTTCGGCGTGGACGGCATCGACCGCCTGCCCGCCATCCTGGCCGAGCGCATCCGCCGGGGCAAGCGGTATCTGCAGGACCCGGTGCAGCGGGATGCGGTGGTGGAGGAAATGCCCATCCGCCGGGATTCCGGCTTCCGGGCCTGGCTGCCTATCATGTACGGCTGCGACAACTTCTGCACCTATTGTATTGTACCCTATGTGCGGGGACGGGAACGCAGCCGGGAACCCCAGGCGGTGCTGGAGGAATTCCAGAGCCTGGTGGCGGCCGGCTACAAGGAGATCACCCTCCTGGGCCAGAACGTCAACAGCTACGGCAAGGGCCTGGCCGAGCCCATGGACTTTGCCGACCTGCTGAACCTGCTCTGCCAGACCCCGGGCGACTACAAGGTCCGGTTCATGACCAGCCACCCCAAGGATGCCAGCCATAAGCTCATCGATACCATCGCCGCCAACGACCACCTGTGCAAGCACATCCACCTGCCGGTGCAGTCGGGCAGCGACCGGGTGCTGTCGGCCATGAACCGCCATTACACCTCTGCCCAGTATCTGGAGCTCATCGACTACGCCAAGGAGAAAATCCCCGGCGTGACCTTCTCCAGCGACATCATCGTCGGCTTCCCCGGTGAGACGGAAGAGGAGTTTGAGCAGACGCTGGAACTGGTGAAACAGGTGGGCTACATGCAGCTGTTCACCTTTATCTATTCCAGGCGCGGCGGTACCAAGGCTGCCGAGATGCCCGACCCCACCACCCATGCCGAGAAGGCCGCCCGCATGGAGCGGCTGCTGCGCACCCAGGACGAGGTCGCCTTCCCGCGCATCGCGGCCATGGCGGGCCAGACGGTGCGGGTGCTGGTGGAGGGCTGCGGCCGCACGCCGGGCACCCTCAACGGACGCCTGGACAACAACCTGGTCGTCGAATTCCCCGGCGGGGAGGAGCTCATCGGCAGCTGGGCCGACGTGGAGCTCACCGGTTCCCGGGCGGCGCTGCTCACCGGCAGAGCCGTGACCAACGCATGAACCTTCCCGCTGCAAAGAATACAAAATACACACAACAAAGGAGACCCTAACCATGGATTGCATTGATCTGTTCAAGAAAGCCGCTGCCGCCATGCAGACCGACCCCCGTTATCTCGAGCTGGACGCCGCCCGCCGCATGAATGACGCCGACGAGGAACTGCAGAAGATGATCGGCGAGTTCAACCTGCAGCGTCTCGACCTCAACCGTGCCAGCGCCGAGGCCGAGCCCGACAGCGCCCGCATTGCCGAGCTGAACCAGAAGATCAACGACCTCTACACCCAGATCATCTCCAGCGAGGGCATGGTGCGCTACAACGCCGCCAAGAGCGAGTGCGAGGCCATGGTCAACCACATCGACGCCATCATCAACACCGCCATGAACGGCGGCGACCCCATGACCGTTCAGGCACCCCAGGGCGGCTGCACCGGCAGCTGTGCGTCCTGCTCCGGCTGCCACTGATCGGCGGATAAAGAGCGTTTCGGCGGGGGAGAGTATCCCCCGCCTTTGTCGAAGAAGGATTTCCCCGGACCGCGCGATGCGGCCCCGGCCCGGAACAGGAGTGTGAAACATGGCGGAACAGGCAGTTTCTCCCATGATGCAGCAATACTTTGAAATCAAGAAGCAGCACCCGGACGAGATTCTCTTTTATCGTGTGGGCGACTTTTATGAGATGTTCTACGACGACGCCCTCACCGCATCCCGGGAACTGGAGCTGACGCTGACCGGCAAGAACTGCGGCAAGGAAGAACGCGCCCCCATGTGCGGCGTGCCTTTCCATTCCTATGAAACCTATGTGGCCCGGCTCATCGCCAAGGGCTACAAAGTGGCCATCTGCGAGCAGATGGAGGACCCGGCCCTGGCAAAAGGCCTGGTCAAGAGGGACATCATCCGGGTGGTGACCCCCGGCACCGTCATCGAGAGCAGCATGCTGGCCGAGGACAAGAACAACTACCTCTGCGCCATCTACCTGAAAAAGCAGCGCCGCAGCTGGCGGGCAGGCGTCTGCTTTGCCGATATCTCCACCGGCGAGGCCTACGCCACTGAACTCTCCGCCGAGAAGATGGGCGGGGCCATCATCACCGAACTCTGCCGCTACATGCCCAGCGAGATCCTCATCAACACCGCCATGCTGGATCTGAAGGACGTGACGGCCTACATCAAGCAGCACACCAGCGCCCTGGTGGAACTGCGGGAGGACGCCTGCTGCAAGGACAGCGTTATCGACGCCGAGCTGACCGCCCAGTTCGGGGCGGACTGGCGCAGGACCTGCGGCTTTGCCGAGGGCGGTATGGTGCCCTACGCGGTGGGCATGCTGCTGGGCTACCTCAAGGAGACCCAGAAGCACGGCATTGAGCGCATCCGTGCGGTGCAGAACTATGCCGACGCCCAGTACATGCGCCTCTCCCCGGTGACCCGGGCCAACCTGGAACTCACCGAGACCATGCGCGGCCGGGAGAAAAAAGGCACTCTGCTCTGGGTGCTGGACAAAACCGAGACCTCTATGGGCAAGCGCCTGCTCCGCGCCTGGATCGAGCAGCCCCTGGTGGACTCGGCGGCCATCAACGCCCGCCTGGACGCGGTGGAGGCCCTCTACCAGGAGAACGTGGCCCGCGGTGATCTCAAGGAAGCCCTGGGCCGGGTGTTTGACATCGAGCGCCTGACCACCCGCATCCTCTACGGCTCCGCTACCCCCCGGGAGGTCTGTGCCCTGGGGGATACCTGTGAGGCCCTGCCCCAGGTCCGCCGCATTGCGGAGGCTTCCACGGCGCCCCTGCTGCAAAAGCTGGCCGCCGACATCGACCCGCTGAACGACATCCTCACCCGCATCCGGTCTGCCATCGGGGACGACCCGCCTGCCAACCTCAAGGACGGCGGCGTCATCCGGGCGGGCTACAACGCCGAGGTGGACGAGCTGCGGGACATCATGCACGGCGGCAAGGGCTTCCTCTCCCAGATGGAGGCCCGCCTGCGGGAGGAGACCGGCATCCCCAAGCTGAAGATCGGCTTCAACAAGGTTTTCGGCTACTATATCGAGGTCAGCCGCTCCTATACCGGCAGCGTGCCGGATACCTTCACCCGCAAGCAGACCCTCACCACCGGGGAGCGCTACATCACCCCCGAATTGAAGGACCTGGAAAACAAGATCCTGGGCGCCAACGAGCGGCTGCTGGTGCTGGAACATCAGCTTTTTGCCGACCTGCTCAGCGCCATCTCGGGAGAGATCCTGCGCATCCAGAAGACCGCCTCCGCCGTGGCTCAGCTGGACGTGCTTGCCTCCTTTGCGGAGGTGGCCGTCTGCAACAACTACGTCAAGCCCACCGTGGACGACAGCGACGTGCTGGACATTGCGGAGGGCCGTCACCCCGTCATTGAGCAGATGCTCAAGGGCAGCCTGTTCGTCCCCAACGACACCACCCTGGACGAGGCTGACAACCGGATGCTCATCATCACCGGCCCCAACATGGCGGGCAAGTCCACCTACATGCGCCAGAACGCCCTCATCGCCCTCATGGCCCAGATCGGCAGCTTTGTGCCGGCGGCGTCCTGCCGGGTGGGCGTGGTGGACGCCATCTTCACCCGGGTGGGTGCCTCCGACGATCTGGCGGCAGGCCAGTCCACCTTCATGGTGGAGATGACCGAGGTGGCCGAGATTCTGGAACACGCCACCAAAAACAGCCTGGTCATCCTGGACGAGATCGGCCGGGGCACCTCCACCTTTGACGGCATGAGCATTGCCCGGGCGGTGGTGGAGCATATCTGCGAGAAGATCGGCTGCAAGACGCTGTTTGCCACCCACTACCACGAGCTCACCGAGCTGGAACAGGACGTGGACGGCGTCAAGAACTATAACATCGCCGTGAAAAAGCGCGGGGAGGACATCACCTTCCTGCGGCGCATCGTGGCCGGCCCGGCGGACGACAGCTACGGCATCGAGGTGGCCAAACTGGCAGGTCTGCCCTCCAGTGTGACCCGCCGCGCCCACGAGGTGCTGCGCCAGCTGGAGGCCTCGGCCCCCGGGGCAAACGCCTCCATGCAGCTGGACTTTGAGACAGTCCACGCCTACCAGAACCCCGAGGTCCCCAGCGAGGTGGTGGACAAGCTCAAGAGCGTGGATGTGGAGACCCTCACCCCCATCGAGGCCCTGAACTTCCTCTACGAACTGAAAAAGGCGCTGGCAAAGTAAGGCGCCTTGATACAATATCCCGGACGCCGTGCCCGGTACAGGTGCACGGTATATCCGCTTCCCCATTGCAAAAGGCTAGGTGACTTATGGCAGAGATCCGCGTGCTGGATAAGCACACATCCGAACTCATCGCCGCGGGCGAGGTGGTGGAACGCCCCGCCTCGGTGGCAAAAGAACTGCTGGAAAACGCCATCGACGCAGGCGCGACCAAGATCACGATCTCCATCCGCCGGGGCGGCATTGAGCTGCTGCAGATTGTGGACAACGGCACCGGCATCGAGGCCGAGTACATCGACAAGGCCTTCATCCGCCATGCCACCAGCAAGATCAAGACGGCGGAGGATCTGAACAGCATTCACACCCTGGGCTTCCGGGGGGAGGCGCTGGCCTCCATCGCCAGCGTGGCCCGGGTGGAGGTCCTGACCCGCACCCAGGCCGACGAGTACGCCTGCCTTTACCGCATTGCCGGCGGGGAGGAGCAGGGCATGGAGCCCGGCGCCCGCCCGGTGGGTACCACCATCACGGTGCGGGATCTGTTCTACAACACGCCCGCCCGGATGAAGTTCCTCAAAAAGGATGCCAGCGAGGGCACCTTTGTGGCCGACGTGGTGCTGCACACCGCCCTGTCCCATCCGGAGATCTCCTTCCGGTTTGAGCGGGAGGGCAAGCTGCAGTTCGTCACCCCCGGCGACGGCAAGCTGCTCAGCGCGGTGCATGCGGCGGTGGGCCGGGACTTTGCCCGGGATCTGCTGCCAGTGGAGGGGGAGCTGGGCGTCTATCAGGTGACCGGTCTGGTCACGCCGCCCCGTGCCTGCCGTGCCTCCCGCGGGGCCCAGTATTTCTATGTGAACGGCCGCTACGTCAAAAACCGCACCATGATGGCCGCCATGGAAAACGCCTACAAAGGCACCCTCATGCAGGGCAAGTTCCCCGGCGGCGTCCTCATGCTCACCATGCCTGCCGAGCTGGTGGACGTGAATGTCCACCCGGCCAAGACCGAGATCCGCTTTGCCCGGGAGGGCGACGTCTTCGACGCAGTCTACCGCGCAGTGCGCAACGCCCTCACCACACCCGGCAGCGGGGAATGCCGCTTCTCCATGGACCACGGGGAGCACGGCAAGCAGCCCGCCCAGGCCCAGCCTGCCCCTCAGGCCCCCGCCCGCCCGGCAGCTGCCGGCCAGGGAACGGCCCATCACCCGGGAAATACCGGCGGTTTTGCCACCATGACGGCGGCCCAGTACCGGGCGGCCCGCAGCCTGACCGACCCCATCCCGCCCCGCCCGGTGCCCGGCATCACCGCGGCGCCGGGACAGGCGGCCATCCATTCGGCACGGGAGGACTACAACAAAGCGGCCCCGACTGCTCCCGCCGCACAGGATGTACCCGCCCCGGGCAGCATTCCCCGCGGAGCCTCGGAGGCGGTTCTGGACATTCTGCCCGACCTGCCGGAGGAGGAAACCACCTCCGCGGCGAAGAATCTCCCCGCCACACTCCCTGCAGCCCCTGCCGAGCCGGCGCCCGCTGCCGCCCCTGCGGCGGAGGAAGCCCCGGCCCCTGCCGGTCAGCCTGCTCCCGCACCGGAGGAAGCTCCTGAACAGACCAGCTTTACCCTGGAGCCTGGCGCCGGGGAGGCGGAGAACGCCGGGACTGCCCCGGCCCTCAGCGCCCTGCCCGGCGGCAGCCCGGAACAGACCACCCTGGCCCCCGCGCCGGAGAGTGAACCCCTGCGCCTGGTGGGGGAAGTGTTCCGCACCTACATCATCACCGAGCGGTCGGGGGAGCTTTGCCTCATTGACAAGCACGCCGCCCACGAGCGCATCCTTTTTGAAAAGCTCTCCAAGGATTACGGCAATGTGCCCGCCCAGATGCTTCTGGTGCCGGTACAGGTCAACCTCTCGGCGGAAGAAAAGCTGGCGGTCCTGCAGAACCAGAAACTGCTGGAGGACGCTGGCATCGAGGCCGAGGACTACGGCGGGGCCACCGTCATTGTCCGGGCGGTTCCGGCGGATGTGCCGGTGGACGATGTGGAGGATATGCTCATCGAGCTGGCGGCCCGGCTGGCCAAGGGCGGCGACGCCCTGCGGGAAAAGACCGAGTGGATGCTTCACTCCATTGCCTGCCGCGCCGCCGTCAAGGCAGGGGACCGCAGCAATCCCGCCGAGCTGCTGGCTCTGGCCCAGCAGATTCTGGACGGCAGAGTGCCGCCCTTCTGCCCCCATGGCCGCCCCTGTGTCCTCAAGATCACCCGGAAGGAGCTGGAAAAACAGTTTGGCCGCATTGTCTGACCTGCCCCGAGTGGTAGCCATCGGGGGCCCCACCGCCACCGGCAAGACGGCTTTGTCCGTTGCCCTGGCAAAGGAGTTTGACGGCGAGATCATCAGCGCCGACTCCATGCAGATCTATAAAGGCCTGGACGTGGGCACCGCCAAGGTCACGCCGGAGGAAATGCAGGGGATACCCCATCACCTCATCGATATCTTGACCCCCGACGAGCTCTTCAGCGTGGCGGAGTTCACCGCCCGGGCGGACGCCGCCATCCGGGACATCACCGCCCGGGGAAAGCTGCCCCTGATCGTCGGGGGAACCGGGCTGTATATTTCCAGCCTTCTCAACGGGGTGAGCTTTGCCCCCCAGAAGGAGGACCTCGCCTTCCGGGCCGCCCTGCAGGCGCGCATCGACAACGGGGAGGGCCAGGCCGTCTATGAAGAGCTTTGCCGCCTGGACCCCGACTACGCCCGGACCCTCCACCCCAACAACACCCACCGGGTCATCCGGGCCCTGGAACTCTACCACCTCACCGGGCACACTATGAGCGAGCAGCGGGCCGCGTCCCTGCCGGCCCAAAAGCCTTACCGGGCACTGTGTATCTGCCTGACCTGTGCCGACCGGGCGGAACTTTACCGCCGCATCGACCTGCGGGTGGACCGCATGGTGGAGGCGGGCATTCTGCCGGAGGCCGAGTACGTCTGGCACAACCGGGACCGGTTCCGCACGGCGGCCCAGGCCATCGGGTACAAGGAGTTCTTCCCCTATTTTGAGGGGACCGGGACGCTGGAGCAGTGCACCGACAAACTCAAGCAGGCATCCCGCAACTATGCCAAGCGCCAGCTGACCTGGTTCCGCCGCCAGGCCGATGCCGTCTGGCTGGAGATCGAACGCCCTGACACGCCTCAGCGTGCCGGGGAGCTAGTCCGCCAATTCCTGGCCGGGGAGGACTGACCCGGCCGCCGATACCCCGCCAGGGGAGAAAGACATACCCATGGAGAGAGATCCGGCCGAGCGCCGCCGCGTGGGCAAAAATGTGGCAGTGGCCCTTATCACCGCCATCCTGATTTTTGCCGTGCTGTACGTGGGCGTACAGCTTTACGCCATTCTTCATCATACCTATAAGACAGAGACCGCCATTCTGGCCACCATGTCGGACAGCATCCAGCTCACCGGCGCGGCGGTGTTCGATGCCACCCCGGTGGCGGGCAGCGGCGACCTGGGCTACCTTGTGGACAACGGCGAGCGGGTCACAATGGGAACCGTCATTGCCGAGTGCTACACCGCCGAGGGCCAGGACCTGCAGCGGGAGGCCCTGACCAATCTGGACCGGGAGATCTCCCTGCTCAACAAGTCCCAGAACTCGTCGGGCAGCGATCTCTCGGTGCTGACCACCCAGACCCGGTCGGCCCTTTACAACCTGCTGGACCAGCTGGACCGGGGAGCCTACGGCAGCATCCGCACCGCCGAGGAGGAGTTCCTGCTGGCCCAGAACCGGCTGCAGATCTCCACAGGACAGAGCACCGGTTTTGAGGACACCATCGCTCAGTTGCAGGCGGAGCGGGATTCCATCGCCGCCCAGCTGGACGGGCTGCAGAATCTGGTGGCCGAGAAAAACGGCTACTTTGTGGCGTCGGATGCCGCCCACCTCACCACTCTGGACCAGGAAACGGCGGACAACGCCTCGCCCTCCGACCTGGCCTCTCTGCTGGGGCAGGACCTTACCGCCTCCACCGACAACACGGCGGGCTGGATCGTGGCGGGCTTTTCCTGGCGGTTCTATGCCACCTGCGACCTGGACACCGCCGCCCGGTTTGACGGGCTCTCCACCGTCAAGATCAGCGTGCCCGGCAAACAGGACGACCCGCTGTCCGCCACGGTGGTGTCGGTGGAGCAGGACGAGGAGGCAGGCCTGGCCAAGATCGTGCTGGAATGCGGCACCATCAATGCCGAGGTGCTGACCCTGGGGCAGGAGACCGCTCAGATCGACCTGCACACCTACACCGGCATCCGCATTGACAGCAAGGCGCTGCACATCGTGGACGGCAACAACGGCGTCTACGTCAAGGTGGGCAACCTCCAGCGTTTCCGCAAGATCACCATCCTCTACCAGAACGAGGACTATATTCTGGTGGACACCGACGGCGCGGTGGGTACCGACAATGAGGTCCGCCTCTATGACGAGGTCATTGTGGAGGGCACCAACCTTCAGGATGGAAAATTGATGTAATAACCGGACACACAGTCAAATATTTGCGCGGCAAAACTGCTGCGAACGGCTCAAAATGCCGCCCGCTGAGGCTATTTTTACAAAGCGGGCGGCATTTTTGGCAGAAAAACCGTCGTTTTTCCGGTCTGAGTCTGAAAAGCCATGTGCTATTGACTTTTGACGCTGAAAAAGCGATAATACTTAATGTATATCGCTGTATTCAGTGAAAATCTGCCGTTTGTACGGCAGGCAGCCCACGGGGCTGCAACAGCCATAAGTTAAGGAGAATCCATCATGTCCATGTTCGAAGGCTTCAAAAATATGCTTGGTATCAATCCGGACCCGGAGGATGACGAGTACCTGGACGGCGGTGAGGACGAGGTCTTTGCCGGTGGCGGACAGGGCTCTGCGGCTCAGGATACCTATGCCCAGGCCGAAGCTGCCAAACAGCGCAACAAGGTCGTCAACATCAATGCGACGACCCAGCTTCAGGTTGTGCTGGTCAAGCCCGAGCGCTTTGACGATGCTTCCACCATTGCGGACCAGCTCAACGCCAAGCGCACCGTGGTGCTGAACCTGGAGTCCACCAACAAGGAGGTCTCCCGCCGCCTGATCGATTTCCTGTCCGGTGTTGCCTATGCCAACAACGGCCAGATCAAGCGGGTCGCCACCAGCACCTTCATCATTACCCCCTACAACGTCGATATCATGGGCGACCTGATCGACGAGCTGGAGAACAATGGCGTATTCTTCTGATCCCGGCGAAACCGGCACGGCAGTCCGCGGCTTTCTTCCGCCTCAGAATGAGGAGGAGCGCCGTCTGATGCGCCGGGTGGAGGAACTGTGCACCCTGGCCGTGCGCCGGGGCATTCCCCGCCATACCGGCTTTCTGTCCGATCGGGAGCAGTCTCTGGCAGAGGCTGCCGCAAACCGGGCCCAGACCACCTGTATCCGTTTCTGGGGCGGTTTTTCGGAGGCGGAACGCCGGGTGCTCTGCATCGAACCGGAGGATGCCTGGCAGGAGGAGCCCGTTGCCTGCCTGCACCTCCATGCCCATCTGGCATCGGGAACGGCGGCGCCGGAACACAGGGACATCCTGGGGGCCGTGCTGGGGCTGGGTCTGGAACGGACCTGTCTGGGCGACATCCGCCCCGACCCGGACCATCCGGGGGAGTACTATCTCTTCCTGCTGGAGGACAAGGCGGAGTTTGTCTCCGCCAACCTGACGGCGGCGGGCCGTGTCCGGCTGGATGCAGAGCCCTGCACCCAGCCGCCGGAATCCGCCCTGCGGGAGCCGGAACGTCAGCTCCGGCAGGCCACGGTGAGTTCGCTGCGCGCAGACTCGGTGCTGGCGGCCATGCTGCACACTTCCCGCGGGCAGGCGGCCCAGGTCATATCCGAGGGCCGGGTCCAGGTCAATCACGTTCCCCTGCGCAGCGCCCATGATGCGGTTTACGCGGGGGACATTTTCACGGTACGCGGCAGCGGCCGCTACCGGTTACAGGAGATCGGCGGCAAAAGCCGCAGCGACCGCACGTTTATCCTGTTTTATCAGTACTGAACAACCAAGCGCGGCTTTCGGCCTTACAGCCAATCCCGGGCAGGGCCCGAGACAGGAGGAATAAAGAATGATCGCTTCGGAGGATGTACGGCGCGTCACATTTGAAAAAGCCATGCGGGGCTATCGCTGTGACGATGTCGATGATTATCTCAGACAGGTGGCGGACAGTCTGGACGCCCTCAGCGCGGAGAACGAGGATCTGCAGAAGAAGCTCGTTGTGCTGGCCCAGCGCATTGACCAGTACCGTGCCGAGGAGGACACCCTGCACACCACCCTCATCAATGCCCAGCGCCTGGGCGAGAACGTCATCAAGGAGGCCAAGCAGAAGGCCGCCGAAGTGATCCGCGCCGCCAACATCCGTGCCGAGGACCGGGAGCAGCGTGCCCGCGATGAGGTGGAACTGGCCCAGCAGGAGCTGACCACCATCCGCAAGGAAACGGAAAATTTCAAGAAGTCTCTGCTTGCCATGTACCGCAAGCATATTGAGCTGCTTTCCAAGATCCCGGAGGCTTCCGACACGGTGGAGCCGCCGCCGGAGGACGACGAGCCGGAGCCGCAGCCCGAACCGCAGCCGCAGGCTCAGGCAGTGCCCCAGCCGGTGTACGAGACGCCGGAGCCGGAACCTGCCTATGAGCCGCAGCCGGCCTACGATGCCCAGCCCGCCTTTGAGGCCCCGCAGCCTGCCTATGAGGAACCGGCGCCTGCCTTTGAGCCGGAACCGGTGCAGGAGGCCCAGCCGGAGCCCGACCCCGAGCCCTATTACGGGGACTCGGAGGATGAGGCTCTCCCCGAGACCGAGGAAAAGGTGGATACGGTGGAGTTTGCCATTGCACCCAAACCGGACGAGCCGGAGGACCTGCGGGAGGACCCGCCTGCCCCCGCCGCACCGGCAGCCCCGGCATCGCCCGGAAAATTCCAGCCCGGCGCAGGCCTGTATGACCTGCCTGCGGAGGAGCCCCCGGCCCCCAAAAAGACCACCCGCAGCAAATCCACCACCCGCAGAAGTTCCACCCGCCGCACCAAAAAGCAGCAGCCCCAGCCGGACCCGCTGCCCGCGTCCTTTGACACCTTTGCCGGCGTGGATTTTGACAGTTGACAGCCATACGTGCCCTTTGCGGGGCATG
Source organism: Gemmiger gallinarum (assembly GCF_014982805.1). Lineage (GTDB taxonomy): Bacteria > Bacillota > Clostridia > Oscillospirales > Ruminococcaceae > Gemmiger > Gemmiger gallinarum. The sequence continues at coordinate 770,246 of NZ_JADCKC010000001.1, read as the reverse complement.
TATCATGATACCGCGTACCGACACCGGTGCGCCGGGCCGGAGCAGCCGCAGTCCTGTTGGGCGGGCAGACCTCCGCGTCCGGCCGTGCCGGGTTTGTGCGTGAATGAAGTATAGAGGAGAGTAGGAAACATTGGCGCAGAATTTCAATGACACCATCCATCTGCCGTCCACACCGTTCCAGATGCGGGCGGGCCTGCCGAAGAAAGAGCCGGTCATGCTGGAGGACTGGGAGAAAAACCATGTCTACGAGCAGATGATTAAGAACAACGAAGGCAAGCCGTCCTTCATTCTTCACGACGGCCCTCCGTACGCCAACGGCAGCATTCACATGGGCACTGCCCTGAACAAGATCATCAAGGATATCATTGTCCGGTACAAGAATATGTCCGGCTATTGCGCGCCGTACATTCCCGGCTACGATACCCACGGCCTGCCCATCGAGCTGAAGGCTCTGGGCTCTCTGGGGGACAAGAAGTCCGGCATCTCCAAGCTGGACCTGCGCAAGATCTGCAAGGAGTTTGCCACCGAGCACATCGATGTTATGAACTCCCAGTTCAAGCGCCTGGGCGTTCAGGGCGACTTCGACAACCCCTACCTGACCCTCAAGCCCGAGTTTGAGGCCCGCCAGGTGGAGATCTTCGGCGAGATGGCCAAGAAGGGCTACATCTACAAGGGCATGAAGGCCGTTTACTGGTGCCCCGAGGACCGCACCGCCCTGGCCGAGGCTGAAATCGAGTACGCCGAGGACGGATGCGATTCCATCTACGTCCGCTTCAAGCTGAAGAACGATCCCAAGGGTGTGCTGGCCAAGTACGGCATCCCTCTGGACAAGGCCTGGATCGTCATCTGGACGACGACCACCTGGACGCTGCCCGCCAACGTGGCTACCTGCCTGAACCCCTCCATCGAGTACGCCTTTGTGGAGATCGACGGCCAGTACCACATCATGGCCGCCAACCTGGTCAAGGCCACCATGGAAGCCTGCCACATTGAGAACTACACCGTTCTGGAGCCCCGTGTTCTGGGCTCCGAACTGGAAATGCTGGAGTACCAGCATCCCTTCCTCGACCGCACTGGCCTGGTCATCCTGGGCGACCATGTCACCCTGGAAGGCGGCACCGGCTGCGTCCACACCGCGCCCGGTCACGGCGTCGAGGACTTTGAGGTCTGCACCCAGCACTATCCCCAGCTGCCCGTCGTTGTTCCCGTGGACGAGGCCGGCCGCCTGACCGCCGAGGCAGGGGAGGAGTTCGCCGGCCTCAAGGTCTGGGATGCCAACAAGGTCATTCTGGAGCACATCAAGGGCACCGGCAACCTGATGGGCGTGCAGCACATCGTCCACCAGTATCCCCATTGCTGGCGCTGCCACCATCCCATCATCTTCCGCGCCACCGAGCAGTGGTTCTGCTCCATCGACGCCTTCAAGGAGGATGTGTACAAGGCCATCGACAGCGTGCACTGGCAGCCGGCCTGGGGTCATGACCGCATGCAGGGCATGGTCCGCGACCGCAGCGACTGGTGCATCAGCCGTCAGCGCGTCTGGGGCGTGCCCATCCCGGTGTTCTACTGCAAGAAGTGCGGCAAGTACCACATCACCGACGCCTCCATCAAGGCGGTCAGCGACCTGTTCCGCAAGGAGGGCAGCGACGCCTGGTACAAGTACGACGCCAACGACATCATGCCCAAGACCGAGGTCTGCGAGTGCGGTGCCTCCGACTGGGAGAAGGACCCCGACATCATGGATGTCTGGTTCGACTCCGGCTCCACCTGGAGCGCTGTCTGCCGGGAGCGTCCCGAGCTGCACTGGCCCGTCGACCTCTACATGGAGGGTGCCGACCAGTTCCGCGGCTGGTTCCAGTCCAGCCTGCTGACCAGCGTTGCCACCGAGGGTGTCGCCCCCTACAAGGGTGTTCTCTGCCACGGCTGGGTCGTGGACGAGCAGGGCAAGCAGATGCACAAGTCCGCCGGCAACGGCGTGGAGCCCTCCGAGCTCATCCGTGACTACGGCGCCGATATCGTCCGGCTGTGGGTCGCCTCCAGCGACTACACCGTGGACGTGCGCGCCGGCAAGGAGATTTTCCGCCAGCTGTCCGAGGCCTACCGCAAGATGCGCAACACCGCCCGCTTCATGCTGGGCAACCTGAACGGCTTTGACCCGGCCAAGGATATGGTGGAGGAGGACCAGCTGTTCGAGATCGACCGCTGGGCTCTGCAGTCCATCCGTGCCCTGACCGCCACCGTACGCGACGCCTACGAGCACTACGACTTCTCCCGCGCCTACCACGCCATCTATAACTTCTGCGTCCTGGATATGTCCAACTTCTATATGGATGTCATCAAGGATCGCCTCTACTGCGCCGACGATCATGCCCGCCGCTGCGCCCAGACGGCCCTCTACCGCATTCTGGTGGACTTCACCCGTCTGCTGGCTCCCATCCTCTGCTTCACCAGCCAGGAGATCTGGAGCTATATCCCCAAACTGCCCGGCATGAAGGACTATGTCGTCTTCGAGCAGATGCCCGAGGCCGGTCAGGCTCCCGACGAGGCTTTCACCGCCAAGTGGGACAAGGTCATGGCCGTGCGCGACGATGTCAAGAAGGTGCTGGAGCAGTCCCGTGCCGACAAGGTCATCGGTTCCTCTCTGGAAGCCTGTGTCACCCTGTACTGCAGCGATGCCATGTACGACTTCCTCAACGCCATCCCCATGGATGAGCTGGCCGATCTGCTCATCGTCTCCCAGGTCAACCTGGTCAAGGGTGAAGGCGGCGTCAAGGGCATCTGCGAGGGCCTGGGCGTTGCTGCCGAGCATGCCCACGGCGCCAAGTGCCTGCGCTGCTGGAAGTACGACGACGGGGTCAACGAGGAAGGCCTCTGCCCGCGCTGCGCCAAAGTTCTGGCAAAATAATACAATAACGACGAGCTGCCGGTTTTCCTGCTGAGGCGGAGCAATGTCGAGGGCGCTTTGAGGCGGACCGCCCGGTCCGGCCCCAAGGCCGAACGCAAGGTTTGCAAAGGCGGGTGCCGTGTCACACGGCATTCTGCCACTGTGCCTTGTGTTATGCCCTGCGGCGGTACTGTTCCGACGAAAGGGGAGGGCCGGCACTCGGCTGGTTTGGCCCGCTTTGCGGGCGATCACAGGGAGGACCGCATGCTTTCCGGTATTTTATCCATCGCCGCGGCTGCGGTGCTGGTCGGCATCGACCAGCTGCTCAAGGTTTGGGCTACCGCAAACCTGCAGCCCATCGGCACCATGACGCTGATTCCCCATGTGGTGGAGCTGCGCTATTCTCTCAATGAGGGCATGGCTTTCTCGCTACTGTGGGGCAAGCAGGGCTTTCTCATTGCAGTGACCTCGGTGGCGCTCATCGTGCTGCTGGGCTACCTGCTTTTGCGCAAGCCGCCCCTTTTGGAGCGCATCGCCTGGACGCTGGTCCTGGGCGGCGGCGTCGGCAACCTGATCGACCGTATTGCCAGCGGTCAGGTGGTCGATTACATCAATTTTCTGTTTGTGGATTTTGCCATCTTCAATTTTGCCGATATCTGCGTGACGGTGGGCGTTGCCCTGCTGTTTGTCTGCGTGCTGTGGGGCGAACTGGGCGACCGCAAAAAGAAACCCTCCGGGGAGGAGCACACCACCGATGCAGACACTTGAGTTCACCGCCGGACCCGAGGTGGAAGGCCAGCGCCTGGACCGCTTTCTGACGGAACAGTGCAAGGGCATCACCCGCAGCGCCCTGCAGAACCTCATGGAGGAAGGGGCTGCCCTCTGCAACGGCAGCCCCGCCCCCAAGCGGTACAAGGTACGGGCAGGGGACCGGGTATCCATCACCATCCCCGACCCGCGCCCGCTGGACGCCCAGCCCCAGGACATCCCCCTGGACATCGTCTATGAGGATGACAGCCTGATCGTGGTCAACAAGCCCAAGGGCATGGTGGTGCATCCCGCCCCCGGCAACCCCGACGGCACATTGGTCAACGCGCTGCTTTACCACTGTGCGGGGCAGCTTTCGGGCATCGGCGGGGCCATCCGTCCCGGCATTGTCCACCGCATCGACAAGGACACCAGCGGCCTTCTGGTCATCGCCAAGAACGACGAGGCCCATCAGGCCCTGAGTGAGCAGATGAGCGTCCATTCCATCCATCGGGTCTATCACGCGGTGGTCTACGGCAACCTGAAGGAGGACGCCGGCTTTGTGGAGGCTCCCATCGGCCGGGATCCCCGGGACCGCAAGAAAATGGCCGTCACTGACAACCACAGCCGCTATGCCTACACCGGCTGGCAGGTGCTGGAACGGTTCGGCAGCTTTACCTATATTGCCTGCCGCCTCAAGACGGGGCGGACCCATCAGATCCGGGTGCACATGGCTTCCATCGGCCACCCGCTGGCAGGAGATGGAGTCTACGGTCCCCGCAACGTCATCCGTGCCCTGAACGGCCAGTGCCTTCACGCCAAGGAACTGGGCTTTGTCCATCCGGCCACGGGGGAGTACATGCAGTTTGATTCGCCGCTGCCGGCGTATTTCAATGAATTTCTGACGAAACTGAGAAAGGAAAGCCGTCAATGAAGCAGAGTCTGCACGACTATCTTGTCTTTTGCGATATGGACAATACGCTGCTGACCGCAAAGGAGGGCATCCCCGCCTGCAACCGGACAGTCATCAAGCTGTTCACCCAGCTGGGCGGGCGGTTCACCGTTGCCACCGGGCGTCCGCCGGAATCCATCCGCGCGGCGCTGGGGGATATCGAGCTTTCGCTGCCGGCCATTTCCTGCAACGGCTCGCTGCTGTACGACTTTTCCACCAACACGGTGCTGCGCCGTGCCACACTGGACCGGAACCAGGCCACCCTGGCCATCAACGATATCCTGCGGCAGTTTCCGCGTCTGGGCGTGGAGGTCATGGCCCATGCGGGGGAGCTGTATGTGGTCCATGCCAACGAGTATACCCACGCCCATCAGGTGGACGAGAAAATCCCCGGGGTCTGCTGCCCGCTGGAGAGCGTCCCCGACGGCTGGGTCAAGGTGGTCTTTGCGGGGCCGCCGGAGATGATCCGCAAGCTGTCCCAGTACGCCAAGACCAAGTATTACGGCAGGGAAAACTATTTTCTGGCCACCAACAGCATTTACTTTGAGATTATGCCCGGCAGTGTGGGCAAGGCCTCCGGCCTGCGGGACCTGTGCACTCTGCTGGGAGAACCGCTGCAAAAGACCATTGTCATCGGGGACTACTACAATGATCTGGAGATCATGAAGGCTGCGGGCCATTCGGTGGCGGTGGCCAATGCGCCGGGGGAGGTCAAGGCCAACGCCGACGAGGTCACCACCTGCACCTGTTCCGAGGGCGCGGTGGGGGAGTACCTCTACCGTCTCATCAACACCGTCACGGGCTGATGCCCCAGCGGAGGAATCTGCCATGAAAGTCAGTCAGCTGCTCAGCCGGGAAAGCGTGCTGGTACACGCCGATGTCCCGGATGCCTCCAACGCTCTGGGAGTGCTGGTGGAATTGCAGGAAGCCGGCGGCATCATCACCAACGGCACGGCCTATTACAATGCGGTCTGTGACCGGGAGACCGCCGGCGGCTCCACGGCCATCGGGGAGGGAATCGCCCTGCCCCATGCCTGCAACGCAGGGGTGGCAGCGCCGGGTGTGGCGGCCCTGGGCCTCAACGAAGGTCTTGACTGGGGTGCACCGGACGGCAGACCGGTGGATCTGATCTTTATGGTGGCCATGCCGCCCCATGCCCAGAGCGAGCATCTGCTGATTCTGGCGCGGCTGGTCAACCTGCTGTCGGACAACAACCTGACCCAGGCATTGCGTCAGGCTCAGTCCCGGGAGCGCTTCATCGAGCTGCTGGCCCGTGCCGAGGCCGAGCGCTTTGCCGACTGAATCATCCATCTGCTCTGTCCGGAGCCGAACGCTAATGAATGGCGTTCGGCTCCTTTTTTTGTGTCCGGGCAGGAAAAGGCCGTGGAGGCCGCTGCACCGTTCTATAAAAAAGTCGGGCCGATCTGTGCTATAATGGAACACAACAGTTTAGGCAGGATCCATGCCCGGAAAGGAGATGCCCGCCATGCCGGAACCCTGGTTTGCCGTTGAGGCCATCGACGCCGATACCTTTGTCATCAGTGAGCCCCTCCACTGGGAGGAGCCTCACAGCTATCTTCTCTGCGGGCGGGAGCGTGCCCTGCTCATCGACACGGGGCTGGGGGTGGCGGATATGGGGGCGGTGGTCCGCCGACTGACAAAACTGCCGGTCCTGGCTGCCCTCACCCATGCGCACTGGGACCATATGGGCGGACTGAACTGCTTTTCCCGCATCGCGGTGCACGAGGCGGAGGCAGACTGGCTTTCAGGAAGCTTCCCGCTGCCGCCCCAGGTGGTCCGGGCCAATCTCACCGCCCGGCCCTGCCCATTTCCGGAGGGCTTCCGCACGGAAAACTACCGTGTCTACGCAGGCGGGGCAGGGGAGCTGCTCCGCGACGGGGACTGCATCGATCTGGGCGGGCGTCAGGTGCAGGTGCTCCACACGCCGGGGCATTCTCCCGGACACTGCTGCTTTTATGAGGCGGAACGGGGCACCCTCTTTGCCGGGGACCTGCTCTATGCAGGCTGTCTGGATGCCTTTTATCCCACCACTGACCCGCAGCAGTTTGCCCGGTCGGTGGAACGGGTCTGCACGCTTCCGCTGAAGCGGATCTTCCCCGGCCATCACCGGCTGGAGATGTCCCCGGATTTCGCCGCCCGGGTGAATGCGGCCTGGCAAAGCCTGGCACGTCAGGGACTCCTTCGCACAGGGAGCGGCGTTTTTTCCTTTGACGGGTTTCAGATTCATATCTGAGCGGCAGGCGGCAATGCCGGGACTGCGGGAGGGGAAACTCCCATGCCCGACGGAAACCGGCAGTTTTTTGAGAAAACTGAACCAACTCTGTTGAAAATGCCGAAAACAGGAACATAACAAGCCAAGAAACTGTATGATTAACCATTGAAATGGAAAAAAGCCTGTGATATACTTTAATACATTAAATCGCCAAAGGGGATGAGGACACTGCCCGCCGAACGGCAGGCGGCGCCCCGGCGAAAAATGAATGGGGAGAAAACAATATGAAAAAGGCACTTTCTATCCTGACGGCAGCCTGTATGGCACTCAGCCTGGCCGCATGCAGCGGCGGTTCCGATTCTTCGTCCCAGGCGGCGGATACCTCCTCGGAGGCATCGGCGGCCACTTCGGAGGCGTCGGAAGGCACGGCATCCGGCACCAGCTATACCATCGGCATCTGCCAGCAGCAGCCCCATGAGGCGCTGGATTCGGCGACCCAGGGCTTCAAGGACGCCCTGGTGGAGGCCTTCGGTGAGGATGGCGTCACCTTTGACGAGCAGAACGCTCAGGGCGATGCCAACACCTGCTCCACCATCATCAACGGCTTTGTCTCCAGCGGCTATGATCTGATCATGGCCAACGGTACCACCGCCCTGCAGGCCGCTGCGGCAGGCACCTCCGAGATTCCTATTCTGGGCACCTCGGTCACTGAGTACGGCGTGGCTCTCGGCATTGACGGCTTTGACGGCACGGTGGGCGGCAATATCTCCGGCACCAGTGACCTGGCCCCGCTGGATCAGCAGGCGGCCATGCTCAGCGAATTCTTCCCGGTGGCGGAGTATCCCAATGTGGGCATGCTTTACTGCAGCGCCGAGCCCAACAGCGAGTACCAGGTGGAGCAGGTCTCCAACTACCTGACCGAGATGGGCTACACCTGCACCGATTACTCCTTCAGCGACTCTAATGATCTGTCCACCATCGCCACCAGCGCAGCCAGCGAGTGTGACGTTATCTATGTTCCCACCGACAACACGGCGGCTTCCAACACCGAGATCATCAACAACATCTGCCTGCCCGCCGGTGTGCCCATCATCGCCGGTGAGGAAGGCATCTGCGGCGGGTGCGGCGTTGCCACCCTGTCCATCAGCTACTACGACCTGGGCTATGCCACCGGCGAAATGGCAGTCAAGGTCCTGACCGGTGAGGCGGACATCTCCACCATGCCCATCGAGTACGCTCCCAACTTCACCAAGAAGTACAATCCCACCAACTGTGAGCAGCTGAACATCACCGTTCCCGACGACTATGTCGCCATCGAGGGCTGATCGTCCCCATAGCGCATCCTTACCGCATGAATCCGCAAGGGCGGGAAAAAGGACTTCCCTTTTTCCCGCCTTTTTGCTATACTAATATGGTCTATACACTTTTTACAGGGAGCCTTCGGGCAACCAACAACAAACGTGCGGCGGACCTTGTTCTGCGGGCCGGATTCCGGCCGGTGACCGGGGGATCGCTGCACAGGGGAGGATTGTGAAATCTTGGATATCATGACATTGGTCAACGCCCTGCCCGGCGCAGCGGCACAGGGCCTGATCTGGGCCATCATGGCAATCGGCGTTTACATCACCTACCGCGTGCTGGACATCGCCGACCTGACCGTCGACGGCACGCTGTGCACCGGCGGCGCGGTCTGCATTATGTGTATGCTCAACGGCTGCAACGTCTGGGTCTCCATCCTGGCGGCCACCTGTGCGGGCCTGCTGGCAGGTCTGGTTACCGGCATCTTCCACACCTTCATGGGCATTCAGGCCATCCTTGCCGGTATCCTGACCCAGCTGTCCCTGTGGTCGGTCAACCTCAAGATCATGGGCAAGGCCAACCAGGCCATCAATGTGGACAAGTACGACCTGCTGGTCTCGCTGCGCTTCATCAAGGACGTGCCCTTCTACCGCAACACCATTTTTGTCGTGGCGGTGGTCATTGCGGTGGTCATCGCCATTCTGTACTGGTTTTTCGGCACCGAACTGGGCTGCGGCATCCGTGCCACCGGCTGCAACGCCAACATGGCCCGGGCCCAGGGCATCAACACCAGCCTCAACAAGGTCATTGGCCTGATGATCTCCAACGGTCTGGTGGCATTGTCCGGCGCATTGCTGGCCCAGTACCAGGGCTTTGCCGATATCAACATGGGCCGCGGCTCCATCGTCATCGGCCTGGCTGCCGTCATCATCGGCGAGGCCATTTTCGGCAAGATCTTCCGCAACTTTGCGCTCAAGCTGCTGTCGGTGGCCTTCGGCAGCATTATCTACTATCTGGTGCTTCAGGTGGTCATCTGGTTCAAGGTGGACACCGACCTCCTCAAGGTGTTCAGCGCAGTGGTCGTGGCCATCTTCCTGGCCATTCCGTACTGGAAGAGCCGCTACTTCACCAAGCCCACCGTCCGCAAAGGAGGCAACCTCAATGCTTGAGATCAAAAATGTGTACAAGACCTTCAATGCCGGTACCGTCAACCAGAAGGTCGCCCTCAACGGTCTGGACCTGACGCTGGAGGACGGGGATTTTGTCACCGTCATCGGCGGCAACGGTGCAGGCAAGTCTACCATGCTCAACGCCATCGCAGGCGTCTGGCCCATTGACATGGGCAAAATTCTCATTGACGGCAAGGATATCACCCGCCTGTCGGAGCATCAGCGCGCCAAGTACATCGGCCGGGTGTTCCAGGACCCCATGATGGGCACCGCCGCTACCATGGGCATTGACGAAAACCTGGCCCTGGCCCGCCGCCGCGGCCAGCCCCGCACCCTGCGGCAGGGCATCTCCGCCAAGGAGCGGGAGGGCTACCGGGAACTGGTCAAGACTCTGGACTTGGGACTGGAAGACCGCATGACCAGCAAGGTGGGCCTGCTCTCCGGCGGCCAGCGCCAGGCCATCACCCTGCTCATGGCCACGCTGCAGCAGCCGCGCCTGCTGCTTCTGGACGAGCACACCGCCGCTCTGGACCCCAAGACGGCGGCCAAGGTGCTGACGCTGTCGGACAAGATCGTCCATGACAACCACCTCACCACCCTCATGATCACCCACAACATGAAGGACGCCATCAAGTACGGCAACCGCCTCATCATGATGTATGAGGGCCGCGTCATCTATGATGTCCGCGGGGAGGAGAAGGCTGCCCTCCATGTGTCCGATCTGCTGGCCCGCTTTGAGCAGGTCAGCGACGGCGATTTTGCCAACGACCGTATGCTGCTCTCCTGACCGACTGCACTGTATGCCTGGGCACCGGGCCGGAACTTCCGGCCCGGTGCCCTTTTGCATGCCTTTACATGCCGGAGAAAAGCCCTGCCGGCCTCACCGGCTTTTCTGCGCGGGCAAAACGGCAAAGCATTCTTCCGCACTGTGAAGACCGCTTTGGACGACTGCTCCGGCAAAATCAGGAAGTGGAAAAGCAAACCACGTACAGCAGTGAAAAAACGAAACGTTACCAACTTGTAATCCGTCGGAATTTTTGTGAAATGATGTTCAAAACAAAAAATGTATGCTATAATGTAATCTACTGTACTTGGGGGGATTGCTTTGCCGCGCTATGACGCCGTATTGTTTGATGTGGACGGGACGCTGATCCATTCGCGTCCGGGCATCGAAAATTCATTTGCCTACGCTTTCGCTCAGATGGGGCTGGACCCGGCGCAGATCAATGTCTCGCGCTATCTGGGGCCGCCGCTGCGCTGGAGTTTTGCTCAGCACTTTTCCCATGAGGCGGACGTGGAGCGCGCGGTGGAGCTTTACCGTGACCGGTATGCCCGTATCGGCATGCATGAGTGCAGTCTTTTTCCCGGTGTGCGGGAATTGCTGGAACGCCTTCGCTCGGCCGGAATCCGGTTGGCGACGGCCACATCCAAACCGACGGAAGTTGTCACGCCCATTCTGGAAGAGCAGGATATCCTGAAATATTTCGACCTGGTGGGCGGGGCAAGCATGGATAAAAGCGTTGATACCAAAACGGCCGTTGTCCGTCAGGACCTTGCCGACCCGCGTTTTGCCGCAGGCCGTGTCCTGATGGTGGGGGACCGCAAGGACGACATGGAGGGCGCCGCCGACTGCGGTCTGCCCGCCGCCGCGGTGCTGTACGGATACGGCAGCCGCCAGGAACTGGAGCCGTGGCATCCGGTGTATCTTGCGCCGGACACCGCAGCCCTGGCCGACTTTATTTTGCAGTCCGTCTGAATTTGATGGGAGGTTACAGACTCATTATGAGCCGCAGAGATTCACAAGAACGGGCATCTTTCAGCCCCACCCAACGCAAGGCCTGCTTTGTCTTGGCCGCATGCGTTGCTGCCGTCATTCTCAGCTTTGTAGCGGCATGGATTTTGCCGAACGTCCTGTTCGGCGCTTCCGGCAGCTACGATCCCGACGCCTATCCGGTGGATACCTCCCTGGGGGCGGTCCTGGCCGAGAGCAGCGATGCGGGCAATGACTATCTCTCCTCGACGGTGTTTGCCGGCGACGACAGTGTGGTTGCCCTGACATCCTCCAGTGCCATCACCATCGACCGCTATGTGGGCAAGGACGGCCTTACGGTCTCCAGCCTGACCAAGGATTCCTGCGTTTACTTTGCGGATGATTCCTCCTCCTACACCATTCCCCAGGCCATCGCCAAGATGAAGCCCCGCCGCGTCATTGTCATGATCGGCAAAAACGATGTGGGCGGCGAGATGACGGTGGACAGCTTTGTCCAGACCTACAGCCAGGCCCTCAGCGCCATCCACACCGCTTACGAGTACAGCGACATCATTGTCAGTTCCATCCCGCCGGTGAGCAAGGATTCGGAGGATGCGGCCGTTGTGCAGACCCGCATCGACCAGTTCAACCAGTCGCTGGCCGAGCTGTGCGAGGAAAACGGTTACAAGTACCTCAACGCTGCCGAGATCCTCAAGAACAAGAGCGGCTATGCCGAGGACGCCTACATCAGCAAGGATACCGGCGTGATGACCACCTCCGGCGTCAATGCCTATCTGGATTACGTCACCACCCACGCCTATGATTCGGAGGACCGCCGTCCCGACACGGACGACATTCCCCGCCGCGCCGCGGAGCCCTCCGAAAGTGACGGCGACAACAAGGCCACTGCCACACCCAGCCCCACGCCGGTGCGGTATACCGTCAGCTACAAGGTGGAGAACGGCAAGGGAACACTGTCCGGCAACGATCAGACCGGAGCGTCCTCCCTGGAATTCGATGTCTCTGAGAACGAGACGGTCACTGTCACCGCAGTGGCGGCGGAAGGCTATACCTTCTACAAGTGGGACGACGGCGTGACCAATCCCAAGCGTGTGGACGTGGTGACCAAGGATATCTCGGTCACGGCGCTGTTCAACGATGCCCGTGTGGAGATGACGCTGGATAAAGGCGACACCACGGTCAATGCAGGGGAGAGCGTTACTTTCAATGCGTCGGTCACCCTGGGCGGCAAAGAGTACAGCAATGAGAATGTCCAGTGGGCCATCAACGATGAACTGCAGCAGAACGGCGGCAGCTATACCTTCAAATCCGATGAGCCCGGCACCTATAAACTGAAGGCCGGCATCGAGGTCAACGGCGGCCGGGCTGAAGTCAGCCTGACCATCACGGTGAAGGCCAAGCCCACGACGATCACCCTTACTGCGCCCAAGACACTGACTGCCGGCACCAGCACTACACTGAATGCCAGCGTGGAGAACGGCTCCGGCGATACCACCTGGACCTGCCCGCAGCTGCCTGACTGGTCCGCCACCGGCAACCAGGTGCAGTTCAGCGCATCGCAGCCGGGTCGGTATTACGTTCAGGCCACCAACAACGGAGTTACCGCCGAGCTGGCCATTGAGGTCACCGCGGCGCCCTCCTCGAATAACGACGAGGACAAGGACAAGCACGACAAAGAGGACGACTGATGCCGTGCCCCCGACATGATTTAGGAGCAAGTTATGGCAAATTACACCTGTCTTTTGCTGGATGTGGACAACACCCTGCTGGATTTTGACGCGGCCGAGCGTCAGGCACTGACCGACACCCTGCGGCAGTATGAGCTGCCCTGCGACGCCCAGGCCTGCGACACCTATCACGAGGTCAACCGCAAGCTCTGGACCAGCCTGGCAAAGGGCGAGCTGAACAAGAACAAGCTGTTTGCCGTCCGGTTTGCGCGTTTTATGCAGGCCATGGGGCTGCCGGACAACGGCAAGAACCGTGAGATCAACGATTACTATGAGGATCAGCTGGCCCTGCACGCGGATGTTCTGCCCGGTGCGCTGACGGCACTGGAGGAGCTGGCCGAGGTGGCCACACTGGCCATCGTGTCCAACGGTGCCACCAAAGTGCAGCAGTCCCGCATCAAGGCATCGGGCATCGGGCGGTATATGGACGGCATCTATATTTCGGAGCATGTGGGGGCGGCAAAGCCGTCGGCCAAGCTGTTCGATCTGGTGCTGAAAGATCTGGGCGTCACCAACCGCAGCCGGGTGCTGGTGGTGGGGGATGACCTCCACGCCGACATCAAGGGCGGCATCAATGCAGGGCTGGATACCTGCTGGGTCAACTTTACCGGCAGTGACAACGACACCGGAATCCAGCCCAAATACACCATCGGCTCCTACGAGGAACTCTATCGCATTGTAATGGAGCCGGAAGAGCTGGAAAACCTTGGCGTGCGCAATCGCCGCCACATGAACGACCTGTGACCAACGGGCGGCAGGTCCCGCAATGTGCCGCTGCATGTTTGTGTGCAGCGGCACAATTTTGGCCTGACGCCGCAAGGCGCGGATGATACGGGAAGAAGGCAGGCGCAAGATTTTGCCGTGCCGCATCCCGGGCAATCCGCACACAAGGGATGGAGAAAGAGGATTTATGCTGATCGAATTGCAAAGCCTGGGAAAGAGCTTTGGCGAACATGAAGTGCTGCGCGACGTGACTGCCGGCGTGGAAAAGGGCGACCGTATCGGCATCATCGGGGCCAATGGTACCGGCAAGACGACCCTTCTGCGGATTCTCTGCGGGCAGAGTCAGCCCGATGCGGGCAGCGCCGATTTTGCCGCGGGGGCAACCTGCGGCTACCTGGAGCAGACGGCCCATCTGGACCCCGACGCCAACGTTTACGATACGGCAAAGGAGTCCTTCCGCCCGGCGCTGGATGCTATGGCAAAGCTGGAAACCCTGCAGAAGCAGCTGGCGGCCAAACCCGGCGACAGCGAAATCACCGCGGGCATCGAGCACTGCACCGCCGTCATTGACGCCATGGACGCCTACAACATGGACACCCAGATCCGCAAAATGCTCAACGGCATGGGCTTTCCAGCGGATACCTGGCAGAAAAAGGCGGGGGTACTTTCCGGCGGCGAGCAGACCCGCCTGCGCCTGGCAGGGCTGCTGCTCCGTCAGCCGGACATCCTGATCCTGGACGAGCCCACCAACCACCTGGACATTGAGACCATGGCCTGGCTGGAAACCTACCTCAAGACCTGCCGGGGCGCGGTGCTGGTGGTCAGCCACGATAGGTACTTCCTGGATGCGGTGTGCACCAAGATCTGGGAACTGCGGGAAAAGACCATTCAGGTCTACCGGGGCAACTACTCGGCCTACCTGCCCCAGCGCCAGGCCGCCGACGAGCGCCGCCAGAAACAGCACGATGCCGATGTGGAAAAGGCCGCCAAGCTGCAGGATTACATTGACCGCAACCTGGTGCGGGCCTCCACCACCAAGATGGCCCAGAGCCGCCGCAAGCAGCTGGAAAAGCTGGAGATCACCGCCGCCCCCGTCAACGAGGCCCGGGACCTCAACTTCCGCTTTGAGTATGACATCGAGCCCTACGACGAGCTGGTGACCATGAAGGACATCCAGATCCGCATGGGGGAGCGCACCCTGGTCAAGGACCTGAACTATGTGGTCCACCGGGGAGACAAACTGGTCGTTGCAGGCCCCAACGGCACCGGCAAATCCACCCTGCTGCAGGTACTGGACGGCAAGCGCCGGCCTTCCAGCGGCATGGTGCGGCTGGGCGGCGGGGCGCGCACCGGCATTTTCACCCAGCAGCAGGCCCGCCGCATCGGCCGGGTCATCGACGCCATCTGGGACAAGTACCCCCGCTTCACCGAACTGGAAGTCCGCAGCCATCTGGCCCGGTTCGGCTTCCGGGGGGAGGAGGTCTTCAAGGACTGCGCCTCCCTCTCGGGCGGTGAGCTGGCCCGCCTGCGATTTGCCGAGCTGGCCCTGGAACGCCCCAACCTGATGTTTTTGGACGAGCCCACCAACCACCTGGACATCTACGTCCGGGAAAGTCTGACCCAGGCGCTGGCAGCCTATACCGGAACGCTGCTGCTGGTCACTCACGACCGCTATCTGATGCAGACGCTGGGCTGCCCCATTCTCTACCTGGAAAACGGGGATACCACTATCTACCGGGACTTTGCAGCCCTGCGGGACCGAAACTCCGCTCCCCAAACGCCTGCCCGCACCGAGCCGGAGAAGCCCCAGCGCCAGGCCTACGGCAAGGAGCAGCGCCGCCGCCGGGCGGAGGTCCGTGCCCGCATCAAGGCGGTGGAGACCGAGATCGAGGAGCTGGGCGCCCACATTGTGGAGCTGGAAAACGAGCTCAACGATCCGGAAGTGCTGCGGGACCACCTGGTGGTCCGGGACAAATGCGACGACCTGGAGGACACCCGTTTCCACCAGCAGGAGCTGTTTGACGAATGGGAAAAGCTGCTGGAAGAGCAGGAACGCTTTGAGGCGGAGGACGCCGGAGAAGCCTGATGCCGTCCGCAGGGCGGATTTTACAACTCTGTTGTCTATCTGTAACTTGTAATCTGCGCAAAAAGCGATATACTTACATAATAAGTGTTGTTTTGTCCATATCTATCCGCATATGGGCGATACGGATCGCAGAAAGCACCTCGGGCAGGCTGTCCGGGGGCTCTGCCATGAAAACGGGGATAGGCTTTGAAAACCAAGATCATCATTGCAACACATAAGCCCTACTGGGTGCCGGATGATCCGGTTTACCTGCCGGTGCAGATGGGTCACGCGATCCATCCGGACATCGGCTATGTCGGCGACGACACGGGCGAAAATATCTCGGATAAAAACTGGAATTACTGTGAGCTGACGGGGCTGTACTGGGCGGTGCACAACATTGACGCCGACTTCATCGGTATTGTGCATTACCGCCGCTATTTCGGCAGCCGCCGCCATCGCTTTGCGCCCAAAAAGCAGCGGGTCATCTCGGGGGAAGAACTCAACGAGATCCTGCAGCACACCAACGTCATCCTGCCCAGGCAGCGGCATTATTATATCGAGACCAACTATACCCAGTATATCCATGCCCATCACAAGCAGGACCTGGAGGTCACCCGCCGCATCATTGAGCGCAAATGCCCCGAGTATCTGCCCGCCTACGACATGTACATGTCCAAGACCCACGGGCATCACTTCAACATGTTTGTCATGCGGAAGGAACTGCTGGAGCATTACAGCACCTGGCTGTTTGATATCCTGTTCGAGCTGGAGCGGGAGCTGGACATCTCGGACTATTCCACCAACGACAAGCGGGTGTTCGGCTTTGTGAGTGAGCGCCTGCTGGATGCCTGGCTCATCACCAACCGTATCTCCTACGAGGAGCTGGACGTGGTGTATATGGAAAGCCAGCACTGGCTGCGCAAGGGCACGGCCTTTCTCATGCGCAAGCTGTTTCCCAAAAAGCAAAAGGAGTAATACACGATGCAACCCATCGCGGCTGTAGTGGTGACATATAACCGCAAGGAGCTGCTGGCCCGGTGCATTGCCTGCCTGCGCGGGCAGCAGGGCGCCGGCTGCGATATCCTTGTGGTGGACAACGCCAGCACCGACGGCACGGCCGAACTGCTCAAGACCCTGGCCGGGCCCGATCTGCAAAGCCTCAATCCTGGAAGGAATCTGGGCGGCGCGGGGGGATTTGCCCTGGGCGTCGAAGCGGCGGTAGAGGCCGGCTACGAGGCGGTATGGCTGATGGATGACGATACGCTGCCGGAACCTGGTGCTCTGGCGGCGCTTTTGCGCTGTGAAAAAGAAGTGGGGGAGAACTACGGCTGGCTGTCCTCCCGGGCGCTGGACCCCGACGGCAATGACCAGCCCATGAACCGCCAGCGCCGCACCCCTTACCAGGACATTGCCGGGTACGAGGGGGAGGCCCCCATCCCCAGCGTCATGGCCAGCTTTGTCTCGCTGTTTCTGCGGGCAGAGACGGTGCGGGACTTTGGCCTGCCCATTGGAGAATTCTTTATCTGGTCGGATGACTGGGAATTCACCCGGCGCATCTCCCGCAAGCGGCCCTGCTACACGGTGCCCCAGAGCCGGGTGGTGCACGCCATGAAAAACAAGACAGTGGTCAACATTGCAAAGGACACCCCCGACCGCCTGAGCCGTTATCGGTACTTTTACCGCAACGACGTGGTGCTCTATCGGGGAGAGGGCCCGGCAGGCTGGCTGTGGCTTTTGTGCAAGGATGCCTGGCACTCGGTGCAGGTGCTCACCGGCAAATGCCCGGACAAGGGCAAACGCCTGGGCATCATCTGGACTTCCTTCGGGGCGGGGGTGCGGTTTCATCCCCCCATCCGCCGCCCGGGAGAACGATAAATTCTGATTTGAGGGAAAGGACGGCGAGACCGGAAATGCAGGACCTTGACCGGCTTGCCGGACGTTACCGCGCGGTGGCGTTTGATGTATTTGATACACTGATCCATCGGGATGTGGCGGCCCCCACCGATGTGTTTGCCTGGATGGAAGAGGCCGGCACTGTGCCTCAAGGCTTTGCCGCCAACCGGGTGGCCGCCGAGGCGGCCGCCCGGGCCGCTGCTTCCCCCCGGGAGGTGACGCTGGCCGAAATTTACTCCCGCCCGGAGCTGGAGGGGATCGACCCCCGGGCCGAGCTGGACGCGGAACTTTCCCTGATGGTGCCCGACCGGAAAATGCAGGCTTTTTATCAGGCCTGCCGGGCCCGGGGACAGGCGGTGTACGTCATTTCCGACATGTACCTGCCCGCCGAAGCCGTTGCCGCCCTGCTCAGGGCCTGTGGCTATGAGGAGCCCGACGGCCTGTTTGTCTCGTCGGAGTACGGCGTGCAGAAGCGCAGCGGCAAACTGTTCCGGCTGTTTCTGGAAAAGACGGGGCTTTCCTCCCGTGACGTGCTGTTTCTGGGGGACGACCGCCGCGCCGACTGTGTGGGTGCAGCGCTGGCAGGCATCCGCAGTGTCAAGCTGCCCGGCCGCCTGCCCCGCCCCGACTATTACCCAGAGCCCGCCTCCCGGGAGGAGGGAACGCTGGCGGCCTTCTGCGCCAACCACGGGCAGTTTGTGGATGACCCGGAGGAGCGATTCGGCTATACAGTGACCGGTCCGCTGATGCTGGCCTTTGCCCGGTGGCTCTGCCGCTGCCGGGAAGAACATCCCCAGGGGCGTCTGGTCTTTCTGGCCCGGGACATGTATCTGGCGCGGGAGATCTGCCGCCTGCTGGGAGAGCAGAACTCCGGCTATCTCTGTGTCTCCCGCCGCAGCCTCTGCCCGGCGCTGCTCATGCGCCCCATGACGGAGGAGGCCCAGGCCCTGCTGCTGGACACCTTGCCCCGGCAGGTCATGCGGGTGGATGAGATTCTGACCTTCTGCGGCTTTGCCTCCGGCACTGAGCTGCCCGGCTATGACGGTAGCCGGATGTTTGATCTGCGCCAGCGCCCGGCGAGTGCCGAGCTGACCAGGCTGCTGCTGGAGATCGCGGCCCTCAGCCGGGGGGCGGCGGGCATGACGGTGCGGGAGAGCGCCGCCAATGTGCGCACCTACCTGCGGGACTTTGACCTGACCCGCCCGGGCACCCTGCTGGTGGACATCGGCAGCGGGGGAACCACCCAGCGGGTGCTGCAGGAACTCTGCGGCGCACCGCTGCAGGGACTCTACCTCGCCTGCGACGACCGCCTGTTTGAACGTCTGCCCAAAAACCAGGCAAGGGTCTGCCTGTTTGAAGGCAAACCCGCCCCCCTCTGGTTCTGGATGGCCCAGCCCATGTTGGAATACCTGATCTCGGAACCCTGCGGCCCCACGCTGGGGTACCATCGGGCAGGCAGCGCCGTCAGCCCGGTGCGGGAGCAGACAACGCCCCCGGCGGAGCTGCTGGCGGT
This sequence comes from Gemmiger gallinarum, assembly GCF_014982805.1. Lineage (GTDB taxonomy): Bacteria > Bacillota > Clostridia > Oscillospirales > Ruminococcaceae > Gemmiger > Gemmiger gallinarum. The sequence continues at coordinate 751,267 of NZ_JADCKC010000001.1, read as the reverse complement.
GCAGCGGGGCGTGCTGCGCTTTGCGGGGGAGTGGAAGGCTTCCCCCTTCGGGGAGATGGAAATTTCCCCCGACAGCGCTATCATGCCCTTCCTGCAGATGGCCCGCCGCCCCGAAATGCGGCAGGCATGCTGCTTCGGGGACTTTACGCTGGAGGACGGCGTCCGCTTCCGGCTGGCCGCCCCGGCAAACCTGGGCGCCTACCTGAAAAATCCCGCCCGTCTGGCCCGGGATTTTCAGGAATCCCGCTGGAAGATCGGATTTCTGCGGCGGCTGTTCCGTCTGCCGCTGCCCTATGATAGAATGTACAGCCTGCTCAAAGGCGGCCGGGGCAAGAGAAAGGATGGGTGAAGGCTGTGACCTCTGTCAGTGTCATCATGCCGGTGTATAATGCGGCAGCCCATCTGGAATCCGCCATCCGCAGTGTGCTGGACCAGACGCTGAAGGACCTGGAACTGATCCTTGTGGACGACGGTTCCACCGACGGCAGCGCCGCCCTCTGTAACGCGGCCGCCGCATCGGATGCCCGGGTGCGGGCGGTGCATCAGCCCAACGGGGGCATCTGCGCGGCCCGCAACAAAGGGTTGGAGCTGGCAGCAGGGGAGTACATTTCCTTCTGCGACGACGACGACGCCTTCCTGCCCGATTTCCTCGCCGCGGCATATCGCACGGCCCGGGAAGAGAAAGCGGACCTGGTCCGGATGGACTACCGCCTCTTCCGCAGCGATGCCGACGGCCATGAGTTTGAGCTCCGCCACCCGGCGGGGGAGGCCTGCCGCCTGGACCGGGAGAACAATCCCCAGGGGTACGGCAGCTTCCTGCGGGCATCGGGTCCGCTCTTTGTCTGGAACGCCCTCTACCGACGGGAGGCCCTGGGAGATCTCCGCTTTGACACCCGCTGCCGCCGGGGTGTGGAGGACTTTGTTTTTAATGCTGCCTTTCATGCCCGCATGCACAGGGCGGTCTATCTGCCCCAGGTGGCCTGCCTGCACTATGAGAGGGCCCGGGGCAGTACCTCGGCCTGCTTCTCTCAGGAGGCGGTGAAAGCCCGGGTGGAGGCCGCGGTCCTGTGGGCCGGGGCAGAGGCCGGGGCACTGGATGTCTGGTGCACGCCGGAGACGCTGCGCCCGGTCCTCAACGAGCGCCGGGCGGAGATCATCACTTTCCTCATGCATCAGCTGCGGGACGCCCATGCCCCGGCCCCGGTGCGCCGGACCAGCTGGCAACGGCTGCGCAGGGCACTGGATGCCGCGCTGCCGGGCAAAGGAATTGACTTTTTCCGCGTGGAAGGGCAAAATAAGAAGCAGATACTGGCACTGCTTTTATACACAGTGCATCTGCAGGGATTGTACCAATGGTTCCCAAACAGGGAGGATACAGAATGAAAACGATTCTTGTGACCGGCGCGGGCGGCTATATCGGCCGCCACGTTGTCAAGGAGGCTCTGGACAGAGGCTATCAAGTCATTGCCTCCGATTTTTCCTTCAAGGGCGTGGATGAGCGGGCGCAGTTCTGCGACGTGCCCATTTTCAGCGGCAGCCGCGACATCTACCGTCAGATGGGGGAGCCCGACGTGCTGATTCACATGGCATGGCGGGACGGCTTCATCCACAATGCTTCTTCCCACATGAAGGACCTGTCCAGCCATGTGGTGTTCCTCAACAATATGGCCAAGGGCGGCCTGCCTGCCCTGACGGTCATGGGCACCATGCATGAGGTGGGCTACTGGGAGGGCGCCATCGACGAGAACACCCCCTGCAACCCCCAGAGCCAGTACGGCATCGCCAAGAATGCCCTGCGCCAGAGCCTGATGCTCTCCCTCAAGGATACGCCCTGCCACCTGCACTGGCTGCGCGCCTACTACATCACCGGCGACGAGGCCCACGGCAGCTCCATCTTTGCCAAGATCACCCAGGCGGAGCTGGACGGCAAACAGACCTTCCCCTTCACCAGCGGCAAAAATCTGTATGATTTCATCGATATCCATGACCTGGCCCGCATGATCGTGCTGGCCAGCGTCCAGACCAAGGTGGACGGCATCATCAATGTGTGCACCGGCAAACCCATGTCTCTGGCCGACAGGGTGGAGCAGTTTTTGCGGGACAAGGGCTATCACATCCGCCTGGATTACGGCGCCTTCCCCGACCGTCCCTATGACAGTCCGGGTGTCTGGGGCGACCCCTCCCGCATCGAGAGCATCCTGAAGGATGCGCAGGCAAACGAGGAGACTGTATGAAACGACTGGGAATCTTCTTCTTTTATGAGAAAAACGGCTATGTGGACGATTTTCTCACCTATTACCTGAAGGACCTGTGCAAGAACCTGTCCGAGCTGGTAGTGGTGGTCAACGGCAAGCTGAGCGATCAGGGCCGTGCCGCCTTTGAGCAGTTCACGAAAAACATCATCGTGCGGGAGAACAAAGGCCTGGATGTCTGGGCCTACAAGACGGCCATTGACTCCTACGGCTGGGAAAAGCTGTCGGAGTTTGACGAGGTGGTCATGACCAACTCCACCCTTATGGGCCCCGTGCGTCCCCTGGCTGAGATGTTCGACGAGATGGCCAAGAACCCTGACCTGGATTTCTGGGGCCTCACCGTCCACCATGGCGCCGAGGGTAATCCCTTCAGGGGCAAGCACCTGTACGATCATCTGCCGGTGCACATTCAGTCCCACTTCATTGTCTACCGCAAAAAGTTCATCCAGAGCCCCGAACTGCAGAATTACTGGGATACCATGCCCATGATCCAGGGCTATATGGACTCGGTGCAGCGGTATGAGTCGGTATTCACCAAACTGTTTGCCGACAAGGGTTTTAAGTGGGATGTCTATGTCAAGACCGACGACCTCAAGGCCTTCACCGACTATCCGCTGCTGATCTGCCCGGTGCGGCTGCTGCGGGACAAAAAGTGCCCGCTGTTCAAGCGCCGCAGCTTCATGCACGAGTTCGAGGCTTACCTCAACGATACGGCAGGGGAGCCCGCCCGGGAACTGTACGACTACCTGCGGGATGAGACCGACTACCCGGTGGAACTTCTGTGGCGCAACATGATCCGCACCATGCACCCCTTTGACTTCACCCGGGACCTGGCCCTGACCCGCATCATCCCCGAACGGCTGCAGGACTCCCAGTGTGCCGAGCAGGTGCGCAAGACCCGCCGCATCGCTCTGGCCATGCATCTCTTCTTCACCGATATGCTGCCCCAGAGCAAGGCCTTTGCCGCCAAGATGACCCCCGAGACCGACGTATTCATCTCCACCAACACCGAGGAGAAAAAGGCCGCCATCGAGGCCTGCTTTGCCGACCTGCCGGTGCACAGCGTCACCGTCAAGGTGGTGGAGAACCGCGGCCGGGACGTGGCTGCCTTCCTGTGCGACCTGGCCCCCCAGCTCAAGGACTACGACTACGCCTGCTTCATGCACGACAAAAAGGCCATCCAGACCAAGCCCGGCAGTGTGGGCGCCAGCTTCGGCTATGTCTGCAACGAGAACATCTGCCGCAGCAAAGACCATGTCCTCAACGTCCTCACCGAGTTCGAGAAGGACCCTTTCCTGGGCATTCTCTGCCCGCCTTTCCCCACCCACGGCGCCTACTTCCTCAACATGTGCTCCAACGGCTGGGGCCCCAATTTCGACAACACCAAGGCCCTGATGAAAAAGCTGGGCATCGATGTGCCCATCTCGGGGGAAAAGGCCCCCATTGCACCTTTCGGCAGCGTGTTCTGGTTCCGGGTCAAGGCCCTGCGCCCGCTGTTTGACCGGGAGTGGCACCATGACGACTTCCCGCCCGAGCCGCTGGCCCCGGACGGAACCATCAGCCATGCCATCGAGCGCATCTATCCCTTTGTGGCCCAGGGGGCGGGGTACTATCCCGCCATCGTCATGAGCTCGGTGTTTGCGGTGCAGCGCTGTGACACCATGCAGGCCTATGCCGGGGGACTCATCCGCCCGCTGGCCCGCATCATGGACTGCACCTCCTTCTGGGGGGCCTCCCGCGCCATCTCCATCTTTGCGGCAAAGCGGCATTTCGGCCTCAAGGTTTACGGACCCTATGCCAACACCAAGCGCCGCCGCGCCCGCAACTGGCTACGGGACCGCATGCCGGAATCGGCCTACAACAAGATGATGGGCGTCAAGCGCGCGGTGTTCGGCCCCCATCTGGACAACTACGAGGACTGACGTCCCACAGGGGGAAGACAGATGCCCGGACGTTTTGTCATCTACTTTCATTATGATCCCAACGGGCAGGCGGACAACGCCTGCCTGTTTGCCATGCGTGCCATGCGCGCGGAGTGCAGCGGCCTGCTGTTTGTGACAAACGGCCGCCTGAACGATGCCTCCCGCGCGGCGGTGGAGGCTCTGGATGTACAGCTCCTGGAACGGGAGAACACCGGCTTTGATGTGGGCGCCTACCGGGATGCCCTCATGCTCCTCAAACAGCAGGGGCTGGACGGCATCGACGAGCTGATCCTCATGAATTACACGCTGGCCGGGCCGGTCACGCCGCTGGGGGCACTGTTTGACAAGATGGATGCCCGCCCCGAACTGGATTTCTGGGGCCTGACCCGGCACTACGCCATGAAGAGCCGCCGCTTCAAGACGGAATACGGCGAGGTACCCGAGCACATCCAGTCCCACTTCATTGCGGTGCGGGGGCGGCTGCTGCACTCGCAGGACTTCTGGTCCTACTGGGAGACCATGCCCCTGCCCCAAAGCTACGAGCAGTCGGTGGCCGGGCACGAGGCCCGCTTTACCCGCCATTTTGCCGATCTGGGCTACCGGTGGGATACCGCTGCCGGGACCGACGACCTGAAAGCCCTTTTTGTCAATCCCGTCATGGCCTGCCCCCGGGAGCTTCTTGCCCGGCGGGGGTGCGCTTTCTTCAAGCGCCGCAGCTTTTTTACGCCCTACGAGGATGAACTGCGCCGCACCGACGGCACCGCCGCCGCCGAACTGTACGACTGGCTCAAAACCGAGACCGACTACCCTGTGGACGACCTGATCCGCTCGCTGCTGCGCACCCAGCCGCTGGCCCCCATGGCGCAGAACCTCCACTGGAACGCTGCCCTGCCCGCCGATGGGCGGGGCAATGACCCGGAGAGCATTCCGCCCGTTCGGCTGATCCTCTGGCAGCCGGGACAGCCCACGCCGGAGATCCACCCCGGGGAGATCCTCTGCCTGTATGCACCCCCGGCCCAGGCTCCGGCCACGCCGGAGGACTGGTACATGCAAAACGGGGACCGCACCCTGGCAGAGGAAGAGACGTTCCGCCGGGCGGCGGGCACTGTGCTGGCTGCCCACCCTCTGGCGGGCATCGCCGCCCCGGCAGCCCCGGCATACGGTCCGGCCTATGGAGGCAGGGCGGGGGAGTGGCAGCGGCTTCTGCCCGTCCTCCGCGCTGAGGCTGCCCGCCTGGGCTGGAAAACACCCGTGGCAGAACAGCCTCTGCCACTGCCCTGGGGGCGCTGTGTCTTTCTGAAAGGGGAGGCCTTCCCCGACGGCCTGCCGGATCTGAACGGCCCGGCGGGGTGGTGGCTGCTGCCCCTGGCCGCCCAGCAGGCGGGGTACGGCTGCCTGACGCTGTACACCCATGCCCGGGCCCATGCCACCCCCGAGCACCTCGACTGCGCCCTGAGCGCCCGGCAGGATGCCAAAGAGACCGCCAGGGATCTGGCCCGTATCCTGCGCCGCCGTCTGCGCGGCAAACACTAACCAAGGAAAAGGGGACTGCCTGATGTCCAAGCGCCCGCGCCTGTTTTATCTCGACCTTGTCCGCACTCTGGCGCTGATCTGTATTCTCATCATCCATTTCAACGCCACCGTCACCGGCTATTTTACCCTGCCCCACAAGCTGTTCACCAGCACCCTGCCGGGGGGCATCTATCTGGGGGACTTCGGCTCGTCGCTGTTCTTTATCGTGTCGGGGGCGGCCCTGGCCTACACCGCCAGAGAGCCTTTCTCCGCCACGGCATTTTACAAGCGCCGGGCCCATGCGGTCTATCCCATGTTCTGGCTGGCCTGGTGCATCTGCTTTTCCATCCGGTTCGTCACCCAGCCGGGATATTACGCCGCCGCCAAGACCCCCACGCTCATCCTCACCGTGCTGGGGCTGGACAACTTCGCCGTGGCGGCAGGCTGGGTCCACACCGACTTTGCCTGCGTGGGCGAGTGGTTTCTGGGCAGCATTCTGTTTCTCTACCTGCTGTTCCCCTTGCTGTATGGGGGCATCCGCAAAAACAAATGGCTCACCTGGGCGGTGACGCTGGTGCTGGCTCTGGCGCTGCATTTTTCGGGTCTGGACGCCCAGCTCATCGGCGTGCACCTGCTGGAATTCCTCTTCGGCATCACCGTGGTGGGGGCAAAGCGTCCCCGCCTGCCAGTGGTCATTGGGGCGGCGCTGGTCTGGCCGGTGCTCTGGGCCGTCAGCAAGGTCACTGTGCTGGATGCCAAGCTGCTGTGCGCCGCCGTCTCGGCGGCGGTGTTCGTGGTGCTCTCCGCCTGGCCGAAAGCCGCTTCCCCCGCCTGGCTGCAGCGTACCTGCGCCCTGGCGGGCAAGTACTCTTATGCAGTGTTCCTGGTCCACCATTTCATCATTCTGCAGCTGGTGCAGAAATTTGACCTTGCAGCGCTGACCCGCCGGGACACCGCCCTGCTGTTCGGGGCGTACCTGGTATTTACCGCTGCTGCGTCCTGGGGACTTTACCGCCTGGATGTGCGTGTGCGCTCGGCTGCCGGTCGTCTGTTTGCCCGCTGATTTCAAAGAAAACAGGAAATCTTACCGCCCGATTTTTGTGCTGTATCGCTGTACAAAAATCGGGCGGTACGTTATAATAGCCTTATATACTGGCTTGGCATGGGCAACTGCCGGCCACAGCAGACGAGAAAGGGGCGAATACCATGGAAGAACAGCAATTTTCCGTGACATTGGACAGGGTGGCCGAGGAATCCGGCCTGACTGTCGCATACACACCCAGGGACCTCAAGGAGATCAAGGTGTACGCCGCGGAGGTGTATCGTCCCGGCATCATGCTGGCGGGGTATTATCAGTACTTTGACAGCGCCCGCATCCAGATCATCGGCCTGACCGAGATGTCCTACCTCAACGAGCTGGAACCGGAGATCCGTCGTACCCATCTGGAAAAGCTCTTCTCCTTCCAGCCGCCGGCCGTGGTCATTTCCCGGGACATGGAACCCCTGCCTGAAATGACGGAGTTTGCCAAACAGTACGGCGTGGCGCTGCTGCTCTCCTCCGAGATGACCTCTCCCCTGATGAGCAGCATGATCACCACCCTCAACACCGAGCTGGCCCCCCGCATCACCCGCCACGGCGTTCTGGTGGAGGTCTACGGCGAAGGTATCCTCATCATGGGCGATTCCGGCGTGGGCAAGAGCGAGACCGCCATTGAGCTGGTCAAGCGGGGCCACCGCCTCATCGCCGACGACGCGGTGGAGCTGCGCCGGGTCTCTTCTCACAAGATCATGGGGTCCGCCCCCGAGAATATCCGCCACTTCATCGAGCTGCGGGGCATCGGTATCATCAACGTGGCCCGGCTGTTCGGTATCGGCGCCGTCAAGAACAGCGTCGAGGTGGAGATCGTCGTTGAGCTGGAGCCCTGGGACCGCACCAAGAACTATGACCGCACCGGCCTGGAGACCCAGACCTACGACATTCTGGGGGTCAAGGTCCCCAGCATGGTCATCCCCGTTATGCCCGGCCGCAACCTGGCGGTCATTCTGGAGACGGCCGCCATGAACAACCGTTCCAAGGAGATGGGCTACAACGCAGCCCGCGAGCTGCTCAAACACCTGGGACTGGAAAACGATTTCTAAGCATTGCCGCGCCCATCCCCGCGGCTGAAGGAGAGTCACACACTTCATGAATTCCATCATCGCAGACCTGCACACCCATACCCTCAGCGCCACCCACGCCTACCACACTCTGGACGAGATGGCGGCCGAGGCATCCCGCCTGGGCTACCGCGCCCTGGCGATCACCGACCATGCCCCCGCCATGCCCGACGCGCCCCATATCTGGCATTTCCAGAATTTCTCTGCCCTGGACCGGAAGATCGGCAATGTGGTCATGCTTTACGGCGCCGAGGTCAACGTCATGGATACCCACGGCGGGCTGGACCTGCCCCAGAGCCTTTTGCAGGGCATGGACTGGGTGGTGGCGTCCATTCACAGTGCCTGTCTGCCGGGATTGCTCACCGAGAAGGAGGCCACCAGCCTCTGGCTTGCGGTGGCGGAAAATCCTTATGTCGACTGCATCGGGCATTCGGAACAGCAGAATTACCGCTATGACTACGACCTGGTCACCAGGGCGTTTGCCGCAAACAACAAGGTCGTGGAGCTCAACGGAAATTCCTTTCATGTCCGCAAGGACGGCATCCCCAATATGCGGGCGCTGGTGCGTGCCTGCCTGAAAAACGGCTGCCGCATCTCGCTGGACACCGACGCCCACAGCACCCGCCAGCTGCGGGAGAACATGCAGCCGCTGGTGGCGCTGCTGGAGGAAGTGGACTATCCCCCCGAGCTGGTCGTGAATGCCTCGTGCGAGGCGCTGGTCAAAACCTTAGCACTGCACCGCAGAGCTTCTGCGGAGGAAATAGGAGGACTGTTATAATGAGCAAATATACCATCGGTATCGATCTGGGCGGCACCACCATGACGGCGGGCCTGGTTGACGAAAACTATGAGATCGTGGGCAAGATCACCTGGGCCACCCGTCTGCCCCGCCCTGCAAAGGAGCTGGAGGAGGCTCTGGCCAAGCTCTGCCGCACCGTTGCCAAGGAGAATAAAGTTCCCTTTGAGCAGGTTTCCTATGTGGGCATCGGCACGCCGGGCAGTGTCAACTTCACCACCGGCTTTGTGGGCTACAACACCAACTTCAACTACTACGACTGGAACTTGGGCCCCGACATGGAAAAGCTGCTGGGTTGCAAGGTCTATGTGGAAAACGACGCCAACGCCGCAGCTTTCGGCGAGTACATTGCAGGCGGCGCCAAGGGCTACCGTGACGCGGTCATCATCACGCTGGGCACCGGCATCGGCAGCGGAATCATCCTGAACGGCAAGATTCTGCGCGGCTTCAACTTTGCCGCGGGCGAGATGGGCCATACTGTCATTGTGATGGGCGGCCGTCAGTGCAACTGCGGACGCAAGGGCTGCTGGGAGCGCTATGCCTCCGCCCGCGCCCTGAGCGACGATACCCGGGAGGCCATGAAGGACGCCCCCGACAGCATTATGTGGAAGATCGCCGGCGACCTGGACCACGTCAACGCCAAGACTGCCTTTGACGCGGCGGAGCAGGGCGATGAGATCGCCAAGCAGGTGCTGCAGAAGTGGATGGACTATGTGGGCTGCGGCGTGGCCAATGTGGTCAATACCTTTGAGCCGGAAGTGGTCTGCATCGGCGGCGGTGTGTCCAACCAGGGCGAGGTCCTGCTGGGACCCGTTCGTGCTTATGTGGAGAAAGAGACGCATAATATCACTACGGGCAAGTGCCCCGAGATCCGTGCCTGCGTGCTGCGCAACGACGCAGGCGTCATCGGCGCGGCCACGCTGGCGGATTCGATCTGAAAAACGTGCCGGACGGATTTTCCGGCAAGCATTGTGGACCATGGGAGGAAACGTATGGCGGAAATCTCAGCCCTGATGGGGGCTTTGCGCGGGCAGCAGATCCCGTTTGTGGAAAAGGAGCCCCTCAGCCGGCACACAACCTTCCGTATTGGCGGCCCGGCGGCAGTGCTCTGCCTGCCTGAAACACCGGCGCAGCTTCTGCGGGCGCTGGAACTCTGCCGGGAATACGGGGTGCGCACCTATCTTCTGGGCAACGGCTCCAACACGCTGTTTGCCGATGAGGGCTTTGACGGCGCGGTCATCTGCACGGTGGACCTCCGGGCACCCATCACGGTGACCGGCACCACAGTCAGCGCACCGGCGGGGGCCTCTCTGGCGGCGGTCTGCCGCGAGGCGCAAAAGGCAGGCCTGACAGGCCTGGAGTTCGCCTACGGAATCCCCGGCACAGTGGGCGGCGCGGTGTATATGAACGCCGGCGCCTACGGCGGAGAACTGAAACAGGTGCTCAGCCGGGTGACTTTCCTGGACAAAGACCTGCGCCTGGAAACCCTGCCGGTGGAGGAGCTGGCCCTGGGCTACCGCACCAGTCGGTTCGAGACCGACGGCGGCAGCATTCTGGAGGCAGTATTCCAGCTGCAGCCCGGCGCCCCCCAGGCTATCGAGGCACGCATGCAGGAACTCATGGCCCGCCGCCGGGAAAAGCAGCCGCTGGAACTGCCCTCCGCGGGCAGTACTTTCAAGCGTCCCGAGGGGGCTTTTGCAGGCCAGCTCATCGAACAGTGCGGCCTGCGGGGCTTTGCCGTGGGCGGGGCTGCGGTCAGCACCAAGCATTGCGGCTTTGTGGTCAACACCGGCGGCGCTACCTGTGCCGATGTCATCCGGCTGACCGATGAGATACAAAAAATTGTGGAGGAAAAGACCGGGTACCGGCTTTCGCGGGAGATCCGCGTCGTCCGCTGAGACGGACGGCGCATCCCGCCCTGTGCCCGGCAAAACACATAAGGCGGAGAAATCAGCAATGAAACTTTTGATTGTAACGGGCCTGTCCGGTGCGGGTAAATCCATGGCGGTGAACGCTTTGGAGGATATCGGCTTTTTCTGCATCGATAACCTCCCGGCGGGGCTGGTATCCCGTCTCATTGACTTTGCCCAGCAGGGCGAGAACCAGCTCAACCGGGTGGCGGTGGTGCTGGATGTCCGCGGCCTGCGCACCGTGCAGGATGTGGATGCCGCTCTTGCGGCTCTGGATGAGAAAAAAGTGGAATACGAGATCCTGTTTCTCGATGCCGCCGATGCCGTCATCCGCCGCCGCTACAAGGAAACACGCCGTCAGCATCCTTTTTCCCTCAGTGCGGGGCTGACCATTCAGGACGCCATCGCTCGGGAAAGGGAAGTGCTGCAGCCTTTGCGGGAGCGGGCCAGGTATGTTATCGATACCTCGCTGCTCTCCGCCGCCCAGAACCGGGAGCGCATCTGCAGCCTCTTTCTCAACCGGGGCCAGAGCGCCATGGCTCTGACCATCATGTCCTTCGGCTTCAAGTACGGGCTGCCCCAGGAGGCGGACATCGTCTTTGATGTGCGCTGCCTGCCCAACCCCTTCTATGTGCCCGAGCTCAAGAATCTTACGGGCCTGGACCAGCCGGTGGTGGATTATGTCATGCAGGCTCCCGAATCCCAGGAATTTCTCCGCAGGCTCCAAAGCCTGCTGGAATATGCTCTGCCCCTCTATGTCAAGGAGGGTAAGAGCCAGTTGGTCATCGCCGTCGGCTGTACCGGCGGCAAGCATCGCTCCATCACTTTCGCACGCCTGCTCGGCGAGTACTGCCAGAAGCTGGGCTATGCCCCGTCGGTACAGCACCGCGACGCGCGGCGCAATGTCTGACCGGGACACGGCGGCCATTACCAGATACCAGACAGGAGGGAACCCCCGTTTGAGCTTTTCTCAGGATGTGAAAAACGAGATCCTCCGCCGCAAGATCCAGCGGCCCTGCTGTACCCAGGCAGCGGCCTATGCGGTGGCCTGCTTCGGCAAATATTTCGACGACCGCGGCGTGGTGCTTCAGACCGAGCATGAGGGCATTGCCAACCTGGCCCGCAAGCTGTACGAGCGCTGCGGCATTCAGGGCACGGTTTTGCCCAAGGAGCGGTCCTCCGGCACTGTGTACGAGTTCTCGGTCAAGGACCCGGAGGAGGTCCGCAAAATGCTGGAACTCTTCGGCCATACCGGCCGGGAAACTGCCCTGCGCATCCGTCCCGAATGCTTTGTCTGCCGGGACTGCGTGTCCCATTTTCTGTCCACGGCCTTTCTGTGCTGCGGCACTGCCACTGACCCGGAAAAGGGCTATACCCTGGAATTCCTCTCCACCCGGTACCATGTGTCCCGCCAGCTGGAGGCCATTCTGTCGGAGCACGATTTCCGCCCCCACCGCACGCTGCGCAAGGGGGCCAATGTGGTATACATCAAGGCCAGCGACCAGATCGAGGACCTGCTGACCTTTATGGGGGCAGGGGGCGCGGCCATGCGGGTCATGGAGCAGCGGATGTACAACGACATGCGCAACCGCACCAACCGCCTTTCCAACTGCGAGACGGCCAACCTGGGCAAGAGCGTCCAGGCAGCGGTGCAGGTGCAGATGGCCATCCGTACCCTGCAGGAGGCCGGTGCTCTGGAAACACTGCCCGAACAGCTGCGGGAGACTGCCCGCCTGCGCATGGAATACCCCGACCTGACTCTGGCCCGCCTTGCCGAAAAGTTTGATCCTCCGGTGAGCAAGGCGGGGCTTTCCCATCGCTTCAAACGCATCCAGGAGGCGGCCCGCCGCCTTGAGGCCGCAGGCAAGACCGCCCCACGGCCAGCGGAAAAGGTTAACCAATGACGGAAGAAAAACGACAATTTACCCATCTTCATGTGCATACCGAGTACAGCCTGCTGGACGGCGCCTGCCGCATCGACAGGATGTTCGACCGCCTCAAGGAAATGGGGCAGACGGCCATCGCCATCACCGACCACGGCGTCATGTACGGCTGCGTGCAGTTTTACGATGCTGCGGTGGCGGCGGGCATCAAGCCCATCATCGGCTGCGAGGTCTATGTAGCCACCCGCACCCGCTTTGACAAGGTCAACCGGGTGGACGGCAACAACCATCTGATCCTGCTGTGCAAGGACGATACCGGCTACAAAAACCTCATCAAGATGGTATCGGCGGGCTTTCTGGAAGGCTTTTACTCCAAGCCCCGCATCGACAAGCAGCTGCTGGAACAGTACCACGAGGGTCTTGTCTGCCTGTCCGCCTGTCTGGCGGGAGAGATCCCCCAGGCCATCCTGGCAGGGGACTACCAGCGTGCCAAAAAGACGGCGCTGTACTATAACGAGCTGTTCGGTCAGGGCAACTATTATATCGAGCTGCAGGACCACGGCCTGGAGGAGGACCGGGTGGTCCTGCCCCAGCTCATCCGGCTGGCGCGGGAAACCGGCATTCCTCTGGTGGCCACCAACGATGCCCACTATATCCGGAAAGAGGATGCCAAGATGCAGAGTATCCTGCTCTGCATCCAGACCGGTAAGACCATTGCCGACATCGACCGGATGGAGTTCCAGACCGACGAATTCTACCTCAAGAGCACCGACGAGATGTATGATCTCTTCTCCATGGCCCCCGATGCCTGCGAGAACACCAACCGCATCGCCGAGATGTGCAACTTCCACTTTGAGTTCGGCCAGACCAAGCTGCCCTACTTCAAAGCCCCCGACGGCATGGAAAACCAGGACTATTTCGAGAAGCTCTGCCGGGAGGGCCTGGAACGCCGCTATCCCGGCAAGGTCACCGACGAGCTGCGGGAACGCCTGGAATACGAGATCAACGTCATCAAGACGATGGGCTATACCAACTACTATCTCATCGTCTTTGACTTCATCAATTACGCCAAGAGCAGGGGCATTCCGGTAGGCCCGGGACGCGGCTCCGGTGCAGGCAGTCTGGCGGCCTACTGCGTGGGCATCACCGACATCGACCCCATCCGCTACAACCTGATTTTCGAGCGCTTCCTGAACCCTGAGCGCGTCTCCATGCCCGACTTTGACGTGGACTTCTGTTACGAGCGCCGCCAGGAAGTCATCGACTACGTCAACGAGAAGTACGGCCGGGACCATGTGGCCCAGATTGTGACCTTCGGCACCATGGCGGCCCGCAATGCGGTGCGCGATGTGGGCCGCGTCATGGGCCTGCCCTATCAGGACGTGGACAAGGTGGCCAAGCTCATCCCCATGGAGCTCAAGATGACCCTCCACCACGCTCTGGAAGTCTCCCCCGACCTGAAAACCCTCTACGACACCGACGAGAAGATCCACGAGCTCATCGACACTGCCATCGCCGTGGAGGGCATGCCCCGGCACGCCTCCACCCACGCGGCGGGCGTTGTCATCACCCGGGACGCCGCCACCGAGTATGTGCCTCTGGCTACCAACGACGGCCTGCCCGTCACTCAGTTCAACATGACTGAGATCGAGCGCCTGGGCCTGCTCAAGATGGACTTTCTGGGTCTGCGCACCCTCACGGTCATCCACGACACCGAAGTGGCGGTGCAGCGGCATACCCCCGACTTTGCGGTATCTAAAATCGACTACGACGACCCGGCCACCTACGCCATGCTCACCAACGGCGAGACCGAGGGCGTATTCCAGCTGGAATCCACCGGCATGCGGCAGGTCCTCATGGGCCTGCGCCCCCGCAACCTGGAAGATGTCATCGCTCTCATCTCCCTCTACCGTCCCGGCCCCATGGATTCCATCCCCACCTACCTGCGCAACCGCAGGGAGCCGGACAAGATCAGCTACAAGACGCCCCAGCTGGCCCATATCCTGGACGTGACCAACGGGTGCATCGTCTATCAGGAGCAGGTCATGCAGATCTGCCGGGAGCTGGCGGGCTTCAGCTACGGTCAGGCAGATAACGTCCGCCGTGCCATGAGCAAGAAGAAGCACAAGGTCATGGAGGCGGAGCGGGACCACTTTGTCCACGGCTGCACCGACCCCGGCCACGAGTGCCCCGGCTGTGTCAACAACGGCATCTCGGAGCAGGCTGCTAACGAGATCTACGACGACATGAGCAGCTTTGCCTCCTATGCCTTCAACAAATCCCATGCGGCCTGCTATGCCTATGTGGCCTTCCAGACCGCCTATCTCAAGTGTCATTATCCCAAGGAGTTCATGGCGGCGCTGCTGACCAGCGTGCTGGACAACACCTCCAAGGTCATCGAGTACTCCACCGAGTGCCAGCGCCTGGGCATCAAGGTGCTGCCGCCGGACATCAACGTCTCCCGCGGCGGGTTCACGGTGGACGGCAATGCCATCCGCTTCGGCCTCAATGCAGTGAAGAACGTGGGCCGCAACCTCATTGATGCGGTGGTGGCCAAGCGGGAGGAGCGGCCCTTCCGGGGACTGTACGACTTCTGCAAGCGGCTGTACGGCAACGAACTCAACCGCCGGGCGGTGGAGAGCATGATCCGCGCCGGTGCCTTCGACGGATTGGAACCCTCCCGGCGGGGCATGCTGGAGAGTGTGGAGCCCATCCTCAAGAGCATCGAGAACGAGCAGCGGCACAATCTGGAAGGCCAGATGGACCTGTTCAGCGTTATGGCAGGGGAGGCGAGTGCCCCCCAGAACAACGACTACAAGGTCCCGCCCATGGCGGAGTATTCCACCGCCGAGCTGCTCCAGATGGAGAAGGAGGTCTCCGGCCTCTACCTGTCCGGCCACCCGCTGGACGCCTACCGGGAGCAGATCGGCAAGATCTCCACCTGCACGGTAGCCCAGCTCACCGGAGAGGAAGCCAAGAACTTCGACAACCAGCACGTGACCATCCTGTGCACGGTGGTCAAGAACAAGGTGATGACCACCCGGTCCAACACATTGATGGCCTTCACCACCATCGAGGACCTGACCGGCACCATGGAGATGCTGGTTTTCCCCAAGGTGTTTGCCGAGTGCCGGGCCTACCTGCAGGAGAACGCGGTCATTGTGACCAGCGGCCGTGTGTCCTACAAGGAGGAGGAGGGCACCCGCCTGCTGGTGGAGGGGGTACGCCCCATCGACGGCTACGACCCCGGCCATACGTTTGGGGAAAACCGTGCCGCCGCCCAGGGGCAGGCAAGACAGGTACCCAAAAAGGTGACGAGCCTCTGGCTGCTGGTGCCGTCCATGCAGAGCAGGGAAATGCACGCCATCGAGAACCTGCTGCGCAATATTTTTGACGGCCCAACGCCGGTGTACTTCAAATTTGAGGATACCGGCCAGCGGATGCGTGCACCTCAGAGTATGTGGGCCCTGGACCACCCCTATCTGCGAGCAGAACTGGAGCGGATTCTGGGAAAAGACCACGTAAAAGAGCAGACTGCAAAATAAATCCATGAGTTTTGCAAGAATCGTCCATAATCTGTTTTGCTGTGCTGTGGTATAATGAGGTTGTGAAAAATTTGATTTATTGTTTCCTGAAATGGAGGGGCAACTCTTATGGCAAAGGAAATTAAAACGATTGGCGTTCTGACCAGCGGCGGTGACGCTCCCGGCATGAACGCGGCGGTCCGCGCGATTGTGCGTACCGGCATTACCAAAGGTTACCGCATGATGGGTATTCAGCGCGGTTACAACGGCCTCATCAACGGCGAGTGCTACGAGATGAACGTCCGCAGCGTTTCTGAGATCATCCATCGCGGCGGCACCATCCTGTACACTGCCCGTTGCCTCGAATTCAAGACCCAGGCCGGTCAGAGCAAGGCCCTTGCCCGCTGCAAGGAGCTGGGCATCGACGCACTGGTGGTCATCGGCGGCGACGGTTCCTTCATGGGCGCCCGCGCACTGGCCAACCAGGGCATTCCCTGCATCGGCATCCCCGGCACCATCGATAACGATATCGCCTGCAGCGAGTACACCATCGGCTACGACACTGCCATGAACACGGCAGTGGAGGCCATCGACAAGCTGCGCGACACCACCCAGAGCCACGACCGCTGCAGCGTCGTCGAGGTCATGGGCCATCATGCCGGCTATATCGCCCTCAACGTGGGCATTGCCACCGGCGCACTGGCCGTCCTGCTGCCTGAGCGTCCCTTCGACTTCGAGCGGGACATTCTGGCCCGGATGCGTCAGACTCAGGTCACCGGCAAGAAGCACTTTATCATCATCGTCTCCGAGGGCGTCATCAGCGCTCAGGAACTGGCCAACCAGATTCAGGCCACCACCGGTGTCGATTCCCGTGCTACCGTTCTGGGCCATATCCAGCGCGGCGGTTCTCCCACGGTCCGCGACCGTGTCAACGCCTCTCTGATGGGCTATCACGCCATCGACCTGCTGGATAAGGGCATCTACAACCGCGTGGTTGCCATGTCCGGTGACAAGATCGTCGACTACGACGTCAACGTCGCCCTGTCCATGCACAAGACAATCGACATGGATATGCTGGAAGTGGCCAACTCCATCTCCATCTGATTCCATTCAGATCCTATCGTATCCTACAGACACCGCGGAGGACAGCTGCCTTCCGCGGTGTTTTTGCATGCGGGGACAAATTGGCAGGGACCAGCAGGAAATCCGTCTGCCCCGCCGGGGCGGGAAGGTCAAACATTCCTGCGGCATACAGAGGCAAGCCGGTCTGCTGCCGGACGGTATGCGGAAACAGCCGTGCCTCTCCCGCAAACGCAAAATGCCCCGGCAGCGTGCGCACACTCTGCCGGGGCATCCCTGTATCAGATGAAAATGCAATCAGGCGTTGAAGACGTACTTGTCCAGCCGGTCAAAAGCCTCCCTGACCACGGCGGTGGGAACAGCCAGGTTCATGCGGATGGCCCATTGCCCGTGGAAAGGCCGGCCATCCTGCCAGATGACGCCCACCCGCACACCGGCGCGCAGCAGCTCGTCCAGCGTTTTGCCGTGTTCGGCACACCAGCGGCTGCAATCCAGGAAGAGCATGTAGGTGCCCTCCGGCCGGGCCAGAGTCACGCCGTCAAAATGGCCGGCGATGTAGTCGCAGGCATAGCGGACGTTTTCGCCCAGCACCTGCCGCAGCTCGTCCAGCCAGCAGGCACCCTCGGGGGTGTAGGCGCCCATGAGGGCATGCATCCACAGCACGTTCATGGAATCGTAGTGGGAGAGGGAGGACTCCTTGTCCATCCGGTCGCGGAGGAACCTGTTATAGACGATGTGATAGCTGCCCACCAGCCCTGCAAGGTTAAAGGTCTTGGAAGGCGCATACATTGCAATGGTACGGCTGCGGGCGTCCTCACTCACCGACTGGGTGGGGATGTGCCGGTATCCCGGCAGGGTCAGGTCGGACCAGATCTCGTCCGAGATGACAAAAACGTCGTTGCGGCGGTAAATGTCCATGGCCTTTTCCAGCTCTTCCCGGGTCCAGACACGGCCGCAGGGATTGTGGGGAGAGCAGAAGATGGCGGCATGAATGTGATTCTCCTGCAGTTTGCGCTCCATGTCCTCATAGTCCATGCGCCATACACCGTCCTGGTCCCGATAGAGGGGACTGGTTACAATGTGGTAGCCGTTGTTTTCCAGGGCATGGGTAAAGCCGATGTAGGTGGGGGAGTGCACCAGCACATTGTCCCCGGCGGAACACAGCACCCGCAGGGCCGAAACCACGCCGCCCAGGACGCCGTTCTCGTAGCCGATGTGTTCCTTTTCAAGGCCCTGTACGCCGTTGCGCTGTGCCTGCCAGCGGATGATGGCGTTGTAGTATTCCTCGGTGGGGGAGAAGTACCCGAAAGCCGGATGCTGTGCCCGGTGGACGATGGCCTGGGTGATGGAGGGCACGGTGGCAAAGTTCATATCGGCCACCCACATGGGGATGCGGGAAAACCCTGCATCGATCTGTGCGCCGGGAATGGGGATCTTTTCCACGGCGATGGCATCCTGACCTTCCCGGTCCAGCATGGTGGTGAAATCGTAGGGCATAAAAAGCACTTCCTTTGTCTGAAATGCGCCAGGCTGCGGCGGAAAACATCAGGGCCGCAGGCGGTGAACATACTTCCGATTGTAGCAAACTGCGGGGACAAACGCAAGCGGCACCGGGGTTCCGGGCAGGGAGAAAAGTTTTTGATAAAATTATGGTAAAATTTTCGCGCGGCGGATGAAAAAAAAGATGGGCCGTGGTATAATCAAAATAATATCTGAGTGCGTTGGGGGCGGTGCGTATGCGGTGGGCAAAGGATGCCCGGGTACTGGTCCCGGCAACGCTTGCCGCGCTGGCTGTCTTGTGGTTGGGTGCCATGTTCGGCATTGCACCGGTATGGCAGCCGGGGTATGCGCCGCGGGGAGCTGTGTCTCTCAGCCAGGCGGCCGGGCAGGCGGCACAATGGGATACATCCTCCGCCGCGGGGCAGGGGGAGACCGTCAATATCAACACCGCAACACTGGAAGAGCTGATGACTCTGCCCGGCATCGGAGAGGCCAAGGGCCGTGCCATTCTGGAATACCGGGAGGCGCACGGCGGCTTTGACACGGTGCAGCAGCTGGTGGAAATCAGCGGCATTTCCCAGCGTATGGTGGACGAATGGGGCGATCGTGTCTGCGTTTCAGATTAAAACGGGAGGGAACCGCTTTGGATTCATCAATGGATTCGATTTTTATCAACCGTGAACTCAGCTGGCTGGACTTCAACAGCCGTGTTCTGGCGTTGGCCAAGGACAAGGGTGTGCCGCTGGGGGAGCGCCTCAAGTTTGAGGCAATTTTCGGCAGCAACCTGGACGAGTTCTTCATGGTGCGTGTGGGCTCACTGTATGACCAGACGCTGCTCAAGGACAACAAGCTGGACAACATGACCCACATGACCGCATCCCAGCAGCTGGCGGCCATCATGCCGCGGGTGGCGGAACTGCAGGCCAAGTGCGATAAATATTATCTGCACCTGCTGGATCAGCTGGCCCAGAACGGCTACGACAAGGTGGACTTCAACAACCTGAGCAAAAAGGAGGAGCATTCCTGGAAGAGCTATTTCCAGAATGAGATTTTCCCGGTGCTCAGCCCGCAGATCGTGGACCAGCGCCATCCGTTCCCCTTCCTGCGCAACAAGGGGACCTATTACATCGTGCAGCTGGTCAGCAAAAATGACGGTGTGCATTACGGGATTATCCCCATCAACAGCCAGTTTGAGCGGGTGCTCTTTGTACGGGAAGATGACAAGACCCGTTTTGCTTTTGTGGAGGAGCTGATTGCCCGTTTTGCACCCATGGTGTTCGGCAAGAGCACGGTGCAGAAATCCTGCCTTTTCCGTGTGACCCGCAACGCCGACATTACGGTGGACGAGGGCATGATGGACCATGACATCGACTTCCGCGATGTCATGAGCGAGCTTTTGAAAAAGCGCCGCAAGCTGGCGGCCGTCCGGCTGCAGTTCTGGCCGGAAGCTCCGCAGGATATTGTCAAATTCCTGCGGGAAAAGCTGGTGGTCCCTTCCGACCGCTGCCTGGCACAGGTATCGCCCCTGGATCTGGGCTGCATGTACCGTCTGACTTCCCGCATGGCCGCCGACGGCCGACAGGATCTGTTCTACCCGTCGGCCAAACCCATTCAGGCGCCCAATACCTACAATCTGTATGAGGAGGCAAAGCACCACGACGTGCTCATTGCCTACCCGTATCAGAGCATCCGTCCTTTTATCCGCATGCTGCTGCGGGCGGGTGCCGACCCCGATGTCGTCTCCATCAAGATGACCCTCTACCGCATGGCCAACGACTCCCAGATCGTGCAGGCGCTCATCGCCGCCGCCGAGAACGGCAAGCAGGTGGTGGCCATGGTGGAGCTGCGCGCCCGCTTTGACGAGCAGAACAACATTGACTGGTCCAAACAGCTGGAGGATGCCGGTTGTACTGTGTTCTACGGCTTCGACGACTACAAGGTCCATTCCAAGCTGACGCTGATCACCAGCAAGGTCAACGGCAAATACCGTTACCTGACCCAGATCGGCACCGGCAACTACAACGAAAAGACCAGCGAGCTCTACACCGACCTGTCCTTCATCACGGCCAACCAGGAGATCGGCGAGGAAGCCAGCGCAGTGTTCAACAACATGGCGCTGCAGCGGCTGACCAGTGAGGCCGACACCATGCTGGTGGCGCCTCTGCGCTTCAAGTCGGTGCTGATGAATGAGATGGACCGCCAGATCGCCCGGGCCAAGCATGGTCTGCCTGCCTCCATGATCCTCAAAAACAACTCCATCAACGACCCTGAGATCATTGCCAAGATCAGTGAGGCCAGCTGCGCAGGTGTGCGGGTGGACATGATCGTCCGCGGCATCTGCTGTGTGCGTGCAGGGGTGCCCGGCAAGACCGAGAACGTTCACATCCGCAGCCTGGTGGGCCGGTATCTGGAGCACTCCCGCATTTACTGCTTCGGCCAGGGGGAGAGCATGCACATCTATATTGCCTCCGGCGACTTCCTGACCCGCAACACCGAACGCCGGGTGGAGGTTGGCGTCCGCATCGACGATCCGGCCATTGCCAAACAGCTGTACGGCATTCTTGACCTGCAGCTGCGGGATACCGTCAACGCCCGGGTCATGCTGCCCGACGGCAGTTATGTCAAGGTCAAACCGGAGGAAGGCAAGCCGCCGGTAGACAGCCAGATGGCCATGTACGGCTACTTCCAGCACGGCTGGGACAGCCCTGCAAAGCCTGCGGCGCCTGTCCGCAAGCCTGCCGCCGCCGCGGCTTCGCCCGCCCGGGAAAACGCCGTGTCCAAAAAGGAGGAACCGGCGTCCTCCGCCCGTTTCCGCGGTATTTTCGGCGCTCTGTTCGGTCGGAGCAAAAAATAAGAACCACTGGTAACTGGAAAATAAACCGCCCTTTTCTTCTCTCGGGAGGGAAACGGCGAAGGAGATGCAAAGAATGAAAAGCTGTGTACTCACCCGCACCTTCTCCTGCGATCCCAGCCGGATCTGGCTGTATCTGTCCAATCCGGCGCTGAACCACTGGCGCAAGGATGTGGCCTCTGCCGAGATCAGCGACGACGGCATGCAGGTGGTGGAGCTTGCCCCCGACGGCAGCCGCACCGAGATCACCTTCAGCAGCAAGGAAAAGCCCCGCCGCATGACAGGGTCCTTTGTCCACGGCAAGGTCAAAGGCAGCTTTACCGTCATCCTGCTGGGCGGCGGTGACTGCACCAGCGTGGAATGCACTTTTGAAGCCCAGGGCCTCGGCCTCTTTACCAAGCCTCAGAAACTGCTGGAGCAGCGCCTGGACATGCTGGCGCAGGTATTGGGCGCCTGAGTTTCCCGGCATACACTTTCATACAATAAAAACGGTGCACACCCTGAGGCGTGCACCGTTTTTTTGCGCGTGTCGGCCGGGGCGGGTATGGAATCGGGCGGCTGTGCATAGATATCGGATGTGAACCAAACCGCACGCTGTGCCGAAACGAAAGGGAGGCAGCCCAAATGTGGGAGGACGCGACACCCAAACCCATGCCGGAGACGACGCAGGAGGCCGAGAACCTGACACCTCGCCCCAAAGCCCGCCGGGAGGACGGCAGAACAGGGGATAACCTGATCCTCTGGGCGCAGATTCTGTTGTGTGCAGCGATTCTGGCGGGGGTGTACGCGGCCAGAGCGCTGGATTTGCCGGTGTATGCCCAGCTGCGAACAGTCTTTGACCGGGCCATGCAGGAGCAGGGGCTGGATGCTTTCGGGGAGGAGCGGGAGCTGGTGCGCTTCATCCAGACCGGTGCCGACGCCCTGGAAGAAGCTGCCCAGCAAGTGGCTGCCACCCTCACCAGGGAAGCATCCACCCGGGAGACCGCCCGCACCGTCCATGGCCGCAACGCCCCGGAGGAGGCCCCGGCGGGCAGCTCTCTGGAAAGCTACCTGCCCGCCTTTGACCTGGCCCTTCCGCTGCCGGAAGGATTCAGCTGTACCTCGGGGTACGGCTGGCGGCAGGACCCGGTGGCAGCCGACGGCAGTGAGGACTTTCACACCGGCAAGGATCTGGCCGCCGCCGAGGGCACCCCGGTCTATGCCGCTGCCGACGGTACCGTGCGGGCGGCTGCGCTGGGCAGCAGCTACGGCAACTATGTCCGCATTCTCCATGAGGCAGGGGATGAGACGCTCTATGCACATATGCAGTATGTCTTTGTGCGGCCGGGTCAGCAGGTCCGGCAGGGTCAGCAGATCGGCACGGTGGGGCAGACGGGCAATGTCACCGGGCCCCACCTCCACTTTGAGCTGCTGCACGCGGGCATCCGCTACGACCCCACCCAGGCGCTGGGTCTTGCCTGAACTGAACCTGCGGGTGAAATCTCCCTGTGCGCTGCTGTTTTTCTATACCCTGCTGCTGGCCGTAGATTCCACCGGAGTGTTCCGGCTGGGCATTTTGTGCGCGCTGCTTCATGAGTGCGGCCATATCATGGTGTTCATTACTTTGGAGCACCGGCTGCCCGCTCTGGAAGCCTCCCTGGCGGGACTTTGCCTTTCCATGCGCGGGGTGCTGCTTTCGCCGGGGAGGGAGCTGCTGCTGGCGGCAGCGGGCCCGGCCGTCAATCTGCTGTTTGCCGGGGCAATGCTTGCCTGGATGGACGGTACGGCAGGATACAGCTATTTCGGGCTGTGGTTTGCCTGTGCCAACCTGCTGGTGGGAGGCTTCAATCTGCTTCCGGTGCCGGGGCTGGACGGCTGGCGTATAGCGGGCTGTTTGCGGCAGCTTGTGCAGTACCGGCTGCGCTGCCATTCAACATATCCTTATATATAAATAGGAAAGGACCCCGCAACGGAAAAAATTCCGGCTGCGGGATCCTTTTTGTCTGCCCGGCGGGCAGGATCATTCGTAAGTACGGCGCCCTGCAAAAACGCAGAGGGGCCGGCGGGACTTGCCCGCATTCATCAGCTGGACGGCGGCTGCCAGAGTAGCCCCGGCGCTGGTGCAGGCAGGCACGCCGTCAAAGAAGAGCACTTCCCGGGCGGCGCGCTCGGCGTCGGCAGTGGAAACGGTCAGCACCGTGTCCACTACATAGGGGTTGTAGTTTTCCGGCACAAAGCCGGGGCCAATGCCTGCAATGCCGTGGTGTCCCGGCAGTCCGCCGCTGATGGCTGCGCACTCGCTGGGCTCCACCGCCACAATGCGGATCATGCTGTTCCAGGCTTTCAGGTACTCGGCCACACCGGTGATGGTGCCGCCGCTGCCCACGCCGATGACCACCGCATCGATGCTGTCGCCTGCCGCCTTGAGGATCTGCGGCCCCGTGACCCGGCGGTGGTACTCAGGGTTGTCGTCGTTGGAAAAGTAGTTGGTGAAGTAACCGTTGTAGCGGGCGGCGGTGTCGGCAGCCACCCGGTCCAGGGCCTTGCGGCCTCCGCTGCTGCACACCACGATGCGGGCGCCCAGACTCTGCAGGTGCTGCCGGCGGGAGATGGGCAGCGTACTGGGCACCACCAGAATGCAGGGGTGCCCGGTGGTGGCACAGGACACGGCCAGCGCCGCGCCGAAACTGCCCGAGCTGGCCTCCACCACCGGCATGCCCTGCTTGAGGGTGCCGCGCTCGGTGGCCAGGGCAAGCATGGTCTCGGCCACGCCGTCCTTGCAGGTGCCGGTGGCTCCGCCGAAATCCAGATAAGCCGCTATGCTGGCCTGAAGCCCGTGCCGCCCCGAAAAGCCCGACAGCTCCACGACAGGGCACTTGTACACGTCCTGATAGTAGCTTTGCAGGATTCCCACAGCACAAACCGTCCTTTCACACGAAAAAAATCTGCCCGCCGCTGAAAATACCGGAGTGCTGTTCCGCAGGCACCCCGCCGCAGGCTCATATCCCAAAGGGGGAATCTCCCCTCAAATTGTCCCGATTTTATAAAGATACCTCCTTATTATAGCATATCTTCGCCCGCTGTGCGCAAAATTCGACTGCCTTTTTTGAAAAAATGGCGGGAGGGGAGGAAAGCCGGGTCTTTTCCTGCAGCTCGCAGCGCAGAAGTTTTGTCCGGTTTTATCCTGGGCCAAAGGACACAAGATTCCCATATCTGCCCATTTCCGGTGGAAAACCGGGTCCATTCCCCTAAAATCCGGCGGTTAGCATTCCCGGCAGACCGGATGGAGGAGCTGGAATGGCAAAAAATAATGAGGGTTTGGCAAGCCAAACTGCTTGACACCCGCCTCCGGCTCTGTTATAATCACTACCTGTAAAGAAACGAACTTTACACAGACCACCGTTCGCTGAACCTACAGGAGGCACCACCTTGGCACAGACAATGAAGGATCTGGAGTTCTCCATCCTGCTGGACCATTACGGTTCGGTGCTTACCGAGCGTCAGCGCAGCATTCTCACCGAATATTACGACGAGGACCTCTCCCTCTCCGAGATTGCCGAGAACTTCGGCATTTCCCGCCAGGGTGTCCGGGATGCCATCAAGCACGGGGAAGCCACCCTGCGGGAGATGGAGGACAAACTGGGCAATGCCCGGCGGCATCAGGCCATGCTGGCCGACCTGGAACGGCTGGAACAGCTGGCCAGGGAGATCCGCTGCTGCAATTCGGGACTGTACACACCGGTGCCGCGCATCAAGCAGGACACCGACGAGATGCTGACCATACTGGAACGGCTCGGTACGCAGGAGGAAGCGCCCAATGGCATTTGAATCATTGACAGAACGCCTGTCCGGCGTATTCAAGAAGCTGCGCGGCAAGGGCCGTCTGAGCGAGGCGGACATCAAGGCCGCCATGCGGGAGGTCCGCATGGCACTGCTGGAGGCCGATGTCAACTACAAGGTGGCCAAGGACTTCTGCAATCAGGTATCCGAGCGTGCCATGGGCCAGGAGGTCATGGAAAGCCTGACCCCCGCCCAGCAGGTCGTCAAGATCGTCAATGAGGAACTGACCCGCCTGATGGGCGGCGACGAACCCACCCAGCTCCACATCAAGAACAAGGGACAGACCGTCCTGATGATGTGCGGCCTGCAGGGCAACGGCAAGACGACCCACGCCGCCAAGCTCGGCAAATATTACCGCAAACTGGGCCGCCGCCCTCTGCTGGTGGCCTGTGACATTTACCGCCCCGCAGCCATCGATCAGCTGCGCATTGTGGGCGAACAGGCGGAGGTCCCCGTCTTTGAGATGGGCACCGAACGCCCCGAACTCATCGCCCAGAAGGCGATGGCCTACGCCAAGGACCACGGCAACGACATCGTCATCATCGATACCGCCGGCCGCCTGCAGATCGACGAAGCTCTCATGGACGAGCTGGTCCGCATCAAGCAGACGGTGGAGGTGGACGACACCCTGCTGGTGGTGGACGCCATGGCCGGTCAGGAAGCAGTCAACGTGGCCAAGACCTTCAACGAGAAGATCGGCATTGACGGCGTCATCCTAACCAAGACCGACGGCGATACCCGCGGCGGCGCGGCCCTCTCGGTGCTGGCCGTCACCGGCAAGCCCATCTACTTCCAGGGCATCGGCGAAAAGCTGGACGACCTGGAGCCCTTCTATCCTTCCCGCATGGCGGGACGCATTCTGGGCATGGGCGATGTGCTCTCCCTGATCGAGAAGGCCCAGGCGGTGCAGGACGACAAGGAAGCCGAGGAAGCCGCCAAGCGGATGATGGCCAACAAGTTTGACCTCAACGACATGCTGGCCCAGTTTGCCCAGATCAAAAAGATGGGCGGAGCCTCGGCGCTGCTGTCCATGCTGCCGGGGGGCAATCAGATCGACCCTGACGCCCTGGACGAGAAGGCCCTGCCTCACATTGAGGCGATTATCTACTCCATGACCCCGGAGGAGCGGGCCAAGCCTTCCATCATCAATCCCAAGCGCAAGCGCCGCATTGCGGCTGGCAGCGGTCAGACCGTCGAGGCGGTCAACAAGCTGCTGCGCCAGTACGAAATGATGCAGAAACTCATGAAGCAGGCCAAGCGCAATCCCAAAGGCTTTATGCGCCGCTTCAGCGGGCTGCGGGGCATGCGCTGAGCCCCGGACACAACCAAGGTATCTCCCTTACGGCTTTACGGCCCAAGGGTGATGATAGAACCGGCACCCCAAAAAGGGCCGTAAACAGAAATTTGGAGGAAAAGTAACATGGTTAAGATTCGTCTGCGCCGCATGGGCGCCAAGAAAGCTCCCTTCTATCGCGTTGTTGTCGCCGACAGCCGTTATGCTCGTGACGGCCGCTTCATCGAGGAGATCGGCTACTACGATCCCACCAAGGAGCCCTCTGTTGTCAGCATCGACGCCGAGAAGGCAAAGCAGTGGCTGGCCAACGGCGCTCAGCCCACCGATACTGTCCGCGTTCTGCTGAAGAAGTCCGCGATCCTGTAACAAGAACGGAGGCGCACCATGCAGGAGCTGCTGATTGCAGTCGCACGCGGCCTTGTGGAGAATAAGGACGCTGTGCAGGTCACGGTCGACCCTGTGCGCGAGGACGGTACCGTCGTCTATCACCTCACTGTGGCCGAGGATGATATGGGCCGCGTGATCGGCAAACAGGGCCGCATCGCAAAGGCGATCCGCGTCGTCATGCGGGCCGCCGCCGTCCGCCAGGGCGAAAAAGTCGTGGTGGAGATCGGCTGATCCCAGACGTACTGGCACCTTGCCGCTGTGCGAGGTGCCTTTTTTGTATGCTTTTCCCAAGACAATTCCAAAGGAGACTGCTATGCAAGACTATCTGCCCGCCTGCAAGATCGTCACCACCCACGGCGTCCGCGGCGAGATGAAAGCTCTGCCCCTGTGTGACGGGGTCAAGTTTCTGTCCGGCTTCAAGACACTGTACACCGGCGCGGATGGCTCGGGTGCCCGTCGGCTGCTGGGGGTGCGTGCCCAGGGCAATATGCTGCTGGTTCGCCTGGAGGGGGTCGGTGATATGGACGCCGCCCGCGCCATGGTGGGGCGGACCCTTTACCTCTGCAAAGGGGAGGCCAAGCTGCCCAAGGGGCGCTTTTTCATCGATGATGTCATCGGCTGTCAGGTGAAGGACGCCGCCAGCGGCCAGGTGTACGGCAAGGTGACGGAGGTCAGCCATCCCGCCGCCCAGGATGTGTACACCGTCACCGACCCCGACGGCGGGGAACACATGATCCCGGTGGTGCCGGAGTTCGTGCAGGAAATCAACGTGGAGGCCCGCTGCGTGCTGGTCACGCCCATCCCCGGCATGTTCGACACCCCGATCAACGGAGACGAGGACTGAGCCATGCGCATTGATATTGTTACGCTTTTCCCGGAGCTGTGCGACAGCTTCCTCCACGCCAGCATTCTGGGGCGGGCCGCCGACAAGGGACTGTTCGAGGCCCACTGCCACCAGATCCGGGACTACACCAAAAACAAGCAGAAACAGACCGACGACTATCCCTACGGCGGCGGCTGCGGTATGGTATTGTATGCCCAGCCCATCGCCGACTGTATCCGGGCGGTGCAGGCCCAGTGTGCGGAGCAGGGCAGACCCCGTCCCCATGTGGCCTTTCTGACGGCGGCCGGTGCCCCCTACAACGAGCAGACGGCCCGCCGGCTGGCCACCTACGACAGTCTGATTCTGGTCTGCGGCCACTATGAGGGTATCGATGAGCGGGTCATTGAGGCCTTCGGCGATGAGGAAATCTCCATCGGCGACTATGTGCTCACCGGC
This sequence comes from Gemmiger gallinarum, assembly GCF_014982805.1. Lineage (GTDB taxonomy): Bacteria > Bacillota > Clostridia > Oscillospirales > Ruminococcaceae > Gemmiger > Gemmiger gallinarum. The sequence continues at coordinate 723,101 of NZ_JADCKC010000001.1, read as the reverse complement.
GGCGAGCTGGCCAGCCTGGTGGTGGCGGACAGCGTGCTGCGGCTGCAGCCCGGCGTGCTGGCCGAGGAAAAGGGCTACCAGGAGGAGAGCTACTGGGACGGCCTCATCGAGTACCCCCAGTATACCCGCCCCGAGGTGTGGGAGGGCCGTGCCGTGCCCCCGGTGCTGCTCACCGGCGACCATGACAAGATCGACGCCTGGCGGGGCAAGCAGAGCCGTGCCCGCACCCGTGCCCGCCGCCCCGACCTCTACGACCGCTGGTGCCGTACCCATCCCCTGACCCCGCCCAGCTGGAAGCGCAGCGAGCGTGCCGCCCTCGTCCGCACCGAGGACCAGCTGAAGGCTGCCGCCCGCATTTACAGCGAAAGCTGGCAGCAGTCCCATGAGGGAATCTGTACCCCGGACTTTGTGGCGAAGCATACGCCCCAGGCCATGAGGCAGCGTCTGGACGCCGACCGGGCGGCAGGCTGGGCTTTTTACCTGCACAGCACGGCGGGCAAACCGGACGGCATTGTGGGCGTCTGCCACAAGACCGGGGAGATCGGCCGCCTGTATGTGGCTCCTGCCGCTCAGGAAAAGGGCATTGGGGCCAAACTGCTGGAGTTTGCCCGCAAAAAGATGCCGGAGCACGCCCATCCCTTTGTGACGGTGCTGGCCAACAACCGCGCCGCCATTGCTCTGTATCTGCGGATGGGATACCGGGAAGGAAGCGACTTTACGAATGTTTTACAGAAAAACGGCAAGACTTTTTCCGGGAACATTCCGGAAGTGAAAATGTTCCACACAGCGCCCGAAAACTGCAAAACGGGCGACTGAACGCTGGTTTTTCGGTATTCCTGAACAACATTGTTGAAAATAAACTGGTAAACCTGCACAAAGAACGCGGCGCGAGTTTGGCGGGAATGCGGAATCCTGCTAAATTTGACAAAATCTACTGTACAAAAGGCATAAAATAGGTTAAAATATAATCAATTCAGGGCGGAAATCCAGTGCAAAGCCGCCTGAGGGAGCCCCGCGGTGAATGCATGGGCATATATCTTTTCGAAATAGGAGAGAATAACTATGTATGTGAAAGAAGTTACCGTTGAGAATCAGGTTGGTTTGCACGCCCGTCCGGCTACCTTCTTCATCCAGAAGGCGAACGAGTACAAATCTTCCATCTGGGTCGAGAAAGAGGAGCGCCGTGTCAACGCAAAGAGCCTCCTGGGCGTTCTGAGCCTGGGCATTGTGGGCGGCACCACCATCCGCATCATCGCGGACGGCACCGACGAGCAGGCTGCTGTTGACGGCCTGGTCAAGCTGGTCGATTCCGGTTTCTCCGAGTAATCACAGCGCTATAGTTTCTCTTTAAATCATTTGCGGCGGGTGGGTAACCACTCGCCGTTTTTTGGGTGTATCCCCATCCGGCGGCAAGGAGCGCCGTTTCCCATGACCAAAGCTGAACTCTACCGCAAGGCCTGTATGCTGCCCCTGCTGCCGGGGGTCTATATCATCCGGGACAAATCGGACACCATCATCTATATCGGCAAGGCCAAGCGCCTCAAGACCCGGGTCTCCCAGTATTTCCGGGAGGGAGTGCCTCACGACGCCAAGGTCACCCAGATGATCGCCCATGCCTTCAACTTCGATGTCATTGTCTGCCAGTCGGAGTTTGAGGCCCTGGTGCTGGAGGCCAGCCAGATCAAGGCCCACACCCCGAAATACAACATCCTGCTCAAGGACGACAAGGGCTACAGCTATGTCAAGGTGACGAAAGGGGACTGGCCCCGCATTTCCGCCGTGCTGCAGAAGGAGGACGACGATGCCGAGTATATCGGCCCCTTTACCTCCGCCTTTGCCGTGCGGGAGATCGTGGAGACGGCCCAGGACTGCTTCCTTTTGCCCCGGTGCAACAAGGAATTCCCCCGGGACATCGGTAAGGGACGGCCCTGCCTCAACGCCCACATCGGCAAGTGCATGGCGGTGTGCAGCGGCAAGATCAGCTGTGCCGACTACAACGAGGCCGTCCGCGATGCCATCCGCATGATCCGGTACGGCAAGCGGGACATTGTCAGGCAGCTGCGGGAAAAGATGGAGGCCGCCTCCGAGCGGCTGGACTTTGAGGCGGCAGCTCTGCTGAGGGATCAGATCGCCGCCATTGAGCGGGTCTCGGCAGGGCAGAAGGTGGTCATGGAAAACGACGCCGAAATGGACGTGCTGGCCTTTGCAGGCACCACCCACGCGGTCTGTGCGGCCATTCTGCGCTACCGGGACGGTCGCCTCACCGATAAGCGGGAGTTTCTCTTCCACGACACCTCCGACATTGCAGCCCTGCGGGAGGAATTTCTGCCCCAGTACTACCTGGACGGGGAGAACGTGCCCAAAACCATCGCGGTGGATGCCCTCCCCGAGGACCACGAAGCCCTGGCCGAAGCTCTGGCCAAGGTGCGGGGAAGTACCGTCAACCTGTATGTGCCCCAGCGGGGGGACGTGGCCAAGCTGGTCACCATGGCCTACACCAACGCGGTGGAGCGCCTGGCCCGGGAGAGCGGCCGCTACACCCGGGAGGAAAAGCTGCTGGAGGAAGCAGCCCAGATGCTGGGCCTCAAGACGCCGCCCCGGGTCATCGAGAGCTACGATATCTCCAACTGGGGCGATGGCTCCAGCGTCTGCGGCATGATCGTCTTCCGGGACGGCAAGCCTTTGCGGGCGGGCTACCGGCGGTTCCGCATGAAAACGGTGGCGGGTACCGACGACTATGCCTCCATGGCAGAGGCCCTCTCCCGCCGGGCGGAGGAATATGCTGCCGCCAAGCGGGGAGAAAAGCCCGACGCCCCCACCAATCAGTTCTCGGTGCTGCCCGACCTGATCCTGCTGGACGGCGGCAGGGGACAGGTGTCGGCGGTGCGGGCGGCCCTGAAGGGTACCCAGCTGGCGGGGGTGCCTCTCTTCGGCATGGTCAAGGACGACCACCACCGCACCCGCGCCATTGTGGACGACACCGGCTCGGAGATTGCCATCAACCGCAACCGGGGCATCTTCACCTTTGTCACCTCCATCCAGGATGAGGTCCACCGCTATGCCAACGACTACCGCAAACGCCTTATGAACAAGCGGTCCTATGCGGCAACTCTGACCTCTCTGCCCGGGGTGGGGGAAAAGACCTCGGCGGCGCTGCTCAAGCACTTCAAGACGGTGGCCAACGTGCGTGCGGCCTCCATCTCCGACCTGGAACAGGTGCCGGGCATCAGCCACAAAAAGGCAGAGCAGATTTACAACGCTCTGCGCGCATAAAGAGCATTCTGTTCCGGCGGGGCAGGACTGAAAAACTTTCAAAAACAAAAAATCCACGGTACAATTGGTGGGCGGCGGCTGGGATGGCAGCGGTCCGGTTGGCCCAACTGCCGCTTTGTAAACTGACAAAAAACGGTATTCCGTTGTTTTGCGGGATGCCTGGTGCGGGCGTTTTTTCACACAGGCCTCCTGTGCAAGGGGAGATCGGCTATTGACAAGGAAGTCAAAAACACGCATAATGGTAGCACCGAAAAAGTACGCAGAAGGGAGGCGCGCGGTATGCGTGTCATTGCGGGTACGGCGCGCGGCAAGGTCCTCAAGGCACTGCCGGGGCAGGATGTCACCCGTCCTACCATCGACCGGGTCAAGGAAGCCATGTTCTCCAGCGTGCAGTTTCTGGTGCCGGGGGCGCGGGTCCTGGACCTGTTCGCCGGCAGCGGACAGCTGGGCATTGAGGCTCTCTCCCGCGGGGCGGCCCGCTGCGACTTTGTGGATGCCTCCCGGGAGGCTTTCGCCGTGGTGCAGGCCAACTGCCGGGCGGCGGGCGTTGCGCCCAAAAGCCGCCTGCACAACACCGATGCGTTTACTTTTTTGGCGTCCGTACGGGAACCTTTCGACCTGGTTTTGCTGGATCCGCCCTTTGCCCATGATACACTGTCCAAAGTGCTGCCCCTGCTGGAACCCAACGTGGCGCCCGGCGGCGTGGTCATCTGTGAGAGCGAGCGGGACGCCCGCCTGCCGGAGACAGTGGGCGGACTGACCAAGGTCAAACAGTACACCTACGGCAAGATCCTTGTCACTCGTTACCAGAAAGAGGTACAGGCATGAATGTTGATGAATTGCTCGATTTGATGGAAGAGACTCTCGAGGAGGGCACTGCCATGCCTTTCTCCGCCGGCAAGCGTGTGGTCGACGTGGACAAGATGCGCGATATTATCGACGATGTGCGCGCCAACCTGCCCGATGAGATGCGCCAGAGCAAAAAGATCGTGGATGATCGGGAGCGCATTATTCAGGAGGCCCGCCAGGAAGCCGACAACATCATCAAGCAGGCCGAGGAGCGCGCCAAGGCGTTGGTGTCGGATCAGGAGATCGTCAAGCGTGCCCAGAAGCGCGCGGTGGAAATTCTCACCACCACCCAGACCCATGCCCGGGAGATCAGCAAGAGTGCCACTACATACTGCGAAACTATCCTGAAAAACTCGGAGGAGACGCTGGCCCGCAGCATTGCGGACATCAAGAACACCCGCATGAATCTGCGCAACGCCACCGCCAAGAGCATGCGCGGCAGCAAGTAAGCGGAGACGGTGAAAAAGCAGTCTCCCCACCCGGTTTTACGACTGTTTCAAATATGAAAATTTTATGACCCGCAGCGGTTTTCGACCGCTGCGGGCTTGTTTTTTACAGGGGGATTTGGTATTATAGAACTGCGATTGTGGGTAAAAGTGGTTGACCGGGGTTAAAAGTGGAGAGTTATTAACACTTTCAACCGGGTTTTCAACACAAGACAGACAATCGTACGTGAAAAATTGTCGAAAGGGGGAAAGCGCCGTGCTCATGGGTCAGTATGACTATGCGGTCGATGCCAAGGGCCGGCTGAACTTCCCCGCAAAGTTCCGCGAGGAGATGGGTCAGACGTTTATCGTGACCTGCTGGCTCGACCATTGCCTGGCGGCTTTTCCTGCCGAACAGTTTGAAAAAGTCGCCGACAAGATCGAGGAAAAAGGCCTGGTCAAGGGCCGCAAGGTCACCCGTATGCTGTACAGCTCGGCGGTGGAGGTTACGCCCGACAAGCAGGGGCGTATCCAGCTGCCTGCCAAGCTGCGTGCCTACGCCGGTCTGGACCATGACGTTACCATCATCGGCAACCGGGAGTTTGCAGAAATCTGGAACACCGCCGCATGGAACCAAACCCAGGAGGGGGCGGATGACGACTTTACCGCGGCCATGGAGGACCTGGATTTCTGATCCGGCCTTTGCCGGACCATTGCTGCCGAAAGGATGTAACCAAGGATGGAATTTCACCACGTTCCCGTATTGCTTCACGAGTGTCTGGAAGGACTGGCCATTGACCCGGCCGGGACCTATCTGGACGGCACAGCCGGCGGCGCCGGCCACTCGTGCGAAATTGCCAAGCGCCTGACCACAGGGCGGCTGATCGCGCTCGATCAGGACCCGGATGCGGTGGCAACCGCCACCGAAAGGCTTAAGGGCTTACCCGCCCTTGTGGTCAGGGCCAACTTTCGCGAGGCACCGCGGGTACTGCGGGAACTGGGCATCGACTCCATCCAGGGGGCGCTTCTGGACCTGGGCGTTTCCAGCCACCAGCTGGACGACGCGGCCCGGGGCTTTTCCTATCACGCCGACGCGCCGCTGGACATGCGCATGAGCCAGAGCGGCCCCACCGCTGCGGACCTTGTCAACAGTCTGGATCGTGAAGAACTCTGCCGCATTCTGCGGGATTACGGCGAGGAGCCCTATGCCTGGCAGATTGCCGGAAAGATCGTCACCGCCCGGGCCGAGCATCCCATCGAGACCACGATGGAGCTGGCCGGGCTGGTGGCTTCCGCGGTGCCGCCCGCCGAGCGCCGCAAGAACAAGAATCCCGCGCGCCGGACCTTTCAGGCGGTGCGCATCGCGGTCAACGGAGAGCTGGACGCCCTCAACGAGGGATTGGACGGTATCTTCGAGGCACTGGCACCGGGGGGCAGGCTGTGCGTGATCACCTTCCACAGCCTGGAGGACCGCCTGGTCAAGAATAAGTTCCGCCGCTGGGCGCAGAAATGCACCTGCCCGCCGGAGTTTCCGGTGTGCGTGTGCGGCGGCAAGGCCAAAGCAAAACTGATTACCCGTCATCCCATCGAGGCCGATCCGGATGAACTCAATGAAAACCGCCGTAGCCGTTCGGCAAAGCTGCGTGTGCTGGAAAAGCTGTAACGCCGTGCCCGAGGGGGGCGGCAGGGAAGGGAGGGTTTGCCCATGACACAGGCAGCCTATGATTTGAACACGAAAATAAAAAGCTCCGGCCAGTACCGGGCACCCCGCGTGAGGGTGGTCCGCGGCCGCAGCGGTCTGGACAAGCTTCGCCAGACGGTGGCTGCGCTGCGCTCGGTGCTGGTCGCTGCATTGATTCTGGGGCTGGTGGTCAGCCTGCTGTACAGCCAGGCCATCATCACCGAGCTGTCGGGAGAGATCGAGTCCGCCCGCCAGGAACTGACGCAGGCGCAGAGCACCTACGACTACCTGTCCGGCCGCATGGACGACATCACCAGCAGCACCAATATCCAGGAAATTGCCGAGGGCAAACTGGGTCTGGTCAAGGCGGATGCCAGCCAGATCACCTACATCACCATGGAGGGCGAAAGCCTTATCGTGCGCAATCAGTCCGATCTGTCCAAACTGCTTACCGGCATAAAGACGGCGGCCCTCAGCCTGATCGGCAACTTCAACCCCTGAACCACCGGCCGGAAGTTCCCGGCCCCAGCAAAAGCGTGCGGCCGAGTGCGAAGCGTGGCTTCGCAAACGCAGGCAGGCGCGCTTTTTGCATATTCAGAACCCGACGAACCATCGCAAAGGGAACCTAGAACCATGGCAAACAATCATCCGAACGATCACTCTCAAAAGCCCGGGTCCGAAAACTTCGGCACCTCCAACGCCATGCGCATCCGCACGCTGATCCTGGTTGCCGCCTTTCTCATTTTCGGCTTCGGGCTGCTGGTTTATCAGCTCTATGTGCTGCAGATCCGGGACTATGAGACTTACCGCGTGGATGCCACCGAGCAGCAGCTTTCCGACACCACCATCCCGGCCACCCGCGGCTCCATCTACAGCTCCACCGGCAAGCTGCTGGCCAAGAGCAGCGTGGTCTGGAACATCATCGCCGATCCCTCCCGCTGCAGTGCCGACTATATCACCCAGGCCGGCGAGAAAATCGCTGAGCTGTCGGGCGGGGCAGTCACAGCGGAGAGCGTGGCCAGCAATCTATCCATGAGCGATAAAAAGTACCGCGTCCTTGTCCGGGGCATGGACATGCCCACTGCCGAGGCCATTCTCCAGTATGCCAGCGACCTGAACGAGCAGGCAGAGAAAACGGTGCTCTACCTCTACACCGAACAGTCTTCCACCCGGGAGTATCCCTACGGGGCATTTCTGTCGTCGGTGCTGGGCTTTACCGACAGCTCAGGCAACGGCACCTACGGCCTGGAAAACTACTACAACGACATTCTGGCCGGCACGCCGGGACGCAGTGTGTCGCTGCAGAGCGCGGGCGGCATCGACCTGACCGACTCGGAGTCGGAATATCATGCTCCCATCGACGGATTGAACCTGAATCTCTGCATCGATGATAATATCCAGTCGATTGTTGAGGAATACTTGCAGCAGGCGATTGTTGACTACAATGTCAAGAGCCGTGCCTGCGCCATTGTCATGAACGTCAACACCGGCGAGATTCTGGCCATGGCCTCCATGAATCAGTTCGACCCCAACGATCCCTACACCATCTACGACAGCGAGATGCAGTCCATCCTGGACAGCGGCACTCTGACGGCCGAGCAGATCGACACGCTGGTCAGCCGCCTGGGCAGCACCACAAAGCTGCAAAGCATCATTGAGGACGGCCAGATCTCGGACGACGAGTACTCCGACCTGCAGGGCCTGATGCGGGAAGCTCAGTGGAAGAACAAGACCATCACCGAGCTGTATTATCCCGGTTCGGTCTTCAAGCTGGTCACCGCCTCGGCAGCGCTGGACTCCGGCCTGATGGATACCAGCCAGCAGTTCTACTGCAGTAAGGAGGGCTGGACCATCAATGCGGGCAGTGCGCTGTACGAGCATACCTACCACTGCGCCAACAACGACGCCCACGGCTGGCAGGATATGGCCACTGCTCTGAACAACAGCTGCAACATCTACTTTATCCAGGTGGGTCTGACGCTGGGACCGCAGGTGTTCTACGACTACTACAATGCCTTCGGCTTCACCGAGCGCACCGGCGTGGACCTGCCCAACGAGACCCGCTGGATGATCTACCACGATGAGGAAGAACTGGCCAAGACCGAGGCCAACCTGGATTCCAGCTCCTTCGGTCAGGCACAGACCTGCACGCCGCTGCAGATGGCGACCGCCGTGGCTGCGGTGGTCAACGGCGGCTACCTGGTCACCCCCCATGTGGTGGATACCATCACCGACCAGAGCGGCAATGTGGTCACCAGTGTGGACACCACCATCCGCCGCCAGGTCATTTCGGAGGAAGTCAGCGCCGAGGTCCGCGCCATGATGGAACAGGTCGTGGGCAAGGGGGCAGACACCAGCAGCGGCCGCAATGCCTATGTGGCTGGCTACCGTATCGGCGGCAAGTCGGGCACCTCGGAAAACCTGGGCCGTGACGAACGTGAGGACGGCGACTACTACAAGCAGATCAGTTTTACGGCGGTTCTGCCCATCGACGACCCCGAGATCGAGGTCTTCGTCATGATGGACGACCCCCGCTGGTCCAACGACTATGCCAGCCAGATCGTTGCCCCTGTGGTGGGCAACATCATCAGCGAGGTTGCCCCCTACCTGGGCCTGGAGCGCGACCCCGAGTACGACACCAGCGCCACCGTGGTGGTGCCGGATGTGGTCAGCCGGAACAACTCCTGGGTCAGCGCCCAGGTGGAGATGAACAAGAAGGGCCTTGCCCACAAGCTGGTGGAAGGCACCGGCACCGTGGTGCACCAGTATCCGGCGGCAGGCACGGTGGTCCCGGTGGGGTCTACCGTCTACCTCTACACCCAAAGCACTACCGACACCATGGTCAATGTGCCCAATGTGGTGGGCAAGAGCGGCAGCTTTGCAGCGCAGATGCTCAGTGCTGCGGGCATCAATGCCCAGATCAACGGCGACGAGAACGCCCTGGTCACCTCCCAGAGCGTAGCCGAGGGCACCAGCGTTGCCATGGGCACCGTTGTCACCATCGAGACTGCCTCGGCGGCAGATACTGCAGAGCCTGCTGCCGACGGTACGGGCAGCGATTCGGATACCACTTCCGGGGATACGGCGGACCCAGCCGCTTCCTCGGATGATACCGCGACAGACGGCGGCGAATAAGCCCTGACACAACCGTGACAAACCATTGCGGGAATGAAAAGGAGAGATGCAAGATGAAACCCATCCATGCCAATCAACTGCTGGCCGGCCTTGCGCTGGCGGAACCGGACCCCATCACCGAGGTTGTGACCGACAGCCGCAAGGTGGTGCCGGGATGTGTTTTCGTCTGCTTTCCGGGAGAGCGGGTGGACGGCCACGATTATGCAGCCGCAGCTTACCGTGCGGGAGCCTCCTACATCATTGCCAACCATCCGGTGGAGGGCGTCCCGGAGGACCGCACCGTCATTGTGCCGTCCAGTCATCATGCCATGGTGCGCATGGCGTCCAATTACCGGATGCTGTTCAGCCCTTTGATGATCGGCGTGACGGGCAGCGTGGGCAAGACCACCACCAAGGAATTCTGCTACGCGGTGCTGTCCGCTTTCGGCAATACGCTCAAGACCGAGGGCAACCAGAACAACGAGATCGGTCTGCCCAACACGCTGTTCCGCCTGGACGATGCCACCGAGTATGCGGTGGTGGAGATGGGCATGAGCAACCTGGGCGAGATCGAGCGGCTGACCCGCGCGGCCCGGCCGGCTGCGGGCATCATCACCCGCATCGGAGTGTCCCATCTGGAAAATCTGGGCAGCCGCGAGAATATACTGAAAGCAAAGCTTGAAATCTGCTATGGCCTGCCCGACGGCGCGCCGCTGGTGCTCAACGCTGACGACGACATGCTGCCCAAGGCCAAGCTTCCCGGCCGTCTGCGCCCGGTGTGGTTCGGCATCGACAGCTCCGACGCCGACGTGCGGGCGCTCAACATCACGGCAGGGGACAGCGGCACGGATTTCCTTTTGTCCGACAGGGAGTACGGCGAGTTCCCGGTGCATATCCCCACAGTGGGGCTGCACACGGTCAGCGATGCGCTGGCGGCCTATGGGGCGGCCACCCGGCTGGGGCTGGACCCCGCCCGGTGTGCGGCGGCCCTGAGCAATTACCAGACCACCGGCATGCGGCAGAACATTGTCCGCAAGGCGGGCATCACCATCATCGAGGACTGCTACAATGCCAGCCCCGACAGCATGCGTGCGGCCCTGGGCGTGCTGGAAAGCCAGGAGGCAGACCGCCACATTGCCCTGCTGGGGGATATGCTGGAGCTGGGCAGCGTCAGCGAGGAAGCACACCGCCAGGTGGGCGAGTGGGCTGCCGAGGCAGGCGTCGATCTGCTCATCGCCTACGGCCCGCGGAGCGCCGCCATGGCACAGGCTGCCGCCGGGAAAGGTGTAACAACTTTGCATTGCGAAACCGAACAAGAAGTGGTAGGATATGTAAGGCAAAATGTACACGCGGGCGATGCATTGCTGGCAAAAGCCAGCCATGCCATGAAGCTGGACCAGGTGCTGGAACAGTTTTACAAGACGCTGGCGTGATTGTCAGCCAAACTGATAGAGATTTGGGGGAGTTCTTTCATGGGGATGATGGTCTCCTGGATGCTGGTCGCTGCGGCGATCGCTGCGTTTTCCATCACGGCGCTGTCCGGCTGCGTGGTGATTCCCGCCCTGCACCGGCTGCACTTCGGCCAGACCATCCGCGAGAGCGGACCGACCTGGCACAATAAAAAGCAGGGCACACCCACCATGGGCGGCCTGTGCTTCATTCTTGGCATTGTGGCTGCACTGCTTCTGGTGCTGGTGGGATTCCGCCGCTATGCGCCGGAACTGGTGGGGGCACAGCAGATTCAGGCAGTGCTGCTGGTCATGTTCCTTGCCCTGGGGTCCGGCTTCATCGGATTTTTGGACGACTTTGTCAAGGTGGTGCGCCACCGCAACCTGGGCCTTGTGGCATGGCAGAAACTGGTCATGCAGTTTGCCGTTACCGGCGGGTTTCTGTTCGGGCTCAACGCGCTGGGGCTGCTCACCACTGTCATCACCCTGCCGGGAGGCGGGGCCTTTGATCTGGGGCTGCTCTACTATCCCATTGCCTTTTTTGGTATCATCTTTTTGGTCAATGCCGTCAACCTCACCGACGGCCTGGACGGTCTGGACTCCTGCGTTACCTTTGTGTCCATGCTGGGGTATCTGGTGGGCGCCAGCCTGCTGGGCTTCTACCATGTGTCTATCCTGGCCACCGCCACGGCGGGGGCCTGCGCGGGCTTCCTGGTGTGGAACTTCTATCCGGCCAAGGTGTTCATGGGCGATACCGGCAGCATGTTCCTGGGCGGCATCGTCACGGCCCTGGCCTTTGTGATGTGCCGTCCCGAACTGGTACTCTTTTTTGGTATCGTCTATATCTGGGACGCCATGACGGTGGTCATCCAGCGGGTCTATTTCAAGCTGACCCACGGCAAGCGCATCTTCCGCATGACGCCCATCCACCATGCCTTTGAGATGCGCGGCTGGCGCGAGGCACGCATCGACGCCTTCTTCAGCCTTATTGCCCTCATGGGGGCGCTGCTGGGCGTTCTGTACATTTACCTGACCTGAGCACGGGGCAAAACGCCGCCCCGCCGGGTCCGGCCCGCCCGGGGCCGGACGGAAAGGAAATAGGCATTCCCCTTGGATATTTCGACACTCCTTAAAGTACTTTTCCGACCCGCGTTTCTGATGTGCAAGGATCTTCCTCTGCGCAAAAAAGACCGCGGGCCGCTTTCATGGTATTTCGTGGTAACACTTCTTGTCATCATCGCCTACGGGCTGGTGGTGCTGTTCTCGGCCAGTTACTCGGTTTCCTATCAGGAAAGCGGAGACAGTTTCAGCCAGATCCGGCAGCAGCTCGGCTTTGCTGTGGCCGGCGTGGCAATCATGTTCGGTATCTCTTTCACCGACTACCGCGCCCTGCGTCACCTGACCTGGTATCTGTATTTCTTCACCCTGCTGCTGCTGGCAGCGGCACTGTTCAGCAATAACCCCACCAACCTCAGCGCAAAATGTTATCGCTGGGTGGAGATCGCGGGCGTTACCTTTCAGCCCTCCGAGCTGGCCAAGTTCTCTACCATTCTGGGCACCGCTGCCTTTGTGGATGCTCACCAGCAGCAGAAAGGCTCGCTGCTTTACGGCATCATCCTGCCCACTCTGCCGCTGATCCCCACCCTGTTCCTCATTTTCCGCCAGCCCCACTATTCGGCCATCATCCTGATCCTCATGATCTATTTCACCATGCTGATCTGCGGCGGATGTGGTCTCAAGTGGATGCTGCCGGTTCTCAGTGTGGGCGTCATCGGCGTGGTGTATATGCTGACCAGTCAGGACAACTATGTCCAGACCCGTCTGGACGGCTGGACCCTTTTTTCCAGCGATACCTCCACCATGACCGACCAGACCGAGCAGAGCATCTATGCCATTGCATCGGGCGGTTTGTTCGGTCTGGGCATCGGCAACAGCCGCCAGAAGCATCAGTGGCTGCCCGAGGTCACCAACGACTTTATTTTCCCCGTCCTGTGTGAGGAACTGGGCTTTATCGGGGCGCTGGTCTGTATTCTGCTGTTCGCGGCCCTCATCATTCAGGGCATTCTCATTGCCATGCGCTCCCCGGACCTGTTCGGCAGCATGCTGGGGGTGGGCATCATGGGCCAGATCGCCTGGCAGGTGTTCTGCAACATCGGCGTTGTCACCAACACCATCCCCAATACCGGTATCAGCCTGCCCTTTTTCTCATCGGGCGGCACCAGCCTTTTGATGCTGCTGGGTGAGATGGGGGTCATGCTCAGTATTTCCCGGGTAGGCAATGCCCGCATTGAGGAGCGCCGACGCCGCAAGCTGGAGGCCTTTGCCAAAAAGCTGGAGCACGGTACCCGCAGCGTTTATCGGCGGGGCGGCGCGGCCCATTCCATCTGAATTTATCTGTTTTGACAGTCTGATGTTAACGGGAGGCTATGTATGCGTGTGCTGATTGCAGCCGGCGGTACTGCCGGGCACATCAATCCTGCGCTGGCGATTGCCGGTGCCATCCGAAAAGGAGATCCTGCGGCGGAGATTCATTTTGCCGGCCGCCGGGAGGGAATGGAGTACGGCCTGGTCACCAAGGCGGGCTATCCCTTCCATCACATTGAGATCAACGGCTTTCAGCGCAAGCTGACTCCCAAAAACATCGGCCGCAACCTGGTGGCGGTGTGGCACCTGGCCATCAGCGGGCCCCGCTGCGCGGCGATTCTGCGGGAGGTCAAACCCGATCTGGTCATCGGCTGCGGCGGCTACGTCAGCGGACCCATTGTGCGCGCGGCGGCCCGCAAGGGCATTCATACCGCCATCCATGAGCAGAATGCCTTCCCGGGCGTGACCAACAAGCTGCTTGCCAAGGAGGTCGATCTGGTCATGGCGGCCAGCGAGGCTGCGGTGGAGAAGCTGGGCGCTCCCGGCAAGACCATTGTAGTGGGCAACCCGGTACGCCCCGAACTGTTTGAGCAGGACCGGGCCGCTGCCCGCGCCAAACTGGATGCCGGGGACAAGACGGTCATCCTGAGCTTTGGCGGCAGCTTGGGAGCACGCCGCATCAATGAGGTGGTGGCCGATCTCTGCGCCTGGGAGCAGAAGACACAGCAGAAGATCCTGCACCTTCATGCCACCGGCAGCCGCGGTGTCGAGCTGTTCCGCAACCTGGGCAAGGAAAAAGGCTTTGCCCCCGGCAAGAACCTGGTGGTCCGGGAGTATATCGACAACATGCCCGAGCTGCTGGCCGCGGCGGATCTGGTCATCTCCCGGTCGGGTGCGCTGACGCTGGCTGAACTGGAGGTCATGGGCCGCGCGGCGGTGCTGGTACCCAGCCCCAATGTGGCGGAAAACCACCAGTATTACAATGCCATGGAACTGCAGCATGCCGGAGCTGCGGTGGTCATTGAGGAAAAAGACCTCACCGGCGACAAGCTTATTGAGACAGTCAAAAAGCTGATGTCCGAGCCCGGCCGCCTGGCCGAGATGGGGCGCAATGCCAAGACGCTGGGTCGTCCCGACAGTCTGGACCTGATCTGGGCGGCGCTCAAAAAGCTCTGCGCCTGAGACAGGGGACGATCCGCATAAAAGGGGGACAGCAGGCCCGTCCCGACAATACAAAACGAAGCCTGGGGCCTTTCCGGCTGCAGTAACGCCAAATCGCCCCAAGACGGCAGCGGCCGCTTTTGCGGCAGGGTTTGGCGGTTTCGTTTTCTTTTGGAACTTACAGAAAGAGAGGTGGAGGCATGGACCGCGACGTACAAAGCCGCAGGCAAAAGTCCGGCGCGGCATCCCACGCGTCCTCCCGACCCAGACAGAACCCGCCCCAGCGCCCGCGGCAGGCGGTGCCGCCCAAAAAGGGTCTGAGCAGCAGAGTAGGGCTGGAAAAGCGCGGCACAGCACCGCAGCAGCCGCCCCGCAGCGGAAAAGCCGCAGGGGATCTCCGCCGGAAAAACCGGCAGCCCTCCCAGCAGACACCGCCGCGGCAGACAGGGCAGCAAACCCGCAGCCAGCAGCCTCTCCGTACGCCCCAAAGACCGGCGGCCAACGCCGGGCGCAGGCGCTACCGCAGCCAGCCCGCCAATCCCCAGGCGCCGGGATACCGGCAGGGCACAGCCCGTCCGCCCCGCCGGGTGACTCAGGTGGAGAAAATGCGCATCCGCCGCCGCCGCAAGATTGTGGGTGTGCTGTGCCTGCTGGCGGTACTGACAGTGGGTGTGGTGCTGTCTGTCAATCTGCTGTTCAAGGTGACCGGCTTCCGGGTGGAAAACACTGACCGCACCACCCCGGCCAACACCGGCATTTATACCGAGCAGCAGATCATCGACCTGCTGGGCGTCCAGACAGGGGACAACCTCTTTGGATTCTCCACAAAGGAAAAGTCTCAGCAGCTGCAGACACAGCTGCCCTATCTGGACGTGGTGGAGGTCGACATCCAGCTGCCCGGCACAGTGGTCATCAAGGTCCAGCCTGCCACCGAGCGTTTTGCCATGGAGGCGACAGGCGGATGGCTGGTGCTCAGCGACGGCCTCAAGGTGCTGCGCACCGCCGACACCCAGCCGGACGGCCTGATCCTTCTGGATGCCGCAGTGCAGCAGAACGGGGCCCTGACGGCAGGAACTTACCTGATGCTCTCAGATGGAGAATCTCTGCCTGCCGCTACGCCGGAAACCGCAGAGACGGCTCTTGAAGATGAGACGGAACCTCTGGACGGGGAGGAGGCCTCCTCCGATGCGTCCGACACAACGGAAGAGGAGGACCCCTACGAAGTCAACGACACGCTGTTTGCCATCGTTGACAAGATGGAGGAACAGCAGCTTCTGGACGGCGTCACCATGATTTCCCTGCGGGACCAGGATGAGATCAACTTCCTTTATGAGGGGCGCGTCTCGGTGCTGCTGGGCACGTCCAACAACCTGGATTACAAGATGCGCATGGCCGCCAACGTCATTCTGGACGTGGACGGCAAGGGCCTTACCCCCACCGACCACGGCACATTGGATGTCTCTTATCAGCGCAGTGACGGCGACATTGTGGCATATTTCCTGCCTGCCGATCCCACCCCAACCCCGACTCCCACACCGGAAACCGATACAAATTCCGGCGACGGAGGGGAAACCGGAGACTCCGGCGACACAGCGGGGGATGACGGCGGGGATGCCTCTTCCGCCTCCAACGACGGCGGCGACACAGGGAATGCCTGAAATGCCCCGCCTCAGAAAAGAAACAGAACAGCCCCCGCTTCCGGAAGGTTCCCGGAGGCGGGGGCTGTATCTTTGACAGGGGCGCTGCCGGATGGGGGCGGAAATGCCGGCCCGGCAGCCATGTAGCGCAGTGCTTACTCGGTTTTGCCGTCGTCGGGGGCGGCAGGGGAGGAGACGGACACCGGTGTTTCCAGATAGACGCTGGTGGAGGGGAAGGCAAAGTCGCAGCCGTCCTTTTCCATGATGACCATGATCTGCCAGTTCAGACGGCTTTTCAGCACGCGGAACTCATCGCCGCCCAGAGCGGTCACGTAGCAGCGGATCTCAATGTCGATGCTGGAGGCGCCGAAGTTGGACAGCATCACATAAACGGACTCGGGCAGGACCTGAGGGTCTTTTTTGAGCATGGCCCGCAGGTCGTCGCACAGGGTTTCCAGGTGTTCTCTGGAAGTCCCGTAGGTCACGCCCACCGTCATGCTCAGCAGACGATTCTGGCGGGTGGTGGCGTTGCAGATGTACTCGGCGCTGACCTTGGAATTCTCCACGGTGATGACGCTGTTGTCCAGAGTGCGGATGCGGGTGGAGCGGAAGGAAATGTCCTCCACAGTGCCCTCAAAGCTGCCCAGGGTGATATAATCCCCGATACCGAAGGGGCGCTCAATGACCATGGAGGCTCCGGCGATGAGATTGGACAGGGTGGATTGTGCGCCCAGAGAGACAGCCAGTCCGGCGATGCCGGCGCCGGTGATGAGGGTGTTGACCTCACAGCCCAGAAGGTTCAGCACCTGGATGCCGCCGAACAGCAGCACCAGTGCCCGATAGATCTTCTCAAAGAAGCTGTTCATGGTCTTGTTGGTTTCCAGGTCCAGGCGGTTCTGAGCGCTGCGCAGCAGCAGACGGCAGAGGCCGGCCGAGTTCCACAGGCCCTGTGTCAACAGGCAGACCGACGCAATGGCCATGACGGTTCCGGCAGTTTTCCACACCGGCGAGGCAGCGTCAAAAGCCCAGGGAAAAATCAGGAAGGCAAAGTACCACAAAAGGCAGCGCACAAACAGAATGGCGGGCTCGGTACAGCCGTCAAAGAGAATCTGCAGCCATTCCGGCAGTTTGGAGGCCAGCTTGTCCCGCAGTTGGTGGAAGATCCAGCGGAACAGCCGTGCGCCGAACAAGCCTACAAAAATCAGAATAACGGCCAGCAAAATCCGCAGCAGGGGAGCATATTCACCGAAACCGGCCAGCCAGGACAGGACTTCGGTTTTGGTTTCGATCATTTCGTTCATAAGAAAATAGCCTTTCAGTTATAAGGGTGAGCACCCGCGCCGGTCAGACCGCAAAGCACGGGCTACCGATATTGTAGCATGGATGGTTGCATTTTTCAAAACATCTGCTATAATATGGGACAGAAAGTCTGTTTCAGGGCGGGGTGAAATTCCCTACCGGCGGTAAAGCCCGCGACCGTCTGCCGTATTGGCAGGCGCTGATCCGGTGAAATTCCGGGGCCGACGGTTAAAGTCCGGATGGAAGAAACGGAAGCTGTTTGCTATGCCTGCATTTCCGCCCTGTCGGTGTGTACCCTTGCACACCCGACAGGGCGTTTTGTTTTGCAGACGGTGGGTGGGACCCGACAAACCTCCCGGTTCAAACTTGTTGCCGGCTTTCAAAAAAATTTTGAAATGGCCGGTTGTCTGTTTTGCGCTTCCGGCCGGGAGGTAATGTTATGCAAACCAACAGTAAGATTCGTCCCCTCGCCGTCACCGCCATGCTGTCCGCTGTGGGCTGCATCCTGATGATGCTGGATTTCCCCATCCCCATGCTCATTCCGTCCTTTGTCAAGATGGACCTGTCCGAACTGCCGGCGCTGCTGGCGTCCTTCAGCCTGGGCCCTGTGTACGGCATTGTGGTCTGCCTGGTCAAGAACGTTCTGGCTGCTATTTTCCACGGCTCCACGCTGGGCATCGGCGAGGTCTGCAACTTTGCCATGGGCGCCATGTTCGTGGGCGTGGCGGGCCTGATCTACAAGCACAACAAGACCCGCAAGACGGCCATCATCGCTTCTCTCATCGGCTCGGTGGCCATGGCGGTGTTCAGTGTGCCGGTGAACTTCTTCTTCAGCTATCCGGTATATGCGGCAGCCTTCGGCGGCATGGACGCCATCATTGCAGCCTATCAGGAGATCAACCCCAACGTCACCAGCCTGCTCAGCTGCCTGATCCTGTTCAACCTGCCGTTCACTCTGGTCAAAGGGCTGCTGTCCTCGGTGGTGTGCTTTTTGATCTACAAGCCCCTGTCGCCCATCCTGCACGGCAAGAAATAAAAACGGCTGTTTGTACAAAAAAGTCGAAATGTATCAAAATGGAAGGTTGACATCCACGCAGTAAAATGGTATGATTTCCTCCAGACATCAGAATAGCAACTTATCAAGAGCGGCTGAGGGAACAGGCCCTGTGAAGCCCGACAACCTGCGCGAGAGCGTAAGGTGCCAATTCCTGCGGGGAACCGAAAGATAAGCCCTGGGCGCACAGCTCTGTTGGGCTGTGCGCCCTTTGTTTTTACCACCAGATCCCGGCGGTTGCCTTTCTGACCAATTTGACGGGAGGTTTATACAAACATGTCCAAATTCTTGTTCACATCCGAGTCCGTTACCGAGGGCCATCCCGACAAGATCTGCGACCAGATCTCCGATGCCGTCCTCGATGCGATCCTGGAGCAGGACCCCGGCGCCCGCGTTGCCTGCGAGACGGTCTGCTCCACCGGCCTGGTCCACATCATGGGTGAGATCACCACCACCTGCTATGTGGATATCCAGACCATTGCCCGCCAGGTCATCCGGGACATCGGCTATGACCGCGCCAAGTACGGCTTTGATGCCGATACCTGCGGCGTCATCACCAACATCGACGGCCAGAGCCCCGATATTGCGCTGGGTACCAACGACGACGTTGCCGGTGCCGGCGACCAGGGCATGATGTTCGGTTACGCCTGCGACGAGACCCCCGAACTGATGCCCCTGCCCATCAGCCTGGCCCACAAGCTGGCCAAGCGCTTGACCGAGGTCCGCAAGAACGGCACGCTGCCCTACCTGCGTCCCGACGGAAAGAGCCAGGTCACGGTGGAATATGAGGACGGCCGCCCGGTGCGGGTGGACGCCGTGGTCATTTCCAGCCAGCACAGCCCCGAGATCACCATGGACCAGCTGCGTGCCGATATCACCGAGCAGGTCATCCGCGCCACCATCCCGGCGGAACTGCTGGATAAGAACACCCGCTACTACATCAACCCCACCGGTCGTTTTGTGGTGGGCGGACCCCAGGGCGATACCGGTCTGACCGGCCGCAAGATCATTGTGGACACTTACGGCGGTATGGCGCGCCATGGCGGCGGTGCCTTCTCCGGCAAGGACCCGTCCAAGGTGGACCGCTCCGCCGCTTACGCGGCTCGCTGGGTGGCCAAGAACGTGGTTGCTGCAGGTCTTGCCAAACGCTGCGAGGTGGAGCTGGCCTACGCCATCGGCGTGGCACAGCCGGTCTCCATCATGGTGGATACCTTCGGCACCGGCACGGTGGACAATGCTGTCATTGAGCAGGCGGTCAAGCAGGTGTTTGACCTCTGCCCGGCCGCTATCATCCGCGACCTCGACCTGCGCAAGCCCATCTACCGCCCTCTGGCTGCCTACGGCCATATGGGCCGCGAGGACCTGGGCGTCAAGTGGGAGAATACCGACCGCGTTGACGCGCTGAAAGCCGCAGTTGCCGAGCTGAGCAAGTAAATCCCGATAACAAACCACCCGTTTGCGGAGAAGCTGTTCTCCCGCAGACGGGTGGCTTTTGTATTGTTGTGTGCAGAAAAATAGGATAAAACCGACTGGGAAGGAGTTTCACCTGCCCCGCAGCAGAGGGAGAAACCCATGAAGGCGTTTGCAGCGCTCTCTTTGCCGTCCTTGCCGCATTCTTTGCGGAGGACGAACCTGGACAGCCGCGCAGCAGGATTACCGGATGGAAAGCGTCTTGAATGCCCCTGTCCGCCCTTCTTTGGATGTTCCTGATGCTGACCTGACACAGCAGCCTTTGCCCATAGTGCAGACAACACAAAAAAATGCCCCGGTTTCCGCAGAATGATTCTGCCCGGAAAGCGGGGTATCTTTGTTATTGTGTGGCAGGGCAGAGGCAGGTGTTTTATTGCTTGGCCTTGCGGTGCTTCACGATCTCGTCGGCAATGCGCATGGCCACGGCGTCCTTGCTCTGCAGGGGCAGGGACTCTGCACCGTCGGCCGAGATCAGCGTCACCACATTGGTGTCCACACCGAAGCCCGCGCCAGGTACCTTGAGGTTGTTGGCCACAATGAGGTCAAGGTTTTTCTTGTGCAGCTTGGCGGTGGAGTTTTCAATGAGGTCCCGCGTCTCCATGGAGAAGCCGCAGAGATAGAGGTTCTCCGGCTTGTTGGCACCTGCCCAGGCCAGGATATCGTCGGTGCGCTCCAGCGCAAGAGAGAGGGCACCATCCGCCTTCTTGACCTTGTCCTCCGCCACAACAGCGGGGCGGTAGTCGGCCACCGCTGCCGCCATGACAAGAGCGTCCGCATCCATTACGTTTTCCTTGACAGCTTCAAACAGATCTTTGGCCGTCACAAAGGGGACATTGCGGACAAAAGGCACCCTCAGCCCTGCGTCCCGGGCGCACAGCAAAGTAACGTCGGCGCCCCGCAGCATGCAGGCCCGGGCCACGGCGCAGCCCATCTTGCCGGTGGAATGGTTGGTGATGTAGCGCACCGGGTCCATGGGCTCGCAGGTGGCGCCTGCCGAGACGACCACCTTCATGCCGGCCATGTCCTTGGGACAGACCAGCTCACGCACCACATAGTCCACCAGAACGCTCTCCTCCGGCAAACGGCCGGAGCCGGTATCTCCGCAGGCCAGCAGCCCCGAACCGGAGGGGATCACGGTGAATCCGTAACGCTCCAGGGTTTTCAGGTTATCCTGGGTGATGGGGTTTTCCAGCATGTGAGTGTTCATGGCCGGGGCAACCAGCTTGGGGCAGGTGGCGGCCAGCGTGACGGTGGTCAGCATGTCGTCGGCCAGGCCGTGGGCCATCTTGGCAATGACGTTGGCGGTGGCCGGGGCAATGAGCATCAGGTCTGCCTTGTTGGCCAGCGACACATGGGCCACATCGTACTGAAAGTTGCGGTCAAAGGTATCCACAATGCAGCGATTGTTGGTCAGTGTCTCAAACACCAGAGGGGCAATGAACTCAGTGGCATTTTTGGTCATCAGCACATGAACGTCGGCACCCAGCTTGGCCAGGGCGTGGGCAACATTGGGAATCTTGTATGCGGCAATGCCGCCGGTGACGCCCAGAACAACAGTTTTCCCTTTCAAAGAAGCATCCGACATACGGCACACATCCTTTTATAAAATAGAGTTACTGCATCCGTTTACACAGGATGCTTCATGAATCCGCAAAGCAGCGCTAGTTTCCATCGCATATGCCGCTTTCAGCGGCCGGATATCTTTATCATAATAGTATGACGGACGCGCTGTCGTCAAGTGCGGAAATGGGCAAGATCAGACCGGTGCCGGACAGGCCGGCAGAAAAGAAAAGGAAAATTTATTGAAAGGAATGGGTATCTGTTTTAGAATAAAGGCAAAGATCTGAAAGGAGAAAAGGTATGAAATATATGCCTTATCGCATTCTTGCTTTGGTGTTGTGCCTGGCAATGCTGGTTGGATGCAGCACGGCAGACAGCTGGCAGGAGCAATATGACCTGGGCAGGCGATATCTCAATGAACAAAACTACGAACAGGCCGTTTTGGCGTTTACGGAGGCCATCCAGATCGATCCCAACCGTTTGGAATCCTATGTCGGTCGAGGAGAGGCTTATCTTGCAGCTGGTGAAACAGCTGAAAATCTGGCCGCCGCTTTGGCAGACTATGAGAAAGCCGGGGAACTGGGATATCAGGAAGCCGACCTGTGGCTGCGTCTGGCGGATGTGTATATCCGTCAGGGGGATTTTGACGCGGCGCTGGAGACCCTGCGTCAGGGACTGGAACTCACCGGAGGAAATTCGGAAATCCAGGCGAAGATGGATGAGCTGGAAAGCGGCAACGTGACCGATGGAGAAGGCAGGCTGCGCAAAAGAAGCGGATTTGACGATACCGGCGCGTTGAGCTGGTATCACATTCTGACATATGATGAACAGGGCAGAAGCAGCGGTGTGACGCATTACGATGGGGCAGGCACCGAATTGGGACATGTGGACATTCTTTACGATGAACAGGGACGGGAAACGCAGCAATACAGTTTTGTGGGGTCTACCGGTTCCTTGATTCGCGAGGAGCGAAGTTATGACGAATCCGGCAATCTGGTAAGACAAGCAAGCTATCCAATGGACGGCACCATAGCAACGGTGAATGAGTATACGTACGATGAGGCAGGGCATAAGGTTCGCAGCGATACCTATACACAGGATGGCCAGCTGATGAGCTATTTGCTGTATGGATGGGAGGAGGACTCGGAACAGGCATCTTCCTTGGAGAAATATTCGGCAGATGGAAATCTGGAATACCGTGTTGACTATGCTTTTGATGAGCAGGGCCGAATCATCCGGACCGATACCACAGGTCCGGACGGAGAACTGATCAATTATATCATTACGGAATATGATGGCGACATTGTAAAAAACACCGGCTATGATGCAGAGGGCAATGTGCTGTATTCTATGGAGTCATAAGCGCCGGAACCATCTTTTCAGGAGCAGGATCTGCCGGGCAGGACCGGAACATAAAAGAAACTTGCGAGCAAACTGTTCGGGCTGTGCTTTTTCTTAACCGGAAGGACAGCAAGGCGGCGGGTACCCCAAACCGGGGCGGCCCGCCGCCTTCTTGCTGTGTCCCAATGGCAGGAAGATGCCCTATATGATTTTGTTGGCTTATGCGGTGATTTGCAGCGAAATTCCGAAAAATACGCAACAATCGTCCATGAAAAAGTAAAATAAAAAACCCGCAAAACAAACGCCTTAACGTTGTTTTGCGGGTTTGCGCTGGAGCTGTTAGGCAGATTCGAACTGCCGACCTCATCCTTACCAAGGATGCGCTCTACCGACTGAGCTATAACAGCAAATGGCGACCCGAATCAGGCTCGAACTGACGACCTCTAGCGTGACAGGCTAGCGTTCTAACCAACTGAACTACCGGGCCATTTCCCAGCTTCGCAACCGCCGTAGCAGCTGCAACGTTGATTATTATATCCGCGAAGGGGTAAAAAGTCAACCCCTTTTTTCAAACTTTTTTCGATTTTTTTCAAAAAAGTTTGAAAGCAGATAAAAAGTAACGACGATTCGTTCAATCAAGACGAGCCGGGCACCAAAAAAGTTTTGCGGAAAAGAGCACGGCGGCGAAAATCCCGCCGTCAGCCCTCGGCAGGGGCGGCATGGCAGCGCTGACCGTCCCATTCACCCAGGACGACCTCCACGATATCCCCGGACACATGCCCCGGGGCGCAGACCACCACAGGCAGATATTGTCTGGTGTATCCGGTAAAGGTGTTGGCAGACAGGGGCGTTTCCAGCAGCACGCTGGCCCGGTGTCCGGCCATGGCGGCGGCGACTTCGGCGCGGACCTGCTCCACAGCCTGCGTCATGCGGCGGCTGCGGGCCTCCTTCTCGTGCTCGGGGACCTGTCCCGGGAAATCAAAGGCAGGGGTTCCGGCCCGGCGGGAGTAGGGAAAGACATGCACCTTCAAAAAGCGCTGAGCCTGCACAAAGGCCATGCTGTCCAGAAAGTCCTCCTCCGTCTCCCCGGGAAAGCCCACGATGACATCGGTGGTCAGGCTGGTGTTCTCCTCCCCGAAGGCGGCGCGCAGCTTGGCGGCGACCTCGGCGTACTGCTCGGCGGTGTAGGGGCGGCGCATGGCCCGCAGCGTCCGGGAGCTGCCGCTCTGCAGGCTCAGGTGGAATTGGGGGCAGAGTTTGGGCAGGGCCGCCATGCGAGCAATGTCTGAGTCGGACAGCATATCCGGGTCCAGGCTGCCCAGACGGATGCGCTCAATGCCCTCCACCCGGGAAGCATGTTCCAGCAGCTCGGCAAGGCCGGTGCCCGTATCTTGGCCGTAGCTGGGCAGGCTGATTCCCGACAGCACCACCTCACGATAACCGGCATCGGCCAGATGCCGCAGCTCCTGCAAAATGCTCTCCTCACTGCGGCTGCGCACCGGCCCCCTGGCCCGGGGAATCACACAGTAGGCACAGCGGCGGTTGCAGCCGTCCTCCACCTTGACAAAGGCCCGGGTGTGCTCGGCAAAGCGCTCGATGGGCAGTTCCTCAAACTGCTCGCCCTTCTGGTGGGGGCGAATGTCCACAATGCGCTCCTCCTCGCCGTCCAGCACCTTGCGGACCAGCTCGGGCAGGACCCGGCGGGAACCGGACCCTGTCACCACGTCGGCCTCGGCGATTTCAGCGGCCTCCTTGGGAAAGGCCTGGGGGTAGCAGCCGGTGAGCACCGTCACGGCGCCGGGATTTTCCCGTTTGGCGCGGCGCAGCCATTTGCGGCTCTTCTGATCGCCGAAATTGGTCACGGTACAGCTGTTGACGATGTAGACATCGGCTTCCTCACCGGCGGGGACCACAGTGTAGCCGTTTGCCTCAAACAGCTGTGCCATGGCACCGGATTCATTCTGATTCACTTTGCATCCCAGGGTATAAAAACTGACGCGCATGCGCGGGTACATCCTCTCTTATCACGATATTGCACATATTATATCGGAACCGGGCCCAAAGCACAAGCGGGGCAAGGTGCCATATTTGGACGGCCCCGCGCATAGGTTTGGATAAGTGCCGCCGGGGCCATGCTCTCTGTGCGGCGAGATTGACGACAACGGTCAGGGAGGCGGCCCGATATGAAAAAACGGTTCTTGGCATTGGTTCTGCTGGCGGCGTTTGCGCTCACGCCTGCCGCCGCGCTGCGCACCGCAGCACTGGAGGTTCAGCCTGCCACACAGGCAGATTTTGACCTGCCCTGTCAGGCGGCGATCCTTATCGATGAGGATTCCGGCACGGTGCTGTATGAGAAAAACGCCGACGAGCAGCGCCCCATCGCATCCATCACCAAGGTGATGACGCTGCTTTTGACCTTCCGGGCGCTGGAGGAAGGCCGGGTCACGCTGGAGGATATGGTCCCCGTGTCGGAGCACGCTTACGGTATGGGCGGCAGCCAGATCTGGCTGGAACCGGGGGAGCAGATGACCCTTAACGACATGCTCAAGGCCATCTGCATTTCCAGCGCCAACGATGCGGCCGTGGCCGTGGCGGAGTACATCGGCGGCAGCGAGACGGCCTTTGTGGAGCAGATGAACGCCGAGGCCGCCCGCCTGGGCATGACCAACACCCAGTTCAAGAACGCCTGCGGTCTGGACGAGACGGGGCATCTGTCCACAGCCCGGGACGTGGCGATCATGAGCCGGGAGATGCTCCTCAATCATACCGAGATCTCGGACTACTGCACCGTCTGGATGGACTATCTGCGGGACGGCTCCACTCAGCTGGTCAACACCAACAAACTGCTGCACAGCTATGATGGCATCACCGGCCTCAAGACCGGCACCACCGGCGGGGCCGGGGTCTGTATCTCCGCCAGCGCCGAGCGAAACGGCCTGCGGCTGATTGCGGTGATCTTGGGCTCGCCCAGCAGCAAAGACCGGTTTGACGCGGCCCGCACGCTGCTGGATTACGGCTTTGCCAACTATGAAAATGCCGAGGCCGCTCTGCCGGAGGATGCGCCCCAGACGCTGCCTGTGACCCGCGGCGCCGAGGAAAGCGTTGCCCTCAGTTATGAAGCTCCGGGCCGCTATCTCATGAAGAAAGGGGACGACACCGCTCTGGAGGTTCGTCTGGACCTGCCCCAGGAACTGGAAGCACCGGTCACAGCGGGACAGCAGGTTGGCAGCGTAAGCATTCTGCAGGCGGGGGAGACGCTGGAGACCTACCCCGTCACTGCGGCAGGCGACGTGGCGGCGCTGAGCTTTGGACTCTGCTTTGAACGGCTTATCGATGCCTTGCTGCTTACGGGCGAGCCGTGAGCCGGCGGGAAGCTGAGAAGGCGGGAAGCTGAGAAGGCGGGAAAAACGGGCACCGGAAAAGAAAACGGGACGATTTCTCGATGCTGCGCCAATCCCTGGAAAGACTTGCCTTTTTATATCACTTGTGCCGGGATGACGGTGATTTTTTTGTGCAAAACGGTTGAAAAGCGGCCGTATTTCGCTTGACAATGAAGTGTCAAAACGGTATCATTGAAGTTACAAAAGATAAAGGAGGATTGTACAGTGAGTGTCAAATTCAATGGCAAACATCTGGCAAAATTTATCCGTCCTGAAGAATACGACGCAATCTATCCTCAGGTAGAACTGGCCCACCGTCAGCTTAACGATCACAGCGGCCCCGGCAATGATTTCCTGGGCTGGATGGATCTGCCCCACACCTATGACAAGGAAGAGTTCGCCCGCATCAAGCAGGCGGCGGAAAAGATCCGTTCCGATTCCGACGTGCTGCTGGTTGCCGGTATCGGCGGCTCCTATCTGGGTGCACGCGCTGTGGTTGAGGCCTGCAAGGGCGTATATCATAACGATATCGAGGACGGCGTCAAGATCTATTTCTGCGGAAATACCATCTCGCCCACCTACCTCAACGACATCATCCGCATCACCAAGGGCAAGCGCTTCTCCATCAACGTCATTTCCAAGTCCGGCACCACCACCGAGACGGCTCTGGCGTTCCGCGTGCTGCGCAAGCTGCTGGAGGACTCCGTCGGACCCGAGGAAGCCAACAAGCGCATTTACGCCACCACCGACCGCAGCAAAGGTACCCTCAAGCAGCTGGCCGATGCCCAGGGCTGGCCCACCTTCGTCGTTCCTGACGACGTGGGCGGCCGCTACTCGGTGCTGACCGCTGTGGGCCTGTTGCCCATCGCCTGCGCCGGCATTGACATCGACGCTCTCATGCAGGGCGCTGCCGATGCCTGCGATGCCTACGGCGTCTGCAGCCCCGACAACGACGCTTACCGCTATGCCATGACCCGCAACATCCTGTACCGCAAGGGTAAGCTGGTGGAGACGCTGGCCTGCTTTGAGCCGGACTTCGCCATGATGAACGAGTGGTATAAGCAGCTCTTCGGCGAGAGCGAGGGCAAGGACCAGAAGGGCCTGATGCCCACTTCCTGCATTTTCTCCACCGACCTGCACTCCATGGGTCAGTTCCTGCAGGATGGCAGCCGTACCATGTTCGAGACCTACGTGGATATCAAGAACACCCGTGAGGACTTCTATATTGAGGAGCTGGAAGGCAACTTTGACGGCCTGAACTTCCTTGCCAATCAGAACATGAGCGTGGTCAACCGCAAGGCGATGGAGGGCACCATTCTTGCCCACACCGACGGCGGCGTGCCTCTCGGCGTCATTGAGGTCGACAGCCTGAGCGCTTACGATGTCGGTTACCTGATCTACTTCTTCTGGAAGGCCTGCGCCGTGTCCGGGTATCTGCTGTCGGTCAACCCGTTTGACCAGCCCGGCGTGGAAAGCTACAAGAAGAACATGTTTGCCCTGCTGGGCAAACCCGGCTACGAGGATCGCAAGGCGGAGCTCGAGGCCAAGCTGAACGGATAAAGTCCATGTCCGCCGCGGACGGGCGGGCTCTGTAAATTTGAAGGAGGTACCCCCTATGATTAAGCTGATCGTTGGCCCCAAGGGCGCCGGCAAGACCAAGACCATGATCGATATGATCAATGACGCCACCCAGACCACTTCCGGCAACATCGTCGTGATTGAAAAGTCGATGAAGCTGACCACGAGCATCAACCACAAGGCTCGTCTGCTGGACGTGGATGAATACCGCATTCAGGGCGGCGACATGCTGTATGGTTTTGTCGCAGGCGTTCTGGCCGGCAACTACGATATTACCGAGCTGTTCATTGACGGTATCCTGCGCATTGTTGACCACGACATGGATGTTGCCACCGCCGTTCTGGATAAGATCGACGCCATCACCCGCGACTCCGTCGAGGTCGTCATCACCGTTTCCTCCACCGAGGAAGCTCTGCCGGAAGGCATCAAGAAGTATCTGAACGCCTGATCGCAGGACCGGATACCTCCTGTGACGCGGTCGGGAACCGGCACAGGAAATCAGATTCTCATCCATAACTGATGCAAGCGGGCGGGGAGCCAAGGCTCTCCGCCCGCTTTTTGTCTGCCCGACCGCCCCGACTGCAGAGAGCGACAAACTTTTTTCAGGGGCCTGTAATATTCAACCCCTGGGCCGCACATATGGGTGAACGCCTTCCGCAGCGAAGGCTGCCGGGCCGCGGCCGCACCGGCAGCCTGACACGGAAAGGCGCCGAAGTTCACAGGGCACCGTCCGCCGCACAAAGGGGGACAGGGCCCGGAAAGGGGGGAAGCATGGCACAATCGAGTATCGAACAGCTGTATCTGGCTTACCGGCAGGATGTCTACCGGTATCTGTGCTCTCTGACGCACAGCACATCGGAGGCGGAGGACCTCCTCAGCGAGACTTTTCTCCGGGCGCTGAAGAGGCTGCCCTTTTTCCGGGGCGACTGTGCGGCAAAGACCTGGCTGTTCGGCATAGCGCGCAACGTCTGGCTGGAAAGTCTGCGTAAACGCCGCCCGGCGCTGGATCTGGACGATCTGCTGGACTGGTATCTGGAGGACCGTTTTGCCGCCGACAGTGACGCCCGGGAGACGCTGCGCCGTGTACGTGACCTGCTGACCCAAAAAGATGAGCGCAGCAGCCGGGTACTGTACATGCGGGCGGAGGGCTATACCTACGCCGAGATTGCCGCCCGGCTGGGCATCAGTGAGAACAGTGCCCGCGTCATTGAACACCGCACCCGAACCTGGCTGAAAGCCACCCTGCAAAAGGAGGGATATTGGGATGAATCCAAATAAAGTAGAAAACACCGCACCGCAGACCCCGCAAGCGCTGCCCTGCGGCGTGATACAGGACCTGATGCCGCTGGTGCGCGACGGCGTCGCCGGACCCGAGAGTGAAGCCATGGTCAAGGCGCACCTGGCCCAGTGCGAGGACTGCCGCACACTTTGGGAGGCGCTGGGCACACAAAGCCCCGCCCCCGCCGCCCTGCCCGATGACAGCGCCGTGCTGCACAAGGTCAAGGCCCGGGTCTCGCTGTGGCTCCTTCTGGTGATCGTGGTGGGCCTGCTGCTGGGCATGGCCATCATGGGCAGCGGCCGCGCCATTGGCCTGGTCTTTGTCATCTTCCCGCTGACCTGCGGCATTGCCCGCTGGTTTGACGACGGCATCTGGAAGCTGGTGCCCATTCTGGCAGCGGCCATTGTGCCCATCCAGAGCCTGCCCAGCCTGTTTACCATGATGGACTACACCACACCGGCCAGCGCACTGTTCAGCTATTTTCAGGGCGTCTGGATGCCTGCCTCACTGCTGGCGGTCATCTGCCTGGTGGGCGCATTGACCGCGTCGCTGCTGCGCTACGCTGTGAAAGGAAAGGGGAAGAAACAATGAAAACATATACCAAACGCATTGCGGCCGGAATCGTGGCCGTGCTGCTGATTCTTGCCATGCTTCTGGCGGCGGACGCCATCTACGGCGACCCCGTCAGCCGCGCCTGGGCCAACTCCCGCGCCATCGCTTACGCCGAGAAGCTCTATCCCGGCCAGACCTTTACGGTGGAAAGGGAGGACAGCGGCTCTTTCTGGACCTACTGCACCTGGGTGCAGTCGGAGCAGAGCCAGGATACCCGCTTTGACGTGACCACCAAATTCTGGCTTTTCACCAGCGATGAGGGCGGCATGGAGGGGCTGTCCCGCCACGAACAGATGGTGGAGCGCCGCTGGAACACCGCATACCGCATGGGGGAGGAAGCTGCCGCCGCTGTGGAGAAAATTCTGCAAAAAGAGCTGCCCCAGTATCAGTTTACGGGGACTTACGGCGCAGAACAGCGCAGCTGCGATATCCAGCTGGGATATACCGAGGACAGCAGCGTGATGCCCCAGGAATATGCCGACCTTTTGCCTCTGGATGCGCCCTTTGACAAATCCCTGCTGCAAAAGATCCCCACCAAACTGAGTATTATGGGAGTCTGGCCCACTACCCCCACCCAGGCGGACGTGGACACCGTGCTGGCCGACCTCAAGCGGGTGCTGACCGGCGCAGGCTACGACTTTGCCTACTACAGCCTTACCCTTACCGACGCCACTGCCCCCAGCTATGAGGAAGGTCTGGACCGTCTGGCGGAATCCGGCACGGTGGCAGCCGACAGCATTCCCGCCGTCTGAATCCGGCTGCGGCAGGGCTCACCGGATCCAATGGTAAAAACACGCAAGGGCAGCTCCTCATCCGGAAAGCTGCCCTTGCTGCGTGAAAACATAAGGCGGTCCGCTTGCTTCCCGGAGCCATCCCGTGCTACACTGTAGATACAGAAAAGATCTGCTGTACAAGATAGGGGAGGGAATCGGGATGAACAAACGACTGTCCGGTCTGGTCTCGCTGGCGGTATTGGCGGGGGCCTTTCTCGCTGTACGCTTTCCGCTGCTCTTTCTCCACGGCATGAAGGAGTGGCCGCTGGATCTGTTTGCTGTGGGGGCGGTGGTCATCGCCCTGTCCGGTATCCTTTTTGGGGCAAAGCTTCTTCCTGCTTTTACAGCGGCCGGGTATCTCCTGGGATTCGCGGCGGGCTGCCTCTTCCACTGGGAGTACGCGCCGGGGCAGGACAATCTCTGGCTCCTCTGGACCGGCGTTTTTCTGGTCCTGGTATTCGCCGGAGGCATCCTGGAATTCCTGGCATACAGACGCAGGAAAACCGCCCCGCCGCAGAAAACCGAAAAATGAAAAAACCTCCCCGTGATTCACACAGTGAACACGGGGAGCTTTTTTGTATGCCGAGGCGGAAAAGGCGGACGCGCCTGCCGGATTCAGCCTTTTTGGGTAAAGGTGATCTGCGGCAGACTGCGCAACGTCAGGGTCACCTGCCGGGAGGAAGTTTCCGGTGTGGCCAAGCCCCCGGCCTCATCCGTCCCGGTCACCACAATGGCAAAGGTATTGCCGGAGGAGGTAAACCCCGCATCCTGCCCGATGGCGGCGGTGTACCCGGCGGGGGATACGCTCACCTCCGCTGTCCGCAGGCTGCCGTCTTCCTCCGGAACGGCACCGGATACCAGGCAGGCTTTGCCGTCGGCATCCATTCCGCCGCTGGCTGCAAACTGCAGGGTACAGCCGGTATCGCTCACGTTGGTCACGGCTTCCAGCACAATGGTGCCGTAGCTGCCCTGGTAGACCGTTTGTCCCGCGCTGTAATCCGGGTCATCCAGATCCACCGTCAAGGTAAAGCCGTCCCCGGTGGAGGAAGTCACAGCACTGCAGGAGGCGTCCGCAGACAGGGCGGCGAAGTCGGCCGGCTGGACCGGTGCGCGGCCGGGATGCATGAGCAGAAACAGCACCACGGCCACCAGCACAACGATGCCCAGCATGGTGGCAAGGGAAGAAGAACGTCTTTGCAGCATGATGAAACCCTCCGATACGTCAGGATACGGGACAGAATACAAGTTGTACGGCCGCGAAAAAACTTCAAAAAGGCGCATCGCCGGGCGCCCGCATGCCGACGGCAGATACCGGCCGGCAGGGGCGGCCGCAGCGATGCGCCGCTTAAAGTGTTGTGAGATGCTCCGCGCAGCTTTTTTCAGATTCAGGAAAGCCGCACGGCAAAAGGATGGGAAAAATCAGACGCTCAGCTCCGCCTTCTGGCCCACATCCTCGGGGTTGGCATCCAGCAGGGGCTGGATCACATCGCGCAGGTATTCCTCCACCTGTTCGGGAGCGCGGCCGGTGAAGGCCTCGGGGGAGAGCTCCGCCTCGATCTCCTCACGGGTCAGACCGAAAGCGGGGTCAGCCTCCACACGGGCGATCATGTCGTTGGGCTTGCCCTCCTGCTTGACCACGGCGGCAGCGGCCACAGCGTGCTCACGCAGACGCTCGTGCAGTTCCTGACGGTCGCCGCCCTTCTTGACGGCCTTCATCATGATGTTCTCGCTGGCCATGAAAGGTAGTTCCGCCATAACGCGGCTGCGGACCACCTTGGGGTAGACCACCAGACCGTCGGAGACGTTGAGCAGGATGTTCAGGATGGCGTCGGCGGCCAAAAAGCCCTCGGCCATGGCGATGCGCTTGTTGGCGCTGTCGTCCAGGGTACGCTCAAACCACTGGGTGCCGGCGGTGATGGCGGGATTCAGCACGTCCACCATCAGGTAGCGGGCCAGGGCGCAGATGCGCTCGCAGCGCATGGGGTTGCGCTTATAGGGCATGGCGGAGGAACCGATCTGGTTCTTCTCAAAGGGTTCTTCCATCTCCTTGAAGTTGGCCAACAGGCGGATGTCGGTGGCCATCTTCATGGCGCTCTGGGCGAGGCCTGCCAGGGCGGACAGCACGTTGTAGTCCACCTTGCGGCTGTAGGTCTGGCCGCAGACGGGGACCACCTTGTCAAAGCCCATCTGGGCGCAGACATCGGCCTCCACCGCCTTGACCTTGGCAGAATCCCCGCCGAACAGCTCCATAAAGCTGGCCTGGGTACCGGTGGTGCCCTTGACGCCCCGCAGGGCCAGGCTGGCGATCTGGTGGTCGATCTCGCAGACATCCATGTACAGCTCATTCATCCACAGGGTGGCGCGCTTGCCCACGGTGGTGAGCTGCGCCGGCTGGCAGTGGGTGTAGGCCAGGCAGGGCATGTCCTTGTACTCTTTGGCAAAGGAGGCCAGGTTGGCCAGCACACCGATGAGCTTCTTGCGCACCAGCTGCAGAGCATCGCGCATGATGATGACATCGGTGTTGTCGCCCACATAGCAGCTGGTGGCGCCCAGATGGATGATGCCCTTGGCATGGGGGCACTGCAGGCCGTAGGCGTAGACGTGGCTCATGACATCGTGGCGGACCAGCTTTTCCCGGGCAGCGGCCTCCTCGTAGTTGACATCGTCCTGGTGGGCCTCCAGCTCGGCGATCTGCTCGTCGGTGATGTCCAGGCCCTGGCGCTGCTCCGCCTTGGCCAGGGCAATCCACAGTTTGCGCCAGGTGCGGAATTTTTTGTCGTCCGAGAAGAGAAACTGCATCTCGTCGGAGGCATAGCGGGTGGAGAAGGGAGAAATATAACGATCATGCGGCATAACTAGTAACCTCTTTCTGTGTGGCGGGATGGCGCGCATTCAAAAGCGCGGCTTATATGGAACTCAATTCCGGCGGCCGGACAGGTATTTGACCATGCACACGATGCCCAGAATGTAAAAGGAAAACCGTGCCACGCCGTAGAGAATATTCCAGGCGGCAAGCAGGGTGCCGACTCCGAATCCAATATCCATACCGATCCCTCACTTTCTTTGCAGCGGGCGGATGCTTACAGCTTGAAGTAGTTGACGCCGCCCTCAAACAGCGGCTGATACTTGTCGCCGCCCACATTCTTGTACAGATTGTCGGCGCTGCGTTCGCTGTGGCCCATCTTGCCCAGAACACGGCCGTCCGGGCTGGAGATGCCCTCGATGGCCAGCACGCTGCCGTTGGGGTTGTAGCGCTGGTCCATGGTGGGCACGCAGTTCAGATCAACATACTGCGTGGCGACCTGACCATTGTCGATGAGCTGCTGGAGCAGGGCATCGTTGCAGACAAAGCGGCCTTCGCCGTGGCTGATGGCGATGAGATGCTCGTCGTTGACGCTACACTCGGACAGCCAGGGGCTCTTGGTGGAAGCCACGCGGGTACGCACCAGCATGCTCTGGTGGCGGCCCACGGTGTTGAAGGTCAGGGTGGGGTCATTTTCGGTGATGGGGCGGATCTCGCCGTAGGGGACAAGGCCCAGCTTGATGAGAGCCTGGAAGCCGTTGCAGATGCCCAGGGCCAGACCCTCGCGCTCGTTGAGCAGGCGATTGACGGCGTCTGCCACAGCGGGCGCCCGGAAGAAGGCAGTGATGAACTTGGCGCTGCCGTCCGGCTCGTCGCCGCCGGAGAAGCCGCCCGGCAGCATGAGGATCTGGGACTCATCCAGAGCCTTGACCAGAGCGTCGCAGCTCTCGGCTACATCGGCGGGGGTCAGGTTCTTCAGGACCAGGATGCGCGGGTCACCGCCGGCGCGGCGGAAGGCACGTGCGGTGTCGTATTCACAGTTGGTGCCGGGGAAGACGGGAATGACCACTTTGGGCGTTGCCAGCCGGACAGCCGGTGCAACCTGATGCTTGCAGTCATACTCCAGAGCGGACACTGCGTCGCCAGCCTTGCGGTAGGGGAAGACCGGCTCCAGCTTGGCTTCCCACACTTCCTGCAGGGCGGCCAGGTCGGCAGCCTCGCCGCCGGCCACCAGCTCATAATCCACGGTGGTGAAGCCCAGGAACTGACCGGCGGAAGCATCCAGCAGTTCCAGAATCACCGCGCCATAGCAGGGCTTGAAGAGGTCGGCCACGTTGACGTTGTCGCTCAGGCGCAGGCCCACATGGTTGCCCACGCACATTTTGAACAGAGCCTCGGCCACGCCGCCGTAACCGGGAGTGGCAGCTGCCAGGACCTTGCCCTCGTCGATCATCTGCTCCACCGTCTTGTAGATGGACAACAGGCTGCCGATCTCGGGCAGGCCGTCCTTGTACTGGGGCTTGAGGATGACAACGGCGCTGTTGGCTTTCTTGAATTCGGGGCTCAGCACGCTGCGGGTGTTGCCGACGGCAGTGGCAAAGCTGACCAGAGTGGGCGGAACATCCAGTCCCTCAAAGCTGCCGGACATGCTGTCCTTGCCGCCGATGGAGGCGATGCCCAGGCCCATCTGGGCATCCAGTGCGCCCAGCAGAGCGGCCAGCGGCTTGCCCCAGCGCTCGGGCTGGGTGCCCATATGCTCAAAGTATTCCTGGAAGGTCAGGTAGGCGTCGGTGTGGCGGAAGCCGGCGCAGACCAGCTTGGTCACGCTCTCCACCACGGCCATGTAAGCGCCGCGGTAGGGATCGGCCTCGGTCAGGTAGGGGTTGAAGCCCCAGGCCATGCCGGAGCAAGTGGTGGTCTCGCCGTCCACGGGCAGCTTGGCAGCCATGGCCATGGCGGGGGTCAGCTGGTACTTGCCGCCGTAGGGCATGAGCACGGTGGCCGCGCCGATGGTGGAGTCAAACCGCTCGCCCAGGCCCTTCTGGCTGCAGACGTTCAGGTCGGTGACCAGGGAGTGCATCTTCTCGGGGAAGGTGCGGCCGGACCACTGGGGCTGCCAGGTGCGGCCGGGCAGGATGTGGGCGCTGGCGTGACGCTCGGCGCCGTTGGAGGACAGGAACTCCCGGGACAGGTCGACGATGGCCTGTCCGTTCCAGAACTCCTTCATGCGGGGTTCCTCGGTGACGGTGGCCACGATGTTGGCCTCCAGATTTTCTTCGGAAGCCAGAGCGATGAAAGCGTCGGCATCCTTGGCGGCCACGGCTACAGCCATGCGCTCCTGGCTCTCGCTGATGGCCAGCTCGGTGCCGTCCAGACCCTCGTACTTCTTGGTGACCTTGTTCAGGTCGATGGACAGACCGTCGGCCAGCTCGCCGATGGCAACGGACACGCCGCCCGCACCGAAGTCGTTGCAGCGCTTGATCATGCGGCAGGCATCCTCCCGGCGGAAGAGACGCTGCAGTTTGCGCTCGATGGGGGCATTGCCCTTCTGGACCTCGGCGCCGCAGGTCTCCAGGCTGGACAGCTTGTGCGCCTTGGAGGAGCCGGTAGCGCCGCCGATGCCGTCACGGCCGGTGCGGCCGCCCAGCAGAATGATAACGTCGCCCGGGGCAGGGGTCTCGCGGCGGACATGGCTGGCCGGGGTGGCGCCCACAACGGCGCCGATCTCCATGCGCTTGGCCACGTAGCCGGGATGGTACAGCTCGCTGACCTGACCGGTGGCCAGACCGATCTGGTTGCCGTAGCTGGAATAGCCTGCCGCGGCGGTGGTGACCAGCTTGCGCTGGGGCAGCTTGCCCTCCATGGTCTCGGAGACGGGCTGCAGCGGGTTGCCCGCGCCGGTCACGCGCATGGCCTGATAGACGTAGCTGCGGCCGGACAGGGGATCGCGGATGGCGCCGCCGATGCAGGTGGCCGCGCCGCCGAAAGGCTCGATCTCGGTGGGATGGTTGTGGGTCTCGTTCTTGAAGAGGAACAGCCAATCCTGCAGTTCACCGTCCACGTCGCACTTGATCTTGACGGTGCAGGCGTTGATCTCCTCGCTCTCGTCCAGGTTCTTCAGGATGCCGCGCTCTTTCAGGGCCTTGGCACCGATGGTGGCCGCATCCATGAGGGTGCGGGGCTTCTTGTCGCGGCCGGTCTCGGCACGCAGGGCCATGTAACGGTCAAAGGCAGCCTGGACCACGGCGTCGTCGATCTGGACGTCGTCCAGGATGGTGCCGAAGGTGGTGTGGCGGCAGTGGTCGGACCAGTAGGTATCGATGACGCGGATCTCAGTGATGGTGGGATCGCGGTGTTCGCTCTTGAAGTAGTCCTGGCAGAAGACGATGTCGGCATGGTCCATGGCCAGGCCCTTCTCTACGCGGAAGGCCTCCAGGGCGTCGTCGTCCATCTCAATGAAGCCGGTCAGCGTCTCCACGGCGCTGGGGACGGCGAACTCCATCTTGAGCGTGGTGCGCTCCTCCAGGCTGGCCTCGCGGGCTTCCACCGGGTTGATGACATACTTCTTGATGGCAGCCAGATCGTCGGCGGAGAGCTCGCCCTCCAGCAGGTAGACCTTGGCGCTGCGCACGTCGGGGCGCTCGCCCTGACTGAGCAGCTGGATGCACTGGGAAGCGGAGTCGGCGCGCTGGTCAAACTGGCCGGGCAGGTACTCCACCGCAAAGACGGTCTGGGCCTCGGGCAGGGTGTTGTAGGTCACGTCCACCGGCGGCTCGCTGAACACGGTGGGGATGGCACGGTCGAACAGTTCTTTGTCGATGCCCTCCACGTCGTAGCGGTTGATGAGGCGCAGGCCTTTCAGGCTGGTGATGCCGACCAGTTCGGTCAGCTCATGCAGCAGGGACTGGGCTTCGCCGTCGAAGCCGGGCTTTTTCTCAACGTAAATACGGTAAACCATAGGTTAATCCCTCTCTTTCTGCAGTGCGGCAAGGGCGCGCGCGCCGATGTCGGAGCGCTTGTGCAGTTTATCAAAGTGGATGCCGTCCGCCGCCGCGTAGGCTTTTTTCAAAGCCTCGGGCAGGGTGGGGGCGGTGGCGGTCACACCCAGGACGCGGCCGCCTGCCGTCACCAGCACGCCGTCCTTGACGGCGGTGCCGGCGTGATAGACGGTGGCCTCCCCGCCGGGCAGCTGGCCGTTCTCCAGTCCGGTGATGGGCTTGCCCTTCTCGTAGGAGAGGGGATAGCCGCCGGAGGCCAGCACCACGCAGGCCGCGGCGCCGTCGGAAAAGACCACGTCGGTCTGGTCCAGGGTGCCGTTGGTGGTGGCCAGCATGATCTTCAACAGGTCACTCTGCAGCAGGGGCAGCACCACCTGAGTCTCGGGGTCGCCGAAACGGCAGTTGTATTCAATGACCTTGGGGCCGTCGGGGGTGAGCATCAGGCCGAAGTACAGGCAGCCCTTGAAGGGGCAGCCCTCCGCCTGCATGGCGGCCACGGTGGGCAGGAAGATCTCTTTCATGCAGCGGTCGGCCATCTCGGGGGTGTAGTAGGGGTTGGGAGCAACGGTGCCCATGCCGCCGGTGTTCAGGCCCTGGTCGCCGTCCAGGGCGCGCTTGTGGTCCATGCTGGATACCATAGGCTTCAGGGTCTTGCCGTCACAGAAGGACAGCACGCTCACCTCGGGGCCGGTGAGGAACTCCTCCACCACCACGCGGCTGCCGGAAGCGCCGAACTTTTTGTCCAGCATGATCTCCTTGACGGCGGCCTCGGCTTCGGCTTCGTCCTGGCAGATCAGCACGCCCTTGCCCAGGGCCAGGCCGTCCGCCTTGATGACCACGGGGTATTTGCCCTGGGCGCGGACATAGTCCATGACCTTGGCAGGATCGTCAAACACTTCATACCCGGCGGTGGGGATGCCGTACTTTTTCATCAGGTCCTTGCTGAAGACCTTGCTGGCCTCAATGCGGGCAGCCGCCTTGTCAGGGCCGAAGGCAGGGATGCCCACCGCTGCCAGAGCGTCCACCATGCCCAGTGCCAGGGGATCATCCTGGGCCACGACCACGTAGTCGAAGGCTTCCTCCTTGGCAAAGGCCACCATAGCGTCCACATCGGTGGCGGGGATAGCCTTGCAGGTGGCGTCGTAGCTGATGCCGCCGTTGCCGGGGGCGCACCAGATCTCGGTGCAATCGGGGCTTTGCTTGAGGGCGCGGATGATGGCGTGTTCACGTCCACCGCCGCCGACGACGAGAATCTTCATATCGAAAACTCCTTTATGACGGTACACCGTCTGAATTTTACATACAGGAAAGGCTGTGACAAAAACCCCGAAAAGGAAGCCCGACGCCGTATAAGGTTTCAGGCTTCCTTTTCGTGTAATGGCTCAAATCAATGGTGGAACAGCCGGATGCCGCAGAAGGCCATGGCAATGCCGTACTTGTCGCAGGTCTCGATGACCTGGCTGTCACGGATGCTGCCGCCGGGCTGAACGATGGCGGTCACGCCGCTGCGGCGGGCACGCTCGATGTTGTCCCCGAAGGGGAAGAAGGCGTCGCTGCCCAGGGAGACACCGGTCACCTTGTCCAGCCAGGCGCGCTTTTCCTCAGCGGTCAGCGGCTCAGGCTGGGTGGTGAAGGTCTCGGCCCACACGTCGTCGCCGATGACATCCTCGGGGGTGTCGCCGATGTAGACATCGATGGCGTTGTCCCGGTTGGGCTTGCTCACATCGTCGCGGAAGGGCAGATCCAACACCTTGGGCATATGGCGCAGCTGCCAGTTGTCGGCTTTCTGGCCCGCCAGACGGGTGCAGTGGATGCGGCTCTGCTGGCCGGCACCCACGCCGATGGTCTGGCCGCCCTGGACATAGCACACCGAGTTGGACTGGGTGTACTTGAGGACGATGAGGCTCATGACCAGGTCGCGCTTCTGATCCTCGGTGAGGGTCTTGTTCCTGGTGACGAGGTTGGTCAGCATGGTGTCGGCGTTGATGGTCAGGTCCTGACGGCCCTGCTCAAAGGTCACGCCGAAAACGGTGCGGGTCTCGATGTGGGCAGGGACGTAGTCGGGATCGATGGCAACGATGTTGTAGTTGCCCTTTTTCTTGGATTTCAGCACTTCCAGGGCGTCGGCGTCGTAGCCGGGGGCAATGATGCCGTCGGACACCTCGTGCTGGATCAGCTTGGCGGTAGCCAGGTCGCAGACATCGGACAGGGCAATCCAGTCGCCGAAGCTGGACATGCGGTCAGCGCCGCGGGCGCGGGCGTAAGCGCAGGCCAGAGGAGACAGCTCCACGTCGGCGCCGATGTGGTACATCCGGCGCAGCGTCTCATCCAGGGGCAGGCCCAGGGCCGCGCCGGCGGGGGAGACATGCTTGAAGCTGGCGGCGGCGGGCAGGCCCAGAGCCGCTTTCAGGTCACGGACCAGCTGGTAGCTGTTGAAGGCATCCAGAAAGTTGATGTAGCCGGGACGGCCGTTCATGATCTGGATGGGCAGCTCGCTGCCGTCTGCCATGTAGATGCGGGCAGGCTTCTGGTTGGGGTTGGTACCGTATTTCAGTTCAAATTCCTTCATGGATCTCAGCCCTCCACAGCAGTGTATTTGTTCAGGATAACATCCTCGTAGTCGCCGGTGGCCAGAGTGATGGCACGGACGAACAGGCTGACCTTGTTGTCCTCGTTGAGTGCCTCCCACAGCTTTCCGGCAAACTCGTTGGGGTCGTTCTGGTCGATGGCCACGCGCATGGGCTCGCCTGCGTAGCTGGGGATGGGGGAGCCGTTCTTCTGGTAGGTGCTGATGAAGTGACCCTCACCGGCCAGAGGCTGCGGGTAATCGTAGGTCTGGCGCTCCAGACTGGTGGGGTCGCCCTCGCAGGTCTTGAGGATGTTCAGCTTGTAACCGCCGCGGCGCATGTTGACCACGCCGGAAATGCGCGGGGTGAAGTTGGGGCCGTCGTCCTCGAACAGACGGGTGGACAGGGCAGCCTCAAAGCTGTAGCCCGGGAAGAGATTGTCCCGGATGAAGTGATAAATGGTGTCGGTCTGGTCGCCGTTGGTGACGATGGTGGTCTCGTGCAGGGTCAGCACGGGATTGTAGATGATGAGGTGCGGGTCCTCCATCTTGGCGGGGTCGGCCGCCACCGTGCGGATGCCGCCGGGAATGGCCTCAAACACGCGGTTGCGGCTGTTGGCGCTGCGGCCCATGATCCAGTAGGCAACCATGGCTTTGGTGCCGTCGGGGGAGAGGCCCAGGCAGATGCCGCGGCCGGGATATTCGTTGCCGGAAAGATATCTGTACAGGTTCTTTTTCATAGCTGTTACACCTCACCGTTGCAGACCATGGCGATGGCACGGGGCAGCAGCTTCCACTCTGCCTCCACCATCACCCGTTTTTGTAAGACTTCGGGGGTATCGCCGGGCTGGATCTCCACCGCCTTCTGCAGCAGGATGGGACCGCCGTCGCATACCTCGTTGACAAAGTGGACGGTCGCACCCGTCACCTTGACACCCCGGGCCAGAGCGGCCTCGTGCACCCGCAGGCCGTAGAAGCCGGGCCCGCAGAAGCTGGGGATCAGGCTGGGATGGACGTTGAGGATGCGGTTGGGATAGGCCGCGAT
The DNA here is from genome assembly GCF_014982805.1 of Gemmiger gallinarum. GTDB lineage: Bacteria > Bacillota > Clostridia > Oscillospirales > Ruminococcaceae > Gemmiger > Gemmiger gallinarum. Next base: position 682,391 of record NZ_JADCKC010000001.1, on the reverse strand, counting down.
GACGCTGGGACCCAGCACGCTGAGAAATCCGGCCAGAACCACCAGCTCGATGCCGTTTTCCTGAAGGACGCTCAGCAGGGCGGCGTCAAATTCTTCCGAGGTGGCATAGTCCTTGCGGCTGACCACCGCCGTGGGCACCCCGAAGGAGGCCGCGCGTTCCAGAGCGTAGACCCCGGGCTTGCTGGCCACCACCAGAGTGACCTTGCCGTTCGGGTTCTCACCCCGGCGCTCGCTCTCCAGAATGGCCTGGAGGTTGGTGCCGCCGCCGGATACCAAAACCGCGATCTTCATCATACCAGTTCCACTCCTTCGCCCTCGGCAATGACACCGAGACGGTAGGCATCCTCGCCGTTGGCCTTGAGGATTTCGAGAGCCTTGTCGGCGTCCTCGGCGGCAACGGTCAGCACCATGCCAACGCCCATGTTGAAGGTGTTGAACATGTCGCGCTCGGGAATGTTGCCTTCCTTGGCCAGCACGTCGAAGAGGGCGGGGGTGCGCACATCCTCCTTGCGGATGCGGGCGCAGCAGCCGGCCTTCAGACTGCGGGGGATGTTCTCATAGAAGCCGCCGCCGGTGATGTGGGACACGCCCTTGACGGTAACTTCCTCCATCAGCGCCAGCACCGGCTTGACGTAGATGCGGGTGGGAGCCAGCAAAGCCTCGCCCAGGGTGCAGCCCAGGGCAGGATACCGCTTCTCCAGCACTTCGGGCTGGTTTTCCAGATCAAAGATCTTGCGCACCAGCGAGAAGCCGTTGGAGTGCACGCCGGAGGAGGGCAGAGCGATCATGACATCGCCGGGGACCATGGTGGAGTTGTCCAGGATCTTGCTCTTGTCCACGGCGCCCACGGTAAAGCCGGCCAAGTCGTACTCATCCTCGGGGTAGAAGCCGGGCATCTCGGCGGTCTCGCCGCCCACCAGAGCGCAGCCTGCCTGAACGCAGCCCTCGGCCACGCCCTTGACCAGCTCGGCAATGCGCTCGGGTACGTTCTTGCCGCAGGCGATGTAGTCCAGGAACACCAGAGGCTTGGCGCCTGCGCAGATGACGTCGTTGACGCACATGGCAACGCAGTCGATGCCCACGGTGTCATGCTTGTCCATGAAATGTGCGATGCGCAGCTTGGTGCCCACGCCGTCGGTGCCGGAGATCAGCACAGGGTGGGGCATGTTGGTGCAGTCCAGCTCAAACAGACCGCCGAAGCCGCCCAGCCCGCCAATGCAGTGGCGGTTCATGGTGCGGTCGACGTACTGCTTCATCAGTTCAACGGCCTTGTAGCCCGCGGTGATATCCACACCGGCAGCGGCGTAACTCTCGGAATGACTCTTTTGCATAACGATCCTCCTTGGATGCCTGCGGCGGTGCGCCGCGCAGGGTCACAGCTTTTTCTGGGGATTGGAAACGCTCAGCGGCTTGTCGTAGACAATGTCCATCGTCTCGGCGGGCGGGGTCACGGGATACTGACCGGTAAAGCAGCCGGTGCAGAAATCGCAGTGGCTGTGGATGGCAAGCTGCTTGACATGCTCCACGCTCAGATAGCCCAGCGTGTCGGAACCCACCAGACGGTTGATCTCCTCCACGGTGTGGCCGGTGGCGATCAGGTCTTTCTCGTCGGGGATGTCGGTGCCGAAATAGCAGGGATGGATGAAAGGCGGCGCGCTGATGCGGTAGTGCACCTCCTTGGCACCGGCCTCCCGCAGCAGGCGGATGGTGCGGGCGCTGGTGGTGCCGCGGACGATGGAGTCGTCCACCAGCACAACGCGCTTGCCCTTGACGGTGGACTCAATGGCGTTGAGCTTGATGCGGACGCTGTTTTCCCGCTGCTTCTGGTTGCCCTGAATGAAGGTGCGGCCCACATACTTGTTCTTGATGAAACCGATGCCGTAGGGGATACCGCTTTCCTGAGCGTACCCCAGGGCAGCGTCCAGGCCGGAATCCGGCGCGCCGATGACCACGTCGGCCTCCACAGGATGCTCCTGCGCCAGGAAGCGCCCTGCCTGCAGCCGGGCCTCATGGACGCAGGTGCCCTCGATGACCGAGTCGGGACGGGCAAAGTAGATGTACTCAAAGACGCAGATGGTGTGGGGCGCAGTGTTGCAGTGGGTGTCAATGCTGCGCAGGCCCGCGTGGTCGGCAATGACGATCTCGCCGGGGCGGACATCCCGCACGAACCTGGCTCCCACAGCGTCCAGAGCGCAGGACTCGGAGGCGAAGGCGTAGCCCGCGCCGTCAGGCAGCTCACCGATGCACAGGGGACGGAAGCCGTTGGGGTCCCGGGCGGCGATGAGCTTGGTGTGGGTCATGATGACCAGACTGTAGGCACCCTCAATGTCGTCCATGGTACGGCTGACGGCCATCTCGATGTTGGGGGTCAGCAGGCGGTTCTGGGTCAGCAGATATCCGATGACTTCGGTGTCGGAAGTGCCGTGGAAGATGGAACCGCTCATCTCCAGCTTGCGGCGCAGCTTGGGCGCGTTGACCAGGTTGCCGTTGTGGCAGATGGCCATGGCGCCCTTGCAGTGATGCAGGACCATGGGCTGGGCGTTGGAGCGGCTGCGTTGACCGGCGGTGGCGTAGCGCACATGGCCGGTGGCCATCTTGGCGTCGTGGGGCAGATCCTCCAGCACGCGCTTGGTAAAGACCTCGCTCACAAGACCCAGGTCACGGTAGCCGGACAGCACGCCGTCCACGTTCAGGGCCATGCCGCAGCTTTCCTGACCACGGTGCTGCAAAGCATACAGAGCGCTGTATACCGCGCTGACCATGTCGGTCTCGCCGGTCTTGTCATAAATACCGAATACGCCGCATTCTTCGTGCAGGGCTTCGGTAAGGGCAGATTCACACATGTATATTAACCTCACAACAAAAGATCAGCAAGGAAAGGGACGCATCAGCCCAGCAGGCGCTTCATGACCTCCTGGTAGGCGTCGGCCTCGCCGCCCAGATCGCGGCGGAACAGGTCCTTGTCCAGATGGGCGCCGGTGGTGGCATCCCAGAAACGGCAGGTGTCGGGGCTGATCTCGTCGGCCAGAATGATGGTGCCGTCGGCCAGGCGGCCGAACTCCAGCTTGAAGTCGATGAGGCGGATGTTGACATCCAGCAGGATCTTCTTCAGCACCTCGTTGACCTTGAAGGCGTACTTGGTGATGGTGTCGATCTCTTCCTGGGTAGCCAGGTCAAGGGCCAGAGCGTAGTAGTGGTTGATGAAGGGATCATGCAGGTCGTCGTTCTTGTAGCTGAACTCGAGAATGGGGGTCTTGAAGGGAGTGCCCTCGGCAACGCCCATGCGCAGGGAGAAGTGACCGGCGGCCATATTGCGGATGATGACCTCCAGGGGAACGATCTCCACCTTCTTGACCAGGGTGTCACGGTCGTTGAGCTCCTCCACGTAATGGGTGGGGATGCCTTCCTTTTCCAGCTTCTGCATGAGAGCGTTGGACAGCTTGTTGTTGACGATGCCCTTGTCGCGGATGGTGCCCTTCTTCTCACCGTCGCCGGCAGTGGCGTCATCCTTGTAGTGGACCATGACGATCTCGGGATCGCTGGTGGCGAAAACCTGCTTTGCCTTGCCTTCGTACATCTGCTCTTTAATGGTAACATTCATGGTGATACGCTCCTTTTCTGGTAATGGGTAAGGTTCGTTTACTTTCTATCAATATCATACCATAGCATGGTAATATTGCACACCCTGTATGGTATAAAAATGTGGGTTTGGGGAGGAAAGGTTACAGTGCGGCAGCCTCGGCGCGGATGGCGGCATCCTTCTTGGCGATGGCCTCAGCGGTGTCGGCGCGGAACTTTTCCAGCTTGGCGGTCAGCTCCTCATCGGAGAGGGCCAGGATGGCAACAGCCAGGTAGGCGGCGTTCTTGGCACCGTTCAGGGCCACGGTCGCCACGGGGAAGCCGGAAGGCATCTGGACGGTAGCCAGCAGAGCGTCCATGCCGTCCATGGCGCCGCCCTTCATGGGGATGCCGATGACCGGCAGGGTGGTGTTGGCGGCGAAGGCACCGGCCAGATGGGCGGCCATGCCGGCGGCGCACAGAATGACGCCGAAGCCGTTGGCGCGGGCGTTTTTGGCAAAGTCGGCGGCTGCGGCGGGGGTGCGGTGAGCCGACAGGACCCGGGCCTCATAGGGAACGCCGAAGTCCTTCAGAACACTGCAGGCGCCCTTGACCACCGGCCAGTCGCTGTCGGAACCCATGACAATGGCAACTTTTTTCTGTTCGTTCATTTTACTGCCCTCCTGAAAAAGTAAACAGCGCAGTGCGGTTATGGTGCACTGCGCTTGCGGGTTACGGACATATGGATACACGGCGAGAGGGAGAAAACATGCTGCCCGCTTCTTTCGAGCGAACCTGCGTCCGGATACAAGACACAGTCAATCCCCCTTGCACAAAATTTGCTGCCCGAATGCTGAGAAAACCGGGCAAAAACAGATCCTGCGGAAACCGCCCTGTACGTTCAGTGTAAATCCCCGGCGGGCAAATTGCAAGCAGAGCGGGAGCATTTCGGCTAAGTTGCCAGTGGGGCAATGTCAAAAAACGACATTTTAGCAATTTTACCAGAAACAAACAGGCAAAAGTATGACTTTTTGAAGCCTCTGCCCATGGGTGCTGCAGACGCAGCGGGAATGTCCACAGAAAATTTACAACCTTTTCCCGTCAAAGGTGAGAATCCGCCGCACAAGGCATCCGATCTATGGTATAATGTGGGCAAAACCGGCGGGGAAGCCTCCCCGCAGCGAAAGGCAGGGATACGGATGACACGGCAAAAGAGCGCACTCGTTCTGGGCAAAGGCGGCTTCGGCACCGAGCTGGCCGAGCTGCTGACGGAAACGGGATTGTATGAGAAGGTGCTGTTCCTGGACGACAACGCCCCCGACTGTGCGGGCCGCCTGGACGATCTGGAACGGCCAGACCTGCGCGCCCTCTGCCCCGACGCCTTTGCAGCGGTGGGAAATAACGCCCTGCGGCTGGAACTCATCGACCGGTTGCGGGCGGCAGGGTACCGCCTGCCGGTGTTTGTACATTCCCGGGCCTTTGTCTGTCCGTCGGCCCGGCTGGGAGAGGGGACCGTGGTGCTGCCGCTGTGCTGGGTGGGTGCCCGCACCGTGGCGGGGGCGGGATGCATCCTCAACGCGGGGGCAAGCATCGACCATGACGTGGTGCTGGGAGATGGGGTCCATGCAGCGCCGGGGGCCATCGTGAAAGCGGGTGCCCGTCTGGAAAGCTGCACCAAGGTGGACAGCGGACAGGTGATCCGTTCCCCCTGGGAAATCCCGGCAGCCGTCCGGTGACGCACCCCGGCAGAAAGGAGACATTTTATGGCAGAAACGCAAAACGCCCCGGCGGAGATCAAGAAACCGGCAAGACGGGTCTACGTGGATGCGATGAAAGGCCTGGGCATCATTCTGGTGGTGTGGGGCCATTTTGAGGAATATTACCGGGGAAATTCCCCCATCTTCAACGGCAGCTTCGAGTGCATGTATCTGTTTCACATGGCGCTGTTCTGTTTGTGCAGCGGACTGGTTGCCAAGTTCAATGTGTTCAAGCTGATCTTTCAGCAGGTCTGGCTGTACCTGCTCTGTCAGGGCGGGCTTTTGCTGTTCCGGCAGTATGTCCTCACTGAGGACCTGACGGCGGCGGGGGATACCCTGCAGCTGCTGGTCACCCCCTGGCGGCATATGTGGTATCTCTACGCCCTCATTTTCTGGGAGCTGACGGTGCCTCTGCTGGCTCTGCTGCGGGATAAACTCTGGATACCGGGACGGATTCTGGGCCTGGCCGCAGCGGTAGCCCTGGGGCTCTGGGCCGGGGGCATGGAGTGGAAATACTCCCTCAACCGGGTGTTCTGCTTCTTTCCCTTCTTTGCGGCGGGAGTGCTCTTCCGTCAGGAGATCGACTGCTGGTTCCGGGCGGCCATGCGGTTCATTCCGCTGCGGCTTCTGTCCGGCGCGGCCTTTCTGGGGGTATACGGCTACTGGATGCATCTGATTCTGGAAGCGCCCGAGCCGGTCTATGAGGGGGCGCGTATTTTCAATGATGTGGCCTATAATGACGGCTACACCATGGAGGACCGGGCATGGTTTTATCTCATCGGTATTCTGACCTCCCTGGTGCTTATTGCTTTTCTGGGCAATGTGCGGACGCTGGCCTCTCTGGGCAAACGGACGCTGCCCGTCTATATCATGCATATGCCGGTTTACGCCTTCCTGGTGGAGCTGGGCACTTATGCCATCGCCGGAGAAAAGGAAGTGGCTGCCGTGGCAGGCTGGGTATTCCTGGCAGCAGGCGGAACCATCTGCCTGTTTGCCTCGGCACCCATTGCGGGGCTGTTCAACCTGGTGGCAAACATCTGGTATAAACTGCTGCCGGCGGGGGTGCTGGCCATCTGGCGGGCCATCCGCAGCCGGCTGGACGGGCAAAAGAACCTTACGGCATAATACAAAAACAAACAGGGCATGGACTTTTGGGTCCATGCCCTGTTCTGTTTAGGTACTGTATTCGGAGAGAAGCTTACTCGATGCCCTTCTCGGCGGCATACTCCTCGATCAGCTCCCGCTCCAGGAAAGGCGTTTTGATGCCCTCCCGGTCCCGGTAAGCCTCGTGCCCCTTGCCGATGACCGCGATCATGTCGCCGTCCTGAGCGTTGTCGATGGCGTAGTGCAAAGCATCCAGACGGTCGGGGATCTCCACGTACTTGGCGTCGGGATTGCCCTTGTTCATGCCCACCTTGATGTCGGCGATGATGTCCTCCACCTTTTCAAAGCGGTTGTTGTCCTCGGTCAGGATGCAGAAGTCGGCCAGCTTGGCACAGACCTCACCCATGCCGTAGCGGCGCAGCTTGCTGCGGTTGCCGCCGCAGCCAAAGACCACCACCAGACGGGTGGGCTTGTAGGCCCGCAGGGTTTCCATCAGGCTCTCGGTTGCTGCCTCGTTGTGGGCGTAGTCCAGGAGGATGGTGAACCGGTGACTCACCGGCACCAGCTCCACCCGGCCCTTGACCACGGCGGTGGAAAGGCCCTGATGGATGGCCTCGTCGGGCAAACCCAGCTCTTTTGCCACTGCAATGGTGGCCAGAGCATTGTAGATGCTGAACAGTCCCGGCATGTTGACCTGAACGTCCATCTCCTCCCGGCCGGAAACATGGAAGGCTACGCCCAGCATATTCTTGGTACGCAGCAGTTTGTACTCATGCCCGGCACGGAAGTCGGCATCGGCAGCGTCGATGCCGTAGGTGGTCACCCGGCAGGTGTGGCCCTCCAGCAGGGGAGCGGTGTTCTCGTCGTCGGCATTGACCACGCCGATCTCGCACCGGCGGAAGAGATGACCCTTCCAGGAGCGGTACTCCTCAAAGCTCTGGTGCTCGCCGGGACCGATGTGGTCGGGATACAGGTTGGTGAACACGCCGATCTTGTAGCGAACCCCTGCTACGCGGTCCATCATGATGCCCTGGCTGGAAACCTCCATGACGCAGCTGTCACACCCGGCATCGGCCAGCTGGCGCAGAATGCGCTGCAGGTCGTAGCTTTCGGGGGTGGTGTTGTTCAGGTCGTAGTGATGGTTGGGGTAGTAGACGCCGTTGGTGCCGATCATGCCCACCCGGTGGCCGGCGGCTTCCAGCACTGCCTTGATCATGTGGGTGGTAGTGGTCTTGCCCTTGGTGCCGGTCACGCCGATCATGGTCATCTCCCCGGCGGGGTGGCCGAAGTAGGCGGCTGCCAGCATGGCCATGGCATAGCGAGTGTTGTCGGTTTTCAGGATGGTCACCTGGGGCATGGCGGCCACCACCTCGGCGGGCAGATCGTGCTGGATGACCAGGGTGGCAGCGCCCTTGGCCACCACGTCGGCCGCAAACTCATGGCTGTCCCGCTGGGTGCCCACGATGCAGACAAAGAGGCCGCCCGGCGTCATCTTGCGGGAGTCGTAATAAATGTCGGATACCTCAGTGTTCAGACTGCCCTGCACCAGGGTATAGGAGATATCCTTGACCAGATGTTTCAAAAGCATGACTCTTACCTCACCGTTTTACAAAATATTCGTCATACCAGACAAGGAAAATAAAGACACACCAGATCTGCCGCCAGTTGTCCCGCTTGCCCGAGACATGCTGGTCCAGCATCCGGTTCAGTTCCTTCACATTGAAAAATTCCGCTGCGGCAGGCGCGTTGAATGCCTCCCGGACGATACCGGCGTATTGTTCGTCCCGCAGCCAGGCGCGCACCGGAACAGGGAAGCCCAGCTTCTTCTTGTCGGCGGTGCGGGCGGGAATGGTCTTTTCCGCCGCGCCGCGCATGGCAATCTTGGTCTGGGCGGCGTTGACCTTGCACTCGGTGGGAATGCGCCGGGCCAGCTCAAACACTTTTTTGTCCAGGAAGGGCACCCGCAGCTCCAGACTGTTGGCCATGCTCATCTTGTCGGCCTTGAGCAGAATATCGCCCACCATCCACAGGTTCAGGTCGCAGAACTCCATCCGGGTCACGGCGTCCTGACCTTTGGTCTTGTCAAACAGCTTGCGGGACAGGTCGGTGGGTTTGACAGTGCCGCGGTAGTCTTTGAGCAGATGCTTTTTGCGGCGCTCATCCATCAGGTTGGTGTTGCCGATATAGCGCTCCTCCAGCGGGCGGGAACGGCGCACCAGGAAGTTGACGCCGTGCACCGGGGGCAGGCATTCCGCCACCGAGCCCACAGCCCGCCGCAGCCACAGGGGCAGGCGGTCGTACCAGCTGACGGTGAAGGGCTCTTTATAAATGTTGTAGCCGCCGAAAAATTCGTCGGCACCCTCGCCGGACAGACAGACCTTGACCTGCCTGGAGGCCTCCCGGTTGACGAAGTAGAGCGCCACCGAGGCCGCGTCGGCCAGGGGCTCATCCATGTGATACTGGATCTTGCCCAGATTGACCCAGTATTCCTCCGGGGTGATGCGGTAGGCAAAGTTCTTGACGCCGATGTGCTGGGAGAACTCCCGGGCGTAGTCGGTCTCGTCGTACTGTTTGTCAGCAAAGCCCACGGTAAAGGTTTTGTCCACATTGGCCAGGGCCGCCATATAGCTGGAGTCCACGCCGGAGGAAAGGAAGCTGCCTACCTCCACGTCGGCGATCTTGTGGGCGGAGACGCTCTCCTTCATGGCGTCGCTGATCTCATCCTCCCACTGCTCCAGGGTGAGGGAGTGGTCGGGGGTAAAGGAAGGCTCCCAGTACCGCTGCACCGTCACGGTGCCGTCCTTCCATTCCAGCCAGTGGGCGGGCAGCAGTTTTTTCACGCCCTTGAAGAAGGTGTCCTCTCCCGGGGAATACTGATAGGAGAGGTAGAGTTCCAGCTGATCCCGGTTCAGTTCCTTCTGGAACTCGGGATGGGCCAGAAAGCTCTTGATCTCGGAACCGAACATCAGGGTGCCGGTCTCGGGGTTCTGGTAGTAGTACAGCGGCTTGATGCCGAAGTGGTCACGGGCCAGCAGCAGCGTCTTTGCCCGGGAATCCCACAGGGCAAAGGTGAACATGCCCCGCAGCCGGTCCAGCAGTTCCTTGCCCCATTCCTCATAGCCATGCAGCAGCACCTCGGTGTCGCTGCGGGTGGCAAAGGTGTGCCCGGCGGCCAGCAGCTGCTCCCGCAACTCCTGGAAGTTATAGACCTCGCCGTTGAAGACCACCACCAGGGAGCCGTCCTCGTTGAACATAGGCTGCTTGCCGCCCTCCAGGTCGATGATGGACAGGCGGCGGTGACCCAGGGCGACCTGCCCGTCCACAAAGCGGCCTTCACCGTCGGGACCGCGGTGAACGATGCGGTCCATCATGGCCTGCAAAATTTCATCCATATCGGCGCGTGCGCCGACAAATCCTACGATTCCACACATATTGCGATTCCTCTATCCTTATGCGTTCAATATCGCTATTATACACGCTTGCCTTGCGGTTGAAAAGCATTCCCGGTGTAAATTCTGCCTTTTTGGGCGGCGGCAAATGTGATATTTTTACATTCCGAAGGCCGGAAACCGACGCTAAGGCGACTCTCTGCCCTTTGTGCCAAGCCTGCCTGTCAGAATTGACACGCAGAGCGATTGGAAGTAAAATATCCCATATACTATAAGTATGTACAGGGATGCCGGGATTTGGCCGGCCGGAGGAGACTGCAAAATTTTGCCGCAGCCTTCCGCCGCAGTGCCGCGACCCGGCCTTTTGATGCCGGGACGGATGGCGGGCCCTGTTTTGCAAAAAGAGGTTTTTGGCTATGATGGACTTTTTACCGGTGCTTCTGGGCAGTGACGCCAACGTCTACGGCATGGCACGCAGCTTTTATCAGCAGTATGGGGTGACCAGCGTGGCGGTCTGCAAGGGCGCTCTGGTGGCCACGGCAAACAGCCGCCTGGTGAAGATCGCCGTTCTGGAGCCGCGTTTGGAAGAGGACGATGTCTTTGTCTCGACGCTTGTCTCCTTTGCCCGGCGCAATACCGGCCGTCAGCTGGTGCTGGTCTCCTGCGCGGACGGATACACCATCCTGATGGCCCGCCACCGGGAAGAACTGGCGGCATATTATCATTTTGCCTGTCCGGATCTGCAAACCGTGTTGGATCTTGACATAAAAGACAATTTTTACCGCGCCTGCGAGCGGCATGGACTTTCTTACCCCAAAACCGCCACCTGTAACGCGCAGAACTATAAAACCGTCCAGCTTCCCTTTGATTTTCCCTGCATCATCAAGGCGAGCAACTCGGCGGAATACTGGAACTGTTCCTTCCCCCACAAGAAGAAGGTCTTTCTGGCCCAGAACCGGGAGGAGTACGACGCCATTACGGCGGCCATCTACGGCAGCAGCTACCAGGACGACCTGATTTTGCAGGAATACATCCCCGGCGACGACAACTGCATGCGGGTGCTCAACGCCTACTGCGGCCTGGACCGCAAGGTGCACCTGATGGCCCTGGGCCGTCCGCTTCTGGAGGAGCAGACCCCCGAGGGCATCGGCAACTATGCAGCCATCCTGTCGGTGCACGACGGGGAACTGCTGGCCCGGATGCGCGCCTTTCTGGAGGACGTGGGCTGGGTAGGCTTTGCCAACTTCGACATGAAGTACGACGCCCGCACCGGGGAATATAAACTGTTCGAGATGAACCCCCGCCAGGGGCGTTCCAGCTACTTTGTCACGGCCAGCGGCTACAATCTGGCCAAGTGGCTGGTGGAGGACGTTCTTTTGCACAAGGACCTGGGCTACACCGAGGCCGACACCGAAAGCCTGTGGATGATCGCCCCCTACGGCGTCATCCGCAAGTATCTCAAGGACCCGGAACTGCTGGCCGAGGCCGCCCGCCTGAAAAAGGAGGGCAAGTGCGCTCGCCAGCTGTTCTGCAAGGAGGATTTCAACCTCAAGCGGTATCTGTGGTATCTGCGCAGCCAGGCCAACTACTACCGCAAGACGGCGCGCTACTACGGCAACAAGAGCCTGCGCGACTGAGTTTTTGTTTATCAGATAGGGGAGGGAACTGCTATGTGCGGTATCACGGGATTTGCCCGGGCACATCAGGACGCCGAGGAGGCGCGGCGCATCGTCAAGGCCATGGCCGACCTGATCGTCTACCGCGGCCCGGACGGCGAGGGCTACTATGTGGATGACCAGGTGGCGTTGGGCCACCGCCGTCTGTCCATCATCGACCTGGAGGGCGGCAAACAGCCCATGTTCAACGAGGACGGCTCAATGGTCGTCATCTTCAACGGTGAGATCTACAACTTCCAGCAGCTGCGGGAGGAACTGGTGGCGGCGGGGCATACCTTCGCCACCCGCAGCGACACCGAGGTGCTGCTCCACGGCTATGAGCAGTGGGGCGACGGCCTGCCCGCCCGCCTGCGGGGCATGTTCACCTTTGTGCTGTGGGACAAAAAGACCCGGACCATGTTCGGCGCCCGGGACATCTTCGGCATCAAGCCCTTCTACTATTATAATGAGGACGGCCTGCTGCTCTTCGGTTCCGAGATCAAGAGCTTTCTGGCCCATCCCGATTTCAAGAAGGAGCTCAACGAGGAGCGCCTGCCCGAGTACCTGAGCATCGAGTATATCCCCAACGAGGAGACGATGTTCAAAAACGTCTACAAGCTGCCGGGGGCCCACATGTTCACCTGGAAGGATGGCCGCATGGACATCCGCCGCTACTATGACATCCGCTACCACATTGACGAGAACCCGTCGCTGGAAGAGTGGGAAAAGCGAATCACCGACACCTTTGCCGAGAGCGTGGCCGCCCATCAGATCGCCGACGTGGAGGTGGGCTGCTTCCTGTCCTCCGGCGTGGATTCCAGCTTTGTGGTCAACGAGGTGGCCAAGGGCACGCCCCACGTCAAGAGTTTCTCGGTGGGCTACGAGGAGGAGAAGTACTCCGAGCTGCCCTATGCCCAGGAGTTTTCCAGGGAGATCGGGGTGCCCAACCTTTCCAACAAGGTCAGCGCCGACCAATTCTTTGAGGCCAACCGGGTGATCCAGTGGTATCTGGATGAGCCCATGCCCAACCCGGCGGAGGTGCCCCTCTACTTCCTGGCGGGCAATGCCCGCAAGTATGTCAAGGTGGTGCTGTCCGGCGAGGGCGCCGACGAGCTGTTCGGCGGCTATCCCATGTACTGCCAGGCCGTCCACTTCATGGACTATGAGAAGAAGGTCCCCAAACCCATCCGCAAGGCGGCGGGGGCGGTGGCCTCCCATATGCCCGAGTTCAAGGGCAAGCATTTTCTGGTGCGGGGGGCAAAGCAGCCCTGGGAGCGGTATATGCGGGCCAACTATGTTTTTGCCTCCCCGGCGGACCGGGACCAGTACCTCAAGAAGGATTATCACAGCAAGCGTCCGGAGGAATACTTCAAGCCCTATTTCGACAAGGTGGCCGGTCTGGATGAGCCCACCCAGCTGCAATGGGTGGATATGCACACCTGGATGCTCTACGACATTCTGCTCAAGGCCGACCGCATGAGCATGGCCAACAGCCTGGAGCTGCGGGTGCCCTTCCTGGACCGTGAGGTGCTGGAACTGGCACTCAGCATTCCCCAGAAATACCGCAGCGGCAAGGAAGAAACCAAGATCGCCCTGCGCGGCGCAGCTCTCAAACAGCTGCCCGACAGTGTGGCCAAGCGCAAGAAGCTGGGCTTCCCGGTACCCCTCAACGACTGGCTGCGCCAGGACAAGTACGCCGCCATGGTGCGGGAAAAGTTCACCGGCCCGGTGGCGGAAAAGTTCTTTGACACCGCCGCCCTCTGCCGCCTGCTGGACGACCATGTGGCGGGCCGTGCCAAGAACATGACCAAGATTTGGAGCTTCTACTCCTTCATCCTCTGGTATGAGCTGTATTTTGTGCAGACCACCCCGCCCGCCGAGGTCTATGCACACTGAACCCTTCGCTTTACGCAACGCAAAAGGAGAGATCTCTCATGAAAATCGCAGTCACCTATGAAAACGGTAACATCTTCGGCCACTTCGGCCACACGCAGCAGTTCAAGCTGTATGATGTGCAGAACGGCAAAGTCATCGCATCTCAGGTCGTGGACACCATGGGCAGCGGCCACGGCGCCCTGGCAGGCTTTCTGGCAGCCCACGGCGTGGACACTCTGATCTGCGGCGGCATCGGCGGCGGCGCCCAGATGGCGCTGGCCAATGCGGGTATCCGCCTGTACGGCGGCGTGGCAGGCAGCGCGGACGATGCTGTGCAGGCCCTGCTGGACGGCCGTCTTGCCTTTGATCCTGACGTTCACTGCGACCATCACGACCACCACGGCGAGGGCCACTCCTGCGGCGGCCATGAGGGCGGCTGCCATAGCCATGGGAGCTGCCATGGCCACGACGGCAGCTGCGGCTGATTGCTGCCTTTGCCCGCCAGGTTACAAGTAAAACCCGGCAACCGCCCCCATGCACCGGACTTCCGGTCCGCATGGGGGCGGTTCTTTTTGCCTGGGACACACCGGATGCGGCACAAAACCAGGAAAATTCAAATATGACAAAAGGCCCGGACCACTCCGTCAGGAAATGGCCCGGGCCTTGTTGTTTTGTCAGACCGGCAGGGAAGGAAACAGATTACTGCCCGCCGGAAGATGCCGTGCTGTCCGACGAGGCGGCAGAGGAGGAACTGCCGGAGGTACTGTCCACCTGTGCGGTGTCATCCCGCTCCCCGGCGATCCACACGTCAATGATGACCGACGGGTCCACCGGCATACCTGCTTCAATGCGGACACCGTTCTCCCCGGTGCACATGACCACGCAGCCGGCGGCAAATTCGGTGTTGTTTTCCACGATGCGGATGGTGTATTGGGCGATCCCGGCTTCATCCAGTTTCTCCTCCGCCTTTTTCTGCGGAAAGTTGGTGATTTCCGGCATGATGGGATACCCCTTGCTCACCACCACGTCGATGGTGGGGTCGCTGCCTTCCTCCACGGGGGTGCCGGCCTCCTGCTCCTGAGAGAGGATGATCCCCGCCTCATAGTCCGCCGAGTATTCCTCGGTGGGCACGATGCGGAAGGAGGCGTACAGGTCGGAATCCTCCACATCCTCCAGCTTTTGCCCCACCAGATTGGGGTAGGTCAGGGCCTCCGGCGTGGCGGTGGGGGCAGGGGAGGATACAGTGGTCTGGGAGGAGGGGGTATCTGTGTTGGAACTGTTGGAACTCCCGAAGGGATGCAGCAGACTCCACAGCAGCAGGACCGCCAGCACAAAGATGACCACCAGAGCCGCGCCCAGAATTTTTTTGGTGGATACCTGATTCTCGCCGGTCTCGAACATGGCGTTGGCTACATTGGGGTTGGCCAGAGCGCTCATCAGCTCGGGGACAGTCTGCATCCGCTTGGCGGGGTCCAGACGCATGGCGCAGGAGATCACCTGGGAAAAATAGGTGGGCACCGAGGCTTCCAGGCTGTGGGCGGATTCCATGCTGTCCCGCACCCGGCGCTGGGGAGCGGAGACAGGAGTCTGCCCGGTGACCAGCCGGTAGGTCACGGCGGCCAGGGCATACACGTCGGTGTACCGGCCGGAGAACTCTGCCGCCGAATACTGTTCCGGCGCGGCGTAGCCTGCATAAAGCTGGCTTTTCAGCTCGCTGCCGCCGGTGCGCAGGGCCAGGGTGCCGTAGCCGGTGAGCATGGCGGTGCCGTCGATGGGCAAAAGGATGTTGTCCGGGCAGATGCCGCGATGGATGAGCCCCGACTTGTGCAGCAGGGCCACCCCCTCCATGACGGGCTGCAGCAGGGTGCGTGCCTCGGCGGGGGTGAGGGGCCGGGACTTGAGGGAGAGATAATGGGTGAGCGTCATGCCTTTTTCGCTCTCCTCCACGCCGTAGACGGTGTTGTTCTCCTCAATGACATCGAGAATGCGGGAGAGGCCGGTGGCCGGGGTCAGCCGGTGCAGGTCGTCGTACAGGTCCTTGAAGTCCATCCGGCTGGTCTTGAACAGCACCTCACGCCCGGCCTTGGGCATAAGGGCGCCCTCGGGGCTGCGGCCGTTGCACAGGGTGACGGGAAAGTATTCCTTGATGCGCACAAAGCGGACCTGCTCATTGTCCACACCGCGATAGCACAGACCGTCGCCGTCGGCGCTCAGGTACTTGCCTACCGTGTATTTTCCGGCCAGCTGGGTGCCGAAGGGCAGGGCGCCCTCCGGGTTTTCGTTGTCCAGACTTTTGCCGCAGTGAGGGCACAGACCGTGGAAATCCGGGGCGATGGGTTCGAGACAATGGGGGCAGGGAACTTGATTGGACATTCTACCATTTCCTCTCTTGTGGATGGGAACCGGTTCCGGCAGGTACGGCCCGGATAGAGCCGCACACCTGAAAAAACAGCTGCGCTGCGTTGGACGGAGGACACCGCCCGCCCGGCAGGGAAGGCGTATGTACTTCGCGTTCAGATCTGACGCGGCGCAGCTGTTTTGTATGTGAAGGTTGCAGGAAAGCGGGAAAGCAGACTCAGCGGTCCAGCTCGTCCTCGTTCTCCAGGTTGTGCCAGGCGTTCTGGACATCGTCATCATCGTCCAGCGCGTTGAGCAACTTGGCCATGTTGGCCATCTGATCGGGGTCGGTCAGGGTGGAGGTGGTGGTGGGAACCATGGCCACATCGGCGGAGATGAAAGAGTAGCCCTTCTTCTGCAGAGCATCGCAGACAGCGCTGAAGTTGTCCGGATCGGTGGTGACCTCGGCAGCATCCTCGCTGGCGTCGAAGTCCTCGGCACCGGCATCCAGCGCGTCCATCATGGCCTCATCGGCGTCCTTGTCCTCCAGGTCGAGGACGATAACACCCTTCTGGTTGAAGAGGAAGCCCACGCAGCCCATGTTGCCCAGGTTGCCGCCGAACTTGTCGAAGTAGTGGCGCATGTTGGCAGCGGTACGGTTGCGGTTGTCGGTCAGGGTCTCGACCATGACTGCGATGCCGCCGGGGCCGTAGCCCTCGTAGGTGATGGCTTCGTACTCGGTGCGGTCGCCGCCCTCAGCGCGCTTGATGGTGCGCTGAATGTTGTCGTTCGGGACGTTGTTGGCCTTGGCCTTGCTGATGAGCGCGGCCAGCTTGCTGTTGGAAGCGGGGTCGCTGCCGCCCTCACGGACGGCGACGCTGATCTCGCGGCCGATTTTGGTGAAGATCTTGGCGCGGGCGCCGTCGGTCTTTTCCTTTTTGCGCTTGATGTTGTTCCATTTGCTGTGTCCGGACATGGATGATCCCCCTAAATTAGTCGATGATCGGACCGAAAAAACGGCCCGTGCGTTCTATCGCCCCGGCGCGCGGATGCACAGCCAGAGGGCAAGACCCGTGCACAGGGAAGCCCCGGCGCACAGATCCACATATTACAATGGTATAGTATAGCACATCTGTGCGTCACTTTCAATTCTGATTGCAAAAGGTTTTTGCCGTCCGGAAATTATTTTGCAAAAAAATCAGATTTTTTGAGCCCTTCCCCTTGACAAATGCCGCCAAATTCGCTATTCTAATATAGCATCATCTGACAGACAGAAATGCATAGGGGCATAGCTCAGTTGGTAGAGCAGCGGTCTCCAAAACCGCGTGCCGAGGGTTCGAATCCTTCTACCCCTGCCAAACCGGACGGTTTCAGCCGTCCGGTTTTTCTTCTATCTGTCCGCAGTACTTCGCTGCCTTTGCGCAAAGGAGAGAACTTCCATGACTTATTTTATGACCCGGTATGATTCTCCCATCGGCGTGCTGAGCCTTGTCAGCGACGGGCAGGGCCTGGCCGGGCTTTGGATCGAGGGGCAGAAATATTTTGCGGCGACCCTCTCCCAACCGCCGGAACGCCGGGAGGATGCCCCCGGCCTGCCCGAGGCCCGCCTCTGGCTGGACCGCTACTTTGCAGGGGAGCGCCCGGGTCTGGAAGGCCTGAGCCTTCGCCCGGCGGGCAGTCCGTTCCGTCAGGCGGTGTGGGCCTGCCTGCAGGAGATTCCCTGCGGACAGGTCACCACCTATGGCCGCCTGGCTGTGCAGACGGCAGCCCGGCTGGGACGGAGCAGAATTTCAGCCCAGGCGGTGGGCGGGGCAGTGGGGCACAACCCCATCTCCATTATTGTCCCCTGCCACCGGGTGGTGGGGGCGGACGGCTTCCTCACCGGCTACGCGGGAGGCCTGGACAAAAAGGAATGGCTTCTCCGCCATGAGGGTGTGGATACCGGCCGTGACGCCCTGCTCTGCCGCCTTTCCCGCGAATGAATCCCCAAAAAGGAATACAAAAGAGGACACCGCCTCAAGGCGATGCCCTCTTTCTTTATATATAGTAATGAATCAGCAAAAAGCGGATGGGAAAGCCAGTGCTGCTGCCCGGCCATTTATTTCAGGATGCCGTTTGCCATATCCTGAAAGATGCCGGGGGTGGCCTTGAGCTTGGCAAAGGTGCCCCGCTGGACGATCTGTCCCTTGTCCATGACGATGATCTCGTCACAGTTCTGCAGGGTGGTCAGGCGGTGGGCGATGGAGATGACGGTGGTGCCGCACTCCTGCTTCATCCGCTCGATCTCGGCCTGGATGTGCTTTTCCGAGGTATTGTCCAGGGCGCTGGTGGCCTCGTCCAGAATCAGGATTCGGGGCTTTTTCAGAAAGATGCGGGCCAGGGCGATGCGCTGGCGCTGCCCGCCGGACAGGTTGGCGCCGCCCTCCGACAGCATAAAGTCGTAGCCGCCGGGCAGCTGTTCAATGTCCGCAGCAATGCGGGCCTTGCGGGCGGCTTCCCGGACCTCCTCGGCGGAGACCTGCCGCTTGATGCCGTAGCAGATGTTGTGGTAGACGGTGTCTGCAATGAGGAAGGGCGTCTGGGGGACCAGGGCCACGTTTTCGGCCAGCTCCTGCCGGGACAGCCCGTCCAGACAGGCCCCACCCAGCAGGACCTGCCCGGCAGCGGGCTCCAGCTTGTCAATGACCTTGATGAGGGTGGACTTGCCGCAGCCGCTGGGACCGGCAATGCCCAAAAACTCTCCCGCCGGGATCACCAGATCCAGCCCTTTCAGAATCTCCGCATCGGGCTTTTCCGGGTAGGCAAAATGGATGCCGGAAAGGCGGATCTCGTTGGAGGTGATGGGGGCGTGCAGGGCCTCCTCCGGCCGGTAGGAAAAGTCCGGGGGCAGGTCCAGAATGCGGAAGTAATCCACCGCCAGTACCGTGCACTCAGAGAACTCGTCCAGAATGCGGTGCAGCTCCCGCAGGGGGCCGGTAAGCTGAGTAAAGCAAAGGTAGGCGGTGAGCACGGTGCCGATGGTGATGATCCCCCCCGGGAGGCCAGCAGCACCGACACGCCGATGACCAGCACGCTGAACACCACCTCGTTGACGAACTTGAGACAGTCGTAAAAGGCCATGGCGGTGTGGTGGCGCATCTCTTTTTTGCGCAGGGCCTCGGCGCGGTCCTCAATGCGGGCGCCCTCGTCCCGGGCGCTGTCCAGGGCGCGGATGGTCTCGATACCGCCCAGCAGCTCCACCATGGTGCCGTCCATCTCGGCTTTGGTGTCCATCAGCTCCACGCGGATGCCTTTCTGGGTGCTGATCTGCCGGAAGACGATGAAGGTGCCCACCGGGATCACCAGCACCACCATCAGGGCCACCGGCACCGGCAGCTTGTAAAAGATGGTGACGATGGCGGCCACGCCGGTGGTGACGGCGGGGGCAAAGTCCATGAACATCAGCTTGATAAGCTTGACGGTGCCCTCCAGGCTGCGGTTGAGGCGGCCGTGAATGTTGCCGGTCATGTGGCTGCGGAAGTAGTTCAGCGGGGCCAGCAAAAGGGCGTCGGTGGCTTTGCGGCGGGCAATTTTTTCGGCCTGGGTGGCGGTGTCCTCCACGATAAGGCGGCGGATGACCTTGATGACCTCGTTGACCACATTGACCAGCAGAATTCCCAGCAGAATGGGCACCACCGAGGCAAAGGCGATGTTTTGCTGGGCCAGCACGTGGTCGGTGAGATAGCCGATAGCCAAAGGTGTGACCTGGCTCAGCCCCGCCGAGACTGCCAGAATGAGCAGGACGACAAAGAAGCCCAGCTTCTGCCGCTGGGGCAGCAGGGCAAAAATCTTTTTCCAGAGCTGTCTGGATTCCGATGTGCTATGCATAGGGCGGCCCTCCCCAGTGTGTCTGTGAAAATGGTATCACAACACAAGGTCGGCCGCAAGCAGCAGCACCAGCAGGGCCACGTTGCAGATGGTGAACCACAGGAAATAGGGCTTGCGCTGATCGGGGTACTCCCGGGCCACCTGCTTGTAGGAGATGAGGCTGGCCATGGAGGCGATGAGGGTGCCCAGGCCGCCCAGATTGCAGCCCACGATGAGGGCGTTCCAGTCGGAGGTGAAGCCGGACAGCAGCAGGGCGGCGGGCACGTTGCTGATGATCTGGCTGGCCAGCACCGAGACCGCCTCCACGTGGCCGGTGATGAGGGAGGCCAGCAGATCCCGGAAGGCCGGAATGTTGCCCATGTTGCCGATAAAGATGAAGAAGGCGATGAAGGTCCCCAGCAGGGAATAGTCCACCTGACGCAGGACCTGACGGTCGGCGATGAGCAGAACGACCAGGATGACGGCGGCGATCCAGACAGGGGAGACCAGCTTGAAGATGCCCAGCAGGCAGAGGGCCAGCCCGGCGGCGCAGCAGCCGAGATAGCGGGCACTGCCCAGCTGGGCAGGCACCGAGAGGGCGGGGATCTTCTGGGAGGGACAGACCAGGGCGATGACGGCCAGACAGATGCCGGACAGAGCCACGTAGGGCAGCATCAGCAGACAGAAGGCGCCGAAGCTCATGCCCGACTGGGTGTACAGGTAAAGGTTCTGGGGATTACCCATGGGGGTGAGCATGCTGCCCAGGTTGGCCGCCGCGGTCTGAAGCACAACCATGGGGATGAGCAGCCGTTCCTGCCCGGCCATGCGCAGCACCGTAATGCCGAAAGGCACAAAGGTGATGAGGGAAACGTCATTGGTGATGAGCATGCTGAAAAAGTAGGGCAGGAACACCAGCACCAGCAGAAGCTGACGGGAGGTGCCGGTGCGCCGGAGCAGGGCGTTGCCTAAGTAAAGGAAGACCCCGCCCTTCTGGAAGCCCTTGACCACGGCCATCAGACTGAACAGCAGGGTCAGGGTGTGCCAGTCGATGTAGGAAAGGTACCCGGCACTGGGGAGCACAAAAAAGGCGGACACCACAGCCAGCAGGGCCGCGATGGAAAGGACAGCTTCCTGCCGCATAAAGCTGAGGCAGCGCGTGACGATTTTTGACATGATATTCCGATCTCCCATCCGCAAAATGCAAAATCACAGATACCCGCGCCGAAAAAACGGCGCAAAAAAATCCTGAATGCGTAAACATTCAGGATTTTGGTGGGAGCTGGTGGATTCGAACCACCGAAGCATTACGCAGCAGATTTACAGTCTGTCCCCATTGGCCACTCGGGAAAGCTCCCATATTCTGTTTCACACTCGCTTGTGTCTCTCGCTGAGTGCTTGATTATTATAACAAAGGATTTTTGAAAATGCAAGCCCTTTTTTCAAAAAAATTCAATTTTTTTTGAGGAACGGTTTTCTGTACGGCATCCGGCCTAAAAAGAGACGATGCACTGTACTTGCTTCTCGACGGCTGATATAATGAATGAGGAATTTCTGCCGGACTGCAGGCCGGTGGGGGAGGGAAACGGCATGGATATCAACAAAATCCACTACTTTTTCCGGGCAGCGGAGCAGCAGAACTTTACCCGGGCGGCGGAACTCTGCCATATCGCGCAGACCACCATGAGCAAGTATATCTCGGTGCTGGAGGGGGAGCTGGGGTGCGAGCTGTTTGTCCGCACCGGCCGCACCGCCCGGCTGACGCCCCAGGGCCAGCGCTTTTACGACGGCATGAAGGTCATTATGAAACAATATAAGGATCTCTGCCGGGAGGTGGGCCGGGAGAACGCCCACGAGCTGCACATCGGCATGATCACCACCGACTACGAGGACTTTCCCATCCTGCGCACCTTTGAGCTGGCCAACCCGGAGATCGCCGCCTACTTTTCCTTCGGCGACGAGTCCCGTCTGCTGGCGGATTTGCGGCATCACCGCATCGACGCGGTGATCTGCCCCAACATCCTTACATTTAAGGAAAGCCGGGTGGAGGACATGACCCGGGTGGACCTTCTGCGCATTGAGGAGTCGCTGGTCTGCTCCCGGGAACTGCTGGACAAGTGCGGGTCGGTGGCCCAGGTGGTGGCGGGACAGCCCCTCATCACCAAGACCGCCGAGACCGAGTACCAGGAGTTCTGCCGGGAAAACCTCTGCCGCATCTATGGGGTACAGTTCCCCGATGTGCTGGTGGTTACCAGCTATGCCCAGCAGCTTCTCATGCTCAATCTGTCCCGGGGCTTTGCCATCATCCCCGCCAAGGCAAAGCATGAATATGAAAATTTGTGCTTTATCAAAACCGACGATTCACTGTCGGAAACAGTGCAGCTGCTTTATCATCCGTCTTTCGTGACGCCGGAGCTGCAGGCACTTCTGGATCACATCCATGAAAATAAGTGCTGAATCAACCAAAAAGTTTCGTTTGTCAACCGCCGCCGGATTTGTTAGCATACTATATGCATTATTTTTGACTGTTTGACAGAAGTATAAGGCGGTGGGGTTAAAATGCAGCGGGATCTGACCAAGGGCAATGTACTGCACAATCTGCTCTTGTTTTCCGTGCCGTATCTGTTTTCCTGTTTTTTGCAGACCTTCTATGGGTTAGCGGACCTGTTCATCACCGGACGCTTCAACGGCGCGGCGTCGATTTCGGCAGTGTCCATCGGCAGCCAGGTCACCCACATGCTCACGGTGATCGTGGTGGGCCTTACCATGGGGACCACCGTCATGATCAGCCGGGCGGTGGGGTCTCAGGACAAAAAGCTGGCGGCCCGCGCCATCGGCAGTACGGTCAATCTCTTTACCGCGTTTGCCGTGGTGAGTACGGTGGTACTGCTCTTTGCGGTGGACGGCATCATCTCGGTTCTGTCCACCCCTGCCGAAGCCGTCAGCCAGACCCGCAGTTATCTGCTGATCTGTTTTCTGGGCTGCCCCTTTATCACGGCATACAATGTGATCAGCAGCATCTTCCGGGGACTGGGCGACTCCAAAAGCCCCATGTATTTTATTGCGGCGGCAGGTGTGGTCAACATCGTTCTCGACGTGATCTTCATCGGCCCCATGGCCATGGGAGCGGCGGGCGCAGCTCTTGGCACCGTGCTGTCCCAGGCGGTCAGCGTGCTGCTCTCGCTGGCCATGCTGCGCAAAAAGGGTCTGGGCATCCCGCTCTCCCGGGAGGACTTCCGCTTCCGCCCCAGAGTGCTGTCCGGGCTTGTCAAGGTAGGCCTGCCCATTGCGGTGCAGGACGGCTTCATTCAGATTTCCTTCATTGTCATCACCGTCATTGCCAACCGCCGGGGACTGGTCACAGCCACCGGTGTGGGCATTGTGGAAAAGGTCATCAGCTTTCTGTTTCTGGTCCCGTCGGCCATGCTGTCGTCGGTTTCGGCCCTCACTGCACAGAATATCGGCGCCAACCGCCACGATCAGGGCCTCAAGGTGCTGCGCTACGGCATGACCATCTGTGTGGGCTTCGGCCTTGCGGCGGTGACTGTTTGCCAGATCTGGCCCGAGCAGATCGTCGCCCTCTTTGCCAACGGCGATGCCGAGGTCATCCGCATGGGGGCCCAGTATCTGCGCACCTATGTGACCGATTGCGTTTTTGCAGGGGTCAACTTCTGCTTCTGCGGCTACTTCTGCGCCTACAGCCGGTCCTTTGTCACCTTCCTGTGGAACTTTACGGCCACGCTGTTCATCCGCATTCCCGGTGCCTATCTGGCGTCGGTCTGCTTCCCGGATTCCCTGTATGCCATGGGCCTGGCCTCCCCGGCGGGGTCGCTGTTTGCCTCCATTGTGGGCGGGATTCTGTTTGTCCGCATGCTGCATCGGCGCAGCCGGGAAACCACCCTGTCCGGTGTGTAAAACAGGGAAGAGGGGATTGCTGTGCCGCCCGGGCTATGATATACTATATAAAGTATGAGGATGCTTTGCTTAAAACAGCATCTTCGGGACAGCCCCGCAGCCGGAGCTGTCTTATTTGTACAAATTTTTTTGAAAATTTTGTTGACAAGCACCCCATGCTTGTGTATACTAGATAAGCAACCTTTGAGGTGTACTATGCGATTTCATCTGCAAAAGTTCCTGGAAACAGGGAAAACTCCTTACACAGCGACGTTTTCCTTCGACTTCTCCCAGGCGGATTTTCCCGGCTATCAGGTGAACGAACCTGTCGCCGGCACTTTTTCGGCCGAGCTCATCCCGGAAGGGGTGCACATCACCTTGCAGGCCGTGGCAAAAGCAGATGCCGAATGCGCCCGTTGCCTTGCGCCGGTGCACGAAACTTACACCATCGCTCAGGAGTACATCGTTCGCCCCCGGGATCTCTCCGATGAGGATTTTGAGCTCCCTCTGGACGAAAAGGGATTGCTGGACGTAGAGGAACTGGTGTATCAGGAAGTGATCTTTGCAGTTCCGCGGGTGCTGCTGTGCAGTCCCGATTGTCTTGGCCTATGCCCCATCTGTGGTAAAAGGAAGGCGGCAGGATGTACCTGCCAACCGGCAGACGAAGCTGCCCCTGCAGATGCCCGGCTTAGCATATTAAAACAACTGCTTAGTTGAATTTCACCAAGGAGGTGCTTAGAAATGGCAGTACCCAAGAGAAAACAATCCCAAGCCCGTCGCGACAAGCGTCGTTCCAATGTTTGGAAGCTGGAGGCTCCTACGCTGGTGAAATGTCCTCAGTGTGGCGAACTGAAAGTGCCCCATCAGGTGTGTGGCAAATGCGGCTACTACAAGGGCCAGGAAGTCGTCAAGGTCAACAAGGAGGCGTAACAGCCTCTTGCAAGGGGAGGGGCAATGCCCTCCCCTTTTTCTTTGCCCATTTGGCATTTGTTCAAAGTTTGCGGTGACAAGGAGGTCTGGCTATGGCTTTGCGGGTGCAGAGCGTGGACGAAGGTTCGCCCGCGCAGGCGCTGGGCATCACGCCCGGATGTGTTCTGCTTTCGGCGGACGGCAATGAGCTTGCGGATATGCTCGACTACCAATATTATACCGTGGCTTCGCAGTTTCGCCTTGCCCTTTGCAGGGGCGGCAAGCTGGAATACCTCGATGTCAAAAAAGAGGAGTACGAGCCTCTGGGCTGCAGCTTCAAGACCTATCTGGGGGACGAAAAGCACAGCTGCGACAACCACTGCATGTTCTGCTTCATCGACCAGCTGCCTCCCGGCATGCGGGAAAGCCTCTATTTCAAGGATGACGACGAGCGGCTGTCCTTCCTGTTCGGCAACTATATCACCATGACCAACCTGTCCGAGCGGGAAGTGGACCGCATCATCAAGATGCACATCAGCCCCATCTTCATCTCGGTGCACACGACGAACCCTCAGCTGCGGGTGCGCATGATGGCCAACAAGCGGGCGGCGGAGACCCTCGGCTATCTCGACCGCTTTGCCAAGGGCGGCATTGAGATGAACTGCCAGCTGGTGCTCTGCCGGGGCATCAACGACGGCGACGAGCTGCGCCGCACTCTGGATGACCTGCTGGCTTTGCGCCCCCAGGTGGGCAGCATCGCGGCAGTCCCGGCGGGGGTGACCTCCTACCGGGAGGGCCTTTACCACCTGACGCCCTACGACACCGAGACGGCGGGCGAGACGCTGGACATTCTGGAAGAGTACAGCAAAAAGTGCCGCGCCCAGTACGGCCGCAGCATTGTCTACCCCAGCGACGAGTGGTATCTCACGGCAGGCCGTCCGCTGCCCCAGGGGGAGTTCTACGATGAATATGCCCAGCTGGAGGACGGCGTGGGTATGTGGCGGCTCTACCACGATACTTTCCTGGAGGAACTGTCCCAGCGCCGGGGCTTTGTCTGGCCCCACAAGATGGACGTGGTGACCGGCACGCTGGCTGCCCCGCTCATCTGCCAGATGACGGACACCTTGCACGGCCAGTATCCCCAGGTACAGGTGAATGTTCATGCCATCCGAAACGACTATTTCGGCGGCAATGTGAGCGTGGCGGGGCTGGTCACCGGCACCGACATCATCCGCCAGTGCAAGGGCAAGCTGAAAAGCCGCCTGCTGGGTGTGCCGGAGGTCATGCTCCGGGACGAGGGCGACCGCTTTCTCGATGACATCACCGTGACGCAGCTGGGCAAGGAGCTGAGCTGCCGTGTCACGATTCTGCCCGTGGACGGCGCAGGCAGCTGCCGCGCCATGCTGGGCGAACGAAAGAAAAAAGGAGGGGAGTGACCTTATGCCCAAACCTATTGTGGCCATTGTGGGCCGGCCCAACGTGGGCAAGTCCACCATCTTCAACAAGCTGACCGGTCAGCGGCTGGCCATTGTGGAGGATACCCCCGGCGTTACCCGGGACCGCATCTTCTGCGACTGCGAGTGGAACGGCCACCAGTTCTTGCTGGTGGACACCGGCGGCATCGAGCCTAATATCGACGACGGCCTGCTGATGCATATGCGCCGTCAGGCACAGATCGCCATCGACTCGGCGGACTGCGTGGTCATGGTCACCGAACTGACCGCAGGCGTAACGCCCCAGGACATCGACATTGCGGGCATGCTCATGCGCAGCGGCAAGCCGGTGGTGCTGGCGGTCAACAAGTGCGACTCGGTGGGCGAGCCGCCGCTGGAACTGTACGATTTCTACTCTCTCGGCATCGGGGAGATCATCCCCGTGTCCGGTGTGCACGGCCACGGCACCGGCGACCTGCTGGACGCCGTGCTGGCCCATCTGGATTTTTCCAACGAGGAACCGGAAGACGCCGACCGCATCCCGGTGGCAGTCATCGGCCGGCCCAACGTGGGCAAGTCCAGCCTGGTCAACCGCATTCTGGGCGAGGACCGCATGATCGTCGCCAATGAGGCGGGCACCACCCGGGACGCCATCGACACCGCGGTGGACAACAAGTACGGCAAGTTCATCTTTACCGACACCGCCGGCCTGCGCAAAAAGGGCAAGGTGGAAAACGGCATCGAGCGGTACAGCGTTCTGCGCAGCCTGGCCGCTGTGGAGCGCAGCCGCGTCTGCGTCATTATGATCGACGCCACCGAGGGCTTCACCGAGCAGGATTCCAAGGTGGCGGGCTATGCCCATGAACAGGGCAAGGCCTGCGTCATTGCGGTGAACAAGTGGGACATCGTGGACAAGGACACCTACACCATGGACACCATGCGCAAGCAGCTGGCGGAGGACTTCAGCTTCATGTCCTACGCGCCCATCGTCTTTATCAGTGCCAAGACGGGCCAGCGGCTGGACAAGCTGTTCGAGACCATCCGCTTTGTGGACGAGCAGAACGGCACCCGCATTCCCACCGGCGCCCTCAATGAGATGCTGGCCCGGGCCACTGCCAGGGTCCAGCCGCCTTCGGACAAGGGCAAGCGCCTGAAACTGTTCTATATCACCCAGAGTTCCACCCGTCCGCCGACGTTTGTCTCGTTCGTCAACCAGAAGGCGCTGTTCCATTTCTCGTATCAGCGCTATATCGAGAATCAGATCCGGGAAACCTTCGGACTGACCGGTACGCCCATCCGTATGCTCGTGCGGGAGCATGGCGACGGAACCACTCGCTGACATCCTGAGGGAGGAGTCATCATGGTATTGAAGTTGATTGCGGCCTGTGTGCTCGCTGCGCTGGAAGGCTATCTTCTGGGCAGCATCGTGTTTGGAATCCTGATCTCCAAGCTGTTCTGCCACGACGATGTGCGGACTCACGGCAGCGGCAGCGCAGGCATGACCAATATGCTGCGCACTTACGGCGCGGCAGCGGGCGCAGCCACAGCCATCGGCGATGTGGCAAAAGGCGCGGTGGCGGTTTTTATCGGGGAATGGCTGTTCGGCATGCTGGTACCTCAGTTTGAGCCTGCCTGCGGCGCCTATCTGGCCGCCATTTTTGCAGCCATCGGCCACATGAAGCCCGCCTGGTTCGGCTTCCACGGCGGCAAGGGCGTGCTGGTGTGCGGCGGCGCCATCCTTGCGCTGCAGCCGCTGGTATTTCTGGCTCTGGTCGTCATCTTTCTCATCGAGTTTGCCATTACCCGGATTGTCTCGCTGGGCAGCATCATCATTGCGGCGCTGTATCCCATCCTGACGCTGTGCTACTGGGCCTGGAACGGTGCCGAGCCCGCCACGCTTGTATTTATCGGCATCTGCAGCGTTATCATGGCGGCTATGGTCATCTACATGCACCGCTCCAACATCCAGCGTCTGCGGGAGGGCACCGAGTACCGCTTCGGCGAGAAAAAGAAGTGACCCTGCCCGGTGAACCTCTGGTAAAGCCGAATCATAAGCTTCTCATGAAAAAAGATCCCGCCGCGGGGTGGCACAGCCATCTCACGGCGGGATCTTTTTTGGATAAGGAACGATCACTCTTCCGGCAGCAGCTCGGCCAGAATGCTGTTTTCCACAACCAGCCCCTCCGGGGTCAGGCGGAGTACCTGCCCGTCGAACTGAGCGTATCCGGCGGCAGCGCAGTGACGGATAAAGGCCAGCTGTTTGTCGGTAAAATGCCCGCCGAACCGCTCCCGGTACAGCCGCAGGTCCAGCCCGTCCCGCAGCCGCAAACGCAGCATCAGATAATCCTCGGCATTGCAGACACCCTCGAACTCCTCGGCCAGCGTGCCCGCGATGAAGGCCTCCACCGCATGGGGCCCCGTCGGCCAGAAGCTCCTCCGGTTCTCCATGCAGCTGTGGGCGGCGGGGCCGATGCCCAGATAATCCTGGCAGTCCCAGTAGAGCAGGTTGTGCCGCCCGCGATGCTCGGGTCTGGCAAAGTTGCTGATCTCATACTGGGGATAGCCTTCTTCCGCCAGCCGCTGCACGGCGTGGAGGTAAAAGTCCGCCGCCGCATCGGCATCGGGCAGATCATCGGGCGGATTTTTGTAAAAAGCAGTGCCGGGCTCGATCTTGAGCAAGTAGGCCGAAATATGGGTGCAGCCCCCGTTTTTCAGCAGGGCCAGGGTGCGGTCGAATTCCTCCCGGGTGTAGCCGGGCAGGGCCAGCATGATGTCCCCGCAGATCTCCTCAAACCCGGCATCCGCGGCCCATTGCAGCGCCTGAGCAGCCCCGGCGGCAGTGTGCGTCCGGCCCAGACGGCGCAGCTGGGCGTCGTCGGCGCTCTGCACCCCAAAGCTGATGCGGGTCACCCCGGCGGCACGAAACCCCTGCAGCAACTCGGCGCTTACTACATCGGGGTTGGCCTCCAGGGTGATCTCCGCCCCGGGCAGGGGATCGGCAGCCTCAATGAGGGCGGCCGCCTGGGCAGGGGAGAGCAGTGCCGGGGTGCCCCCGCCGAAATACAGGGTGTCGGGGCGCCGGGGGCAGCGGCGGAGCTCCCGCTCAAGGGCGTCGCAGTAGCCTTGCGGCACACTGCGGCAGCCGGGCTTTGAAAAAAAGTCACAGTACCGGCATTTGGCCGGACAGTAGGGAATATGCAGATAAACGCCCAGCGGACGATGATTTTGTGGCATGAAAACGCTCCCATACAGGCAAAACAACAGAAAAAGCAAGGTCTATTCACAGTTATTTTACACATGAATTTCCTCAAAAGGTATATAATAAGGATACCCAAAATGAAAGGGGATTTCAACTATGGCTCCGAACTATGATTATCGGGATCAGAACCAATCCAACATGCAGGATGATCGCTACGAACAGACTTACCGCCAGTACCAGCAGTCCCAGGGCCGCTACGCCCAGGATACGGTCTACGCCCAGAGCCCGTTCCTCACGCTCAGCCAATATATGTCCAGGACCTTCGGCTGGATGTTTGCCGGCCTGATGGTCACCTTCGGCGTGGCGCTGGCCACCGTGCTGACGGGGGCATTTATTCCCCTGTACACCAGCGGCATTGTCTTTGTGCTGTCCATCGCCGAGCTCATTCTGGTGGCGGTCCTCTCCATGAACATCCAGAAGATCCGCCCCGGCACGGCAACGGCCATGTTCTTTGCCTATGCGGTGCTTACCGGCATCAACCTCAGCGTCTACTTTGTGGTGTACAATCTCTCCACACTGATTTTGGCCTTCCTGGTGGGCGCACTGTATTTC
The DNA here is from genome assembly GCF_014982805.1 of Gemmiger gallinarum. Classification (GTDB taxonomy): domain Bacteria; phylum Bacillota; class Clostridia; order Oscillospirales; family Ruminococcaceae; genus Gemmiger; species Gemmiger gallinarum. Next base: position 652,826 of record NZ_JADCKC010000001.1, on the reverse strand, counting down.
GGCATCATGGCCGTTTACGGCATGCGCACCCAGAAAGACCTGTCCGGCTGGGGCCCCATGCTCATGGGCGGACTCTTTGCCCTGCTCATCGTCTCGCTCTTCGGCATGCTGTTTGTCAATAACTTCGGTTTCTTTGACATTGTGCTGTGTGCCATCGGCCTGCTGGTCTTCATGGGCTTTACCGCTTACGACACCCAGAAGCTCCGCGCCATGTACAGCTATTTTGGCGGTGACGCCGCCATGCTGCACAAGAGCTCCATTATCGGCGCTCTGCAGCTGTATCTGGACTATATCAACATCTTCCTGTATGTGCTGCGCCTGCTGGGCCGCAGCCGCAACAACTGATTGGTTCTGCAAAAAAACAGACGGGCCGTGTCCGTACCCAACGCAAAGCTTTCGGAAAGAAAGCAACGACGGGGCAGGGCACGGCCTCTTTTTGTGCAATGTTGCCCCGACAGTAAGCCAATTTGACCGCCCGGCGGCGACATTTTGCAAAAACCTCTTGACGAAACGCCCGCCCTGTCCTAAAATAAATAACAGTCTATGGCGAAACACAATGACGGAGAGAGTAGGTACAGCAGCCCGGCCGCAAGAGAGGGGATTCACCGGCTGAAAGGTCCCCCGAAAGGCACTGCACTGAAGTTCGCTCCCGAGTGGTCCGTGCGAACGGCCCTGCAAGGGGCCCTGTAATGCGGGACGGCGCTGCACCGTTACAGGCAGGCACAAGCGCCGCTGCGTTCTTTTGGAATGCGGCGGAATACGGGTGGTACCGCGGAGTTGGATACAAGGCTTCGTCCCTATGCCGGAAACGGCGGCAGGGACGGAGCCTTTTTACTTGGCTCCGACGACAAGAATGAGGTGTACTATGGAAGAGAAAATCAATGCCCTGAAGCAGGAGCTGGAAGCGGAAGCAGGCCAGGTCCGCAGCAAGGAGGAACTCTCCGCCTTCTGGCAGAAGTATCTGGGCAAAAACGGCAGCATTCCCGCGCTGATGAAAGGTCTGCGCGATGTTCCCAAGGAGGACCGTCCCGCCGCCGGCAAAACCATCAATGAGTTTAAGGTCTGGGCTGAGGCCCGCTATCAGGAGCTGAACGCCGAGATCGAGCGCATCGAGCTGGAGGCCCGCAACAAGAGCGAGCAGGTGGACATCACCATGCCCGGCACCGTGCGGCCCATGGGCTCGCTGCATCCCATCACCCTGGTGAAAAACCAGATCATCGACGTTTTCTCCGGCATGGGCTTTGAAATCTATGAAGGCCCCGAGATCGAGGACGACGACCACAACTTTACCCGCCTGAACGTGCCCAAAAACCATCCGGCCCGCGACATGCAGGATACCTTCTATGTGGCGGAGGACATTGTCCTGCGCACCCAGACCAGCGGCGGCCAGATCCGTGTCATGGACCGGGAAAAGCCCCCCATCAAGGTGCTGGTCCCCGGCCGCGTCTTCCGTTCCGACTCGGATGCCACCCATTCTCCCATGTTCCATCAGATGGAGGGCCTGGTCGTGGACAAGGGCATTACCCTGTGTGACCTGCAGGGCATGCTGGACAAGTTTGTCCAGGCACTGTTCGGACCTGAGGTCAAGACCCGCCTGCGTCCGTCCTACTTCCCCTTCACCGAACCCAGCGTGGAAGTGGATGTCAGCTGCTTTGAGTGCGGCGGCAAGGGCTGCCCGCTGTGCAAGCACACCGGCTGGATCGAGGTCCTGGGCGCCGGCGTGGTGCACCACAGCGTGCTGGAAAACTGCGGCATTGACCCCAATGTTTACTCCGGCTTCGCCTTCGGCATCGGCATCGAGCGTATCGCCATGCTGAAATACGGCATCAACAACATTGGCCTGATGTTTGAGAACGACCTGCGTTTCCTCAAACAGTTCAATGACTGAGGAGGAGAGCAACCATGAAAGTACCATTCAGCTGGCTGAAAGAATATGTGGACATTGATGTTTCCGCCCAGGAGCTGGAGGAACGCCTGTTTTCCTGCGGCTTTGAGGTGGAGGAACTCATCGACCTGGGCGCCGAGATCGACCGTGTTGTGGTCGGTGTAGTCACCGAGGCAGTGCCCCAGGAGGGCACCCACCTGCACGTCTGCAAGGTGGACTGCGGCGAGTACGGCCATGACATCCAGATCAGCACCGGCGCGCCCAATGTCTACGTGGGCATGCATACCCCCGCCGCTCTGGACGGCGCCACTCTGCCCGGCGGCATCCATATCAAGGCAAAGCCCCTCATGGGCATTGAGTCCAACGGTATGCTCTGCTCCGGCGAGGAGCTGGGCCTCAACGACGATCTGTTCCCGGGGGCTGAGGTTTACGGTCTGCTGGACCTGCCCAAGGACACCGTCCCCGGCGCCGACATCCGTCCGGTGGTCGGTCTGGATGAGGTGATCTTCGACATCTCCATCACTGCCAACCGCGCCGACTGCCAGTCGGTCCTGGGCATTGCCCGGGAGGTGGCCGCCGTGCTGGGCAAGCCCCTCAAGATGCCCGCCACCGACTATACCGTCTCCGATTACACCGATCCCCGTCTCTCCATCGCGGTGGAGGCCCCCGATCTCTGCCCCCGCTATCTGGGTCACTATGTCCGCAACATCACGCCGGGGGAATCTCCCCGCTGGATGAAGCGCCATCTGGCCCTGTGCGGCCTGCGCAGCATCTCCAATGTGGTGGATATCACCAACTACGTCATGCTGGAGATCGGCCAGCCCATGCACGCCTTTGACATGTCCACCCTGGAAAGCTGCCAGATCATCGTCCGCCGCGCCCGCAATGACGAGAAGATCGTCACCCTGGACGGCAAGGAGTTTGCCCTCAGCGAGAACAACCTGGTCATCTGCGACGGTTCCAAGCCGGTGGCTCTGGCCGGCGTCATGGGCGGCCTGAACAGCGAGATCACCGAGAACACCACCCAGCTGCTGTTTGAGTCGGCCAAATTTGCCCGGGACAACATCCGCAAGACCTCCCGCAGCCTGGGCCAGTCCACCGATGCCTCCAGCCATTACGAGAAGGGCATCTCCGAGTACACCACCGAGCTGGGCATGGCCCGCGCCCTGCACCTGATCCAGGAACTGGGCTGCGGCGAAGTCACCGCCAGCGCCTTTGATGTCAGCGCCGGTGCTCCCCGCGAGGGCAAGCACTTCACCGCCACAGTCAGCGGCATCAACGCCATCCTGGGCATTGAGGTCCCCGCGGACACCATCGTGGATATCCTCACCCGCCTGGAGTTCCAGGTCACCCGCGACGGCGACAAGCTGGATGTTATCGCGCCCCGTTACCGCGAGGATATCGAGGTGGGCGAACCCGACCTGGCCGAGGAGGTCATCCGGGAGTACGGCTACGAGCACATCGTGCCCACCTTCCTGCAGTCTGCCGAGGTCACCAGCGGCGGTCTGACGCCCGACCAGAAGAACCAGGCCAAGGTCAAGCGCACCATGTGTGCTCAGGGCTTCTATGAGGCCGAGACGCTGGCCTTCTATGCCGACGCCGACCTGGATGCCCTGCACATTGCCGCCGATGCGCCCGAGCGCAAGGTCATCCGCATCCTCAACCCCATCAGCTCCAACCTGACCATCATGCGCACCCTGCTGGCGCCGTCCCTGCTCAATGTGGCAGTGGAGAACCTCAAGCGCGGCAACCATGAGGGCCGCCTGTTCGAGCTGTCCAACATCTATATTCCGCGGCAGCTCCCCGTCACCGAGCTGCCGGAGGAACGCCTGCACCTGGGCTTCACGGCCTTCGGTGACAACGAGGACTTCTTCAGCCTCAAGGGCGCCATGGAGGTGCTGGGCCGTGCCTTCGGCCTGACCTTCGACTATGAGCGCGCCAACGATGTACCCTGGCTGCATCCCGGCATCTCCGCCCATATCCTGTGCAACGGCAAGCGCATCGGCTGCTTCGGCAAGCTGGCCAACGACGTTACCGCCGAGCTCAAGCTGCCCAAGGACAGCAAGAATAACCAGAAGATCTTCCTGGGCGAGATCGACTATGTGGCTATGATGGAGCAGGTGGACCCGCACTTCCGCTACCAGCCCATCCCCGAGTTCGACACCGTCCAGCGCGACCTGGCTCTGGTGGCCAACGAGGAGGTCACCTGCGGCGATATCGTCAAGGAGATCCACAAGGCCTGCCCCCGTGTGGGCGATGTGGAGCTGTTCGATGTCTATCGCGGCGACCAGCTGGGCGAGGGCAAAAAGAGCATGGCTTTCACCCTGCACTTTGTCCCTGCCGACAAGGCCCTCTCCGCCGAGGAGATCGACCGCTTCGTCAAGAAGATCCTGGGCAACCTCAAGTACCGCCTGGGCGTGGAGATCCGATGATCTCTCAGCCTGAACAGGCAACAGAATAAAACAAAAAGCCCGTCCCGGAAGCAGAAACGCTTTCGGGGCGGGCTTTTTCCATGTGTGATGTGAGGGCGTGCACATTCCTTCGGACTGCCGCCGGAGAAGACCGCGGCCTCCCGGCGGGAGGGCGGGGAAGAACCCTTACCTGCGGGATTTCAGCAGTTCCTTGAGTTTGAGGGCCTTGTCGATGTTGCCCTCCACCTTGAGCTTGCCCATCATGACGGCGGGAACGGGATCGGTTTTGCCCTGGGCAATCTTGAACAGGGTATCGGCGGAGCAGGTGAACAGAACGTCCCTGTCGTGATACTGGTAGGGCTCGATGGCGAGGGTGCCGTCCTTGAGCTCGACGTAAAAAGCGCCCGCCGCGTCGCCGGTGATGTTGAACTGATAGGCCAGGTGATCCGGGATGCCGCTGACATCGGCAGATTGGAACATTTCCTTTACCCGGGCGAACATTTCTTCAAAGGTCATGGCAGACTCCTTTCTATACAGGCAGCTCCTGTAAGCACAGGTTTGATATCTTTATTATAAGGGCACCGGGGACACGCGGCAAGATGGAGACTGTCAAAATCTTTTGGGAAACTGCCGTTAACCCCAAGCTGTATCCATGGCACGGCCCGGACAAGGACAAACGCACAGAGAGATACGGTATGACATCGTGTACCTGATTGCATGATGCGGCATGTTATTGCGTTTCCCCTGGGGCTTATGGGCCGAGTGCTTTTCGCAGCCATGGCTCTCTGGCTGGGGGTGATTACCGAGTGCTGACCAAGGAGGAAAAATCCGAAATTGCAAAGATGATCCGGCTGGCAAAACATCCGAAGGCACAAATCGAAATCTGCAAGCAGCTTTACTGCTGCTCACGGAAAGAGGTTGTGGACTGCATCCCGGGAGGGGAGCAGGCGGTAGCAGAGTTCCCCTCAAACCGGAAAGACCCTTACACGCGGGAGCATATGATCTGCCGGAACCGCTGACGGAATCCCAGATTTACACCCTGGGAAAGCTGGCTGCACGGGCGAGGTACAATGCCGACCACGTGAAGGCCAGGGCGACAGCCGAGGAGCGTCGGAACCTGCAGGATAAGGCGGAGGCGCTGGAAGCGGCGCTGAAGCTGGCGGAAGGGACAAGCTGCGGGGGAAAAGAGACATAAATCTACCTGTGTGTATGCAGATGCATGAAAAAGCACAAAAAATGGCTCTTCTATTGCAGGAAAGATGACAGACAGGTATAATATAGAAAATTGGAGGTGAGATAACGGACATGGATTATGGAAGCGAAGCCTCTGAGATTTTACAGAAGTTGGGTGACAGGAAAATCCCTGTTGAAATTTATGAATTGGCAGAAATTGAAAAGATTAAAGTGCTGATTCGAAAAACAGAAGACCTTGATAAGATTGGAAGAGAATATCCGAAGGCTATGCTGGCGGCAAAGGCTGTTGTAAAAGAAATTTGGAAGGACTACAATTTTGGCGAGGAAGAATATTTCTTGTTCCTGACTACGAAAGATTCGTTGGAAAGAAGGCTTTTGACCGCATTTTTTATCGCAAACAAGTGTATCAGAAAGAATCTGCTGGGAAATGTTCATTTCATAGATTCAAACATAGAAACAAGTGATGATGCTTATAAACTTGCTCTTTATCTCCTGATGCCAAGTGATAGTTTGGATGGAGAACTGCGAGACAGGGATACCACGGCGATTGAGGCAATCAAAGATGAGTCGGTAATAACAGATTTGTCTGAAAAATTTCTGGTATCAAAAGTGGATGTTGCGAACCGACTGAAACTATCCAAGGAGGCCTGAGATGGCAGAAAATGATGCGAAAGCGTCTGGGAATGCTGCGGGCAAAAGGGCTGGTTTTGAAGAGCGATACGAAAAAATATTTGGCTTATTCACTGACTACCGTCAACCTACAGACAAAGACGAGAATCTTCAGGGACGCAAGCAAATTGAAGAACAGAGAGCAAAACAAGCTCAGGAACGAGATAACCGGTTTACTATGCTGGTTGATCAGTTCGTCAAAAATTATGCAGACAAATACAACCAGAATAAGAAGTTCAAAGGAGCGTTTTTCTGGTGGGTCATGGCTTTGTTTACATTCGTTTTTCTTTTGCCGCTGCTTATCGTGGTACTGATTGCGTTTGGATGCATTAAACAGATGGAAAGCGTTGCGGCGCTGGCAACTTCCCTTGGAACGATTATTACTGCTATGATTGTGATCCCTAAGATTATCGCGGAGTACCTGTTCTCTCTGAAGGAAGATGAGACCATTATCAAAATCATTTTGGAACTGCATTCCGGAGACACAAAAGAAAAATGAAAATGGCCGCTGGATTTCTTATCCGGCGGCCTGATTTTATTCGGATATGGCATTCAGTACGACGCAGACAGCCCGTTCAGCATTGTCGGTGAGCTGCCGCTGCCATGCCTGATTGCGGGGGGACCACCGGAAGCCGTTTGTCCGACGATGAGCGCAGAGCGTTTTTCTCGATGACAGATGGCCGCTGGAAAGGCAATCCCTTCTGATCTGGTCTAGCGTTAGTCTAACACTTTACGTTGAAACCTGTACAAAAGTATCCATACAATACAATCAACAAACACGAAAAAACCGCGAAGAAACGTCGCATTTGACGAATCTTCGCGGTTTTTTCTTGGTCCGAGTGGCGAGAGTCGAACTCACGGCCTCTTGAACCCCATTCAAGCGCGCTACCAAACTGCGCTACACCCGGATACGCTGCGCTCTCGCGGTCAGCAAGATATATTATAGCCACCGACCCCCTGATTGTCAAGACTTTTTTGCCAAAAAAATCGGATTTTTTCTTTTCGAGTCTTGAAATCTGTAAGAAAGGCGATCCTGCGATGTTTTCTGCGCGGCGAGCAAGAAAAAGCGCGGTACGGTATACACTTTCTATGACGGCCTAAACAAAAAACAAACACATTGCACAAAAATCTGAAACAAAATAGGCATAATACATAAAAACAAAGGAAAATGTTGACTTTATTTTACAAAAACTCCGGAAGGTGGTACACTGGTGTTGCGCTGTAGGACTGCTTTCCTGCCATAGCGGGCTTCCAGCTGCAATATGATGTATAAGGAGAAAATAACATGGATGAAAGAAGAGAGAAAAAGCGGCAGCTGAAGCGGGCCTACAAAAAGGCGAAACGCAAGGCGCTGGGACCCTGGAAGGGGCTTTGTATCCTGTGCTTGGTTGTGTCGCTGGTGGCCACTCCGCTGTATGCGGTGCTGCATATCTTTGACAACACGGTTGCCGCTTTTGTGGGCGGTACTTTCTGGCACCTGGAGAACGAGGACCCCGGGGCTCAGTACTTTACCTCGGATTTTGCCTCTGCGGAAGAAATGGTGGAGTACGGCCTTGCTCTGTGCGAGCAGGTGGAGGGTGAGGGCGCCGCGCTGCTCACCAACGAAAACAGCGCCCTGCCGCTGGCCAAGGGCGCAGCAGTCAGCTGCTTTTCCACCTCGTCGGTCAATCTGGTGTATGGTGGTACCGGTTCGGGCAATATTGATGCCTCCAGCGCAGATACATTAAAGGATGCTCTGGAAAAAGCAGGCTTCTCGGTCAATGAGACACTTTGGAATTTCTATACCGAGGGCCCCGGCAGTGAGTATCTGCGCGTGGGCGGTACCGGCGTGCTGTCCACCGGCGCAGCCATCAATGAGGCACCCTGGAACGTTTACACCGAGGATGTTCTTGCCTCGGTGGCAAATTACGGGGACGCCGCCATTGTAGTGCTCTCCCGTGTGGGCGGCGAGGGTGCAGACCTGAGCTATCAGGACACCAACTATCTGGCCCTGAGCGATGTTGAGCGCGAGATGATGCAGAACATTGCCGCCCTCAAGCAGGCGGGAACGGTCAAAAAGATCATTGTCCTCATTAACTCTGCCAACCCGCTGCAGGTGGATTTCCTTAAAAACAACGATTACAGCGTGGATGCCTGCCTGTGGATCGGCGATGTGGGCATCTCCGGCATCAATGCAGTGGCAGGCATTCTGGCAGGCGACATCAATCCGTCGGGCAGTCTGGTAGATACCTACTGCTATGACAATTATTCTTCGCCCGCCATGCAGAATTTTACGCCCATCACCTATGCGGGCTACACCGAGGGCGTCGTCCCGGCCAATGCCAGCACCTATATGATTTATCAGGAAGGCATCTATGTGGGCTACAAATATTACGAGACCCGCTATGAGGACGCCGTTATGGGTACCGGCAATGCCGGGGATTACACCTATGCCGACACCGTTGCCTTTCCCTTCGGCTATGGCCTGAGCTACACCAACTTTGCCTACAGCGACATGCAGGTCAGTTACGACGCGGCTGCGGACCAGTTCCATGTGGGGGTCACCGTCACCAACACCGGCGATACCTATGCGGGCAAGGAGACGGTGCAGGTCTACGTCCAGAGCCCTTACACCGATTATGACCGGGAAAACGGCATTGAAAAGGCCTCCGTGGCTCTGGTGGACTTCGGCAAGACGGAGGAACTGGCGCCCGGCGCGTCCGAGACGCTGGATATCACGGTGGACCGCCGTGACATGGCGTCCTTCGATACCTACGGCATCGGCACCTATATTATGGATGCGGGGGATTACTACCTCACCGTTGCCACCGACGCGCACAACGCGGTCAACAACATTCTGACCGCCAAGGGCTATACCGCTGCCGACGGCATGACCGGGGCAGGGGATGCCGCATTGACCTACACCTGGAACGAGGCTGCCCTGGATGCGGCATCCTATGCCACCAGTGAGAACGGCACCCCAATCACCAACCAGCTGTCCGATGCCGACCCCAACCTGTACGATGGCCTGGATACGCAGGTCACCTGGCTGAGCCGCAGCGACTGGACCGGGACCTTCCCCTCCGAGCCGGTGCAGCTTGCTTTGACCGAGCAGCTGACCGCCGATCTGCAGGATGTCCAGTATGACGCCGCCGACTATGAGGAAACCACCATGCCCCGGTTGGGCGCGGACAACGGTCTGCGTCTGTATGATATGATCGGCCTGGAATACGATGACCCTCAGTGGGAGTCCCTGCTGGACCAGCTGACCTTTGATGAGATGGTTTCGCTGATCGGCGATTCCTTCCACTGGCGGATGCCTGCCAAGTCCATTGAAGCTCCCGGCACCCGGGATGAGAACGGCCCCCAGGGTCTGACCGCATCCCTGCTGGGGTCCGGTGCCACCCAGCTGACGGCCACCGCTTTCACGTCGGAAGATGTCATGGCGGCGACCTTCAACACCGACCTGATGTATCAGATCGGCAATGTCATCGGCAACAACTGCCTGCAGGCGGATATCGTCTGCCTGTATGGCCCCGGCAACAACATTCACCGCACGCCCTACGGCGGCCGCAATTTCGAGTATTACTCGGAGGATGGTTTCCTGTCCGGCAAGATGTCCGCCTATGAGGTCAAGGGCATTCAGGAAAAAGGTGTGGATGTGGTCATGAAGCACTTTGCCCTCAACGACAGTGAGCAAGACCGCATTGGTCTGGGCGTCTGGCTCAATGAGCAGGCTGCCCGTGAGATCTATCTCAAAGCCTTCCAGGCTCCCTTTGAAGAGGGCGGCGCCAACGGCGTCATGACGGCTTATACCCGCTGGGGCGCCACCTGGTCCGGCGCCAACAAGAGCCTGATGACCAACATCATGCGCGGCGAGTGGGGCAGTCTGGGCATGAGCATTACCGACAACGTGCTGACCACCTACGTCAACGGTGTGGATGGCATTATGGCGGGCGGTGTCACCACCTTTGATGCCATGCTGCCTTATGTCACCGACCAGCTGCCCAAGTATGAGAACGATGCCGTCATTGTCAATGCCATGCGGGAAGCCTGCCATCACAATCTGTATGCCCTGGCCAATTCCTCCGGCATGAATGGCGTCGGCCCCAACACCACGGTCAGCCCGACCAGACCCATGGTGGTCACCATCGCGCAGATCATTGCCTGTGCGGCCATCTTCTTCATGCTGCTGTCTGCCGTGCTGTGGATCCTGGGCGTGCGCAAGTTCCGCAAAACCGAAGAGTACAAGGCTTACCGGGAATTCAAGGCGCAGCGCAAGGCCGCAGGAAAATAATATTGTACGGCGCAAAGGCGATGACAAAACACAACACAATAAAATAAGACAAAGTATGAAATAGTAACGAATGTCCGGCAGAACTGTAAGTCTGCCGGACATTCGTACTTTTTGTGGAAACGTCTTTTCCGCCCCACACACTGCGGGCGGAAAATCGAGATGCTATGCCGGCAAAGAAAACCTTTCACCAGGCCGCTGAACAGAAAAACTTCCTGGCGCAGTATGGGGTAAATGGACCTTTGGACAAACAGGAAAGAAAACAGAGCAGTCCCCCTGTGAAACCAAGAGGAGAAACCATTTTTTTCACTGACTTTTACCATAAAAAATGTAGGATTTTGGTGCAGGAACATGCCAAACTGACGAAAAGGCAAATAAGAAGCAGTTTTTTGAAAAAAGTATGACTTTGACTATTGGTTTCCTACTATTTTTATAGTAAAATGTCGGCGCACTCGACAACAAAATAAATATTAAAAAGCAGCCCTGATCTTAGCCAGGAGTGATGCCGTGCAGCCACGGCAGCTTTTGGGGCGGATACAGAAAGGATGTAACCAAGTGAGAAAAGCCATCGCCACCTTGCTGAGCTTCTGCATGATGTTTTCCATCATGGCACAGGTCTCGATTGCGCGCGCGGAGGAAATGCCCGGAACGGAGTCGGGAAAGCAGTACTTGCTTCAGACGCAGACTTCCGGGCAGAGCGAGGATACGGCACTGCAGGATGCCGAGCCCCGTGCGGCTTCTTCGGAGACTGCTCTTGAACCGGAGGCACCTGTCCAGACAGATGCCGCGGAAGATACCACCCCGGCGGCAGAGGACGCCGCCGCACTGACCCTGGATGAAGAGGAGGAACAGTTCTCCCAACCGGAGCAGATTTCCGGCGTTGAGGTTTGTGTTCTGTCCGGCCTGCCGCTGCAGCGGGATGTGGAGTTCACCGTCTGCCTTGCACGGGAAGGGGAGGAGGCAGCCGAAAAAACGCTGACCCTTTCCGCGGACGCACAGAACACGACACCCTCCGCCCGGACGGTGCGCTTCGACGGTCTGGAAAACGGCCGCTACACCCTCACCGTGAGCGGCAGCGGATTTGAGACCTACACCCAGACCATTGAGGTGAAGGACCTGGTCTATTCGGTCCAGCTGTACACCGGTTTCCTGGCCGGATTCACCTACAGTGCTGCCGATGTCCATCCCGGCGTGCTGCGCATCGGCGATGCGGACGGCAGCGGCACCGTGGATCAGGCGGACATTGACGCGGTCATCGATGCCATGGAGGCAGGGGAGAATTCCACAGCCTGCGACCTGGACGGCAGCGGCACCGTGGACCTGACCGACCTCCAGATGCTGGCCGAAAGCTATCAGGACACCCGGGACAATCTGGCTGCTGTGGTGACCCGTATTCCCGAGGCTCTGAGCAAGCCGTCCACCAACGAAAACACGGTGATCGAGAGCGGCAGCCTGGAGGACCTCACCAACGGCAATGCCACTCTCTCGCTGCAGAACACTGCCAGCGAGCCCATCTCGCCCGAGAACCCGGTGGAGATCAGCTTTGACTTTGCCACCTCTCAGGAGAGCGTGCCCATGGAGGGCATGGTCCTCCAGACGCCTGCCGACAGCGACAACGCCGTCAGCGGCGCGGTGGTGACTGTGGAGTATGTGGACCCGGACACCGGCCTCACCGAGACCATGGAACTGATGGTGGGGGCTGCGGTTATGGCCCGCGCGGCAGCCGCACAGGTCCGGCCGGACGGTTCGGTGGTGCTGGACTTCGGCGGGCAGATTGCGGTCAAAAAAATCACCATTACGGTGACGGCCACCGCCAACAGCACCAATCTGGCTGAGATCTCCAAAGTGGAGTTCCTCAACGATATGGAAAGCCACATCCCGGCCCCCGAGATGAACATTCCCACCGGCCTCAAGGCCGAGCCCGGCAGCCGGAACTTTACACTGACCTGGAACGGGGAAGTCAACATCACCGGCTATGAGGTGCGCATCCGCTGCGGCGACAGGGAGGAAATCCTCCGCACCTCGGTCAACAGCCTGACCGTCACTACCTTCGGCGGGGAGAAGCTGACCAACGGCACCGAGTATACCGTCAGTGTCCAGTCGGTCAACGGCGAGTGGCGCAGCGGTTACAGCGACACCGTTACTGTGGTGCCCAAGGCGGACAAGCTGCCTACCGCGCCGGATGCCCTGCGGCTCACCGGCCGCTTCCAGCGCATCGAAGCCTCCTGGGCGGCTGCCAAGGATGCCGACAGTTATAATGTCTATTACCGCAGGCAGGGGGACGGCGACTATCTCTGCGAGACGGGTGTGAAGGCAACTTCCTTTACAATCCGCAATCTGGAAAACAACGCGGCGTATGAGGTCTACGTCACCGCCGTCAATGAACTGGGCGAAGGCCCGGCCTCGCTGCTGGCAACGGCATCCACCGCCAACATCAACCCGGTGCGGATGCCTGCCTACAAGCTCATCAATACCCCCGAGTCGGCCGGCGAGGTGACCAGTCATATCGTCAATGCCACCCATTCGGCCGGTTACATGAAGGACAGCCCGCTGGATTCCGGCAACACGGCCTGGGGCATTGTGGACGGAGACTTTGCCTCCTGGTACGGCATCAATGACTGGGATGACGGCGCAGAGTATCCCGACGCAGGCGGCGTCCGTGTGACCTTTGATGAGGTCTACCGGATCGGCAGTATCTCCCTGACGCAGATCGAGGATCTGAGCCTGTACCAGAATGTCCGTGTCTACGCCCATGACGAGAGCGGCAAGGAGTATCAGGTTCCCGGCGTGACCATCGCCAAACACAGCGACGGCAACGGCCGGTATTACTACACCATCAAGATCCCCGGCGGCGTCGAGACCGATTACCTGCGGGTCTGCGTGGGATACAAATATTATGCATCGCCCGTCTCCATCTCGGAGATCCGGTTCTATGCCTATGACAGTCTGGAGGACGACATCTTTGCTCTGTATGCCGACAACCTCCACCTGACCCTGGCCCAGGGCGTGGATGAGGAAAAGATCAATGCCCTGGCCGCACGCCTGGAGACCCGCGACAACGGCGAGCTCCATCCCGACTACGACAAGTTCAAGACCGAGCTGGAAAACGCCCGTGGTCTGCTGTCGGCTTCCCTCAGCGATGCCGTCACCATCCACACCACCATCTCGGCCAAAAACGACACCCACCTGGGCATCAACGGCCTCAACGCCTGGCAGCCTCTGGGCGTCACCGCCCATGCAGGGGAGGAGCTGGTCATCTACGTGGGCGGCAGCACCGGTTCCACCGGCGACACCGCCCCCCTGCAGCTCATCGCCTCCCAGTATAATGCCGAGTACGGCCAGGTGGTCTCCAAGCCCATTCAGCTGCGCATCGGCCGCAACGAGATCCTTGTTCCCGAGCTGGTCAGCTTTACGGCGGAGCACGGCGGCGCACTGTACGTGCAGTATACCGGCAGCGATGCCGGTGCCCAGTACTCGGTGCGTGTCAGCGGCGGCGTCAAGATTCCCATTCTCAGCCTTTACGGCATTGACGATTCGGAGGAACGCCTGACGCTGGTCACTGCTTACATGGAGGAACTGGAACGCTACACCGCCGCTCTGGAGGAGACCCACAATGCCCTGCACAAGGGCTCCGGCAATGCCGCGGTGGATTACGACTACAAGGCGGAGGAGTGCATCCTCAATTCCACCGACATTCTGCTGGATCAGATGATGCTGTCCGTCCCGGCCTCTCAGATTCTGGCGGGTCTCAAGAGCGGCGACACAGGCGCCCGTGCGTCTGAACTGCTCAACTCTCTGGATGCCATGGACCAGATGATGCTGCTCTTCTACCAGCACAAGGGCCTGACCAATCTGGAGGGGGCAGGAGCCAGGAACCAACTGCCTTCCCAGCATCTGAACATCCGCTACATGCGCATGTTTGCCGGCGCCTTCATGTACGCGGCCGGTAACCACATCGGCATCGGCTGGGATTCGGTCACCGGGCTCTCCCAGGGCAATCCCATTGTGCTTGGGGAGGATGGCCGCTATCTCAGCGGAAACTTCTTCGGCTGGGGCATTGCCCATGAGATCGGCCACAACATCAACAACAACAAGTACACGGTGGTCGAGGTCACCAACAACTTCTTCTCTCAGATTTCCCAGAGCGCGGAAGGCGTCCGTTTCAGCTACGACGATGTTTACCGCAAAGTCACCAGCAACACCACGGGACATTCCGACAACGTGTTCACCCAGCTGGCTCTCTACTGGCAGCTGCACCTCGCCTATGACGACAGCTACGAGTACGAGCTCTACGACAACTATCAGGATCTGTTTGACGGGCGCTTCTTTGCCCGTGTGGATACTTACGCCCGCAACACGGCGGCGGCACCGGCCCCGCAGGGCATTGCCCTGACCCTGGGCAGCAATTCGGACCAGAACCTCATGCGCCTTGCCTGTGCGGCGGCCCAGAAGGATCTGACCGAGTTCTTCCAGCGCTGGGGCATGACGCCCGACCAGACCACGGCCGCCTATGCCGCTCAGTTTGACAAGGAGACCCGTGCAATCTACTACGTCAACGACGACGCCCGGGATTATGCCTTCACCCATGCAGCATCCGGCAGCTTTGCGGGACAGCAGGTCCTCACCGAAGGCACCGCTGCTGTTGTGGATGAGGTCACTCCCAATCAGGTCAACCTGACCTTTGCTTCCACGGCGGACAGCGACCTGATCCTCGGCTACGAGGTTGCCCGCATCACCTATGAAAACGGCCAGCCCAAGACCGAGGTGGTAGGCTTTGCCGCCGGCAGCAGCTATACCGACACCATCACCACGGTCAACAACCGCACCGTGACCTATGTGGTCACCGCAGTGGACAAGTTCCTCAACCGGTCCCAGAGCATGACGCTGCCCACCGTCAAGATCAGTCACGACGGCAGCTATGACAAAGCCCTGTGGACGGTGACCACCAACATGGTTTCGGAGCAGGATACCACCCACGACGCCACCGATCACGACCCCTGCGAGCCGGAGACTGTCTCCGCCATCGCCCAGGTCATCGACAACAAAAAGGCCACCACCTACACCGGCAAGGCGGCTTCCGGCCAGGCCACCGTCACCATCGATTTCCACAAGACACTGGCGGCCACCGGCTTCAAGTACACGGTGACTTCCGGCACACCCATCCAGGACTACGAGCTGCAGATCACCACTGACGGCAGCAAGTGGACCACCGTTGTCACCGGCACCTTTGCCTCCGGCGAGGTCAATACCGTTTACTTCCGCAACCAGAATAACGATCCCTGGGTCGCCACCTACGACGCCGCCCAAATCCGCCTGATCGTCAAGACCCCGGCGGGCAGCGAGATCTCCATCAGTGAGCTGGATGTTCTCGGCCCCACCGGTGACAATGTGGAGCTGCTCGCCGACGGCATCGGCTATCTCAAGACGGAATACCGCTTTGACGAGGGCGACGGCAACGTCATCCCGGAAGGCTCCCTGGTCTTCACCGGCAGCTACAAGGGCAACCCCGCTTACAACGTGGTCCTGCTCTACGATGAGAACGGCGATCTGGTGGGCGGCATCGACGCCGAGGGCAGCCTGCGTGCCCAGCAGATCATTCTGGCGCCCGACCCGGATAACGGGGAACTGGGCGAGGTCAGCGAGGGCTACTGGGTCTACTGGATCGAACCGGACGACCTGGAAGGCTTTACGCTGCCTGACTCGGTGCGGGCGGAGCTCTACCGCGTGGACAATGCCACCACCAACGAGGGCCAGCGCCTGACCGCCGACACCCTGTTGGTCACTCTGCCCGGCGAGCTGCCCCAGATCACCATTGCGGGCAGCACCCATTGATAAGACAAAAGGAGAATATCATGAAAAAACTGTTTGCCACCCTGCTGCTGGGCAGCATGATGGCGGCTGCAGCACTGGCCGTTTCCGCCGAGGAAAGCGGGGCGGTGGTGCTGACCCCCAGCACCGACGGCGCACAGGTCAGCCTGAACCTGCCGTCCGATACCACGCAGGACATCACCACCATGCGGCTGAGCCTCACCGTCACTTCCACCGATCCCCTCGACGCCAAATTTGTCTTTGACGATGCCATTGAGAGCAGCGTGCAGGAGTACCGCTACGATGCGGACAGCGGCCGTCTCAACGTCTATCTGTCCGGGCGCAGCACCCTCTTTGCTGACGGCACCCTGGATCTGGGGCAGGTTCAACTGATCACCCGGGACGGCAAGCCGGCCCAGGCGACCCTCACGGCAGGGGAGGATGCGGTCCAGCTGGTCAATGCGGCCTTCGGTACTCCCGACCGGCCCGAGGTCGCACAGGTCTCGGCGGAGGTTACGGTGGGAGGGGATTCGGACAAACCGTCCGGCGGAGATTCCTCCGGCGACTCCACCCAGAAGCCTGACAGCAATCCCGGCGGCAGCACAAACAACAATGCCGGCAGCTCGGGAAGCTCCGACAGCGGCAATTCTCAGTCCGCCACGGCACAGGAGGATACGGCAAATCCGGCGGCAACACCCGCGCCCGCTGCCCCGAGCGCAGGCGCCTCCTCCCAGAACACAAACGGCGGCAAGGGGACCGCTGCTCCCACCGCCACGCCTTCCGCACAGGAGGCAGGAGGGGAGGACGACGCCGAACCGGACACGCAGCCGGAAGCATCCGCCACCCCGGAACAGACGGGCGAGGAGGAAAAAGCAGCTTTCCCGCTGCGCCTCGGCCTTGTCCTTGGGGCCGCCCTCATCCTGGCGGCAGGGGCAGGCGCAGTGATTTTCCTGCGGCGCCGCGGCTGAGCCATCTGTAAACCGTAAGCCATAAAACAGCAAAGCACCGCCGGTCAGAACGGGATTCCGTCTGACCGGCGGTGCTTTTGTTATGCCTGAATCGTCTACAGACAAAGAAGATCAGGTGTTTGACCAGTTGGGGACCGTGTGCCGGACAAAACCGCCCAGTTCACTGGCGTCGGTGTAGCCGTAGGCAAAGGCCTTGGCCCGCAGAGCGGCATAAAGCTCGGCAAAGGTGGCATAGCGATAGGCAACCAGGAAAATCTGCCCCAGACCGAAGGTGAGCAGACAGAGAAAATCCCATCCGATGAAGGACAGCTCCAGCAGGAAGGAGTGGAACTTTTCCCCCTGCATCATCTGGCGGCTGAGTTCCATGGCCCGCCCGGTGGTAAGGTAGGGATTCTCCGCCATCAGGTAGGGAACCAGACGGTAGGCGTAGGCCCAATAGATGCCGGGAACGATGATAATGCATCCCAGGGCGATTTTCAGGTTGGTCAGGAACAGAACTTTGACCACATTCAGATAAGGAGTGCGGAAGATGCTGAACAGCGTCCCGAAAGGCGCGCCGCCCTGACGGCTTTCCATCATGTAGCGGCAGAGTCCGGCGGAAAGGGGGACGGACACGAAAGTCTGGTAAATGATGCCGATGACAAGGCCGAGCAGAATACTGAACAGGATGACAGTTAAAAGTCCTGTGGCAGCCAGAGAGTCAAACAGCTCATACAGGGTGGGATCGGTCTGATTGCCGGTCCAGACGCTGGGCTGGGACCATTCTTCCCAAAAGGTGGAAGCAGATTCAAACTGACTGGACAGGTTGGAAAAGACGGTGCTTGCGCCGAGGATGCCGGCCACCAGGCAGACGGCGGTACACATCCAGTACCGCCCCGAAAGCGCCTGTTTGGCGTTGCGCTTCAAAAGGCCGCATGTCCACATAATAAAAACCTCCTGTGGGGTCGGCAGCGCGGGTGGGCCGACCGGATTGTTGATCGTTTCATTATACCATGGACCCGGCTAAAAGGAAACCATGCAGCGGCAAAAAGCGAAGGCCCCGCACAAACACGGAGCCTTCGCTCTCATGATGGGAAAATGATAGGGAAAAAGGTTTCCGGAAATGTCAGAATCAGACCTCGGCGCGCCACAGGCCGTGCAGGTTGCAGTAGGCATAGACGGCAACAGGATGCTCACCTTCAGCCAGCAGGAAGTCGGCCTCGGGAGCGTCGCCGGCCTTCAGCCACTTGACGCTGACGCCGCGGTCGGTCTCCAGAGCGAGCCACTCGATGTAGTGCTCCTCAACCATGGGGTGGATCACCGAGCCCACCACAGCGTGGACGCGGTTGCCCTCGACAGTGACGGCAGGCACATGCTTTTCAACGGCGGCATCCACCGAGCCGGGCTGCAGAAGCTGCATTTTTTCGCCGCAGCAGAAAACCGGGACACCGGCATCGTGGAGGTGGAAAACGATGTTGCCGCAATGGGCGCAGCGATAAATTTTCATGATGAAATCTCCTTTCAGAACGTGCAGTACAGTTGTAATTGGTTCAAAAGCCGGAAGGCATCATTTGTTTGAAAGCATATCACAGCGTTTGCTGTGAGCATAGAATAGCATATCAGATGCCATGCTAGATGTTGCCGCAGCAACAAATAAATGGTCAGGGCAGCACGGCGGCCATTGCCCTGGCCAGATGCAGCAGGGCAACGCGGTTTTCCAGTTCAGGCCGGGCGTTGGCGGCGCGCTGCAGTTCCTGCATGAGGCGGGAAATTTTCCGGGCAGGGATGCCCATCCGGGCCAGGTCTGTGCGGCTGACGGGCAGAGGGCGCGGAGAAAGGTGCCTGTCCGGTAAGGCGGACATCCCGAAACCCGCCACCAGTTTTTTCATGGAAAACACATCCTTTCTTCAAGAAAAATGCCGAAGTGAACAGGTCTTTTTCTGTAATTATACCAAAATTTTGGAAAAAGTGTTTATTTTATACTCAAAAAAATATATAATGCTTATTAGACTAGTTTTTCGGCTGCTATTTGCGGAGCTGGCCCCGTGCAGCGGTCAATACGTTTTTGAGGTGACGATTCATGGCGTACTATAACAGCTACAACCCCAAATTGCTGGATGGGGTCAAGCATATCCATTTCATCGGCTGCGGCGGTTCCGGCATGTACCCGCTGATCCAGATTCTCCACACCAAGGGCTATACCATGTCCGGCAGTGATGTGGAGGAGACCAAGATCACCCAGTCCGAGCGTGCCATGGGCATGCAGGTCACTCTGGAACACGATGCCGCCAACATTCAGGGGGCGGATCTCATTGTGTACAGCGCCGCCATCCATGAGGATAACCCCGAACTGCAGGCTGCCCACGCCCATGGCGTTGCCACGGTGGAGCGCAGCGTTCTTTTGGGATATGTCAGCCGCCTGTATCCCCACAGCATCGGAGTGGCGGGCACCCACGGCAAGACCACGACGACCAGCATGATCGTCACCATGCTGGAACTGGCCGGCAAGGACCCTGCCGCAGTGATCGGCGGCAAGCTGCCCCTGATTGACGGCTACGGCAAGGCGGGCAGCGGCAACAGCATCGTCATCGAGGCCTGCGAATACAGCGAGACCTTCCTGCATCTGACGCCCTACATCGGCGTCATCCTGAATATTGACAACGATCATCTGGAATACTACGGCACCATGGGCCGGCTTAAGATGGCCTTCCAGAAGTTTGCGCTGCTGTCCCGGACGGTGGTCTTCAACCTGGATGACCCCAACACCCTGGCGGTGGTCAACTCCATTGACCGCCCGGTGCTGTCCTTCGGCATTGAGCAGGAGGCACGCTTCCGCGCCGTCAACATCAGGGAATACCGTCCCGGCTTCTATGAGTTCGACGTGGAGGAGCTGGAGGCGCACTTTGCCCACATTCGTCTGGGTGTGCCCGGCTATCACAATATTTATAACGCGCTGGCCATGTGCTGCTGTGTCCGTCCCCTGGGTCTGCAGCCCGAGGATGCCGAGCGTGCCGCCGAGAACTTCAAGGGCTCCGGCCGCCGCTTTGAGATCAAGGGCGAGTGCAACGGCGCTGTCATCGTAGATGATTATGCCCATCACCCCACCGAGCTGGCCGCGACCCTCAAGACCGCCCATGAGATGGGCTACAAGCGGGTCATCGCCGTACATCAGCCCTTTACCTATTCCCGCACCAAGAGCCTGATGCAGGACTTTGCCGACGTGCTCAAGACCGCCGATCAGGTGGTGCTTCTGCCCATCATGGGCAGCCGCGAGGTGGATGACGGCAGCGTTCGCAGCGAGGATCTGGCTGCCCGCATTCCGGGGGCTGTGGTGGTCGGCGGCCTGGATGAGGCGGCTGACTGGGTCAAGGCAAACGCCGGGGAAGGCGACCTTGTTGTCTGCATGAGCTGCGGCGACCTGTACAAGGCGGCCGACAAGATGGTGGAGCAATAAGCATTCCGCCCGCGGAAAAGCACAACAGTTTTTTATGAACATCACAACAGGCTGACAGTCGGATGGCTGTCGGCCTGCTTTTTTGTGCTGTCTGTGCACAGCGGACCGTACACCGGGTACAGCCTTAAAAAATGGCCGGCAGCGTGATATCCCTGCAACCAAACGATTGGTTTCCGACACGAATCAGGTGAAAGAGGTGAATCTGTTGAACGTTCAGGAAGTGACCCCTTTTTTTGAAAAGCTGTACGAGGAAACCTGCGACTCGACGCTGCTGTACCTGACCCGCCGCTGCGGAGACCCTGCGCAGATCCCCGACCTGATGCAGGAGGTCTATGCGGAAGTCTACGCGGTTCTGCTGCAGAAAGGACCGGAGTACTTCCGGCGTCCCCGGGCCTTTGTCCAGCATGTGGCCAAGGCCAGACTGTGCCGGTATTATTCCCTGCGCAGGCGGCTGGCCTGCCTGGTCTCGCTGGACCGCTTCGGCACGGAGGATGCCGAAGAAGGCAGCCCGCCCCGGGAGATTCCGGATCAGGACCTGCCGGAAAACCTGGCGGAGGACAAGCTGCTGGCCGGGGAGATTGCCGCAAGGCTCAAGACCTTTCCGGCGGATGTGCAGCGCATTTTTATCTGTCATTTCTGGCTGGATATGCCGCTGTCGCAGACCGCAAAGGCGTTGGGCATGAAGGAAGCAACGGTCAAGTCCAAGCTCTATCGTACGCTGGCCAAATTGCGAGAATTGTATCAAAAGGACGGTGCCGAATCATGAAAGAATCTGATCTGATGCGCAACGCACTTTCGGCCTACGGGCTGGACCGGCAGGCCATCTGCCGGGCGGCGCGCCGGGAAGGCGCTGCCCGTTTGCCGAAAGGAGAACCTGACATGAAAAAACGCAAACTGCCCGTTGCCGTTGCTGTTGTGCTGGCGGCTGCCTGCCTGGGCGGCGGTGTGTACGCTGCCGGGGTGCTGATGGACGCTCCTCAGGCCGCAGAGGCGGTGGGGGAGAGCGACGTGGCCGCTCTGTTTGAGGGGGAAGGTGCCGTTGCCGTCAACGAGACCCAGTCCGATGGGGGCTATGACGTGACGCTGCTGGGCCTGGTGACCGGCGATCATCTCACCGATACCTGGAGCAGCGGCTGGACCGACGGCGAGCCGGACAACGGCACGACCTATGCGGTGGTGGCGGTACGGAAGTCGGACGGCACCCCCATGCCGGAACTGTCTGATGAGAGCGATCCCTTCCGTCTGTCGAACAGCTTTGCCCAGATGCGGCTGGCCATTCCCGATTTGCAGCCTGCCCAGTACTGGCTCAACCCTGAGCGCAGGGATGTGGTCCGGGACGGTGTCCGCTACCTGTTCCTGGGCTGCGATAACGTGGAAATGTTTGCCGACCGGGATGTGGTGCTCTGCGTGTCCACCGGAGGCGCCTTCTATAACACCGAGGCTTTCCGGTTTGACGAGACCACCGGAGCCATCACTGCGGACCCGGACTATGCGGGCGTCAACCTGGTGTTTGATCTGCCGCTGGATGAGGGCAAGGCGGACCCGGAGGCTGCCCGGGCCTGGATCGACGAGTGGAAGGCCGGCGGTCCCGAGCAGGCCGAAACGGCTGAAAATCCCAACGACGAGGAACCGCATGCTGCCACAGACGATGCCATGGAACGGGTTTCCGCCATGACCCCGGCGGAAATCCGTGCGGCAGGTACTTTGCTGGACACTCAGACGGCGGCCCCGGCCGACGGCAATCTTGGCTCCGGCTGGTACTTTGCAGACGGTGCCTATCTGTCCCGGGACAGTTGGACGGAAGGGGAGACGGAGCTCGTCTGGCAGACGAGCTCTGACGGCACCACCGTCACGGCCCAGGTCCTCGTAAAAAATGAGGACGGCACCATGACCAGCGAGATCTGGCAGCTTCCCGCAGCCTGATTCTCCCGGCCAGTCTCCCCAATACGAAAACCCCGCCCCCGCAAAGGCGCAGTCCTGTGCCATGCGGGGGCGGGGTCATATTGGTTTGCGGTGTGTGTTTGCCGCATCAGGCGGCAGCATCAATAGGTCAGGATCAGGCCCTGGTCCTGGGCGTAGAAACTGCACAGTCCGGCGCAGGGAGTAATAAGGACCTCCGCATCCGGCCACTTGGCATGGATGCCGTGCTCCAGCAGGGCGGTGGCCTTTTCGTTGTTGCAGTGGCTGATGCGCACGGTGTGGCTGCAATCAAAGCCGTCCTGGTCCATCTGCTCCAGAATGCGGGCCAGGACACGGGTTTCGCCCCGGGTCTTGTAGAAAAAGTCGATTTTGCCGTCGGGCGTACGGCGGCCCAGCACCCGCATGTTGAGGGCACCGGCAATAAAGCCAACCACGCGGCTGACGCGGCCCGCCTTGGCCAGATTGTCAAAGCTGGCAAGGGCAAACAGGATATGGCCGGAATCGTTGTGGACCGTCAGAGCACGGCAGACTTCCTCGAAGCTGCGGCCCTCGCCGATCAGCCGGTTGGCCAGGCAGGCGGCCTCCGCCAGGGCGCCTGCACAGCTCAGGGTGTCCAGAATAAAGATGTTTTTGTCCGGGTATTCGTCCAGCACCATTTCCCGGGCGCTCTGGGCGGCGTTGTAGCTGCCGGACAGGTTGTGGCTGATGGTGAGGGCAATGACGTTGTCGGCCTGCAAAAACAGCTCTGCCCATTCTTCGGGGCTGGGGCAGGCGGTGGAGCTGCCGCCGTTGTAGTCGGTCATTGCCTGGAGCATCTGCCGGACATTGAGCGTAGGCAGATCGACGAATTCCCGCTCGCCCACGCGGATCTTGAAGGGGACAAGCCCGAACTGCACCCCCGGTGCAAGGTCCTCCATGTGGCGGATCTCGCAGGAAGTGTCGGAAACGATCATCCAGGACATAGCATATGCCTCCTATCTGCACAGCGGACCGCCGGCCCCAAAAGCCACAGGACCGCCTGTCATAATAAAATGCGGTGATGATACGGTGAATTTTTGGAAAACCGGCCCGCTCCGAGGGAAAAATCAAACGGTCGGACAGCAAGACCGGCGGGCAGCCGCATACATCTCTATCTTATAATTATATGCTCTGTGCCGTACCCCGTCAAGCAAAGCCCCAATCCCTGCATATCCCGGAGATCAGCCTGTCCCGCTGCCCGGCACGGAAGCATAAAATGCGGTTTTTTATGATATTTTATGACTTCTCTTGCAATCAGGCGGGGCAGCGACTACAATAAAACTATATGCCTGCCGGGTTTTTACGGGCCGCTGCAGGCGGCTTTTCCCGGCATCGCAACTACATAGAAGGGAAGTACCGAACCATGGCTAATCAACCGATGTCTCTCGGCACGGCCTGCGTGCAGGGCGGCTATACCCCCGCCAACGGCGAACCGCGCCAGATCCCCATCATCCAAAGCACCACCTTCAAGTACGACAGCTCCGACGATATGGGCAAGCTGTTCGACCTGGAGGCCTCCGGATATTTCTATTCCCGCCTGCAGAACCCCACCTGTGATCATGTGGCGGCCAAGCTGGCCCAGCTGGAGGGCGGTACCGCAGCCATGCTGACTTCCAGCGGCCAGGCGGCCAACTTCTTTGCCCTGTTCAACATCTGCAACGCAGGGGACCACATTGTTTCTTCCAGCTCCATTTACGGCGGTACCTTCAACCTGATCTCGGTCACCATGGCCAAGATGGGCATCACCGCCACCTTTGTCTCCCCCGATGCCACGGATGAGGAGCTGGACGCTGCCTTCCAGCCCAACACCAAGGCCATGTTCGGCGAGACCATTGCCAACCCCGCACTGACGGTTCTGGACATTGAGCGCTTTGCCGCTGCGGCCCACCGCCACGGCGTGCCCCTGATTGTGGACAACACCTTTGCCACCCCGGTCAACTGCCGTCCCATCGAGTGGGGCGCCGACATCGTGACCCACTCCACCACCAAGTACATGGACGGCCACGGCGGCACTGTGGGCGGCGCCATCATTGACGGCGGCAAGTTCGACTGGATGGCCCATGCCGACAAATTCCCCGGCCTGACCACCCCCGACGACAGCTACCACGGCATCACCTATGCCGAGCGCTTCGGCAAGGAGGGCGCTTTCATCACCAAGGCCACGGCCCAGCTCATGCGGGACTTCGGCTGCACCCAGAGCCCCATCAACGCCTATATGATCAACCTGGGCCTGGAGAGCCTCCATGTCCGCATGGCCCGCCATTGCGAGAACGGCCAGGCGGTCGCCGAGTTCCTGGCGTCTCATCCCAAGATTGCCTACGTGGACTACTGCGGTCTGCCCGGCAATGCATACCATGCCCTGGCCCAGAAGTACCTGCCCAACGGCAGCTGCGGCGTGGTCAGCTTCGGCGTCAAGGGCGGCCGCGATGCTGCCAAGGCGTTCATGGGCTATCTCAAGACGGCGGCCATCGAGACCCACGTGGCCGATGCCCGTACCTGCTGCCTGCATCCCGCCAGCTCCACCCATCGCCAGATGAACGACGAGCAGCTGGCAGCCGCCGGCGTCAAGCCTGATCTGGTCCGCATGAGCTGCGGTCTGGAGGATAAGGCCGACCTGATCGCCGACATCGCCCAGGCTCTGGACAAGATCTGATCAAAACCGTCCGGCGCGGCGAACGCGCCAAAAGGAGAACCGTATGCCGCTCATCATTCCCAAGGAACTGCCCGCCTATGAGGCGCTGGCGAGCGAGAACGTCTTTGTCATGCGCAAGGAGCGCGCCCAGAGTCAGGAGATCCGCCCGCTGCGTATCCTGATCCTCAACCTGATGCCCACCAAAATCGTGACCGA
Organism: Gemmiger gallinarum; assembly: GCF_014982805.1. Taxonomy (GTDB): domain Bacteria; phylum Bacillota; class Clostridia; order Oscillospirales; family Ruminococcaceae; genus Gemmiger; species Gemmiger gallinarum. Next base: position 627,399 of record NZ_JADCKC010000001.1, on the reverse strand, counting down.
GACCCAGCTGGCCCGGCTTCTGGCCAACAGCCCGCTGCAGGTGCAGGTGACCTTTCTGCAGACGGCCACCCATCCGGCCACTCACACTCCCCAGGAGCACATGAAAGCCTTCTACAAGACTTTCGACGAGGTCAAAAACGAGCGCTTCGACGGCATGATCATTACCGGAGCCCCTCTGGAGGATATGGACTACGAGCAGGTGGACTACTGGGACGAGCTCTGCCGTATCATGGATTACACCAAGACCAACGTCTACTCCACCATTCATCTGTGCTGGGGTGCGCTGGCGGGGCTGTACTATCATTTCGGCGTGCGCAAGGTGCATCTGCCCCAAAAGATGTTCGGCGTCTTTGAGCACCGGGTCACCCGGCCGTCCAACCCTCTGGTCCGCGGGTTTGACGAGGTGTTCTACGCCCCTCACAGCCGCTGGGCAGGCCTCAATGAGCAGGACATCGCCGACTGCGGGGAACTGCGCGTGCTGGCCCGCAGCGACATTGCCGGGCCCATGCTGCTCTCCACCGATTCCGGCCGCCAGATCTTTGTCATCGGCCATCCCGAGTACGACAAGTATACCCTGGATACCGAATACCGCCGCGACGTGGCGCAGGGCAAGGAGATCAACGTTCCGGTCAACTATTACCCCGACGACGACCCCGACCGGGAACCGCTCTTCCGCTGGCGGGCCCACGGGCATCTTTTGTACACCAACTGGCTGAACTATTACGTCTACCAGAACACCCCCTACGATCTGGCCGAACTGCAGGCCCTCAAGGATTTCCGCAAGGAGCGCAGGGACTGAGTCTGGCAGCCGGACAAAAGCACAAACAAAAAGCAGCAGAGCCGCCGATCCTCAAATGGACCGGCGGCTCTGCTGCTTTTTATGAGGCGCCGAACTGCGAAGAATCCGGCAGCCTGCCTTTATTCAGAGACATTCGTCCTGCCCCGCAGTTTATACGGGACAGCAAAGGGAACACACGCTCAGGCGTTGGCGTGACGCTTGGTGAAGGCCCGCTGGCAAGCCTTGACGACCTCCACGATGGGCAGGACCAGAACCGCCAGCAGAAGGGCGATCAGGTACTCCGGCAGATCGACGGGAGTGAAGCCGAAGGCATTGGCAATGAAGGGAACCTCCAGCACGATGGTGGTCAGAGCCAGGCTGCCCAGCATGGCACCCCACAGCACCAGATTGTGGCTGTGCAGGGTAAAGACGCTCTTTCGCTGGCTGCGCATGTTGAAGCTGTGCACGATCTCGCACATGCTCATGGTCAGGAAGGCCATGGTCATGCCGTCGGGGGAGACACCCTTGGGCATTTCAAAGTATCCCACTTCCATGCAGTGGCCGATAATATAGGAGACGAGGGTGATAATGGTGATGAGGATGCCCTGATAAGCGATATCCACACCCAGACCGCCGGCGAAGATGCCGTCGGACGCCTTGCGGGGCGGGCGGGACATGACATCGGGTTCGGCTTTTTCCATGCCCAGAGCCAGAGCAGGGAAGCAGTCGGTGATGAGGTTGATGAAGAGCAGGTGCACCGGCTGCAGCAGGGTAAAGCCCATCAGCGTGGCAAAGAAGACGCCCAGAACCTCGCTCATGTTGGACGCCAGCAGGAACTGGATGGCTTTGCGGATGTTGTCGTAGATGCGGCGGCCCTCGTCCACGGCATTGACGATGGTGGCAAAGTTGTCGTCGGCCAGCACCATGTCGGCCACGTTTTTGGTGACATCGGTGCCGGTGATGCCCATGCCGATGCCGATGTCGGCGGACTTGATGGAGGGGGCGTCGTTGACGCCGTCGCCGGTCATGGCGGTGACGCAGCCGGCCTTCTTCCAGGCAGTGACGATGCGGACCTTGTGCTCCGGCTGCACCCGGGCATAGACGCCGTAGTTCTGGATGGTCTTGCTCAGCTCCTCGTCGGAGATGTCGTCCAGGGCGGCGCCGGTGATGGCTTGGTCGGGGCTGGAGATGATGCCCAGCTCAGTGGCGATGGCCACGGCGGTATCCTTGTGGTCGCCGGTGATCATGACCGGCCGGATGCCTGCGCTGCGGCATTCCTCAATGGCGGCCTTTACTTCGGGACGGACCGGGTCGATCATGCCGGTCAGGCCGATGAAGCAGAGGTCCTGCTCCAGATAGGCGGGGTCATTGCTGGCGGGACGCTCCTTCCACATGCGGCGGGAGGCGGCCAGCACACGCAGGGCGCGGTCAGCCAGCGCCTTGTTCTCTGCCAGGACGGCGGCGCGCTTTTCGTCGGTCATGGGCAGGACCTTGCCGTTCTCCAGATAGCTGGTGCAGCGGCGCAGGATCTCGTCGGGAGCGCCCTTGGTGTACTGGACAAAGCCGTCAGCGGTCTTGTGGATGGTGGACATCATCTTGCGGCCGGAGTCAAAGGGGGCCTCGTCCACACGGGGCTCGGCGGCTTCCAGCTGGGACTTGGGCAGGCCGAGGGAGGCGGCGTAGGCCACCAGAGCGGCCTCGGTGGGCTCACCTTCGGCTTCACCGGCATCGTTGAGCTTGGCGTCGCTGCACAGGGCCATGGCGGTGGCAAGCGCCTTCTCGTCGTCGCCGGTGTGCTCCACCACGGTCATCTTGTTCTGGGTCAGGGTGCCGGTCTTGTCCGAGCAGATGACCTGGGCGCAGCCCAGCGTTTCCACAGCGGTCAGCTTGCGGATGACGGCATTACGCTTGGACATGTTGGTGACGCCGATGGACAGCACCACGGTGACGACGGTGGCCAGACCTTCGGGAATGGCGGCCACGGCCAGGGATACGGCGACCATGAAGGTGGACAGCACGGTGTCCAGATCAAAGCGGCCGGCGGAGATCAGGTTAAAGACAAAGATGAAAACACAGATGCCCAGCACCAGCTTGGACAGGGTGTTGCCCAGCTGATCCAGCTTTTTCTGCAGCGGGGTCTGCTCATCCTGAGCAGCAGCCAGGGCGCCGGCGATCTTGCCCATCTCGGTATCCATGCCGGTGCGGGTGATGACGGCGCGGCCGCGGCCGTAGACAACGGTAGAGCCCATATAGCACATGTTTTTGCGGTCGCCCAGGGGCACTTCCTTGCCGTCCACCAGGCCCAGGGCCTTGGTGATCTTGTTGACGGGGACGCTCTCGCCGGTCAGGGCGGCCTCCTCGATCTTTAGGCTGGCGCTCTCCAGCAGGCGTCCGTCGGCGGGGACGGCGTCACCGGCTTCCAGCACCACCACGTCGCCGGGCACCAGCTCGTCAGAGTGAAGCAGAACCTGCTTGCCGTCGCGCAGCACCTTGCTGGTGGCGGCGGTCATGCTCTGCAAGGCCTCGATGGCGGCTTCTGCCTTGCTCTCCTGGTAGACGCCCAGGATGGCGTTGAGCAGGACCACGATGAGAATGATGAAGACATCGGCCATGCCCTCGCCCTCAAAAAAGCTGGTCACGGCAGATACGGCGGCCGCCACCATCAGAATGATGAGCATGGGGTCTTTCAGCTGTGCCAGAAAGCGCTGGAAAAGAGTCGGCTTTTCCGCTTCCTTCAGCTTGTTGGGGCCGTGTTCTTCCAGACGCTTGGCCGCTTCGGCAGAGGACAGGCCGTCCGCCGAGCTTTTCGTCTCGGAGAGGATCTCCTCGACGGACTGGATATACTCGTTCATACAAAATCTCCTCCTGATGAACATGGGTATTTTTGTGTAGGATCAAACGAATCTGAGAATGCGCCGTACAGGACAGCAGACCTGTACCTATATAGTATAACAGGAATTTTCCCGTACACCCAAGATGTTAGAGGATGCCAAGCCCGGACAGCAGGGTCTTGACACCGATGAGGATCAGCACCACGCCGCCCGCACGTTCCGCGGCGGCGCGGAAGCGTGCACCGAACACAGCGCCGATCTTGACGCCCAGCGCCGAACAGATAAAGGTGGTCACACCGATCAGGCAGGCAGCGGGCAGGATGTCAACCTCCAGCGCGGCGAAGGAGACTCCCACGGCCAGGGCATCGATGGAGGTGGCGACAGCCAGCGGCAACAGGGCGCGGGGGCCGAAGTCATCGTCCAGGGTCTCGGTTTCGCCGAAGCTTTCCCGAATCATGTTGGCGCCGATGAGGGCCAGCAAAATGAAAGCCAGCCAATACCCCACCTGGGAGATGACGGAGAAAAAGCTGCTGCCGAGGAAGTAGCCCAGGGTGGGCATCAGGGCCTGAAAGCCGCCAAAATAAATGCCGCACAGCAGTGCGTGGGACAGCCGCAGCCTGCGCACCGAAAGTCCCTTGCAGATGGACACGGCAAAGGCGTCCATGGACAGACCGATGCCGATGAGGAACAGGTCGAGTAAAGTCATGCCGCAAAACCTCGCTTCAAATGAATATGGAATCTCCTGATGATGGAAAGGTGAGACCGGCGCAATAAAAAAGCGAGACCTATCTGTGCCGAAGCGTACAGATAAGTCTCGCTGATTAAAACAAAGCCAGGATGGAAATCCCATCCAAGATGTTGGCGATGTTGCGCGGGGGAAACCACGCCAGCTACTCCCTTATGTTGGTAAATACTATAGCACGGCGCGGCGACAAAGTCAACACAATTTCCCGCGGGATTGCACAATGCGGTATTTTGCAGTAGAATATACCAAGATTTATATAAAGACGGGGATTGGGATGTGATCAAACATGCAGTATAAAGTTCTGGCACTGGATCTGGACGGTACGCTGACCAACAGTCAAAAGCAGATCACGCCGCGCACGGAGGCGGCACTGTGCAAGGCTGCGGCACGGGGCGTGCGGATCGTTCTGGCCAGCGGCCGGCCCACGGTAGGCGTACAGCCTTTGGCGGACCAGTTGAATCTGGCCGAAAACGGCGGCTGTATCCTGAGCTATAACGGCGGCCGGATTGTGGACTGCAAGACCGGGCAGACGCTGGTGCAGCATGCATTTCCGCCGGAACTGGTGGAGCCGGTGTGCGACTTTGCCCATGAGGCCGGCATTGTGGCGCTGACCTACGATGCACAGGGCATTCTCACCGAGGACCCGGACAATCCTTACGTGCAGGAGGAGGCCCGCATCAACGGCATTTCGGCCCGTAAAGTGGATGACCTTGCCAGGACGGTGAACTTTCCCATCAACAAGCTTTTGCTGGTGGGGGACCCCGAGCGCATGCCCCATGCCGAGGAACTGATGCAGCAGCGCTTTGCAGGCAAGTTGTCCATTTACCGTTCTCAGCCTTTCTTTATCGAGACCATGCCTCTGGGGGTGGAGAAGGCAGCATCCCTGGCGCTTCTTTTGCGCACCATGGGGCTGTCTGACAAAAACCTCATGGCCTGCGGCGACGGCTGGAATGATTTGCCCATGATCCGGTACGCAGGTCTGGGGGTGGCCATGGGCAATGCTGTGCCGCCGGTCAAATCCGCGGCGGATTACGTCACGGCAGACAACGACCATGACGGCGTCGGCCTGGCGGTGGAAAAATTCATTCTGGAAGAGGAGGTGCCGGGTTGAACCTGATCGTTTTTGACCTGGAATGGAATATCGGGTATCAACCCAAAACCTTCCGCTATCACGGCGCCGAACTGACGCTTCGGGGAGAGATCATCCAGATCGGTGCGGTGCGCATTGATGAGAGCGGCGATATCCTGGATACGTTTGACATGACGCTGCGGCCGCGGATCTTCCGCAAACTGCAGCATCATATTGCAAAAGTGACAGGCCTGTCTCAGGGAGAGATCGACGCGGGCGTGCCCGTTGCCGACGGCCTGGCCGAGTTCATGCGCTGGGCGGGACCCGATGCCGTCTTTGCCGAGTGGGGCCTGGACGATGTGCCCGTCCTCAAGCAGAATCTTTTCCTCTGCGGGCTGGACGAACGCTGGCCGGCAAAATGGTACGATCTGCAGCGGGTATTCCTGCAGAGTCATCCCCGCAAGGAGGGGGAGGGAATGACGCTGGAAAGCGTCGTGGACCGTATGGGCATCGAGAAGGACCAGGCCTTCCATAACGCTCTGGTGGATGCCCTGTACACCGTCAAGGTCTGCCGACTTCTGCCGCTGGGGGAGGCGCTGCGTGCCTATCCCGATGAGGACCAGCTGCTTCAGGAGGCGCTTCTCACCGACCCGGCGGCCAGCTACTACGACGTGCAGATCTTCCGGGACCGGCTGGAGCATGACGACTATAAAAACGATCCGGCACTCTGCTCGGTCAATTGTCCGCTTTGCGGAGCAGCGCTCTCGGTAGGGGAGATCTGGCTCAAGCGAGGCAATACCGGCTACTATACCGAGGCAAAATGCCCCCGGCACGGCACCTGGTTTCTGCGGTTCAAGCTGTCCCGGCGGGATGGTCTTCACTGGAGCTTTGCCCGCTGTCTGGAGGCTGCCCGCCCCGAGACGCTGGAAAAGTGGGAACACCAGAAAGCTCGTATGGAAGCCCGCCTGCGCCGCAAGGAGGAAAAGCAGCAGGCCGAGGCATAATTTGTTGCAGCAAGTCGTTCCGGGGAATGGACTCCCGCCGGAATGGCTTGCTGCTTTTTTATAGAAAATTCTTCCGGCTGCGGGGACTTTGCAGGGCCGTTCTGTCAGGAAGGATAAAAGATATGCCGCAGGCAAAGGCCCGCGGTCAAGTGGATTCCAATGAATGCAATAAAATACAGATCCACAGGCAAAATACAAATTATTGTCATAAAAAAATATTAATCAAAGAATAAAATAAAATATATTTTGCGCAAGATCCTCGCGTATACAGGCGAAAAAATGGAAAAGCGATGTATTTTGCACTGAACGGCAAAAATCGTCCATTGGAAAAGTATTGCTTTTCACAAAAGTGAACGGTATAGTTGTGATTGATTTTATGACGCAGCAATGCCGAAAAGCAAAACTGCGCGCCGAAATTGAATACGGGGTGATCGTGCGTGAAGGAGAACGACAGGTGTATGTATGTCCGCGAATATTCCGAACTCCCCGGCCTGCAGAGGGCCGGGCGGGTCCGGTATGCGCTTGACGGCGGTTCAGGCGTATTTCAGTTCCGGATAACAAGGCAGCCGGAGGGGAAAAATGCGGTGTTCCATCTGGCAGGTGTTTCCGAACGTGCGGCGCAGGATCTTTTGTGCTTCTTATACGAAAACTCGGTCTCGCCGGAACAGGCATTTGCGGTGGCACAGGACAGTATGGAAATGCCGGCGGTCGTATTTGCGGACGACCCTGCCGGCAGGCAGGACAAATTTTGACGGAAGATAAACATGTCGACAGCGGGGGCAAAATGGGACTATGACGAAACCGTCCGAACAGCAAGCAAAGATAACGGCAGTGTTTGCAGATGCAGACCGCGGCCAGCGCGAGGCGATCAAGCTGTATGCTTCGGTCCAGCAGGAGGTCGAGGTGGCGGCAGTTGTATCTGACGGCGAGACGGTGATTGAGCTGCTTCGGGGACTGCATCCCGATGTTCTGGTCATAGATGCCATATTGCCGGGGATGAGCGTATTTGAATTGCTCTCCGCTATCAGCCGCCTGTGCCTGAAAGATCCCCCGGCGGTCATTGTGACATTGTGTACCCCCAGCGATGCGATGCGCAGCAAACTCTTGACATCAGGAGCAGATTTCTTTATCCTAAAGCCATATCGCCTGCCTGCCCTGTTTGAGGCGGCGGCTTATGTGGCCTGTGATGCGCCTGCTGTGCTGGAACGGCGGGCAAGGTCGCACATCAACTGGTATCTGAAGGAACTGCATGCCCCGGCCAATGCCGACGGCACAGCCTATCTGCGCAGGATGCTGATGGAGCTGGTTCTGCACGATGAACTTGCCACAGCGGATGGGCTTTGCCGCAGTATGGCGGAAGCCAGCCGCACCACACCCAACACCATCAGCAAATCCATCGGCAGGGCGATCCGGGAAATCTGGCGTCAGTGCACGCCGGAATACCGTTCCCTGTGTGAGAGTTTTGGCGAAAGCACCGACAAACCGCTGTCCAACATGAAACTGGTCAAAGGCCTGGCCGGGCGTATCCGGTGGGAGCTGAACCTGTAACCGGGCGAAGTGCTGGCCCTGCAGGAGAGGAGCTGGGGAAAGATGGCATCGGAAAAAAGGGAACAGAGCATCGGGCAGGCGCAGGAACAGGCACTGCTTCATGGAGGACTGCGCGGCCGGATGGCAGGTGCATTTTGCACATTGCAGAGCTCTGTGGATGCGCTGCAGCGGTATCTCTTGACCGGCACTACCCCGGAAGTGTATGAGACGGCTCGCGCTATGCTGGAGGAGATGGACCGCCGTCTGGCCATGCTGCAGCGCATCTCAGGAAATGCGGCGGATCTGGCCTGCGGGGTTCTGACTCGCGGAGCAGAAGAACTGGCCCCGCTGGAATTGACGGACTATCTTTCCGAGATCGCTGCCTGTGTCAATGAGGAGCTGACTCTGCGAGGGTTTACAGCACACCTGACGGTCCGGTGGAAGGATGGCCCTTTCTGGGCAATGGCGACTACCGGCCTGGTGGACGGCATTGTCGTGAATCTGATCTCCAACTTTTTGCAGGTTTGTCCCGGCGGCAATATCCGGCTTACACTTGGCCCGGACCGGATACTCCGATATGCGGATGACGGCCCCGGTATGGATGCATCTGCCGCCGCCGCGCTTCTGGAACGGGGCGAGGCGCCGATTTCCCTGCAAAAGAAAGGCTCCCTGGGCCTTTTGCTGGTACGGGAATACGCACTGGCCATGAACTGGTCCGTTCAGGTGGAACCGGCGGAACAGGGGCTGGCCATCCGCTTTGTGCTGCCGGAATTCGAGATGCCGGCGGCCAGATCCTCTCTTTGGGATGCTGCGGCAGAAACGCGCAGCCGTACCTCTCTGTTTGTTGCCCGGCTTACACGGGAACTGGACGGCGTATTTGGCCTGCCCAGGCCTGCGCCCCGGAATATAAAGAAATGAGCAGCTCTGCCGGTGGAGCTGATTTTTACTGTGACTTCCCCAATTTATGAATTGATCCGTCGTCGCCTGCAGGTGGCGGCGGCTTTTTTGGGTTTGTCCCCAAAATGCGGCGGAGTGCTCCGCGCTTTGCCGGAGGACGCCGCGGTGTAAGCCGTACCACCTGAAAAAGAGGAGAAGTGGCTCCGGAAAAACGAAAAAGTGTGTGACTGCGGTGAAAAGACAGGTGACGGCAGACTTTTTTGTTCACATTTGTTTACTTTGGGGTCAAACTATTGTAAAATATCTCTGATATAATTTGTTTGATAACAATTCTTACAGAAATGGTGGTATTGGACATGGCAGTCGTATACAAGCGTGTTCTGCTCAAAGTCAGCGGCGAGGCTCTTGCCGGAGAAAAAGGCGCCGGTTTTGATGAAAATGTCATTGCGTCGATCTGTTCCGGCATTGCCAAGGCGTATCACGCCGGCACGCAGATCGGCATCGTCGTGGGCGGCGGCAACTTCTGGCGCGGCCGTTCCAGCGGCAAGATGGACCGCATGGATGCCGACAAGATCGGCATGCTTGCCACGGTGATGAACGCCCTTGCCCTCAAGGATGCTCTTCGTCAGGCGGGTGTGCCTGCCGTGGTCATGACCAGCGCGGTCATGCCTCAGGTGGCCGAAACCTTTACCAGCGACAAAGCCATTGCTGCGCTGGAGTCCGGCAAGGTGGTGGTTTTCGGCGGCGGCACCGGCAATCCCATCTTCTCCACCGACACGGCTTCCGCCCTGCGCGCGCTGGAGATCAGTGCCGATATCATGCTCAAGGCCACCATGGTGGACGGCGTCTATGACAAGGACCCCCACCGCTATCCCGACGCCGTGCGCTATGATACCCTGACCTTCACCCGCGTACTGGACGAGCGTCTGGCCGTCATGGACATGACCGCGGCGACGCTCTGCCGCGACAATGGCCTGCCCATTCTGGTGTTCGACCTGGCCGATCCCGAGAACATTGCCCGCGCAGTGGCAGGGGAGAACGTCGGCACACTGGTCAGGGAATAACCCCCCGAAAAAGAACCCAAGGCGCTGCAACGCCTGCAGATAAATCAAGTAACAAGAGGTAAGGAGTAACGCTATGAGCAGCACCACAAAGATTTACGAAGAAAAAATGAACAACTGCGTATCCCATCTGACCCGCGAGCTGGGGACCATCCGCGCGGGCCGCGCAAACCCCGGCGTCCTGGACAAGGTCGCAGTGGATTATTACGGCTCTCCCACGCCGGTCAACCAGATCGCGGCCGTGGCTGTGGCCGAGGCCCGCATCCTGACCATCACTCCCTGGGACGGCAAGATGGTCAAGGCAATCTCCAAGGCAATCCAGACCAGCGACATCGGCATCAACCCCATCGATGACGGCCATACCATCCGTCTGGTCTTCCCGGCTCCCACCGAGGAGCGCCGCAAGCAGCTGGCCAAGGATGTACAGAAGCTGGGCGAGGAAGCCAAGATCGCGGTGCGCAATGTTCGCCGCGACGCCATGGATAAGTTCAAGGCCATGAAGAAGGCCGGTGAGCTGACCGAGGACGATCAGAAGAATCTGGAGGAAGAGACCCAGAAGATGACCGACAAGTTCGTCAAGAAGATCGACTCCATCTGCGAGGACAAGAACAAGGAAATCATGGAAGTCTGATCTCAGGCTTTTTGACGCCGGTCCGCGGCGCATCCTGAACGGGAAAGAGGAATCCAGAGGGTACCGCAGCTGCCTTCCCTGAGGCAGAATCCAGCGGGAACCCTGTCCCGGAAATGCAATTTCCGGGGCAAATTCTGTCCTTTCCCGGGCAGTTGCGCGTATGCGGCCGGCGGTTGCCATATCTGGCAAGAACGCGCCGCAGAGCGCATAAGGTATTTGTGAGGGTGGACCCGAGCCGCCCGCGAAAGGAATTCCTGCTTATGAAAACCCGTATCCTGACCGCAGCGGTGGGCCTGGTCGTGCTGGCAATCGTGCTGCTGTTCTTCAACACGATCCTGTTTGACCTGGTACTGGCGGTGGTCTGCCTGATCGGTATCCATGAAGTGTTTGCCGCCATGGGCTTCGGCAAGAAGCAGTGGTATCTGTACGCACTGGCAGTGCCGTATACACTGCTCATCATGCTGTCCTCCAGCGACCCGGTCCGGGCACTGGTTCTGCCTGCCAGCTTTGTGCTGCTGCTGATCCTGAACTGCTGCCTCATCGCTCACACCAAGACCCTGGATTTCGGCAAGCTCAGCGGTTATCTCTACTTCAGCGCCGTCATTGTCATGTGCTTCTACTCGCTGATCCACCTCAAGCGCTGCCTGCCCATTGAAACTTACGGCTATGATGCGGTCTACTTCATTCTGCTGACTCTCTGCTTCGCCTGGGGCGGGGACAGCGCCGCCTATTTTGCGGGTCGGTTTCTCGGCAAACATAAGCTGGCCCCCGTGGTCAGCCCCCACAAGACGGTGGAGGGCGCCATCGGCGGTGTGATCGGCAGCGTATTGCTGGGCATGCTGGCCACAGCGGTTTACAGCGGCGTTTCGGGACGGTTCGTTTTCCTTACGGTGGAAGTCACGGTGGGGCACTATCTGCTTGTGGCTCTCATGGGCGTGATAGCATCGGTGCTGGGCATTCTGGGCGATCTGTTTGCTTCGGCGGTCAAACGCCAGGTGGGCATCAAGGATTACGGAACCATCTTCCCGGGCCACGGCGGTATTCTCGACCGGTTTGACAGCGTCATGTTTGTGGCACCCTTTGTGGCCATCGCCGTGCGGTATTTCTTTTATTTTGTGCGCTGATTTTTCCTGCGCAGGACAGTGAGGGATTGTATCATGCAACAAAACCCGACCAAAACCATTACGCTTCTGGGGTCAACCGGTTCCATCGGCACCCAGAGCCTGGATGTTGCCCGGATGCACGGCTACCGGGTGTTCGGCCTGGCGGCAAACTCTCGCGTGGAGCTTCTTGCCCGCCAGATCGCGGAGTTCCATCCCGCCTATGTGGCGGTGGTGGACCCTGAGGCTTATGACCGGCTGGAGGCCATGCTGGCCGGCCAGCCCGATGCCCCCCGCCTGCTGAAAGGCCCCGAGGGGCTGCGTCAGCTGGCGGCCATGGACGGCCCTGACGTGGTCCTCAATGCCGTTGTGGGCATTGCAGGCCTGGCAGCATCCCTGGCGGCGGTGGAGAGCGGTCATGACCTGGCCCTGGCCAACAAGGAAAGCCTGGTCACCGGCGGTCACCTGGTCACCGATGCCGTGCGCCGGGCAGGCGTCAAGCTGCTGCCGGTGGACAGCGAGCACTCCGCCATCTTCCAGTGCCTGCAGGACGCCCACGCGGCCAAGCGGCTGGAGAAAATCCTGCTTACGGCATCCGGCGGCCCCTTCTACGGCATGACCGCCGAACAGCTGCGGGGCAAGACCAAGGCGGACGCCCTCAAGCATCCCAACTGGAATATGGGGGCCAAGATCACCATCGACTCGGCCACCCTCATGAACAAGGGCCTGGAACTCATCGAGGCCGTCTGGCTGTTCGGTCTGCCGGAGGATAAGATCCAGATCGTGGTCCAGCGGGAGAGCGTCATCCATTCGGCGGTGCAGTTTGCCGACCACTCGGTCATCGCCCAGATGGGAGTGCCGGATATGCGCATTCCCATCCAGTATGCCCTGACCTGGCCCGACCGTCTGCCCAGCCCGGTGCCGGAGCTGGACTTTGCCTCCATGACAAAGCTGACCTTCGGCACGGCGGATGAGGAGACCTTCCGCTGCCTGGCCGCCTGCAAAAAGGCCATCCGCAAAGGCGGTCTGGGCCCCTGCGCCGCCAACGGCGCCAACGAGGAGGCGGTGCGCCTCTTCCTGGAGGATAAGATCGGATTCCTGGACATCGGCCGTCTGGTGGAGGGCGTTGTGGACAGCGACAGCTTCGGCGGCGACTACACCCTGGCCGATGTGTACGAGTGCGACAAAATGGCCCGCAGCTATGTGCTGAGCCATATCTGAGACAATTCTGCGCCATTTGGGCGCTGGAAACCACGAGGTGCTTCATGACGACGGTGCTTACCCTTGTCGTATCAATTCTGGTGTTTGGTGTTGTGGTGCTTGTGCACGAGTGGGGCCACTTTATGGCGGCCCGGCGCAGCGGCGTGCACGTGGATGAGTTTTCCATCGGCTTTGGCCCGGCCATCTGGCAGCGGACCAGGAAGGGGACCGTGTACAGCATCCGCGCTTTCCCGCTGGGGGGCTACAATGCCATGTCCGGCTATTCGGAAGACTCCGACGCCGAGACGCAGGCCCCTGTCAAACGCCCCAAGGACGCACCCCTTCTGCCGGCCGCCATGGACGGCAAGACCTATCCCGAAGCCACCGCGGCCCAGCGGTTTTTCATCATTGCCAGCGGTGCGCTGATGAATTTTGTGCTGGGCTTTGTGCTGCTGGTTGCCCTGGTCTGTACTCAGGACGCCATCACCAGCAAGATCATTTATGATTTTACCGACGGCGCCCTCTGTGCCCAGACCGGCCTGCAGGCCGAGGACGAGATCCTCTCGGTCAACGGGCATTACTGCTTTACTGCCAATGACATCATCTATGAGCTGCAGCGCGCCGAAAATTACACCGCCGACTTCACCGTCCTGCGGGACGGCAAGGTGGTGCATCTGGATAACGTGCAGTTCGGCACCACCACCGACGAGAACGGCAAGACCTCTATGGTGCTGGAGTTCTCGGTCTACGGCATTGCCAAGACGCCCAAGACGGTGGTGCGGGCCGCCTTCAACAACTTCATGTACTATGCCCGGGTGATCCTGCGCAGCTTTGTGGATATGGCTATGGGCCGTGTCAGCCTGCACGATATGTCGGGGCCGGTGGGCATTGTCAGCGCCATCGGGGAAGCGGTGCAGTACGGTCTGGCTGATGTGCTCAGTTTGGCGGCGCTCATCACCGTCAACCTGGGCATCTTCAACCTGCTGCCCATTCCGGGACTGGACGGCTGCAAGCTTTTGTTCATTGCCATTGAAGGCGTTTCCGGCAAAGCCGTGCCGGAAAAAGTTCAGGCGGTGGTCAACGGTGCGGGCATCATTTTGCTGCTTTTGTTTATGCTGCTGGTCACCTTCCAGGACATCACCCGTATTTTCTGAACGGTGAAAGGAGAAAACGATGCGTAAACTGAAAAAGGTCGTCAAGATCGGAAACATTGCCATCGGCGGCACCAACCCCGTTGCCGTCCAGACCATGCTCAACGTCCCTGTCAAGGACATCGCGGGCAACGTGGCCCAGGCCAAACGAGTGGCCGAGGCCGGCTGCCAGATCGTGCGCGTCACCGTCCCTGCGCCGGAGGATGCAGCGGTGGTTGCCGCCATCAAGGAGGCAGTGGACATTCCGGTAGTTGCGGATATCCACTTCAACTACAAGGCAGCCCTGGCGGCCCTGGATGCCGGCGCGGACAAGATCCGTATTAACCCCGGCAACATCGGCGCCGATGAAAACGTCAAGGCGGTGGCGGATGCCTGCAACGCCAAAAACGTGCCCATCCGCATCGGCGTCAACGGCGGCAGCCTGGAAAAGCATATCCTGGCCAAGTACGGCGCCCCGGTGCCCGAGGCCATGGTGGAAAGCGCCCTGTATCACATCCGCCTGCTGGAAAAGCACGACTTTGACAACATCGTCGTATCCATCAAGTCCTCCAATGTGCCCCGCATGATGGCGGCCTACCGCCTTTTGAGCGAGCAGTGCGACTATCCGCTGCACGTGGGTGTCACCGAGGCCGGTACCGCCCGGATGGGCCTTATCAAATCGGGCATGGGCATCGGCGGCCTTTTGATGGAAGGCATCGGCGACACTCTGCGGGTTTCCCTCACCGATGAGCCGGAGCAGGAAGTCCTGGCCGGGTATGATATCCTGCGTGCGGCGGGCTTTGCGGTGGCAGGACCCGAGATCATCAGCTGCCCCACCTGCGGCCGCACCCAGTATCCCATGACCGACATCGCCAAAAAGGTGGAAGCCCGCCTCCAAGCTGACCACTTCAAAAAGCCGCTGAAGATCGCTATTATGGGCTGCATCGTCAACGGCCCTGGCGAAGCCTCCGACGCCGATATCGGCATTGCCGGCGGCAAGGACGAGGCGCTGCTCTTCATCCGCGGGGAGAAGGTCCGCATGCTCAAGGGTGACGCCGACGCCATCGTCAGCCAGCTTGTGGAGGAAATTTACAAGCTGTAACGCCCGTTCCCCGACACCGGAAAGGACCCCGCCATGGAACTCTTTCAGATTCTCTTTGACCTGCTCATGGCCGTCAGCCCGCAGTTTGCCGCGGCGGTTCTGGTGCTGTGTACACTGCTGTTCGGCTTTTGCAGCTATGTCTTTTTTGACTCGGCCAATCCGGGGGGAGGCATTGTCTTTCTCATTCTGGCACTGATCACGCTGATTCTGTTTGTGTGGTCGGTGCGGCAGAACCGCTTTGACGGAAAAAAGAAAGACAAAAACAAAAGGTAATTCCTTTCCCGAACCGGATGTTATGCCCATGAGAAAAAAGCCGTTCCTCCTTTGGAAAACATACATAGAATAGCGGTTTTCCTCCCTCTGGACCTCGGGAGAGGCGGGGGAGGAAAACCGCAGTTTGGCAAATAACCGGAATAGAAAATCCCCGGAATACAGAACCCCCTTCACAGAAAAAAGGAGATACCTTGAAACCCTTTGTCACACAGGTTTGGCCGCAGTTTACGGCCGATGCTCAATTCAACGCCAGTTTCGGGCAGGTGCTGGTCGATCGAGTCGAACTGTACCGCACCGCCCGCAAGGTCATCATCTGCCTGCGCAGCTCGGAGCCGCTGGACGGCGCCATGTGCGGGCGGCTTTTTGCGTCTCTGGAACCGGTGTTCGAGGGCTATGAACTGACCCTCAGAAATTATTTCAATTACGGCAACATCACGCCGGAAGCGGCCCGCACCCTCATTGAGGAGCTGAAAAGCGAGGGCCTGCCGGTCAACGGCTTTCTGGACAAGTCGCCCATCAGTATCGAACCGGACGGCATCACGGTGCATGTGGCGGCGGGCATGAACATTCTGGAGAGCATCGACTTTCCCCGCCGCCTGGCCGAGCGCATCCAGGAACGCACCGGGACCCTGCCCATCGTCCGCATGGTGGCCAGCGGCAAGACTGTCTCGGCGGAGGAGTTTGAAAAGTACGTTCAGAACAAGACACCTGCCGTCAAGTTTGAGGCCAAGAAAGACCTGCCGCCCATCCAGGTGCAAGGCCTGGACCTCACCGACAAGCCGGTCAAGGTGTTCCACGGCAAATACTTCAAGCCTGCCGACCTGCGCCCTCTCAACGACCTGGGCGACGGCGGCAAGATCACCGTCTGGGGCGATGTGTTTGCCACCGAAGTCAAGGGCAACCGCCGCAAGATTTACTTTACCTCCATCACCGACTATACCGGTTCGGTCAGCGTCAAGATGCTGGGGGACGACGGCGAGGACATGAGCAAATGGGAGTCCATCAAGCCGGGCACCACCTTCATCATCCGCGGTGATTACAGTTACGACAAATACGAGCATGACTATGTGCTCTATCCCTACGACATTCTGCAGGTGGAGCGCCGTCAGCGCCAGGACGAGGCTCCTGAGGGCGAAAAGCGCGTTGAGCTGCACCTGCATACCAAGTCCAGCTCCATGGACGGCTTCTGTGACCCCGGCAAGATTGTGCGCCTGGCCCACAGCATGGGCCATCGGGCCATTGCCATCACCGACCACGGTGTCTGCCAGGGCTATCCCGAAGCCATGCTGGCCACTGATGATATCCATAAAAAAGACCCGGACTTCAAGCTGATCTACGGCTGTGAGGCCTACTTTGTGGACGACATGATCCCTGCCGTCTATGGACCCGCCGACCAGCCGCTGTCCGGCAGCTTTGTGGTGTTCGATACCGAGACCACCGGCCTCAATGCCAACACCGAAGCCCTCACCGAGATCGGTGCTGTCTACGTGGAAAACGGCCGCATCACCGATAAGACCTTCTGCACCTTTGTCAATCCCGGCAAGCCCATCCCCGCCCGGGTGGTGGAGCTGACCGGCATCAACGACGCCATGGTGGCCGATGCCCCCACACCGGAGGAAGCCATCCGCCAGTTCAAGGAGTTCTGCGGCGAGTCCATTCTGGTGGCCCACAACGCCAACGGCTTTGATATGCTGTTCATCCGCAAGGCGGGGGAGAAGGCAGGCGTCCGCTTTGACAACACCTACCTGGATACCCTGCCCATGGCCCAGGCACTGTTCCCGGGCTTGCACAACTATAAGCTGGATACCATCAACAAGCATCTGGAGATCCCGCCCTTCAACCACCACCGCGCTGTGGACGATGCCATGGCGCTGGCTCGCATCTTTGAAAAGATGCTGGAGGACCTGGACGAGAAGGACATCCACAGCGTTGCCGCCGTCAACACCGGCCTGGGCGGCAACAAAGAGGTTCTGAAAAAGAAATACTACCATCTCATCATTCTGGTCAAAAACCAGATCGGCCTGAAAAACCTGTACCGCATCGTCAGTGCGGCGCACACCCAGTATTTCTTCAAAAAGCCCCGTGTGCCCCGCAGTCTGCTCAACAAGTATCGGGAGGGTCTGCTGCTCAGCTCCGCCTGTGAAGCCGGCGAACTTTACAGGGCTATTGTGGCAGGCAAGAGTCACGAGGAACTGCTCAAAATCGCTGATTACTACGATTTCCTTGAGGTCCAACCCCTGGGCAACAACGAGTTCATGGTCCGCAACGGCCAGGTGGACTCCATTGAGAAAGTGATGGAGTTCAACCGTACCGTCATCCAACTGGGTGAGGAACTGCACAAGCCGGTCATCGCCACGGGGGACGTGCACTTTCAGGAGCCGGAGGATTCCATCTACCGCGCGGTGCTGCAGGCTGGCAACGGCTTCAAGGATGCCGACCATCAGGCGCCGCTGTATTACCGGACCACCCCCGATATGCTGGACGCCTTCGGCTACCTGCCCAAGGAGAAGGCCTACGAGATCGTGGTCAAAAACCCCAACAAGATCGCCGCCGCCATCGACGGCAATCTGCGGGCCATCCCCAGGGGGACCTATCCGCCTTCCATCGAAGGCGCCGAGGACCAGCTGCGCGAGGCCACCTGGAAGCACGCCACGCGGGACTACGGCACCCCTGTGCCTGAGATTCTGCGCCTGCGCCTGAAAAAGGAGCTGGACTCCATCTGCGGCCACGGCTACGCGGTTCTGTACGTCATTGCGGTCAAGCTGGTGGCTTTCTCCAATGCAGGCGGCTACCAGGTGGGCAGCCGTGGCTCCGTCGGTTCGTCCGCTGTGGCGCACTTCTCCGGCATTTCGGAAGTCAACAGCATGCCGCCCCACTATCTCTGCCCCGAGTGCAAGCACAGCGAATGGATCACCGACGGCAGCATTGCGGACGGCTTCGACCTGCCCGACAAGACCTGCCCGGTCTGCGGCCATCCCATGATCGTGGACGGCCACGACATCCCCTTCGAGACCTTCCTGGGCTTCTACGGCGACAAGGAACCGGATATCGACCTGAACTTTTCGGGCGAGTACCAGTCCAACGTCCACCGCTATACCGAGGAGCTTTTCGGCAAGGAGAACGTCTTTAAGGCGGGCACCGTTTCCGGTCTGCAGGACAAGACCGCTTACGGCTATGTCAAGAAGTATCTGGAGGAGCGGGGCCGCACCGTCAACCGCGCCGAGGAAAACCGCCTGTGCATCGGCTGTACCGGCGTCAAGCGCACCACCGGCCAGCATCCCGGCGGCATGGTCGTCGTCCCGGATACCTTCGACATTTACGACTTCTGCGCCATCCAGCACCCCGCCGATGATGTCAAGGGCGGCCTGCTGACCACCCACTTCGAATTTAAGTACCTGCATGACACGCTGCTCAAGCTGGACGAGCTGGGCCACGATGTTCCTACCTTCTACAAATACTTTGAGGAGTACTCGGGCATCCCCATCGATTCGGTGCCCATGAACGACCCCAAGGTCATCAGCCTGCTGACCTCCACCGAGGCGCTGGGCGTCAAACCGGAGCAGATCGGCAGCCAGACGGGCACCTTCGGCATCCCGGAAATGGGCACCAATTTTGTCCGCGGCATGCTGCTGGAAGCCCAGCCCAAGAGCTTCTCCGACCTGATCCAGATTTCGGGCCTTTCTCACGGCACCGATGTCTGGACCAACAACGCCGACGAGCTCATCCGCAACAAGACCTGCACCATTTCGGAAGTGATCGGCTGCCGTGACAGCATCATGCTGTACCTGCTGCGCAAGGGCCTGGAGCCCAAGATGGCCTTTGACATCATGGAGGCTGTGCGTAAGGGCAAAGTGGCAAAGGGCGGCTTCCAGCCCGGCTGGGAGGAAGCCATGCGGGAGCATGACGTTCCCGACTGGTATATCGAGTCCTGCCGCAAGATCAAGTATATGTTCCCCAAGGCTCACGCCGTCGCCTACCTGATGGCGGCTATCCGTCTGATGTGGTTCAAGGTGTACCATCCGCCGGTATTCTATGCGGTGTACTTTACCGTCCGCGGCGAGGACATCGATTACGAGGCAGCCATCGGCGGAATCCGTGTGGCGCAGGACCATATCCGGGAGATCAACCAGCGCCTGAAAGAGGAGAAGAACGCCAAGGACGAGGATATGCTGGTCAGCCTGCAGCTGGTCAACGAGATGCTCCAGCGCGGCTACCGTTTCCTGCCCATCGAGCTGGGCAAGAGCTACGCCAGCAAGTATATCGTGGAGAATGACATGGTGCGCCTGCCCTTCACCGCGCTGAAAGGCGTAGGCGAAACGGCAGCCATTGCCCTGGAAAAGGCGACGATCCACGGCCAGCAGTATATCTCCATCGAGGAACTGCAGCAGGCCAGCGGTGTGTCCGGCGCCATTATGGAAAAGCTCCGCGATGTGGGGGCACTGGGTG
The DNA here is from genome assembly GCF_014982805.1 of Gemmiger gallinarum. Classification (GTDB taxonomy): domain Bacteria; phylum Bacillota; class Clostridia; order Oscillospirales; family Ruminococcaceae; genus Gemmiger; species Gemmiger gallinarum. Next base: position 607,605 of record NZ_JADCKC010000001.1, on the reverse strand, counting down.
ACCTGCCCGATACCAGTCAGGTCAGTTTCTTCAATATGTGATACAGCAAAGGAGACCCAATGATCCGATCCAAGTGGCCTTTTTACTGTCTGATGGCGGCGCCCTATCTGTTTGTGGCGGCGTCGGTTGCGGTGTATCTGGTAGCGGGCGGTCTGTCGGGCGACGGCCCGGCAGGCGTCTGCCTGCTTCTTGTGCTCATGCTGGCGGGAGTATGCGTGCCCGCAACGGCAAATGCGCTGCGCCTGTCCGCAGGGGAGGGCGACGGCAGGGAACTGCTGCGCTGGACCCGGCGGGTCAAGCTGAGCCTGATTCCCTTTTATCTGCTGCTGTTTCTGACAACACTTATATTGGCCATCACGCTGGTGGGCCTTGTGCTGGTTCCGGCGCTGCTGCTGGTGGGGTACGTGATGCTGCTGCCATCCTCTATGTACGGCCTTGCCGCCCTGCGCTTGATCCGTCGGCAGGGCTTGCTGGACGATCGCCGCTACCGCACCCATGCTATTTTGCTGTTTGTCTTGGCGGCGGATGTCATCAGTGTGGCGGACCTGCATGAATTTTTGCCCGGAGGGGAAAAATAATTTTGTGGCCGGGGGACAAGATTCCGGCAGCCAAAGCGGAAGAAATTCGGAAAATTCAAAACTTTTTTGAGACAAAATAGACGTGAGCTCGACGCATTTTGAAAACCCTGAAAAAAACTTAAAAAATAGAGAAAAAAAGGGTTGACATTTCCAGGTAAATGCGATAGAATAACACACGTCGCCCGGAGAGAGCTGACAACGCTAAACTCTCCATCATGCGGCCGTAGCTCATCTGGTAGAGCGCCACCTTGCCAAGGTGGAGGTAGCGAGTTCGAGCCTCGTCGGCCGCTCCATTTGGGAGTTTAGCTCAGCTGGGAGAGCATCTGCCTTACAAGCAGAGGGTCAGCGGTTCGAGTCCGTTAACTCCCACCATCGTGGCCCGGTAGTTCAGTTGGTTAGAACGCTAGCCTGTCACGCTAGAGGTCGTCAGTTCGAGCCTGATCCGGGTCGCCATACGCCTCTGTAGCTCAGTCGGTAGAGCAGGGGACTGAAAATCCCCGTGTCATTGGTTCGATTCCGATCGGAGGCACCAAACCCACGTACCCTTGGGTCAAAGGGTACAATATGCGGCCGTAGCTCATCTGGTAGAGCGCCACCTTGCCAAGGTGGAGGTAGCGAGTTCGAGCCTCGTCGGCCGCTCCAGAAAAACAGTGAAATACCGGCTTCCAAGCCGGTTTTTCACTAATATGGTGACGTGGCCAAGTGGTAAGGCAAGGGTCTGCAAAACCCTCATTCACCAGTTCAAATCTGGTCGTCACCTCCAAAAAAGTGATCGCTTTCAAAAGCGGTCACTTTTTTTGTCTCTGCATACTGCCAATGTCGCCGCTCAGCGGAACCGCCCTTCCCGGAAGAGAACACATCCTGCCTGGGCAAACCGTCCGGCAGGGCAGAGTCCATTGGACAGAGCGAGCAACAGGAAAAAGCGCCCGGCGTATCCCGTCGGGCGCTTTTCTTATTCTTTGGTATAATACTGTGCCTGGGCCTGCCACAGCCGGTGATAGAGGCCGGTCTCATCGGCAACCAGGTTTTCGTGACAGCCGGTCTGAACGATGGAACCGCCATCAAACACCGCGATCGCATCACAGAACTTGCAGGAGGAAAGCCGGTGGCTGATGTAGATGGCTGTTTTATCCCCGGCAATGGCGTCGAACTTGGCGTAGATGTCCGCCTCGGCAATGGGGTCCAGGGCCGCGGTGGGCTCGTCCAGCACAATGAAGGGAGCATCCTTGTACAGCGCCCGGGCAATGGCAATCTTCTGGGCCTCGCCGCCGGAGACCTCCACGCCGTCCTGATCCAGCTCTTTGTACAAAACAGTGTCCAGCCCCTTGGGCATGGCATCCAGCCGTTCCCCGAACCCTGCGCCCCGCAGACAGCCCTCAGCCAGGGCACGGTCGTAGTCAGCGGCACCGGCCACGTTCTCGCCCAGAGGCAGGGCCAGCAGCCGGAAGTCCTGGAAGACCACCGAGAAGATGTCCATGTAATCCTCATACCGGTACTTGCGGATGTCGATGCCGTTCAAGAGAATTTCTCCCTCGGTGGGGTCGTACAGGCGGCAGAGCAGCTTGATGAAGGTGGTCTTTCCGCTGCCGTTGGGTCCCACCACGGCCAGACGGCTGCCGATGCGGAACTTCACATTCACATGGCGCAGGGCCCACCGGTCGGTGCCGGGATAGCGGAAGGATACGTCCTTGAACTCCACCTGATAGTTGCGGTCGGAGCGCTTCTCGGTGGTCAGGCTGCCCCGGTACATCCGGTCGGGACGGTCCAGCAGCCGGAAGAGAACTTCCAGAAACTCCCCGTTGGCCCGGATCTCGCCCAGGGTTTGCAGCAGCAGCGAGATGCCGCCGAACAGCTGGGTGGCGGAGCCCACATACCGGGTGACCAGCCCTACGTCAAAGGCACCGCCCCAGGACTTTAGGCAGACAAACAGATAGACGGCACAGGTCAGCAGGGCGGAAAGCGCCTGGGACAGGCCCATCAGGAGGCCCACAGGCCCCCGGGCTGTGGCGAACAGAGGACCATCCACCCCCAGAAACCGGGCGGTAAAGGAGTCCATATAGTGGCGGCAGACGTTTTCCTGCTGGCGGTAGATGCGCAGGTCGGCGGCCCGCACATGTTCCAGGGCCATGATGCCGTAGAAATTGGAATAGCGGTTGGCCTCCCGGATCAGTTCCACATTGCTGTTTGTCAGCAGCATGGCCTTGCTGCTGCAGGCGGAGGAAGCCAGCACAGCGGTCACCATGGCGGCCAGGATCAGCAGCATGGACAGGGGACTGTTGAGGAAAGCCAGGGGACTGCCCGCGGGCAGATCGGTGAAGAACAGCGTCAGGGTCAGGCCGATGCCGCCTGCCACCTGTACCACAGACTTGCAGAAATCGGGGAAGAGCCGCATCGCCTCATTCAGGCCAACGCCACGCCAGTTGTCGTTTTGCTGGACCTGGGAATAGTGGTCGTAGACCTCCTGACGGTCCAGCTCGGCATAGTCCATCACCGTCATCTTGTCGGCCACGCACTTGAACCGCTGGACATCCAGGCTGTCCCGTTCGTAGCCGGACCACTGCTTGAGCGCGCCGCCCGCCAGGGCCAGAAGTGCCGTAACAGCCACCGTGAGCCCCGCCCAGAAGGCCAGCTGCTGGGGGTCGCGGTTGCCTGCCAGCTCACTGAGGATCTGTGCCGACAGCAGGATGGTCGCATAGGGGGCCAGGGCTTCGCAGACCGAGCTGGCCAGGTTGGAGACAAAATAACCGGGACTTTCCCGGAACATCATCTTCCAGGCCCGCAGATTCAGCTGCCAGGCAGGGACGAAGCGGGTGCATTTGCTCTTGTCAGATTGCCTGCTCATCTTCGCTGTCTCCCTCCTGATAGTATTTGCTCTGTACCGCAAACAGGCCGGCGTATCCGCCGCCCGCGGCCAAAAGGCTTTCATGGGTGCCCTGCTCGGTGATGCGGCCGTGTTCTATGAAGAGAATCCGGTCGCAGAACCGGGTGGATGCCAGCCGGTGGCTGATGAACAGGGAAGTCCGCCCGGCGGTCATACGGTTGTATTTCTGGTAGATGTCATCCTCGGCGATGGGGTCGAGGGCGGCGGTGGGCTCATCCAGAACCAGCACCGGCCCGTTTTTGTAGAGGGCTCTCGCCAGCATCAGGCGCTGGGTCTGACCGCCGGACAGCTCGGTGCCGTCCTCGTGGACCTTGCGGCCCAGCTTGGTGTCCAGCCCCTGGGGCAGACTGCGCACCATCTCGGTGAGGCCCGCCTGGTCAAGACACTGCCGGACCCGGTCGGTGTCGATGCCCTCCACCCGCTGGGCCACGTTCTCCGCCACGCTGGCCTCCAGCATGGAAAAGTCCTGGAATACGGCCGAGAAGAGAGCGTAGTAATCCCGGCGGTTGTACTGTCGGATGTCCTGCCCGTTGAGAAGCACCCGGCCCTGGGTGGGGTCCAGGAAGCCGCAGGCCAGCCGGACCAGGGTGGTCTTGCCCGCACCGTTCAGGCCGACGATGGCCAGCTTTTCCCCCGCATGGATGGTGAGGCAGATGTCGTGCAGGGTGTCCTGCTCTGCCTCGGGATAGCGGTAGGAGACATGGTCAAAGCGGATCTCACAGGGCATGTCGGGGGTGGAGGGCAGAGGCTTGCCATCCTCAAACCGGAAGGTCTCCGGCCAGTCCAGCGTTTCCCGGAAGAGGGAGAGCTCCAGCGACTGGCGGTGCAGCTCGCTGATCTTGTCCAGAATCCCGGCCACCCACTGGGTGAAGCCGCTGACCGCCGAGAAATAGAGCAGAAACTGGGAGGCGGGCAGGCCCTCCGTCAGCGCCAGCCAGATCAGATAGGCGTAGGCAATGCCGTCCCGGGCGACGGTGAGCACCAGATCGATCACGTCGATCCAGAGATAGTGCAGCTGCCGTTGCCGGAGATAATCCTGATACAGCCGCATGACTTTGCTCCACACCGCATCCATCCAGGGTTTGAGCCCGAAAATGCGGATGTCCTTGGCATAGGAGCGGTCAGTGGAGGTGCGGAGCAGATAATTCAGTCGTCCCTGATAGGTGTCCTCCTCCTTGCGGTGCTGGTAGACCCACTGGTTGATGCGGTGGCTGAACAGATAGCCCGCCAGCGTGGTGACGGCCACCACCGCCAGCAACAGGGGATGCAGCCCGGACAGCAGAGCCAGGTACACCCCGAAGCCGATGAGATTGGTGAGAATATCGGTGAGGGTGGCCCAGACCGCCTCGGTGGGGGAGGCAGGGGACTGGCAGGAGACGAGGGCACGCTCCACCCGATTTTCAAATTCTGTGTCCAGCGTGTTGGGAAAGGAGGTCCGGGCCATCTTGTCGGAAATTTTTGTCACCATCAGAAGCCGCAGATTCCCCCGGCTGGTGCTGACGACCTCCTTGAGATAGGCTTTCAGTCCGTAAAGCAGGAACAGCACCGCGCCGAAGAATACAATTGCGGTCACCAGACTGGCCAGCGGGGCGTGGACCTCCACCTGCCGCAGCACGGCGGGAACGATCAGCAGCTGGGCGATGCTTCCGCCCGCTGTAACTGCGGCCATTGCCAGGCAGAGATAGGGAATGCTGGGATAGTGCCGCCGGGACAGCCCCAGCATGTAGCCCACATTTTGCAGGGTGTTGTATGTTGGCTTTTGAGATTGCTTCATAAATGTGTTCACCTCTTGTCTTTACCCTAACATAACAAAAGGTCCCCGGTGCATTCCGGGGACGAATTGCAGGTTTTGGGGGACGAACTGCATCATACCTGAGGAATCAGGATCTCGGTGGTGAAGGCCCCGTCCTCGCTGTTGCGGCTGAGGTAGCCGTCCAGGCGGTCGATGATGTTGTCGATGCGCACCAGCCCGAAGCCGTGTCCGGCTCCCTTGGTGGTGGCAAACCGCCGCCCGAGCTTGTGCTGTTTGCCGGTGGCGGTAAAGTTGGTGAAACTGATGTAGAGCTGGGTGCCTTTCATGTCCATGTAGACGCGGATCAGGCGCTGATCCTCCGGCAGGGAGAGGCTTGCCTCAATGGCATTGTCAAAGAGGTTGCCCAGAATCACACAGAGATCCAGCTCCGACATGCGCAGTTTGACGGGGATGTGGGCGTCCGCCTGGACCTGGATGTGCCGGGACTTGGCCAGGGAGATCTTGCTGTTCAGGATGGCATCCGCCATGGCGTTGCCGGTCTTGATGACGGTGTCCACCGTGTTCAGGTCGGTGTCCAGCTCGTCCAGATAGGCCTGGATGCCCGCCAGGTCGCCGTTGGCGGCCAGGGCCTTCATAACCTGGATGTGATTGCGGTAGTCGTGCCGCCAGCCGCGAATCTGGCGGTACATGTTCTCCACTTCCTGGTAGTGGGTGTCGATGAGCTCCCGCTGGTAGGCGGCCAGCTCCCGGTCAATGCGTCGGGAGAAAAATCCCATATTCCTCACCCCCTGTTGATGATGGCCCGGTTGATGCGGTCATAGGCGCCCCGGGGCAGCGGCAGGATGCTGCCGTCGTTCAGCGTCACGGCGGTGCGGGTCACCCGGGCCACACAGCCCAGGTTCACCAGCGCCGACCGTCCCAGCCGGAAGAAGTTGTCGTCCAGCCGGGCTTCCAGCTCGCTCAGCGTCATCTTGACGGTATAGTCGGCCTTGGTATGGATGGTCACGTAGTTGCCCTGCACCTCGGCACAACGGATCTGATAGACGGGCAGCCGCACCGTCTCCCCGGACAGTTCCAGCGTAAGCACACGCTCGTTTTTGCGCAGCTTTTCGGCAGCCCGGTCCAGCACGGCAAAGAGCTTGGCCTCGTCCACCGGCTTCATCAGGTAGTGGAGGGCCTCCACCTCGTAGCCGTCGGCAATGTAGTCGGAGTATCCGGTGATGAAGACGATCTGCACGGCGTCGTTGTCTTTTCGCAGCGTCCGGGCCATGGTGACGCCGTCCATTTTGTCCATCTCAATGTCCAGAAGCAGAATCTGCACCGATTTGTCCTCGGCATAGTGAAAAAGAAAGCTTTCGGCAGAAGGATACAGCGCCAGCTGTATGGTATGCTCCCGCCCGGCGGCCCAGCGCCGGACCATGGCTTGCAGATAGTCCCGGTCGGTGGCTGCATCGTCACAGACGGCAATGCTCAGATTCATACACAATTCCCTTTCCAGAAAACAGCAGCAGTCCCCGATAAAAACCATTTGCAGGGACTTTCGTCTGTTATTATACGCCTGAAGGAGGGAAGGTAGCAAGAAGGGGAGGGAGGGCCCCGGCGCAATAACCCATTTGGAAAAGCGGATTCTGCCGGTACGGACATATAAAAAATCAGCCGATCGAAAGATCGGCTGATTTGCGGATGATCTGCTTCCGGCAGGCAATCTAGGAAAAGAGCTTATTCGCTCTGTCCCAGCACGATGGTCTGCACCGCTTCCACCAGGTCCATGGCGTCGGCGCGGCTGACGAGGCAGACGCTCTCGCCGTCCACCGATGCCAGACACAGTTCGCCGTTGTAGCGGGTGATCTGAATGGTCACAGTGGGGAAGTTCTCGTTGTCCAGATGCAGCGTCAGACTGATCTCCTCCTGGCCGGTGGCGGCTTCCTGGGTGAAGCTGTCAGCCGTCAGGGCATCCAGAGCGTCGGTAAAGTCGGTCAGATCGACCTCGCTGCCGTTATAGGACCAGGTACGGTCGTCGCCCTCGCCGCTGGCGGTGAGGGTGTGGCTTTCGCCTTCCAGCGTGATGTCCACCTGGGTGACGGTATCAAAGTCGCCCCAGAACACCTGCTGATGGCGCAGCGCGTCGTAGGAGGCATCCATCAGGGCGGTGAAGTCGTCACCGGAGAGCTTGTAGATGATCTGCGATTCACCCACCCGCAGATAGGCGGTGATGTCGGAGGTGTCGGTCTCCTCATCCTCGTCGTCGGAGGCGGTCTCCAGGGTGGCACGGTCGTCCGGCGCACGGGCGATGCTGACCACAACGGTGCCGTAGACCTCCTCGTCGGTGGTGGTGTAGTCCACCGTCACGGTCAGCTCGGGGTCGTGCATGCCGTACTCTTCCAGCTCCTCGTCGGTGGCGTTGTAGGTCACATACTCGGACAGGTCCACGCCGGACAGGTCGGTGAGATAGCTGTTCACCAGGCTGGTATCCAGCGGCTGGCCTTCGGGGTTGAAGTAAACATCGTCGTCGGAATAGCTCTTGCCGCTGTCCTCCTCATAGGTGACGGTGTAGCTCTCGGCCCCGGCAAAGGTGATGTGGGAGACCTCGTCAAAGGTGGGAATCTCGTCATTGAGGATCAGGTCGCTCAGTTCCACGTCGTAGGCGTCCATGGGGTCGGTGGAGACAAGGTAGACGTTGCCGTCCCCGATGTCCACATACCGCTGCTCGTCCATCTGGCTGAAATCGCCCAGCTTGATCTCGTAGCTCTGCTCGGCGGTGGCAATGTCGATGGTGCACTCGGGATCGTCCAGGCCGTACTGGCCGTAATCCTCCACATTCTCGATGATGAAGGATACGCCGAATTCGGAAAACTGGGACAGCAGCGATTCAATTTTCTCGTCGTCCACGGGGAAGGCCTCGTCCTCGTCGTAGAGCCAGCTCTCGTCCTTGTGGAAGGCCAGTGTCTCGTCCCCGATGGTCCAGGACAGGGTGGTCACGCTGTCGGTGGGAATCTCCAGAATGACCTCATCGCTGTTGGCAATTTCCTCCTTGTATTCCTCGTACCGGCTGACGGCAAAGGTGGCTGCACAGGCTACGGCCAGTACCCCCAGCAGGATCAAAATGCGTCTATACCGTTTCATTCTGCACCTTCCTTTTCCTCAGAATCACTGCAATGCCGATGCCCAGATAGGCCAGGGGGAAGACCCCGATCATCAGGCCCTTGAGCACCGAGGAGGTGGAGTCGCTGATGGTCAGATAATTGTAGTTGAGGGATTTGGAGCGGATAGCGATGGCTTCCCGTTCGCCCACCAGCCAGGACAGCGAGTTCATGGCCAGGTCCACATTGGCGCCGGAGGAGTAGGCATTGTACATGTCGTCCAGGAAGTCGGAGGAGCTGAACCAGACGATCTGGCCGCCGCTCTCGTCCTCAATGCTCACCGCCACGGTGAAGGGACCGTCGATGTCGCCGTCCTCCTTGTCATAGGTGGTCAGGCTGTAACCGGCAACCTTGCTGTAAGCGGAGTCCGAGATGGTCATCAGCGAGGTAACTGTCGCCCCGGAGGAGGACCCCACCGTCAGCCCCTGGGAGATGGGCATGAGGACGTAGTAGTTCTCCTCCATCAGCGAGTCGGTGATGTCGCTGCTGGCCAGATCGGGCATCAGCACGTAGGGCATGCCGAAGGGGTAATGCTCCCGGTCGCCGTCCACCACAATGCCGTCGGCGGTGGTGACGCCATAGGTTTCCAGCAGGCTGTACAGGTTGGTCAGGGTGCCGTTCTCGGTGGGACCGGCGCAGACCATCAGCTTGCCGCCGCCGGTCACATAGTCGGTGAGCATGGTCACTTCCTCGTCGGACAGGTCGGTGGAAGGCTCGTAGATCAGGATGCAGTCAGCCTCGGCGGGCACCTCGTCCACCGTCAGCAGGGACAGGGTGTTGACCTCGTAGTTTTCCTTTTCCAGCTGGTCGGAGAAGGTGGAGGGCAAATCGGCCTCGCCGTGGCCTTCCAGCACATAGAGCTGGGGCAGGTCCTCGGTGGTCACATAGTCGATGGCCGAGGTGATGGCGCCCTCCCCGTCAAAGGAGGTGGTGTAGCTGTAGGAGTAGACGTTGGACTCGGCTACATAGATGTCATTGTAGCTGATGTATCGGTAGCGGTCACCGCACTCCACCACCAGACTGTTGTTGGGCACGTCCTCATCGGTGTACTGCTCGGCAAAGGTGGGGTAAACGTCGGGGTTGCGCTTGACCACCGTGATGTGGTCGGAGAGGCTCTCATACTTGCCCAGCAGGTTTTCGATGACATCGTCCTCCTCACCGGCCTGCACGATCCAGTAGATGGTGATATCATCCTGCAGGGCATTGACCACCACCTTGGTGTTGCTGGTGATGGAGTAGAGCTTGGTGGAGCTGATGTCGTACTTAGTCAGGGGGGTGGGCAGGGCGGAAACAAAGAGGTTCGCCACAATGAGCAGCGCCAGCACCACGGCGGAAATGATCAGCGAGTAGGAACCGCCCATCAGGGCCACCTGACTGCGGATGGGGGCGGAAGTTTTGGGCTTGTTTGTGTGTTTCATCAGTTATACCTCCGCTTTTCCAGGGACTGCACCGACAAAAACAGGAAGAACACAGCCACCGAGAGATAATACACAACGGCCGTCAGATCGAACACGCCGTTGACGAACACGTCCAGCCGCTCAAACAGGGACAGGGCGGTCATGATTTCGGGCAGAAGGCCCTCAAACAGGCTGCTGTCTGCCAGGTAGGCGATGACCACCGCCGCCATGAGGGTGATCCCCACGCCGCAGGCCAGATTGTCGTTGCGGGTCAGATAATGGATGAGCAGCCCCAGCCCGGCGGCCAGGACAAAGAGGGCTACCACGGAGCCGATGGCGGTGGAGGAAACATACTCGGACAGGGTGACGCTGAAGTAGTTGAGCAGGATGGCTGCCACGCCGATGCCCGCCGCAAAGCCCTGGTTTTCGCTCAAAGAGGAGATAAAGACTCCCAGCGCGATGAGGGCGGCACCCACGAGGAAGAAGGCCACCAGCGAGCCGTAGGAGGTGGGCAGGTAGACCTCACCGTACTGGGCAAAGATCACCGGGTAGACGGCAATGAGGCACAGCGGCAGGACAAACACCGTCAGAAGGGCTAGATACTTGCCCACAATGACCTCCACGGTGGAGATGGGCAGGGAGTAGAGCAGCTGGTCGGTTTTCTGGCGGCGTTCCTCGGCGATGACCCGCATGGTCAGGATGGGGACGATCACCGCATAGATGATGCTGCTGAAGCTGAGCACATACTCAAAGTTGCTCACGGCAGCCTGAAGGTTGTATAGCATGGCGCCGATGCCCACGATCACCAGCAGAAACGCGCCGAAGACGTAGGCGGTCAGCGATTGAAAATACATCCGCAGTTCGTGCTTGAATACAGCAACCATGGTTTACGCCTCCTTCTGCCCGGCGGGCTTTTCGTTGGTGCTGGACTCGGTCAGCTCGATAAAGACATCCTCCAGCGTGCCCTTCTTGAGGGCCATTTCCAGGATCACCTTGTCCCCGGCGGCAAAGGCCAGATAGATGGCGCGGGAAAGCTCATAGATGTCCCGGCGGTCGGTGTTGATGCGGGCGACGGTCCACCGGCCGGAGGATTCCTCCACCGTCAGCCGGGAGATGGCGGGGACCTTCTCCAGAATGTGCCGCAGCTGGTCGGGATTGGCGTCGGTGGTCAGGCGGATCTCGTTGGGGGCCAGCAGCTTTTTCTCCAGGTTGGCGGGGGTGTCGAAGGCCACCAGCTTGCCCTTGGAAATCATGAGGATCTCATCGCAGATGGTCTGGACCTCGGACAGAATGTGGGAGCTGAAGATGACGGTATGGGTCTGGCCCAGCTCCTTGATGAGGTCCCGGATCTCGATGATCTGCAAAGGGTCCAGGCCCACGGTGGGCTCGTCCAGAATGATGACCCGGGGATTGCCCAGCAGTGCCTGGGCGATGCCCACGCGCTGGCGGTAGCCCTTGGACAGGTTGGAGATGCGGCGGTTTTTGACCCCCGCAATGCCGGTCTTGTGGATGACCTCGTCGATCTGCCGGTCCAGCTCGGTACCGTGCAGCCCTTTGGCCTCCCCTACAAAGCGCAGGTATTCCAGCGGGGAGTCGCTCATGTAAAGAGGCGGATGCTCGGGCAGGTAGCCGATCTGCCGCTTGGCCTTGTCGGGCTCGTCGAAGATGTCGTGGCCGTCGATGCGGACATGCCCCGACGTGGCGGAGAGGCAACCGGTCATGATGTTCATGGTCGTGGATTTTCCGGCGCCGTTGGGGCCCAGAAATCCGTAGACGTGTCCCTTGTCGATCTCAAAGGAGATGTCGTCCACCGCCAGAAAACTGCCGTAATATTTGGTCAGATGCTCAACGGATATCATCGTGCGCCTCCTTGTACAGAGTCTTTTTCATGGAAATCCATCCTTTCCTGAGTAATGCGGATTGCATCTGCAATTCAAGGAAAGTATAGGAGGCGAATATCAACTTCCGGTCAAGTTTTGAGACCGGTCACAAAGGTTTCTAAGAATTTTCACCGTTTTCATACCGGTTCATCGCAGCTTGCCCCTACCATAAAGATAAGATGAAACCGGGAAGGAGCGGACACGGATGTTTCGGATTCTGGTGGTGGAGGACGACAAAGGTACCCGCCGGCTGATGCAGGATACCCTGGCAGATGCCGGTTACGAGCCCATGCTGGCCGCCGACGGGCAGGAGGCCCTGGCCCTGCTGACCCAGAAGCATGTGGACCTGATGGTGCTGGATGTGATGATGCCGCGGCTGGACGGGTTTGCCCTGCTGTCCGGGCTGAGAAGGTCGGGCAGTCAGCTGCCGGTGCTGGTGCTCACGGCCAAGGAGGCCATGGCGGACAAAAAGCAGGGCCTGCGCCTGGGCGCCGACGACTATATGACCAAGCCCGCCGATGAGGAGGAGCTGCTGCTGCGCATCGGGGCGCTGCTGCGCCGGGCCCAGGCCATCAGCGCCCGGCGGCTGACGGTGGGAGGCACCACTCTGGTCTATGACGATCTGTCTGTGGAGTGGGACGGCAATGTGACCGAGCTGCCCCGCAAGGAGTTTCAGCTGCTGTACAAGCTGCTTTCCTGCCCGGACAAAACCTTCACCCGACGCCAGCTCATGGATGAGATCTGGGACCCCGCCACCGACAGCGATGAACACACCGTCAACGTGCACATCAACCGCCTGCGGGACCGGCTTCGGGGCAACCGGGACTTTGCCATCGTCACGGTGCGGGGGCTGGGGTACAAGGCGGTGCGGCTGTGAGGGGGCTGGGAAGAGACTCCACCAGGTGGCGCTTTGTTGCCTGCGTGGCGGTGAGCAACCTGTTGTCGGGACTGGTGTCGCTGTTTGTCTGGATGCCCCTGGCCGACCGGATTCTGCCGTCCGGACACTTTCTGGCACCCTGGATTCCCATGCTGTCCTCCATTTTTCTGGCACTGCCTATCGCTACTTTTGTCAGCCGCCGGTCGGCAAAGCCCATTCAAGACATGGTAGAGGCCACCAAGTCCATCTCCCGGGGGGACTATACCGTCCGGGTGGAGGAAAACGGAACCGGGGACATGGGGGAGCTTCTGCACAGCTTCAACCAGATGACCGCCGAGCTGGGCAGCACCGAGATGATGCGCAACGACTTTATCAACACCTTCTCCCATGAGTTCAAGACGCCCATCGGATCCATCCGGGGCTTTGCCCGGCGTCTGCGCCGGGGCGGGCTCAAGCCCCAGCAGCAGAAGGAATACCTGGATTTTATTGCAGAAGAGTCGGAACGCCTGTCTCATCTGGCCAGCAATGTACTGCTCATCTCCCGCTACGAGACCCAGAAGCTGGTGGGAGAGCAGACCGACTATGATCTGGATGAACAGATCCGCACCTGCGTGCTGCGTCTGGAAAGCCAGTGGACGCCCCGGCACCTGATTTTTGAGCTGGATCTGCCGCCGCTGCCCTACCACAACAACAGCGAGATGATGGAGCATGTCTGGATGAACCTCATCGGCAACGCCATCAAGTTCAGCCATGACGGGGGAGCCATCTTCATTACCGGCAGCCGGGAGGCGTCCCTCATCACGGTGACCATCCGGGACGAGGGCATTGGCATTGCCCCGGAGGAACAGCGGCATATTTTTGATAAGTTCTACCAGGGGGATTCCTCCCGAACTGACGCGGGAAACGGTCTGGGCCTGGCTCTGGTACACCGGATCGTTGAACTCAGCGGCGGCAGCGTGACCGTACGCAGCGGCATCGGGAAAGGCAGCACCTTTACCCTGACGCTGCCCGATGCCGGGAGATGACCGAATTCCGGCAAACATGAAAAAGCCGGGCAAACCTTCCCTTGTTCGGAGGAAAGGCTTGTCCGGCTTTTGGCGGCTTAGGCCCAAATGGCTGGATTCTCCCGCACAGAAAAACTGTGGTTTCCTGAGTTGGCATCCTTGCGGCAGCATTTTCGGCCGGGCGGCAGTCGGGGACGCACAGGAAAAGGACGGCAGCTGCAATTACAGCCCGATTTCATACAATACGGAAGGCGAACCGCGGCCTTTTGCGTACTGTGAAATCCTTTTTCTAAATAGGTCAGAGAATTTCCTCACCTTTTTGCAGAACTGTAAAAGGCGGCAAAATCGCAGCCGTTACCTTGCCGGCATTTCTGAATCTGACCTCCATGCTTTTGCAGAGACCGTGGCCGTCTTGAACGGTGGTCAAGAAAAACTTCCTGCCGCTTAACGAAGCCTCGCTTGTGGCAGGAGGACGGATACGGTACAATACAGATACAGCAACGCGCGGCGCTGAAACAAGAAAAAGCGAGGCGTTTGATATGGAACTGACACAAAAGATCGGAACAAACATTGCAGCCCGCCGCAAGGCAAAAGGAATGACGCAGGAACAGCTGGCGGCAAAACTCGGGGTATCGGCTCCGGCTGTGAGCAAGTGGGAGACCGGCAGCTCCTGTCCGGACATTGCCTTGCTCTGCCCGCTGGCCCGGGCACTGGACACCAATGTGGATACGCTGCTTCAATTTGAGGAAACTCTGTCCGATGCAGAGGTGACCGAAAAGCTCAATGCTCTTCTGAAGGATGCCTTGCATGGAGGTGCATCCCGGGCGCAGGAGGAGCTGCAAAAGCTTTTGCGGCAGTATCCCAACTGTACGGCGCTGCAATATAATGCGGCCGCCGCATATGATGCTTTTCAGATGTTTTTCCCGGATGCCGGTGAGGAGACGAAAAGGGAGTGGAAGGAGCGTAAGCGTGCGCTTCTGGAGGAGGTCCGGGCAGGCGGAAATGCCGCCTACTGGCAGGGGGCGACCATCCAACTGGCCAGCTTGGCCGTCGCAGACGGAAGCCTGGAGGAGGGGGCCGCGTTGCTCAGAGAGCTGCCCGAACATATCGGGGACCCTTCCCGGGTGTGGGCGTTTTATTACCTTAAAAAGGATGAACCGGAACAGGCGCTCAAACTGACCCAGAAGCAGCTTTACAAGCTGGTCAGTCAGACGCAGTCCTGCCTGGCCACCATGATGGATCCCAGGCTTTCTCCTGAGCCGGAACAGCTGATGAAGCTGAGTCGGGCATCCCGGGCGGTAGCACAGGCGTTTGGTTTACCTGATATGAGCGACGCCCCTATGATGGAAGCATGGCTGCGGATGGGGGAGCTCCAGAGAGCAGTGGACTGTTTTATCCGGTATGTGGATGCCGCCCTGGCCCCGGCTTGTTATCCTGATCCCCAATTGTTTTCGCCGGGACTGTCCTGTCAGCGGCCGGAGGGCTTTCAGGCGACCACAAAAGCCATGCGGCGAATGCTGCTGAAAAGCATTGAGGAGGAAGAAAAATACCGCTCACTGTATTCCTATCCTGCCTTTGCCGCAGCGGTGGAAAAGCTCCGGGCGAGCGTTTGAAGATCACTGCCGATCTACTTGGGCGGGGAGTCTGTCCGGCAGCAATGGGCAAAGGCATGGACACCAGGCAGAAAAATTCTGGAAACCGCCTGCCAGATTGCAAAGGAACGCTGCCCGGGCAAGCCGATGCATCTGGAGGTCCGCACTTGGAACCGGCGCGCCATCCGCTGCTATGAAAAGTCCGGATTTTACATCGACGGCCAACCTTTTACGCAAAAGACCCTGTCGGGAGAAGGCCGTTTTTTCCGCATGGTTCACCTGGTGTGATAACAAGAACAGGGAAGTTCCCTGCTTTAAATGGAATGGAAAGGGAGGAAAACCATGACAAGAATTTTGTTCGTTTGTCACGGCAACATCTGCCGAAGCCCCATGGCCGAATATCTTATGAAGCACCTGGTACAGGAGGCGGGATGTGCAGAACAGGTTGAGATTGCTTCCGCTGCAACCAGTACGGAGGAGATCGGTAATCCGGTTTATCCGCCTGCACGGCGCGAACTGGCGAAACACGGAATTTCCTGTTCCGGTCATGAGGCTCGTCGGATGATCCGTGCCGACTATGACCGATACGATCTTCTGATCGGCATGGATAGTGAGAATCGATACAATATGACCCGCATTTGCGGCGGCGACCCGATGGAGAAGATCCATCTGCTCATGGACTATACGGCCCGTCCCGGCGATGTGGCGGACCCATGGTATACCGGCGACTTTGCACAGACCTGGCGGGATGTGCTGGAAGGCTGCCGGGGACTGCTCCTGTCCTTGAATGAAAAGTAAGCATAAAAAATCCCGGAACGCATGTTCCGGGATTTTTTATGCTGGAGCGTCCTCTTCAGCCGTATCAAGCCGATTCAGACAAAAATGATTTTTGCGAAAGGTCAGGATGCCTTCCTTTTGCATGCGTCCCAATTCCTTGGACAGAGCACTGCGCTCCACGTTGAGATAATCGGCCATCTGCTGGCGGTCAAAAGGAAGATCAAATTCTGTGGTGCCGCGCCGCACTGCCTCGCCGGACAGATAAGTCATGACGCGGGTACGGATGCTTTTGGAGGAAATGCAGAGAATTCTTGTGGACCAGGCCAAATTCTTATTGGTTGACAGAATCAATAGGTTTTGCAGCAGCTTGGGATACCAGGAACACTCCCGGTTATTCTCCGTCAGCAGTTTGCCCAGGTCCACAAACAAAACCCTGCAGGTCCGGGAGGTGGTGACATCCACCATCGCGGGAACCTTGCAGAAGGCAAAGGTCTCGGCGAAGGCCTGACCGGGGGAGATATTGTGCAGAATGATCCGGTTGCCCCACAGGTCAAGACTTTCAATATGAATCTCTCCCGAAAGCAGAATGCCGAATTCGCTGGTCCGGTCGCCGGTGTGCAGAATTACGCTGTCCTTTTCATACTCGGCCGTGCGGATACATCCCCGGGCAGCCAGCTCACAGTATTCCTCATCGTCAATGTTATGAAAGAGGCTCGGACGGGAAACAGCCATGAAAAACCTCCCAATTTTGTGGTTATAACCACATACTTGCAGCTTCGATTATAGTATACTGTGCCCAGAAACACAAGGAGGCCGTAAAAATGGTACGAAAGATCATCCAAATTGATGAAGAAAAATGCAATGGCTGCGGCGCCTGTGCCAGGGCCTGTCATGAAGGCGCCATCGGTATGGTAAACGACAAAGCCAGACTGCTGCAGGACGATTATTGCGACGGCTTGGGTGACTGCCTGCCCGCCTGTCCCACCGGCGCCATCACGTTCGTGGAACGGGAAGCCGCCGCTTATGATGAGCAGGCTGTCCAGGCAAACAAGGCGCGCACGTCCGGCGGATGTCCGGGCCGGCAGCTCCGGCAGTTTCATCATGAGGAGGCGGCCCCGGTTGCCGCGGCGGCTCCCGTGCCTTCCCAGCTGGGGCAGTGGCCCTGCCAGATCAAGCTGGTGCCGGTCAACGCGCCGTACTTCGATCAGGCCAGGCTTCTGATCG
Source organism: Gemmiger gallinarum (assembly GCF_014982805.1). GTDB lineage: Bacteria > Bacillota > Clostridia > Oscillospirales > Ruminococcaceae > Gemmiger > Gemmiger gallinarum. Next base: position 590,502 of record NZ_JADCKC010000001.1, on the reverse strand, counting down.
CCGCCGACTGTACCGCTTTTGCCTATGCCAATCTGCATCAGGAATTCATGCGGGGCAAAATCACGCTGATCGGCTGTCCCAAGCTGGACGGGGTGGATTACAGCGCCAAGCTGACCGAAATTCTCCGCAGCAATGACATCCGCAGCGTGACCATTGTGCGGATGGAGGTGCCCTGCTGCGGCGGGCTGGAACTGGCCGCCAAAAAAGCGCTGCAGAGCAGCGGCAAGTTTCTGCCCTGGCAGGTGGTCACCATCTCCACCGACGGCAGAATCCTTGACTGATTGCCCCGGGGCAAGAAATCGCCGGGCCCGGCGACCGGCCTTGTATAAATCCCCGGGGAACCATGTAAACTACAATCGCAGGAACAATCAGGAGGGGCTATATGAGCATGAAGAACATCAGCCAGGCGGAGGTTCTGGTTTTGAAAGAACAGATCTCTTATCAGGAGGGACAGGTGGTCAGCAAGACACTGGCGCAGAACAGTGCGGTGAGCATTACGCTGTTCTCCTTCTCCAAAGGGGAAGAGATCAGCACCCACAAATCGGGCGGCGACTCCTTTGTCACCTGTCTGGACGGCGTGGGCAGGATCACCATTGACGGTACCGAGTACCTGCTGCATGAGGGCGAGTCCATCGTGATGCCGGCCGGACATCCCCATGCCGTCTATGGCGAGGAAGCGTTCAAAATGCTGCTTGTCGTTGTCTTTTGAGAAAAGGAGAAAACCATGAAAGCAATCGTAGATCGGGATACCTGTATCGGATGCGGACTCTGCTGTGCTTCCTGCCCGGACGTGTTCCGCATGAGAGATGACGGCATTGCCGAGGCGTATCAGCCGGTGGAAGAGGCGGACCAGGCAGCGGTGCAGTGCGCCATGGAAGAATGCCCGGTATCCGCCATTCGCTGGGACGATCCGCCCTGCTGACCACATTATATATAAGGAGAACCCAATCCCATGGAACAGAAGATGTTTTGCTATCAGTGCCAGGAGACCGCAGGCTGCAAAGGCTGCACAATGGTGGGCGTATGCGGCAAAAAGCCCGATGTGGCCGCCATGCAGGACCTTTTGATGTATGTGACCAAAGGCCTTTCCGCAGTGACCACCGCGCTGCGCGGGGAGGGTAAAACGGTCTCTGCCGAGATCAATCATCTCATCACCCTCAACCTGTTCACCACGATCACCAACGCCAACTTTGACCGGGAGAGCATCGAAGCCCGCATCCGTGCCACCCTGGATGCCAAAAGCGAACTGCTCGGCCGTCTGGCGGACGGAGCAGCTCTGCCGGAGGCGGCCCTCTGGGATGGCTCCGGTGACTGGCAGGCCAAGGCAAAGACCGTCGGCGTGCTCTCCACCCAAAACGAGGATATCCGCTCTCTGCGGGAACTCATTACCTACGGGCTCAAGGGGCTTTCCGCCTATTCCAAGCATGCCAACGCTCTGTTGCAGGACGACGGGGAAGTGGACTCCTTTTTGCAGCGAGCCCTTGCCGCAACGCTGGACGACACCCTCAGTGCCGACGACCTTGTGGCTCTGGTGATGGAAACCGGCAAGTACGGGGTGCAGGGCATGGCCCTTCTGGATAAGGCCAACACTGCTGCTTACGGCAATCCGGAGATCACCCGTGTCAATCTGGGGGTGCGGAACAACCCCGGTATTCTGGTGTCGGGCCATGACCTGCGGGATCTGGAGATGCTTTTGGAGCAGACCCAGGGCACCGGCGTGGATGTCTACACCCATTCTGAGATGCTGCCGGCCCATTATTATCCCGCTTTCAAGAAGTATCCCAACTTTGTGGGCAATTACGGCAATGCCTGGTGGAAGCAGAAGGAAGAGTTCGAGGCTTTCCACGGCCCCATTCTCATGACGACCAACTGCATTGTCCCGCCCAGAGACAGCTATAAGGACCGGCTGTATACCACCGGTGCGGCGGGATATCCTGGCTGTACCCACATTCCCGGCGGCATCGGGGAGAAAAAAGACTTTTCTGCCCTCATTGAGCAGGCAAAAACATGCCCGCCGCCCAAGGAACTGGAATCCGGCGAGATTGTCGGCGGCTTTGCCCACGCCCAGGTCATGGCGCTGGCGGATCAGGTCGTGGCGGCGGTCAAGGGCGGTGCCATCCGCAAGTTTGTGGTTATGGCGGGCTGTGACGGCCGGGCAAAGAGCCGGGAGTACTATACCGAGTTCGCCCGGGCTCTGCCCAAAGATACCGTCATCCTGACAGCGGGCTGCGCCAAGTACAAGTACAACAAGCTGCCGTTGGGAGAGATCGGCGGCATTCCCCGCGTGCTGGATGCAGGCCAGTGCAACGACTCGTATTCCCTGGCGGTCATTGCCCTCAAACTCAAGGAAGCCTTCGGCCTGGACGACATCAACGACCTGCCCATCGTCTACGACATTGCCTGGTATGAACAGAAGGCAGTCATTGTGCTGCTGGCCCTGCTGTACCTGGGCGTCAGGAATATTCATCTGGGACCCACACTGCCGGCCTTCCTCAGCCCCAACGTGGCTAATGTTCTGGTGGAGAAGTTCGGCATCGCCGGAATCGGCACTGTGGAGGAGGACATGGAGCTCTTCTTCGGCCCTCAGGCCTGAGAAATTCCTGTGCACGCCGGAGACGGCTGACCACTTCGGCCGTCCCATTCTTTTCAGCTGCTCTGCATCCGCAGGGCGGCTTTTTGTTTTGCCGCAGCCGGACGGTCACAGCCGGGCAGCAGAATGCAAAATTCGATCAGTCCCATAAGGCGCCCGGTTTCGGCAGGGGACCGGGCGCATACTTTTTACAGGCCCGGCGAAAAAATATTTACAGGTTCGATACGACCTTGAAACAATTTCATGGACAATAGGACAAAGAAACAGCCGGGTAAAGCGTTTATATATAAGGAACAACATTGCAAAACCATCCGGGAGTGACCATCTCCAGGGGAAAGGCGGTAACCGATATGTGCAACTCCAGGGAGGTACAGGGGCAGATTGCACTGATTATCCCGGCTTATCAGCCGGATCAGATGCTGGTCAGGCTGCTGGAACAGCTCTGTCCCCAATGGCCGGGACCGGTCGTGGTGGTGAACGACGGCAGCGGGGAAGAGGCCGGGGCTGTCTTTGCACAGGCGGAGCAGCTGGGAGTCCTTGTGCTGCATCACTGTGTCAATCTGGGGAAGGGCCGGGCCCTCAAAACGGCCTTCAATGCATGCCTCTGCCTGCCGGGAACTTTGATCGGCTGTGTGACGGCAGATGCGGATGGCCAGCATCGGCCGGAGGATATCCTGCGGTGCGGAGAGGAACTGCGCCGAAGGCCGGACAGCCTGATTCTTGGCTGCCGGGATTTTTCCGGGCCGGATGTGCCGTGGAAAAGCCGCTGGGGCAACCGGATCACCTGTGTGGTCATGAGGCTGTTCGGCGGGCTGGCTCTCTCGGATACCCAGACTGGCCTGCGGGGAATTCCGGCAGGATTTATGCGCCGTCTGATGAATGTGAGCGGAGAACGCTATGAATTCGAGACCAACATGCTGCTGGAGGCCCGGCGGCTGCGCCTGCCCATGGAGGAAGTGGAGATTCGGACAGTCTATCTGGAACAGAACAGGGCATCCCATTTCCGTCCGCTGCGGGACGGGGTAAGAATCTATGCCCTTTTCCTGAAGTATACGGCGTCGTCCCTTGCCTCTTCGGTGGTGGACCTGGGGGCTTTCTCCCTGTTTGTGGCGCTGTTTCGCAGTGCGTTGCCCGGTTGGTACATCACGGCTGCCACTGTGCTGGCCAGAATCCTGTCGGCTGGGGTCAATTACGGCATCAACAGCGGACTGGTTTTTGAAAAAAAGATGAGCCGCAAAAGCGGAGCTGCCTACCTTCTGCTTTGCGTCCTGCAGATGGCAGCCAGTGCGGGGCTTGTGTCGCTGCTGTTCGGGCTGCTGCACTGGCCGGAGACACTCTGCAAGATTGTGGTGGATGTGCTGCTGTTTTTTATCAGCTTCCAGATTCAGAACCGCTGGATTTTCCGGTGAAGGAGGGAAGGAACCCATGAGTGCTGTCCTGGTTCTGTGTATGGTCCTGCCGCTGGCGGCAGGTCTGTGCGCGCTGCTTCGCTGCCGGATGGAGGAAGCGATACCCCTCTCTCTGTTTGCCCTGATCGCCGTGGGATACACCCTGGCCCTGGCGGGATTGCTGTGGCTGGCCGGGCCCACCCTCTGGCTGCTGAATCTTGCCGGCGGTGTATGGGCCGTATATGTGTTCGGGGTCAAAAAAGCCCTTTCACCCCGCGGCCTTTGGCAGGGCGGACTGATTTTCCTTCTGCTTGCTCTGCTGTTCTGGTGGCTTTGCCGCGGCTGTGCCTTGACGGACTGGGACGATTTTTCTCACTGGGGCAAGGCGGTCAAATGGATGTACTATACCGATGAACTCTATACTGTTCCCGCCTCCCCAGACGGATTCAAGTCCTATCCGCCGGCCACGGCAATTTTGCAGTATATGTTCCTCAAGGCGGGCGGGTTTGCCTTCCGGGAAGATATCCTTCTCTACAGCAATGCAATCCTGACAGCCGGTTTGCTGACCCTGCCGTTTCGGGGCATCAGTCTCCGCAGGCAGCCGGTGCAGGGGATCGGGCTGCTGGTTCTGCTTGCCGTTTTGCCCGGCAGCATCTATCCCTCCTACTTTGCCCGGGCCAGTGTGGACGGGCTGCTGGGACTTTTCGCAGGTATTCTGATTCTGGAGGGATTTTTGCCCGGACATTCCGCTGCTTCCCTCTGGCTGGAAATCCTCGGCTGCTTTGTGCTGGCCCTTGTCAAATCCTCCGGCACCGGGCTGGCTGTGATGGCAGCACTGGCCATTGCCTTTGTTCATTTCCGGGCGAGCAGCCGCCCCGCGGCGGTTTTGCCTCTTGCGGCGGTGGCGGCGGCAAAACTCAGCTGGACCATCCATCTGACCCGGATGGGAGCAGGGGAGCGATGGGTGTGGCCGGGCGGACTGACCGGCGGTATTTTCAGTTTGATCACCGGCCGGGCGGATGCCTACCGCTACACGGTACTGCAAAATTTTCTCGGAACCATTTTTATCCGGGGCAATTATGGTCCGGGGCAGTCCATCCCCTTTGTGGTGATCCCGACAGTCTTTGCTGCTGTTGCAGCCCTGACACTGGTCAGCCGCACAAAACAGCAGCGCTCGGATGCCCGGCGGAAGATTCTTCCCCCGGCGGCAGCCATGCTCCTGATTACGCTCGTATTTGTGCTGACCCTTCTGTACAGTTATCTGTATCTCTTCAATCCGGCGGAAGCCATGTATCTGGCGTCGATCTACCGATACCTGGACACCTGCACCATGATGCTTATGACCGGGGCGGTCGTCCTGCCGTGTGTCTTTGCCGGGGAGAAAAGTCCGTGGCTCCGGCTGCTGCCTGCGGGAACACTGCTGGCGCTGATGTGGCTGTTTCCGGTGGGAGATTTCTTGGCCGCGGTGGGGCAGGCCCCGCTGCGGGCGGCGCAGTCCCACAATGACCGGGTTTTGTCCAGTCAGGCGGCGCAGCGCATCCAGGCGTTGGGGGAGGAGACGCCCCGCCTTCAGCTCATTACGGCGGACGATGCCGGTTCGGCGGCGCTGCGCATCGATTACGAACTGCTGCCGGCTCGTCTGCCGGAACAGGCTACCATCCTGATGGCCGACAACAAAAATGAGGAGCCCTGGGTGCAGGAGATCTCCGCCGAGGCGTGGAGCCGGGAACTGGCACAGAAATATGACTACGTTTATATTTATTGTCCGGAAGACCAGTTTATCGCCGATTACGGGTCTGTCTTTGAGGATGACAGTCAGATTGGGGCAGACCGGATGTTCCGTGTGGTTGTACAGCCCGACGGCACAGCCCGACTGCGCTGTATGGACGAAGCTTTGCAGGACACCGCCCTTTCAGATTAAATCCCGACAGGAAAACCGGAAAACGACAATACAACAAAGCGGCCCGCAGGAGAGCAATCCTGCGGGCCGTTTCCGGTTGGCACTTGTACGTATAAAACTTGTTACAGGCGGACCATATCCCGGCTGATTTCAGCCAGACTGTGGGCACCGCACATGGACATGGTGTCGGACAGTTCCGCTTCCAGCTTGTCCACCAGAGCCTTGACGCCTTCCGCTGCGCCGCCGTAGACGGCATTGACAAAGGGACGGGCGATCAGTACGGCAGTGGCGCCCATGGCCAGTGCCTTGAACACATCCACACCGCTGCGGATGCCGCCGTCCACCAGCACGGCACAGCGCCCGGCAACGGCATCTGCAATTTCAGGCAGGACCTCGGCGGTGGCGGGGGTCTGGTCCAGCACGCGGCCGCCGTGGTTGGAAACTACAATGGCCGAAGCACCGGCCTGGACGGCCTTTTCTGCGCCGCGGGCCGTCATGATTCCCTTGACGATGAAGGGCAGCTTGGCATCGGCAATGACCTGAGCCAGTTCCTCCACGGTCTTGCTGCCTGCCGGAGGATTGAGGTTTTTCAGGAAAGGAAGCCCGGCTGCATCAATGTCCATGGCCACGGCGAAGGCTCCGCTGTCACGGACGAGGGCCATCTTCTCGGCGATGGTGTTCACATCCCAGGGCTTCACGGTGGGAATGCCGAAGCCGTCGGCAGCCTTGATCGCCTTGCAGGCAGCCACCATCACGGCAGGATTGGTGCCGTCGCCGGTAAATGCGAGGATCCCGTTGTCACGGCAGGCGGCGACCAGAATGTCATTGTAGGCGGGGTCGTCGTATTTGGTGCCGTAGTGCAGCTGCACGGCACCCACCGGCCCGGCAAAGACCGGAATGCGGTAGCTGTGACCGAACAGCTCCAGGCTGGTATCCGGCGTGCCGGACGCACAGAGGGTGTCCATGTTGACGCGGACATTCTGCCAGGCGCTGTAGTTGCGGATGGCAACATCACCCACACCCTTGGCGCCGGGGCCGGGAATGGTGTTCCGGCAGCCGCGGCCGTCGCAGACGGGGCAAACTTTACAGGGGCCCATCTGGCCTCTGGCGGACTGTAAAACTTCCTGATAGGTCATTGTTGTGCGCGCTCCTCTTACCGCAAATTTTGGGCAGGCACGCGGTCTGCCTGTATCCAGCCTTATTGTATCGCGCCATTGACGGCGGTGCAAGGCAGCATGCAAAAAAAGTGTGTGCGGAGCTGTGCGTTTTTTGCATAGAGCCTGTATGGCAGAACAGGGAAATGCAAGCATCCCGCAAGGGATTGCAGTGTGAAAAATGCGTATCAGCGAGAAAGATCCTGAATTTGGGGAAAAGCTCCAAAAAATATGAATAAACAAAAAAATATTTGTGAATAAAGTGTTGAATTTTGGACAAAAGCGACTATAATGAGAATTGCGAGAAGCAAGTTCGCTGCGGAAAGCGAACACAAAATCTAATAAGGAGGAATCATTGATGGTTAGTTTTTTTGTCTGCCTGGTGCTGCTGATCGTCGGCTACTTTACGTATGGTAAAGTTGTGGACAACACCTTTGGACCAGATGACCGCGAAACCCCCGCTGTCCGCATTAATGACGGCGTTGATTACGTGGTTCTTCCCCAATGGAAGCTGTTTCTGATTCAGCTGCTCAACATTGCCGGTCTGGGGCCGATTTTCGGTGCCATGCAGGGCGCTCTGTGGGGGCCTGTGGTGTTCCTTTGGATCACCTTCGGCACCATCTTTGCGGGCGGTGTGCATGACTACTTCTCCGGCATGATGAGCGAGCGTGAGAACGGTGCCTCTGTTGCGGAGATCACCGGCAATTATCTGGGCAACACCATGAAGAACATCATGCGTGTTTTCTCGGTCGTTCTGCTTATCATGGTCGGCACGGTGTTTGCGGTTGGACCTGCCGGTCTGATCGTTACCCTGTTCAAGAACGCCGGTGTGTCCGGCATTTTTGCCACCACACTGTTCTGGCTGATTATCATCCTGATCTACTACTTCATTGCGACCTTCATCTCTATTGACGCAGTCATCGGCAAGATCTATCCGGTGTTCGGCGTCTGCCTGCTGGTCATGGCTGTGGGCGTTGCATTCGGCATTGTGACCAACCCCAACTATGTCATCCCCGAAATCTGGGACCACCTGTACAACATGCATCCTTCCGGAACCCCGATTTGGAGCTTCATGTTCATCACGGTGGCCTGCGGCGCCATTTCCGGTTTCCATTCCACCCAGTCTCCTCTGATGGCTCGCTGCATGAAGAGTGAGAAGCAGGGCCACTTCGTCTTCTACGGCGCGATGGTCTGCGAGGGTGTCATCGCTCTGATCTGGGCGGCAGCCGGCTGCTCTATCTATGAGGTCACCGGCGGCCTGAACACCGGCCTGTCCGAGATCCTGGCCGACGGTCAGTCCGCGGCCATCTATGATGTCTGCATCAAGACCATGGGCGGCGTCGGCGTTGTGCTGGCTATGCTGGGCGTCATTGCCTGCCCCATCACTTCCGGCGATACCGCCTTCCGTTCTGCCCGTCTGACTCTGGCCGACTGGCTCAAGATCGACCAGAACAGCTGGGTCAACCGTCTGAAGCTCTGCATTCCCGTTCTGGGTGTCGGCGCCGTTCTGGGCATCGGCAACGCGCTGGGCGCCATCGACTATACGGTGATCTGGCGTTACTTCAGCTGGACCAACCAGACTCTGGCCATGATCGTTTTGTGGGCTGCCTCCATGTATCTCTTCCGCAACAAGAAGAACTACTGGATCACTGCTGTGCCCGCCACCTTCATGACTGCGGTGTCCATTACCTACTTCTGCATGGCGCCGGAATGCCTGGGTGCCTTCGGCATTGGTGCGACGGTGGCATATCCTGCCGGCATCATCGCTGCGATCCTGTTCCTGGGTCTGTTCCTGCGCGCAACCAAGAAGCCTGCGCCTGCTGCAAACAAATAAGTTTTTGCATCCCAACAGGCAAGCTGTTTCTCGCGTCTGCACGGGGCCGTTGCAATGCAGCGGCCCCTGTGCTGGTTTAGCGGGAGATAATGCCGGGGCCGCGACCCGGCAACCAAACCATCGGGAGGAAACCGAACATGTATCTCAAACCCAAATGCCTAAGCAGTACCTGCCTGGCGGACGATGTCCTAAAGGCGGACAAAAAGTTCTGCAAAAAATATGGTCCCTGCGGTGTGGGACAAAAGGCGTTGTACCTCAATAACATTGTGCTGGATCGCTGTTATTACATACCCTTCGACAGCGTGCAGCGTGTGTACAAGCGTGTCGCCATGAGCAAGGGAGGCTATACCGGCAAGGGCATTTTCGGCTCCATCCCGTATCTGGTCGTCGAGTTTGACGGCAGCAAGGAACGTCAGTTTACCTTCAAGTATGAGGAAGATGTGGATCGCCTGCTGGCCCGCGTTGCGGCGGTACGCCCGGAACTCAAACGGATGAGCAAAGCGGCGGAAGAAAAGCTTCGCCGGCGGGATGAAGAGCGCGCTGCAAGAATTCTGCCGGAACTCTCCAACCGTGCGCGAAAAAATGTGGACCGGCTGGAAAATGCTGCCGAGTATCTGGGTAAGAAACCGGAACTGTCCGAGGAACTCAGTGCCTCGGCACGGCGCAAGCGGGCACTGCTCATCAGCAAGCCTGTCTACCGTTGGGTGGCGCTGGCCATTACTGTGATGGGCGTTGCGGCTTTTGTCTACGGTGTCTACTCGCTGCTGCATCAGGGGACCTTTGCCATCTATTTCACCCTGTTCGGGCTGGCGGCCATCTTCCTGTTCTCTGGCGCCAGTGTGCTGCCCACGGCGCGCAACAACCGCAGGGCCATTTTTGCCCGTGCCGAGCGCGCCGAAAAAGCGATGGAATCCTATCTGGCCGGGTATCCCGATTTTCCGGTCCCGGCACGGTACGCCCATCCGGTGGTTCTGACCCGCATGGAACGGGCCATCCGGGAAGGACGCGCTGTCGAGATCCCCGAGGCGCTGGATGTGGTCAAAAAGGACCTGAAGGCCTTGAATGCCGATGTCCAGGTGGAACAGGATGAGTACGACGAGGTTGTGGCCATCAAGTCCATGTTCCTGATCAAGGATTATGCCTGATTCAAGGGCTGCGGCCATCCTCCGGACAACAAAACATTGAACAGATCTCCGGCTGTAGGGGAAGGCAAAAATCCTTCTTCGGCAGCCGGAATTTTTTATGTGTTGCCGCGGCGGTACGGAGGCGGTGAGGCAGTGAAGGCCAGGAATTCGCTCCCCGGGCGGGCCTTCCGGTGGCTGCGGCGCTTGACGCCGACAGACGGTTTGCGTACACTATCAGATACAGGAAATTGCAGGCCCGGACCAGACAAACAGCCGGGTCCGGCCACAGGAACAAGGATGAATGGAATGGATCAGTATAGCGTTTTGAAGCAATATTTCGGGCATGATGAATTCCGCCCCGGGCAGAAACCCCTCATTGAGGCGCTGCTGTCCGGGCGGGACGTGCTGGGCGTCATGCCCACGGGCGCCGGCAAGTCGGCCTGCTATCAGGTCCCGGCCATGCTGCTGCCCGGCATGACGCTGGTCATCTCGCCGCTGATCTCCCTCATGAAGGATCAGGTCACCGCGCTGGAGGAAGCCGGCGTTCCGGCTGCCTGCCTCAACTCCTCCCAGCCGGAGGACCAGTATCAGCAGGTGATGCGCAACGCCATCAACGGCCGGTACAAAATCCTTTATGTGGCGCCCGAGCGCCTGCCCACGGCGGGCATCTCCTACCTGACCCAGAATGCGGAGATTTCCCTGATTGCCGTGGATGAGGCACACTGTGTTTCCCAGTGGGGACAGGATTTCCGTCCCAGCTACCTGAAAATCGCGGATTTCATTGCCAGCCTCCCGGTGCGTCCGGTGGTGGGCGCCTTCACGGCAACGGCGACGGCCCAGGTCAAGGAGGACGTGGCAGGGCTGCTGGGACTGCGGGACCCGCTGTGCATCACCACCGGGTTTGACCGTCCCAATCTCTATTTTGGCGTGGCCAGGCCGCGGGACAAGGAACGCTATATCGAGGAGTATATTCTCGATCATCCCGGCAAAAGCGGCATCGTCTACTGCGCCACCCGCCGGACGGTGGAGTCGGTCTGCCGGGAACTGCGCGGGGTAGGCATCCAGGCCACACGCTACCATGCAGGGCTGGACCCGGAGGAGCGGGAAAAGAATCAGGAGGACTTTGTCTACGACAAGAGCCGTGTCATGGTAGCCACCAATGCCTTCGGGATGGGCATCGACAAGTCCAATGTCAGCTTTGTGCTGCACTATAACATGCCCAAAAATCTGGAAAGCTACTATCAGGAGGCGGGCCGCGCCGGCCGGGACGGGGAACCGGCGGAATGCATTCTGCTGTTCTCTCTGGGGGATATCCAGACCGCCCAGTATTTCATCCGCAACACCCATGACAACGACGAGCTCACCCCGGAACAGCGGGCGGAGGTGGAGCGCCGGGACGGCCAGCGCCTGGATGCCATGGTGACCTACTGCAAAACCACCCGATGTCTGCGCAGCGTCATGCTGGAATACTTCGGGGAGCAGACCAGTGGCAAGTGCGGCCACTGCAGCAACTGCAACAGTGAGATGGTCGAGACGGACATCACCACCGAGGCACAGAAGATTTTGTCCGGTGTGGCCCGGGTGGAAAAGCGCTGGCCGGGCGGGCTGGGAGAAGTGGCGGTGGTCCAGATGCTGCGCGGCTCCCGGGATCAGAACACCCTCAAGCGGGGGCTGGACAGCCTGCCCACCTACGGCATTCTGCGGGATGTGCCCCAGCAGCGCCTGCGGCAGTATTTTGATGCGCTGGAGGAGCAGGGCTACCTCATCAACACCAAGGGGGAGTATCCGGTCCTGCATCTGGGGGCCAAGGCAGTGGACGTGCTTTTTCACGGCCAAAAGGTACAGATGACGGAACGGCTTGCCCCCGGCAGTCGGGAAGCGCAGGCAGGCCGCCGCCAGAGCAGCAAAAAGCGCACCGAGCGTGCTTCCGCACTGCCGGATGAGGGGCTCATCGGTGCACTCAAGGCGGAACGCTCCCGTCTGGCTCAGAAGAACAAGGTCCCGGCCTACATTATATTTAATAATCTCACCCTCGATGCCATGGCACAGCAAAAGCCCCGGACCATGGGCGATTTCATGCGCCTGCCTGGGGTCGGCGATGCCAAGGCGCACAAATACGGCAAGGAATTCCTGCGATGCATTGCGCAGTACTGCGCTGGGCATCCGGATGAGTGAAGAACGGCAAAAGCGGCGCGGAGGTGTGGTCTCTGTGCCGCTTTTTTGGCCCGCAAAAAAGAGAAAGTTCCGGGGCGGGCACTGTAACAAAATCCCTCTGACGGGGATATATGGATCAGAAAGGCAAAACCTGCGGGGAAAGGAGGAGGCAATATGGCACAGCAGACCGGCATGGATGAGGTTTACCGCCGATATGCCGACACGGTATACCGTTTTTTGCTGTCTCAGACGCGGGATGCTCACCTGGCGGAGGAACTGACGCAGGAGACATTCAGCCGTGCGGTGGCCGCCATTGAGCGGTATGACGGAAGCTGTAAACTTTCGGTCTGGCTGTGCCAGATTGCCAAGCATCTGTGGTATCAGGAGCTGCGCCGCCGGGGCCGAAGGCCCGCCGCTGTGGAGCTGGGGCCGGATGTGGAGGCGGAACTGGCGGTTCCCTCGGTGGAGGAAGATATCATCGCCCGGGAGGGCCATTTGGAACTGCTCCGCAGCATCCATCAGCTGCCGGACCCGCAGCGGGAGATTGTCTATCTGCGAGCCTTCGGCGGGCTGAGCTTCCGCCAGATCGGTGATGTGATGGGGAAAACCGAGACCTGGGCACGGGTCAATTTCTATCGCGGCAAGGAAAAGCTGCGGCTGAAAATCAGCGACACAGACAAGAAAGGGGAGAAGCCGGAATGAAGAACGATCTGACCTGTGAAGTAGTACAGGATCTTCTGCCGCTGTACGTGGATGATCTGGTGCATGAGCAGACCCGGGAGGCCGTTGACCGGCATTTGAAATGCTGCCCGGACTGTACTGCACGGAAAAATGCAATGGAAGCACCGGAAGCTTCCGCCGGGCCGGAGGGCACAGAGCGCCGCGAGCTGGACTACCTGCGCAGTGTGCGCCGCAAAACCCGCCGGAGAGTGTGGATGGCGGTCGCGGGCACAGCCGCCGTCCTGCTGGTGGTTCTGGCAGTGAAAACCTTCTGGATCGGGAAAGCGGCCGATCTGGGCGGTATGTTCTGGAATGTGACCGAGACTGAGACAGGACTGCATATTCAGGTGGACTCTGAGTGGTCCGGCGTGGCGTATGTGGGCTGGCGGCAGCGGCAGGAAGGGGAGAACTCCTGGTCGCTGAATGCCCGGCAGGTTTTGCCGCTGCCGGGAATCAGCGGTTCCCGGTATGAGGTGGAGCTGCCCCTTACCGAGACGGGTACTGTCACCCTGTGTGGAGAAACCATCTGGCAAAACGGAATCATGGTCCAGCCGAAGACGCTGCATATCTGGGAGACCAAAACACCCTATATGGGGGCCCCTTCGGCTCTCCTGGCGGTTGCGGAGGCGCTGCAGATTTCCCAAGACTGCGGGCCGTTTACCTCGGTGCTCCAGAGTGCGGAGGAGCCATATGGATGGACACTGGAATTTGCCGGGAGCTTCACCCAGAGCGAAGTGGAAAAGCTGAGTGAGGAGATGAACCGAAAAGCCTGTCAGGCCATGGCACTGGTGGGAAATCTGGGTGAGGTAAGCTGGACCTGCCGGATGGAAAACGGGCAAAAGCAGACTTTTACGCTGTCGCAGTGGGAGGCGGAGGAGAGCCTCGGCAGTCTGACAGACAGCTACAACCAGAAATATCAGACCGACTATCCCCAGTATTCCAGCCTGAAAACCTATGGCGACGATGCGGTCAAGTTTCAGATTCTGTGCGATATCCTTTCCTGAACAGCGCCTTACTCAATGTGTAAAGTGAAACTGCTGTACAGAATGCGCCGGCAGGACCTGAAAAGATCAGGGCATGGCCGGAACGGTTGCCAATCATGGGCAACCGCATTACAATAGAAAGTACAGATGGGGAAAGCACAGCCCCAAACATCTTTTTTCGAGAATTATAATTTTTTTCAAGAAAGTGAAAGGATTCCCCTGTGCCAGTCGTATTCAGGTTGAAGACGAACAAAGGCAATCAAAGATAAATCAGGAGGAATCCATATGAAACGAATTTTATTGGGTGTGCTTGCAGCCGGGATCGTTCTTTCCATCGGGGCAACGACGGTGTTTGCGTCAGGGATGCACAACGGCCAAGGCAATGCATTCTGTCTGAGCGGTGTCTGCCAGACCAGCAGCTGCTCGAACTACGTGGACGCAGACGGCGACGGTCTGTGTGATAATCACAGCGCAAACCACGACGGCTGCGGCAATAGGGCAGCATGGTCCGGTGCGGGACACCATAACGGCTGCCGGGAGGAATGCAGAGATTCAAGATGCGGAGCGAACAGGAGATAAACAGAGCGATTGACCGGTATGCGGATACCGTTCGGCGGCTTTGCATGATTCATCTGAAAAACTATGCGGATACTGAGGACATATTTCAGACGGTGTTTCTGAAGTATGCCCTCAGTTCCGTGGCGTTTGAAAACGAAGAGCATGAGCGTGCCTGGATCATCCGGGTCACCATCAACGCCTGCAAGGATCTGCTGAAAAGCTTTTTCCGCAGTCGTACCACCTCTCTGGATACGCTGATGGATCAGGCGGCCCCCGCTGCACCCGAGCATCGGGAGGTGCTGGAGGCAGTGCTGTCGCTGCCGCAAAAATACCGGGATGTCATATACCTGCATTACTATGAAGGGTATTCTGCGCCCCAGATCAGCAAAATTCTGGGCAAGAACGTGAACACGATCTATACGCTTCTGGCACGTTCCAGACAGATGCTCCGGGAAAGGCTGGGAGGTGAGACTGATGCGTGACAGGATTACACAGGCATTCGATCAGGTCCATGCGGAGGAATCGCTCAAGGCGAGTACCCGTGCCTTCCTGCGGCAGAAGACCCGGGGTTACACCCGTGCGGGAACTCCCGGATATCTGCGCATGATCCCGGCGGCGGCCTGCCTGGTGCTGGTGATTCTGGCGGGGCGCTGGCTTTACTTTACTCCCACGGTGGAGATCAGCATTGACATCAGTCCGTCGCTTGAACTGGGTATCAACCGTTTTGACCGGGTGATCTCCACGACCGGGTATAATGATGACGGACAGGCGCTGCTGGATTCCCTGGACCTGAACAATCTGGAATACAACCAGGCGGTTGAGCTGATCCTCAGCAGCGATATGGTAGCATCTTTGATGTCCGGGGATGCGGTGCTGACCATCGGCGTCATCGGCCCGGACGGGGAACAGACTACCCGGGTGCTTTCGGATATGGAGGACTGCACCTCCCATTCGGAAAACATGCATTGCTTCCATGCGTACGAGGATACCTCCGAGGATGCCCACGCACTGGGACTTTCCTGCGGCAAGTATCGCGCCTATCTCCAGCTGAAGGCGCTGGACCCGTCTGTCACACCCGAAGCGGTGGCCGATATGACCATGCAGGAAATCTGGGACCGGATCAACGCCCTGAGCACAGCCACCGGCGAATCTGTCCAGCCGCAGATGAGCACGGAGGATGCACCGGGAAATGCCGGCCAGAGCAATGGCAATGGTGCCGGCGGCATGTACTATGGGGAACAGGAGCACCATGACGGAGAACACTGGGGCGAAGGCAGCCATCACGGCTGGGACGATTGAGAGAGACGAAAAAGCCCATCACCGGACCGGGATAAAAAGATAAAGTGAAACTTGAAACAGAGGGGCCGGACTCCCGCAAATAGGAGTCCGGCCTCTCTTTCTGCAAAAAATACAAAGCTGTCCAACCATGAAAAAGTGAAATAATCAGACGCAGGTGCGATGCTTTTGTGAGTGTTTGCATGCGGCGTCATAACATGGTAAGATAGTACCGCAATGAAAAAACTGGCAGTCGGCGACGCCGGGAAAGGAGGGAAAACCTTGGCATGGTTTCCAATCATGATAGAGCTTGGGGGACGGCCCTGCCTTGTGGCGGGGGGAGGAACGACGGCACAGCGCAAAGCCCGCAGTCTGCTGGAGGCAGGAGCCCTTGTAAAGGTGGTTTCCCTCCGGTTTGTGGCCGGCTTTGACTCCCTTGACGTTCGGCGGGAAGCCCGGGCGGTCCGCCCGCAGGATGTACAGGGCATGGCCCTGGTGGTGGACGCGACCGGTGACCCGGAGACGGCCCGGCAGCTGCGGGCGGCCTGCCGCAGTGCGGGCATTCCCTTCAACTGTGCCGCACATCCGGAGAAAGAGGATGCGGCGTTCCCGGCAATCTTGCGTCGGGGCTCCCTGGTGGCGGGTATCTCCACATCCGGGGCAAGCCCGGCGGCGGCAGCCTGGGTGCGGGACCGCCTGGATGATGCCATCCCGGATACTTTTGAGGAGATCCTCACCCAGATGGAAAACCTGAGGCAACGGGCAAAGCAGCGGTTCCCGGAACAGCGGCAGCGGGCAGCTTTTCTGCATGCCTGCCTGGATGCAGCTTTGGAGAAGGGGGCACCCCTCACCGCCGCTGAAACGGATGAGATGGAAAGGACCGTGCGATGATGCAGACAACACAGGGCAGGGTATTTCTGGTGGGAGCGGGCTGCGGCCCGGCAGACCTGATTACTTTGCGGGGCATGCGGATATTGGCTTCGGCGGACGCGGTGGTATATGATGCCCTGATGGACCCGGACCTCCTGCAGATGGCCCGCCCCGACGCGGAAAAAATCTCTGCGGGCAAGCGCAGCGGACATCACAGTATGCCGCAGTCGGAAATCAATGAGCTTCTCATCGCTCTTGCGCAGCAGGGCAAAACGGTCTGCCGGCTCAAGGGCGGGGACCCCTTTGTTTTCGGCCGGGGCGGAGAGGAGGCGGAAGCCCTCCGCGCGGCTGGGATCGCCTGTGAGGAGGTGCCCGGCGTCACTTCGGCGGTGGCCGTTCCGGCGGCAGCCGGCATTCCGGTGACCCACCGGGGGCTCAGCCGCAGCTTTCATGTCATTACGGCCCACACGGCGGGCACGGCCGACGGTCTGCCGGAACACCTGGAACAGCTGGCGGGTCTGGAGGGTACTCTGGTGTTTCTCATGGGCCTGAAAAACCTGCCCCGTCTGGCGGAACGCCTGGTCCAGGCCGGCATGCCGCCCCGGACCCCGGCGGCAGTCTGCGGCACACAGACCGTGCGCGGTACCCTTGCGGATATTGCCGGGCGCGCCGCATCGGTCACTCCACCCGCAGTGATCGTCATCGGAGGCAGCGCCGGAATGGATCTGTGGCAGGGCGGGGGAACGCTGTCCGGTGTGACGGTGGGACTCACGGGTACAGCGGAGTTCCGTACCCGTACCCGTCAGGCCTTTGCCGCCTGCGGGGCTCGCACAGTGGATATGCAGCGTAGCATTCTGGAACCCTGCTGCACACCGGAACAGCTGTCCGGTGCCCTTGCCACCATGCCGGACTGGATTGCCTTCACCAGCCCCAACGGGGTTGAGGTTTTCTTTGCCCTGCTTCGGCAGGCGAAAATCGATCTGCGGCGTTTGGCCGGCGTTCGGTTCGCGGCGGTGGGCCCCCGTACTGCACAGGTCTTGAACGACTGCGGATTTGCTGCCGACCTGATGCCGGAGCACCACCACACTGCCGCCCTTGGGACCCTGCTTGCCCAAAGCTGCCGGGGGGCCGATGTCCTGCTTGCCTCGGCAGAGCAGTGCAGTCCGGCGCCCCGCCTTGCGCTGGAGGAGGCAGGCATTGCCTGCCGCACGCTGGCGCTCTACCGCACCGGGACCCTCCCGCCGGAACCGATGACGGCGGACTACCTTGTCTTTGGCAGCGCAGGCGGCGTGAAGGCTTATTTCTCGGCAGGGGGAAAGGCCCCCGCAAAGGCTGCTGTCTGCATCGGTCCCGTCACGGCGGCGGAGGCATCCCTTCATACCCGTGCACTGACCGCGGAGGATACCCTGGCATCGTCACTTGTGCAGGCCGTCCTCAAAGATTTGCCGCAAACCGTCTGAATCAAAAGGAGAACAACAGTGAAACTTCGCAACATCTGCCTTGCTCTGGCCCTTGCGGCCGCCCTGACAGCCTGTGTGGCTCCCGCGGCCTCCACCCCTCCTGCGGCAACCACCGAAACCGCCTCCGCGGAAACCGGAAACACCGCCATGGACAGCGCACAAATGCTGACCTTTGAGGATGACCTGGGCCGGACGGTCACGGCACCCTGCCAGCCCCGGCGGGTGGCGGCACTCATTGGCAGCTTTGCCCATGTGTGGACGCTGGCGGGGGGCGATCTCGTGGCCACGGCAAACGACGCCTGGACGCAGTTTGATCTGAACCTCTCAGAGGATGTGGTCAATCTGGGTGCCACCACCGAGCTCAGCCTGGAAAAGCTCTTTGCGGTGGAGCCGGACTTTGTCATTGCCAGCACCAACACCCAGCTGGATCTGGACTGGATGGAAACGCTGGAGTCGGCGGAGATCCCCACGGCCTATTTCGATGTCAACACCTTTGAGGACTATCTGCACATGCTTGAAGTCTGTTCCAATCTGACGGGGCGGCAGGATCTGTACCAGCAGAACGGGCTGGATGTCCAGTCGCAGATCGATGCGGCGGTGGCCCGGGCGGATGGCAGTGCACCCACGGTGGTCTACCTGCGGGCCACGGCGGTCAGCGTCAAGGTCAAGGGCAGCGAGGGCAATGTGCTGGGAGAGATGCTCAGCGACCTGGGCTGCGTCAACATTGCGGATCAGGACGGCAGCCTGCTGGAGGAGCTCAGTCTCGAGCGCATCGTGCAGGCGGACCCGGACTATATCTTTGTGGTGGAGCAGGGCAGCGACGCCGAGGCCATCCGGGAAAACCTGAATGCCCTTTTGCTGGACAACCCTGCCTGGAGCGGCCTGACCGCCGTCCAGGAGGGCCGCCTCTATTATATGGACCAGAAACTCTATAACCTCAAACCCAATGATCGCTGGGGAGAAGCCTATGAAAACCTCGCCGATATCCTCTACCCGGCATGATAGCCGGACCTTTGCCCTGGCAGGGCTCATCTGCCTTGCGGCGGCACTGCTCAGCATCTGCCTGGGAGCTGCGGGCCTGACTCTGCCCGAGCTGTGGCAGGCCATTGTCTCCGGGCCGGGAGCCGGGGCGGCGTCGCGCATTCTGTGGTATGTGCGGCTGCCCCGCACGGCGGCCTGCCTGCTGGCGGGGGCGGGCCTTGCCGTTTCGGGCGCCATCATCCAGGCGGTACTGGCCAATCCGCTGGCTTCCCCCAGCATCATCGGCGTCAATGCGGGAGCTGGACTGGCCGTGTCCATCTGCTGTGCCGCAGGCGGTGCGGCGGCAGGCTGGGCGGTGGCGGGCATGGCCTTTGGCGGCGGCATGGCCGCGGTCATGATCGTTGTGCTGGTGGCGCGGCGGACGGGAGCCTCCCGCATGACGGTGGTTCTGGGGGGCGTGGCAGTCAGCACCTTTCTCAATGCCGCTACCGAGGCCATCGCCACCCTCTTTCCCGACGCCGCCCTGGGCAGCGCCGACTTCCGGGTGGGGGGCTTCTCCTCAGTATCCCTCAATCGGCTTTTGCCGGCAGCCATTTTGATTCTTGCTGCTCTGGCGGTATCCTTTACCCTCTGCAATGAGCTGGACGTTCTGGCCTTGGGGGAAGACACCGCCCGGGGCCTTGGCATGCGGGTATCCGCCACCCGGACGCTGCTGCTGGCCATCGCGGCGCTGCTGGCGGGGGCAACGGTGAGCTTTGCCGGGGTGCTGGGCTTTGTGGGACTGATCGTGCCGCACATCGCCCGCAAATTTGTGGGCAGCGAAAGCCGCAGCCTGCTGCCCATGTGTGCGCTGTGCGGAGCGGGTCTTGTCACCATGTGCGACCTGGCTGCCCGGCTGCTCTTTGCACCCTATGAGCTGCCGGTGGGCATCTTGTTGTCCTTTATCGGCGGACCTTTCTTTATTTTGCTGCTGGCCAGGAGAGGAGGGGGCCGTCATGCTTGAAGCACGGGATCTCTGTGCAGGCTACGGCGGTGCCGAGGTACTGCACCGCGTTACGGCGAAATTTACCCCCGGCCGGGTGACCGGCATCATCGGGCCCAACGGCTGCGGCAAGAGCACGCTGCTCAAGACGCTGGCCGGGCTGCACCACCCCACGGAGGGGCAGGTACTGCTGGACGGCATCTCGGTGCCCGACCTGCCGCCTCATCTCTCGGCGCAGAAGATCGCCTATCTGCCCCAGAGCCGCAATGTGCCGAAGATCACCGCCCTGCGGATGGTCCTCCACGGCCGGTTTGCCTATCTGTCCTATCCGCGGCGGTACCGTACCCGGGACTATGAGGCGGCACGCCGGGCGCTGGACTGGATCGGGGCAGGGGAGCTGGCGGAGAAAAACGTGTCGGCCCTCTCGGGCGGCCAGCGCCAGAAAGTTTACATTGCCATGGCTCTGGCCCAGGATACCGAAACGGTCCTCATGGATGAGCCCACCACCTATCTGGACATCCGCAACCAGATGGAGGTCATGGAGCTGGCGCGGCGTCTGGCTGAGCTGGGCAAGGCGGTGGTTATGGTGGTGCACGATCTGGGAGCGGTGCTGCGCAACGCCGACGATGTGCTGCTTATGCATCAGGGCAGGGTCATGGCAGCCGGCACGCCGGAGAAAGTCTATGCTTCCGGAAAACTGGAAGCGGCCTTCGGGGTTGCCGTGCATGCGGTGGACACGCCGGAAGGCAGGCAATATTACTGTACCCCGTTGTGACGCCGGAGGCACCGGCAAACCAACCAGCTGAGACGACCAACGTCCCGGGCGGCAGATGCCGCCCGGGACGTTTTGATGAAAATGGCTGTTTGAATATACATCAATAGCATTCCGCCGGACCGCACCGTGAAAACTTATTTTATACTGCTTTTTTGACCCCGAAACTTAATTTTCTGAGCATTGCCCATTCTTTCCGGGCGAAAAACTTATTTTTAAACTTGAAAAAATGGCGAAAATGCTTGTAACTTTTTGTCTTTTCGTTTATACTTTAATGTATGTCTGTTGCTGCGCATTTTTTTAGAGGGGAACGCGCAGGCGGCATATGATAAGTGTACGCAACACGGAAAGAATAGGGGGATGCATGATGTCTGAATATCGCAACATGACAAAAGAGCAGCTTCTGGCCGAAAAGGCCAACCTGGAGAAGTCCTACGCCGATTTCAAGGCTATGGGCCTCAAGCTGAACATGGCCCGGGGCAAGCCCGGCCCTCACCAGATGGATCTGGCCATGGATCTGCTCAAGATGGAGGACTACACTGCCAGCGACGGCACCGATGCCCGCAACTACGGCAATCTGGAAGGCCTTGAGGAGGCCCGTGCTCTGTTTGCCGACGTGATGGGCGTTCAGCCTCAGAATGTTTTTGTGGGCGGCAACTCCAGCCTGCAGCTGATGTACTTCCTGGTCAGCATCGGATATACCTTCGGCTTCCAGGATTCTCCCTGTCCGTGGTCCCAGGTGGAGAAGCCCAAGTTCCTCTGCCCGGTGCCCGGTTATGACCGTCACTTCCGCATCACCCAGGAATTCGGCATTGAGATGATCAACATCCCCATGTCTCCGGAAGGCCCCGACATGGATATGATCGAGAAGCTGGTTGCCGAGGATGCCTCCATCAAGGGCATCTGGTGCGTGCCCCAGTACTCCAACCCCGACGGCTACACCTACAGCGATGAGACGGTCCGCCGCTTTGCTTCCATGAAGACCGCGGCCCCCGACTTCAAGATTTTCTGGGATGAGGCATACATTGTCCATCACCTCACCGACGAGATCATCGAGACTCCCGTTCTGCTGGAGGAGAGCCGCAAGTACGGCAATGAGGACCGCGTCTTCATGTTCACCTCCACCAGCAAGATCACTTTCCCGGGCGCCGGTGTCTCCGCCCTGGCCTGCAGCGACAACTCCATGAAATACGTCTGCAAGCGTTTTGAGGTCATGATCATCAGCTACGACAAGATGAACCAGCTGCGTCATGTCCGCTTCCTCAAGAACAAGCAGGGCGTTCTGGCCCATATGCAGAAGCATCGCCGCCGTCTGGCTCCCTGCTTTGACGCAGTCAAGACTACCTTTGCCCAGGAGCTGACGCCCTGCGGCGATATCGCCCACTGGACCAACCCCAAGGGCGGCTACTTCATCAGCCTGTACGTCATGCCCGGCTGTGCCAAGCGTGTGGCCCAGCTGTGCAAGGATGCCGGTCTGGTCCTGACGGGCGCGGGCGCTGCCTTCCCTTACGGCCGCGATCCGGAGGATTCCCATCTGCGCATTGCACCGACTTATCCCAGCCTGGATGAAGTCGAAAAAGCGTCTGTTCTGCTTACCGTCTGCGTGCGGCTTGCCGTTGTGGAAAAGCTGCTGGAGCAGGCTGAGTAAGCTGGAAATAGAAGTCTTGCCCGCGTGGGCGAAATTTGGAGGTACCTATGAGCAGAAAAGGAAAGTCATGGCACTTTATTGTCGTGGCGATTCTGATCGTCGTCTTTGCGTGGACGGCAATCGGCGGTGTCAGCTATCAGTATGGCGACATCAAGAACACCTATATCAAGGGTGCGTCGGACATTCGCTTCGGCATTGATATCCGGGGCGGTGTGGATGTGACCTTTGTCCCGGCAGGGGATGTTGACGCCACCGACGCCCAGATGCAGGCGGCGCAGACCGTTATCAACGACCGTCTGGTCGGCCTTGGCATCACCGACTATGAGAGCTATGTCGACGCCAACAAAGACCGTATTATCGTCCGCTTCCCCTGGAAGAGCGACGAGTCGGACTTTGATCCGCAGCAGGCTATTGACGAGATCGGCACCACCGCCGAGATGGTCTTCCGTGAAGGCAGCTCTGCCGACGGAGATGTCATCCTGACCGGCGACCAGGTCGAGTCCGCCTCTCCGGGATATGATTCGACCAACGGCTATGTGGTCCAGCTTTCCTTTACCAGCGATGGCGCATCGGCGTTTGCCGAGGCAACCACCCGCCTGTACCAGGAGGGCGGCACCATCAGCATCTGGCTGGATGATGAAAACATCAGCACCGCCACCGTCAACTCCGCCATTACCGACGGCAATGCCATCATTGAGGGCAATTTCACCGCCGAGGAAGTGGAGACTCTGGCCAACCAGATCAACTCCGGCGCGCTGCCCTTTGCTCTGGAGGCGGAGAGCTTCTCCACCATCAGCCCGACGCTGGGCGCCCGCAGCCTGGATGTTATGGTCATGGCCGGCATCATTGCCTTTGTGCTGGTCGCCGTCATGATGATCTTCCGGTATCGTCTGCCCGGTGCTCTGGCTGTGATTTCTCTGCTGGGCCAGGTCACCGCAACGCTGGCAGTCGTCTCCGGTTACTTCTCGGTCTTCTCCGGCTCCACGCTGACTCTGCCCGGCATTGCCGGTATCATTCTGGGCGTGGGCATGGGCGTTGACGCCAACGTCATCACCGCCGAGCGCATCCGTGAAGAGCTGGCCAAAGGCAAGACTCTGGACGGCGCCATCTCCAGCGGCTTCCGCATGGGCCTGACTCCTGTTATTGACGGCAACGTCACCATCGTCATTGTGGCGGCCATCCTGATGGGTGCCTTCGGTCCCACCGACGGCTTCTGGGCCAAGGTGTTCACCGCCATCTTCACCTGGTTCGGCGCATCCACCGCCGGCACCATCTACTCCTTCGGCTTCACTTTGCTGACCGGCGTGATCCTGAACTTCGTCTTTGGCGTGTGGGCGACCCGCGTCATGATTCGCGGTGCCTCCAAGATCAAGGCGCTGCGCAATCCCTGGCTGTACGGCGGCGAGAAAGACCCCGCCAAAGTCTGGAAGACCCCCAAGATCAATTTCGTCGGCAACCGCAAGAAGTATTATACTTTCTCCTGCATTGTGATCGCAGTGGTTCTGGTGTTCTCTGTGGTCTTCGGCGTCTCCATGGACATTGAGTTCAAGGGCGGCGCCATGGTCACCATGGGCTATCAGGGCGAGGCGGATGTCAACGCTGTCAAATCGGCGGCAGAGTCCACCCTGGGCGTTTCCAACACCACGGTCCAGACCGGCAACGACATTTCCGGCAACCAGACCATGACCCTGACCATGCCCGGCACCACCACCCTCACCACCGAGGATGTGGACTCGCTGCTGAATACTCTGAACGAACAGTTCCCGGACAACGACTTTGTCCAGAATGAGATCAGCAACGTGGATGCCACCATCGGCAACGAATTCTTTGCCAAGAGCCTGGTCGCCGTGGCTGCGGCCTGTGTGCTTATCCTCATCTATATTGCCTTCCGCTTCCGCAAGATCGGCGGCTGGCCGGCGGGCAGCATGGCCATTGTGGCTCTGCTGCATGATATGTTTGTGGTGTACGGCGCCTTCGTCATCTTCCGCATTCCGCTCAACGGCAACTTTATTGCCGCCATGCTGACCATTCTGGGCTACTCCATCAACGATACCGTCGTTATTTACGACCGTATCCGCGAGAACACCGCCCTCTACGGCAAGAAGATGCCCCTGCCCGAACTGGTCAACCTGTCCATCAACCAGAGCTTCTCCCGCTCTCTGATGACTTCCATCACCACCTGCGTCGCCCTGGGCGTCGTCTGCGTGGTGGCCATGGTCTTCCAGCTGGAGAGCATCTTTACCTTTGCCATGCCGCTGATGTTCGGTATGGTCAGCGGCGTGTACAGCACCATGTGCATTGCCACCCAGCTCTGGGTTGACTGGAAGACCCGCGGCAAAAAGGCCGCCCGCCTGCCCAAAAAGGCTTCCTGACACATCCGACACCTAACGGGAGGGAACCCTGATGAAATGTCCGTATTGTGGTGAGATCGACTCCAAGGTCATTGACTCGCGTCCCACGGAAGACGGCGAAAAAATTCGCCGCCGCCGGGAATGCCTGAGCTGCAAAAAGCGCTTCACGACCTATGAGATCGTGGAGACCGTGCCGCTGATGGTCGTCAAGCGCGACCATTCGCGGGAAGTGTTTGACCGTCAGAAGCTGCTCAACGGCATGCTGCGCGCCTGTGAAAAGCGCCCGGTCAGCTACCAGCAGCTGGAAGCGGCGGTCAGCAACATTGAGCAGACACTGCTCAACTCCTACGACCGCGAGGTTTCGTCCATGTACATCGGTGACCTGGCCATGGACCAGCTCAAGCACATCGACGATGTGGCCTATGTGCGGTTCGCCTCGGTCTACCGCCAGTTCAGTGATGTCAACACGTTCATGGAAGAACTCAAGGATATGCTGGACAACCGCTCAAAAAACAGCGATAAATGATTCTTCCAGCTGTTCCAGCTGGGCAAAGGCACGGGCTGTCTCCACAGCCAGGTCTGCAGGGTTGTCCGGCAAAGCGTAATGCTCCAGTGTTGCCAGCGTCTCGTTGATTTTGTCCAGCAGGCTTCTGCGCACAAAGAGGCAGAGTACCAGACTGCGTCTGCGGTTGTTTTCCGCCGTGGTCCGGTAGGCTTCCGCGGCATCGGGGTACTGTCCGTCCATTGCCAGACGGTAAGCGACGTACAGTTCCTGCTCTGTTTGGCCAATGCAGCCCGATACTGCCCGTCCGGAACCGTATACGACGGCAAGCAGTACCGACAGCAGCAGCACGGCGTAAAGATTGCGTTTCATACGGCAAGACCCCTTCCCGCCATATTGCGTTGTGAAAGCATTATGGCAAGTACAATTATCCGGTTCAGTTTTGGCCGCCCTTCGGGGCGGCCTTTTTTGGTATCAGCACAGTTTCCTTTCCGTTGGACAGCAAAATCAGAACCTGTGGGGAGGCAATTCCCGCCTCGCTCAGCTGCTGCTCCAACCAGCTGTCGTCAAAGCCGAGGGCTTCCAGATTGTCCCGGTAGAGGTGCCGGTCGATGAGGATGGGCAGCATGGGGGGCGGCTCGTCTCCCTCCGGCTTTTTTGCCACGCTGAGGCTGCCGTTGGACTCAATGACGCCCCATATAACATCTCCCGGCGAAAATACCTGGGCCTCCCGCAGGGATTCCGCCAGATCGTTGGGAGTGATGCGCAGATGCCGCAGCGCTTCCTGATCCACAACGCCGTTGCGGATGACGGTGACGGGATTGCCGAAAAGCAGCCGGGCATAGCGGGGGCAGTACCATGCCAGGGTAGAATTGAAAATCTCCAGTGCGGTAATGAGCAGAATGGGGGTCAGGCTGGCAAAGAGGGGAAGCTCCGGCTCATCGATGCAGATGGAAGCTACATTGGATATGAGGAAAGTGGTCACCAGCTCGGATGGCTGCAGCTCGGCCAGCTGCCGCTTGCCCATCAGCCGCATGGCAGCAATGGCGACGATATAGATGACCAGTGTCCGTGTGATAGATGAAAGCATATTGCACCTCGCCGCTGATATTCGGCCCAATGTGTGGCAACACTAATGCATGAGGCCGTTTCCGGCCGCACAGGAGAGGGGCTGATGCATTTTGCCAAAGCAAAAACTGAGTGCGTCCCTGGGGCAGAACCTTGCGTATCTGCAGCAGATTTTTGGCGCATCGTCGGACTTTTATACCAAGAAGCTGACACTGGGGCAGATCCCCTGTGCCATTGCTCTGTTTACCGGCATTTCCTCACCGGAAAAACTGTGGGTCATGGCACTGGACGCGCTGGAACGCTGCCCGGTACCCGCCCGTGACGGCCGTCAGCTGCTGACCTATCTGCTGACGCGCAGTGTGATTCCTGCGGAGAGCACACCCATCCGGGTTAGGACCGACCTGGTGGAAAAGCTGTCTGCCGGTATGTCGGTGCTGCTCATCGACGGCTGCCCCGCCGCCATGGCAGTCTCCACCCAGGAGATGCCCCAGCGCTCGGTGGGACAGCCCAACGGGGAAGGGGACATCCGTGGTCCACAGGAGGCTTTTACGGAGCTTTTGCGCAACAATATTTCCCTTTTGCGGCGGCAGTTCCGCACAGATACCCTGGTGGCCGAGGTGAAAACCGCAAACACGCATGCCAAGACCGAGTACTGCCTCTGCTACGACCGCGAACTGGCTCCGCCGGAGATGATCGACACGCTCCGGCGCCGTCTGGAACAGATCCGGATTCCTGTTCTGCTGGACAGCGCCTACTTTGCATCCTTTCTCAAGCAGGACAAGCTGAATCTCTTCCCGGCTGCTGCCTATACCGAGCGCCCCGCTACCGCGTGTGCCCGCCTGTGTGAGGGCAAAGCGGTGATTCTGGTATCGGGCAGTCCCTATGCCATGGTGGTGCCCAGCTTTTTCAGCGAGCATTTTGAAAGTCTGGATGACTATTCCTCGGGAGCGGTATTTGCAGGGATGATCCGCGTTCTGAAATATATCGCCTTTCTGCTGTCGGTGTTCGGGCCGGGCTTGTATGTCATGGCGGTGGAATTTGCCCCCGAGACCATTCCCATCAAACTGCTGGCCAAGCTGGCACAGGCCGAAGCCTCCACGCCCCTGCCGCTCATGTTGGAGATGCTGGGGGTGACGCTGCTGCTGGAGATTGTGCGGGAGGCGGGGCTGCGGGCCCCAAAATCCATCGGCCACACCGTCAGCCTGGTGGGGGCACTGATCCTGGGGGAAACGGCGGTCTCTGCGGGAATCGTCAGCATCCCTGTTCTTACCATGGCGGCAGCAGCCACAGTGGCAACTTTAGCGGTGCCGTCGCTGTATGAACAGTCCATCCTGTTCCGCTTCATCGTTATTGTGCTGGCGGGAGCTTTCGGCTTGCCGGGACTTGCAGGCGGTGCGGTTATCATTCTGGCTATGGCCTGCGGCACCGAACCCTTTGGATACGACTACCTCTTTCCGCTGATGCCTCTCGGCCGGGCGGCATGGCAGGATGGTATCGTGCGGACGATCTGGAGCAAGCTGGCCGAGAAAGGATATGTGGTGGGCAAGGATGAAACGTGACAACCCGAGCCTGTACGGAGCGCTGCAGCTGGGTCTGTTCGTCAATGTGCTGCTGCGTGCCCAGACACTCTTCTGGACCAGAGAGGGACTTGCAACATTGTTGTCCGGCATTCTGGTAACGGCGGCAGCGGGACTTGTCTTTGCGCGGGTCTGGCCGCTGGTCCAGTGCCGGCTGCTGCGCTGGGCGTTTATAGCCCTTTTGCTGGCGGGCTCGGTGCTGGATATTTTGAGCCTGTGGCAGCTGTATGTGGCGGTGTATCCCGATGTGGTCAGCCTTTTCGGGATCTGCCTGACAGTGCTGATTCCCGTTGCCTATCTGCGCAGGGTATCTGCCATTGCACAGACGGCCAATGTGGTGCTGGGGCTGCTGCTGGCAGCCTGTGTGGTTCTGGTGCTTTCGGTGGCGGAACGGCTGCGGGTGGTCAATCTCCAGACGGTGGCGCTGGACGCCGCAGCCTGGCGCAGAGCGATGGGGGCACAGTGCACGCTGTATCCCGAGCTTCTGCTGCCAGCCCTCTGGCCGGACCACGAAAAGCGGGGCAGTCATACCGTCGTGCGCCTTGCCGTGTTTGGGGCTGTCTTCAACGTGGGGGTGCATCTGCTGCTGGAGCTGTTCTTCGGCGCGGCAATGCCCGATGCCGAGAATCCGCTGCACCAGGCGGCACGCTGCGGTGCCCTTTCGGTCTTTGACCGTCTGGAATGGCTCCAGCTGATCGTCTGGACCATGGCAGTCTCGGTCAAACTGGCCCTGCACCTGTATGCAGTGACCCGTCTGGCAGGAGGGCCCCGCACGGATGAAAACAGTCTGACAGCGATGCCGTTTTTTGCCGGCTATCTGGCTTTGATGCTGCTGCTGTGTGCGGTGGCAAAAAACTGGGATTTTGCTATGATGTCGGCAGTGCGCAACGCTGCTGCCTGGGGATTTACGGCGCTGGCTGCCGGGTTAGGAGGAATACGATGGCTTACTGGATTCGCTGCGCCAAAACGTGCCTGATGGCGGCAGCGGCCGCATTTCTGTTTGCAGGCTGTGCAGGGCGTCCGCTGGTTGAGCGCGAGATCGTGCGTGCAATTTTTTTTGCCAAGGAAGGCGGCAGCTCTCATGCCGTGCTGCTTCTCCAGGATCAGCAGAGCGAGGATTCCTCCGATTACAACGTTGCGTCCGGGAAAGGGGATACCCCCGCACAGGCACTTGCTGATGCCGAAGCAGGACTGGACGGCGTTATGTTCTATGGACTGACCGACTTGGTTGCGCTGCCTTTCCATTGCAGTTGGGAGGAACTGCAGGGGTTTGCGGCTCTCCTGTATGAAACAGCCCAGCCTTCCCCGGAAATCACGCTGTTCCTTCTTGACGACCGTACGGTCAGCCGCCTTCAGGAGACGGCGGGACAACTCTACGATGAAATGCAGGCGGCCGAAAAAAAGTATCAACTCTGCTGCGGGCTGGAATCGGTACTGTGTCAGGGGGAAGAGGCGGAGCTGCCCTGCTGGCAGGGGGATGACTACGGGTTTGCAGTGCTTTGCAGGGGACAGCAGACGATTCGCTATGTGGAGCCGGTACGGGCCCAGCTGGCGGCGGTTTTGAGTGGACAGAGCCGTCAGCTGGAGTTTGTCTTTGCCGACGACAGCATCTCCTGCCGGACAAGCGCGTCGGTTCTGGTGCAGGCACAGAGCAGTCAGACGTGTGTGTTTCTCCGCCTTGAGGATACCAGCCTTACGGCGCTGACCGACCAGGTCCCCCGGGGAGAGGAACAGCTCCGGCAGCTTCTTGCCGAAGAACTGCAGAATGCCTTTTCTCAGATGTGTACCGATCTGAAGGCGATGGGAGCTGATCCGTTCCGCCTGTCTTTCTGGCAGACCTGCCTGCAGGGAAAGCCTGACGATGGCCTGCCCGCCGTCCTCTCGGTGGAATTTGCGTAAAAGGACCTGTGCAGACAAAAACCCCGCCCGCTTCCAGTGTGGAAGGGACGGGGTTTTCCTATGCTTGGATATACCCTTAACGAAGGGCAGAATTGTCAGGAGTCGGTTTTGAGCGAGGTCGGCCGGTTCAGATAGATGACCTTGGTGTCTGTGAGGAAGGTCTGGAAGTTGTAGAGGACCAGAATCTGATCGTAGCCCTCCTGCTCAATGATGGAGTCAGGACCAAAAGCGTAGTTTCGGAAATCGATAACGCCGATTTTGGCATAATTGGCGGTCAGATAGGGGACAAAGCTGTTGGCGTAACTGTCCTTGATGACCAGGATCGAACCCTCGCCGTCGCCCTCAATCACGGAATATCCGTTGTTGCCCCCCAGGAAAGCTGCGTATTTGTCGCGGGTCTCAAACTTTTCGGTGTCTACCATGGAGGCGGTTTCGGCAGTGCTGAAATCGGCCTCGCCGTTGACCTGGTAGACGGTCATGGGGTTGTCCAGCGGATAGTAGGTGATGGTGTCCGGCTCCACATTCCAGAACCGGGTGGAAGAATAATGGGTGCCGTAAAAATCCGGAACCTCCACGGCCTCATGGGCGGAGAGGTCGAAAGGTGCCAGTCCCTTTAATGTGCAGAACTGCTCGTAAGCCAGATAGGCGCCGTGGGTGGTCCAGTGATGGTCGGTGCGGTAGTAGGGGTAATCTTCCTTGGCGGCGGTGTAGACAGGGCGCAGATCAATGACCGAGGCAGAGGGAGAAACCTGAGAAAAGATATCGTCCAGCATAGCGTCTTCGTCCACCATGGGAGCGGCGAAGGGAAGCTCCTCGGGGTAGATCACGCTGGCCGACGGCGCCAGCAGAAAAGTCACACGGCCGGGATAGCGGGCTCCGAACTCGGCCACAGCCTTGATGTTTTTGTCCAGCTGCTTGGTGTCGGGGGTGCCGAAATTCTTGGTGAACATCCAGTGATCCTTGCCCAGCAGAATGCCGTTTTGCTCTACTTTTTGCAGGCAGAGAGCGTTGAAATCGCTCTGCAGGTCGATCCAGCCGTCACGGAAGGCCACCTGATCCTGCACGTAGGAGGAGAAATCTTCAAACCAGTCGCCGCTGGTCAGGGTTTTCCAGCTGATGGAAGGCATCTGGGCAAGTTTGCGGTTCTCCAGCTCGGACAGGGTCCGCTTGGGCCAGAACAGGTTCAGTACGGCAAATCCGAACAGCAGGACAAAAAACAGGATCAGGGAGGCATATCCGGCGATGCCGCGGGCTTTGCCGCTGTGTGCGGCGTGGTAAGTTTGTTTCATCGCAAGGCACCTCCTGTCAGAATTGTGCATACAGCGGTGTGTTGTTGGTGGCGGCAATGATGAAAGCTGTTGAGAGGATCATCACCGCGGCCAGAATAACCAGCCGTGCGGGGGTATGACGTTTGGCCCTCTGCCAGATTTTGCCCGGCAGTGCGGTGGAGCAGAAAACGGCCAGAATCAGCAGCACGCCGTAGTTGCGCAGATAATACAGCGCCGAGACACCACCCTGGGGGAGGAACAGCCGGCTCATCAGCAAAGGCAGCGGCGCGCCCTCCACATCGGCGGTAAAGATGCCCCAGCCCAGCACCACAAAGAACAGGGTATAGATATGGGGCCAGATGCGGCCTTTCTTGAGATACTTGAGCAGGAAGGTTTTTTCAATGGTCAGCAGGATGAAATAGTAGACGCCCCAGCAGATAAAGTTCCAGTTGGCGCCGTGCCAGATGCCGGTCAGCGCCCAGACCACAAGCATGTTCAGAATCTGCCGCGGCAGTCCAAGACGGTTGCCGCCCAAAGGAATGTAAACGTAATCCCGGAACCAGGACGACAGCGAGATGTGCCAGCGCCGCCAGAATTCGGTGATGCTGGCGGAAATATAAGGCAGATCGAAGTTGGCGGGGCAGTCAAAGCCCATCATTTTGCTCAGGCCGTTGCTGATCTCAGAGTATCCGGCAAAGTCAAAGTACAGCTGCAAGGAATAGGCCAGAATTCCCAGCCAGGCCAGCGGTGTGGAGGCGTTGGCCAGACCGATCTCAGGGGAGAGGATGTCGGTCCAAAGGGCTCCGATGGAATCGGCCAGGATGACCTTTTTTGCCATGCCGAAAACAAACATCTCGGCGCCTTCCTGAATCTGGGAAAGATTGCAGCGGCCCTTGTAGGTATGCAGGGCGGGGGCCAGGTCACGATACTTGACAATGGGGCCGATGAGCAGCTGGGGGTACATCACAACGTAGGCGGCAAAGGTGACGGGATTGCGCTCGGCGCGGATCTTGCCGGAGTAGATGTCGGCCACATAGCTGATGAGCTTGAAGGTATAGTAGCTGATGCCCATGGGCAGCACATCCAGGAAGGACAGCTGGCTCAGATTGCCGGAGGTGATCTGGTTGATGATTTCGATAAGAAAGTTGGTGTATTTGAAGAAGATCAAAGACCCCAGCGTGATGAGGATGGGCAGGATCAGCGCGATGACGCGAAGCTTGCTCCGGTTGTCCCAGTAATCAATGAGCAGGCCGAACAGGTAGTTGACGGCCACCAAAAGTACGATCAGCGGCAGGAACCGTGTCCCGGCAGAGCAGAAAAAGATCAGGCTCTCGATCAGCAGCACCGCATTTTTCAGGCGTCCGGGCACTACATAGTACAGCAGCAGCGCCACCGGCAAAAAGGAAAACAAAAACACGACGCTGTTAAAAACCACACAAAGCCCCCCTTAAGTCGGAAGTGGATTCTGGTCTGGGCACCATAAACCGCAGCAGATGCCCGAAATCAGCTGGATGAATCGAAAGGCCGTTACCCGGCAAAGAGGGTAGCGGCCAGTGAGAACCGACAGACATTCCGCCTGCCGGCTGAATTATAACGATAGAAAATTGCAGTCAAGCCGCTCAGGACAGCGCGCTCTCGATGGCGGCGTCGATGTCTGCGTAGTCGGGACCGTCGATGCTGGAAATCACCATCACAACAATGTTGTCCTTGGAAACAATACGGGCATCCTCCGCCTTGGCGACCTTGTCGGCAAACTCAACATAGAGGCTGCTGGTCATGCTCTGGCGGTAAGCTTCCAGTTCCTCCAGAACGGTGTCCATGGTGCCGTCCTTGACCTGGGCAACAAAAACGAGGCCGCAGTCAGACTGGGTGTTGGTAACGTCGCCCTGGAAGGCTACCAGATTGTCGGGGGTCATGTTCATGTTGAACTCCACGTCGTCGCTGGTGATGGCGCGGGGATTGTTGATGGGGTTGACCTCCTCCAGTGCAGAGACAATGGAAGCCAGCTTCTCGGTATCGGCCTCTTCGGATGCGGCATCGCCGGAATCGGAAGAAGTCTCAGCGGAGGAAGAGTCCTGCTCCGCGGAAGAGGAGTCCTCCGCTGCCTGAGAGGTGCTGGTAGAGGAATCCTGCGCGGCGGACGAGGATTCGTCCTTGGAGCAGGCGGCGAACATTGCGGCGCACAGAGACAGGGCGCACAGCATGCAAATCAGTTTTTTCATATGGGATTTACCTCCGAATTATATTTGCGTGTTATGTGACAGAAATTCGTCCCGCCTTCTGCTCCAGTCAGGGCAGAAAAGGGGCGGATGTCGGGAAGTACCTTATACAAGGATTACTATATAAGATACACTATTTTACCCCTTTTTTCAAGTCCCGCCAAATGTAAAATCGTCGCAGGAAAACCGCGTCCATGCGCAAAATCGACCTGCCTTGACAAGCTTGTCCCATAAGATTTAGAATGCAGGGGAAGAAGAAAGGAGGGATGCCGATGCGCAGCAACAAAAGCCGCCGCATTGCCTGGATGGGGCTGCTGTTCGCACTGGCCATTGTGCTGTCCTTTGTGGAATCGCTGATCACGCCTTTGCTGGGGCTGATGCCGGCTGTCAAGCTGGGGCTTTCCAACGTGGTCATTATGTACGCACTGCTGTTTTTGCCCAGACGGTATGCGGCCGCTCTGGTGGTGCTCAAGGCATTGTTTGCTTTCCTGACACGGGGGGCAACGGCAGGCTTTCTGTCCCTGGCGGGAGGGCTTCTCTCTTTTGTGGTGCTGAGCCTGCTCCTTTGTCTGCCGGGTACCATAGGCGGATATGTATTTTCTGCCTGTGGTGCACTGGCGCATAATCTGGGCCAGCTGGCTGGGGCGGCGGTGATTCTTTCCAGCGGCGCAGCCCTGGCCTATGCACCCATACTTATGATAGCCGGTCTTATTGTTGGCGGAATCACATGGATGCTTCTGAAAGCACTTTTACCTTATTTTGAGCACATTTCGGCGGGAAATGCCACACAGGTAAATGCCGTGAAAAAATTAAGATAAAATCTTAAATTTTTTGCAAATGGATGTTGACAGATGCCTTAAGTGAGAGTATACTGGACTCATGGCAAATGCTGTATGCCGGGCCGCGCAATCGCCGCGGCTTACCAAAATATATCAATTCAGGAGGCTACTATTATGACCAAGTATGTCTGCACCGTCTGCGGCTACATCGCCGAGGGTTCCATCCCTGATTTCTGCCCTGTCTGCAAGGCTCCCGCTTCCAAGTTCATTGAGAAGAAGGACAACACCTACGTCACCGAGCATGTTGTCGGTATCGCCAAGGACGCTCCCGAGGATATCATCCAGGGTCTGCGCGAGAACTTCAACGGCGAGTGCAGCGAAGTCGGCATGTACCTGGCTATGAGCCGCGTTGCCGACCGTGAGGGCTACCCCGAGATCGCCGAGGCCTGGAAGCGCTACGCTTTCGAGGAGGCCGAGCACGCCGCCAAGTTCGCCGAGCTGCTGGGCGAGGTCCTGACCGACAGCACCGAGAAGAACCTGCGTATGCGCGTTGACGCTGAGTGCGGCGCCTGCGCCGGCAAGATGGACATCGCCAAGAAGGCGAAGGAGCTGGGCCTGGATGCCATCCATGACACCGTTCATGAGATGGCCAAGGACGAGGCTCGCCACGGCCGCGGCATGCAGGGCCTGCTGGACCGCTACTTCAAGGGCTGATTTCCGGCACATCAAAGAACAAGAACCGTTTTGGACAGCTCTGTCCTGACGGATAGAGAAGAGGCGGCAGCCAAAAGGCTGCCGCCTCTTCTTTTCCTTTTGCAGAATTTACATGCCCCGGACAGCGACAACTCCTTCCGTATCTTGCAAAAATACACGTTTTACGGTACAATAGGAGTGATAAAGGACCAGAAAGAACTGGAGGCGAGACCATGAAACTTCGGGTCAATACCTTGTGGCGGGTGCCGGTCTTTTGTGTGCTGGCGGGCATTGTCTGCTACTATCTCACAGTCTATCTCAATGTATTCTACGCGGTAAAAACGGTAGGCGAGGATGGCTCGATCAGCGTTTCGACGGACCCTGTCCGTGCGGCTATTTTTCAGGGAGTGCTGTTTGCGGTTGGGCTTGTCGTGGGCGGCCTGTTCCTCTTCCGCGCCATGAGCAAAACCGAGATTGCAGTGTCTGCGGCGATTGCAGTGGCTCTGGAAGCTGCCCTGAGCGGACTGCTGTATGCGGCTTCTCAATTTTCTCCCACGGCAGTGGTTTGGTTGCTTCCTCTTACACAGTGGACGGGAGCCCTGGGCTCTGTTTTGACCCGGATCACACAGGTTCCGGCGGTATCCTGGATTGGAATGCTGGCGCCCTTCCTGTTTGTGCCCTTTGGCAGGGGCAGCGCCAAATAACATAGAACAGTTGTCATTGAACATCGGAAGCACAGGCCCCAGCGCGACCCCTTCTATACAAAAAAATCCCCGAAAGGCTTCTTCAGCCCTTCGGGGATTTCCTTTTTATAATTGGTGCCAAACAGCGGGAAAGGTCACTTCCGCTAACCGCATTGTCGGCGGATAGGTTACAGGTCGCAGATCTCGCCGTAGCATTCCGGACGCCGGTCACGGAAGAGCCCCCAGGACAGGCGCTCCTCCCGGATGGCGGCAAAGTCGTACTCGGCATGCAGCACCATGTCGCCCTCCCGGGGAGCCTGGGTCAGGACGGCGCCGGTAGCGTCGGTCATGAAGCTGGTGCCGTAGAAGCACAGGGAGGAACTCTGCCCGCCGTTTTCGGGGCAGGGGGTGACGGTCTCGGTGCCGAAGCGGTTGGCTGCCACCACAGGCACCACATTGGCCGCGGAGTGACCCTGCATAGTGCGCTGCCAGTGACCGGCGCTGTCCACCTCCAGAATGGGCTCGCTGCCGATGGCGGTGGGGTACATCAGCAGGTCAGCACCCAGCAGTGCCATGCAGCGGGCGGCCTCGGGGAACCACTGATCCCAGCAGATACCTACGCCTACCTTGCCGTAGCGGGTATCCCACACGCGGAACCCGGTGTTGCCGGGGGTGAAGTAGAACTTTTCCTGATAATAGTGGTCGTCGGGAATATGGGTCTTGCGGTAGACGCCCAGCACGGTGCCGTCAGCGTCGATCATGGCGATGGAGTTGAACAGACGGGTACCGTCCTTCTCATAGAAGCTGACGGGCAGCACCACGCCCAGCTCGGCGGCCACAGCGCTCAGGCGCTGCACGGCAGGGTTCTCCTCCACCGGGGTGGCATAGGCGTAATACTCATAGCGGCGCTCCTGGCAGAAGTAGGGGCGCTCAAACAGTTCCGGCAGCAGAATGATCTGCCCGCCCTCGGCAGCGGCCTTGCGGACCAGCTGCTCAGCCAGAGCGAGATTCTGCGCAGGATCTTCAACACAGTGCATCTGAATGGCACTGACATGGGTAACAGGCATCGGGTCAAGCCCCTTTCTTTGTTATACCAGTGGGATCTGCTGGGTGATGCAGTGAATGTTGCCTCCGCCCAGCAAAATGGCGCGGGCATCGATGCCCACGACCCTGCGGCCGGGGAAGGCCTCCTGCAGAATGGCCAGCGCCCGGGCATCGCTCTCGGCGTTCTCGCCGCCGAACTGGGGAACCAGCACCGCGCTGTTCGCTACATAAAAGTTGGCGTAGCTGCCGGCCAGCCGGTCACCGGGCTCCCGCATGTCCTCGCCGGGGGCAAAGTCATAGGCGGCACAGTCGGCTTCGGTGCAGAGGATGGGATGGTCGGGGATGGGCAGCAGCCGCACCTTGAGCTTGCGGCCGCCCGCATCGGTGACGGAATTCAGATAGTCCAGACCGGCCCTGGACAGGGGATACTGGGGATCGTCCCGGTTGTCGGTCCAGGCCAAGACCACCTCGCCCGGCGCCGTAAAGGCACAGACATTGTCCACATGCTCGTTGGTCTCGTCCTGATAGATGCCCCGGGGCAGCCACAAAACCTTGCGGATGTCCAGATACTCGGCCAGGGTGGCCTCGATCTGCTCCCGGCTCAGGGAAGGGTTGCGTCCCGCACTGAGCAGGCAGGCCTCGGTGGTGAGAAGGGTACCCTCGCCGTCCACATGGATGGAACCGCCCTCCAGCACAAAATCGCCTGCATCGTAGCAGTCGACGCCCAGGGCCTTGCACAGGGCCGGGGCCACAGCGTCGTCTTTGTCCCACTGGGCATACAGGCCGTCCACCTCGCCGCCCCAGGCATTGAACCGCCAGCTGATGCCGCGGAGTTCCTTGCCCCTGGTCACAAAGGTGGGGCCCACATCCCGTGCCCAGGCGTCGTCGCTCTCAATCTGGAAGACCGTCACCCGGGCAATGTCCGCCACAGCCGCTTTGGCAACGGCAAAGTCCGCAGCACCGGCCAGCAGATAGACCTCCTCGCCCTTGGCAATTTCGGCGATCACATCGAGAAAAGCCTTCTGGGCGGCGGAGGGGTCGCGGCCCCAGCTGCCGGGACGCACCGGCCAGATCAGCACGGTGGCGCGGTGGGGGGCGAACTCGGCAGGCATGGCAAAGCCGTCGGCCGCCGGTCTGGTATGCAGCATTGCCATATCAAGAAAGCCTCCCTTTGAAATCTTCATAGCCGAACTGCCGCACGATCTCGCAGCTGCCGTCGGGGTGACGCAGGGTGATGTCAGGCAGAGGCATGCCGTTGAAGGTATTGTTCTTGACCATGGAATAGATGGCCATGTCGCCAAAGACCAGCCGGTCGCCAATTTCGGGCTGCTTGTCAAAGCTGTAATCCCCGATGACATCCCCGGCCAGACAGGTGCGGGCCCCCAGACGGCAGGTCACGGCCTTCTCGCCGGGCATCCCGGCGCCCAGCAGCGGAGGACGGTAGGGCATCTCCAGCACGTCGGGCATATGGCAGGCCGCCGAAGCATCCAGGATCAGGATGGGCATGGTGTTTTCCACCACGTCCATCACGGTGGTGATGAGGGTGCCCGCGTTGAGGGCAATGGCCTCGCCCGGTTCCAGGTACACCTCTACATCGTATTTGTCGCGGATATAGAGGATCAGCTTTTCCAGCGCGGCAAGGTCGTAGCCCTCCCGGGTGATGTGGTGTCCGCCGCCCAGGTTGAGCCATTTCAGCCCGTGCAGAAACTGCCCGAACTTTTCCTCAAATGCCTGGAAGGTCTCCACCAGCGGGGCGGAATCCTGCTCACACAGGGTATGAAAATGCAAACCTTCCACGCCGGCGGGAAGAGAATCCCCCAGAGCGCTGCGCAGGATGCCCAGGCGGGAACCCGGCGCGCAGGGGTCATAGATGGCGTGGCCCTCCTGGGTGGAATGCGCCGGGTTGACCCGCAGCCCCACGCTGACACCGGCAGCTTCCCATACGGGACGGTGATGCTCCAGCTGGCGCAGGGAGTTGAAGCTGATATGGTCGCAAATTTTGCAGATCTCCGCCATTTCCTCGTCGGTATAGGCGGGGCAGAAAACATGGTTTTCCTTGCCGAACTCCTCGTGGGCAAGGCGGGCCTCATACAGGCCGCTGGCCGTGGCGCCGGAGAGATATTTGGCAATGAGAGGATAGACCCGGAACATGGAGAACGCCTTCTGTGCCAGCAGAATGTGGCAGCCGGTGCGTTCCTCCACGCCGTGCAGGATCTCGAGGTTGTGAATGAGGGCGGCCTCGTCCACCAGATAGACCGGAGTGCGCAGCGTTTCTGCGCGCAGCTGTTCGGCCATGGGGCTTACTCGACGGTGGCGGGGGCCTCATCGACCACCCAGGGCAGACCGTACTGGTTGAGCATCTCCATGAACGGATCGGGATCCATCTCTTCCAGGTTAAAGACGCCCGGCTTCTTCCAGGTGCCGTTGACTACCAGGGCAGCGCCGATCATGGCAGGCACGCCGGTGGTGTAGCTGATGGCCTGGCTGCCCAGCTCTTTGTAGCACTCCTGATGGTCGCAGACGTTGTAGATATAGATGGTCTTTTCCTTACCGTCCTTGACACCGGTGAAGATGCAGCCGATGTTGGTCTTGCCCTTGGTACGGGGGCCGAGGGAAGCGGGATCGGGCAGCAGGGCCTTCAGGAACTGGATGGGAACGATCTCGCGGCCCTCGAACATGACGGGGCTGGTGGACAGCATGCCCACGTTCTCCAGACACTTCATATGGGTCAGGTAGCTCTGGCCGAAGGTCATGAAAAAGCGGATGCGCTTGACACCGGGAATGTTTTTGGCCAGGGACTCAATCTCCTCGTGGTGGAGCAGATACATGTCCTTTACGCCCACCTGGGGGAAGTCGTAGGTGCGATGGATCTCCATGGGTTCGGTCTCGACCCAGTGGCCGTTTTCCCAGTAGCTGCCGTTGGCGGAAACTTCGCGCAGGTTGATTTCGGGGTTGAAGTTCGTGGCGAAGGGATAGCCGTGGTCGCCGCCGTTGCAGTCCAGAATGTCGATGGTATGAATCTCGTCAAAATAGTGCTTGAGAGCGTAGGCGGAGAACACGCTGGTGACGCCCGGATCGAAGCCGGAACCCAGAATAGCGGTCAGGCCGGCATCCTGGAACTTCTTCTGGTAGGCCCACTGCCAGCTGTAATCAAAGTAGGCGGTAAAGCCCTCCTCCTTGCAGCGCTTCTCGTAGATGGCGCGCCACTCGGGATCGTCGGTGTCCTCGGGCTCATAGTTGGCGGTGTCGATGTAGTCCACGCCGCAGGCCAGGCAGGCATCCATGATGGTCAGATCCTGGTAGGGCAGGGCAACATTGAGCACGGCGTCGGGCTTGTACTCGTTGATGAGTGCCTTGAGGGCTTCCACGCTGTCCGCATCCACCTGGGCGGTGGTGATCTTGGTGGAGGTCTTGCCCTCCAGCTTTTCCTTCAGGGCGTCGCACTTGGAAACAGTGCGGCTGGCAATGCACAGCTCGGTAAAGGTGCCGCTGTTCTGGCAGCATTTCTGGATAGCGACCGAGGCGACACCGCCGCAGCCAATGACAAGCAGTTTGCTCATAATAACAACACTCCTTTGTTGGGGGTATCTGATATAGAAAAACAAACGTTTCTAACAAGTTTGGGCAGAAAAAGGATCAGCTTTCTTCCTCTTCCTGCAAAAGTTCCTCCACGTAGCGGGGGAGCATGAACGCACCCCGATGCAGATGGGTGGAGTAATACCATGTCTTGATGTGGCGGGCGTCCCAGCGGGCGGCATCAAAATCCTTGAGAGGATGGTATTTTTTGGAGGCAAAGCCGAACAGCCAGTAACCGGCCGGGCAGGTGGGGATGTGCGCCTGATATACCCGGCTGATGGGGAAGCTGCGGAAGGCCCGTTTGTGCATGGCGCGGCAGGTTTCCTCATCCTCATCAAAGAAGGGGCTGCCGTGCTGGTAGACCATGATGCCGTCGTCGTGCAGGGCTTTGAAGCAGCTGCCGTAAAATTCCTTGGTGAAAAGACCGGCCGCATGGCCCAGGGGATCGGTGCAGTCGTTGATGATCAGGTCGTAGTCATCCGACTTGGTGCGCAGGAATTTCAGCCCGTCCTCATAAAAGACATGCACGCGGGAATCCCGCAGGCCGCAGGAGTTGTCGGGGAAATATTTGCAGCAGACATCCACGAACATCTTGTCCGGTTCCACCACGTCGATGACCTCGATCTCGTCATACTGGGACAGCTCACGGGCAACGCCGCCGTCGCCGCCGCCCAACACCAGCACCCGGCGGACGTTGGGATGGACGGCCATGGGGACGTGGACGATCATCTCGTCGTAGGTGAACTCATCTTTCTCAGAAAAGATGACGCTGCCGTCGGAAGTCAGAAACCGTCCGAACTCGGGGGAATCAAAGACATCGATGCGCTGGAACTCGCTTTGACCGCTGAACAGCTGCTGGTCCACGCGGATGCTCATTTTGACGTTGTCGGTGTGCAGTTCGCCGAACCAGAGGTCCATATCCTGCATACGATCACTCCTTCAACACATAGAGATGAGAAATATCCGAGCTTGCCGGTCCCTGCATGGAACAGCCCTTTTCCTTGGCAAACCGGATGTAATCCAGGATCTCCTTGGTAATGACCTCGCCGGGGGCCAGAATGGGGATTCCCGGGGGATAGCACATGACAAACTCGCTGCAGATGCGGCCGGCGGTATCCTCGATGGGCAGATATTCCTTCTCAGCATAGAAAGCCCGCTGGGGCGTGGCAGCCACTACAGGGGTAATGTATTCCGAAGTGAAGATGTTGGTCTCCGGTTTGGAATACAGCCGCTTGATATCGGCCAAAGCGCCCACCAGGCGCTCGATGTCCTGGATGCGGTCGCCGATGGAAATATAGGCCAGCATGTTGGACAGGTCGCCGAACTCCACCTGAATGTCGTACTCGTCCCGCAGAAGGTCATAGACCTCAATGCCGGTCAGGCCGATACCACGGGTGTAGACAGCCAGTTTGGTAACGTCGAAGTCATAGATGCTGCCGCCGTTGATGAGTTCGGAACCGTAGGCATAATAGCCGCCGATCTCGTTGATCTCACGGCGGGCATACTCGGCCATATCCACCACGCGGGAGAAGCTCTCAGCTCCGCGCAGGGCGAGATTCCGGCGGGAGATGTCCAGGCTGGACATGAGCAGATAGGATGCGCTGGTGGTCTGAGTCAGGTTGATGACACTGCTGACATAGCCCTCGTCAATGTTGGGACCCAGGAGAAGGATCGAACTCTGGGTCAGACTTCCGCCGGACTTGTGCATGGACACGGCGGCCATATCGGCGCCGGCGCGCATGGCGGGGCAGGGCAGACCGGGACCGAAATAGAGGTGGGTGCCGTGGGCCTCGTCCACCAGGGCAAGCATGTTGTGCTCGTGGGCCAGCTTGACCAGCGATTTCAGGTCGGAGCAGATGCCGTAATAGGTGGGGTTGTTGATGAAGACAGCCACCGCATCGGGGTTGGCCTCCATGGCGGCGCGGACATCCTCCACCTCCATGCCCAGAGGAATACCCAGCCGCTTATCCACCTTGGGGTCGATGTAGACCGGGGTGGCGCCGCAGAGCACCAGCGCGTTGATGGCGCTCTTGTGGACATTGCGGGGCAGGATGATCTTGTCACCCGGCTTGCAGGTGGAAAGCACCATGCTCTGTACCGAGGACGTGGTGCCGCCGACCATCAGAAAAGCGTGGGCCGCACCGAAGGCATCGGCGGCCAGTTCCTCCGCGTCCCGAATGACCGAGACGGGATGGCAAAGGTTGTCCAGCGGCTTCATGGAGTTGACGTCGATGCCGACACATTTTTCGCCCAGAAGCTGCACCAGCTCCGGGTTGCCGCGGCCACGTTTGTGGCCCGGCACATCAAAAGGCACGACGCGTTGCCGCCGGAAACGTTCCAGCGCCGTATAGATGGGCGCCTGTTTTTGACGCTCTTTATCCATTCACATTCCTCCCGGACGGTCCCCGTACCGAATTTATAGCCGATTTTGCTTGTGCCTGACCGGCAGGCAAACAAAAAGCAGGCAGTGCCCGACAAACGCGGCACTGCCTGCGAAAAGACAAACAGGACATAAAACGCCCCTCGCCCGGGTAGTTGCCGGGGAGAAGAGAGGCCAGCATCCGGTTGCCCGATCCGTACACTTCAGAGTCTATTTAGCAAATATACTTTTACTACTCTTATTGACGTTTCACAAGTGGTGTGCGATTGCACGGGAAAGAAAGGACCAACTCATAAAATTTGAACCCGCAACCTTCGGGTTCATCAATAATAGCGATGCTTTACACCGCACGCGGCAGCGGCCAGCCCTGTCCGATGAGCTTTAGGCGCCGACGGCGCCCGGCCAAATATATTTGCATGGATAGAAGTGCCTTGGCAACATCTATGCATAGCAACTTAATTTTAACATGGATTTTGTGCTTGTCAACCGTCTGACAGCCATATGCGGGGCACAAACCTGCCTGCCGTATACAAAAACGCCGCCCGCGCGGCATTTTTGCCGGACGGGCGGACGTTTGTATTTATGATGCCTTGAAATTACATACTCTCGTGGAAGGTACGGGCGATGACTTCCAGCTGCTGCTCACGGCTCAGGCGGTGGAAGTTGACGGCGTAACCGGACACGCGGATGGTCAGGGAAGGATACTTCTCGGGATGCTCCATGGCGTCGATCAGCGTCTCGCGGTGCATGACGTTGACGTTCAGGTGATGGGCACCCTGGGCAAAGTAGCCGTCCAGCAGGGCGGTCAGGTTGGCGCGGCGGACCTCGTCGCTCTTGCCCAGAGCCTCAGGCACGATGGAGAAGGTGTTGGACACGCCGTCCTGGCAGATGTTGCGGTAGGGAATCTTGGCAACGCTGTTCAGGGAAGCCAAAGCGCCGGACTTGTCGCGGCCGTGCATGGGATTGGCGCCGGGGGCCAGAGGCTCACCCATTTTGCGGCCGTCGGGGGTGGAGCCGGTCTTTTTGCCGTACATGACGTTGCTGGTGATGGTCAGGGCGGACAGGGTGTGCTTGGCATTGCGGTACAGCGGATGGCGCTTCAGGGCTCCGCTAAAGTAGGTGACGATGTCAACCGCCAGATCGTCGGCGCGGTTGTCGTCATTGCCGTACTTGGGGAAGTCGCCCTCGGTGGCAAAGTCCACGGCCACGCCGTTCTCGTTGCGCACAGGGCGGACATTGGCGTAGCGGATGGCGGAAAGGCTGTCCGCCGCCACAGACAGAC
This sequence comes from Gemmiger gallinarum, assembly GCF_014982805.1. Taxonomy (GTDB): domain Bacteria; phylum Bacillota; class Clostridia; order Oscillospirales; family Ruminococcaceae; genus Gemmiger; species Gemmiger gallinarum. The sequence goes on along the minus strand of NZ_JADCKC010000001.1, from coordinate 546,788 downwards.
CTGCCACGCCGAAGGCCATCAGCCGCTCCACATGGGTGTCGTGCAGGGACATCTGGCTGGCCTCGTAGGCGTACTTGTCGTGCATATAGTGGATGATGTTGTTGGCGTCCACGTAGAGCTGGGCCACGTAGTCCATGACTTTTTTATAGTTGGCCCAGACCTTGTCGTAATCCAGAACCTCGTCGGTCAGGGGCTCGATGCCGGGCACCACCAGAGTGCCGGTCTTTTCATCCACGCCGCCGTTGATGGCGTAGAGCAGGCTCTTGGCCAGGTTGCAGCGGGCGCCGAAGAACTGCATCTGCTTGCCCACTGCCATGGCGGAGACGCAGCAGGCAATGGCGTAGTCGTCGCCGTAGACGGGGCGCATGACATCGTCGTTCTCGTACTGGATGGAGTCGGTGGTGATGGAGATGTGGGCGCAGTAATCCTTGAAGGCCTTGGGCAGATGCTCGCTCCACAGGACGGTGAGATTGGGCTCGGGCGCAGTGCCCAGGTTCTCCAGAGTGTGCAGGTAGCGGAAGGAGTTCTTGGTCACCAGGGAGCGGCCGTTGATGCCCATGCCGCCGATGGACTCGGTCACCCAGGTGGGGTCACCGCCGAACAGCTCGTTGTACTCGGGAGTGCGCAGGTGGCGGACCAGGCGCAGCTTGATGATGAACTGGTCGATGAGCTCCTGGGCACCGGCCTCGTCCAGCACACCGGCGTCCAGATCACGCTGGATGTAGATGTCCAGGAAGGTGGAGGTGCGGCCCAGAGAAGTGGCGGCGCCGTTGTTCTCCTTGATGCCGGCCAGATAGCCCATGTAGAGGGCCTGCACGGCCTGCTGAGCATTGGCGGCGGGCTGGGAAATATCCACGCCGTAGGTGGCGGCCATGCGGGTCGTGTCCTTGAGGGCACGGATCTGCATGCTCACATCCTCCCGCAGGCGGATGCGCTCGTCGTCCATGGCGCCGTCGATGGCGTCCAGATCGGCCTTCTTGCGCTCGATCAGGTAGTCGGTGCCGTACAGGGCAACACGGCGGTAGTCGCCGATGATGCGGCCACGGCCGTAGGCGTCGGGCAGGCCGGTGAGCAAACCGGCGTGGCGGGCGGCGCGCACCCGCTTGGGATAGGCATCGAACACGCCCTCATTGTGAGTCTTGCGGTACTCGCAGAAGTGACGCTCGATCTCGGGGTCCAGCTGGTAGCCGTAGGCTTCCAGGCTCTGCTTGGCCATGCGGACGCCGCCGTACAGGTTGACCATCCGCTTGAGGGGGGCGTCGGTCTGCAGGCCCACGATGACCTCGTTCTCCTTATCGATATAGCCGGGGGCAAAGTTGCAGATGCCGCTGATGGTTTTGGTCTCCACATCCAGCACGCCGTCTTTCTTCATTTCCTCGGCCAGCAGCTCCTCGCACTTGGCCCAGACCTTGCGGGTCTTTTCGGTGGGACCGGCCAGAAATTCGGCGCCGCCCTCGTAGAGGGTGTAATTCTTCTGGATGAAGTTGCGAACGTCGATCTCCCGCTGCCAGTTTCCGGCAGCAAAACCCTTCCATGCACTGTTGTTCATTGTCGATGTGCTCCTTTCAAGTTCCTGAGTGATGGGGAAGAACAAATTCCGGATCAGACCGGATATTCGGGAAAAACTTCTTTCTGCAGGGCAAGGCAGCGGTCCCTGTCCATGGCGGGGACCCCTTCCAGGGGATAGGGGATACCCAGAGGCGGGTACTTGGCCGCCCCCAGCAGGTGGTAGGGCAAAAGCTCCACTTTCTGTACATTGGCCAGATGGGTGGAAATGTAACCCCGCAGCGCCCGGATACTCTCGACGGTATCGGTGTGTCCGGGGACCACCACATGGCGCACCCAGATGGGCACCCCGGCGGCGGTCATGGCCTTCTGGAAGGCCTCGGTCTCTGCAATGTCCAGCCCGGTCAGGGCACGGTAGGCATCCGGGTCCCAGTGCTTGACATCATAGAGGACCAGGTCGGTCAGGGCCAGGACAGGGGCAGGATCAAAGCCCTTGGGCCCGACGCCCGCCGTGTCCAGGCAGGTGTGCAGACCGCGCTTGCGGCATTCCCGCAGGGTTTCCAGCAAAAACTCCGGCTGCATCAGCGGGTCGCCGCCGGAAAAGGTCACTCCGCCGCCGCTGCGGTCAAAGTAGGGGGCGAACCGGGCCAGCCTGTCGGCCAGAGCGGCGGGGGTCATGCGCTCCCCGCCATGAACGGCCCAGGTGTCGGGATTGTGGCAGAACTTGCAGCGCAGCCTGCATCCCTGGAAAAACACGACGGCCCGGATGCCGGGACCATCCAAAAGACCCATACTCTCAATGGAGTGGATCGAACCTTCTGTCATAGATGCACCTCCTGAAAGAGTGCCCTGGAAAGACGGGGCACAGACCAGCGGCGGCATACCGGACCGGATGTCCGGGTATAAAAATAGCCGGCCGCTGAAGCTTTCGCCCAGACGGTCGGCATACGACGGTCATGCTCCATGTGGTTCATCCACTTCCGTCAGTCGCATGACCTGATGAGGTCAGTATATCAGAGGTTTTGGCGTTCGTCAAGAGAAATGTTTTCTATATTTTGATTGATGTTGGAATGGCAACACAAAATATAGAGGGCCTGGAGGGCGCTCACCGGCGTTTGCGCCACAACAGCACCGCACAGACAAGAAAAGCAATCCCCAGGATCAGCGCCGCAATGCAGAAGAGAACCCCGGAAATGTCCGGCCCCGCTACCCAGATGGAGGTGGGACCGTCGGCATAACCGATGACTCCCTCGGGAGCGGCAGGTCTGACAAAACAGATCAGTAAAACACCCACAGCCGCCGCGAGACAGACAATGCCGGCCAGGAGCAGCACCACCGCCCCCACAACAACGGCCGGACGGCTCGGCCCTTTGCACGGGTCGGGCATTGTGTCCTGCCCGGCGGAAGCACTCTGCTCAGCGGGAGCTTGTTCCGCCTCCTGCGGCATGCCGGTCAGCTCCGACAGCGGCACCCCTGAAATTCTGCTCAGAGCCAGAAGATTGGCAGTGCTGGGCAGGGAAGCGCCCCGCTCCCATTTGGCCACAGCTTGCCGGGAGACATCCAGGGCCTCGGCCAGGGCTTCCTGGGAAAGGCCGCGCTCAGTCCGCAGCTGCCGGATGCGGGCACCAAGGTCCTGAGCCTTCTGTACAGATTCTGTTTGCGTTTGGGGGTTCTGAAAATTGGTGTTGTTTGGATTCATGCTGTATGTTCCGCCTTTCCCGGGCCGGGAGACAGACCGGCGCCGTATCTGCCCTGAGTGTAGCAAAACACAGCCGGGCAGACAAGAAACCGGCTGTCAACTATCGGTTGCGCAGCCGGAATTTTACCTTTGACGGGGCGTTTCCTCAGACGCCGCGGGACTTTTTGCTGAACTCGCAGCCGCAGTAGTCCTGCCGGTAGAGCCCGTACTCGGCGCTGAGCACAAGACTGCGCTTGTAGCCGTCCCGCTTGCGGAATTCGCTCTGCAGGTAGTTCAGCCCGTACTGTTCGGCCAGCTCGGCGCCAATGGTGTTGAGCCGCACAGGGTCCTTGACCGGGGAGATGGACAGGGTGGTGGTGAACCACTCAAAGCCGTGTTCGGCGGCATACCGGGCGGCGCGCTCCAGGCGCAGCCGGTAACAGACGGTGCACCGCCCGCCTTTCTCCGGTTCATCCTCCAGGCCTTTGACGGCGTCGTAGAATTCCCGGGGCTCGTAGGGCAGCTCGATCACTGGCACACCGGTGTATCCGGCATCCCGGACAAAGCGCTCCAGTTCAGCCTCCCGGCGGTGATATTCTTCCGGGGGATAGATGTTGGGGTTATAGTAAAGGATGGAAAGATCAAAATGCCCGGCAAGTCGTTCCAGTGTAGCGCTGGAACAAGGGGCGCAGCAGGCATGCAGCAGCAGTCTGGGGCGGAGGTTCTCCGCCGCAAGACGGTCCAGCACCGCCTGCATCTCGCGGTCGTAGTTGATGCGGTTCGGCATAAAAGGGGTACTCCGTTTTTGATGCAATGGATGAAAGGAAGAGGCGGATGGCCCGCCCTTCCCGGTGTTCACAATTCATTATAACTTCTTTCGTAAAATGTTGAAGTATCTGTCACCTTTTTGTCACAATTTGGCGGTATCCTGAACATGTTCCCAAAAGCAAGGCGAACAGGGACGCCAAGCAGGAAAAACAGGGATTTCCGGAAAATGGGAACGAACGCTTCTATCTTTTTCATCTCCACTCCTCTTTCTCTTTCTTTTTTGGTTAAGGGACAGCGCGCCGGAACAGGGACCGGCGCGCTGTTTCTTTTTGTGATAGATTGGACCGTCCGGCAGAGAATAAAAGGCATGCCCGACACGTTTTTGGAGATTCGTTCAAAAACTGCCATGGAGTGCTCTTTTTGTTCACAAACGGTTCAAAAACCAAAGTTATACTGATACCGTATCCCGGGTATCTTGCCAAATTTGGCATAATGCGGTACAATATAGTGATTTATTCTGTGATTTGCCGTCGAACTCTGTCAAAAGGGGACGGCGTCCGGGATAAGCCGCCGGACCCTTTGCAGGCCCCCCGCGCGGTACCCAACAGAAATCCTCCCCGGTGAGCCGGAGACTCCTCCGGCCGGCTTGGGACGGTACGGCTTTTTGAGGAGGTTTTTGTAGAATGAGAGTCGGGCTGGATATTGGTTCCACCACGATCAAATGCGTTGTCCTCAACGACGCGGACGAATTGGTATATTCCACATATGAACGGCATTACAGCCATATTCTGGAGAAAGGCCGCGAGATCCTTTCCCGCATTGATTCCGACTACCTGCATGGCGAGAAGGCACTGCTGGCCATCTCGGGTTCGGCAGGCATGGGCCTGGCCGACAGCTGCAAAGTATCCTTTGTACAGGAAGTGTTTGCCACCCGTGTGGCGGCGAACCGTCTTGCCCCCGGCACCGACTGCATCATCGAGCTGGGCGGTGAGGACGCCAAGATCCTGTTTCTCACCAACGGCACCGAGGTCCGCATGAACGGCAGCTGCGCCGGAGGCACCGGTGCTTTCATCGACCAGATGGCCACTCTGCTCAAGATGACCGCCGACGAGATGGACAAGGCCGCCCAGACGGCCACCCGCACCTACACCATTGCATCCCGCTGCGGCGTCTTTGCCAAGAGCGACATCCAGCCCCTCATCAACCAGGGGGCGCTGGCGGGGGACATTGCCCGGTCCATCTATCAGGCGGTGGTCAACCAGACCATTGCCGGCCTGGCACAGGGACGCCCCATCAAGGGCAACGTGCTGTATCTGGGCGGCCCTCTGACCTTCTCCAGCGTGCTGCGCCAGTGCTTTGATGAGACGCTGCATGTCAAAGGCACCTGCCCCGAAAACAGCCTTCTGTATGTGGCTCTGGGCGCGGCTTACTATGCGGATGAGAGCTTCAGCCTCCGCGAGGTCTCTCAGCGTCTGGAACAGTACAGCGCCACCGCTACTTACGCCAGCCAGCCGCCGCTGTTCGCCAGCAAGCAGGAGTACGAGGAGTTCCATGCCCGCCATATGAAGGCCACCGTGCCCTGCCTGCCCTTCGGTGCGGACTGCGGCCCGGTGCATATCGGCATCGACTCGGGCTCCACCACCATCAAGCTGGTGGTCATTGACGACAACAGCAACATTCTGTTCACCAGCTACCAGCCCAACCTGGGCAACCCGGTGCCCATTGTGCGGGAGGTTCTCACAAAGCTGTATGAGAATCACCCCAACCTGCATATTGCCAGCGTCACCACCACCGGCTACGGCGAGGCCCTCATCAAGAATGCCTTCCATGCCGACTTCGGCCTGGTGGAGACGGTGGCCCACTTTACGGCGGCCAAGTACTTCATGCCCAACGTGGACTTCATCATCGACATCGGCGGCCAGGATATGAAGTGCTTCAAGATCGAGGACGGTGCCATCAGCAACATCTTCCTCAACGAGGCCTGTTCCTCCGGCTGCGGCAGCTTCCTGCAGACCTTTGCCAAGGCTCTGGGCTACGATGTCAAGGAGTTTGCCGCTCTGGGCCTGTTCGCCGACCGTCCTGTGGACCTGGGCAGCCGCTGCACCGTGTTCATGAACTCCTCGGTCAAGCAGGCACAGAAAGACGGCGCCACCATTGAAAACATCAGCGCCGGTCTTTCCATCTCGGTGGTCAAGAATGCGCTGTACAAGGTCATCCGCGCTTCCAGCCCCGAGGAGCTGGGCCGCAACATCGTGGTGCAGGGCGGTACCTTCTATAATGAAGCGGTGCTGCGCGCCTTTGAGAAGGAAATGAACGTGGAGGTCATCCGCCCCGATATTGCGGGCCTGATGGGCGCTTACGGCGCTGCCCTTCACGGCAAGAGCAAGGTCGCTGCCGGCCATGTAAGCAGCGTTCTCACGCCGGAACAGCTGAAAGCCTTTGAGCAGAAGGTCACCTCGGTCCAGTGCAAGGGCTGCGGCAACCATTGCCAGCTGACCATCAACGTCTTTGCGGACGGCAAGCGCTTCATTTCCGGCAACCGCTGCGAGAAGCCCGTCACCGGCAAGGCCTCGGACGAATCCCTCGACCTGTATGCCTACAAGCTGGCCCTGCTGCTGGATTACAAGCCGGTCAAGGGCAGCCGCAACAAGAAGATCGGTATCCCGCTCTGTCTGAACATGTATGAGCTGCTGCCGTTCTGGCACAGCTTCTTCACCACCCTGGGCTTTGAGGTGGTCACCAGCCCGGTGTCCTCCCGCGCCCTGTACCAGGAAGGCCAGGCCACCATTCCCAGCGATACCGCCTGTTTCCCGGCCAAGCTGGCCCACGGTCATATCGCCGAGCTGGCCAAGATGGGGGTGGATGCCATCTTCTATCCCTGCATGACATATAATGTGGATGAGGGACTGGGCCAGAACCATTACAACTGCCCGGTGGTGGCCTACTATCCTGAAGTACTGGCCGGCAACTGCCCGGAACTGGAACACATTCCGTTCTTCTATGAGTACATTGATATTTCCCGCCGGAAGGACTTCACGGCCAAGATGCCCAAGCTGCTGGCCAAGTATTTCCCGGACGTGACCCGCGGCGAGGTCAAGAAGGCCATAGACGCCGCCTATGCCGAGTACACCCGTCATATGGCGCTGGTGCGCCAGAAGGGCGAGCAGATCATCGAAAAGGCCCGGGCGGAGCATCGCCGCATCATCGTGCTGGCGGGCCGTCCCTACCATGTGGACCCCGAGGTCAACCACGGCATTGACAAGCTGATTCTGCAGCAGGGGGCGGCAGTGGTCACCGAGGATTCCATCTCCGACCGTGTTCAGCCCTTCAAGACATCGGTTTTGAATCAGTGGACCTACCACAGCCGTCTGTACGCGGCTGCCCGGTACTGCACCACCCAGTCGGATATGGACCTGGTTCAGCTGGTCTCCTTCGGCTGCGGCGTGGACGCCATCACCACCGACGAGACCCGCGAGATCCTGCAGGAGGGCGGCAAGCTGTACACCCAGCTCAAGATCGACGAGATCACCAACCTGGGCGCAGTCAACATCCGTCTGCGCAGCCTGTTTGCAGCCCTGGACGAAAAGTCCGGCAAGGCCTGAGGCGTTTCGCCCGGCATCTATCACAATAGCGAGGGAATCAGTATGGAATATACTACACCCAATTTCACCAAGGACATGATCCATACCCACAAGATCCTGATCCCCAACATGGCGGTGACCCAGTTCCGCCTGATGGAGGCGGCTCTCGAGAAGGAGGGCTATCAGGTGGAGGTTCTGGGCAACTGCGGCAGCGAGGTCGCACAGCTCGGGCTCAAATATGTCCACAACGATACCTGCTACCCGGCGTTGCTGGTCATCGGCCAGTTCATCGACGCCCTCAACAGCGGCAAGTATGACCTGGACCACACGGCACTGCTCATCACCCAGACGGGCGGCGGCTGCCGTGCCTCCAACTACATCAGCCTGCTGCGCAAGGCGCTGGTCAAGGCGGGCTACGGCAACATCCCGGTGGCGTCGCTCAACTTCTCCGGCCTGGAAAAGGACAGCGGCATCCCTCTGACTGCCAAGCTGCTGCGCAAGGTCATTGCCGCCATCTTCTACGGCGATCTGCTGGCCAGCCTGCGCAATCAGGTGCATCCCTACCAGAATGAGCCCGGCGCCGCCGAGGCCATGACCGAGAAGTGGATCCGGACCATTCAGGGCTGGATGCATGAGGACAAGTATTACAGCGCCCACGATATGAAGGCAAAGTTCCCCGACATCGTGGCCGACTATGCCGCCATCCCCATCACCCGGGTGCCCAAGGTTAAGGTCGGCGTGGTGGGCGAGATCTACGTCAAGTATTCGCCCCTGGGCAACAACGACCTGGAAAAGTTCCTGGAATCTCAGGACTGCGAGGTCAACCTGCCCGGTCTTATGGGCTTTGTGGAGTACTGCATCGCCAACTACACCATCACCCAGAAGCTGTACGGCGGCAACGTCATCGTGGCGGGCGGCGCCGACGCACTGCTCAGCTGGCTGGATTCCATCGGCAACGCCATGAACGCAGCTCTGCGCAAATACGGCTTCTATGCTCCCGGCTCCTTCCGGGAACTGATGGAAAAGCCCAAGGGCATTGTCTCTCTGGGCGCCAAGATGGGGGAGGGCTGGCTGCTCACTGCCGAAATGATCGAGCTGGTGGAGGGCGGTTACGCCAACATCGTCTGTGCCCAGCCCTTCGGCTGCCTGCCCAATCATATCGTGGGCAAGGGCATGATCAACAAGATTCGTGCCCTCCATCCGGAAGCCAATATCACTCCCGTGGACTACGACCCCAGCGCCACCCGCGTCAATCAGGAAAACCGCATCAAGCTGATGCTTGCAGTTGCCAAGGAGCGGCTGCAGACCGGCGCTGCCGAGGCTCCGGCGGTCACGGCGGAGGATCTGGCAGGCGGCGCGCCGTCGGTCAAGACCACGGTCCCGGCCGGTATGTAAGCTCCGGCGGACAGGATACACTTCCGCAAACATGCAATCATAGAAAACAGCCCCCGCGGCACCGGAACACCGGCAGTGTCGGGGGCTGTTTTTACGTGTATACTTCTGTTACGCCGCAGCACTGACTCTGGAACGGTAGAACTGCCGCACCAGCAGGCAGATACAGACGACCACTGCCGCGGTGATGACCTCGGAAGTCCAGATGCCGATGACGCCGCATTGATACAAGGCAGCGGCAACGTTGGAGAAGGCGTGCAGCCCGATGGCCAGAGGATACCCCCACATGGGCAGCTTTTTGGTGACGACCATCCAGATCAGCACAGACAAGGCCAGATGCAGGCAGATGGCAATAATGCGCTCAATTCCGGCGGCCAGAAAGACAGAGGACGGCTGGGCGGCAAGCTGTTCCAGCTGGGCCATGGCAGTGCTGGTCTGTTCGTCGGTGGCGCCCTCCAGCAGGGCATCCAGAGAGCCGCCGTTGACCATGATCATGACCACAAGGTTGTTGGCGACGCTGACGCCCACCAGCAGGATGGCCTCGATACCGCCGTGTCCGACACCGTAGGAAAAGCCGGTCACGGGGGATGCGTCTTTCTTGCAGAGATAGCGCAGACCGATCAAACGGGCCGTTTCCTCAAAGAGCCCGGCTGCCAGACAGCCATACAGGCAGTACGTTACAACGTTTTGGGCAATGCCCGGCACCAGGGAGAACACCAGTTGATGGAACAGACTTTCCAGCAGCATGGCGCCCACGAGAAAGCAGACGGCACCCACGGAGATGGCAAGCAGGGCGTTGCGGGAACGACGGCAGCAGAGCACCGCCAGCACGATGGGAACCGCGAAAGCGATCACGGCCGAAATGCCGGTGAACACCATGCTGAGCGTGGGAAAGGCAAGCGACATAAAAAATCCCTCACTTCACATAAAGATTAGAAGAATGTCTAAATCTTTCTGTATTATACACGCTTGCCGCCGGGCTTGTCAATCGATGTTCGGCAGGGGGAGATGGGGCTCCGCAGAAAGCACAACAGCCTGTGGTGCCGTCGGTGCCGAAGCAATCCGGCAGCCTGCGCCGAGCCCGGCAAACAGAATGGCGGCCGCAAGCAGAGCGGCGGCTGCGGCAAGCACGGGGATGAAAGAGAAACGTCTTGTCATTTTCATGGTGAATCCCTCCTGCAAAGCGGCGAAGCCTGGGATTGAAGGTCAAAAGAGGATATGTTCCCCCAAAGCCCGCCAAAAGATGTTACAATTTCTTCTACCTATTAAAACGAGGCGGAGGCCCTGTTTGTTACAGCAGACTCTGTAAAATCCACAGAGAAAACTGCCGGAATTCCGAGCCCGCCTTTACCATTCACAAAGGCAATGAAAACGGGGCGGAATTACCCGCGCCATTACGCCGCAACCGTCGAAAAATGGGCGGGGTGGGGCAAAAGCTGGAAAAAATCGGGTAAAAAGCCCGTATGAACCCTGTTTTTTGCCGTAAAAGTGGCAAAAAGACTTGCATTTTCAGGGCCTGTGTGGTATATTCCTATTGTTCGATGATTACTTGAAAGTGGGCCGTGCAGGTCCGCTTTCTTTTTATGATGGGGGCTGTTTGATGGAAAAAGCCAAAAAGGGACAGGGCACGGCAGGTGCCGCCGCAACGGTGGAAAATCTGGTCCGCCCGACGATCGAGAGCATGGGACTGCGCCTGTGGGATGTCCGCTTTGAAAAGGAAGGCCCGGACTGGTTCCTGCGGGTTCTCATCGACCGCGACACGCCGCTGGATACCGATACCTGTGAGGAAGTCTCCCGGGCCATCGATCCCATCCTGGATGAGGCGGACCCCATTTCCCAGAGCTACTATCTGGAAGTCGGCAGCCCCGGTCTCGGCCGCAGACTGAACCGGCCGGAGCACTTTGCCCAGCTTACCGGGCAGAAATGCCTGGCCCACCTCATCCGGCCCGATGCCCAGGGCCGCCGGGAAATGTCCGGCAAGCTGCTGGGCCTGGAAAACGGCAGCGTCACGCTGGAAACCGAGGAGGGCCCGGTCACTTTTGCGCTGGACGCAGCAAGCTATGTCAAGCTCTGCGATGACGAAGATCTGTTCTGAAATTCGGATGCTGTGCGGCAATGCTGCATGGCGTGTGCATACAATGCCTTTGAACGAGAACCGGCTGTATTATGATTTTGGGAGGAAACCGAAAAAATGGCAACTGCAACCAACAACAACGAGTTTTTTGAGGCGCTGGCCGCACTGGAGAAGGAGCGCGGCCTGCCTGCCGATTACCTGATCGAGAAGATCAAGGCAGCCATCGTGATTGCGGTCAAGAAGGACTATGAGGTCGAGGATGAGAACGTCATCGTCGACATTGATCCCAGCATCGGGGCATTCCGTGCAAGTCTTGCCCGGGAGATCGTGGAGGAAGTGGAGAACCCCCACACCCAGGTCAGCCTGGAGGACGCCCAGCGGGTGCGCAAGAGCTATCAGCTCGGCCAGAAGTTCATCACCCAGCTCAAGACCAAGGAGTTCGGCCGCATCGCCGCCCAGACTGCCAAGCATGTCATCCGTCAGGGCATCCGCGAGGCCGAGCGCAGTGCGCAGTGCAGCGAGATGCAGTCCCGTGCCCATGAGATCATCTCGGCCACGGTGGTTTCCATCGATCCCGAGCGCGGCAACGTCACGCTGGATCTGGGCAAGGGCGGCAGCGCTGTTCTGCCCCGCAACGAGCAGGTCCCCGGCGAACATTACAAGGAAGGCGACATCCTGCAGGTCTATGTGGTGGATGTCATCCCCACCGAGCGCGGCCCCCGCGTGACCATCAGCCGGACCCATCCCGGCCTGGTCAAGCGGATGTTCGAGCTGGAGGTCCCCGAGATCTACGACGGCACCGTCGAGATCAAGGCCATTTCCCGGGAGGCCGGCGCCCGCACCAAGATGGCGGTGTACAGCCGTGACCCCAACGTGGACCCGGTGGGTGCCTGCATCGGTGCCCACGGTTCCCGCGTGGAGAAGATCGTCGAGGAACTGGGCGGCGAAAAGATCGACATCATCCGCTGGAGCGAGGATGTCTCCGAGTTCATCAGTGCGGCGCTGTCCCCGGCCAAGGTGGTCAAGGTGGAGCTGCTGCCCAGTGAGACCAAGAGCTGCCGCGTCACGGTGCCCGATCACCAGCTCAGTCTGGCCATCGGCAACAAGGGTCAGAATGCCCGCCTGTGCGCCCGTCTGACCGGCTACAATATTGATATCCGGCCCGAGTCCGGCTACTATGGCGAGGAATAAGCCGTGGCACGGATAAAATAAGGATCGGGGCAGGTCCCCGGCCAAATGTTTGATTGGAAAAGAGGTCAGCCATTTGCAGCAAAAGAAAATCCCGGTTCGCCGGTGTGTGGGCTGCAACGCCCAAAAGCCCAAAAAAGAGCTGGTGCGCGTCGTGCGTGCCCCGGACGGTACCGTCAGCGTTGATCTGACCGGCAAAAAAGCCGGCCGCGGCGCCTACCTGTGTCCGTCGGCTGCCTGCCTGGCAAAGGCACGCAAGGCCAAGCGCCTGGAAAATGCGTTTGGCACTGCTGTGCCGGATGATGTGTTCGAGCGTCTGACGGAGGAGATCCGCTGCGCTGAGCAGATGGCGAAGGAGGCGGCGCTCCATGAATGAACCGGAATTGCTGCTGGGGGCGCTTGGTTTGTGCCGTAAGGCGGGCAGCCTGCTGCATGGATATGACCGTGTCTGCGATGCGGTCTACAGCGGCAAGGCAAGCCTGGTCCTGCTGGCTTCGGACGCCAGCAGCCGCACGGCATCCCATATCCGCGAAACCTGCGCGGACCTGGTGGATTGCCGCGCCATGCCCCTGACCATCGCACAGCTCAGCGCACTGACGCCGCGGCCTGCGGCCGTCTTTGCGGTGACGGACGAAAATCTTGCCCGCCTGTGCGCCAAACACCTGACCCAAGAGAAGGAGGACTCTGCCCATGGACTTTAAGTATAAAATCAGCGATGTTGCCAAGGATTTCGGCATTTCTACCAAGAAGGTCATCGATATGGTGGCTGAGATCACCGGCGAGACCAAAAAGACCGGCGGTACCGTTGACGAGCAGGAGCTCAACCGCCTGCTGGAAAAGCTGACCCGTGACAATGCGGAGTCCAGCCTGGATGCATATTTTGCCTCCCAGCACGAAAAGACCGAGGAGCCCAAGCCCGCTCAGCCCAAGCAGTCCAAGCCCGCCGCAGCCAAACCCGCTGCCGACAAGGCACCTGCCAAGCCGGCTGAACAGCCCGCTCCCAAGGCAGAGGAGAAGCCTGCCCAGCAGGTTGCCTCCAAACCCGCGGAGCAGCCTGCTGCCAAGGAGCAGGCCAAGGCCCAGCCCCAGCCCAAACAGAATGAACATCGCCGTCAGCCGGAGAAGCCTGCCGAGAAGCGCAAGGAAAAGCGTGTCACCATGCAGGCTCTGGCCGCCGATACCGGTGTGCAGCGCCCTGTCACCACCGAGAAGGTAGAGGTCCAGCGTGCCCGCGTCCAGGTGGATACCCGCACTGTGGATGTGAACGTTGACAAGTTCAGCGCCCGCTACGATGATCTGGCCGACAGCCGGAATATGCCCGCCAAGCGCAAGAACCAGACCATGGGCAACAAGCAGAAATTCAACAACAAGAACCGCGGCCGCAATCAGTACCAGCACCGCCGGGAGACTGAGGCAGAGCGCCTGCAGCGCATCCAGCTGGAGAAGGCCCGCAACGCCCAGCTCAAGATCTCCATTCCCGACGAGATCACGGTGGGCGAGCTGGCAACCCGCCTGAAGCAGAACGTGGCCAAGGTCGTTGCCAAGTTCATGCAGATGGGCGAGATGCACTCTGCTTCCGACGTGGTGGATTTCGATTCCGCCGCCCTGGTGGCCGAGGAATTCCACGCCAAGGTGGAGCGTGAGGTTCATGTCTCCATCGAGGAACGCCTCTTCGATCAGGAGGAGGACAACGCCGCCGATCTGGTGGAGCGTCCGCCCGTCGTCGTGGTCATGGGCCACGTCGACCACGGCAAGACCTCCATTCTGGACGCCATCCGCAAGACCAACGTCACCGCAGGCGAGGCCGGCGGCATCACCCAGGCCATCGGCGCCTACCAGGTCAAGTCCGGCGACAGCGTCATCACCTTCCTGGATACCCCCGGCCACGAGGCCTTCACCGCCATGCGTGCCCGCGGCGCCAACATGACCGACATTGCGGTCCTGGTCGTCGCTGCCGATGACGGCATCATGCCTCAGACCATCGAGTCCATCAACCATGCCAAGGCTGCCGGCGTCAAGATGATCGTTGCCATCAACAAGATGGATAAGCCCACCGCCAATCCTGAGCGCGTCAAGGAGCAGCTGACCAAGTACGAGATCGTGCCTGAAGACTGGGGCGGCGATGTGGCCTGCATCCCTGTGTCCGCCATGACGGGCATGGGCATCAGCGACCTGCTGGAGCGCATCGTTCTCGAAGCCGAGGTCATGGAGCTCAAGGCCAACCCCAACCGCCGCGCCAAGGGCGCCGTGGTGGAAGCCCGGCTGGACAAGGGGCAGGGCACCGTGGCGACCCTGCTGGTCCAGAACGGCACCCTGCATCGCGGCGACTGCCTGATTGCAGGTTCCGCCGTGGGCCGCGTCCGCACCATGCGCAACGACAAGGGTCAGGATATCACTGAGGCCACTCCCTCCATGCCTGTTGAGATCACCGGTCTGACCGAAGTGCCCACCGCCGGTGATATCTTTGAGGCGGTTGCCGACGAGCGTCTGGCCCGTGAGCTGGCCGACCGCCGTACCGCCGAAGCCAAGGAACGCCAGTTTGCCGCTTACACCAAGGTCACTCTGGATAACCTGTTCGATCAGATGGCGCAGAACGACATGAAGGAACTGCCCATCGTCGTCAAGGCCGATGTTCAGGGCTCCGCCGAGGCTGTTAAGCAGAGTCTGGAGAAGCTCTCCAACGCCGAGGTCCGCGTCCGCGTGATCCATGCGGGTGTCGGTGCCATCAGCAAGTCGGATGTCTCTCTGGCTGACGCATCCAACGCCATCATCATCGGATTCAACGTCCGTCCCGATGCGGTCGCCAAGGCGGAAGCCGAGCAGGCCAAGGTGGAAATGCGCATGTACCGCGTCATCTATGATGCCATCAACGATGTGTCCGACGCCCTTAAGGGCATGCTGGCACCCAAGATCCGCGAGGTCGCCCTGGGCGAGGCACAGGTTCGTCAGGTGTACAAGATTTCTTCCGTCGGCATGGTTGCCGGCTGCCGTGTGACTTCCGGCAAGGTGACCCGCGATGCCCAGATCCGCGTTGTGCGTGATGGCATCGTCATTACCGAAGACTCCATCGCATCCCTCAAGCGCTTCAAGGACGACGCCAAAGAAGTGGCCGAAGGCTTTGAGTGCGGCATCACGCTGAACAAGTTCTCCGACATCAAGGAGGGCGATGTCTTCGAGTGCTTCAAGATGGAGGAGTACCGCGACTGATTTCGCGAAAACTGCAATGAATACAGGACCCCGCGGGGCAGCCGGACAGAACCCGGCACCGGGCGGGGGATAAGGAGGCGATAAGGATGCCCACCAAAAATCAGGGCCGCATGGCCCAGGATATGAAACGCGAACTGATCGACATCATCAGTCACATGAAGGACCCGCGCATCACGGGCGGCCTGCTCACAGTGACCCGCCTGGATGTTACGCCGGATTTGGACGTGGCAAAGGTGCATATCAGTGTAATGGGGCACGAGGGCGGCCTGGAGCCGGTCCTCAAGGCACTGAACCGGGCGTCCGGCCACGTCCGCACCGAGGTGAGCCGCCGGATGCACATCCGCAAGGCTCCCAGGTTTGTCTTTGTGGCAGACGACGGCGCGGCGTATGCGGCCCATATCAACGAACTGCTGAAGCAGCTTGACGACAAGCGTCCGATTCAGGAAACCTCGGACACGGACGCAGCATCCGAAGAATAATTCCTCACACTGTCCGTAAGCGGTGGGGAAGGGGATGGATCGCGTCCCCGGATGAACGCCAGGCAAAAAGAAAAGAGGAGCATTATGACCGAATCACTGGATCGTCAAACCGCTGCCGCAAGGCTGCGTGCCGCAGACGATATCCTCATCCTGAGCCATAAGAACCCGGATGGAGATACCATCGGCAGTGCGCTGGGGCTTTGCCTTGCCCTGCGTGCGCTGGGCAAGAATGCTGCGGTGCTTTGCAGCGATCCGATTCCCAAGATGTATGAATATCTGGACATCAACTGGTACGACGGCAGCTTTGAGCCTTCCTTTGTGGTGGCGGTGGATGTTGCCAGCATCCAGCTGTTCGGAGAGAACAACAATGTCCAGGAATATGTCAAGCGCGCCAATCTGTGCATTGATCATCACGGGTCCAACAGCGGCTACGCCTATGCGACGCTGGTGGAGCCCCAGGCTGCCGCCGTCTGTGAGATCCTGACCGATCTCATCCCTGACAATCTCGGCGTGCCGCTGACCCCTGCCATTGCCAACTGCCTGTACACCGGCGTGGCCACCGATACCGGCTGCTTCCGGTTTACCAGTGCCACGGCCAAGACTCATCTGGCGGCTGCCCGCCTGATGGAAGCGGGCGCCGAGGCAGGCCGTCTCAACGAGATCTTGTTTGAGTGCCGTTCCCATTCCCGCATTGAAGCGGAGCGGGAGGCACTGGAAAGCCTGGAATACTATTTTGATGACCGCTGTGCCATGATCTGCCTGACCAGGGACCAGATCGTCCAGACGGGCGTTGCCAACGCCGAGCTGGAGGACCTGACCAGTCTGCCCCGCTCCATTGAAGGGGTGGAGGTCGGCCTGACCCTGCGCCAGCAGCCGGACGGCAGCTTCAAGATCAGCGTGCGCACCTCCCGGGATGTGGATGCCTGCGCCATTGCGCGGCGCCTGGGCGGCGGCGGACACAACCGTGCCGCCGGGTGCGAGATCTCGGGCAATCTGGACAATGCCAAGCGTGCCATTCTGCAGGAAGTGCAGAAGGAACTGGCCCGCTGCGATGAGGAACGCGAGTTGGAATAAAGGCTCCCTGCGCTTCGGACAGGAGCGCAATCCGTACAACATCATATAGACCGAACGGGCGACGGCCTGCATGGCTGTAAGGCGGCCTGCTCGGTCTTTTTTCTGTAAGGACAAAACGCAATGAAAAACGGTATCCTGCTTGTGGACAAGCCTCAGGGCTGGACAAGCTTCGATGTTCTGGCCAAACTGCGCGGCGTTCTGGGAACCCGCAAGCTGGGGCACTCGGGCACGCTGGACCCCATGGCCACCGGTGTGCTGGCCGTGTTTGTGGGGCGGGCGACCGCTGCCGCGGACCGCCAGCTCAATCACGACAAAACCTATGAGGCGACCGTCCGTCTGGGCATCCGCACCGACACGGGGGACATTACCGGCACCGTGCTGGAGAACGCACCCGTCACGGTAGGGGAACAGGCGTTCACCGACATGCTGCCCCGGTTTGTGGGCACCCAGCAGCAGCTCCCGCCCATGTATTCGGCGGTCAAGATCAACGGCCAGCCGCTGTACAAGGCGGCCCGGGCCGGCAAAACGGTGGAGCGAATCCCCCGTGAGATCACAGTCTATTCCATCGACTATCTGGGAACGGCAGGGGAGAACGAGTATCGCATCCGTGTTGCCTGTTCCAAGGGTACCTATATCCGCACCCTGGCGGAGGATCTGGGCGGAGCGCTGGGGGTACCGGCCACCCTGTCTGGGCTGCGCCGCACGGCGGCGGGGGTGTTTGACCTCTCCGGTGCCCATACCATGGAGCAGCTGCTGGAGGCCGCCCAGAACGGCGGTGTGCCCGACGAGTGGATTCTGGGCACCGACACAGTGTTTGCACCGCTGCCCGCTCTCAAGGTAGCGAAAAAGGTTCGCCTGCATCTGTTCAACGGTTGCCCCACCAGCCACTATCCCGCCCCGGACGGCCGTTACCGCGTGTACGGGGAGGACGAGACTTTCCTGGGCCTGGCCTGTATTACAGGCGGGGTGCTGAACGTAGAAAAATTATTCTGTGAAAGAGAGTGAATCGCCAATGCACATTTTGGAAACGCTTGCGCCGGTGGATGCCCCGCAGGGAAGCGCCGTGGCACTGGGCTTTTTTGACGGTGTGCATCTGGGGCACCGGACGGTCCTGCAGTCTGCGGTGGATTACGCCGCGGCAAATGGTCTGACACCCGCTGCCTTCACCTTTCTGCTGCCGCCGGGCAATGCTTTGAAAGGCGGACGCATTTTCTCGGTGGAGGAAAAGCGCCGTCGCATTGCTGCTCTGGGCGTCCGGGAGTATCAGGAGGCCCCCTTTGCCGATTTCTGCGCTCTGTCGCCGGAGGATTTCGTCCGCCGGGTGCTGGTAGAGTGTTTCTCGGCCAGGGCGGTTTTCTGCGGCGATAACTTTACCTTCGGCGCAAAGGCTGCCGGTGATGTGAAGCTCCTCCACACCCTGTGCACCCCCCTCGGCATCCGTGTGTGCGTGGTGGAAATGGCAAAATACAAAGGGGAGACAGTCTCCTCCACCCGCATCCGCGCCGCGCTGGAGGCGGGGGAGCTGGACGAGGTCAACGCCATGCTGGGCCAGCCCTACGCCATTGACTGGCCGGTGACCCATGGCAAGGGCATTGGGGCATCCCGGCTGGGCACCCCCACCATCAACCAGAACTATCCCCAGGGGGCGCTGCAGCCCTGCTGCGGCGTGTATCTCACCCGTATCTGCATTGGCGGGCAGTGGTATCCCTCGGCGACGGGACTGGGCCGCCGTCCCACCGTGGACGGAGTAGATGCCCCCATTACCTGCGAAACCTATGTGCCGGGCTTTTCCGGTAACGTTTACGGAACCCGCCCCCGGCTGGAGTTCCACCAATATCTCTGCCCTGTGCGCAAGTTCCGCTCGCTGGAAGAGCTGCACAATCTGATTTGTGATGCAGCGGAAAAGAGCTGCGCCTATTTCTCGCAGCACCGGGCATGACCATATCCCGGCTGAAAAGGCCGGGACTTTTTGCATTTCCTGCGTCTGATCGTCAAAAGGAGGACCGCCATGCAGTCACAACTGAAAACAGAGCGGACCGGTTTGCCGGGCCGATGGTATGGGCCCGTCGGCTGGTGCGTTGCCGTACTGGCGGCGGTGCCGCTGGCCCTGCTGTGCTTTATGGCGCTGCGCCACAGCGCAGCCTTCGACCATGAGGCCTTTCAGGAGACCATGACTGTGGTGCCGGTGGACACCGTGCAGATCCTGGTGACGGCACTGGTACTGGGAGGCGTGGCAGCGGTTCTGGGGCGGTTTGCGGCCCGGGGCAAAAGGGGAGAAGCCCTGCTGACTGTGATTGCCTCGGCGGCAGTGGTGGTCCTGGGATGCGTATGGAGCCTTTCGGTCCATGGCCGGCCGGTGGATGACCAGCAAAAAGTCTGGGATATGGCGGTGGCTCTTGCCAACGGCACCACCGAGGGCATCGACTTCGATTACCTCATCATGTTTCCTTACCAGAGCGGCATGGCGTTGTTTCTGGAGCCGCTGGCCCGGCTGTTTGGCCCCGACCCTTATCCGGCCTTCGGCATCTTCAATGCTCTGTGCGCAGGAGCCTGCGTCTGGGGGCTGTGCGCCGTCACCGGTCAGATTTGGCCGGAGAAGGGGGCAAAGGCCATCTGTGCCGTGCTCTGCCTGGCGTTTCTCCCGCTGCCCTTTATGTCCGGCTTTCTCTACGGCACACTGGCTGCGGCGGCTATGGGTATCTGGGGCATGTACGGCGTACTGCGCCTCTGCCGTGGCGGCGGGGAGCGCTGGTGGCTGCTGACCCTTCTGCTGCCGGTTGCCGTCGTCTGCTATAATGGCGCCATGCTCTTTGCGGCGGCCGCCTTCTGCCTGCTGACGGCGGAGGGACTGCTGGGCGGCGGCAAACGGGGACTGCTGACCCGGCTGCTTCCGGCGGCGGTGCTTCTGTTTGTCTGCCTGAATGCCGCCTCCTGGGCGGGAGTGCTCTTTACCTGGCGTACCGGCATTCAGCTGGGGGAGGGCATCCCCAAGTCCGCCTGGGGGGTGATGGGTCTGACTGCCGAGAACACCAATTCGGGCCCCGGGGGCTACAACAGCTATACCAAGCTGCTGTTCTGGGAAAACGGCGCCGATGCACAGGACACCCATGCCGCCGCCATGGAGGACCTGCGGGACTACCTGGCCAGCTGGAAGGAAACGCCCCACGCCAATTTTGGCTTTTTGCATGAGAAGATCCAGACCGAATGGCTGGACCCCTGGTTCGATTCTCTGACCGGCTCCTACCACCCGGATGTGGATGCCGCACCCCGGGGCTTTGCCGCTCTGTTCTGCGGGGGGAGCCTGATGGTGCCGGCGGAACGCTTCCTGCGTGGCGTGCTGGCGCTGGTCTACGGGGCGGCCTGTGCCGGGACTCTTGCCATGGCTGTGCGAAGAAAGGGAACGGTCTGGGCCCAGGGAATGGCAGTTTGCTTTCTGGGCAGCTTTCTGTTCCAGATCGTGTGGGAAAATCACAGCCGCTATTGCTTCCCGTATTTTCTCTGCCTGCTTCCCGTGGCAGCGGCAGGGCTGGCCCAGGGGAGCGAGCTGCTGAGACGGATACTTTCCCGGGCCGGGCACGGCGGAGAAAACGCCGCTTGAAAGGGGAGCGTCCCGCGAAAACCCAAACCGGCCAAAAGAGTAAAAACAGCGTAAATTTTCCTTGTAAAAAGAAAAGCCTTATGATATAATCAAAGCGTTACCGCGGCCCGGCTTTGGGTGTATGCCCTGCGGCGGTCCCTCCGCCGCGAAAGGGAACCTTGCTGCCCGCTGCTGCGCCGTTGGCAAATATGATTAAAAGAGAGGGTTTCATCATGCAAGACAAGAAGACGATTATCGAAAAGGCCGCGATCCACGAGGGCGACACCGGTTCTCCCGAGGTTCAGGTCGCACTGCTGACTGCTCGCATCAACCATCTGACTGAGCATCTCAAGACCAACAAGAACGATAACCACAGCCGTCGCGGACTGTTCAAGATGGTCGGCCGCCGCCGTAACCTGCTGGCCTATCTGCAGAAGAAGGACATCAATCGTTACCGCGCCCTGATCGCTGAGCTGGGTCTGCGCAAGTAATCTTGCAAAACGGTGGGCAGGACGCACAAGGTTGCGCCCTGCCCTCTTTTTATATTTCCAGCAGGAAACCCGGGTACATCCAACGTGGTTTTGTGCAGTAAATCGAACGCCCGACGGCAGCTGCCGGACGCTGGATTTATTGCTCAAAACCGGGATGCACCCTTGTTCATATCCCCGCGGACGGGACCGCCGTGCCGCAAAATCCCAAAAATCAAGGAGGAAATACGAATGGCATTGGAATTTGCATCCCGCAAGGAAACCTTCCCCAACTACCGCAAGTATGAAACCACGTTTGCGGGCCGTCCCTTCATTGTCGAGACCGGCAAGATGTGCGGACTGTCCAACGGCAGCGCCATGATCCGCTACGGCGAGACCTGTGTGCTGTGCAACGTCACCATGAGTGAAAAGCCCCGTGACGGCATCGACTTCTTCCCCCTCAGCGTGGAATTTGAGGAAAAGCTCTACGCCGCAGGCCGCATTCCCGGCAGCTTTATGCGCCGGGAAGGCCGCCCTGGTGAACATGCGATCCTGAACTCCCGCGTGGTGGACCGCCCCATCCGCCCGCTGTTCCCCAAGGACATGCGCAATGATGTCTGCGTCACCATGACCGTCATGAGCATGGACCCCGACAACTCTCCCGAGATTGCCGGCATGAACGGCGCGTCCCTGGCCATTGCCATGTCGGACATTCCCTGGCGCGGCCCCATCGGCGGCATTCAGGTGGGCCTGGTGGACGGCGAGATCGTTCTCAACCCCACCTATGAGCAGCGTCAGAAGAGCGATCTGGCTCTGACCCTGGCTGCTTCCGAGGAAAAGATCGTCATGATCGAGGCTGGCGCCAACGAGGTGGACGAGGACACCATGATGGCCGCCATCAAGGCCGGCCATGCCGAAATCAAGAAGATGCTGGCCTTCATCAACTCCATCGTCGCCGAGATCGGCAAGCCCAAGGCCGACTTCCCCTCCATGGACCTGGACCACGACCTGCTGGCGGATGTGAAAGCCCGTCACCTGGATCAGTTCAAGGCTGCCATGGATACCGACGACAAGAACGTCCGCGACGCAGCCCTGCTGCCCATCATGGACGAGATCGCCGCAGAGCATCCCGAGCTGGATGCCGCCACCCTGGATTATGTCAGCTACAAGATGCAGAAGCAGGTGGTCCGCCGCTGGCTGCTGGATGAGGGCAAGCGCGTGGATGGCCGCGGCATCAATGAGATCCGCCCGCTGGCTGCCGAGGTCGGCATTCTGCCCCGGGTCCATGGCTCCGGCATGTTTACCCGCGGCCAGACTCAGGTGCTGACCATCTGCACCCTGGGCTCCACCAAGGACGCCCAGACCATGGACGATTTGTCTGACACCCCCCTCAAGCGCTATATCCATCACTACAATATGCCGCCGTACTCCACCGGCGAGGCCCGCGCACCCCGCAGCCCCGGCCGCCGCGAGATCGGCCACGGCGCACTGGCAGAGCGTGCTCTGATTCCCGTGCTGCCCTCCATGGCGGACTTCCCCTACACCATTCGCTGCGTCTCCGAGGTTCTGTCCTCCAACGGCTCCACCTCTCAGGCTTCTATTTGCGGCTCCACCCTGGCTCTGATGGACGCGGGCGTTCCCATCAAGGCTCCTGTTGCCGGCATTTCCTGCGGCCTCATCACCGAGGGCGACCGCTGGATGACCATGCTGGACATTCAGGGCGTTGAGGACTTCCACGGCGATATGGACTTCAAGGTGGGCGGTACCCGCCGCGGCATCACCGCCATCCAGATGGACATCAAGATTGACGGCCTGACCTACGAGATCGTGGAGGAGGCTCTGGAAAAGTGCCGCAAGGGCCGTCTCTTCATCCTGGACGAGATCATCAAGCCCTGCATCGCCGAGCCTCGCGCTGAGCTCTCCAAGTACGCGCCCAAGATGTTCAGCATGCAGATCCCCGTGGACAAGATCAAGGATGTCATCGGCAAGGGTGGCAAGGTCATTCAGGACCTGTGCGCCACCTGCAACTGCAAGATCGACGTGGAGGAGGACGGTCACGTCTTCATCTCCGCCATCGACGCCGACGATGCCAAGCGTGCCATCTCCACCATCAAGACCATTGTGGAAGACCCCGAGATCGGTGCCATCTACAAGGGCCGTGTGACCCGCCTGATGAACTTCGGCGCCTTCGTCGAGATTGCTCCCGGCAAGGAAGGCCTGGTCCATATCTCCAAGCTGGACGATCACCGCGTGGAGCGGGTGGAGGATGTGGTCGCCGTGGGCGATCCCGTCTTCGTCATGGTCACCGATATCGACCAGCAGGGCCGCATCAACCTGTCCCGCAAGGATGCTCTGGCAGCCATCGCCAAGAAGCGCGCTGCCCAGAACAAGTAATTCAAAACAAAACAGGGGCGGCGAGCCGGAAGGCCCGCCGCCCTTTGCTGTGACCTGAAAAAACGCTCCCTCGCCATTTTGACGGCGGGGGAGCGTTTTTTGCATGATAGAATCAGAAGGAGATGCTGCGTGACGGCAGAACCGGTCAGTCGATGCGTTTCGCGATAACAGCCAGGCGTTTGTCGGTGGTGGAACTGGTTGTTCCGCAGGTGGACAGGGTCAGAAGCTGGTCGCCGTAGGAGGCGGAAACGCCGGTGTCGTAGAGGGCAAGCTCCATGACGGCCTCATACCTTGCCTGCCAGTCCCTCTCGTCCCTGGCGTCAAAGAAGGTGTAGTAGGGCAGGTCGTCGGCGCCGACCTGTGTGCGGAGCACGGCAATGATCTGCCATTCCATCTCCTCATACAGGGAGTCGAAGGTGAAGGTGGGATGGGCCTTGTAAAACGCCTCGTCCTCGTACTCGTCCAGCTTGCCGAACATGCTGCCGTCCGCCATGTTGTGACCGTAGATCAGCCAGTTGGCGGTGGCAGGGTCCTGCAGGCTGCAGTTCTCATCAAGAAACAGGCTGCCGGAAAGGGAATACAGCTTGTCAAAGCCTCTGCGCAGATAGTATTCGTTGTCGCCGGGGGTCTGCATAACCGGGTAATCCACTCCAATGGCAGCCATGGTCAGCCAGCCCACCAGGTCGCTGTTCTGCCGGTAGAGGTCCTGGAATTTGGGCAGGATGCTTTCCCGGGAGACGGAGGCCTCTTCCGGTGTGGTGTGGGGAGCATCGACGGTGGCGGGCTGAACAGTGACCTCCACCGGGCCGGAGTGTACATTACCGGAAGTGCTGTCATCAGGAGCCTTGGGCTGTCCGCCGTTGAAGAAAAAATGCCGCACCAGCAAAAAGGCCACGGGAATTACAAGGGCAAGCCCCAGCAGACGCAGCAGGACCACACGCAGCCGCTGCTTTTTCCGCAGGGAGGTGCGCGCGCCGAAAGGATAATAGGCGGAGCTTCCGCTCAGATGAAAATAACGGCCTTTTCTTGGCATGAATACAACCTCATAGGGATAAAATTGCCTGGACAGAGAAAGAAAAAAGCCTCCTGCCGAAAACCGGAAAGAGGCTGTTCCATCTGAAATCAGATGCGCTTGAGCATCAACAGTCCTGCCGAGCAGAACAGAATCAAGCCGATGGCGCCTGCCATATAGACAACAGGAGCATCACCGGTGGCAGGTGTGGGGGAGGAGGCAGCCGGCGTGGCAGTAGGGGAGACAACGTCTGCCATGGCGTAGGTCTCATCCACTTTGACTGGTTCGTTGTGAACATCGCGGGAAGTGGCCGCCACAGTGGGAGAGGGCGCAGGAGAGGAGGCGGCCGCATCGGTGGAAGAGGGAATGCCGCAGGCCGCGAGCAGAACAAGGAAAAGAGCGGCAAGCAGAATACCGACAGTACGTTTCAAGGGAAGAACCCTCCTTTTTATCAATCAAAACAGATAAAACAGCACAATCCAATATGGTGCGGCCTCACAAAGCCACACGATTCTATAAACCAATCTGACAAACCGGATAGGCCCGGATAACTACAATACACCAATCTATTTCGTACATTTTAACACGGCAAAGTTTTTTCGTCAATACAGCAGGAGGGTGCTCCAAGGTTTTCCGGTAAAATCTGTGCCATACTCGGGTGGCGAATGGGAGTTCTGATGCAAATTTGACATTTGGCAGGGCTTGTACAAAAGGCGTACAGGCAGTATAATAGACTAAATAAACGCTGGCGGACGGCCTGAAACGCGGCCGCCGACCGCGGCGAAGGAGTAACAGTATGAAAGGCATCATTCTTGCAGGCGGCGCCGGAACCCGGCTGTACCCGCTGACGATGGTCACTTCCAAACAGCTTCTGCCGGTTTACGACAAACCCATGATCTACTATCCGCTTTCCACCCTGATGCTGGCGGGAATCCAGGATATCCTGATCATCTCGACCCCCACCGATACCCCTCGGTTTGAGGCGTTGCTGGGCGACGGCAGTCAGTACGGCGTACGGCTGCAATACAAGGTCCAGCCTTCTCCGGATGGTCTGGCTCAGGCGTTCCTGCTGGGTGAGGAATTCATCGGGGATGACTGCTGTGCTATGATTCTGGGCGATAATATCTTCTATGGTGCAGGCTTCGGCAAGAGGCTGAGAGCGGCCGCCGCCAATGCTGAGAGCGGCCGCGCCACGGTGTTCGGCTACTTTGTCAATGACCCGGAGCGTTTCGGCGTGGTGGCCTTTGATGAGAACGGCCGTGCAACCTCCATTGAAGAAAAGCCTGCCCAGCCCAAGAGCAATTATGCAGTGACGGGGCTGTATTTCTATAACCGCGACGTGGTGCGCATGGCCAAGCAGGTCAAGCCCAGCGCCCGCGGCGAGCTGGAAATCACCACCCTCAACGAGATGTATCTGGAAGAGGGACTTCTGGACGTTCAGCTTCTGGGGCGCGGGTATGCCTGGCTGGACACCGGCACCATGGACAGCCTGGTGGAGGCTGCCGACTTTGTCCGTATGATCGAGCAGCGACAGGGCATCAAGATCTCTGCCCCGGAGGAGATTGCCTACAAATATGGCTGGATCACCCGGGAAAAGCTGCTGGAAAGCGCCGAGCGTTACGGCAAATCTCCCTACGGCGCCCATCTGCGCAATGTGGCGGACAACAAACTCATGTACTAAACAACAGGACCGCGGGGCGGTCCGATTTTTGCGGAGGCTGATCTATGAAAATTCTGATTACCGGCTGCCGCGGTCAGTTGGGAACCGAACTCCAGAAGCAGCTGCGTGAGGGCAGCTGCGTGCTGGGCCCGCTGCCTGAGCGGCTGAAGAATGCACCGGTTGTTGCGGTGGATCTGGAGGACCTGGACATTACAGACCGGGAGGCTACCACGGCGTATATCCGCCGTCACCAGCCCGACACGGTCATCAACTGTGCGGCGTTCACCAACGTCAACGGCTGCGAGACCAACCGGGATGCGGCGTTCAAGGTCAATGCCCTCGGCCCCCGCAATCTGGCCATGGCCTGTGAAAAGGTCGGCGCCCGGCTGATTCATATTTCCACCGATTACGTTTTCAGCGGCGCACCCAACGGCGGAATCCCCCTGGACGAGTGCGCGCTTCCGGCGCCGGTTTCCGCCTACGGTCAGACCAAACTGCTGGGCGAGCAGTACGTCCAGAAGTTCTGCCGCCGTCATTTCATTGTGCGCACGGCATGGCTGTACGGCACGGCGGGCAAGAATTTTGTCAAGACGATGGTCAACCTTGCCAGGACCCACGATGAGATCACTGTGGTCAACGATCAGCTGGGCAACCCCACCAATGCGGTGGACCTGGCCTATCATCTGCTCAAACTGGCGGTCAGCCACGACTACGGCATCTACCACTGCACCTGCAACGGCGTCTGCAGCTGGTACGACTTTGCCTCCGAGATCATCCGCCTGTCGGGGGAACACTGCACCGTCAAACCGATCTCCAGCGCTGAGTATGCCGCACAGCATCCGGAATCGGCCAACCGCCCGGCCTGGAGCGCGCTGGATAACCGCATGCTGCGCTGCACCGTGGGCGATTCGATGCGCGACTGGAAGGTCGCGATTCAGGACTTTTTTACAAATTGGGATGGTAACTGAAAGATGAAAACGTATCTTGTCACCGGCTGCGCCGGTTTTATCGGCTCCAACTTCGTCCATTATATGCTGAAAAAGCATGAGGACATCCGCCTGGTCAACCTGGACAAGCTGACCTATGCGGGTAACCTGGAAAACCTCAAGGACGTGGAAAACGACCCTCGTCACATCTTTGTTCAGGGCGATATTTGCGACAAGGCGCTGGTCACCGACCTGATCGCCAAGTATGACCCGGATTACCTCATCAACTTTGCGGCGGAAAGCCACGTGGACCGCAGCATCAAGAACCCCGAGATCTTTGTGGAGAGCAACGTTCTGGGCACCGTCAATCTGCTGCAGTGCTGCAAGGATGTCTGGTACGATGCCGACAGCAAGACCTGGAAGCCCGGCAAAAAGTATCTGCAGGTTTCCACTGATGAGGTCTACGGTGCTCTGGGCGCCGAGGGCTACTTCACCGAGACCACGCCCCTCAGCCCCCACAGCCCCTACTCCAGCTCCAAGGCCAGTGCCGACCTCTTCGTCATGGCATTCCACGACACCTACGGCATGCCGGTCAACATCACCCGCTGCTCCAACAACTACGGCCCCTACCAGTTCCCCGAGAAGCTGATTCCGCTGCTCATCAACAACGCCAAGCAGCACAAGACGCTGCCTGTCTACGGCGACGGCATGCAGGTCCGTGACTGGCTGTACGTCATGGACCACTGCAAGGCCATCGACATGGTGGCTTCGGACGGCAAGGTGGGCGAGGTTTACAACGTCGGCGGCCACAACGAGCGTCCCAACATCTTCATTGTCAAGACGGTCATTGCCCAGCTGCACGACCGCCTGGGCGACGATGCCATCAGCGAGGAACTCATTACCCATGTGGCCGACCGTCTGGGTCACGACCGCCGCTACGGCATCGACCCCACCAAGATCAAGAACGACCTGGGCTGGTATCCCGAGACTCCGTTTGAAAAGGGAATTGTCCTGACCATCGACTGGTACCTGGCCAACCCCGACTGGATGGCGCATGTCACCAGCGGCGACTACCAGAAATACTACGAACAGATGTATAAAAATCGCTGATTGTCCAGCGCTCTGCCCGTGCCCGGTTTTCGGGTGCGGGCAGATTGTGCCAAAACGGTTCCGCCCTTTGCAATGACGGCAGGGCTGTGCTATACTGTAAGGACATTGCAGGCCTCCCGCCCCATATTTGCGGGAAAGTATGGCGGCCGCACAGAGATTTTCCCTCACCCAAGGAGTAAAGAATGGCAATTTCAAGAGAAGAACAGCTCCGCAACAATCGCCGTCTGGCCCGTCAGGCCCTCGGTCTAGTGGCGGTGCTGCTGATTGTGATCGGCCTGTTTACCGTTATCGGCTGGGCCATCCGCGCTGTCACCGCGGCGCTGGACGACTCCGACCGCCGGGAAAGCTACGCCGATCTGCTGTACGGCCTGGTCATGTTTGATACAGTGCCCTTTGACGATGTCAATACAGTGGATCAGTCCATCTTCAAGCAGGCAGCCATCTGGGGCTGCGTCTATCAGATCCAGAAGGACGGCGGAAGCCTGGATCAGTATGAGCGCGACGAGGAGACCGGCTGTATGATCCTGCCTCAGCTGGAGGTGGATGCCTACCTGACCAACCTGCTGGGTCCCGACTATCAGATCGAGGAGGGCTCCTTCCAGACCTCTGAGATGAACTATGTCTACAGCGAGGAAAAGCAGGGGTACCTGGTTCCGGTCACCGGTTCTGTGGGTCTGTACACGCCGGAAGTGGAAAGCATCTCCACCCAGAGCGGCAAGATGTACGTCACGGTAGGCTATATTCCCACGTTGGCCAGCACCACCAGCCTGACCCTGACCACTCCCACCGAGCCCACCAAGTATATGGATTATGTCTTCAGCCGCGGCGAAAACCGTCAGTGGTATCTGTCCGCCCTGCAGGAGAGCGACATGCAGGTCGCTGCTTCGTCCAGCTCGGTGGCCAGCGAAAGCCAGACGGTGACCAGCGACCCTCAGGCGCTGGTGGAAAGCAACCTTGCCTCCACGGTACCCGGCAGCGATGCGTCCAGCGATTCCCAGCCGGAGTCCGAACCTTCCGATGAATCCACGGATACCTCCGCCGACGATTCCACCGATGAGTCGGTCGGTTCCGATCAGGATGGGGAAGATACCAGTGACGAGTCCTCTTCCGAAGATTCGGACGGCTCTTCGCAGGATACCGTCAGTGATTCCGACAATGGCGACAGCTCAGACGCTGAGCCGGAGGAATAAGATTTATACCTTCTGAACAAAGCCCGCACGACCGGAGAACTCCGGCGGCGCGGGCTTTGCTTTGCCTTGGAATGGTCATTTTTTGACACACGGTAAAATTGACAATCCCGGGAAATTTTGTTTTAATAATTAGATATATCCGATTTTTCAATCGGCAAAAGATACGATCCCGTGCAGGCAGAGGCCTGCCGGTAAAGAATAGAGATGGAACAGCTGTTGGATGGAGGGGTAACCTTTTCATGGCAAAAAAGCAGGAGTACGGCAACGAAAGCATCAAGAGCCTGAAAGGCGCCGACCGGGTACGCAAGCGCCCGGCCGTTATTTTCGGCTCTGACGGTGTGGAGGGATGTGCCCACTCGATTTTTGAGATCGTCTCCAACTCGATCGACGAGGCAAGGGACGGCTACGGCAACAAGATCAACGTCACTCTGTTTGCAGATCACTCGGTGGAGGTCGAGGACTTCGGCCGCGGCATTCCGGTGGATTACAACAAAGCGGAGCAGCGCTGGAACTGGGACCTGGTGTTCTGCGAACTGTATGCCGGCGGTAAGTACGGCGAGGGCAGCGGCACCTATGACTTCAGCCTGGGCCTCAACGGACTAGGCCTGTGTGCCACCCAGTACGCCAGCGAGTGGATGACCGCCGATATTTACCGGGACGGCTGCCACTATCATCTGGACTTCAAGCAGGGCGAGAACGTGGGCGGTCTCAAAAAGGAGCCCTATTCCGGACGCCGTACCGGTTCGGTCATTCGGTGGAAGCCGGATACCCAGGTATTCACCGACATTGCGGTGGCGCCGGAGACCTTCCGGGATATGCTCAAGCGTCAGGCTGTGGTCAATGCGGGCATCACTCTGGTCTTTGACGACCGTTCCAGCGGCAAGAGCGAAAAAAGCGAATATTACTACGAGAACGGCATCGTTGATTACACCAATGAGCTGGCGGGGGAAAACTCCCTGACGCCGGTGCACTTCTGCCAGGGGTCTGCCGCCGGCCGGGACCGCGCCGACCAGCCTGAGTATGAGGTGCAGATGAACGTGGCATTCTGCTTCTCCAACACAGTGCAGACGCTGGAATATTACCACAACTCCAGCTGGCTGGAGCACGGCGGCAGCCCTGACCGCGCCGTGCGGCTGGCCTTTGTCAACCAGATCAATGCCTGGCTGAAAAACAAGGGCCTCTACAAAAAAAGTGAGAGCGCCATCACCTTTGCCGATGTGCAGGACTGCCTGGTGCTGGTGTCGTCCAGCTTCTCCACCCGCACCAGCTACGAGAACCAGACCAAGAAAGCCATCACCAACAAGTTTGTGGCCCAGGCAATGACCGACTTCCTCAAGCATCAGCTGGAGGTCTACTTCATCGAGCACCCCGACGAGGCGGAAAAGGCCTGCAAGCAGGTGCTCATCAACAAGCAGAGCCGGGAACATGCCGAGAAGGCCCGTATCAGCATCAAGAAGAACATCACCGCCCAGATGGACCTGGCCAACCGGGTGCAGAAATTTGTGGACTGCCGCACCAAGGACGTTACCCGCCGGGAACTCTACATCGTGGAGGGTGATTCCGCCATGGGCGCCGTCAAGACCAGCCGGGACTCGGAGTTCCAGGCTATCATGCCGGTGCGCGGCAAGATCCTCAACTGCCTCAAGGCGGATTACAGCCGCATCTTCAAGTCGGACATCATCACCGACCTGATCCGGGTCATGGGCTGCGGCGTCGAGCTGGGCGGGTCCCACAACAAGGATCTGGCGGCTTTCCGGCTGGAGAATCTGCGCTTCAACAAGATCGTTATCTGTACCGATGCCGACGTGGACGGCTACCAGATCCGCACCCTGATCCTGACCATGCTCTACCGCCTGACGCCCACCCTCATCAATGAAGGCTACGTCTATATTGCGGAGAGCCCGCTGTATGAGATCAATACCAAAACAAAGACCTACTTTGCCTACACTGAGCCGGAGAAGGCCAACATCCTCAAGCGCATCGGCGACGCAAAGTATACGATTCAGCGCTCCAAAGGTCTGGGCGAGAACGACCCCGAGATGATGTGGCTGACCACCATGAATCCCGAAAGCCGCCGCCTCATCAAGGTCATGCCCACCGACGCCGAGAAGACGGCCCAGGTGTTCGACCTTCTGCTGGGGGATAACCTGCAGGGCCGCAAGGAGCACATTGCCGAGCATGGCGCCGAGTACCTCGACGACCTGGATCTGAGCTGAAAGGAGGCGGGAATATGGCAAGAAAAAAGGAAAAGAAGATCGTTCCCGCCCGGCCGCAGCTGGGCGACAATGTGGAGATTCTCTCCGCCGGCACGGTGCTGGAAAGTGCCATTACCGATACGCTGGAAACCAACTATATGCCTTACGCGATGAGCGTCATCGTCTCCCGCGCTCTGCCGGAGATCGACGGCTTCAAGCCCGCCCACCGCAAACTGCTGTACACCATGTACACCATGGGCCTTCTGAAAGGTGCCCGCACCAAGTCCGCCAATATTGTGGGCAGCACCATGCACCTCAACCCCCACGGCGATCAGGCCATCTACGATACCATGGTCCGCATGGGCCGCGGCAACGAGAGCCTGCTGGTGCCCTATGTGGATTCCAAGGGCAACTTCGGCAAGGCCTACAGCCGGGACATGGCTTACGCGGCCTCCCGTTACACCGAGGCCAAGCTGGACCCGGTGTGCGAGGAGCTTTTCCGGGACATCGACAAGGAAACGGTGGATTTTGTGCCCAACTACGACGGCTCCACCACCGAGCCCACCCTGCTGCCGGTGACCTTCCCGACGATTCTCGCCAACAACACTCTGGGCATCGCCGTCGGCATGGCCAGCAACATCTGCTCCTTCAACCTGGCGGAGCTGTGCAATGCCACCATCGCCCTGATGAAGGACGAGCAGGCCGACCTCTCCACCCTCATGCCCGCCCCCGACTTTGTGGGCGGCGGCGCCATCCTCTACAACGCTGCCGAGATGCAGAACGTCTATGAGAATGGCCGCGGCAGCATCCGTGTCCGGGCCAAGTGGAGCTACGACAAGGAAAACAACTGCATTGATGTGACCCAGATCCCGCCCACCACCACCGTGGAAGCCATCATGGACAAGATCACCGAGCTGGTCAAGGCGGGGCGCATCAAGGAAATCAGCGACATGCGCGATGAGACCGACCTCAACGGCCTCAAGCTGACCATCGACCTCAAGCGGGGCCAGGATCCCGACAAGCTCATGGCCCGGCTGTTCAAGGCAACGCCTTTGGAGGACAGCTTTGCCTGCAACTTCAACCTGCTGATTGGCGGCCAGCCTCGGGTACTGGGCGTGCGGGGCATTCTGCTGGAGTGGATCGCCTTCCGCGCCGAGTGTGTCCGCCGCCGCACCTACTACGACCTCAAGGGCAAGCAGAAACGCCTGCACCTGCTCAAAGGTCTGGCGGCCATCCTGCTGGACATCGACAAGGCCATCCGCATCGTCCGCGAGACGGCGGAGGAGGCCGAGGTCGTCCCCAACCTGATGATTGGTTTCGGCATTGACGAGGTCCAGGCCGAGTATGTGGCGGAGATCAAGCTGCGCCACCTCAACCGGGAGTACATCCTCAAGCGCACCGAGGAGATCTCCGAGCTGGAAAAGGACATCGCCGACCTGGAGGATGTGCTCAAGCGCCCGGCCCGCATCAACAAGATCATCATGGCTGAGCTGGCCGACGTGGCCAGGAAGTACGGCCAGCCCCGCAAGAGTGAGATCCTCTACGAGGTGCCGGATGCCGACGACGGCGACGAGGCGGAGGAGATCCCCGACTATCCCGTCACCCTGTTCTACACCCGGGACGGCTATTTCAAGAAGATCACGCCCCAGAGCCTGCGCATGTCCGGCGAGCAGAAGCTCAAGGACGGCGACGAGATCGTGGCCACCATCGAGGCGTCCAATGCGGTGGAACTGCTCTTCTTCACCAACCACCACCAGGTCTACAAGTCCCGGGCAGCAGACTTCGGGGATGGCAAAGCCAGCGTACTGGGCGACTATGTGGCGTCCCGCCTGGGCATGGAGGAAGGGGAGGTGCCCGTCTACATGGCGGTCACCACCGACTATGCCGGGTATATGCTCTTCTTCTTCCAGAACGGCAAGTGTGCCAAGGTTCCCCTGGCCAGCTACGAGACCAAGCAGAACCGCAAAAAGCTGCTCAAGGCCTACAGCGACAAGGAGGAACTTGCCTGTATGTTCCAGATGAAGGAGGAGGCCGAGCTGGCCATCTACACCACCGGCAACCGTCTGCTGCTGGCGGGCAGCGCTCTCATCCCGGCCAAGACCACCCGCGACACGGCGGGCGTTAACGTGGTCACCTTGAAAAAGAACCAGCGCATTGCCAAAGTGCAGCCGGCGGAGGGGCTGGAGCTGACCAATCCCCATCGCTTCCGGGTACGCAGCCTGCCCGCTGCGGGCGCTCTTTTGCGGCAGGAGGACACGGCAGAACAGCTGAGCCTGTAAAGTTTTGAGACTTTATAGGGAAAATCGGCAAAAAAACTGCCTTGTGCGGCACTTCCGGCTTGCAATCCGCAAAATTGTATGCTACACTACTATTTGCATTAGAATGTGAAGGAGAACTTTTCAATGAGCGTTTACGAGATCGTTTTCGGCGTTATTCTGGTTGCCGTTTCGCTTTTCATCATTGTCTTTACTCTTGCGCAGGAAAGCAAGGGCCAGGGCCTGTCCGCCGCCATCATGGGCGACAACAGCTTTATGGCAGCCGGCCGTGAGCGCGGCATCGACGCCAAGCTGGCAAAGGCCACCAAGGTCTGCGGCGCGATCTTCTTTGTCGCGACGCTCGTTGTCTGCGTGCTCAGTGCGCGCCTTGGTTGAGCCGGTTGATTCGTTGAGGGACGGTCCGCTGATGCAGCGGGCCGTTTCTGTGTGTACGCAAGTTTTTTTGTGGGAAAGATGAATTTGGGGATAGGGAATATCCCCGCCGGAAGGGTCCTGCCGGACGGCAGGACGACGTTATGGAGGAGTAAAAGTATATGACAACCCTGAAACAGAATATCCTGAAAGCCGTCAGACGCAAGCCCCATTATCTGCGCGAGCTTCAGGCGGAGCTTAAAGTGGACGGCAACCGTCTGCGCTACACCGTCTCCTCGATGGTGGCATCGGGTGAGCTGACCATGAAAAACGGTCAGTATGCCCCGGGTCTGGCCACAGTGGAGAACGAGAATCTCCCCGCGGCCATTCCCTGCACGCTGGTCAAGCTGGCGGCCCGCTTCGGTTTTGCCTCCCGGGACGATGGAGAAGGGGATATCTTCATCCCCGGCCGCGCTCTGCACGGCGCCATGCCCAAGGATAAGATCATGGTGCGGCTGTTCGACCATCCCCGCGTGGAGGGCAGCTCGGAGGGTGAGGTCGTCGAGGTGACCGAGCCCCACAACACCATTGCGGGCACCGTCGTCCGCACCGATGACGGCCGCCTGGCCCTGGAGCCGGACGGCTGCAGCGGCGTCAACATCATCATCCGCAAGGGGGAGGACATGGGCGTCCGCCCCGGCGACAAGGCCGGTGCGCTGCTCTCCCTGCGCGGCGACCGCCATGCCGATCATCGCGTCTCCATCATGCAGCGCTTCGGTTCCTCCGAGGTGGCGGGGGAGTGCGCCAAGGCCATTCTCTACGGCCGTGAGGTCCGTCAGGAATTCCCCGAGGAAGTTCTGGAAGAGGCCAGGGTCATTGGCCGCGCCCGGGTCACCCAGGCCGAGATCCAGCACCGCATGGACCTGCGGGGAATCCCCATCTTCACCATCGACTCGGCGGAGACCAAGGACATCGACGACGCCATCAGCCTGATGAAGCTCAACGACGGCGGCTATGAGCTGGGCGTCCATATTGCGGATGTCAGCCACTATGTCAAGCCGGATTCGGCTCTGGATAAGGAAGCCTTTGAGCGCGCCACCAGCATCTACTACGCCGACAAGGTTATCCCCATGCTGCCCAAGCAGCTCTCCAACGGCATCTGCAGCCTGAACGAGGACGAGACCCGCCTGGCCTTCTCCTGCCTGATGCAGCTGGATGAAAACGGCAATATCCGCCAGTACCGCTTTGTCAAGACGGTCATCCGCAGCCGCGTCAAGGGCGTTTACAAGGAGATCAACGCCCTGCTGGACGACACCGCGGACGAGGCCATCCGGGAAAAGTATGTCGCTGTCTCGGCCCAGCTGCCGGTCATGCGGGAACTGTACGAGAAGCGCCTGGCCCTGCGCAAGGCCCGGGGGGGCATGGACATCGAATCCACCGAGGCCAAGCTGGTTCTGGATGAGAAGGGCCGATGCATCGACGTGGTCAAGCGGGAGCGCGGCGTCTCCGAGTGCATGATCGAGGAATTTATGCTGCTGGCCAACCAGTGTGCCGCCAACGCCGGCCGCACCCACAAGGTGCCCTTCCTCTACCGGATTCATGAGGCCCCCGACGCCGAGCGTCTGGAAAAGCTCATGACCATGCTCAAGGCCTGCGCCCTGGATGTCCGCTTCAAGGGGGAGGTCCCCACTCAGCTGGAACTGGCTGCCCTGCTGGACAAGACCCGGGGCGAGCCCATCCAGATCCCGGTGCACACCGGCATCCTGCGCAGCATGCAAAAGGCCAAGTATTCCCCCGAGCCCAAGGGCCACTTCGGTCTGGTGCTGGAGGATTACGCCCATTTCACCAGTCCCATCCGCCGGTACCCCGACCTGGCCATTCACCGCATTCTCACCGATATGCTGCTGGGAGAGAGCGCCCAGCAGCTGACTGTCCAGTATCAGGACTTTGCAGCCCGTGCCTGCGAGCAGTCCAGCCGCAAGGAAGTGGATGCCCAGCGCATCGAGCGCGACGTGGAGGACTGCTACAAGGCCGAATATATGTCCGCCCATCTGGGCGAAACATATACCGGTACGGTTTCCGGCATTACCCAGCGCGGCGTCTTTGTGGCGCTGGACAACAGTGTTGAGGGCTTTGTTCCCTCGGCGGAACTGTGCAAGGGCGAACCTGTCGTCACCGAGGGCGTGCGCATTTACGATCCGCTTACCGGCCGTCACTGGATGCTGGGCGATCCCATGCAGGTGCGCTCGGCGGCAGCCAATATTCAGCTTGGCCGTATCGATTTTACCTTTGTGCCCTGACCGGGCCTGATCACAACAGGAGGACACCCCATGCCCACAAACCGCGAGGATACCCGGACCATTCCTGCCGCCCAGGTGCAGCAGGCGCTCAAACAGGTCCTGATGGAAGTCCAGAAGCCTGCCCGCTATACAGGCGGCGAGTACAACTCGGTCAACAAGGATGCTGATAAGATGGATGTCCGGTTTGCCTTCTGCTTTCCGGATATCTATGAGATCGGCATGTCTTTTCTGGGCGAGAAGATCCTGTATGAGCTGTTGAACCGCCATGAAAACTGGTGGTGCGAGCGTGCCTTCATGCCCTGGACCGACATGAAAGCCCAGATGGAAGCCCACGATATCCCGCTGTATACGCTGGAGAGCAAGACTCCGCTGTCCCAGTTTGACATTGTGGGTTTCACGCTGGAATATGAGCTCTGCTATACCAATATCCTGGCCATGCTGCGCCTTTCCGGCATCCCGCTGCGGGCGGAGGACCGGGACGAAAGCTGGCCCCTCATCATTGCAGGCGGCCCCTGTGTCTGCAACGCCGAGCCCATGGCAGACTTCTTTGATGTCATGCAGCTGGGTGAGGGCGAGCAGATGCTGCAGGATATCTGCGCCGCGGTGGAAGAGGGCAAAAAGCAGGGCCTGACCAAACAGCAGCTGCTGGAAAAACTGGCCGGCATCCCCGGTGTCTATATCCCGTCCTTCTACGACGTGACCTACCTGCCGGACGGCCGCATTGCGTCGGTGCACCCCAACAATCCCCATGCTCCTGAGAAGATCATTAAAGCCATCGTCAAGGACCTGGACAGCTTTGTCCCGCCGGAGAACTTCATCGTTCCCATGATCGGCGCTGTGCAGGACCGCGCCTGTGTGGAGGTGCTGCGCGGCTGTGTCCGCGGCTGCCGTTTCTGTCAGGCAGGGCAGATCTACCGTCCCTTCCGGGAGCGGTCCCCCAAGCTCATCAGCGATTCCGCCCGGGCGCTCTGCCGCAACACCGGCTACGATGAACTCAGCCTGACCAGCCTTTCTACCTCCGACCACTCCAAACTGGAGGAAGTCCTGGACCGGCTCAATGCCTGGGCCGAGGCCGACCATGTCAGTCTGTCGCTGCCCTCTCTGCGGGTGGACAACTTCTCCCAGAGCCTGGTGGAAAAGACCACCAAGGTCCGCAAGAGCGGCCTGACCTTTGCTGCTGAGGCCGGTACCCAGCGGCTGCGGGATGTTATCAACAAAAATGTCACCTGGGAGCAGATCGAGCGCACCTGCACCATTGCCTTCCAGGAGGGCTATACCTCGGTCAAGCTCTACTTCATGATGGGCCTGCCCACCGAGACGCTGGAGGACATCAAGGGCATTGCCGACACTGCCCAGAAGGTGGTGGACCTGTATTACAGCCTGGACCATGCCAAGGGAAAGGGCGTGCAGGTGACCATCAGCGTGGCCTGTTTTGTGCCCAAACCGGACACTCCCTTCCAGTTCTGCGCCCAGGATCGCCGGGAGACGCTGCGGGAAAAGCAGAAGTATCTGCTCAGCTGCGTCCACTCCCGCAAGATCAAGGTCAACTACCATGACAGCGCCACCAGTGTGCTGGAGGGCGTCTTTGCCAAGGGAGACCGCCGCCTGGGCCGCGTCATTGAGACTGCCTTTGAAAACGGGGCCTTCTTTGACACCTGGGAAGAATACTTCGACTATGACCGCTGGCTGGCAGCATTCAAGACCTGCGGCGTTGATCCGGATTTCTACAATTACCGTGAGATCGCCCTGGACGAGGTGACACCCTGGGCGCATCTGGATGTGGGCGTCAGCCAGGCGTTCCTGGCGCGGGAGTATGAAAAAGCCCTGCGCGCCGAGACCACTCAGCCGTGCAACCGTCAGTGCAACGGATGCGGCGCCAACAAGCTGTTGGGAGGGCCCTGCTTTGAATACAGTAAGGATCTGGTTTGAAAAACGCGGCGAGGCCGCATACATTTCGCTGCTGGATTTGCAGCGGGTCATGCACCGCGCTCTCAAGCGCAGCGGGCTGCCGGTATGGTATACCAAGGGCTTTAACCCGCATATCTATCTGGCATTTTCCTGCCCGCTGGCACTGGGGCAGGAGAGCCTCTGCGAAAGCTGCGAGGTCAAGACTGAGGAGGAAACTCCCGATTATGAAGCCTGGGCCGAGGCGCTGCGCCCGGCCTTGCCGGAAGGACTGCGTCTGGTCAGCATCGGCCCTGCCGTTATGAAGATGGGCCGCATTCAGGCCGCCGATTACACCATCACGCTGCCTGCCAGCGCCGCACAGGCCCTGGATGCCTACAATGCCCGGGAGAGCGTCCTGGTGGAGAAAAAGACCAAGAGCGGCAAAAAGCAGCTGGATCTCAAGCAGTATATCCCCAGTGTGCCGTACAAGGTAAATGGGGAGCAGGCCTCCTTTTCTATCCGTCTGCCCGCGGGGGATGCCCTTAACCTGAACCCGGCGCTGCTGGTGGGGCATCTGCAGGAACAGTACGGTCTGCCTGCCTGGCAGTGTCATATTCTCCGCACCCGCATCTATGCGGAGGATGGCATAGAATTCCGCTGAGCATCAAGCTTCACAGAAAAAGCCGACACAAGGGAGTGAAATCCTTTGTGTCGGCTTTTTTGTGTACGGGAAGGAGGCCTATTGGGCAGGTCACAGATATTCAGACAAGACCGCTTTGAGCATATGGGGAAGGCTGCGATTTTGCCCGGCAGCTACGACAGGGAGACGGTGCCCCAGCCGGGAGAGCAGTTCGTTTGTGATGGTCCCGCACTGTTCCGCCACTGTCTCGGCACGAATCTCTGCCATACTGTCCCGCCCGATCAGCGTTACCATATCCCCCGGGGCCGTATCGGCCACGTCGGTCACATCCACCAGCAGCTGGTCCATGCACATGCGCCCCACCATGGGGCAGGGGATACCGCGGATGAGGACTCTGCCTCCCCGTTCCGCCAGACATCGGGGCAGGCCGTCGGCGTATCCGATGGTCACCGCTGCGAGCCGGGTGGGGCGACTGGCGGTAAAGGCACGTCCGTAACCGGCAGTATCTCCCGGGGCAAGGCTGCGGACGGATGCGATGCGGGCGCGCAGGGATAACACCGGCCGCAGATCCAGATTCCGGCAGACAGGGGAATCATCGCTGTATATACCGTACAGAACGATCCCCGCCCGGGCGTAATCGGTCCCCTCGCAGGAGCGATTGAGAATGCCGTAGCTGGCCATCAGATGAGTCTTTCCGGGATGGATTCCCATGTCGGTCAGCTGCTGCACGGCATGGCTGAATGCACCGGCCTGCCGATTGGTATATTCCACGTTGTCCGCCAGCAGACTGTCGGAAACGCACAGGTGAGAAAAGATGCCGTCCACCCGGATGCCGGGCAGGCGATACATTTCGGCAATGGCAGCAATGTCGTCGGCGGGAATCCCCAGCCGATGCATGCCGGTATCAACAGCCAGATGCACATGCACATGGTATCCGGCATTTGCAAGGGCACGGCCGTGTTCGATATCGGCCACGGTCTGGGTCAGACGCCACCGGGCGAGCAGCGGTGCCTGCTCCGGCGGGGTCCAGCCAAGGATGAGGATACAGCCCCGAATCCCTGCTCGCCGCAGAGCAATTCCCTCTGCCGGGCATGCGACGGCGAAGGCGCGAATGCCGTCCCGCTGCAATGTGCGGGCCACCTCTTTTGCACCGTGTCCATAGGCATCCGCCTTGACAACAGCCATCAGCTCACAGCCGGGGCCGGCAGCCTGGGTGAGAAGCCGGGCGTTGCTGCGCAGGGCGTCAAGGTCGATCTCCCGCCAGGCACGGGACCGGGCGGGGGAAGGCAGCGGACGCAGCCGGTACAGGATCAGGGAGAGCGCCACAGTCAAGGACAATACGGCGAGAAAGTGCGGCAGACTGCTTTCCACAAAAACAGACCAGGTGTGCGTCAGCCTGGCCAGTGCACGGACCATGACGATGCAGGCCGGATGCAGAAGGTAGATCAGCAGGGACAGGTCCCGCGCAGCATGGATTCGCCCATGGTTGCAGCCAAGGAGCAGCGAAAACAGAAAAATCATGCACAGGGGCAGCAGCAGGTACATGCTGTCATGGCGCTGGACATCCATGCTGCGTAGAAAAAATGCCTCCAGACTCATGCCGGACAGGACAAGGCAAAAACCGGCAGCAGAAACTTTTGCCCGCAGCCGGATGCTCCGCGCACCCAGGAGCAAAAACAGCGGAACCAGGAATACCCCGTTGCGGGTGTACTCCGTTATGGCAAAGATCCAGTCATAGAAGTGCCGGAATACCGGCAGACGTGAGACGATTCCGTAGTAGCTGTCCCCGCCCAGCCCAATCAGGTAGAGTACCACGGCGGCGGCCAGGGCGGGGCGCTCTTCCAGGCGAAGGAGCAGCCGGGTCAACATGACTCCCCAGATCAGGGCAGGAAAATACCACAGGTGATAGAGCGTTCCTTCCCACAACACAGCCCGCAGCCATTGGGAGAATGAAAAGCCTCCCGCGTACAGATTCAAAGGCAGATACAGCACGATGGCCGCACCATACAGAAGCAGGGTCTTTTTGATGAATTTTCCGGTACCCTTCCATTGATTCCGTGCAAGAAAATATCCGCTGATCATGAGAAAAAAGGGGACTGCCACCCGGGCAGCTACCCGGGTCAGCCAGAAATCCAGCCCGACGGAAAGGCCGGCCAGCGGCGAGGTATGGATGGCGACCACCAGTACCGCAGCCATCAGCCGGAAGCCGTCCAGGGCAGGGGACTGCCGCCGCATCATACGATGCCCTCCCACCGGGTCAGGATAAAGCCGCCCGCATTGTCGCAGAAGGCCTGCCGGACACAGCCGTCGGAGGTGTTTTGCCCGGCGGTGTGGTCATCGGTGCGGGAGACATACACCTTCCGGCCGTTTTCCAGTGTGCAGGTCAGTTCCTGACGGCACAGCAGGTCGAGGTACTCTTCCAGGCAGACACCGTAATGTTCCATGAGCAGGGCGTGGGGTACGCCTACATAGCGGAAGTGCCAGGGTTCGGCGGCAATGCCGGTTACGGCCTGCTTGTCGGCCCGGTAGCGCTCTACAAAACCGTAGCGGGGGGCAAGGCGGCGAAAGCTCCCGCAAACACCGTCGTAAGGAAAGTTGGGGCGGATGAAGTCGATCTCGGGAGCAGCCAGGGCCAGGTCAATGGCAAGCCCTGTCTCGTGTTCGCTGCATCCGGGGTAAGCCACATAGCTGCGGGTGAATGAGGGGCCTTCCTTTTTCATGGTGTCGTCCCAGATAGCCTGCTGCTCTGCATGGCTGCGCCAGCCGGAAACAGGAATGATCTGTCCCTCTCCGCCCGCGGCCCGGATACAGGCAGAAAGCAGCAGGGAAGCGCGGCGCTCCATCAGAATTTCGGGATACGCGGGATCGGGCGCAGCCAGCTCAGGAACGGTGCTGTCCGGCAGGGGATGGCTGCGGTTGACAAGCATCAAATCCCTGCGGGATGTCTCAAGCTCTGAACAGGTCAGCACTTTCATTGCTGGGGCACCTCCAGTTCAATCATGCGGGTCAGCAGTTCGGAAAAGCCGATGCCTGCCGCCTTCATCATGCTGGGATAGCGGCTGTGGGAGGTGAAACCGGGAATGGTGTTCACCTCATTGAAGACAATTCGGCCTTCCGGCGTCAAGAACATATCTACCCTGGCAAAATCACGGCAGCCTAGAGCGCGATAGATTTTGCGGGCAGCCTCCTGGATGTGCCCAGCGGTTTCTTCCGGGATACGGGCGGGACAGTGGATGGCGGAGGTCTTGAGCGTGTACTTCTCGGTATAATCAAAGAAGCCCTGGGACAGTTCAATCTCATCTACGGCGCCGGTGATAAGGGTCTGGCTGCCCAGCACTGCACATCCCACCTCAAAGCCGGGCACTGCTTCCTCCAGCAGGATTTCGCTGTCATACTGGAAAGCTTCCCGTACGGCGTCGGGCAGAGCCAGAGGCTCCTTCACCCGGCTGACGCCGAAGGAGGAACCTGCCCGAACCGGCTTGACGAAAAGGGGCCACCCCAGTTCTCCGGCGCGCTTCAGAATCTCGTCAAAGGCGGCATCCCGGCCAAAGGCAAAGCTTTTGGGAACCTCCACGCCGGCCAGAGCAGCCAGCCGGTGTGCCCGGTCCTTGTCCATGCAGAGGGCGCTGGACAGAGTGCCGCAGCCGATCAGCGGGGCACCGGCAAGCTCAAAGAGTCCCTGTACGGTTCCGTCCTCCCCATTTCTGCCGTGCAGAACCGGGAAAACGGCATCGTAATGTTCCGAGCGGGGCAGGCCGCCGCAGAGCATCAGAAGATTTGCCCCACGGTCGAGGGCCACGGCACAGGGGGTACACCAGGCGGTGTTTTTGCACCATTCTCCTGTTGAGATTGCCTCCACAGGGCCGGTGTACCGCAGCCAGCGTCCCTCCTTGGTGATGCCCACCGGGATTGCTTCATACCGGGATGCATCCAGATTGGCAATTACTGCCGACGCCGACACCAGAGAAACCTCATGCTCGCTGGAGCAGCCTCCAAACAGAACAAGTATTCTTTTGCAAGTCATCACAAAAACCTCCCGACCAAATGTGCGGACAGAGATGCCGCCGTCCTTGTGTTCCGGAATCTGGAGCACAAAAGGGGCATGGGAACTGTCCCGGCGGACGGATGACAAGAAAAATGCTCCGCCCGCTGCCTAATATGGTAGCAGGGCGGAGCATTTGAGGTTTCAAGACTTTTTGATAAAGAGTTTGTGATTTTCCTTATAAAATCTTACGATTTTCTTGCGGCGGCATTGGAAGAGAGGGATTTGCCCGAAGCGGGTGCCGCCAGGGGCAGCCGGACAATAAACCGGATTCGTTCGTCGGCACTTTCCGCGGTGATGGTACCCCTGTGCAGCTCCACGATCTCTTTGGCAATGGCCAGACCAAGGCCTGCGCCGCCGGTCCGGCTGGCCCGAGACTCATCCAGACGGAAGAACTGTTCAAACAGACGGTCCAGCTTTTCCGGCGGAATGGTGCGGCCGTGGTTTTCAAAGGTCAGCACAATCTCCGACGGCAAAACCTCGGCCTGAATCGTGACCTCTGTATCGGGATAACTGTAATGACAGGCGTTGCGCAGCAGATTGTCAAATACCCGGGCCATTTTGTCGGGGTCACAGGCATACTCCATCCGCGCAGGCAGATCGGTCCGGCAGGAAAGATGCTTTTCGGCAAGCATGGGGCCAAACTCGCTGACCACCTGTTCCAGCATGCGGGTCAGATCGGTGATGCGGGGTTCCAGCTCAATGTGGGACAAGTTGAAGCGGGTGATGTCAAAGAATTCGTTGATGAGATCTTCCAGCCGTTCGGCCTTGTCCAAGGCGATGTTGGTGTAGCGGGCTCTCAGCTCGGTGGAGATTTGGGGCTCGTCTCTCAGCAGGGTCAGATATCCGATCACGCTGGTCAGGGGCGTTTTCAGGTCATGGGCCAGATAGACGATCAGATCATTTTTGCGCTGCTCGGCCTCCCGGGCAATCTGAGCGCTGCGCTGCGCCTGCTGGCGGGCCAGTCGCAGCTGAGCCTCGGCTATGTTCAGCTCAGGCGGGAGCTGCAGATAGGAGGAATCCTCATCCAGCAAATGAGCGGCGGCATTCACTACGGTGTTCAGCTGCTTTTGCGGGTAACGGAAAAACCAGTATGTCACAAAAAACCAGGCACTTCCGCAAAGAAGGATCACAACCAGCAGGGCGGCATCCCGGACCCCTGCCATAAAGTAATAGAGAGGCAGGGTGATCCGGACAAGAAAGACGTTTTGGGAA
Organism: Gemmiger gallinarum; assembly: GCF_014982805.1. GTDB lineage: Bacteria > Bacillota > Clostridia > Oscillospirales > Ruminococcaceae > Gemmiger > Gemmiger gallinarum. Next base: position 502,599 of record NZ_JADCKC010000001.1, on the reverse strand, counting down.
TAATAGTAGATGTTGACCAGCGTATGATAGAGGTTGAGCCCGATCAGAAAGATAAGAAAAATGGCTGCCGCTGCGCCGGCCAGCGAGAGAAGATACAGCCATACCGTGGAAAAGGCGCTGCGGCCGTACTGGGTCCAGCGCGGCTTGGCCCGTTTGCTTTTCTTACTCAATGGTGTAGCCCACCCCCCAGACAGTCTTGATGAATTTAGGCTTGCGGCTGGGTTCATGCATCTTTTCCCGCAGCCGTGCAATGTGGGACATGACGGTGTTGTTGCTGTCCATATATTTCTCGCCCCAGACAGCCTCAAACAGTTCCTCGCTGGAGACTACACTGCCGCGGCGCTCGCACAGATACCACAGAATGGAAAATTCCAGCGGAGTCAGGGAGAGCTCCTCCCCGAACAGAAGGCATTTGTGATTGCTTTTGCAGATTTGCAGCCCGCGGAAATCGTATTCTTCCGGTTCCCGGGCAGCGGTCTCGCTCTTGTTGTAGCGGGTATAGCGGCGCAGCTGTGTCTTGACACGGGCGATGAGCTCCAGCGGATTGAAGGGCTTGGTGATGTAATCGTCCGCGCCCAGGGTCAGGCCCATGATTTTGTCCATGTCCTCCACCCGGGCGGTCAGCATGATGATGGGGAAAAGGTGGCTCTGGCGGATTTTCTGGCACAGGGCAAAACCGTCCATATCGGGCAGCATGACATCCAGAATGGCCAGGTCTGGCTCGCAGCGTTCCAGACAGGCCAGGGCGTCGGTGGCGTTGTAAAACTTGTGCACCTGGTAGCCTTCATTTTTCAGACAGACTTCCACCAGATCCGCTATGGCGGCTTCGTCGTCAACAATCAGAATTTCACTCATCGCAGATTTCCTCCCATGGATTGGCCGCAGCAGTCCCTGATAAGAACAAACAGCGGCTTATCCATGTATAGCAGAAAATCCCGCCCCTTGTCAATACCGTCACCCGGACGCAAAAACGCCCCCGGGCAGGCGGCGGATGCCGGGCCCGGGGGCGAAAAACTGCCTTAACGGATGCAAGGATAGGCACAGAAATTTCTGTCTGCGGGAAGAATTACTCCACGCTTACAAAGTCCTGACCGGCCTTCACGCTGCCGGAGGCCAGCGTTTTGACCGCGGCATAATCGTCGGTGTTGCAGACGATGAGCGGGGTAGTGCAGAGGTAACCTTCGGCATGGATGGCGTCCAGATCAAAGCTGATGAGCAGATCGCCCTTTTTCACCTTGTCGCCGGTCTTGACGTGGGGTGTGAAGTGCTTGCCGCCCAATTTGACGGTGTCAATGCCGATGTGCAGCAGGATCTCGGCGCCGGTAGAGGTCACAAGGCCGATGGCGTGGTGGGTATCGAAGAGATTATCCACGACGGCGTCGGCGGGGGCGTAGAGCTTACCCTCGGAGGGCTCGATGGCGGCGCCCTCACCCAGGGCGCAGGAAGCAAAAGCCTCGTCCTTGACCTCGGACATGGGCACGACGGTGCCGGTCATGTGAGCGGCCAGAGTCTCGGGAGTCATCTTGGATTTTGCGGGAGCGGGGGAGGCAGTGGGGGCAGACTGGCTGGCGGCAGGCTTGCCGTCGTCGATGGTGACGGCATCGGCGGCAGGAGTTTCCATAAAGTCCACCAGGTTGGATTTGATGACGGCAACCTGAGGCCCGTAGATGACCTGAATGCCGTCGCCCTTGTGCACAACGCCGGAAGCGCCGGTCTGACGCAGGATGGCGTCATTGACCTTGCCGGGGTCCACAACAGTCACGCGCAGACGGGTGGCGCAGCAGTCCACATCGGAAAGGTTGGCCTTGCCGCCCAGACCCCGCAGGATCATCTCGGAGGTGGCGTCGCTGCTCTTGGCGCCGTTTGCGGTATCGGGGCCGACGCCGGTCTTCTCCTTGAAGTCGGCGCGGGTATACAGTTTGGTTTCCTCGCCGTCGTCCTCACGGCCGGGCGTCTTGAGGTTCATGCGGGTGATCATGAAATAGAAGGTGAAATAGTACAGAACAAAATAGAAGACACCGACGATGACGACCCAGATCCAGTGGGTTTTCTCGTTGCCCTGCAGGATGCCGAAGAGGGTCAGGTCGATGAGGCCGCCGGAGAAGGTCATGCCCACACCTACGTTAAAGATGTGCATCAGCATATAGGACAGACCGGCATAGACGCAGTGAACGGCGTACATGGCGGGCGCTACGAAGAGGAAGGTGAATTCCAGCGGCTCAGTGATACCGGTAAGCATGGAGGTCAGCGCGGCGGAGAGCAGCAGACCGGCAACGACCTTGCGCTTTTCGGGACGGGCGGTGCGGTACATGGCCAAGGCAGCACCGGGCAGACCGAAAATCATGAGGGGAAACTTGCCTGCCATGAACCGGGTGGCCTCAACCGAGAAAACAGTGGTGCTCTTGGAAGCAAGCTCGGCAAAGAAGATATTCTGCGCACCCTGAACGGTCACACCGTCGACGATGGCGGTACCACCGACGGCAGTCTGCCAGAAGGGCATGTAGAATACGTGGTGCAGGCCGAAGGGAATCAAAGCGCGCTCGATCAGGCCGTAGATCCAGGTGCCGATATAGCCCGAGCTGATGACCAGATTGCCCAGCATGCCGATGCCGGTCTGCACCACCGGCCATACGTAGAACATGGCGATGCCGACGACCAGATAGACCGCGGTACATACAATGGGAACAAAGCGGGTTCCGCCGAAGAAGGAGAGTACCTGGGGCAGCTGGGTCTTGTAAAAGCGGTTGTGCAGCGCAGCAACACCAAGACCGACGATAATGCCGCCGAAGACGCCCATCTGCAGGGTGGTGATGCCCAGCATGGAGGTGGTGGTATTGGGGGCCATGGCCTCAACGCCGCCGGCAGCATTGATCATGGCGCTGATGGCGGTGTTCATGACCAGGTAGGCGATGGCACCGGAAAGGGCGGCCACTTCCTTCTCCTTCTTGGCCATGCCGATGGCAACGCCCATGGCGAACAGCAGGGCGAGGTTGTTGAAGATCGCGCTGCCGCACTGATTCATGATGTCGAGGATGGTGTAGATGAGGGTGCCCTGATGGATGACGCCGGACAATCCGTAGGCAGCCAGCATCGTCTCATTGGTAAAGGAACTGCCGATGCCGAGCAGCAGGCCTGCCACCGGCAGCAGTGCGATGGGCAGCATAAAGGAGCGCCCGACTCGCTGTAAAACGCCGAAAATTTTGTCTTTCATTCCGATTCCTCCTTGTGGATCATGCAATGGTGGAAAAACAGGGACTTTATATAAAAATAGACCTATACAGACCTGCCTCAAGGTATGAGACAAGGTATGTACAGGTCTAGCCTACATAACAAGGATGAAGTCACTATCCTGGAAATATTCAATTGTGACTGCGATGACGAATCAGGAGGGGACCTCGCGGAGATCTCCGCTGACCCGTTTGAGGTGGATGGTCAGATAAATCAGTTCTTCCTGCGAGAGGGTCTTGTGCCAGGTGTTCTTGACATATTCCGCAACACACTGGGCGCATTTGTAATGCTGTTTGCAGTTGCGCGCGATCAGTGCGCGGAAGGCGGCATCGCTTTCATCGGGGCTGTCGGTCATGAGCTTGTCCTGGAAAAGGCGCTGGGCAAAATATCTCAGGTGCACTACAAACCGGTTGAAGGCGAGAGACTCCCGGTCAAAAACGCCCAGATCCCGGTAAAAATACTCAACCACCTCGATCACGCCCTCAATCAGGCGGGTGATGTCGTACATTTCGCTCATGGTGGTGTTGAGCTCGGCATTGACGATATGCAGGGCGATAAAGGCGGCCTCATCGGGATTAAGGTCCACACCGCAGCGCTCCCGGATCAGGGAGAGGCATCGCTGTCCCAACTGATATTCGGCAGGGTAGTAGCAGAGGATGCTTCCGGCCAGGGGGTTCTTGAACTCGATGCCCTGAGCCTTGCGCTGGATGGCAAAGCTGATGTGATCAGCCAGGGTAATGAGAAGAGACTCGTTGAGTGGTTGGTGAATCGTGGACTTGATCTCGGCAATCAGGTCTTCGGTCAGCGCCAGATGTTCCAGAGGAATCTGTTCCACCAGTTCCCGAAGCCGGCGCTGTTCGGTTTTATCCTCCATGCGGTAGACTTTTTCCACGTCGGATGCGTCGACCCGCTGGCCGATCTTACGCCCGAAGCCCAGGCCGCGGCCTGTCACAATCAGCTCGGCGCCCTTGTCATCGACAACGCACAGGATGTTGTTGTTGATGACCTTTTTGATCCGCATCCTGTAAGCCTCCTCAAACCGCCAGGGCAAAAAAATAACCAGCCCCATCAAATACCATCCCTGTTTCCAGAAGGTCCCGACGGAGTTGGTCTAGCCCGCATTACCGGTAACAATCCAACTAAAATTCACTGTTGCCATGATAGCACGCGCAAACAGGGAAGTCAATCGGTTTCTCGGCTGTATATGTTTTTTCGGCAAGCTGCTCAAATAAAGTAAATCGAATTGGGCAAAATGAACAGGCGTCAAACGATCAAACAACGGCTCTCAAGTCTGCCCCAAGGCTTGTGGAAGAGGCAAACAGAGGGGCGATTATGCATCATCCCCAATGCCCAGCATTCGAAGCGTGCGGCGATCTTTTCTGCCGCCGAAATATTTTTGCAGCACCTGGCTGAAAACAGTGCATTCCGGTGAGGCACAGGCAAACAGTGTCATGGAAGAGCAGAGTTTGCGGTCATCGGGGCGTCCGAACACCTGCACGGGATCATTGGTATCCAGCGCGAGAAGGGCACGGGAAATCTCCAGCAGATTGCCGCCGAGATATGGGTCCTGAAGATAGGCTCTGGCCTCATCCAGACTACGAATGGCATAATACTGTGATGTGGCACTGTGCCCCAATCCCTGCAGCTGAGGAAAGATAAACCACATCCAGTGGGTAACTTTCCGGCCGTTTTGAATTTCTGCCAGAGCCTGCCGGTAGCTGGTTTGCTGGGCAGAGACGAAGCGGTACAAATCATTTTGGAGCGCCATGGAAATCCCTCCTCATATGGCCATAAATGTGACGGGTGCGGTATTCATTTCCGCAGGCGGGCCTTTATCCGGGATGCAGCCTTCGGACCGGTGTGACAAAGCATGGAGCAGGAAAAACATAATCCGGGAATACTCGAGCTCATAAAGCTTTGGTGTATCTTCGGGTGGTTATTGTGCGCCCGTCCACACAGTTGGCAATCTTGTCCTGCAACACAAGACCATTGTTTTCCATTACTTTCGCAGAGCCTGGATTGTCGTCGTCGCAGGTGATTAAAACGGTGGAGATACCAAGGCTTTTGGCTTTTTCCAGCGCCAGTCCAAGCATCAGGGTGCCGTAGCCCTTGTTCCATTCTGAAAAACGGATGCCGTAGCCGATATGTCCGCCATACCGCTTCAGGGCGTCGGTCAGTTTGTGGCGTACACTGATTTCTCCGATAAAGTAGTCCCTGTCCTCGTTCACCAGCCAGTAAAAGTGAGATCCCACACGATCCGGAGGCAAATTGCGCTCATTTCTGTAGTTGTCGTATTTTTCAAAAATGTCATACGCCCGTGCATCATCAAAGGCATAGGTCTGAACGCCGTTGCGTCTGTACTCGTCACCGGCCTCCATGTATGAGTTCAGGTATCTTTCACAGGGCTCCACAAGAGCAATCATCCTTGAACCTCCTATAACGGCATACGGGCAATTCCGGTGGAACTGACCCGCCTGTTGTGAAATATCGATTCAATTCAAATGAATATCCGTCGCTGTAAGGAAGAAAATCCCAACCGTATTACAGCGGCTTTGCAGTAATCTTCGCTTGGGTTTATGTTAGTTTGCGTGACGTTTGGACAACAGGCATATCGTCTCGAGCGTTGTCCCAGATTCCAAGGGTAACTCTTTCACTTCCTGCCCATTCACAGGAACCGGGAAATTGAACACCATGTTCCTAATCCAGTTTCCGTCTTTCTGCTTTTCTGGATACAGGTCAATTCGTTCAATGAACGCTCTCATAAACTCTTTTTGCTCAATTTCCGTGGCAGCACCGTATACTTCATCGAAGGCCAGCAGAAGTTGGTAAATATTTTCGCCGGAGATTTTCTCCTGACGGATACTCTGAATCTGGCTTTTTACTTCATCTATCTGTGTCTCGATTTCTTCTATTCTACCATACTGTTCGTCATATCGCCGCTGTAAATCCAAAATTTTTCTGTCGAAATAAGGATCGTTGATATCCAGCGTGTCCATCTGACGCTCCAGCCTTGATTTGATGCCCAGAGTCTGTCGGAGCTGTGCCTGGAGCGTGGTAAGCTGTTTTTCCAAATCCCCAGTATCCACAGATGAACCTATTTTCTCCTTGATAGCTTTGGAAAAATGCGGGTCATTGACCATTGCCGAAATGATTGCCGCAACCATGCGGTTCATTTCTTTCTGTTCAATGTTCACGCGGAAGGTGCATTTGTGACCAGTTGCTCCCAACGTGTTTTTGCAGTAATAGTAATAGCGGGTTTTCTTGTCTTTGCTGTGCGCCTTTGCAATGTTCCCATAAAGGCTTTTGCCGCAACAGGGGCATTTCAGGATACCGGACAAGATATGCGCGTGTTCCGGGTCAGTTACTTTTTCTCGCCTAAAAGCATTGACCTTTCGTTTCTCCTGTGCCAAGTGCCAATCTTCTTCCGAAATGATTGCCTCATGCTGACCTTCGTAGATTGGGAACTCATCCTGTTCGACCACGTGCATCTCATTTCTTGTTCCAAGCTTCTTTTCTGTTCTGCGTCTACCGTAGGCAATCTTTCCCATATAAACGGGATTGTCCAGTATATCCTTCACAAAGGCAGAAGAAAAGCCTGGAATAGTACCGTTCTGACGGATTTTCTTTTTGTATCCATGATCATTCAAATATTTTGCCACACCGTTGATACCATCGTTGGTATGGATATATCTGTCGTAAATGAGCCTTACCACTTCTACCTCATCTTCGGCAATTTCCAGTTTACCATCCACTAATTTGTAGCCATAAGGGGCAAATCCGCCGTTCCACTTTCCCTCCCGGGCTTTCTGTTCACGGCCCGCCATTGTCTGCGTCCGAATGTTTTCACGTTCAATTTCCGCCACAGCAGAGAGGACAGAAATCATCAGCTTGCCGGAATCTTTGGAGGAATCAATACCATCCTCCACACAAATCAGGTTGACGCCAAAATCCTGCATCAGCTGTAAGGAGTTGAGCACATCCGCTGCATTTCGGCCAAAGCGGGATAGTTTGTATACCAGCACAAACGAAATATCGTCCTTGCCCGCTTGGATATCACTCAACATCCGCTGGAACTCCAGTCGTCCCTGAATGTTCTTGCCGGAAAAGCCTTCATCAGAATACTCCCCAACAATGGTCATATCTTCATACTCGGCATACTTCCGCAGCTTGTCCTTCTGGGCGTCCAGACTGTATCCATCCACCTGCATGGAAGTGGAAACTCTCGTGTAGATATAGCACTTAGTTCGTCTTTTCATGGCTGGAACTCCTTTCTCCGGCGTGTTTCTGTTCAGTCGGTGATTTTATCAATCCCTCATTGCGGATGTAATACTCCAAAAGACGCAGGACATATTCTGGCGCATGGCGGTTATCCAGTTCCCATTCTGTTACTGTCCGATAGGGGATATTAAAAAAATTGCAAAAGTCCTTACGGTTCATACCTGTCATTTCCCGCAGTTCTTTTATTTTGGTTTTGCAGTCCATCGCATCATCTCCATAAACAAAAAAACACACGTTGTGTAATTATTATAGCATCGGCCCAATAATTACGCAACGTGTAAATTATAGCTTTTAAGCAGCGTCAGCAAAAGAACTGATTTGCTTCGTATCTGGCTGTTTCTGCAAAGAAACAGGAGTAGCCGTCTGGTGCTGTTCCAAAACCTGTTTCCCATATTTCAGCATCAACTTTGTCATTACATCAATGCAGCGGTCAAACGCCGCATTATATTTCGGATCATCATAGATTTTGCTCAATAGGCCGCTCCTTTCTCCCGTGACCACCACGGGTATACGCATCCAAAACTTCTTTAGGAATGCTATCCAACACAGCAACGGCGTCTGCATAGTCCCGCTGCAGCTTGGCATCGGCCAGCTGCTTCAAAGTGCTTTCCTGGGTCGCTTTTTCCAGAGATTGCTCCAGCTGAGCATTCTCCTGTTTCAGCTTTTTGTTCTCCCCGGTGGTTTCCGTAAATGCCACCTGATATTTCTTCATGAGGTTGTACATCCGCTCCACAGCCGGGATATACTGATCCATAAAAGCTGCAATCTCGGCAGCTCTGCTTTTTGCGTTAAAGACTCCAATGCCGGCCAACAGTTCCTCCAGCTTGGCTTTTTGCTTGGTCAATCGGGTCATCTCTTTGAACACTCTGGGTGGAATGTGGTCACGTCCGGTTTGGCTGGCACTTTCCCCACGCTCCAGGTCGGGATATTTCCGCACCATATGTTCCCAGAACTTGTCCTGCCACTGGGTCAGCTTTTTCTTATTTCCCACGATCTCCTTGGCGCTGAGCCTGCCATCCGCAGTCAGAGGGACAAAAGAAAGGTGCATATGGGGCGTTTTCTCGTCCATATGCACCACAGCTGATATGATTGTTTTGGGGTCTTGGTTTTGCTGGAGAAAGGTCAGCGCCTCTTGAAAATAGGCTCTGATCGCAGATTTTTTCTTTCCCTGAAAGAACTCCGGTGTGGCAGTTACCAGGGCTTCCACTACCCGAACACTATCTGACCGGGTACGGCAACCGACTTCTTTGATCTGCCGCTCCGCTTCCGCACGATATTTTCCTTTTGGTTCGATCAGATGAAAATTGTTCTTGCTCCTGCTGATGTCCACATCTGGATTACTGGCGTATTTCTCTTTGGTGCGTTCGTTGTGGGCTTCAATGTTCCCGATCTCCGGCCCCTTGTACTTGGCAAAGCGGAGAATGGCATATTGAGGTCTGCTCATCGTTTTCTCTCCTTTTTCAACTGCTTAGATTGTTATAAAAGCAAGAACACGGTTAACCAAAGCGTACGTACAAGGCTCAGCGCCGCCATTCCTCCGGCACATCTTCCGGTACGTACGTACGCATCGAATCACCGGAAAACACCGACATATTGGTTCTCACCAGTACCTCGATTCCCAGAAAGCCACGCACTCGCCGTCCGGCAGCATTGGTCACATTGTTGCAGTATTCCAGATTGTAACGGCTCTGACAGGCAATCAGGGCTTCGCTGAAGCTGCGCGGTTTCAGGGCGGGCAGATTATTCTCGGTGCAGTAAATCTGGTATGCCTCATACAGCTCTTTGGAGCTGGCAGACATATCGGCTTTCCGGCGAATATACCCGTCTGAATCCAGAAAATCAAAGATATTGTTGTTATCTCGTTTGACGGCCTCCCGATTGTCTTTTGTGCGCTGGCTCTCGGTAAACTTGAAATTGTTGGCGGTCAGCCGCTGCAATCCCTCAAAAGCCCACAGCAGAATGCCCTCCACCTCGGCTTTCATCTTCTCCGCAAGGTCAGGATCATCCACACGTCCAGCAGGCTTTTCTTTTGTGGTTAACACCAGCTGGCGGCGGTAAAATCCGTCGCTCCGGTCAAACAGCGCCTGCAAATCTCCGTTGGAGAAGGCCAGCAGCCGGGCGCACATCCATCCCTGATAGCTCTGCTTGCCCTTGCGCTCCAAATCCATCTTGCCCTGGGCGGTCACGATGGACTTTACATAGTTGGTCTGTCGCAAGGCTTCCATTCGCATATCGTCATCCACGCACAGGAGGATATGCTCCAAATCCGCACGAGCAAATCGGTTCTCCGATATTTTCCCAATGCTGCCATCCTTCATATTCACACCGAACAAATGCCCCAGCACGGCACCAATCTGGCTCTTGCCCTCGCCGCCGTTGCCTTTAATCACCATCATCCGCTGTCCCTTATTGCTGGGAATCAGGCAGTAGCCGATATATTCCTGCAAGGTGGGGATGTCCTCCGAGTAGAGCAGGCCATCCAGAAATTTCAGCCAGAGGACAGGTTTCGGGGCGTTGGGGTTATAGGCCATAGGGAAGCGGTTGCGGACGATTTCAGGTTTTCCCGCCACAAAGGTCCCGTCCAGAAAGAGTGTCCCGTTGGAAAGATGAATCAGGTCCGGTTCCGGAGGAAAATCCTCCTCCAGCGCCGCCAGTTTCATCAGTTCCACAATGTTGCTGATTTTGCGGGGAATGTTGCTGACCGCACAGCATTTCAGCTCATCAAAAATCTCTCCCCGCAGGGGCAGTTCATCGGTCACACGGCCTTCGGGTGTGAAAAAAGCCCCGTTTGTGAAGATGATCTTGTGTGTCTGCAAGAACTCCTCACAAAACAGGGCTTCGTTGATGTTTTTTCCATCGAACCAGACGGGCATCCCGTCAGGCTGCTTGTTTTTCTTCATGGGTAACTTCCTCCTTTTTCAATCTCTCCAATCGTTCTTCCAAACCGGCGATCAGGCCATCTTTGTTCAGCATTTCTACGATTTTTACCCGCTGTTCCAGCTCGGCGGCAATGAGCAAATCTGCCAGATACTCCACATAGTCCAGCATCTGGCAGGCTTCCACAAACCGGTCATCCAGAACATCTTCCGGTGTCTTGGGTGTGTACTGCACCTTCCAGCTTTCCAGAAGATGCAGATAATCGCACAATACCCGCAGGCAGTGCACCTCATCCTGACGGTATGCTCTCAGCAGGGGGCGTTCCGGTTTGGGCAGGGCGATTGCCGCTGGTGGCTTGTCCGGGTCAATCCCGAAGTCATGAGCCAGCTTTTTAGCCGCCTCGTAGCTGCTCAGACCAAACAACTTCGCCACAAGGTCGATCACGTCGCCAGTAGCTCCACAGCCAAAACAGTAAAAGTACCTCTCGTTCAGCTTCATGCTGGGATGCCGGTCATCGTGGAAGGGACAACAGGCCATGCCGTTTCGGTTGACTTGCAGCCCATAATAGGCCGCTGCTTCTGGAACACGGACAACTTGTTTTATCAGCTCAAACCATGTCATTACTGCTCACTCCCTTCCGAAAGAAAATCCTGGGTGCCGTTCTTTACCATAGAGCCTCTCTTTCTTGCGCTTCCGGCGCAGTCGTTGTATAATGTTGATATAGTTCCGAAGAAAGTAATCTGGTTTTAGATTACCTTTTCACTAATAGGAGAAATCCAGGGTGTAAAACGGAACCATTTTTGAAAAACCGCAAAATATTTTTTAAAAAGAGGTGGGGTCATGGCGTATCTGTCTGATGATGAGCTTCTGGATACCGAGGGTGGCTTCACCGTATGGGACGATAAAATAGGCGCTGGATCGGTGGAAGAAACGCTGGAACAGGCGCTTGCGGAAGAACGTCTGGCAGAGCTGGGAAGCGAGCTGGAGCAGGACGAGCATCCCGTCGATTATGATGCCGAACTGGAAACCGAGGAAGAAGAAGCCGCCCCGGTCAGCGAAAAGCGGCTGAAATGGGAGATTCGAGCGGAAGCTGTGCGGCGGTTGGAGGAAGCAGCACGCACCGAGAAGGACTTCCAGGTTGTCGTAGGGGAATGGGACAAGCTGGATCGGAACCGGGAGCGCAGGGAGCGGGACCACGAGAATCTCCGTGGAGATGTGCCGCTGGAATATCAGGCAGTGCCTGAGCCGAAACTCATTCCCCGCTGGATGAACACCCCCGCATACCGGCAGCTGATGGTCGGAAACTTTCTGGACATTCTGTTTGACTGCCCCTATGAGATGCACAACCTGACCGCCGATGCCTTTGTTTCCCGCATGGTGGAAGAACTGAGCGAGGAGCACAAGGAAGTCCTGTATTTTCTTTCTTTGCGGCTGTACAGCACTACCCAGCTTGCCGCTGTTCGTGGGCAGTCTGACCGCAATATCCGCAAGCTGCGAAAGACTATTCATAAGAAATTGCAGCGTCAGATGTATGACCACCTGTGCCGAAAACCGGTACATAGACTGACCTTGCGGGAACGTCAGTTTTTAGAGGAATACTCGAAAATTGTAGGGAAACAGGGCAAGGACGCTGTGATCCGGCGAGAAAACAAGAGCAAGCGCAGAAAAAGGAAAAAACGCCCCTGATGACACAGGGACGCTGTAGGGGAGAGGGCATATATGATGAATAATATATTTGAGCAGTCCCGTTCCCACTGGGTGCGGTACGATCATTACGAGCTGAAAACAGCGGAAGATGGCAAACGGTACATCACCCCCGGCAAAAACGCAAAGCCAGATGTCTATAATCCGCTGAAAGAGGCCCCGGGTATTGTTCTGGATGCGCTGAATGTGGGGATGCTAATGATGGGGCGCAAACCGGAGGCTGAAGTGGAAAAAGCAGTGATGGAGTTTGTCACCCGGTATGGACTGCTGGGGCTGATGACCGCCCTGCCCACCACACCGTCCTTTATGGACTATGAGGCAGTGTATCTGCCGAAAAACCATTTCGTCAAGGAAGAATCCTTGGCGACAGACCAATACCTGTCCTTGTTTTATCCCTTTGACCGGCTGGACCTGGTGAAGAAAAACATTGAATCCACATGGAAGGTGTCCGGTGACCGGACAATGGTTGCCCTGACCATGACCTTCATGGATGAGCCGATGGCAAAGAACATGAGCTTCCAGCGAGAGTATGCGGAACGCTACGATTGGGTTGCCCAGCAATTCAAGGACTGGGCTTTCACCCTGACTACATCCATCCTGTACTACAATGATTATAACTCCATTGATGAGGACACCCGTGGGCTGTACCGCAAGGCTATGGCTGCTTTCGGCGGGATCGCCCCCAGCTACCACATTGAGCTGCTGGACAAGCCCACCATTTACTGGGATTTTCACTCCCTGCTGCTGGGCATCCAGATGATGTTCAGCTTTATGCTGGTGGACGATGACCAGCCCCTGCGCCTGTGCAAGCACTGCCAGAAGGTGTTCCTGGGCAGCCGGTCCAATGCAGCCTTCTGCAGCCCACGGTGTAAGAACCAGTACAATGTCTACAAGAACCGTGAAAAGTCCAAGGGGGATGAGGGCTAACGATGGTGTTGTCGTCTCTATTGGAAGTTTAGGGCCAAAAGCACTCCATTTAGGATACCCTTCGCTAGGCGGGATTAAAATCCTTGTATATTTTAAAGATGCCCCAAATGTAAGAATCCCACAGATATCGTTCCGAGCGATATCTGTGGGATTCTTCATACGATTTATCTCAGGATAGCTTGTGAAGTCAGTCTCTAATTTGCATACTGATAATGTCGAGTTCGAATAGCTCGGAATCCGAGTCATAGTTTCCAACTTCTGCTACAACGTGAACATTTAGGCCGGTATATACGCTATCACCACCAGTCACATTCATGTCGTTAAAGTTCACATTTGTCAGATGGAAATAAGGTCCTACTTGATGATTGGCGTCGTAATCTCCAGCTCCAATTAAGACATCGAAGCGAGTTGTATAGTTTTCATGAGTCGAAAGGAAGGTTATGCATCCGTCAAATTCAATTGTTTGTCCAAAATACTGGCTGGCAAAAGAGGCGACGGACGGATCAGCAGGGTCACTTAATTTCAAAAGAGCTGCCAAGTCAGGACAGTTCTCAGCAGTGAGATTCTGTGCCGGTTCAGGTGCAGGAGTTGATTCTTCTGGCACGGATGCGGTCGAGGTTTCGCTTGAAGTGTCCGCGGGTTCGCTCTCTACAGGTTTAGAAGGATCATCTTCTGCCTTCATATGATAGGTGATTACAATCGGAACATCTTTTTTGAAAATTTCATTTTTTTCAAAGTCAGAGCGACCATCAACCGATACATTATCTACCTCGCCCTCTTCTGTCCAACCCAGTACGATGTCATAAAGAATGTTAAAGGACACATTGGTGAATCCTGCATCCGTAAGTTCTTGTTGGACGTCGACGTAATTTTTGTACTTGAAGTCGGAAGCTGCTTGAGGCATTGGTGCCTCGTCATCGCCATGTTCTGCAATCGTTCCCTTTATGGTTTCAACGTCAATTTGTGTACTCATACAGGAAATTTTATACTTGAGCAGCTCATTCTGATGTATATCTATATCTACCGAGCCCATGACTTCGTTGTCATCCGCACTTACAAATTTAATCTTGTAAACGCCTTTGGTCAGCTTTAAGTCATAGGTTTCGGTAGTTCCATGGTTAATAGTCCCTTGCAAAGAATCATCAATATATACATCAACATCATATTTACTAAAGATCAGGTTCTCCACGCATTCGATTTCTAAAGACACCGTATATTCTGGTGCATTTACAGAAATGGAAATAACGCTATTTCCCTGATACGAAACAGAAAGCTGGTATCCATCGCTATTTTTTGCTGAATACGATTTCTCGGATTTAGTGGCATCCACAGTAAATCCCTTGTCGGCACACGCAACCACATAAGCATCAAATTCTTCCATTGGGGTGTCGCTTACATAGGCAGCAAAACCTTTTTCATCATCCTGCGTGATTTCTCCCGTTGTCGATTTAGGGACGGGAAGCAAGCGTGTGATTGTGCTGTCGGGCCACACAAGTGTTCCATATTTCTTAGCAGAATCCACATTGATATTCATTTCGCTGTCATTTTCATCATAATATAGAGACAGTTTATACCCATCAGCATTATAGGCATAGTAGGACGACTCAGACTGCTCCGATTCAACCGTAAATCCCTTTTCCGCACAGGCATCAACATATTTTTTATAGTCTCTTGTGCTGGTTTTATATACATCCAAAGACAGGCATTCATCAGAGTTTGCTAAAATCTCTCCCAAATGAGATTTCGGCTTGGGGATAACATCGGCAAGCAAAATGTCAGACCACGCGAACTTCTCTGCATCTCCATAATCCGCACCAAACAGGCTTACATACGGCACTAAGAGAACCACTGCAAGAATAAGTGCGACAAGATGAAGCCAGTTCTGAGGTATTTTGATGATCTGCCTCTTTATAAGTATCGCAACCACGGTCAAAACGATTTGCAAAATTGCAATAACAGCGGCGGCAGTCTTGCCAAACAAGAATGCTATGAGGCATAACAAGGCAAAAGCAATGATCGCAATTGTAGCAATTTTGCCGTATGTACTCAACTTATGCCATTTTTCCGATGCTTTGCCTTTAATTTTATCTGCCCAATATTTAAGGATATCCGATTTTTGCGCAGCTCCGTTGCCGGATTCTTGCTGTGGAACATCTGGGATAATATCTTCTTCATCCGCCTTGATAGGTGAGGGGGGTGCTACTTCAATTTTGTTACCGCAGTATGAGCAAAATTTTGCGTCATCGGACAGCTCTGCTCCGCACTTCGAACATTTAATCATTTCTCTGTAACCCTTCATTCTTTGGGAATCGGCGGCATCGGGCTGAACAACCCTTTCAGATCATCTACCGCTTTTGCTTTTTCCCACTGTGCCATACCATTTTTCCATACCAGACTATCCCCGGTCAGCTGCCCGTTTGCAGACATCTGCGCAAGTGAAGTCATATCGAACGGCCCAGTGGCTTGCCCGTTGACTGCCACATGATATGCCGCAACAGGAATGGGAGGCGGTACAGTACCTGGTGTTGCCTGCTGATTGATTCCGCCTATCATATTATTCATCGTTCCGGCGATATTCTGTCCAACGGCACCACCGACAGCCATGCTGGCCATCACGGCGGCCATGTTGAAACCTTCTCCACTGCTGCTTAGATTTATATCGCCTGCACCAGTTGTCCCCATCTGGCCTAGAGCCTGCGCGCCAGAAACGCCGACTTCCGCCTGCTTTTCCACTTGAAATGCGCCGATATTTGCCGTCTGCGCCTGCTTGTGCATGGCATACTGGCCTTCTTCACGCTGGATACGCAGACGTTCCACATAATCCTGTGTCTCAGCCTCAACGCGAATCGCAGCAGCATCTCTAGTAACGGCCATTAACTTACGATAGCCTTCACTGGTTTTGTCAATCTCAATGGCGCCAATATCAACGCCAGATACCAGAACTCCGAAGGAGTCTTTCAGTCGTTCGCTGATGTCATACTCTACAGCATCATTGATCTGTGCTGTTTTAGTCTCAATCTGGATGACAGGTATGTTGTTGGCGGCGGGAGCGTTGGCAACGGTGTCTTTTACATAGCGGCATACCACATCCCGAATTTGTTTCTGAAAATCATTCAAGTCAAATGCATTCAGACGGTTGAGCTTGATGAATTCACGGTAGTCCTTAATTTGAAAACTAATGGTACCTCTGACGGCAACAGGTACACCGAAATCTACAAATCTTGGATCATATATATCAAAAAATGGGACGCCAAATTTCACTTGAATGATACGGGCGAGGTTTATGAAGTAGATTTCTGCTTGAAATGGTGTCCCACCGCCATATGCTAATCCCAGCATATTTGCAAGAATAGGGAAATTTTCTGTATCAATCAGGATATCGCAAGGCCCTTCAATACATTCCTGCATTGTTCCGTCGCACTGCGGATAAACGAACACTGCCACCTCGCCCTCTTTGACTCTCAGGGAAGAACCCCAGCGGATCGCATTCTCTCGGCTATTCCTTCCGAGCTGAGATCCAGCTGGATGCCATTTCCAAATCAGATATGATGGTTCATCACAGCGGATTACGTCCATGAAACCGAGTTTGTGGTTATTTCTATTGAACAAGCCCATAAAGGGATCCCTCCTATTCTTTGGGGCTGCCATCCAATGCCTTATTGAACTCGTTGATGCTATTTTGTACCGCTTCTAACCCAGACTGAACGCTTTCGTTAAATCCCTTGCTATTATTTTCACTGTCTGTGGACGAGTTGGTTGACTTTTCAATGCCTGGAGTAGGTGTATATTCTAGCTTTTCTCCGTTTGCGGCTGCTTCTTCCAATACTTTTTCTATCCAGTATTCACGCTTAAGATCCCATTGCCGTTCCATTTCGGCATCATTGCGCTGATAGTCTATAGATTCTGCAATCTTTAAGGCATACGAGTATTCTCCATTATCTAATGCTTGCTGAACATCGAGCACGATGCTATTTAATCGCTCAAGTTCTTCTGCTTCCCATTTCGGAGAAAAAATACCTACAAAAATAATGAGAACAATTAATAATATTGGCATCCATCCGAGAGCCAATAACCATTTAACTACGCCCTTTTTCTTGGCAAGCTTGATTTTCTCTTTACACTTGTCATAAAGCGTTTGGATCTCAGTAAATGTACTGTCTGCAGAATGGCTTCTTTTGGCTTTTTCGTAAACTTGTTGCACTTTTGCAAACCAGGCGGCATTGATTTCCTTTTCTCCCTTGGAGAGAGAGCCGGAAGAAAAAGAATCGTATGCGCTCATATTCATATTAGAGGCGGCAAGAATCATGAATTCAAGCATATCCTCTTTTGAGTTGGGAACAGAAAAACTCTTGATCAAGCTGATTTTTTGCTCATCAGTTTTTGACACTCTCTGCTGTGCTTCCGCCGCAGCAAAAAAGCCGAGTGGCTTTTCATATTCCCGGCCGGATTCAATTGCCTCTAATTTTAAAGCAAATTCTTTCACTGCACTGGAGGCCTTAACGCTGCGCAATTCGTAACCACAAGCTGGGCAGTTCAGTTCGAAGGAGTTTAGTATCTGCCCGCAATTAGGACATTTATGTATGTAGCCTTCATAAACAGTTCGGCGCTCAAACGGATTTTCATTATATGAGTTTTTGCGCCCGCTTTCCTGATATGACAGAATTTCTTCGCCGCAGTGCTTACAAAATCGTGCGCCCTTATCCAATTTCGTTCCGCAAAACGGACAATAGCTAAATTTTTTGGCTTTGTTTGACTTTCCGGGACAGTTCTCGTTTCTAATTTCTGTCATAGTGATATTCCTCTAACCGTACAAATGACCTTAATGTCCGTGCTTACCAGTCGTGATTGCTTTTTATGGCATCGCAAATATCGCCAATATTGCAGTCGAGATATTCACAGATACGCAACAATACAGAAAGTGCCACTTCTTCATTTTTCCGCAGTTTCGTCATGGTTCCTGTGGCAATATTCAGATCTTTTCGAAGCTTTGCTGGTGAGATTTCTTTTTCAATTAATCGTATCCATAGCTTTTTATAACTAATCCGCATAGATCTCACTTTCCCGATTCACTATTGTAGCCCTCTAAAATAAGCATACCTTCATTAGAGTATAAAGTCAATAAAATATCGCTATAAATTAAATTGTATTCGTAACTTCTTGCGAAAAACAAAAACTGCCCGCAGGAAAATCCTGCGGGCAACAGTGCGATCAGTTTCAAACTGGACAAGTGTGCGATCTTACTGGGATTTTCACTCCCTGCTGCTGGGCATCCAGATGATGTTCAACTTTATGCTGGTGGACGATGACCAGCCCCTGCGCCTGTGCAAGCATTGTCAGAAGGTGTTTCTGGGCGGCCGGTCCAATGCGACCTTCTGCAGCCCACGGTGCAAAAACCAGTATAATGTCTACAAGAACCGTGAAAAGTTCAAGGGGGATGAGGACTAAAGTGGGAACTGTCGCTGCGGCGGGACGGGGAATATCCCTTTGCTTCCTTTTTCGGCCAGGCAGATTTTGCCCGCTGTGCAAATCCTGATTCCGTCTGTATCCGTACAAAATCCGCCTGTCCTACTGTCGCCAAAAAGTGTCTGTCAACTGCTATCTGCGCGCACAGCTGATGGCAAAGCCAGACCCTTTCCAGCGTCAGCCGGAAGCAAAGGTATAACACACTAGACTTTCCAAGGGAAAGTCGTGTGCCACGAAACTGCTGGTTTCTTTGGATTCTTCCAGTCAAAGGGGAATGCATCCCCTCTGAACACCCCAGACAAAGGGAAACGCTGTTCCCCTTTGAAATCCCCTTGCCAACAGGGATGCTGCTCGCCCCTATTGAATGACCTAGACTAAAAAGCAAGCAATTCCCTTTGACAATAGGTTACATCAGCCTATCAGATATTTCGAAAAATGTAGTTGAAAAAACACTGTATCAATCAGCATATTTCTTGAAATTCTCAGCTTGCTCCATTACTTTTTCAAAAACCTCTTCGTCCCACTCAGGGGGATATCCGTTCTGATATAGCAAGACGGTCAATTCCATATTGAGTTGATTTTTAATATCATCTCTGGTAGACCAATCAGCAAATTGAGCTTTATCATCAACAAGTTCCTTGATTTTCTTAGCCAATACCACACATTTTTCATCGGCATACGGAAAACCGTGGTCATCTCGCACCTTGACAAGAATGTCATAAAAAGCCTTCTCTTCAAAACTAATTCCCATCTTTTGAAAAGAGGACTGATCTTCTTGCAGATCCCTTAAAATTTGTAGCAGTTGGTCGGACAGATCATTTACAAAATCAGAAACCACCTCGTTGGTAAATACCAACTTATCTCTGCTGTTATAATCATCAACTACTTTGCGGAGACGCTCATCAAACTCCATAGCTTTCACTTTGTTAGTGCGCCCATAAGCGCTAATAGCTTTACGGAGCAATTTCAAGAGTGCATTGAATTTTGTGATCGGAAGTTTTACCGTATTCAGTTGTTCAATAAATTCATCGCTGAACAGGTCAACCGACTTGTGTTCATCTACAACATTTTCAATTCCAGTACAGGCAATAGCCTCGCGAACCATATTTTCTACAACTTGGTTCATCGCTTCGGCGTCAGGGGCATTCCCTTTGGTTTGCTTGTAAATGATAGATCGGATAGCGAGATAAAACTGAGCTTTTGCCGTTTCTTCATCTGTCAGCTCACCAGAGGGGAAGCAGATATTGTAAGCACTTTTCAACCTTCGAGACAATCCCATAAAGCGCGTTTCGGTGTCTTTCCGACTTTGAACGTACTCTGCCGCACTGTTTAAACAATTCAGCCTTTCTAGGGGTTCCCCAGTAAAAAATTTACTTGCATTAAATCCAAGCAGTAAGTCATCAATCATTTTCAAGTGATTGCGAAAAATGCCAATTGTAATATCAAGTTCATCCACTGGACTTTCTTGTGGACCACCATATTTTTTTATGGCTTCCATCATGTCATTCTTGATACCAATATAATCTACAACCAAGCCTTTGTCTTTGCCATCAAAAACACGGTTTACGCGAGAAATTGTTTGGATAAGGGTGTGCTTTTGTAATGGTTTGTCAATGTACATAACAGCCAAAGATGGCACATCGAAACCAGTAATCCACATATCAACAACAACTGCAATTTTGAAATTGGAGTTATCGTTTTTGAACTGTTTGTCCAGCATCTTGCGGTATTCTTTTGTTCCGCAAGCCTCATACAACTCCTTTTCGTCATTAGCCCCTTGTGTCGCAACAAGGTTAATTTTCGGGAGGGGAGACAACTTATCTAGTTGTTCTTTTGTCAGATCATTTTCGTTCTCTGCACGACGTTTTTCTCCCCAGGCAGGACGAATTGCAAGGATATCTTTTAGAAGACGAAATGCTACACCTCGATCGGCACAGACAATCATTGCTTTTTGTACAACGTATGGCTTCTCAGCACAAAGAGCTTCATAGTGCAGGACAATATCCTCAGCCAATTTTTTTAGGCGATCCGGGTGGCCTAGAATAGCCCGCATTCGTGCCATAGCTTTTTGGCTTGCTTCAATTTGCTCGGTCGTAGAACCTTGTTCAGCACAACTTTCGTAATATTTCTGTATTTCTTTGGCCTGTTCCTCTGAAAGAATAACACGCGCCAAACGCGGCTCATATGCAATGCGAACTGTAATGCCATCGTCACTGGATTCTTTCATGGTATAGCTGTCTACCACATCGCCAAAAACGGCTATTGTCTCATCAATTGGTGTTCCTGTAAAGCCACAATATGTAGCATTTGGAAAGCTATCTCGCAAATATTTTGCAAAACCATACGTAGTAAATACGCCCTTCTCTGTCTTTTTCAGCTTCGAACCAACACCAGTTTGAGTACGGTGAGCTTCATCGGAGATACAGATGATGTTGCTCCGAGCAGACAAAAGGCCAATCTTCTCACAAAACTTTTGAATAGAGGTTATATAGACTCCACCGCTAGGTCTATCCTTCAATGTCTCAGCAAGGTCTGCACGAGATTCAATACTCCTCACATCATCTTCGTGGAGGTACTTTTTTGCTGTTGCAAATAGTTCCGCTGTCTGCGTATCCAAATCTTCACGGTCAACGATTATTACAATCGTCGGATTGTTAAAGGCATCAGGATCGCGTAGGGCAATCATCCGCGACAGAAATAGCATAGTATAAGTTTTGCCGCATCCCGTTGCACCAAAATACGTGCCACCCTTGCCATCTCCTTCTGGTCGAAGATGCTGCTTAATATTTTCAAGCATTTTATTGGCTCCGAAAAACTGGGGATAACGACAAACAATAGCCTCGCTTTTCTTGCTATCATCTGGATAAAACACAAAATCACGCAACACACGAAGAATACGCTCTTTTGCAAAAGCCCCTTCAATCATGGTAAATAACGAGCTTACACCGTTTGAAACTTTATCTTGGTCATTGGCTTTATTCCAGGCATAATAGTATGGATAGGGCGTAAAGATACTGCCCATTTTTGTGTTGGCTCCATCGCTGATGACTGATAAGAAGCAATACTTCATCAGTTTTGGAATATCTCGGGTATAGCGAATAGTAATCTGTTCCCAAGCGTCATGGATATTCGCATCCTCATTGATTGCTGACTTAAACTCAAAAATGGCAACCGGGATACCGTTGATAAACACGAGCAAGTCCGGTCTGCGCAGACGCTCGCCCTGGACGGAGTACTGATTCACCACTTTGAAAATGTTATTCTCCGGGTGGTCGAAATCAATGTAATCAATATGAAGTGCCACCTTGCTCAAATCGTCTCGCTGCAGATCAAAGCCTTCATTAACTAGCCAAAAAGCAGCACGGTTTCCCTCATAAAGCGGAGACGCTGGGACGAGAGCCAACTGATTAATGATCTTCTGTGTCTCGGTTTCGCTCAAGCCTTCATGGGCATACTTTTCCTGTAAGAAGGAACGCAGGTCATCTTCCAGCAGAATTTCTTCATACTGCCGGTGGATTTTCTCTCCGTGGACATAGATATATCCTTGCTGCTGGAATATCTCAATGATAGCCGCCTCCAGCTGTGCTTCCGTAAATTGTCCTTTTACAAATTCATAGTCCACGCGATGACCTCCCTCACTACAGATATTGGATTGCCAGAGCAATTAAAGATAGGCAACGATTAAAAAAGTAATCGTAATAACGAATATCGGTAATATCTACTCGATTAGTTTCATGGTGCCTAATTCGAAAATGATTGCCGATGTCTGTAAGAGCTTTGAACTCAGCGTTGAACAGTGACTCATAAGCATCTTGCCCATTAGACATACTCTGAACAATCTTTTCTGTCGACTTCTTTTTATCTAAATCTGTATAGTATGTCTTTAAGCGCTCTAGCACATCCCACAGCTTTTCAACTGCTTCTTTATGTGCTTGTAAATTGGGTTGCATATGATTTTCTACGGCGAGGTCAAATAGTTCTTTCAGGCCAGGTTCCTTAATCTGTTCACTCAGTATTATAATTTCCGGCGATAAGACTTCGTGTTTGGCCAACTGCTCAACAAGGCCACGATCTGTTAAGCGAAAGGAAAGATTATCTTTCTGAAAAACAGCGTTAATGGCTTCTTGAAATGGCCCTTTTTCTCCCGTAGATAGTTCATCATATTGAAATTCGACTACATCAAAAATAAACGGTGTAAAATAATTTGCTAATAATTCCGATACAGGACAAGGAGAGAACATAGCTCCGCGCAAATCAATTACAGGAATATCCATGAACTCATTTAAGCGGTTGACTGCAACATTTAGCGCATCTGTTTTTTCTGTCCAGTTGTCATATCGATTGGGGCGATACAATATTGGTTCTGCAAAATCTGTCATGACGCTGCAAATATGCTTTTTAGCCTTATAATCAACATGATTGCTAATATGATCAACCGGCTGACCATGTCCATAATCAATCAAGTCTTTGTATCTTTCTGAAAACAAATTTTCTGGCAGCAAAGGCCTATCTGGCTCAACATATTCTCGTGCTCCATATACATCACGACCTGATATGTGCTGTGTGGGATATAACTCATAGCCGTCAACTCGAAGTAAACTATTAAATTTTTGGAGATACTGTTTCCATGGATCTTTCTCGTTTCTTACTGCAGGATGAAGCATTTCACACATGAACCGTAGTAATGTCCCATCACCATCGCCGGGACGTAAGTTGAAGCGCTCGTCCTCAAAAAACCAACACTCTTCTTCATAATCCCCCCATCTGAGGTGACAACTGATATCATCATATGCAGTTCTGCACCGACTATCATGGGATGGCAATTCTTTCAAATCGTAAAGCCTAGATAAAAATCCGAGTGTATCAAGCCGTCCAGAATATGGCATTATCACTGTACGTTCGGTAATATATTCTCCGGAACTGCTATCATATTCCTCTTCATCTAGTTCTACTGAAAAACCGTTTTTAATAATATCTACAATATCTCGTCTTGTGATTTCAGATATTTTATCCATTCTCTGCCTCCTCCAATGAACCTTTAATTAGGATTGGGCATACATTCTTGACTTGCGCTTTAAGCTGTTCGTTAATTTCCTTGCGCAATAGATAGGCAGTATAAATATTAACAATATACTGCTGAATTTTGATATCTGGAATGGGAATCTGAACATCACACATTTCGAACCAATCAAAGGTTTCCCTGGCACTTCCCCATGAGTGAAAGCGAGCATAACGGTCAAATTCACTTCGTCCAAAGAAAAGCATCAAATATTCAGGCAAAAGTACGTCTTTTTGTGTGTCAAAAACAATCGAGATTGAGGAAACCAGATAAGTATTTTCTGAAGTGTTCAACGCTAACGATATTTTGTCTCCTCGTCTTGACGTATCTGGAACATATGCAAATTGACCTGGAGCAACAACTTTATAATTATTAAGTCCTACTCCTTCCATATCTGCTTTTGTATTAATAAATTCTTTACTTGTCGCAATTCCTCGAACAGAGGATACTCCTAAAGAACCGTCATTTCTCAGATCTCTCTGAAAAATAAATTGTCCGATAGTGACACTTTGGTAATCTTTACTTAGTTCTTCGATGTAAGCATCACAGATTAATTTTAAATCCTCCAGTGCACTTCCATAGCAACGCTGATTTTCCAGCATGGCATTATAGATAGCGACATATTTTTGTTGGACAGAGCGTGAGGGTAACTCTATGTCCATGTCGCAAAAATCATTCCATGACATACCATCTCGTACCGATGAGTCTGTATGAAGCCAAAAAAATCTATCCTTCTCTGAGGATTTTAACATAATAAAAAAATATTCTCTAACTACCGGAGCATCGTCTGTAATTTTAAAAATTGTATATGCCGGGCTGACAATCTTGTTTTGACTCGTATGGTTCAAAGCGATTGGGAGAACCCGATCTCTCCCAACGTGCATTAAATTACAGGCAAAATAGTTAGGAGGAACAACCTTATAATTACTTGTATCCGAGCCTACTTGCCGTGCAGGTTCAAAAAATTCTTTATCACTATTAATGCCGGATATATCCCAAGCAGTTAGATTAGCATTCCCGCATCTCTCATTATACAGTTCGACAAAATTTCCCAGTCTATATTTAGTCAATTTCATAGCCGATCCCCTTAAAAGCATCTTTCAACATAGACTGCGAGAGTTCTTCTGAAGCCATCAGCAAACGCATTTCATCCTGAATCCGAGCCATTTCTTTTTCATAGTCAATGTCCAAATCATGATCGATAAATTTGATATATTTGCTGGGAGCAAGAGCCCAATCCTTTTCTTCAATAGAAAAGTCATTCGGATCTACTTTATCCTTTTTCAATATCTTAACAGCCTTGCATAGCTCCGGCACATCCTGATATAAAGATGTGTCGGTTGATTGCCAGTTGTTATAAATTCGTTTTGCTTCAGCAATTTGCTCATCAGTCAAGACAATCTTTTTCTTCTTTTTCCCTTTATCGATGATAATCTCTTCAACATTACTATCCCAACAGCGTAGATCCATAAACAAAACTTCACCGCTGCGATCTCGTAATTGGTGTCCATTCACGGTTCGGGCCGTTTTATTCATATTAACAATCCAGAGAGTCACAGAAATATCGGTGGTATAAAACATATCGCGCGGCAGGACAATAATTGCTTCTATTTTATCATTCATCAAAAGGCGTTTCCGATTCTCATATTCATCGGGATCATTTAATGCTCCATTAGCCAGCAAGAAGCCTGCAATACCATGATTAACATCCAATTTAGAAATAATATGAAGAATCCAAGCGTAGTTTGCATTGGAAGTACGAGGAACTACATAGCCATTCCACCGAGGATCGTCCAACAACTCGTCTTCTCCTCGCCAACCTTTGAGATTGAACGGTGGATTTGCCATAATATAATCAAATTTTCGATCTTTATGCTGATCGTCGGTAAACGTAGAAGCGTTCTTTTCGCCTAAATCATGTGAAATCCCTCGAATCGCTAAATTCATCTTGCAAAGACGCCAAGTATCCGGTACACTCTCTTGACCAACAACAGAAATATTGGCCCGATTCCCCTGATGGCGTTCGACAAATTTATGCGATTGCACAAACATTCCGCCGGAACCACAGCAAGGATCATAGACTGTTCCGCTAAATGGCTCAATCATTTCTGCGATCAGCTTTACCACACAAGCGGGCGTATAGAATTCGCCATCTTCCTTGGTGCCACTGGCAGCATAAATCTGCAAAAAATACTCATAAACGCGACCGATAAGATCTTCTTCGTGAAATCGAGATTCCGAGATTTTATTGACTTCATCAATCAATGTTTTGATTTTTTCTTTAGGCGCTCCCAAAGTTGCATAGAAGTTTTGCAGTAATGCGCCTTTCAGCGAAGGATTGGCTTCCTCAATATCAGCCATTGCCTGATCCAAAATCACAGCAATATCATTTGCTCCTGCATTCTTGACAATGTAGGACCAACGCGCTGTTTCTTTCAGATAGAATACATTTACCGCGTTATAGAAAGAAGGCTTCTCTAGGAACACGGGAATGTCGCCATACTGCGCTAAAAGTTCCGCGCGGCGCTTTTCAAATTTATCTCCAGCAAATTTCAAAAATGCCAGCCCAATCACGGCATCCCTGTTTTTCTCCGTGCTACCAACACCACGCAAGGCCACGCGGCAGTTCCACAGAACTGTTTCCAAAGTTACCTCTTTATCCTTTTTAGTGGCCTTAGCCATAGTTTAATACCTCATTTCAACTTATTATAATCCAACGTAATTGTACCTTAGATAAGGGCAACCGTCAACAAAGAGAACCAATCACAAGCATTCCTAAAGCCATACCATTCCACTAGTAATACCGGCTTGAATTAAAGACCAACCGCTAGCATAGCAGTTGGTCTTTAATTAAGAAAAGTCCCTATTCAAGCATTTGAAAATGCTTTAGTGCCTCCATAATTGCAGCTTCCTTTTCCGGTGGACACTGCGGCACTTTGGCATCTTCCTTCTTCGACAGATTATAGTTTTGACCAACATCCAATCCGCACTTCCGCTTTACCTGAGAGATATACAAGGAAGATACCTTCAGGCCGGTATGTTCCAGCACATACGCTTTAATCTGCTCATAAGTCGCGCCCTGCTGGAACCCGGACATATCCATGTCCTCCAAAGAGAACTCCACGCGAACCTTTTTGGAGTCGATTTCTCCCTTGGAAAGCAAGACAACCGTTTCCACGTGTTTTGTTCTCGGGAAGAGGTCAAAAGGCTGGATCGTTTCCACGGTATATCCATTTTCGGTGAGCGTTTTTACATCCCGGGCGGCAGTGGCCGGGTTGCAGCTGACCATCACGATTGTGCGCGGAGACATTTGGGAAATGGCTTCCAGCGTGGCACCGTCGCATCCCTTGCGGGGCGGGTCCACGACGATCACATCAGGACGGCGGCCTTCCGAAGCAAAGCGGGCAGCGGCTTCTCCTGCATCCATGCAGAAGAAGGAAGCCTTGTCCTCCGGAAGTCCCAGCCGCCGGGCTGTCTGCCGGGCCTCTTCCACGGCAGGAGCGACTACCTCCACGCCAACCAGACTGCCGCAGTCCGGCAGCATGGAAAGGCCGATGGTTCCCATTCCGCAGTACAGATCAAACAGCAAGTCGTCGGGGTGCAGACCTGCCAGCTCCCGGGCTTTGGCATACAGGGCCTCCGCGGCGGGGGTGTTCACCTGATAAAACTCATGCACACCCATCCGGAGGGGGACACCGGCCAGGGTATCCTCGATTACGCCGGGACCGAGGACCGTACGGGTGCGTCTGCCGAGAATGACATTGGTGCGCTCGGTATTCCGATTGATCAGCACGGTGGTCAGGAAAAACTCCTGCTGTAATGTGCGGCAGAAGTCCTCTTCATGGGGCAGATGGCTGCCGTTCAGTACCAGGCAGAGAAGCCGCTGACCGCTGTGCCAGCCCTGGCGCATATAAAGATGCCGGACCAGACCGGTGGCGGAAACTTCGTCGTACGGTTCAATGGAATACTGTTCCATCAGAGTGCAGGCCCGGGCAGCCAGACGGTTCATCCATTCCGGCTGGAGAAGACAGTCGGAACAGGGGACGATTCGATGACTTCTCCCGGCATAAAAACCGGTCACGATATGGCCGTCGGCATCGCGCCCCACGGGAAGCTGGACCTTGTTGCGGTAGCGTGTGGGATCGGGAGCGGGAACCACCGGCAGCACCGGGAGAGAGAGACCGCCGATTCTGGCAAAGGCCTCCCGTACAAAGGCGGTTTTGGCCTCACATTCCGCCTGATAGGAAAGGTGGCGCAGACTGCAGCCGCCGCAGGGGCCGTAGGCAAGGCAATCGGGGGAGATGCGGCCTTCTCCTGCCGTGAGCAGTTCTTCCACCTTGCCGAAGGCATACCGGCTCAGCGGCTTGACGATGCGGACGCGCAGCACATCGCCGGGAGCGGTGCCGGGCACAAAGACAGCCTGGCCCTCAAAATGTCCCACACCGTTGCCGTCACTGGACAGCGATTCGATGGTGAGGGGGATGATCTGATTCTTTTGCAGCGGCATGAATTCCTCCTGAAATCATTTGCAAAATAACAGCGGGTCCGCCTTCGACCCCGGACAGAGCCGACGGACCCGCAGAACACTGCCGAGGCAGCGGAACAATTAAAGCTGAGGATTTTTCTCCAGCGCGGAAAGATACCGGCTCGGGGGAACGCCCTTTACTTTTTTGAATACACGGGAGAAGTAGAACTGATCGAAGAACCCTACCGACACCGCGATTTCCGCAATGGAGAGATTGGAGTTCTTGAGCAGGTAACAGGCCTCGCTGATGCGGTAATCGGTGAGATAGTCGATGGGGCTCTGACCGACATTGGACATGAAAACCCGGTAGAGATGGCTGCGGCTGACGCCTACCGCCTTGGCAATGTCGTCCACCGAGATATCATGGGAGTAGTTGAACTGAATATACTTGATGGCCGAAAGCACATACTGGCTGCTGGAACTGCCGACGCTGGGCATCATGCCCCGGGCTTCCTCCATCAGGTGAGCCATAAAGATATAAAGGTATCCGGTCATCAGAGCTTCACACTGAGGTTCCGGGCCACGGGCCAGGTAGATGTTGTACAGCGCCTCACGCACTTTCTGGGGGTTCTTGCAGTGATGCACCGGACGTGTGTCGGAGAAGGGAGCCTGCTGAACCAGCTTGTTGGCGCAGGCTCCGTTGAAACCGACCCAGTAGTATTCCCAGGGATCGGTCTCGTCAGCTGCATAGGTGATGAGCTGGTTGGGCTTTGCCAGAAACAGGTCACCCTCTTCCAGCGCGAAGGAGGCACCGTTGACCTGGTACACGCCCTTGCCAGCAACGACCAGATGAATCAGGTAGTGATCCCGGACGCCAGGCCCCCAGGTGTGTCCAGGCTCGCAGTATTCATGACCGCAGTTGAAAATGGACAGTTCAACATTGTCGGTATAACTTTGTTTGTAAGATTGCTTTGCTAAGCTGGTCATCGTGATCTACTCCCGGAAAAAAGGTCTACTGATATAAGGGTTGCTTCCCGATTTCTCTCTATTATATCAGCCTATTCATCAAAAGTCCATAAAGGCGTCGTAAAAAGATGTTTACTTCACGAAAAAATTTGTTATACTTGAGATAAGAAATGGCAAATCTGGGATGTCTGGTTGGATTTGCTGAAAATACGATGATTTTTTTGTTCATCTTCCATAAGATGGACACCAGTCAAGAAAGGTGAGTGTATCCATGGCGACAAGTACTGAATTGAAACAGAGCATCGCAGCCGGTCAGTATGACGCTGCTTTTGAAAAATTGTATGCAAAGGATTCCGCTGTTGTGGCCGCCCAGCGGGAACGTTATATTCATGCGATTGAACGCTTTGAACATTATTATGGTACCGGCCGCATAGTTCGGATTTACTCGGCTCCCGGCCGTACCGAGATCGGCGGCAACCATACCGATCATAACAACGGTGTGGTCATGGCCGGTGCAGTCAACCTGGACGTGGTGTCGGTGGTTTCCCCGACAGAAGGCACTCTTGTCCGGCTGAAATCTCATGGCTTTGACAAGATGGACCATGTGGATTTGTCGGTACTTACGCCTCAGCCGGATGAGAAAGAGCATTCCGCGGCGCTGATTCGCGGTGTGGCGGCAGGCATTGTCCAGGCCGGCGGCAAGGTGGGCGGCTTTGATGCTTATACTGCCAGCAACGTTCTGCGCGGTTCGGGCCTCTCCAGCTCTGCGGCTTTCGAGGTCTGCATGGGAGCCATCTTCCGCGGCGAGTACAACAATGGGGATATGGACAAGTTCAACCAGGTGGAGATCGCCAAGATCGGCCAGTATGCGGAGAATGTTTTCTTCGGCAAACCCTCCGGCCTGATGGACCAGACCGCCTGCGCCGTGGGCAGCGCCATCACCATTGATTTCAAGGACCCCACCAATCCCATCGTCAATAAGGTGGACTTTGACCTTGCGGCTCAGGGGTATGCACTGTGTATCAGTGACACCAAGGGCAGCCATGCCGACCTGACCGATGACTATGCAGCCATCCGCCGTGAGATGGAATCCGTCGCCGCATATTTCGGCAAAAAGGTCCTGCGCGAGGTGGACGAGGAGGAATTCTTCAAGGCAATTCCCGATGTCCGCAAGGCGACCGGCGACCGTGCCGTTATCCGTGCCATCCATTTCTTCAATGACTGCCGCCGTGCCGCCCAGCTGTGCGATGCAGTCAAGCAGAATCAGTTTGACCGCTTCCTCAAGCTGATTCTGGAGGGAGGCCATTCCAGCTTTGAATTCAACCAGAATGCATACAGCCTGAAGGCACCGCAGGAGCAGGGAGTGCCTCTGGCCCTGGCCATCAGTCAGCGTGTTCTAGGGGATCGCGGCGCCTGGCGCCTGCAGGGCGGCGGCTTTGCCGGGACGATCCAGGCGTTTGTGCCGCTGGATCTCCTGGATACATACAAAGCGGCCATTGATGCCGTCTTTGGCGAGGGCAGTTGCTATGTGCTGAGTATCCGCAATTACGGTGCGATTCCCGTAACGCCGGATCTGTAAAACTCAAAACGCCGTCCCTGGCATTTTCTGCCGGGACGGCGTTTTAGATTTTTCTCGGGATGCCCTACCAATTTTGTGGTATTGGTGATATAATAGGTCGAAATATAATGTTTAGAACGAGAGAGGAGAGGCTCATGCAGCAGGAAACCGTCATTGTTCTTGATTTCGGTGGCCAGTACAATCAGCTGATTGCCCGCCGTGTCCGTGAGTGCAACGTCTACTGTGAAATCTATTCCTATCGCACGCCGCTGGAGAAGATCCGCGCCAAGAATCCCAAGGGCATCATTTTTACTGGTGGTCCCAACAGTGTATATTTGCCTGATGCGGCAACGATCGATCCCGAAATTTATACTTGGGGTGTGCCCATTCTCGGCATCTGCTACGGCAGCCAGCTGATGATGCATATGCTGGGCGGCAAGGTTTGCCGCGCACCGGAGCGGGAATACGGCAAGACGGCGGTGGACCTGAATACCACCTCGCCGCTGTTCAGCGGACTGCCGGAGAAGAATGTCTGCTGGATGAGCCATAACGACTATATTGAGCAGGCGGCGCCCGGCTTTGAGATTACGGCCAGCACGCCCAACTGCCCGGTTGCTGCGGCTCAGGATACTGCCCGCGGCCTGTACTGCGTGCAGTTCCACCCGGAGGTCATGCACACCGAGAACGGTGTCCAGATGCTGCATAACTTTGTATATAAGGTATGCGGCTGCTCCGGTACCTGGAAGATGGATTCCTTTGTGGCAGCCACGGTGGAGGAACTCCGCAAGAAAATTGGTGACGGCCGTGTGCTGTGTGCTCTGTCCGGCGGCGTGGACTCCAGCGTCTGCGCAGCTCTGCTGGCCAAAGCGGTGGGCCGTCAGCTGACCTGTGTCTTTGTGGACCACGGCCTGCTGCGCAAGAATGAGCGGGAACAGGTTTGTGAGGTTTTCGGCGAGGGCGGAGCCTTCGACATCAACTTCATCTGTGTGGATGCGCGGGACCGCTTCTATCAGAAGCTGGCCGGCCAGACTGCTCCCGAGAGCAAGCGGAAGATCATTGGCGAGGAGTTCATCCGTGTCTTTGAGGAAGAGGCCAAAAAGATCGGTGCAGTGGACTTCTTGGCACAGGGCACCATCTACCCGGACGTGGTGGAGAGTGGCCTGGGCGGTGAATCCGCGGTGATCAAGAGCCACCATAATGTGGGCGGCTTGCCGGATAAGGTGGACTTTAAGGCGCTGGTCGAACCGCTGCGCGATCTGTTCAAGGACGAGGTTCGCCAGGCCGGCCGTGAGCTGGGCCTGCCCGAATACCTGGTGTCTCGACAGCCCTTCCCGGGACCCGGTCTTGCTATCCGAATCATCGGGGAAGTCACGCCGGAAAAGGTGGCCATCGTGCAGGATGCCGATGCCATCTGGCGGGAAGAGGTGGACAAGCTCCCCATGAGCCAGCGGCCCAGCCAGTATTTTGCGGCACTGACCAACATGCAGAGCGTCGGCGTTATGGGCGACGAGCGCACCTACGATTATGCCATCGCACTGCGCGCAGTGACTACCACCGACTTCATGACCGCGGAAGTTACACTGCTGCCCACCGAGACCCTTACCACCGCAGCAAACCGCATTGTCAACGAAGTCAAGAACGTCAACCGTGTCATGTTCGATTACACCACCAAGCCCCCGGCTACGATTGAGTTCGAATAAGTAAAAAGTGGATATGAGAGCCCGCAAACCCGCATAAACACTGGGTTTTCGGATTTCAGATTCCCCCTTTGATAGCAGATTGATAGCACCCGTCAAATTCAGAGTTATTCTGGTGATTTGGGTGGCTTGCGAATACGCAGAATTTTTATTCTAAGAGAAAAGGTCTAACTGATTTTTGCTGATCAGTTAGACCTTTTTTATTTTGCTCTCATGTATCTGAATTTACTGATTTTGCGCAACAAACAGGCTCTCCCGTGGCCTACAAGTGAGAGGGTCAGAGCAGGCCCTCCGGCGGAACCTTGGCGCGGATCTGGCTGCTGTCGTACTCCGGGTAGTGATAACGCCAACGGTCGTAGTCCTCCTGAGAGATCTCTCCGGCCTCCAGCTTGGAGGCCTGCTCCCGCCAGGCCCAAAGCATTTCATGCAGTCTGGCGGCATCCTTATTCTTGCGGAAATCCACCTGCAAGGAGAGTACACCATCCTGCTCCGTGACTTTCAGCCCATAGTTGTCCTCCAGGGCAAACAGGGTGTGCATGAGCCCAACATAGGAGTCTATATCCGGGACGGAGAGAGCGTGAGGAGATACATCAAGTACCTGTGCCAGGGCAGCAGTCAGGTCAGCCTTAGGTGTTCTTGATCCTGTCTCATACTGAGCCAGGCGCACATCGGCGGATTTCTCCGGGAAGCCCACGGCCATACCCAGATATTTCTGTGTCATTCCTCGCAGCAGACGGAAAAAGTGGATTCTCTCACCGATGGCCATACGTCCAACTCCAATCTATGATGATCTTTATAGTGAACATAGCATATTTGCTTAGGAAAGTCAAGAGAATCTAAACAAATTTATTTAAGAATATTTTTCTGAAAAGGCTTGAACTAAGCTAATATGTATAGTATTATAAAGATACTAAGCATAAAAGCTTAGAAATTATAGCGCATAAAATGGACCGTCCGATTTCTGGGTACAAACGAGATAAGGTGATGGCCATGCGGTAATATCCATCCACATAAACGAGATAGACAATGCCGCCGATCAAATAAGCAATGGCCGTCAGGGCAAAGCCGACGGGCAGGCCAATGGTTTCCTGCAGGCAGCCCATCAGCAGGGAACCGATACCGATTCCCATGTCATAGGAGAGCATGTAGGTGGCGTTGGCAACGCCGCGCTTGGGCGCGGGGGTGCTGCCGGTGACGAAAGACTGAAAGAGCGGCTGCAGGATGCCGTAGCCAAGGCCGAAGAAAAATCCGGCCAGCAGCAGGTGAATGCCGGTGGACATGAACAGGTAGCTGGCCATGGTAAGGATCAGAATGGCAAGGCTGACGTAGACCAGAACCCGATGCTTTCCGGCGTCGATCAGTTTCTGAGTCGAGAGTTTGGAAAGCAGCATACCCACGACCAGAGTGATATAGAAGTACGGCAGATATGCGGTAAGGCCTTTTTCCTGAGCGAAGATGAAGGAATAGGCGATCACGGCGCCGTAGGGGATCATCAGAAACATCATATTGAACATAAAGGTAAGTGCAGGGCCGTAGATCGAGTCGCGGATGGAGAACTTCTTCCGCTCAATCTTTGGATACCGGATGCGGCAGCAGGAAACGCAGATCAGCGCCACGACGGTGATGCCGAAGATGGTAAGAAAAGAAGCCTCGCTGCTCATGTAGTTCTGAACCTGAAGCCCTACATAGGGGCCCACTGCCATACCAATGGAGACGGTGAAGGCAAACCGGCTGATGCCTGCAGTGATCTTTTTGGGAGGCAGGACATCACCGGCAAGCGTCATGGTTGCAGAGCCGCATACCGAGTAAACGGCACCCATATACAGTCGGACGATAATCAGGGCGCCAAAGATGGGAAAGGCGATGAATGCCGGAAAGGACAGGCAGAACAGAGCCAGAAACAGCAGGTATACCCGGTAGCGGTTGAAGTTGTCCAGCAGATAACCGGCCACCGGGCGGAACAGAATGGTTGCCACCGACATGGCCGTCAGCACAATGCCCACTTTGGAACCGGTAATCCCGATTTCCTGACAATAGATCGGAATGATCGGAATGGAGGCATAGAAGGCAGCCAGAACCAGAAGGTTTGTAATAAACAGAAGAATAAACCTTCTGTTCCATATTTTTTCTTTGTTTTCCATGAATTTGATACTCCTTTAAGAAACAGTCAAAAAAATATAGTGGCAACTGCCACCATATATAGAATAGCACGGTGCCGGGCTTGCGTCAATATCAAGTTGCATTTGCCACCAAAATAAAGTATACTGGTTTTATTAAAGGAGAGATGCCCTATGATGAACAGCTCCGAAAGCCCGTTCAAATCCATTTCCATCCTGTACCGGAAATCTCACATCTGGCTGAACAATGACTGTGCCCGGCATGGTCTCACAGCTGCACAGGCGGTGGTGATTCTGATCGTATGTGACTATAAGACACTGACACAGGACGAAATCACCAAGCGACTGTCACTGGACAAAAGTGTGATCGCCAAGACGGTTACGAAACTGGAAGTCGGAGGCTTTGTTGTCCGGACCACCAATGCAAAGGACAAGCGAACCTATGACATCCGTCCCACCGAAAAATCCTGGAAAGTCTATCCGTACATCAGGGAGGAGATCGACCGCTGCTTTCTCCGCATGACCCAGCAGATGACAGAGGAGGAACAGACGGAGTTCGCTCGGCTTTTGGCAAAGGCCGCGGCGGCAGCCATCGATATAGAGGAATGATCCCGTATCCTTGGACTGGAAAAGACAACAAAAAAGAGAGCCGACCGTTGTTTTATCGGTCGGCTCTCTTTTCAATTAGAATCAGAACAGAGGAGAATCAGTATTCTCCGGTAAACGGATGCTCAGTTCCCAGAGCATTCAGGACTTGCAGCATTTCACCGGCCTCCCGGCGGGCGGCGATGGGGTCCATCATCAGGTAATTGCCGCACTCCTTTTCAGAAGCGCCGGGAATGGGGCCGTCATAAGCGGCCATCCAGGCGAAGGATTCCCGCACCAGCTCCAGTACCTGCATCTTATCCAGTCCGCTGGTCAGCAGGTAAAAACCGGTCAGACATCCCATGGGTCCCACATAAACCACATGTTCCGACCACTTGCTGTTGCGGGCATAAGTGGCAAACAGATGCTCCAGCGTATGCGCCGCGGCGGGGGAGAGATACTGCCCGCGATTGGGCTGCTTCATGCGGACATCCCAGGTCAGGACATCGCCATCCTGACGGGAAAGATACAGCCCGGGCATCAGTGTGGTATGGTCCACACAAAAACTGGCAATTCGTTTCATGGGGATCATCACTCCACAGTGGACTGGACAACGCCGTGCTCGCAGTCCATCAGAATGCCGGCGCCGTCGGGCAGGATACGCATGGCATGGGAGGCGCCGACAATGACGGCTTTGTTCAGGGTCAGTCCGACAATAGCGGCATGGCTGTTGGTGCCGGCCTCCTCAACGATGATGCCCGCAGCGCTGCGCATATAAGGCAGGAAATCATTGTTGGTGTAGGGGGCGACCAGAATGTCGCCGGCTTTGAACTTCTTGGCGGCCTCGGTAGCAGTGCGGCAGATGCAGACATTGCCTTTGGCGTTCAGCTTGCCGATGCCCACACCGGAAAGGAGGCTGTTGCCTACCAGATGAACTTTGATCATGTTGGTGGTGCCGGAAACGCCCACGGGCACACCGGCGGTCACAACGACCATTTCACCGGGATGAATGAGGCCGGCCTTCTCGGCAGCCTCAACGGACATGCTGATCATCTCGTCGGTGGAATGCGCGTAAGGCATAATGAGCGGAGTGATGCCCCAGTAAGCATTGAGCTGACGGCGGACGCACTCGTCCATGACGCAGGCGATAATGGGGGTTGTGGGACGGCAGCGGCTCAGCAGACGGGCAGTCTCACCGCTCTTGGAGACGGTGATGATGGCGCTGGCGTGAATATCGGCGGCGGTGGTGCAGGCGGCATGGGCGACTGCGGCGCTGATGCTCAGGCGGCTGTCCTTGGTCAGGGCATGGTGGACCAGCATGTTATAATTGGAATCGCTCTCAGCGGTGTCCGCAATCTTGGACATGGCCTTGAGAGCCTCCACCGGGTACTTGCCGGCAGCGGTTTCGCCGCTGAGCATGACGGCGGAAGAACCGTCGTAGATGGCGTTGGCCACGTCGGTGATCTCGGCCCGGGTGGGACGGGGGTTGACAATCATGGAGTCCAGCATCTGAGTGGCAGTGATGACCAGCTTGCCGGCGGACATGGTGCGGTCGATCAGATGTTTCTGAATGGCGGGGATCTCGGCAAAGTCGATCTCAACGCCCATGTCGCCGCGGGCAACCATGATGCCGTCGGCAACACTCAGGATCTCGTCGATATTGTCCACGCCTTCCTGGTTTTCGATTTTGGCGATGATGCGGATGTTGCCGCCGTTCTCGCTGACAAGATGACGAATCTCCTGAATGTCCTGTGCACAGCGGGTAAAGCTGGCAGAAATCAGATCAAAGCCCATCTCCACGCCAAACAGAATGTCCGAGCGGTCGCGGGTGCTCATATAAGGCATGGAAAGGTGCACGCCGGGAACATTGACGCCCTTCTTGGTCTTAATGACGCCGTCATTCTCCACGACGCAATGAATCTCGGTATCGGTAACATTTTCAATGCGCAGAGAAATCAGGCCGTCGTCCAGCATGATGCGGCCGCCGGGCTGAACGTCGCGGGGCAGATCCTTGTAGGTGATGGAGGAAATCTCGTTGGTGCCCTCAATGTCGCGGGAAGTCAGAGTGAATTTCTGGCCGGCAACCAGAGTTTCAGAGCCGTTCTTAAAAGTTCCGAGACGGATCTCGGGGCCCTTGGTATCCAGCATGGCTGCGACAGGGCGGTCCAATTCGGCGGAAAGAGCACGCAGAGCCTCATAACGGCGGCGATGCTCGTCATAATCGCCGTGAGAAAAATTGAAACGGGCTACATTCATACCGTTCTCGATCAGCTGACGGAGAACGTCGTCCTTATCGGTCGAAGGACCAAGAGTACACACAATCTTCGTGTTGCGCATGGAAACCTCCTGATTGAAAAAAATATGAAATGATTTTTAATCTTATACAAAGTCATTATATTACATTTGTGAGATTTTCACAAGCACAAATCGCTGCCGACAAGGCCTGTTTGGAGTGAAAATTTGTTGCCCGGCATGGGAAATTATGCTATATGCAGTGATTTTATCCTCCGGTTTTACTTTTTGCTGTCTTTCAGGTATAATATGACACAGAAAAAGCAAGTGTATTTACTTTGAAAAAGATCTTTTCCGCCGGTCGGTGGATTTACCAACGAACAAAGGAGATAAAACTGTGGCAAAACGCGTATTTCTGATCGTTCTGGACAGCTTCGGCATTGGGGCGGAGCCGGATGCGGAACAGTTCGGCGATGCCGGCACCAACACGCTGGCTGCTGTGGCAGGCCATCCCGCTTTCCGGGGCGAGAATCTCGCCAAACTGGGCCTTTTCAATATTGACGGCGTCACCTGCGGCACCCCCTGTGAGCATCCCATGGGCAGCTTTGCCCGCCTGCGGGAAGCAAGCGCCGGCAAGGATACCACCATCGGACACTGGGAGATTGCGGGCATGGTCAGTGCCGAGCCGCTGCCGACCTTTCCCAATGGCTTCCCCCAGGAACTGCTGGATGAGTTCACCCGCATCACCGGGTACGGGGTGCTGTGCAACAAGCCTTATTCCGGCACCGAGGTCATCCGGGATTACGGCGAGGAACACCTGCGCACCGGAGCGCTGATCGTGTATACCTCGGCGGACAGCGTGTTCCAGATTGCCGCCAATGAGGCACTGGTTCCCGTGGAAAAACTCTATCAGATCTGTGAGCAGGCCCGTGCACTGCTCAAGGGAAAGTACGGTGTTGGTCGGGTCATTGCCCGTCCTTTTGTGGGTGACAAGGCGGAAAACTTTACACGTACTGCCCGCCGCCACGACTACTCATTGCTGCCGCCGAAGGACACCATGCTGGACCTGCTGCAGAAGGCAGGGCTTGCCACCATCGGCGTGGGCAAGATTCATGACATTTTTGCAGGCAAGGGCATAGGGGAGACCATCCGCACCTCCGGCAATACCGAAGGAATGCGGGTCACCCTGGAGCTGGCTGACCGTGACTTTGAGGGCCTGGCCTTTGTCAACCTGGTGGATTTTGATATGCTGTACGGCCATCGCCGGGATGTGCAGGGGTACGCCGCCGCGCTGGCTGAGTTCGATGCCTGGCTGCCCGGGTTTATGGAAAAGATGCGCCCCGACGATGTACTCATGGTGACGGCGGACCACGGCTGCGATCCTTCCTATACCAAAACCACCGATCATACCCGTGAGTATGTGCCTTACCTGATTTACGGCCAGTCGCTCCGCGGCGGGGTGGACCTGGGAACGCGGTATTGCTTTGGTACCATTGCCAATACGGTGTGTGAGTATCTGGGCGTTCCTGTCTGCCTGGACGGCTGCAGCGTGATGCATGAACTGACAAAGTAAGATGAATATGGTGAGGAATCGAGTGTTTTTGACGATCATACGGATTTTGGCTGTTCTGCTGGCGGCCTATTCCATCGGCCTTGTGTTCATGAGCAACTTCAACATGGGCAATCTGCTGGTCTGGCTGCTGACGGTGGCAGTGGGAGGCTACTCCATCTGGTACCGTCCGGTCAATCGCTGGTTTTCCACGGGGCCGGGCCGGGTTGTGGGCGTGATCCTGCTCATCGGCGTAATCATTTATGGTGCGCTGCTTGTGTTTGTCTCGGTCAGCGGATACACCAATACCGCCACCGGCACCGAACAGGCCGTCATTGTACTAGGGGCGGGCCTGCGGGGGGATCGGCCCAGTCTGCTTCTGCGCTACCGGCTGGACAAGGCCTATGAGTACGCCTGTGAACATCCCGATGCTATCGTGATCACCACAGGAGGCCAGGGACGGGACGAAACGGTGCCGGAAGGCCAGGCCATGCGGGATTACCTGATTGCCAAGGGCCTGGACCCCGACCGGGTTTTGCAGGAGACAAAATCCACTTCCACCGAGGAAAACTTCCTTTTTGCCCGCCAGATTCTTCTGGATCACGGAATGGATGCGGACGGCGCCATCGTCTACGTGACCAACGCCTTCCACTGCTACCGGGCGGGCCAGTATGCCAGGCGTGCCGGCTTTGCCGAGGTGCATGCCCTTCCGGCAGGCATTTCCTTCCTCAGCGTGCTGCCCTGTTATCTGCGGGAAGTTTTGGCGGTGTTGTACTACTGGGTGTTCAAGACTTCGGAGTCGGGCCCCATGCACGCCATGGTGGGACTTTTGAGCCTGAACAAGAAGTTCTTTTATAAATAAAGGTGTCAGCCTGCCTGCGGGCAGAAAAAATATTATTTACATTTAAGGAGCTGTTGTAAGGATGCAGATCCGCTATTACAAGGAATACAGCCGGTATCTGAACCGGGACATGGAATTCAAGGTATTTGGTCATGCAGGGCGTCCCATCCTGATTTTTCCCTGCCAGGGCGGCCGCTTTTTTGACTGGGAAGACTTCGGCATGTGCGACATTGCGGCACCGTGGATCGATGCGGGCAAACTCCAGATTTTCTGCGCAGACAGCATTGACCACGAGAGCTGGGATGCCGTCGGCCCCGAGCGTCCCCGCATTGAGATGCAGGAGCGGTGGTACAATTATATCTGTGAGGAACTGGTTCCTCGCATTCTGGAGATCAACCGGGAACAGGGCGAGGACCACACAGGCCGCATTCTGCTGGGGGGAGCCAGTGTAGGCGGCGGCCATGCGGTCAACTTCTACCTGCGCCGTCCCGATATTTTCAACGGCACCATCGCCCTCAGCGGTATCTATAACGCCAGCGAGTTCTTCGGCAATTATATGGATGATCTGATCTATCGCAACAGCCCCTGCGACTATATGCGCAATTTCCCGGCCGACCATCCATACAAAGAACTGTACGCCAGGGCGGACAAGTTCATCATGTGCTGCGGTCAGGGCGCCTGGGAGGACAAGCTGCTTACCTCCACCCTGGAACTGCAGAAAATTCTGGAAAGCAAGGACATCCATCCCTGGGTGGACATCTGGGGCACAGATGTCACCCATGACTGGCCGTGGTGGCGCCGTCAGTGGCCCTATTTCCTGGAAAATATCTTGGGCCAGGCGTAAACCGGCCGGGGGAGTGACCCAATGAATCTGTTTGAAGACGAAACCTCCCTGCGGCGGATCAGGCGGGCACTCTGCATCGGAATGCTTGTCCTGCTGATCCCTGTGTTTGTGGCGGCGCTGTTCAACCGGCCGTCGGCGGATGACTATGTCTATGCAGCGCAGACTCACGCGGTGGTGCAGCAGTGGGGAGTGGACTGGGGAAAATTGCTCCAGTCTGCGGCGGAGACGGACCTCTATTTTTACAATAACTGGCAGGGGCTCTATGTGTCTGCCTTTCTGCTGGCACTGCAGCCGGCTATATTTGGCGGACAATGGTATGCCGTTACCACCTTTCTGATCGTCGGTTTGTTGTTTGCGGGTGCTCTGGGCTTGAGCGCAGCGGTGTTTGGCCGTCTGTGGCCGAACGGAAAGGCACCGGTTTTCTTTGCGGCACTGACCTTTACCTTTGCTGTGGTGCAGGGAATGCCCAATCAGGTGGAGGGACTGTACTGGTACAACGGTGCCATGAATTACATCCCGTTCTTTGTACTGACCATGCTGGTGGCGGCGCTTCTGTTTCGCACCTACACAGGCGGCAAACGGCGTTCCAAGCTGATGTGCACGGTATTGTGCTGCCTGCTCTGCGCGGTCATCGGCGGCGGGCATCATGTAGTGATCCTTCTGGCGCTGATGCTGCTTGCCCTGGCAGTGGTGCTGTTTGCGCGGAAAAAATCTGCCTGGCCGGTGGCACCACTTGTTGTATGCCTGGGCGGACTGTATTTCAATATGACCTCACCGGGCACCCAGGTGCGGATGTCGGGGTTCTCTTCGGCCTCCCTGCCGGAAGCCGTCGTCAAAAGCCTGATCCTGTCGGTACTGTCGGTGATCCGCTGGCTGGATCTGCCGCTTGTCGCGCTGCTGCTCCTGCTTACACCGGTGCTGTGGCGTCTGGTGCAAAGCCGTGAGATCCCGGCCTCGGCATTCCGCTGCCCGTGGGTGCCTGCCGCAGCCACGTTCGTCCTGGTCTGGGGCATGATCTGGCTGCCCTCCTACACTATGGGAGGCATCGGCCCGGGGCGCCTCATCAATGTGGTGTGGATGACCTTTCTCATCGGTGTGCTGGTCAGCTGGGCGTATTTCCTGGGCTGGCTGTCCCGTGTAAAGAAACCTGCCGCCAGACTGCCTTTTGCGGGGCTTGACCTGCGCAAGGGGCTGGCCGTGGGCGGCGCGCTGGTGCTCTGTATCGCATGCATCGGCGGCCGTACCGTCAAGGAGGGACTGGACAATCGCTTTGCCACCAGTCTGGAAGCCGCATGGGAACTGGCCAACGGCACGCCCCAGGCCTATGCCGCTGCACTGGATGAGCGGGAAGCCATCCTTTCGGATCCCGGTGTCACGGATGCGGTGATTCGCCCCTTGACGGAGGATGAACGCCCCTATCTGCTCTTTTTCAGTGATGTGGAACCGGGACCGGATACCTGGGGCCTGACTGAGTATTACGGCAAACAGTCGGTGTATATCCAGGAAAACGAATCCTGACAGAAAGACAAAAACCGCCCGGAAGGCTGGAGCTTTCAGCCTTCCGGGCGGTTTTTATACGATGAAAGAGAATGGGCAAAGGATCAGGCGCGTTCCTGCACGTAACGGATAAATGCGTCGCGATCTGCCTCGGTGGCCACATTGACCACATACATCTGGTTGCCCATGTCCAGGGCGAGGGCGTCGGGCATCCGATCACACATCTTCATGACGGCGCCGTAGCGG
Organism: Gemmiger gallinarum; assembly: GCF_014982805.1. Taxonomy (GTDB): domain Bacteria; phylum Bacillota; class Clostridia; order Oscillospirales; family Ruminococcaceae; genus Gemmiger; species Gemmiger gallinarum. Next base: position 460,466 of record NZ_JADCKC010000001.1, on the reverse strand, counting down.
GCCAGGATCTCAGCATGGGAGTGCTTGTAAAATACGCCGTCGCGGCGGCCGGCATAGACACAGAAGAATTTGGGTCCGTTCATGTCCGCGTGGATGACCTTGTCGTAGCAGACCATATCTGCCCATACCTGATAGCAATCCACCGAATTGGCAAAGTTGATCATATCGGGGGTGTAGCCGCCGGCGGGGCGCATGTTGACTTCCAAGGCAACGTAGTCGCCCTTTTTGCCCAGACCCGGCTTGTCCGCATTGAGCTGGAAGAACTCGCAGTGGAAGAAGCGGCTCTTGGCGCCGAATGCCTTGATGGTGCGGAAACCGATGTCCTTGAGGGCTTCGGGTACTTCCCGCCGGACCCAGTAGGCCAGATCGCCGTTGGTGTTGACGATATCCATGATGGGGGTGGGGAAGTAGTTGCTGGTGTAGAACAGCGGCACACAGTGGCTGTCGGCCACACCGTCAAAGCTTACAATGGTGCCGTCGATGAATTCCTCCATGATGTACTGCACCGGGGGCAGCTGGGCATAAAAAGCCTCCAGCTCCTCATGATTCTTCAGCTTGTAGGTGGCCTCGGCACCGCAGCCGTTGTCCGGCTTGACGATGACAGGATAGCCCACCTCGCCGATAAACGCCTTGGCAGCCTCCAGCGTGGACACCATATGGTGGCGGGCCACAGGGACGCCGGCCTCGCGGTAGCTGTCCTTCATGCGGCTTTTGTATTTGATGCGGGAGATAAAATCATTCTGGGCGCCCGTGGTGATGTTAAAGTCGGTGCGCAGCTGAGCGTCCATCTCCAGCCAGTACTCGTTGTTGCTCTCCAGCCAGTCGATCTTCCCGTATTGGAAGGTAAAGTAGCCCACGGCGCGCACCATGGCATCGTAGTCGCTCAGATTGTCCACCCGGTAATATTCGGTCAGGCTTGCCTTGAGCGGCTCGGGAATCTCATCGTACGGCGCATCGCCGATGCCCAGCACATTGACACCGTTGCGGCGCAGCCGGTCACAGAAATTCCAGTAACTCTTGGGAAAATGCGGCGATACAAAAATAAAGTTCATGATCCTGTCCCTCACTTTTTCTAAGCTCCGAGCCCTGCACTGCAAGGAGGCGGGGCTCAGAGAAGGTTATACAAATTGAGCGCGATTGCTGTCGTAGGTATAACCGACTTTGGCCAGGCGGCTGCACAATTCCGCCTGATCCACGTCTTCCGTCGAGCAGAAATTCTCGAGGGAATGGTCGCGATCGCGCAGTTTGGTGTTGACGTAGCTCAACAAGATGATCGGGTCCTGAGGCAACACAGGGACGGCCTCCTTTCTTTGTGAACTCAGAGAAAAAAGGAAAGGCGGTCTGATCTTGCAGTCAGGACCGCAGGCGGATGCGTACAGAAAAAGCCGGCCACCATGGTGACCGGCATTTCTTCCATCCAGATCAGACAGCGCGAGTAACCTTACCCGAACGCAGGCAGCGGGTGCAGGCGTAGATATACTTCGGGGAACCATCCACGATAGCTTTTACGCGCTTGACATTGGGATTCCAGGTACGATTGCTCCGACGATGGGAGTGGGATACCTTGATACCGAACGTGACACCCTTGCCACAGCATGCACATTTGGCCATTCTGCTTGCACCTCCTTTAAGTAGCTGTACTATCATAGCAAACCTGAAAGAAAATTGCAAGTGCTTTTTTTGTGTTTTGCCAAAAAGTTTGTCAAAATTTTGTGCGCCCATTCCGGAAAGAGCCAAAATGCTGTGCCGGAAAGGAGATGAACCCGTCAGATAGGGGCTTTGACTTGTGTGCAGAGGCAAAGTACGGTATAATATATTGATTCTATGGAGTCCGGAGGTAGACATATGGGTGGCCTGTTGGGACCGGAAGTTCTGGTTTCGTATCTGCTGCGTGCGGTGGTCATGCTGATCGCCATACCTTTTCATGAGGCGGCGCATGCCCTGGTCAGCTGGAAACTGGGGGACCCCACCGCCAAAAACGCAGGGCGGCTTTCCCTGGACCCCCGCCGCCACTTTGATTTGATGGGCGGCATCTGCATGATTTTTGCCGGTGTTGGCTGGGCGCGTCCGGTGGGGATCCGCCCCGACCGCTTCAAGAACCCCAAGGTCGGTATGGCGATTTCGGCGGCGGCAGGCCCCATCTCCAACCTGTTGCTGGCCTATCTGTCCATGATCGTCTACAAACTGCTGGCCGTCTGGTTTGGTTTGGGCCTTCCCACGCTGCTGTATCGTCTACTTTATTATATGATATCCATGAACGTCAGCCTGGCGGTGTTCAATCTGCTGCCGGTTCCGCCGTTTGACGGCAGCCGTATTGCTCTTCTGTTCCTGCCGCAGAAGTACTATTTCAAAGCGATGCAGTACGAACGCCAGATCATGATTGTCGTTTTGATCGCCGCCGTATTCGGTGTACTGAATTACCCGCTGTCCATCGTCGGCAATGCAGTCTGGCAGGTGCTGGACCTGGCGACGGCATTTGTTGCCTGAGTAAAAACGGGCAGGACCATACTGGAGGAATAGGGGAGCATTACATGGAGGCATTGACCTTCAAACTGGAAGACTTTGAAGGCCCGCTGGATCTTTTGCTGTATCTGGTGAGCAAAAACAAGATGAACCTGTATGATATCAACATCATGCAGCTGATCGATCAGTACACGGCAGTCATCAACACGCTGCAGGCGGACCGGATGGATGTGGCCAGCGAGTTCATTGATATGGCGGCCAAACTGGTTCAGATGAAAAGCGCACTGCTTCTGCCCCGCAGTCCGGAGGCCGAGCGCATGAAGGCCGAACTTACGGGGCGTTTGATCGAGTACAGTACCTGCAAGGCGGTGGCGGCTCAGCTGGGCAGCCGCGCCCGGGATGTGTTTACGGCGGTGCGCCAGCCTCAGCCGTTGGTGGGTGCGGCGGAATACACCCGCCGGCATGACCCGGAACGGCTGGTACAGGCCTGGTACAATCTGATGGGACGCAGCCTGCGCAAGCGCAAGCCCACACAGGAACGGTTTGAACCGCTGGTAACCGCGCCGTTTGTCTCGGTGTCCAGCCGTGTCATTCATATGCTGCGGGGGCTGGTGCACGGGACCCTGTCCCGGATGGGGCAGCTGTTTGACCGGACCGAGACCCGCAGCACCAATGTGGCGACTTTTCTGGCGCTGCTGGAACTGATCCGTGCAGGGCGTGTCCAGGTGGATGGGGAGGGGGACCTTCACGTCGACCGCACACACCGCAGAAAGCGAAAGGGGAACGAGCAAGATGAATGAAAAGCAGCGCCTCGGCGCATTGGAGGCCATGCTTTTTGCGCACGGCGAACCGGTTGAGCTGGATCGACTGGCGGATGCGCTCCACGCCGAACCCATCCAGACCCAGATGCTTCTGGAAAAACTGCAGAAACAATATGATGAGCGCAGCAGCGGTATGGTGCTTCTCAACTTCGAGGACCGGTGGCAGATGGCGACCCGTCCCTATTATGGGGAGATCGTCAAGCGTATTCTGGATACCCGCCGCAACGCGCCTCTTTCTCCCGCAGCGCTGGAGGTTCTGGCAGTCATTGCCTACAACCAGCCTGTATCCCGCAGCTTTATTGAGCAGGTTCGCGGGGTGGATTCCTCTTCAACAGTGGCAAAGCTGCTGGACAAGGGTCTGATCGAGGAGGCCGGCCGTCTGGACCTGCCGGGCAAACCGGTCAGCTTCCGGGTGACCGATACCTTCCTGCGGGTGTTCGGGCTGGGCAGTCTGGCCGACCTGCCGCCTCTCCATGAGGAACAGACCCCCGAGCCGGAGGAGCCCGATGAACCGCAGCCCGAGCTTCCCGCAGCCGAACAGTTGGAGATGAATCCATGAACGTGGTGGTTTTGGTACTGCAGATTCTGGGCATCCTGATTTTGGCGGTGCTTTTGCTGCTTGCAATTTTTCTTCTGCTTCCGGCGGGGATCGAGGCCTTCTGGAAGGAACAAAAGGCGGAAATCTGGCTTTCCGTGGGCCCTTTGCGCCGGCGGTTCTATCCCCCCCGCGCCAAACGGGAAACAGAGAAAAAGCAGACGGGTAAGACAGAAAAGCCGAAGCCGGAGTCTCCAGAGCCGGAAAAAAAAGAACAGGAGGAGCCCCGGGCTTCTGTCCCGGACACCGCGGAAGCGGCAAAGCCTTCCCCCAAGGAACCGCAGCCCGATGAGGTGGACCGGCTGTATGAGAGCCTGATGGGCGATCCCATGAAATATGTCCGCCGGCTGACCCGCTGGGCCAAGGGCCCCGGCAAGATGCTGCTGGAACATCTCAAGGTCCGAAAGGTCAAAATTGTCTGGACGGTTACCGGGGAGGATGCCGCAGCCACTGCCATTGCGTACGGTGCACTGGCAGGTGCCTGCAATACTGCGTGGGTTGTTCTGGAGGATCTGGTGGACGTTCAGGCGGAAGAACTGCGTCTGGAACCGGATTTTACCGGGGAACGCCGCAAGGAACGCTGTTTCTCTTGCCAAATCACGGCAAGAATGTATATAATAGTGGCATCGGTAATCCTGACGGTATGGCGCAGCACCAAACGTCAAGGAGCACCGTCAAAGAAAAAGAAAACCGCGCATAAGACAGCGGATACAAAATGATCTGTGGCACTGCAGCATAATGCCGCAACCGTTTTTTGAAGGAGGAAACTTATATGGCAGAACATCCTGTTCAGGGCCTGATGGGAGCTACCGTGGAGAAAATTCGTGAGATGGCGGACGCCAATACCATTATCGGATCGCCGATCACACTGGACGGCAGCACCACCATTATTCCGGTTTCCAAGGTCACGCTGGGCTTTGCTTCCGGCGGCTCCGATGTCGGCGCAAAATCCACCAAGGAAATGTTTGGCGGCGGTTCCGGCGCGGGCGTGTCTATTACGCCCATCGCTTTCCTGGTCGTCAAGGACGGCACGGTGCGTACGGTGCAGCTGGCGGAGCATGTCTCGCCCATCGACAATGCCATCAACGCACTGCCGGAGCTGGTGGACAAGCTGGCGGCTCTCGTCAGGAAGGACGATACCGACAAGAAGGAAGAAACAACCGGGACGGCAGAGGAATAACTTGCCGCGCAATACACGGAACAAACGGGCGCGGCCCGGCTTGCAGGCCGGACGGCGTCCGTTTTCCATATCAGGAGGAACAACATGGCAGAACAACGTATCCAGAAGGTCCTTTCCGACCAGGGCTATTGCTCCCGCCGCGCTGCGGAACAGCTCATTGCCGAAGGCCGGGTCAAGGTGAACGGTCATCCGGTAGGCCTTGGCGACAAGATGGACCCTGATTTTGACAAGGTGTCGGTGGATGGAAAGAGCCTGCGCATCGTGCGCAAGCGTCAGTACATTTATCTGATGCTTCACAAGCCCCGGGGCTATATCACCACCGCTTCCGATGAGCGCGGCCGCAAGACGGTCATGGATCTGCTCACCGATGTGCCCCGCCGCGTCTATCCGGTGGGACGCCTGGACAAGGACAGCGAGGGTTTGCTGCTTCTCACCGATGACGGCGCCTTTGCCAATCTGCTGACCCATCCGTCGGGCGGGGTGGGCAAGCTCTACCGTGTCACCGTCCGTCCCCGCGCCACCGAGCAGCAGATCGTCGAGATGTCCTCCGGCGTTGTGCTGGACGACGGCGTGCGCACAGCCCCCGCAGTGATCCATGTGGTGACCGATGAGCCGGGTCGTACGGTTTTGGAGATTACGCTGCACGAGGGCCGCAACCGCCAGATCCGCCGTATGTGTGAGGCGGTGGGACTGGAAGTGGTCCGCCTCAAGCGCAGCGCGGAAGGCCCCGTCAAGCTGGGGATGCTGCAGCCCGGCCAGTACCGTGAGCTGAAAAAGTCCGAAGTTTCGGCATTGCGTGCTGCGGCAAAACAGGGGAAAGCCGCCGCGCCGAAGGAAGAATCCGGCCGGAAGGGACCGTTTCCTCGCAAATAAGTGCCGTTTTGCAGGCCGATTGGTGACACGCAGGCCAAAAAAACCTGTACACCGTGCACAATTTTGTAGCAAAAACACTTGTTTGACAGAAATTTACGTAGTATAATCTATACATATGGCATAACGCAACCATCTTGCGATATCACAACAGGGAGGTTCATATATGGCAGCAAAAAAGGCGGGCAAGGAACAGATCCTTGCACATTTTTTTGACGACGGCGTTTATACGCCGCTGTTCCAGGAAGGTGCTGTGAGCGCTGCTTACGGCTGCGCCAACGGACAGACCGCATATGTGGTTTGCCAGGACGGCGGCCCGATTGGTGTGAATGACATCAATAAAACCATCCGCGTGCTGGAAATGGCAGCGGAGACCGGCAATCCGGTTGTTACGATCTACGACTCCACCGGTGCAAAGCTGGACGGAGGGCTGGATCTGCTGACGGCCAACGCCAAGCTGATGGCTGAGATCTCCCGGATTTCGGGTGTTGTCCCTCAGATCGCGGTGGTGACGGGCACCTGCGCCGGCACTTCTGCGATTCATGCCGCGGCGGCGGATATCTGCATTGTTTCCGAGGATGCAGAGCTGTTCCTGACCGCTCCCTTCAACAGCGATGACAAGGTTGCCGATGCAGGCAGCGAGGCCTTTGCTGCCCGTGCCGGTGTCGAGGCGGTTCACGCCAAAAACGCGGAGGACGCTGCCAAGCAGGCCGCTGCACTGGTGGGCATGCTGCCGGGCAACAACCTGGCCGGCCCCGCTGTGTTCGACTTCACGGCTCCCAAGGCTGCCCTCAATCTTGCCAAATATGACCCGAAGCAGGCGGCAGAGTCCATTGCCGACGAAGGCAGCCTGGTTGAGCTGTACGCCGGTTACGGCGCCAATGTGTATACCGCGCTGGGTACCATCAACGGCATGTCTGCCGGCATCATTGCTACCGCCAAGGCAGGGCTGGATCACCGCTGCACCGCCAAGGCTGCACGCTTTGTGCGGATGTGCGATGCTTACAGCATCCCTGTGGTGACCGTCGTCAATACCGATGGCTTCGTCAAGAGTGAGTCCGACGATCAGGCCGGCGGTATCCGTCAGGCTGCCCGTATGGCCGGCGTCTATGCCGAGGCCACCACGGTCAAGGTTGCGGTTCTCGCCGGTGAGGCGGTGGGCCCTGTGTACACGGTCTTTGCCGCTCCCGCCGACTGGCGCATTGCGGTGGACGGCTGCACCGTCGCCCCGCTGGCTCCCGAGGCTGCTGTCAGCGTTCTGTACAAGGACGAGATCTACGCTTCTGACAACATCACCAAGACGACCCAGGACAAGGCCGCTGCCTACCGCAGCGAGGTCTGCTCTGCCAAGGCTGCCGCTGCAGCCGGTGCCGCAGATACCGAGACTGCCGCAGCCAATGTCCGCAATGAGGTTGCACAGGCGCTGGATATGCTGGCAACGAAACGCGCGGTTCGCCTGTCCAAGAAGCACGGCAACATTGCGCTTTGATATCGGAGAGTTCTGAACTTTGAAGGAGGATTACCCCTATGAAAAATCTTACCGTTACCGTAAACGGCGTTGCCTACCAGGTCACTGTTGAAGAGAACACCGGCGCTCCGGTTGCTCCCGCTGCTCCTGCCGCACCTGCTGCTCCGGCTCCCGCCGCTGCGCCTGCTGTTGCACCCGCACCCGCTGCTCCTCAGGGCGCTGCCGGTGCCGTCTCCGTTTCTGCTCCCATGCCGGGCAACATTCTGGATGTCCGCGTCAAGCCGGGTGATTCCGTCAAGGCTGGTTCCGTTCTGATGATTCTGGAAGCCATGAAGATGGAAAATGAGATCTCTGCTCCCCAGGACGGCACCATTGCCACCGTCAACGCCCGCAAGGGTGACACCGTCAGCTCCGGCGACCTGCTGGTCACGATGAACTGAGACAGCAACATGTGAGATGTGACCGCTAAGCGGTTCAAAACGAGGTGAACGAGATTGGCTAAGAAACCGATAAAGATTACCGAAGTTGTGCTTCGTGACGCACACCAGTCTTTGCTGGCGACCCGTATGACCATGGATGAGATGCGTCCCATCCTGCCCGAGATGGACAAGATCCCGTACTTCTCTGTGGAGTGCTGGGGCGGTGCAACGTTTGACTCCTGCATCCGCTTCCTGGACGAGGACCCGTGGGAGCGTCTGCGCATTCTGCGCAAGGAACTGCCCCACCAGAAGCTGCAGATGCTGTTCCGCGGCCAGAACATGCTGGGCTACCGTCCCTATGCCGATGACGCCGTCGAGTACTTTGTCCAGAAGTCGGTGGCCAACGGCATTGATGTCATCCGTATTTTCGATGCTCTGAACGATCCCCGCAACCTGCAGACTGCTATCAAGGCGGCCAACAAGGAAGGTGCGCATGTTCAGGCCTGCATCAGCTATACCCTGAGCCCGGTCCATAACAACGAGTACTTTGCCGAGTATGCCAAGACCCTGGAAGAGATGGGCGCAAACTCCATCTGCATCAAGGATATGGCCGGCCTGCTCAAGCCCTACACCTGCTACGACCTGGTCAAGAAGCTGAAGGAGACCGTCAAGATCCCCATCGATATTCACAGCCACTATACTGCCGGTCTTGCTTCCATGTCCATTCTGAAGGGCATTGAAGCCGGTGCCGATATCATCGACACTGCCATGAGCCCGCTGGCACTGGGTACTTCCCACATGCCCACCGAGAGCCTGGTTGCTGCTCTGCAGGGCACCGATTACGATACCGGTCTGGATCTCGGCCAGCTGAATGTTGTCCGTGCTTACTTCGCCAAGCTGCGCGAGAAGTACATTGCCAACGGCCAGATCAGCCCCAAGAGCCTGGGTGTCGATGCCAACACGCTGCTGTATCAGGTCCCGGGCGGCATGTTCTCCAACATGCTCAAGCAGCTCAAGGATGCCGGCAAGGAAGACAAGCTGGATGAGGTGCTCAAGGAGATTCCTCGTGTCCGCGAAAATGCCGGTTATCCGCCGCTGGTCACCCCGACCAGCCAGATCGTTGGTACACAGGCAGTCTTCAATGTCATCCTGGGCGAGCGCTACAAGATGGTCACCAAAGAGTTCAAGGGCCTGATCCATGGCGATTACGGCAAGACTCCCGCGCCTATCAAGCCGGAGTTCCAGGCTATGATCCTCAAGGGCGAAAAGCCCATTACCTGCCGCTTTGCCGATACGCTGGAGCCCGAAATGGACAAGCTGAAGGCGGAAGCTGCCAAGTATGCCATCCAGGAAGAGGACGTTCTGACTTATGCCATGTTCCCGCAGGTCGCGCCCAAGTTCTTTGAAAAGCGCAACGCCCGCATTCAGGGTGTGGATGCTCTTCATGCCGACTACGAGAACAAGAGCCATCCCGTCTGATTCGTGAATGAATAATACGGCGTTTGCATCTTGATGATTGGATGCAAGCGCTAAGAACTGAATCTGAAAAAATACCCGGTGCATTTCTGCACCGGGTATTTTTTTGAATTTATTTGAGAATTGGGGGATGTGACTCCTGTCTGCCCTGAGATGAAAAAAGGGCGGTCTTAGACACCCATATGATAAAAACATACCCCCGGAGATGAACTGGCGGGCATCTCCGGGGGCGTGTTTGAACGTTTGAATGAATCGTCAGTTGGAGTCTGCCTGGGTGGAGGCTGCGATGCTTTCCTCATAACCGGCCTCGTAGGCTTCGTTGGTATGACCGGGGAAGGGATAGGTGCGAACCTCATCGGCAGTCAGCTCGGCAACGCCGTACCATTTGGCCCGGGCCAGAGCAATGGAATCCTCGCCGTTTTCCCGGATATCGGGCAGGTCATAAGCGCCGCACCATCTGGTGTAAGGCTCAATGCCGTAGGTGACGATGGCGGCTCCATCGTTTTGGGCAGCCTCCGCCACGATCAGGGATTCCCGGGTGTGATACATCATCCAGTAGCTGGCAATGTCATAGGAAGCGCCCACCACGTCAAACAGGCAGACCACCGTCACGCAGGCAGCGCCGGCGGCAAACAGTTTGCGCATCCGCTGGCCCTCAAACTGAACCAGGCAGGCGGCACAGGCAGCCGTCAGGAGACTGAACACCCCATGGGAAGAGCGATCATAGTAGAAGGGGCTGAGAATCATGGCGAAGTTGGCACCCAGCCCGCCCAGAAGCAAAATGGCAGGCCAGGCCAGTTCGGCGGGGGAAGCCTTCTGCATCCACAGCAGGACGTAGAGCGCGGCAAATACCATCAGCAGGGGAAGGGCATTGTCCCACAGCATATTGACACAGTCGAGAAAACGGACCGCGTACTTGGTCAAAAAGGGAGTGGTATCCGGAAAGTCATCGGCGCGGTTGTAGTTGCCGGGCGCGGCAATGAGGATCACAAATCCTGCAAGTGCTCCGACAAACCCCGAAATCATCCAGGCAGGAACCTTCTGCTTCAGCCAAATCAGGAAGGCGATGCACAGGACCAGGCATACCAGCATGCCGGCACTGGTGTTTTCGCTGAGCCATCCGGCAAACAGTCCGGCTGCCGCCATGCCGATGACCATTCCCTTGCCGGAAGAAAAAGGCTTTTGCAGGTAATATCGCCAGGGCAGCAAAAAGGCAAGACAGCCCAGGGATGCCCACAGATAGTTGCAGGCACCGCACATCCAGAGATTGGTCTGGCCGAACGCCGGACTGATCTCCCACAGGGCAACTTGGATCAGCAGGAAAGCCGCTACATCATACCGGTCGCTGCGGCGTCCTCTGGCCAGGCGATAGATGACGAGGCCCAAACCAAGATAGGCGGCGGCATTGAAGACGTTGAAGACGATCTTCGGAAACATGGTAAAGCCTTGGGCAAAGAACTTGACCACGACACGACCGGTCCATTCCATGTAGTGGAAGGCCAGGCTTTGAATCAGCTGCGGCAGGCTTTCCAGGCGCAGCCCCGTGTCAAAGGCATAGGCAAAGGTAAAGTCATCGGCGATATAGGGCGTCAGACAGTTGTACAGAAACATCAGGGCAAACACCAATCCGGCAATCAGGCGGAAACAGGTTCTGCGCCGTTTGGTCCCGAGGGACATGGCTTACCTCCAATCAGGCCTTTTATTAAAGAGGCCGGGATTCGTTTTCATTCAAGGGCTTAAACTATTATTCTATAGGATATATCAGGGGAAATCAAGCCGGCGGCTTCACACTCCTTCAAAATCGAAGGGCGGGGTATATTCTTCCCGGGCGCTGCTCTTCTGCTGCATATAACCGTCGGTCAGACCGGCAGCCACGGCGGCATCCACCACCTTGCGGTATTCGTAGCTGGTCACACGGCGGCCCAGTCCATGGTCTGCAGCGTGGTAGAATGGCGTGAACTGACACATCAGGCTGGTCAGAAAGGGAACGCCGGTCTCCTCCTGCAGGGCTTTCATCCGGAAAACAACGTTCAGGGAATCCTCGGCGTGGCCGGGCAGGACCAGATGACGGATGATAACGCCACGCTTCAGATATCCTTCGCTGTCGTACTGGGGCGCACCGGTCTGGAGCAGCATTTGGCGGATGGCGTTTTCGCAGATATCCCGGTAATCCGAAGCATGGGACAGTTCCTCCGCCAGTCCGGCATCCGCATATTTATAGTCGGCCAGCCAGATATCCACCGCTCCATCCAGGGCGCGGACCGTCCCAGCACGCTCATAGCCGCCGGTGTTGTAGACCACGGGAATCTGCAAGCCCTGCTGTCTGGCAGTACGCAGAGCGGGCAGGACCCAGGGAAGCCACTGGGTAGCCGTTACCAGATTGAGATTACGGGCTCCTTTTTCCTGCAGCTCCAGAAAGATGGCGGTCAGCCGGTCGGTATCGATCTCTTTGCCAAGGCCTTCCTGACTGATGGAGTAGTTCTGGCAGTAGCAGCATTTGAGAGGACACCCGGTAAAAAACACCGTACCGCTGCCCGTCTCCGCCTCGGGAGGGCCGCTCAGGCAGGGCTCCTCCCAGTGATGGAGTGCGGCACGTGCGACAAGAAGTTTGTCGCCTGCGCTGCATTGTCCCATTTCTCCCGCGGCGCGGTTTGCACCGCATTGGCGGGGGCATAGGCGGCATTGAGTGGGCAGATTCATGGCGGGCATCCTTTCCTGGATATGAAATGGTGAAGAACTCAAGGAATCTTTGTATCAGTTTACCACAAAGCGGCAAAATGTGGTATACTGATTTTATATGAATCGGCCGCGTGCGGCGGCAGTAACTGAAAAGGAGAGATGTGCTATGTCTACCCCCCATAACCGCGCACAAAAGGGAGATTTTGCGGCAACCGTGCTGATGCCCGGCGATCCGCTGCGAGCAAAATTTATTGCCGATACTTTTCTGGAAAATCCGCGTCTGGTTACCGACGTACGAGGTATGCTGGGCTTTACCGGAACTTATGAGGGGCGGCCCGTCAGCGTAATGGGCAGCGGTATGGGCATGCCGTCTATTGGCATCTATTCCTATGAGCTGTATACCCAGTACGGCGTGGAGAACATCATCCGCATCGGCTCAGCGGGTTCCTACACCGACAAGGCACGCCTTTTTGACGTGGTTCTGGCAACCGGCGCCTACTCCGAGAGCAGCTATGCGCTGACCCAGTCGGGGGATGGCGCCGACATTCAGCTGCCTGATCCGGAGCTGAACGAAGCTCTGCGCGCCAGCGCCGCGGCGCAGAATATCCCTCTGATCGAAGGCGTCATTCATTCCAGCGATGTCTTTTACCGGGAGCCGTCCGGCGAAAAGCCCCTTTACTGGGAACGCCTGCGGGATGAAAAGGGCTGTGTGGCTGTTGAGATGGAGAGCTTTGCCCTCTTCCACAATGCCAGAGTCCTGGGCAAGCGGGCAGCCTGCCTGCTGACCATCTCGGACAGCTTTGTCTCGCCGGAAATCACCACCCCGGAGCAGCGCCAGACCAGCTTCACCGCCATGATGAAGGTCGCTCTGGGGGTGCAGCTCTGATGGATGACAAAGCACTGATCAGTGCGGCCTTTGCTGTGCGGGAAAACGCTTATACGCCCTATTCACACTTCAAAGTCGGCGCTGCGCTTTTGGGAAAAAGCGGAAAGGTCTATTTGGGCTGCAATATTGAAAATGCTTCCTTCTCGCCGACCATCTGCGCCGAGCGCGCGGCGCTGGCTCAGGCAGTGAGCGGGGGAGAGCGGGAATTTGTTGCCATTGCCATTGTGGGAAGTCTGGAGCATCAAAAGAATACCTTGCCCACCAGCCCCTGCGGCGTCTGCAGGCAGGCTCTGTTTGAGTTCGGCGGAAATGCCCTGCGGGTGATTCTGGCAAAGAGCGAGGAGGACTATCAGGTCTGTACGCTGGGAGATCTGCTCCCCTTGGGATTCGGCCCCCAAAATATTGAGCCCTGAGTTTGTTCTGGCTGTCTGCCGCACAGGATTTTCTGCACAGAGGCAGATGCGGGCCTGAGCGCCCGGTTGACAACAGACATCGGATACGGCATACTAGAAAGGTCATGGCTGCTGCCGGGCGAAAGCCTGGCTATGCGGCATCTTGTCAGATTGGCTTTTGCATCGAAGGAGATATACGCTTTGATCAGGAAACTCATGTCCCTTGTGCTGTGTGGAGCAATGGCGGTTACGCTTTGCTCCTGCGGCACACAGGATACCGATACAGGAACTTCTCTGGCGCTTCAGGACGATTCGACCTATGTCCTGAAGCCGGAGGAAAATGCTGAGACAACGCTGGACGGCAGCGGGGCCATCATTGCGCTGGCTGTGGATTCCGACGGAACCGATACCGGTATGAACGCCATGCTTTGGCAGGGCGTGCAGCAGTTCTGCACCAGCTTCAATTATACAGCGCAGCTGTTTGCCGCCGACGGGGAAGGCACTGAAGCCAATGAAGATGCCCTGCGCAAGGCGGCTGAGAGCGGCGCGGAACTGATTATCTGTGCAGGGCAGGATATGGAAATCCCTCTGTATGAACTGCAGAACAACTACCCGACCATCAGTTATCTGCTTATGGACGGCGAGCCGCACAGTGAAGATTATGCCAGTTACAGCACGGCGTCCAATACCCACTGTGTTCTGTTCAGTGAGGAACAGGCGGGGTATCTGGCCGGATACGCGGCGGTTTCGGACGGATATACCAGTCTGGGCTTTCTGGGAGCCGATATGCTGCCGGGCATTGTCCGGTACGGCACCGGTTTTCTGCAGGGAGCACAGGCTGCAGCCGAGCAGAACGGTGTGGAAGTCTATCTGAAAATCTGGTACAGCGGACAGTATGATGCCTCGGAAGAAATTGCCGCCCGGATGAGCGGATGGTATTCCGATGGCACCCAGCTGATTTTTGCCTGCGGCGGTACATTGGCGCAGAGCTGCGTGGACGCGGCCCAGGAAAGCGGCGGTCATGTAATTGCAGCAGATTGGAACCAGAGTGGACTGGGCAGCCAGGTGGTGGGGTCTGCGGTCAAGCGCTACTCCACTGTGGTACAGAATCAGCTGTACAGCTTTTATGCCGACGGTGCGGGTTGGAACTCCGATCAGGCCGGACAGACCGAACGGGTAGGCGTGTCTTCCGGCGCGCTGGGACTGACAACTGCGCAGTGGAATTTCATTGATTTCTCCCAGGAAGAGTACGAGCAGATTTATGCAGGGCTCGTTTCCGGATCGATCAAAGTAGAGCGCTATTCCGATCCTGACCCCTCCAACCTGCCCCAGACGGCCAATGTTGCCTGCGATTATCAGAACTAAGAAAATATTAAATATGTGTCAAAAGTTTGTTATGCTTTTGTAATGGCCGTTTTCATTGCAAAAACGTGAAAAAAACAGTATACTTCTAGTTGTATGGCAGGGATATTTTGTCTCTGATTACCCGAAAACAAAGGAGAACATAAGTCATGAAAAAGATTCTTGCTTTGATCATGGCAGCAAGCATGGCGGTTTCGCTGGTTGCCTGCGGCAATGATTCCTCTGCTTCGAACTCCGGAGCTACCACTTCCACTGGTTCCACCAGCGAGGCGGCTGCCACCTCCGATTCCGATGCCAAGACCGATGTGGCATTCATCACCGACGTGGGCAACATCGACGACCAGTCCTTCAACCAGTACACCTGGCAGGGCGTGCAGGACTTCTGCGATGCCAACAGCCTGAAGGCAAACTACTACCGTCCCACCGAGGACTCCGATGCTGCCCGTCTGGAGCAGGTCGACAATGCCGTCAACGATGGCGCCAAGGCTGTCGTTATGGCAGGTTATCTGTTTGCCAACACCCTGTACGAGGCTCAGACCAAGTATCCTGACGTTTCCTTCCTGGCGCTGGACGTTGCCGTGTCCGATATGCTGGGTGCCGGCGGCGTTGACACCAGCGCAGCGGACTTCAACATGGACGACTATGATCTGTCCCAGTATGTCACCAGCAACACTGCTCTGGTCACCTACAAGGAAGAGCAGGCAGGCTATCTGGCCGGCTACGCAGCTGTCACCGACGGCTACACCGAGCTGGGCTTCCTGGGCGGCATTGCCGTTCCCGCCGTTATCCGTTACGGCTACGGCTTTGTTCAGGGCGCCAACGAGGCTGCTTCTGAGATGGGCATCAGCAATGTCAACATCAAGTACTGGTACTCCGGCACCTTCAGTGCCAGCGATGAGATCAAGACCAAGATGGACAGCTGGTACACCGAGGGCACTCAGGTCATCTTTGCCTGCGGCGGTCAGGTGGGCAACTCCTGCGCTGCTGCTGCAGAGGCCAACAATGGCAAGATGATCGGTGTTGACGTTGACCAGTCCAACCTGGGCGATTTCGTTATCACTTCCGCCATGAAGGCTCTGGCCAACTCTGTCAACGTTGCGCTGACCGATTGCATGAGCAATGACTGGACCTGGAGCGCCACCTACTCCGGCGTTGAGGCGAAGCTGGGCGCCGCTGAGGATTGCGTCGGCCTGCCGATGGAGACCTCCAAGTTCACCACCTTCACTCAGGAACAGTACGACACCATGTATGCTGAGATCGTCGACGGCACTCTGGTCATTGACGACAGCTCCGATGTCAACGTTACCCCCACTGTTACCAACGTCACCGTTGATTACCAGGGCTAATCGCATAAAGGCATAAAACACAGCCGCCGGGGCACTCCCTCTAAAAGGTGTGCCCCGGTTTTTTGTATACCGAAAACCACTCGCTAGGCGAGTGGTTCAAAAGAAGGCTTGTGCCGATTATGCAGACAAAAAAACTCCCTTTGCTAAAATAGAAGTGCGGTCTGCCAACTGCACAACTAAGCAAAGGGAGGTCATTCAAAATGAACGACGTAAATAGTTTATCGCATACAAGCTGGAATTGCAAATATCATATTGTGTTTGCACCGAAATACCGTAGAAAAGTATTTTGCGGACAGAAACGGCGGGAGATAGGAGAAATTCTAAGAACGCTGTGCAACTGGAAAAAGGTGAATATCATCGAAGCGGAAGTATGTCCGGATCATATTCATATGCTGGTAGAGATTCCTCCGAAGTACGCGGTGTCGAGTTTCATGGGATACTTGAAAGGGAAAAGTAGCCTGATGATTTACGAAAAATACCCTGAGTTGAAATACAAGTATCGGAACAGAGAGTTTTGGTGCAGAGGATATTACGTAGATACAGCGGGTAAAAATGCAAAGAAAATCGAAGAATATATCCGACGCCAGCTTGAAGAGGACCAGGCGGGAGAACAACTGACAATGGGAAACTTCTAATGAACCCGTTTACGGGTGGCAAGTAACAAACTCTCGCGGCTGGCAGACCGTACCAACGCGACGTGACGCGTGCGCTAGTATTCCAGGGCTTCGCCCGTCTGTGAAAAACCCCCGGCTTTGCCGGGGGATATTTATTCGCTTTGCAGGCATACAAAAGAAGCGCCGGCCTCCTGTAACAGGGAAGCCGGTGCGCAATTTTTATTGTCGAAACTTAGATCAGCGCAGCAGTGATCAGCGCCATCTTGTAGACCTCCTCGGCGTTGCAGCCGCGGGACAGGTCATTGATGGGGGCGTTCAGGCCCTGCAGGATGGGGCCGTAAGCCTCATAACCGCCCAGACGCTGTGCAATTTTGTAGCCGATGTTGCCGGCGTTGATGTTGGGGAAGATGAAGGTATTGGCGTAACCGGCAACCTTGCTGCCGGGAGCCTTGAGCTGGCCGACCTCAGGAGCGACGGCGGCGTCAAACTGCAGCTCGCCGTCGACCTTCAGGTCAGGAGCAAGCTCCTTCACACGGGCGGTGGCGTTGCGCATCTTGTCAACGGTCTCGCCCTTGCCGGAACCAAAGGTGGAGTAGCTCAGCAGAGCAACGCGGGGATCAATGCCGAAAATCTCGGCAGTATGTGCAGTTTCAAGGGTGGATTCAACGATTTCATCCTCGGAAGGATCAATGTTGATGGCACAGTCGCCCATGGCCAGGCACTCGTCGCCGCGCATCAGGATAAAGCAGGAGCTGACGGACTTGATGCCCGGCTTGCATTTGATCAGCTGCAGAGCGGGACGGACAGTATCGGCGGTAGAATAGGTGGCGCCGCCCAGCAGGCAGTCGGCCTTGCCCATCTTGACAAGCATGGTGCCGAAGTAGTTGCTGTGGGTCAAAGCTTCACGGCACTGTTCTTCGGTCATCTTGCCCTTGCGCAGGGCAACCATCTGTGCGACCATTTCATCCATCTCAGAATAGGAGAGCGGGTCGATCACAGTAGCCTTGCTGACATCGAAACCGGTCTCGGCGGCAGCCTTCTCCACGTCAGCGGGAGCGGACAGCAGGATAACATTCAGCGTGCCATTGGCAAGCAGCCGGCTGGCGGCACTGAGGATGCGGGGATCCGTACCCTCGGTAAAAACGATCGTGCGAGGATTCTGCTTCAAACGGGTTTCGAATGTTTCAAAAATGTCCATATATGTACCTCCGATCAGATTGCGGCGCAGCCGACAATGTGGCGCCGTAGATTACATTCTCATTATAACATCGCATATTTATCTTTGCAAAGCGATTGTTCGAAAACAGGCACTTTTTGCATATAAAATGGACATTCAGCGCACGAATTGCAAGGATAGTATCCCTTTGTCATTTAATAATCAAAGTCCGTACATTAAGGCAGGAATGCAGAACGGCAGCTGCTTTTCCCAGCTTGCCTCACAATGTTCACCGGCGGGGACGATGCGGGTGTTGAGCAGGACCCTGCGCTGCAGCAGCTGATCCGCCACTTTGCTGAATTCAGCGCGCATTGCCTCATGGTGGGACAACTCTCTGGCACCGTAGTCCATATAAACCACGCTTCCGGCAGTGATGTCGGCGTCGGCGATGGTTTTTGCCAGGCCGGAAGGAGAAACCCAGAGAGAAGGCGAGAGTGCTGCCGCACGGGAAAAGACCCGGTTGTATTCCGTGACGGCATACAGGCTCATGAGGCCGCCCATGGAGCTGCCCGCGATAAAAGTATGGCGCCGGTCAGGGAGTGTACGGTAGCGGCTGTCAACCTCCGGCTTGAAGCTGTGAATAAACCATTCCATCGTCTCGCGCCCGGCAGCCTTGACTTTCCCGAACCGGGGATTGCGGAAATCATAAGGGGAATACTCGGACAGCCGCTCATTGTTTGCGCCGTGGTTGCATTCGACGGCCGCAACAATCAGGGGAGTATCGGTATAGTCCAGATATTCCTTCATACCCCAACATTTGCCGTAGGTGGCATCACTGTCAAAAAAGACATTGTGACCGTCAAACATATACAGGACCGGAAACCGCCGCTGCGGGTCGGACTCGTAGCAGGTGGGCAGATACACATAAGCTGTGCGGGGCTGATCTCCAGTCAGCTGAGGAATCGTTACATTCCAACGGATCACCATATCGTCGGAACCCTCCAATCAAATCATATTTGCATCTTCGAGTCTATCACAGCTTTGACAGGAATGCAATTTTTGATCAAAGGGCGCCTGCCATTACTCGGCAAAATCCTGTATCAAGTCCTTGAGTGTATCGACTTCCTGCTTTGCAAGAGAAGGCCAGTCGTTGTTTTCAAACAGAGAATCATACCGGTAGAGGGCAAATCCCGGAATGCCCTCCTGCAACAGACAGTTGACTTGCTCCGTTAAGGCATGGCCGGAATTCCATTCTTCCATGGATGATGCGGAACCGTCGCCGTCGCCGATCCGGTATGCCCCCAGCCCTGCATACAGTGCAACACCTTCGGCGCGGGGCAAGGCCAGCCATTCGGCCAGGCAGCAGTCAAATGCCGACGCGGTATCGTTTCCCGACTGCCAGTCCAGTCCCCAGTAGATTTGCGGCATAAGATAGTCTGCAAAGCCGGGTTCACTGAGCCACCGTGTGACATCGCTGTACTGTGCGGTGAGATTGTTTTGCAGGTTGCCCTGTGGAGAAATACCGAACCGCACACCGCAATCATGGGCAACCTCATAGCAGCGTGCCACCAGAGAGCTGACGTTTTCCCGCCGCCAGTCGTCCAGGGACAGCAGGCCTCCGCCTGCACAATAGCTTTCATACTCTGCCGAATCAAAAGAAGCGTCCGTGGTGGGGTAAAAGTAGTCATCGAAATGAATGCCGTCAATCGCATAGTTGTCGCATAGTTCGCGCACACCCTCGGCAATATAAGCTTGTACCTCTTCACGGGAAGGGTCCAGCCAGAGTCCGCCGTCGACCTGTTTGACCCAGTCGGGGTGACTGACGGCAAGACTGGTATCGGAAAGAGAAGCCGGGATTCCTGAATTTTGCAACCGGTATGGATTGACCCACGCTTCCAGCTCAAGACCGTGAAGATGTGCCTGTTCCACCAGAATGGCCAGGGGATCGAAGCCGGGATCCTGTCCCTGGGTACCGGTACAGAGATGACTGTAGGGGAACAGCTCGCTGAGATAGAGTGCGTCGCCAAAGGGGCGTACCTGTGCAATTACAACGGTTAGCCCGGCATCGGCGCACTGTTCCAGCATTTGTGAGATATCTTCCTCAAAGGCCTGGGAAAAGGAAAAGTCGGTATGCTGCCATTCAAGGTAAGAAATCCATACCGCTCGATAGGGAAGGGGACTGGCCAGCTCCGTCATGGTATAAGAATTTGACAAAGAGTTGTCGGGCGGAGGTGTCTCTTCCCATGAGGAGGCCACAGATTCACCTGAACTTTGGCCAGAAGAAAGATTGGACAAGAGGAGCGGCGGCAAAACCAGACAAAATCCGCACAGTAAAACAATTCCTCCTGCACGCAGCAATAAACGCAGCAAAAAAACACCTCCCCGCTGCAACAGTATATGTGCCGGAGGAAAGAGGTATGGCAAGGAACCGGAGAGAGAGCACAGGTTTCGACCTTGTTTGCCTTGAACAATTAAAAGAGCCGCCCTTTCTGCAAAAGAGAAAGGGCAGCTCTGTAAAAGGTGATTTCAGCAGCAGGGAAAAGTCAGACCTCCTGCTTTGCGCATTCCTCGCACAGGCCAAATACTGTGAGAGAATAATTCTCCACTTTGATGCCGGGACAGCTCATAACAAGAGATTCCAGCTGTTCCGGAGCGATAGGCAGACTGATGACTCTGCGGCAGTTGCGGCAGAACATATGCTGGTGACTGCCCAGCTCCCCATCAAAACGATCAGCCTCTCCCGGGATGGACACCCGGCGCACCTTACCGATAGCGACCAGGGTGTTCAGATCACGGTAGACGGTGCCAAGGCTGAGACGCGGGCAAACGGCCCGCAGGGAAGTACAGATCTGTTCTGCAGTGGGATGGTCGGTGCGGGAAAGCACCTCTTTCAAAATCAATTCTCTCTGATGTGAATAGCGCATGGAAAGTCTCCTTCTGTCTGTTATTTTCTGGATACCTTTATATTCCATTTTCCCTGCCTGTGCCTGGAAATTTGGCCTCTAAACCACAAATTGTTAATATAGACTAATAATTCTAATTGCATTGTAATGATCGTGCATGCATTTGTCAACAATTTTATATGTGATAATATTGTGAAAATGCATTGCAAACAAATTCGATAGTACGATAATACGTTGCTAATTTTTTCGGCTTGAGCCGCAAAAATTGCATAAAGTGTATAAAGATATGTATTTTAGTTGAATTCGTCAATTTTGTATTTCGAAATATGCTTCTCTGATAATAGCAAATAGAGAAATATAGAAATTTACACTGCGAAAGCGGGAAATGCAATGTTTTCCTGTGACAAAACGCAGTAGAAAGGCATAAGTATCACTTTTACAGGCTGGCTGCTTGTCATTCTCTTGACAAAATGGGGCCGACGGGGCAGACAAAACCCGGGCCGGAATTTCTCCTTTCGGAGAGGTTCCGACCCGGGTATGCCTAGCTGATAAATAGGAATAAAATTACAAATTCAGGAAAATTTACATTTTTTACAACTTTCCCTTGACTTTGGCCCAATAAGCGGCAGCAGCCTGTTCGGTTTTATTGTCACCAAAGCTATAATACTGTACGTTTTTGAGCACGTCGGGCAGATATTGCTGATCGACCCAGTGATGGGGAAAGTCGTGGGCATATTTATAGTTTTGACCTTTGACCAGGGCATCCTCCCCGTCGAAGTGTTTGTTCTGCAGCTGGCGGGGAATGGGGCCGCTGCGCCCGGCTTTGATGTCTGCCATGGCCTGATTGATTCCGTTATAGGCAGAGTTGGACTTGGGGCTGGTAGCCACTAGGACGACGGCATCTGCCAGCGGGATGCGTGCCTCCGGGAGCCCAAGCATGTTGGCGGCGTCCACAGCGGCCTTGACGATGGGGATGATCTGCGGATAGGCAAGGCCCACATCCTCGCAGGCACAGACCATCAGCCGTCGGCAGGCGGAAACCAGATCGCCGGCTTCCAGCAAACGGGCCAGATAGTGCAGGGCGGCGTCGGGATCGGACCCGCGCATGGATTTCTGGTAGGCGGAGACAATGTCATAGTGATCGTCTCCCAGCTTGTCGTAGCGCATGGCCGTGTGTTTGGCAACCTGCTGTACCATATCCAGCGTGACAGTCCGGCGGCCGTCTGCATCGGCGGGGGCGGCGGTCACGGCAAATTCCATATTGCCCAGAGCCTTGCGCATGTCGCCGCCTGCGCTCTGTGCCAGATATCGCAAAGCCTCCGGTTCGATTTCCAGGGGATGACCCTGCTCTTCGGAAATACGCTGTGCCGCATTGTGCAGCCCCTGCTCAATATCGGTCCGGGTCAGCTGCTTGAATTCAAAGACGGTGCAGCGGGAGAGCAGCGCATTATATATATAAAAGTATGGATTTTCGGTAGTGGAGGCGATCAGCGTCACGGTGCCCTGTTCGATGCACTCCAGCAGGCTTTGCTGCTGACGCTTGTTGAAATACTGGATCTCATCCAGATACAGAAGAATACCCCCGGCGCCTGCCAGCGTGCCGATGTCGGACAAAACCGCCTTGATGTCGTTGGTGGAGGCGGTGGTACCGTTGAGCTTGTGCAGATGCATGCCGCTGTTTTGGGCAATGATGCCGGCCACCGTTGTCTTGCCCACGCCGGAAGGCCCGTAAAAAATCATATTGGGGATATGTCCGCTGTCGATGGTGCGGCGGAACACCTTGTCTTTGCCCAGAAGATGCTGCTGTCCGCAGACCTCATCCAGGTTGCGGGGTCTCAGACGCTGTGCTAACGGTTCGATCTTGGCCACCTCCAGTAAATGCGGCGGGAAGTTCCGCCGCTCTTTACTTGCATTATAGCGCAGCGGCGTGGTAGAATCAACCAAGAAGCCTTGCACCAAAGCCCCTGTCGGGGATGCTGGGGCAGAGAGGAATGGGGAAAGCAGGAATGACAAAAAAAGAACTGGCATTGATCTGTATTGAGCGGTTAAAGGAACAATATCCGCTGGCGGAGTGTACGCTGGACTATGACCATGCGTGGCAGCTTCTGGTGGAAGTGCGCCTTGCCGCGCAGTGCACCGACGCACGGGTCAATGTGGTGGTGCAGGATCTGTTTGCCAAGTATCCGTCGGTCGCTGCGCTGGCGGCCGCAACCCCGGAGGAAATCGAAGAGATCGTTCGTCCTTGCGGTCTGGGCCGCAGTAAGGCAAGAGACATTTCTGCCTGTATGCGGATGCTGCGGGATGAGTATGACTGCGGCATTCCCCAGACTTTTGAGGAACTTCTCAAGCTGCCGGGGGTAGGCAGAAAGAGCGCCAATCTGATTATGGGGGATGTCTTCGGCAAGCCCGCCATTGTCACCGATACCCACTGTATCCGGCTGAGCAACCGGATTGGACTGGTGGACGGCATCAAGGACCCCCGGCGAGTGGAAATGGCATTGTGGAAGATCATTCCGCCGGAAGAGGGCAGTGATTTCTGCCATCGGCTGGTCTATCATGGACGGGAAGTCTGCACTGCACGGACAACGCCCTACTGTGAAAAATGCTGCCTGGCGGATGTCTGCCGCTATGCCAGGGAAAACCGTTTGTCCCAAAAGGTGGAAAAATAAACAGAGTGTGATATAATAGATCGAATCCACTGTGAAAGGAGCTGCACGGGAATGAAGAAACAGACCGATACAAACGGCAGCACCCGACTGGGCGGGGAACTGATTTCCGCCCGGGTAGTGGAGCGTCTTGCGCAGGAGATGCGCAGCGGACTGTATGCAGGGCACGACCGCCTGCCGCCGGAAACCGAGCTGGCTGCCGCCCTGGGGGTCAGCCGCACTGTGGTGCGGGACGCCCTGAGCGAGCTGGAGCGGGAAGGCTTTATCGAACGGGTACGGGGCATCGGTACGGTTGTCAACCGGGATGTGGTCATGCTGCAGAGCCGGATGGATCACAAGCTGGAATTTTACAGCATGATCTATGCCAAGGGTAAGCAGCCACGCTCGGACAATCTGGAGGTCACCCGGGAGGAAGCCGATGAACGCCTGGCCAGAAGCCTGAATATTGCTCCGGGTGATGTTGTTGTGCGGATCTGCCGCCGGGTACTGGCCAACGATACGCCGGTCTTGTATTCCAACGACATCATCCCTCTGGCACTGTTCGGCGGACGCAAATTGGACAAGGCGGAGTTTTCCCGTCCGGTGTTTGAACTGCTGTATGAGCTGACCGGCCAGCAGGCCACCAGCACAGTGGCACATATTCATGCCGTGGAGGGCGGCGCGGCCGTTCGGCGGCTTCTCCGCCTGCGGGAAGGCCAGGCGCTGCTCATGTTGGATGAGACCTGCTACTCTCGCCTGTGCCAGCCGATCCTGCGATGCTATACTTACTATACCAACTTCTTCGACTTTGCGATGGTGCGCAAAATGATGTAAAACATAAAACGAAGGGAAGCAGCCAAAAATGAGACATTTGATCGATCCGTTGGATATCACGATGGAGGAATCGCTTCGCCTGATGGATCTGGCCGACAGAATCTGCCAGAATCCTGCCGCCTACCAGGACGTGGCCGCGCGGAAAAAGCTGGCGACGCTGTTTTATGAGCCCTCCACCCGAACCCGCCTCTCTTTTGAAGCGGCAATGCTCAATCTGGGCGGCAAGGTCCTGGGATTCCCTGATGCCGGGGTTTCCAGCGCCACCAAGGGTGAGACGGTAGCCGATACCATCCGGGTGATCAGCTGCTACGCTGACATTGCCGCCATGCGTCATCCCAAGGAAGGCGCTCCGCTGCGAGCTTCCCGCTACTCCCGCATTCCGGTCATCAACGCGGGCGACGGCGGCCACAGCCATCCCACCCAGACGCTGCTGGACATGCTGACCATCCGCCGCCGCAAGGGCCGTCTGGACCACCTGACCATCGGCTTCTGCGGCGACCTGAAGTTCGGCCGCACGGTGCATTCGCTGATCAAGAGCCTGGCCCGCTGTGAGGGAATGAAGTTTATCTTGATCTCGCCGGAGGAACTGCGGGTTCCCGACTACATCATTCATGAGTTCCTCGAACCCAAAAACATTCCCTATGTGGAAGTCCGCAGCCTGGAAGACGCCTTGCCCGATCTGGACATCCTCTATATGACCCGCGTCCAAAAAGAGCGTTTCTTCAATGAGGAAGATTACGTTCGCCTGAAAAACAGCTATATCCTGACCGAGTCCAAGCTGGCCCTTGCTCAGAAGGATATGGCGGTCCTGCATCCGTTGCCCCGCGTTAACGAGATCACCCTGGATGTGGACAATGATCCGCGCGCGGCATATTTTGAGCAGGTTCAGAACGGTGTGTATGTCCGTATGGCGCTGATCATGACTTTGCTGGGCCTGAAGGACCCGATCACTGGGGAGGTTGCGTTCGAATGCTGAAAGTAGACGAGATTCAAAACGGTGTGGTCATCGACCATATCACCGCCGGCACCGGTATGGCGCTGTATCACCTGATGGAGCTGGAAAAACTGCCGGACGCCAGCGTGGCTCTGCTGCAGAATGTGCGCAGCCAGAAGAGCGGAAAGAAGGACATCATCAAGATTGAAGGGGATATCAGCAAGATCAATTTTGATGTGCTGGGCTATCTGGACCCCCAGATCAGCATCACCTGCATTGAAAACGGACATATCTCCAAAAAGATCCGTCCCGACCTGCCCAAACGGCTGGTCAATGTGATCAAGTGCACCAATCCCCGCTGCATCACTGCCATTGAGGAAGGCTGCGACCACATTTTTGAGCTCACCCCCAGCGGCCGCTATCGCTGCATTTACTGTGAGGAAGAGTTCCGCGTCAAACCGTGAGGGTTGCTGCGGAAGAGAAAAACGATTCCTGTTATAATCAAGCCGAAAAGAGGACGGCGGAACTGCCCGCCGTCCTCTTGCTGTACCATTCTGCGGTGTGCGTGTGGATGCTGGAAAACAGCTTTCCCCAGGGATGAGATGATTTGTGCGGCTGAGTTGACATTGTGCCTTGTGCGATATATTATTTATATGGGATTTATACAATATGTCGTCTGTATTTGCATGATTATGCGTTTTGCGGTCAGATGTCCCGATACTGGCGGGAGCTGTGTGCCGCGAGGGAGTGGGGGACATGTATGCCCAAAAGACGATTGGAAAGGTTGATTACAAATGAGCTTTTCATACTTGAAAAAACTGCCGACCCCTGCTGAGATCCGCGAGCGTTATCCTTTGTCGGAGCGCGCCAAGGCAATCAAACAGGCGAAGGATCAGGAAGTACGCGATGTCATTACCGGCAAATCGGACAAGTTTCTGGTTGTCATCGGCCCTTGCTCGGCGGACAATGAGGAAGCTGTCTGTGATTACGTCGGCCGTCTGGCTCGTGTGCAGGAAAAGGTCAAGGACCGCCTGGTGATCGTGCCGCGCATTTACACCTACAAACCTCGTACCAACGGCGACGGCTATAAAGGTATCGCCTTCCAGCCCAATCCGGAGGAACGCCCGGATCTGGTCGCCGGCCTTATTGCCATCCGTCATCTGCAGATGCGCTCCATTGAGGAGTTTGGGCTGCCCGCTGCGGACGAGATGCTCTATCCGGAAAACTGGGGCTATGTGGAGGATCTGCTTTCCTACGTTGCCATCGGTGCCCGTTCGGTAGAGGATCAGCATCACCGCCAGACGGCCAGCGGTTTTGATGTGCCCACCGGTATGAAGAACCCTACCAGCGGCGACTTCTCGGTTATGCTCAACTCCATTTATGCGGCGCAGCATCCGCAGCACTTTGCCTATGCGGGATGCGAGGTTGAGACCTCCGGCAATCCGCTGGCCCACGCCATTCTGCGCGGCGGTGTCAATAAGCGCGGTGTCAGCCAGCCCAACTATCATTACGAGGATGTCCAGTGCCTGCTGGAAATGTACAATAAGATGGGGCTGAAAAATCCTGCCGTCATCATTGACTCCAACCATTCCAACTCGGACAAGCAGTACAAGGAACAGATCCGTATCGTCAAGGAAGTTATGCACAATCGTGAGCTCTCACCGGATATCCGCAATCTGGTCAAGGGCGTCATGATTGAGAGCTACATTGAGCCGGGCCGCCAGGATATTTCGGAGCATACCTACGGCAAGTCGATCACCGACCCCTGCCTGGGCTGGGAGGATTCCGAAAAGCTGCTGTATGAAATTGCGGAAATGAGCTGCTGAGGCTGCTGCGGTTCCATGGAGTAAATGGAAAATTGTAAAGCGTTTTGACCTGAAAAAGAACAGAGGCGTGAACCAATCCGGTTCACGCCTCTGCTTTTTTCTGATAAAGTAAGGTTATTTGGTGATTGTGAAAGTACGGGTAATGGGAAGAGCAAAATGGTTGCCGCCCAGAATGCACACGGTCACGACATAGCTGCCCGGCTCAGTAGGCGGGGTAGTGGTGCTGGAATAAATTCGCCATTTGCTGGTAAAGCCGGAGTACAGATAATGTACGCCGCTTTGACTGATGGTCACATCTCCGTTATAACTGAGAGTTGCTCCGAAGTCGAAGTTCTTGGCCTGCTCAACGGTGAGCTTACCGGAGATCTCCTGATTCCAGGTCAGCTTAGTACCGCTCAGACGCATCTTGACCAGCAAGAACCCGATTCCGACGCCGGTCTCATAATTCTGGCTGTCGGTCACAACGCCTACCGTGTACAGACCGGCACGGTTGGGGGTGCCGAAGGAAATTCTCAGACTGTCTGTGATGGAGGGCAGGTTGTTGATCACAGTCAGGATCTGGCCGAAGGTGCCGGTATCAATATTCAGCTTGTCCAGCAGGTCCAGTATCTCCTGCGTGCTGAACAGCTCACGCAGTTCACCCAGAGTCATGCCGTCGTTCAGCATTTGTGTAAAGCTCTTGCCATAGATTTCTTCAATCACAGGGTCCAGAACTTTCAGGAAAACAGAATTGGTATACCGATCCGGCAGGTCCAGATAAAGGGCGGTAGTCACATTGCTGGTGGTACCGGCGTAAATGGTGTACACGTCAAACTTGTCTGCCGGATTCAGGGTGACAAAGTCGGCGGGCAGGCTTTCGTCAGCGTAAATATTGGTGGAATGGACAGAGACGGTTACCTTTGCCTTGTTTACCGTCACACTGCCTTCCGTGTTTTCGCTGGGACGATACTCGGCATTGCCCTTATAGCTGATGCGGATGGACTGTGCCTCTCCAGCGCCCATTGCGGGGAAGGCACCCAGAACGGTGCCGCCAATTTCGTAGGTTTTGCCTTCAACGGGCACCCACTGGGTCAGCATATCGCTGTCAATCAGATTGCCAAGGTCACCCAGACCAAGGTCAACACCGCTTTCGATATCGGTAAGTTTGGCCTTGTATTCAATCACAAAGTTGTCCGTGGTCAGAGTATCGCGGGAGGGGAGGGTAGAGCTGTCCCAGTCAATTACGTTGTCCAGGATCGACTGCTTCATCACAGCCGGGTCCATGTTGTAGGTGAAGGAGGCGCCGCTCTTGAGAACCACATTGCTGGCAAGACGGTTGTCGGTGGTGGTCACGTCCACCGTTACCGAGTTGCCGCGATATTCGCGATTGCCGTTCCAGGAAATACGGATTTCCCAGGTGCCGGTACCGAATTTCACAAGTCCGGTGGCATCGCTCTGGTTCAGGGGCTTAAAACTGTCCGTGATGCCGGTTTTGTCCACATTGTATTCCACCGTGACATCGTCGGCGGACAGCTCCAACGGAGAAGTGGAGGCAACAACGGCATCATAGATGGCGGCAGCGGTGGCCGTATAGTCATACCCCTGCTCATCGTTAAAAATCATGCCGACTTCATAGGAACCGTCTTTCAAAGTGAACTGAAGCTGTTCCCGGTCAGCCACTTCCACATTTGTCTCTACCGTGATGGGGGCATATTCCTGATTGCCGGGCCAGTAGATTCGGACTTTCTGGGTACCGGCGGGCAGGGAAGGATAGCTCAACCCGGAACTGATGCCGCCCTCCAGGGGTACCCAGGCATGTCCAAGGCTGCCCAGGGAGCCGGTTTCGGCCTGAGCATAGTAGGTAATGGTCACGTCATCCACAGTCAGCTCCGGAGTGGAGGAAGCAATGACGGCATGGAAAACATCGGTATACAGCTTTTCTGTATCCAGCTGCATCTCCTCGGTAAGGGCCAGCTTGAC
The DNA here is from genome assembly GCF_014982805.1 of Gemmiger gallinarum. Taxonomy (GTDB): domain Bacteria; phylum Bacillota; class Clostridia; order Oscillospirales; family Ruminococcaceae; genus Gemmiger; species Gemmiger gallinarum. Next base: position 431,638 of record NZ_JADCKC010000001.1, on the reverse strand, counting down.
GGCCGGAGAATCGTTCTGCTGTATTTCAGGGGAAGGACGGTCCGTCACGTAAACCTCAGTTTCAATCGCCACGGGAGAGTACTGCTGGTTGCCGGGCCAGGTGATCCGGATTTTCTGATTGCCGGCGGGCAGGGCAGGATAGTTCAGTCCGGAGCCGTTACGGCCTTCCAGTGGAACCCAGGCTTTGCCAAGATCTCCCACAGAACCGGAGCTTGCCGTGGCATAGTATTCGATGGTCACCTCATCCGCGGTCAACTCGGGAGTGGAAGAGGCAACCAATGCAGTAAAGAGGTCCTGACGCAGGGCATCATAATCAATGCTGATATCCTCTCTATAGGGCAGGGAAACCGAAACATCCTTGTTCAGAGTGATGGAGGAAGTCTGTTTTTCGGCTTTGGTCAGCGTGACCTCTGCCGTGCTGTCCTTGAGCCGGATCTGATAGCTGGCGTTGCCATTGTCGGCAAGAGCCGGGTGTGTAAACGTGGTGGTAACAAAAACGACCTTTTTCTCACTGGTAAAGCCGTTTACAGAACCCCAGGCATCATTTGTGAGCAGGCCATTTTTGCCAGTGCAGTAGTATTCCCACTCCAGACTCTGCGGATCGATGCCATCCTTATTGACTACAAGAGCATCAAACAGAATCTGCTTTACGGCTGTTTCATCTGCGCCGGCAGGGATAATGGCGGTGCCGCTTTGCAGCTGTACCTCCCGAGAGCGGACGGATGCATCGCTCTGCTCAGAAAGTGCGGCATGTTCCTGCATGACTGTGTTGTTTGTCGATTCGTCCTGCACGGTGGGCTCCCGAGTGGTGCCGTCATCCGCAGTCTCATTCGGAACGAAATCTGCCTCCGGTACAGCTGTATCATTTTCTTCCGCTTCTTCGGGTACGACAGTGGCTTCGGATGAAGTGGCTTCGGTGGTATAGGCTTCATCCTCGACCGGTTCAGACGGGATCGGGGCAGAGTTTTCCGTCTGTACGGTGGACGATGCAGCCGGTTCCGCTTCGTCGGCAAGTGCGTTAAGCGGCGAGCATTGCAGAACAAGCATTGCTGCCATCACACTTGCCAATGTACGTTTCCATCTTTGCATGATGGAAATCCTCCTTTACACTTTTATAATTTTTTAACTTGGTAATTTGTGGGAATTAATTGCCAAGCATTCCTATTATAACTTGCGAAAATGAAAGGCGCAATGAGAAAACGGTCGAAAACAGGAAAACAAGATAAATAAGATTATAGTGCAAAATGCCTTTGAAGATGGAGAGTATGCCAAAGTTTCACATCACCTTTGAACGGACTGTAAGAAAATTGTGTAATTTATCATACTGAAAATACAGATTTGACAGATTGAACAACAAATCCGCTTTATCATTGTGAATTTTGAACTGATTGCAAAAAACTGTGTCAAAAAAACAAAAAGACAAGTCGGTTCCGAGAATTTACCCTTCCGTTGAATCATGTTAGGATGAATACAACAAAAGCGGAAGCGACGAAACTCCGCACAAATCACAGATAAAAGGAGACGAAGAAGAACATGAAACTGAAAAAACTTATTGCTTTTTTCCTGGCAGGTGCCATGGCCCTTTCTCTGGCAGCCTGCGGAGGCAATGACAACAGCAGCTCGGCAGCAGGCGGTACAAGCGAAACCGGCAACACTGCCACGGAAAGTACGGATACCGGGGATCTGCCCACTCTGAAAGTTGCGGTCATGCCGTTCTTGAACTCTCTGCCCATTGAGTACATGGTCCAGAACAAGCTGGACGAAGCCAACGGCTTCAAGATCGAGACGGTCTACTTCTCCAACGGCGGCGCCATGAACGAGGCCCTGGCCGCGGATCAGTGGGAAGTCGGCACCCTGAGTGCCGCCGCCGTCAACTCTCTGGCCATCTACGGTGCTTACTGCATCGCTGATATCGGCCATTCCGAGGGCGGACTGTACACCCTGGTCAGTCCCGATTCTCCCATCGCTCAGGCCACCGGTACCAACCCCTCCTATCCTGACGTTCTGGGCAGCCCCGAGACGGTCAAGGGCGCGGTTATCGCCACCAGCACCGGCACCATCTCTCACCTGAACATCAACAAATGGCTGGAAGTTCTGGGCCTGACCCCCGACGACGTTCAGATCGTCAGTATGGACTTCCCGGCCGCTTACCAGGCACTCAAGACCGGCAACTGTGATGTTGCCGCTCTGAACCCGCCCACCTCCTTCACCGCTGAGAGTGAAGGCTATGTGGTCACCTCCAGCCTGAGCAGCCTGAACGTTCCCCAGTACGATTCCATCATTGTTTCCAACAAGGCTTACACTGAGCGCCGCGACGTGCTCGTCAAGTACGTCAAGGCCTTCTTCCAGGCTTGTGATGCGCTGCAGGCGGATCAGGACATGGCCGCTCAGATGCTGCTCGACTGGTACACCGCTAACGGCAGCGAGACCACTCTGGAAGCCTGCGCTACCGAGATTGAGACCCGTCCCTTCGTGACCAGCGAAGAGGCCAAGACCATCACCATCGGCGAGTCCGTCGAGATCACCGGCGAGTTCTGGGTTTCCCAGCAGCTGCTGGAAGAGAGCCGCTTCCCCGAAATCGCCAAGCATGTTGACGACAGCATTGTGAAAGAAGCTCTGGGCTTCTGATCGTTCTCGTCCCAACCAGAGGGCAGCCCTTTACCCGGATTCCGGCGGAGGGCCGCCCTCTCCACTTGAAAGGAGAGATCCGCCTTGAACGAGTACGCAATCCAAAAGCGTAAAGAAAAAATCAAGTTCGGCATTGTCTCGGTCATTTCTCTTTGCGTTTTCTTCGGCGTCTGGTATCTGTGCACTGCGGTGCTGCACCTCAAGCCGGACTACGTTCTGCCCAGCCCGGTGCAGGTCGTGGAAGCCTTTTTTGAAAAACTGACCCAGACCGCGCCGGACGGCGCCACCCTGGGCGGTCACATCCTGGCCAGCCTGCAGGTCGCCCTGACCGGTTATCTGCTGGGCGCCGTCATCGGCATCCCTCTGGGCATTGCTATGGCGTGGTTCCGCAAAGTGGATATGTTCGTCACCCCGCTGTTTGACCTGATTCGCCCTGTCCCCACCATCGCATGGATTCCGCTGATGATTTTGTGGTTCGGCATCGGCCTGGGTGCCAAGGCCGCCATCATCTTTGTCTCGGCATTCGTTCCCTGCGTCATCAATGCTTATGCCGGCATCAAGCAGACCAAGCCGGTTCACCTGTGGGTCTCTCAGACCTTCGGTGCTTCCCGCCGCGAAATGCTCTTCACCGTTGCTATCCCCACCGCGCTGCCTCTGATCTTCACCGGCCTGCGCATTTCCCTGGGCACCGCGTGGATGACCCTGTGCGCCGCTGAAATGCTGGCGTCCAACCGCGGCCTGGGCTACATGATCCAGCTCAACCGTACGCTGGCCCGTGCCGATCTGATCGTTGTCGCCATGCTCACCATCGGCGTCATCGGCACCATCTTTACGGTAGGCCTGGATGCTCTGGAAAAGAAATTCGTCAAGGGAGGCCGTAGAGGATGAAACGCAAAATTGATCTGGAAAAAACCGTTTATGCGGTGGCGGCCATCGCTTTCTTCTTCCTGCTGTGGGGCTTTTTGACCACCTTCACCCCGGTCAAGGAAACCACCCCCGGCCCCATCGAGGTCCTGCAGCTGCTGGTCAGCTCCTTCTATACTCCTATCGGCAGCAAGGTCATCGTCGGCCACCTGCTGGTCAGCCTTCGCCGTGTTCTGGTCGGCTTCTCGGTCGCTACCATCATCGGCATCGTGCTGGGCATCGCCATGGGCACCTCCCGCTGGGCGGAAGCCATCTTCAAGCCCATTTTTGAGCTGCTGCGCCCCATTCCCCCCATTGCCTGGATCTCGCTGGTCATCCTGTTTTTCGGCATCGGCGAAACTTCCAAGTACATCCTGTGCGGCATCGGCGCATTCACCAACGTTACCCTCAACGCCTATACCGGCGCTCAGAACGTAGACCCCGAACTGATCGGCTGCGCCCGTATGCTGGGCACCAGCGAGCGGGACATCTTCTTCCGGGTGATCCTGCCCTCCTGTACGCCGCAGATCTTTGCCGGCATGCAGGTGGCCCTGTCCACCAGCTGGATGGCGGTTCTGGCCGCCGAGATGGTCGGCGCTCAGGAAGGCTGCGGCTGGATGATCCAGCGCGGCAGTGACACGCTGAACATCACCCTGGTTATGGTCGGCATGATCGTCATCGGCCTGGTCGGCATGCTGCTGGCTACGCTGATGCGCACCATTGAGAGGAGGCTCTGCTCGTGGAACATCATGGAGAACTGAAGCACGATCCCATCATTTCCATGCGGAACGTGTGCAAAACCTATATCAGTGAGCACAAGACCAACGAAGTCGTACGCGATGTCAGCCTGGACGTGGCGGAAAATGAGTTTGTGGTCCTGTTTGGACCCGGCCAGTGCGGCAAAACCACGATGATCAACCTGATCGCGGGTCTGCAGCTGCCCACCTCCGGCGAGGTCGTCGTGGACGGCAAAAAGGTCACCGCTCCCGGTCCTGACCGCGGCGTTGTTTACCAGACCACCGCATTGTTCCCGTTCTGCACCGTCATGGGCAACGTGGAATTCGGTCCCAAGAGCCGCGGCATCGATAAAAAGACCCGCCGTGAGCGCGCCGAGTATTTCATCAAGCTCGTCGGCCTGGAAGGCTTTGAAAAGAGCTTCCCCAACCAGCTTTCCGGTGGTATGCGTCAGCGTGTCGGCATTGCCCGCGCCTACGCCAACGACCCCAAGGTCATGCTGATGGACGAGCCCTTCGGCCACCTGGATGCCCAGACCCGCTACATGATGGAGGCGGAGCTGGAAAAGATCTGGCAGAAGGAAAAGCGCACCGTCGTCTTTGTTACCAACAACAGTGAGGAAGCCGTTTACCTGGCCGACCGCATCATCATCCTGACCAACACTCCTACCCATATCAAGGAGGAGATCAAGGTCGATCTGCCCCGTCCGCGCCAGTACAGCGACCCCGCGTTCCTCGAAATCCGCCGCAAGATCGAAGAAATCTGCGACGACACCCTGTAAGGAGGCAGCCCATGAGCAGCAACGAAGTCAAGGTCAAAGTTTCCCATATGACCAAAAAGTTCGGCGACCTGCTGGTGCTGAACGACATCTCCTTCGAGGTGAAGAAAGGGGAGTTCCTGTGCGTTGTCGGCCCTACCGGCTGCGGCAAGACTACCTTCCTCAACTGCCTGACCAAGTTGGGCGTCTACCAGCTGACCAGCGGCGAGATCCTCATCAACAATGAGCCCGTCGATCTGCAAAAGCACAACGTCGCCTACATCTTCCAGGAGTACTCCGCTTTCCCCTGGCAGACCGTGGAGGAGAACGTCGCCTACGGCCTCAAGATCAAAAAGCGCCCCGCCGCCGAGATCAAGGCCCGGGTGGATGAGATGCTGGAAATGGTTGGCCTGACCGAATACCGCAACTACTATCCCAACCAGCTGTCGGCCAGTATGCTGCAGCGTGTCAGCATTGCCCGCGCCTTTGCCGTCCAGCCCGAACTGCTCCTGATGGACGAGCCTTACGGCCAGCTGGACAACTCCCTGCGCTACAAGCTGGAGGACGACCTGCTGCGTCTGTGGCAGCACACCGGAACCACCGTTATCTTCATCACCCATAACATTGAGGAAGCGGTCTACCTCAGCGAGCGTATCCTGGTGCTGACCAACAAACCCACCGGCATCAAGCAGGAAATCGTCAACAACCTGCCCCGTCCCCGTGATGTGACCGATGTCGCCTTCAACCAGCTGCGCGACAAGGTCACCGATCTGATCAAGTGGTGGTAAGCAATATGAACAAAAGACCCAATATCATCCTGATGATGGCCGATCAGCTGCGCTTTGACGCCCTGGGCTGCTACGGCAACAATCAGATCCATACCCCCAACATCGACAGCATTGCCCTCAATGGTTCCACCTTCGACAACCATTTTGTGCAGAACCCTGTCTGCTCTCCGTCGCGGTGCTCCATCCTCACCGGCCGCTACCCCAAAAATCACGGCACCCGTGACAACGGCATCCCCCTGCGGGATTCCGAAATCTGCCTGCCGGAGGTTCTGCGAGACAACGGTTACCTGACGGCTGCCATCGGCAAGATGCACTTTACCACGCAGTTCGTCCCCAAGGAGAACGAGGAGGACGACTGGCCCGAGGATAACTACGGCTTTGACATTGTGCACACCACCTGTGACTGCAAGACCGGCGAGTACCTGACCTGGCTCAAAGAAAAGAGCGAGAAAGACTACGAGATTGTCAAGATGCAGGGTGAGCGCAAAGCCAAGGAGGACCGTGCCAGCGCCGCCGACAAGGACCTGAGCGGCCCGCCCCAGGTCTATCCCAGCGACATCAATCCAAAGTATCATCAGTCGGCCTGGATCGCCGACCGGATGATTGACCTGATCAATGAGTCCACCCCGGATCAGCCTTTCTTTGCGCTGTGCAGCTTTGTGGACCCGCACCATCCCTTCGACCCGCCGGCGCCTTACTCCACCATGTACGACCCCGACAAGCTGGCGCTGCCCGTTCGTCAGGACGGTGAGCTGGATGACAAGCCCCCGCACTTCCGCCGGCACCGTGTGGGACAGGGCTGCAGCAACGAGAAATACGACTACCGCCGCCTGACCGATCACGAATGGGGCGAGGTCAAGGCTGCCTACTACGGTATGATCAGCCTGATCGACGAAAACGTCGGCCGTATTCTGCAGGCGCTGCGGGACAAGGGCATCGAGAACGATACCCTGATCCTCTTCACCAATGACCACGGCGAACTGCTGGGTGACCACGGGCTGCTCTTCAAGGGGCCGTTCCACTACGACTGCCTTATCAAGGCGCCCATGATCCTGTCCTGGCCCGGTGTGATCCCCAAAGGCTCCCGATACAAGCAGATCACCGAGCATGTGGACCTGATGCCCACTTTGCTGGACTTTGCCGGCGTTCGTGCACCCCACGGCGTACAGGGCATGTCCATGGCGCCCATCCTGCGGGGTGACGGCGGCGCGGGCCGTGAGTACGCCCTGACCGAGTTCACCTGCTACGACTGGGGTCTCAACGTCAAGACCATCACCGGACGCCACTACAAGCTCACCTATTACGCGGGCGAGACCTTCGGCGAATTGTATGACCGCGACCGCGATCCCAACGAGTTCAAAAACCTCTGGGATGATCCCGACTATGCCGAGATCAAGCAGAGTCTGCTGCGCCGTCTGCTGGACCGGGTCATTGAGACCGAGGACACCCTGCCGCTGCGCATCGGCAAATATTAAGAAGCCATATCGATTGCTCGCCGGCATTTTGCCGGCGGGCTTTTGGGCGTGCTGTACAGTTGAAGTCCGAACGGACAATTCGGTATAATGAGTTCGCAAAGCTTAGAAGAAGGGAGAGAAGGCTGCCATGGAGCACAAACAAGCGATTCGGCGCTGGTGGAACAGTATCCGAATCAGAATGATGTCTATGTTATTATGCGTCAATATCATCATTATTGCCATTTTGTCTCTGGGAGCCTACTCTATCTATCAGGACAGCTTTATCCGGGAACTGGCCGGCTCCCGTACTGACGTGCTACGTCAGATCGCAGAGCGCAGCCGACAGTTCAAAATCAGTCTGTACACGCTTTCCAATCTGTTTGAGAGCAACCCTACATTCCGCCGTTATGCGGAAGAGCTTAATGACGACAATCAGGAGGAATTTTTTACCCTGATGGATACCACTACCCGGCAGATGGAGGCGTCTTTTCTGCAGCCGGAGCTGGATTTTTATGTGGTATATGTTTCTGTGTCCGGCATCGGATACTGCTCCCGACCGGTTCCGGAGGGCTACGATTATATGGACCCCCGACTCAAGGTCTGGAACAGCCGGGTTGTGGAAGCCGGCGGCGAGATTGTGGATGTTGGCAGCTACCGGGACCGCAGCCTGGGGACGGCGTCCTTTTCGGCGGCACGGTCCATTCTGGATGAGGAGGGCAATATCGTCGGCTTTCTCATGATCAACGCCGACGAGCGCCAGCTGTACCAGATGTATGCCGATGTGATCCGGGACGGCAGCAACATCTATGTCACCAATGATATGGGACAGATCATTTCCAGCAGCCGGGGCGGACTGATCGGATTCAGCTATTTCAATATGAGCAATCTGGAACAGCTGTTTGGCGGCGAAGATTACATGATTACCCGGGCTGAAGGAGAACCGGTGCTGTTCACCCGCTATTATGATTCGGAGAGCGGGTTTACTGTTTTTGAGGAGGCGCCGCTGGATCAGGTATTGCTGCCCCTGCGCAATATCCGGCGAGTGGTCATTTTGTTGGCGATGCTTACGCTGGCGGGCGGAATCCTGCTGGCCTGGCATTTCTCCCGGAGGATTGCCGCGCCTATCCAGAAACTGCGGGATGACCTGCATGATGTGGAGCATGGCAATTTGAACCAGACTTTTGCCATCCACAGTTATACGGAGCTCAATGAACTGTCCCGGGGCATGTCGGACATGATGGAGTGCATCCGAGGTCTGATCACCAGCATTCATGAAAATGAACAGCAGAAACGCCGGATTGAGCTCAACTGGCTGCAGGCCCAGATCAATCCGCATTTTATCTATAATACGCTGTTTTCCATTAAATGCATGGTGGATATGCATCGCAATGAAGATGCAGCCTCCATGCTGACCCTGTTTATTCAGATCCTGAGGGGGATCCTGTCCACGCAGGAGGAAATGGTCACAGTGGCAGAGCAGATGGAAAGCCTGCGCCAGTACATGACCCTGCAGCAGTACCGGTATGAACATGCCTTTGACAGCCTGATTGAATATGACGATGCGGCGGCAAACTGCCTGTTGCCCAAACTGCTTGTCCAGCCGCTGGTGGAAAACGCCATTCAGCACGGCATCGATATGCAGAGCGGCAACGGCATGATTACCGTAATCGCAAGACGCCAAGAGGATTCCGTCTGCATCGAGGTGGAGGATAACGGGGTAGGTATGACGGCTGAAAAAGTGCGCCAGGTCATGGAAACGCCTGATGTCACGGACCGCCCTCATTTGGGCATCAAGAACGTCAATGACCGGATACGGCTGCATTACGGACCTGCCTGGGGACTTCAGATTGAAAGTCATCCCGGAAGAGGGACCCGCGTTGTTTTGCGTATTCCGGCGGGAACACAGCTGCCTGCAATCGAGGAGAAACTATGCTGAAAGTACTTGTAGTTGATGACGACAGCCCTATTCGCCGCTGGCTGGAATATTGTATCGGCCAGCTGGAAGGTTTTGTGCTGGCAGGATCTGCGGCTACCGGAGCCCAGGGGGTGGAGCTGTACCGCCGGGAGCTGCCGGACATTGTAATTACCGACATTGAAATGCCGGGAATGTCCGGACTGGATATGGTCGCACAGATTCAGGCCATCCGTCCGGCTCATGTAATCATACTGACCAGCCATGACAATTTTTCCTATGCCCGGACGGCTTTGCAGAATGGAACGGCAGAGTATATTCTGAAAACCGAGATTACCCTGGAAAGCATGCGGGAACTGCTGTGCAAGGCTGCCCGTACCATCCGCCATAACGAGGACAGTACTGTGGGGATAGAGCAGGGGGCCAAGCTGCTGATCCGTCAACTGGCCATTGAACGGACTGCTGAACCTCCAACCAGGCAGGAATTGCGCAGACAGGGTATCGCGCTGGAGGATGCACCGCTTGCAGCAGGCGATCTGTGGAGCCGAAACGGACAGGGACTGCAGGAAGTGCGTCGACTGCTGGAGGGGGGACGTATGCTGATCAATACCCGGTTCGTCTCCCTGGGATATGAACATCTGCTGTTTGTGGGCAATTTGCGCCATGCCGGTGCTTTGGACGAGCTTGCCGCGTTTTACCGGCAGGAAGCGGCGGGAACAGGGTGTGTGCTTGGCCTCAGTGAGGCAAAACCAGGTCTGACTGCTCTGCCGAACGCGCTGCGGGAAGCTCAGGCTCGCTGCCGCCTGCATTTTTATGAACCCGAACGCTGGGTGTTTCTTCATGACGCAGTAGGACGCAAGGCAGTGCGTCATGCAGAGACATCCCGTATGAATTTCAGCAAGGAAATGTTTGCACGCAACTATCGCGGGGCGATTGCCATCAAGGAAGATGTGATGCAACGTATCCGGGAAGAACGGCCCACAGACCTGGATGGGGTAAAAAAGCTTTGTGCTTCCTTTTGTACGATCCTGCTGCACTTTGCCACCGAACAACCGGAAGAACTGGACAGCCGCGTGGAGCAGATTGAGCAGACGGTTCAGGGGGCATCAACGATGCTGGAGCTGGAGGCAGCAGTCGAAGAAATATTTGACCCGTTTTGCCGCAGCGTGCCCCAGGCGGAGGCGTATTCGCCTCCGATCCGGGATGCCATTGCCTACCTGCAGAAGCATTTTCGGGAGAAAATCACTCTCGGAATGGTGGCCCAGGCTGTCAGCTTTAATCCTGAGTATTTCAGCCGCCTTTTTGCCAGGGAAACAGGGATGAATTTCAGCGCTTTTTTGAACAGCCTGCGAATGGACCAGGCGGTGGATCTGTTGGAGCACTCGGACAAAAAAGTATATGAGATCGCCGAAGAAGTGGGGTACTCCAGTCTGAGCTATTTCTCCACGGCATTTAAGAAGAGCTTTGGCCAGACCCCGGCAGAGTACCAGGCACTCAAGCGGGGAAAATGATTGCAGATACCGGGTTCAGGGAAAACGATTGCGAAAGAATGGTCTCGAGACAGACAAAAGGCAGGCCTCCCTTGGCTAGGGGAGGCCCGCCTTATTTATAGTCAAAAAGTAGTCATAACTCAAAAATCAAGCAAAAAGAAAACCGCTGCATCCGTCAAATGTGACGTGATACCGCGGCTTTTGTGGAGCTAGAAACGTGACTCGAACACGCGACCTGCTGATTACGAATCAGCTGCTCTACCAACTGAGCTATTCTAGCATTGCCGAACGCTGCCGCCAAAACGGCAAACGCGACAAGATATAGTATACCGGATTTTCAAAAGAAGTCAAGGGAAAAAGCAAAAAAATCCCAAAAGCGGATCATAATTCCTGATTGGATGGATTTTCCTTTGCAGAATCTTGGAGGGAAGGAGCGGTGTCCTCTCCGCCGCGAATCACCGGAATAAAACGGCGGGCAAACCGCCCCTGTCCGCGGCTGCGCACATAGAAATAGCCGATCACGGAAAAGACAAATGCCCCGATGAAATTGACGAAGAGGTCCTCCATGGTATCAAGCAGACCAATATCCAGATATCCGCCAAGGCCCAACGCTGTCCGGGTACCGTCTGCCTGCACTACAATCACATCAGTGATATCCCGGATGATAACCGGATGATTCCCTCCGGAGGGATCCAAAAGGATGGTGCCGATACTGTTTACAATGGTATCCTTCTGCATATCCAGATTGAAAAAAGTATCCATTGCACCTTCAAAAAATTCCCACACCACACCCACGGTCATGGAAAAACAAAATGCCACAATGGCCAGATAAAGCGGAGACAGTGAGAATTTCACATTTTCGTTGCGGTTTAGGATATCCAGAAGAGAAAATCCAATGGCTGCGCAAAGAAAACCGTTCATCGTATGCAGCATGGTATCCCAGTTGGGAATGTGGACATAGAAGGCCTGAATTTCCCCCAGAATCTCTGCGGCATAGATAAAAAGCAGAACGATAATTTCCAGGGTGTCCGGCAGTTCAATGCTCAGCCGGCGCTCCAGGATGGTGGGAACCGTGAACAGACACAGCGTCAGTACACAAAGAAAGACGTTTTCAAAGTTGCGATTAAAAATCTGTGCCACCATGACCAGTACGACTGAAATCCGCAGCAGCAATGCAACTGCAGCAACCAGGCGTTTGTTCTGAGGCGAGGGAAACAGAGGATGCTTGCGTTTTTCCATGTTTTTCGTCCTTTGATCAATGGCGTGTTAATCCAAAGTGAAATCACTGGGATCCAACTGGGGCAGTTCCTGGCGCCGCGGGACACGCATCAGGGGATCGTACTTGAATTTTCGGCAGGAATAATAGGGAGAAACCACGCCGCGTTGCCTGCAGAAAATCATCTTCCGGTCGGATGCCGGCGTACCATATATACAGTATGAGCAGGCAGGCGAAATTTTAGTTCCGTACAGTTTTTTCTTGAACATTTTTCGCGTCCTTTCCCTTGTTCAATCCGACCAGATATCTTACATTATAATTTTTTCCGCAAAGTTTGTAAAGCACGGCACACAGCAGGCAGAACTGCAGGAAGGCACTGTCCCATGGCAAACGGCTGGAAATAATCACTCGCTCGGAAAGTGAGGTGAAAGCCGGAGCCGTACCGGGTAAAAATGCCGTACAAAGGCGGATTTCTCCGCACAGGAACAAGGCATTGCAGAGCCGTGACACAGTGAATAGCCCAAGGGAAAGCTTTTGCCCCGCAAGTTGCCGAATCTGTGTAAGGACGGAGGCGCCGAGGCAGCTCAGACAGATGCAGATGCCGTAAAGGGAAGCTGCTCCGCCCAGCTGTGCAAAAGCATGGCAGCCGGAGGTGATTTCCAACAGCGCACAGACGCCTGCAAAGGGGAGCCCCGTGAGAGGAAATACAGCAGCCAGCGCCGAAGCAGCCACACGAAAAAACAGAACACACCCGCAGACGGTGAGGCTGCTGTCCATCGCCTGCGAAATCGCCACGGGCAGGGAAAGCGGCCGGAGGTCAGCAGGAAGGGGGGAGAGTGCAGCGCCGGGGACCGGACGGAGTCGGGGCCACAAAACGGAGGCCGAAAGCAGATTAGCGGAAATCTGTAGAAAGTAAAGAAGAACCCCCAGCTGAAGATTCCCCAACATCAGTCCTCCAATACAGCCAATCACAAATCCGGGACTGGAACAGCATCCCAGCACCAGAAGCAACCTGGCTTCCTGCCGGGAAATCGCCTTTTGCTCCAAGGCTTCCCCGATCAGGCGTGCACAGACCGCATATCCTCCCACCCAGGAAAGCAGCAGGATCAGAGGAGCTTCTTTTGTCTTTAACCCGCAGATGCGGGTGAGAGGCACCAAAGGTTTCGCCAGCAGATGATTTCCCGGGGCATGGACAATCAGACTGCTGACCACAAAAAAAGGAAACAGCGCAGGCAGAACACTTTCGGCGCACAGTGCAAGGCCTTTGGCAAAACCCGCTGCGGCGGCTTTGGGCACGCAAAGCAAAAACACGCCGTACGTGACGGCTGCGGGCAGGACCAGCCGCCGGGAAAAATGAGTCGGTATCATATCCTCGCCTCCAAAGTACTATATTTGGAATGTGTCAAATCATGAATGCCGCTACGGCAGGAAGGAGGACCGTCCGATGAAACGCTACCGTCCGCGGTCCGTATCACACAAAAAAACGGTGGGGATGCCGGTCAAGAGCCTGTTTGAACAGCCGTCGGAAGGATTTTACCGTCTGCCGGAACTGCAGATTCGCGCCGGCTGCATTTTGACCGACGGATGCCGCAGGGTCTTGGATTTCTCGCCGGAAAAACTGTGTCTGGATATGGGACATTTCCTTATTACATTTTATGGTGCACAGCTGCGGATAGAATCTCTTTCCGGCCGCAGACTGAGCGTGGCCGGTAAAATCCAGCGCATTGATTTTGCTCGCAAATGGGAGGGACAGGATGGCTCGGCGTGAGTTTCGTTCTCTGGATCGGGTTTGCATCTCGGTTACAGGGGAGCAGGCACAGCGGCTGCTTTCGGCGGCTGCCTCCTCCGGGATACGTCTCAGCAAGATCCAAAGCTCCGATGATGGCTACACGGCAATCCTGCCGGGCAGGGATTGGAGACGGGTGGCCGGTCTTGCGGAAAAATATGGGCTGAGGCTTTCGATGCTTCAAACAGAAGGGCCCGGCGGACTGGTCGCCAAACTCTGGCAGCGTCCGGGTCTGGTTCTAGGGGCAATTCTCTTTTTTTTGATGGTGCATATTCTGTCGGGCTTTGTATGGACCATTGACTTTGGGACTCTGGACGGCGAACAGGCAGAGACAGTCCGGGCGTTTCTCAATGCACAGGGCATCCGGGAGGGAACGCGCATCACACAGGAATTGCTGGTCCAAACAGGGCGGGCACTGGAGGCCCAGCCGGAACTTTTTGGCTGGGCAAGCCTTCACTTCAGCGGCGGCTGCCTTTTTGTCGAGTCTACCCCGATGCAGCAACAACAGATCCGGCAGCCGGAAGAGCAGACGGCGCTTTATGCATCTGCGGATGCCGAGATTGTCCTGATTGAAGTGGAGAGCGGCTTTACTCAGGTTGTGCCAGGACAATTGGTGGCAAAGGGGCAGCTTCTTGCGGCAGCCGAGCGGTTTGACCGTGACGGAAATTCGGTTTTGCAGTCAGCTTCAGGCAGTGTCCTTGGACGGGTACGGGCCGAGTACACGGCGCAGCAGGCATATGAACAGACGGCCACTCTCCTGACAGGCCGGACAGCGGACAGCCGTGTTTTGTATCTCCTTGGGATGGAATTCCCTCTTGGGGAAGATACAGAAGGTGTTTTTGCTCACGCTGCCGTGCAGGAAAGTTGGACGCCCCTTGCTTTGGGGCGGATTGCTCTGCCGGGATGCATCTGTACCCGGGAGTCCCGGGAACAGTCAGATGAGGTGCTTCAGTATTCCCAGGAAGCGGCACAGGCAATGGCAAAGCGGGCGTGTATGCAGCAGTTATTGGCCCAATACCCGGATGCCCGGATCGAGCAGCAAAGTTTTGATTATACCGCAGAACCAAACGGTGTGACATGTCGGGCCAGTTTTGTCTTCTGCGCGGATATTGCGGAGGCCGGAGCAGCCCAACCTCTGGACCCGCCGCAGGCTTGACTGCCTGTTTTTACTATTGAACACATGAAACGCAAAAATTTTGTGCATCATTCACAGTTTCTTTTGGTAAAAGTTGTGCTATAATTCTGATAAGAGTACTATGCTAGGAGGAATAGGTCTGTTGGAAAAAGGGGTCGATTTGGACAGCATTGAGCTGGCTGCTGCCATTTTTGGAAGCTGCGATCAAAACATCCGCATGCTGGAAAATGCTTTTCATGTCACTGCGGTCTGCCGCGGTTCGACGCTGAAATTCACCGGCGAGCCCGAAGATGTTGCCGCCGCGATCCATGCGGTGGACGGCATGGCAACGCTGCTGCAGAACCATACACCGCTGGAAGAACAGACGGTCCGTTATTGCATCAGCCTGGCGCGGGGCGGGGAGGAAAAGCGCCTGAGGGAACTGACCGATGATTTTGTAGCGGTCACCGCCAAGGGGCGGCCCATTCACCCCAAAACATTGGGCCAGAAGGAATATCTGGCTGCCATCCGCTCCCATGCCATCACCTTCGGCGTGGGACCTGCCGGTACGGGCAAGACCTATCTGGCGGTGGCCATGGCAGTCAAGGCGTTCAAAAGCAAGGATGTCAGCCGAATCATTCTGACTCGTCCTGCCGTGGAAGCCGGTGAAAAGCTCGGCTTTCTGCCGGGTGACCTGCAGACAAAGGTGGACCCCTACCTGCGTCCTCTGTACGACGGTCTGTTTGACCTGTTGGGGGCCGAGACCTTCCAGAAACTGGTAGAAAAGCAGATGATCGAGGTGGCTCCGCTGGCCTATATGCGCGGCCGCACGCTGGATGATGCCTTTATTATTCTGGATGAAGCTCAGAATACCAGCCCCGAGCAGATGAAGATGTTCCTGACCCGTATGGGTGTGGGCAGCAAGGTGGTCGTCACCGGCGACGTGACCCAGATCGACCTGCCGGACAAGGCCCGCAGCGGTCTGGTGGATGCGCTGCAGGTACTGCGCGATGTGGAAGGGATTGCTCAGGTGCATCTGACGGACAAGGACGTTGTCCGCCACCGCCTGGTGCAGCAGATCGTAAAAGCGTATGAACGGGCTGCGCAGAAACAGCCCCCGAAAGATAACAAGAAATGAATCCGAACCGAAGGAGGAACTTTGCCTTATGTCCAATAAAGTGCTGATCACCAACTCGCAGAACACGGTCAAGATCCCGTCCGGACTCCGCATTCTGATTCGCCGCAGCTGCAACGCGGTTCTGGAATTTGAAAAGTTTGAGGGCTCCGCTGAAATCAGCGTGACCTTTGTGGACAATGCCCGCATTGCGGAGCTCAACGCCCAGTACCGCAACAAGAATATGCCCACCGATGTACTTAGCTTTCCTATGGGAGAAAACGGCGTCTACGACATTGATGAGGACAACGGCTGCAAGATTCTGGGTGATATTGTGATCTCCATGGAGCGCGCCATGGAGCAGGCGGAGCTGTACGGCCATTCGCTGCAGCGTGAGGTCGCCTATCTGACAGTGCACTCCATGCTGCATCTGCTGGGCTATGACCATGAGGCCAGCGGCCTGGAGGCCGTCCGTATGCGGGAGAAGGAAGAAGCCGTTCTGGTGCAGCTGGGTCTGCCGCGCACCGTGTCTTACACGAGCGATGAAGTCTGATCTCAAGCGTTTTGGACGCGGCTTTATCTATGCCTGGAACGGAATCTGGGCAGCCATCCGGGAGGAGCGCAATTTCCGGTTTCACCTGTGTGCCGCCGTTTACATTTATGCGGCGGCGGCCATTGCAGGGCTGGAGGCCGTTGAATTTGCGCTGATTTCGCTGTGTGTGTTTCTGGTCATCCAGGCCGAGCTCATGAACTCGGCGGTGGAGCGTGCGGTGGACAAGCCCGATACCTCCCACTGGTGGAGCGCCGGCGCGGCCAAGGATATGGCGGCGGGCGGCGTGCTCATGGCGGCGGTGGGGGCTTTGTGTGTGGCAGGGTTTCTCTTCCTGCAGCCGGGACGCCTGGCCAGAATCTGGGCCGCAGTGACCGCCACTCCCTGGGCTGTTGTTGCCGTATTGATTTCTTTCGTGATCGCATATCTGTTTATTTTCCGCTTTGGCGGATGTTCTCAAAAGAAAGGTTTGCCTGATGCAGACAAAGACAAAGAAGAATGAACCTGAAATGACCAGCAGCGTATTTGTGGCGCTGGTGGGCCGTCCCAATGTGGGCAAGTCCAGCCTGACCAACCGTCTGGTGGGGGAGAAGGTTGCCATTGTGACCCAGAAACCCCAGACGACCCGCAACCGCATCATGGGCATTGTGACAAAAGGCCCGGTGCAGTATGTTCTGATGGACACGCCCGGTATTCACAAGCCCCGGAATAAGCTGGATGCCCGCATGACTCAGACGGCGTCTGCCAGTTTGGCCGACGTGGATGTCACGCTGATGCTTTTTGAGCCTGCGGGAGACTTTACCGAATCTGAACTTACCATGGTGGAGGCGCTGCGCAAGGCGGGCCCTGCCATTGCGGTGGTCAACAAGGTGGACCTGCTGTCCGATTTTGCCGCTTTGGAAGCGCGCAAAAAGAAAATTGAGGAGTTCGGCGTGTTTGACCGGGTGCTGGCCCTTTCTGCCAGAGACGGCACCGGCTGCGACGACATTTTTGCAATCCTCAAACCGTACGGCAGCCCCGGTCCCCACTACTTTGACGACGACGCCTACACCGACCTTCCCGAGAAGGAACTGGTGGCCGAGCTCGTCCGGGAAAAAGCCCTGCTGTTTCTGCGGGATGAGATCCCCCATGGCATTGCCGTGACGGTGGAATCCTTCAAGGAACGGCCCGACAAGGATCTGATCGACATTTCGGTGGAGATCTACTGCGAGCGCAAGAGCCACAAGGGCATGATCATCGGCAAGGGCGGGCAGATGCTCAAAAAGATTGCTTCGGCGGCCCGTGCCGATTGTGAGGAGCTTCTCGGTACCAAAGTCAATCTTCAATGCTGGGTAAAAATTCGGGAGGACTGGCGTGATAATGAGCGCCAACTCGACAACCTTGGATTCGCCAAGCCTTAAATTATAAAAATATTCCAAATAAGGCAAAACTTTCCTGTGACCCGGTTGGACAACATTTCCGTGGCGGACGCCGTACAATGGACGGTACAATCACTATGGAAAGAGGGGCCGGATATGCATTTCATGGGCGGAGCGGACGATCCCTGGAAACGGTTTGCCGAGACGGGCAACATTTATTATTACTTGGATTACAAGACGCATCAGCAAGTGGGGGATGCGTTATCCGGGAAGGACAGCTATGCAGCAGACGGCGACGACGGGGCTTGTGCTACGGCAAGTCAAGGTGGGGGAGGCAGATCAGATTCTGACGATCCTGACCCCTGACCTGGGTGTGGTGTCGGCCTCGGCACGGGGCAGTCTGCGGCTGAAAAACAAGCTGTTCAGCGCATGCGGATTGTTCTGCTATTCGGAGTTTGTCATCACACAGGGGCGTTCCAGCCATTTCATCGACAGCGCACAGGTGAAAAAGGTATTTCACGGCCTTTCCCAAAGCGTGGAAGGCATGGCGCTTGCCATGTATCTGGCGGAGATTGCGGTGGCATTGTCCCCGGCACCGCCGGAGTCGGAAGAACACCTTCGATTGCTCCTCAACTGCCTGTATATGATCAGTGAGAACAAGCGCCCGCTGCGCCAGATCAAGGTGATCTACGAGATGCGGGCCATGTCTCTCTCCGGCTATATGCCGCAGATCCTGGCCTGTGCATCCTGCGGAAAATACGAGGGCGGAGGGTTTTATCTCGATCCCGAGGAGGGTACCCTTCTGTGCAGCGACTGTGCAGAAAAGATCCGCCGTACGCCCAATCTGGACACCGGAGCGCTGTATGCGCTGCGGCATATTTGTCTTGCCGAAGATAAAAAATTGTTTGGCTTTACCCTGGCTCCCGCAAGCCTGCGCCTGTTGGGCGGGGCGGGGGAGAAATACCTGCTTGCCCATCTGGGCCAGGGACTGAAAAGCCTGGACTTCTTAAAATCAGTCATATCGGAGTAAACTACATGGAAACAGCTTACCGCGTTACACTGGAACTGGATAAGGTCATCGCCCGCGCTGTGCAGCTTTGCGCCTGCCGCGAGACAAAAGAGATGATGGCGGCCATCGAGCCCTATCCCACTCCCGAAGAGGAGCGCTGGGCACTTTCTCAGACCAACGCGATCAACTCACTTTTAATCAAAAACGGCAGCCCCCGGTTCGGGGCTGTTTCGGATGTTCGCCGGATCGCCGCACATGCGGTCAAGGGTGGAATTCTCTCCATGGGGGAACTGCTGGAAGTGGCAGCCACCCTGCGCAATTTTGCGGGTCTTTCCCAATGGTACGGCATGTCCGACCATGACATGCTGCCGGTGGACGACCTGTTTTATGCCCTGAGCCCGGAACCGGTGCTGGAACGCCAGATCACCGAGTCCATTCTCTCGCCGGAGGAAATGGCGGATACCGCCAGCGCCACCTTGCGGGACCTGCGCCGCAAGATCCGTGCTACGGAGGATTCCATCCGAACCAAGCTGGACAACATCATCAAAAACTCCACCACCAACAAATTTTTGCAGGATGCCGTTGTCTCGCTGAGAAACGGTCGTTACGTGGTCCCGGTCCGCGCCGAATACCGCGGTGAGATCGGAGGCATCATCCATGATGTATCCTCCACCGGAGCAACCATTTTCGTGGAGCCCACGGCAGTGGTGGAGGCAAACGCCAAAATCATGCAGCTGCGCGCCCAGGAGCAGGAGGAAATCACTCGCATCCTGTCGGCGTTTTCCTCCCAGGTTGCCCAGATGGAGCCGCAGTTCTCTCACAGCTACGAGGCTATGCTTCAGATCGACCTGCTGCTGGCAAAGTCCCGGTTGGCCGTGGAGCAAAATGCCTTTATGCCCGAGGTGAGCGACAACCACAGCTTTTCTCTCAAGCGTGCCCGGCACCCCCTTATCGACAAGAAAAAGGTCGTCCCCGTGGACATCGCCCTGGGGTACGAGTATGATACCCTGGTCATCACCGGCCCCAACACCGGCGGCAAGACAGTCTCCCTCAAGACAGCGGGGCTGCTCAACGCCATGGCACAGCATGGCTTTCTGATTCCGGCCCACGAGAGCAGCAAGGTCTGCTGCTTTGAGGAATACCTGGTGGATATCGGCGACGAACAGAGTATTGAACAGAGCCTTTCCACCTTTTCCGGCCACATGAAGCGCATTACCGGCATTCTGGAACTGGCAGGGCAGGGGACTCTGGTGCTTCTGGATGAGCTGGGCGCCGGCACCGATCCTGCCGAGGGCGCGGCACTTGCCGTCAGCATTCTGGAACGACTGCGGCGGCAGGGAGCCCTGCTTATGGCGACCACTCACTATGCCGAGCTCAAGGTCTATGCGCTGGAGACTCCCGGGGTGGTGAATGCCAGCTGCGAGTTCGACGTGGAAAGCCTGATGCCCACCTACAAGCTGAGCGTGGGCGTACCGGGCAAGTCCAATGCGTTTCTCATCAGTGCCAAACTGGGCATTCCGGAGGAAATCATCGATGCGGCAAGAGCTCACATGTCCAACGACGACAAGCGCCTGGACAGTGTTCTGGCCCAGCTGGATGATCTGAAACTTCAGCTCAAGGCCGCACAGGATGACGCGGAACAGGCACGCAGCGAGGCGGAGAACGCTCTGGCCAGTGCCGAAAAGCAGCGGGATGAGCTGATCCGGAAGGGCGAGCAGGAACTTGCCGAGGCCCGCCGGAAGGCCCATGACCTCATTCAGAATGTGCAGAACGAAGCCTATACCCTGACCGATGAACTGCGCAAACTGCAGAAGGAAGAAAAGATCAGTGCCTCTCAGCGTGCCGTGCGCGCTCGGGAAATCGCCCGCAAGGATACGGAAAAGATTCTCTCCCGCACCGAGAGCAGGCAAAATACCGAGAAAAACTACGTCCCGCTGAAGGAAGTTTCGGTAGGGCAGGAGGTTGTCATTGCGGAGCTCAATCAGCTGGCTACCGTCACGGCCCGCCCCGACCGCGACGGGCTTGTGGAGGTCCGCGCAGGCATTTTGAAGACCAAAGTCCCGCTCAGCGGGCTGCGTGCCCCTGACAAGATGCAGAAAGCCCCCAAGCGCCAGCCGCCCCGGGGCCAGACCCGTCTGCATCTGGATCATGACCGCAAGGCCAGTATGGAACTCAATCTTCTGGGGTATACCGTGGAGGAAGCACTGGCCGAGACTGACAAGTTCATTGACAGCGCTGTATTGCGGGGACAGCAGACCGTCTACATCATTCACGGAAAGGGCACAGGAGCCCTGCGCGCAGCGATTCAAAAGCATCTGCGCACACACAAAAACGTCAAGAGTTTCCGTCTTGGTCGGTATGGCGAGGGTGAAACCGGCGTTACGGTTGTGGAACTGAAATAAACAGGAAAGAAGGCGTTTTCTATGGGCCTGGACTATAACAGTACGCGCATTTTTGCAATGACACTGGGGCGCCGCGCCATTGATGACGTACGTCGTGATGGCCTTCGCCAGCTGCGCAACTATGTGGACATGTGCGCTTTTCTGGCAAAGGACCCGCTTGCCAGGACCTTTTTTGATTATGCCCAGACCGTTCTGGAACAGCCGGATCCCCCGTATTACATCATGACGCAGCGTTTGATCCGCACTGTTTCGGAAAACACTCTCTGCACGCTGGGCGTGAATTTTGGATTCGGCTGCATGCTGTATGGTTCCGAAAAGCTGGCCGAGGCAGCACGACAGGGGCTTCCCGCCGCATGGCTGACCTTCTCCACCAGCGACGACCCTGAACTTGCGACGGAAATTGAAAAAGCGGAGTCAAGCGGAAGTTATTTTTGGTGTCTTTACCTTAAGGGGCCGCTCAGCACAGCACTGACTGAACTGATCACCCGCCATCCGCAAAGTGTCTTTCACCTTGTCATTGAGCCGGAATATCTGACCAAATCCGGGGCAGCAGAACTGGGGAAACTCCCCAATGTCATGCCCTCTGTTTATCTGAAAAGCCCGTCTTTGACTCCTGCCGCCCGGGAGGCGTTCACTTTTCTCTCGGAACATCACACACTTCAAGCAGCGTTTTTGCATCTGGATGCTTCCCAATTGGAAGAGGCATTCCAGTCTGCGTGGCTGGAGGAGCTGGCGCGCTATACACCGGCCTGTATTTTTTCCCGCAAGGCGGGAATGCCTGAGGACGCCTCAGAGGATCTGCGCAGACGCATCTGGAACGATCGCCTGAAGGCCGATGGCCAGCTGTTCCTCATTGATCTGGAAAGTGATCTGGCTGTGATCAGCAGCCATATGCCCATGCAGGTATCTACCCGAGTCCGGCCGATCATTTCCCCGGATATGCCCATGTATCACTGATTGGATCTTTGTATAATGAAATCAGCCCGAATCCACCGCGAAATTCGCGGATGGTTCGGGCTGATTTTTGTTTGATGCAGATCTCTCACCGGCTGGTGCAATCTTCTTCCGGAGCATTAAAGGCGGGCAATTCCTCTGTAGGGACAGCAAAAAAGATTTGCGTCATCCGCCCGGAGCAAAGGCTGCGCAGACAGTTGTAGCAGTTGGCGATATGGCCTTTCATACCGCTCTGTACCCAGGGCAGCAGAATGCCCATGAGTGCACCGGAGAGAAAGTTCCCCGCAAAGCGAAGCTCACTTTCGCTCAGCTCTTCCTTTTGTCCCTGCATAGCCTGTGCCTCTCTCAGGCGCTGGACAAGAACACCGCTTAGAAATTGCTGGATGTAATCCCGCAGATTGTTCTGGCCGGTATAACTCAGGGCATTGGTATAAAAGACCTGATGCTCTCGAAAATACTGTTCCAGCTGCTCTAAAATGCTCTGCCAGTTGCCAAGGGAGGGACTTTCCGTCAGAAACTGCATGATTCCTTTTTGAAAACACCAGTTGACCAGATCATATTTGTCGGCAAAGTGGTAATAGAATGTATTGCGGCCGACACCCGCGTGTTCCACGATATCGTTGACCGAAATCTTTTCCAGGGGATGCGTCCGCATCAGATCCTGCAGACTTTCCGCCAGAAGGTTTTTTGTATTGTTTGCTCCTCCCATGGGACGATACTCCTCCGCACGCTGCGGTTTATGTATATGGACAGGGGAACATCCCGCCCGATGTTTGCCGTTGAAATGCAGGAATGTGAATTCCTACAAAATTCATGGAATTATTATAGCATAAGATGTCTTTATTTAATACCCACATAATGGCAAAAAATGATTGTTTTGAAAGAATTCTGGCAGAAGAATTCCCCAAAATGCTGTGGCTTTTCTTGGAATTTTGAGGATAAAGCCCCGTATTTTGCACAAAAGTCGGATTTTGCACATGGTAATCAAGGGGGCAGAAAACTATAATGATGACATTGTTTGGTGCCCTTGCGGTACCGGTCCTATATGAATTGTGAGGTAATACAATATGTCAGTCAATCCGATTGTACATTCCGCTCAGCGAGCAGCGTTCAGCGCAGCCATCGATGCTACCATCCATGCCGTACGCGGCAAAGGCACCGAGAAAATGTCTGAGAACGCCTGCAAACTGATTGACCTTGCGCAGCCGCTTTTGAAAAATCGTTTTCCTGACGAAGCCTTTGATGCAGCCCGCAAGCTCGTCTCCGACCCCAACGGCAAGTGGATGCAGTTTGCATACCGGGCCATCAACGAGATCGATCCCCATATTTTAAAGATGAACGCCCTCAACCTTGTCTATGAAGGCATGCTGTTGGGTTACAACCAGGTCTGTGAGCTGCGCGAAAAGTATCAGTGCAATATGCCCTGGATTCTGCTGTTTGATCCGACTTCGGCCTGCAACCTGCATTGCAAGGGCTGCTGGGCGGCTGAGTACGGCAATCGCCTCAACCTCAGCTATGAGGAGATGGACCGCCTGGTCACCGAAGGCGAGGAACTGGGCATCCACTGGTATATGCTGACCGGCGGCGAGCCCATGTGCCGCAAAAGCGACATTCTCAAGCTGGCAGCCAAGCACCAGGAATCGGTGTTCCATCTGTTTACCAACGGAACCCTCATCGATCAGGAATTCTGTGAGGAAGTCCGCAAGGTGGGCAACATGGCCTTCTTCCTGAGCATCGAGGGCAGCGAGGAATCCAACGATGACCGCCGCGGCGAGGGAATCTACCGCAAGGTCCTGCACGCCATGGACCTGATGAAGGAAAACGGCCTGCTTTTCGGCACCTCCATCTGCTATACCTCTGCCAACTATAAGGCCGTGACCAGCGACGAGTTCATTGATATGCTGATTGCACATGGTGTCCGCTTCAACTGGTACTTCCATTATATGCCCATCGGCGACGGTGCCAATGTCAACCTGATGCTGGACAAGGACCAGCGTGAATACATGCTTCATCGCGTCCGTGAAATCCGCGGCCTGACCGGCGGCAAGGAAATCTTCTGCATTGATTTCCAGAACGATGGCGAGTACATTGACGGTTGCATTGCCGGCGGCCGTCAGTATGCCCACATCAACCCCAACGGCGACGTGGAGCCCTGTGTGTTTATTCATTACTCCAACGCCAACATTCATGACAAGAGCCTGCTGGAATGCCTGCAGCAGCCCCTGTTCAAAGAGTACCACAAGGGGCAGCCCTTTAACAAGAACCACCTGCGGCCCTGCCCCATGCTGGAAAATCCCGAGCTTCTCGGCGAAATGGTCAAGCGCAGCGGTGCCCACAGTACCGATCTGCAGAGGCCTGAATCCACCGACGATGTCTATCGCCGCTGCAAGCCTTACGCAGATCAGTGGACTCCCACTGCGGACCGCCTTTGGGCAGAGGAACATCCCGAGAAGGCCTGTGCGGCATGCGCGGCCTGCACAAAGCAGGATTAAAAGAAGAATCAATCCCCATAAAGAGGAGAGGAGCGGCTTCGCTTTTGCGGAGTCGCTCCTCTTGCGCTTTTTATCCGTTTGTCAGGCGGAAATCGCTTTTTACAGCTCAAACGCCGCGTTGAGAGCCGCCAGGGCGGCGTCTTCATCCTGCTGGCGGATCAGCAGGGAAATGTCCAGGTCGCTGGTGGTGATCAGGGCAATCTCCACATTGGCCCCGGCCAGTGCCGTGAGAGCCCGGGAGGCAACGCCGCAGCAGGTGACCATATCCTCACCGTAGAGATTGATCTTGGAGTATCCGCCCGAGATCAGAGGCGGATGGACCTTGGCAGCCTCGGGCAGCGCCTTCATTACAGCGGCAAAGTTTTTATAGCTGGTGGTAAAGCTGAAATCCACGGAATCGCCCTTGGGGGCGCTCTGGCAGATCATGTCCACCACAATGCCGGCGCGGGCAAAAACGTCCAGGTGCTCGGCCAGGCTCTGCGCGCTGTAATGCGCAGCAGGGAAGGTGGTGAGCATAATGTTCTGCTCACTGGTGATTTTGCTGACTCCATACATAGGGGATTCCTCCTTTTTTCATAGAGATGCGTCAGGCCAGATATTCCTCGCCGACGGATTCGTTCAGGACAGACTGGATGTATTCACGGGAAAGGGTGAAATTGCCGTGTGCCGCGCCCAGTTCATCGGTGTAGTCCTCAAACAGATACACCCGAATATCGGAATAGCCGTTTTCATACTGGGTGATGACCGGATGCAGCTGGGGGTCCAGCAACTCGACGGCAGAAGTTCCGTCCGGCTGCGTGGTTTTCTCAAAGGTGATGTCCAGCAGGGTGCCGATCATGTTGTCCGGCTCCGACTGAGCGCTGATGAAATTGCCCAGGGAATAGACCACGAAAGCTTCGTGCCCGTTCTCTGATGTAAGCCATTCGGCGGTCTGGGTCACGTGGGGATGGGTGCCGATGATGAGGTCAACGCCCTGATCGGCCAGCCACTGTGCCATGCTGCGCTGGGAATCGGTAACATTGTGGCTGCCCTCAACGCCCCAGTGGCAGCTGACCACCAGCACATCACAGTTGGGGCGCATTTCGGCAATCTGCTGCTCGATCACATCGGTCTGGCTCAGATACACCACACCGTACTGGGTGCCATCCGGCGTATTCAGACCGTTGGTATGCTCGGTGTAGGAAAGATAGCCGATGGTGATGCCATTGACCGTCTGATAGGACAGGTTGTCATAGGTATCAAGATCATAGAAGCCTGCCGTCACTACATCGTCGGGGAGAGTGGCCCAATGTTCCATGGATGCGGCAATGCCGCCGGCACCCTTATCGTAGCTGTGGTTGTTGGACAGGCTGAACACCCGGAACCCGATGTCATACAACGCATTGGTGATATCCCCGGGGGTGGAGAAGCAGGGATACCCGGAAGGGTCATACGCATCGTTGACAAGGGTCTCCTGATTGAGCCAGTTCACGTCGAACTGCTGGTAGAACTCCCGAAGATTCTCGTAGGCGTAGGTGAAGTCATATCCTCCGTCCTCTGATCTGGCCCGGGCCTGGTTGTACAGCCCCTCGTGAATCAGATCGTCGCCTGATGCGGAAAAGCGAACGGTCTCCACAAGCGGCGTGGGTTCCGGAGTGGGCGTCGGCTGCGGCGTAGCCGTGGGAGTCGCCGTTGCGGCGGGAGTGGACACAGCAACAGGGGAGAGGGTCGTCGGTACACAGCCGCTGCCAACCACCAATGCCAGCATCACACCGGCGGCAATGCAGGCACAGGCCGCAACCTCGTTTTTTCTCAGATGCATTGCATTTTGCCTCGCAGCATATCGGTCATGGTGTAGTAGCCGGGCTGTGCGCCGTCAACAAAGAGAGCTGCCTGGATGGCGCCGTCGGCAAAAACACCCCGGCTCTGTGCCGAATGGGAGATAGTGACAACCTCCTCGGGACCGCAAAACAGAACCTCGTGTTCGCCCACAATGCCGCCGCCGCGCACCGAGCTGATGCCCAGCTCCTGCTTGCCGCGCTTCTGGCGGACGTCGTGGCGGTCGTAGACATATTCGTAGGCGTTGCCGGCCTCCTCGTTGATGGCGTCGGCAATCATCAGGGCAGTGCCGCTGGGCGCGTCCAGTTTGTTGTGGTGATGCTTCTCCACAATCTCGATGTCGAACTCGCCGTCAAACAGGCGGGTGGCGCGGCGGGCAAGCTCAATGAGCACGTTGACGCCCACCGACATGTTGGCGCTGCGGAACACCGGAACCCGCGCCGAAGCCTCCTCGAGGGCCGCTTCGTCCTCCTTGGTAAGGCCGGTGGAGCAGATCACACAGGGCATGCCGTGCTCTGCACAATATTTGGCCGCGCTGACTGCGCCCTTGGGAGAGGAAAAGTCGATCAGCACACCGCGAGCGCTCAACCCATCAAGAGTGCCCACCACGGGAATGCCGTTGATCTCGCCGGCCGCCTGATCGACGCCTGCCACAATCCGGCAGTCGTCCCGCTGGCCCGCCTTTTCAATGAGAGCGCGGCCCATGCGGCCGCAGATACCCTGGATAATCAAATCGGTCATATGACACAAATCCTTTCAGAAATAGACTTCATGGCAGAAAAACAACAAAACAGGCCCGAGGCGGCGCCGCATTGCGGGGACACCTGCGGGCCTGTTCCTTACTCAAAGCAAGCCGTTGCGTTTCATCTCGGTCTCGAGCATCTGCTGAACGGCAGGGGATGCCTCGATCAGCGGCAGGCGAACGCCGCCCGCTTTCCAGCCCAGACGGTTCATTGCCCATTTTACGGGGATGGGGTTGGACTCCTTGAACAGCGCGCGGACCAGACCCATGACCTGCAGCTGCAGCGCCAGGCTCTCGTCATGCTTGCCGTCAAACCACAAAGCGCAGATATCGTGAGCCATCTCCGGGGCTACGTTGGACAGAACGCTGATGACGCCCTTGCCGCCCAAAGACAGGATGGGCACGATCTGGTTGTCGTTGCCGGAGTAGATGTTCAGGTTGTCGCCGCACAGCTCGGCAATCTCGGCAATCTGTACGATGTCGCTGCTGGCTTCCTTGACTGCATTGATGTTGGGCAGCTTGGCAAGCTCGGCCAGTGTAGCAGGCGTCATGTTCATGCCGGTGCGGGAAGGCACATTGTACAGGATGCAGGGCAGGGACACCGCATTGGCAATGGCAGTGTAATGGGCAATCAGACCGGCCTGCGTCGTCTTGTTGTAGTACGGCGTGACCAGCAGCAGGGCATCGGCACCAGCCTCTTCCGCCTGCTTGGAAAGGTTGATGGCGAAAGCGGTGTCGTTGGAGCCGGTTCCGGCCACCACCGGAATGCGTCCGGCCACTTTGCGCACCGTATAGCGAATGCACTCGATGTGCTCCTCATGGGTCAGGGTTGCGGATTCGCCGGTGGTGCCGCAGATGATGATCGCATCGGTATGGCGGGCAATCTGGTCGTCGAGAATACGGCCAAGCTCCTCATAGTTCACACTGCCGTCCGGCAGCATGGGGGTGATGATTGCCACGCCGGCACCGGTAAAAACGGGCTTTTTCATGACTGGAATACCTCCTTAGCGATGCTGTTCCAGATACCGCCGGAGGCAGGGAATTGCCCCGGCAGAAAGATCAGTCGAAATAACCCTTCTTGGCCAGAAGCTCAGCCAGAAGGACACCGCCGCCGGCAGCGCCGCGCAGCGTATTGTGGGACAGGCAGACGAACTTGTAGTCATACTGAGTGTCTTCCCGCAGACGGCCGATGCTCACAGCCATGCCGTTTTCCAGCATGCGGTCGAGCTTGGGCTGCGGACGGTCGTCCTGCTCAAAGTAGTGCAGGAACTGTTTGGGAGCGCTGGGCAGCTCCAGGTCCTGAGCGGGGCCGTGGAACTCGCGCCAATCCTTGAGGATTTCCTCTTTGGTGGGGGTATGCTCAAAGCTCACAAAGACGGCGCCCATGTGGCCGTCAGAGACGGGCACACGCAGGCACTGTGCCGTGAAGGACGGGGTAGTGGCATTGACGATGACATCGCCTTCAATGTGGCCCCACAGCTTGAGAGGTTCGCACTCGCTCTTTTCTTCCTCGCCGCCGATGTAGGGGATTACATTGTCCAGAATGTCGGGGAAGGTCTCAAAGGTCTTGCCGGCGCCGGAGATGGCCTGATAGGTGCAGACCAGGCACTTGGTGATGCCGTACTTGCGCAGGGGATGCAGAGCAGGAACATAGCTCTGCAGGCTGCAGTTAGACTTGACGGCAATGAAGCCGCGCTTGGTGCCCAGACGGCGGCGCTGAGCGGGGATGATCTCGATGTGGTCGGCGTTGATCTCGGGCACGACCATGGGAACGTCCGGAGTGAAGCGATGGGCGCTGTTGTTGGACACAACGGGGCATTCTGCCTTGGCGTAAGCCTCTTCCAGCGCCTTGATCTCGTCCTTCTTCATGTTGACCGCGCAGAAGACAAAGTCGACTTTGGAAGCGACTTCCTCCACGTGAGAGGCATCCAAAACCACCATGTCCTTGACCTTTTCCGGCATGGGGGTCTGCATCAGCCAGCGGCCGCCCACCGCTTCCGAATACGGTTTGCCGGCAGAGCGGGCAGAAGCCGCCAGTGCCGTAATTTCAAACCAGGGGTGCTCTGCCAGAAGAGTCACAAAACGCTGACCGACCATGCCGGTCGCGCCCACGATACCAACTTTGTACTTTTTCTCCATTTGTAAAACCGTCCTTTCCTGCGCCGGCCATGCCGGCTCCCCATGTAGTATCCTTCTATGCAGGAACTCCTCTTGTTGTGACTGTTCAGGAGGGAAGAACCCCTGCATTGCGGTGCGGTTTGATTGAGGACGGCGCAAAAAAGCTCCGAACAACAAAAAAACCGGCTTGAAAACCGGCACATAATGCAATATAATCCATATTGCATGTCACACAGCGCAACATACCGCCCAGGCGGTATGACAGTCCCGCGCCTTTTCGGCTGCGGACCCAGGAACGATGCGTGCCGTGCATCGCCTTCGGCGGTTGCCCCTTTCTCCGTGGGCAACCGCCCTGGCAGACTTTACAGACCCTACGGATACTAATGAAAACCGCGCCTCTGTGCTTGGGTACATCATAGCATTGCGCCGGGCGCTTGTCAACGTTAAAGAAGGATAAATAGTATGCTGAAGAAAGATTTTTGGTACGACCTCCCCAAAGAGCTGATTGCGCAGGAACCCGCCGATCCACGGGATTCTGCCCGGCTGATGGTTTTGAACCGTAAGGATGACTCCATCGAGCATGCTGTGTTCCATGATCTGCCCAACTACCTGCAGCCCGGGGACTTGCTGGTTGTGAATAATTCCAAGGTTCTGCCGGCACGTTTGATGGGTGTCAAAGTCCCCACCGGAGCGGTCTGCGAGGTCCTTTTGCTTCGTCAGGTCCACGGCGATACCTGGGAGTGCCTGGCCCGTCCCGGCAAGCGGATGCAGGCAGGCACTCGCCTGACCTTTGGCGACGGCAGCCTTACCGCTGTGGTGGATGAGACACTTCCCGACGGCAACAAACACGTCACGTTCTCCTATGATACCGAAACGCTTTACGAAAAGCTGGATGAATTCGGCAAGATGCCGCTGCCTCCTTATATAACCAAGCAGCTGGAGGATCAGAGCCAGTATCAGACGGTCTATGCCAAGGAACTGGGCAGCGCCGCAGCTCCTACGGCCGGGCTGCACTTTACGCCGGAACTGATGGAGAAAATCCGGGCCATGGGTGTGGGCATCGCAGAGATCACATTGCATGTGGGATTGGGAACCTTCCGCCCCGTGAGTGAGGACGAGATTGAAGACCATGAGATGCACAGTGAATGGTACTGCATCGACAATGAAGCGGCGGAGGCGATCCACAAGACCAAAGAGTCCGGCCACCGCGTGATCGCAGTGGGCACCACAAGCTGCCGGACCCTGGAGGCCGTATGGGCGCGCTACGGAGAGATCCGAGCCTGTAGCGGCAATACTGATATCTTCCTGTATCCCGGTGTCGAGCTGCATGCCATCGACGGCCTGATTACCAACTTCCATCTGCCGGAAAGCACGTTAATTATGCTGATTGCCGCGTTCTATGGCTATAAAAAAACCATGCATGTCTATGATGTGGCAGTCAAGGAGCGCTACCGCTTCTTCAGCTTTGGCGATGCGATGCTGATCCTGTAAAACAGGGGACATCTTGATTTTGCATTGATAAACAGGTATAATAAAATCCGCGGCGCGATATGTGCCGCGGATTTGCATTTGTATAGTTACACAACAATCACCTCGAAGAAAAAGGTGATGGTCAAAAACTAAATAAAACTATCTGTCTCTGTAGCTCAGTTGGATAGAGCGACCGCCTCCTAAAAATCGAATCGTTCGAATCCTGGAGCCCTGCAAAATTGAATATTTTCTGTATAAGCCCCCGTAGCTCAGTTGGATAGAGCGGTCGCCTCCTAAGCGACAGGCCACTGGTTCGAACCCAGCCGGGGGTGCCAAATATAACCGCTGTAAGCCGTTTTTTGATGGTTTACAGCGGTTTTTTGTTATCATTTCATTGGAGCGTTTTTGCCGCTCCGCCGGAACGATTTTATACATTTTCCGCTGTATGCCTGCTAATTGGCTTCGAACTATTTTTCCGGCCTTGCTAATAAAAAACGCCGATTTGCTAATACGATTTTCCCGCCCTATTTTTCGGATGGGGCCGACGCCAGCAATGCAGCCAGTGTGTTGGCCAGTTCCGGCGACTTGCGAAGCTGTTCTACCAGGGCCTCCAAATCCAATGTGGCGGGCGCCGGTTCCTTCGGTTCCTCCGGGGGCCGAACCGAACGCAGGTCAGGATTGGCATAGAAGGCGCTCTCAAACTTCTGGGCGTTGATCTTGCGGTCCTCGTCCAGAATGTGCGCATACACGCTGGTGATCATGTCGATCTGAGCGTGGCCCGTATCACCCTGGGTGGCCTTCAGATCGCCGTGGTTGAGCTTCAGCTTATAGGTGGTACTGGAATGTCGCAGGGAGTGAAAGACCACTTTGGGAAGCCCCGCTTTCTCCCGCAGCTTCTCAAACGACTTCAGAATGATACGGTCCTCACAGGGGCGGCCATTGGCCAGCGCCACCACCAAATCGTAGTCCTGATACTCGTCACGGAGCAGCGCCCGCAGCTCGTCTTGCGCAGATTTCCATTCCCGCAGGATGTAAGCCAGAGTCTTGGGCAGCCACACCTTGCGGATACTGGAATCGGTCTTGGGCTTTTTCAAGATGATCCTGGTGCTGGTGTTGGGAAACAGCGGCGTGAACACATGGTAGATGTCCTTTTGCCCCAGCATCTCAATGGCCCGCTTGGAGGCCCGCGCCAGCTCCTTATCGATGTAGACATAAGCGTTGTCATCAGCGATTTCTTCATCGGAGATGTGGACATTGCTCCAGGTCAGCCCCAGAATCTCACCCATACGCAGCGAACAGGCAAAGGCCAGGTTCATTGCCACATAGAGTTTGCTGTCCGTACACTGATCCAGCGCGGTGCGGATCATATCGGCGGTCCAAATGTCCCGCTTCTTGTATTCCACTTTGGGCAGCACCACATTGTCAAAGGGATTCTTGGCAACCAGTTCCCACCGAACCGCCTGCTTGAAGGCACAGCGGAGAAGTTTGATGATCTTCTCGATGGTAGCGTTGGTCACGAACTCCGTTTTGGCGTGGTGCGTCCTGGTATTCACCGCAGGGGTTTTCTGCAAAGTCTGGATGTACTTGTCCACCACCCGCGTGGTGATGTCCTGCACCTTCATGTCCCCGATGATGGGGTTGATGTAGTTGGCAATCAGCGAGTTTTGGCTGTCATACATGGACACGCCCCACCGCTTTTCGCCGTAGAGGGAGACGAAGTCGGACAGGAACTCCGCAATATTCTGATTGGTGGGCGGAAGGAAGGAGTTGGAGCTTTTCTGGCTCTCAATCTCCGCCTTGCGCTTCAATGCTTCTTGGTAAGAGGTACGGGTTTCCCACTTCTGCTTGGTCTCGCCGTTCTCGTCCACATAGGTATAAACAATAGAATAGTTTTTCTTTCTTTTGATAATGGATGCCATAACGAACCTTCCTTTCTGATGTCACAGATCAAGCGGCTCCAGCCACTTATCAAACGACCGTTTGGGAATTCGTATGGCGTTACCAATTCGTACGCTTTTGAAAAGGCCCTCCTGCACAAGGCGGTATGCCTGTGTCCGGCTGACGCCTAATATACGGGCAACCTCGTTGACCGTATAGGTGCGGCACTCCAAAGGCCTTTTCTCCGTACCGTTCTGAATCTCTGACACAGCAGCCTCCTTTCCAGTCAGAAACGGCACGCAAAGGGGTGTTCATTCATAACTTCCACCCTCATTGTACCGCGCCGTTTCGGGTTTGTCTGCTGCTAATGGAAAGTTTACGAACTATCCGTAAACAGAAAAGCAGAAGATTTATCTGAAAATAAAAGAGGCAAAAAACGGACGGCTGCTGGCCGCAGCTCCACGGGAATCTCACCCCGGCCCATGCTGATGGGTGCGCCGCGCAATTGCTGTCCGTGCCCTCCTTGCAGATTTTGGCCAGGCCCCTGGTGGTGTAGTTCCAGTCCTCCGGCAAGGACAGCATCATGGAGAGCAGCCCTTTGGATTTCAGAGACAGTCGTGCGTTGCGCAGGTGGTGGTTGGACATCACCGTGTAATCACGGGTTTTCTCAATGCGAAATACCGCCATGGTATGGGCAACCATCGAGAACCTGAAGCGGGCAGCGGAAACGCTGAACTTCCTGACAGAGCATGGCATTGGAAGTTTAGAGGAATTGTCCGAGCGGTGCGATGGGGCAGCAGCCGCCACCGCCAGGGTAAAGGCGGATCTCCGGACCGCCGAAAAGGAAATGGAGCGGCTGACCCTCACCATGAAGCACGCCGCCACCTATCGTCAGCTTCGCCCCATGTATGACCAATACCGGCAGTCCAGAGACAAGGAGAAATTTCTCCGGAGGCATGAGAGTGAGATCATCCTGTTCGAGGCAGCGGCAAGGGAACTGAAACGGCTGGGCGCCGTACCCCTACCCGCCGCCCAGCGGCTCCGGGCCGAATAGATGAACTCACCGTCAGAAGGACCGCCCTGCAATCGGAATACAGGAAGGCTCAACAGAAAGAACGGGAGTACGACACCCTCAACCAAAACGTCCGTATCTTACTGGAACGGTCAGAGGATGTTGTACTCCCGAAGGAAAAATCGAATGAACTTGAATAAACGAAATAATTAGCCCAGTTGCCAACGGGCACTCTCACTCTGGAGTTCCACCATACGGCGGTAGAGGCCTCCGCGTTCCATCAGTTCCGCAGGCGTACCCTGCTCGGCCACATGGCCGTTTTCCAGCACAACGATGTGGTCTGCTCCTGCCACGGTGCGCATCCGGTGAGCAATGACCAGCACCGTCTTGCCTGCCAGCAGACGGGAGAGCGCACCCTGCACCTTTGTCTCATTTTCCACATCCAGACTGGCAGTAGCCTCGTCCAGCAGGACGATGGGGGCGTTCTTCAAAAGAGCCCGGGCGATGGAGATGCGCTGCCGCTCTCCGCCGGAGAGTTTTGCGCCGTTTTCCCCGATGGGAGTATTATATCCCTGGGGCAGGCGGCAGATGAACTCCCCGCAGTTGGCGGCCTCAGCCGCGGCCCGCACCTCCTCGTCGGTGGCGCCTCGCTTGCCCAGACGGATGTTCTCCATCACCGTGTCGTCAAAGAGCACCACATCCTGGAATACCATAGAGTAATCGGTCAGCAATGCCTCCGGGTCCACCGTGGAGATGTCCACGCCGCCTACCTTGATGCTTCCCTCTGTTACCTCCCACAGCCGGGCGGCCAGTCGGGCGCAGGTACTCTTACCGGACCCGGAAGGCCCCACCAGGGCAGTCACTTCACCCTCCCGGGCGGTAAAGCTCACGCCGTCCAGCACTTTTTTCTTGTCATAGGCAAACCCCACATGGTCGAACTCAATATCATGGCCCTTGGGCTGAAACACCTCTGCACCCTCAGCCGTGGGGGTGTCGTAGATCTCGTTCATGCGGTCGGCGGATACTTGGGACACAAACATCTCAGCGATGAGAGCCAGGCTCTGGTCAAAAGGCGCATACACGCGGGTAATAACCAGCAGGAACAAAAACAGCAGCATGAAGTCGATTTGCCCGGAAAGAATCAGGCTGGCTCCCACCAGAATGGTGGTAGCTACCCCCATACGCATGATGACGCTGGCCGCATTGACGAAGATGCCGGTCCCCAGCTCGCCCTGGATGGTGACCTTCTCATGGTCATCGATCTTCTGATTGAGCCCGGCCAGATAGCGCTCCTCCTGATTGGTGGCGCGGATCTCCCGGACATTTTCCAGAGCTTCCTGAATGCCGTCGGAGACGCGGATCGCAGCTTTTTTCGTCCGCTCAGAGGTCCGGGCGGAAATCCTCCGGGTGCCGAACAGCAGGCCGAAGGCCACCGGCACACCCCACAGGCAGGCGATGGCCAGCCGCCAGTCATACACCAGCAGGCACACCGCGATAATCGCCGTGGAGATATAGGCTCCGTACAGATAGCCCAGCACATGGGACCAGACATGTTCCATGCGGTTCACATCGCCCATAATGGTCTCGGTCAGATCCGCCAGATCCCGCTTGCCGAAGTAGCCCAAAGGCAGTTTGCGCAGCCGCTCCGCCAGACTGAGACGGGTGGATCTCACCTCGTTATAGACCAGTCCATAGGTGGCGTAGTACTGCTGAAGATGAGTCACAAAGGAAAGGATCAGGAATACAACCACCAGCCCGAGCAGGAGGGCTGCGTTGGGCAGCGGCTGGTCGTCTGTAAAGGTTCCCATCAGGCCGTACATCAGCAGATACAGGATGCTCATGCCGCCCATGACGACAAGGTTGACGATGACCGTCCAGAAGGCTCCCTTTTTGACATTTTTTACGCCCTGGTCGGTGAGGGCGTATTTCCTCTGAAAGTTTTTGCTGAACATATTCTTCACCCCTCTCTCACTGTTCGCTGGTGATCTTCCACTGGACCGCCTTGTTGTAATCCGCCCACATCCGGGCATAGAGGCCGCCGGCGGCAGTCAGTTCCTGATGGGAGCCTTGCTCCACGATGCGTCCCTCCTCCAACACCAGAATCTTGTCCGCACCGACCACAGTAGACAGACGGTGGGCAATCATGATAACGGTGCGGCCACGGGTCAACTCGGTAAACGCCTTTTGGATTAACGCCTCGTTCTCAGGGTCAGCAAAGGCGGTGGCTTCATCGAGAACCACGATGGGCGCATCCTTCAGGATGGCCCGGGCCAGGGCGATGCGCTGCTGCTCGCCGCCGGAAAGATAAGTCCCTTCGGAGCCGATCAGGGTGTCCATGCCCTGGGGCAGTTTCTCCAGAATGTCCTCACACTGGGCGGCCTTCAACGCCGAGAGCACCTGCTCCCGGGTGGCGTTGGGACGGGCAGCCCGGACATTCTCCAAAATGGAGGCTTTGAACAGGCGGCTGTTCTGGAACACAAAGGCGATTTGATCCATGAGCACATGGGGATCGATCTGCCGCACATCCACGCCGCCCACCTTCACTACGCCAGAGGTGGCGTCCCAGAAGCGAGGGATCAGGCTGGCAGCGGTTGTCTTGCCGCCGCCGGAGGGTCCTACCAGGGCTACGGTCTGTCCCGGCTCCGCTGTGAAGGACACATGGGAGAGGGCGGAGGTCTGGGCCCCGTCGTAAGTAAAGCTCACATCTTCAAATTCTACACGGCTGCTTCCGGGGGATTGGGGGTGTTCAGGCACTTTCAGTTCAGGAGCGCACATGACCTGGTCAATGCGCCTCAGCGCAGTACTGGCCAGCATCATACCGGATGCGGCAAACATGATCTTGGCAAGCGCGGTGGAAATGATGGCGGAGAACACTGCGTAAAAGGCGAAGTTTGCAATAAATCCCGCAAAGTCACCGCCGGCCAGAGCTCCGGGAGCCAGGAAAAGAGCCGCAGGCACCAAGAACACAAACGCGCCCTCGGTAAAGGTCAGATTGATGGACTGGGGCACACGGCACACATCACCCTGATAGTGCTCCGCTTTGGAACTGTAATCCTCAATGGCCTCCTGAAAAGCCTTGAAGGAATAAACGGTCTGCTGGAAAATCTTAACCACCGGAATGCCCCGGACATACTCGGTGCCTGCCTTGGTCATGCGATCCTGGGCCGCCTGATACTCTGCCATCAGTTTGGCGTTTTTGCCGCCCATCATGGAGAACATGGCGATCATGGAAATCACCGCCGCCAGCAGGCAGGCCGCGCCCATCCGCCAGTCAAAGACGAACATCAGCACCAGCATGGACACGAACAGGGTGATGGTGCCTACGATGTCCGCCAGATTGTGGGCAAGCAAGGTCTCCGTATCGGCCGCCGCCGCATCCAGCCGTCCCCGGATGAGGCCGGAGGCATTGGAGTCGAAGAAGCCCAGCGGGGCTTTCATCACATGGGCAACGCCTCGCTTGCGGATGTTGGCCGCTGTGCGGAAGGCCGCCAGATGGGTACACATCAATCCTGCAAAGTACAGGACGATGCCGGCCACCGCAAAGGCAAACGCCAGCCAGCCGTATTGTGCGATGTCCTGCGCCCGGGTCCAGTCCGGCGCTACGGCAATCAGATCCCGGGCCACCAGCCAGATACAAATGTAGGGTGCCATGCTCAACAGCATGGACACCGCCGACAGGGCCAGCCCCAGGAAGGTCAGCCCCTTGTGACTGCCTGCGTAGTCCAGCAGGACCGCAACATCACTCTTTTTCTTCTGCTTCATGAAAAAACCTCCTTCTGTAAGTTAGCAATAACTAACTAATATTCAAAAAAGATAGGGGTCATCCCCCCATCAATTTCAGCCATCCACCCGTGTAGAAAGTGCGGAACTGTTCTACATCCCGCAGGGCCTGCTCTTTCGGCATATCATGTACGACGATCTCAAAAAGACCGTTGAACATTCCGCTGGCGATGATGTGGCAAAGAGACTGGCTCAGTTCCGGGACCTCCCGGCCCAGGCGGCGGAGAACATCCATGTAACGGAGCGTGTACTCCACCTCCACCTCTACCATGTTGTGGACAAAGTGCTCGTAGCTGGTGCCCTCGGCCTTGCACAGCAGCAGCTTCACCGGCTCCCGGTGGTCGCAGATATAGTCCACCATCCAATTCACGCACTGGCTGGACTCCAGCCCCATGTGCTCCGGCTGTTCCTGCTCAGGCAGTTCGGAAAAGGAAGTCTGCGCCTCCATGAACCGCCCCATCAAAGCAGCCGCGTGCGGCTCCACGATGGAGGCAAAGAGCGCCTCCTTGCTGGAGAAATAGCCGTAGAACGCACCAGTGGTTACCCCGGCATTTTTCACGATCTGCCGCAGAGAAGCCCCTTGAAAGCCCTTGTCCAGAAATTCGGCCATGGCCGCCTCATGGATTTTTTCCAGCGTGCCGTTAGACTTTTCTTCCATAGGGAGCCCTCCTTATAACAGCGTTATATAACACTGTTATAATACGACTGGAGCAGTAGTTTGTCAAGTGGAATACGAAAAAAGCCCGGCGCATACGCGCCGGGCTCTGTCAGGATACTGTATTCTGCTTCGGCAGGGGAAGGGCGGTCATGCTGTGGAGGCTTACGCCAAGGGTTGACAGGTTGTGGAGCATGGCGGAGGTGTTCGGAGGCAGGATGCCTGCCACGCCGAGACCGATCAGCGTCCCGTTGAACCCGATGACAAAGCGGTAGTTGTTCCGGATGCGGCGCATCAGGCCCATGGCCAGCTGCCGCAGGCGCACCAGCTCCCACAGGCTGTCGGCAGCAATGGTGATGTCGGCGATCTCCCTGGCAATGGCCGCCCCGTCACTGATGGCGATGCCGGCGTCCGCCTCAGAGAGGGCCGGAGAGTCGTTGATGCCATCCCCCACCATCAGTACGGTGTGCCCCTCCCGCCGCATAGCGGCCACATACTCTGCCTTATCCGCCGGGAGAACTCCGGCCCGGAAGTCATCTACCCCCAGTTGCTCCGCAATGGAAGCGGCGGTACGGGGGCTGTCCCCGGTCAGCATCACCAGTTTTTTTACGCCCAGATTTCTTAGGGCAGAGAGAACCGCCCGTGCCTCCTCTCGCAGAGGATCGGAGATGCAGATCACAGCAGAGAGCACCCCGTCGATGGCAAGATAGAGTTGGGAGAACTCAGGGGGCAGCGCGTCGAACTTGGCCCGCTCCTCAGCAGGAACTACGCACTTCTCATCCTCAAAGATGAAGTGGGCGCTGCCGATGCGCACCTGCTCCCCATCCACTGAACTGGCGATGCCGTGGGCTACCAGGTACTCCACCTTGGCGTGGCGCTCCTCGTGGCGCAAGTCCCGGCGCTTGGCCTCCTCCACCACGGCGTTGGCCATGGAATGAGGAAAATGTTCCTCCAAACAGGCGGCAAGGCGCAGCATCTCCGCCTCGTCCTTCCCGTTGAAGGGGATGACGCGGGCCACCCTGGGGCAGGCATGGGTGAGGGTACCGGTCTTATCAAAGACAATGGTATCCGCGCTGGCCACAGCCTCCAGGAACTTGCCTCCCTTGACCGTGATGTGCTCCCGCCCCGCCTCACGCATGGCAGAGAGCACCGCCAGGGGCATGGCCAGTTTCAGGGCACAGGAGAAGTCTACCATGAGCACCGACAAGGCCCGGGTCAAGTTCCTGGTGAGCGCAAGGCTCACCAGGCTGCCGACAAAGGTATAGGGTACCAGTTTGTCTGCCAAGTTGGACGCTTTGGCTTCGGCGGCGGACTTCATCTGCTCGGAACGCTGGATCATCTCCACGATCTGGTCATAGCGGCTCTGGCCGGAGGCCTGCTTTACCTCCAGCACGGACTCGCCCTCCTCCACCACAGTGCCGGCATAAACCGCGCCGCCGGGCCGCTTGGCCACGGGGACGGACTCGCCGGTGAGGGATGCCTGGTTGACGGTGATCTCCCCCTCCGCCACCACGCTGTCCAGGGGGATGACGCTTCCGGCTCGAACCACGACCCGGTCGCCGGGTCTGATCTGGCCGATAGGGGTGAGCACTTCACCAGCCTCGGTTTTCAGCCACACCCGATCCACATGGAGAGACAGGCTCTCTGCCAGGTCGGCCACAGATTTCTTCCGTGTCCAATCCTCCAGCAGTTCACCGATCTCCAACAAAAACATGACAGTGCCGGCAGTACCGAAGTCCCTGCGGCAGACGGAGATCCCGATGGACAACGCATCCAGCATCTCCACCTTGATCTGACGATGTCCCAGACAGCGCAGGCCTCTGTGCAGAAAGGGGATCATGTGCCAAACAATCCGGGCGATCCGCAGCGGGGCGGGCAAAAACAGGGCAGCGGCTGCTTTCACCGCCACCTTGCCTACCAGCTTCTCTTGGAACTCTCGGTTCAGAGTCCGGGTGCTGTGGCCGGGCAGAGTGACAGACGACTCCGCCCCGGCCCAGGTGAACGCGCCGAGGGCAGAGAGGACGGTTTCCCGGTCTCCCGTATAGGTCACGATGACGCAGCAGGTGCGCTCATGGACCACGGCCTCCCGGGTCCAGGGCTGTCCCTTCAGCCAGGTTTCCAGCAGATCCGCCTGGCGGATCGTCATGCTTTTTTGCCGGAGCCGCAGACGCATCCGGCCCCGGCTCTCATGTACGATGGTTGCTCTCATGCGAGTCTCCTTTCATGAAAAAAGGAGCCGTTTTCCGGCTCCCTTCCGCAGTTTTTAGGCTTCCTGACCTTCCACCTGAGCCTCGGCTTCCTTGGCGTCCCGGGCCTCGTTGATGTCCTTGGCAGCGGCCAGAATGTCGGCGGCGTTCTCCTGAACAGAGGTAACGGTCTCCATTACGCTCTCCTTCATCCGCAGACCTGCGGCAGTGATGTGAGTATAAGCCTTCTTGGCATCTTTGCTGGTAAGCAGTTTTAAGCCGGCAGAGCCAAACAGGGCGCCGCCTACAAAGCAGGCCAGTCTGACATAGTGTTTCATCATGGGAATCTTTCCTTTCTGCTATGTGATTATTTGTGTTTGTAGCCCGTGATCATCACCATGATCATGCAGATCACAGCGCCCCAGGCCCAGAAGCGATGTTGTTTCATTGAGATCTCCTCCTGTTCGGAAACAAGCTCGTTCCGCCGTGTATTGAGATATTATAGCAGATGGGATGCCCCGTGTATCACCGAATCAGACGATGTTATGCCGGTTCAGACATTTTTCGATACACAGTTGGCGACATGCCATACTGCCGCCGGAAGGCGGCGGAGAACTGGCTGGCACTGCTGTATCCCACGGACTGGGCTACCCCCAGCACGCTGAGGGAGGAGTCCCGCAGCAGCTCCGCCGCGCGCTCCATCCGCCGCTGCTGCAGCCAGGTGTGGACCGGCAACCCGTACAGGCGGCGGAACCCCTCCTTGAATGTAGTTGCAGAGAGGCAGGCGCGGCGGCTCAAAGCTGATATGGAGAGGGGTTCGTCCAGATGCTCCTCCATATATCGGCGGGTTTCTGCCAGGGTCCGGATCATCTCCTGATCCAGCACCGGGGCCATTTCCGCCGCTGGTTCCTCCGGGGCAGAGAGCAGATACAGCAGTTCTACCGACTTCCACACGCACCAGCGCACCCGCTCGCTCTGGGGCAAACGATCCAGGTCAGCAAAGGCCGCCTGGCTCCAGTGAGAGGGACCCTCCACGGCGCAGCCGCCCCGGCTGACCATCCAACGCCGCACTTGATCCGTGTTCAAGGTCAAACCGCCCAGCAGGTCACAAATGGCTTTTAGACTCTCCCGGGCGCCCCGGGCGTCCACCGCCACCAGCACACCCTTTAAGCCGGTCTCCACTCTGGCATCAGTCAGATCAGAGATGTCGGTGAGGAGAAGCACCTGCCGGGTACCTAACCTCAGAGCCGAACCATCCCGCCGGGTCAGGGTCAACATCCCGGCCAGGCAGAACAATACCTCGAAGTGCAGAGGCTCCAGCCGAAGGGGCAGAGGGAGTGCCCTCTCGCACAGGGAAAACAGGCAGGCTCGCGCGCCAGGCATCACTTGTGCCCATTCCCCCTGTTCTGACAAAAATTCTGCCAGCATCTGTTTGCCTCCTTTTCCTTGATCTGTGTCCTGGCGCTTATCGGCCAAATAGCCCTTTCTTCTGCCAAGACTCTTTCCAAATCTCCCCCACATCATAGCCAGTGGCGGAAATAGCCGCCCGTAGAGCCTCTTG
Organism: Gemmiger gallinarum; assembly: GCF_014982805.1. Classification (GTDB taxonomy): domain Bacteria; phylum Bacillota; class Clostridia; order Oscillospirales; family Ruminococcaceae; genus Gemmiger; species Gemmiger gallinarum. The sequence goes on along the minus strand of NZ_JADCKC010000001.1, from coordinate 389,756 downwards.
ATCCAGTTCAGCTTCCGTGATTACCACAGTCTCTTTTTTACTCCGAGATGAGGTGACCTTCTTCACCGGAAAGGCTTTCCGCACCGCATCGTTCACATGGCTCTCGCACATACCGCACATCATGCCGTTTACTTGGATTGTGTATTTCCACATCTTTTGTTCCTCCATTCTGCTTATAATCCGTTTCGCTGGGTCCGGCATATACGGTACACTTCATCAGAAACATTCCAATGGTTGAATCGTAAGTCAAATGCTGTACTCAGCCGTACCATTTGCCGCTTTTTATGAGATACCACCCAGTTCTTCATTTTCTAAAAGGCTGCTGTTTTCCCGCATCGCCAGCACGCAGAGCCAATGCTTTTTCGCATTCCGATTTAGGATGACCTCAGAAAAACCTGCCTCGGTGAGAAAACGGGCAAGTTGGTCTCCATCGAAGATCCTCATCCCATCAATGACAGAAAACCACTTGCTGGCGTGGGGATCTTCTCCGTCCGACTCATTAACGATCAGAAAGATGCCGCCCGGCCGCAGAGTTCGGTACACCTCCCGGAAGCTCTCCGTAGGACCAGGCCAGAAATATACCGTTTCAAATGCGGTCACCAAATCAAATGCGCTATCCTCGAAGGGAAGGCAAGACACCTCTCCCTGTATGATACGACAGCGGCCGGCTTGCAGCCCCTTGCGGTTCACACTCCTGGCCTTTTCCACGGATACTTCTGAATAGTCCAAGGCGGCGACAGTCGCGGCAGGGTATTTTCGCAAAAGGGCTCGGATATTCCGCCCACCACCGCAGCCCAAATCCGCAATCTCGGTGGGACCTGTTTCAGGCAAATAGCTAATGCCCCAATCCGCGAGGGCAGCATGGGCACGATTCATGCTGCCCACCATGCAACTGCCCAGCAATCCTTTCGGCTTGCGGGTATTGTTGAAAAAAGCCTTTAATATTCCCATAACTTCCTCCAGGAGTCGGAATTATAGTTAGCATTGACTAACCATAATTCATTATAAATCCTTTCTTGCGGAAAAGCAATATACAAGTATGCTATCATGCTATTTTCCGCTATGGGAAATGTGGAAAACGGCCGCTCCGCCGATGGAAAACAGATATTCACGGCCCGATGGAAAAGCTGCCAGCTTTCCCACAGCCCGCAAACATCGTTTCCCACAGCTCCGCCCCTTTGACCGTTTACGCACATTCCCACAGCGCCTACTACGGCGAATATCCTTCCTATCCTTTTGAACTTTTAGGATGTCACCAAAAGAAAAGTATGTTATGATAGTCAAGATAATTGGAGGTTGACAGATGAAATTTACTGAAAAAATACAAGGTCTTATTTCACGAGGCGAGATACAGGATGCTTCAACTAATATGTTGGAGGATACAATCGGTGCTGTATTAGGTGATCCGATTTCTGTCGGGAAAATAATGCTCGCGATTGTTAAATCACCGTTTTTCATCCGTGAACAATTATTTTGGACGAAGATGGAAGCTTTTCTGAATGGCGTATATCTAAATGAAAATGATTGTGCCAAATTGCGTGCCACTCTTACTTCAGACGGTGAGAAACAAGACAACGCTCTTCGTTTGGTGGAAAGTATTGATAGAGCGGAAACACAGCAAAAAATCCGATATTTAATCAATGCCACTCGATGCTTGCTTGTGGATTTTATTGACAGGCCAACATATTTCCGAATTTGCCATGCAATTATACACACGCTGGAAGAAGATTTGTCTTTTTTAAGCGAACATATCAATGAAGTAGATATCACATACAGTACCTATGTCCAGGGACTATTATCATCAGGGCTGATGTATCAGAGTATTATTGATGCCAATGATGAACAAAAGTATTCGTTTACTCCACTTGCTGGAATTGTGGATCAGTATGCTGTTAGCTATGAAAATACAGAGCGATATCCAAATCCTATACAGCTTTCACACAACTTTACTGCTCCACAACCCAAATTGCCGGGGATGCTTGAATGGGAACCAATATCAGATGAAGAAATAGACGATATCTTGAAAAAATAAAAAAGAAGCGGGAGCGTCACCCTCGGTATTGACCGAAGGCGGCGCTCCCGCTCTGTTATGGAGAAGTGTTCAAAAATACCTTTTTGCCCCCTCATATCGGAGGGGGCAGGTTCATATAGGAAATCATAAGGGCGGCTCCTGGAAAATCCGCCACAGGCGAAAAATCCGCCCATTCCCAACCCTAATTCCCGCACTTTTTGGAACGGAGGGAAAGATAATGCGGACAGGACACCACCACCGCCCGGAAGCTCTGCTTGCAGGGATGGACACAGCCTTTGCAGAGCTTGTTATACTGACGCCTGCCGTTCTCGCCCAGGAAGAACGCCCATTCCAGACACCATTTCTTGCTTCGGCTCATAAGTCATGCTCCGGTGGCTTCTTCTGATGAGCCTTGTCCGTGGGCTTGCGCTCACCGCACTCCCGTTTCGCGTCCTCCAGCCGCTCCCGGATGGAAGGCTTTGGCTTCACCTATCACTTTCAGCACCTCGAATTTGAGGGCGGCAAGGTCGGAAACGGCAGCTCTCACTTCGCCGGACAGGGCATTGTAAGGCGTGGCGTATTCGTTGAGATACCGGGCGATCTGGTTTAGGTTGCTGCCGATTTTCCCGTACTGCGCCACAAGGGAAGATACGGCGGTGAGCATTTCCTCGCTGTGGGCGGTCACCCGGATAACAGGAGAAATCCGGCTGTAAAAAACGGCTTGCCGGATATACTCCGACTGGCTCATGGAGAGGGTGGCACATTTGTCCTCAAAGGCTCTGCGCTCGTCCTCGGTAAGCCGGGTTTTGACAACACATTTCCGCTTGGGGGTGTTGTAGGTCTTGCGTGTCATGGTGGCTCAACTCCTTTCAAACTGCAACGGACAATTTTTATCTAAAACACAAGTATTGGAGCAATTTTTTTTAGCGGCTGGGGCCGCAAAAGGCGGGTTTGGGGTGGCAGCCCCAACAAGTATCTGACCGGGGGACAAATGAGCGAAAAGCGAAATTTGGTACACTGGTCGATACTTGCTCTCCGTGACTGCAAACTTCCCCTCACTTCCGTCCGCCACTTTTTCACGATTTGTATAAATGCTTTTTGTAAATTTTCCTTTGCCTACTACTCGTTCATCGGGAGCCCCTTTTGGCAATTCGTTTCTCTTTTTCTGCTACTAATAATCCGGCAAAGGACATTCCTGCCCGTTTTCGCTAAAATGACGACAGATACGGAACTTCCTGCCCGACGCCGGAGAAAGCCCTTTCCACTCTCTGTAATACAGAAAACCCGAAAATGGCAACCGGGCAGGCAGAAAAATTTTCCTGTTCACTCTAAACACCACCGCCCTGCCTGTTCTGCCAAAAATGGGCGCAAAAAAAGCAGCAAATCTTTTTCAAGACTTACTGCTTCATGTGCTGCCGTTGGGCGGCGGGTTATTCAGTTTTAGGATTGTCCGGGAGTTCCAGACGGAACTTGAACAGGCTGTCAATCAGCGTTTGGATCACATAATCCTCCACATCAGCGTTGACCCGTCCATTTACTTTGGAAAGGTAGCGGATATATCCGGCGTAGTGCTGCAACACGGCGTTTACTGCGTCCGGGTCGCCCTCATGGGCTTTCACAATGGTTTCATAGGGGAGAAGTCTACTCACGGGGATACACCTGCATTTCCTCATGGAGCTGCCGCAAGGCACGATGCAGATGCCGCCCAATGGCACTATCAGACACACCATAATGCTGGCCGATCTGCGTTTGGGTCTGACGCAGAAAGTAATACAAGAAGATTTTCTCACGTTCCTCCTGTGACAAATGGGAAAGGGCATTGGCCAGCTCTTCATTGTCCAGCATGACCGATAAGCCGCAGGCAGTCAAGAGCCGTTCTTCGTCCAGTTCCGCAGTCACAAAATCACGCCAGTCTGTTATGGGAAAGTGCTTCTCGTACATCAAGTATTCAAGGGAGATTTCCCGTTCCCATTTCCTTTGCAAGCGCCGGATGGCGGTGATAGCAGCATGGCGTATAACAGTTTTACAATATGCGTCATGGGTTCTCTGAACAGCCATTTGATATTCCGTTTCCGTCATGGAAAATCCCCCTTTCTGTGATGATAAAGAGGGGCGGCAGCACTCCTTGCTGTCGCCCCTTGTCTGCTCACCAGCAAAGACAGACGGGGCTGTCAACGGCGGGCGTATGCCCGTTCATCTTGACCGTTGACTGGCTCGGCTGGCTTCGCTATTTTATTGGTTATCAGCTATCTGCTTGCTTCTATGACACCCGGTTTTTCGGCAGAGTTTTTATAAGAATGAGGGCATAGACAAGGATAATGGCAAATTCAATCAAGGTGGAAATCATACGCTTCTCAACGTTTAGGCTTGCTTGATTTGCAAAAGCACTAAGTATATTTATCATGGAATGAGTAACGATACAGGGAAGCAGGCTTCTACCACGGTAAAACAAAATTACAAACAGGAAACCAAAAGCAATCGCTCCCACAATTTGAAACAGATTTGCTACAAGTTCCATACCGCTGCCGTTTACTAAATTCACCAAATGTCCAACACCAAATGTAACGCTCGAAATGATAATCGCTGTTTTCACATTGTCCTTAGCAATCGCCTTAAAGAGGAAACCTCGAAAAATCACTTCTTCTATAAATCCAACGCATAGCATTAAAATGATATGACAGACCATTTCCAACCAAGAGTAATTTACCATAATCCCATTCCAAAGATTACTTGTAGCCAAAATAATCAACGGAACGTAGTAGAGGAACTGGCGAGCTGATACAGATGATTTACAAAGCCCATACTTGTCAAGTAACCTGTTTTTCTGCATAAAGGAAAACAAAACTATAGCCTGTACAACACAAAAAACAGCACTTACAGCGTTTTCAATCCCTATTATTTCATTGAGTGGATTGGCTAAGGATTGCAAAACGCAGTAAACTCCAATCCAGACAAGAGCAAATGTTAACTCGTTTTTCTCGTATAGCTTTTTCATTATATGTCCTCCTGTGCGGCTAAAACTGCGCCTTTATATGTTTGCTCCAAATGAGAAGCAATAAGTTCTTCGTCATACTCTAATGAGTTGTTAGCAATAATACTTGCATATCCGTGAGCAAATAAGGCAATCGTTAGAAATACTTTTTTTGTCTGTTCTATGCTCATTTCCATTGCTTCCTGCATAACAGAAAGGATGGGAATAAGTTCCTCTGAGTCGATCATTTCAAGTAGACTGTTCTCGGTGGCAAAGCCCGACTGGAAAAGTAAGCGGAACAGTTTAGGTTCTTCAATCGCAAAACGGATATAATTTAATCCGATTCCAAGCATAATTCCTTCTTGCGGCTCTTTTATGTTCATCAAATATTCCGTATGAAATCTATCTGCTTTGGCATAAGTAGCTTTTTTCAATTCTTCAATCGTTTCAAAATGATACATAACTGGCTGCGTGGAACAGTTCAGCTTTTTTGCAACTGTCCTAGCGTTGATATTTTCCACACCCGATTCACGAGCAACCTCAAATGCGGCATCAATAATCATATCCTTTGTGACCTTAGCTTTTGGTGGCACTATATTTACCTCCGATTTATTATATTTGTTATATAACGTAAATTATATATTAAATTTCCTTGCTTGTCAATCATTTGCCTGTGCAGTAAAAAGAACCGTTGTCCCGTAAACATTCACACGGTCATAAGCGGCTCTTTTGTGCGGAATAGCAGGTGGTTGTCTATCAAATTTTTGTGTGTTACTTTATGGCACATGAGCATTGGATGCGGGGTTGTCCTGGCCGTAACCTTCCAGAAGGTTGATGCCGCCCCACACGCACAGGCCACCACCCAGGGCGATGACCAGAGTCTGCAAAACGTCGATAGCGTTAGTGAAAAAATCCATAATTCATATTTCCTTTCGTTGTAGAATCGTTATTGAAGGTCTGCGGCTGTCAATTCGTACATCTCGAAAGGCTCATCCGGCTTTACGATGGCCGGTCTGCGTTTCATGTACCGTTCCATATCAAAGAGGTACTTCTTGTCGGCGTCGGCAGTATATTTGTAATCGGGATGCCTGGTCAGGTCGTACTTGTCCGAAAGGAACGGGCGCACGCCCCGCAGCATGAAAATACATTTGCCTCCGTCCATTACTGCCAATTCGTCTTGTGTCATCAGCTCCTTTCCCAATTTCTGATAGTTGAGGCCGTGGGAGACCTGGCTGCCCCGGTTCTCGGATTGATTGAAGCTGTCGATGGTCTCCTTGCCCAGCAGCTCCGAGATTTCTTTCAGGGTGGATTTCTCCTTGCCTCCCAAAAACAAGGTGCTGTCGCAGTTGCCCACAATGGTGTCTGCGGCGTCCTTGTAGATGGTCTTTAACTGACTTTGTGACTGCAAAATAATAGAAGCCGAGATCTCCCGGCTCCGGATGGTGGCGATCAGCTTGTCAAAGTTGAGTGCGTTTTTCATAACAAACAGCACTTTGCTCATTTGCGCGGTTCAATGCCGCGATTTTTTCTTCAAACATGGTATGCCTCCTTATAGAAAGAAAAGCCAGCTCATGGTGCCTCCATTTCTTCCGGGATATGGATGTCCAGGCTGACTTGCAGAGCTTCATCAACGGCGCGCATTTCCTCTCGGGATACTTTCCCAATGTAGGATAAAATGCGCCGCTTATCAATCGTTTTGATTTGTTCTAACAGGACAACCGATTTCTGGCCCAGCTCTTGAACGCTTTCCAGAGTATAGTGAACCGGGAGTTCCTTTTTCTTGATCCATTTGCTGGTGAGCGGCGCAACAATCAAGGTGGGACAAAAAAAGTTGCCCATATTGTTCTGAAGCACCAGAACCGGGCGTGTGCACCTTGCTCCGAGCCAAAATAGGGGTTCAAATTCGCATAATAAAGATCCCCGCGTTTGAATACCCAATCTTCGTTCATTTCTTTATCCTCCTATGTCTTACATGATAATTCCTATGTAAGAAGGAGGTTCCACCTTTCAAAGCAGAACCTCCTTCAATAAGTGCCTGTTTTTATCCCTTATTTGTCCACGACACCCCAGGGATTCGGGTAATCATCAAGCCACAGTAGGTTACACTGCTACCCAGGACTTTCACCTCCTTTCCATACGGTCTTACCCAGCCAATAGGAATTGCGGTTTTACACCAATTCAACGCCTCAAGCCTAACAAAACGTACAATCTGCTGTTTGCTTGCACCAATACAGCGCATCATTCCAAAAAATTCTGTCCGTTGCGCCACATTGCTGTTCATACAGCTTGAAATCATAAAAATTCCTGCGATTAGAATGATAACAAAACAAGCTGCCGCTAAAGGATAAAGCGCATTTACATTTTCATTTGTACTTGCTCCCAACAGGCTCAAAACGGCTGTATTCTCAACGACATTTTCAGATGTAAGGGAATACTGCTCTTTCACATCGGCAATCGTTTTTTTCAAACCATTCTCATTCTTAAACCGAACATAAAATCGAGACATGGATTCTAACCCATTTAGGCTTCGTACTTCATCAAACGTGGCTCTGCACATATACATACAGGTTCCGTCAATAATATCGTTAAAATCCTCGTCATCTTCATAAAACCCTGATATAGTATAATTAAAATCTCCCGCAGGTGTATTCAAGGTAATATTGTCGCCTATCTGGACGTTAAAGACTTCCTTTGCGTCTGCACTAAGAGCAACTTCTTTTTCGTTTTGTGGATATGAGCCTTCCAACGGATATTTCATAATATCCGTAACATAAGTTTCCTCAATACCATACAGCACAGCATTTTTCCCATTGATAGTTGACTTGACGTGGGGGTATGTTAAACTATATTAAAAGAGTATCTCCGGCTTATGTCGTGACTCATATATATTTGTATCTTTGCCTCTGGAAACCGTTTTTTGATCTCGGAAGCAGATAAGAGAAAAAGAGGGAAGTATTTTGCAACGGATTGCGAAAACTCGCGGCGTCAAAGGTGCAGCCTCTTGGTGTGCCTTTGCCGCAGTGCTTTATTTGCTGTGCAAACAGCTTTTGCAGGGAGGCGTTTCTTTCATCCTTGGCATATTTGTGGAAGGAGCTTCTCTGGACGAACCGATTGGCTTTTCGGCAATAACGGTTGACTTTATTCTGCTGATGATTGGAATTCTATCAATCATACTGCCCATTCTCTGGTTGTTGCACACCACCCGGTTGGAGCTGGATGATCTGCGCTTGACCAGCCCTCCGCAATGGTCTCCATTATTTTGTATCGTCTTGTTTTTGGGGATTGCCAATTTCGGCAACCTGATCGGTGGCCTGTTGGGCCGACTTTTCCATATGCAGAGTGGGACTACGGTTTTGCCGTCTTCCGGCGGGGAACTGGTATTGTCTTTTCTGACGCTCTGCGTGCTGCCGGCAGTAGGGGAGGAACTTTTCTTCCGCGGTGCCTTGCAGGGATTGATGCGTCCCTGCGGCAGTCCGGTGGCAGTGTTTGCACCGGCTCTTTTATTTGCGCTGCTGCATCTGAATCTGGCTCAGGGAATCACAGCCTTTTTGTGCGGTCTTTTTCTCGGCTGGCTGACGGAAAGAACCGGGAGCGTTCTTCCCGGCATGCTGCTTCATCTGATCAACAACTGCATTGCTTTTGCCGATATCTACCTGCAGATGTATGCTCCTAATAATATTGCAATGGGAACTGAGCTGTTTGTGCTGCTCTTTTTCCCTCTGGCTGCTGCCTGGCTGCTCTGGCGTGCGGTCACCCAACAGGGCTTTTCTTTTGGAGCGGGTATGCATCCCGGAGTGGATGCCACTTCGGTTTTTTCCAGCCCGGCCTATACATTGGCAGCTCTCTTTCTGGCCGGGGCAAGCGTATATTTCTCAATGGTAACCGGATAAAGGAGTATTATGACAGATCTGGAATTGATGCAGGCCGCTTTGGATGAGGCCAAAATTGCGGCAAAGCTGGGGGAGGTTCCCGTGGGGGCAGTGATTGCCAAGGACGGCGAGATTATTGCCCGCGCCCACAATCTGCGTGAGACCGGCAAGAACGCAACTTACCACGCCGAGCTGCTCGCCATCGATGCTGCCTGCCGCGTTCTTGGTGGATGGCGGCTTTGGCAATGTGAGCTGTTTGTCACGCTGGAGCCCTGCCCGATGTGCAGTGGGGCCATTATCAACAGTCGTCTGCGCCGCGTAGTCTACGGTGCCGGCGACCCGAAGGCCGGTTGCTGCGGCTCTCTGACCGATCTCTTTGCATTGCCGTTCAACCATCATCCCGCGGTGGAGCATGGTCTGCTGGAGGAAGAAGCACAGGCGCTTTTGCAGGATTTTTTTGCGAGCCTGCGGGAAAAACGCAAAGCGGGCAAGCATTCTTATCGAGTGAGAAAAGAGGTGTGACGGATGTCCCAAAAAGTACTGATTACCGGCGGCAGCCGGGGCATCGGTGCGGCGGCGGTAAAAGCTTTTGCGCAGAACGGTGACGATGTCGCATTTGTATGGCATTCCAGTAGAGAAGCGGCTGAAAAAGTCCTGCGTATGGCTGCGTCCTGTGCGCCAAACGGTCGCTTTCTTGCGCTTCGCGCCGATGTGTCCGACTCTGCAGAGATTACGGCTGCCGTTCGGGAGGCCGAAGAAACGCTGGGAGGCATCGATGTGCTAGTCTGCAATGCGGGCATCGCACAGCAGAAACTGTTCACTGACCTGACCGACGAGGATTGGCGGCGTGTCATGGGGGTGGACCTGGACGGGGCGTTTTATACCTGTCGGGCGGTACTGCCTGGTATGATACACCGCAAGTATGGCCGCATTCTGCTGGTTTCCAGTATGTGGGGTCAGACGGGCGCCAGCTGTGAGGTTCATTATTCTGCCGCCAAGGCCGGAGTCATCGGTCTGTGCAAGGGGCTGGCCAAAGAGGAGGCCCCGTCCGGCATTACCGTCAACTGCATTGCTCCCGGGGTCATCGATACGGATATGATGGCAGGTTTTTCTCAGGCGGACCGTGATGCTCTGGCGGAAGAAACTCCCGTCGGCCGCCTGGGCAGTGCCAAGGAAATTGCGCGGACCTTGGTATTTTTGGCATCGCCTGATGCCGGATACATTACCGGCCAGGTGATCGGCCAGAATGGCGGCCTGGTTATCTGAGGAGATTCTCCGTGCCTGCCGGAGATATGATCTGCGCCGCGCAATCCGACAAAATTAGAATTGGCAATCCCTCTTGTCGCTGCATACAATGCAGACAGGGAAGGGGGATTTTTCTATGGCGGTTTTCCAATCCGGGATCGATGTATCCCGCTATCAGGGCAGTGTCAACTGGTCTCGTGTGGCCGCCGCCGGAAAGCAGTTTGCAATTGTAAGACTGGGATCGTCCAACAGCAACGGTCTGTATGTGGACCCTTACTTTTTGCAGAATGTCAACGGCGCGCACACGGCGGGGCTGAGGGTCGGTGCCTATTATTATACCTATGCCAAAACGCAAGCAGAGGTCGCCAAAGAGCTGACGCTTTTTCTGGATGCACTGGAAGGATTGCAGCTGGAATATCCGATCTTTGTCGATGTGGAAGCCAACAGCCTGACATCGCTGAGCAAAACCCAGCTGACAGGGCTGGTCCGGTATGCCATGGATATTCTTTATCAGCGCAAATGGTATGCCGGCTGGTATTCCTATACCAACTTCATCAATTCGTATCTCAATGCCAGCGAGCTTGCACAGTATCCGCTTTGGGTGGCGGATTATCGCTCCAAACTTGGCTATACCGGCCCCTATACCATGTGGCAGTACAGCGGCTCAGGAACCTGCGACGGTGTGTCCGGAGCGGTGGATCTTGACTACAGCTATACCGATTTCTTGCCGACCATTCAGTCGGGAGGCTTCAACAACTACGGTGTAACTGGACCGAACATGGTGGATGTGAAAGGGTATACCCTCAACGTGTTTGGCAGCCGCACCGAATACTTCTATACAGCCAACGTGAATGATATCGTGGGATATCTACCCTTGGGAAACTATGAGGTCGTCAAGCTGAGTTCCAACAAATATGCCGGTTACGACTGGGTCGTTTTTCGCTATAATGGCGGAGAATACTGGACGGCACTGATTGATGACCGCAATCGCCTGCAGCCCAGCAGTGCAGGAGATGGAACCGGCAGTGTGCCCGACAACTGTGCCGAACTTCTTGCCGAAGCCAATGAGGAAATCGAGCGTTTGCGCAATGACCTGAACAGTTGAATTTGGATATTTTTTGTCGTACCGATTGACAATGCCTGCCGGTTGGGTTACAATAATACTCACCGATGCGGGTTTAGCTCATCCGGTAGAGTGACTGCTTCCCAAGCAGTAGGTGGCGAGTTCGAGACTCGTAACCCGCTCCAAATACCAATATACGGTATAACAGCAAAAAGCGCCCAACTTACGTAGTTGGGCGCTTTTTGCTTGTGTAAAAGTGTGCAGGACTGTGCAAAAATAGTGATGCAAGGTGCTGTTTTGGGTGAGTTTGGATGCCATTTCCCGCATACATAAATTGCCGAAGAACTCCTCGATATGGCTAAATGGGACGCCGGTTCCTTGACTTGGATTAGCGCGGAAACAGCTACAGTAATTACGTCAAGTCTAAGACAATAGGGGAATTCAGCCAACAACAATTAGAACCCCTACTGCTATACAGGACGGTGCAAAGTACACGCTTACACCTGCAGGAGCCAGTAGAGGTTCTCGTAAAAAAGTATCACTGATGCGGCAAAAAGTCAACAACATTGGGGAAGTGTTTGGACAGGAAAAATGATCCATGAATAGTAAAACCTAATTCAGCCGCGCTGGAGAAGCAGATGCCCGGCAAAATATGCAGCTGGAAGAGCGGCAGCAGACCATAAAAGGAGAAACGAATCTGCGCGCGGGGATGCCGGTTTGACAGAATAAAAGCGCAGGAACTGATTCAATTATCCTGTAAGTGCAGCCTTTCATATGATATACGAACCTCGCTCTGATATAAAGGCAGGTCAGGAAGTTCTTTTTGATGAAACTCTGTAGAGGAAATCTTCCACATATTGCAAATGCAGGGCAAACAATTATAATAAAATCAGAGTATTGTCCGGCACGACAGACCAGAAATTGTGCTGCCCGATACATGTGAAAAACATCCGGACCCATTACCAAGAGAGGACATCTTTATGCTTACCGGTTTTCCTTTATATCACTATTTTCACTGCGGCAATCCCTACTCCGGCTCGGAGGGAGGCATGCGCTACCTGATCGTCCCTGCCAAACGTGCCGATCCTTCCGACGAAAGCGGAAAGAAAAAAATTGAATATTTGACGGTAACGGTATGGCCGGAGCCCTGGAGCATTGAGCACACCGCAGACGAAAAAAAGACCACGCAGGAGTTTGATGGCAATCAGGGTGGCCTCGATCAAGCCATCGCCTGGCTGTCAGAGATGTATCACACACAGCCGGAACGCTGGAAAAACCGCCCTTCCATTTTGGATTGTGATCCGGATAAATAATGAATGTGGTAAAAGAAAACGCCCGACGGCTGTGCGGACCGTCGGGCATCTTAGAGGGAAGAGATCGAATATCACGGCGTTTCCGCCTTGACTTTCTTTTATTATCATAGTACAGTAACATGGATAAGTAAAATTCATTATTTTCACATGCAGAATGAAATTCTCTCATCTTTGTGTAGAAAGCCGTGGAGGAGCCTTTTCTATGACATTACTGGCCTGTCAGATCTTCTTCACCGTTGCCCACGAGGGCAGTTTTGCCCGGACAGCGGAACAGCTTCACCTGACGCCATCGGCCATCAGCCATGCCGTGGCCACCATGGAGGCGGAATGCGGTTTTCCGCTGTTTACCCGCACCAAGGCCGGGGTCACCATGACCGCCGCTGCCGAGAACCTGCTGCCTGACATACAGCGCTTGCTTGCAAGCAGCGAAACGCTGGACCAGTCCATCGCCAGAATCAACGGGATGGACAAAGGTGTACTGCGCCTGGCAGTCTTCAACAGCGCCTGCGTGACTTGGATTCCTCACCTGCTGCCTTCCTATGAGGCACAGTATCCCGGAATTGAAGTTCAGCTTTACCAGGGCAGCTACGCGGACATTGCCGCCTGGCTCAAAAGCGGAACCGCAGAGATTGGCCTGATGTCCAACTCCAGTGCGTTGGACCTGGATTTCGAACCTCTGTATACAGATCCTCTTGTCTGCATTGCGCCTGCCGGCTTTGTTACGCATCGACAGGGCATTGTGGCGGCGGAGGAGCTCCGTGGACAGATTTTTGTCAGTCAGCGTCCGGATACAGACGCCGACATCCAGAGTTATCTCAAGAAACAGGATCTTCGGGTCAAGACTCGCTGCTATGTCAATGATGACGAATCTACCATTGCTATGGTTGCCTGTGGCCAGGGCGTTGCCATCATGCCGGAACTGATTTTGAAGCAGTATGGGCGTCAGGCAGGGGAGTTCGATATTCTGCGGCTGGAGCCTTCCGCCAGCCGTACCATCGGTTTGGCCTGCCTGGACAAAAATGGGCTTTCGCCCGCGGCACGCCAGTTTTGTCAGCGCGCCCGGGATTATGCCGGCAAACTGTGAGACAGTCTTTTCAAACAACGGGAAAAGGTGTATAATAATTTGATGAGTTTTGCTCACTCCTGCCAATCGTGAAAGGGGATTTGTGTTTTGGCTGGCGATCTTCACACCCATACCACATTTTCCGATGGTTCTACACCCGCAGCCAAACTGCCGTTTTTGGCACAGTGCGCCGGACTGAGTCATCTGTCCATCTCCGACCACGATTCCATCCAGAGTGTGCGGTATGCCTATGCCCATCCCGTGCAGAACGGCGTTCATTTGATTCCGGCAACAGAGCTGACGGCTTACGATTATGAACGCGCCCACCGGGTACACCTGTTGTGCTATTGGCCGGACGACTGCGCGGCCCTTGAGGACTTTTCTAACATGATGGCGCAGCGCCGCAAGGAGGCCATGCTGCAGAGCTGCCGGGAGCTGGAGGAGATCTATCCCCAGTTTTCCACGCAGGAGGCGCTGGACTTTGCCAAAGACAGCGGTACCTTATACAAAGCTCATATCATGCGGGTGCTCTGGCAGTATGGGCTTTCCGATGGTATGTACAATGATGTATACCGTTCTCTGTTCGGCCTTCGCCCGGTGCGCGGCAAGGTTCTGCATACTCCGCGCTATGAGCCTGTGGATACCGTTCTCGACCTGATCCACGCCTGCCGGGGTGTGGTCATTCTTGCCCATCCCAGCGTCTATCACAGCATGGAGCTGGCCCGTGAACTGATTGCCCAGGGAAGACTGGACGGCGTTGAGATCGAGCATCCCCGCAATACCGCCGAGGACAAGGCAGAACTCACACAACTGGCTGCAAAGTACAACCTGATCGTAACCGGCGGCACCGATTACCACGGAATGAACGCCAACACCCCGCGACCGGTGGGCACCTGCACCACCGCCAATGAGCAGATTCTGCGCATTGAAGCTCTTGCAAGAAAGCGGAAAACCCGCTGATTTTCTATTTTATATAATATACTTCAGATGTGAAATCAAAAGGAGATTTGCTGTTATGGTACATATTCGCAACAATCAGGGCACCTGCTCTGTTCGCACGCTGGTTGAGCTCAACGACGATCATACCATTGCCCGGGTGGAAGTTCTGGGCGGTTGCAACGGCAACCTGAAAGGTATCTCTCAGCTGCTGGTCGGTATGAAGGCTGAGGATGCAATCCAGCGCATGTCCGGCACTACCTGCGGCCGTAAGCCCACTTCCTGTCCCGATCAGATTGCCAAGGCTTTGGAAGAAGCTCTTTCCGAAATGTAAATACCATCACCTGACGGCAGGCACGGCGTTTGCGCCTGCCCGCCGCCTGTTTTTTACCAAACTGCCCGCACAGCGGGCGAGAGGAGCCTGCAATGGATTGTTTTCAGTATCCGCTGGACACCGAACAGCTTTTGCGCAAAAAGCGCCGCATCCGCCGCGAGCTGATGGCGCAAAATCCGCACCCGCTCAAAAAGAAAATAGCAATCCTCGGCGGGTCCACCACCAATGAGGTGGCCGACCAGTTGGGGCTTTTTTTGCTGCAATACGGCATTGAGGCTGACTTTTATCAATCGGAATACGGCCAGTACTGGCAGGACGCCATGTTCGGCTCCCCGGAGCTGGACAGCTTTGCTCCCGACATTATCTATATCCATACAACCTGGCGTAACATTACCCAGTTCCCGACGACCCGGAGCAAGCCCCAGGAAATTGACGAGATGCTGGAGGCAGAATTCTCTCATTTCACCACCATGTGGCATACCATTGCCGAAAAGTTTCACTGCCCGGTCATTCAAAACAACTTTGACCGCCCCAACTACCGCCTTATGGGCAATCGGGACATTTACGATCCCTGCGGCCGCAGCAACTTCATCTCTCGCCTGAACCAGAAGTTCTATCAGTATGCTGCGGAGCATCAGGATTTCTATATCAACGATATCGACTACCTCTCCGCCGACTATGGTCTGACCGCCTGGGGAGATGCCTTCTACTGGCATATGTACAAGTATGCCATGTGCTTGGATGCCATTCCTTCTCTGGCCAACAGCATTGCCAACATCATCAAGTCCATCTACGGCAAGAACAAAAAGGCTCTTGTGCTGGATCTGGACAACACCCTTTGGGGCGGTGTTGTTGGCGACGACGGCGTGGACGGCATTGCCATTGGCCCCGAAGTTCCCGAAGGTCAGGTCTATGCCGAGTTCCAGAGCTACTGCAAGGCACTGCGTTCCATCGGCGTGATTCTGGCCGTGGATTCCAAAAACGACGAGACCAACGCCCTTGCCGGCCTGAATCATCCGGACGGCGTGCTGCGTCCTGATGATTTCGTCTCCATCCAGGCCAACTGGGACAACAAGGATGTCAACCTCAACCGCATTGCTCAGGAGTTGTCGCTGGGGGTGGACAGCTTCGTCTTTGCCGACGACAATCCGGCCGAGCGCGCCATCGTCGCCGCACAGATCCCCGGCGTTGCGGTGCCGCCTCTGGATGGCGCTGAAAACTATATCAAGATGCTGGACCACGGCGGTTATTTTGAGGTCACCACGCTTTCGGGAGAGGATCTTAAAAAGACGGAGCTGTACCACGCCAATGCCCAGCGCCGCAAGGCGGAGGCTGCCTTTACCGATTACACGGATTATCTGCGCAGCCTGGAAATGAAAGCGACCATCCGCGGCTTTGAGAACATTTATATCCAGCGCATTGCTCAGCTGACCAACAAGTCCAACCAGTTCAATCTCACGACGCTGCGCTGCTCGGAGGATGACATCCGGGCCATGGCGGAGAATCCCGCATGGCTCTGCCTGTACGGCAAGCTGGTGGATAAATTCGGTGACAATGGTGTTGTCACCGTGGTGGCCGGCGAGCAGCAGGAAGATGCCCTTCATCTTCGTCTGTGGCTGATGAGCTGTCGGGTCCTCAAGCGGGGGATGGAAGACGCCATGATGGACTGCCTGGTCAAGGATGCCGCAGCCCGCGGGGTTGCCAAAGTCATCGGCTACTATTATCCCACCGCCAAAAATGCCATGGTCAAAGATTTCTATGCCCGCATGGGCTTTACTCAGACAGCTGCCGACGATGCCGGCAATACCACCTGGGAGCTGGACACCGCATCCTATGCGGAAAAGCACCCGCAAATGGAGATCGAACGCTGATTTCACCCGAAGGGAGATTGCCCCATGAAGTCAAACGCACAGCCTGCCCGCCGGGGTGTCCGCCTTGGAAAGGCGTTCGCCTTTACAGGCCTTACGGTTCTTTTGTGTCTGGCACTCAACTTTTTGCTGGTGGACGATGTGCATTCCTACTCCCGGGTCATGCTGGACGAGCTGTATGCCCAGAGCGGGGAAATCGATACGCTGTTTTTAGGGGCATCCCACTGCTACCGCAGCTTTGATCCCGCCGTAGTGGATGAAAAGCTGGATACCCACAGCTTCAACGCGGGCACTTCTCAGCAGCTTCCCGACGGCTCCTACTATCTTCTGCAGGAAGCGGCGGCCCGCAATGATCTCGACACCGTATATCTCGAAATGTTTTATACCGGCTACAACCAGCAGGCTTCCAGCGACGTGCCGCTTGCCTGCTATCTGCTGGCCGACTATATGCCCCTGTTGTCGGCAAACCGGTATCTTTACCTCTGGGAGATGGGCGGGCCTGCCGCCTTTGCCGACCTGATTTTCCCGGCGCGCCATACCATTGCCAGCCCGGATGAAATCCCTGAGCTGTGGGTTGCCAAGCTGACCGATGGTTATGAGGTGGGCAATTACAAATATGTGACTTATCCCAACGAGGAGGAATACCGCGGCAATGGCTTTGTCTACACCTACGGTGTTACCCCTTACGGGTATGAAGCGATTCTGGATGTAGACCCGGATGCACCTCTGTCGGAATTTGGCCTGGAGTATCTTGAGCGCATCACCGAGTTCTGTGCAGAAGAGGAGATCCGGCTGGTACTGGTGACCGCCCCGGTCCCCAACGCTTTCTGTGCCAATACCGAAAACTATCAGGCATACCTTTCGGCGGTAAGCGATTATGCCGCTGCCCACGGTCTGGAATTCTGGGACTTTACCCTTTACCGGGACACAGGGGCCCTGAACATGGACAGTGACGCCTTTGCCGATGCCCACCATCTCAACGGTGAGGGAGCGGAACGGTTCACGCCGGTTTTCTGCGATGTGGTCAAGGCAAGAGAAAAGGGTGTCCCGGTGGAGGAACTCTTTTTCCCGACGCTGGAAGAAAAGCTTGCATCTGCTCCCGACGGCACCTATGGGCTGTAAGCGGACGCGATAGAATAGGGGAGTTCTATGTTTTCTGTCAATGCACCCGGCTTTCTGGTCTTTATGGCAGTGCTGCTGGTGATCTGGTACCGCCTGCCTGCGGCCAAACGCTGGTATGTCATGCTGGCGGCGGGGATCATCTTTTATCTGTCGCTGGATATTCCCGGCTTTTTTGTGCTGTTTGCCTCAACCCTTGTGGTCTGGTTCTGTGCCCGCCGGGCCATGCCGGATGACAGGGGTGGCGCCCGCACCTGGTTTGGGATTGGTCTTGCCGCCGCCCTGGGACCGCTGCTGTTATTGAAATATTATGCCATGATGGCCGGGACCCTCAACGACCTGCTGGGACTTCGGCTTTGGAGCGGCAGCCTTCTGCAGCCGTTGGGCCTTGCTTATTACAGCTTGCAACTGACGGGATACCTTCTGGATGTGCGCCGGGGCGAGATCCAGCCTGAGACGCGCTTTGCCCGGCTTCTGTGTTATGCGTCCTTCTTTCTTTCCATCACGCAGGGTCCTTTCAATCACTATCGCAATCTGATGCCGCAGCTCGACACAACACCGGCTTTTGAAATGCGCAATCTTCAGTCCGGCATCATGCGCTGCGTCTGGGGATACTTTAAAAAATACGCCATTGCCGAGCGGATGGCCACCGTGGTCAATGCGGCGTTCTCCAATCCACAGGATATGGATCTGTCTCAGCTTATCTTTGGCGTGGTAGTGTTTGCCTTTCAGCTGTATGCGGATTTTTCCGGCTACACCGACATTGTTCTGGGCGCTGGAGAGACCCTGGGCCTCAAACTTCCGGAAAACTTCCGCCAGCCCTATTTTGCGGCGACCATCGGCGAATTCTGGGATCGGTGGCATATTTCGCTGTCGTCCTGGCTGCGGGAGTACATTTTTGAGCCTCTGGCCTGGAACGGCTGGTTCCGGCGGCTGCCGGTGATCGGCCGTTTCTTCACAAAGCCTCCGGTCAACGCCAGCCTGCTGGTCACCTTTCTGGTCAGCGGATTCTGGCACGGAGCTGCGTGGACTTACGTAGTATGGGGCCTGTTGAATGGCGCCTACCAGGTTGTCAGCGGCCTGACCCGGCGCTGGCGCAAAAAGACCTGGAAGCGCCTGAAAGTTTCTGCCAAAAGCCGTGCCCATCATGCCTTCCGCGTGGTGTTCGTTTTTATTTTGATCTGTATCGGATATGTTTTCTTCCGTGCGGAGAGCCTGGGGGCGGCCCTGAACTATTTCGCCTGTATGGGAGCACGTGTAGAATTCACCGTTTTCTCCCGGTATTGGGAGCTCGGGCTTTCCAGCAGGCTGGATCTTCTGCTTCTGCTGGCAGGTATGGCGCTGCTCGTCCTTGTGGATGTGCTGCACGAGCGAGGCTGGCAGATCCGGAAAAGAATTCTGGAAAGTCCGCTTCCGGTACGCTGGTGCATCTACGAATGCGTCATCTTTGCCTTTTTGCTTATGGGCCGTTTTTTGTCGGAAGGAACCTTCCTGTACGCCCGTTTTTGATCTATATGAATCAATCTGTCCTCTGCCGTGCACTTGCTGCATGGCAGGGGCTTTTTTGTTTTGACAGGGGACAGGCAGTTCTATCTCATGGCAGGTGGACATACAGTGTTGGTGTAAACCCGAATGCGAGGTGAAACCAATGGACGAGTATTATGCTTTGGTCAAAAAGCTGCCGGAGCCCTTCCGGACAGAACTCTCCGGCCTGAACACCCAGATCGCTCCCTTCGTGCAGGAGATCCGGCTGCGGGTAGGTCAGCCCGTCATGTTCACCATGAAGGGCCGACTTTCTCCCTGCATCAAATATCTTCCCCGCGCCGGACACTGCCAGCGAGTACCGCCGGAGTCCATCCAGGCCTGTTTTCTTGCCCTGTGCCGCCACTCTGCCTATGCCTATGAGGAGGAACTGGCTCAGGGGTTCTTTACCATTCCCGGCGGCAACCGCATCGGGGTGGCGGGAACCCGGGGAGCCTCCGGCTTTTCTGCCGTTACATCCCTCAACCTGCGGGTGGCGCGCTGGATCACCTGCGAACTTCCCGCCGAGGTTCTCAGACCGCTGTCGGCACTATCCGGCGGGATTCTGGTTGCCGGTGTGCCGGGGAGCGGCAAAACCACCTTTTTGCGCAGCATGATTCAGTATCTGAGCCGGAGTGACAGGGTGTTCTCAGTGGTGGACGAGCGGGGAGAATTGCTGTGGGGCGGTTCCGCCGGACTGCCCCAGGACCGCAGCATTCCCTGCGATGTCTATACCCAATACCGCAAATCCGACGCCATCTGCATGGCCCTGCGCTGCATGAATCCTCAGGCCATTGTCTGTGATGAACTGGGTACAGCAGATGATGCCGCCGCCCTGGAGGCCGGAGTGGCTTCCGGCGTTGTCTTTTTGGCGTCCGTCCATTGTGACCAGGCTGAAAATCTGGAGAAAAAGCCTCAGCTGGCCCGGCTTTTGCGTACCGGAGCCTTTGACACCGCGGTTCTTCTCGATGGCCGCTCCCACCCCGGCGTGGTGGAGCGGGTGGTGGCGCTGTAATGGCCGCCCTGTGGCTGGCGGGCGGTGTTCTTCTGATTGTCTGCGGCGCGGCAGGCGGTTTTGCCCTTGCCTTGCGGGAACAGAACAAATGGCGGACCGCCCACGCATTCCTGCGGTTGTTGGAGTACACCTCCGATTCTATCCGCTATCGAGGCTGTCCGGCCGAAGAAGTTCTGACGGCAGCCGCTGCCTATCCTGAATTTGCCCGCCTCAGCCTGGAAAGATGTATCCGATTCACCGAGATTTCGGTTCCGGATGTATTTGAGCCGGCCATGCGGGAGGAGCTGGCAGAACGTCTCCTGTCACTGGAATCCTGCGGCAGAGAATCCGCCTGCCAGACACTGGAAGGCATGGTCCGGCTCTGTCGTCCCCGGGAGCAATCGCTACAGGAGAAAGAACGCAGCGCCATGCGGCTGTACCCAAGGCTCGGCGGCTGCATCGGAGCACTGGCCGCCATTGCGCTGATATAACCCAAAAAAAGGAGCGGCTGTTTATGGACATTGACCTGGTATTTAAGATCGCCGCTACAGGAATCATCGTGGCCGTACTCAACCAGCTGCTGATCCGTTCCGGGCGGGAAGATCAGGCCATGATGACTACCCTGGCAGGGCTGATTGTTGTGTTGACCATGCTGGTGGGGCAGATCAGCGATCTGTTCGTCCTCATCAAAGCATTGTTTGATTTATAAGATACTGCGATGGTTTGCTATGTTGATACTCAAAGCTGCCGCGCTGGCGGTCGTGACCTGTGTGATCACACTGATTCTGAAAAAAGAGCAGCCCGCCTATGCATTTCTTGCCTCCGCCTGCGGTGCCGTCTGCCTTCTTGTGGTCGCCGCAGACCGTCTGGCGCCCTTTCTCGACTGGATACATACGCTGTCCGACTACGGGATCACCGGCAGCGCTTCCTGCCTGCTTCAGGTGTTGGGGATTGCGCTGATCGGACAATTTGCATCAGACCTTTGCCGGGAAGCAGGATTGCCCGCCGCGGCATCTGCGGTAGATCTGTGCGGACGGCTTCTGGCTTTGCTGCAGGCGGTCCCCATGCTGGAAAGTTTGCTGGATTCCTTCTCGGGCTTTTTGCAGTGATGGTACTTCTGTTTGTATTTGCCCTTCCGGCCCATGCAGCTGAGCCGCCTGATTCGGCACAGGAAATTCTGGAACAGAGCGGACTGGATCAGGACAGCCAGGATCTTGACTGGGATTTCGGTACACTTTTGGAAAAAGCCGCCGACCTTCTCTCAGATGAGCTGACCAAGCCGCTTCGTTTTGCGGCCCAAGCACTGCTGTATCTTGCCGTCGCCTGTGCCGTCGGCCTGGCTGCGGAGGGCGGCAGCTGGAAAAGGTGCATCGATGCCGTCTCTGTGCTCGGGTTCGGCGCACTTGGCCTGTCCGCCATGATGGATCTTATCGGCAGGGTCTCCAGCACGGCGGCAGAAAGCCAGACCTATCTGGTCGGCTTTATTCCTGTCTATTCCGCCGTGCTCACTCTGTGCGGACAGACGACCGGAGCGGCGGTGTACAGCGGAATGTTTTTTTCCATGTCTGCCTTTCTTTCCATGGCCATCGACCGGGTGCTGATGCCGGTCATGCAGATTTACTTCTGCTTTTCGGTATCCGCTGCCTTGTGGGGCAATCCCGGGGTAGAGGATGCTGCCAGACTGTTTTCCCGCTGCCTTTCCTGGCTGCTGAAGGGATGCGGAACGCTGTTTTCCTTTGTGCTGGGGCTGCAGGGCATTCTAGCCGGCAACAGTGACTCGGCGGCGCTGCGCATCGGGAAAAGTGTGTTGTCCGGCGCACTGCCGGTGGTGGGAGATGCTGCTGCCGCTGCCTTGGAAAGCACTGTTGCAACGGTACGCCTGCTCAAAGGGTCCCTTGCCCTGGCTGCCGTCCTCGTCATGGCCGCTGCTTTTCTGCCGGTGTTGCTGCACTGTACGCTGTACTTTCTGGCTTTTTCCGTATCCGGTATTCTGGCCTCAGCCAGCGGACAGCGGCAATGCGGACAGATCTGCCGCCTGTTCGCCGATGGTGCCCGACTGTGCGGCTCGGTTCTGACACTTTATTTTTTCATGGTTTTTTTGTCGACACTCCTGCTTTTGCTGCTGGGAAATGGGGGATGACATATGCAATCGTTGAAAAGCCTTGCCCTTGGCATCTGCATTCTGTGTGCCGCGGGCGGCATCATTCAGATTTTCTGGCCGGATAATTCCTACAAACCGGTCATAAATACCGTACTCGTGCTGTATATTATAACGTCGGCACTGCAGATGCGCGGCTGGGATCAGTGGAGCCTGCCGCATCTGGATCTTGCCGATCTCCCGGAATATTCGGACCCCGCCGAGTATGATGCCTATGTCGATGAGCTGGCGCAGGGAGCCTCCGTTCAGGCACTGCAATCCCTTCTCAATGAACAAGGCATCGATGCGGAACTCACCATGGAGGGAAACACCTGCCGGGTCTGTCTGCAGGATGAAGCCGACCGCAGTCTGGCGGAAGAGATTCTGCAGGAAAACAGCGGCACGCTTCCGTATGAGATTACATCGGGAGGTGATACTCCGTGAAGATTCCCTCTTTACAGGCCCTGCGGGAACGGATGGTGGGAGACAAACGTCTGGTCAACTGGGCGGTCATCGCCGGCATTGCAGGGATGGCCCTAATTGCACTCTCGGAATGGCTGCCCTCCGCGCCGCCGGATGAAACTGCCGCCCAACCGTCGGAACCCTCCTCGTTTTCTGTTTCGGATTATGAGGAGAACCTAGAGCAGCGTTTGGAGGCACTGATCCGACAGGTCGACGGGGCCGGGGAGACTTGTGTAATGGTCACGCTGTCAAGTTCAGCCTACACCGTCTACGCCACCGACAGCGAAACCCGTTCGGACGGCAGTGTCCGGGAGGAGCATCTGCTTCTCGACGATGAAGCCTCCGATCCCGCGCTGGTGGAGACGACCCGGACGCCGGAAGTGCAGGGCGTTGCTGTTTTGTGCAGCGGCGCGGACAGTCCCGATGTCCAGGCGAAAGTCACCCAGATCGTGCAGGTCCTGACGGGGATCGGGGCCAACCGTATCACAGTCGAACGCATGGCACAGCAGGGCTGACCTGCCGCGCCTGAAGCCATTGAACTTACTGACAAGGAGGAAACTGCTATGAAAGTCAAACAGGCGGGGCGAGGTATCACCATGCTGGCACTTACTGCGGCGCTGGGAGCCGCTGTCTATCTGAACTGGTCTTTCTCCAAACAGACGCCGCAGACCGTGTCCACCGATCTTCCGGAAGAAGATGCCGTTTCCGTGTCGGCTGAAGTTGAGAGCGAGCCTGAAGCGCAGGCGGTCCAGGGAGAGGCGGGGGATACGGTAGCCGTTTACGATCCGCTCACCACAGAGGAGCAGCAGACCAGCCAGGAAGCCGGCGACAAAAATTACGGGGAGGCACAGCTGGTCAGCGTCAACGAAGACACCGGGAATGAATTTTTTGAAGCGGCACGCCTTACCCGGGAGAAAAGCCGCGATGAAGCGCTGGACACCATAGAGAAAACTCTCAAGAATTCGTCTCTCTCCGACGAGGAGAAACAGAAGATGACCGATACCCTGAAAGAGCAGATCTCCAACATTGAAACGGAGAGCGAGCTGGAAACACTGATCAAAGCCAAGGGCTTTGTGGACTGTGTCGTCATGCTGGACGGAACCTCTGCCAGTGTGACGGTCATGACCGAAAACGATGCCCTGACCGCAGCCGAAGTGACCAAGATCCGCGATGTGATCCTGTCCAAATGCTCCGAGATCAAAGCCCAGGACATTACCGTGGTGGAAGTCAAGTAATGTCCGCGTGATGCCGCACACAGCCGCCCGGATTCGGTTGCAAAGCCGTGTAATTTGTGGTACACTAATTTATACTTTGATACCGCAATACGGCAACCAATATGTGCAGGGCGCGGCGCCTGATCGCCGCGAACATCCTGCGGCTAGGAGGCAACTCGAATGGATGTACGCAATACCGCGGGCGGCAGCCTGCAAATTTCCCTGGAAGTCGTTGCCAAGATCGCGCGCCTTGCCGCGCTTGAAGTCGACGATGTGGCCGAGGTTTCCAGCGGCAGCAATCAAAGCGTGCGCGGTCTTTTGAGCAAGACCAATCTGCAGAAGGACGTTGACGTGGAGATGAAGGACGGCGTTGCCGTTGTCACCATCCATGTGATCCCGGTCTACGGCAGCAAGGTCATGCGTGTCTGCGAAAAGGTACAGGAGAATGTCAAGCAGACCATCCAGAACATGACGGGCATCACTGTATCCCGCGTCAATGTTGTGGCTGCCGGTCTTGCCGAGTCTGCTGGGCCGGTCGAAGAATAAAGTTAAAGAAGAGGAATTATGGAAGGAAATGCAGTTACCCGCCGCGAAGCGCGGGAAAGCGCTTTTCTTGCTGCGTTTTCGGCAACGTTTCAGCCGGAACAGCCGCAGGAAGCCATCCGCGATTGCGGTGAGATGCAGGAAGTCGTGCAGGATGCGTTTGCCGTGCAGCTTTTGCAGGCTATGAATCAGCATGCCGAAGAAATCGATGCGCTGATTACCGCCCATCTGAAAGGCTGGGCACTCAGCCGCCTGCCGCGCGTCAGCCTGACCGCCATGCGCCTGGCGCTGGCCGAAATGCTCTACGGAAGTGAGAAAAAGCCTGCCGTTGCCATCAATGAGGCAGTTGAGCTCGTAAAAAAATACGGTGCCGAAAACGACTATCAGTTTGTCAACGGACTGCTTGGCACTGTAGCCCGTGAACAGCCGGAAGCAGGGGATCCCACCGCTTCCGACTCTGCAACATGCTGACGCTCGGGATTGATACCAGCAATTACGCAACCTCTCTGGCCGTGTTTGACACGGATGCCGGAGAGGTTGTTTGCGATGCCAAGAAATTTTTGCCTGTGCGCCCCGGCCAGCTTGGTCTGCGCCAGAGCGATGCGGTGTTTCACCACACCGCGGCATTGCCGCAAATGCTGGAGGAACTTTCTCACCGGACCGACCTTACCGCCATCGGCGCTGTGGGGGTATCCGCCCGGCCCCGCCCGGTGGAGAAATCCTACATGCCCTGCTTTTTGGCCGGTGTCAATGCCGCTGCGGCTTTTTCACTGGCCCAGGGCATTCCGCTGGTGCAGCTGACCCATCAGGAGGGGCACATTGCCGCCGCATTGTTTGCCGCTTCCGGCAGTGAATTGTTTGACCGTCAGGTGCTTGTCTTTCATATTTCCGGCGGAACCACCGACCTTCTTTTCTGCGAAGGAGCGAATCCGGTGCAATGCCTTGGCACCAGCGGCGATTTGTACGCCGGTCAGGCAGTGGACCGGCTGGGCGTCCGGCTGGGCTATGCCTTTCCGGCTGGGGCTGATGTCAGTCGTCTGGCGGCCTGCTGCAGTGAGGACATTCGTCCCAAGGTCAGCGTGAAAGGCACGACCTGCAGCTTTTCCGGCCTTGAAAATCAGTGTGTCAAACTGCTGGAGGAAGGGCGGTCACCCGAGTATGTCTGCAAATACTGCCTGCTCTGTGTCGCCGAAACGCTGCGCCGCATGGCAAATGCCGCCCGGGAACAGTATCCCGGACTCACCGTTGTCTTTGCGGGTGGTGTCATGAGCAGTGAAATCGTGCGGGACTATATTCTGACCCGCATGCAGAACGTCCGCTTTGTTCCCGGGAAATTTGCCAGCGACAACGCTATCGGCATTTCCATCCTGGCTGCCAAGGGGGTATCCGCATGGCCGACTACATCGATGTAACCACACTCAATCGTCTGGCCCGCCGGGTTCTTGCTCAGTGTGAGCCGCTCAACAATCTGATTGTCTGCGGCGAGATCTCCAACTTTACCCGTCATTACAAGAGCGGTCATCTGTATTTCACCCTCAAGGATGCGGACAGTTCTGTCAAGGCTGTGATGTTCCGGGACAAAGCCCGGCTGCTCAATTTTGAGCCTCAAAACGGCATGCTGGTGCTGGCTTACGGCAATGCAACCCTGTATGAGCGGGATGGCGCTTTCCAGGTCTATGCGGACTATATGCGGCCTTTTGGTGCCGGTGCCGCGCAAATGGCCTTTGACGCTCTGAAGAAAAAGCTGGAGGCAGAAGGGCTTTTTGCGGCAGAGCACAAGCGTCCTCTGCCGGTCATGCCTCGCTGTATCGGAATCGTCACCTCAAAAACCGGTGCTGCCCTCAAGGATGTTTGCCAGGTCATGGGCCGCCGCTGGCCGCTGACTCGTCTGCTGCTCGCCCCCGTCAGTGTGCAGGGGCTGGAGGCGGAAGACAGCATCCTTGACGGTATCCATGCACTGGAATCCCGCAGGGATGTGGAACTGATCCTCATCACCCGCGGCGGCGGCAGCAAGGAAGACCTGTGGGTCTTCAACAGCGAACGGATCGCCCGCGCCGTGTATGCATGCCCCAAGCCGGTGGTTTCTGCGGTTGGTCATGAAATCGACTACACCATCCTCGATTATGTGGCCGACCTGCGTGCGCCCACACCTTCCGCTGCTGCGGAACTGTGTGTGCCGGATCAGAACCGTATCCGCAGTGAAATATACAGTTTTGGACAGAATATTCAAAATAGTATACAGTCTGCGTGGCAGATGTGCTATAATAGGTTCAGTACCGCACGGCCGGAGCAGGCCATGCGAATTCAACGGAGTGCAATTGCCGCAAAACAACAGCAAACTGCCGAGATTTCCGCTCGGATCACTCGCACGGCAAACGACGCACTGTCCCGAAAGCAAGCCGCTTTGGGCGCGTCGGCGGGGATGGCCGCATCCCTGAACCCATATGCCGTATTGTCCCGGGGATATGCAATGGTTTTGGATGAGACTGGGGGTTGCCGACCGGTCGGGGCACTGCGTCCCGGGCAGAACATCACTTTGAAAGGCGACGGGGCACAGGCCGATTGTACCGTAACCTCCGTTCGTTCTGATAGAGAGGACCCATATGAAGAAAGCACCCAAAAGCTTTGAGGAAGGTCTCGAACGCCTGCAGGGGATCCTGGCCAGAATGCAGGAGCCGGATACTCCGCTGGCCGAGTCGGTCAAGTTATATGCAGAGGCTGCAGACCTGATCCAATACTGCAACAAAGCCCTTGACTCTGCAAAGCTGAAGATTGAAGAAATCGACACCCGTCTGAGCGGCGCATCCGCCGGGGTGGGGGAGGCAGACGATGGACAATGATGCTTACCTTGACAAGTACCGTTCCTATGTTCGTCTGACAGAGGAACGGTTGCTCACCCTGTGTGACCGCTATCTTCCGGAGCAGGCGGAGATTTCCCGCGCCGCGCGGTACAGCCTGCTGGGCGGCGGCAAACGGGTACGGGCTGTACTGGTTCTGTCCTCCTGTGAACTGGCAGGGGGAGACGTGGATGCCGCCGCGGATTACGCCGCAGCACTGGAGATGCTGCACTGCTATTCTTTGATCCACGATGATCTGCCCTGCATGGATAACGATGATTTCCGGCGCGGCCGCCCCAGCTGCCATCGCCAGTACAGCGAGTCCACCGCACTGCTTGCCGCGGACGCACTGGTGACGGCAGCCTTCGAGGTGATTGCCAACGCACCGCTCAGTGCCGACAGCCGTGTCCGCGCTGCGGCTGCCCTGGCCTGTGGGGCAGGTGCCCGCGGCATGCTGTACGGCCAGGAGTTGGACAAACACTTTGAACATCACCGTGCCGACGCCGAGCAGCTGCTTTCGCTGCACCGCCACAAAACTGGTGCGCTGATTCTGGCGGGGGTACAGCTCGGCTGTGAGGCTGCGGAGGCCCCATCAATGCTGCGCCAACCGCTGGAAACCTACGCCCGGGAGATTGGTCTTGTCTTCCAGATCGTTGATGATATTCTGGATGTCACCTCCAGCACCGAAGCACTGGGCAAGCCGGTGGGCAGCGACGCAGAAAACGAAAAGACGACTTTTGTCACGCTGTACGAATTGGACGGCGCACAGGCTATGGCACAGCAGCATAACGATGCCGCGCTGGCCGCACTGGAGCCCTTGGGGGAAAGGGCAGATTTTCTGCGCAGGATGGCCGAAAGCCTTCTGGTGCGCAACAAGTAAAACTGCGGAATGGGGTATGTGAATGCATTGGCTTCTAATGCCGCTTCAATGGAATTTTGTTCTGGTCACTGCGCTGCTTGGTTCGATTTCCGCGCAGCTGATCAAGGTCATTCTGAATCTGATCATTATCGGCCGGTTTGTTCCTGAGCGGGTCTGGGGGGCGGGCGGCATGCCCAGTTCCCATTCCGCCACCGTATGTGCCATGCTGGTGGCCACGGGGCGTTACTGCGGTCCCGACTCGTCTCTGTTTGCCGTTGCCGTGGTAGTCTCCATTATAGTGATGTATGATGCTATGGGAGTCCGCCGGGAAACGGGGGAACAGGCCAAGGTCCTCAATCAGATGCTCAACGAATGGATGGACGAGGGGGCCCAGAATTTCCCGTGGCTTGCCGACAAGCGCCTTAAGGAAATGGTCGGTCATACGCCCATTCAGGTGCTGGCAGGTGCCATTCTGGGGATTGTGATTGGCTTTATCGTCCCCATGCCGTAAACTGCCTGCTGTACTGTTTCTCTGCCTTGATTTCAAGGCAAGGATCGTGAAACGAAGAGGTGTACCACATGAGGTATCCATTGCTAAGCCGTAT
The DNA here is from genome assembly GCF_014982805.1 of Gemmiger gallinarum. GTDB lineage: Bacteria > Bacillota > Clostridia > Oscillospirales > Ruminococcaceae > Gemmiger > Gemmiger gallinarum. The sequence continues at coordinate 360,792 of NZ_JADCKC010000001.1, read as the reverse complement.
CAATCGGCCGGGAGATGTGAAAAAGCTCATGCCGGAAGAACTGCCTGTTCTCTGTGAGGAGATCCGCAGTTTTCTGATCGAGAGCGTCTCCGCAACCGGAGGCCATTTGTCCTCCAATCTCGGTGTGGTTGAATTGACCGTTGCTTTGCACAAAGCACTGGTTCTGCCGCGGGACAAAATTGTTTTTGATGTCGGCCATCAGTGCTATACCCACAAACTGCTCACCGGCCGCCGGGCTGGTTTTGCACATCTGCGCCAGAAGGACGGCATTTCCGGCTTTCCCTGCCCGGCCGAAAGTGACTGCGACGTGTTTATTGCCGGTCACGGAAGCACGTCGCTTTCAGTAGCCATCGGCATTGCCCGTGCTAAAAAGCTCAAGAAAGAGCCCGGCAAAGTAGTTGCCGTCATTGGAGACGGTGCTTTCACCGGCGGCATGGTCTACGAGGGTATGAACAACGTAGGCATGCTCAACAACTTGATTGTCATCCTGAATGACAACAAGATGTCCATCTCCAAAAATGTCGGAGAGATCGCCAACTATCTGACCCGTCTGCGCACTGATCCCAAATATTTTCATGCCAAGGCCCAGATGGAAAATGCTCTGGAAAGCATTCCCGTGCTGGGCAGCGGCGTGGTGCGCGTGCTGCAGGGCGGCAAGCAGATCATCCGCCGCGGGATCTATCACTCCACCATGTTTGAGGAAATGGGGTTCCAGTATGTAGGACCGGTGGATGGACACGATGTTATCCAGCTCAGTCAGATGCTGACCAATCTCCAGGAGCAGGCCGCGCCGCTGTTCATCCACATTGTTACCCAGAAGGGCAAAGGCCTGAAACCCGCCGAGGAAAATCCCGGCGAGTTCCACAGTGTTTCCGCCTTCGACCTCAACCACCTGACCAACCCGGAAGTCTCTCCCAAAGACAGTTTTTCCAGCTATTTCGGCGCCAAACTGTCCACGCTGGGCAACGAGTGCACCAAGCTGTGTGCCATCACCGCAGCCATGAAGTACGGCACTGGTCTGCAGTTTTTCAAGCACGACCATCCCGACCGCTTCTTTGATGTGGGCATGGCGGAACAGCACGCCGTGACTTTTGCTGCCGGCCTTGCCAGTCAGGGCCTCCTGCCGGTGGTTGCCATCTACTCCACCTTCTTCCAGCGGGCCTACGATCAGATGATCCATGATGTCTGCCTCATGCGGCTCAATGTTCTGTTTGCCGTTGACAGAGCCGGGCTGGTTCCGGGGGACGGCGAGACCCATCAGGGAATTTATGACCCTGCCTTCTTCAGCCAGATGCAGATCGAGACCTATTCGCCCGCCAACTATGCCGAGTTGGACCACTGGCTCAGCTATCTCGTTCGGAAAGGCCAGGGCCCCCGAGCCATCCGCTATCCCCGCGGTGAGGAAAAGCCCTCCATGGCGGCTCTGGGCTGCACCGGCAATCTCTTTGATTTGATCGAACAGCGGGAGGGTGCAAAGATCGTCTTTGTCAGCTATGGTGCTGAGACGGAGGAAATTCTGGCCGCCGGGGACCTGCTGCTGCAAAAGGGCATTGCTGCCGACTGCTGCAAGCTGGTGCGAATCTATCCGCTGCCGGAGGGCCTGTGTGATGCCCTGAAAAAGTACGATACCGTCATCTTTGCCGAGGAGTGCGTCAAGGACGGCGGCATTGGCCAGCAGCTCTGCTTTGCCTTGCAGCAGGCGGGCTGGACCGGCCGGTTCGTGCTGCACGCGGTCAACAACCGCCATTTGTTGCACGCCAATGTACCGCAGCTCCGCAAAGATCAAAATCTGGATGCCGCGTCGCTTGCCCAGAGTGCACTCGGCGCAGAAAGCGAGAACAAGGCATGAAAGTACGTTTGGACCAATATCTCTGCCAGGAAGGCTTTACCCAGAGCCGTGAGCGGGCGAAAGCTCTGATCATGTCCGGGATCGTCTTCATCAACGGTCAAAAGGCCGACAAGGCAGGGGAGCCCGTCCCCGAAGGCGCTCAGGTGGAGGTGCGCGGGCATGACATCGGTTATGTCAGCCGCGGCGGGCTCAAGCTGGAAAAGGCCATGAAGGTGTTTCCGCTCAGTCCCGACGGAAAAATCTGCATGGACATCGGCGCATCCACCGGTGGTTTCACCGACTGCATGCTCCAAAACGGCGCCGTCAAGGTCTACGCCGTGGATGTGGGCTACGGGCAGCTTGCCTGGAGCCTGCGCACCGATGCCCGTGTCATCAATATGGAGCGCACCAATATCCGCAACGTGACCCCCGACATGCTGGAGGATGCCATCGAATTTTTTAGTGTGGATGTGTCCTTCATTTCCCTCAAGCACATCTTCCCGGTAGCGGATGCCGTCTGTTCGCCCGATGCCTGCGGCGTCTGCCTGGTCAAGCCCCAATTTGAGGCTGGACGGGAAAAAGTCGGCAAGAAGGGGGTCGTCCGGGAGCCGGAAACCCACCGCGAGGTTCTCCGTGCGGCCATAGACTACGCGGCACAGAATCATTTTGCCGCGGAAGGGCTGGATTACTCGCCCATCAAAGGCCCCGAAGGCAACATTGAGTTTTTGTTGTTCGTGCGCCACAACGGCACACCTTCTCTCGCGGAGGACGCCATAGACCAGGTGGTAAAGGCTGCCCATCAGGCGCTGGACGGCGTTTCTTCCCATCATCTGGGATGACCCAGCCGCAGCACATGGCCGCACAGGCCGGAAAGAGATTTGTTACATGACGGTTCTTTTGTATCCCAATCCGCTCAAAGACACCGATCTGTCGGTCACACGCCGCGCGGCGGCATTGCTTGCGGGCTATGGCGTCCGGGTACTGCTGCCCGACGGCCTGGGCCCGGATGCAGTCTGCCAAGAGGCGCAGTGTCTCCCTCTGGACCAGGCCCTGGCACAGGCGGATCAGGTCATCACCATCGGCGGGGACGGCACGCTGCTACGTGCTGCCGCTCAGTGCCTGGAAGCCGGCAAGCCGCTTTTGGGCATCAACTTGGGCCGCATGGGATTTCTCGCTACCTGCGAAATGGACGAAATGCCGTCCAAACTCAAGCGTCTGGCGGTTGGTGACTACCATCTGGAACCCCGCTCCCTTCTCAAGGTTGAGAAAAACGGCGGAGAGTGGACTTCCGCCGCACTCAACGATGTGGTGCTGTTCGGCAAATCCCGTATGCACCCCATGGACTATACCGTCTACTGCGACGGTGTGTTTGTCTGCCGGTATCGCAGCGACGGCATCATCGCCGCTACCCCCACCGGTTCAACCGCATATTCGCTGTCTGCCGGCGGTCCCATTCTGGATGCCTCTGCATCCGTGTTCGTCCTCAATGCCATCTGCCCGCACAGTCCCCGGCAGATCCCGCTGGTATTTTCTGCCTCGCGCCGCCTGACGGTGGTGACAGAGGCATCCAACCGTGACAATGTACTTGCCTCCGCCGACAGCCGTGTGTCCTGTGAACTGGAGCCGGGAGACAAGGTCGATATATTTGTAGCTGAAACACCGCTGCAGTTGGCAACGTTCGACCGGGCTGAACAGTTCCGGGCCATTGAGACCAAGCTGATGAGGAGATGATACGATCCATGAAACGCGCAAGGCACCAGGCCATACTGGACCTGATTGAAAAGCATCCCATTGACCGGCAGGAGGAACTTCTCTCCTATCTGCGGGATGAGGGATTTGATGTAACCCAAGCCACGGTCTCCCGAGATATCCGCGAGCTGCGCCTGGTCAAGACCGCAACCGGCAGCGGCGGGTATCGCTATATGTCCGCGTCTGAGTCCGGCAAGGTCAGTCATTCTCCCAGCCGGTTTGAAACCATCTTCCGGGAATCGGTGCTCAAAGTCGACTACGCGGGCCACATGGTACTGGTCAAGTGCTTTTCCGGTATGGCCAACGCCGCCTGCGAAGTATTTGATGCCCGGGCATGGGACAATGTGGTCGGCACACTTTCCGGCGACGACACGTTCTTCATTCTGATGCGCACGGAAGAATCTGCCAGAATGATTTGTGAGGAACTGCGCCGGTTTACGCCCCGGCACTGAACTGCTGCAAGCAAAAAGAGGGGAGATGCCCGGCCATGCTGACGGATCTCAAAATTGAAAATGTGGCGGTGATCGAAAAAGCTGAGGTGCATTTTGCCCCCGGCTTTAATGTGCTGACCGGCGAAACCGGCGCGGGCAAATCCATCCTGATCGACTCCATCAACGCCATTCTTGGCAATCGGGCTTCCCGGGAGCTGGTTCGCAGCGGAACCCAGAAAGCCTGTATCTGGGCAACTTTTGAAAATATTCCCGCCAATGTCCGTGCCCAGATGGAACGCTGCGGTTATGAGGCACAGGACGATCTTCTGCTCTACCGTGAAATCAACGCGGAAGGCAAAGGAAGCTGCCGTGTCAACGGCATGCCCGCTACCGCTACCGTAGTGCGGGATATCTGTGCGGGGCTGATTGCCATTCACGGTCAACATGACAGTCAAAGTCTGACCAATCCGGCCGCCCATCTTTCGCTGCTGGATCAGTACGCGCAGAATGGATCTCTGCGGGAAGCCTATCACAAACTTTACCGGGAAGTGGTCCGGGTCAAGCGGGAAGCCGATGCCCTCATGGCCAGCGAGGCCGACAAACAGCGCCGCATCGCTGTGCTGACCGAGGAGGTGGAGGAACTCACCGCTGCCAACCTGTCGGCGGACGAGGAATCCCAGCTGACGGAACGCAAAAATGTGATCGTTCATGCGCAGAGCATTCTCGACCGCATCACAGCCACTTACGCTGCACTGGACGGTCAGGAGGATACCGATGTCCTGGGGGCTGCGGATCTGCTGGGGGACGCATCCACCAATCTTTCGGAAGCCGCCCGCCTGGACGAAAGCCTTTCCTCCCTTTCCGAACGACTGAACGACCTCTACTACACGGCACGGGAGCTGACCACCGATCTTGCCGACCGTCTGGACGGCTATACCTTTGACGGCGGTGAACTCAATCAGATCGAGGAGCGCCTTGACCTGATTTATCGGCTCAAGAAAAAGTACGGCGGTGAAGTTTGTGATCTTCTGGCGCGGCGGGATGCCGCGGCGGCTGAGCTGGAGACTATCCAGTCCTCTACAGAGCGTCTGGAAAAGCTCAACCAGCTCAAGCAGAATCTTTACCATCAGGCCAGAGAGGCGGCTGATCGGCTGACCCAGTCTCGTCTCAAAGCCTTTGATGCCATGAACCGACAGATGCTTTCGGCACTGGCTTTTTTGAATATGCCGGGCATCCGGTTCACGCTGCGCCATCAACGAGGGCCGTTGGCCTCTGCCGGGCAGGATACTATCGAATTCCTCATTTCCACCAATCCCGGTGAAGATCCCAAGCCGCTCTCCAAAGTAGCTTCCGGCGGCGAGCTTTCCCGCATTATGCTGGCTTTCAAGAGCGCGCTGGCAGACAAGGATGCCATCCCCACCGTGATCTACGATGAGATCGATACCGGCGTATCCGGCCTGGCGGCCGGACGGATCGGACAGCTGCTCAAGCAGACGGCGGCAGGACACCAGGTCCTGTGCATCACCCATACGCCCCAGGTAGCCGCCTTTGCGGACAATCAGCTGCTGATCCGCAAGGAGGTCCGGGAGGGCCGCACCTATACCCAGATCCATACTCTGGATATGGACGGTCGTATTCGGGCTTTGGCTGCCATGATCTCGGGCGACAAGGTCACCGATCTGAGCCTGGCCAATGCCCGTGAGATGATTGAGAAGTCCCGGTAAAGGTCAGTTCTTGACTTTTGGCCACAGATATGATAGTGTTAACTTTGTTCAAATGCATTGATGAGGAACAGTAACTGTCATTGTCGTGCGAGAGAGAGGCCCCGGTTGGTGCAAGGGACCGGCAGGACGGACGGTGAATACCCCTCTGAGCAGCAGGCTGAACGTCCCCGAGACCGGGGATCAGTAGGCTGTGCCGTGTGCGCACGTTACAGCGTTTGGGTATCGGTCCGGTCGCATCTGCCGCCTGTACCCGTGAAGGTCCGTCACCGTGAGGGGATGGACGAACAGAGGTGGTACCGCGTAATCATCGCCCTCTGCCAAATTTCACGTTTGGCAGGGGCGTTTTTTTGTCCCTTGCCGCAAACATTCAAGGAGGAAATCCCATGCAGATCTATGAAGAACTGAAAGCCCGCGGCCTGATTGCTCAGGTGACCGACGAGGAAGAAATCCGCGATGTCATCAACAACGGCAAGGCCACTTTCTACATCGGCTTTGACTGCACAGCAGACAGCCTGACAGCGGGTCATTTCATGGCCCTGACTCTGATGAAGCGCCTGCAGATGGCCGGCAACAAACCCATTGCACTGATCGGCGGCGGCACCACCATGATCGGCGACCCTTCCGGCCGTACCGATATGCGCAAGATGCTGACCAAGGAGGACATCAACCACAATGCCGAGTGCTTCAAGCGTCAGATGGAGCGCTTCATTGAGTTCGGCGACGGCAAGGCCATGATGCTCAACAATGCCGACTGGCTGCTCAACCTGAACTACGTGGAACTGCTCCGTGAGGTCGGCGCATGCTTCAGCGTCAACAACATGCTCCGCGCCGAATGCTACAAGCAGCGCATGGAAAAGGGCCTGTCCTTCCTGGAATTCAACTACATGATCATGCAGAGCTACGACTTCTACTACATGTTCCAGCATTACGGCTGCAATATGCAGTTTGGCGGCGATGACCAGTGGTCCAACATGCTGGGCGGCACCGAACTCATCCGCCGCAAGCTGGGCAAGGATGCCTTTGCCATGACCATCACGCTGCTGACCGACTCCCAGGGCAAGAAGATGGGCAAGACCGCCGGCAATGCTGTCTGGCTTGATCCCAACAAGACCAGCCCCTTCGAGTTCTACCAGTACTGGCGCAATGTGGGGGATGCGGATGTCCTCAAGTGCATCCGCATGCTGACCTTCCTGCCGCTGGAGCAGATCGATGAGATGGATCACTGGCAGGGCGAGCAGCTCAACAAAGCCAAGGAGATCCTGGCCTTTGAGCTGACCCAGATGGTTCACGGCACCGAGGAAGCCAAAAAGGCGCAGGCAACCGCCCGCGGTCTGTTCAGCGGTGCTGCCGATGAGGCAAACATGCCCTCCACCAAGCTGGATGAAAGCCTCCTCCGCGACGGCAAGGCCGGACTGCTGTCCGTGATGGTCGCAGCCAAGCTGTGCTCCTCCAACCGTGAGGCCCGTCAGCTGGTCCAGCAGGGCGGCGTTCTGGTGGACGGTGAGAAGGTTGCAGATCCTTCCTTTGCGCTCACTGCCGAACAGCTCAAGAGCGGCGTAGTTATCAAGAAGGGCAAAAAAGTTTACCATAAGGTCATGCTGTAACAGGGCGAATCGGCGATGACGTTCTGAAATCGGAAACGCGGCGGCAGGGAAGTGATCCTGCCGCCGCGTTTTGCGTGCCTGCTCCCTTGCTGAACCGTGGCCTTTGGGCTATAATAAAGAAGATACTTCACAAAAGCGAGGATGCCTGCATGGCAAAAGAAAAACTGAAAACCATATATGTCTGCAGTCAGTGCGGTGAGACCAGCCCTCGCTGGCTGGGGCGCTGTCCCTCCTGCGGGGCGTGGAACACCATGAACGAGGACGTGGTCGCCGAACCGGCCAAGAGCTCCTCTTCCCGTGCCTCGGCTCCGGCCCGGGTGACCGGCCAGACGACCCTCACCGCCCTGAACCTGAAAAGCGTCAGCACAACAGAGGAAAAAAGCCGCATTGTAACAGGCATTCGTGAACTGGACCGTGTGCTGGGCGGCGGCATCGTGCTGGGCAGCATGACGCTGATCGGCGGCGAACCCGGCATCGGCAAGTCAACGATCCTTCTTCAGTTGTGCGGGGAAGTTTCCAAAACGCACAGCGTCTTGTATGTCACCGGAGAGGAATCGGTTCGGCAGATCAAGCTGCGTGCCGTCCGTCTGGACGTGGCTCAGGATAACATTTCCCTGGTTGCCGAAAGTGATGTGGATGAAATCTGCGGACTGATCGAGCAGCTGAAACCGGGACTTGTAGTGATCGACTCGGTACAGACCATGCGCTGTACCGACATTGCTTCCTCCGCCGGAACGGTATCTCAGGTCAAGGAGAGTACGGCCCGGTTCCTAAACGTTGCCAAGTCTAACGATATTCCCATGTTCATTGTAGGGCATGTCAACAAGGACGGCGCCATCGCAGGTCCCAAGGTGATGGAGCACATTGTGGATACCGTTCTCTATTTTGAGGGTGACAAGACACTGCCGTACCGCGTACTGCGCGCTGTGAAAAACCGTTACGGTTCCACCAACGAGATCGGCATGTTCGACATGACCGGCCGGGGGCTGGCTCAAATTGAGAATCCCTCCCAGGTCATGCTGGAAGGACGTCCGGTGGGAATCAGCGGTACCTGTGTGGCCTGTGCCATGGAAGGCACCCGACCCATTCTCAGTGAGGTTCAGTCGCTGGTCACCAAAACTTCCTTTCCGACACCACGGCGTACCGCCAGCGGGTTTGATTACAACCGCATGTATCTGCTGCTTGCTGTGCTGGAAAAACGTGCCGGCTACTTTTTCGGCAATCAGGACGTTTATGTCAATATTATCGGCGGCCTGCGCCTGGACGAAACAGCCTGCGATCTGCCGGTTTGTCTGGCCATGGCATCCAGCCTGCTGGATCTTCCCATCGGAGAAAAAACGATTGCCATTGGGGAAGTCGGTCTGGGCGGAGAGATCCGCAGCGTTTCTCATCTGGAAACACGCCTGCGGGAAGCCTGCCGCATTGGCTTTGATACCGCAATTGTGCCAAAACACAACCTCAAAACCATCGATCCCACCCAGTTTGAAGGCATGCGCCTGATTGGCGTCTCCTATCTGCGTGAGGCAATCAACAGCATCAAGCTGAAGGACTGAGCATTTGCCAGAAAACGGACGAATCACAATACAGAAACAGAACACATAAAAGGAGCAGGACGATGAATGATTCGAAAAAGCCTTTGACCAACCCGGCGATGAAAAAGGCAATGGCCGATATGAAAGCCAACAATACCCCTGAAACTCGCAATCTCATGATCAACATGATGATGCGTTCCACCTTCCTGGTGCCGGTGCAGGTAGGCTTTGCAGGCCCCCCTCCAAAAATGGATAAAAACGGCAAGGTTCCGGTTCCCCCCAACACCAAGGTTTCCTTTGCATTGCTGGGTACTACCGATAAAAAGCAGTATTTCATGGCATTCACCGACTGGGATGAGCTGCACAAGTGGCGCAAAAATCCCGCACAGCAAACTATGATGCTGCATTTTGACGAGTACGCTGCCTTGATCGACAAGAATCCCCAGGTGTCCGGCTTTGTGATCAACCCCTTTGGAGATAACCTTCGCTTCGAGAGGGAAGTGGTCGCATCCCTCAAGCAGCAGAAAGATGCTTTTGCCAAAGCCGCCAAGGAGCGAGCTGCCCAGAAGCGCATCAACCCCGGCGACAAAGTTGTCATTGTTGAGCTCTCAGTCTACCCGGAGGAACTTATGGCTCCTGTCTGTGATGTTCTGGAAGCCAACACGCAGGTCAATGAGGCTTATCTGCAAATGATGATTGTCAATGACACGCAGAAGAGCTATCTGATGGTTCTGGATGCCCCCAAAGACAACGATCTGTTTACCAAGGTCATTCAGGCTGCCCGCCCGTATCTGCAGCAGGCCAAAATGGACATGAACCTGACCATCGCTGCATCGCCGCTGGGCCAGCAGGGAATCCGCGGCAGTGAGCCCTTTTATTCTCGTGCGCGCGGCCGTATCTATGAGCAGGACGAGGAGGATTGATCCATGTCCAAACGTCTTCTGGATTGTACCGCGAGCGAGATCCGTCGTTTTGATAAAGCCCAGCTGCTGGATTCCATTGCCGGATGCGAGGGCCGAGTCCTCGCGTGCGAAACCATCGGCATCACACAGCCTCTGCTGGGCGATATCACCAATGCGGAGTATGCCGCTTCTCTGGGAGCAGACATCCTGCTTCTGAATATGTTTGATGTGCAGAATCCGGTGATCCAGGCTCTGCCGGAGGTGCCTGCCAAAGAGACGGTTCGAGAACTCAAACGGCTGACAGGGCGGGTAATTGCCATCAATCTGGAACCGGCCGATCTAGCCGCTGCCCAGGCTGCCAATTCCGGTAGCTTGTGGGAGATGACGCCCGGTCGTCTCGCCACAGCGGAGAACGCCCTTCTTGCCGCAGAGATGGGGGTTGACATGGTCGTTCTCACCGGAAATCCCGGCAACGGTGTCAAAAACGACGCCATCATCCAGTCCTTGCAGGAGATTTCCCGCGCTGCCGGGGACCGTCTGATTCTAACAGCGGGCAAGATGCATGCATCCGGCGTACGCGGAGAAGGCGGTGACACCATCCTGACGGAACAGGATATTTCCGATTTTGTGGCGGCAGGTGCCGACATGATTTTGCTGCCTGCTCCGGGGACTGTCCCAGGCATCACACAAGAAATGGCCCATGACTTGATCTCTCAGATTCACAGGGTGGGCGCTCTTGCCATGACGGCCATCGGCACTTCGCAGGAAGGGGCCGACGCAGATACCATCCGCCGCATCGCACTGATGTGTAAAATGGCTGGAGCTGATGTGCACCATATTGGGGATACCGGCGTTCCCGGTATGGCGCTGCCGCAGAACATTCTCGCTTATTCCATCGCCATCCGTGGTGAGCGGCACACCTATCACCGAATGGCAAGCTCTATCAATCGCTGAGTATATTATTTGATGTTTGCAAAAAAGACGCTTTCCCAGGAGAATCCTGGGAAAGCGTTCTTTTTATTGATTTACATTTTATGGGAAAAACTGATTGCGTCTGAACCCATCCAGTCAATCTGCAGTGGATGTTCCATTGACGGGTGCTGAAAAAGCGGATATAATTCATACAAATCCCACTTATATCGACCTTTTCGGGGCGGTAACTCTCCGGAATACAGATTGAAGGGGAGAAGAGCACCCCACTGCCAAATGTTCCCAAACGAGACGAAAATTCCTTGTTTTCAATTCCGGAGATATGCTTTTTCGCAGCGGTTTTTATGGCACCAAGAATATTTTTGAAGATACTGCCGCTATGCGTGGATGCAGATAACACGCTATCCAACATGATCTGCCCGGTCAAATAATTTGTGACACACAAGACTTGAGTCATCCATGCAATTCACAAAGCTTGTCACAGCTGCAACTCGTGAAGTTCCTCCATGGAAGCAACCGATTCCAACCGCAGAGGGAAGATCTGAATACGTCCAACCTGCCCGGAAAAGCAATGCATGCTATTTCGCTAAATGTAAATTTAGCGAAATACAGGGGAGTGAAAATGCCTCTTTGAGGGCTTTTAGCTGATATATCGGCCCCAGAACTGCTTGGTCCTTGGTAAAAAGGCCATTTTTCATATTTCCATCAGATGCAGTCTTCAACTTTTACCCTTAGGAGTTTTTTATGAGCACCTATATAGATACCGTCCATCCGGAACGACATGCTCCATATTTGGACATCCCAGATGACGTGATAGATTATCTCCATTATCTGGACTTTGTCAAACAGCGTTCACCACGCACCGTAAACGGTTACTATCTGGATTTGCGCAGTTTCTTCCGTTTCATGGCCGTCCAGTGGAATCTTGCTTCCGAGGATACTGAACCATCCCAAATTGATCTGCGTTCCATCAGTACCCAGCAAATTGCCTCTGTACGCAAACGCGATATCTTTAACTTTCTTGAATTTGCTCGTGCGCAGTCTAACGGCGCCAAAGCACGTGCCCGCAAGCTCTCGGCTCTGCGCGGCTTTTTCGGTTATATGTGCACACAGGCCAATCGCTTGCACGACGATCCCACAGCAAACATCAGCCTTGGTACGCCGAAAAAAGCGTTGCCCAAATATCTGACGCTGGACGAAAGCATCGAATTGTTAAAAAATGTACAAAGTGATTTTTACAGCCGTGACTATTGCATATTAACGTTGTTTTTAAACTGTGGCATGCGTCTGGCAGAGCTCGTTGCCATTGATCTGGGAGATTTTCGTGACGAAACGATCCGTATCATCGGCAAGGGCAGCAAGGAACGGCTGGTCTATCTGAATTCCGCCTGCCTGCAGGCTTTGGACCACTACAAAAAAGAGAGGGCTTCCCTGCCCAATCTGGTGGACAAGAAAGCCCTTTTTGTTTCCAAGCGTACCGGCAAACGGCTGACCGCTCGCCGAGTGGAACAGATTGTTGCTCGCTGCCTGCAAAGCGCCGGACTCAGTGGAATGGGATATTCGCCGCACAAACTGCGTCACACGGCCGCCACGCTGATGTATCAATACGGTCAGGTCGATATGCTGGCCTTGAAGGAAATCCTTGGGCACGAGAATGTCTCTACCACACAGATTTATACGCACATCAACCAGGCACAGCTGAAACAGGCTGTCGAGTCTTCCCCGCTCTCCAAGGTGGAATACACTCCGGAGCCTGCTGTGCCACAAGCAGCAAAGGATGACGGCGAAGAGCCTGAGCCTTCCGATTCCCACGCCGAGACGGAGGCTTCTGCATTAAAGTAAAACACTGGCGAACAGTCCGGACGCAGCCGCGCTCAAAGCCATACAGACTGCACCGATGGCAAGTGTCAGCAGATACCGAAGAAGCAGTGCTCTGAGCCTTCGTTCCGGGGCGCCGCGTGTCCCGGCCCCATTGAACATGGCATAAAACAGACTCCCGGAAAGATTTGCAGCATCCCTGGCAAGCCAAAGCAGCAAGATGAGCGCCGCTGTGTTGGGCAAAGAGGTCAGCAGCCAGTATACGATCAGTCCGCGGGCCTCCCAATTCAGAAACACCGATGCCGCACAGATTCCCAGCAAAGTCCCCTTTGCCGCAAAAAACACTGCCAGCAAACCGCCGCCAAGGGCGTTGGATCCGCAAAGCAAAATAATCCCTGCCTGCAGAAACAGCGCCGAAAACTCTGCCCCAAATCCCGCCGCCAACGACAGATAATTCTGCTTGTCCATGTAATATTGAGCAAGTACCGAGCCGAAGTCCGGCGCTTGCTCCCGGCAAAGCAGAATTCCGCCAATATATCCGATCAAAAACAGGCCGCCCAGGCCTACACTCCATTCCAAGCCTCTTTCAGAAGCCAAAATTTTGGGCAAACGAACCGGTTGCCGGTCCGTTTGCTTTTTTGGTTGCCATATCGGCATTGTTTTTGCGGCACGCATCAGCGAACCCTCCGGCCTGCCGGCCTGACAGCTGTCAAAGCCCCGCCCAGCATGCCCGCCAGCAGAAGCATACAGATCAGGGCGATACCCCTCTGTTCCAACGCAAAGTTTCCCTTTAGCGCACTGGCACCGGCAATGCACAGCGAATAGAACACGCCGCCGCCAAGTCCGCACAGCAGCCTCTGGCGGCCAAATCCACGGGCCAGCAGCAAACCGGAAACTGCTGTTCCTGCGCCGGAAATCACACAGGCTGCCGGACGCACCAGATTTCCCGGCAATGGCAGTTTTGCAAACGCCAATGCCCCTGCCATAAACAGCAACAGCATCACTGCTATGCTTCCCAGAAAGGCCTTGAGCAGGATCATCATAATTTTCTGCTGATCGGATATGGAATGTCGAGTGGCTTTGCCTGTTGGCTGTTTCCATTTCAATTTGTGATTCATAAAACACGCCCCCTTGCACAGTAAAACACTATGCAAGGGGGCGTGTTGGTATGCGAAGATGTTCCGCTTATTTCTTTGCGCTATCTTTGCTGTCCTTGGAAGTACCCATATCCAGCTTTTCTACCGAGGCAATGGCAGAACGGCGGAAGCGAATCTTGACCCGGTCACTGCCGGTCTCCAGAACAAAGGTATCTTCCTTGATGGCAGAGACCCGGCCGACAATACCGCCAATGGTAGTGACTTCGTCGCCGATCTCGATCGAGTTACGCATCGCCGCATCTTTCTTATCCTGCTTCTTCTGCGGCAGGTAGATGATCAGGTACATAAAAACGACCAGAACAAGCATCGGCAGGACAAGCGACAGCATGCTGCCCGTGGACGTGGTTTCCAAAAACTGATACATAAAACAAGCTCCTTAATTCAACCGATTTGTTCTATTATACAAAAATACAGCGCATTACGCAAGCCTTCGCGGGCATTTTTTGTATATCTTTTCCTGCAAAATGCACGGCAGCCTCTGTTTTTGCCCGAATCAGATCCGGGTATCCAGGCGTTTGACATAGGTGTCATGGAACTCCTGATACCGTCCCTCATCCAGCGCCTGGCGGATACACTCCATCAGGTGATTGTAGAAGTACAGGTTATGCATGACTGCAAGGCGCATCCCCAGCATCTCATCCGCTTTCTGCAGATGGCGGATGTAGGCGCGGGAGAAATTGCGGCAGACCGGGCAGTCGCAGTTGGGGTCGATGGGGCGTTCATCCCGCTCGTATTTGAGGTTCTTGATATTGATGATGCCGTCCCAGGTGAACAGATGTCCGTGGCGGGCATTGCGGCTGGGCATAACACAGTCAAAGAGGTCGACGCCGCGGTAGACTCCCTCAATAATGTTGCCGGGCGTACCCACTCCCATAAGATAGCGGATTTTATCCTTGGGCGCATACGGCTCCACCGCGCTGATGATATCGTACATCACCTCAGCCGGTTCTCCAACGGCCAAGCCTCCGATGGCATAGCCGTCCAGATCATACTCGGCAATCTGCTTCATATGTTCCACCCGCAGGTCTGCATAGGTGCAGCCCTGGTTGATGCCGAAAAGCAGCTGATCCGGGTTGACGGCACGACCTTCATGTTTGAGGCGGGCAAGCTCCGTCTTGCAGCGCAGCAGCCAGCGGGCCGTACGGGCACAGCTGTCCTTGGCATAGCTGTGCTCAGCGGGGTTTTCCACGCACTCGTCAAAGGCCATGGCGATGGTCGACCCCAGATTTGCCTGGATCTGCATGCTCTGTTCCGGTCCCATAAAGATTTTGTGGCCGTCCAGATGGGAATGGAACGTCACGCCTTCCTCGGTGATGTTGCGCAGCTTTGCCAGGCTGAACACCTGAAATCCACCGCTGTCGGTCAGGATGGGGCCGTCCCAGCGGGTGAACTTGTGCAGGCCGCCCATATCCGCAACCAGCTGATCGCCCGGTCGGAGATGCAGGTGGTAGGTGTTACAGAGCATGACCTGTGCGCGGATATCCTTGAGATCGAACGCAGACAGTCCGCCCTTGATGGCCGCGGCAGTTGCAACGTTCATGAACGCCGGGGTCTGCACCGTGCCGTGCACGGTCTGGAATTCACCGCGTCGGGCACTGCCCTGCTGTTTGATCAGACGATACGGCATAAACGCCCTCCTCTTGTGTTTTTGATTATTCGCAATCCTCGCAGAATGTCTTGAAGGTCAGGTAGGCCATGTAAACGTCGCTCTTGGAGACGACCTCATAGGGAGAGTGCATCGAGAGCACAGGCACGCCGATATCAATGGTATCGATATCCTGGTTGGCGACATACTTGGCAACAGTTCCGCCGCCGCCCAGGTCGATCTTGCCCATCTCGCCGATCTGCCAGACGATGTTGTTGCGGTCCAGCAGGCGGGTCAGATAGCTGACCGTCTCTGCCGGGGCATCATTGGTGGAGGACTTGCCGCGGGCGCCGGTGTACTTGTAGACGGCAATGCCGCGGCCTGCATAGGTGGCGTTGTTGGGCTCGAAGGCATCCGAGAAGCTCGGGTCGTATGCTGCGGTCACGTCGGCAGACAGGCACTTGGAAGCCTGGAACGCCGTGATGTAATCCACATTCTGCGCTGCGCACAGCTGCTGCAGGAAGTGGAAGGTGTACATGCTGTTGAGGCCGGTAACACCGTCGGAACCGGTCTCCTCTTTATCGGTAAGGACGCAGACGCTGGTGTAGACAGGGTTCTTGGTCTCGATCTCAGCCATAAGGGCGGGATAGGCATCCACACGGTCATCGTGACCGTAGCTGCCGATCATGGCGCGGTCCAGGCCGATATCGCGGGCCTTGAAGGCAGGAACGACCTCGATCTCAGCACGGGTAAAGTCCTTCTCTGTGATGCCGTAAGTCTCGTTGAGCATGCGCAGCACGTTGAGCTTGACGCGGCTCTCCAGTTCCTTGTCCTCGACCGGAGTGGAGGCAATGAGCACATTGAGGTTTTCACCGGTAATGCCTTCGCTCAGGTTCTTCTCGTTCTGTTTGGCGGCCAGATGCGGCAGCAGGTCGGTAATGCAGAAAACCGGATCATCATCCTTCTCACCGATGCAAACATCGACCGTGGAGCCATCGGCACGGCAGATCACGCCGTGCAGCGCCAGAGGGATGGTGGGCCACTGATACTTGCGCACGCCGCCGTAATAGTGGGTACGGAAGTAGGCAAAGTCATTGCCCTCGTACAGGGGCACCGGGCGCAGATCGAGGCGCGGCGAATCGATGTGTGCAATGTTGAGATGGAATCCTTCCGCCAGGTTCTTCTGGCCGATGGTCGCCGCCAGAACGCACTTCTTGCGATTGATGTAGTAAACTTTGTCCCCCGGATTCAGTGCCTCGCCCGGGACAAAAACGCGGTACCCCGCCTGCTTCAGCAGTTCCTCGCTGTAGGCGCAGACTTCACGCTCCGTCTTGCCCTTGTCCAGAAAAACTTTGTAGCCCTCACAGAAGGCATTTGCCTGAGCCAGCATATCCGGTGCCAGGTCGGCCACCGTCTCGTTCTTGTAAAGAAGGCTTTTCAGTGTTTCCTTATCCATATTATCTATCCATTCCTTTCTTATTTGAAAGCCCGGCGCTCTGGCGTCCGGCCTCAATAGCAACATCAGTCTGCGTAAATCTCGCAGTAACGCTCATACGCGCTGGTCACCTTGTAGACATACCGCTGCATCTGGGTATACGGGAAACTGTCCAGTGTAACGCCGTCCTGAGAGTACTGGCTGTCTGACAGCAGACTGTCCACTGTTCCCCAGCCGCTGTGATAAGCGGCCGCCGCCGTTGCCAGATCATTGCCGTACCGTTGCAGGCAGTAGCTGAAATAGTAGGTACCAAAGCGAATGTTTGTTTCCGGATCATAGAGATCGTCGAAGGTAAGCTCCTCCGAAGGGGCAATTTTGGATTTGATCCAGTCAAAGGTAATTTCCGTGATCTGCATCAGCCCCCTGGCGTCCACATTGGACTGGGCCTGGGGATCGAAATTGCTCTCGGTGCGGATGATGGAGTAGAGCATCCGCTCGTCCAGGTCATACTTGCCCGCATAATACTCCACAAGGTCGGAATATTTGCGGGGATATTCCCACTGCTCAATTTTTTCGTGGGAGGAGATTACAAATATACTTCCAATCGCGATCAGACACAGCAATACGGCCGCGATCCGCAGCCACCATGTCCGCCAGCGATCCTGTTTTTCTTTTAGCTTAGTTTCCTTTCGGATCGTCTGTTGTGTTCGTCTCATGTGCCTCCTTCCGCAGAGAGTCCAATACGCTCCTGCACTGCAATTCAAGGTTGGCCAGACTGCCGTCGTTGCAGATCAGGTAATCCGCAGCGGCACAAAGAGTTGCCTCCGGCGTCTGCGCATCCAGACGGCGGCGTGCCATCTCCGCAGAAATCCCATCGCGCGCACAGATCCGTGCAACGCTCCGATCATAAGGAGCCGTCACGACAACAAGTCTGTCACACTCTTTTTCAAACGGGGTTCCCAGAATCACCGCGCCGTCCACAAAAAACAGCGCACAGCCATCCGTTTCGGCCTGTCTGGCCGCTGCCCGGATGCGTGACAGAATTTCAGGATGCGTGATATCTGTCAGTTGCCGGGTTCCTTCCGGTGTAGCAAAAGCGCGGTTTGCCAGCAGACGGCGGTCCAGTACCCCATTCTTATCTACAATATCAAAACCAAATGCATTTTGCAAGCGCGGCAGGCAGGGAGATCCCGGCTGCAGCACCTCCCGGGAAACCTGATCGGCATCGATACAGGCGCATCCCTGCGCCCGAAAAAAAGCGGAAACACTGGATTTCCCACAGCCGGAACGCCCGGTCAAGCCCACAATTTTCATATCTGCACCACCCGGAATGCCGCCGCACGGATCAGCCGGTTGTACACCGCCATGGACACGCCGTCCCGGCGGGGGCAGCGGGCATAGACTGTCACAGCGCCGTGGCGGTCCAGATCCCGCAATGCCGAAAAGAGCTTGTGTGCCTGTTCGGCGGGTTTGTTTTCGGAGCCATACTCAATGCAAGGAACCGGCAGCCGGTCTGCCTCGCCGTCGAAGCAAAGCCCCCAGACGCCCTCCCCTGCATGGTCGGCAACATACTTGCAAAAGGCATCAAAGCTGCCTTCCAGAATGGTGATCTCTGCCTTCGGGGCATAGTGCTTGTACTTCATTCCCGGTGAACGGGCGACCTCCCCGTCGGCCAGCTTTTCCAGAATGGCATGAGATACCAGAACCGGCTCTCCGAGTGCGGCTTCCAGCTGCTCCTTGGTCACATAGCCGGGGCGCAGCAAAACCGGCTGCTCTCCGGTCAGAGAAACGACAGTGGATTCTACGCCATAGGTACATTCTCCTCCGTCAAGGATCAGCGGCAGACGGCCGTCCATATCGGCAAAGGTATCGGCGGCGCTGGTAGGGCTGGGTTTCCCCGAAAGATTGGCCGACGGCGCGGCAAATGCCACACCCGATCGGCGGATGACCGCCTGCACCACAGGGTGGGAAGGCATCCGGACGCCGACCGTATCCAGTCCGGCGCAGGTCACTTCCGAGACTTCGGGGCCGCGGGGCAGCACCATAGTAAGCGGCCCCGGCCAGTAGGCCTTGGCAAGCTTTTTGGCACGCTCCGGCACCTCCGAGACAATGCCCTTGAGCATTTCCATCCCGCAGATGTGAACAATCAGCGGATTGTCCTGGGGGCGGCCCTTGGCTTCAAAAATCTTTTTGACGGCCTCGCCATTTCGGGCGTCTGCCGCAATTCCATATACCGTTTCGGTCGGCAGCGCGACCAGCTGGCCGTTTTGCAGGAGCTCCGCCGCGTAGGCCAAGCTTTCCTCATTGACCGGCATGACTTTCGTTTCCATATCTTTCAGCTTCTTTCCCTGAATCCCTTATCGTTTACTCCTGAGCATCCCGCGCCCGGAGCTTTTCTTCCTGATCGGCCAGCGTCAGCGGTTCCACAACCAGGTCCAGCGCTCCGTTGAGCACCTCTTCCAGCTTGTAAACAGTCAGCCCGATGCGATGATCGGTCAGGCGCCCCTGGGGAAAATTGTAGGTGCGGATACGCTCGCTGCGGTCACCGGTGCCAACCTGGCTCTGGCGCCGGGCGTTGTAATCGGCATCATACTCCGCCTGCTTTTTCTGCAAAAGGCGGCTGCGCAGCACCTTGAGAGCCTGCTCCCGGTTTTCACGCTGACTGCGCTGGTCCTGGCACTCCACCACCATGCCGGTGGGAATGTGGGTTACCCGGATTGCACTGGATGTCTTGTTGATGTGCTGGCCGCCGGCACCGGAAGCCCGGAAAGTATCGATTCTCAAATCCTTGGGATCGATGGAGAGCTCCACCTCCTCCGCTTCCGGCATAACGGCCACCGTGACGGTGGAGGTATGGATGCGGCCCTGGGTCTCTGTCTCCGGCACACGCTGGACACGATGAACCCCGCTCTCAAACTTGAGCTTGCTGTAAACACCGTTTCCCTCTACCAGAAGGATCAGTTCCTTGACGCCCCCCAGCTCGGTCTCGTTGAGGCTTACAATTTCGCAGTGCCAGCCGCATTTGGAAGCATACATCTGATACATCCGCCAGAGACTGTGGGCAAACAATGCCGCCTCCTCGCCTCCGGCACCCGCACGGATTTCCAGAATGACGCTCTTGTCATCATCCTGGTCCTTTGGCAGCAGAAGAAGTCGAATCTTTCCTTCCAGCTCGCTTTTATTTCGCGCGTTTTCGCATACTTCCTGCTGTAACATAGCTTTGAACTCAGCGTCAAGGCTGTTGCCCTGCAAGAGCTGCTGCATCTCATCCAGTTCCCGGCAGAGGTCCCGGTACCGATGGTAGGTCTCGATCAATGGTTCGAGTTCCTTGTACTCCCGGGACATTTTACCGTATGCCGAAGGGTCCTGCGCAGCATCCGGCCGGGACATCCGATGCGCAAGTTCCTCGTAATGGCGCTCGATCTCGTGCAGTTCCTCAAACATAGCAATCCTTCCGCCACGGGCGAACGATCACTCCTGACCCCGCAGCACCTTCTTGATATTCTTCTCAATCTTGACGCGGGGCAGCATAATCTCCCGACCGCACCCCTGGCAGCGGATCTTGAAATCCATTCCCACACGCAGCACGTCGAACCGGTTTGCACCGCAGGGGTGCTGCTTTTTGGTCTGGATCACATCACCGACCTGTACATCCATGACGATCCCGCCTTTCCTGCCGCATAACGGCACAGCAATATTATATACCACCCAGCCGTTTTTGCAAATATCCCCCGCCATCTCCGCATAGAGTAAAACACCGCTACTGCGAAAACCATAAGAAAAGAGGAAATGTGAAATGTTGGAATACCGCGCCGAAGGCCTCTGCCGAAACGCCAACCATCTGCGCCGCGATGAACTGGAGCATTGCATTGCCACCGGAGAAGTGCTGCAGAGCACCGCTCTTGCCTACGACACCAATCGCCGCCTGCGTTTTGAGCTGTGCGGTCACAAAGCCTATATGCCGTATGAGGAATGTCTGGATACCTCCCGCGGTGAGACTATTAAAGACATCGCCGTTCTGACCCGTGTGGGACGGCCCACCTGTTTTGTGATTACCGATCTTCGCCAGGAGGAAGGCTCCAGCGTCTATCTGCTGTCTCGAGCAGCTGCCCAGCGGGCCTGCCGCACTCAGTACCTGGATACTCTGGAAGCCGGCAGCGTCATTCCCTGCACCGTAACGCACATCGAAAACTTTGGTGCCTTCTGTGATGTGGGATGCGGTATTTCAGCACTGCTTCCCATTGACTGCCTCTCAGTGTCACGGATTTCTTCCCCGGCAGACCGGGTATCGGTCGGTCAGCAGCTTTTATGCGCCATCAAGACAAGGGATGCGCAGGGGCGCATCGTTTTGACCCTGCGCGAGCTGCTGGGGACCTGGAGTGAAAATGCCGCCTGCTTTGCCGCAGGAGAGACTGTCGTGGGAATCGTCCGCAGCGTGGAGGACTACGGCGTTTTTGTGGAGATTGCCCCCAACCTGGCCGGGCTTGCCGAACCGGACTCCACTCTTCAGCCGGGGCAGTCGGTCAGCGTTTACATCAAAAGCATTCTGCCGGACAAAATGAAGATCAAACTGGTGATCGTCAACAAGAATCTGGGGCAGTCCCTGCGGTTTGAGCCGCACTACTTCGTGACAAAAGGCAGGCTCAAACATTGGACCTATTCGACGCCCCAAAGTCGAAAACAGATTGAGACAGTCTTTTGAGCTTGTAACTTTCCGCGCAGTTTTGTATAATAGATGCATAGAAACTATTTGCGGGAAGTGATGGCAATGGCGGAAGCCTTTACCGCCGGTGTAAAGCCCGGCGGCCTTACAAGCGATACCGAGATCCGGATTCTGCTGTGCTACCTTGTCAAAACCGCCGCTCCGCTCACGCGGGACGCCATGCAGGGCGCACTCTTGCAAGAACAGCTGGTCAATTACTTTGAGTTCGTCAATGCCCTGGATGAGCTGGAAGATCAGCAACTGATCGAATCTACGGAGAAGGGGTATGTGATAACAGAGAAAGGCGCCGTCGTTGCAAGTACTCTGGCCTATGATCTGCCCCGCAGTGTCCGCGAAAGCGCTGTCCGTGCTGTGATCCGCATCCAGAGCTGGGTGCATAAAGCTGCGCAAAATAAGGCCCGCATCCAGCGTGACGGCGACGAATATCGGGTCATCTGTACCATTGAGGATATGGGCCGCGACAGTTTTCAGATTCAGCTCTCCATGCCCGACCGCCTGACTGCCGAAATGGTGAAAAATCGATTTATTTCCAAGGGCAGCCTGGTATATTCCCAGCTGCTCAATCTGCTGACACAGCCTGCTCTGGACGATGCGCCGCCCGATGCGGTGCTGTGAAGCTCCGGCACAAACAACCATAACAGCAAAAAGAGAGGGTTCGCTTCCCCAGCAACCCTCTCTTTTTTATTTTGTGTCATAGGCTTTTTTCAGCAGCCCAGATATGCCTTGCGCACCTCGATGTTGTTGGCCAGCTCATGAGCATCGCCTTCCATCTTGATGGTGCCTGTTTCCAGAACGTAGGCACGGTTGGCGATCTCAAGAGCCATCTTGGCGTTCTGCTCCACCAGAAGGACCGTCACACCGTTGCGGTTGACATCACGGATGATCTTGAAGATCTCCTTGACCAGCAGCGGAGACAGGCCCATGGAAGGCTCGTCAAGCAGCAGCATCTTGGGCTTGCACATCATCGCCCGGCCAATGGCCAGCATCTGCTGTTCGCCGCCGGACAGCGTTCCTGCCGGCTGGCTGCGGCGCTCCTTCAGTCGAGGCAGCAACTCATAGACCATGTCAAAGTCGTTTTGAATGGCCTCCTTGCCGTCCCGGCGGGTATAAGCCCCCAGCATCAGATTCTGCTGCACGGTCAGACCGCTGAACACACGGCGGCCTTCCGGCACCTGAGAAAGTCCCAGTCGAATGATCTTGTGAGCTTCCATTTTGCTGATGATCTCACCGCAATAAGTGATCTCACCGCTTTGCAGCTTGAGCAGGCCCGAAATAGCATGCATGGTGGTGGTCTTACCGGCGCCGTTGGCTCCGATCAGTGTGACGATCTCACCGTCATCCACATGGAAGGAGACATCCCGAATGGCATGGATCGAGCCGTAAAACACATTGATGTTTTTGACCGAAAGCATCTCACCCATCGTTAGTCACCTCCCAAATATGCCGCAATGACCTTGGGGTTGTTGCGGATCGCTTTGCCGTCGCCGCGGGCAATCACGCGGCCGTAATCCAGTACGGTGATCTCCTCACAGATACCCATGACAAAGTTCATGTCGTGCTCGATCAGCAGAATGGCAATGCCGAACTGATCCCGGACACTGCGCACGGTCTGCATCAGCTCCTCGGTCTCGTTGGGGTTCATGCCGGCCGCCGGTTCATCCAGCAGAAGCAGCTTCGGATTGGTAGCCAGTGCGCGGGCAATCTCCAGTTTGCGCTGTTTGCCGTAAGGCAACTGAGATGCCTTCAGGTTGGCCTGACCATCCAGATCAAAAATCTGAAGCAGCTTGTGCGCCCGGCGGTTCATCTCATGCTCCTTCTCCTTAAAGGAAGGCAACCGAAGGATGCCGGTCAGCATGCTGTAGCGGACCTGATTGTGCAAAGCCACCTTGACGTTATCCAGAACGCTCATCTCATTAAAAAGACGGATATTCTGGAAAGTACGGGCAACGCCCGCTTTATTGATGGCTTCAGGACTTTTGCCGGTAATGTCTTTGCCGTCAAGCACAATGTTGCCCTCAGTAGGGCGATAGACGCCGGTCAGCATATTGAACACAGTGGTCTTGCCTGCACCATTGGGACCGATCAAGCCGTACAGATGGCCCTTTTCAATGGAGAGATCCAGCTGAGACACCGCCTGAAGGCCTCCGAAGGCGATGCCCAGGTTGCTTACTTCCAACAAAGCCATTCAGGCCACCTCCTTCTTTTTGCCGTCAGACTTGCGTGCGCCCTTAAAGCGTTCGGCAATACGCTTTCTCCAGGCAATCATCTGCGGGCTCTGGTTGAAAATCATCATAACGATCAGGGCGATGGCGTAAATCAGCATACGGTAGTCGTCAAGGCCGCGCAGCATTTCCGGCAGGACCGTCAGCAGTGCAGCGGCAATGATGGAGCCGCGGATATTGCCCATGCCACCCAGAACCACGAAGACAAGGATCTGGATGGAGGTGTTGTAATCAAAGCGGCGAGCTACCAGAGAGGAGTAGTTCAGCCCGTACAGAACACCTGCCAGGCCGGCAAACACAGCGGAGGTGACAAATGCCATCAGCTTGTATTTGGTCAGGTTGATGCCCACGCTCTGCGCTGCGATCTCGTTGTCTCGAATGGCCGTGATGGCACGACCGGCACGGGAATTGATCAGGTTGATGATAACAAACAGTGCCAGAATCACCAGGACAATACCGATGGTAAAGTTCGAGACCGTCTTGATGCGGGTGATGCCCATGGCGCCGTTGATCAATGTGGTGCCGTCCGGCTCCAGCCCCATGGAGGCGGCGTCTTTCAGAGAGAAATGTACACCATTGGAGTCATAGCCCAAATAGCAGGCATTGATGACGTTTTTAATGATCTCGCCAAATGCAAGGGTAACAATGGCCAGATAGTCACCCGAAAGACGCAGTACCGGAATACCGATTACAAAGCCAAACAGGCCGGCTACACAGCCGCCCACCACAAAGGCCAGAAGGACAGCCAGCCAGGTGGGCAGCGACTGGCCGAGAAGCGTCCACACCAGCACGCCGGAGAAAGCACCGGCGCTCATAAAGCCTGCATGTCCCAGGCTCAGCTCTCCCAGAAAGCCAACCGTAAGGTTCAGAGAGACAGCCAGAACAACATACGCGCAGATAGGAACCAGCTGACCCTCAAAGGAGCTGCTGGTCAGCCCTGCCCCGGACAGAATCTGAACGACCAGGTAAAACAGGATGACGATACCGAAGGTGATGATATTGCTTTTGGTCGTCTTTTTCACATTTTTCAATCTTGTCAGCGGCACTGGTAATCACCTCACACTTTCACGTTGACTTTCTTGCCGAGCAGACCCGTGGGCTTGACCAGCAGGACAACAATCAGAACCGCAAAGACAATGGCATCGGAAAGCTGCGTGGAGATGTACGCCTTGCTCAGGTTCTCAATGATCCCCAGCAAAATGCCGCCGATAAGCGCGCCGGGAATGGAACCGATGCCGCCGAAAACCGCAGCAACAAACGCCTTGATGCCGGGCATTGCACCGGTGGTAGGAGACAGCGACGGATAGGACGAGCAAAGCAGAGCGCCTGCCACCGCAGCCAGCGCAGAACCGATGGCAAAGGTCAGCGAGATGGTGGCATTGACATTCACGCCCATCAGCTGTGCCGCGCCGCGGTCTTCACTGACCGCCAGCATGGCATGGCCGGGCACCGTATGGTTGACGAACAGCGTCAGCGCAACCATGATGACGACACACACCAGAATCGTTACGATCGTCTCGCCGGAGATGGTCAGCTGACCGTCAAACAAAGTGACTTTCTGAAAACCGACAACCGAGGTAAAGCTCTTTGCATTGGATGTCCAGAGCAGCTGTGCCACCTGCTGCAGCAGATAGCTGACGCCGATGGCCGTAATCAGGACCGCCAGCGACGGTGCCTCACGCAGCGGACGATAAGCAATGCGCTCGATCACAACGCCCAGAATGGTACATACCACCATCGAGAACAAAACAGCCACAATGGGATTCCAGCCAAAAGACCCGAAAGCAAAAAAGATGACATAGCTGCCGATCATGATGATATCGCCGTGTGCAAAGTTCAGCATTTTGGCAATGCCATAGACCATTGTATAGCCCAGGGCGATCAATGCATAGACGCTGCCCAGGCTGATCCCGCTGATCAGGTAAGACAAAAACTGCATTGCGAAACACACCTCACAATTTTCTTTTCCCAACTTCGCCCCTATGATGATTCAAAGGTGCAAAACGAACAGTTTTATGGTAACACAAAAAACGCGTCGAAACAATGCAGTTGCGGATAATCTGACGGTTTATCCCATGGGATATGTCTCATTTTCACGAAAAAGCACTGTTTGCTGCGCAAAAAACAAAAGGAGGCTGCCGAAACAGCGTTCGGTCAGCCCCCTTTGGCAAGCAGAATTACAAGTCAGGCAGCATCAGTCAGCCAGTACGTAAGCGCCGGACTCAATGGTGTAGACCTTCGGCTCTTTGGAGATCATGCCGTTCTCATCCCAGGTCTGGCCGACACCGGTGGTGCCGTCAAAGGACATGGTGGTGAAAGCGCTGGTCAGAGCATCACACATCTCGCTGGAGGACATATCCGCGGAGATGGCGCCATCCTGCAGAGCCTGGTAGATCGCGTAAACACAGTCATATGCATCTGCAGCGAACTGGTTGGGAGTCTCATCGTTGTAAGCAGCCTTGTAAGCGTTGACAAAGGTCGTGGTGGTCTCATCCTCGCCGAAAGCGGAGAACGGGCACAGCATCATCAGACCGTCAGCCAGGCTGGTATCAAAGCCTTCCACGCCCAGAATGCCGTCCATGCCGTCACAGCCGAAGAAAACCGGATCATAACCGATACGGTCGGCAGCAATCAGGACCTGGCTGGCCTCATTGTAGTAGATGGGCAGGAAAACCAGATCAGCGCCGGCATCCTGGCAGTTCTGAACCTGAACAGACAGGTCGCTCTTGTTGTCTGCCTGGAAAGATGCATCGCTGACAACAATGTTAAGACCCAGCTGCTGAGCCTCGGCCATAAATGCGGTATAAATGCCGGTGGAGTACGGATCGGAAGAGTCGTAGATAATGCCAATGTTGCTGCCCAGGTTGTTATCCTTGATATAGTTGGCAGAAACAACGCCCTGGTTGGGGTCGGTAAAGCACATCTGGAAGATGTTGGAACCGGTCAGCGCCACGTCCTCAGCAGAGGCGGAAGGCGTCAGCATGAACATATTATCATCGACGCACTTGGAAGCAACGTTCAGGCTGGGATCGCTGGTGACAGGGCCGACCAGAACCTGCATGCCCCAGTCCTTCAGAGCATTGTACGCGTTGAGCGCGGTCTCGGGATCGCTCTCATCATCCTCAAACTGCAGTTCAAACACGGTATAACCGGCAGCGGCATTGATTTCATCCACGGCCAGTTTCTCACCGTTCTTGACGGCATTGCCGTACTGGGCATTGCCGCCGGTGGTGGGGCCGATGCCGCCAATCTTGATGGTGGCCTGAGATGCGCTGCCCTCAGAAGTGGCAGCCTGAGAATCCTGTGCAGCGGAAGAAGTGTCCGTATTGCCGGAGCAGGCAGCGAGGCTCAAAGCCATAACGGCTGCCAGCATACCACTGACAAACTTTTTCATGTTATATCCCTCCTGTGTTTTTACAG
Source organism: Gemmiger gallinarum (assembly GCF_014982805.1). Lineage (GTDB taxonomy): Bacteria > Bacillota > Clostridia > Oscillospirales > Ruminococcaceae > Gemmiger > Gemmiger gallinarum. Next base: position 333,732 of record NZ_JADCKC010000001.1, on the reverse strand, counting down.
TGTACCCTCTTTTTTGACGATGCAAAATAGAAAATGCACAAATACACTGTAATATGCTCTTTATTATACCGCCGTGTTCCCCCTTCTTCAATGCATCAAATCGCCATAGTTTGTTTACGAATTATTCATTTTTGTAGGCATTTTACATAAATATTAGTTACAAAACATTGTCAATCCAACAATCTGTCCAACACCGTGTGCAAAATAGGGATTGCAAACCCTGGGGATTTTTGGCATAATAAAGGTTAAATCTTATCGCCGCTGTGTGCGGCCAGACGGATATCAGGCCTGCAGGACAGGCCGAAAGGGGTTAGTATGAAACTGCTGGAAGAGCGCATCCTGCGCGAGGGTCAGGTACGGCCCGGAAATGTATTGAAAGTCGATTGTTTTTTGAACCATCAGCTTGACGTTGAGCTTCTGGACCAGATCGGCCAGGAATTCTATCGTATCTTTGGTCAGGATGGGATCACTAAGATTTTGACGATCGAGGCTTCCGGCATCGCCATCGCCTGCATGACGGCGCGGCATTTCGGCGTCCCTGTAGTCTTTGCCAAAAAGGCCAAGAGCAAAAATATTGACGGCGAGGTCTACACCTCTGTTGTGCATTCTTATACATACGGCAAGGACTATAACATCACTCTCGCCAAAAAATTTCTCTCCCCCAGGGACAAGGTCCTGATCGTGGACGACTTTCTTGCCAACGGCAAGGCCATGCGGGGATTGCTGGATGTCTGCAATCAGGCCGGCGTGACGGTCGGGGGCATCGGCATCTGCATTGAAAAGGGCTTCCAGCCCGGCGGCGCCGAGCTGCGTGCTGCAGGCTACAAGCTTGCCAGTCTCGCCATCGTCGACCATATGGATGACACTTCCCTCACCTTCCGACAGCAATAAAATTCTTTGCGGCGTATTTGAAAGTGACAGAATCGACCAAACTTGCAGAAAGCTTCTGTCTAGTGTAAAATAGATTATTCCTTTTATAAAATGGATTGTGGAGTGGAATTATGGCTGACGAAAAATTTTCCAATTTTCTGACTGAGATTATCGACGCAGATCTTGCCGAGGGCAAGGTCAAAGAAATTCATACCCGGTTCCCGCCGGAACCCAACGGCTACTTGCACATTGGTTCCGCCAAGGCTATTTTCATCAACTATATGATTGCCAAGGTGTACGGCGGCAAGTTCAATCTTCGCTACGATGATACCAACCCCGCCCGCGAGGATGACGAGTATGTCCAAAGCATTCTGGCCGACCTGAAATGGCTGGGTGCCGAGCCCAATGGCGGCATTTTCTACGGCAGTGACTACTTTGAGAAGTGCTATGAGTATGCCGAGAAGCTGATTCTGGAAGGCAAGGCATACGTGGATGACCTGCCGCGGGAACAGATGCAGGAATACCGTGGCAACGACGCCGGCAAGCCCAGCCGCCCCAGCCCCTACCGCGACCGCACGCCGGAAGAAAATCTGGATCTGTTCCGCCGCATGCGTGCCGGTGAATTTGCCGACGGCGAGAAAACGCTGCGTGCCAAGATCGACCTGGCCAGCCCCAACATGAACATGCGCGATCCGGCCATCTACCGCATCAAGCATGTGCATCACCATCGGCAGGGAGACAAGTGGTGCATCTATCCCCTGTATGACTTTGCCCATCCCATTCAGGACGCCATTGAGGGGATCACCCATTCCCTGTGCAGCCTGGAGTTCGAGAATCACCGCCCCCTGTATGAGTGGGTCATCCGCAACACTGTGGGCGGAGAATTTCCCAAGCAGAGAGAATTTGCCCGCCTCAATGTCACCAACACGGTCATGAGCAAGCGTTATCTGCGCGAGCTCGTGGAGAAAGGCATTGTGGACGGCTGGGATGATCCCCGTATGCCCACCCTGTCCGGTCTGCGCCGCCGCGGCTATACGCCCAGCAGCATCTTCACCTTTGTGCAGCAGGCAGGCATTTCCAAGGCAGACAGCCTGGTGGATATGCGCCAGCTGGAAGCAGTACTGCGTGCCGAGCTGGAACTGGGTGCCCAGCGCCGCATCGCCGTGCTCGATCCCATCAAGCTGATCATTGACAACTATCCCACGGATCAGTGCGAGTACTTTGATCTGCCCAACAACCCCAATCGTGACGCCAACGACGCTTCCACCCGCGCAGCTGCCTTCACCCGTGAGCTTTGGATCGACCGCAGCGACTTTTTTGAGGTCCCGCCGCCGAAGTTCAAGCGCCTTACCATTGGCAGCGAAGTCCGCCTGATGGGCGCGTATCTGGTTCGCTGCACCGGCGTAGACAAAGACGCCGAGGGCAATATTGTCGCCGTCCACGCCGATGCTGATCTGGAAACCCGCAACGGCAATCCCGCCGACGGCCGCAAGGTGCGCGGCACCATCCACTGGCTCAGCTGTGAACACTGCATCGATGCGGAAATCCGCCTGTACGACAAGCTGTTCACCGAGCAGAACATGGTGGTTCTCCCGGAGGGTGCCGACTTCAAAGACTATCTCAATCCCGAGAGCGTTGTTTCCGTTCCCCACGCCAAGCTGGAGGAATGCCTGAAGGACGCCAAGCCGGGTGAACGCTTCCAGTTCGTCCGTACCGGCTACTTCACTCCCGACAGCCATCTGCCCGGCGTCTACAACCGCATTGTCACGCTGAAAGACAGTTTCAAACTGTAATTTGCATTCAAATAAACAAAAATGTCCCGCCCCAACAGCCACAAGGCCGGTTTGTTGGGGCGGGACCCTTTTTATTCTGTTTTATTCTGATTCAGGCGGGCAGCTTCTCTGCCCGTTGGGCTGCAATGCGGCGTTTCAGCCAGCCTCCGGCCAGATAATAGCCGATAAAGCACAGGGATGCCGGAATCCAGGAAATGGGATAGCTGCACTCCACCATCCATACCGCCGGATGAAGCGGCACCACGGCAAGCAGCCAGACCAGCCGCAGACCGCATACCAGGAAACAGGTGATGACGGTCGGCACCGTCACATCGCCGCAGCCGCGCAGCGTGCCGGACAGGATCTCGATGCAGATATAGGTAATATACATAGGAGCCAGCACATGCAGCATCTCCACGCCCTGGCGCATCACAGCATCGTCCTGAGAAAACACGCCGAACAGAGGTTCCGCGGCAAGGTACAGCGCCACACTCAGGCAAACCGTAATGCCCGCTGTGATGGCCAGACAGATGGAAGTTCCTTTTTTGACTCGGTCATACAGACCGGCTCCAAAATTCTGCCCTGCAAAAGTGGTGACCGAAATACCCAGCGAGTTGACTGTCATCCAGAACAGAAAGTCGATTTTTCCGTATACGCCCCAGGCGGCGACCGCCGTAGTCCCGAAACCGTTGATGCTGCTCTGAATCATAATGTTGCTGACACTGTACAGGGCACTCTGTGCCGCGGTAGGCAGACCGATCCGGCAGATATCCGCCAGCGCTGCGGTGTCCATGCCAAGACGTTTCCAGTCAAGGTGCCAGGGCATTTCCGGCGCCCCTGTCAGGCAGCGAAGCGTCAGAACTGCACTGGCAATCTGGCTCAGTACCGTGGCAGCGGCCGCACCAGCCACTCCCCAATGAAATCCCGCCACAAAGATCAGGTCAAACACGATATTGACCAGTGAGGCGATAATCAAAAAATACAACGGCCGCTTGGAATCTCCCACAGCACGAAGAATACTGGTTCCCATATTGTAGAGCATCTGCGGAATCATTCCCAGGAAATAAATGCGCAGATACAGCACCGCATCGTCCAGTACATCTGCCGGCGTACGCATCCAGGACAAGGCCATCCTGGACCCGGCCAGGCCAAGCACCATCAGCAGCGCCCCGCCCGCGATGGCCAGAGCGATGGAGGTATGCACCTGCAGCGAGATTTTCCGGGTATCTTTTGCACCAAAACTCTGCGCCACGACAACACTTGCGCCGCTGCACAATCCGGTGAAGATGCCGATGAGCAGCTGGGTCAGCGCTCCCGTTGCACCCACAGCAGCCAGTGCCCGGGTACCGACGCAGTTGCCCACAATCAGAGTGTCCGCCGTATTGTACAGCTGCTGAAAAAAGGTGCCGAACCAGACAGGCAGAAAAAACAGAATCAACTGTGTGGGAATATTCCCCGTCAGAATATCTCCCTGGCGATACGCCCGCCGCATAAAATGCTTCCTCCTTTTCCCTCTCCGACGCACTGTCAAAGCGCATCGGATCTCTTGCCTAGCGGCTATTTTATGCTATAATGGCAGTATTGTAAAGGGGGGCCATGATGAATTTTTCTCTCGGCTATGAATGGCAGCCGTGCAGCAGCGGCGCACGGCTGCTGAAGGTCTACGGCGATACCCCCTGCCCTGTTCTGCCCGCCGAAATCGGAGGGCTTCCCTTAACTGAGATCGGACCTTATTGCTTTGCCGAAAAGCATCCGCAAACAGGCTTGTTATCTCTTCCGGACGTAATGACCGTCAATGTCATGCACTGCATCTGCGGCAATTTTTTGGAGGAAGTTACCCTTCCCGACAGCGTAAGGGTACTGGACAGCGCCGCATTTTATAACTGCCGCAGTCTGCGGCGTTTGGAACTGGGGCCTGGCTGTGAGACCATCGGCAGCGATCTGTTTACAAACTGCCGCAGCCTGACCTGCCTTGCTCTGCACTGCAGTCCGTCGGAGCCTTCCGGTCTGAAGAAACTGATCGGCAGCATTTCCGCCGACATCACCGCCGAGTTTGCCTCTGACGGCCACGTACAGGCCAGGCTCTTCTATCCGGAATATTTCGAATATCTTGACGAAAATACTCCCGCCCATATTTTCAATCACAGCATTGAGGGAGAGGGCTACCGCTATCGCCAGTGCTTTGACGGTGCCTGCCTCAATACAGCGGAGTATGACCGGTCCTTTGCACAGGCATGCGTGGGGGAAACATCCGAAAAGCTTTGCCGGATTGCCCTGGAGCGCATCCGTTATCCCTATGCCCTTTCGGATGAGGCGCATCGTACGTATCTGGAGTATCTCCGTTGCCATGCACTGACCGCTTTGACGCCGTTTATCAGCACACGCGATTTGGAAAGTCTGCAGTTTGTCTGTGGCCTGGGCATTCTCGACGATGCTTCCCGCGCAGCAGCCGCGGAAGCCTGCGGACAGTGTGGGTTCGGCGCTGGAGCCGCGCTGTTTTTAAGCAGTGGCAAGGCAAAATCCAAACCCAAACAGTACAGTTTCGATGATCTTTGATCCATTATTTATTTCAGCGGGAAAGGAGGCGAGTGTTTTGCCCGACAAGCATGTTCAGACCCAGGCAGAATGGGAACAGACCATGTCCCGTAAAGTCTTTTCCGCCGTGCGCGGAGACCTATACCTCGCCCTGCCCTATATGAACGCTGCCCTCTGTGCTCTGTTTCCCGTTCAGAAGTCCTCGCTGCGCAGCTTTGCCACCGACGGTGCCGGCCTCTACTATGCGCCGGACTGGCTGCTGCGGATCTATCGCAGCAACCGGAGGTATCTGCCTCGTGCCTATCTGCACAGCGTGCTGCACTGTATCTTTCGTCACCTCTGGCTGCGCGGCAGTCGTGACCCCGTTCTCTGGGGGATTGCCTGCGACATCTGTGTGGAGAACATTCTGGACCATCTCGGTGCGGACACCCTCAGACGGCCGATTGGCTGGCTGCGGCAAAAGACCTATACCGATCTCTCCGCACGCTGCCGTATTTTGAGTGCCGGTCCTGTCTACAGAGACCTCTGCACCCGGGACGCCGAGAAACTTTCCCGCCTCCAGCAGGAATTTTACTGTGACGATCATGGGCTCTGGCCCAAAGATCCCGACGCCCCTTCCGCACAGATGCAGGGCAAGCGCTGGGAACAGCTCGGCCGTGAGACACAGCTCTCCATGCAGCAAGGGGGCACCCGCGCCTCCGACGCCGAAGCCGCCACAGCCCTGGCCGCCCAGGTCCAGGCCGGACGGGGGCGCAAACTTTACCGGGACTTTCTGCGCCGATTCGCTGTCTGGCGTGAGGAACCTCATCTTGATCTGGATGAATTTGATCTGGGCTATTACAGCTATGGCTTGCGAACCTACGGCAACATGCCGCTGATTGAGCCGCTGGAAACGCGAGAAAGCAAACGAGTCCGAGATCTGGTCATCGTCCTGGATACCAGCGAATCCACCTCCGGCGATCTGGTCAAGGCCTTTTTGAAGGAAACTTTTTCCATCCTTAAAACCACCGAAACCTTTTTTGTCCGGTGCCGGATTTTGGTTCTGCAATGCGACGATGCCGTCCGCAGCGAGACGCTCCTCTCCGATTTGAATGCCCTTGACCGATATGCCAACCAGTTCGTTCTGAAAGGCGGCGGAGGCACCGATTTTCGCCCGGCCTTTGTCCGCATTGAGGAACTGCGTGCACAGGGCACCCTTCGTGATCTGCAGGGCGTGCTTTACTTTACCGACGGCAAGGGGATCTATCCTTCCCGGCGTCCTCCTTACGATGTAGCATTTCTGTTTCTGGATACCGGTGAGCCCGCCCCTGATGTTCCGCCATGGGCCATGCGCCTGACGCTGGAACCCGACGAATTCATCAAGCCCAAGGCTCCCAAGCTCCCCGATTTTGAGCTGACGGAAGATCCCGACGATCTGCCGCAGCTGTAACCATCCCCGCAAACATTCTCAGGAAGGTTGATCGCACATGGATATCAAACGAGCCAAACAGGAGATTGAAACCACCGTCCGGGCGTATCTGGCCAAGGACGACGGCGGCAACTACCGGATTCCGGCCATGCGTCAGCGGCCCCTGCTGCTGATGGGCCCTCCGGGTGTGGGCAAAACGCAGATTGTGGAACAGGCTGCTCAAGCCTGCGGCGTTGCATTGGTTGCCTATACCATTACGCATCATACCCGGCAGAGTGCTGTCGGTCTGCCCTTTATCCGCCAGAAGGACATCGACGGCAAAACCCGCAGTGTAACCGAGTATACCATGAGCGAGATCATCGCCAGCGTCTATGCCAAGATGGAACAGACCGGCCTGCGTCAGGGCATTCTCTTCATCGACGAGATCAACTGTGTGTCCGAGACCCTGGCCCCCACCATGCTGCAGTTTTTGCAGTACAAAACCTTCGGCAACCAGGCGGTGCCCGAAGGCTGGATCATCGTGGCAGCCGGCAACCCGCCCGAATACAACAAATCCGTTCGGGAGTTTGACCTTGTCACCCTTGACCGTGTGCGCCGCATCGATGTGGAGCCCAATCTTGCCGTCTGGCAGGAGTACGCCCGCGCTCAGCGCCTTCACCCTGCAATTCTGGCCTATCTGGAACTTCGTCCCCAGCACTTCTACAAGGTGGAACAGGATGTGGACGGTGTCCAGTTCGTAACTGCCCGCGGTTGGGAGGATCTTTCCGCCATGTTGGTGACCTGCGATGCCCTGGGCATGCCGGTGGATGAAACGGTCATCGGAGAATATCTCCGCCACCCCGACGTTATGCGAGACTTTGCCGCCTACTGGGCCCTTTATAAAAAATACCGCAGCGACTACGGGATTGAGGACATCCTGCAGGGCCGCCCGTCCGACAAGGTTGTGGCCCGTGCACTGGATGCCGCTTTTGATGAGCGGCTGTCGCTGGTCAGCCTGCTGCTGGCCGGACTTAATGTGCGCTTCTCCGCAGCGAGGGAATCCGACGCTGTCACCGATGCCTGCTATCAGCAGCTGCGCACCTTCAAGCGCTCCATGACACAGCCGCTCCAGCCCGAGGACTCCCCTGCCGCCATCCTGTCCCGCCAGTGTGCCGACACCCAGTCGCGGCTTGACCGGGAAAAAGCTGCCGGCCGTATGACGGCCTATGAACTGGGGATTCATCGCCGGGCCGCATCTCTGCTGCAGGATTGGGCTCAGGCCATCGACCAGGACTTCGATCCCGATGAGGCTTTCGACGCTGTGCGAAAAGGCTTTAATCACCAGGTCCGTAAGCGGGAGGAAGCTGTCTCCGCCGCCTCGGATGCTTTGGAATTTGCCTTCGACTTTATGGAGCGGACCTTTGCCGACCAGCAGGAAATGGTCGTCTTTGTGAACGAGCTGGCTCTCGGCCCCGATTCCGCTCCCTTCCTTGCGGAAAATGAGTGCGAGCGCTTTGAAAAATACAGTCGGACACTGCTCCTGGACGCCAACCACGATGCACTCCTGGCAGAACTGGAGCGGGATGACATCCGGCAAAACGAACACAGTACAGAATTCTGATCTCTTCTTTTCAGCAATGAAAACGGCATGCCTGTTGATCCGGGCATGCCGTTTTTTGTTCAAAAATATTCTGCATTTTCATCCCTTTCAATAAACAACCTTGTTCCGCGTATTTTTATGTTGCATCACAGGCCGGATGTAAATTTCCGCCATATAGTATTGACATATCGCCAAAGCTGTGTATTATTGTATTAGATGGTTAATACAATAATACAAAATCTTTCAAAGGAGGTTCCGATTTGAACTGGAACATCACAGCCGGCCGCCCAGTTTATGTGCAGCTTATCGAACAGCTTGAGCTGGCGATTGTAACGGGAGAATATCCCCTCGGCAGCCGTATCCCCGCGGTTCGGGAACTTGCCGCCGAAGCAGGCGTGAATCCCAACACCATGCAGCGCGCCTTGCAGGAGTTGGAAGCTCGCGGCCTGCTGCAGGCCAGACGTACAGCCGGCCGGGTTGTCAGTGCCGACGAACATACCTTGCAGGCATTGCGTGCCCGGCGCGCGGATGTCTGTGTGTCGGATTTTCTGGCCCAGATGCGACAACTCGGCTATACCCGTGAGGAAACCCTTGCCCTGCTGCAAAAGACTGAATTTCCGCCCGAACATTCCACAAAGGAGGAATCCTGATGAATCCAATCTATGAAGCCCATCAATTGAGCAAACAATACCGACAGATCCAGGCCCTGGACAATCTGGACCTGACACTGATGCCAGGCAGGCTGGTCGGCCTCCTGGGTCCCAACGGCAGCGGCAAGACCACTCTGATAAAAATCAGTGCAGGGCTTCTGACGCCAACGTCCGGGTCCGTTTCCATCGACGGTCATACACCTGGTCCTGCCACCAAGGCTATTGTGTCCTATCTGCCTGACCGCATGGCTCTGCCCTCTGAATTGAGCGCCGCAGACGCCGTATCCATGTATGCCGATTTCTTCGAGGATTTTGACGAGGTAAAAGCCCACACTATGCTCAAAGATTTGAAGCTCTCCCCATCTCAGCGCATCGGCGCCATGAGCAAAGGCACACAGGAAAAAGTTCAGCTTTGCCTGGCAATGAGCCGGGCTGCAAAGCTTTACCTTCTGGACGAACCTTTGGGCGGTGTGGACCCTGCGGCGCGGGAGTACATTCTGGCTACCATCCTTCGCAATTATAATGAAGATGCTGCCGTCTTGTTTTCCACCCATTTAATCAGCGACATTGAAAAAGTGCTGGATGAAGTTGCCGTGCTGCAAAACGGAAGGCTCCTGCTGCACGACAGTGTGGATCATCTGCGGGAAGAAAAGGGCATGAGTGTGGACGAATATTTCAAGGAGGTATTTCGATGCTGAGCAAACTTTTGAAATATGAATACCGGGCAACCGCAAGGTTCCTGCTCCCGTTGTATCTGGGCGTTTTGTTTGTGATTATGGTCAATGCCCTGTTTTTACGTATGGGGGATTTCTTCCCTGCTTTTGCCTTGGGCGACTCCTATTCCCTGATTTTGGCACTGTTGCTGATCGCCTGTGTGCTGGGTTTTCTTGCCGTTGTAATTGCCGGTTTTGTCACGGGCATTCAGCGTTTTTACGGTCTGCTCGGGACGCGCGGCTATCTGATGTTCAGCCTGCCGGTCACAGCAAATCAGCTGATTGCCTCCAAACTCATTTGCGCCACAAGCTGGATGATCGGCGCCTTTCTGCTGGGATGCGTATTTCTGCGCATGATGGCCTTCCCCTTCGGTGAAGAAAATCTCGTTGTCATTGCCCCCAACTCCGGGGTCGCCTTATTCTGTCATTGCCTTGCGCTTTTGGCAATGCTCTGCTGTTCCATTTTGTTTTTCTATTTCTGTATTGCCCTGGGAGGTCAGTGGCCGCAGAATCGCCTGATCGCCACAATCCTCTGCTATTTTGTCATTACCTTTGTTTTGCAGATTGTACTGTTCTTCGCAATGATCGCGCTTGCTCTCATTGCTCTGAATACACCTGCCGGTGTAACTGTGTCGTCCTTTTTCTCCAGCCTCTCACCTTATCAGGCAATAAGCGTGGTTGCCTGCTGCATGACCTTGTTTTTTGCCGCTGCATGTGCTATCCTGTGGGTACTTACCAGGTATTATCTCACAAAAAAGCTTAACCTTGCCTGACTCGTATTTTGCTCCTTATGCATCGGAGGAACATTCCATGGAAAAGAGACAATATATCTGTCCCAAATGCGGCTGCACAGAGTATGAAGCAGACCGCCTGCAGGCCACCGGCGGCAACTTTGCCAAGCTGTTTGATGTCCAGAATAAAAAATTCATTACGGTAAGCTGCTGCAACTGCGGTTACACCGAGCTCTACCGCCAGACTGGCGGCGAGGGCTGGGATATTCTGGATTTCTTTATGGGTGGCTGATTTCGTTTCATCCCGCACATTTGCCCGGTGCTTTGCAAAGCACCGGGCAAACTGTTATAATATGAGAATCGTGTATTCTCCAAATTTTGAAAGCATACTGTACCGCTGCGCGGAAGTCATTTACATCTCGTATCAAAAGAGAGGCGTTTTTTATGCTGCTGGCCGTGGATATCGGCAACACAAATATTTGCATCGGCATTCTGGAGCAGGACACGGTTCGTTTTACCGCCCGTATGGTCACCCGTCCCCGCTGTACCGCCGATGAATACACGGCTGAGTTGAAGTTTCTGCTCCGCCGCCTGAATGTCGATGCATCTCAGGCGGAAGGCGTGATCGTCTGCAGTGTCGTTCCCGGCCTGACGCATCCCCTTGCCGAGGCCTGCCAGCGTCTGACGGGACACAGCGCCATGCTGGTCAGTGTGGCGCTAGACACCGGGCTCACCATGGATGTGGATGAACCGCAACAGGTTGGCCAGGACCGCCTTGCCGATGCTGCAGCAGCTGCCGCGCACTATCCCCTGCCCTGCATGACGGTAGATCTTGGGACAGCCACCACCTATAACGTCATCGGCACAGGCGGTGTCTTTCTGGGTGGTTTCATTGTCCCGGGTGTTCAGACCAGTCTGCGGGCGATCAGTGCCGGAACCGCACAGCTGCCCCCTATCGCACCGGAAACTCCGGGGCAGCTTATCGGGAAAAACACCGTAGCCTGCCTGAATAACGGTGCCATGTTCGGCACCGCTGCCATGCTGGATGGTCTTGCCGACCGTGTGGAGCAGGATCTTGGTCAGCCGCTGACCGTCGTGGCGACCGGCGGTCTTGCCCCCTACATTATGCCATGCTGCAAACGCAAGATTCACTATGATGCGGATCTTTTATTCCATGGTCTTGCGCTGCTGTATGAAAAAAACAAAGGCTGATTGATCCATTGGATTTCAGCTTTTTCCAAACGTGTACAGAAAAGAGCCCGTCTCATCGTCAGGATGAGACGGGCTCTCTGTTTGATTGATCAGTTATTGGGAGAATTCTTCAGGATGACATCGTGGCTGCCGCCCTCCACAATGCTCGTGGAGGAGACAACGGTCAGGCGTGCCTTCTGCTGCAATTCCTCAATGGAGAGAGCACCGCAGTTGCACATAGTGCTGCGAACCTTATACAGCGTGGTCTGTACACCGTCTGCCAGAGGTCCGGCATAGGGCACATAGCTATCGACGCCTTCCTCAAAGCTCAGCTTCTGTGCGCCGCCCAAATCGTAGCGCTGCCAGTTGCGGGCACGGTTGGACCCTTCGCCCCAGTACTCCTTGACGTAGTTGCCGCCCACACGCAGCTTATTCGTGGGGCTCTCATCAAAGCGGGCAAAGTAACGGCCCAGCATGACGAAATCGGCTCCCATGGCCAATGCCAGTGTAATGTGATAGTCATGGACAATGCCGCCGTCAGAGCAGATCGGAATATAAATACCAGTCTGCTCATAGTACTCATCGCGAGCCTTGGCAACCTCGATGACGGCAGTCGCCTGGCCGCGGCCGATGCCCTTGGTCTCACGTGTGATGCAGATGGAACCGCCGCCGATGCCGATCTTGACGAAGTCTGCGCCGGCCTTTGCCAGGAAGAGGAACCCTTCCCGATCCACAACGTTGCCTGCGCCGACCTTCACCTTATCGCCGTAATGCTCACGAATCCAGGACAGCGTGCGGGACTGCCACTCAGAGAAGCCCTCCGAGGAGTCGATGCACAAAACATCCACACCGGCCTCAACCAGCGCAGGAACACGCTCAGCGTAATCGCGGGTATTGATGCCGGCGCCGACCACATAGCTCTTGTTGGCGTCCAGCAGTTCGTTCACGTTTTCCTTGTGGCTGTCGTAGTCCTTGCGGAAAACCATATACTGCAGATGGCCCTGCTCATCCAGAAGGGGCAGCGTATTAATCTTGTTGTCCCAGATGATGTCGTTGCAGTCATGCAGGCTGGTAGTGGCAGGGGCGGTAACCAGCTTTTCCAGCGGGGTCATGAACTCGGTGACCTTGAGGTCGGGGCTCATGCGGGAAAGGCGGTAGTCACGGGAAGCAACCAGGCCCAGCAGCTTGCCGTGTGCAGTGCCGTCGTCGGTAATGGCAACCGTAGAATGCCCGGTGCGCACCTTCAGATCCAGCACATCGCCCAGAGTAGCCTCCGGCGGCAGGTTGGAGTCGCTGGTGACAAAGCCTTTCTTGTATGCCTTGACACGGCGGACCATGTCAGCTTCGGACTGAATGCTCTGAGAGCCGTAAATAAAGGAAATACCGCCCTGCTTGGCCAACGCAATGGCCAGCTTTTCGCCGGAGACCGACTGCATAATGGCCGAAACCATCGGAATGTTCATGGAAAGGGGGCACTCTTCCTGGCCCTTGCGGTATTTCACCAGAGGCGTCTTGAGGCTGACGCGGTCAGGAACGCATTCCGAAGAGGAATAGCCGGGAACCAGAAGATATTCGCCAAACGTGCGGGAAGGTTCAGAAAAATAGTAAGCCATATATTCTTCTCCTTTTCATTCTGAAGTCGACCGTCTCGGCAGGCGGCTCGCCATGGATAAAATCTATTGCTTAGAGGAAATTGTACCATATTCGTGTACAAAAAACAAAATTCTGTGCGTAGAATCTTTTTTGCTGTTTGCCCCCAAAGTTGTGAAAATTGCCGTCCCCACGAAAGAAATAGTAATACTTATCTGCCACTGCTACATAATCCGATTTCCTTGCCGTACACTGCATGCGCGCACAAAACGCGATGCCACGAAAAGAATTGTAAAACACGCTCCCCTACTCCAAGTTTTTTTATGCCTTTTTATTCTTTCAGCCATATACGACGAAACCCCCGCCTGAGGGAAAGGCGGGGGTTTCTGAAAGGAGGAGAAGAACACATGAAAAAGTGGTTGTAATTAACTTGCAACTAAATTGTAACCTTTTTGACATCATATGTCAATAGGGTTTTGTAAAAAAGTTGTAACTTTCTCAGCTTTTTCAGTGTTGTTCCTCCCGAATGGGCTTCATGGTGACATTTGCCTCAAAGCAGCAGGTATCCTCGTGCCAGCCGCTGAAGAACCATTTATTTTCTTCCATCTGTGCCCGGCAGACCCGGAAGCTCTGCCCCAGAGGAATTTCTTTGTGATAGTAAATCAGAAAATCCTCCACTGTCTGTGTCTTTACCACGTCAAGAGGCAGCGAGTCAAAGATAATGTCAGCATAGCGGGTATTGTTGAGATGTCCATTCATATCGCACAGCGAGTAGTCTGCCCTGTAAGCTCCCACTTCCGGAGCATCCGCAATCTTTTTAATGCGCATGGGCAGCGCACGGGGCAGTTTCTCAGCCCAGGGACCACTGAGCTCCGGCGGATGATTGCGCAAAATAGTCCTCTTGTTGGTATCAACCAAAACCCAGCGGCTGTCCACGAAAACGCATTCCTCGCCCTGACGGTCATAGATACTGGTCAGGCGCTTGTTGACCGCATGGTGCACCGCTTCGGGGCAGGTCACCAGGGTCAGATGCTCGTCGACCCGCGGCATCCGATAGACGTGAAAGGCCTGCCGCGCCAGAAGATAGGCCGTGTGCGTTCTTGCATAAACCGAATCATCAATGCCCAAAGCTGCGCACTGGGTCGTTGCAATCTGCTGTGCATAGCGCAGAATACTGCCCGGCTGGATATTGCCGAGGAAATCTCCATCGTAGCGATAGACAAAATAGTCTTCCTGAAATTCATAAGGTTGCAGCTGCATGGGAGTGTCCTCCTTCCCCTTTATTTGTCCTCTGTGTGATTCCGGCTGCTTCCGCGTCAGTCCTGTTTGGTCTCAGGCTGCGTTTCCTCCTGCTGCGGGGCGGGCCACTCTTCCAGCAGTTTGCCGAGATCAATGTGGTAGCATTTGTCACAGAACTGGCAGTGCACTTCGGCGACGGGGTCCTCATCCCGGAGCTTTTCCACTTCCGGCTTTCCCAGGCTGTAGATCATCCTCTTGACCCGTTCCTCGCTGCAGTCACAAACGTATGCCACATGCTCGCGGTCGAGAATTTCGGGATTGAAGCCTTGTAGTGCCATGTCCAGCATGTCCTGAATGCTCTTTCCTTCCGACAGCATGGTGGTGACAGGCGGCATGGCCTTGATGTTCGCCTCCAGTGCCGTGATTTCCTCCTCGGTGGCGCCGGGAAGCAGCTGAACAATAAAGCCTCCTGCGCACTGTACCGAAAGATCCTTGTTGACCAGCACGCCCAGAGCGCACACGGTGGGCACCTGCTCGCTGATGGCAAAGTAGGAGGTAATATCCTCGGCGATCTCACCGGAGACCAGCGGCACCTGGCCGATATAGGGGTCCCGCAGGCCAAGGTCTCGAATAACGTCCAGGGTGCCGTCACGGCCCACAGCGGCGCCCACATTCAGGTGGCCGTCCTCCCGGGGCGGAATCTCCACCACGGGGTTCTGCACATAGCCCTTGACGTTGCCGCTGCCGTCCGAGACTGCCAGCAACCGTCCGGCAGGACCGCCGCCCTTGATCTGCAGGGTGATGGAATCGCTGCGGCTCTTGAGCATCATGCCCATCATGGATGCTGCCGTCAGCAGGCGGCCCAGAGCCGCCGTAGTGACCGCACTGGTCTTGTGCATCCGTTCCATCTCGCGGACGATCTCGGTGGAGTCAACGCCGTAAAAGACCACTCCGCCGTTTTTCGAAATGCCGCGAATCAGGTTTTCTCCCTCCTGCGGCTTCTGTTCCATTGTCATTGTTTTCCTCCTGGGTATAGCGTTTGACCGCGGTAAAGATCCAGCGCTGGCTGTCGGGACGAAGCTTTTCAAAGGTTTCGCCGTCCACCACCGTTTGCAGCGTAAAGCCGTAGCGGTCCAGCACCTGTGTAACATAATCCAGCGGATAGGTGTATTCCCGGAATTCCTCATGCACCACCTCGCCCGAAGGCAGGTCGGTAATGGCCAGACGAATGTCCACACATCCTGCCGCCGGAT
This sequence comes from Gemmiger gallinarum, assembly GCF_014982805.1. GTDB lineage: Bacteria > Bacillota > Clostridia > Oscillospirales > Ruminococcaceae > Gemmiger > Gemmiger gallinarum. Next base: position 318,201 of record NZ_JADCKC010000001.1, on the reverse strand, counting down.
CGTAGTGATTATACCACTCACAGCGTGCGTCGGGCGCATCAATGGTGTACTCCCTGTCCCCCAGCACCTGTTCATGCTTGTACGGGGTATTCAGATCAAAAATAAAGACGCCGTCCTTTTCCATGAAAAAAGCAGTCTGTCTGACTGCTTTCTCAAACCGCTCGGCCGGGCCGATATGGTTAAAGGTATCAAAAGTAGATACCGCCCCGCGGATGGTGCCGTACAGCTCCATCTCGGTGATGTCCTGGCACAGCAGCAACAGTCTGTTGTTGATTCCCAGCTCATCCGCTTTTTCCCGCAGAACGCTCAGCATCTCCGGCGAACCGTCCACGCCGATCATATCATAACCGGCCTGGCTGAGCATCAGCGTCAGGTCGCCGGTGCCGCAGCCCAGGTCGGCCAGAATGCCGTCCTGCACGCCGTTGGCACAAAGCCGGCCATGAACATATTCAAACAGCGCCTGATAGTCCGCTTCCCCGTTGAATTCATCATAAAAATAGGCAAATTCTCCGTATGCAGACATGGCTTCAGGCCTCCGATTCCAACAGGCAGGATGCAAAGTAGCTGCGAAGTTCCTCCACGCCTTGCCCGTTCTCTGCACTGGTCAGAAAAACCTTGCGGCAGTCGTACTCCGCCAGAAGCGACTCAAACTCTGCCAGAGCTGCCGCCTGCTGGCTCTTTTTCAGCTTGTCGCCCTTGGTCAGGGCCGCCACAAAGGGAATGCGGTGATAGCGCAGATATTCCAGCATCTGCCGGTCGTCGGCACTGGGAGCATGACGGCTGTCCAGCAGCTGCACCAGAATCGTCAGGTGACGTTCTGCCTCAAAGTAACTGTTGATCAGATCGTCCCAGCGCTGGCGTTCCGCATTGGAAACCTTGGCATAGCCGTATCCCGGCAGGTCGACAAAATACACATTGTCCACCCGGTAGAAATTGATGGTGGCCGTCTTGCCCGGCGTTGCACTGACCCGAGCCAGATTCTTGCGATTGCACAACTTGTTGATCAGGCTGGACTTGCCCACATTGGACCGTCCGGAAAAGACGAACTCCGGACGGTCGCTCTCGGGCAGCTGGCTGGAAAGGCCGTAGGATGCCTGAAACTCGCTCAAATTATAATTCATATTCTTCCTCTATCTCTGCCGCCTGCGGCGATCACATCACCGTGGCGGAGCCTTTGTTGGAGGCGGAAGGATCTGCCGCGATCAGCTGTGTGGCCGGCGGCACCGGATGCGGCTCATGCTGGCTGCCGCGGGACGGCTGGAGCAGCGCCTCGCCCAGCACCTCGGACAGGTCGGATACCGGCACAAAATGCACCGCCTTTTTGACCTCAGCGTCCACATCATGGAGATCGGCCACATTTTCCTTGGGGATCAGGATGGTCTTGATGCCCTCGCTGAATGCCGCCATACTCTTTTCCTTCAGACCTCCGATGGGCAGCACGTTGCCGTGCAGGGTGATTTCCCCCGTCATGGCAATGTCACAGCGGACCGGCACCCCGGACAGTGCCGAGATCAGCGCCGTGGTCAGCGTAACGCCGGCGGACGGCCCGTCCTTGGGGACGGCTCCTTCCGGTGCATGGATATGGATATCCGAGTTCTTGATGCGGTCCTGTGAGATATTGTACTCCGCTGCATGGACACGGGCATAGGTAACCGCCAGGCGGGCACTTTCTTTCATCACATCGCCCAGGCTGCCGGTCAGCTCGATCTTTCCGCTGCCTTCGGGAATAACGGCCACCTCAACGGGGAGCATCTCACCGCCGACGCTGGTCCAGGCCAGGCCGTTGGCAATGCCCACCGCATTGGTCCGGGAAATAAAGGACGGCTTGACCTTCTCGGGGCCAAGCAGAGTCTTGACCATGGTGGCAGAGACACTGATCTTGTCCGCCTCCCCCGCCGCGATTTTTTTGGCGCATTTGCGCAGCACATCGGTGATGATGCGTTCCAGATTTCGGACGCCCGCCTCACGGGTATAGCCGTCGAGGATCTCATAGAGAGCGCCGTTGGTCAGGGTAACGCGACCGGCCAGACCGTTGTTCTTGAGCTGCTTGGGCAGAAGGTGCTTTTTGGCGATGTTGAACTTTTCGGTACGGGTGTAGCTGGAAAGCTCGATCACGTCCATACGGTCCAGCAGCGGTGCCGGAATGGTCTCGGCGTTGTTTGCGGTGGTGATGAACAGTACCTCGCTCAGGTCAAAGGGAATGTCCAGATAATTGTCCTTGAAGGTCTTGTTCTGTTCCGGGTCCAGGACCTCCAGCAGAGCGCTGGAGGGATCTCCTTTATAGTCTGCCGCCAGCTTGTCGATCTCATCCAGAAGGATCAGCGGATTGGAGGACTTGGCCGTGGTCACCGCGCCGATGATGCGGCCGGGCATAGCACCGATGTACGTGCGGCGATGGCCGCGGATCTCGGCCTCATCATGTACACCACCCAGGCTCATGCGGGCAAATTTGCGGCCCATGCACTCGGCAATGGAGTGGGCGATGGAGGTCTTACCCACACCCGGAGGGCCTACCAGGCAGATGATCTGGCCCTTGACTTCAGTGTTGAGCTTGCGGACGGCAAGTAATTCCAAGATGCGCTCCTTGACCTTTTCCAGGCCATAGTGCTCTTTGTCCAGAACCTTGCGGGCATGTTCCTGATCCAGATCATCGGTGGTGGTGACATGCCAGGGCAGTGCCAGGCAGGTATCCAGATAGCTGCGGATCACGCTGGTCTCGGCGGCATTGCCCTGCATCCGGGCAAGGCGATCACATTCCTTGAGCAGCTTTTCCTCACTCTCAGGCTCCAGCTTGAGGGCCTGAATCTTCTGGCGGTAGGTGTCCGCCTCGGCACGGGTATCCTCACTGTCACCCAGCTCCTCGCTGATGGCGTGCATCTGTTCCCGCAGGTAATACTCCCGCTGGCCCTTGTCCATCTGGACGTTGACGCGGTCGTCGATATCCTTCTCAATGGACAGGATATCGCACTCGCGGTGCAGAAGCACCAGCAGCTTTTCCAGCCGTCCCAGAAGGGTGGACTCATTGAGAATGGTCTGCTTGTCCTGATACTTGAACAGCAGGTTGGCAGGCATGTACTCACTCAGATACAGCGGGCTGTCGGAGGAGAGGATGTTGTAGACCACATCCTTCGAAATCTGCGGGCTGTAAGAGAGGTACTCCTCAAAGCATTCCTTGAGGCTGCGGACAAGAGCCTCAAGTTGAGTACGCTTGTCGGTATTGATGCCGCGCACAGGGGCATTGCGCACCATGACCTGCAAATACTTGCCGGAGCCATCCAGTTCCAGCAGGCGGGCACGGCTCTTGCCTTCCACAAGGACCTTCACCAGGTCGTCCGAGACCCGCAGTACCTGCTTGATCTCAGCCACAACACCGTAGGAATAGAGATCCTTAATCGTCGGCTCTTCGGTATCGGTCTCACGCTGCGCCACCAGGAACACACTGCTGTTGCCGTGCATGGCGGCTTCGATGGCCGCAATGGATTTGGGGCGGCCCACCTCAAAATGTACAACGTTGTTCGGGAAAACCACCAGGCCCCGCAGTGCGATTGCCGGCAGGTGCGAGACGTTGCGGGCGATTTTGACTTTGACTTTCTGTTCGGACATTGTTTTCCTCCGTCGGTCGGGCAGCTGGAAAGCGCCCGATCCTGCGCGATGATAGATGATAATTATTTTTTGGTTCAGCCTCAAGTTTAAGGTTTTTTGACAGCCATTTTGTCCGGGGCCAATCCTTTCGGCAGCAGAATGGTAAGATTTTTGGGGCACACTTCTGCATGCAGAACCTTGCGGGGAGCACACTCTCCGTCGAGAGTCACAATCAGCAGGTGCCTGCCCAGACTTTCCAGCTCCACACGCCTGACACGGCAAAAGCTCATGTATGGCTGAAATTCCGGCGCGATCTCACCGTCACGGTTCAGATGGAGCCCCTCTCTATACCTGGTAAGGAAGCCCGGAATTTTCAGCCGAGGAATGGGCCGTACCAGAACCACATCCAGAAGGCCGTCGTCCATCATGGCATAGGGCGCCGCGGAGTAGCCTCCGCCATACACCCTGCCGTTGCAGATGGCCATCATCAGGTATTCCCCTACCTGCTCCCGGCCATCCAGCACAATTCGCAGGCGACTTGTCAAAGGTCCAAAAAAGACCTCAACAATCGACAGCTTGTAAGCCATACTTCCGCCGCAGCCCGGCAAGCGCTTGAACTTGGGAATTCCGTAGGCCACTTTGGCGTCCAGCCCGGCGGCGCAGATGGCAACACTGTAGCCGTACTCGGTACGGATGGTATCAACCGGACAGGGCTGCGCATCCAGCTGCGACTTGATGTCCAAAAAGGCATCCCGTCCGCCGAAGTTGCGTACAAAATCGTTGCCGCTGCCGCACGGGACACAGCCGGCCATTACCCATGGCTTTCCCACCGCGGCCTGCACGACCTCGTTGAAGGTACCGTCCCCACCGCAGGCATACACAGCGACAGGTTCGCCGGAGGCCGCATACTGTTCGGTGATCTCCCGGGCATGCCCTTTGTGGGTGGTCTCCAGGATTTCTACCGACTCCCGGTAAGTCTCGGCCGCCGAAGCGATTTTGGGGCGCAGCATCTCAGCCGGATTTCTTGGTCCGGCCACCGGATTGATGATAAAGATCCGCTTCACGCACGCCTTCTTTCCCGCGCCGTGCTCTGCGCGATTTTTCTATTCCCCGGCGCGACAGACTTGCCGCAGACAAAGCAAAAAAGCCGTCTTTTTACCCGGTTATAAAAATACACATTACATTTTATCTTCTTTCTTTTCAATTGGCAAGCGGTCTGGATAAGATGTTACAAACAAGACACAATAACGATATCAAAATTTTGATTTTTTGCAGAAATTGCCGGAGGTATTTCCCATGAAAGTTGCCGCAGAAATTTTTCAGGTAATTCTGATGAGCGTGCTGTCCTTGATCGTGTTGTTTATTGTCACACGGCTGGGCGGCAAACGGCAGATTGCCCAGATGAGCATGTTTGACTATGTCAACAGCATCACCATCGGTTCCATTGCCGCAGAAATGGCCACCAACATTGAGGAATGGTACAAACCCATGACCGGCATTATTGTATACGGCCTTATTGCTTGGCTTGTGCACTATGCGGCCTGCAAGGGCATCAAAGCCCGGCTGCTGGTTTCCGGTCAGTCTATTGTGCTGATGGAAAACGGCGTCATCTATAAACATGAACTGAAACGCGCTTCCATTGATATCAATGAATTTCTGGCTCAAAGCCGGATCGCCGGATATTTCGATCTCAATGAGGTCCAGAGCGCGGTTCTGGAGACAAACGGCCATATCAGTTTTCTGCCCAGGGCAAAGAACACACCGGTCACTGTCGGCGACATTGACCTTCATCGTCCGGAGGTTTCCCTCTGGACCGACCTGATTCTGGACGGAGAGATCATGCGGGAAAACCTGAGCCGCATCGGCCGGGATGAAACCTGGCTGGTCAAGCAGCTGGCCCAAGGCGGCTACGGCGATCCCGGCAGTGTATTTTATGCCGCATGTGATAACGGCAACGGATTCTTTGCCTGCCGGAGCGAATAAAAAGTTTCGTAAGGAAATGCATAGCTGTCTGACCGGAATGGAAACAGCGTGTCGCAGTCAGTGAACACAAGCTCAGTTTTCGGATTCTGTCGCCTGCTCCTTTTTCTCGAAGGATATTTTCTGGACAAGATCAATCAGCCAGGATGAAACCGTAACCGTCACCACTGAAAAAACGATCTGCCGTAGCGGAATATAGCTTAGAGAAAGTGCCAGAACTGTAAGGTCGGTGACAAGGTATGATTTTGAGAGCCGCCACCCCGAAACCTTGGAGATCGCCAGGGCCAGCGCATCGTCACCGCCGCTGGAACCGCCCTGTCGGACGATGAGCCCCACGCCGATCCCCACAAAACAGCCGCCCAAAAGCGCTGCCGCCAGGGGCATTTCCGAGAGATCCGGCAGCATTGGCGGACGTTGTTCCCACAACCAGAAACACCCCGACACACTCAAAGTTGAAATTACCGAGATTTTGATAAACCGGGCACCCAGATATCGAAACGCCAGTGCATAGCAGGCAATGTCCAGAATCGGCGTAGCCTGTGAGGACGGAATGCCGAACCAGTGATTGACAAACAGCATCATTCCCAGCACGCCGCCTTCAGTGATGTCCACCTGCCGATGGATATTGTACAGCCCAAACGAGGTAATTGCCGCCCCCAAAAAAATCCAGAACAGTTTGCCCAGAGTTATTCCTGCCCATAACCGGTGCCATGCAGCATATAAAGTGCTGCAAAAATCATGTTTTGCCACAATATCAAGCTCCTCTCTTTCCTATTATCATAAACCTTGGTATAATACCAAGGTCAAGAGATGGTTGGAATGTATATCCGGGAAGGGAGCAACGGTATGCGGGACCGCTATAAAATTGGAGAAATTTCAAAATTATACGGTATTGGCAGCGATTCTCTGCGCTATTACGAAAAGATTGGAGCGCTGCATCCCCGCCGCGACGCCAACAACTATCGTCTGTACAGCCTGACGGATATTTACCGGCTCAGCATCATCCGCGACCTGCTGGGGCTGAACTTTTCCATGATGCAGATCAAGCAATACCTGGATGACCAGACACTGGACACCACCGATGAACTGCTGCGCTGTGAAGAAGCCGTTGTGGAAGAAAAGCTCCGCCATCTGACGGAACAGAAATCGATATTGCAAAAGCGCAGACAGGAGCTGGAGCGTGACCGGCTGATCCCTTCCGGCAGATTTGTTATTTGCTCCCTGCCGGAGCGTCGGTGTGTACAGCTGAATGAACACATCACCCGGGATGAGGAGATGGACTTTGTCATTAAAAAGCTGCACCGGAAATACGAGGACCAGCTCCGTTCCTTCGGTACACAGACCATCGGGGCCTGTTTTTCCATGCCGGATTGGGCCCGGGGAATCTCCAATGTCTATCAATCGGTCTTTTTCGTTCTGGACAATGCCGACACCGATTGCGATTTTGTTTTACCATCAGGAGATTATCTCACCTACGCGTATCGGGGCCCCTATGAACAAAACGGCCAGCGCCTGCATGAGGCACTGGCTTATCTCCGCGAAAACGGCTATTTCCTCCGCGGAAACCCTTTTGAAATCTACAAGATCGACAACCGGGATACTTCGCGGCCGGAAGAATTTTTGACAGAGATTCAAATCCCTGTTTCCGCCGCAAACAATGGGAACAGTCATCAATAATCTCCATTCCCACTTCATCTTTTCTTTTGGACTGTCAACCTGTATAATGGACTCATCCCTCAATCTCAGCGATCGCCTGCAGATTTCTTTTTCGGAGGAATGCCGATATGCCAATTGCCGTCCAACCATCAACTTTGGCGGGAGCCGCCTGCGGCCGCCGCTATGAAAAGGAACTTGAGACGCACTTTCGCGATTGCCTTTTGTTTTATATTGATGGTCGCATCCGATTTGAACGATATTGCTATGGAGAAGCTGCCTGTCTGGTCTTCAGCGTATGGGCCCGCGGCTTTGATTCGGACGGAAATATCCTGTGGATTCGGGAACCCGAATTCGAGACTGACCAGAAGGCAATTCCCCGTCGGCTGACTGACGTGCAGGAAAACGGCCAGGCCCTTCAGTTTGACAGTGCGCGCAAACGGTATGTGTACACTGAGGAGCTCACCTCTGACAAAGCCAACGGGTATGGGCGCATCAAGCTGTTTTTCCTCCGGCGCAGGCTGCGCCATGCAACTGTCGATAAATAAACCGGGATATCCTATCGTCGCCATCCCCCAGTACGGCTTCTTTCCGGAAATGTTCTGCGATTTGGAAAAGAAAAATCATTTTTTTCAATTTTTTTGTGTTTTGGTATTGACTTTTACCTGGTTCATATGGTATTATCACTAACGCAGCACGCCCCAGGCAAGAACAACCATGCGCGCCCGTAGCTCAGCTGGATAGAGCAACTGCCTTCTAAGCAGTGGGCCGGGGGTTCGAGTCCCTTCGGGCGCACCATTTCATGTGGTGCCTATAGCGTAGATGGCCTAACGCGCCAGATTGTGGCTCTGGAGATCGAGGGTTCGAATCCCTCTAGGCACCCCACCAAAGACCGTACAGTATTTTCAAAAAATGCTGCGCGGTCTTTTTACAATGGGCCGTCGCCAAGCGGTAAGGCAGAGGACTTTGACTCCTCCATCCGTCGGTTCAAATCCGGCCGGCCCAACCAAAACGCCCGAACCTTGAATGGTTCGGGCGTTTTTTATGTTTCTCTTTCCAGCCCCCTTTTCATGCCAACCGATGTGGCAAGTTTTTTCAATAGCGATACTGCCGGCGTTTGATTGCCAGAAACACTGCCGTGACCGCTACCGCCATTATCTCTGCAACTACAATGGAAAGCCATATGCCGTCCACCTTCCAGATCAGCGGAAGGAGCAGCACCGCTGCCACCTGCAGAACCAGCGTCCGCAGAAAAGAGATCAGCGCCGATGTCAGGCCATCGTTGAGGGCAGTAAAAAAGGAGGACCCGAAAATGGCAAAGCCGGAAAACAAAAAGGAAAAGGAATAAATGATGAAGGCCCGCAGGGTCATAGCCATTAACGCAGCATCATACCCCACAAAGAGAGTGGCAAGCTGTTTTGCAAAAAGCTCGGCTGCGGCAAACATTGCCACGGCAAAGCCTGAGACGATCACCATACTGCGTACCAGCAGACTGTGCAGTTCCCTTTCATTGCGCGCTCCATAGTGGTAACTGATGATGGGTGCACTCCCCACAGCATATCCCAAAAACGCCGCCTGAAAGATCATATTGACATACATCAGTACCCCGTATGCGGCAATTCCGTTTTCCCCCGCGTATCTCAGAAGCTGAATGTTGTAGAGCATTCCCACAAGAGACATGGAAATATTGGACATGAGCTCCGATGACCCGTTGGCGCAGATTTTGAGCATCGTTCTTTGCTCAAAGCCTGCCCTTTGCAGACGAAGCTTGCTTGTGTTCGGCCTGGCAAAGTAGATTAAGGGAAGCACGCCACCGACACACTGACTCAGTGCAGTAGCCGCAGCCGCTCCTACAACGCCCCAGGAAAATCCCGCCACAAACAATGCGTCCAGCGCCACATTTGTAAGCCCAGCAGCAACCGTAACATAAAGTCCCAGCTTGGGCTTTTCCGCCGTCACAAACAGGCACTGGAACTCATATTGAAGGACATATGCCGGGATGGCAAGCAGAATGATTCTGCCGTACACAATGCATTCCGAAAGCATTGTCCCCTCTGCCCCCAGCAATAGCGCCACCGGACGCAGCAAGATTTGTCCCAGTAGCGCAAACACCAGACCGCAGGCACAGGATACCCAGATCAGCATGGAAAAAATCCGGTTGGCCCTTTGTGTGTTTCCCTCTCCCATTGTCTTGGCAATCAGGGCACCTCCGCCCGTCCCGAACATAAAGCCAATGCATCCCAGCATCACAAGAAAGGGCATGATGAAGTTTACCGCAGCAAATGCAGTCTTGCCAACAAAATTAGATACAAAAAAGCCGTCTACCACCCCATAAATGGATGTAAACACCAACATCACAATGGAAGGCAATGTAAATCGAAAAAGACGTTTATAGGTAAAATGATCCGAAAGTCGAATATTTGTTTCCATAATCAGCAATAATCCTTCTGTTTTAGTCCTCAGAGCGCATCTGCTTTGGCCTTCAAATCAAGAAGAAATTTTTCCGTCAGCCCCAGGTATAGCTCAACATCATTCTTATCCCACGAGTGCATAATATCGTTTTCTATCTCGATTATACGCACAGCCGTTTTCTGCGAGTAGGCTTTTCCCTCTTCTGTCAGGCATACCGTTTTTGCCCGCTTATCCGCCGCCTCCAGATAAACAATCTGCTGCTGCTCCAGCTTTCTCAGTGCCGAATTTACTGTCTGCTTGCTTAACCCGCTTTCCTTGCAAATTGTGTGGATGGGGCATTTCCCTCCCGCATTGCAGATGGTATACAAAACCAGGCTTGCACTGTCAGACATTCCAAGTTTGTTTGAAATATCATGATAAACCGCCTGCAATTCCCCCAGCAGATGGTTGTATCGCTTCATGCTTTCGTTGGGTATATATTCCATAAACCGTATACCTCCAGAAAAAATGTCCGAAATCGCACATTTATATTAGTACGATTTCGGACATTCGTCAAGTGTACTTTCTCTACCTGAATGCTGTTTTGGGGCTTCTGCACACTTGCCAACTCCATATTCACGTCTTTTTCATGGTGATACCACGGCAAAAAGCATGGTATTGCAAAAAGAGCGTCAGAATCAACGTTCTGACACTCTTTTTCTTTGGAAAATGCCCCTGATTGTGATACAAGTGCCCCCTTTGGGCGTCAGGAGAGGGCACTTTGCGCAAAGGGTGGTCACTATGAATAACTGCTATTTGTTTTCCAACGGCAATATTTTATCTGCGCAATTCAATCACGCATATAGGTTTTCCCCACAAAAAACAATCCTCTTATTGTAGATTAAGCACGATATGGAAAGAATGTCAGACTGGCCATCCAGTGTTCCTGTTCATTCTAACACACCTACGTTACAATACAATTTCATATTTATAATCTTTCATGATTATATCTGTTCCCTTTTTCTTATATGTGCGCTCGCTGACAATTTTTCCGCCACATTTCTGGGCAACACGATTGGAAGCGGTATTTTCCTGATTCACATAAATCGTTACTTTCTCAGCTCCTTGACTACGAGCATAATCTATCATTCCCTGAGCAATTTCAGTTGCATATCCTTGACACCAAAAATTCTTATGTACGCAATAAGCAATATCGTATACTTTCTTGTCATCACTTATCATGAAACTACATGTCCCTACCCGCTCTAATGAATTCTTAAAAACAGGAATCAGATAACAACATTCCTCATCCTCGCCTAAGCATTCTAACATTTTCAAATATTCATCATCTATTTCTTCTTTTGCTTCATCTGGCAAATATTGTCCCATCTCCGGATTGTTCCAGATACTATATGCCCACAAAGCATCTTCTTTCGTGAATCCTCTTAATAAAAGTCTTGATGTTTCAATATCATTTATCTTCATAACACTCTCCGTCAAATTCAACTTTTCGCTGTTGCTTACTGACACTTCCACCTACCACGCTGATTGCTTTATCCGCACAAAAGCCAAAAAGCCAAAAAATCCACGGTTTGTGCATCCAAAATCCAAAAAATATTGTGACAAGGTAAAACTCTTTATTTTTATACTGTCTGTCCCTGACAAGCCCATTTTTCCACCCTTTGTCTGCTATCGTTTTTAATTTGGGGACAGATGGTATTTTTGGTTTTTTTGGATTTTTCAAAGAAAAAAGCCAGCACAAAACGTGCTGACTTTCTCTGTCTGTTATAACCAAACCGTAATGGCAAAGCCATTTTTGAAGAAATAGGGTTTGTTTATAACTCGTATGGCAAATGACCCTAATTGTGATACAAATGAACCCCCTTTGGGCGTCAGGGGGTTCACTTTGCGCCAAGGGGGTTCACCGATTCCTGAGGCCGGTGTTCTCCGAGCCGCGCACTTCCTCGTGATAAAAGTAATCCACGATGACCGGATGCCCCGGCTCTGCCCGGCCGTAGGGGAGTTCGTTGTCCACAAAGGGACAATCATATTCTCTCGCAAGGCGCTCTGCCCGCTCCTCCAACTCCCGGAAATAGCCCCTGTCTCCTCTGGTATAGATGGCGTTGTACAGCGGCATGAGGTCAGGGTATTTCTCCTGAATATAGGCCAGGATGTCTTTTTTGAAGCCGCCCCGCAAATTCAGATTTTCCAGCCACACCAGGTCGCACTGGTCTTTTACCCGGTGGAAGATGGCCTCGAAATCCGTGATACCGGGAAAAACCGGAGCGATAAAGCACACGGTGCGGATGCCTGCATCATAGACCTGCTTCATGGCGTCCAACCGCCGCTGGATGCTGACGGCATTGTCCATGTCATTTTTGAAACCCTCATCCAGCGTGTTAATCGACCAGGAAACAGTGACTTTTCCCATCTCTTTCAGCAAGTCGATGTCCCGCACCACCAAGTCGGATTTGGTACAGATCAGAATCTCCGCGCCGCTGCCTTTCAGCTGCTCCAACAGCCTGCGGGTATTGCCGAACTGCTCCTCCTGAGGCAGGTATCCATCCCATGCGCCCCCTTGACGAGCGCGGCGCATGGGCGGCGAAGTCCAAAAAGGAATATGACCTTGATGAAAACGGCGAGCGTATTCGCTTGCCAAGCGGCAAATACAAGGCCCGCAAAGTTGACCTGACCGGCTGGAACGACAAGGGCAACGCGCTTTTATGGCGCAAGGCATGGGCGGATATTTCAAACGCCTACCTTGAACGCGCCGGAAGCCCGGAGCGCATCGACCACCGCAGCAACGCCGAGCGCGGCATTGACGAGCTGCCCACCGTCCACATGGGCGTGGCGGCCTGTCAAATGGAGAAGAAAGGCATAGCCACCGAGAAAGGCGAGCTGAACCGGAATATCCAAAAAGCAAACCGCCTTATCCGGGAAATCCGGGCGCAGATTGGAAAGCTCAAAGAATGGATTGGCGAACTGTTCAAGGCGCGGGAAACCGCCCCGGAGCAGCCCCCGCAATCCCCCGGCCTTGCAAATCTGCTGATGAAGTATTTAAGCGTTCAGAGAGAAAAGAGCCGGAAGTATTCGCAGAGTTGGCAAAGGCAGCACACCGCCGACGAACTGAAAACCGTTGCAAAGGCGGTCAACTATCTTTCCGAGCATGGCATTTCCACCCTTGACGAGCTGGACGCTGCCCTTTCCTCTGTCAGCGACCAAGCCGACGCTATCCGGGAGGGCATGAAAACCGCCGAGAAGCGCATGAAAGAATTGCAAAAGCTGATTGAATACGGGAAGAACTACACCGAGTACAAGCCCATTCACGACGAGCTGAAAAAGCTGAAAAATGGCTGGACGAGCAAGCGCGACAAGTACGAGGAAGCCCACCGCGCCGAGCTTACGCTATGGAACGCAGCGAGCCGCTATCTCCATGCAAATCTGCCGAAAGGGACAAAGACCTTGCCTATCTCTGAATGGGAAAAAGAGTACGCCACTCTCAGCGGGCAGAGAACAGCGGAATATACCAAGCTGAAAGAAACCCGCGCCGAGGTTGCCGAGCTGCACAATATCCGCAAGTGTGTTGACATTGCGCTGAAAGCCGACCAGCCGGAGCAGACCCGCGCCAAGCGGCACGACTTAGAACGATGAAAGGAGTTGAGCTTTTTGTATTACACCCAAGAACAGATAGACCGGGCGAACCAAGCCGACCTTGTTTCTTTCCTGCAATCACAGGGCGAGCAGCTTACCCGCGCCGGGAATGAATACCGCTGGAAACGGCACGACAGCTTGACCGTCCGGGGAAACAAGTGGTACAGGCACAGCCAGAGCAAGGGCGGCGGCCCCGTTGATTTTGTTATGGAGTTTTTCGGCAAGAGCTTCACCGAAGCCGTAGAACTTCTCACAGGAGAAAAGGGAGCCGCACCGCCGCCGGACAGACCTTGCCCCGCGTCCCTATCCGACTTCCGGCTACCACCCCCAAACAGCGACAACCGAACAGCGAGGAACTACCTCACAACAGCCCGCCGCATTGATGAAGATGTGACGGGCTTTTTCTTTGCCCGCGGCGATATTTACGAGGACGCAGCCCACCACAACGCCGTATTTGTGGGGCGGGACGAGGACGGAATACCGCGCTACGCCCACAGCAAAGGAACGGCGGGAAACTTCCGGCTTGATGTGAAAGGCAGCGACAAAGCCTTTAACTTCTGTTACCGGGGCGAGGGCGAAAGATTGTTTGTCTTTGAAGCACCCATTGACCTGATCTCTTTCCTCTGCCTGTTCAAAAAGGAATGGCAGAAGCAAAGCTACCTGTCATTGGGCGGCGTGGGAGAAAAAGCCCTGCTCCGCTTTCTCTCTGACCGTCCGAACATCAAGACCGTTTACCTCTGCCTTGACAGCGATGAAGCCGGGAACGACGCTTGCAGCCGCCTTGTAAAGCTCATGCCGGAGGGCTATACCGTCCACCGGCTTATCCCTCTTTTCAAGGATTGGAACGAGGTATTGCAGCACCGGGCAGAAATCACAGACGGGAAGTATATCCGGGAAGCTGTTTACGGCTTGAAAGAGCCGCCGCAGGAAGAAACCGTCGAGATTATCCGCATGAGCGAGGTTGACACGCAGACCGTTGAATGGCTATGGGAGCCGTATATCCCGTTTGGGAAAGTAACCATTGTGCAAGGCAACCCCGGCGAGGGCAAGACCACCTTTGCCCTACGCCTTGCCGCCGCTTGTACCAACCGCAAGCCGTTCCCCCACATGGCAGCGCATGAGCCATTCAATGTGATTTACCAGACCGCCGAGGACGGTTTGGGCGACACCATCAAGCCCCGCCTTATGGAAGCCGAAGCAGACCTTGACCGTGTTCTTGTCATTGATGAGAGCAAGCAGGGGCTTTCCCTTTCCGACGAGCGCATAGAGAGAGCTATCCGGCAGACCGGGGCGCGGCTGATTATCCTTGACCCCATACAGGCGTACATGGGCGAAAAGACCGACATGAACAGGGCAAACGAGGTGCGCCCCATGTTCCGCCGCCTTGCCGATGTTGCCGAGCGTACCGGGTGCGCCGTTATCCTTATCGGACACTTGAATAAAGCCGCCGGAGGACAGAGCGCATACCGGGGCTTAGGTTCTATTGACTTCCGCGCCGCAGCAAGGAGCGTCCTGCTGATTGGGCGCGTGAAGCGGGAGCCAAATGTGCGCGTTATCGTCCATGACAAATCTTCCCTTGCGCCGGAGGGCAAGCCCGTTGCCTTTTGCCTTGACCCGGAAACGGGCTTTTCGTGGATAGGCGAGTATGACATTACCGCCGACGAGCTGCTATCCGGCGCGGGCGGCAACACGGCCACCAAGACCGAACAGGCGGAACGGCTGATACTTGACCTGCTTGCAGACGGGAAAGAGCTTGCCAGCGAGGAAATTGTAAAGGCCGCAGCCGAAGCCGGAATATCTGAAAGGACGGTGCAGAACGCCAAGCGCAACATGGGCGGTGTTTTGGATGCAAGGCGCGTCGGCGGTCAATGGTACAACTTCATCAAGAAGAAGCAGCCGCCCGAACCCGCAAGCTGAAAACGCAAAGTGCAGACCCCTTGCGCTTTGCACTTTCGCGCTTTCACTTTGATTGTGCGTCAATAACTCAAAATAGCACTTGACAAAACGCTTCATGGGGAAACGCCGAAGATATAAAGCCCTACATAGACCCGGATTTCCAAAACAACATCATTTTGACGCAGACGGAACGGCTTACCATGAACAGCCGCCCGAAGCAGCCGAAGTACGCGAGAAATAAGAACGTCGTCGTGATCGGCGGCAGCGGCAGCGGAAAAACAAGATTTTTTGTCAAACCTAATCTAATGCAGCTTCATTCCTCTTACGTCTTAACCGACCCGAAAGGTACGGTTTTGATTGAGTGCGGGAAGCTGCTGCAACGGGCGGGCTACCGCATTAAGGTACTGAATACGATTAACTTCAAAAAATCTATGCACTACAACCCCTTTGTGTATATCCGCAGCGAGAAAGATATTTTGAAGCTGGTAAATACGTTGATAGCGAATACCAAAGGTGAGGGAGAAAAAAGCGCGGAGGATTTTTGGGTAAAGGCAGAACGGCTTTTGTATTGCGCGTTGGTGGGCTACATCTGGTACGAAGCCCCCGCCGAGGAAATGAACTTTATTACCCTGTTGGAACTTATCAACGCCAGCGAAGCCCGCGAGGACGACGAGGAATATCAAAGCCCCGTCGATTTGCTGTTTGCCGACTTGGAAGAACGCGACCCCGACCATTTCGCGGTGAAGCAGTACCGAAAATATAAATTGGCGGCGGGAGATGTATGCTCTAAGTGACTTCTTAATCATGGTTTTTGTCATGGTTAGTGAAGCAGTCACTTAGAGCATTTTCATTTCAGGAGGTACAGCCATGAGAAACGAGAAAATCACCCCTCTGTATGAGCGTTTGAGCCGTGATGATGAGTTACAGGGCGAGAGCAATTCCATCTCCAATCAGAAAAAGATGTTAGAGGACTATGCCCGCCGGAATGGTCTGCCGAACCCCACCCACTTCACCGATGACGGCGTATCGGGAACCCGTTTTGACCGCCCCGGCTTTCTGGCGATGATGGAGGAAGTCGAGGCCGGACGGGTGGAGGCCATCGTCGTAAAAGATATGAGCCGCCTGGGGCGTGACTATCTGAAAGTCGGTCAGGTCATGGAGATTTTGCGGCAGCGCGGTGTCCGGCTGATCGCCATCAACGACGGTGTGGACAGTCTGAAAGGTGATGATGATTTTACGCCCTTCCGCAACATCATGAACGAGTTTTACGCCCGCGATACCAGCCGGAAAATCCGCTCCGTGTTCAAGTCCAAGGGCATGAGCGGCAAGCACCTGACCGGCACCGTTATTTACGGCTATCTGTGGGACGAAAAGCGGGAACACTGGCTTGTGGACGAAGAAGCCGCCGAAGTGGTACGCCGTATCTTTTCCCTGACGATGGAGGGCTATGGCCCCTATCAAATCTCCAAGCTGCTGTCCGAGGCAAAGGTTGAAATCCCCGCTGTCCATCTGGCTCGCTTTCACGAGGGCGTAAACAGGTCAAAGCCGGTCAAAGACCCCTACGGCTGGGGATCGTCCACCATCGTGAACATCCTGAAAAAGCGGGAATACCTGGGCCACACCATCAATTTCAAGACACGCAAGCACTTTAAGGACAAGAAAAGCCACTATGTTGACGAAAGCGAGTGGACGATTTTCGAGAACACCCATGAGGCCATCATCGACCAGGAAACCTTTGACAATGTGCAGCGCATCCGGGCGAATGTCCGGCGCTACCCGGACGGCTGGGGCGAGGCCCATCCCCTGACCGGCCTGATGTACTGCGCCGACTGCGGCGGCAAGATGTATGTTCACCGAACCTACAACGGAAAACGCGACCCGCAGTTTACTTGCAGCCAGTACACCAAAGTCCCATGCGGGACGCTCTGCGGCACACAGCACCGCATCCGGGCCGAGGCCGTCCTGACCCTGATAACCGATATGCTCCGGGCCATCGCGGAGTATTCCAAGAATGACCGGGCCGAGTTTATCCGCACTGTTCAGGAAACGCAGGCCGCCCAGCAGACCGCCGACATATCCAAAAAGCGGAAACGGCTGGCCGCCGCCCAAAAGCGGGCCGGGGAACTGGAAAAGCTGATTTGCAAAATCTATGAGGACAACGCCCTGGGAAAGCTGCCGGATGCCCGGTATGAAGCCCTGGACGCACAGTATGCCAAAGAGCAGGACACTCTCCATGCGGAAATCACGGAACTGGAAAAGGCCGTTACCGGCTATGAGCAGAGCCGGAAATCTGCGGAGAAGTTTATTGCCCTGATTGATAAGTACGAGAACTTCGACACGCTGACAAACACCATGCTCAACGAGTTTGTAGAGAAAATCCTTGTCCATGAACGCGCCCGGAAAGGCAGCCAGGACACCACGCAGGAGGTTGAAATCTACTTCAACTTTGTGGGCCGGTATATCCCGCCCGCCTTGCAGCCGGTTCCCCTGACCCCGGAGGAACAGGAAGAACTGCGGAAGAAGGAGGTACGCAAGGACAGGCTTCACCAGAACTACTTGCGCCGCAAGGCCAATGGCAAACAGAAGGAATGGGAAGAACGCTACAACGCCAAGCGCAAGGCCCAGGTGGAGTCAGCAAAGGCCGCGATCCGGGCCGAGGACATGGAAAAGGGCGTTTTTATCCCCGTCAGCCAGTTACCCAGGCAGGAGCCGCGCAAGGCCACCATATCGGCCAGCGCCGCAGTTTAATCATCACAGTGCAAAGGAGGACGAACATGAACGAATTGACTTACACCCGCTACGGGGATTACTACATCCCCGACCTGAAACTTTCCGAGCAGCCGGAGGCCCCCATCGGCAAGTATGGCCGTATGCGGCAACGCTATCTGAAGGAACACCGGCCTGGCCTTTACAGCAGCTTGATTTTGAGCGAAAAGCTGTACCCGCACCTGTTGGAGATTGACCGGGCAGCGCATGAACGAATGGACGCCATGCTGCCCCGCATGATGGCGGCGGCAGGCGTCACCGAGGAATTGAAAGCCCGTGACCCCATGCGCTGGGTGGGGCTGATGAACACGCTGAAAGCGCAGGTGGAGGAAATTATTCAAGACGAACTGATTTACAATTAGTTTTTAGGCAGAGGCTTTGGTCTCTGCCTAATTTTATAATCATTTCGACACATTTCCTGCCTTGTACTATTCGAGAAAACGAATTATAATGTTAAGGTTGGAGGTGCAATATGGACTATATGACATTAAAAGAAGCTGGCGAAAAATGGGGCGTGACCCCTCGTTGGATAAATTATTACTGTTCTTCGGGCCGCATTCCCGGCGCTGTGAAAATGGGGACTGTCTGGCTCATTCCTAAGAACGCAGAAAAGCCCATTGATGGCAGGACAAAAAAAGCAAGGAGCAATCGCAATGGAAAATAGGATTATATTGATTGAAGATGACGAAGAAATCAGAAGCATGGTGAAAGACTATTTGTCAGGAGAATTTCAAGTGCTTTCTTTTAGTGATGGTAAAACAGCTATTCATACTATCAAGAATTATGATGAATACTCTCTTGCACTCATAGACCTTATGCTGCCAGATATGAGTGGTATGGAGATTATTAAGACTATTCGGCAGGTCAGCACGATCCCGATCATCATTATCACCGCAAAGGACAATGATACCGATAAATCGTTAGGGCTGAATTTGGGGGCCGATGATTATGTTGTAAAGCCATTTTCTCTGATTGAGCTTACTGCAAGGATTAAAGCCAATATTCGGCGTGCCAGAACCTATCAAGCCATGCCAAACGATGCAGGCGTAAAGATTAAGGATTTAGAGATTGACCCAATCAGTCATACTGTTAGCCGCCAAGGAACTCTGATAGATTTAACGCCCATTGAATTTGAAATTTTGTATCTGCTGGCAACCCATCCGGGACGGGCTTTCTCGAAAGAACGCTTGTATGAACTTATTTGGAAAGAGCCATATTTCGGTAATGAAAACGTATTAAATACCCATATCAATCGACTGCGCCTGAAACTGAAAAACGGTGAAGAAGATACGACAACCTATATTAAGACCTTATGGGGAATAGGTTACAAGATGGAGGATAAATAAATGTGGGTTCTGTTTGCTGCGCTTTCAGCCGCTTTGCTGCTCATCTGCATTTGGCAGAGAATACAGTATAGGAAATTGCAAAAAGAAATCAACTATATCAGTAACCGACTGGAAACGCTTTCTATTACTTCTGAAAATGGCTTTGTTCTTCTCCCTACCGATCATGCCTGCATGAAAAAATTAGGGGCTGCGATTAACACATTGCTTCAAAATTTCTACGAAAAGAAGTCAGAATATGAACAGGCACAAAAGGCGATGGCACAGGTTCTTACCAATATCTCACATGATATTCGTACCCCTCTGACTGTGCTGAAAGGAAACAGTGAAATGTTAGCTGCTAAAGTGGATGATGTATCTGTGCCGGAGGTCATTCATACCATGGCTACCAAAATTGACCGTAAAGCAGATGATTTGATAACAACGATAAACGACTATTTTACAATGTCCAAAATTGCTTCCGGCGATCTTCCTCTGAAACTGCAAAAGGAGAATGTTTCAAGATTATGCCAAGACACCATTTTGGAATATTATGATCTGCTTGAAAAGCAGCAATTTGAGGTGGATATACAGATACCAGCCACGCCGATTTATGCAGACACAGACCGGGACGCCTTGCAGCGTATTTTGAAAAACCTAATAGACAATGCAATCCGGCATGGGGGTGATGGAAAGTATATTGCCCTGCGTCTTACAGCAGAAAAAGGAAAAAGTGTCATTGAAATAGAGGATCACGGGAAAGGAATGTCGCCACAACAGCAAAAGCAGATATTCACAAGAAACTATACGACTGCCCCGAAATCATCAGGAAATGGTCTGGGATTGGCGATTGCAAAGAAACTTTCTATGCAGATAGGAGCAGAATTGCAGGTTCACAGCATACAGAATGAGCAAACGGTTTTCTCGGTCATTTTGAAAAGTTAGAAAAAAGTTAGATTTCAGGCAGAGAAAAGAGAAGTCTGTTTTGTATAATGGGAGCCGTACAGGAGGAATACAAAATGGATTATATCATGGAAACCGTAGGGCTGCGAAAGTCCTATAAAGGAAATGTCGTTGTAAACGATGTGAATATCCATGTTCCCAAAGGGGCTATTTATGGCTTTGTCGGGCCGAACGGTGCCGGTAAAAGTACGGTAATGAAAATGATCCTGAACCTTATCCAGCCAGAAGCCGGAGAAGTTCAGCTTTTTGGAGAGAAAGTCACCGATCAAAGTTATGAAGTTTTCAAACGGGTGGGTTCCATTATCGAAAATCCGTACTTTTACGAGAAAATGACGGCCCGGCAAAACTTAGAGCTTCATTGCGACTATATGGGATTTCCCAATAAAGAGCGCATTGATGAAGTTCTGCAAATGGTTGATCTGCAAAATGTAGAGGGAAAGCAAATCCGCCATTATTCATTAGGTATGAAACAGCGGTTAGCAATCGCAAGAGCTATCCTTGCAAAGCCAGAATTTCTAATTTTAGATGAACCGATTAACGCATTAGACCCCGAAGGTATCCGCGAAATGCGGAACCTGTTCCAGCGGCTTAATCAGGAAGATGGAACGACCATTTTTATTTCCAGTCATATCCTATCCGAAGTTGATCTAATTGCTGATACGATTGGAATTATTCAACATGGCAACCTACTGGCAGAACTGCCCATTGAGGAAATCCATAAGCATCAAACGGAGTATATCAGTCTACAAGTTGATGATGTAGCCCATGCAGCAACTTTATTGGAACAGATGGGCATTACAAACTTTAGCATATTGGATAAAGAGTTCATCCGGATTTATGACTCGAACATTTCTGGCAAAGTTTTGTCAAAAGCCCTCATTGAAAGTGGTGTTGGTTTAGAGAGCTTAGGGCGTAAACAGGACACTCTGGAAGATTATTTCTTTCAGCTCACAGAGGAGGGAAAATAAAATGGCACACCTTATTAAACTGGAATTGAAAAAATTTGGGACTGCTCGAAATATAATTTTTACGTTTGCCGCAATCCTTTTCAGCATACTGTTCATTACTGTATCTTTGTGGGATAGTATGACAGACCCGGAGCAAACCAAAGACACGTTTGAAAGTACATATCTTGTTATTGGCTTGCTGATGTCCTTTATTTTCCTTGTGTACTCGTCGGTTTTAACTGCACGTCTGGTAATTGGAGAATATAGTCAGCGGACAATCACGATTATGTTTTCTTATCCTTTGAACCGCATGAAATTGATTGCCAGCAAATTGATTATCATTATGGTTTATACGGCAATTTCAATGGCGATTGGATATATTTGTTGCAGCGGTTATATCGTGCTTGTGGACAGATTTTTTGATATGCTGGAGGGAACATTCCAAATTTCCATGCTTCAGACATGGATACCAATGGCAATAACTGCGGTAGTTGTATGCACGGTACTATCGCTCTGGCCATTTATCATTGGCATGATCCGAAAATCTGTTCCCACCACAATCGTAACTTCATTGATTGTCATTGTGTTCCGGCAACTCATTATCAGTAAAAATACAACATATCAGGAGTCCTTGCTACAAATCCTTTTGATTGCAATCATTACGTTTGGAATGGCTTTATTTATTTTCAAGAAGAAAGTACCAGAACTATATTAA
Source organism: Gemmiger gallinarum (assembly GCF_014982805.1). Taxonomy (GTDB): domain Bacteria; phylum Bacillota; class Clostridia; order Oscillospirales; family Ruminococcaceae; genus Gemmiger; species Gemmiger gallinarum. The sequence goes on along the minus strand of NZ_JADCKC010000001.1, from coordinate 296,335 downwards.
TTCCATCTGTCGGGCGACGGCAAAAGAAAAAAAGCCGTCGTTCAGCAGCCCTTTGACACGCCCATACGACCAGGGGGCTGTCGGGAAATAGATAGTTCCAAACAGGGGCAGGTGTGACTCATGCGAGTCACGCCTGCCCCTGAAATTTATCCTCAAAAAAGAGAAAAAGATGACTAACGACAGCCATCTTTCTCCCCGTTCCATGTTATAATGGAACTATGCTAACCAAAGATTATTATAATGACTTTTTTGAAATTGGGCAACAGAAAATTAACTTCAGTTTCTTCGAATTGAGGCTACCCGACGACGATCCAGTCTATACCCTGAAAAAAGTGATGGAGGAATTAGATTTTTCAGGCCTGCTGGCCTGCTATTCGGATAAGGGAAGAACCGGGTATAATCCAATCATGCTGTATGCTGTTGTTACCTACGCAAACATGCGCGGGGTCAGGGCTGTTGACCGTATTGTAGATTTATGCCGGAGAGACCTTGCTTTTATCTGGCTGACCAAAGGGCAGAAGCCCCAGAGGGATGCTTTTTACGATTTTAAAGGAAAAAAGCTGACGGAGGAAGTCCTGGACGATCTGAATTACCAGTTCATGCGCCGCCTGGAGAAGGAAGGCCTTATTACGCTGAAAGAACTTTACATTGATGGGACCAAAATCGAAGCGAACGCAAACCGGTACACCTTTGTCTGGCGGGGCAGCATCAACTATCACCTTGCCGGCCTGCTGGACACCATCGATGCCCTTTATGCAAAGTACAATGCCTTCCTGCTTGAGAACGGCTATGGCCCCAAATACGATCTTGGGGATGCCCATATGTTCGTGATCGAGGGGATGGACAAAGTCCGGAAAGTTATCGAAGAAAACAGGAAGCGGAAACTGACAAAGCATAAGAAGATCTCCAATAACACGATCCTTGAGATTGATTCCTGTTCCCCTCTTGAGATCCTGAAGCTGCAGAAGAACCTGGTGCGGATCGCAGAAGGGGAAGGGATCGGATTCGTTTTCGGAAAAGGGAAGCATAAGCCGGAAATCCAGAAACTCTACGAGGAACTGGAAGAATGCGGCAGGCGCCTGATGGAGTATAAGAAATGCTTTGAGATCATGGGGAAAGACCGGAACAGCTATTCGAAGACGGATCTGGAAGCAACGTTTATGCGGATGAAAGAAGACCATATGCTGAATGGGCAGTTAAAACCGGCATATAACGTCCAGATCGCGGTAGAGAATTACTTTATTGTCCACGGATATGTCAGCAATGACCGGACAGACTACAATACGCTGGTCCCCGTCCTGGAAAAGCACAGGAAAGCGTTTGGAGACACACTGGAGGCAGTAACTGCCGACAGCGGATACTGCTGCGAAAAGAACCTGGTGTATCTGAAAGAGAACGGGATCCGGAGCTATATCAAGCTGCAGGACCATGAGAAGAGGAAGACACGGGCATACAAAGAAGACATTGGGAAGTATTACAACATGACATACGCCGTCTTTGAAGATGAGCATTATTATATCTGCCATGATGGAAGGGAACTGCACCATATCCGGACAGAAAGCAAAGAGCAGGACGGCTATACGCAGACGATAGAGGTATATGGCTGTGAAGACTGCAGCGGCTGTGAGCATAAATCCAAATGTCTATATAAATACAATGCGGAAAAGAATCCTGATCGGAATAAAATCGTGAAGGTCAACGAACGGTGGGAAGAACTGAAGGAAGAGTCCCATGCGAATATCCAGAGCGAGGAAGGGATCCTGAAACGTCAGACCCGTTCGATCCAGACGGAGGGCCACTTTGGAGATATCAAGGAAAATGAAAACTTCCGTCGTTTTAACTACCGGTCAGAGGAGAAAGTATATAAAGAATTCATGCTGTATGCGATGGGCAGGAATATCATGAAATACCACCGGTTTTTACAACATGAAATCGAAAAATATGAAGGGAAAAAGGGGCAGAAAGCAGCTTAGCTGATGGAGCGCTTCAAAAAGTCCAAACAAGGGGTTTTTGCGCCCAAAAACAGGGCAGTGAAAAAAGGAAGAGACACCCTCACAGTGAATTCAGACCTGAAAAAGCCTGAATTTTGTGGAAGTGTCTCTTTCCCGCATATCAGGGGCTAAAAATCGGTATTAACCGACAGCCCCTTCTTTTATGCCCTCAATAAAGGAGTGACGCCCATACGCCAACACGGCGGCTTTAGGAGGGAGCCGCCATGAAGCACACTGACTGCCGACAAATTCAGACGATATTTGCGCTACCGTCAAAAAAAGCCCAACCACCGAACAGGCCCCGTCTGGCAGCCGGTGCGAAAATTGTCATTCTGTAAGTGAATATTGGAGTTTTTGCGCTCGAATAGCTTCATGCTGTCCGGGCGTTTTTTCATATTTATGGGGCTTGAACATCGGGTCAGCATGGCCCGAATCCTGTCCCCGGTGCCGCTCCCCGCCGCCCCGTTCAGATTTTCCCGCAAAAAATCTGAACGGAGGAAAGGCAGATGGAAGTCACCATCCATTACAACGGACAAGCTGTGGCCGTAGAGGTCACGCTGGAAGTCTATGAATTTCTTGACCGGGCCGACCACAAAGCCGAAAACCTGTCCCATGAGCAGCGGCGGCACTGGGATGGCCGGGAGTTTGACGAATACATAGTTGCCACCGAGGGCGTGGGTATCTACGGCGAAACGCCGGAGGATTACCTGTGCCGCAAGGAAACGCTGGGCGAGCTGACGGCCGTCCTGGACACCTGCACCGAGGCCCAGCGCCGCCGGTTCCTGCTCTATGCCCTGGACGGGCTGACCCTTGCGGAGATCGGGACGGTGTGCGGCTGCTCCAAAGTGGCCGTGTATCAGAGTGTGGAGGCAGTCAGAAAAAAATTTATAAAATTCTTTGAAAACAGGCTTAACGAATGACCTGTTTTCGGGCTACCAAGTGAAAGGGATTGTTTCCCTTATCCCAGGGGAGGCGGACAGCGGACAAGCTGCCCGCCTCTCCCATTTTCAGGAGGTAAGCCTATGAAAACAATCAATCTGCGGTGGATTTATCCCCACTACCAGCACGACGAGTTTGTAGAGGTCAGCGACGAGGTCTGGGAGGCCATGCGGCAGGCCCAGCGCGAGATGAACAACTATGAGCGCCGGAAGGTCTACCACCGCGCCTGGTACTCCCTGGACGCATATAGCTGGGCGGAGAACTATGCGCTGGAACACGGCAGATCGCCGGAGGAAATCTTTTTGGAGCGCGAGGAACGGGCCGCCCATCTGCGTCTGCTGGCCGCCTTGCCGGAGGCCCTGGCCCATGCCACCCCCACACAGGCCCGCCGCGTCCGGGCCTACTACATCGTCGGTATCAACCAGCCGGAAATTGCCCGGATGGAGGGCGTACACAGCAGCAAGGTCAGCGTTGCCATCCGGCGGGGCCTGCGGAATATGCGCCGTTGCTATGACGGCCTTTTTCCGTCAGAGTGAGGGCGGGCCTATGCAGACGATCAACCTCAAGCAATATTACCCGTTCTGTACCGAGGACACCTTTGTGGAGGTGTCGGATGAAATCGCCGAGGCGTTCCTGCTGGACAAGCGGGCCGAGGCCGCCAGGGAGCGTAAGATGTACCGCTACAAGGCGTTTTACTCCCTTGACTGTGACGACGGGATCGAGAAGGCCGCCATCGGCTGGGCGCAGCCATCGCCGGAGGATTGCCTGATGGAAAAGGAGGCACAAGCCGAATATGCCGAACTGCTCCGGCGGCTCTATGAGGCCCTTTCCTCTTTGCCACCAGCGCAGGCCCGCCGCGTCCATGCCCGGTATATGCTGGGGATGAAAGTAAAGGACATTGCCGCGATGGAGGGTATCACTCCATCCCAGGCGGGGAAGTCCATCCATGCGGCGCTCCGGCGGCTGCGCCGGTACTTCATACGCCGGAAATGGACAAGAGGCCTATGAAAACCATCAACCTGAAAAAGTATTATTATCCCCTCTACGAAACGGACACCTTCATAGAACTGCCGGACGAGGTTGCAGACGCCATTGTGGAGGAAAGCCGCGCAGAGGACGCCAATGACGCCAAGCAGCATTATCACTGTTATTCTCTGGACGCATCCCCCGGCATGGAACACCATTTCCCGGAGCAGGCCGTTTCCCCGGAGGATATTCTGGTGGAGAAGGAAACGGAACGGGAACAGGAGGCCGCCCGCGCCCTGATGATGGAACGGCTCCGGGAGGCCCTTGCCACATTGACGCCCCGGCAGGCAAGCTGCCTTCATGCCCGGTTTTGGGAGGGCAAGCAGTTTAAGGAGATTGCCGAGGCCGAAGGCTTTACCACATCGGCTGCCATTGTCACGGTTCGCAACGCCATTATCAAGTTACAGAAATATTATATCAAGCGCGGCTGGATGAAGCCGCCAAAGGAGAAAGCGATATGCACAAAGACAGCACCGCCCAAGCGAAACAGAAAAAAGACGAGCGCGAAGAAGTCCTGAAGGAGATCCGGCAGCTTGAGAACCGCCAGAAGATTTTGGAGAACAAGCAGCGCAACGAGGAACGCAAGGCCCGCACCCGCCGCCTGATTGAACGCGGGGCTATTTTGGAGGGCATTTTCCCTCTGGCCCCCGACCTTCCCGGCGCAGAGGTCAAGGCGTTCCTGATTGCCCTGTCCCATCTTCCGGGGGCGGCGGAACTGGCCGCAAAACTGCCGAAATCCGGGGACAAGCCGTAAGTCCCTTGTTTACAAGGGCGCACTTATACACCGTTGCCGGTGTCGTGCGCCCTGCCGGGGGCTGTTGCGTACTTCGTCCGCGATGGGGAGCTACACTCCCCAAACCCCTTGTGCGCCCCGCGCAGCCAAACACCCGCTTCGCGTCTGTTCGGCTCCACGGAGCCTGAAATATCCCCGCCGAAAGGAGGTGCCACCCATAGATTTTTGCCATATCCCCGTCAGTATCATCAAGCGCAGCGAGGGCCGTTCCGCTGTTGCCGCAGCTGCCTACCGAAGCGGAGCCAAACTGACAAATGAATGGGACGGCCTGACCCATGATTACACCCGGAAGGGCGGCGTTGTCCATGCGGAAATCATGCTGCCCGCCCACGCCCCGCCGGAGTTTGCAGACCGCTCCACCCTCTGGAACAGTGTGGAGCAGATCGAGAAAGCCAGGGACAGCCAGCTTGCCCGCGAGATTGAAGCGGCCCTCCCCCGCGAGCTTACCAGAGAACAGCAGCTTGCCCTTGTACGGGCCTATGTGAAGGACAACTTTGTGGACAAGGGGATGTGCGCCGACTTTGCCATCCATGACAAGGGAACCGGCAACCCCCATGTTCATATCATGCTGACCGTCCGGCCCCTGAAAGAAAATGGCGCATGGGGCGCAAAGTGCCGCAAGGCATACGACCTGGACGAGAACGGCCAGCGTATCCCGGATGGGAAAGGCGGCTGGAAAAACCACCGGGAGGACACCACCGACTGGAACGACAAAGGGAATGTGGAGATTTGGCGGGCGGCATGGGCGGCTTATACCAACCGGGCATTGGAGGCCGCCGGTCAGCCTGCCCTGGTAGACCACCGCAGCTACAAGCGCCGGGGCATTGATAAAATCCCCTCTGTCCACCTGGGGCCAGCAGCCAGCCAGATGGAGAAGCGCGGCATCCGCACCGACAAGGGAGAAGTCAACCGGCAGATCGCCGCTGACAATAAGCTGCTGAAAGAAATCAAGGCCCGCATTACCCGCCTTTACAACTGGTCGAAGGCCGAGGCCGAAAAGCCGGAGGGTCAGCAGCCCAGCATGATGGACTTGTGGGAGGCCCAGCAGCAGCTCAAGCGGCCTGACACCCGTACCGGAAAAATCCGGGCATTGCAGGAGAGCGCCGCCCTGTTCAATTTTCTGAACGCCAACGGCATCCAATCCATGCAGCAGCTCCATGAAAAAATTGCCGGTATGAACACCCGCTACTATGACCTGCGGCGAGAGATCGTCAAGGCCGAGCGCCGGATCGCTGTCCTCACCGAGCGCGGGGAGATGTGGGCGCAGTACAACGAGTACAAGGCCATTCATAAACAGCTTGCCAGGATGAAGCCGGAAAAGCGGGAGCTGTTCGAGCAGCGCCACAGCCGGGAGCTGATCCTCTATGACGCGGCAGACCGGTATCTGAAGGAACTGAAAGCCAGCGGCGAGGAACTTTCCCCGAAGGAATGGCGGCGCGAGATCGACCTGCTGACCGCCCAGAAGCAGGTGGACAGCATCGACATGAAGGCCATGCGGGAGGAACTGAAAGCCGTGGAACGGCTCCGCAAGGCCGCCGACCAACTGGCCCGCCAGGAACGGGACAAGCCCCGCGACCGGGGGCCGGAGCGGTAAAGGGTACGGTGTTTTGCCGACCCCTTGCGGTGCGTCGCGTTTCACGACACACCTTTGCACAGAATTGTCAACATTCACTCATGGAAGGAGATTGCCTTATGAAGCAGATTATTTTACCCGTCACTGTCCACCTGAATATCCGCCTGCCCCTTGCCCTCTTGCAGCCGGAACCGGCAGACGCGCCCACCGGCCCGGAGCCGGAGGCCCATGCCTGCCAGGGATGCGGTAACTGCGGCGGGTGCAGGAAGTGCCAGCATGAAGAAAAGCAAGCCTGAACCCATCCCCGTCATGGACTACCGCCAGTACCGCAGAGCGCGGCGGCTGGTACATGAGTGCTGCAACTATGACGGCGGCAACTGTATCGCGCTGGACGATGGGGAGGAATGTGTCTGTGTCCAGTCCATTTCCTACTCCCTGCTGTGCCGGTGGTTCCGGGCGGCGGTGCTGCCGCTGGACAGAGAGCTGGAAACAGCCCTGTTCCACCGCCTGGACGCCAAACGGTGCGCTGTCTGTGGTGCGCTGTTCACCCCCGGCTCCAACCGGGCCAAATACTGCCCGGAATGTGCCGGACGCATGAAGCGTATCAAGGCCGCCCAGCGCAAGCGCAAACAGAGGGCTAAGTGTCACGCTTTAGGGGCCGAAAACCCCTTGTAAATCAAGGACTTTTTCGAGGGTGTCGGCAGGGGCCTGATACATTTATCCTCTGACCCCCAAAACGGCCCTCTAAATGCGTACAGAAGCCCAAAACGAACCCCAAGGAGGAACCCATGTCAGACAATCGAAAATATTACTACCTGAAACTCAAAGAGAACTATTTTGACGATGACTCCATCGTGCTGCTGGAAAGTATGCAGGACGGTGTTCTGTACTCCAACATCCTGCTCAAGCTGTATCTGAAATCCCTGAAACACGGCGGGCGGCTCCAGCTTGACGAGAATATCCCCTACACGGCGCAGATGATCGCCACCATCACCCGCCAGCAGATTGGCACTGTGGAGAGGGCCTTGCAAATCTTCCTGAAGCTGGGCCTTGTGGAAGTGCTGGACAGCGGCACCTTCTACATGAGCAATATCGAACTGCTGATCGGCCAGTCCTCCACCGAGGCCGAGCGAAAGCGGGCAGCGAGGCTTCAAAACAAGGCTCTTTCCGCGCCTCGGACAAACGGCGGACATTTGTCCGACATTCGTCCACCAGAGATAGAGATAGAGTTAGAGAAAGAGATAGAGATAAAGAGAGAGATAGAGAAGGGACGCCCCGCCCGCGCCTATGGCCGTTACCAGAATGTTTTCCTGACGGACGAGGAACTGGCAGACTTGCAGGCCAGCTTTCCCACCGTATGGGGCCAGTACATCGAAAAGCTGTCCGAGTATATGGCTTCTACCGGCAAGCGGTATCAGAGCCATGCCGCCACCATCCGGCGCTGGGCCGGTGAGGACGCGAAGAAAGCAGCCCCGCCCACCCGCAACCGGGATTACAGCGTAAAGGAGGATGAAACCGTATGATGGAGATTACCGCAGAAATCCGGGCGCTGATCGACAAGGCAGCCGCCGGTGTGGAGCTGGCCGGGGACGAGTACATAGACCCGGCAGACGGCCTCATTCACTGCAAGAAGTGCGGCGGCCAGAGGCAGACCGTTGTGCCATGCTTTGGAAAACCAGGCTACTTCATGCCCCGCTGTATCTGCCAGTGCCAGCGGGAGGCCGAGGAACAGCGCAAGGCCGCCGAGGAACGGCAGCGCCGCATGGAGCGTATCAAGCGCCGGAAAGCCCAGGGCCTGCAAGACCGCTATCTGTACGACTACACCTTTGCCAACGACAACGGCCAAAATCCTCTGATGGACAAGGCCCGCGCCTATGTAGAGAACTGGAAGGAGGCATACCGAAACAACACTGGCCTGCTGCTGTTTGGGGATGTGGGAACCGGCAAGTCCTTTTTCGCCGGTTGTATCGCCAACGCCCTGCTTGACCGGGATGTGCCGGTGCTGATGACAAACTTTCCCACCATCCTGAACCGCCTGACGGGGATGTTCTCCGATGACAGGGCCGACTTTATCGCCAGCTTTGACGAGTACGACCTGCTCATCATTGACGATTTGGGTGTGGAGCGCAGCACCGAGTATGCGATGGAGCAGATGTTTTTCGTCATTGACAGCCGCTACCGCAGCCGCAGGCCCATGATCATCACCACCAACCTGAAGCTGGCCGAACTCAAGAACCCGCCCGACCTGGCCCACGCCCGTATCTATGACCGTATCCTGGAACGGTGCGCCCCGATCCTCTTTGCCGGGAAGAACTTCCGGGAGGAAAACGCCGGGGCCACTAAGCAGGCGGCGAAAGACATTGTAAACCGTAAGAGCGATTGATTGTTTTGCCGGACGGCGCAGCCCCGCCCGGAGAAAGGAGCGCCATGAACAAAGAAACCCGTACCATGCAGACCGCAGGCACCACCCCCGCCAGAGCGCCGGAGGACGCCCCCGCGCTGGTAAAGAAAATCGGCAAGACCACCTACAAGGTGCGCGTCCATTTCAGCAATACCAGCACCGAGACCATGAGCGACAAAATCAAGCGTATGCTCAAAAACGAGATACAGCAGATGTGACCGGCTGATAAAGCCAGCCGCCTTGTGTTAAACTGATGATGGTACACACCAAAACTTTAGCCAAGGAGGACATGAAAATGCTGTACACAGAAAAAGAGAAAAATGAGATTGAGCGCGTCCGCAAAGTGTTTGAGAAACATATCCGGCAGATGACCGCTTATGATTTGGTTTGGTCGGATAAGGTCGGCTATGTGTGGCTGGCAATATCTATCGACCCGGTCTATATTGACACCGGCAACTGGATAGAGTCCGCTGCCGGTCTTTGTAATGAGTGCTTGAATGATATAGCACTGGATGTTTTTGGAATGACCGGAAACGACCATGACTTCGAGGACGCCGATCCGCTGGAACTGGCCGAGATTAAGCGGCGCTGGAAACCCTATATCGACCAACTGCCGGAATATGCGTACCTTTGCGACGAACTGTTAAGCAGGAGAAAATAACCCATCCGCCAAAGTGTCAGGAGCTAAAATCTGCTTCCTGGCACTTTTTTTGTGGCTTTTTTGTGAATTTGATTAAAAAGTCCTTGACAACTCGTTTCGGGCAAAACCGCAAAATCAATCCTCATTTCTTGCGGTGCGAGGCTCGCTCCTTTTGATATAAAGGAATTGCGCGATCTTATGTCCTACGACGAATTAGAACTTGACACGTTAGGCGACAGAAAAACAGCTTTGTTTTTGATTATGAGCGATACGGACAGCACGTTTAATTTTGTTATCGCTATGCTGCAATCGCAGTTATTTAATCTCTTGTGCGACAAGGCCGACGACGAATACGGCGGCAAGCTGCCGGTTCATGTTCGCTGCCTGTTAGACGAGTTTGCAAACATTGGACAAATCCCGCAGTTTGAAAAATTGATTGCCACAATCCGCAGCCGGGAAATCTCGGCTTCTATCATTCTGCAATCGCAGAGCCAGCTAAAAGCCATTTACAAGGACGCGGCAGAAATCATACTTGACAATGCCGACAGCACCTTGTTTTTGGGAGGGCGCGGGAAAAATGCAAAGGATATTTCGGAGAACTTGGGACGTGAAACAATCGACAGTTTCAACACTTCCGAAAATCGCGGCACGCAGGTTTCTCATGGCCTCAATTATCAGAAATTGGGAAAGGAGTTGATGACACAGGACGAAATCGCAGTTATGGACGGAGGAAAATGTATTTTGCAGTTGCGCGGCGTGCGCCCCTTTTTCAGCGATAAGTACGATATAACGCAGCACCCGAACTACAAATACCTTTCCGACTTCGACAAGAAAAACGCTTTTGACGTTGAACGGTATATGTCCACCCGTCCGGCAATCGTAAAGCCCGACGAACCCTTTGACATATACGAAATAGATTTGTCCGACGAGGACGCAGCCGCCGAATAAAAACGGCGGCATTTTTATTTCCAACAACATTTTTTGAGCCGTTTTAGCGGCAGAAAGCGAGGTTTATATGGATTTTTTCAACAGCGCAGTTGACGTATTGCAGACTTTGGTAATCGCGCTTGGCGCAGGACTTGGCATTTGGGGCGGCATTAACCTCATGGAGGGGTACGGCAACGATAACCCCGGCGCGAAGTCGCAGGGCATGAAACAGTTGATGGCGGGCGGCGGCGTTGCCCTTATCGGCCTTACCCTTGTCCCGCTGCTCTCCGGCCTGTTTGGATAATGCCACAAACTAACACTACCCGCCGCGCTCTCCCGCTTCACGCGGGAGGGCGCGGGAAAGGAGGGATTAGCTTTTGATATGGCAGATGATTGAAGATTGGTTTCGCGGCATTTTGACAGACGGAATACTCTCTAATCTCTCCGGGCTGTTCGACAGCGTAAATACAGAGGTTGGAGAAATCGCAACGCAAGTCGGCACAACCCCCGCCGGGTGGAACGCGGGCATATTCAATATGATACGCAGCCTATCGGAAAACGTCATTGTGCCGATTGCGGGCGTTATCATTACCTTTGTCATGTGCTACGAACTAATCCAGCTTGTAATTGAGAAAAACAATCTGCACGATCTCGACACTTGGATTTTCTTCAAGTGGATTTTCAAAACCTTTGTTGCGGTGCTGCTGGTAACAAATACTTGGAACATCGTCATGGGCGTATTTGACATTACACAGAGCGTCGTCAACGACAGCGCGGGCGTTATCATATCCGACACAAGCATAGATATTGCAACCGTTATCACCGATATAGAAGCAAAGCTGGACGCTATGAGCGTCGGCGGGCTTTTGGGGCTATGGTTTCAATCACTCTTTGTGGGGCTTACCATGAAAGCGTTGTCTATCTGTATCATGCTGGTGGTGTACGGGCGCATGATTGAAATATACCTTGTAACGAGTATCGCCCCTATCCCCGTTGCGACAATGGTAAATCGTGAATGGGGCGGCATGGGACAGAACTACTTAAAATCCTTGCTTGCCCTCGGTTTTCAGGCTTTTCTAATTCTTGTGTGCGTCGGTATTTATGCGGTTTTGATACAGACAATCGCAGCAACCGATGACATATCCGGCGCGATCTGGTCTTGCATACATGGAGCGTGCGCACCAACAGCCCAAGCAGAACCCAAGCGAAGATTGCCGGACAAGATAGAAAGGTTTTCACCGACAAGGCAGCTATGGAAAAGTATCTGAATGGGCGTATCAAAGCGTATGACCGCTTGTTTACGGAAATCTCCCCGCCTATCCCGCAGGAGTACGCCGACTATTTCAAAGTAAACGGTATGCTCATGCCGGACTACACCATAGAGGGCGAAGAACCCCCGCAGCAGCAACAGGCGGCAGCTATCCCCGAAAATACCGGGCAGGAAAAGGAGCGTGAACACATGAGCGAACAGTTTTCTATTATGATAGGCAACCGCAGCCGCTTTGACGCGGGCGACCCCGGCGGCTATTGGTTGGATATGCCCGCCACAAAGGAGCAGTTGCACGAAGCTATGCGGAACGTCGGCATTACCGCCGACAACCCGCAGGATTTTTCCATTCGCGGCTATTCCGACGACCCGGAGAAACATATTGCCTTGCCTTATGAAATGGTATGCGCCGCCGACGTGGACGAACTCAATTTTCTTGCGGCGCGGCTCGAACAGCTTGACCCCGCCGAGGTTGGCAAGCTGAACGCAGCTTTGCAGCAGAAAAACGGGCTTGCAAATATTGGACAGGTAATTGACTTCACCTACAACGTGGATTTTTACGTCCATATCCCCGAAGTACATAACTACCACGATTTGGGCGACTATTACTTAAATCAATCCGGCATGGTACAAATGCCCGAAGAATGGAAAGGCGGCATTGACCTTTCTACTTTTGGCAGGAACGCTGCCGCGCAGGAAAAAGGCGCGTTTACCGAGTACGGCTATATCGTGGAAAGCGGCGACGAGTGGGAACGGCAGTTTGAGGGGCGCGAAGTGCCGGAAGAATACCGCATTATGAGTTACCCGCAGCCGGAGCGCGGCGAACAGGACAAAGCCTATATGGACGCAGCCGAAACGCAGCAAGCAGACGCACAGGCCGCAGAGCCGCAGCAGCCCCGCCCCGTCGTCCCCATTATCCTTACTTCCGAAAAGCCCGCCGAAAAGGTAAAGGAGATCACCGCGCGTTTGGAACAGGGCGTACAGGCGATTTTTGACAGCGACCGCTACAAAGAGTTTCTAACCGCTATGTCAAAGTTCCATGATTATAGTTTGAATAACACTATCCTAATTGCTATGCAGGGCGGCAATTTGGTAATGGGCTTCCGTCAATGGGAAAAGGAGTTTGACCGCCATGTAAAGAAAGGCGAGAAAGGCATTAAAATCTTTGCCCCCGCGCCCTACAAGGTGAAAAAGCTGGTTGATAAAATCGACCCCGAAACGAGAAAGCCCATGCTTGACCGCGAGGGAAAAGTGGTAAAGGAAGAAAAGGAAATCACCGTCCCCGCCTTTAAGGTTATAACCGTCTTTGATATTTCGCAGACCGAGGGCAAGGAGTTTCCCGACCTTTCCGTTAAACCGCTGCTTGCCGATGTGGAGCAGTACGAGGATTTTTTCGCCGCCCTTGAAAAAGCGTCCCCCGTCCCGATTGCATTTGAGCAGATCACAAACGGCGCAAATGGGTATTTCAGTTTGACCGACAAGCGTATTGCAATCAAAGAGGGCGTGAGTGAATTACAGGCGGTAAAGACCGCCATTCACGAAATCGCCCATGCGAAGCTGCACGACGTAGACTTAAACGCCCCGCCGGAGCAGCAAAACCGCGTTGACCGCCATACCTGCGAGGTAGAAGCGGAAAGCGTCGCTTATACGGTTTGCCAGCATTTCGGCCTTGATACTTCCGATTACTCTTTCGGCTATGTGGCTGGTTGGAGCAGCGGCAAGGAAATGACCGAGTTAAAAGCGTCCCTTGAAACAATACAGACCACCGCAAAGGAACTCATTACCGAGATTGAGGGGCATTTTACCGAGTTGCAGCAGCAGCGGCAAGCCGAGCAGGAGCAGGGCGATACCTTTTCCATTTATCAGTTAAAGCGCGGGGACGAAACAAGGGACTTGCGCTTTGAGCCTTATGACCGTCTGCAAGCGGCTGGACTTACCATTGACCGGGTAAATTATGAACTCGTCTATACTGCACCGCTTACAAAGGATATGACGCTGGGCGACATTTGGGAAAGGTTTAATATCGACCACCCCGCCGACTTTAAGGGGCATAGCCTTTCCGTTTCCGACATTGTTGTGCTTCATCAGAACGACGAGGACACCGCCCACTATGTAGACAGTATCGGTTTTCAGCAAGTGCCGGAGTTTTTGCAGGAGCAGCAGACCCCCGTATTTGACAAGCTGCCGCCCGAACAGCAGCAAGCCTTGTCCGACACCGTACAAGACACTTTGCAAATGCTGGTTGACGCAGACAAGCGGATTTATGGCGACGTTACGGGCAAGACCCTTGAAGCAATCGCGGCGCAAGGATATTCCTACAAGGACGGGCAGCTTGAAAAGCAGCAGCCGGAAGCGACCCCCGACAGCCTTTTGACGGGTGAAACCGTTAGAACGCCGAGGGGCAATTTTCATATTACCGATATGAGCCGTGAACAGATCGAAGCGGCGGGATTTGGTTTTCACCATGCGTCGGAGGACGGGAAGTATCTCATTATGGGGAATGGCACACAGGCTTATGCCATAGCCGCCGAGCAGCCGCAGCGGGATAATCCCTTAAAGCACGTCGAGGACACCATAGAGCAGAACGACAACAATTTTGACGGGCTTATCAACAATACGCCGCAAACGCCCACCGTTGCAGATTTTGAGCAGCGGGCAAAGGCGGGGGAAGCGATTTCCGTTACCGACCTTGCAAAAGCGGTAAAAGCCGAGAAACGGGAACAGCCGCAGAAAAAACCGTCCATTTTGAAGAAGCTGGACGAATACAAGAAACAGGCGGCGCAGCAGCCGAAAGATAAACAGAAAGAGCATAAAAAGGATTTGGAGGTTTGATAGCATGAATACCCGCTTTACCATTGAGGAAGAAAACATTGTTGCGATCTACGCCGAGGACAGCCGGGAAACAACGCTTGAAAATATCCTTGCCGCCATGCCCTACATGGACGAGGATATGCGCCAGCTTGCCGCCGCAGCGGTGAACAAGCTGCAAGCCATGACGGACAGCGAGTTTTCCGAAAGGGAGTTTATCTTGACCGACGAGGAATAGCCCATAGAGAACAGGGGCGCGGTTGCCGATTTCCGGCACCGCGCCCCTGTTCTTTTTTTGTCCTTGCGTGGACAATTAGAAAGCCGTTTTTGCGGGTTTGAATATACTTTATCGTCTATGTCGTTTTCATGCGCTGGAAGCCGCAGAAACACAGGCGTTTTCAGCCCTTAACATTCCACTTGCCACCCCATGTTTTGCGCCTTATCGCTCCTGCTCCCGCGCCCTGCTTTGGGACGGGTAAAGAATACTATCGACGTTCTTTTTGACAACGCCGTATTCCTGCATTTGCTTCTTGGCTTGCCGATAATCTTCATACAATTTGGTTTTCCTGTCGTTTAAGCTTCTATACTCCTTGCGCAGCGCGGCGAGATCGGGCAGCTTCTTTATCTGCATTTCCTTTAATGCCCTTGCCGCAGCTTCAAACAGGATAATTTCGCTTTCATGCCCCCGCAGATACTTTTCCTTGTCCGGCGATTTTCGGTATTCATCGTAAATCGGTTTTAACTGTCGGTATGTGGTGGTGTGCTTGATAAGCAGCGACAAATCAGACATACGCTGTTCCACTTCCTTAACCGCCTTTGCCGCCGCGTCATGAGCGGTCATAATATCGGCTATCTTGCTTTCAAGTTCGCTATAATACTCAATCTTGTTTTCGGTTAGGAAGTTCATGCTTTTAGCAGCCTGTTTCAGATTATGGATTTTTGCCCACCGTTCATAGCCCGCCGACTGTTGGGCTTTGATACTGTTTTCAAGATCGACGACAAGCCGGATTTTCTTATCTTCCCGCAGCGTTTTTGTTTTGGCAACATACACGCCCTTGATACGCTCCTTTATCGCTTCTTCCGTATAGGCCGCGCCGAGCGTCTTTGTGCGGGTAAACCGTTCCTGTCCGGCAGCGCGAAAGGAAATGTATTTGCCCTGTTTGATTTCATACCCCATTTCCTGCAAGCGGCGCAGCAGTTCGTCAAAATCTTTCACTTGGGGAATGAGAGTATCTATCGCCGTTTTCAGCTTTGCTTTGTAGCTTGTCCCTTGCTTTTCGGCGGTGTATTCTGCATAGCTTTTTCCCTTGTCCTGTCCCGGTACGACGACGGATAGCCCATGCTCTTTACATATCCTGTCGCTGGTGCGCCGGATAAAGTGATAGCTTTGCTTGTTGGAATGGTACTTTTTGTAGTCAACGAAGCTAACCGCGTTGAAAATCAAGTGATTATGCAGATGGTCTTTATCGACGTGAGTTGTCAAAACAAACTCATACTTGCCGCCTAATACCGCCCCGGCAAGTTCCATGCCGATTTTGTGCGCTTCTTCCGGTGTGGTTTCTCCCACCGCAAAGGATTGTATCAAGTGCCGCCCTAAATGTGTGCCGCGATCTCCGGCAGCTTCCCGCGTCCATGCAAACTCAATATCGGCGGTTTCCAGCCCGCAGCCGAAAGAGGACGCAAGCAGCTTCCCGTCTGTCTTTTCGGGATTTAAGATATAGTCTATCGCAGCCTTTAAGGTTGATTTAATAGGGTGCGTCTTTGTAACCGCCATATCTCGTCCACCGCCTTTTTAATGTCCTCTATATCCTGCCTGTAAACCGTCCCCGTCGCATTGGCGCGTTTTGCAATCTGGTTGATGTTCCGGCTCACCGCTTGCAGTTCCCGGATATATGCTTTTGTGTCGCTTCGGTCAACGACAAGAATATACCCGTCTATCGCCATTTTACGGAAGTATGCCCCATACTGCTTTATGGGAAGCTGCTTCATCTTCTCGTCGATCAGCCGCTTTTCTTCTTCCGTAACGTAAAACTTCATCTGTATATTTCTCTTTCGGTTTTCCATTTCCGCACCGCCTTTCGGTATAAGGGTTTGGGATTATCCCAACAAGCACTTTTCGCAAACGGGTACTCGTTTGCTGTGCTTGCTATCTACTCCTTATCCCGTTTCAAAGGCAGCGTTTGTTGCACTCTCTTTCTAATTTGGCGCAAAAAAAGATTGCAGCCCCTATGCGCTGCAATCTCCTGCTTCCCATATTGTGAGGTTAGTCCTCTGCTTGTTCGACTTCTGTTATCTCCCTTGCCGTTGCGGTTACAATCCGTATGCCTTTATCGCTCATACCGTCCAGCAGCGCGTCAAGCTGCCGCCGCCCGGTGGATTTCTCCGCATTGCTGTTCGGGAAGAAAAATTGATCTACCGAAATATGATACCGGGTTACAAGGTCATAGAATACCTGTAAACTCGGCTGTTGTCCCTTGTTCTCGATATTCGCAAGGTAGCGCGGGGAAATATATAACTCGTCGCTTACCTTTTTGCGGCTCTCGCCGTATTCATTTCTCGCGGCTTTTATAGCTGCCCCGAAAGCCTTAAAGTCGTACAATGGTACGGGTCTTTTTGCCATTTTCATTCACCCTGTTACATTTTACAGTTCACCTTTCTTTTTGGATATGTCCACACAATTCATATCATTAGGTTAAATACTTCCTGTTGTGTATTGACAGTAGACTGATTTTCTGATAAAATAAAATTTATGTAAAAGGAGGCGGCGTTTATGTTGCATAGCATGCGTATTAGATAAGCATTGAAAAAAAAGATTTTCCTCTTTTCTGCCCTAAATGCAAATTGACGCATATCATTGATGTAGAAAAATTAGAGATTGTAATCAAAAATACAGAAAAACAAACTTTTATTATTTAGAAGAAAGGATATAAAAATGAAACGTTTACCTAAATATACGCCTGCGGAAGTACGGAATGATCCATACGGATTTACTTACAAAGAAATGTCGGAAGTTATTGGCGAGAATGAAGCAAAAGCCTTATATGAAGAATTATATAAGCAATTACCACGCAAAAAAAATCTATCAATGTTGGTAAAAAATATTTGCAAAAGCAGTGATACTGAAAAGTATGTTTACGAACTGAAAGACAACAAATACATTGAAACGGTTTTATCAAGCGGCGAGATGGTGGAACTGTTTGCGTGAGCACACAAGTCGGTTGTCCTGTTGGTTGTATTTTTTGTGAGTCCGGGCGAAATGGCTTTGTTCGTAATCTAACATCGTCAGAAATCGTACAACAGATTATATTGTTGCGTCGAAAAGTAAACCGTATCGTTTTTATGGGTATGGGAGAGCCTTTATTCAATTATGACAACTTGATAAAAGCAATCCATATTCTCCGAGATAGATATGGGCTCAACTTTCCAACCGACGGCATTACCATATCAACAGTTGGTCCGGTCGATCAATTAAAAAAATTGCGCGAGGAACATCTTAAAATTCAGTTGACAATATCTTTACACGCAGCAACACAATCTGCAAGAAATCGTATTATTCCTCACATGCGCATATATGCTATTGAAGATGTTGTTAAGCAAGCCTTATCCTATTCTGAAAGGCATAATCGCAAAATTGTCTTTGCGTATTTGCTTTTACCGGGTATAAATGACCGGCCCTCAGATGTAAGACAACTTGCAAAATGGTTTCGGGGCAAAAAAGTTATGATTAACGTGTTACAATACAACCCAACAAGCAATTCAAGAATTAAAGCACCACAGAAACGGGAAATAGTTGCATTCAAACATCAATTAGAGCAAGCAGGACTTGAAGTTACTATAAGAGTTTCTCATGGCAGAGAGATTAACGCGGCTTGTGGACAGTTAGCTAACACATATAATAAATTCAAAAAAAAATGATTAAAAGTGCCAGACGCATAGACGCAGAGCCGATAACGCATTAGGTCAAAAAACCTATGTGTTATCGGCTTTTTTATTTAATATTGCGCAAAAGCCGCTGTTCCCTATTATAGAATGGATTGCGGGTAGTGTATTAAAGTCGCCCTTTTTTAAGGATACGGCGGTATCGGGGAGGTATCGCCGTGTCCATTTTTATTTACTGTAACCCGGATAAGGTACAATAAGTTTCGCAAATTGAAAAGAGGATAAAAGAAGACATGGTTTGCAGAACTCTGGTAGAATGAAGTTGCGACACACCATTCTGAAAGGAGAGAGCAAACCATGTCCGAGAAGATTGTACAACTAAACGAGGCCGTAATCAAGAACGAACTCAAGGAACTTGTGCGTGGGAGCGTAGAGGAAACTCTCAACGAGCTGCTGGAGACTGAGGCTCAAAAGCTGACCCAGGCGGCCCGGTACGAGCGTAATGAGCAGCGCCAGGGATACCGCAGCGGCCACTACAGCCGCAATCTTACCACCACTTCCGGGGATGTTACCCTCAAGGTACCCAAGCTCAAAGGGATCTCCTTCGAGACCGCCATCATTGAGCGGTATCGCCGCCGGGAGAGCAGCGTGGAGGAAGCCCTCATTGAGATGTACCTGGCAGGCGTATCCGTCCGGCGCGTAGAGGATATTACCGAGGCTCTGTGGGGAAGCAAGGTGTCTCCGGCCACCATCAGCGAGCTGAATAAGAAAGCGTATGTCCACATTGAGGACTGGCGGAACCGCCCTCTGCAAGGTGGGCGCTATCCGTATGTCTATGTGGATGGGATCTACCTGCGCCGAAATTGGGGCGGAGAGTTTGAAAATGTGGCCATTCTGGTGGCGATTGCGGTAAAGGAGGACGGATACCGTGAGGTTCTTGGTGCCGCCGAGGGCATGAAAGAGGACAAGGCCAGTTGGATCAGCTTCTTCCAGTGGCTCCGCAGCCGTGGCCTGGACGGAGTGAAACTCATTGTTGGCGACAAGTGTCTTGGTATGCTGGAGGCTGTGGGAGAAGTATTCCCCGAAGCCAAGTACCAGCGCTGCACCGTCCACTTTTACCGCAATGTGTTCTCTGTCACGCCTCGCTCCAAGGTGAAGCTGGTGGCAAAGATGCTCAAGGCAATCCATGCCCAGGAAAGCAAAAGAGCGGCCCGGGAGAAAGCCAAAGCCGTGGTGGAGCAACTGCGCTCCATGAAGCTGAAAGAGGCCGCCAGGAAGGTGGAGGACGGCATTGAAGAAACGCTGACTTACTGCGATTTCCCCAGCGAGCACTGGACTCGTATCCGGACCAATAATGTAATTGAGAGACTGAACCGGGAAATCCGCCGCCGCACTCGCGTGGTGGGGAGCTTCCCGGACGGCAACTCCGCCCTCATGCTGGTCTGTGCCCGGCTGCGCCATGTAGCCGGTACCCAGTGGGGTAACAAGAAATACATGAACATGAAGCACCTGGAGGCTGCCGTTGAGGATGCCTCCATTGCTGGCTGACTTCTCTCATGCCAGGGCCTGCAAACCATTTTGCGAAAAATACTTGACACTACCGTAACCCGCCTAATGCTTTGCGGTCAAAAAAGCTATGCTCCGCAAGCGGGATATTCCGGCTATGAATGTGAACTGTCAATACATTTAGCTACTGCTTACATTTCCTTTGCGCCCGTCCGCGTCTTGCGGACGGGCGCATTTTGCTTTTTTCAACTTTTTTCTGAAAAGCGCACTCAAGAGCCATCTCCCGAACGGGTACGGAGCGAAAGGGGCAGAGAGGACAAGCCCTTAACTCCCGTCCTCTACTCCACGCGGGAAGGAGGTGAACTCTATGGAGCTATCTTCTTCCGACAAGGAAAGAATACAACATCAGTACGACGCATTAGCAAAGAAAACTTTGGTTGGCGAAGCGAAAAGCCACCGCCGCACTCTTGCGAAACGCGCAGCACGCGAAGTACCTTTTTCGGATTTGAGCGAAAGCGAACTCGCGCAGCTTTTCACAACGGACGAATACAAAAGCGATTATTTCCGTTTTCAAGTGTCCGGCTTTGATGTACTCGTCAAAAATGAACTGCTTGCCGAAGCCCTTAACGCTTTGCCCGAAAGGAAACGCGACATTATCCTTTTGTCCTACTTCTTGGACATGAGCGACGCGGAAATTGCTGAACTGCTGAATGTTGTA
The DNA here is from genome assembly GCF_014982805.1 of Gemmiger gallinarum. Classification (GTDB taxonomy): domain Bacteria; phylum Bacillota; class Clostridia; order Oscillospirales; family Ruminococcaceae; genus Gemmiger; species Gemmiger gallinarum. Next base: position 275,867 of record NZ_JADCKC010000001.1, on the reverse strand, counting down.
CGCACGACGGTTTTCCGGCACAGGAAATCCGCGCTTGCGAAAATCAAACAGTATTTGGAGGGAAAAGCAGATGATGAATACCGTTAGGAAATCTGAAAATCTGTTGCCGTTCCCTGTCATTTCCGCAGCGGCAAACGGCGACACAACCGCCATGTGCGCGATCTTGAAGCATTACGAGGGTTACATAGCGAAACTTTGTACCCGCACCCTTGCTTTTCATGTAGGATAATCTTTTAGCCCATGCGGGGAGCGTGTCCCCTTTCCACGCTTCCCGTTATGGGCTATTTGTCGTTCCGTAACAGCACATCGGAAACGGTGTACTGTTACAGGCCGACAAAGCCTATTGTTCCTTGACAAAGAAAGCGGCCTTTGGTGCGCAGCATAACAGGCAACGGGTACATTCCGTCTGTACCGAGCCGGGCGGCGGGTACGCCATGACCGCTTTTCCCCGTTGGGGAAAAGTCGAGCGAGAACTACCGCGCCGTAAAACAAGTTTAGCAGCTTGTGGGCGACGACATACAAGGCGGCACAATGATACTCCCGCGTTGAACACCCTCAAAGTATTGCGCGGCGCACCCATAAGCATGGGCCGGGGTGAAACTCCCGTGAGGTTGCAGCTAACAACCGCCCGTTTTTGCCTTTTGACGAATATAGTTTATCCATACAGGAAAAGGAGGTTTTTCTAATGGATAAAAAACAGACAATTACAACCGAACGCAAAATAGGGAAAATCACCTATCTTGTTCAAGCGTTGCCGAGTGAAAAGGCAACCGATACAATCCATAAAAAGATTGAGAAACTCATTGTAAAGGATTTGCAGAAAAAGCCCGGAAATCCGGGATTTTTAGCGTCCGAGTAGTGCATTAGGCGGCGGGATATGGTATAATGATAGCAACACATTATACCTGTTTATTCGGCTGTCGGAAAGGAGGACTAATGTTACAGTCGAATAAAATCACCGCCCTTTACTGCCGTTTAAGTCAAGAGGATATGCAAGCCGGAGAAAGCGGAAGCATACAGCACCAAAAAATGATACTTCAACGCTATGCGGACGAACACCATTTTTTGAACACAAAGTTTTTTGTGGACGACGGATTTTCCGGCGTGAGTTTTGAGCGCGAGGGGCTGCAAGCGATGTTGCAGGAAGTGGAAGCCGGACGAGTGGCGACGGTCATTACCAAAGACCTTTCCCGTCTTGGCAGAAACTATCTGAAAACGGGCGAACTCATAGAGATTGTATTTCCCGAAAACGGAGTACGCTATATCGCGATCAACGACGGAGTTGACACAGCGCGGGAGGATAACGAGTTTACCCCCTTGCGGAACTGGTTTAACGAGTTTTACGCCCGCGACACAAGCAAGAAAATCCGCGCAGTTAAACAGGCACAGGCGCAAAAAGGCGAGCGCGTCAACGGGGAATATCCATACGGCTATATCCCAGACCCGAACAACCGCCACCACCTTATACCCGACCCGGAAACCGCGCCGATTGTCAAACAGGTTTTCGCTATGTTTGTTAGCGGCGTGCGTATGTGCGAAATCCAAAAATGGCTTGCGGAAAACAAAGTCTTGACGATTGGAGCGTTGCGCTATCAGCGTACAGGACAGGCGCGGTATCAGCGGGCAATGATCGCCCCCTATACTTGGCCGGACAAAACGCTCTATGACATATTAGCAAGGCAGGAATATTTAGGGCATACCATAACCGCGAAAACTCACAAGGTATCCTACAAGTCGAAAAAGACCCGGAAGAACGAAGAAGAACAACGCTATTTCTTCCCAAACACCCATGAGCCGCTTGTTGACGAGGAAACCTTTGAACTTGCGCAAAAGCGGATTGCTACCCGCCACCGCCCGACAAAAGCAGCGGAGATTGATATTTTTTCCGGCTTGCTGTTTTGCGCTGGTTGCAGACATAAGATGTATTACCAACAGGGCGTAAATATCGAGCCGCGCAAGTTTTCCTATTCTTGCGGCGCATGGCGCAACAGGGCAAGGACAGGCAGCGAGTGTACCTCTCATTATATCCGCAAAAACGTACTTCTTGATTTAGTGCTGGAAGATATGCGGCGGGTTTTGCGGTATGTTAAGGAACACGAACAGGACTTTATCTGTAAAGCTACCGAGTACGGCGACATGGAAGCGAGAAAGGCATTAGCGCAGCAGCAAAAGGAACTTTTCAAAGCACAGGCGCGTATGACCGAACTTGACACGCTTTTCCGCAAGCTGTATGAGGACAACGCATTAGGCAGACTGACAGATGAACGGTTTGTGTTTCTAACTTCCGGCTATGAGGACGAAAAGAAATCCCTTGCCGCAAGGATAGACGAGTTACAACAGCAGATCGCAACCGTTACCGAGCGAAAAAGGGATATATCAAGGTTTATTCAGATTGTCGGGAAATACAGCGACATACAGGAATTGACCTATGAAAACGTCCATGAGTTTATCGACCGTATTTTGATACATGAATTAGACCGGGAAACCAACACCCGGAAAATCGAAATCCATTATAGCTTTGTCGGACAGGTTGATACCGAGCAGGAGCCGACGCAAGTTGTCAACCATGACCGCCGCAACATGGTAGATGTAAAAAGTATCGCTATCTAACCCCAGCAAATGGCAGGCCAGTGTTTCACATCCAGAAAGGTGCCCCATGGTTCGGTATGCCCGGTAAATCGCTTCATAAACGAGGCGTAGCAGTACTTACAGCCGTGGGTGCAGCCTACATAGGGGTTCACCGAATAGCCGCCCACTGGAAGGGTGGATTTGGTCATGATGTTTTTCGTTTCCACATCCCGGATCAGGACACCGCTTTCCACTATTTCCGCCATGCTTTCTGTTCCTCCAATACCCGGCAGAAGGCCGGAGGCAACTCTTGTGTCATGCTTTCCTCGCCAATGATAGGAAGCAGATCTTCCTTCATGAACACAGGAGTACCAAGTGCGTGAGCCTGATGAGTCAAATTCCACACCCACTCCGGTTTGGAGACGGCCTTGCCCTTCCTGCGTCCAGTCTCAGTACCAATGACGATCCATTCGATGCCAGTGAGGTCTACTGTACCGATGTTGTCAAACATGGGTTCAAAGGTCACATGGTAATGCCCGCCGCGGATGTGCTCCCGTAAAGTCTGGATGCGGCCTTTCTCCCTGCTGGAAGTCACAGTCACGCCGAACCAGGCATTGTCTAATGGGGTGGAAAAGACGATGTCCTCCGGCCGCTTGGTCAAGAACAGATACTGGTGCTGTGGATTTTCAGCCATTTTGGAAAATACCTGATCTCGCCACTCTGTCTGCCAGTGGGCAAAATCGCTCATGCCGGTGAGCAGGAAATTTTGAGGACGCTTCTTCTCCATCAGCCGCAGCTTACCTGGGAAGAACTCCGGCTTTTCAAAGTCGTCGATCATGTGGAACCGGCGGACATTGTCTCTGGCGTAGCAGTAGCTGCAGCCAATGGGACAGCCGATCACCAGATTCATATTCTGAATACAGTCCTTGATGCAGATGGCCACCGCTGACGCCTCCTTCCTGCTTTAAGATTCAACCTTCTGCCGCAGATGCGACCTTTCCAAAGCCGTTCCAAGCATACAGACCTTTCTTGTCCTCATCGCCCAGGAACTTGTCCACCTGGCAGATGTGCAGGATGTGGTCGCCCACCTCCACGGACTGCTGCAGGGTCGCCGCTATAGCCAGCCGGGTGTCCGCTGGAATCTGAATGTCGCTGCCGTCCACCGACTTCATTTCGATGTGATTTTCGGCCACCTTGTTTAACTTGGCGCCGGTGGAGGTGCCGCAGGCCATCACTGCGCCAGCCAGACTTTCACCGGGGACCGTGACGATGACTTTTCCAGTCTCCCGCACACGCTTGCCGGTGTGGGACTGCTTTCCGGCGGCGAATCCCACCATCGGCGGGTTGAAAGAGAGATAGGAGACAAAGCAGATGGGGGCCAGGTTGGTGGTGCCATCTTCATTCAAAGAACAGATCAAAGTCAGCGGATTGGGGGAAGAATAGACAGTGGCCTCCATAATGTTCAGTTCTCTCATCGTGTTTCATCCTTTCAGAGTGATTTGGAGATTGACATATCCAGCTTCTGCTGGTACAATTATTATACTTGATTGTCATAATAAATCAAGTACGCAAATTGTTTGTACCTGGTATCAAAAACAATACCTGTCTAAAGTGGGGAATCAACAATGACTTACGAGGAATTCAAAGAAAAGGTAAGCAACGTCATTCTTACGGAGAGTGGCAATTGCCCTGTTATGCCGGTGGTGCAGATGCTGCAGGGTAAGTGGAAGCTCCAGATCCTCTATGAGCTGTGCATCAAGTCTCCCATGCGGTTTGGCGAACTCAAAAAGCTGCTCAAGCCCATCACCAATACGGCGCTAACCAATGCGCTCAAAGAATTGGAAAAGGATGAACTGGTGCAGCGCATTCAATATAATGAGATGCCGCTGCGGGTGGAGTATTCCCTCACAGAGAAAGGGCAGGACTTATTGCCAGTGTTTTATGCTATTTCACAGTGGGGGATGAAATACATTCCATAATAGTAAAGGGGACGGAAACCTTCCGCCCCCTTTTTTAATAAAATTGATTCTTATTCAAGCATCTCATGCCCCGTCTGGAATTTGAATGTAAGCCGCCCATCCCGGTGGACGGTGACAATGTCGATGACCGTGAGCCAAAGCCGGTCATCGAATTCGGTGATCGGTTCTCCGTACTCCGCCAGTTCGAACATAAAGCCGCCAATGTCCTCGGCCTTGGCTTCCCGCTTTGCCTTCACCGCCTGGAGCTGTTCCAGCTTGGCCTTGGCGGTTTCGTACCGCTCCGCCAGACCGTTGTAACGTTCCAGATAGGCGGCCTGGTCCTGGGCGGTGGTAGAGTTCTCCTCGATGCACCGTTTGGTCAGCTCAGCCACCACTTCCATTTCGGACAGAAGGGTCGCTATCTCGCTGTCCAGAGAACGGGTGTCGGTAAGCGCCGCTTGCATGGTGCGGCACTCATCCAGCAACCGCTCTTTGTCCGAAACCAGCGTATTGAAGGCATCCAGGAACCGTGCCTTGATCTCTTCCTCGGTCAGGTGCGGTGTCTGGCACTTTTCCTCGCCGGTAAACTTGCTGTTGCACCGCCAGATGGTGCGCCGGTATTTGTCGGTGGAATGCCGATGCAGGCCGCCAACGTGGGCGGGGAAAGCGAGGGCAAACAGGAATGAAAAGACTTGTACTTGTGGCCGTGCTGGCCGCCTCATTGCTGGCCGGATGCACCGCAGCGCCGAAAGACGCGCCAGCATCCACCCCCACGCCCGTGCGGGAAACGGTCACACTGCTGGACAATGAACAGTTGACCATCACCACCAACGGGCTGGAAACCGTCCTGCAAGACCACGCCAGCGGCACGAAAACGACCTACCGCAAGGCGTTGAAGCTCAAACAGGAAGAAACCCAGGCCACACCCGCAGAGCCTTACACGGCGCGGGAAAGCCACCCCAGCGAGGCCGCAACCGTTTACATCCGGGGCGGGGTGCTGGTGATCGTGACCGACGGAAAAACATTCGTAATCTAAAAAGAGGGCAGCCGGTGGCGGGGCTGCCCTTTTCTTTGTCTGAAAAACCAACGAAAACCAAATGCTTGGTTTTTTTCGGTGTTGGTGTATAAGGCTTTATCCGCACAAAAGCCAAAAAGCCAAAAAAGCCACGGTTTGTGCATCCAAAATCCAAAAAACATTGTGACAAGATAAAACCCTTTATTTTTATACTGTCTGTCCCTAAAAAGCCCATTTTGCCGTCCCTTGTCTGCTATCGTTTTTAATTTTGGGACAGATGGTGTTTTTGGTTTTTTGGTTTTTTCAAAGAAAAAAGCCAGCACAAAACGTGCTGACTTTCTCTGTCTGTTATAACCAAACCGTAATGGCAAAGCCATTTTTGAAGAAATAGGGTTTGTTTATAACTCGTTTGGTGGAGATGAGGGGAGTCGAACCCCTGTCCGAAAAGAAAGCGGTTAGAGTATCTCCGGGCGCAGGACACTTATTGAAATTCCCGCAGCATGGGCGAGTGCACGCGCTGTATGCCTTGGTAGCTTCATAAATTCATGACGGACCGCAAAGCTTAAGTCCGTGCACGTTCAGCACCTGTCGACGCCCTGACCCCACGCGGTGCTAAAGTGGGCAGGACGGCTGCCTTTAATTAGGCAGCGACTGCAACAGTGTTGTTGTCAGTTAATTTGTTTTGAGGCTTTTATCGTGGGTCCCCGCCACGGCCCGCTGCTCACGCCTCTCTCTCCCCGTCGAAACCATTACATCCCCATGATTTCGGGGCAAAACGCCCCGAGGAAACAAATCGTGATGCTTTTTGTTCAATGCCTTGTTTTGAGCGCGCGCTCTATATCCCGCCTTGCGTCCCGCTCAGCGGCCGTAGCACGCTTATCGTAGAGCTTTTTGCCCTTGCAAAGGCCCAACTCCAGTTTGACTCTGCCGTGCTTGAAATAAAGCGACAGAGGCACCAGCGTATAGCCCTGCAGTTTGATCTGCTGGGCAAAGCGTCGGATCTCGCTTTTGTGGGCCAGCAGACGCCGGGGACGCCGGGGGTCTTTATTGAAGATGTTGCCCATCTCATAAGGGCTGATATGCATACCCTTGACGATCAGCTCTCCATCATCAATATCCGCCCAGGAATCCTTGAGCGTGACACCCCCGTTGCGAAGGCTTTTTACTTCCGTTCCCACCAGCTCAATGCCGGTTTCCAGCGTCTCGATCACGAAATACTCGTGGCGGGCCTCCCGGTTCTGGGCAATGATTTTGCGGAGTTCCCCCTTTTTTCCCGTCGCCAACAGGTCCGCCTCCTTTCTTTCCTGGCTTATAGCTTACGATTGAACACCAGTATACGTTGTTTTAAGGCATTCGTCAAGCAAATCTTGTCGCTGTGCTGCGGTCTGACCTGCTTACAGCTCTCCGCGGCCCTGCATGGCACGATAGATTGTCGTCTCGTCAGCATACTCCAGGCTGGACCCGACCGGCAAGCCATAGGCCAGGCGGGTGGTCTTGATGCCCAGCGGCTTGATGAGCTTGGCAAGATACATGGCCGTCGCCTCCCCTTCCACAGTGGGACTTGTGGCCATGATGACCTCCTTGACAATATCGGAATTCAGGCGCGCCAGTAATTCCTTGACGCAGAGCTGGTCGGCGCCAATGCCATCCATAGGAGAAATCAGACCATGCAGCACATGGTACAATCCATTGTATTCATGGGTCCGCTCAATGGATTGGATATCCCGGGGGCTTTCGACCACACAGATGCAGGAACGGTCCCGTTTGCTGGACAGGCAGATCTTGCACAGCTCACCCTCGGTGTAATCCTGGCACAGACGGCAGCGGTGCAGCCCCGTCTTGGCATGTTCAATGGCCTTGGCCAGCTCCATCGCCTGTTCGTTGGACATTGCCATGACCTCGTAGGCCATGCGCGTTGCACCTTTTCGGCCCACACCGGGAAACCTGGCGAACTGGTCAATCAGGTTTTCCAGCGGTTCGACATGATTGGGCATGGTTGTCTTCCTCTCAGCCCAGACCCGGAATGTTCATGCCGCCGGTCATCTTGGCCATTTCTTCATCGGCTTCCTTATCAACGGCTGCCGTCGCGCTGTTCACGGCTGCTGCCACAAGATCTTCCAGCATTTCGATATCGTCGGGATCAACCGCCTCCGGCTTGATCTTGACCGCGGTGATCTCATGCTTACCGGTCATGGTGACGGTCACCATCTCACCGCTGGCAGTGCCGGTATACTCTTTGGCTTCCAGCTCCGCCTGCTTCTCGCGGATTGCATCCTGCATCTTCTGAACCTGACGCATCATGGCGTTGGGGTCGGGACGGCCGAAGCCTTTGGGCATTCTTGCTTTCATATCTTTTACTCCTTACCTGAAAAATCTCGTATTCTCCGCGCCCTGTGTGGGGCCGAGGGGATTTATTTATCCTCAACTACCACATCGACGCCAAGGCTTTGCATGGTTTTGAGGGTATCTTCAATGGGACGAACTTCCTGTCCGTCCGGATGAGTCTTTTTGGGCTCATAGGGTCCGATATTGCATCGGACTCCGCTGACCTCAAGAATGATACTCTTGAGGGTTTTCCCTGTCTCCTTGTTCTTGCGCATATAATCGCGGAACGTCTCGCTGCATGCGATCAGCACACGCTTTCCGTCGTAATAAGCGGTACTCCCCCGAAGGAAAGAGCTGAGCGCCGGGTCACGCTCCTGCAGAGTTTGGAGAACCGCATTCCACGGTTCAAAGGGCTGCGGTGTGTGGACCTGGACCGGCCCTCGGCTATCGGATTGAGACATTCCCGGCACCGCTGCAGCTGCAGCTGGTGCAGGAGTCGGAGCAACCGTCTGAAACGTCTCCATTGCCGGCTGTTCCACCGCGGCAGGCGGAAACGCCGGAGCCGGGGCAGGAATCGGTTGGGGAGAGACAGGGGCTGAGGCAAAGGGTGCCGGCTGCGCCGGATTGTTCTGAGCCATCGCAGGTGCGGCGGCCACAGCCACCGGACGAATTTCCGGCTGCGTCAGCGAGAAAATCGCCAGTTCCAGTTCAATACGCTGATCGGTACCACGTCCCATTTTTTCCAGAGCGTCACCGAAGGCCTCAATCCCGCGCACCGCTTCCGACTGCGGAAGGGATGCCCGCGCAGCGTAGGCGGCCTCCTCCTCCGGAGAGACGCCTGCCAGAAGCGACGTTCCCTGAGGCAGCGACGCCAGCATCAGATTGCGGTAATGCCCCGCCAGTTCTACGCAGAGACGGCGCATATCCACAGACTTCTGCCGCAATTCAGCCACCTTCTGCAGGGCCGTGACGGCATCTTTCTTTGTGATGGCATCGCTGATCTCAAAGAGATAGGCACGGTCTGTTACGCCTGCCATTCGGCGCACCAGCGCCTCGTCCACGCTGGTGCTGACACCTGCACAGGTATCCAGAATGGATAGCGCATCCCGCATGGCTCCGTCGGCAAGGCGCCCGATCAACTGTGCCGCGCCGTCGGTCAACTCAAAGTTTTCCTGGCTCGCCACATAGCTCAGCCGTCCGGCAATGTCCTCCGCCGTGATGCGGGAAAAGTCATACCGCTGGCAGCGGCTCAGAATGGTCGCCGGGACCTTTTGAACCTCGGTCGTCGCCAGAATGAAGATGACATGGGGCGGCGGCTCCTCCATCGTCTTGAGCAGCGCATTGAATGCGGAGGTCGACAGCATGTGGACCTCGTCGATGATATAGACCTTGTACTGGCAGACCGTGGGCAGAAATGCCGTCTCGTCCCGAAGATCCCGGATATCGTCCACGCTGTTGTTGGACGCCGCATCGATCTCGGACACATCCAGTACCGTGCCGTCGTCAATGCCCCGGCAGACCTCGCACTCGCCGCAGGGGTCGGGGCTGGAATGATCCAGACAGTTGATCGCCTTGGCGAAGATTTTGGCACAGGTCGTCTTGCCGGTTCCGCGCGTGCCGGTAAACAGGTAGGCATGGCCGATGCGGCCTGCGGCGATCTGATTTTGCAGCGCCGTGACGATGGCATCCTGCCCCACAACGTCGGCAAACTTTTGCGGACGCCACTTGCGGTACAACGCATGATACACCTGCACGCACCTCCCCTGCTTTGCGGCAAAAAAGTAAGCGGACCGGGTGTGCGGGGGTGTGCCCCGCGGCTGCGCTGCTTTGCATACGGATGCAGGCTTGCCGCGGCGCCGGGTACGCACCGCTTAATGCTGCTCGGTTCCCCGCCTGACATGGTTCACAGGGCACCCGCGCACGGGGCCCGCATCCGTATGCAAAACAGCGCAAATACAGCCCTGTCCGCTTTTAGCATTATACAATACCGCGCAGTGAATTGCAAGTGCAGTGCCGCGCAGTGAATTGCAAAATAATTATGAATTACGAAAAGATCTGTTTGGCAATGTCGGCACTGGCCTTGGCGTCCTTGGCATAGAAGTCCGCACCGATCTGACGGGCGTATTCCGGCGTGAGGACCGCGCCCCCCACCATGACCTTGCAGGAAAGCCCTGCCTTGTGAAGGGCCTCTATCGTAGCCTGCATGCTTGCCACTGTCGTGGTCATCAGTGCGGAGAGTCCCACCAGCGGGGCTCCTGTTTCTTTGACAGCCTGCACCACCGCTTCCGGCGGCACGTCCCGGCCGAGATCCAGAACGTCATATCCGTAGTTTTCCAGAATCACACGGACAATATTCTTGCCGATGTCGTGGACATCGCCCTTGACTGTTGCCAGCACGATGCGGCCCCGGCTCTCCCCCTGGCGTCCGGAGGCGGCAATGGCCTCCTTGACCAGGTCAAAGGCCGCCTGGGCTGCCGAAGCCGACTGCAGCAGTTGGGGCAGGAATATGGTCCCTTTTTCAAAGCCGTCCCCCACCGCATCCAGGGCGGGGATCAGCGTCTCGTTGACAAGAGTCAGGGGTTCCGTTACCGTCAGGGCCTGTCTGGCCGCCTCGCGCGCTTCCGCCTTGAGGCCGCGGCGGACCGCATCAAACAGCGACATATCCCCGCCGGCGGACTGTACCTGTGCAGCCTGTTCCGCTTTTGCAGACTGCGTCGTCTGCACCTGGACCCCGGCATATGCTTCAATATAATCGGCGCTCTTTTCATCCTGAGAGGTGAGCACCCGGAACGACCGTACCGCGCCCATCATCTCCGGCGTGTTGGGGTTGATGATAGCAAGGTCCAGCCCCGCCTGCATTGCCATAGTCAGGAAGGTGGAATTGAGATATCCCCGGCAGGGCAGGCCGAAACTGATGTTGGACACGCCCAAAACAGTCCGCACGCCAAGTTCTTTCTTGCAGCGGGTCAGCGCTTCCAGCGTCTGTGCCGCTCCCTCCTGCTGAGCGCTGGCCGTAAGGGTCAGGCAGTCGATGTAGATATCCTCCCGTGCAATGCCTGCTTCCTCAGCCGCATGCACGATGCGCCGGGCAATGGCAAAACGCTCATCTGATGTCTTGGGAATGCCGTGCTCATCCAGCGTCAGACCCACTACCGCCGCGCCGTACTTTTTGCACAGGGGCAAAATGGCATCCAGCACCGCCTGCTCACCGTTGACCGAGTTGACAATGGGCTTGCCGTTATAAATGCGCAGCGCCCGTGCCAGAGCCTCCGGATTGGAGGAATCCAGCTGCAGCGGCAGGTCGGTGACGCTCTGGAGCTCCTTGACCAGATGCGTCAATACGGCTGCCTCGTCAATGCCGGGCAGGCCTGCGTTGACATCCAGCACCTCTGCTCCGGCCTCAGCCTGCGCCACAGCCTGCGCACAGGGATAGGCCGAATCCCCCTCCCGCAGCGCCTGCTGCAGCCGCTTCTTGCCGGTGGGATTGATGCGTTCCCCCACCACCGTGATACCGTCCACTTCAACGCAGCGCACCGGGGTGCAGAGAACGCTTTTTTTAACAGGGATCTTCCGGGCCGGGACCTTGTCCGCAAAAGTTTCCCGCAGCAAACGGATATACTCGGGATTGCTGCCGCAGCAGCCACCCACCATGGAGACGCCGGTGGAGAGATACTCGCTCATATCCCGGGCAAAATCCTCCGGGGTAATGTCGTAGCTGCCGTCGGGGTTGGGCAGACCTGCATTGGGCTTGACGAAAACCGGCATCTCCGCAGGCACACACCGGCAGAGGCGCCGGGCAAAAGGAAGGATCTCCACCGGGCCCAGGGAGCAGTTGATGCCGATGCCGTCCACGCCCAGACCCGCTGCGGTGGCGGCAAAACTCTCCACGGTGCAGCCGGTAAAGGTCCGTCCGCGGCTTTCAAAGCTCATGGAGACCAGTACCGGCAGATCGCTGTTTTCCCTGGCCGCCAGAATCCCCGCCTTCAGTTCATACAGATCGGTCATGGTTTCCAGCACGATCAGGTCCGCCCCTGCCTTGACGCCAGCGCGGACCATATCCGCAAACTGGCTGCAGGCGTCCTCAAACTCCAGCGTTCCGGCAGGGGTCAGCAGCTCGCCGAGAGGTCCAATATCCAATGCCACCAGGGCCCCCGTCTCTTCGGCTGCCCGGCGGGCACAGGCAATGGAAGCCATGATTATCTGCTCCGCAGCATATCCCGTTCCTGCCAGCTTTTTGGGATTGGCCCCAAAGGTATTGGCAAGGAGGATATCCGCCCCCGCCCTGGCGTAATCGCGGTGAATGGCCTCCAGCGTTTCCGGCATCAGAAAGGCCGCCAGCTCCGGCTTTTGCCCGGTACGCAGGCCCCGCTCGGTCAGCTGCGTCCCCATAGCCCCGTCCATCAGGATAAAACGCTTGCGTTCAAACAGTTCAGGCAGTTTCACAGGTAATCCCCCTCTTTCGGTACGCACAGGTCTCTCGCAGCACGCAGTGTGCACAGCCGGCCCTTGCTCCTTTGACCGGATGATCTGCCGTCCCCAGAATCGCCGTCACGCTCTTGCGCGGCGTCATCAAATGTTCTTTTGTCACGCACAGGCCGATTCCCCGCACCGTATCCAGTGCCAGACAAAGCTCGTCCTGCCGGTCCAGCGGGCAATCCCCATAGCCCGGAGAATACCGCCCCGTCATATGCCGGCCATGTTGCTGCTGTTCCGTTCGGATCTGCGCTTCCAGATCGTCGCAGAGTCCTTCCATCAGGACCGAAGCCGCAGCATCCGCCACGGCTCCCAGTGCAATATCCTGCAGGCAAAGACGGCGCAGCAGAGCGTCCGCCCCGCTGCCCAGCGTCACAGCCATCAGAACGACCCTGTCGCATCCCGCCAGATGCCGGGAAAGATCAGTCCCTGCATCCTGCAGCCAGAGCAGATCGGCAGGAAGCTCCCGCCAGATGCCCCGGGGAGTGCAGGCGGAACGCAGTTCCCGCTCCGCGGTTGCCAGCAAGGTCTCGGTATTTTCATCCGGTGTCCAATTTGCTGCGCCAAGATACCGCAGCGTGGTGGCACGGTCCAGTGTTTTGGGCAGAACCAGTTCCATATGGTCCCTCCTTTTCTCCCGGGTTATGCCTCAGGCAGGAGATCCCGGATGCCGTCGTAGACCTCGGCAGCCACGGCAGCATCGTTCATAGCATAGAGATGAACGCCATCGGCGCCGCCCTCGATCAGATCCCGCAGCTGATTGACCGCATACTCGATACCGGCCTTGTGCAGCGACTCCGGGTCGTCCTGCCAGCGGGAGATCATGCGGGTAAATTCAGAGGGCAGGCTGGCGCTGGACAGTGCCACTGTGCGCTCCACCTGACTGCGGCGGACAATGGGCATGACACCCGCCGAAGCCGGCAGCGTGATCCCCGCCTTGCGTGCCATGTTCAGGAAGCGATAAAAATGTCCGTTGTCGAAGAACAGCTGGGTAACCAGATGCTGCGCCCCGTTTTCCTGTTTATGACGCAGATTGGCAACATCCTGAAGAAGTGTGGGGGCTTCGGGATGGCCCTCCGGATAGCAGGCACCGGACACACTGATGTCAGGTGCGCTCTCCCGGATGAAAGCCATCAGATCGCTGGCATGATGAAAGTTCGGACTTTCCGGACGCAAAGGAGTGCGGTCGCCGCGCAGTGCCAGAACATTGCTGACACCGGCTGCGCGCAGCTTGTCCAAAAGCTGTGCTGCCGAAGCCTTGTCACTGCCCATGCAGATCATATGCGCCAGAGGAAGAATGCCCAGCTCTTTTTGCAGGAAATCCGCGACCTCCACCGTGGACACACCGCCCGCGGAGCCGCCCGCACCGTAAGTAACACTGATGAAATCCGGGGAAAGCTCCTTCATACGGCGCAGCGTCTGCTGCATGGCTGCAAACTGTGTTGTCTGCTTCGGAGGGAAGCATTCAATGGAAAAGACACAGCTTTTTGTCTGAAACAGTTCCGAAATTTTCATGGTCCGTTTTACTCCTTCTGTTTGTTTTCCTCACCCAATTCTATATTATGCAGCCTGATCTGCGTCCTGCGCATATCGGGCAGTACAATCCACCTGCATCGTGCCGTCATGCGAAACCACCGTAACCGTTCCGTCCAGGTCGGTGCGGTAAAATGCAGCGCCAATGTCCTCCACCCGCTCCACAACTTCCTCGTGAGGATGGCCGTAATCGTTATCCAGTCCGCAGCTTGCCACCACGATCTCCGGCGAAACTGCCTCCAGAAACTCCTGGGTGTTGGATGTGTTGGAGCCGTGGTGGCCTGCCTTGAGAAGATCCGCCCTCAGTCCCGACCAGTACTGCTGGATCAGCTGTTCCTCAATCTCTTCCTCAGCATCGCCGGTATCCACAAAGGTGAACTTGCCTGCCGTAAATCGCAGGCAGAGAGACAGATTGTTCAGATTGTCCCCTGCCTCCTCCGGCGTGGGAGCAAGCAGGACATCCAGCTGCCCGCCGCCCAGGGTATAGCTGTCCCCGGTGGAAGCCTGAATCATCTCGACACCATACTCTTCCGCCGCATCCAGCGTGCGTTCCAGTGTGGAAGACCGGTCTTCCAGACCATCCAGCTGCGGCAGGATCAGCGTATCGGTGGGAAACGCCTCCAGCACCGCCGCCATGCCTCCGGCGTGGTCCGCGTGGGGATGGGTCATGACCACATAGGTCAGGCGTTCCACCCCGGCGCCCTCCAGACTGCGCAGCAGCTGTTCCTGCGAATCCGGGGTACCTGCATCGATCAGACAGAATTCCCCATCCTGACAGATCAGCACTGAGTCCCCCTGTCCCACGTTAAGAAAGGATACCGAGGTATCTCCCGACGACACGGTCTCGGAATCGGGAATGCTGTTCTCAATTCCAAATTGATCATACAGGGTATCCCAGGTGGGAACCGCCCCCTGACCGCCGTAATATTCGATGACAAAAGCCGCCAGCGCAATGCATCCCGCCGCCACCGCAGTCAGAATCGATACAATTTTACGCACAGTGTTGGATCGGCGTTTTCTGTTTCTTCTGCGAGCCATTGTTTTTCCTTTTCTATTTTACTCTTCCTGCACGCCGAGCTTGCGCTCCTGCCACTGTGCCCGGGTCACAAGAACGGCACGGGGCTTGGCTCCCTCATAGGGGCCGATGACGCCCTCCTGTTCCATCTGATCCATGATGCGTGCCGCACGGGCATAGCCCAGCTTGCAGCGGCGCTGCAAAAGGCTGGTGGATGCCTGTCCGGCATCAATGACGCACTCTACCGCCTGATCGAACATCGGGTCGTGGGCAGAGGAACCTTCGCCGTCCTCATCCCCGGAATCCTTACCCTTTTCCGCCACAGCACGGCGCTCCATTTCGGCAATCATTTCCTCGTCGTACTGGGTCTGGCTGGTGGTCTTGATGAAGTTCAGAACCGCCGAAATTTCCTCGTCGGTCACGTAGGTGCCCTGAATACGGACGGGCTTGGCCGCACCAACCGGGAGGAACAGCATATCGCCGTTGCCCAGCAGTTTTTCCGCACCACCGGCATCCAGAATGGTGCGGGAATCGATCTGGCTGGACACTGCAAAGGCAATGCGGCTGGGAACATTCGCCTTGATGAGGCCGGTGATAACATCCACACTGGGGCGCTGGGTCGCAATGATCAGGTGAATTCCCGCTGCACGGGCCTTCTGAGCGATACGGCAGATGTAATCTTCCACTTCCTTGCCTGCCACCATCATCAGATCGGCCAGCTCGTCGATCACAATAGCAATATAGGGCAGATGCTCCAGCGCAGGATACTGCTCCGCCAGCTTGTTGTAGCTCTTGATATCGCGGACGTTATTTTCCGCAAACAGCTTGTAACGGCGTTCCATCTCGGCAACAGATGCGCCCAGAGCACCGGCTGCCTTGCGCGGCTCGGTGACCACAGGCATGAGCAGATGCGGAATTCCATTGTATTCAGCCAGCTCAACGACTTTGGGGTCGATCAGGATCAGTTTGACATCCTCCGGGCCCGAGCGGAACAGGAAACTGATGATAATGGAGTTGACGCAGACCGATTTACCGCTGCCGGTGGAGCCTGCAATCAGCAGATGAGGCATCTTGCAGAGATCGGCTACCTGTGCGGTGCCTGCAATATCCTTGCCCAACGCCATGGTCAGCGGGGAGCGCATATTGATATAATTCTGCGCCTCAAAGACGCTGCGGATGTTGACCGCCGAGCGAATGCGGTTGGGCACCTCAATGCCCACAGCAGGCTTGCCGGGGATAGGTGCTTCAATGCGGACGCCCGCCGTGGCAAGGTTCAGAGCAATGTCGTCGGCCAGATTGGTGATGCGGCTGATTTTGACACCCGCCTGAGGCTGCAGCTCATACCGGGTGACCGAAGGCCCGCGGCAGATATCCAGAATTCGCGTCTTGACGCCGAAGCTGTCCAGCGTTTTGACCAGCGTATCCGCATTCTTTTTCATCTCGCGGGCAGCGCCGGCGTCATCCTCCGCGCGGGAGGGATTGAACAGGTTCAGCGAAGGATAGCAGTAGGGCTGCGTTTCTGCCTGCTCGGCAACCAGATCCGAAATCGGAGCCATCTGCTCCGCCTTTTCGGCGCGGGGCGGTGTATGGATCGGCTCAGAGGCCGAATTGCCTACCGTCTCGCTCACCCGCAAATGCCCGGAAGGCTGGGAAATATTTTCAGCGCGGGATACTGCGGCGGGAACTGTATCCTCCTCCCGTACCGGAGGCACAGTACCGGAGAGAAGGCTCCCCATGGGGACACCGGCGTTCCAGGCCGCCTGCACTGTATCAAAGCTGCCGCCGATGGAAGGAATCACATCCATTGTCCCCACAGGATCAGGCTCTGCCGCCACATGCTGGGAAGGCTGTGCATCTTCATGGACATCCAGGCGAATCTCTCCCAGCGGAACATTTTCGTCATTTTGAGGGATTTCACCCATTGCCTTCTGAATCAGCTGGTCCAGTTCCCCTGCTGTAGTGGTTTCCGGTTCCGGCTGCGCCTCCAGATGGAGAGAGAAGTCCTCCGGTTCCTCCTGTTGGATGGGTGCAGTATTCTGCGAAGCTTTGCTGCGATGGCTGAGCTGTTCCAGCGGGTCAAGGCCAAAGGTTCCGCCCGGTCCAATCACCACCGGCTCCAGCGGATCGTGTTCCACCGCTTCATGCAAAGCCCGCGTGGACATATCCGGACCAAGGTCAACGTCAAAGGATGCACGGGGCTCCGACTCCGGCATAACCGGTGCCGCAGGAGCCACAGGCGCAGCCGGAGCAGCAGTTGCTGCCGCTTCCCGCATGCCCGAGGCCGCCGCCTGTGCCGTACGGCGATTGCGCCGGGCTTCATCCTGCGCCAGATAAGGCGCAGCGTCAAAAGCCGGATGGTGCGGTACTTCCTGGGCGGGGTCCTGCGGCAGAGTTCCCGTCAAATTTTCAATGGGCTCTTCCTCCGGACCGCCCGAAAAGAGCTGTGTATCGTATTCATCTTCTGCCTCATAGGATGCAGCTCGGGCTTCCTTCAGGCGAGCGGACTGGTACAGCACAAACTGCACAATATCCCGCGGCGTAACGGCAAAAAACACCATCAGTCCCGTAGCAAACAGCAGCAGCATCACAAAATTGGCTGCCGGACGGCCGCACAGGGCCACCAGTGTAGCGCCGATTGCCCCGCCGAACACGCCGCCGCTCCAGAACTTGCTCTGTCCCCAGGCAAACAACGTCTGTACCACCTGAACAAAGCTGGAGTCGCCGACTTTGAAATCCGAGAACACCACCGGTACGCTGGCACACACTAAAGCCAGTAAAACCGTCTTGGCCAGGAACTTGCCGACCAGATACCCGGAGGCAATCAAGTAGGCCAGATACAGCAGCAGCGGCCCCACCAGGTACGTAGTAATGCCAAACACGCCGAACATCCAGCTGCGCACCTCGCTCCAGACGCTCTGACCCGGAACAATAACCAGCGCAATGGCAAGAATGCCGATTGCCGCCAGCGGGATACTGCCCATCACGCTGTGCCGTTCCTGGCGTCTGCGTGCCCGGTTGGATGCAGATTTGGAAACACTCTTCCTTTGCGCAGCGCTGCGGCTCTGAGCCGAGGTGCGTCGTTTGGAGGAAGAACTGCTTCTGGACGATGATTTTTGTGATGATTTTCCGGTACTCTTTCCGGATCGAGACTGTGCCATTTTGAATGTACCCCTCAAGTGTTTGCTGATGATCCTGCTATCAAATACAGGGATTTATGTACGTCGAGGAGAACCGCATCACCTCCGATACGGAAGCTCCTCAAAAAAATCTATGGTTTATTATTTTATCATGAATGGGTCCTGTTGTAAAATCTGTTCGCCAATTTTTGATTGTTTTTCCCGTAAAAGGTCACATATTATATACGGAAAACTTTGGACATTTCTCACAAAACAAAGCAGTTCCCGGCTCAGCGGCGCTTTTCAATCTCCTCATAGAGATAGCCCAGAGCATCTCCCAGCCCGCCCAGAGCGTCGATCAGTCCCTCCTGTACAGCCTGCTCACCATTCAAAACCGTTCCCATATCCATAACCAGTTCCCCGGTATTGTGCATCAGCTGGGTGAAACGCTGGGACGTAATTCCCGAGTGTTTGGCCACAAACCCTACAATGCGTTCCTGCATCTGTTCAAAATACCGCATGGTCTGAGGGACACCCAACACCATACCGGAATGCCGTACCGGATGCACCGTCATGGTTGCCGTGGGAACAATAAAGCTGCGCCCCGCCGAAACCGCCAGCGGAATTCCAATGGAATGTCCTCCGCCCAATACCAGCGTAGCACTTGGTTTTGTCAATCCGGCAATCAGTTCCGCCAGGGCCAGGCCCGCTTCCACGTCTCCGCCCACTGTGTTCAGAATAACCAGCAGGCCCTCAATGTCGGGGTCCTCTTCGATATCCACCAGCTGCGGGATCACATGCTCATATTTTGTGGTTTTCTGGTTGTCCGGCGAAAGGGTATGCCCTTCAATGGTACCGACAACCGTCAGACAATGAATGGCATACCGTCCCCTTGTAGCGGCTACACTTCCGCTCTCTGCAATCATTTCTTGCTCTTTCTGTTTTTGCAATGCGTCCTCACCGGATACAACGGATTTTGCACTCATAAAATTTCCTCCCGTTTCCATGCCAGTTTTACAGGCAAGGCTTTTTTGATTCTTCTGGCAGTATGCCCAGACATCCACATGCCTATTTAGCAACGCACACAAAAACTTAGACAAAAAATTGACAAATGTAAGCAAATTGATTATACTATTTTACAGCAATAAATGTTCGGTCGGTCCCCTTTCCATCCAGATGAGACCGGGCCGTTTTCTTGGCTGTTTTGACGTATTCTCATTTTAACTTTGCACGGGAGGTGCATGTTTTTTATGTCCACGCAAGGCAAGGTTTCCCTGCCCGTCATCAAACGGCTGCCCAAGTATTATCGCTATCTGACCAATCTGGCGGCGGACGGAAAGGATAAAGTTTCCTCCAGCGAACTGGCCCACATGATGGGCACAACCGCCAGTCAGGTCCGCCAGGACTTCAACTGCTTCGGTGGTTTTGGTCAGCAGGGCATTGGTTATAAGGTTGATGTCCTGTTGGAAGAAATCGGCCGCCTCCTGTTCGGCAGCGGTGAACTGCTTCCCACCATTCTGATTGGTGCCGGCCGTCTTGGCAACGCGGTGTCCAGCTTTATCGCACGGGATACCAACGGCTACCGCCTTCTGGCCGCTTTTGACATCAATCCCGAGCTTGTAGGCCACCAGATGAGCGGTGTCACCATCCGTCCTTTGGATGAGCTGGAATCTTTCTGCCTCGAAAACAAGCCCGCTGTTGCAGTTTTATGCGTTCCCCGCCAGAGTGCTGTTGATCTGAGTGACGAACTGGTCCGCCTGGGAATTCAGGGCTTCTGGAACTTCAGTCACTATGATCTGTCCGTGGCACATCCGGAAGTCACTGTAGAAAACGTCCATCTCGGGGACAGTTTGATGAGCCTGGGATACCGTCTGCGCAATCAGGACTCCTGAGCCCGCCGGGCATTTTAATCTTTCGGGTATGTTCTATCCATGCGTTCCCGCCTTGAAGCCGCCTGTTTTCGGCGGCTTTTTCTGTGGGCAGCATTGCATTTTCAGCCAGCCTGCCTATAATGATTCATAAAGCGCCCTGCGGAAAGGCGATGCGGAGTGATATCCCATCCGGGCGTTAACTGTTTGAATGGAGGATATCAATGGCAAAGCTCTATTTCCGATATGGTGCCATGAACAGCGGCAAAACCACCGCTCTTTTGCAGGTCGCCTTCAATTACACCGAACGCGGCATGCGGGTTCTGATTCTGAAGCCTTCCATCGATACCAAAGGCGGTGATATGCTGGTCTCCCGTCTCGGTATCAGCTGCAAGGTGGACGCCCTGATCACCAAAGAAATGAACATTCTGGAGCTGGTCGCCCATGACCGGGAAGTCAACGGTCCCCTGGCCTGTGTGCTGTGTGATGAGAGTCAGTTTTTCACTCCGGAGCAGGCGGAACAGCTGTTCCTTGTAACGGTAGACCTGGGCATCCCGGTCATCTGCTACGGGCTGCGCGCAGATTTCATGATGCGCGGCTTTTCCGGCTCCACCCGCCTGCTGGAGCTGGCTCACACCATTGAGGAATTGAAAACCATCTGCTCCTGCGGACGCAAGGCCACCTGCAACGGCCGCATGGTCAACGGCAGTTTTGTGTTTGAAGGTGCACAGGTCGCCATCGACACAGTGGACAACGTAGAATATCAAAGCCTTTGCCCCCAGTGCTGGTACCGGGAATACCGGGCCTTTCTCAAACGTACCGGAAAATCCAAATGATTTTGCCGGCTTGTGGGCAGCAATAACGACAAAAAACAGCATGCAGCCTTTCATACTGCATGCTGTTTTTGTTTCTGATCAAACAATTATCCCTCGCTCTTGCTGATCTTGCGGTAGAACTGCCGATATTGCTGGGGCGAAAACCCTGTGGCATCTTTGAATACGCGGCGAAAATGTGCCGTTGTCATAAAGCCCGTCTTCCCTGCCACATCCGCGATGCTGTCGTCCGTCTTTTCTATCAGGCTCTGTGCCGCCTTGATCCGAATCCCGTTGATGTATTCCACCAAGCTCAAATTGATTGTTTTCTTGAACAATCGACTCAGATAATAGGGACTGATATAGAATTTTTCTGCGATGCCGGTGAGTGTAAGTTTTTCCGCATAATGCAGCGAGATATAGCTTTGAATCTGATCAATAATACGGTTAGACACCCGGCCGCTGTCCCCCCCGCGTTCCCGCTGCATCTGGCATAGATGTTTTAGATACAGCAAAAGTGTGGCCAGCATCATCTTGTTAGCCGCTTTGACATCCTGCCCTTCCTCACCCTGAAGACTCATCATCTGCTGCATCATGGCAAAAATCCGGTTCTGCTGCTTGACAGAGATGCTGTTGAGCAGGTGATTGCCGCGCTTGCCCAGAAAATCGAAGAAATCCACGTCTGCAAAGCTGTTGCAGATTTCCTGAAGATACTCCGGCCGAAAGATAATTGCAATCCGGCTGGATGGTCCGTCGCCAATTGTACCGGTTTTGTGTATCTGATTCTCACCAATCAGCACCACACTGCCTGCATTGACCACATAGGCGGCATCCTCAATGAAATATCGGCGTGTTCCTTCGATCTCGTAATAGATTTCATATTTGTGATGGGTATGAAATGTTGCCATTTCATATGCATTGTTTCGGTCAATCTTCTCAATATAGAAATCAAGTTCCGGCGAATATCCGCAATCCATATTCACGTTTCCGCCTCCTCAAGATTTTTACATCCAAATTTTCAGGTTTGTTTAGTATAATAGCACATTTTTTGCCTTTTTTCAAAGTGTTTTTTGGCGAAATATTCCCCATTTTGCTTTGACCTTCTCTTTTTGTTTTTCCAACTACTTTTGCCTTTGCTTCATCAGGATTTCAAAGCATTTCATCTGGCCATACTGTTTTTGCCATATCTGAAACTGTCGTAAAATCCCTTGCAATTTGTCTTTTTACATGACAAAGGCTCAGAAATATGGTAGAATAAACAAAATTGCTGTGCGTAACAGTTTCTTTCAGGGAGGTGGCCGGCATCACTGAGAATCGCGACTCGCTGCTGGACTGCGAGCTTTTTGATATGCTTTCGCAAAGTGCATCAGACATTTATTTCTATGTAAGCGACATCACATCCGGGCGTTCCCGCTGGAGTGCTGCCGCTGTGGAGGAGTTCGATCTGAAAGATGAATACATGGATGGAACCGACTGGCTTTGGCTTTGCCGGATTCACCCGGAGGATCAGACTGCGTTTGTGCGCGATCTTGAACGTATGATGACCGGACAGAACGGCGATGTTCATCACTGTGAATACCGCATCAAGAACAAGGCTGGACAATATGTGTGGATTCGCAGCCGCGGTGTACTGCGCCGCCACGAAAACGGCTCTCCTGCCGTTTTTTCCTGTGTTCTCCGCAATATGGGACTGAACCCCAAATACGACACCAATACCAATCTCTATACCATCCACGAATTCCGTTCCCGCCTGTATGAGACGCTCTCACAGCCCAATCAAAAAGGCGGCATTCTTCTGTTCGGCATTGACGATTTCAGCCGCATCAACGATGTACACGATTATGCCTTTGGCAATCTGGTACTGCGCGCCTTTGCCGAGAAACTGCTTGCGCTGCACTTTCCCGGTTTCTTATTCCGTATGGACGGAGACAAATTTGCCTACTGGATGCAGGATGCCGAGCCGGAAGATCTGGAAGTAGTTTTTGCCCGCTACTCTGCCGCAGCTGCCGAGCTGAAGGTGGGCGAGGAAGAAATTCCTCTCGTTCTGACTGGGAGCTATATATTGTATCCGGCCGACGGGATGCGTGCGGAAGATCTGCATCGCCGGCTGGAAGTTGCACTTACCATTGCAAAGCTCACCCAGCCCGGCGGGCTCTGTGCCTACTCTTCTGAGATGTTCCGGGATGAGCAGCGCTTGGACGCTCTGCGTGCCGCCATCCATCAGTCGGTGCAGAACGACTTTGAGGGATTCTATCTGCGTTATCAGCCGCAAATCTACGCCAAGGGCAAAACCTGTCCCGCTGCAGAGGCGATTCTTTGCTGGGCATCGGAAGATTACCCCAGCGTTACTCACGAGGAACTGATGGCTGCCCTTGAGGACAGCGGTGACATTTTGCCCATCGGGCGCTGGGCTCTGGAGAAAGCGCTGCAACAGCTCAAAGAGTGGCAGCGCACCGTTCCCCTGTTCGGCATCAGCATGGACATCTGCTGTCGTCAGATCGTCCAGCGCGGCTTTATCGATCAGATCTGTGAACTGGCTGCTAAATACAGTCTGCCTTCCAACACCCTTTGTCTTGAGCTCAACGACGGTTGCTACGCCGCCGGTCCCCGTCATCTTTTTGAGCTGACTTCCAAGCTGCGCAAATGCGGTATCATGACAGCTCTGGACGGTTTTGCTCCTGAACATCTGACCCTTTCCCTTCTGCGGGACATGTGTCCGCAGTGGATCAAGATTCCCACCCGGCTTGCCTGCGATACAGACAGCGGCAAGCCTCCTATCCTGTCCTCGGTCTTTGCACTTTTTCATCAGCTGGGCATGTATGTCTGTGTCGAAACGATTGCTACCGCCGAACAGGCAGAAGTCTCGGTACACGCCGGAGCTGATTTTGTGCAGGGTCCCCTGTATGCCGACTTGCTCGATGCAGACACCCTGTTTGATGGGTTTATTGCCCCGCAGGCCTGATGATTTTCTATTACCCAAGCCATAAAGGAAGTGGACTATTTATGTCGGAGCAGTACTCGCTGAGCGCCTGCATTGTCTCCTACTGTGATTATGATGAAGTTTGCGCTGCGGTCCGCAGCGTTTTGGCCAACACTCCGGGGGATCTTGCTCTGTATGTCGTGGACAACGCCAGTCCGGACGGATGCGGCACTCGGCTTGCAGAAACCGATTTTGCCGACCCCCGTGTTCAGGTCATCACCCTGCCCGAAAACGTCGGTTTCGGGCGGGGACACAATACCGTCCTCCCTTTTTTGAAAAGCCGGTTTCACTTTATCCTCAATCCGGACATTCTTCTGCAGGACGATGTTCTACATGCCCTGGCCGGATGGCTTGAAGACCATCCGGAAGCCGCCATGGCTACACCGCAGCTCTATTATCCGGATGGGCGTATCCAGCATCTTCCCCGCCGCAAGCCGACACCCTGGGCCTTGTTTGCCCGTCAGCTTGCACCGCGTTTCCCGGGTTCTGTTTTTGACAAGAGCGATCGACACTATACCATGCAGGACGAAGACCTTTCCCTGCCTCGGCCGATTGAATTCTGCACCGGCAGCTTTATGGCCGTGCGCACGGAAGTGCTGCAGAAGGTCGGCGGCTTTGATGAGGATTATTTCATGTATGTGGAGGACGCTGATCTGACCCAGAAAATTCTTCAGGAAGGCCGGGTATATCTGGTCCCGCAGTACCATGCCGTGCATGCCTGGCACCGCGCCCCCGCCCGGGATGCCGGAAAATTCAAAATGCAGCTGGGCAGCATGATTCACTATTTCAAAAAATGGGGCATCAAAAAGGGGTCCGTTTAACCGGAGTTCTTTGCTTGCCTTGTATCGGACAGAACATGCCGCATGTTGCGGTGTGTTCTGTCTTTTTTTCATGAAGTGTTTGCCCCACCGCAGGCTTTTGCCTTCAGCCCCGACCTGTTAGTTGTGGGCAATGCCTTGTATTTGTGTCAACTCTTTGCTAAACTTGTAGATATACGATTCGCGGTATACAAAATACGGGAGGAACAGATGTCAATGTTGTCTGATATTGAAATTGCTCAGGCTGCCAAAATGCAGCCCATCACCGAAATTGCGGAAAAACTGGGGATCGATTCGGATTCTCTGATTCCCTACGGCAAGTACAAAGCCAAGATCAACCATCAGCTGATCCATTCCGACCGCAAGGACGGTCGCCTGATCCTGGTCACTGCCATCAGTCCCACTCCTGCCGGCGAGGGCAAAACCACCACCAGCGTCGGTCTGGCTGATGCCATGAACTCTCTGGGCAAAAAGACCATGCTCTGCCTGCGTGAGCCTTCCCTGGGTCCTGTGTTCGGCATGAAGGGCGGCGCCGCCGGCGGCGGTTATGCCCAGGTCGTCCCTATGGAGGACATCAACCTGCACTTTACCGGCGACATCCACGCCATTGGGGCGGCCAACAACCTGCTGGCTGCCATGATCGACAACTCGATCCAGCAGGGCAATCCCCTGAACATCGATCCCCGCCGCGTCACCTGGAAACGCTGCCTCGACATCAATGACCGCCAGCTCCGCTTCATTGTGGACGGTCTGGGCGGAAAGGTAAACGGCACCCCCCGTGAAGACGGCTTCGACATCACCGTCGCCAGCGAGGTTATGGCTGTCTTCTGCCTGGCCACCGATCTGGAAGACCTCAAAGCCCGTCTGTCCCGCATTGTCTGTGCATACTCTTACGACGGAAAGCCCGTCACTGCCGGCGATCTGGGGGCAGCAGGCGCCATGACCGCACTGCTCAAAGATGCCATTGATCCCAACCTTGTTCAGACCCTGGAGAACAATCCTGCTATTATTCACGGTGGTCCCTTTGCCAACATTGCTCATGGCTGCAACAGCGTAATGGCTACCAAGCTCAGCCTGAAGCTTGCCGATTACGTTGTCACCGAAGCCGGTTTCGGTGCAGATCTGGGTGCCGAAAAGTTCCTGGACATCAAGTGCCGTATGGCAGGTCTCTCCCCGGATGCGGTAGTTCTCGTGGCCACCGTCCGCGCGCTGAAGCATCACGGCGGCTGCCCCCGCGCTGAACTGGGCACTCCCAACGCCGACTACGTCCGCAAGGGCGTGGCCAACCTGGCACGCCACATTGACAATCTGAAAGACCAGTTTGGTCTGTCTGTCTGCGTTGCGGTCAATGCCTTCCCCACCGATACCGAGGAAGAAGTGGATGTGATCCGCAAGGTCTGTGCCGACAAGGGTGTCCCCTGCGCTCTGTCCGAGGTCTTTGCCAAGGGCGGCGCCGGCGGCGTCGAGCTGGCCAAGACAGTGCTGTCCATTATGGAGGAACGCCCTCTCCACTTCACCTATGATCTGGAACAGAGTCTGGCCGACAAAGTCAAGGCTGTGGCGCAAAAAATCTACCGCGCCGACGATGTTCGCTTTGCTCCCGCTGCTCAGAAGGCTCTGGATGAGTATACCGCCATGGGTTACGGAAATCTGCCGGTCTGCATTGCAAAGACACAGTACTCTTTCAGTGACGATGCCTCCCTGCTGGCAGCTCCCGAGCATTTTACCATGAACGTGCGCGAAGTCCGTCTTTCCGCCGGTGCCGGTTTCGTTGTCGTTATCTGCGGCAATATCATGACCATGCCCGGCCTGCCCCGCCACCCTGCCGCCATGGATATTGACTGTGACGCCCAGGGACGCATTACCGGTCTGTTCTGATTTTCTTCTGTATTCCCTAAAGATCCATAAAAAGAAAGCCTCCGGTCGCATAGCGGCCGAAGGCTTTCTTATTTTTTCTTAAACAGCAGTCAACCATCACAAGATGCTGTATTGGCGGCTGTTGCATGACCGTCTCATGAATTTTCTCCGGCCGTCGCTTCTTTTTTCGGTTCCTTTGCCTTTTGCTCCTTGCGGAAACGGGCAAGCACAGGCTTGACATCCTCCGCCACCTTGCCTCCCGGCAGCGTAGCGCCAAAAGACGGAACAAAGCAGAATTTCCGAATAACAAAGATCAAGCCGATGGACGCCACGCCCAGGAGGTTTTCAATGGCCGTCCCGTGCCCCAGAATCATGTTACGCGCAATGGCGTACAATAACACTTCCAAAGCACTGCCCGGACTGTGCTTGGCAAGCATCTTAATGAACTCAATGCCGATAACCAGGTTAAACGCATGCCCCAAAAACGTTTGGAAGGCTTCCGTGCTGGAGCTGCTCCACAATGTCAGCATTTCCTTGGCAACAGGAATAGAACTGATCAGAAGCCCCAGCAGAACCAGACAGGACACCACGACTTCCAAAAGGCTTGCCAGCTCGGCCACCTGATCCCGGAGCGCAAATTTGATGCGTTCCTCATGACGATGCAACTCTGTTCTGGTGATTCTGTGCCGGGTGGATTCGGTATTGTTCATGAATGCTTCCTCCGCTTTTCTCTCCGGCGACCGCGAAACTGTTCGCCGGAAGCGATACCATTTGTTGTATTATAACAGGTTTTCCCTTTTTTCTTCAAGTTCTTTTTTGCCTGAACGCTGGCGTCGCTCTGCCCGCCAATGGCATGCAAAAAGGAGGAGCCGCCTGCAGGCAGCTCCTCCTTTTGAGAAGATGGTTCCGTTTCTTACTGCTCGAGTGCACTGACCACACGATTGAGATCGTTTTCGTCCTCACACACGATTTTGACCGGATGGCTGAAATCCAGGCTCATCATTCCCAGAATGCTCTTGGCATCGGCAATGCTGCCCTTGACGTCATGCACGCCAACTTCGTTATAACACTTGGCAGCGGCAGACACGATCCCCTGGACTTCGGCAAAGTTGGAAACCTTGACTTGTCTTACCATAAATAAACTCCCTCCATTTTTTCCCATGCAAGGCTGCACACAACATCATGTGCCAACTACTTGCAGCATCATTATAGCATGATTATGGGCTTTGGTGAGGGATTGCAGGCTTCCGGCACCGCTTTTCAGCAATTTTTACAGCGATAATTCAACACGAAAAAAATATCTTGTGACTTCACACATATTTCCAGCGCTTTTTCCCATTGCATGAGGAGTATATTGCACTTATGAATGCGTATTCTTGCATTATAAGCGCATTGTGTGTCGTTTTTTGGCGTTTTTGTCAAGATGACTTCTAAATTTTTTCCGCCTTTCTGCCCGGCAGGGCACAACAATGCTCCATATAACAGGGAGCCCGCTTTCATTCGGAATTCGGGTTATCAGGATTGTGCAACACCTTTCATGCTCAGGCCAATGCGCTTTTTCTTGACATCAACGCTGATCACCTTGACTCGAACCACATCCCCGACTTTGAGTACTTCCCGCGGATGTTTGATGTATCGATCGGTAATCTGAGAGATATGCACAAGGCCATCCTGATGCACTCCAATGTCCACAAAAGCGCCGAAATCGATCACATTGCGAACCGTGCCGGAGAGCTCCATTCCCTCTTTCAGGTCTTCCAGCTGCATCACATCGCTGCGCAGAAGGGGTTTGGGCAGGCTGTCTCGAACATCCCGCCCCGGCTTGCGCAGTTCCGCCACAATATCCTTGAGAGTGGGTTCCCCGATTCCGATTTTAGCACACAGGTTCACTGCTCCCATGGAGGAGACCCGCTGTTCCAGATCGTTCAGTGCCGGGGTACCGATATCGGCGGTCTTGTATCCGCATTCTTCCAGCAGGGCACGGGCGGCGGCATAACTTTCCGGGTGGACTGCCGTCTCATCCAGCTTGTTTTTGGCACCGGGCAGGCGAAGGAAACCGGCACACTGTTCATATGCCTTCGGCCCCAGACCCTTCACCTTTTTCAACTCGGCGCGGCTGGCGAAAGCGCCCTCACTTTCTCTCCGGGCCACAATATTTTTTGCCACTGTCGCCGTAACACCCGCCACTCGGCGCAACAGTGGTGCAGACGCCGTGTTGAGGTCCACCCCCACCGAGTTGACGCAGTCCTCTACCACGCCGTCCAGCGTTTCGTTCAGACGCTTCTGGGGCATGTCATGCTGATACTGCCCCACGCCCACCGCCTTGGGATCGATCTTGACCAACTCGGACAGCGGGTCCTGCAGACGCCGGGCAATGGACACCGCACTACGCAGATTGACATCAAACTGGGGAAATTCCTCTGCTGCCAGTTTGGAAGCCGAGTACACACTGGCACCGGCCTCGCTGACCACCATATATTGCAAATGAAGTCCATTGGATTGGGCCAGTTCACGGATCACATCCGCTGCGAACTGCTCGGTTTCCCGTCCGGCAGTGCCGTTGCCAATGGCCAGCAGCTCCACACCATTTTGCAGGATCATTTTTTTGATGGTGCTCTTGGCCTGTTCCACCCGCTTGAACTCGGGCACCGGATACACCACGTTAGTATCCAGAACACGGCCAGTGGCATCCACCACAGCCACTTTGCAGCCCATGCGGTAGCCGGGGTCCAGCCCCATCACCACTTTGCCGCGGATCGGCGGCTGCATCAGCAGCTGGCGAAGATTCTCGCCAAAAACCTGGATGGCCCCCTCCGCCGCTTTGTCGGAAAGATCTCCGCGCAGCTCGGTTTCCAGGCTGGGATGGATCAGCCGCTTGTAGGCGTCCAGAGCAGCGGCCTCCACGATTGCCGCACTGGCGCCGCCCTTGCGGTGCACAAACAGCTGCGCCGTGATGGCTGCGGCACGCTCGCTCTCCACCTGGATGCTGACCTTGAGGAAGCCTTCCCGCTCCCCCCGGTCAAGCGCCAGAACACGGTGCCCAGGGATTTTGCCGATGGGCTCCGCGTAATCGTAATACTGTGCGTAGACACTGTCCTCCTCCTTGGCCTTGACACTGCGCACCATGCCGAAGGCACGGTAGAATCGCCGCAGCTCGGCACGGCAACGGGCATCGTCCGAGATTGCCTCCGCCAGGATGTCCTGCGCACCAGCCAGTGCGGCCGCGCCGTCGGGGACCTCCTCCCCGAGATACTGTTGCGCCGCAGTCTGCGGATCAAAGGACGGGTCCTGCCTGAGGATGGCATCGGCCAGCGGCTGCAGACCACGGGCACGGGCAATGCTGGCCCGGGTCTTGCGCTTGGGTTTGTAGGGACGGTAGATGTCCTCCACCTCCGCCAGCGTTTTAGCCTCGGACAGGCTTTTCTCCAGTTCCGGGGTCATGGCGTTCTGCTCGGTAATGCTGCGGGTGACCTCCTCCTTGCGGGCATCCAGCCCCCGCAGGTATTCCAGACGCTCTCCCAGGCTGCGCAGAACCTGATCGTCCATGGAACCGGTTGCCTCCTTGCGGTAACGGGCAATAAACGGGATGGTATTGCCCTCATCAATGAGGGCAACGGCCCCTGCTACATTGGCGGGCACCAGGCCCAGTTCCTGTGCAAGCTGTTGGATGTGATCGTTTTTCTGTGTCATGAGTTCTCCTTAGACTGATCTGTATTTTCCTGCGGGGATGGCGCAAACTCCCCGGGCATTGGAAGCTGTACGGACTGTGCAAAATGCTCGCTGTCCTCTGCGGGCTGATCCTCGCACAGGGACTCCGGAATTTCCGAAGGTATCGGCTGCTGCCTGCGCCGCCTGCTGATGCCGAACAAAATCAGTAAATACACGGCATACAGGGCAAGGCCGGTCAGGCTGACTTGCATTCCTGTGTCCAGGCCGGGCGTTTTGTAGACGAACGAAATCTCGGCATGGCCGCCGGGCATACGGATCGCCATCAGACCGTTATCCACTTTTTCGATTCGTGCTTCCTGGCCGTTGACCGTTGCCGAAAAACCGTCATCATACGGCACGCTGAAAAAGACCAGGGTACTCTCCTCATAATCGGTCACCGCAGTAAATCCGCTGTCGTTGGCTGTGAACGAAGTCACTCCTGCCGCCCGGCGGTCATTGCAGTCGCTGACATAGGAGGAATAGTCCAGCTTTTCCAGTTCTTCATCACTGATGGGCCGCAGAAGATCTCCGTATGTCTCAATCTGTTCCCCCGTCAGCAGAATGGCACGCATCAGGGC
The DNA here is from genome assembly GCF_014982805.1 of Gemmiger gallinarum. Classification (GTDB taxonomy): domain Bacteria; phylum Bacillota; class Clostridia; order Oscillospirales; family Ruminococcaceae; genus Gemmiger; species Gemmiger gallinarum. Next base: position 245,243 of record NZ_JADCKC010000001.1, on the reverse strand, counting down.
ATTGCCCCGCTCTTCTTCATCGATTGCCTCAAACTGGTCCTGTGTCATGTAATACTCATATGCAAAGCCCATGGGCACCCAGTTTTCATTTTCATAGATCTGATAGCTGGTGGTGGTCTCCGCCAGGTTCCAGCCTTTCAGGGAAAGATTCTCCCACGATACCTGATCGCTCTTGGGGACCAGCGTATACCGGACGCTCAGAAGACCCCGCAGAGCATACAGGTCAAAGTCCGGTTTGGAATTCACGTCGCGTGTCACACCCACAGTGGGATAGAACTCCAGGATATGGGGCGCCACCGTGGAATGGAAGAACTGAATGCAGCTCTTGTCCAGCCAGATTCCCATATTGTTGTAACAATTGTAGGCATCCAGCCGATAGAAGGTATCTTCCGGCAATATTTCGTTGATCTCATCAGCCTCCCGGTAAGTCTGTTGGACATACTCGGCGTCGTTGTACCACTGGGCATACTTGGAGATGGAGATGTGTACCGTACCGTACAAAAAGCTGAATCCCAGAACTGCCGCCATGAGTATCGGGAAATAGTGCCTGGTATAACGGAAGAAGCGGAGAATCAGGGCAAAAAGCAACACCCCCAGCACGCTGATGCCGAAGATTGCCCAGAACCTCGCCTGATTGTCCACCACGCCGGCGATAAAATTACCGTCCTCATCGGTATTGGGGACCAGTGCAAAGGCTGCTGCCGAAAGGGTAAAAATAGCGACCAGCCGGTTTGCACCCCACAGGTTGGCCGCCTCGTCCTGAAGGGCCATGGCCGTCGCTCCGCAGAGCACAAGCAGCGGCATATAATACCACCGGGCATAGTAACTGGAGTTGAGGGCATAAAACAGGCTGTTGAGCCCCGGAACCAGAGCACAGACCAGGCTGATTTTCAGAATCACCGTGAAAGGATGCCTGCGCCGCTTGCGCATGAAGGCAAGCCCCGCCGCAATGCCGACGACGGGCAGATAGGCGGACATGCTGGTCCACTTGAGGATGCCCCCATTGAACATGTCGGTCAGATAGGGAGCATCCGGCATGAGGAACATGCTGTACAGGATGGCCAGATACTGCTGTGCATTGCCGTAGACCAGATACCCGTATCCCGTAAAGGGATCGATGGTGCGGGGATTTTGCAGCAGGGACAGTGCTGTGGGCACAAGCAGCAGGCTGCCCGCCATGCAACCGATGACTGTCTCCAGAAAAAGGGTGCCGAACCTTTTCAGGGTGATGGGATAGCGCCTGGTCGCCCACATACAGATAAAATACAATACCAGGAAAACCGCCTGTCCCGCAAAGAAGAAATAGTTATTGAGCAGGCAGACAGCCACCCAGGCCGGGAACCGTCCCTTTTTGCCGTCGATGGCAGTATCGTCCAGCGCCGCCAGCATATACGGGAAAATAGCCGGAGCATCCAGGAAGAAATAGAAAAAGATATTGTAGATGTTGAATCCGCAGAAGGCATACAGACAGCCAGCCAACACAGCCATCCGCTGATCCCTGGACCAGCGGCGCAGCCACAGATAGGCGCCGCTGCCCGCAACGGCGAACTTGAGGCACATCATGGGCGCCATCAGCCAGGGCATCCAGCGGGACGGCAGCAGGATGGTCAGCCAGAAAAACGGGCTTCCCAGAGAATAGTACGAGTAGGCATTGACAAAGCCGCTGCCCAGATCGGTGGCCCAGCTGAAGGTGCCCCCCTCCTTGACAAAGGCATTGGTATACTGATAAAAGGGAATCATCTGATCATTGAAATCCCCCGCATAGCGGAAGAAATCCCCCTGGCTGGCATCGATGAGGCAGTGAGGCAGAAACAACGCCGCGGCAAGTCCCAGGCAGATAAAAAATGTACGCCAATACCAGGATTTTTGCTTCTGGAGTTTTTCCATCTTGGATGCCTCCCTTTCATTTTCCTGTGGACCGGGACAGAGAAAAGGTTTCTGTCCGCCCGGTTGTGTGGTATACTGAGACAAGTGAAACGCCGCAGTCCATGCGGCCTGGAAAGGAACCTGCAAGCAGATGAAAACCTATCCCTTCAATGCGCTGCTCGGCCGGATGAAATACATCACCCGCTGGAGCCTGATGCACAACAGCCGTCCGGAAAGTCTGAGCGAACACACCGCAGACACGGCCCTGATTGCCCATATGCTGTGCCGGATTGCTCAGCGCTGTACCCACACCGGGGACGGTATCCGCCCCGACACGGTGGCTACAGCAGCATTATACCATGATGCGCCCGAAATTTTAACCGGAGATATGCCGACCCCTGTAAAATACAAAAACGACGCTCTGCGCACCGCTTACAAGGCCGTGGAAGCCGAGAGCGCCCGGGCAATGGCCGGACTGCTCCCCGAGGAGATTTCCGGCGAGACCGAGCTTTACCTGACGGGAGCCGTTCTGTCGGAGGCCGAGCGCAAGCTGCTCAAGGCGGCGGACCGGCTTTCCGCCCTGATCAAGTGCATTGAGGAATGCCAGAGCGGCAACCGGGAGTTTGAGGCGGCGCGCCGTCAGCAGGAAGCTGCCATCCATGAAATGCAGTGTCCCGAGGCCGAATATTTTATGGAGCACATGCTCCCCTGCTATACCCAGAATCTGGATGAGCTGACCCGGGGCCGTTTTTGAGTCGTTCTTTGCCCCCTCAGTCCTGGGCACGGTAAACCGCCTCGATGAGGCGGTCCACATCCTCAAAGTGGCTGAGTGTTGCGCAGGCTCTGCGCAGAGCCGCCGCCCCGCGCAGACCTCTCATGTAATGGATCGCCTGACTGCGGGCCTGCGCCATGGCAGTCCACTCCCCCTTGCGCTCACACATATCGTAGATCTGATCCCGCAGCGTCTGCATTTTCTGCCGCAGCGTGGGCGCTTTGGGAGCAGGCTGCCCCAGCAGTGCGGCGCGGATCTCCTCAAACAGCCAGGGATTGCCCAGCGCTCCCCGCCCCACCATGACGCCGTCGCAGCCGGTTTCGCGGATCATGGCAAGAGCGTCCTCCGCCGTCGTGATATCCCCGTTGCCCAGCACCGGAACCGATACTGCCTGCTTGACCGCCCGGATCACTTCCGGGCTGATAGGCGGGATATACATCTGTTCCCGGGTCCGCCCATGAACGGTGATGAGTGCGGCGCCGTTTGCCTCACACTGCTTGGCCACCTCCACGGCGGTCAGGTGTTCCCCGTCCCATCCGGCGCGCATTTTGACAGTGACCGGCGTTCCTTCCGCCGCAGCCACGGCGGCACGCACCAAGCGGCCGCACAGGTCCGGGTCAAGCATCAGCTTGCTGCCCGCCCCGCTGCCAGTGATTTTGGGGGCCGGACATCCCATGTTGATGTCCAAAATATCAAACTGCACGCCCTTTTCCCGGATGATGCGCACAGCCTCCCCCAGTGTTTCCGGCTCTGCGCCGAACAGCTGCACCGCATAGATGCCGTGGGGGTCCTTATCTCGCAGAAGGCCCACGCTCTTCTGGTCGCCGTAGGTGATTGCCTTTGCGCTTGCCATCTCGCTCACCGTGTACGCGGCGCCATGGTCCGCCATCAAATGGCGGCAGGACGCGTCGGTAAAGCCCGCCATGGGGGCAAAAACTGCTCCCGTGGGGAGTTCAAGACTGCCAATGCGTATTGTCATCCGGTTTTCTCTCCGTTTCCTGTCATGTGATTCAAAACTATTTTATTGTACCACAATACGCACACCGTGACAATTTGTGGTATACTGAAAAAAGTGTCCGTATTTTTGTTTTTACAAATTATCTGCCGGAGGTATTCTTTTTCACTTCCGTGCGATCCCTCAGAACCTTCCAACCAGAATCAGGAGGCCACATTTTATGAAACTACTTGTCCTAGACGGCAACAGCCTGGTGAACCGGGCATTTTTCGGCATCAAGGTGCTTACCACAAAGGACGGCCGTTACACCAATGCGATCTACGGCTTCCAGAATATTCTGCTCAATCTGCTGACAGCTCACAAACCCGACGCCGTCGCCATCGCATGGGATGAGAAGGCCCCCACCTTCCGCCACACCGCCTACGACGGGTACAAGGCCACCCGCCACGGTATGCCGCAGGAGCTGGCCGAGCAGATGCCGGTGCTCAAAGAGCTCTTGTCTGACCTGGGGTTTGTTCAGGTGAGCAAGGCCGGCTGGGAAGCCGACGACATTCTGGGCACGCTGGCAGCCGCCTGTGAAAAGACCGGCGGCACCACCCTGCTGGCCACCGGTGACCGGGACAGTCTGCAGCTGGTTGACGGTTCTACCACCGTGCTCCTCGCCACCAACCGGGAAACCCTGACCATGGATGAGGCAGCCATCCAGGAGAAATATGGCGTCACCCCGCCCCAGCTCATCGAGGTCAAGAGCCTGATGGGAGACGCCTCCGACAACATTCCGGGCGTTGCCGGCATCGGCGAGAAAACCGCGCTCTCTCTGGTGCAGAAGTTCGGCAGCCTGGAAAATGTCTATGCCAATATCGACGACAAGGCCATCAAGCCCAAGCAGCGGGAAAACCTGCTCAACCACCGGCAAGAGGCCGAACTCTCCCATATGCTGGGCACCATCCGGCGGGACGCCCCCATCGACACCGATCCCCAGAGCTACGTCCGTGGAGATGGCGACCCTGCGGCAGCCGCCAAGCTGCTGGCCGATCTGGAAATGCACAAACTGGTGGACCGCTGGGGGCTGAATGAGACATCCGCCGCACCGGAGACTCCTCTGCCGCAGACAGAGGCTGAGCCTCTGCCTTTCCTGGTATCAGGCCGTCTCTATCTTGCCCGCACAGCCACCAAGGACGACAGTGGGCAGTGGTATGCGGTTCGGACTCAGCCGGAGCCCGCTGTCTACTCGCTGGAGGAAAGCCGCCTCGCTGCCCTTCTCGACAGTGACGCCGAGCTCTGGGCCTTTGATGCCAAACCCCTCTATCGTCTGGCATTGGAACACGGCGGCATCGGCCGTTCCCTGCACTTTGACGGCAAGCTGGCCGCCTATCTGCTCAACCCCTCCGCCAGCCGCTATGAAGTTGCCTCGCTGGCAGCGGAGTACGGTATTGCCCCGGCCTTTGCCTGTGCGGAGTTTCCTGACGCCGCCGTGCTTGCCCCGCTGTGCGAAGCGCTGCACTCTCATCTGGAGGAACAGGGCATGCTCCGTCTGCACGACGAGATCGAGCTGCCCCTGGCCCGCGTGCTCGCCGACATGGAACGCATCGGCTTTGCGGTGGATGCCGACGGCATCCGTGCCTTCGGCGTAGAGCTGACCACCACCCTGCAGGAACTTCTGGAGCGCATTTACAGCGAGGTGGGCTACACCTTCAACCTGAACAGTCCCAAGCAGCTGGGGGAAGCCCTGTTTGAGAAGCTGGGCCTGCCGCCCCGCAAAAAGACAAAGAGCGGCTACTCCACCGACGCCGAGACACTGGAAAGCCTGCGGCCGTACAGTCCGGTCATCGACGATATCCTGCAGTACCGCACCTACCAGAAGCTGAACTCCACCTACGTGGAAGGCCTGCTCAAGGCCATAGGTCCCGACGGGCGCATCCATTCCACCTTCATCCAGACGGAAGCCCGCACCGGGCGCATCAGTTCCACCGAGCCCAACCTGCAGAACATTCCCATCCGCACCGAACTGGGCAGCCGCCTGCGCGGATTCTTTGTGGCAGCGGACGGCGCCGAACTGGTGGACGCCGACTACTCTCAGATTGAGCTGCGCATCCTGGCCCACATCACCGGTGACGAAGCCATGCAGCACGCCTTCCAGTCGGGGGCCGACATTCACCGTTCCACCGCTGCCAAGATTTACGGCATTCCCCCCGAGGCTGTGACCCATGAGCTCCGCACCTCCGCCAAGGCCATCAATTTCGGCATCATGTACGGCAAAGGGGCGTTCTCTCTCAGCCGTGACCTGAATGTACCGGTCAAGGAGGCGGAGACCTTCCTCAAGACCTACCTCAACACCTTCCCCAAGGTTGACGGCTATATGAAGGACTGCATAGCTCAGGCCAAGGAGAACGGCTACGTCTCCACTCTGTTCGGGCGACGCCGTCCGCTGCCTGAGCTGGCCAGTTCCAACTTCCAGGTCCGTTCCAGCGGGGAACGCATGGCCCGCAACACGCCCATTCAGGGTACGGCCGCCGACATCATCAAGCTGGCCATGGTCCATGTTTGGCAGAGCCTCCGGGAGGAGGGCCTAAAGGCCAGGCTGCTGCTACAGGTCCACGACGAACTGATCGTTGAGGCTCCCGAGGATGAGGTGGAGCGCGTCAAGCAGCTGCTCAAGGAAAAGATGGAGCAGGTCGTCAGCTACTCCGTCCCTCTGACTGCCGATGTGGGAACCGGCAAGACCTGGCTGGAAGCACACTGACAGACCGTAAAGCTTTTATCTTTACAGCACTGCCGCGCCGTCACGGAATTGCGGCGAACATGTAAAGTCTTATCGCTTCACACGGCATGTTGTCTGATTTTCTGTTATTGATTCACAACGCAAGATTGGTTGGTGATTTTTCCTATGTATATTCTTGGCATCGAGTCCACCTGTGATGAGACCGCCGCAGCCATTGTGCAGGATGGGCGCACATTGATTTCCAATGTGATCAGCACCAGTGTCAAAGAGCAGGCTCTGTACGGCGGCGTTGTGCCCGAAATCGCAAGCCGCCGCCACGTGGAGTACATCAGTGCCACCGTGGAGAAGGCCCTCGCCGACGCCTCCATGGAGATGAAGGACATTGACGCGGTGGCCGTCACCTTTGCCCCCGGGCTGATCGGCGCGGTGCTGGTGGGCGTCAACTTTGCCAAGGGCCTCTCCTACGCCTCCGGCAAACCGCTGGTCCCGGTACACCATCTTCGCGGGCATATCGCCGCAAACTACCTGACCCACCCTGATCTGAAGCCACCTTTCCTTTGTCTGGTTGCCAGCGGCGGGCACAGTCATATCGTTATGGTGGAGGACTGGTGCCGCTACCGCGTACTGGGCCGTACCGTCGATGATGCAGCGGGTGAGGCCTTCGACAAGGTGGCGCGCACCTTAGGCTTGCCCTATCCCGGCGGTCCCAGCGTTTCTGCCGCGGCCAAGGGCGGCAATCCTCGCGCCTATCACCTGCCGACGCCTCATGTAGAAGGAAAATACAACGTGAGTTTTTCCGGCCTCAAGACCGCCGTCATCAATGAGGTACATAACGCCGAACAGCGCGGAGAAACCATCAATGTCTCCGATATGGCGGCAAGTTTTCAGGAACGTATTGCCCAGATCCTTGCCAAAAAGCTGCTGGCTGCCGCAGCGGATACCGGCGCCAAGGTCGTCTGCCTGGCCGGCGGTGTTGCTGCCAACGGACGCCTTCGCCAACTGGTCAACGACGGCGTGCAGAAACTTGGTGCCAAAGTCTATCTGCCCGAACTGAAATACTGTGGCGACAACGGTGCCATGATCGCTGCCCAGGGATACTATGAATATCTGGACGGCAACATCGCCGATCTCACGTTGAACGGTCTGCCCACCCTCCCCATTGATTACCGTTAATCGACCTCCAGTCACCAAGAAAAGGTCAAGCCTTCCCGGATTGGGAAGGCTTTTCTTTTTGTCTGTGCACCTTTTTGCAAAGATTTTCCGAATGTCGGCGGATTACCGGCCCGCTCTCTTTCCCGCATTTTTTCTCCGGGCATCGAATACACTGGAAAAGCCCCAAAATGATAGCGGCCCGTGGTCTGGACAAGGAGGCTTCCTGCAATGAAAACCGTCATCTATCTGGATGTACTGCTGCTGGTCAATTTTCTTGCAGGCTATTTTTTGCTGATGGCCACCGGACTTTTGTTCGGCTGTGCAGCACGGCTCCCTCGAATGCTGGCTGCCTCCGCCCTGGCCGCCCTTTCCGCTCTGATTCTGTTTGTCCCGGAGCTTCCCTATCCGGTTCAGCTTCTCTATAAATTTGTGAGCGGCGGCTGCATCGTTTGGGTTGCCTTTGGCTTTCGTTCTGGGCGTCGTTTTCTGTGTGCGCTGTTCTGGTATGTCATGTTCAACCTGCTGCTTGCAGGGCTGACCTTGCTTGTCATTCTGCAGACTGGCAGTCCTTTTCTGCAGACCAACAATCTGTCAGTGTATCTGCGCATCTCCCCACTTCTGCTCCTCTTCCTGGCCGGCATCTGCTGTCTTGGTGCTGAGATTGTCATGCGAGTGCTGCCCCGGCGCGGCGAACCGCATGAATCCGTCGGTCTTGAGCTGGAGCTCTGCGGGACCAAGGTCTGTCTGCGCGCCATGCTGGATACCGGCTGCCATCTCAGCGATCCCATCACCTGTCTGCCTGTCCTGCTGGTCAGCTATCCCGACGCCGAGACTCGCCTGCCCGCCACTGTTCGGGAATTCCTTTCTGCCTGGTTCGATGGATTTCCACCTGCCGAACCCCCTGACGGACTCCGTTTCCGTGTCATTCCCTGTACAACAGCGGAGGAACGCTCCATTCTGCCCGGCTTTGCGGTGGGGCGCATCGGGTTGATTTCTTCCAGCGGAGTGATCCCCCTTGACCGCACTGCCGTAGCCTTTTCCCGTCAAAGCTTCGGCAGCGAATCCTACGAGGCCCTGTACGGTGCAGATTTTTTATAGTGTATCATTTTGCTCCATGCATTCCGCCGTCTGTCCATTCATCGGAAGGAGGCTCCCGCCATGAACATCGACCAGATCCGCTCCCAGCTGTACCGGTTCTTTCTGCAGTTGACCGGCGCTCAGACGCTTCACTACATCAACGGCCCCGACACGCTGCCGCCGCCCCTCTCTCCAGACGAAGAGCGTAAGGTCTTTGCCGAGCTTGCTGCCGGACAGCCTGGTGCCCGCGATACCCTCATTACACATAACCTTCGGCTGGTCGTGTACATTGCCAAAAAGTTTGAAAGTGCCTCGGCGGGTGTAGAGGACATGATCTCTATAGGGACCATCGGGTTGATCAAAGCCGTCAACACCTTTGAGCCGGAAAAGAACATCAAACTCGCCACCTATGCCAGCCGATGCATTGAAAATGAAATTTTGATGTATCTGCGCAAAGGTTCCAACCGCCGCCAGGACGCCAGCATCGATGAGCCTCTCAACACCGATTCCGACGGCAATGAACTGCTGTTGGTCGATGTCCTTGTAAGTGAGGATGCACAAGTTGGCGAGGAACTGGAGCGCAGTGCTGAGCGTGCGGCCCTGCGCCGTGCTGTTGAGCGTCTGGCTCCCCGGGAGCGCCAGATCATGGAGCTGCGGTTTGGGCTCGACAGCGGTGTGGAGCACACACAAAAAGAGGTTGCCGATATTATCGGCATCTCTCAAAGTTATATCTCCCGTCTGGAAAAGCGGATCATTAAACGCCTGCGCCGTGAAATGGAAGCAGCCGTCTGAGAAGCATTGCCATGTTCCGCATGAAAAAGCCTGTGAGAACGCTCAGGATTCCCACAGGCTTTTTGGTTGGGTTATCTTCCGTAAACGGCACTGGAATCCGTCACGAACTGCTGGGATACACCACCCATCAGGTTCATTTCGGCCCCCGGTGCAAAGACGGCATAATCAAAGCCGTCTCTGGTCCAGTTCATAATCGACGCCCTGCCCGGGGACTGCTGCAGTGTGACATCCACATCTCCCACCGGGTAACTGCCGAGGCTCTCATAGTCGAAGCCGGCGTATTTGTCCGGCACCTGTAAATTTCCCGTGGGGGCCACGCGGAAGGTTATGTCATCGCTGTACGCCACTGAATACTCCACCTCCGCAATTTCGCCATCCACCAGCCAGTAGCGGGTCGGCGTCAGAATATCATCGTCAGGCAGTGTATCCAGCCGAAATCCCGCCGACCGTGTATAATCCGGCCGAAGATATTCTACATGAACTTCCCGCTCCGGTTTCTTGCTCCGGCGCAAGGCATAGCTCACAGCAGCCAGTGCAATGGCCAGCCCCACCGACAATGCCACAAACACTGCCAGTAAAATGACCCAGATTGTTGTTTGCTCCATTGTTCACCCCTCCCTCTTAGCCATCCTATGCACAAAGCTCTCCCGGTGTGCGGGCGGCAAATGGAAATATTTTTCTGTCTGTTCCTTCCGCCGCGTGCCCATACTGTCTGTACAGACAGGAGGATAGGCTGAAATGTATGCAGGAAAAGTAGAAATCTGCGGGGTGAACACAGCACAGCTCCCCGTCCTGAGTGAAAAAGAAAAATGTGAACTTTTGGCCGCCGCCCGAAACGGCGACGGCAATGCAAGGCAGCAGATGATCCAGGGGAATCTGCGTCTTGTACTGAGCGTGGTTCAGAAGTTTGCCGGCCGGGGAGAGAATCTGGATGACCTCTTTCAGGTAGGCTGCATCGGGCTGATCAAGGCCATCGACCATTTTGACCCCACACTGAATGTACGGTTTTCCACCTATGGCGTTCCCATGATCGTGGGAGAGATCCGACGCTTTTTGCGGGACAACAACCCGGTCCGGGTCAGTCGTTCCATCCGGGATCTGGCCTACAAGTCCATGCAGGCGCGGGAATTGCTGCAGCAGAAAACCGGTCGGGAGCCTCACCTCAGTGAGATTGCCGAAGCGGTAGGTTCCTCCCCTGAGAGTGTAGCCATGGCACTGGAATCGGTGATCGAACCGGCCAGCCTGTATGAGTCAGCCTACTCCGATGGGGATGACTCGGTATCCATCATGGATCAGGTTAATGAGGGCAGCAATGAAGAGAGCTGGATCAGTGACATCATGTTCCGCGATACCGTCCGGGCACTGAGTCCACGGGAGAAAAAAATAATTTCGCTGCGCTATCTCTGCGGCAAAACACAGATGCAAGTAGCCCGAGAAATCGGCATCAGTCAGGCTCAGGTCAGCCGGCTGGAAAAAAACGCACTGCGGCAGATCAAGGAACAAATCTCGACCTGCTGACTCCTTTTGCTCCTCCGTAAGCCTCCGGCATGCAAAAACCGCCCCGGGAAGGAAATCTTCCCGGGGCGGTTTGCTATTTGTTTGGGTTCAGGATATCGCCAAATTGTCAGGGGGCAAAATAATTTGTCAATCGAGCAAAAATAACTTGTCAATGGAACTTGAGAACAGGATAAGAGAAATTACTCGGGGTACCCGGCCGCTTTTTCGCGTTTTGCAGTTGTAATAGGATGAAGGTAAAGAGTTTGAAGAGGTACCCGGCAGTCATTGACGCGCAAAATATTTTGCGATAATTCGCGGAAAATCACCTGCATTTCTGATAATTTCCCTCATTTCCCACCCTTTACAGAAGGGTTATGAGGAGAATCATCAGGAGAGCACTTGGAGGTTATCCGCTGCAAAAATGGTAAAAAAATAACGGAGTAATGAGAGTGAAAACTCCACATTACTCCGTATATTTTTCATATCATTGACAAATTAAATTGCCCTTTTGGACAAGATAAATTGCCCCAAAACACAAATCAGCCCTTGATAGCAGCAGCCACTTCAGCAGCGAAATCCTCGTTGCGCTTCTCCAGGCCCTCACCCTTGATATAATGGGTGTACTCGACGACCTTGATGTCGCCGCCCAGCTCCTTGGCAGTAGCAGCAACATACTTGGTAACGTCCATGCTGCCGTCCTTGATGAACGCCTGATCCATCAGGCAGTTCTCCTTGTAGAACTTGCCCAGCTTGCCGATGGCCATCTTCTCTTTGATAGCGTCGGGCTTGTTGGCAGTCTTGGGATCGTTGGCCATCTGAGCCAGAACGATCTCCTTCTCCTTGGCCAGAACGTCAGCAGGCACAGCCTCCTGGTTCAGGTAGGTGGGGTTGGCAGCAGCGATCTGCATAGCAATGTCCTTGCCGAAAGCAACGAACTCAGGCTTTGCAGCAACCTCGTCGCTGGTCTCGAACTTGACGATGACACCATGGGTGCCGCCGCCGTGGACATAAGCAGAGCAATGGCCCTCATAGCGGGCAAAACGGCGAACCTTGATGTTCTCCTTGATGACCAGAATCAGAGCCTTGAGCGCATCATCAACAGTGCCCTCGCCCATTTTGCAGGTCATCAGCGCATCCACATCAGCGGGAGCCTGCTCAGCGATAACGCCAGCCAGCTCCTTGGTGAAGTCAACGAACTTGTCGTTCTTGGCAACAAAGTCGGTCTCAGCGTTAACCTCGACCATGACAGCGCAGTTTTCAAAAGCAACGGCGTAAACCATGCCCTCAGCAGCGATACGGCCAGCCTTCTTGGAAGCAGTTGCCAGGCCCTGCTCACGCAGGATCTCAATGGCCTTGGCGAAATCGCCGTCAGCCTGGGTCAGAGCCTTCTTGCACTCCATCATGCCGCAGTCGGTCTGCTTGCGCAGTTCCATAACGTCTTTTGCAGAAATAGCCATAATTCTATTGTCCTTTCCGTTTCAAAAGTTCGCGTGACAGGTGTGGGGATTTACTCAGGCCTGAGCCTGCTCCTGAGCGGGAGCTGCCTCAGCGTCCTGGGTGCCCTGCTTGCCTTCCAGAACAGCATCAGCCATAGCGCCGGAGATCAGCTTGACAGCGCGGATAGCGTCGTCGTTGCCGGGGATGACGTAATCGATCTCATCGGGATCGCAGTTGGTATCGACGATAGCAATGATGGGGATGTTCAGCTTGCGGGCCTCAGAAACGGCAATGCGCTCCTTGTGGGGGTCAACAATGAACATGGCCTTGGGCAGACCCTTCAGGTTCTTGACGCCGCCCAGATACTTCTCCAGCTTGGCCATCTCCAGCTCGAGCTTGACAACTTCCTTCTTGGGCAGCAGATCAAAGGTGCCGTCCTCCTGCATGGTCTTGAGCTGATCCATGCGGTCGATGCGCTTGCGGATGGTGCGGAAGTTGGTCAGCATACCGCCCAGCCAGCGAGCGTTGACATAGTGCATGCCGCAGCGGGTAGCCTCATCGCGAATGGACTCCTGAGCCTGCTTCTTGGTGCCGACAAACAGGATGTCGCCGCCGGCGGCTGCGGTCTCACGAACAAAGTTGTAAGCCTCATCCAGCTTCTTAACGGTCTTCTGCAGGTCGATGATGTAGATGCCGTTGCGCTCGGTGAAGATGTACTTTGCCATCTTGGGGTTCCAGCGACGGGTCTGGTGACCGAAGTGGACGCCTGCTTCGAGAAGCTGTTTCATGGATACGACTGCCATAGTGATTTTCCTCCAAATATCATTTAGTTTTACCCTCCGCACCGCGTGATTGTTTCCTAACCCAATCGGAATTGGGCACAAAAAAACAACGCAATGCGTGTGTATTGCCGTAATATAATAGCACAAGCCCGGAGGCTTTGCAAGCATATTTTCGGCATTTTCCCGATTTTTTATGCCGTACAGGGTGCAAAACACCGATTTTTATCCCCGCCAGGCGTCACCGTCCCCCATTCAGCCAAAGAAACGTCTGGGCTGCCGGCTGCAGGTGTGCTCCGGCAGGTCCACCATGATCACATCCGCTCCCACACTTCGGATGCTCTCCCAGGGGATTTCCAGGTCCTCGTCCCGCCCCAGAAGCCCGAAACAATGGCAGCGTCCATGCAGGATCACCGACTTGATCTGCGCCGTGGCGCTGTCAAAGCCGATATCGTCCACCCGTCCCAGATTTTCCCCCGTTTTGGCCTGAATCACATCTTTTCTGCTCAGTTCCCGCAATGTCATGGTCATCACCCCCGCAGTTCTGCCGATTGCCTTCTCCTTCCATTATATGGTGCACAAAGGGATTTGTTCCCTGCGGCAGGTGACAGGACAGACAAAATGGTGTATAATGCAAAATCATACTTTGCCATTCGAGACGAACGGCCCCCTCGGGCCTGGAGGTTCCTGATTTATGTATAAAAACATCATTTTCGATCTGGGCGGCGTTGTCGTGGACTTCAACCCCAGAGATTTCCTTATGGATTATTTCATGAACAAGTCCGCTGAGGATGCCGTCTACGATCTGACCTTCGGCAGCAAGGAATGGGAGGATCTGGACCGGGGCGACATCACCCGGGCAGCGGCCAACCGTATTATGCTGGAAAACGCTGCCAGCTGCGGCCGCACCTTTGAGGTCCAAACCGTCATCGACGAGTGGGAAAAGATCCTGCGCACCAAAAAAACAACCATCAAGACCATGTGCAAGCTGAAGCTTGCCGGGTATCGGCTGTACTACCTCTCCAACATTGCCGCCGACACCATGGAAAACATCAAACAGCGGGACTTTTTTCCCCTGTTCGACGGCGGCATCGCCTCCTGTGATGTCCACGTCAACAAGCCCGATCCCAAAATCTATACCCTGCTGATGCAGAAATATCACCTTGCTTACGAGGAATCCATCTTTGTGGACGACAACAAGCAGAATGCCCAGGCGGCCTACAACTTGGGCATTACCGGCATCCTGTATAAGAACAAGAAGTCCTTTAACCGGGCGCTGGGCCTCTGCGGCATTCATCTGACCAACCGCCGCGCTCCCATGCCCGCTCCGCAGCAGGAGACAAAATCGAATTCCTGATTGCCGCCCTCAACCCCTGCTTGTCAGCCAACAGGCCGGAGACTGTAAATGCAGTCCCCGGCCTGTTTTTTTCTTGCTGTGTTTTGTTTACGCCTTTATTCCCGCCTTACAGCTGCCCATCGGTGGGGGCGTTTGTTGCCTGAGCCTGAGGTGGTTCCGGTTTTTTCCCGTTGAATACGCGGCTGAACAAAAACGGCAGATGAAGCACTCCCATCAGAATAAGCGAGTACAGCACATCCCCCCAGCCGTACGCCTGATTCTGGAAGCTGAGGTCCGGCACAAAAATCAGGCCCATGTTATTATTGAGGAAATGCATGATCACAGCGGTCCAGATGTTGCCCGTCCGGAGATAGCCGTAGGCAATGACAATTCCCAGGCAGATGCAGGTAATCTGCTGCAGCAGAATACTCTGAAGCGGCGTATCCGGCGCGTAATAGAACAGATTGAGCGGCAGGTGCCACAGTCCCCATACCACCCCCAGCAAAATCACACCCTTGCGGGTGCCGAATTTTGCCTGCATGCGGGGCTGCAGAAAATACCGCCAGCCATATTCCTCGCCGAAAAAGCAGAGGAAGCTAAGGAAAAAGTTAAGCACCACATTGAGCAGCATAATGTACGGCATGGGGGTGAGCAGATACTCCAGATAAGGGCTCTGGGTTCCCGTCAGGAAAGCAGGCAGGAAAATGCGAAGCACATACAGTCCCGCAAAAATCAGGGTGCAAAGCCATACACCGGAAATACTCCCCTTGCGCCAGCCCAGTTCGTAGGCGGCGCGTTTTTCCCGCCGGGTCGCCAACAGAATGACCCAGCCGATGAGGCTCGCAGCGATCACAGCATAGTTGGAAATACTGAGCCAGTCTGCACCGGGCATCAGCACGCTGCACAGGCAGCATACCAGCATGGCTGCCGTGACAAACAGATAGAAGCCGTAAAAACCCCGGGGAAGCATGGGGTCCTTTCGTCTCGTGACAAGGAAGGCAAGCATCACACCCGCCGCCGGATACAGCATCTGGGCCAGAGGAAATGCCGTCACATCCGCCCCTGCCGACAGGCCGAAATACATGGGAATCCCCATCAGGTACGGGCATCCGTATGCGATGGCCAGAAAGATCCAGAGTTCTTTGCGGGAAAGGGATTGATTTTTTTCATTCATGGGAATCGTCCTCCTCATCCGATGCAGTTTCTTCCTCGGCATGGTCCATCTTTGCCCGGCGTTTGCGGTACAGAGATGCCCAGAGCTGTAAAAGGCCAAAAGTCAGCAGGAAAGAACAGCCGCCGCTGAGCAAAGCCCCCGGCCAGTATCCCTGCTCGACAAAAGCGCTGCCGCCTGTAATGGCCGCAGCCGCCAGCGCGGCAAGAAGATTGATGCTCAGACTGGGTTTGCCGGTTCTGTCCCAAAGCCCGTATTTCAGGCTGGCTACCAGTTCAAATACGGCCAGAATGCACATCAGAAAGCCTTCCGCAGCATATTGCCGAAAAGGAGCTCCCATAGATGCCTGTACCACGGTAATCACCAGCATCCCCCAAAAAGCCAGCCACAAACCGTAATGCTCGATTTTGAGCATCTGAATTTCCTGCATCTCGTCCAGTTTGCTTGACTTGAAGATGGTATTCATTGTTCGGCCTCCTCTTCTTCCCAAAACAGTTCGTCCAACGTTTTGTCCAGTGCCCGACAAATGGCACGGCAAAGCCGGATTGTAGGGTTATACTCCCCTTTTTCAATGGCATGAATCGTCTGCCGTGATACCCCGACTGCCGCCGCCAGATCGCTTTGCGTCATGTCCTTTTCGGCACGCGCCGCTTTCAGCTTGAGATTCTTTGCCATGCGGTCACCTCCGTTCTGTTTTCAGAATATCACACGCACCTTGCAATGTCAACTATATATTACATTTTTATTTTTATGATTTACATTTTGTTATTTAATTCAGACTATTTAGGGATTTTATTGCAGGGACACTTTGAACTGTGCTATGATAATTGAAAAGACTCTGAATATTCAGAACAAAAGGCGGTCGAACTATGAAAGACGGTTTTCTTTCTGTCCGTGCAGCGTCGCCTGCACTGCGCGTTGCAGACTGTGATTACAATACAGAGCAGATCATTTTGCAGATGCGGGGAGCTGCCGCTGACGGCGTCAGGCTGCTGTGTCTGCCGGAGCTCTGTCTGACCGGATATACCTGCAGCGATCTGTTTTTGCAGGCTCCTCTCACACAAGGCGCCGAACAGGGGCTGCGCAAAATTCTGGAGGCCTCTGTCGGACTGGGAATGGTTCTGCTCGTGGGTCTGCCCGTGGCAATGGACGGCAAACTGTATAACTGTGCGGCCGTCCTGACCGACGGCCGCCTGTTGGGCCTTGTTCCCAAGACCTGGCTGCCAAACTACAATGAGTTTTATGAAAAGCGCCATTTTGCCGCCGGACAGCCGGAGGTAAAAGCCGTCCGCTTCGCCGATCAGGACACTCTGTTCGGCACCCGGCTGCTGTTTGCCTGCGAGGAAATGCCCAGTCTTGTTCTTGGCGTTGAAATCTGCGAGGACCTCTGGTCCCCCATTCCTCCCAGTTGCGCCCATGCCCTGGCAGGCGCCACGGTGGTGGCAAACCTTTCGGCCAGCGACGAGACCATCGGCAAGGACGCCTACCGCCGTGAACTGGTCTGCGGGCAGAGCGCCCGTCTGCTCTGCGCCTATCTCTATGCAGACGCCGGCCACGGTGAAAGTACCACCGATATGGTTTTTGCAGGGCACAATCTGATTGCGGAGAACGGCGTTCTTCTCAGCGAATCGGTTCCCTTTGGCAGCGGCCGCGCACAGACCGAACTCGACCTGGAGCGTTTGCAGCAGGAGCGCATCCGAAATTCCAGCTTTGCACCGCAGGCCGACGGGTATACCCGCGTTTCCTTCCACCTGCCTTCGGCCGAGACCACACTGACCCGGGAAATCTCTCCCGCTCCCTTTGTTCCGCAGGAGACCACCGCCCGCGCAGATCGCTGCGAGATGATCTTGCGCATTCAGGCCGAAGGTCTTGCCAAGCGCATGGAACACACCCATGCCAACTGTGCTGTGATCGGTATTTCGGGCGGTCTCGACTCCTGTCTGGCTCTTCTGGTGGCCGTGCGGGCCTGTCGGGTACTCAACTGCCCCACCGCCACCATTCATGCTCTGACCATGCCCTGCTTCGGCACCAGCAAACGCACCCGTACCAACGCCGAGATTCTGTGCGAGGCTTTGGGCGTTCGTTTTGCCGAGATCGACATCACCCGCACGGTACAGAGTCATTTTGATGACATCGGTCAGTCCCCCGACTGCTATGATATCACCTTCGAGAACTGCCAAGCCCGTGTCCGCACGCTGGAGCTGATGGACTATGCCAACAAAAACGGCGGCTTCGTCATCGGTACCGGCGATTTGAGCGAACTGGCTCTCGGCTGGGCCACTTACAACGGGGATCACATGAGTATGTACGGCGTAAATGCCGGCGTTCCCAAAACGCTGGTCCGCCATATTGTACAGTATGCCGCGGACAGTTCCGCCGACGAAAGACTGCGGGATGTTCTTCTGGATATTCTGGACACCCCCGTCAGCCCGGAACTTCTGCCTGTCGCCACGGACGGCAGTTTCAGCCAGCAGACCGAAAAGCTGGTCGGTCCTTACGAGCTGCATGACTTCTATCTGTACTACGTACTCCGCTTCGGGTTTACGCCGTCCAAAATCTTCCGTCTGGCGAAGCGGGCTTTTGATGGGCGTTACGATGCTGCCACTCTGCTGTACTGGCTGCGCAACTTCTACCGCCGCTTCTTTGCGCAGCAGTTCAAGCGCAGCTGCCTGCCCGACGGTCCCAAGGTTGGTTCCGTCACACTCTCTCCCCGTGCTGATTGGCGCATGCCCAGCGATGCCGCCAACGCTCTCTGGTTAAAGGAACTGGATGAGCTGGAAGCCAAACTGTCCAACTGCTGATCTGCAAAAAAGGCTTACGGAAACGATATCGTTTCCGTAAGCCTTTTTGTTTTTTCCGTATGGCAGCGATCCCCAGAGCACGTTTTTCATTCCGCTCCGGATCTGCTGATTACCACGCCGATTGTCTTGAACAGAAGCTTGATGTCCAGCTTGAGAGACCAGTTGTCGATATACCAGACATCCAGCCGCACGACCTCTTCAAAGTCCTTGATGTCACTGCGGCCGCTGACCTGCCACAGACCGGTAATGCCCGGTTTCATAGACAGGCGGCGTTTGTGATGGCTCTGGTAGCGTTCGTATTCGTCCATTGTCGGCGGGCGGGTTCCAACCAGACTCATCTGCCCGCGAAGCACATTCCAGAACTGAGGCAGTTCATCAATGGATGTCCGGCGAATGAATTTTCCCACCCTGGTGATCCGTGGGTCATCGTCAACCTTGAACATCAGGCCCTGCATTTCATTTTTATCCATCAGTTCTTTTTTACGCTGTTCGGCATCCTGATACATGCTGCGCAGTTTATAGATGGAAAAGACACGCCCGTTCAGTCCCACCCGCTTTTGCTTGAAAAACAAAGGGCCCTTGGATTCCAGTTTGAGCGGAATCGCCACAACAGCGATGATGGGAATTGAAATAACCAGACCCACAATGCCGCCCACAATGTCCATCAGTCGTTTGATCAGCAAATCTGTAGTCTTGTGGTTGGTGGGCGCAATGGTAACAAGCGGCACACCGTCCAGTTCCTCAATGCCGCCGCGCAGCCTGGGCCCCCACTGGTCCTTCTGCTTTTTGGGGAAGAATCGCTCCAGCGCCGGAACGTTGAGATGAATCACCAGCCCCATGCTTTCCATTTCTTCCAGGATCGGACAAAGCGATTCCCCTGTGGCATAGGGAAGATTGACATACACTTCATCCAGGGATTCCCGGCGAATCCACTCCATAAAGCCGTCAAACCCGGCCCGTACCGGAACCGACTCAATAGCCTCAGGCACCTCAACCCCCTCATCCACCAGAGCCACCCCTACAATACGAATGCTCCAGTCCGACTTCAGTTCCCGAATGAAGCTGGAAGCCCGGTCCTGCGTTGTCACAACGCCCACAAGGGATGCCATACTGCCTTTGTAAAACGTGCGGTTCAAATAATGCTTGAGGCAGCAGCGAACAACAAACAGCATTACCAGATTGACCGAAAGCAGTCCCACATAAAGATAGCGGGACTCCAGAAGGGGCGCCTTTGTAATCAGCAGGAATACGGCCAGAATCGCCGCCAGCAGGGCATCTACCCGCAGGCAATCTCCAAATTCGGCCGGGACACTGCGCCGCGTAATATTCTGCGCGCTTTCGGAAATGAGGAAAACCAGCAGAAACGCCAGCAGCAAGATCAGTACAAATTGAAAGATATCTTCCCCGGAGTATTCCAGAATCACGCCCAGCACCCGATCCAGAAACAGCCATGAGACCAGTGTGCTGACCGCCAAGCTAAGCAAATCCACTGCAAACACCATGGTGTATTGCAGTTTCTCGCGTTTTTCCATTGTTTAACAATCTCCCCTGTATCAAAGCCATACCTGCTGTACCGAAAGTTTCCGGACAGCACACAGCCATAACAGACCATGATTTTGTATATCATACCACGATCATACCACAAATGGCAATCTTTGCAGACCGTCTGCTGTTTTTTTATTGTTTCGGCTGTACGTTCCAGTTATCGCACCGTCTCATTTTGAATTCGCATTGCCAGAGAATCCGCCGGCAGTAAATCATCCATACTGCTTTCCACCAAGGTAAAAACCACGGTATTGCAAAAAGAGAAGAGCGCCAGAACCAACGTTCTGACGCTCTTTTTCTTTGGTGGAGATGAGGGGGATCGAACCCCTTACCTCTTGAATGCCATTCAAGCGCTCTCCCAGGTGAGCTACACCCCCAAGTTTTCTGTCGTGGGGAGGTCTGTCTCCCGGCGACATGTGTTATTATAGCAAAGCACCTCTTCAAAGTCAACACTTTTTTTGATATTTTTTGGATTTTTTCAAAAAAACTTTTTCGGCCTTATGTATTTACCGTCAATTCGTCGTTTTTTGGATCGTATTCCCGTTTCGTTTTTTGCTTTTTTCTCTGATAGGCTTCCTTGCAGCGCTTCTTCTGATCAAAATCGTTTGCAATTTTGTTTGTTTTTCTTACATTTATTTTTAGAATGTCGCTCGTTGCGGATATTTGGTTAAACCTTATCACAGCAAAAGGCAGAGCTTTTTTCAAAGCTCTGCCTTTTCAAATACAAATTTACTGCTGCGGAGAAGCTGCCTTATTAAGGCTGCCTGCATGAAGTCGGTTTGCGATATGTCTGGTCGTCCAGTTGTATGCAGGAATAAGGAAGATGCAGGCAGCAATCCAGGCGGCAGGGTTTGCCAGTGTCGCGCCAAAGAATCCCAGCATCGGCACAAGGATCAGCGCCACGCCGGTGCGCGCGATCATCTCCGCCACGCCGGCCATCATGGCAACGCTGGAATACCCCAGGCCCTGAATCACATAGCGCCAAATGATCAGCGCCCCCAGGGGGAAGAAGAACAAACTGTTCCAAAGCAGATATTGCTGTGCAAGGGCCACAATCTCAAGCTCTGTGGCAGTATCAATAAACAGACCGATGATCGCCACATCAAAGAAGTGCAGCAGAACCAGAGAGCCCACCGCATACACGGCAACGATCCCCAACGCGCACCGCACACCGCTGCGCACCCGATCCAGACGGGAAGCTCCCAGATTCTGCCCGGCATACGTTGCCATTGCTGTGCCGATGCTTTCCGGCGGAACCGTCAGCAAATTGCTTGTCTTGCTTGCCGCAGTGACTGCTGCAACAACGGTACTGCCCAGTACATTCACCGCCCACTGCATCACAACGGAGCCAATGGCCGTTATGCTGCACTGCAGGCCCATGGGCAAACCCATATACAAAAGTCGATTGCAGGCTTTTGCATCCACCTTTGCCTCATTTCCCTGCATCGCCAGCACATCAAAGCGCTTGCAGAGATAAATCAGGCTGGCAATTCCCGAAATAGCCTGGGAAAGATCCGTCGCAAGGGCTGCTCCCAGAACACCGGCGTCCAGCAGTAAAATAAAAGCCAGATCCAGACCGATATTCAGAAAGCTGGTAACAACCAGAAAAAACAATGGGGTTTTGCTGTCACCCAAAGCCCGCATAATGCAGGAAACCATATTATAGAGAAACACAAAGGGAATTCCGGCAAAAATCCATCCGATGTAAATCGCCGCGTCGTCAATGATGTCCGCCGGTGTCTGCATCAACTGCAGAATGGGCCGCGTGAGCAAAACCGTTGCCGCCGTCAGTATAACTGCTCCCGCCAGAGAAAGCCACGCCGAGTTAGCTACATACCGGCGCATATCGCTGTAACTGCGCGCCCCAAAGTATTGCGCGATGGGAATGGCAAAGCCGTTGCAGATACCGATTACAAACCCGAGAATCATATAGTTGATGGAGCCTGTGGAGCCAACCGCTGCCAGCGCATCGACGCCCACAAACCGGCCGACAATGATGGTATCAGCCAGATTATAAAACTGCTGGAACAGATTTCCCAGAACCAGCGGAAACGAAAACCACAAAATCACTTTGAGCGGATTCCCGCTCGTCAGATCCTTCGTCATAGCTATCCCCTCTTGCCAAACTTTCCATATGGCCAATTTTGCCGTACCGTCACTCAAAACAGCAGCTGATATTCCCTATGTACACAGCATAACTGCATGAAAGCTTTACTAATATATTACAATGCTCCTGTCAAAATCAAGCCGTAGCGATGGCAATTTGTTTTGCGATTTCTACAATTATTTTATGACATTTGCCGATGCCTGCTCAGATCGGCCTTGCCTCATCTGTATTTCCAAAATTTCAGGCCGGAATTTTCCTGATTTCTCATCAAAATCATGACAGTTCCCTGGCTTTTTTGATTTGGAGGCCCGGTCCCGGCAAAACGTTATATATTTCAGGCAGTACCGGTCCGGATTCCGCCGAGTGCATAAAAAAGCGCCGGAGTAAAGCGAACTTTACTCCGGCGTGGTGCCGCTAACCGGGGTCGAACCGGTACGGAATCTCTTCCGAGAGATTTTAAGTCTCTTGTGTCTGCCTATTCCACCATAGCGGCGCGTAACTGCGTGTATTATTTTACAACAGCCGCCTGCCGTTGTCAAACCGCATGTGCTAGGCAAATTCAAAGGATTATGATACAATATTTTATCATGCCGTTTAGACCCCGCTGCATGAATCATTCTATGTACAAGGAGGCGGCTGCGCTTGATGACCAGGTTTTCGGCACACAGAAAAACCGCGCTTTTTCTCACGGGAGGTCTGCTGGGTGTGCTTGTATTTTTTCTGGTATACGGTGCTGGCCCGCTGGATGTGACCAACGACGCGTTCTGCCGCGGCGGATACATCGAAAAGGACATCCAGCAGCATTATGCAGGCTGGCTGTTCTACCGGCAAAGCGATTTGGGATTTCCATTCTGCCTTACCCAAGACCTCAACTACCCGGACGGGATCAGCATCGCCTACACCGACTCTGTACCTCTGTTTGCCGCGCTGTTTCGCATTCTTTCGCCGCTGCTTCCGGATACCTTCCAGTATTTCGGGCTGTTCACGCTAATGTGCTTTTTTATGCAGGGCGCCTTCGGTGCCTTGCTGGCGGGCTGCTTTGCCCGCGGTGTCCTTCTGCCGGTTCTGGGCGATATCCTGTTCGTCTCCAGCCCTGTGCTGTTTGAGCGTGCCTTTCGCCATACCGCCCTGGGGGCACAGTTTCTCATTCTGGCCGCTCTCTACTGTTATTTTGAATGCCGACGGCATGACCGAATGCCCAGCATTGGTCTGTTTGTGCTGAATATAGCCGCCATCACCATCCATCCCTATTTTCTGCCTATGACCTACGCCATAACGCTGGCACTGCTGGCAGAGTATGCGGTTACCCGGCGGCGTTTTGCCGTGCCCGCCCTCTACCTTTTCGCCGACCTTGCGGCAACCCTCGCTGCCGGGTGGGCTTTCGGGCTTTTCTATGGGAACGCCTCCGGCGGAAGCGAGGCATTGTACGGTTACTTTGGTCTGAACCTCAACGCGCTGTGGAATCCCGTCGGGGTGGGCGGCGTACAGTGGAGCCGCCTGCTGCCGGTACAGAATCAGGTCGGCGGCAATTACGATGCCTTCGCCTATCTGGGCCTGGGAGTTCTCATTGCGCTTCCTCTGGCAGCCGTGGTCCTGCTGGTGCAGCGCAGACTTCATTTGGCAGGCCTGCTGCGGCGTCACTGGATGCTTGCGGCTGTCTGCCTGATTCTAAGTGTCTTTGCTGTCAGCAATGTTGTCACGGCCAACGGCGCCACCCTGCTGACCGTTCCCCTGCCCGCAAAGCTTCTTTCCCTCTGTTCCATCTTCCGCTCCAGCGGCCGCCTTTTCTGGCCTGTCTACTATCTGCTCATCCTTGCCGCCTTCGCTTTTGCTCTTCGCGCAGTGCCCCAAAAAGCCGGTCGGCTTGCTCCCGCCCTACTGCTCGCAATCCTTTGTGCTGTTCAGGTCTGGGACATTTCCCCCGGACTGATCCAGCGCAGTGATGCCATGAAAGAGACACAGAGCTCGGAGGCTTTTCCCGGCGGCCTCAACAGCAGTTTCTGGCAGCAGGCCCAGTCCCTTTATACGCACATTTTCTCTCTTGACGGCATACAGGACGATGCCCTTCACCTTGCCCTTTACGCTGCCGATCACGACATGACGACCAACGATCCCTTTGCCGCCCGCTATGACGCCGAGTCCCTGGCTGCCGCACGCAGCGATGCGCTGACCGCTCTGTCCCGCGGAGAGGCTGACCCCGACACGCTCTATCTCTTCCACGACGAAACCGTCTTTTTGAAATATGCCGATGCCGCCCCCGACGACTCCTGGTGCGGTGAGGTTTCCTCCGCCGACGGATCCTGCCATTGGTATGTCATCGCCCCCGGAATGCAGTCCTTTACAGGGGATGATCTCTGCACTCCCTTTGACGAAAACTATCCCCTTCGCCTGGCCGACTACACCGACCAGCTCTGGAACAGGGGCGTTCTGGACAGCGACAAAAAGACCGTCTGTTTTGCAGACGCCCCCTTCACCCGCTCCCGGCTGGAAAATGCCTCAACCATCTGTGCCGACGGCAAAACCTATGCCATCCTGAATTTTGACGACAGCGATCCCGGCTGGCTGATGCTGACGCTGGACATTCCCGATGCCACCGTGCTGTGGGATAAAGAACTGGAGACGATTTCATGAAAGAGATTCGCGTAAAAAGTCTGCTTCCCGTCCGTCTGGACAAATACCTGTCCGAGCAGTATCCGGTGCTGGGAATTGGGCGGCTGAACAAGGCTTTGCGGGAAAACAAGATCAAGCTCAACGGCAAAAAACAACCGCTCTCTACCCGGGTGCAAAACGGCGATGTGATCCGCCTTTATCTGACCGACGAACAGCTGGGCGAAGCGCCTGCAAACGGCCCCGCCTTTCTTGCCCTGCGCCCCGCCGAGCTGATCTACGAAAACGACGACCTGATCGTGGCAAACAAGCCTGCCGGTATCCCCGTGGAAGGCCCTGACGCCGATACCCTCTTCGGTCGCGTATGCAAAGCACTGTATGAAGCCGGACACTGGGACGCCCGCAAGCCGCCGCGCCTTTGCCATCGGCTGGATACCGGCACCAGCGGCCTGGTGCTCCTTGCCAAAACGCCCCAGGCGGAAGAGTTCATCACCGATGCAATCCGCAAGCGCAGCATCCGCAAACGGTATCTCTGCGTGACCTTCGGCCGTCCTGAGCCCGCCGAGGCCACCCTGCAGGACTACCTGCTCAAGGATGCCGAGACCGGCACGGTCCGCGTCCTGAAATCCGCCCGCCCCGGCGCCAAAGAGATCATTACCAGGTATGAAACACTGGCCGTCAGCGGACGGCTGGCTCTGCTCCGCGTGGAGCTGGTCACCGGACGCACCCATCAGATCCGGGCGCATCTGGCCAGCATCGGCTGCCCCATTCTGGGTGACTCCAAGTACGGCAACAATGCCGCCAACCGGGAGCTGAAACTCAAATATCAGGCCCTGTGTGCCTGGGAGCTGGCCTTCCCCTCCCAGATTCAGGACCCCGCCTTCCAGTCTCTGGTCGGCAAAAGCTTTCACGCACCGAAGCCCTGGTACTATCAGCAGGTACTGGACGGCGTGCTGAAATAAGTTTACCCCCTTTCCCAATATCAAAAAAGCAGCGCAGACTTCTCCAGTTCGGGAGCGTGTCTGCGCTGTTTTTTGTCAGTTTTTGTCCGGTCCGGGATTTGCCTCTTCCTTTTGACGGGCTTCCCCGGCCATCCGGCATTCCCGTTCCAAAGCGTCGCGGGTGTAAAGAGTGTTCAGCACTTCCAGCAGTTCCTTTTTGCTCAGGCGGGGCGGCAGGCCCAACCTTCGCAGAAACTCCCGCCGGAACTCGGCGCAGTCGGGACGGCCGGAAAGCCCCCAGTCATACAGATCGCTGTAGGAAATGGGATTTGCTTCCTGACTGCTTTGTTCCCCGGGGATATCCCCTGCCGTCGCTGTGCGCAGCGCCTCCAGAATCAGCGGATTGGACACCCCCTCCACTCCCAGCAGTCCTTCCTTGCCGGGTTCCGCTTTACGGCTTTCCTTGCCTGGCAGCGCGGGGATATAGGCCTGCGCCACGTGTTCCGCTCCGGCCAGTTTGGTCACAAAATGCCGGATACGGAATCCTGCCGCGTCGGAGTCCGTCAGCACGATCAACCCCTGCATACGGGCCAGCCGCTTGAACAGCCGCTGCATCTCCTTATCCCGGAAAATGGCAAACCCGTCCGTTGTCAGGATCGTGCCCTCCACAATGCCCGCCAGACGGGCAGCATCGTATTTGCCCTCCACTACAACGGCGCGGTTGGTCACAAATTTCATCGGTTTCCTCCTGCCAGTGCCAGTTCACACAGGGCTTTCTGCAGCAACAGGTCGTTTTCCAGTTTGCTGCGTTTCAGGTCAAGATCCAGCTGCTGCAAGATTTTCAGGCTCCGCTCGATCTGACGGCGGTTAAACCGCCCGGCAGCCTTCTCCGCATTGCCCAGACGATAGTTCCATTTTCCTCCATAGCCGAAATCCTTGGCCAACTCGGCCATCTGCCGGCGGCTTTTCCGGGCAATGAAGGCACGGTAAATGTCCAGATAGTTGCCGATCAGCGCGCCGGTGATCAGGATCGGATCGTTCTGCAATGCCAGCAGGACCTGCAGTTTTTGCAGTGCCTTTGCGGTCTGCCCGGACGTGACGAGCTTGACCATATCAAAAGTGTCTGCATCCAGTGTGACAGTGCCCAGCCTGCGGATCATCTCCGGGGTGATGGTGCCGTAATCCGCCAGCGCCGCCAGCTTCTCTACCTCATTATGCAAAAGGAACTGGTCTTCCCCGCATCGGTCGATGAGCAGGCCTTCCGCCCCGGGAGCAAAGGATGCACCGATCTCCTGGGCCCAGTCCCGCAGCATTCCCTGCAGGGCGGTGCGCCCCGGCTTGGCCACCTGGGCGCAGTACCCCAGCTTCTCACAGGCGGTGATGAGCTTTTGCTCCCGCTTGCCGGGCTTGATCTTGCCGTAGCGTTCCTCCAGCACACTGGTCAGGATAAATACCGCATTCTCGGTATCCGCCAGCGTATCGCAGAACTCCTGCAAGTCTTTATCCGAATAGGCCGACGGCTTGACCAGCGGCATCAGCACCAGGCGCTTTCCGCCAAAAAAAGAAATGGTGCCTGCCGCCAGAACGATCTCCTCCACGCCGGGCGTCGGCCCGGACAGGACCGTCGTCTCGGGGTCGTCCTTGGACAGGGCGTGTTCCACCTTGGCTGCCGCATCACGGACCAGTGCTTCCTCTGCCGCGTAAAAATAATATACGCTGCAGCCCGCCTTGATCCGCTTATTCAGTTCGTTCTCACTGTACAGCATCTTTCGTCACTCCGTCAAAAAATACCGATCTGCCCGGGCGTATGGTCAGCTCCGGGATATCCGGTCCATACAAAAGGGTGGCGTTTTCCGCCTTTTCCAGCCAGGAAGCCGCCCGCGAGGTATAAATCACCGTATCTGCATCCAGATTGTCCGGGTACGATGCCCCGGCGCAATAGACATCCAGACCGACCGTTACCTCCGCGTCGATCTTGCCTGACTGGATACCAACAGTATACCCGCTTATCTCTACAACCGCAAGGTTGCCGTCCCCGGTATGCCACAGCTCCAGGGTCACTTCGTCTGAGAACGGAAGGATTTCCACCCCTTCCTCCATGTCCTCCATGGGCACCACCCGGGCCGCCTCAAACGCCATCTCACGGGCATTCTGCCGCAGGTCCACCAGTACAGTCTGGGGAAGATCTCCGGCCTCCTCCAGGTACTCCTCCACCGCACGGAGGTTGGAATCCCCGCCCCGGAACAATACGGCAGACCGGCCGTTCTGCGTCACCACAAGGCAGCCGTTTCCCGCGGTGCCCACCACACCAATGCGGACGACATCCTTCCCGAATACAACGCCCAATGCCACGGCCGCAGCGCAGCAGATCAGCGCCGCGGGCAGATACCAGACCATCCTGTGCAGCTTCCAGTACAGAACAGCAAGCAGGCCCAGCACAGCGAGGACCAGCAGGGTATATTTTTCCGGCAGTGCCAGATGCGCGGTGGGAAGTGCGGCGCACCACTGCACAATGCTGTACATGACATTCAGCCAGACGGCAAGCAGCAGGCTGAACGCCTTCATACAAGGCGCCAGGAAGGGCAGCACCGACAACGCCACAACTGCAATTCCCAGAATCAGCGCCGGTCGAAGCATCCAGACCACGAGCAAATTGGTGAGAACGCTGACACCGCTGGCCGACATGCCGTGGGCCAGAAGCACCGGCAGTGTGGCAAGGGTTGCCAGAATGGTGCTCTGCAGGGTGCTTAGAATGCCCAGTCCGAGATAGCGGAGTTTTTCTCCCCGTTCTGTTTCCGGCCAGGGGAAAATCGTTTTGCCCTCCCAGCGAGTGATGGCCGATGCCGCCTGTACCCCTAGCACCGCACCGAAAGAAAGCTGAAAGCCCAGATCGCAGGGCGCATAGGCATTCTGTATGCCGAGCACCAGTGCCACCAGCCCCATGGAAGTCAACGTATCCGGAGGTTGCAGCAAAAATCTGCCCAGCAGGGTGATGAGGAATACGCTTCCCGCCCGTACCGCCGATACCGGAAATCCGATGAGAGCCATATAAAATACCAGCAGGGCGGCCTGCATCACAATTCTTGGGCGGGAAAACCGGCGCCGGATATCCCACTCCGACACAAGCAATCCGCACAGCAGGGTCACATGCAGACCGGATACCGCAAGAAGATGGGACACCCCGGCAACTCGAAAAGATTTTTCCACCCCATCTTCCAGGCGTGTCTTGTCACCCAGCAGCATGGCGGCCTCCAGGCCGGCTGCTTCCGACGGCAGGTAGGTGCGCAGGCGGTGGGACAGTTCCATCCGCAGACGGTAAAGCAGAAATTTCAACGTGTTGCTTTCGCCGAGGTACTCATAACCGTCAAGGTATTCTGCATTGAGATACACACCGTCGGCATAACGGTTCATTCTGTAGGCATCCTCTTCCAGCGCCTCCAGGCTCACCCGTGCGGAAAAGATCTCTCCCGCTCTTGCCCCGGGAAATGCCCCGCAGCTGGCATAGAGGTCGGCGGGTTCGCCGTCCATCTCAGTAATGTGCAGCGTTGCGGAAAGCATTTCCTCCTGGTAGGAGGTCTGGGCATCGGTCTGCACCGTGGCCACGATCTCCGCCGTACGCCCCGAGAGTGCCTCCGCAGGCCGAACCACAAACCACCGATACAGTGTACTGCACCCAAGGCCCAGGACCACTGCCGCCATCAGGGGCACAGCAATCACCCGCACACTCTCCCGGCGGATGGACGGCCAAATACCCGCGGCAACGAAAATAGCCGCTGCCAGCCAGAGAGCCGACAGCGGCAGATAAGCCGCGGATAGTTCCGTCAATGCGAAAACCAGACCAAAAACCGCAAGCTTGCGAGCCATATCAATGGATAAACAGGGGCAGCGGCGCCAGGAAGAAGATGTCGGTACGCTTGGCTGCATCGCCTTCCGCCAGAGCGGCACAGCAGCCCACGACCTTGCCGGTGCTGCGGGCAGCCAGCGTCTCCAGCGCGTGCAGAGAGCCGCCCGTGGAAATCACGTCATCCACAATCAGGATGCGCTTGCCGTTCATGTATTCAATGTCCTTGCGGTCAATGACCAGCGTCTGCTTGCCCGCCGTGGTGATGGACTCGTCCTCAATGACGACCGGATCCCGCATGTACAGCTTTGCGCCCTTGCGCGCGGGAATCCACTGTTTGCCGCTCTGACGGGACATCTCATATGCCAGAGGAATGCCCTTGGCCTCCGCCGTCAGGATGACATCAAACTCGGGGCACTTTTTCAAAAGCTCGGTCGCACAGGCCACCGTCAGTTCCACATCACTGAACATGATAAAGGCGGCGATATCCATGTGATCATTGACCTTGCAGATGGGCAGCTCACGCGTCAGGCCTGCCACATGGAGGGTATAAGTATCTTGCATGTTTTTTCCTCTTTCTTTGTGTGGAAAATAAGCAGAATCCGGCCGGAGCCGGGCATCAGCCCGGAGGCCAGGCAAGGCTGCGCTTGGCCAGCACATGGAAATGCAGATGCGGCACACTCTGGCCGCCGTCCACGCCCACATTGGTGACGACGCGATAGCCGCCCTCACAGCCCAGCTTGGCGCACAGCGATGCAATGGTCGCAAACACGTGGCCCAGCAGCTCGGCATCCGCCTCAGTCAGTGCTGCGGCAGAGGCAATATGCTGCTTGGGAATGACCAGGAAATGCACCGGTGCCTGGGGATCAATGTCATAGAAAGCCAGCAGACGGTCATCCTCGTACAGCTTGTTCGAGGGAACCTCTCCCGCCGCAATCTTGCAAAACAGGCAGTCTTCCATACTTTAGCCCTCCTTTGTTTTGAAGTAGAAGAAATCTCGGTTTCTTTTATTGTACCTGAATCAGGCGTTTTTTTCCAGCTCTGCTTTGACGATACCGCAAACGGCAGCCAGAGCTTCGTCGATCTTGGTTGTATCGCGGATGCCAGCCATGGCAAATTCCGGCTTGCCGCCGCCGTTGCCTCCGGCCACAGCAGCAATTTGCTTGACCAGCACACCGGCCTTCAGCCCGCGAGTCTGGGCATTCTTGCTGACGCTGACTGCCAGGGTGGTCTTGCCTGCATCGCTGCCGATGAGCGCAGCCACCACATTGGGAGCTTTGTCACGAATCTTGTCGCACATGCTGCGCAGTGCGTCGGAACCGGTACCGCTGAAGAAAGCGGTGACAATGCGCACGCCGTCCACATTCTCGGCGTTGTCAAACAGGCCGTCGATCTTGGCGGCAGCAATGCTTGCCTTGGCAATATCCAGCTGCTTGTTGGTCTCCTTGAGTTCGGCCACAACAGCCGCCACGCGGGCAGGCAGGTCATGAACATTGCTCACCTTCAGGCAGCGGGCAGCGCAGTCCAGCTCATCGCAGCGCTCGTCCAGAAGGCGCAGAACACCATAGCCGGTGGTTGCCTCAATACGGCGGATACCGGCGGCAACGCTGCTCTCGCTAAGAATGCGGAAGCAGCCGATCTGCGCGGTGTTCTTGACATGGGTGCCGCCGCAGAACTCGGTGCTCCAGCCGCAGACATCCACCACGCGGACAACCTCGCCGTACTTCTCGCCGAACAGAGCCATGGCGCCCAGCTTCTTGGCTTCCTCAATGGGCATGCTGCGGACTTCCACCGGCAGAGAGGCAAAAATCTTATCGTTGACGCGGCGCTCCACCTCGCGCAGTTCCTCGGGGGTGACTGCGCTGAAATGGGTGAAGTCAAAATGAGTGATCTTGTCATCCTGATAGCTGCCGGCCTGGTGGACATGATCGCCCAGAACCTCACGCAGGGCAGCCTGCAGCAGATGGGTGGCGGTGTGGTTGCGGCAGATGGCCATGCGGCGTGCCTCATCCACAGAAGCGGTCACTTCGTCGCCCACCTTAATGGTGCCTTCCAGCAGGGTGCAGGTGTGCACAAAGTAGCCCTTGGGCGTCTTCTTGACCTGATTGACCCGCAGCTTGGCGTCGCCGGCCACCAGATAGCCGTGGTCGGCCACCTGGCCGCCCATCTCTGCATAGAACGGGGTGCGGTCCAGAACGACCAGAACGCCGTCCTTCTCCTCAATGTCGGTGGCAACGGCGTCGGCCA
This sequence comes from Gemmiger gallinarum, assembly GCF_014982805.1. GTDB lineage: Bacteria > Bacillota > Clostridia > Oscillospirales > Ruminococcaceae > Gemmiger > Gemmiger gallinarum. The sequence continues at coordinate 213,598 of NZ_JADCKC010000001.1, read as the reverse complement.
GCTCCTCCCCCTCGGACAGAGCGAGGACCTTTGCACGTTCGCTGGTGGTCTCATAGCCGTCAAAGACGGTGGGCTCGGCAGTCAGTTCAGCGAACAGGTCGGCAGCCCAGCCGGAGATATCCTTGGCCAGACGCTCGGCGCGGGCGCGCTCCCGCTGCTTGGTCATTTCCTTGTGGAAGGCCTCTTCATCCACCGTCATGCCCTGCTCGGCCACGATCTCACGGGTCAGATCGAGGGGGAAGCCGAAGGTATCGTTGAGCTTGAAGGCCTCCTCGCCGGTGAGGACGGTGCTGTTTTCAGCCTTCAGCTCCTCGATCATGCCGGTGAGGATGTTCAGGCCGGCATCGATGGTTCTAGAGAAACGCTCCTCCTCGGTGCCGACAACCTTCTTGATATAGTCCTCATGCTCCCGCAGCTCGGGATAGCCCTGCTCGCTGGAGGTGATGACGGTGTCTACCAGTTCGGTCAGGAAGGGACGGTCGATGCCCAGCATACGGCCATGACGGGCCGCACGGCGCAGCAGGCGACGCAGCACGTAGCCGCGGCCTTCATTGGAAGGCAGAATGCCGTCCGAAACCATGAACACAGTGGAGCGGATATGGTCGGTGATGACACGGATGGAGATGTCGTCCTTTTCGTTGGCGCCGTAGGTCTTGCCAGAGATGCGCTCCACATGATGCAGGACCGATGCGACGGTGTCCACCTCGAACAGGTTGCCCACGTTCTGCATGACGCAGGCCAGACGCTCCAGGCCCATGCCGGTATCGATGTTGGGCTTGGCCAGGCGGGTATAGGTGCCCTTGCCGTCGGAGTCAAACTGGCTGAATACCAGGTTCCAGATCTCCATATAGCGGTCACAGTCGCAGCCTACGCCGCAGGTGGGCTTGCCGCAGCCGTACTCAGGGCCACGGTCATAGTAGATCTCGGAGCAGGGGCCGCAGGGACCGGAACCATGCTCCCAGAAGTTATCCTCCTTGCCGAAGCGGACCATGTGGTCCTCCGGGATGCCCACTTCCTTGGTCCAGATGTCGTAGGCCTCATCGTCGTCCAGGTACACCGAGATATACAGCTTTTCGGCGGGGATCTCCAGCGTCTGGGTCAAAAACTCCCAGGCCCAGGGAATGACCTCTTTCTTGAAGTAATCCTGGAAGCTGAAGTTGCCCAGCATCTCGAAGAAGGTGCCGTGGCGGGCAGTGATGCCCACGCGCTCAATATCGGGAGTACGGATGCACTTCTGGCAGGTGGTGACCCGGTGACGGGGCGGTTCCTCCTGGCCCAGGAACCACTTTTTCATGGGCGCCATGCCGCTGTTGATGAGCAGTAGGCTGGGGTCGTCCTTCGGGACCAGCGGGAAGCTGCCCAGACGAAGATGGCCCTTGCCCTCAAAGAAGTGCAGGTATTTTTCGCGCAGATCGTTAAGTCCTGTCCATTGCATACTGTTTCTGAATCTCCATTCCTTGTTAGTGGTCAAAGCGCAGGCCACAAAAAAGATAGCCTCCGCCCCTGTTACAGGGACGAAGGCTAGTTGCTTCCGTGGTACCACCCGGTTTGCAGGCCTGCAAGAGACCTGCCGCTTTCCCCGCATTAACGCTGCGGACACGCCCGTTTCTGCCGGGGGCTCAGGGGCGGCGATTGTCCCGGTTCCGTGAGACGCCTTGCAGCTTTCCAGCGTCCTCTCTGTACACGAAAGATCCGGGAGATTGACCCCGTCTTTGCCTGTTTCCATTTATAGTGCTATTATATGCCGTCCCGCAGTCAATGTCAACTGTTTTCCAACGCACAGATGGCATCCGCCACCCGGGCAAAAATGGCTGCGCTGGACACCTCCGGTTCCAGCACCGCATCCTGCAGCACGGTGATGACATACCGGGGATTGTCGGCAGGATAAAAACCGGAAAACCAGTAGTTGAGCAGCTCCTTCCCTGCCTCATCATACTGACCCGTCTGGGCAGTGCCCGTCTTTCCCCCTGCGGTCCCGGTTTTGGGAGCAGCGTCCCCGCCGATGCCTTCCTCCACCACGCTCTGCAGCATACTGCGCAGAATCCTTGCCGTATCCTCACTGCAGACCGGCCGGGAGTCCGCCTGCTGCCGGTCCCCGGCTGTGCTCAGTGGTTCCATTGTCTCACTGTCCACAACACTCCGGACAAATTCCGGCTGCCGGTAACTGCCGTCCCCCGCCACAGTCAGCATCATGGCGGTCACCTGAAGAGGCGTCACCGTCAGTTCTCCCTGACCAAAGGAGAACATGGCCAGCTGTCCGGCACTTTGCAGGGCGTCGGCATCGGGCAGTGTACCTGCACTGGTCTTGAGGCCTCCCGCAACGGCGGTGGCTTTGCCGAAGCCGAACTCCTCCGCCATCTCCAGCACCCGATCTGCGCCCAGGGCCTGTCCCAGAGCCACAAAATAACAGTTGCAGCTTTGTTCCAGGGCACCACGCAGGTTCACCGTTCCATGTGCTCTGCCCAGCGCACAGCGATAGGTCTGATCTCCCACCTCGATGGAGCCCTCGCAGGTGTGAGTGAACCAGTCCAGCCCTGCCTCATATGCCGCAGCAGCCAGCACCACCTTGAAGACGGAACCTGCGTTAAAGGCAGAAAAGGCCCGGTTGATCAATGAGGTGTCGTCCGCATCAATGCTTTTCTGGATGTCATCCGGATCAAATTCCGGCACGCTGACACTGGCAAGGACACTGGCATCTTCCGTATCGGCCACCAGAATGCATCCCTGCTTCATGGTTTCCTGGGCAATGCCCTCACAGGCCCGCTGAATGCCCGCATCCAGGGTCAGCTGCACCCCGGCGCCGCTGCCCTGCGTTTCCACCGTGAGATCGGGAGTGCTGCCGTCCAGGAGGCTGCCCTGTGCCGTAGTGGAGCATTCCACTACCTGCGCGTCTGCGGAAGCGCTCAGGACATCATCATAGGCCAGTTCCAGCCCCGACACACCATGTCCATCGCCGTCCAGATAGCCGATCAGATGGACGGCGATGGGCAAATCCAGATATCGCTGCCGGATGGGATAGGTATATACGCCGCTGCCGCTCAGATCCTCCGACACCTCGATCAGAAAAGGCAGTGCACTGTTGCGGTTATCGTACAGAAAATTCTGCTGGGCATAGGGTACATAGGGAAACAGCTGGGAATAGCTGGAATCTCCCGGAATGCACAGGGCATACCAGCTGGTTTTCAGACCGGTCAGGCGGCTGCCGCTGCGGTCAAAGAAGTCGCCCCGCTCCCTGGGCAGTTCGGTCTCGGAAACCGACTGTGCTCCCGCCCGCACGGCATAATCGGCATCGGTGGCGATCCACAGCACCCGGCAGACAATGACGGCAAACAGGCAGACAAAAGCCGCGTACAGAGCAAACAGTCGTCGGCGTGTCATGCAGAGCATCCCTCCTGTTTTTCCGGTGGTTTGCACAAGCCGCCGTTTGTTAGAGAGGATGCCCGGAATTGGCAAAAGCCATACACGGCCCCGGGATGTACCCAGTCCATATATGGCTTTTGAAATCAGGATTTATTTTGTCTGTCCGCCTTTTTGCAGTGCCGGTACCACAGCCAGCAGACCAGTGCGATGCCCGGCAGAAAGCCTATTGCATCTACAAACACATCGGTGGCCAGGCAGGCACGCCCCGGCACAAAGTACTGATGAAGCTCGTCACCGGCGGCATAGGCAAAGCAGATCACTGCCGCAGTGACTCCGCAGAAGAAGGCTCCGCGGCCTGCTCCTTTTCGCCGCCATCCGTCGGCAAAGGATGCCACCGTGAGCGCTGTGCTGGCCCCCAGCAGGGCGTACAGATAGACATGGGCCCACTTGCGCACGTTGGCGTGAAAGTTTTCGCTGAACCAGGCCGGGACCACCGACTGCGTGGCGGAGTTTTCCTGAATCTGATGGGCCACGCTCTGGCTGAGGGCGTAGGAGCGCTCCCCTTCCTGAGCGGACAGGGCAAAAATCAGAGCCATCAGCAGCAGCGTAACGGCCAGAAAGATCCACTTTTTCACACTGCCGCCTCCCTGTTTTGTGGTCAAAGGATGTGATTGTCCTTCAAGAATGCCTCAACCTCATTGCGGTAGCGTTCCGGGTCGGAGAGCAGGCTCATGGCATGGGCCGCCCCCGGGAACACCACCTTGCGCCGGGCACCAGTCCGCTTGGCGTTGTAGTTTTCATCCAGCATGAAGAACGGCACATAGGTATCCGCATCCCCGTGGATGAAGAGCATGGGGGTATCACCGCTGCGGGCCACCGCCTCCGCCGGTTCCACCTGGGAAAAACGCACACCGGTGCGCAGCCAGGCCACTCCCATACAAGGGTACAGCAGCAGGGCCGGCGGCAGATGGTAGCGGGTCTTCATCACATAAGCCAGCTGACGTTTGAGGCTGGAATACCCGCAGTCCTCCACCACAAAGGCCAGATTGCGGTCCATGGCGCTGTGCAGCATGACAGTAGCCGCGCCCATGGATTCCCCGTGGGTGCCCAGCAGGCAGCTCTTGCCAAAGCGGCGGCGTACCCAGGCACAGACCGTTGCCAGATCATCCGCTTCCCGGCGGCCCATGGTGGTCAGGGCTTTGTCGGATGCCCCGTGATTGCGCTGATCGTAGACAATGGTCTCAAAGCCCAGATCGCGGAACACTTTTGCATATTTCATGCTGGAGCAGCAATTTTCGCCGTGCCCATGGACAACGACCGCCACCCTGGTCCGGCCGTCCGTATGTTTCACCTGGGGGTCTTTGGGGATCAGCGTGCAGCGCAGCCGGTAACCATAGCGGCTTTTGAGGGTAAAATCCTCCCGGTTCCAGTTTTTCTCCACCTCTTCCGGGTCGATGCCGGAGAGTCTGAGCTCTTCCTCACACTTTTCTTTGGTATCCAGCTGCTGGCGGGGCTTGATCGCAATGTCAGACAGCTTCCATTCCGCCACAAACAGTGCAGCCGCGCCTGCCGCCAGGTATTTCCAGGCCTTTGCCAAGGTCGTCACCTCCGATGATTGCCTTCCCGCCCGCTGGCTGTCGTCTTGGGGCGGGAATTCTTTGACACTGTGTACTGAAATAAGCATAACAACTTCCCCGCTGTTTTGCAAGCAGCAAAGTCGTGCCGTCTCATGCTATGCCGGGATCGTTCCGGGTGACAGCAACCCCGGCTGATGGACTCTCTACCAGTATGGCCGTTTTGGGCATACGCCAGCAAGGCAGCAAAAAAGCGGCGGGCATTCTCCAATGGGAATGCCCGCCGCTGTTGCGGTTCGGTTATGCGGTTTTACCGATTAGTACATGCCGCCCATGTCGCCGCCTGCGGGAGCAGCCGGAGCCGGAGGCTCGGGCAGATCAGCCACCAGGCTCTCGGTGGTCAGGACCATAGCTGCAACGCTGGCAGCATTCTCCAGAGCAGAACGGGTAACCTTGGTCGGGTCGACAATGCCGGCCTCGATCATGTCATCCACATAGACTTCGCTCTGAGCATCGAAGCCGTAGTTGGGCTTGCCTGCCTCGAGGATCTTGTTGATGATGACGCTGCCTTCCAGACCAGCGTTGGCCGCGATCTGACGCAGAGGAGCTTCCAGAGCCTGACGAACGATCTTGGCGCCGGTGCGCTGGTCACCCTCCAGCTCGTCGATGAGCTTCTCAACAGCGGGGATGGCGTTGATGGTGGCAGTGCCGCCGCCGGCGACGATGCCTTCCTCAACAGCAGCCTTGGTGGCGTTGAGAGCATCCTCAATGCGGAGCTTCTTGTCCTTCATCTCGACCTCGGTAGCAGCACCGACCTTGATGACGGCAACGCCGCCGGCCAGCTTGGCCAGGCGCTCCTGCAGCTTCTCCTTGTCGAACTCGGAGGTAACGGTAGAGATCTGGCTGCGGATCTGAGCAATACGATCGCTGATGGCCTGCTTGTCGCCGTTGCCGCCAACGATGGTGGTGGTCTCCTTGGTGACCTTGACCTGACGGGCGTTGCCCAGCAGATTCATGGTAGCGTCCTTCAGCTCATAGCCCAGATCGCTGCTGATGACGGTGCCGCCGGTCAGGATGGCGATATCCTGCAGCATCTCCTTGCGGCGATCGCCGAAGCCGGGAGCCTTGACGGCAACCACATTCAAGCCGCCGCGCAGACGGTTGATGATCAGGTTGGACAGAGCGTCGCCTTCCACATCCTCCGCGATGATGAGCAGCTTGCGGCCGGACTGGACGATCTGCTCCAGCAGAGGAACCATATCCTGGAATGCGCTGATCTTCTTGTCGGTGATCAGGATGCTGGCGTCATCGAAGACGGCTTCCATCTTCTCGGTATCGGTGACCATATAGGGAGTGACATAGCCGCGGTCGAACTGCATGCCTTCCACAACCTCGGTGTAGGTCTCGGCAGTGGTCTTGTTCTCCTCGATGGTGATGACGCCGTCGGCAGTGACCTTCTCCATGGCGTCCGCGATCAGCTGACCGATCTCAGCGTCACCGGCAGAGACAGTGCCGACACGGGCAATATCCTTGCTGCCCTTGACCTTCTGGCTGTGAGCCTTGACGGCATCCACAGCAGTGGTGACAGCCTTCTGCATGCCGCGCTTGATATCCATGGGATTGGCACCGGCGGCAACGTTCTTCATGCCCTCGTTGACAAGAGCCTGTGCCAGAACGGTAGCGGTAGTGGTGCCGTCGCCGGCAGCGTCGTTGGTCTTGGTGGCAACTTCGCGGACCAGCTGAGCGCCCATATTCTCAAAGGCATCCTTCAGCTCGATTTCCTTGGCGATGGTCACGCCGTCGTTGGTGATGACCGGGCTGCCGAACTTCTTGCCCAGAACCACGTTGCGGCCCTTGGGGCCCAGAGTGATCTTGACGGTGTTTGCCAGCTGATCAATGCCGGCGCACAGTGCTTTACGGGCGTCCTCGCCCTGTTTAATCTGCTTAGCCATAATTCTACGCTCTCCTTAAAAATGCTGTGAATCTCAATTACTCAACGATGGCCAGAATGTCACTCTGACGGACGATGGTGCATTCCTCACCGTCAACCTTGACCTCAGTGCCGGCGTACTTGCTGGTCAGAACCTTGTCGCCGACCTTGACGATCATCTCGACTTCCTTGCCGTCCACGTTGCCGCCCGGGCCAACAGCCAGAACTTCCGCAACCTGGGGCTTTTCCTTCGCGGTTCCGGTCAGGATCAGGCCGCCCTTGGTGGTCTCTTCTTCCTCGACCAGTTTGATCACAACACGATCTGCAAGAGGTTTGATTTTCATAGAGAAACATCCTCCTATAAATAAAATTCAATGTGAACCATTTGTTTTAGCACTCCATCTTCCTGAGTGCTAAACATATTGTAGTCACTTGCCGGCAAAAAATCAAGCCCTCCCACCAGATTTTTTTTGAATTCACAAAAAGTTTATACTTTTCCTGTCGTGCTTTCTCTGCAAAAAGGCCGCTTTTCGCCTGAAATGCGGGATTTTCTCCTGTTTGAAGGGGATGTGCCATTTCTCAATTTTCCGAAAAAGACTTCCCGACATTTTGCCCTTGCTCTTTCTTCTGCTGCTGCAAAATTGTGGCAGACGCTCCTTCACAGCGCCAGTTTTCCATCCGGTTTCCCATAATTCGTTTGAAGCCCCCATTCTCGGACAGGCCCCTTTTCCCTGCCGCCTCGATACAAAAAAACAGCTGCGGAGCCAGAAAGCTTCACAGCTGTTTTTTGTACTCAACGCGGAATCTCAGTAAGAAGAAATCTGCGCCTGATTTTTATACCGCTTGCGGACAGCACCATATTCCAGATGGGGCTTGCCGCCTTCCACGGTATCCTCGTCGATGACGACCCGGATGATGGTGGGATCGGACGGGATCTCATACATGATGGGAATCAGCAGTTCCTCCACCACGCTGCGCAGACCACGGGCGCCGCTCTTGCGCTCGATGGTCTTTTTGGCAATGGCATGGAGGGCTGCGTCGGTGAACTGCAGTTCAGCATTATCCAGGCCGAACAGCTCCTTGTACTGGCGCACAATGCTGTTTTTGGGCTCGGTCAGCACGCGGATCAGCGCCTGCTCATCCAGAGGATCCAGCACCGTCACCACGGGCAGACGGCCGATGAGCTCGGGGATCAGACCGAACTTGACCAGATCATCCGGCTCCACCCGGCGCAGCAGCTTCTGGCGGGTCTCATCCTTATCCAGGCTGGTGCGCAACTGACTGCCGAAGCCCAGCGACGCATTGTCGGTGCGCTTCTGGATCAGCTTTTCCAGGCCGTCAAAGGCACCGCCGCAGATGAACAGAATGTTCTTGGTGTTGATCTGGATGAATTCCTGCTGGGGATGCTTGCGGCCGCCCTGGGGCGGGACATTGCTGACAGTCCCCTCCAGGATTTTCAGCAGTGCCTGCTGCACACCCTCGCCGCCGACATCGCGGGTGATGGAGGGGTTCTCACTCTTGCGGGTGATCTTGTCGATCTCATCAATGTAGATGATGCCGACCTCCGCCTTGGGGATATCGTAGTCTGCGGCCTGGATCAGCTTGAGCAGAATGTTTTCTACATCCTCACCCACGTAACCGGCTTCGGTCAGAGTAGTTGCATCGGCGATGGCAAAGGGAACGCCCAGCATTTTCGCCAGCGTCTGTGCCAGCAGCGTCTTGCCGGTGCCGGAAGGGCCGAGCATGAGAACATTGGATTTCTGCAGCTCAACACTGCTCTCCTGCCCCGAAAGGATGCGCTTGTAATGGTTGTAGACAGACACCGCCAGAACCTTTTTGGCCTCATCCTGACCAATGACATACTGGTCGAGGCCTTCTTTGATTTCGGCAGGCGTCAGGATGTTGATGTCGGCAAGGGGATTGTTGCCGCGGCGCTGTGCCGCCGCGCGGCGTGCCTGAGCCCTGGGCGGTGCGGGACGGTCCCCGTCCTTGTACAGGGCATTATAGCACATGTCGATGCAGTCCTTGCAGATGTTCACACCCGGGCCGATAATCAGCTGTTCGACCTGGTTCTGCGAACGTCCGCAAAAATTGCAAATCAGTTCCCGTTCTTTTCCGTCCTTGCCGGAATTTTGATTTGCCATGGAAAGCCCCCGTGCTCTCAGTGTTTCGAGATGATCGCATCCACCAGGCCGTAATCCACAGCCTGCTGTGCGGTCATATAATTATCGCGCTCGGTGTCGTGCTGGATCACTTCCAGCGGCTGACCGGTGTACTCACTCAGAAGCGTGTTCATGCGATTTTTGATGTGGACAATATGATCCGCGTGGATCTTGATATCCGTCGCCTGGCCGGAGATTCCGCCGCCGGAGATCAGCGGCTGATGGATCAGGATCTCGGAGTTGGGCAGAGCAAAACGCTTGCCTTTGGTGCCGCTGGCCAGCAGGAATGCACCCATGGAAGCCGCCATGCCCACACAGATGGTGGACACATCGCATTTGATGTACTTCATGGTGTCATGAATGGCCATGCCGTCCGAGATGGAACCGCCCGGGCTGTTGATATAGAAGCTGATGTCCTTTTCGGGGTCCTGGCCCTCCAGGTACAAAAGCTGTGCTACGACCACGCTTGCCGAACTGGGATTGACATCCTCGCTCAGCACAATGATGCGGTCATTCAGCAACCGGGAAAAGATATCGTAGCTGCGCTCGCCGCGCGCGGTCTGCTCAACAACATACGGTACAAGGCTCATAATAGGTCCCCTCCTGTACAAATAGAGTTGTCTGCATTTTTTCGTGGATAAACGAACCGATACGGCAACAGACGTACCGTATCGGTCCCGTGGTCGCCGGAGTCAGACTCAGGCGTTTTCTTCTTCCTTCACCTGTTCAGTGGTGATGTTGGCTTTTTCCTTGACCAAGTCGATGGCCTTGTTGACTGCCAGATCCTTCTTGACAGCGTCGGCATCGACGATGGACTTGACCTTCTCAGGCTCCATCTTGTAGGCATCGGCAATGCGCTTGACCTCGGCCTCGAACTCCTCGTCGCTGGTGACGATGTTCTCCTTGTCAACGATGGCTTCCATGGCCAGACGCATCTTGACCTGCTTCTCAGCCTGGTCTGCGAACTGGGCACGCAGCTGATCCATGGTCATGCCCATGTACTGCAGGTACATGTCCATCTTCAGGCCCTGCTGGGAGAGACGGTACTCGAAGTCACGGACCAGCTCGTCCACGCGGCTGTCGTACATGGCCTGCGGGATCTCGGCCTGCATGCCGTTGACAACCTGCTCGATCAGGTCGTTCTCGACCTGCTGGTCAGCCTGACGGTCGTTGTTCTCCTCCATGCCCTTGCGGATGGAAGCCTTCAGCTCGTCGAGAGTGTCGTACTCGCTGACATCCTTGGCAAAGTCGTCGTCCAGAGCGGGCAGCTCCTTGTACTTGACTTCATGCAGCTTGATCTTGAAGGTGGCATCCTTGCCGGCCAGCTCGGAAGCCTGGTACTCCTCGGGGAACTTGACGTTGATGTCAAACTCCTCGCCGGCGGCATGGCCGACCAGCTGATCCTCGAAGCCGGGGATGAAGGAGTTGCTGCCCAGCACCAGAGAGTAGTGCTCAGCCTTGCCGCCCTCAAAAGCGGTATCGCCCACAAAGCCCTCGAAGTCGATATCGACGGTGTCGCCGTTCTCAGCCTTGCCCTCACGGGTCAGCAGACGGCCGTTGCGGTCCTGCATACGGGCCAGCTCTGCATCCACAGCGCTGTCCTCCACAGTCTTGACCTTTTTGGTGACGTTTAAACCGGCGTACTCGCCCAGGGTGACCTCGGGCTTGACGGCGACCTTGACCTTCAGGGTGACACCCTCAGCTTCGGACATGGAGACGACCTCGGGCTCGGGAGCGCCGACGACCTCGATGCCGGCAGCCTTGACGGCTTCCTCGTACTGAGCGGGGAACAGATCATTGACAGCGTCGTAATGGAAAATGTCGGCGCCGTACATCTTCTCGATCATCGCGCGAGGAGCCTTGCCCTTGCGGAAGCCGGGGACATTATATTTTTTGCTTTCACGCTTGAACGCCGCGCTCACGGCATTTTTGAAAGTGTCGGCGTCAATGGAAAACTGCAGCTCGACCATGCTTTTTTCGAGCTTTTCACAAGAAATCAGATTCATTAGAATACTCCTCCAAACATAGCGGTACAAGGTATTATAGCACACGTCTTTGCAGAATGCCATAGTAAATTGGAATTTTTTCGTGCAATTTTGCGTTCAGGCGCGTATCTTAAGGGGGCAGAAGGCAATGCCGTCGGCGGAAAGCAGCCGGTATTCGATGCCGTCATAGGTTCCCTGCAAGGCAAAGCGCAGGGCTTTGCCATGCAGATGGCCGTACCAGCACCGGGTCACACCGTAGGCGTGCAGCACATCCACGATCTCCTGAGCACATGCTCCGGGATACACCGGCGGATAGTGCAGGAAAGCCAGCTTGGGCAGCTCCCCCGCCGCTTCCAGAGACATTTTCAGGCGCCCGGCTTCCCGGGCCATGACCTTGGCATCCTGGGCGGCGGTGTCATCAAAGGGCCAGCCCCGGGTGCCGCACAATGCCACTCCATCCACGATGCAGGCGTTATTGTGCAGGATGTGCAGGGAGTCAAAGCCGTTTGCCTGCAAAAAGGTTTCCATCTTTTTGCGGGTGGTCCACCAGTAATCGTGATTGCCCTTCAAAAGCCACTTCTGCCCCGGAAGGTTTTCCAGGAAGGCGAAATCCTCTTTTGTATCCTTCAGGTGCATTGCCCAGCTGGTGTCCCCCACCAGGACGACGGTGTCCTCCGGGGCTATGAGCTTGCGCCAGTTGGCCTCCAGTTTGGGCAGATAGCCCTGCCACCCCGGAAACACATCCATGGGCTTGTCGGCGCCCAGAGAAAGGTGCAGGTCGCCGATTGCAAAAATTGCCATGTATCCCTCCGTATAGCCTGCCGTGTCCCGTGCCATACTAAGGGGCGAAAGGAGGTCGACAGACCATGAATCACGATAACAATGTCATCAACGGCATCTGCTGCGACGTTGAGAACTGCGTCTACAACAACGGTTCCTGCTGCTGCACTGCCAAGGAAATCCATGTCAAGAACCGCAGCGCCGAGTCCGGCGAGACCATGTGTGAGACGTTCTCCGAAGTCTGACGTGCATGATCCCGCCAGAAAGTTCTGAGAGGCAAACCGCCTTTGGAACCTGAGCGAAAACGGCGGACCACCTGGTGTGCCTTACAAGAAAACACAGCCGCGGGCTTTTTCCCGAAAAACAGTCCCGCAAGGCTCTGTCTACAGAGCCTGTGCTTTCTTGTTCCGGCACACCATCCGTGGTCCGCCGTTTTGTTTTTATGGAAAAGCCGGCCCGGAACTCAGCGCAGCGCCGCCTCCCGGATGGCCGCCGGGGCAATGACCTCGGTGAAGCGGACGGGCAGATCCCGCAGGCTGCTCAGCGCAGCAGGTGCAGCACAGCCCGTTTTGGCCGTCAGCGCCTGCATGGAGTCAAAGTCGCTTTCCGGTGCCTCGGCCCCCAGGGCACGCAGCACATCCCGGGGGAACTTGAAGGGGCTGGCCGTGGACAGCACCACCATGGGGGCGGTGCTGCGGCAGTCCTCCGCCACGCGGAAGGCCACCGCAGTGTGGGTGTCGCACAGGTAGCCGTCCTGCTCAAAGCGGTCGCGGATCTCTTTGGCTCCCTGTTCGTCGTCGGCACAGCCGCAGGCAAAGCTTTCCTGAATGGCCGCCAGCGTCTGAGCATCCACCGTGTAATGGCCCTGTGTGGACAGGTCCTTCATCCAGCTGGCAACCTTCTCGGTGCTGCCGGACACATGGTAGAGAAGGCGCTCCAGGTTGCTGGAGATCAGGATGTCCATGGAGGGAGAAGCCGTCTTGTGGAACTCCCGGCGGGCATCGTAGGTGCCGGTGCGGATGAAGTCGGTGAGGACGTTGTTTTCATTGGAGGCGCAGACCAGCCGCCCCACAGGCAGGCCCATGCGCTTGGCGTAGTAGCCTGCCAGAATGTCGCCGAAGTTGCCGGTGGGGACGCAGAAGTCCACCGGTTCGCCCCAGGCCATGGCGCCCTTTTCCGCCAGACGGAAACAGGTGTAGAAGTAATAGACGATCTGCGGCACCAGACGGCCCCAGTTGATGGAGTTGGCACTGGACAGGCGGATGCCCCGCTTTTCCAGGGCCGCCGCCACGTCGGCATCGGCAAAGACCTTCTTGACGCCGGTCTGGGCATCGTCAAAGTTGCCGTCCACCGCATAGACATGGACGTTATCCCCCTGCTGGGTGGCCATCTGCAGGCGCTGAATCTCACTGGTACCGGCATTGGGATAGAACACCGAGATTTCGATGCCTTCCAGGCCTGCATAACCCGCCAGAGCCGCCTTGCCGGTATCCCCCGAGGTCGCCACCAGAATCCGGGTGGTCTCAGTGCGGTTCAGGTTCTTCTTGCCCTGAAGCAGCAGCTTGGGCATCAGCTGCAGAGCGTAGTCCTTGAAGGCACAGGTGGGACCGTGCCACAGCTCCAGCGCATACAGGCCGTCGCGGACCTTCTCCACATGGCCCGCTTTGCCTGCAAAGGCATCGCCGTAGGTAGCCGCAGTGGCCTGGGCCAGGAAGGCCGGATCATAGTCGGTCAGGAAAGAACCGACCACCTTGTCCGCCAGCTGCGGATACGAAAGACCCTTCCATGCCTGCAGGTCTGCCTGCGGGAAGGACTGGGGAACATACAGGCCGCTGTCCGGCGCAAGACCCCGGACGATTGCCTCGGATGCCGAGACGCCGCTGACTCCACCGCGTGTGCTTTGATATTCCATTCCTGAACACCCTCCATCTGTATTTTTGTATTCTGCCGTTTAATCAGCAGGAAAATGCGTCGGAAATACAATGTACCTGCCATCCTCCGTTTTGCGGGATCACCTCGACCACGTCGAACCGCACCCGGGAATCGGCATAGGGACTGTTCTGCAAGTATTGGGCGGCCGCTGCAATGAGCCGCCGCTGTTTGGCCGGGCCGACTGCTTCGGCCGGCAGGATGGGCCCCGGACGGCTGCGGGTCTTGACCTCCGCAAAGACGACGGTATCATCTTTGTACAGAATCAGGTCCAGCTCCCCCATGCGTGTCCGGAAATTGTGATTGAGCAGCAGATACCCTTTCTGGATATAGTACTTGGCGGCAACCGCCTCGCCGGTCTGCCCCAGCGGCCGGTTCAATGCCAGTACCCCTGCTTTTTCAGAAAGCTGCGGCGATAAAACGGCTGAATGCCGTACTGTGCGATCAGCTCATAATGCAGTTTGGTGGGATACCCCTTGTGCTTGGCCAGCTGATACTGGGGATACTGCCGGTCCAGTTCCATCATATAGCGGTCACGGCTGACCTTGGCCAGAATGGAGGCCGCCGCAATGGAGGCACTGTTGGCGTCTCCCTTGACTACCGTCTCCCCCGGCTGGGGCACATCCGGCGGATACCGGTTGCCGTCCACCAGCACATAGGCCGGGGCCGGGTCCAGGCCCGCCACCGCCTGCGCCATGCCGTCCATGGTAGCCCAGAGGATGTTTTTCTCGTCGATCTCCTCCGGCGGAACAAAGATGACCTTCCAGGCCAATGCCTTTTGGGTGATTTCCTCGTAGAGTTCCTCCCGGCGTTTGGCACTGAGCTTTTTGGAATCGTTGACTCCCTCCACCGGGTTGGCCGGGTCCAGAATCACCGCCGCACAGCAGACCGGCCCGCACAGAGGGCCGCGGCCCGCCTCATCCACGCCGCAAAGTATGCCGTGCTGTGTACGAAGCTCCTCGTCAAAGGCGTAAAGAGCGGTGCTGTCAGTCTTCCTCGAGGCCATCGTCGTCCTCCTCCCGTGCCATCTGCGGCGGGCGTTCCAGAGAGATGCGCCCCCACTTGCTGGCGCGGAACTCGCCCACCAGCATGCGAGCCGCACGCTCGGAATCCACCTCACCGCCCGAGACCAGCATGCCCCGTTTGGCACCGATGGCCAGCAGCAGGTCATAGGGAGCAAGCTCCAGCGCATCGGCATCCAGCTTGTAGCGTTCCAGCAGGCGCTGAGGGTAGATGCCCCGCACGCTGCTCAAAAGACCGCAGGCAAGCTCCTCGATGTCCAGAATATCATCCCGGATGGAACCGATAAATGCCAGATTGGTGGCCGTTTCCAAGGTATCGAACTTTTTCCAGAGCACGCCGGGCATGTCCAGCAAGTCGAAATCGTCCACGGCGATCCATTGTTTGCCGCGGGTCACACCCGGCTTGTTGGCCGCCTTGGCACGGGCTTCCCCGGCGAAGGAGTTGATGAAGGTGGATTTGCCCACATTGGGAATGCCCACCACCATCACACGGGTCCGCGCCCCTGCCATGCCGCGGTTGCGGCGGCGTTCCAGAAGGGCCGACAGTTCAGCGATGATGGGCTTCTTGATGGCGTTGGCAGACTTTTTCTGCCGGGCATCCATGGCGATGCATCCGGCATCTGCCGCCTTGAAATATTCCAGCCACTGTTTGGTGATCTCCGGATCGGCCAGGTCGGACTTGTTCAGCACATACAGATGCGGCTTGCCGCCGGTGATGCGCTCAATCTCCGGATTGAGGCTGGAAAGCGGAATGCGCGCATCGAGAATCTGCAGAACGCAGTCGACATTGCGGATCTCTTTTTCCATCATGCGCAGCGTCTTGGTCATGTGACCGGGGAACCACTGGATCACCCGGCGATTGACTCCCGACATATCGTCCATTGCATTCACTCTCCCTTCCCTATGTGCAGGGCCTGCTTCCGACCCGCACGATGTATTTTCCTCTATGGTTGCAACTTTGCGGGCAGGTTCAGGAAATCAGCCCGAACTTGTCAAAGGGCGTCAGGCGGAGCACCGCCCTGCCCAGAACATCCCCTTCCGAGACGCAGCCAATCTCAGGGGAGCGGCTGTCCTTGGAGTCATTGCGGTTATCTCCCATGATGAACAACATTCCCTCCGGCACTGTCAAAGGAAAGGTGACGCCTTCCGAAAGATAAGTCTTATCCGCCGTGTAGGGCTCGTCCAGGGCTTCCCCGTTGCGGTATACGATGCCCTGTTCAAAGTCAATGTCGATGACATCGCCGCCCTTGCCGATGACACGCTTGATGAGCAGCTTGCCGTAACCGGTATAGCTGTCAATGACAACAACATCGCCGTATTCCGGCTCATAGGGCAGGCTGGACAGAAGCAGGCGTTCGCCATCCACCAGGCCGGGGTTCATGGAGGAACCGTCCACCTGCACGACACGCACACCGAAAGTAAACACCAGCGCCAGAATCACAATGGCAAAAATAATGGAATCGACCCATTCCAGCAGACCGCGATTGGCCTTGACACGTCCCACGGGAGACTTCCCTCCTTAGCCGGCAAACGGCATCCTGTGAATAATAATAAAATAAGAAAAAGGGAGAACGAACTTGCGTCCTCCCCTTCTTCTTGTCGTCAGATACGAGCCTTAACCTTGGCAGCCTTGCCGGTGCGCTCACGCAGGTAGAAGAGCTTCGCACGGCGAACCTTGCCGCGACGAACAACCTCGACCTTCTCGACGAACGGGCTGTTGACCGGGAACACACGCTCCACGCCAACACCGTAAGAGGTGCGGCGGACGGTAAAGGTCTCAGCAATGCCGCCATGCTTCTTGGCAATGACGGTGCCCTCGAAAGCCTGGATACGCTCCTTGTCGCCTTCCTTAATGCGGACGGAAACACGAACCGTGTCACCGATTTCGAACTTCGGCTGATTCTCTTTGATCATGCCCTCGGTAAGAGTCTTGAATGCGTCCATGAATGTTCCTCCATTTTTTTCGACGTTCATACCCGAAAAAGATCGGCAGAGGACCGCCTGTTTAATGATCTGTCATTATCCCGCCGGTGGTGCCGGCGGCGCTAACGCTAAAATATAATATCACAATCCGCCCTGTTTGGCAAGAACTTTTTTGCCTTACAGCTTGAGTTTTTTATAAAAAGGCGTGATGTCCAGCGTAGCAAAGTAATCGGCCGGTGTTTCGGCGCGGCGAATCAACTGATGGCTGCCGTCCTCGCACAGAAGGACCTCGGCGCTGCGGAGTTTGCCGTTGTAATTGTAGCCCATGGAGAAGCCATGAGCGCCGGTGTCGTGGATGACCAGAATGTCGCCCTTGTCGATCTTGGGCAGCATACGGTCGATGGCAAACTTGTCGTTGTTCTCGCACAGACCGCCGGTCACATCGTACTTGTGGTCGCAGGGAGCGTCCTCCTTGCCCAGCACGGTGATGTGATGGTAGCTGCCGTACATGGCCGGGCGCATCAGGTTGGCCGCACAGGCGTCCACACCGATGTACTCCTTATAAATATGCTTCTCATGGATAGCCTCGGTGACCAGACAGCCGTAAGGTGCCAGCATGAAACGGCCCATCTCGGTGAAGATGGCCACATCCCCCATGCCCGCCGGCACAAGGATCTCCTCAAACTTTTTGCGGACGCCTTCGCCGATGGCCATAATGTCGTTGCTGCGCTGATCAGGACGGTAGGCAACGCCCACGCCGCCCGACAGGTTGATATAGCGGATCTTTGCCCCGGTGCGCTTGTGCAGGCGGACGGCCAGCTCAAACAGGATGCCCGCCAGCTCGGGGTAGTAATCGTCGGTGACGGTGTTGCTGGCCAGGAAAGCATGGATACCGAAGTTTTCGGCGCCCATGGCCATGAGGCGGGTGTAGGCCTCGGCCATCTGGTTTTCGGTCATACCGTACTTGGCGTCGCCAGGGTTGTCCATGATGCCGTTGCCCAGATCAAAGGTTCCGCCGGGATTGTAGCGGCAGAACACCGTCTTGGGAATGCCCGCCACCCGCTGCAGAAAGTCCACATGGGTCAGGTCATCCAGATTGATGTAGGCGTCCAGATCATAGGCTTTCTTCATGTCCTCCACCGGGGTATCGTTGGAGGAGAACATGATGTCGCTGCCGTGGAACCCGCACGCTTCCGACAGCAGCAGCTCGGTATAGCTGGAGCAGTCCACACCGCAGCCTTCCTCCTGCAGAATCTGCAGCAGATAGGGGTTGGGCGTCGCCTTTACGGCAAAGTACTCCTTGAAGCCCTTGTTCCAGGCAAAGGCCTTGTTGACCAGGCGGGCATTCTCCCGGATGCCCTTCTCGTCATACAGGTGAAAGGGCGTGGGTACATCCGCAATGATGTCCTGTGCCTGTTCCAGCGTGATAAACGGCTTTTTCTTTGACATACTTCCTCTTCCCCTCTTTACTCCGCACAACGAGAATTTCTCTCATTGGCGAATATAATAGTTCATTATACGGCTTTTCACAGGATACGGCAAGCGTCACTGCCCCAGCATGGCAAAAAATTCTTCCTCGGTGATGACCGGCACCCCGAGAGACTGGGCCTTGGTCAGCTTGGAGCCTGCAGCCTCACCGGCCAGCACATAGCTGGTCTTTTTGGAGACCGAACCACTGGCCTTGCCGCCGTTCTGTTTGATGAGTGCTTCCGCCTCCTGACGGGACAGCCGGCTGAGAGTGCCCGTCACCACGATGGTCTTGCCCTCCAGCGCCGTGCCCTTGGGCTCGCCGTGCCAGGTCATATTGACCCCCGCCTTTGTCAGGCGCTCGATCAGGTCGGCGGTGCCCTCCTTGGCAAAGAACTCAGCCACGCTCTGGGCCATAACGCCGCCGAAACCGTCGATTTCGGCAATCTCTTCCTGGGTTGCCTGACGGATGGCATCCATGCTGCCGAAGCGCTCGGCCAGCAATGCCGCCGCCTTATCGCCAATGTTTCGGATACCCAGGCCGAACACCAGCTTGTCCAGGTTGTTGCCCTTGGAGCGCTCGATGGCGGTGCGGAGATTGGTGGCGCTCTTTTCCTTGAACTTGTCCAGGGTCAGAAGCTGTTCCATGGTCAGATCATAGATATCCGCCACCGTGTGCACAAAGCCCTTGTCGATGAGCTGAGCGGCCACCGCTTCCCCCAGGCCGTCAATGGCCATGGCATCCCGGGAGGCAAAGTGGATCAGGTTGCGCAGCACCTGAGCCGGACACTCGGGGTTGACGCAACGCAGGGCACTCTCGTCCTGCAGATGGACCACCGGTGCGCCGCAGGAGGGGCAGGCACAGGGCATGGTGTAGGGCACGGTATTCTCCCCATGTCTGACCACACCGATGACCTCGGGAATGATATCTCCCGCCTTGCGCACCTGCACCGTATCTCCGATGCGCACATCCAGGGAGGCAATGATATCCCCGTTGTGCAGGCTGGCCCGGGCCACGCTGGTGCCGGCCAGGAAGATGGGGTCAAAGACGGCGGTGGGCGTCAGGACGCCGGTGCGTCCCACCGTGACCTCAATGTCCCGGACGACCGTCTCCTTGACCTCGGGGGGATACTTGAAGGCAATGGCCCAGCGGGGGAACTTGTTGGTGCTGCCCAGCAGGCTGCGGGAGGCCAGGTCGTTGACCTTGATGACGGCGCCGTCAATATCAAAGGGCAGCGTGCCACGGGCCTCGCCGATGGCCTTGACCTCCTCAATGGCATCCTCAATATTGTGATAGACATTGTAGCGGGGCGAGACGGTGAATTTCAGGCTCTTGAGGTAGTCCAGGGTCTCGCTGTGGGTCTTGAAGATCCTGCCCCGGACCTGCTGCATGTTGAACACAAAGATGGACAGGCCGCGGGACGCCGTGATCCTGGCATCCTTCTGGCGCAGGGAACCCGCCGCCGCGTTGCGGGGATTCTTGAAAGGGGTTTTATCCTGCAGTTCCTGCTCTTCCTTCAGTTTGAGGAAAGCCTCCCGGGGCATATAGACCTCACCACGGACTTCCAGGAATTCCGGGGCATCCAGCAGCTGTTTGGGAATGTGGGCAATGGCCCGGATGTTTTCGGTCACATCCTCCCCCACCACGCCGTCGCCGCGGGTGGAGCCACGGACCAGGGTGCCGTTCTGGTATTCCAGGCTGACGGAAAGGCCGTCAATCTTGGCTTCCACCACATACTCCGGCTCGATGCCCGCATCCCGGACACGGGCGTCGAATTCCCGCAGTTCATCAAAGGAGAAGGCATCCTGCAGGCTCTCCATCTTGACCGCATGGGTCACCTTGCTGAACTTGCTGCTGGCCGTGCCGCCCACGTGCTGGGTGGGCGAGGTGGGTACGATCAGTTCGGGGTACTGTGCCTCCAACGCTTTCAGTTCCCGGGTCAGGGCATCATATTGAAAATCCTCCAGCTCCGGGGCGTCCTGGTCGTAATACAGGCGGTTGTTATACTCAATGACCTTGCGCAGCTCTTCGGCGCGCTGTCTGGCTTTTTCCAGCTCCATCGGTCTTTATCCTCCTATCCGGTTTTGCCCTTAAAAGGGGCACTCTTGGGTATTATACCATACCCGACGCCGGTTTTGCAGTCTCGTCACCGCTTTCACGTTTTTTCCATTTTCAGGCATCCCCCTGGGCGTAATAGCCCGGCGTAGCGCCATCCAGAAGAACATGCGCCACCGGAACTGTATTTTCCACGTTCAGCAGATGGGTGTCTCCATCCAGGATCATGTTGACCACGGTGCTTAATTCCAGATCAATACAGTATTCCACCTTATTGATCTCCACCTCCCGGACGCTTTCCTGAATTTCTCCCTCCACATATCCCCGGGGCTGGATGCAAAGACTCCAGCTGGGTCCCCGGTCATTGAGCAGTGCACTGTCCAGAAGGCTGCCCCAGGGTATGCGCAGTTCTGTCTCAGGGAGTGTCTGCAATGCCTGCGTCACCGCCTCAATCAGGTACATTCTGGCCTGATTGAGGGCCACCGCGTTGCTCTCCACGGAGGCAACTTCCCCATCCTGTCCGTACCGGATGGTATAGAGATTCTGATACCGCTCAGGATGCTGCTCCATTTCCCGGGAGATGGCCCCGTTCATTGCCTCGACGGTGGCGGCGCGGCTCTCATACTCGGCCAGTTCCTGAAGGGCGGGCTGAATCTTGGCATCCAGGGCGCTGCCGCCGTACCACAGAAGGCAGGCCAGCAGCAAAACGATCAGCAGCCGCAGGCGCACCTTCAGCCTGGGCATCAGCGGGGTTGCCCTGCGCATACGGCATTCCTCCTTTTCTCAATACGGCAGTCGCTCTCCCCCATGGTATGCCCGGGAGCCGAGGCCGGTTCCGGACGGAGAGCGGCAAAAAGGCGGAGCCCCTGCCTCTGCAGAGTCTCCGCCTTTTTTGATGAATCTTTCAGTGGGCGTCAAAACGCTTTTGTTCAGGTGCTGTAATGTGCCAGGAACCGGCGGGTGCGTTCCTCCCGCGGGTGATCGATCACCTGATGGGCAGAGCCTTCCTCCACCACCACGCCGCCGTCCATGAACAGAATACGGTCCGCCACATCCCGCGCAAAAGCCATCTCATGGGTGACGATAATCATGGTGGTTTTGTTGGCTGCAAGTTCCCGCAGAACACGCAGGACCTCCCCCGTCAGTTCCGGGTCCAGGGCGCTGGTGGGCTCATCAAAGCAGAGGATATCCGGTTCCAGAGCCAGAGCCCGGGCAATGGCCACACGCTGCTGCTGTCCGCCGGACAGCTGATGGGGGTAATGCCCGGCACGATCACTCAGCCCCATCTGTTCCAGCAGGCGGCGAGCCTTGAGTTCCAGCTCGTCATGAATCCGGCGGCGGTTCGCCTTATAATCGGGGCGCTCCTTGGCCAGCAGTTCCCCCGCCAGCATGACATTCTGCAAAGCCGTATACTGGGGGAACAGATTGAAGTTCTGGAACACCAGTCCAAAATGCAGGCGTTTTTTCCGTTTTTCGCTCTCCTTGTGAGTCTGAGGGTCATCGGCATCCCACAGCGTTTTGCCGTCCACCACAATGCGGCCGGTATCGGGCGTCTCCAGGAAATTCAGGCAGCGCAGAAGAGTCGTTTTGCCCGAGCCGGAGGAGCCGATGATGGCCAGTGCCTCTCCCTTTTCCAGCGACAGAGAGATGTCCTTGAGCACGTGGGTGCTGCCAAAGTTTTTACCGATCCCGGTAGCTTCCAGCAAAGCCATTTCTCTGCCTCCTTACTTAAAGTAATCCAGTTTCTTTTCCAGCGCACCGAACACCAGGGTCAGCACGCCTACAAAGACCAGGAAGAACAGCGCCGTGGAAAACAGCGGCCAGATCAGGCCCTTGGCACTGTATTCCTTGGCCATCATGATAATTTCCTTGTTGGAGATGACATTGGCCAGCGCC
The DNA here is from genome assembly GCF_014982805.1 of Gemmiger gallinarum. Classification (GTDB taxonomy): domain Bacteria; phylum Bacillota; class Clostridia; order Oscillospirales; family Ruminococcaceae; genus Gemmiger; species Gemmiger gallinarum. The sequence continues at coordinate 191,514 of NZ_JADCKC010000001.1, read as the reverse complement.
GTATCCTTGACCAGGGTGATGACCTCATTGCCCATGGGCGGCAGGATGCGCTTGATGACCTGCAGAAGCGTCACCCGGAAGAAAATCTGCGGTTTGGTCATGCCCAAGACCTGGCCGGCCTCCGTCTGGCCCTTGGGGATGGACTCAATGCCGCCGCGGTAGATCTCAGAGAAATAGCAGGCATAGTTGATGACAAAGGCCACCACCGCCGCCCACAGCCGCCCGAAACTGCCGGCCGGCCAGGGATTGCCCCATCCCATCAGGCCGGGGCCCAGATAAATCACAATGATCTGCAGCATCAGCGGTGTTCCGCGGATCACCCAGACAAAGGTGCGCACCACTCCACGCAGCGGCATAAACCGGCTCATGGAGCCGAACGCCACCACCAGGCCCAGCGGCAGCGCAAAGGCCAGCGTCAGAAGGAACAGTTCTGAATTGAGCCAGAAACTCTCCGTCAGGCGGCCCCATATCACCATGGCTTCACTCATGTTTTCCACTTCCCCGTGCCGGGCCGCCTCCTTGCGAAAGCCGTATCCCGGGTTTTCTGTCAATACACAAAGGCGCCTGCACGCAGAACGGCTCAGCCGCCGCGCGCAGGGCCTATTTCAAACTGTTCAGTCGGCCAGTTCCAGGTTGTACTTGTCGGCCAGCGCCTGCATGGTGCCGTCCTCGCGCAGAGCGGCAAAGGCATCGTTGACCGCCGCGGCAACGTCGCTGCCCTTGCGGAAGGCAACGCCATACTCCTCTACGTTCAGCTCGTCCTTGATCTCCAGATCAGTGTAACTGGTGCCTTCGCCGATCATGGCGTTGGCCAGGGTCAGGTCGAGAACCGCAGCCTGGCAGTTGCCCGCTTCAACCTCCGGCAGGCAGTCAGCCTGTACCGTCTTGGGAACCAGGTCGGCCTGAGAGAGGTTCTCCTCTGCCTCAAGGGTCTCCTGACCCGCAGAGCCCGCCTCATAAGCGATGCTGGCATCCACAAGGTCTGCCGTGCCGTTGTAGGCCGCCTCCTTCTTCATGACGATGACCTGCGCATTCTTGGCATAGGGCTCGGTGCAGGCGGTGTTTTCCATAATATCCTCGGTCAGGGTCATGCCGTTCCAGATACAATCGATGGTGCCGGCATCCAGCTCAACCACCTTGGTCTCCCAGTTGATTTCCTGGAAGACCGGCTCGACGCCCAGCTGCTCACAGACAGCCGTGGCCAGTTCGGTGTCGAAACCGGTGAAGTTGCCGTCATCATCGGTATAGTTCATGGGTGCGTAGACCGTATAGCCGATGATCATAGTGCCCTTTTCCTTGATGTAGGCAAGGTCGCTCTCTTCTGTGGCGGCATCGTCCCCGGTGTCGGCGGTGGTTTCCGCCGTGGCAGCCGTGCTGCTGTCCTCCGCGGCAGAAGTGCTAGTGCTCGAATCGCTGTTGGAGCAGGCCGCCAGGCTCAAAACCAGGGCCGCAGCCAGGACCGTGCTGATAATTCTTTTCATGATGATCTCTCCTCCTCAATCACTTTGCCGGTTTCCGCATCGATTCAGCGCAGTAAATCGGCAGTGCACCTTATTATAGTAATATAAATGGAGGCGTTTCGCAAGTATCCACAGCGTGAAAATACCATATTTCAGGCTGTTTTTGCATAAATTTTCGAAGGCTTCCCGTTTTTGTCTGCAAAAAAGCACCGCATTTTCGAAAGAGTCCAAAAAACGCGGTGCCAAAATATACATCCGAAAAACCGATGTGCTGCAAAAAGTCAGATTCCGTTCGCCTTTTTGCGTACGGCTCTCTTTTTGCCGCCTGCATGCGCCGCAGCCTTGCGGCCCGGTTTTCTGGGCGCCGGCTGCGGGCGAATCCTCACAAACTGGATGGGATTGCCGTTGGAGAGCATGCGTTCCTCCACTTCCAGCCCCGGCAGGGCCGCAAGAAACTTATTGAGGCTTTTGCTGCCGAAGTTGCGCACGTCAAAGTCCGGATAGCGCTTGATCAGCTGATCGCCGATCCGGCTGGTACGCACCCAGCCAGTGCCGTCGTCCATCTCGTCGATCATGCCGTGCACCAGGCGTCCCACCGAGTCCCGGTTGATCGCCGTGTCGTCGCTGGCCGCCTGCAGATTGTCTGCAGCGGTGGGCACAGCGCTCTCTTCCTCCGGCTCTGCATTGTCCAAAATGAGGTCCAGATACTTGAACTGGTCGCAGGCCTTGACGAAGGGGCCCAGCGTTTTGCTCTCACCCATGCCGATGACCAGCTTGCCCGCCTCGCGCAGCCGGGCGGCCAGACGGGTAAAGTCACTGTCCGACGAGACGATGCAGAAACCGTCCAGATTTCCGGAATACAAAAGGTCCATGGCATCAATGATCATGGCGGAGTCGGTTGCATTTTTGCCCGTTGTATAACTGTACTGCTGGACAGGAATGATGGAGTTGTTCAAAAGCACATCTTTCCAGCTTTTCAGGCGGCTGTCGCTCCAGTCGCCGTAGATGCGCTTGCAGGTTGCCACACCAAACGAGGCAGCCTCATCCAGAATCGCCTTGACATACTTGGGCGAAATATTATCTGCATCAATCAGGACCGCAAGTTTCAGATCTTCCACCGGCGGAACCTCCTTTACTCATGACGGGCAGCTGCGGCTTCCCTGCGCTTGCCCGAAAATTCACGGGGCTGAAAATACATATACAGCTGGCACGGAATCATGCCGTTGTAAATTTTGCGCCGCTTGGTGGCTTTTGCCCCAAAATGCTCTTCAAAGGCGGCATCGGCCGTGATGGCGTACAGTCCCGACCCCGGAGCAGCGCGCCAGACCTGACCCAGCACCCGCGCCAGCGACGCCGCTTCCGCCGCATCGCCCAGGCGCTCCCCATAAGGCGGGTTGGTCAGGACCACCGCCTGAGGTGCAGCGTGAAAGTCCTTGACATCCGCCACCTCAAAGCGGCAGCGATCCCCCACTCCGGCCAGCTTGGCGTTGGCGTTGGCCAGTGCCACTGCTGCCGGGTCAATGTCATACCCCACACCTTCAAAGGCCGCGTCCATACGGGCAGCCTCCAGCGCCTTGCGCCGTTCCTGTGCCCAGATTTCCCGCGGAAGGAAGGCAAAAGCCTCTGCCGCAAAACGGCGGCGCAGGCCGGGGGCAATGTTGAGCGCTTTCTGGGCCGCCTCAATCACCATGGTGCCGGAACCGCAGAAGGGGTCCTGAACAAAGGTATCCCGGCGGACATGCCCCAGATCGGCAATGGCTGCCGCCAGCGTCTCCTTGATGGGGGCCAGCGTAGCGTTGCGGCGGTATCCCCGCTTGTGCAGCCCGTCGCCGGAGGTATCCAGCATAATCTCCACCACATCCTTGCGCAGGGCGAAGCGGACCTTGTACAAAGCGCCTGTCTCGGGCAGGGTGGTAACATGATGTCCCGCCATCAGGCGCTTGACGATTGCTTTTTTGACGATGCTCTGGCAGGCAGGCACGCTGGACAGGGTGCTGGAGAGACTGGAACCCTTGACCGGAAACGCCGCGTCGGGAGGCAGCAGATCCTCCCACGCAATGCTGTAGACGCTGTCGAACAGCTCATCGAATGTAGTCGTTCGCGCTGTTTTGAGCAGCAGCAGGACACGCTCTGCCGTACGAAGGTTCAAATTGGCCGCCGCGACAAGCGAGGCGTCTCCCTCAAAGGCGACGCGGCCATCGGTGACCTTGACGTTCTCTGCACCGAGGCGCTTGACCTCAAAGGAGAGGGTGGATTCCGTTCCAAAAAAGCAGGGCGCAACCAGTGTGTAACGCTCGGGCATAACATTTCCTTTCTTTCTCTTTGGGCCTGTCGGGCGGGTTGTTTCCGGAAAGGCTTGTCCCCCCTAAAAACGACAGATAACCCAAATAGGCCCTGCGTCCGAATTCCGAGAGACAACAGAGCCTATCTTTGTCTTATGTTCAGTAAATCAATGAATTCTGCAGCAGCGGACAATCAGCCGCGACGGCGGGAATAGCCGCCGCGCCGGTTCTCGGTCACGCGCTTCAGATCCGCAATTTTTTCTTCACTTTGGGTCTTGTAGCGCGCCATCATATCCTCAAAGCTCATCTCGCCCTTGGGCTGGGAAGGCTTGGGCTGCCAGACGCGCGGGGGTGCTTCGCGGCGCTGCGGACGCGGGCCACGGCCATTGCCGCCGCCCTGACGCTGGCCGCGCTCGGGAGCCGGCTGGGTGCGCTTGATGGACAGTGCAATCTTGCCGTCCGGTGCAATGTTCAGAACCTTGACCGAAACGGTCTGGCCTTCGGACAGAACCGTGGAAAGATCCTGCACAAACTCATACGAAACTTCCGAAATGTGGACAAGGCCGGTTTTGTTTTCCGGCAGTGCGACAAAGGCACCGAACGGTTTCACGCCGGTGACTTTACCTTCCAAAATGTCCCCTACCTGTAATGCCAAACTGTAATACCCCTTTGCTGTTCGCTGTATTTCAGAAAAAGCCCGCAAAGCTGTTCCTGACACTAAAATTACTTGCCGCTGATATCGTAAAAAATGCGCTCATTGGGGCGGGCATAACCCTGTTCCCGGGCAATGCGCTCAATGATGGCATCCTCACCGTCGGAAAGAGCCCGATCCAGCTCCTCGTTTTCCGCCTTCTGCTCCTCGACCTGTGTCTGGATCGAGTCGAGTTCCTGGCGCTTGGAGCCAATTGTCACCTGGCAGCGAATCACGTTGACGACCAGATAGCCGCACAATACACAGATCAGTGCCGGCAGTACCCATTTCGGCATTTTGTTATGCTTTTTCATCGCCGCGACCCGCCTCCCTTCCAGCTGCATCCTCGGCAATGCAGGCACGGCTGCCTGCGTATGTTTAATTATATAATATCCGTTTTGGATTTTGCAACATCTTTTTCTGTTTTTTTCTCTTTTTAACCTGCTTTCGATGCAAACGTTTCTGTTTTGCAGAAAACGCTGCCTGAACCAGTCGATTGTGAAACGGGCGCAGAATTTTTCTTTCCATTCCGCGCAGAGGAAGCACAAGAATGCGAAGCAACATCGCTGTGCCCCGATGCAGCAGCGCAGAAACCGTTACACTCCACCCGAAAGCCCCCGCCGCCATAGCCGCCGCCATATACCACCGCGCAGTCCCGCTGGCCGAAACCTGAGCCGAAAACCCGCAAACCGCCACCGCTGCCGCTGCAAAACCGGTCAGATCCAGCACCAGACGAACCGGCCGGCTGTCCCCAAACAGCAGGCCAAGCGCATCTCTTCCTCCGGCAATACACAGCCCGATGCCCAGGCACCAGAGCACGTCCGTCCAGACCGCCCACAGTGGCGGAGATGCCGTCATAATACGGTTTACCCGAACAGTCTGCGGAAAAATCCGCCGGATGTCTGGCGATTCTCGGCGTACTGCAAAAATTCGATCTTGCCGGTGATGCGGACCTCCCCCGTCCTGACCGAAAGTTCTCCCACCTGGATTTTCTGCCCGCCGATGGTCAGGTTTCCCTGGGTCGTTTCCAGCGCCGCCCCCGTCTCGTCGCAGCTGATCACCCTTGTCACCCCGGTTGCCACCAGGGTCTGCCGATTTTCCAGCATCAGGGTATGGGCCTGGGCCGGGAGCTCCGGTCCGGGCAGCTCGTTTTGTCTGTTCGGCATGGCCGCCACCTCCTGTTCTGCGGCGCGGCATGCAAAACCGGGCCCGCATATTGCTTGGTTTCCCTAGCTATATATGCGGGCCCGAAAAAAAATATGCCAATTAGCCGGAGATCACTTCGTACAGTTCCCGGGCGACATCCTTGCCGCGGGGTTCCTCCACCGAAAGCACCTTCACCTTGACCGGTTTGTTGCCGAAGGTGATCTCAATTTCATCACCGGTCTTGACTGCGTAGCTTGCCTTTGCCGCCTTGCCGTTGACCAGCACTCGGCCCGCATCCGCCACCTCATTGGCCAGCGTGCGCCGTTTGATCAGGCGGCTGACCTTCAGGTATTTATCCAATCTCATCCCATATCCTCCTCAGGGCTTTAACTCCCGATATGCAAACGCCCGCCGCTTTACAGCGGCGGGCAATGCTGTTTCGGCTGACGCCTTGTTTACTGAACCGCGTCCTTCAGAGCCTTGCCGGCCTTGAATGCCGGAAGCTTGGAAGCAGGAATGGTGATCTCCTGCTTGGTCTGGGGGTTGCGGCCCTTACGCTCCGGGCGCTCACGGACCTCGAAAGTGCCGAAGCCGACCAGGGAGACCTTTTCGCCGTTCTTCAGCGCCTCAGTGATGGCGTTGACAGCACTGTTGACCGCCTTCTCGGCATCCTTCTTGGTCAGGCCTGCATCGGCAGCAACAGCGGCAATCAGTTCAACTTTGGTCATTTTTTATACCTCCAAGTAATTTATCTGCAAAAAGCGCATCGCTGATCCGCCGCAAACGGCAGACCGGTTCGCTTTTTGACTGGTAATATCATTGCCCGTATTCAAATCATTCGGGCTGTGGCATCTGTTTTGCCTCAGCCGCAAAAAGGGCATTTTGCTTTTCCAGGGCCTGCTCAGGGTCAATGCCTGCAGCTCTCGCCAGACGCACCGTCTCAAACAGCAGTCTGCCGATGGCCTGCTCCGCCAGCTCCGGCGTTGCCTGCGCAGCGGCCTGAGCAGCCTGCTGCACAGCCTGTCCGTCTGCCGGGGATTCCCCCAGACGGCGCTGCGCACGTTTCTGCAGTTTTGCCGCCCGCATCAGGGCAGGCATTGCCTTGGGCACACTGTCCAGGTCCTGTGCCAGGGTCGTGCGGCCCTTTTCCTTATTCTTGAGCGCATCCCAATCGTTTATGCCCTCAGTCTCGGGCTGCGAGCCAAAAATATTCGGATGACGGAAAATCAGCTTGCGGCAGACACCGTCGCATACGTCCTGCCACTCAAAACGGTCCCTTTCCGTCTCAATGCAGGTGTGGAAAACCACCTGCATCAGTACGTCCCCCAGTTCCTCGCACATGAGTACCGGGTCATCACAGTCGAGAGCATCCACCGCCTCATACGCTTCCTCCAGAAAATTCATCCGGATGGAGGTGTGGGTCTGTACCCGGTCCCAGGGGCATCCGGATTCCGGGTTGCGCAGAATTTTTATGATCTCGACAAGGTCGTCTGCATCATAATGATTTTTGCGTTGATATTCTATCATTTTGAGATGAGAATTACAACTGTGCGCCGCAGTGGTTACAGAACAGTGCTTCGGCATCCACCTCGGAATGGCAGACCGGGCAAATCTTGGTTTCCCCTCTGGGACGGTCCGGCTCTTCCTCGATGATTTCCTCATCCTCGGCAGCGGCATCCTCCGGCTCCGCATTTTCAGGCTGTTCAGCCTCGGCAGCTTCCGCTTCGGCACGCTCGTCGGGCGTCATGTGGGCCTTGATCTCCTCGATATTCTTCTCGATCTCGGCAATGGCCTCAATATACTTGTCGACCAGGGGCTGGTTCTCCTCACCGGCTTTGTGAAGGCTGTAAACCAGCGCGCCCAGCTGACGCTGAGACTTGGACAGGCGTGCCTGCTGGTTCAGAAGCTCCAGCTGATTCTTGCCCTTATCGGCAATGTCAATGGCAGTCTTCTTTGCAGTATCCATAATCTGGAGGCCCTGCTCCTTGAGCATCTCAATATCCAATTCAAACATATCTGTGCACCTCTTTCTATGCTACGGAATAGCGGCTGCCTGAACCAGTAATTCCCGGACAAATGGCACCCGGGCGGCAGCTTATTTATCTGCATTATAGCGTATCCCTTGCGGGTTTGCAACGCTCAAAAAGGCCTGATTTGTGTACGTTTCGTTAATTCTTTCGGTTTTGGCGGCCAATTTTACAACTCAGCCGATAAATTCTCTCAAAATGCTGCGTTCAGGGACCATTTCCCGGCTCATGGGGGCAAAGGGCTGCAGCTGGGCACACAGCGCTGCCAGGCGAACGGCGTGCTGGCTTTCCGGCTTGACCGTTTCCAGCATGGGGGCCAGCAAACCGCTCCACAGGCAGGGTTCATAGCTGAAAGAGGTGTCCAGGACCAGGTCCGCCCGATTTTTGAATACCTTGATATACCGGTTTTCCGAATCACAGACATGAGGCCACAAATCAAGGGTGAAATCCGCCCCGTGCCCGCGGAACAGGGCGTCCCGGGTCAGACGGCGGGCCAGGCGGATGTCCCGTGTGGCAACCGTGCGCGCCCCCACCGCGTCGCAGTATTCTTCCCGAAGGCTTGCATAGATCAGCAGATGGGCCGTCCGGGGCAGCGGATCGGTGAGGACCGGGTTGAAAGCGTGAAGCCCTTCCACAATGACCACACCGTCCCGGCAGTCCACATGGCGGGTCCTACCCGAGGGCATCTGTGTCAGGAAATCAAACTGCGGAACATCGCACTCCCCCGTTTCAGCCAATTCCCGCAGGCAGCTTTGCAAGAGCGGAATGTCCAGAGCTTCCACACACTCATAGTCGTCGGTGCCGTCCGCACGCTTGGGATAGCGGCCTTCCCCCACAAAGAAATCGTCCAGGCTGACCACCTCGCTGCGGCGGCCGCTCTTCCGGACAGCCTCGGCCAGGCGCTTTGCCGAGGTCGTCTTGCCCGAGCTGGAAGGTCCTGTGAGCAGCACAAGCCCTCGCCCGGAATCCAGAATCGTTTCAACGGCGCGCTCAATCCGGGCGTCATACTGACGCTCACACAGCTCGGCAAATTCAGCCGGGCGCTGTGCGGCAAAATTCACCATCTCATTGCTGATAAGTCGTTTCGGGATTTGTACCGGCAAAAGCGTCATAGAACTCCTTCACTCCTTTCTTGCGTGCAAGAACGGTATCAAATTGTCCGATGTATTCGGTGGGGTATTTGTAGTTGAAGATACGCTCGATCCGGGCATGACGGACGCCCGGCTGGACCAGCTTTGTGGAACCGCCTGCACCTGCCGAGAGGATGGTGTGGACCTCCTCCATGATGTAAATGTTGTAGAGTCCCTCGTATCCGGGCTTGCACCATCCGACGTTTTCCAGATTCTGCAGCGTGCCCTTCTGTCGGTAGAGGTAGTAGGGACGGTAGCCGGCCTTCTCCAGCAGATCACAGTGGGCGAGCATCCTTGCCACATCATCGTATGCGTCGGGGCGGTGTTCCACCACCAGATTGGAAGCCCGTTTCAGCGTCAGGGTATGCACCGTTATATTTTCCGGCTCCAGAGAAATGGCTGTTTCCAGGCTTTTGCGGAAACCTTCCACCGTATCCCCGGGCAGACCGGCAATCAGGTCCATATTGATGTTGTCATGTCCTGCCGCGCGGGCCTGGGCAAAGCAGTCCAGAATATCCTGTGCACTGTGACGGCGCCCGATGTTCTTCAGCACCTCATCCGAGAAGGTCTGAGGATTGATGGAAATTCTCGTTGCACCGTATTCTTTCAGTGCCTGAAGCTTCTCGGCATCGGTGCAGTCGGGCCGGCCCGCCTCCACCGTATACTCGCTGAGTCTGCTCAGATCAAAAGTTTCGGCCAGGCATCCCATCAGCTGGCGAAGCTGTGCCGCCGACAGGCTGGTGGGAGTCCCGCCGCCGATGTAGAGGGTTTTCAGATGAAGGCCGCACTCGTCGGCAATCTCCCGCATGGCCTTGAGTTCCCGGCAGAGGCAGTCCACATAGGGTTGGACCAGTGCCCGCGTGGCCTTGTCCCCCACCGTGCGGGAGACAAAACTGCAGTAGCTGCACCGGGACGGGCAGAACGGGATTCCCGCATACAGGCTGTAGTCCATGGGCCTGGCGTCGGCCAGAATGGGCCGCTGGACCTCGGCAATACGCAGGGCAGTTTTAAAACGCTCGGGGGTGCATTCAAAGTGGTCGACGAACCTTGCCCGGATCTCTTCCTCAGTAGCGCCTGCCGCGCGCATGTCGTGAATGATGCGCACCGGGCGCACCCCCGTCATCATGCCCCAGGGCGGCCGGATACCGGTCTTTTCCTGCAGGAAATGGTAGAGCAGACGGCACAGGGCGTACTCCCGGTCGGCGGGTTCCTGCTCCGGCGATGCCGCACAGGCCGTCCAGCGGGCTTCCCCGTTCTGCCGCAGAAAAACCATCTGCGCATAGGGCTTGGAAGAAATGAGCAGGCAGTCGCCCTCCTGCGGCACGGTATCCGCCCGCTGCAGCCCTGAGAAAAACATCCGGGCGGTGTGTTCCGCCTCATATCCGGCCATACCGTGAAGAATCAGACAAATCGGTGCATTCGTCATTGCTCAATACCACTCTCCCAAAAGATACGGATTGTGCCTGCGCTCCTCCCCCAGCGTGGAGAAATACTCGTGTCCCGGCAGAACTTTGGTATCCCCGGGCAGCGGCAGTTTGGCCAGCAGCGAAAGACTGTTGCGCATATCCGCCGCACTGCCTCCCGGCAGATCCACGCGTCCGCAGCTGCCGGCAAACAGCGTATCCCCGCTGAACAGCACCCCGTCACAGTAGAGGCAGACACTGCCCGGTGTATGTCCGGGCGTGCGCCAGATATGAAATTCCAGCTCATCAATTTTGAGAATACCGTCCTCCGGATAGGCCTGACCGATGGAAGGCAGCGGGAACATGGGTGCCTTGTTGGTGTCCTCCGGCTGTACATAAACTGCGGCGCCGGTCTTTTGCTGCAGCTCCACCACCGCTCCCACATGGTCGTAATGTCCATGGGTCAGAAGGATGTGGGTCAGCCGGGCGTTTTCCTGCTCGATCCGGCGCAGGTAAACGGAAGCATCGGCGGCCGGGTCAATGACGATCCCATGATCCGCCCGGGTCAGGATCAGAAAGGTATTGGTAAACAGCGGCGCGGAGGCCGTGATGTGAATCAGATTCATAAGATTGCTCCTTTCCCCTTTGAGCCGGGCTCAGCGGGACCAGTCGTCGGTATCGATCCAGATGGTCACCGGGCCGTCGTTGACCAGGTCGACCTGCATGTCTGCGCCGAACTCGCCGTGCTGTACTGAAGCAAGGCCCTGTCGGGACAGCTCTTTCAGAAACGCCTCGTAGGCATCCACCGAAAACGGCGGCTTGGCGGCACGGATTAAGCTGGGGCGGCGCCCACGGGCTGTGTCGCCGTATAATGTAAAATTGCTGACCACCAGCGCCGAATATCCCAGCTCCACCGCACTGCGGTTGAGCTTGCCCTGGTCGTCCTCAAAAATGCGGAGATTGGCACATTTCTCAGCAAGCTTAGGCACAATGTCCAGCGTGTCGGTGTCCCCAACCCCCAGCAGGATCACAATGCCTCTGCCAATGGCGCGGGGCTCTCCGCCGTTGACCGTAACCGATGCGCGGGCCACCCGCTGGATCACTGCTCTCATAAAAACCTCCTGAAAAGTCTGTTTTTTCCCGCTCATGCGCCGGGCTGCGGCACCAGAAAATAGCAGGAATCCGTCACAAACCATGTAACCGCTGCGTTCCCGGCAAAGATTTGCTGCCAGCGGTTGTACTGGGCTTCGTCGGTGGTGACGTAGACGGCGGACGGATCGTACTGTCCGGCATCCAGCAGCGCTCCTGCATCCGCCGCGGATTGTTCCGCCTGCGGGTAACTGCCCGACACAGCAATGGAAATGTTGGTGGAAAGCCCCTGCTTGCCCGCCAGAATGGCCAGCCGGCGGGTGCGGTCCTCCCGCAAGGGAGAAGCGGCCAGCAGCTGTGTGTGCCCGCTGCCGATGTGCTGGGTCTCCTCGGCGTTGACCACCGTGTCCGCCACAGGCTGCTCAAAAATCTGGCGTTTTTGGGCGGCGACCAGCGACAGGTCCCACAACTGCAGGGCAGCCACACCGGCCAGCAGCAGGCAGGCCAGCATTCTGCCTCTGCCCGAAGTCCCGCAGGCATCCCGGATGGTGTAAATACCGAACAGCAGAATGCAGGCCCCCACCAGATAGAACATCCGTCCGCTGGATCGGAAGATGCCGCACAGCTCGGTCAGGGCCTTGGGCATCGGGATGCTGAGCTGCCAGCTGCCCAGCGTCAGGTTATTGCTGGCAGCAAACAGCGTCAGGAAAGCGCAGGCCAGAACCAACGGCAAGTTGCGGCGCCACCATCCGGCGGTTTCCTTCGGGCTGCGGAGTGTCCGCCACACACTGTAGAAAAGTGCAGCAGCTGCCAGGCCCAGAACCCCCAATCCCAGATAATTGAAACCGTCATACTGTTCCGGAAGCTGGGATTGCTGGGGCAAAAGCCTTGACCAGGTATACCCGCCCCGGGAGATGGGGTTCAGGACGGCGTTGAGGTTCATGGAAAGCTGTCCGTAGCCGTAGCGGGAGACCTCCACCCCACCACCCAGCGCACCGGTCAGGATGCCGCCGGCCACTGCCGCCAGCATGCTGACGCCAAACAGTCCGGCCCCTGCTGCGGGGCGGCGGGCCAGTCTGCCCAGGTCCACCGCCGCCAGTAGGGCACAGATCATGACCGGGGGCAGAAAATAGGGATGGATACCCACCGCCGCAAAGCCCAGCAGCGGAAAAACCACCCAGGCATAGCGCGGCGTTTTTCCCCGGGACAGCGCCGTGCGGTACTCAAGATAAAAATAAAGACCGAAAAGAAACAGATACTGGGATGCCAGTGCCACGTGGCGGAAGGCCCGTTCCCACAGAGTGGGCAGGCAGGCAAACACCAGCCCGCCCGGTGCGCCGAACAGCAGTGATACCCGGGATGTCAGAAGCTTTCCCCGGGTGCAGAGCAGCGCCCCCGCAGCTCCCTGCATGGCAAAGCAGAACAGCGTATACCATCCGAACCACTGAAAGGTGGACGGCAGCACGCCCCGCAGCAGCTTGAAGAAGATGCTTACCCAGGGCAGGCTGTCGGTATAGGAAATCAGCGTACCGTCGGGCGCGGCAAGAGTGTCGCACATTCCCAGGGGAAAGGTCCAGTGGGAATTTCGGAACAGCAGCCACCCGGCGTAGTGCTGCTGGATGTCGGTCTCATCATAGCCGTTCAGAATCCAGCCATCGTTGGCCACATTCAGCGTGGAGGTTCCGTACAGAACAAGAAATACGGCAATGCCTGCTGCCGCGCCCAGCAAAGCGCACAGCAGCCGATGAAATGTTATGTTCTGCCTTTTTTTCATGCAGATACTCCGTTCAGGTGCGCAGGACACTGATGACATCCTTCACCTTTTTCAGTTTAGCTACCACGTTATTGAGGTGCTCGGTATTCATGATGCCGATGGTCAGGCTCATATGCGCCCGGCCATGCTCCGCCGCCCGCGCTGCCATGGAATAGATGGGCACCCGCATATCGGACAGAGCCAGGGCGATATCCGACACCAGATTGTTGCGGTCCATACAGGTCAGTTCCAAAGTGGCGCTGTACTGCTCTTTGGCTGCGGTATCCCAGTAGGCCCGCACCCAGCGGTCGGCGTTTTCAGGATGGCGCATGCTCTCATGGACATTCTTGCAGTCCCGCTTGTGGATGGAAACGCCAAAGCCGCGGGTCACAAAGCCGATAATGTCGTCACCGGGCAGCGGCGAACAGCACTTAGCAAACTTGACCGGGCAGTTGTCGATGCCTTCCACCACAACGCCCTCAGAGGAATGGATTCGCTTGATGTCCAGGGTGACCGGCTTGGGCTCGCTGGCCTTGAGGCGTGCATACTCATCCTTGATCTTGGTCAGCATGCGGGAGAGCTGAAGGCCGCCGTAACCGATGGCCGCGTACATTTCCTCCACCGTGTTGCAGCGGTTGCGGCGGGCCAGATTGGACATGAACTCGTCGTAGTGTTCAGGCGGAATGGTCATCATGTTGCGGCGGAGTTCCCGCTCCAAAGCATCCTTGCCCTCGGCGATGTTTTCCTCCCGGCGTTCCTTCTTGAACCAGTTGCGGATCTTGTTCTTGGCCTCGCTGGTCTTGACGATGTTAAGCCAGTCCCGGCTGGGGCCGCGGTTTTCGGGGCCGGTGATGATCTCAATGATCTCTCCGGTGACTACCTGATGGTCAATGGGAACAATGCGGTTATTGACCTTGGCGCCGATCATCCGGTTTCCGACAGCCGAGTGAATGGCATAGGCAAAGTCGATGACCGTGGCGCCGGCGGGCAGGTTGATCACATCGCCCCGGGGGGTGAAGGCAAAGACTTCCTCCGGCAGCAGGTCGCTCTTGATGTCGCTGAGCAGGTCGGTGGCGTCGGCGCTGGAGCGCTGGCTTTCCAAAAGCTGCCGAACCCAGGCAAGGCGTTCGTCCAGCTTGTCTCCGGAGCTGGTGATTCCCTCCTTGTACTTCCAGTGGGCGGCGATGCCGTACTCCGCCTGGCGGTCCATATCCCAGGTACGGATCTGGACCTCAAAGGGCAGCGCCTCATGGCCGATGACTGTGGTGTGCAGGCTCTGATAACCGTTGGGCTTGGGCGTCGAGATATAATCCTTGAACCGGTTGGGCAGCGGGTGATACATGTCGTGGATGAGGCCCAGCGCCGTGTAGCACTCGGCCACACTGTTCAGAATGATGCGAACCGCGTAGATGTCGTAGATTTCCTCGAATTCCTTGTTCTGCATATACATCTTGCGGTAGATACCGTAGACGCTCTTGACCCGGTATTTGATCTTGGCATTCTCAATGCCGTTTTCCGTCAGGTGGGCCGAGATGGTATCGCAGACACCGTGAAGAAACTCGTCGCCGTGCTTGTCCAGCAGATCCCGGATGGTGTTGTAGCCCACCGGGTCCAGATACTGCAGGCTGCGGTCCTCCAGTTCCTCCTTGATGTTGGAAATGCCCAGGCGATGGGCGATGGGGGCATAGACCTCCATCGTTTCCAGCGCCTTGTCCCGGCGTTTCTGTTCCGGCCAGGCGTCGCCGGTGCGCATGTTGTGCAGGCGGTCGCTCAGCTTGATGATCATAACGCGGACATCCTGGCTCATAGCCAGCAGCATCTTGCGCAGGTTTTCCGCCTGGCGATCCTCCACGTTGGAAAACTTGATCTGAGTCAGTTTGGTGACGCCGTCCACCAGAAGTGCAACCTCCGGCCCGAATTTGGACCGGATCTCATCCACTGTCACATCGGTGTCCTCGGCCACATCGTGCATGAGGGCAGCGGCAATGCTCTCACTGTCCATGCCCAGATCAATCAGAATACGGGCGACGCTGAGCGGGTGGCAGATGTACGGTTCGCCGCTGCGGCGGCGCTGGGCACTGTGTGCCTGATTGGCCAGAGCAAAGGCACGGTCGATCATGTCAAAGTCATAGGGACGGCCGCTGTCAATCAGTTCCTGTTTGAGTTCCTCATAGGTGATCGGCATTTTCTCGGTGTTCTCCATCTTCCTTCCTCCCCTGTCCGCTTAGTGTTCCTGTTGTGTATCCTCTGAACCCGCCGTCATCTGTGCCATGCGGCGCAGGATCGGCGCGCTCATCAGGTCCTTCTTTCCGTCCACCGCGGCCGGCAGATACCGGGCGCCGCGGCGCTCCACAAGGCCGAGTTCCCTCAAGGCTTCCAGACTGACCAGAACCTTACCCGCCTTATCGCTGCCCAGCGCCGCAAATACCGGCTGCAGATCCTCTGCGTAGACGCTGCCCGCCTGAATCATGCGGTACAACGCCACCGTATCCGTCCGGGCCGGAGCAAATTGTTCTGCCTGTTCCCTGGTCAGGGAGTGCCCGGCCAGAAAATCATCCAGCAGCGCCGCCTGCCGGACCGGTGCGTCTCCCATGCCGGCAGGGCGCAACGCCCGGATATGCACCGAAACCGCCGGACCGTTGCGGCCGTTAAAAATGCTTACTTCTACCGCTGCATCCACCGCTGTGCCTACCCGATAGGGCAGATCTTCCGGCGCGGTACCAAACACTGAGGCAAAACAGCTGTCCGCCCCTTGCCGCAGGCGAATGCGGCTGTGACGCTTCTCCGCGCCCATAGGCCAGATCCCGTCCAGAACGGCATTTTCAATCAGGAACAGCGGCTGATGGTTTCCGCCGCCGAAAGGTGCCAGCTTGTCCAGCTGGGCAACCTCCCCCACCGTCAGCTCCGCGACGGTGGCGGGCGCGTCCAGTTCCAGGATGGGCGGCTCCGGTTCCGGATAGGTCTGCTCCGCCCAGAGATTGATTGCCCGGCGGAAGGCCGGCAGATTTTCCTCGTCGATAGTCAGTCCGGCCGCCGCCGCATGACCGCCGTACCGGCTCAAAAGGTTTGCGCAGCCCTGCAGGGCACCGTGCAGATTGAAGCTGCGGGGCGCCCGACCGCTGCCCCGGCCCTCTCCTTCCGCCACCGAAATGACAATGGACGGACGGCCGAACCGTTCTGTCAGGCGGCTGGCCACAATGCCCAGCACGCCGGGATGCCAGTTTTCGCCGGAAACGACCAGCACCCGGTCATGGGCACGGGCCGGCTCTACCTCCAGCTGTTTGAGAGCGGCAGCCAGCACCTCCTGTTCGGTATGCTGACGGTCGGTATTGATCTCGGTCAGGCGTGCGGCGATGCCGGTGGCCTGTTCCTCATTGGAGCAAAGCAGCAGCTTGAGGGCCGTCGCCGCAGTATCCATCCGTCCCGCCGCATTGAGCCGGGGAGCAATGCTGTATCCCACCGTCTCGGAGGTGACGGTTTTTCCTGCACAGCCGGAGGCTTCCAGCAATGCGGCCAGTCCCGGGCGGACGGTATCCTGCAAAAGGGCCAGCCCTTCCCGTACCAGGGTACGGTTTTCCCCCACCAGCGGGACCACGTCGGCAATGGTGCCGATGGCGGCCAGGTCGCCGCAGACATCCAGCAATTCCGCCGGATCACAGCCTTCCATAGCTGCACAGAGCTTGAAGGCCACCCCCGCACCGCACAGCGACTTGAACGGGCTCTCGTCGTCGGAGCGGTTGGGGTCCACCACGGCCACCGCCTCCGGAAGAGAACCAGAGGGCAGGTGGTGGTCGGTGATCACCAGATCGATGCCCAGCTCCTTGGCATAGGCGGCTTCCTCCACCGCTGCGATGCCGTTGTCCACCGTGACAATAAGCCGGAATCCCTTGTCCGCCAGCTTCTTCAGCGCCGTGCGGTTGAGGCCGTAGCCTCCCTCGGTGCGCAGAGGCAGCTTGCAGCGGACCTGTGCACCCAGATTGGTCAGATATTCATAAAGAATGGCTGTGGCGGAAACGCCGTCCACATCGTAGTCACCGTAAATGACGATGGGTTCTTCTTCCTCCAGCGCCCGCTGCAGGCGCTCCACCGCCTTGTCCATATCCTTGATGAGAAACGGATCGGACAGCGGTGCCTGTTCATCCAGCAGGATGCAGGCTTCCTCCGGCGTGCGGCAGCCGCGGGAGACCAGTACCCTGGCCAGCAGCCGGCCGCAGCCGGATGCCGTCAGCGCCTGTTCCGCCTGCGCATCCTGCGTCTTTTGCTGCCAGACGCGATATCCCATGTTTCCTCATTCCTTCCTGTTCTGCGGGTCAATTCGGGCAGGGATTGCCTTACCCGTGCACGCCGAAATCGCTGGCAAAATCGTGGGTCAGGCCATCCTGACGCAGCATGGTCTCCAGCGCATCGATCTCGGAGGATACATCCATGGACACTTCCTCCAGCAGGGTATCGTACAGCTTGAGATAGGCTGTATTCAGCGTGTGCAGAATACCTGTAATGTCCCGGCGGATGGTCTTTGCATTTTCCGCCTCGGCACCGCCCAGCCCCAGCGCCGTATCCAGCAGCTTGCGTGTGGTGGGCAGATAATACTCGCCGAAGCGCCGTACCCGGTCCAGCTGTTCCGGGTGATTGTGAATGAATCCAAGAATCTGTGCACAGATCTTTTCCATCTTCACAAGCTCTTCGTCGGCGGTCTCATCCAGCCTGCCGCAGCAGCTGCGAAGGTAACGGAGAAATTCCGCGCCGTCCCGTTCAAAGCGTTCCAGGGCCGTGGGCTCTGCTTCTGTGGCCTTTGTCTCGTCCGGCTCGGGAGCGGGCCGTTCCGGCTGCGGCGTGTAAAGCTGTTCTTTGAAATAAACGGTGTTCCCGTCGTCGCTCAGGCAGACACCCGGCAGCTTGCCGTTTGCCACCGCCATGGCCAGTTCCCGGCGCACCCTGTCGGTGTCGCTGAGTGCCGCCCGCGCCAGGGAAGAAACGGAGCAGACCCAGTCCCGCGCTCCGTGAAGATAGCGGCGCAGTCTGCCGTAGTAGCGATAACGGCTGACGCCGATTCCTCCCATGATGCCGAAGCCCACCGTAAAAGCGGAAAACGCTGCCCCCAGAATGGGAAACACCAGATATTCACTTTCCGATATTCCCAAAGGCGCCGCGCCTACTGCCGCCAGCACCAGCATCACCACAGCGGCAATGCCAAAGCTTCCGGCAAGGCACCACCCAATCACTGCAGTAACAAGCCAACCTGCCTGTTCGGAGTTTTGCAGGCGGCGGTCCATGGCTTTGCGCCACTGGGCAAAGGTCTGCTCTTTCTTCTCCCCGCTGCGGGCAAGTCCGCTGCTGATGCTGTCCAGCACCTGAGAAATGCCGCCCAGGACGGTGGCTCCGATTTCTTTCCCGGCGGCCGCAATTTCCTCTACTGCCGTGTCAAGCTCGCGCTCCCAGCCCTCGCCCTGCCGGCCGGGACCTGCGGACGCAGCATTGCGCCCCGGCTCCTGCCGGGAAGACGGCTCCGGTCCTCCGTTTTCTTTATAGGGATGGCCGTACGGCATAGTATACACACTTTCCTCTCTAAGCAAACTCAACATTCCGGCGGTGTGTGTCCGGACATCAGCTGCGCAGCACAGCGAACACCGTCCACCGCAGCCGTCATGATACCGCCCGCATAGCCGGCGCCTTCCCCGCAGGGATAGAGGCCCGGCATGCCCAGGCATTGCAGATCGTCCCCCCGGAGCAGGCGCACCGGGCTGGAGGTCCGGGTCTCAAGGCCAGTCAATACCGCATCCGGTGCCCGGTAGGCTGCCATCTTGCGGCCAAAGGCCCGCAATCCCGTGCGGAGGGTATCTGCCAGTTCCCCGGGCAGCAGGCTGCCCAGATCACAGGGCACCACACCCCGGGGATAGGTAGGCCGCACCGAGCTCAGTTCCAGCCTGCCGCGGCCTTCCAGGAAGCTGCCCACTGTCTCGGCCGGTGCTGCATAAGGAGCGGCTGCCGCCCCCGCCCGGTAGGCCGCCTGTTCCAGCTTTTGCTGAAACTCCACCGCCCGGACCGGATCGCCGTCAAAGTCCCGGCCATCCACACTGACCACCACCGCCGCGTTGGCGTTGGGGCCGCTGCGGGCGTGATAGCTCATGCCGTTGGTGACGACGCCGCCTTCCTCGCTGGCTGCCGCCACAACGCGGCCGCCCGGACACATGCAGAAGGTATAGACACACCGCTCTCCCACATGCTGGCTGAGCTGATATTCTCCCCGGGGCAAAGCGGGGTGTCCCGCCGCGCCATGATACAGGCTTTTTTCGATCTCGGTCTGCAGATGCTCAGCGCGCATGCCTACCGAGAAGGGCTTGCATTCCATGGGAAGCCCCATGCCGTACAGCATGGAAAAGGTATCCCGCGCACTGTGTCCCACCGCCAGAATCAGTGCCTCGCAGGGGATCTCTCCCTCCGGCGTCACTGCGGCGCAGAGAGTTCCCCCTCTGGTCCGCAGTCCCGTCAGCGGTGTGTTGAAGCGGACCGTGCCGCCCAGACGCTCGATTTCCTGCCGGATGGAGGCGATCACCCCCTGCAGAAGGTCGGTGCCCACATGGGGTTTCTGCCGCCAGGCAATGTCTTTGGGCGCACCGTGTTCCAAAAGCGCCTGGGTGACGAAGGCGCACAGGGGATCTCCCACCCGGGTGGTCAACTTTCCGTCCGAAAAGGTACCGGCTCCGCCCTCGCCAAACTGAAGGTTGGCATTGGGGTCCAGCTCACCGGTCTTTTCAAAGTGTTCCACCGCTGCCACACGCTGCTGCAAAGACGGTCCCCGTTCCAGCACGATGGGGCGGTACCCGCTGCGGGCAAACAGCAGGGCGGCAAACAGGCCTGCCGGGCCGAGGCCGCAGACCACCGGCCGGTGCATAAGCGGTGCCCCGGCTTTTGGAAAGTCAAAAACCGGCTGCCGTGAAATACAGACATAGGGCGAGGCCCCGGCAAATGCCGATTCCTCACCCTCGTCCTTGAGCGTGACTGCCATTGTGTATACCAGAACCGGCGCACCCCTGCGGGCGTCCACCGACAGTTTGGCGACGCCGCAATGTGCAACTCGGCCCGGAGCCAGATGCAGCAATTTGAGCGCCCTGGCTCCGGCTTCCTGCTCGCCGCAGGACAGCGGCAGGCGGATATTTCTGACAAGGATCATTGTTTGTGTGACAGCTCCCCTTTGTGGTTGGTTTTTCCCGCCTTATCGGGAAGTGATCTGGCAAAGCACCGTGTAGCTGCCCACCGCAAAAATGCGGGAGGACGACGGCACCTGAATGGTCACCGGCAGCGTCTGCTGTCCGGCCGTGATCTGAAGGTTCTGACAATCCAGCTGTGCAACCACACTGTCGGGCAGAAGATTTTCAATTTCATCCTTCGGGCCGTAAAGCGTCACATTGCTGACCCGCTCCGACTGTACGGTGATATCATAGTTGCTGGGCATATTGATAGTCCTGATATTGGGCACATTGATGGTTACGCTGGCCATATCCGATGTGTCAAAGCTCAAGGTCACGCTGGAGGTATCATCCTGTGCCACCAGACCGCTGGGCAATTCCACCGGCAGCTGATAATCCCGATCAAAGGCAAACTGCTGGCCCAGATCGAAGCTGACAACGCTCAGTTCACTCAGGGCGCTGACGGTACGGGTAGGTCCGGCTACCACCATCGTTTCCTGACTGAGGGTATACTTAAGGCTGGACGTATCAAACCCGGTGGGCACATTGATAAAGTCAATCGCCAGGGGCAGTTCCCGTACCTGATAGATCGTCAGCGTGACGTTGGCACTGGTGGAATCCATGGACGCATACTGGGGCGAGATCACATTGCCGTTTTCATCTCGCATTTCCAGAGCGGTGGTCACACTGGTGCTGTCGGACAATTCCCCATCCACCGTAACGGGTGCCACCACCGAGGTAATGGCATCCAGCTCCGACTGCGGGCCGGAAATTGTGACCTCCGCCGGGACTGAGCTGCTGCGATAGAGCATATAACCGTCGGCCACGCTCAGGTTGGCACTCTCCACGGTAATGGGCAGCGTCTTTTCGCCGACCTTGTCAAACACCACCGTGACCTGCTTGGGTGAGACAACCTGAACCTCAATGTTATTGGTGGAAAACTGCGTGCTGGAGACCCGGGCCTGCAGGCTGAGTGTCTGTTCCCCCGCGCCGCTCACAGTGGAGTAGTTGGGATAAACAATCAGATCGCTTGCCTGCAGCTGACCGATGACCGTACCGCTGCCTTCAACCTTGACCTGTATATTGCCAATCTGCTCGGTCTCAACGATGTCCAGACCGAGAGAGGTATACAGGTTGGAGTTATAGCTGTAGCTGACCTCCGACACAGTAAAGGTCTTGTCCCCCTCGGGATCCAGAGTCAGCGTGACGATGCTCCAGGAAAGAATCGCGCACAAAAGGGATGCCGCCAGGACAAACAGTCTGTTATCCCAGATGGAATGCTTCTTGGCCGTCTGTTCCGGCTTGGGCGCCTTATTTTTGTTTACCATGTACGGCCGTGCCTCCTTTGCCGAAAAGCTGCTGGAGAATCCCCTGTTCTTTGTCGGGTCCGTCCTCCGGCGGAACAATTTCCTCCTGCAGCAGGCTGAACAGGTTCTGTCGGTCGAGCCGGCGGATCAGTACGCCGTTCTTGGCCAGTGATATGATACCGGTCTCCTCACTGACTACAACGACGATGGCATCGGAGTTTTCACTCATGCCCAGGCCGGCACGGTGGCGGGTGCCCATGTCCTTGCCCATTTCCAGGTTGTTCGACAGCGGCAGAACGCATCCGGCGGCCACAATCTGTCCGTCACGGATGACGACCGCGCCGTCGTGCAGCGGGGTTCCTTCATAGAAAATGGTGCCCAGCACCTCGGGAATGACATTGGCATTGAACTGGGTGCCGGTGTGGATAATCTCTTCCAGATTGTTCTTGCGTTCCAGAACCATCAGCGCACCGGTGCGGGTATCCGAAAGCTGCTCGGCCGCATCACAAATGGCAACAATGGCGCTTTGCCACTGGCCGCGCAGGGTGGGTTCCATCTTGCGGGTAAACAGCAGCTTGCTGGCCCAGTTGGTGCTCTGGCCAAGGCGTTCCAGCGTCCGGCGAAGCTCCGGCTGGAACAAAACCACCGCCGCGATAAAGCCGATCTGCATAACGTTGCTGAGCACCCACTTGACGGTACGCAGCCGGAAGTAAAATGCAATGGCATAGAATGCCAGAAACAGCAAGACGCCCTTGACCAGCTGTCCGGCGCGGGATTTGCGCGCAAACAGGATCAGCTCATAAAATGCCACCGCAATGATGATGACATCCAGCAGATCCCGCGTCCAGTCAAAAGAACGGAAATTGCTGATGATGTTGACCAGCTCATTATTCATCAGCGCGCAGTCCTCCTCTCCCCGCCGCAATATACGGCTTCCCGGCCTGTGTCGGGATTCTTTTCAGTATAGCATAGATTTGTCCGTCCGCAAAGCTTCGCGGTTCAATTTTACGCCGGATTACAGAATCAGCGCCACCGCATGGGCGGCAATGCCCTCGCCCGCACCGGTAAAGCCGAGTTTTTCCTCCGTGGTCGCCTTGACGCTGACAGCTTCCACATCAATTTCCAACGCCGCGGCAATGTTTTTCCGCATGGCAGGAATATGCGGGAGGAGTTTGGGTGCCTGGCACAGAATGGTTGCGTCGATGTTGCCCACCGTATAGCCGGCCCCATGCAGCAGCTCCCCCACTTTGCCAAGAAGCATCAGAGAATCCGCACCCTCATACTGTGGATCGTTGTCGGGAAAGTGCTTGCCGATATCCCCCAATGCAGCTGCCCCCAGCAGAGCGTCGGAGATGGCGTGCAAAAGCACATCCGCATCGGAGTGCCCCAACAGGCCTTTTGCATAAGGGATGTCCACCCCGCCCAGAATCAGTTTACGCCCCTCCACCAGGCGGTGAACGTCATATCCGTGACCAATGCGCATGCGGCTTTCCCCTTTCAGATCCTCCACTGTAGTGATTTTGATGTTTTCGTAATCTCCCTGTGTCAGACGGACCGGAAAACCCGCCAGCTCAAACAAACTGCAGTCGTCGGTGACGGTAGAGGCACGGTCGGCGGTGACCAGTTCCAGGGCCTGTCTGTATTTTTCGCGGGAGAAGCACTGCGGCGTCTGCACCGCAAACAGACGGGACCGGTCCGGCGTCTGCTGTACAAGGCCGTTCTCCGCCAGCTTTATGGTATCCTTGACCGCCACGGCAGGGGCCGCCGCGCCGCACTCTGCCGCCGCGGCAAGAGTGCGGGAAATCAGGTCCCGGCTGACAAAGGGACGGGCCGCATCATGGATGGCAACCAGTTCTCCCGTCGCTGCAGCAAGCCCCGCCCGAACGCTGTCGGCCCGGGTTGCACCGCCGTCTACCACACGGGCGTCTTTCCGGCACTGTGCCGCCAGCGCATCACACATCTGCCGGTTTTTGCCTGCTACCAGAATGATCTGGCTCACATCGGGATGGCTGTCAAAGGCCTGCACACTGGCCTGCAGCACCGTCCGGCCATCCGGCAGCCAATGGCTGAGTTTGTCAAACCCCATCCGGCGCGAAGCTCCCGCCGCCACAAGGATTGCAGTAACGGTCGGTTTGGTTTGTGCATGCATGGGCGCTTCCTCCTGCCTGAAATACAGTAATATAGTCCCATTATACAGGCTTCCACACAAAAAATCCACCGCCATACCCGGTATGATTCATAAAAATTCGTAAATTGCCCCACATAAGAAAAAACCTCCCGCAGCCTGCAAAAAAGGCGTTCGGGAGGTTCTGGCTGTGCGTCCGTTTCATAGGGAATCGGATCTGCATTGCTTTTGTTTTGCGCAGCATCAGGCGCGGCGCTTTTTATCCAGACGAATTTTGTCCGAAATCATGGCGATAAACTCCGAATTGGTGGGCTTTCCGCGAAGATTATGAATGGTGTAGCCAAAATAGCTGTTGAGAGTATCCACATCTCCACGATCCCAGGCAACCTCAATGGCATGGCGGATGGCCCGCTCCACGCGGGACGCCGTCGTCCCGTTGCGCTTGGCGATCTCCGGGTAAAGGCGCTTGGTCACCGCATTGATATACTCATGATCTTCGATGGTCAAAAGAATCGCATCGCGCAAAAACTGATATCCTTTGATGTGGGCGGGGACACCAATCTGGTGAAGAATTTCCGTTACAACCAGCTCATCGCTGTCCTGCGAAAAGGTAATATGGGGAGCCGGTGTGCCTGCACATTTGAGAACCCGCGCCGCGAGAACGTTTTCATCAAAGGGCTTGACAAAAAAGAAGGAGAACCCATTGTCGAGAAGCTCCTGCTCCACCGCCTCATTCTGGAATGCGCCCGTCACGAAGAAAGTGGTTTTGGGCCCCTGGCGGCCAACCTGCGCTTCGTAGCGCTGTTTGACCGTGATCGCATCCAGGTCCGGCATGAAGGCATCCAGCAGCGCGGCCTGGGGACGGGTCTCCAACAGTGCTTCCAGTGCCTTGGAGCCGTTGCGCTCACAAATGGTCACGCCAACCCCCTTTTCCTCCAGGGCCGCCTTGCACAGCGCCGAGATATCCGCCCCGGTGTCCGTCATCACAAACTTGATTCTCTCCATAACATGCAATCTCCTTTATGTGAATGTCTGTGTCTTCGTGACAATGGAAATATTACCACTTTTTTCCATATCCTGCAAGCGGATTTTTCAAAAAAATTGATTATTTTCAAATGTTTTGTCCGACAATCTCCCCTTGCAATTTCCAGCCATCCCCAAAAAGCAAACAAATGCGACAAGCTGTGCCCACAAATCCCCGGTTTCTTATTTTGGAAAATAATTGTCTTTATTTCCCATTCATGCCACTGTGTGTCAGTTTTTGGAAATTTGTGACGTGGAACAGGCATCGGCGGCGCAAAGCATCGTTTGTGCAAAAATTGCGTACCCCCGGGAAGGATCGTTGATAAGCACATGAGTGACCGCACCTACCAGGCGGCCGTTCTGCAGGATGGAGCTGCCGCTCATTCCCTGCACGATACCGCCCGTTGCCGAGAGAAGTTCCGGGTCGGTAATCTCAATCATCATGTTTCGATTTGGATCCCCCGCATTGAGATTGACCCGCTCAATGCGAACATCATAAAGTTTTGCCTGCCCCCCTGCAATGGTCGTGAGGATTTGAGCATCACCGACGGTCACCTCCTGACTGTTGGCCACCGGATACTTTGTACCCTGTACGCTTCCGGTCAAAGCGCCGTAGACACCGGTCTCATCATTGGACAGTACCGTGCCAAGAATTGTTTCCCCGGAAAATTCTCCCCGCAGTTCCCCGGGTGAACCGGCCGTTCCCCGCACATAGCCGGTAATACTGACCGGAACAATCTCGCCCGACAGCAAAGAGATGCTTGTACCGGTATCGGTATCACTGATGGCATGGCCAAGTCCTGCAAAGGTACCGTTCTCCGTATCGACAAAGGTCAGCGTGCCGATGCCCGCCGAGGAATCCCGGACCCACACCCCCGCCTTGTATACACCGCTCTGATCTTTGACCGGTGTCAGCGTGCATTGCTGTTTTTCTCCGCTGCGCAGATAAACAACCTGCATTGCTCCCCCTGCCGCCTCTGTGATCGCCGCGCTGAGTTCATCATTGTTGCGCACCGTATGCCCCCCTGCCGAAATGATGAGATCTCCCAGGCGCAGGCCCGCCTCCTTGGCGGGATTTTCACTGCCAAGGCTGGTATACAAATCCGAAAAGGCTACGACCAGAGCGCCGTTGGAAAACATCTTGATGCCAAACGGCGTCCCGCAGACGGTCACCTCCCGGCGTTCGGAGGATATTGCCCGGACTGTCTTGACGGGCACCAGTCCAAACAGTGCCAGCGTACGGTTGGACCCGTCATCCTGGCCCATGCTGCCCGCTGCCACCTCCTGAACGGAAGAGGACTTTTCTTTCAGCCAGGGCATGGAAGCAATGGTCAGTTCCTGACCCTGTTCCACATAAAAAGTATCCGGCAGCGAGCGGTTGATTGCGGTAACGCCGACGCCCGCCGTCACCGCTGCGGCCAGAATCAGCGCGGCCGCACGCCGGAACAGCTTGTGCATTGTTATCATCTCCCTGCTTTAGAGTATGTGCAGGGAGAGGGCGAATTATTGTATTTTTTGTTTTTCCTGATTTTTCGAGTCTTCCTTGCCTCCTTGTACGGATGGCCGGGAATTGACAAACCCGGCCCGTCTTGCTAAACTAAAATTTACAGTTCAAACTATGCGGGTATGGCGGAATTGGCAGACGCGCTGGATTTAGGTTCCAGTGGGCAACCGTGTGGGTTCGACCCCCACTACCCGTACCATGTCGGAGCAAGTATTTTATCACTTGCTCCGACTTTTTTACAAAAGTCAGATCGTGCGGCAATGTTCCAAACAAGAAATCCATTTTTTCAAAAACAGTTTAAAAACAAACTGCTCTCTTTTTGTTGAGAAAGTATGATTTGAGGGTGGAAACATGATTCTATTGATTACGGGCGCTTCCCACACGGGAAAAACGGTTTTGGCACAAAGGATTCTTGAAAAGCATCATATTCCTTATTTATCAATGGATCTTTTGAAAATGGGATTGATCCGAAGTGGCTATACGAACCTAACGCCGGAGGACGATAATGCGCTGCAAACCTATTTGTGGCCGATTGTTCAGGGAATGATAAAGACTGCGATTGAAAACCGGCAAAACCTTGTTGTCGAAGGCGGGTATATTCCTTTTGGATGGGAAAAAGGCTTCTCTCCCGAGTATTTGAAAGAAATACGGTATTGTTGCCTTGTCATGAGCAGTCAGTATATTGAAACTCACTTTTCGGATATCAAAAATTATGCCTGCGAAGTTGAAAAACGCGCAGACGATTCATGGTGTACCAAGCAATTTCTTTTAAAGGAAAATGCGTATTATCTGGATATGTGTCAAAAATACAAGTATACACCATCTTTGATCGATGAAACCTATCGGATAGATTTGGATTTTTCCATCGAAAGCAATCCATGAATCTTTGGATCCTGCATTACACCTTCTCGAAGACACCATTGATATCGTATAGACGGCGATCCGCTTTTACTGAGGTGGCCGCCCCTTTGGGTTCCAGAGGGCAAACGTGTGAATTTGGCTCTCACTGCCCGTACCATATCAAAATACGGCATCCAGTATTTCAAAAGCCCGGACAGCAGCGTCCGGGCTTTTCTTTGTATATCGCATTCCCGCCGTACCGGCCTTTTCTCCCGGTTTGCCGGACAGCAGCATCCATGCACCGCTCCCGGATCTGCACAGCTGCTCATTCAGCCTTGTATTTCTTCCCCCTTCCTATTGAACATTTTTGCTGGAATGTACGACATTTCCTCTGAAAATAAGGTGCACGCCAAAATATTATCGCAGGATCGTTTTTCCAGTCTTTCAAATTCAGCTTGACTTTGTCAAGTTTGCGAGTTATACTTGACCAAGTCAAGAAAAGGAGTTGACGGTTTGATGTTTCAGACTCTGGCTTACTATGCCACTGTATTTCACCGTGATTTTGTCACCTACACAACCACACGTCTGCAGGCGCTTGGCCTGAACTTCGGTTCCCTGTTTCCGGTGATTTATGTGGGCAAGCATCCCGGCTGCACCCAGGCAGAGCTGACTGCCGACCTGCATCTGGACTGGGGGTACTCCCAGCGCTGCATCACAAAGCTGGTGGAGGACGGCTTTCTCACCCGGGAAAAATCAGGGCGCGCCTATCACCTGGATCTGAGCGCAAAGGGCAAGCAAGCGTTCGCCGTCAGCCATCAGGTCTTTTTTGACTGGGACGACGAGGCCCTGGCATCGCTGGATGCGGAGGAACGGAAACAGCTGTTCTCCCTCTTGACAAAAGCAATCCAGAAAGAAGCAGATACCACATGTACGAAACCATTCACAGCCCCCTGAATTACGGCGGGCTGACCTTAAAAAATCGAATCATTTTTGCCCCCACCAGTCTGGGGCTGCCCCGGGAAGAAATGCTGGAACGGCTGCGCAGGATTGCCGCCGGCGGATGCGCCATGATCATCATCGGCGATGTGCCGGTCCTCCCTCACGGGTTCGGGCCTTCCCTGTACACGTCAAAAGGGCAAAAGTTCTACCGGGAGATCGCCGACACGGTCCATGAGCAAGGCTGCCTGCTGTGCGCTCAGCTGCACCAGTCCGACTCCGACCTCAAGGGCATGATCCGTTATATTCCCGGTGTGCTGACCAAACGCCTCTCTATGGAAGAGCTGCGTCCTCTCCTGAACCAGCAGGTCGGCCCTTACATCACCGGCCTGCCGGAGAAAAAAATCGCCCGCATCACCCAGGTCTTCGGTACCGCAGCCGAGTTGGCCGTACAGGCAGGCTTCGACATGGTACAGGTCCACGGCGACCGGATGTGCGGCAGTTTCAGTTCCTCCCTGTTCAATCACCGCACCGACCGGTATGGCGGCAGCCCTGAGAACCGTGCCCGCTTTGCCGTAGAGGCCGTGTCCGCCATCCGGCGCCGCCTGCCGGAACTGCCCATCGACTACAAGCTTGCCGTGCGGCAGGAAAATCCCCACTACGGAAATGCCGGCGTACTGGAATCGGAGCTGCCGGTGTTCGTTCCGCTGCTGGAACAGGCCGGCGTCACCAGTTTCCATGTGACGTTGGCCGATCACGGTGAGCTTTCCGATACCATCCCGCCGAAAAAGCACCCCGAATTCGGTCAGGAGGGATGCTTCCTCAAATTCTGCGATGAAGTCCGAAACCTGACTTTGCTGCCCATCTGTGGAGTGGGTGGTCTGACCGACCCCGATTTTATTGAGCAGCAGCTTGCCTCCGGGCGCATTGACTGCGCTGCCATGAGCCGCCAGCTGACCGCCGACCCGGACTGGCCGAACAAAGTTTTTTCCGGACACGCTGGAGAAATTCACCGTTGTGCCCGCTGCAACAAGGAATGCCTGGGCGGCATGATGGCCCACCGGGGCGTCCACTGCATTTATGAAAGGAAGGAAACCAAATGAGCTACGCAATTGTATACAGCAGCCGCACCGGCAACACCGCCATGCTGGCCAAAGCCATTCAGGAAATTCTGCCCGCCGGGGACTGCCTCTATTTCGGCGCTCCCGACGCCAGGGCACTGGCCGCCGATACCATCTATGTGGGCTTCTGGACCGACAAGGGCAGCTGTGACGAACAGGTTGCCGAATTCCTCAAGAGTCTGACTGGTCAGAAGGTGTTTCTTTTCGGCACCGCAGGCTTTGGCGGAGCGCCTGCCTATTTTGCACAGATCCTTGACCGCGTGCGTCAGAATCTGAACGACAGCGTTGCTGTTATCGGCACCTACATGTGCCAGGGTAAAATGCCCGAAGCTGTGCGTACCCGCTATCTGTCCATGGAGGAAAGCCCCCGCCGCACCGCCATGCTGCAAAACTTTGAGCAGGCGCTGACCCATCCCGACACAGCGGACCTCGCCGCCCTGAAAACAGCGGTAACCGAATAACATCTCCGGTTTGTTCTTTCTCATGCCGTGAGCCGTATTCCCTGCGGCGCCCGTCTCTCTCAGAGGTCGGGCGCCTCCTTTTTTGCCCGCACCTTGCCCATCCGCTCCTGTATTTCAAAGTAAATACAACAAATCAAGAGTTCTGTCTGGTAGACAGCACCGGCGTCACATGCTACAATATTTTCCAAATCAGCAGAGTGCGCGCCTATCTTTTTTCGTGGCAGCATTTGAGGCAAGCTTCTCTGCTTCAGGAAAGGATTTTCCCAATGCACAACAAAAAACCGTTGCTTTTCTTGCTCTGTGCCGCAATTCTGGCGCTGATCGTCAAATACAGTGACTCCATTCTGCAGGCAATACAGCTGATCTTTTCTCTTTTGATGCCCATTTTCATTGGCTGCGGCATTGCGTACGTGCTCAATCTGCTCATTGTGCGACTGGAAGCACTGCCGGTGCTTGCCGGCGAAAACAGCCGTTTTCGCCCGGCCCGCCGGGTTCTGAGCATTACCGGGGCTCTGGTTATTATCGTGGCAGTGCTGGTTCTTCTGGTCGTGATTATTCTTCCTCAGCTGGCAGATGCCTTCCGCGTGATGTTGCTGGGCATTCCGCCGCTGCTCGACCAGTTTGCCGAATGGCTCAATTCCTTTGCTGACCCGACGCCGCAGATCCAGCAGTGGCTCAATACCCTTGACATTAACTGGCCGCAGTTTCTCGAGAAAGCCGCAAACTATCTGACCTCCGGCATGGGCAGTATTTTTTCCTCCGCAGTATCCATCGTCAGCAATGTAGGCGGCCTCGTCATGCAGGTTGTGATCGCCTTTATCTTTGCCCTGTACCTGCTGGCCGGCAAGGAACATCTGGCCGGCCAGTGCCGCTCCCTGGCAGAGGTTTATCTGTCCCCCAAAACCTATCGGCGCCTGATGTATGTTTTCTCCACCGCCAACGAGACCTTCTCAAAATTTTTCATCGGGCAGTTCACCGAGGCCATCATCATCGGGGTCCTGTGCACCCTCGGTATGCTGCTCTTCCGCTTTCCCTACGCCACCATGGTCGGCACTCTGGTGGGCGCCACAGCGCTTTTGCCGGTGGTGGGTGCTTATCTGGGGGCCGGTGTGGGCGCTTTTATGATCCTGACCGTCAATCCCCTGCAGGCCATTGCTTTCCTTATCTTCATTGCCATCCTGCAGCAGCTGGAAGGCAATCTGATCTACCCCCGTGTCGTCGGGTCCTCCATCGGCCTGCCGGGCATCTGGGTTCTGGCTGCCGTCACAGTGGGCGGCGGTCTGGGCGGCATCTTCGGCATGCTGCTCGCCGTTCCTGTCACCGCCACCGTTTACAAGCTCATCCGCAGCGACGTACACAAGCGCAAGGCACAGGCCGGGGACAAAGCCCAGGCCGAGCCTGTGGCCTGACGGTGTTTTCCTGCCGTGCCTGTTTGATTCCGATTTTCATAAAATACAAAACCTCCCCCATACCGGTGATCGGGCCGATACGGGGGAGGTTTTCTGTTAATTTTTTCAATCAGCGCAGTCCGGCGCTTTTGGCAAAGTCATCCATTGCCTGAGAGACCTTGATTTTCTGCGGGCAGATTCCTTCGCAGCTATGGCAGGCAATACAGGCGCTGGGGCGGGCCGCTTCCGGCAAGGTGCGGACCTCTTCCACCACCGAAGCATCCTTGCTGAAACGGTATTCATTATACAGCGCCAGCAATGCAGGGATATCCAGATGTGCCGGGCAGCGGGTGGTACAGTAACGGCAGGCGGTGCAGGGCAGCACGCCGCCCGCCACCATGCTGTCGGCCACAGATACCGCCG
Organism: Gemmiger gallinarum; assembly: GCF_014982805.1. Taxonomy (GTDB): domain Bacteria; phylum Bacillota; class Clostridia; order Oscillospirales; family Ruminococcaceae; genus Gemmiger; species Gemmiger gallinarum. The sequence continues at coordinate 160,218 of NZ_JADCKC010000001.1, read as the reverse complement.
CATCAAACTCAGCCCCGTTCAGAGGCTGCTCCGTGCGGAAAGTCTCCACATTGTCCTCCAGCTGCTGCATGCTGGACATGCCCGACAAAATCATGGTCACGCCGGGTACCGCCTGCAGGAAGCGGAACGCCCAGCCGGGTACCGATTCCTCCGGGCGCAGGGTGCGGAGCTTTTCAGCTGCCGAGCGAGGCAGATTGGCCAGCTTGCCGCCTCGCAGCGGCTCCATGACCCAAATGGGGACCTTGCGCTCGTTGAGCAGTTTCACCCGGGACTTGGCATCCTGATAATGCCAGTCCATATAATTGAGCTGAATCTGGCAGAATTCCAGATGCTCGCCATACGTATCCAGCATCCGCTTGAGGGTATTGTAATCGCCATGGCAGGAGAAGCCAAGGTGACGAATCCGGCCCGCCGCCTTCTGCTCCAGCAGATAGCGCATCAGACCCTTGCTTTCGTCCAGATATCCGTCAATGGTATCCTCACAGACGTTATGGAGCAAATAGAAGTCAAAATACTCCACGCCGCACTTTTTGAGCTGCTCCTCAAAGATTTCGGGGGCACGATCAATATTGGCCGCGTCATAACCGGGGAACTTGCTGGCAAGATAATAGCTTTCCCGAGGATACTTGCTCAAAATCCGGCCCGTTACAATCTCCGACTTGCCGCCGTGGTATGCGTAGGCGGTGTCGAAATAGTTCACCCCGCTGCGGATGGCGTAATCCACCATCTCAGCAGCCTTTGCCTCGTCAATATCTCCGTCGCCGCTGCCATTTTTGGGCAGGCGCATCATACCCAGCCCCAGTGCCGAAAGTTCCAGATTTTGGAATTTTTTATGCAGCATATCCATCCACTCCTTTTTGTTTCCGTTTTCCGCCATATACGCCGTTGCAAGTTTCGGCCGTCCATTCCCGGCTGATCTTTCCCGGTACAGGATTCAGCCCTGCCTGTCACAGTTGCCTTTTTTGAGCTGGTAGATCAGGTAGTCCAGGCAATCGACTTTCTGCTGTTCCCGGTGGAGCTTTTCCATCAGGTGACAACGCTGGCAGCGCAGCATCTGAATCAGTTCCTGCATCCGGCCTTCCTCCAGAAGCCGAAGGTACTGCTGTGTCTTTTCACAGTCGCAGCCGGCATCCAGCAGATTTTGCTCCACAGCTTTGCGCGCCGGGATCTCCCAATCCATGCCCATAATGTTCCTCCCACGGTGGTTGCTCTCTTTCGGTCGGAAAACACTTTGCACCATCCGGGAGACTGGCCTTTTCATTCAGCGTAGCATCTATTTTGCTCCGCGTCAACTGCCTTCCAGGGCAGCAGGCCTTTCCCCGTGTTTTCCCACACGTCTCTGCCTATGATTGTATGGCATCCCTTCCCTATTATCAAATACCTATATCAAATATCCTTCCATGCTTGACAGCTATGAAAATGCAATGCTATAGTTTCCATAAACTACAGGCGAAAGGGGGCCGACCGGCATGGAATTGCGGGTACTGCAATATTTTCTTGCCGTAGCACGGGAGCAGAGCATCTCCGCCGCGGCGGAGACACTGCATCTTTCCCAGCCCACTCTGTCCCGTCAGCTGAAAGAGCTGGAGCAGGAACTGGGCAAACAGCTCATGGTCCGGGGCAGCCGCCGCATCACCCTGACGGAAGAAGGCATGCTGCTGCGCAAACGCGCCGAGGAGATTCTGGATCTGGTACATAAAACCGAGACCGAGATCCTTGACTCGGAGGAAACCATATCCGGTTCGGTCTGCATCGGCAGCGGCGAGACCAACGCCGTCCGTCTGCTGGCCCGGGCGGCAGAGACCATGCGCTGCCTGTATCCTAATGTGCGGTTTCAGATTTCCAGCGGAGATGCCTGCGATGTGTGCGAAAGTCTGGACAAAGGGTTGATCGACTTCGGCATCCTGATCGGCGGCACCGACTACACCTATTATGATTATATGGAAATCCCCGCCCGGGACAGCTGGGGGATTCTGATGCGGAGGGATGCACCGCTTGCCCTGCGCGACTCCCTCCGTCCGGAAGATCTGTGGGACAAGCCGCTCATTCTCTCCCGCCAGACCTGTGACAGTTCCGACATCATGCAGTGGCTGCAGCGCAATCAGGAGCAGCTGAATCTGGTGGCCACCTACAACCTTGTCTACAACGCCTCCCTGCTGGTGGATGAGGGGCTGGGGTATGCCTTTGTGCTGGACAGGCTCATCAACACCACCGGCAGCAATCTCTGCTTCCGTCCGCTGGAACCTCCTCTTGAGGTCAGGCTTTATGTGGTGTGGAAAAAGTACCAGCTCTTTTCCAAGCCGGCAGAGAAATTTCTGGAAGTGCTCAAGGCGCAGTTCCGAAACGAACACAGCTCTCAGTAAGGGGCATCGTCATGTGGGCTGTCACACTTTTCTTTTGGGGCATACTATGCTAAAATTCGGACGGTTATCCGTTTTTTCGCACATTTTCACGGAGGTTTTTCCATGTTGATTCAACGTCTGGGAATTCTGCGCCTTTCCGAGGATTCCTGCCGTCTGCTGGCCCAGCGGGTCTACTGCACAGGGCTGGCCTTATTGCTCATTCTGAGCGAGGTGTTCAGTTCCAACATCCAATCCACCCTGCCTGGGCTGAGTTCCCTGTTCCGTGCGGCTCTGACCGGCCTGGGAATCCTTCTGCTGCTGGCCAAATGCCTGCTGCTGACCCGCTATGAAACAAAAGCCCAATGGTTTTTGCTGGGAGGCGTCATCCTTTATACAGGTTTTGCCGCATGGTACGGGGACGATCACTGGTTTGTGCTGGCTGCGCTGGTGGGGATGGGCGCCAAGGATGTGGACCTGAGAAAGGCCGTACAGGTCTTTTTGGCGGTGACCGCCGCCGGGCTGGTTCTGGTACAGCTGCTGCACTACACCACCCCCTTGGTCCCCTTCAAATACTACTGCCGGAACTGGGATTACGGGTATGGCCATTACAACGGCTACGGTGCCCGGCTGATCGGCGTCTTTTTCGCCTGGAGCTGGCTGCGCTGGCCCAAGCTGCGCTGGTTTGACTGGGGCGGACTTGTCCTGCTTTTGCTGTACACCCTGTTCGTGCCCATCTGCCGCGGCGCAGCCGGAGCCATGCTTCTGCTGCTTTTGCTGTTTGCCCTGCAAAAAGTGCTGCCGCGCATTTTCGAGAGCCGCATCTACCACGGTTTGCTGCTGGCGGTGTATCCGGTGCTGACGTTATTCAGTGTGCTGGCGGGATACTTCTTCGATCCGGCGGCACCCGACCGTACTCCCATCCTCAAGAAAATCGACCGGCTGTTTTCGGGACGGTTTGAGATCTGGCACAACGTTTTTTGGGAAACGCCCCTCTCCCTGCTGGGCGGCGTCCCCACCGACGGAGACGAACACCATTCCATCGACAACATGTACCTTGCGTTGCCCATGAACAAGGGTTTGTTGGGTGCCATTCTGGTGGCAGCAGTCTTTGTGATCCTCCTGTGGCGGCTTTGCCGGGGGCATCACACAGGCGAGCTGCTCTGTATGACTGCCATGATGGCGTATCTGCTGATGGAAAACAAGGTATTCCTCGTTTCCGCCAACCCGCTGCTTCTTCTGCTGCCCTGTGTCTTATTCAAGGCCCGGAACACGCCTCTGCCGGTACTGTGTCCCACGGCAGAGCCCCAGCGCACCGCCGTCACGGCCGGAGCCTCCGGGCGCTGAATTTCTCCTTTGGATATATGTAAAACCGCATCCCCGTGCGTGCCTTTCCGGCTGCATGGGGATGCGGCTGTTTTTGGCGAATTGCCTTTTTATACACAGGCGGCAAAATCTCCGCTGCGCAGGATGATCTCTCCGTCTGCTCCCACGTCTGCGGTGAGGGACTCTCCCGGCACGGTATCGCCGCTGGCGATCCGGTCGGCCAGTGCCTGCTCCACGGCACGCCCCACCTTGCGGCGGAGTTCCCGCGCTCCGTAGGAGGGGACCTCGGTTCCCGCCAGTGCTGCTGCGGCCGCGGGGGTATGGAGAAGGGTATATCCCTGCACGGCGGCGCGCTCCTCCAGCTCGCCCAGAAGCCGGTCGGCAATGCGGGTCAGCTGCTTGGGGCCGAGGGGATCGAAGAGTACCACCTCATCCATACGGCCCATGAGCTCGGGGCGGAAGTAGTTTTTGGCTTCCTGCAGGGCTTTTTGTGCCCGGCGGTCTGCCTCCTCAGCGGCGGCGCCAAACCCCATGGGGGAAGTCTGCCCCGCCAGGCACCGGGCTCCCAGGTTGGAAGTCAGCAAAATGATGGTATTGGAAAAATCCGCCTTGCGCCCCTGGGCATCGGTCAGGCAGCCGTCCTCCAGAATCTGCAAAAGCACATTCTGGATGTCGCTGTGGGCCTTCTCGATCTCATCAAAGAGCACTACGCTGTAGGGTCGGCGGCGGACTGCCTCGGTGAGCTGCCCGCCTTCGTCATGCCCCACATAGCCCGGGGGCGAACCGATCATCCGCGCCACCGTATGCTGTTCCATATACTCGCTCATGTCAAAGCGCAGCAGAGCCTTCTCGCTGCCGAACCAGCTTTTGGCCAGCGTCCGGGCAAGCTGGGTCTTGCCCACACCCGTCGGTCCCAGAAACAGCATGGCGCCAATGGGACGGCCCGACTCCCGCAGACCGGTGCGGCTACGCCGGATGGCCGCTGCCACCGCTTTGACAGCCCGGGGCTGGCCCACTACTTCCTGGGAGAGCCGGTCCTCCAGCTGGTACAGGCGCTCCCGTTCCGCTTCTCCGACTCGCTCCACCGGCACTCCGCTGGCCTTGCTGACCACCCGCGCAATATCCTCCGGTTTCAATTCCGGCATGGGGCCGTTGCGATGGTCCGCATAGAGGATCCGGGCGGACGCCGCCGCCTCATCCAACAGATCGATGGCTTTGTCCGGCAGATATCGCCCCGGCAGGTACCGCACGCTCAGCTCCACCGCCGCGTGGATGGCCTCCGCCGGAATGGCAATGCCGTGGTAGCGCTCGTAACGGGGCATCAATCCGGCCAGGATCTTCTCGGCGGACGCCGGTGTAGGTTCCTCCACAATCACCTTGCCAAAACGGCGGTCCAGCGCCGAATCCTTCTGGATGGTACGGCGGTATTCCTCCTGGGTGGTGGCACCGATCAGCTGGATTTCTCCCCGGGCAAGCATGGGCTTGAGAATACTGGCGGCATCGATGGCTCCCTCCGCCGCACCAGCTCCTGCGATGATGTGGATCTCATCAATAAACAGAATGGTGGAACGGTCACGGTACAGCTCCTCCAGCAAATTTTTGAAGCGCTCCTCAAAATCGCCGCGGTACTTGGTGCCCGCCACCATGGAGGCCATATCCAGAGACAAGACCCGTTTGCCCCGCAGGCTCTGGGTCACCTGCCCCGAGGCAATTCTCTGGGCCAGGGCTTCCGCCAGGGCGCTCTTTCCCACACCCGGTTCTCCCAACAGGCAGGGGTTGTTTTTCTGTCGGCGGCAGAGGATCTCGATCATGCGGTCCAGCTCGGCATCCCGGCAGAGAACCGGGTCCAGCTGGCCTTCCTGCGCCAGGCGGGTCAGGTCGCGGCCATACTTCTCGCTGGGACGGCTGCCCCGGGAGGTGTTCATCCGGGGCTGAGCCGGCAGCACCAGCTGTCCCGACAGCTGTCGGCATTCCCTTGCCGCCTGGGGGACCTCCACCCCCAGCTCCGCCAGCCAGACACTGGCGGTACAGGCGCAGTCCTCCAGCATGGCACACAGCAAATGCTCGTTCTCTGCACGGGGTACCCGGGCGGCCCGGGCCCCCAGTACCGCAAACTCCAGCGCCTTGCGTGTCTCAGGCGCCAGATCCCTTGTCTTGAGCCGCACCGGCGTGCCGTGGCAGCTGCGGCGCCCGGCACATTCCAGCAGAGCCGTCTGTGTCACATGCTTGCCCCGCAAAAATTCTACTGCCGGGCCTCCGTCCGTTTCCAGCATGGCCAGCAAAAGGTGACCGGTATCGGCACTGGTGCATCCCTCCCGTGCGGCCAGCGTCAGCGCGCGGCCCACCGTGCGGCAGGTACGGCGCGAAAGTCCTTTTTGAAAATATAGCATACGCATTTTCCCCCTTGGCAGGCAGCCGTACTTGCTGCGGCATATCCTCCACGGACAGTATAGGCGAAGGGCGGGCAAATAATCATCGAAAGCGGGCAAAATGCATGGCGGCAAACCGCAATCCGTGCTATAATAGGTGTCGGATTTTTTGTGCTTTACCGGTGCAGTGCAGGAAATTCTTTCGCTGTTCCGAGAAAGTTGCAGAAAATCAATCCACGGAAAGGCTGGAATGTTATGCGCAGATTGTTCCGTTACATCCGCGGTTACGAAAAGGAGACCGTGATCGCGCCGCTTTTCAAAATGCTGGAGGCCTGCTTTGAGCTTCTGGTCCCCATCGTCATGGCCACCATCATCGATGAAGGCATCAAAAATTCCGATGTGCCTCTGATCTGGCGCCAGTGCGGACTGCTGGTCCTGCTGGCCGTCGTCGGCATGGTGTGCAGCCTGACCGCACAGTATTTTGCCGCCAAATCGGCATTGGGCTTCGGCACCGCCCTGCGGCGGGATCTGTTCGCCCACATCGATACCCTGTCCTATACCGAACTGGATCACATCGGCACGCCCACCCTGGTCACCCGCATGACCAGCGATGTCAACCAGGTCCAGAATGGCCTGAATATGACCCTGCGCCTTTTGCTGCGCTGTCCTTTCATCGTCATCGGCGCCATTGTGATGGCATTTACCATCAGCCCCCGGCTGACGCTCTGGTTTTTGCTCATCACCGCCGTCATCTCCCTCATCATTTATCTCATCATGCGGGCAACGGTGCCAGTGTATCACAAATCCCAGAGTGCTCTCGACCGCGTCACTCTGCTGACCCGGGAAAACTACGTGGGTGCTCGGGTGGTGCGTGCCTTCTCCCGCCAGGAAGATGAGATGGCCGACTTTGCCGCCACCAATGACCGGCTGCGGGATTTCCAGCTGGCTGCGGGACGCATCTCGGCCCTCATGAACCCCCTGACCTATCTGGTGGTCAACCTGGGCGTCATCGCCGTTCTCTGGTACGGCGGACGAGAGGTGGATACCGGCACGCTCACCCAGGGTGAGATCACCGCCCTCATCAACTATCTGAGCCAGATCCTGCTCAATCTTCTCCGTGTGGCCGACCTGGTCATTGTGGCTACCCGCGCCATTGCCAGCGCCCTGCGCGTGACCGAGGTGCTGAACACCACCTGCACCATGCCCGCCCCCGCCACCGCCGAGCTGGAAGGCGATGCTGCGGCTTCGGCGGTGGCCTTCGACCGCGTGGGCTTTACCTACAGCGGCGCAGGTGCTCCCAGCCTGGAGGACATCACCCTGCACGCAGCCCCCGGTCAGACCATCGGCGTCATCGGCGGTACCGGCAGCGGCAAGACCACCCTGATCGATCTGATCCCCCGCTTTTACGATGCCACCGTGGGGCAGGTTTCTCTCTTCGGGCACAATGTCCGGGAGTACAGTTTTGCCCAGCTGCGCCGGCTGATCGGTATTGTACCCCAGAAGGCGGTGCTGTTTACCGGCACCATACGGGACAACATGCGCTGGGCCAAGCCCGACGCCACCGATGAGGAGATCTGGACCGCCCTGGAGATTGCCCAGGCAGCGGATTTCGTCCGCGCCAAGCCGGGCGGGCTGGATGCCCCGGTGGAAACCGCCGGGCGTAACTTTTCCGGCGGCCAGCGCCAGCGCCTGACCATCGCCCGGGCCCTGGTCCCCATGCCCCGCATCCTGATTCTGGACGACAGTGCTTCGGCCCTGGACTACGCCACCGACGCTGCCCTGCGCGCCGCCATTAAGGAAAAGACCCACGGCATGACGGTCTTTATCGTCTCCCAGCGCGCGGCCTCGGTGCAGCGCGCCGACCAGATTCTGGTGCTGGACGACGGCAAAACCGCCGGGCTTGGTACCCACGCCCAGCTGCTCAAGGGCTGCGAGGTTTATCGTGAGATCTGCCTGAGCCAGCTTTCCAAGGAGGAGGTGTCCCGCACATTATGAGCAAGCAGAAAAAACTCCGCAAGGCGGACGCCGCCACCATTCGCCGCGTGCTGGCCCTGATTGCCCCTTACCGTCTGTCGGTGGCTGCCACCCTGGTACTGGCCGCCGTGACGGTCATCTCCACGCTGTATGCCCCTGTCCTGACCGGCCAGGGGGTCGATCTGATCGTGGGCCCCGGCGATGTGGATTTTGCCGCCCTCATCACGCTGGGGGTGCAGCTTCTTGTGACCATCCTCATCACGGTGACTGCTCAGTGGGTTATGAACCTGGTCAACAACCGCATCACTTTCCAGGTGGTGCGGGACATCCGGGTTAAGGCCTTTGAACACATGCAGGTGCTGCCCCTGAGCTATATGGATGCCCACCGCCCCGGCGATGCCATCAGCCGCATCACCACCGACGTGGAGCAGTTCTCCGACGGTCTGCTCATGGGATTTACCCAGCTGTTTACCGGTGTGCTCACCATTCTGGGCACTCTGGGCATCATGCTGGTCATTGAGTGGCGCATCGCCCTCATCGTTGTGCTGCTGACCCCCCTGTCCATCTTTGTGGCCCGCTTTATCGCTGAGCACACCTATTCCATGTTCAAGGTCCAGAGCGAGACCCGCGCCGAGATGACCTCTCTGGTGGAGGAGCTGGTGGGCAATGAACACCTTGTCCGGGCCTTCGGCTACGAGTCCCGCGCCGAGGAACGCTTTGAAAAGATCAACCTGGACCTGCAGCGCTGCGGTATCCGGGCGGTCTTCTACTCCTCCATCTCCAACCCCGCCACCCGCTTTGTCAACTCTCTGGTGTATGCGGCGGTGGGCGTCATCGGTGCGTTTCTGGCCATCGGCGGTTCCATCACCGTGGGCGGGCTCTATGCCTTCCTCAACTACGCCAACCAGTACACCAAGCCTTTCAACGACATTTCCAGCGTCATGACCGAGCTGCAGAACGCCCTGGCCTGCGCCCAGCGGGTGTTCGACCTCATTGACGAGGACCCCATCCGTCCCGACGCCCCCGACGCCAAGGTCCTGCCCCACGGTGCCGGAAAGGTGGAATTCGATCACGTCAAGTTCCGCTATGTTCCGGATGTGCCCCTCATTGAGGACATGTGTCTGAAAGCCGAGCCCGGCCAGCGCATCGCTCTGGTCGGCCCCACCGGCTGCGGCAAGACCACCCTGGTCAACCTGCTCATGCGTTTTTACGAGATCAACGGCGGTTCCTTACGGGTAGACGGTCAGCCCATCGATACAGTGACCCGGGATTCCCTGCGTGCCAACTTCGGTATGGTGCTGCAGGAAACCTGGCTCAAGGCCGGAACCATCGCCGAGAACATCGCCTACGGCAAGCCCGACGCCACCCGGGAGGAGATCATTGCCGCCGCCAAACAGGCCCGAGCCCACAGCTTTATCTGCCGCATGCCCAACGGTTACGACACCGTCATCTCAGAGGACGGCGGCAACATCAGCCAGGGGCAGAAGCAGCTGCTCTGCATTGCCCGCGTCATGCTGCGCCGCCCGCCCATCCTGATCCTGGACGAGGCCACCTCCTCCATCGACACCCGTACCGAGATCCTGGTCCAGAGCGCCTTTGAGGAGCTGATGAAAGGCCGCACCAGCTTTATTGTGGCGCACCGCCTTTCCACCATCAAGAATGCCGACTGTATCCTGGTCATGAAGGCGGGCAATATCATTGAGCGCGGCACCCATGAGGAACTGCTGGCCAGGGGCGGCTTCTATGCCCAGCTGTACCAGAGCCAGTTTGCCAGGAGCTGACCGCCCGCCGCGCACAGTTTGACGCAGCCGGGTACAGCCGCTATAATGGAACATATTCCCCGGTTTTGACAAAAATCCGGGATCTGAGCAGAGAGGATGGAAGTCATGTCCAACATCGTCATTCCGAAGAACTACAAGAGCCCCCTGGGCCTGTATGATACCCAGAAAGCCATCGGTCTCATCAAGACCATCTTTCAGGAAAAGCTCTGTGCGGCGCTGCACCTGAAGCGGGTCACTGCTCCCCTGTTTGTGGCCCACGGCAGCGGCCTGAACGACGACCTGAACGGCGTGGAGCGCCCCGTGGCCTTTGACGTTCCCTGTCTGAACGAGAACGCCGAGGTGGTGCACAGCCTTGCCAAGTGGAAGCGCTATGCCCTGGGCAAGTACGGCTTCCGCGCCGGTCAGGGCCTTGTCACCGACATGAACGCCATCCGCCGGGACGAAGAACTGGACAACCTGCACAGCATCTATGTGGACCAGTGGGACTGGGAAAAGGTCATCACCGACCGCCAGCGCAATCTGGAATTTCTGGAGGACACCGTCCACGACATTGTGGATGCAGTCTGCGGCACCGCCGACGAGCTGCGCTGGAAGTTCCCTGCCCTGAAAAAGATTGCCCTGAGCCGGGATGTGACCTTCATCACCTCCCAGGAGCTGGAGGACCGTTACCCCAACCTGACGCCCAAGGAGCGGGAGAACGCTTTTGTCAAGGAGCACAAGACTGCCTGCATCCTGCAGATCGGCGGCAAACTGCGCAGCGGAAAGCCTCATGACGGCCGCGCTCCCGACTACGACGACTGGGCCCTGAACTGTGATATTCTCTTCTGGCACAAGGCGTTGGGCTGCGCGCTGGAGCTGTCCAGCATGGGCATCCGCGTCAATGCCGAGAGCCTGCGCAGCCAGCTGGAGGAAGCCGGCTGCCCCGAGCGGGCCGAGCTGCCCTTCCACAAAATGTTGCTGGCCGGGAAACTGCCCCTGACCATGGGCGGCGGCATCGGACAGAGCCGCCTGTGCATGCTGCTGCTGGGCAAGGCTCATGTGGGCGAGGTCCAAGTCAGCCTGTGGGATGCGGAGACGATTCAGGCCTGCAAGGAAGCCGGGATCGCCCTGCTGTAAAAGTCGGTGGTTTTCCTTTCAGGATATTGCCTGCCCTTTTTGAATTCATGCAAAAGAGCTGTGCTCCTTGTTTGGGAGCACAGCTCTTTTTTACACTGATTGTATGCCGGAATATACCTGTCAGGCTTCCGATGCCCTATTTCGGAGAAGCTCCGCCAGCAGGCGGGCGCTTTTTTCCCAGGAATAGCGCGCCAGCACCCCGGCTGCATTGTGCCCCGGGGTCACCTCATCCACATTGCCGGGGTTGGTGTTCAGGTCAATGTAATCGGCATGGCTGCCGTAAACTTCCCGCATACAGGGAGTATCGCTGACAAGGACCCGGGGTGCCCCGCAGGCGATGGCTTCCAGCGGCGGAATGCCGAAGCCTTCGTAGAGCGTGGGGAACAAAAAGGCCTTGCAGTTTGCCATAAGAGTTTTGGCCTCTCCGTCCGAGACATAACCCAGGTAGCGCACATTGGGGAGATCTTCCAGCCCCATCTCCCCCGCCGCCTTTGCCAGATTGCCGCCGCCTGCAATGGCAAACATGGCCTCCGGCTTTTCTCTGGCCGCTCTGAGCACCCAGGGGAAGTTTTTGTTTTTCAGCAGGTTGGACATGGAAAAATAATATTCCCCGGGATGAAGTTCCGGCCACTTGTCAAAAGCGTTCGGGTCAGGCTGGGTGCGCTGCATATGCTGCCAGGCATTGGGGATGACCGTGACCCGGGAGGGGGCCACACCATAGTACCGCTGCAGTTCACTGCGGGAAAACCGGGATACTGTAATGATATGTTCCGCTTTTTTGGCGATCACCCGGTACTGCAGCCGGTGCCAGGCCGCACTCAGGCGGCCCCGGGCATCGGTGTAGAAATCCGGGCGGGCACGATAGCAGACATCATGCACCACCACCATGCCGGAAAAGCCGAACAGCGGCATGACGTTGCAGGTGCAAAGGCCCTTCCGGCCCTTCTGACGGAGATATCTGGGATAGTCCATCTGCTCCCACAGCATGCCGCTGCGGCTGCCCCAGGGCACCACCCGGATATTGTGGTACTCCGGCGTTTTTACACCCTGGGGCACCACAATCTCCAGCTCCCCGGGAGAGAGGATATTATCCAGCTCCGCCAGAAGCTCGATGGAATACCGCTGAATGCCCGAAACACGCTGGGCGAAAAACGCTCCGTCCACTGCATACATAAGCCTATCCTCCGTCAGATCAGTCCGCGCTTTGCCTTGAGCGCCAGCACCCGGGCTGCGCTCTCGTCAATGCGGGATTGGGGAATGGTACCGTCCTCCACAGCTGCCATCACTGCGTCAAAGGCCTCGGCCAGACCATCTGGCATAAGCAGGATATCCACCCCAGCCTGCACGGCCAGCACCGCAGCCTGCCCCGGTGTATACAGCCCGGTGATGCCTTCCATGGCCAGGGAATCGGTGACGATGACACCGTCAAAGCCCAGCTCCTGCCGCAGGCTCTGCAAAAGCGGCCGTGACAGGGAGGCCGGTGTATCCTCTCCCGTGACCTGCGGGGCAGCAATATGCCCGGCCATTACCAGATCTGCCCCGGCATCGATTCCGGCCTGAAAAGGAACCAGCTCACAGGAGAGCAGTTCCTGCCAGCTCTTTTGGGTCACAGCAAGGGCCTTATGGCTGTCCTCCGCCGTGTCGCCGTGCCCCGGATAATGCTTGAGGCAGCAGAGGACCCCCGCCTCCTGGAAGCCCTCCACCGCCGCAGCGACCATCTCCGCTGCCTGCTGCGGGTCATCGGAAAAAGCCCGCCGACCGATGACGGGATTGTCCGGGTTTGTGTTGACATCCGCAACTGGGGCAAAGTCCAGGTCAATGCCGTATTGTACCAGGTATCTGCCGATGGAGGCAGACATTTCCCGCACAGCCTCAGCACCGCCGGAGGCAGCCACCTCTGCAGCGTCAGGATAATCCGGCAGCTCATCAAAGCCCGGGTGATTGGCCAGCCGGGCCACAGAGCCTCCCTCCTCATCCACGGCAACAAGAAGCGGGATCTCCCCCGCCTCATGCAAATCTGCGGTAAAAGCGGTGAGCTGTCCGGGATCGGTGAGGTTTTTGCCGAAGATCACCATCCCGCCCACCGGATATTGCCGCAGCGTCTCGCCCATGGCATCGGTGAAGGCGGTCGCTCCCCGGGCATCGGCGTCGTCAATGCGGGATTGGTCCTGTGCCGGGTCCAGGGCGTCGGGGCGTACGAAAAACAGCTGTCCCACCTTCTCCCGCAGGGACATGCCGGCCAGAAGTTCCTCAATTTTCTGCGCGGCATCCCCAGCCTCTCCCTTCGGCTGAGAGATGGCCGAATCCCCTTCCGCACTTTGTTCGGAAGCATCGCCCGGCAGCGGGCCGGAAGAGACCGCCTTCGGTACGCAGCCGCCCAGCAGCATACAAAGTCCCAGAACAAATGCGAGAGTCCCGTTTTTTCGGCGCATTGTTTCCTCCCCGCCTTTCTGTATGGGCTCTTTGCTTACTTATGATATTTCATGCCCGCATTGATGGAAAAAGCCCGGTAAAGCTGCTCGGTCAGCACCAGGCGGGCCATCTGATGGGGCATGGTGATGCGTCCCATGGAGATCTTTGCCTGGGCAGCCCGCTTGACACTGTCTGCCAGTCCGTGGGAGGAACCGATGACAAAGGCCATGTCTCCTGAGCCGCTCATGGCCCGGTCGGCAATCATGGCGGCCAGTTCCTCGCTGGAGATCTGCTTGCCCTCAATGCACAGCGCGGCCAGGTATTCCCCCTTGCGCAGCGACCCCAGAATGGCCTTTGCCTCCTTGTCCAGAGCCTTGGCAATCTGAACGTCACCGGCATGGCGTTCATCCACCATAACCTCCGGCAGTTCTATGATGCGGAAATTACAGAAAGCCGACAGCCGTTTCTGGTACTCGGCCACACCCGCGGCGTAAAAGGAGGTGCTGAGCTTTCCGATACAGATGAGATCAATGTTTTGCATGGCGGCACCTTAAAATTCTATGTAAGGGCTGATTTCGTTGCGGCTCTGTGCCTGGATCAGCACATCCCGCCCCGGCTCGATGCCCGCTGCCAGCAGCACATTGTAAACGGTGGTCAGTGCCAGCTCAGGAGTGTTGTTTGTCTGGCTCAGATGGCACAAAGCAAACTTTTTGCAGCCGTCCTGAATCAGGTCCAGCAGTTCCGCCGCGCAGGCACGGTTGTCCAGGTGGCCCCGGTCACTGGCAATGCGGACCTTGAGATAATAGGGATAGGGCCCGCCCTGCAGGCTGAACCGGTCGTAGTTGGCCTCCAGCGCCACCAGGTCGCACCCGGCAAGATGCTGCTGCACCACAGGAGTCAGAACCCCCAGGTCGGTGGCAATGGCCATGGTGCGTTCATCCGGCGTGCGGATGCGATAGCCGCAGCAGGGCACGTCGTGGCTGGTGGGAAAGGAAGTCACCACAAAGGAGCCGATCTCCTCGGTGCGGCCGTCGATGGCGATGGCCTCGATGGCGGGGGGCAAGGTTCCCCGGGATTCCAGCATTTCCAGCGTTGCTGCGCAGCCGTAGACGGGAACCGTATAATGCTTCAAAAAAGTATCCAGGCCGCTGACATGGTCGGAGTGCTCATGGGTGATGAGGATGCCCTCACAGTCGGCAATGGCAAGCCCCAGCTTGCGCAGCGCCGTGAGGGTGGTGCGGCAGCTTTTGCCCATATCCACAAGAAGATATTTGCTTCCGTGGCGGACCAGCGCGCAGTTTCCGGATGACCCGGAATACAGTGTCGTAAACAATGCCATGCCTTGTGTGATTTCCTCTCTGTCTGATTTGTACCGCCGCTCACAAAAACAGGGCCGCAGTACTGCGGCCCCATAAGCGGTGTGGTTGCTCCGCAACGGGAGATTACGGCCTTTTCCCGCCAGCATCCGCCGCCTTTTACATGGCGCGGGTGATGGTGTTGACCGGGATCTCGACACGGCGGATATCCGCGCCGAGGGCCTGAAGTTTTTCCACGATATTTTCGTAGCCGCGCTCAATGTGGCTGGTCTCGTCGATCTCGCTCACACCGTCCGCGGCAAGGGCGGCAACCACCATGGCTGCGCCGGCACGCAGATCCAGTGCCCGCAGCGGTGCGGGATGCAGCTGCTCTACGCCTTCCACCACCGCCACCTGGCCGTCCACCTGAATGTTGGCACCCATGCGGATGAGCTCATCCACATAGCGGAAGCGGTTTTCCCAAATGCCTTCGGTGACAATGGAAGTGCCGTCGGCAACGCTGAGCAGCACCGTCATCAGCGGCTGCATATCGGTGGGGAAACCGGGATGAGGCATTGTCTTGATCTTGAGGGGCTTGAGGCGCTGATGGCAGCTGATGCGCAGCGATTCATCGTACTCCTCAATCACGCAGCCCGCCGCACGCATTTTGGCGGTGATGGGCTCCAAATGCTTGGGAATGATATTATGCAGTGTCACATCGCCCCGGGTGATGGCAGCGGCAGCCATATAGCTCCCGGCCTCGATCTGGTCGGGGATGATGGAATAGCTGCATCCGTGCATGGACCCCACACCGCGGATCTTGATGACATCGGTGCCCGCACCGTGAACGTCTGCGCCCATCATATTAAGGCAGTTGGCCAGGTCCACCACATGGGGTTCCCGGGCAACGTTCTCCAGAATGGTCAGCCCGTCCGCCATGACAGCGGCCAGCATGGCGTTCATGGTAGCGCCAACCGACACCGTATCAAAAAAGATATGCGAACCCGTCAGCTTGTCCGCGCTGACACGGATCATACCGTACTCCACCGAGTCCTCTGCTCCAAGAGCCGTGAATGCCTTGAGATGCTGGTCGATAGGACGGGGGCCCAGATTGCAGCCGCCCGGCATGGCAACCTGCGCAGAGCCGAAACGGCCCAGCAGAGCGCCCAGAAAATAATAACTGGCACGCATCTGACGGGAAAGCTCATTGGACACCTCGGTACAGTCAAGGTGGGAGGTGTCGATCTCATAAGTGCTTTTGCTGATCATCCGGATACTGGCGCCAAGCTCGCTCAAAATTTGCAGGGACGCCATGACATCACTGATACAGGGAAGATTCTCGATGATGCATTTTCCCGCTGCCAGAATGGTCGCAGGCAATATGGCCACAGCCGCGTTTTTGGCACCGCCGATGGTCACATCGCCGGTGAGCGGATTCCCGCCGCGGATCACAAATTTTTCCAAAGTGATAATTCTCTCCTTTGCCCAGCCGAGCACGGCCGACAGGGGTTGCACGGGGCGCAAACGCCCCCGTTCCCTGCCACAGGCCCGGCCTTCTGGCCGCGCCGGTACAAAGCCGCATGGTTTGCTGTATTATACACCAAAACGGAAGTTTTGAAAAGTGCTGCCCTTAGTATTTACAAAAATTGCGTGAAAAATCCCAAATTGCTTCGGCCCTGCCTATGGATTTTATCCACAACGTGCAGGGCAGCGAAGAAATTTTCCCCTTACATGTTGGGGAAGTAGGTTTTTGCACTGACCAGAGAGTTGTTGTAGTACATCTCGAAATGGCAGTGGTTGCCGAACGAATAGCCGGTATTGCCCACATAGCCAATGACCTGCCCGGCTTCGACCGCATCCCCTGTGCTGACGGCAAAGGCAGACATATGACCATACAGCGTCTTCCAGCCGTTGCCGTGGTCGATGATGACATAGTTGCCGTAACCGTAGGGATGGTTGTGCCAGCCCGCATACTCGATCTTGCCGCTGTCTGCCGCAATGATGGGCGTACCTGCCGGGGCAACGATGTCCGCGCCCTTATGGTCGGAGCTCATCCAGCGGCTGACGTAGCGGTAGTTGGGTACCGGCCAGTAGAAGGTACCGCTGCCCACCTGGGCAACCATACCGCTTTCCAGCCGTGTGCCGACAACGACCTGCTCGGTCACCGGTTCCACCAGCGTGTTGATCTGGACAATACTTACATCGGAAACCTGTCCGTCGATATATGTAATGTCCCGGATGACCTCCTGCTGTCCGTTCTGGCCTTCCTGGATCACGACCTCGTCGCCGAAATCATACTCGTCCGACTCAGTCTTGACCACGTCGAAATCCACATCCTCCACCTCGGTGGTGCGCTCAATGACCTTGACCTGCAGAAGTTCCGCCTTGGCATCGGAGGTGATCAGAGCACTGCCTTCCGTCAGCTCGGTATCCTCGTCGGCAAGGTCGGGGTTCCACCCCTGAAGCGTCTGGAAATCAACGCCCAGTGTCTCCGCCGCCTCACCGGCGGTCTGGTCCTCCTCCAGTGTATAGATGGAAGGCTCGGATTTCGCATTCAGCGTGGAGATGACGGTATCGTAAGGCACAATGGACGACAGGAAGTAGACGCCGTCCACCAGCGTGATGTCATGGACAAACTCCACCCGGCGGTTGAAGTCAAAGCTGTCCTCATAGGGCTGTTTGACCGCATCCAGATAGGAACGCAGATGGTCACCCTCGGTGGTGACAAAGCTCAGCTCGCCATCCACATAGACTGCTGTGCCGCTGCCGATCTCGTCGCTGGAGGCACTGAGAATGGCGTCGGCCACCTCGCTCTCCGTCATGACATCACCCGAAACCGCCAGCGTATAGGTGGGGGTGATTTCCCACTGGTCGTCGGTGGTCTCCACGCCGGCAGCCTCCATAACGGAGCGGGCGCGCTCAATACGGGATTCCACATCATCCCGGGCATTGTCGAACACCTGTTCGCTGGACACGTAGCCCACCGTTTTATCTCCCACGCGGACTTCCAGAAGATAGGTGTACCCCAGCTGGGTGCGAACCACCCAGACCAGCAGCACCGCAGCTGCCACCGGCAGAACATAGGAAAGGGCATTCCATACCAGGGGCAGATACAGCTTGGTGCCGCGCTTGAAATACTGGATCTTTTCGGCGCGTATTTGTCGGGCATCCTCATCGGGATGCTGTTCCGGCAGTTCCCGGATATGGCGCAGACCCGAGCGCATCCGCGCAAACGGCTCCAGCAGGTCCTCCAGGAAGGTGATGATCCCGATGGCCAGCGGCCGGACGATCATCAGCAGAATGGCTCCCGCATGGGAAAGGATGGCCGTGACGGCACGCAGCACCGTGCGTCCCACGCAGATTACCGCATACTCAGTCCAGAAGCCCACCATATACAGGGCATCCCCGATCAGCGTCGCATGGGGCAGCTGATGGATCAGGTCGCTCAGCCGGCTGCGGCGAGCGGCCTTTTTCTGCCGCTTGTGCCAGATACGGACAGTCTTTTTGACGCGGCGTTCGTCCAGCCACGCGCCAAACCGGCCGCGGGGCGGCTTGGGCGGACGGCTGGAGCCGCCCTCATTTTGTTGCTTTTCGTCGATCTGAGATTTCAAAGACGTTCTCCTTTGCGGCGATCATCGGCCGGTACGGCCGAATCCGCTTTACATATTGGGGAAGTAGTCGTGTGCGTTGACCAGGGTTCCGTTATAAGACATTTCAAAATGGCAATGGCAGCCGGTAGCAACGCCGGTCTGGCCCACATAGCCGATGGTCTGTCCTCCCGTTACCGATTGTCCTGTGGTGACCGCGATGGACGACATGTGCGCATACAGCGTCTTCCAGCCGTTGCCATGGTCGATCACCACATAATTGCCGTAGCTCCAGTGCGTGCCCGCCGTAACCACCACGCCGCTGTCCGCTGCGATGATGGGTGTGCCATAGTTTGCCGTAATATCGGTGGCATAACGGTCGTTTTCCACCCAGCGGGTAACGCCCTTGTAGTCGGGAACCGGCCAGTAGAAATTGCCGCTGCCCACCTGGGCCACCATGTCGCTCTGCAGCTTGGTACCCACGATAACCTGCTCGGATACCGGCTCGATCACCGTGGTGATATTGACGATATCGATGGCGCTGACCTTGCCGTTGATGTAGGTCACATCACTGGTGACTTCCTGCAGGCCCAGCTGACCTTCCTGCACCACGACCTCCTTGCCGAAGTCGTACTCATCCGACTCGGTCTTGACCACATCATACTGAACATCCTCCAGCACTGACTGCCGTTCCACCACTTTGACCTGCAGCAGCTCCGCCGTGGCCTCCGACGAAACCAGCGTCTGGCCTTCGGTCAGTTCCTCATCCTCGCCGGTAAGGTCGGGGTTCCAGGACTGCAGCGTGGCGTAATCCACACCGATGGCCTTGGCCGCCTCCCCTGCCGTCTGATCCTCCGTCACCGTGTAGGTGACCGGCTCCGATTTGGCATTCAGCGTCTCGATGACGGTGTCATAGGGAACAATGGACGACAGGAAGTAAACGCCGTCCACCAGCGTGATATCATGGGCAAATTCCACCCGTCGGTCGGAGTCAAAGGCATCCTCATAGGGCTGTTTGACAGCATCCAGGTAGGCGCGCAGATGGTCGCCCTCGCTGGTGACAAAGCGCAGCTCACCGTCAATGTACACTGCGGTACCGTCGCCGATCTCATCGCTGGAGGCGCTCAGAATGGCGTCGGCCACCTCGCTCTCGGTCATGACATCGCCCGAGACTGCCAGAGTGTAGGTCGGCGAAATGTTCCAGGCATCATCGGTGGTTTCCACTCCGGCGGATTCCATGACGGCACGGGCACGCTCGATACGGGACTGCACATCGTCCCGGGCACTGTCAAACACCTGCTCGCTGGCAACATAGCCAACCGACTCGCCGTTGACCCGAACTTCCAGCAGGTAGTTGAAGCTGAGCTGGGTGCGCACCACCCAGACCAGCAGCACCGCAGCTGCAACAGGCAACGCATAGGACAAAGCATTCCATACAAGGGGCAGGTACAGTCTGGTGCCCCGCTTGAAATACTGAATTTTCTCTGCCCGGATCTGCTTTGCGTTTTCCTCGGGGTGCTGCTGGGGCAGGGCGCGGATATGGCGCAGACCCGAGCGCATGCGTGCCAACGGTTCCAGCAGGTCTTCCAGAAAGGTGATGATCCCAATGGCCAGCGGCCGGATGATCATGAGAAGGACATCCCACACGTGGGAGAGAATGGTGCCTGCTACCCGCAGCACCGTGCGTCCGGCGCAGATCGCCGCATACTCCAGCCAGAAGCCGAACATGTACAGGAGATCGCCGATGAGCGTTGCATGGGGCAGCCGGTGGATCATCTCACTGAGGCGGCTGCGGCGTTCTGACTTTTTCTGTCTTTTATGCCAGAGCCTGACGGTCCGCTTGATGCGGTGGACATCCAGCCACTCGGCAAATTTGCCGCGCTTTTTGCCGCGCCGTGGGGAAGGCTCTTCCGTGTGATTCTGTTCCAAATGTTTCTTAGTCATTTTCTCTGATAAAATACGCAAAAGGCGTTTTTGGTTCCACTCCCGTTTCTTCCGGGGAAAGTTCCTGAATCAGGGCAAACAGGGTTTGCATTTCAACCGGCGGCATGCCGCAGGCCCGGCACAGCTGCGCCATATCCGGCGGCAGAGGGCACTGGATGCGGCGCAGGCTGCCGTCCAAGGGATGGCGGAAGGTCAGCGCCGCACAGTGCAGGGCATGGCGGTCGATGCTACCGGTGTGCCCGCCGTAGAGGGTATCCCCCGCCAGCGGGCATCCCAGGTGCGCCATGTGCACCCGGATCTGATGGGTGCGGCCGGTCACGGGGATACAGGCCGCCAGAGTATGACCGCCTCCTCTGGCAAGAACGCGGTACCGGGTCACGCTGGGCTTGCCTTCCGGGGCAACAGTGCGCCCGATGATGGAATCTCCCCGCCGGGCGATGGGGGCGTCGATGACGCCGTCATCCTCCGGCAGAAGGCCTTCCGTCACGGCCAGATAGCACTTGTGGGCGGTTGCGGCCAAAATCGGCGCTGCAAAGGAATTGCCCGCGCAGAGCACCAGGCCGCTGGTGTTTTTGTCGATACGGTTGACGGGACGAAAGACACCGGTCTGTCCCTTTTGCTCCAGGTGCCACAGCCAGCCGTTGGCCAGCGTGCGGTCGGGATAATTGAGGGTAGGATGCACCGCCAGTCCGGCAGGCTTGTCCAGCACTGCGGCAAAGGCATCCTCAAACAGAATGCCGAACGCTACCGGCTGAGGCTCCACCTGGGTGGGCGGGTCGGACGGCAGGGCAAAAGTCAGCTCTTGCCCTGCCGTCAGGGGCATATTGGTGTGAATGGGCGCGCCGTCGGCAAAGAATCCGCCGCACTGGTGCTTGACCGCGCGGATCAGCCCCGCCGAAAGCCCCTGCCCCCTCAGGAAGCTGTCAAGGCGGCAGCCCTGGGCATCGGACGGGACCCGGCAGGCAAGATACAGCATAGGCGCCCTCCCGCTTTTGTTGGTTGCACGGCCGCGGGCAGGGCAAAGCCCACCGCACGGCAGTGTATGGATAGATTATATCACATCGGGCAGAGTGTTGCAAACCATGCAAAAACCGCCGCACTTGCCAAATTGTGCCGGATGTGGTATACTTCCGCTGAAACGAGTGGAACATACGGCGGCGGGACGGCTTTGTCCGTCCTGAGGAAAGTCCGGGCTTTTCAGAGGCATGACAACTGCTAACGGCAGCCGGGGGTGACCCCAGGGATAGTGCAACAGAAATAGACCGCCGGGCCTTCGGGTCCGGCAAGGATGGAAAGGCGAGGTAAGAGCTCACCAGCGCACTGGCGACTTTGCGGCTATGTAAACCCTGTCAGAAGCAACATCCGTATGGGACAGATGCGGAGCCTCGCGCGTCCCGGAGATGGCATGCGGGATTTCCCGCGGAGCCTTGCGGCAACGCAAGGTCAAGATAGATCGTCGTTTAATACAGAACCCGGCTTACGGTCCAGTCGTTTTCTCGATGCAATACGCGGCCGCTGCAGAATCAGGGCTTGATGCCCCGCCTGCAGCGGCCGCGTTGCTTATTTTATGACATTTTCTCAGAAGCGTGAAAACAGACGGACAGGAATAGAGCTTCCCTGTCCGTCTGTTTTTCTGCCTCAGCCCGGCGGCGTCACAGCATCAGCTGAAGCAGCAGGATGCCCACTACACCGGGCAGGCCCAGCACCGCCGCCGCAAAGGCCGTCAAACGATTGAGCGGAAGCGTTACCCCTGTATACGGTGCCAGCAGCCCCACCACCGCCAGCGCCGCAATCCCGCACAGTGCACTGCCCAGCAGCGCGGGCACCGCGTGTTTCTGCCGTGCGGCACAGCGCGCCACCACAAGCACGCAGACCGCTCCGACCAGTATCAAACCGAGGGGCATGGTTCGTCACCTCCCCGCACCGCCCGCAGCAGTGCACGGTAACGGCACATCAGCGCCGCCCGCTCGTAGACCAGTTCCTCAATGCACAGTTCATCCCCCGCCTGCTGATAGTTGCGCTCATTGGCGGCCAGCGCCTCCACGACGCGCTTGAGCTCGGCCTCCTGCGCACGACGCAGGCGGTCCTTATTGTTGCGCCGCATACGCGCCCCCTTTCCCTGTGCCTGCTTACAGAAGAATACAGATCAGCCCGTCACAGCCGTCGTTGATGATACGTTCCAGCGTGACCTGCAAGCGCCCCCGGGCTTCCTGAGGCATATGCAGCAGCTTTGCCTGCAGGCCCTCGTTCACCAGCTCGTTGAGGCTCTTGCCGAAAATATTCGTGTTCCACAGCTTGCCGGGATCGCTCTCAAAGTCTTGCAGAATGCTCTTGATGAGCTCCTCCCCCTGCTGCTCGCTGCCCACGCTGGGCGAGATCTCGGTGCGGATGGTCGCTTTCATGATGTGCAGCGACGGCGCACTGGCCGACAGACGCACCCCGTACTGCCCACCCTGCCGCACGATCTGGGGCTCCTCCAGCGCCAGTTCATCAATGCCGGGCATGACGATGCCGTAGCCGGTGGCCTCCACCTGGTCAAGAGCGCCCTTGATCTTGTCATAGGCGCGCTTGGCCCGGGCCAGGCTGACCACACAGGGCAACAGGCTGGCTTCATCCACAATGTCCAGACCCGTCTGCTCGCCCAGAATCTTATAGAAAATGTCAGGAGCAATCTTCACCGAGATATGCACGCTGCCCGTAGCCAGATCCATGCCGCACAGGGACGCCCCGGTGATATACTCGCAGTCGATGGCAGGCTGTTTGCCCGCCACATCCCGCATACGGTGCACACCCGAGGCAAACTCCAGCATAGCCTCGTACACCGAGCTTTGCAGCCAGTGGCCGGGCTCCAGCATGGTGACCCAGGGCGGCATGGTAACGGCGATCTCCTGCACCGGGAACTCATACAGCAGCCGCTTGAGGATGGCATCCAGCTTTTCGGCGGTGAGCTGAGTGCAGTTCACCGGGCAGACCGGGTGGCCGTAGTCCCGCTCCAGACCCTCGGCCAGGCTGCGGCTGGCCTCGCTGTCCGGGTCGGTGCAGTTGAGCAGAATCAGGTAGGGCTTGCCGATCTCGTTCAGCTCGTCGATGATGCGCTGCTCGGCATTGAGATAGTTTTCCCGGGGGATCTCGGCAATGCTGCCGTCGGTGGTGACCACCAGCCCCACGGTGGCGTGCTCCCGGATGACCTTGCGGGTGCCGGTCTCGGCGGCCAGGTCAAAGGGCACCGCCTTGTCAAACCAGGGGCTCTTCACCAGGCGGGGCGCGTTGTTCTCCTCATGGCCGAGGGCGCCCTCCACCATATAGCCCACGCAGTCCACCAGCCGGGCCCGGAAGCTGCCGCCCCCGGACAACTCCACCTCCACCGCCTTTTCCGGGATGAATTTGGGCTCCGTCGTCATGATGGTGCGCCCTGCCGCCGACTGGGGCAGCTCGTCAATGGCTCTGGCCCGCTGGGCGTCGTTCTTGATGTGGGGCAGAAGCATCAGCTCGGCAAAGCGCTTGATGAGCGTGCTCTTGCCGCTGCGCACCGGGCCTACCACCCCGATATAGATATCGCCGCCGGTCCGGCTGGCAATGTTCTGATAGATCTGTTCCTGCGTCATTTGTGGGCCTCCTTTCACAACGCCGCGGGGATCAGCAGGCAGGTCCGGGCAGTGGTCATCTCCTGCACCGGAGTTCCGGGTTCGGGTTCCAGATGGTTGGCCGCCGCCAGGTCCTTTGCCCGGGCATGGTAGCGCTTGGCAATGTCAAATACCCGCTCCCCCTCCGATGCATAGTAGAGATACAGGGCGGGGCCGTCGTTTTTATCGGGGAATTCCTCACCGAGGGTCACATCTCCCACCACCGGCACCGCACTCACTTTCAGAAGCTGACCATCCACGGCGATCTCGATCTCCACCCGCAAGCGGTCCCCGGTTTTGCCCGAGGTGACCTTGCCCACCGCCGCATGGGCATGGAGGCAGTAATCCGCCGCCGTGCCCGCAAAGCTCTGGGGCAGCTGCCAGGTGAAAGCCTTGTCGTAGCAGGTCAGTTCTCCCCTTGCATCGGCACAAAGCACATGAGCTGTGCCCTTGCCGCCGAAGCAGACGGTCCCCTCCTGCTCGCCGGGCGCCGGGAGCAGGGCTCCCAGCGTGACAAAGCAGCCCTTGACCTCCAGATCGGGATCGGGCAGGTCGTCCCCCGCCTCAGCCAGAATGGTCTGCCGCAAAGAGCAGGCATCCTCCAACAGGCGGCAGACAGCTCCCTGGGTCTCGGTGCGGCAGACGGTGGAGTAGGCGTCCGCCACTGCCGTGTACTGCACCGCCCGCCACAGCTCGGCATGGAGCTTCCATGTAACCGTCAGCACCGGGTCCCCGGTATCGTCCGCCGCCAGGGTGCAGCCCAGCACCTCACCCCAGAAGACACACTCGTCCCCTTCCGCAGCGCCGGGCACCTCCATGGTCTGCCGGATGGGAATCTCCTTCTGCCGGCCGGTGATCTCCTCGCTGCCCGCCGGGCGGTAACAGGCCTGCACCCGCAGCATTCCCTGGCAGCTGACCTGCCCCGTCTGCACGGTGCAGGTATCCGGTGCAAACACCCCCGAAATGTCCAGAATCACCTCATCGGCGCCGGGCAGAGCGATGGTACTCTCGGCGGTGAAGGTCTTTTCCTCCGCCGCGGCACAGAGTTTGCCCGCCAGCACCCGGGTCCGCTGCTCAATGCCGCAGTCGGCCAGAGAGGTCAGCAGCTCCAGTTCCTCCACCGCCTGCACTGTCACCCCCAGGGCATAGGCACCCCGCAGGTCAATGCGGTGCTCACTGATGGCCCGGCAGTTGCAGTATTCCAGCTCCCCCCAGACCCCCGCCGGGCCCGTCTCATAGCGGCCTTCCGGCAGGTCCACCGACTTTTCAAAGGGGAACTTCTGCTCAATGCGGTAGAGCTGAGTTCCCGCTTCGTCCGACTGGTAGTAGACGGTACAGCGCAGATACCCCTCCCCCTGCCACTTGGCGGCAGCGGTGTGGTTCTGCATCAGTACCGGCTCGATCAGACATTTGACGATCTTGAACACCGCCGGAAGATAATCCGGGACCAGGATCTCGGTCTCCACCGGCAGCTCCAGCCTTGTCTCCCATCTGCCGCCGTATGCGGCAATGGTGTCTTTGAACACCTTCAATTCCATATGCGCATGCCCCTTTCCACGCTTTCTTGTGCATCTATATGCGGCCGGGCAGCAATTCAGACTAGTCCTTTTTGCTGCCGGAGTGTGGAATGTCTGCCGCAGGGGGAAATTCCGGCAAAAAAACATCCCCCGGGCGTCCGGCAGGACCTTCCCGAGGGGGATGCTTTGCTCTGTTATTTTACCTTGAACACCGCGCGCAGCAGCCAGCTGAGCGCTTTGGGACATTTCACGACGACGATTTGCATGGCATCCACCTCCCATTTGCTCATGTACGCCATTGTATGCCGTCTGCCGGGAAAACGTCACCCGTCGGCCCGGGTCAGCACCACCAGACCGCTGCCGCCGGTGCAGGAGAGTTCGGCGGCAGGGGCTGTAAACTCATTGCTGACGCCAAGGGGATAGTCGGGCGTCAGGGTGGCGTCCGACAAGGGATAGAACACCCCCGACATGGATACCCCCGTCAGGCTGCCGTCGATGGGAAAGAGGGAGAGGTACATCCAGTCCCCGCGAGGCAGGCGCAGCGGGCGGCCGGGCAGCAGGTAGTGCAGTTCGCTGCGTTCATCCGCGATGCACACCTCCGCCCCATTGCGGGCAAGATACAGCCCCGTGGCAATGTTTGCCAGGGTGTGTTCCATCCGTGCGCCGCCCAAGGCACCCAGCAGTGTGACCCGTTTTGCGCCGTGCTCCAGCAGCCAGCGCGCGGCGTACTGGGTGTCGGTATCGTCCTTGACATGGGGCAGCACCACCATATCCCCCGTTGTGTCCGGGCGGGGCGCCGAGTCAAAGTCTCCCACGATCAGGTCGGGCGTCACCCCCAGCACCGCCGCATTGCGGTAGCCTGCATCACAGGCTACAATGTAATCTTCCCTTTGAATATAGCGGCGCATCTGCGGTGAAACCCTGCAGGCCGACAGAATCACGGCATGCTCCATGGGCTCTTTCTCTCCTCTCACACAAAAAGCCGCAGGCCTGCAGGCGTGCATTGACGGCACACCGGCAAAGCCTGCGGCAAAAGTACTTATTTTTCCCAGTCTTTCAGCTGGGCAGCTTCCTCGTACATGGCAAGGTAGCTGTCATACCGGGTCTGAGAAATCTTGCCTTCCTCCAGAGCTTTCCGCACGGCACAGCCCTTCTCCGTCCGGTGGGAACAGCCCACAAAGCGGCACTGCTGCCGGTAGGGTTCAAACTCAGGAAAGACCTGCTCCAGCTCCTCCTTGGGAATGCGGCAGAGGCGCTGGGTCTCCAGGCTGGCAAAGCCCGGCGTGTCCGCAATGCGGCCGCCGCAGACCTCAAAGATCTCCACCTCCCGGGTGGTATGGCGGCCGCGGCCCAGCTTCTTGCTGATGGCTCCGGTCTCCCGGTCCAGATCGGGGGCAAGGGCATTGATGAGGGTGCTCTTGCCCACCCCGGAGTTGCCGCAGAAGGCACACAGATGGTCCTTGATCCAGCCGCGGACCTCGTCCAGGCCTTCCCCGGTATCGTAATGGAGAAGGATCAGGGGCAGACCGCTGCCGGTGTAGGCTTTTCTTAGCATATCAGCCGCCGCAAGATCGGTCTTGGTGACCACCAGCACCGGCTGGACATTCTGGTAGAGCGCCGACGCCGCCAGCTTGTCCAGCACAAGAGTACTGGGCACCGGCTGGGTGGTGCTGGCCACAATAAACAGAACATCCAGATTGGCCACCGGAGGCCGCACAAAGACATTTTTGCGGGGCAGAATTTCGTCGATCATATTGGCGTCGGCGTTGAGCTGCACCTGATCTCCCGCCACCGGCGTAATGCCGCGCTTGCGGAAGATGCCGCGGGCACGGCATTCGGCAATGCCGTCATCGGTGCGAACGTAGTAAAAGCCGCCGACGCCCTTGGTAATATACGGCGTCATCCCTGGTACAGGAAGGTTCCGTCGGCGCGGTAGACCTTGCCGTCTCCGGTCTGGTAGCGGTCCTCCCAGTTGCCGTCACCCAGGTCCTCCGACCAGGTCTTGACGACGGTATTGGGATCGCCGTTGAGCTCGCCGTCATTGGTCTCCGGCGGCGTTTCCGGCACACCGCTGGAAACATACAGGCGCACGCTGGAGCCGATACGCACCTCGGTACCGCCCGCCGGGGACTGGCTCAGCACCGTACCGGCAGGCTGATCGCTGGGCTGTTCCACAATGGACGGGACCAGCTGCATATTGGCCAGGGTGGAACGGGCCTTTTCGGAGTCGAGGCCCTCCACCGTGGGAACAATCTTGGTGGTCTCGATCTTGGGCTGGGCAATATACAGGGTGACTGTGGCATCGCCCTCCACCTGTTCCCCTGCAGCGGGAGAGGTGCGCACCACCGTGCCCGAGGTGACGCTGTCATCAATGACAAAGCTGTTGACCACGTTGTTGACGCCCAGATCCTTGAGCGTCTGTTCCGCCTCGTCCTTGGTCATGCCGATGACCGAGTCGGGGATCTGCACCCAGAGAGTGCCCAGGCTGACTTTAAGGGTAATGGTCTGGCCTTCCTTGACGGTACGGCCGGACTTGGGGTTTTGCTGATAAATGACACCCTCATCATACTGGGAGTTATACTCATAGACCCAGTTGGGAGTCAGAAGGGAGTAATATTCGGAGGCGCGAAAGTCAGCCTCCGTTTCTCCGACGAAGTTGATGAGCTGCACGTCGGCGCGGTTGGAGAACAGCGGGTTGGTGGAGTTGGCGAAGATCAGGTAGACCAGAATGAAGGCTCCGATGACAAACGCCACCGCCATGCCCAGGAAGATGGGCACCACCGAGAACGGCTTGGCGCCCTTTTTATTCTTGCGTTTG
Organism: Gemmiger gallinarum; assembly: GCF_014982805.1. Lineage (GTDB taxonomy): Bacteria > Bacillota > Clostridia > Oscillospirales > Ruminococcaceae > Gemmiger > Gemmiger gallinarum. Next base: position 132,117 of record NZ_JADCKC010000001.1, on the reverse strand, counting down.
CTTTTCACGTTTTTCCCTTTTGCATTGGAGGGCTGTCCCGCGCGGCGGGCATCGGAGGTACGGATGGCTCCCCGGCCCTTGCTGTCGTTGACGACCTTGTTGATGGTTTTGTCGGGATTGTCCTGGGTCAAATACTCATATTCAAACCGGATGGACGGGTTGTGTTTGAAGGAGTCAATGGCATCCAGCATCTCCCGGGCAGACTGATAACGCTCGTTGGGGTCCTTGTTCATCGCCTTCTCGGTGATCTGGCGAAGGCCTTCCGGCACATTGGGGGCAACCTCGGCCAGGGGTCGGGGCTTCTCCGAGATCTGCATGATGGCAATGGACACGGCGCCGGTGCCGTCAAAGGGCAGTGTGCCGCTGAGCATCTCGTACAGCATGACGCCCACCGAGTAGATGTCGGTGCGGGCATCGGTCTTGTCGCCCTTGGCCTGCTCGGGACTGATATAATGCACCGAGCCGATGGCTTTGTCGCTGACCGTCTGGCTCTGTGCACGGGAGAACCGTGCAATGCCGAAGTCCATCATCTTGATGGACCCGTTGGCCAGCAGCATGATGTTCTGGGGCTTGACATCGCGGTGGACAATGCCTTTGGAATGGGCATGCTCCAGCGCGCCCAGGATCTGGGTGGCAAAGTGGACCGTCTCCTTCCAGGTAAGGGCCCCGCCGCGCTGCTTGAGGTATTCCTTCAGCGTGATGCCGTCGATATACTCCATGACGATATACTGCATCTTGTCCGAGACCGAGACATCGTATACCTTGACGATGTTGGGATGGTCGAGGATCGAGATCGCCTTGGATTCATTCTTGAAACGCCGGACCAGCTCCTCGTTGTCGAGGAACTCTTCTTTCAGAACTTTGACAGCCACCGCATTGCCGGTCTGGGTGTCCTGGCCGCGATAGACGTTTGCCATGCCGCCGACGCCGATCAGACTTTCGATCAGGTAGCGTCCGTCCAGCTTTTTGCCGATCAGATTATCCATTTGTCTCCTCCGTTGATTCCACGCCCATCAGCAGAACGGTGATGTTGTCCTGACCGCCGCCCAAAAGGGCCCGGTCCACCAGCACACCCGGTGCATCAAAGAATGTGGTTTCCTGTAAGATGAGGGCGATTTCTTCATCCGAGACCATATTGGTCAGGCCGTCCGTGCACAGAAGGATGATGTCGCCTTTTTCGATGCCGCAGCGGTTGTACTCCGGCACGATGTTGGCCGACACGCCCAGGGCCCGGGTGATCAGGTTCTTCTGCGGATGGGCCGCAGCCTGCTCCCGGGTGATCTGGCCGCTGTCCACCAGCTGCTGGACCATGGAATGATCCCGCGTGAGCTGACGGATCTGCCCGCCCCGGAACAGATAGGCCCGGGAATCCCCCGCATGGACAATGTGCGCCATATTCTCATAAATGTACGCACACACGCCTGTGGTACCCATTCCCAGCATATCGGGGTCAGACGTAGCTTTATCATAAACTGCGCGGTTGGTAATGTCAAATCCCCGCATGATAAACTGCTTTTCCTCGCCGTGGCGAAGGGTCTTCAGCTGGCGGGAGAAATACTGCAGCATGGTGTCGGTGGCAATCTTGGCCGCCACACGGCCGCCGTTTGCACCACCCATGCCGTCGCAGACGATACCCCAGCCGGAACCGTCCGTCAGCTGCTGGCCGCAATAATTATCCTGATTTTCCTGCCGGCAGCTGCCGATGTCTGTTAGCGCCGCAAGTTTCATGTGTGGTTCCTTTCCATCGTCATTTTGGCGTCCTCCCTGCGCAGCTGTCCGCAGGCCGCGCTGATGTCTGCCCCCAGACGGCGGCGGATGGTCGCATTGACGCCAAGCTGTTCAAGCATATCCTTAAAACGGCGGATGTTTTTGTCATCGGTAGCCGAGTAGGGGCTGCCGTCCACGGGATTGATCGGGATCAGGTTCACATGGGCACCCATGCCGCGGATGAGGTCGGCCAGTTCCTTGGCCGTCTCGGGCGAATCATTGACGCCGCGCACCATGGAATACTCAAAGCTGATGCGCCGGCCGGTCTGCTTCTGATAGCGGCGGCAGGCGGGAATGAGCTTTTCCAGCGGGAAGGCATCGTTGACCGGCATCATGCTGCTGCGCATCTTATTGTTGGGCGCATGCAGCGATACCGACAACGTCAGCTGCAGCTTGCGCTTGGCCAGCTCATCGATCTTGGGCACCAGGCCGCAGGTGGACAGGCTGATGTTGCGCATGCCGATGTTGAGACCGCCGGGGCTGGAGATGATCTCGAGGAAATCCATGACGTTGTCAAAGTTATGCAGCGGTTCCCCGATGCCCATGAGGACAATGTGGGAGACCCGCTCCCCCGTGTCCCGCTGGACGGTGTAGATCTCGGAGGCGATCTCCCCCGCGGTCAGGTCCCGGACGCGGCCCGCCTGGGTGGAGGCACAGAACCGGCAGCCCATGGCGCAGCCCACCTGGGTGGACACACACACCGAGTTGCCGTAATGGTAGCGCATAAGCACCGTCTCAATGCAGTTGCCGTCGGCCAGTTCCAGCAGGTACTTGATGGTGCCGTCCCGGGAGCACTGCTTGCGCCGGATGGAGGGCGCCGCGATGGTGCACTCTTCCCGCAGGCGCTCCAGCAGCGCCTTGGGCTGATCGGTCATGGCGTCAAAGTCGGTGACCAGTTTCTGGTGGAGCCACTTATAGATCTGCCCCGCCCGAAAGGAAGGCTGCCCCAGAGAGGCAATATATTCGGCCAGCTGCTTCTGTGTCATGGAGGAGAGGCAGCGTTTTTCCATCAAGATCCACCTTCTTATTATAATGCATTGCGCGGAAAATTTCTAAACTCTTTCTAAAATTGCTGTAAAAAAGCCGTCCGAGGCGGTTCTGTGGGGCAAAAACAGCGTGCCCCACTCCCCCACCGCCGCGCCTTCCGGCACGGTTTGCGGCGCAACAACGTGAAATTCCGGATGTTCCCGGCAGAATGTGCGAATCTGGTCCTCATTCTCATTCACATTGATTGTACAGGTAGAATACACCAAACGCCCGTTTTGGGCAAGATACCGCACCGCATTTTGCAGGATCTTCTGCTGTAAAGAGACAAGACTTGACAGGTTTTCCAGCGTCTTGAACCGGATGTCCGGCTTCTTGCCGATGACCCCCAGACCGCTGCAGGGCACGTCGCACAGCACCCGGTCAAAGGTGCCGAGGCTTTCGTCAAATTGGGAGGCATCCCCCTGTCGGACGCTGCCGCAGGTGACCCCGCAGCGGGCAAAAGCCTGCTCGATGAGGGGCAGGCGGCTTTTGACCGCATCGGCGCTGACAAGAGTGCCTTCATTGTGCATGGCCTCGGCCATGGTCAGGCTTTTGCCTCCCGGCGCGGCGCAGAGGTCCAGCACCCGCTGGCCCGACTGTGCTGCCGTGCACAGGGCGGCAAACTGAGACGCCAGCCCCTGCACATGGAAAAGTCCCTGGGCAAAGGCTTTGGTGGCCGCCGGGGAGGCCGGGAAGCGCACCGCCAGGCAATGGGGCCAGGGGCCGGGGCGGACCTCGCAGCCCTCGGCGCGGAGGGTATCCGTCAGAGCCGCGTCCCCCGTTTTGAGGGTGTTGACCCGGATAAAGGTATCCCCCCGATGGTAGAAGGCCTCCGCAATGGCAAAGGCTTCCTCCCCGTAGTCCCGGTACAAGAACTCCGCCACTGCATCCGAAAGGCTGTACTGAACCGCCAGCCGTTCCACCGGCTGCGGGAAGGACAGCGTCTTTTCGTCAAAGGCGGCGGCCCTGCGAAGGACCGCATTCACCATGCCCGCGGCGCTGGTCTTGCCGAAAGCTTTGGCCAGCTTGACCGACTCGTTGACGGCGGCGGGCAGGGGCACGTCCAGGAACTTGGCCTGTGCCAGACCCGCCCGCAGAATCGCCCGCACCGGGGCATCCAGTTTCACCACCGGCTTGCGGGTGAACTGATTGAGGCAGCAGTCGATGAGCCGCTGGCGCTCGAGGGTGGTATAAAAGATGCCGGCCGCAAAGGCGGCATCCCGCCGGGAAAGGGGCGGCTCGCATTTCTTGAGCTCGGCGTCCAGCACCAGGTTGGAATAACCGTCCCGTTCCTGATGCATCAGCGCCCGGACCGCCAGATACCGCGCCGTCACAGGCAGTCCCCCGCTTTGAGGCGGCGGCCTGCAGCCCAGGCGGTGCCCTCCATAGGACGGCCGCCCTCCGGCGTGACGCTGAGCAGCTGCAGAACGCCGTCAGCACAGGCGATGGTCAGAGGCTTGAGGGCCAGCACCGTGCCGGGCTTGGCGCCCTCCGGATTTTCCGCCGTGCGGCTGTCGAGCACCTTGACCTTTTTGCCGCCGTACTCGAAGAAAGCGACGGGCCAGGGGTTCATGCCGCGGACCAGATCATGGAGCGTCTGTGCCGGGGTGTCGAAGGTGAAGCGAGCCATCTCCTTGGTGAGGGGCGGGGCCTGGGTGGCCTGGGCGTCGTCCTGCTTTTTGGGGGTGAGTTTGCCCTCCCGCAGCAGATCCACGGCCCGGACCAGGGTGCGGGCGCCGATGGAGCTGACCTTGTCGAACACCTCCCCGGAAGTTTCCTCCGGGCCGATGGGGACCTTCTCCACCATCAGGATATCACCGGTGTCGCAGCCCTCGTCCAGCTGCATGATGGTGACGCCGGTCTCGGCATCCCCATGGATGACCGCCCACTGGATGGGCGCGGAGCCACGGTATTTGGGCAGCAGCGAAACATGCAGGTTGATGCAGCCGTATTTGGCAATGTGCAGAAGCTCCGGCGGCAGAATGCGGCCGTAAGCCACCACCACCACCAGGTCGGGAGACAGCGTGCGGAAGACTTTTTCCGCCTCGCCGTCCCGCAGGGTGGCGGGCTGATAAACGGTCAGCCCGTGCTGTAAAGCCAGCTGCTTGACAGGCGGTGCCGTCAGAATCTGCTTGCGTCCCACCGGTTTGTCCGCCCGGGTATAGACACCGCAGATCTCATGTCCGGCGTCGATGAGAGCCTCCAGGCTCTGGGCCGCAATGTCGGGCGTTCCCATGAACAGAATCTTCAAGAATACTTTCCTCCCTGTATGCTGCGATCAGTCGTCGCTCTCCTCGGGGTAGTCGTCCTCATAGAAATGAGTGGCAAGGTCCATGATGGTGATGCCGTCCAGATGGTTGTTCTCGTGCTGGATGCAGCGGGCCAGCATATCGTCCGCCTCCATGGTGAACTCCTTGCCGTTGCGGTCCTGGGCCTTGACCTTGACGTGCTTGGAGCGGGAAATGGCTCCATTGTGGCCCGGGAAGGACAGACAGCCCTCGTACAGTTCCACCTTCTCGTCGCTGAGCTCGAGAATCTCCGGGTTGATGAACTCGATGAACTTGTACTCGTAATTTTCGGGCAGTTCCTCGGGCATGTCGCGGTCATCCAGGCAGATGAACAGGCGGCGCATCATGCCTACCTGCGGACCAGCCAGGCCCAGACCGTTGGCGTCCAGCAAAGTCTCTTTCATATCGTCCAGCAGGGTGGCCAGGCGGTCGTCAAATTTGGTGACCGGGCGGCAGACTTTCTTCAGGATGGGATCTCCATCCTGTACAATTGTGCGAAGTGCCATAGGTAATACCTCCATGATGTCAGATAGGGCGGCGCGAACCGCCAGAAACAAGCGTCTTTTATCGGGATTTGCATGCAAATCCCAAAACGCGCCTGAATACATACAGAAACAAAGTGGTCATGCCGTACCCCAGCGCCGCACGCAGGTATTCCTCCTGCGTAAAGGCCACCGCTTCCGGAAAAGCCAGTTCCCGCTGCAGTTCACAGTACAGTGCATTGTCCTGCAGCCAGGGCATGGGGATGTCCGCCAGGTGGAAGAGTGCGGCAAAGGTGAAGCATCCTGCCACCACAATTCCAAATCCCAGCAGGAAACGCAAAAAACGAATCAGCATCGGTGATTTTCCTCTTCCGGGCATGCCGGTCACATATCGCCGTCGGAGTTGAAGTCCAGGGCGACGGTGGCTTTTGCGGGCAGCTTCTGTTTGGCGTACTCGTCCAGCGCCCCGCGCATCAAGGCGCGGAAGGCTGCATCGTTGCGGCACTTGATGGTGAGTTTATAGCGGTACTTGCCGGCCAGCATCCCGATATTCATGGGGGCCGGGCCAAGCAGACGCAGCGGGATCTCCGGCTGTTTGGCGGCAAGGTCGGCCAGAATCCGGGCAAAGGCAAAGGCCGCCTGACAGACGGCACCTTCCTGTTTGCCGGTAAAGCCCACCACACAAAAAGCGCAGAAAGGCGGGTACAGGCTGAACTTGCGGAAGGCGATCTCCTGCCGGTAAAATGCGGGGTAATCCTGCGCCGCCGCCAGCTTGAGTACCGGGTGTTCCGGCACGACGGTCTGGATCAGCGCTCTGCCCGGCAGTTCGGCACGTCCGCCCCGGCCAATGACCTGAGTGACCAGGCTGAACACATTTTCAAAAGCGCGGAACCCCTGCCCGAACAGCATAGAGTCAATGCCCAATACCCCCACCAGAGTGACCTTTTCAAAGTCCAGACCTTTGGCCACCATCTGGGTGCCCAGAAGGATATCGTGCTGTCCTGCAGCGAATTCGGCCAGCATTTTCTCGTGAGAGTTTTTCTGGCCGGTGGAGTCCTGATCCATGCGCAGGATGCGGGCGCCGGGCAAAAGCTGCTCCAGCTCCTCCTCCACCCGCTGGGTGCCGAAGCCGCTGTAGTTGAGCTTGCCGCCGCATTCGGGGCAGCGCTGGGGCGCCGGGCGGACCTGATGCCCGCAGTGATGGCACATCAGCGCCTGCTGGGGTTTGTGGTACACCATGGGAACGCTGCAGTTGGGGCACTTGATGACATGCCCGCAGACCGAGCACATGGCAACCGTCCGGTATCCCCGCCGGTTGAGAAGCAGGATGCTCTGCTCCCCCTTCTGCAGGTTGACCTTCAGTTCCTGTACCAGGCGGCCGCTGACTTCCCGGGGGTTGCCCGCGGCCAGCTCCGCCCGCATATCAATAAAGTCCACCGTGGGCAGCGGACGGCCGCCGTACCGTTGGGTCAGCGTGACAAGGCGCAGGCGGCCCGACTGGGCGGCGTGGTAGGTTTCGGTGCGCGGGGTGGCCGAGGCAAAGACGAGGAGCGCCCCTTCCGCCGCAGCCCGTTTTTTGGCCACATCGTGGGCCGAGTAACGGGGCGCAGACTCGCTCTGGTAGGTGTGCTCCTGCTCCTCGTCAATGATGATGAGGCCGATATCCCGCAGTGGGGCAAACACCGCGCTGCGGGTGCCCACCACAATATCCGCCTTGCCCGACTGGATCATCCGCCATTGGAGCAGGCGCTCGGTGTTGTTGAGGGCCGAGTGCTGCACCGCCAGGCGACTGCCGAACATCTGTTTGAGGCGGCGGATCATCTGCGGGGTCAGACTGATCTCCGGCACCAGGACCAGCGCCTTGCGGCCCAGCTCCAAAGTGCGCTCAATCAGTTTGAGGAACACTGCCGTCTTGCCGCTGCCGGTCACGCCGTACAGCAGAGCGGCACGGGGCTGACGGGCGGTCAAATCAGGCTCCAGAGCATCGTAGGCCGCCTGCTGCTCCGGGGAGAGTTCCAGCGGCCGGGGGTCAAAGGGGATGGACGCGAACAGGTCCAGCAGTTTGTCCCGCTGCTCCACCGACAGGACTCCTTTTTCGCAAAGGGTCTTGAGGGTGGCGTCGGAGATGCCCTGTTCCGCCAGTTCCTTCCGGCTGAGAGGCCCATCCCGCAAAGCCTGCACCGCAGCGGCCTGTTTGGGGCCGGGTTTCGGCTTTTGGGGAAGTTCCCCCACCAGGGTGTAAACCGGCTCGGCAGTGCGGGAAAGCCGGCTCTGCATGACCCAGCGCCCGTCCTTTCGGGCGGGCTGGTACTGGGCGCCGTAGGGGATCATCGCCTTGACCGCCTCGAACCAGGTACAGAAGGTCCGGTCCCTTAAAAAATGGACCAGCTCGATCAGATCGGGGGTCAGGCGGGCCTCCTCCGGCGCGGCATCCAGAATGGTCTTGAGCCGCGGGTCCGGTTCAGTCTCCTCCCCGCATTCCAGCACAACCGCCATGCGGGGTTTGCTGCCCGCCCCAAAGGGCACCAGCACCATACTGCCCGGCCAGATATGCTCCGCCAGTTCCTGTGGTACCAGGTAGGAATAGAGCTTGTCAAAATGGATGGTGGCATCGCTTACCGCCACTTTTGCAATCTGCGGCAGACGCGCCGCCCCCTTTCGCCCTGTTGCTCCGGCGAAGGATCACTCCTTGCCGTGGGTAATGTGGAACTGAATGATGGAGTACAGGCTCTCCGCGCAGGAATCCACTTCAACGTTGACCACATGTTCGTCATAATCCACCGAATTGGCAATCTCGGTCTGAGCACGCTTGAGACGTTTCTGGATTGTGGCTTCATCCTCTGTGCCGCGGCAGCGCAGGCGGCGCTCCAGCTCTTCCATATTGGGAGGCAGCACAAAAACGGTGGTCGCGCCGGGGTACAGCCGTTTGATATTGCCCGCGCCCTCCACCTCGATGACCAGAATCACCGGGGTCTTTTCCCGCATATGACGCTCCACTTCCGAGCGCAGCGTGCCGTAATAGTTGTCGCAGTAGCAGGTGTGCTCCACGATCTCGTCGTGGGCGATTTTGTTTTCAAATTCCTCCCGGGTGACGAAGTAGTAGTTCACACCGTCTTTTTCCCCCTCACGCATAGAGCGCGTGGTGGCCGAGATGGTGCGGCTGATTTCAGGGTGCTTCTCGAGAAGGCGGGCCACAACGGTGTCCTTGCCGGTTCCCGACGGGCCCGAAACTACAAACAAATACTTTTCTCCCTGCATAACATCCTTATCCTTTCCCATTATGATACCCGATTTTTGGCCGCGGGGTCAGTCCTGTTCTTCCGGGGCCGGCTGTGTATTTCCGTCAAAACGACCGGCCACCGTCTCCGGCTGAATGGCCGAGAGGATGACATGGTCGGAGTCGGTGATGAGTACGGCCCTTGTTCTGCGTCCGTAGGTCGCATCGATCAAGGCTCCCTTGTCCCGTGCATCCTGCACAATGCGCTTGATGGGCGCCGACTCAGGGGCCACGATGGCGATCAGGCGGTCCGCATTGACCATATTGCCGAACCCGATGTTGATGAGCTTCATGGTTGTTTCGCCTTTCTGTGGATGAACCGGTTACTCCAGGTTCTGCAGCTGTTCGCGGATCTTCTCAATTTCCGCCTTGAGCTCCACCACCAGGCGGGTGATTTCCAGATCCTGGCACTTGGAACCGATGGTGTTGGCCTCGCGGTTGAGTTCCTGCGTCAGGAAGTCCAGCTTGCGGCCCACAGGCCCGTCCCCTGCCAGAATGGCGCGGTACTGGGACACATGGCTGCGCAGGCGGACGGTTTCCTCATCCACAGCAGTCTTGTCCGCAAAGATGGCGGCTTCCGTCAGGATGCGGGACTCGTCAATGTTGCGGTCCTCGAGAAGTTCCTTGAGGCGGGCGTACAGCTTATCGGTGTAGGCCTTGACCCGGCCCGCGCTGTTCTGTTCAATGCCGGTGACCAGAGTTTCCACCGTGTTCAGGCGGCTGAGAAGATCGTCCCGCATCTTTTCGCCCTCCACGGCGCGCATGGCCAGAAAAGCATCCACTGCCTTCTCTGCCACCGTGCGGACATTCTCCCACAGGGCTTCCTCATCCAGCGGCGCCGCCGTCTGAGTCAGCACATCGGGAAAACGGGCGATCATTCCCGTTGTCATGTCGTTTTTCAGTTCCAGCTGTTCAGACAGGCGGATCAGCGCGTCCTGGTAGCCCTTGGCCAGCGTCCAGTTGACCGACACCACCGTGTCGGCGGCTTCCACGCTCTGCACCGTCAGGGAAAGCTCCACCTTGCCCCGGCTGACCCGGGCGGCAACCAGCTTTTTCAGCGGATCTTCCAGAAAGGAAAACGCCCGCGGAATGCGCGAGGAATACTCCAGAAAGCGAGAGTTGACGCTGCGCAGTTCCACCGTGATGTCACGGCCGTCCAGCGTCTGGCGCGCTCTGCCGTATCCCGTCATGCTAAGAATCATATCAAACACCTCATTCTGGCTTTGGAAAGTCACAGTGCGACATTGTATAGATGTTATTTATTTTACTATCTTTGGCAATGTTTTTCAAGGGCGGTGTGAAAGAGAAAACCTTCTGCCAGCGGTGCGTTCCGCCATCACCATCCGGTCCATCAGGGCAAAAAAATAGAGCAAGCGAACAACGCTTGCTCTGAACTGGTGGACCTGGAGGGATTCGAACCCTTGACCTCTCGGATGCGAACCGAACGCTCTCCCAACTGAGCTACAGGCCCATATTTTGATGTGGCACAATTCCAACGACTTGTTTACTATACCTCAAATGCATATAATTGTCAAGAGAAAAATCCGCCAAAAAGCGTCGTCCTTTTTTCATATCGGGAAGCTTTTCAATCGTTCCAAACCCTGATATAATATAGGTAGCAGCCAGACCTTTCTGTTGTGCCGAGTTATCCCGCCGCAGATGCTTTGAGGCCACGGCACTGCATATCCGGCCCGGCTGTGAATAATTCGCGGGATGTGCGTGCTGTAAAGCCCGCCCGTCCCGGCCAAGGAGGCAAGGTTCTAATGAAGGTTACATGTACCGGACGCAGGGTTTCTCTGAAGCCCAGTTTTATAGAAAAAGCGGAGGCAAAGCTCGCCAAGCTGGATAAATTCTTTCCCAATGAGGCACAGGCACAGGTGACGGTCAACGTAGAAAAATCCCGTCAGACCGTGGAAATCACCGTGCACAGCACCGGGCTGACGCTCCGGGCCGAGAAGGCTTCCGAGCGCATGGAGGATGCCTTCAACGACGCCTTCGATTTGCTGATGCGCCGTGTGGTCAAGTACCGCAAGCGCCTTGGTGACAAGCTGACCAGCGCCGCTGCCGAGATCCCCATCGCTCAGGCAGAGCCGGAGGAGACCTACGAGATCATCCGCGAGAAGCACTTTGCCGTCAAGCCCTGCAGCACCGAGGAGGCTATCCTGCAGATGAATCTGCTGGGCCACAGCTTCTTCCTCTACCGCAGCATTGAAAATGATTGCATTCAGGCAGTCTATCGCCGTGCAGACGGCGGCTACGGCGTTCTGATTCCCGAGACCTGAGTTTCACCAATTTCCAACTGATGTAACAAACCATTGCGCCGCCGGCAGTCTCCTGTCGGCGGCGCTTTTTCGTCCCGCAGGCTTTTACCGGGCTGTATTGTTCCCCTGCAAGGGCCGTTCAATAGTAAACCTGCTGATTATAAGGGTCAAAATGCGGCATTCTTCCGCTCTCCCGCATTGACGCGGCGTCTGTAGCGGTTATAATAAGATGGTCAAGAAGTTCAATATTGAGCATTCCCAGCGCCTTGGTGATCTGCACTGTGGTGGCAAAATCCGCCTCCGACGGAATGGCCAGTCCCGAAGGATGGTTATGGGCCAGTACTGCACAGCTGCACCCGGACGCCACCGCCGTCCTGGCCAGTTTGTTGATATCAAATGTCAGCTTGTTGGGCAGACCGTCCCCGATCCGGATGTCCCTCAGCGGTGTATAGTTATCGTCCATGGCAATGAGATACATTACCTCGTGCTGCATGCCAATGAACAGGGGCCGCACGTACTCCATGACTTTCTCAGTTGTGTTGAGGCTGACCCGGCCGTTGCGTTTGTGCATGGTATAATAGCGTGCAAACTCCAGCACCGAATGGATCATTCGGGCACTGGACGGTCCGATGCCCTCCACCTCCTGCAGCTCCTCCTCGCTGGCTTCCAATACACGGCAGAAGCTGCCGAACTGCTGGATCAGGCGATGGGCCAGTGGATTGGTATTTTGCCGCGGAATGGCAAAGAACAAAAGATACTCCAGCGCCTCATGCTCCGCCAGGCTTTCCAGACCGTCGCGGCGCACTCGCGCCTGCATTCTGGCGCGGTGATCTGCATGCAGCGGCTTTGGTTTCTTGGCTTGGGCCATGTTGCATCGTTCCTATCCTTTGTTTTGGCCCGGACCCGGGCAAGTTCCTGTATCTCATTATACACGTGTACCCAGTAATTGAAAAGTCAGAGGTCATTTTATGAAGAAATTTGTGGCAGGGCCAAATGAAAACGACGTTCGCCTCTCCCGCTTTGTGGAGTCGGTCACCAAAGATATGCCGCGCAGTCTGATGTACAAGAGCTTCCGCAACAAGCGCATCAAGGTCAACGGCAAGCGCGGCGAAGCCGACACCCGCCTGAAGGAGGGCGACATCATTGAGCTGTACATCAACGATGAATTTTTCCCTGTCGTCTCCCCCACCCGGCCCAAACCGGCGCCCCGGCGCCAGCCCGCCGTCACCGTGATCTACGAGGATGACAACATCGCAGCGCTGTACAAACCCGCCCATCTGCTCTGCCACAGTGACCGCACCGGCGATGCCAATCTGGTGGACGCCTTCATTGCGCAGCTGACCGCCCGGGGAGTCTACGACCCCAAGGCCGAGAACCGCTTTGCCCCCGCCATCTGCAACCGCCTTGACCGCGGCACCGAGGGGCTGGTTCTGGCTGCCAAGTCCCAGAGTGCCCTGCGCGACATGAACGAGATCATCCGGGAGAACTGGATGAAAAAGGAATATCTGACCATCACCGTGGGGGCACCGCCCCAGGGACGCCATATTGCCTGGCTGCAGCACAGCGAAAAAAACAACAAAGTCCGAATCCATGCCCGGGAAAGTGAAGGCTACAAGCAGATCATCACCGATGTGACGGTGATCCGCCAGTCCGGTCCCTTTGCCCTCTGCCGGATCGGACTGGTGACCGGCCGCACCCATCAGATCCGCGCCCACCTGGCTTATTTGGGGCACCCGGTCATCGGCGACATCAAGTACGGCAATCACAAAATGAATGAGCGCACCGGTCTGCGCACCCAGGCCCTCTGTGCTCAGCGGCTGACCTTTGGCCAGATCCCCGAGGAAAACACCCTGCACTATCTCTCGGGTCGGGTCATCAAGCTGGACAAGCCCGGCATCCTGGCTCTGTTTGACAAGCTATGTGCGGGTGGGCCGGAAAAGGGGTGATTTTCTCCCTGCCCCGAATGCAAAAAAGCGCTGCCAGCCGGCAGCGCTTTTTTGTGTTTGAATCTTAGTCTCAGGGCCTCAGGCGATGAGGAAGCGATAGATCACCGCCACGGCAATGATCAGCGCGCAGATGACTGCCGTGATCGGCGGGGCCCAGCGGATAATGCGCTCGGCCATGACATCGTCTTCGCTTTCCTCGCTGTCGTCGGCATAGCGGCCGCGGCGGCGGGGACGATCGTACTCATCCTCGTCATCCTCATCATAATCGCCGTCATAGTCCAGCTCGCCGGAGGCCTCCTCCGCATCGAACATGCGGGTGCCGTCCTCGTCGTCGTCCTGCTCATCGTCCAGCAGAATGCCCTTGTTGGCGTAGCGGCGGACGCGGTCCAGCTCGGGATTGCTCTCCTGCTGGGGCGGCGCAAACTGAGCGGTGGGCTCCTCGGCAATGGCAGCCTGGGCAGCGGCCGCTGTGGCGGCTGCCGCCTCCTGCTGGGGGTCGGAGTTGGCCACTGCGTTGATCTCGCGCTGCTGCTGTTCGGCGGCCTGACGGGCCTCCTCCAGCACATGGGTCAGGGCGGCTTTGATGTAGGCGCGGTCTCCGCCGCACTCGCTGCAGACCTGGGTATTCTCCTCGTTGGGGTGGAAAGCCCCGCACGCGCAGAACCAGCCCTGCTCGATATCCTGAGGCACGCAGATCAGTGCATCGTTGCCGGTGCGCTGCTGCAGCGTCTTGGCAATGGAAGCCGGCAGCACCCGGGGCGTCTTGAGGCGGACGCGCTTGTATCCCCGCAGGTCTACACCGCGCCCGTTCAGGAAAGCGCGGTCCTGCTCGATCTCGACGCTGGACACCGGCGTATCGCTGACATAGACTGCATCGTCGCTGCCGAACAGATCGCCCGGCTGTGCATCCAGCTGCTCATAGTAGAAATCATCCTCGCACAGGACCTGGCCTGCCGCATCTTTACACTTGAAATGGATCACAAGCCCGGTCAGCGGTTCGGTTCCGACATTCTTGAAAGTCAGGCAGACCGCAACCTCGCCGGTCACGTCGCCTTTCAGCAGCTCCACGCGGACAAACTGAACCGGGCTGCCCGCAGTATAATAGTTGGCACGGGATTGGGCCATCAAAGAGAAATTCTGATCCATGCTTCACTCACCTTGCTTAATTGTTGCTATCCCTGCGCTGCAGCCAGGGTTCCGCCGCAGCATCATCTTTCTCACTCCTGCACCGGAGGCTGCTGCGCGGTGCTGTCCTGGGCCGGAGCTTCCGGCGCCTGCGCAGGCATCTCCTCGTCGTCCGCATCCGCAGTGGGGCGATCCTCCATCAGGGCACGGAAATCATCGCCGGAGATCTTTTCCTTCTCCATCAGGACTTTGGCCACTGCGTGCAGCTTGTCCATATGATCGGACAGGATGCGGCGCGCAGATTCGTAGGACTCGTCCATGATATCGCGGATCTCATTGTCGATCTCGGAGGCAATGGTCTCCGAATATCCCTTGCCCTGGGCCAGGTCACGGCCCAGGAAGGTCTGGCCGGGATCGTTGCCGTAGACAACGGGGCCTAGACGCTCGGAGAAGCCATAGCGGGTGACCATGGCACGGGCCAGGTCGGTGGCGCGCTCCAGGTCATTGGAGGCACCGGTGGAGATATCCTCCAGCACCAGCTGTTCCGCCACACGGCCGCCCAGCAGGCAGACGATGTCCTCGCTCATGGCAGTGCGGGTCACATAGCTGGGCTCCTTATCGGGCAGATACATGGTGTAGCCGCCCGCGGCCCCACGGGGAATGATGCTGATCTGATGCACGGGGTCATGGGTCGGGCAATAGTAACCGGTGATGGCATGGCCGGCCTCATGGTAGGCAGTCAGGCGCTTTTCCTTGTCGGTCACAACGCGGCTCTTCTTCTCGGGGCCGGCCACCACCTTGATGGAGGCCTCCTCGATTTCAGGCTCAGTGATAGCCTTCTTGCCCTTGCGGGCAGCCAGCAGCGCGGCCTCGTTGACCAGGTTTTCCAGGTCTGCGCCCGAGAAGCCCGCAGTGGACTGGGCGATGGTCTTGAGGTTGACATCGGGGCCCAGGGGCTTGTTCTTGGTGTGGACGCGGAGGATCTCCTCACGGCCTTTGACATCGGGCAGGCCCACATAGACCTGGCGGTCAAAACGGCCGGGACGGAGCAGAGCCTTATCCAGGATGTCGGCGCGGTTGGTCGCCGCCATGACGATAACTCCGTCGTTGGCATCAAAGCCGTCCATCTCAACCAGAAGCTGGTTCAAGGTCTGCTCGCGCTCGTCATGGCCGCCGCCCAGGCCGGTGCCGCGCTGACGGCCCACTGCATCGATCTCATCAATGAAGATGATGCTGGGCATGGTCTTTTTGGCCTTTTCAAACAGGTCACGCACGCGGGAAGCACCGACGCCGACGTACATCTCGACGAAATCGGAACCGGAAATGGCATAGAAAGGAACGCCCGCCTCACCGGCACAGGCACGGGCCAGCAGTGTTTTGCCGGTGCCCGGAGGGCCCACCAGCAGCACACCGTGAGGAATGCGCGCGCCCAGAGAATTGAACCGCTCGGGCGCCTTGAGGAACTCCACAACTTCCTGAAGTTCGGCCTTTTCCTCCTCGGCACCGGCCACGTCGGCGAAGGTTGCCTTGCGCTGGCTCTCCTGCTGATCCTTGACCTTGGCACGGCCCACATTCATGATACCGCTGCCGCCTGCGCCGCTGCGGTACATGGAAATGAACAAAAATGCCACGCCGCCGATCATGATGACATAGAGCAGCAGCTCCATCCACGGAATGCTCGGCTTGACCGGGGACATATCGTAGACCATGGGAGCGTCGGGATTGGCCTCATTGTACTGCTCGATCAGGCCTTCATCCCGCAGGGTGCTGAGGAAATAATCGATATAAGGCAGCTTGTAGGTAGCAACCACTGTGCCGCCGTTTTTGGGGCCGTAGTCCTCATTGCCGGAGAGTTCCTGCAGCAGTCCGGTTGCCTCGGTCTGCTGCTGGGCGTTCTCAGGCAGGGGCTTGTCCCCTTCCTTCAGGCTCATCTCAATGACGCCGGTGTTCAAATCCAGGTCAAAGGCGGTAACCTGATTGTTTTCAAAGTATTCGATTACGTCGGAATAGGCCATGGTGCTGGTATCGGTACCGGACAGCGACGAATACATCGTCACCATTACAAGTGCCAGAACCAGCACGATCGCAATCACAATTCCGCCGCTGAAGCGAGGTTTTTGTTGCAAGAAATCAACTCCTACTCTTGTTGCCGGAACGCGGCGCCATTTTACGCCTTAGTGTAAATTTCGGGTTTCAGGACTCCCACATAGGGCAGGTTGCGGTACTTTTCGTCGTAGTCCAGGCCGTAACCGACCACAAATTCATCCGGCACGTCAAAGCCCTTGTAGTCGGGCTCAATGTCGGCCTTGCGGCGGCTGGGTTTGGACAGGATCGAACAGATTTTGACACTGCTGGGATTGCGCATGCGCAGCATGGGCATCAGATGGGACAGCGTCACGCCGGTGTCCAGGATATCCTCCACAATCAGCACATCCTTACCGGTCAGATCCTGATCCAGGTCCTTGACGATCTTGACCAGACCCGTGGTCGTGGTGTTGGAACCGCCGTAGCTGGACACCACCATAAAGTCGATGGCGCAGGGAATGCTGATGGCGCGCATCAGATCCGTCATAAACACCACAGATCCCTTGAGAATGGAGACGAGCAGAAGTTCGTGCCCGTCGTAGTCCCGGCTGATCTGCGCGCCAAGCTCGCTGATCTTGTCCTGCAGCTGCTGCTGCGACACCAGAACATGGTCGATGTCGCGGTTCATATCATACATGGATTCAAGCCTCCGTATCCCGCTCAGCATGCACCACCAGCACCGTCCGCGTATTGCGGTCGGGGGCCAGGCCCTCGGCAAATCCGCTGCCCCACAGCCAGACGACTTCACTGCCATCCGCCAGCAAAGGCATCAGCGCCCGCTCCTCCGGTTTCACACCAAGTTCGTTGAACAATTTTTTGAGTGTTTTCCTGACATGACGGCCCGCCGGACGGAAGTCATCCCCCGGCTGACGTGTACGCAGCAAAATACTCTTTTGTATTTTATCATAATCTGCGCAACAGTTTAAGTCTTTTTTGAAAATTGGTTCATTTTTCAGAAATTCTTCATACTTTTGCACCTGAATCTCGATGGTATAGCCCCCCGGCAGGCGATAAACCCCCGGCAGGGCCGGCTGCGGCGGTGCCGGCGGCGGTAGCGCCCCCGGCGGTGCAATGCGCCGCAGCACACCATTTTTCACCTTGAAGTTCACATCCTGGGTCAGCTGCAGGGCCCCGTCCCCTCTCAGGATCAGAAAGCGCAGCAGGCTGACGTACTTCTCCTCCGCATCCCGCTCGGGCACGATGAGGCTGTGCAGGGCTGTGGTCAGGATTGGGCCGTCGGCCTCCCTCAAACGCTCCACATCGTAACCGTCCTCCAGGGCGGCCGCCTGCAGAAGGGCCGCCGCCTCGGCGGTCAGCCAGTCGTCCAGCTCCTGCATCTGGCGGCAGAACCGCCCAATGGACCGCTCTGCCGCGCTGTTCACGCTGGCCAGGGCCGGCATGGCCCCGTGGCGGATGCGGTTGCGGGCATAGTCGTCGGTCTCGTTGGTGAAGTCCTGTACATAGCTTTGCCCAAGTGCGTCACAGTATGCTGCCGTCTGTGCCCCCGTGATGCAGAGGCAGGGCCGCACATAGACGCCCCGGCGCACCGGAATGCCCGTCATGCCGTGGAGTCCCGTGCCCCGGGCCAGCCGAAACAGCAGGGTCTCCGCCTGATCGGACAGGGTGTGCGCCGTGGCGATCTTCGCTTCCTCCCGCTGGGCCAGGGCGTCAAACCAGGCATAGCGCAGCCGCCTTGCCCAGTCCTCGCTGGCGTGGGGCGGGATCTCCACCCCCTCCCGCCGGGCATCGTAGACAAACAGTTCCACCCCCAAAGAGCGGCAGAACTGCTCCACAAAGCGGGCGTCGGCATGGGACTGCTCCCCCCGGATGCCGTGGTCCACATGGGTGGCCAGTACCTCGATCTTCAGCTGGCGGCGGCAGCGGTAAAGAAACAGCAAAAGGGCCATGGAGTCCGCCCCTCCGGAGCAGGCTGCAATGACCCTGTCGCCGGGCTTGAACAGCCCGCGCTGCCGGCAGAACGCCAGCAGGGATTCTTCTGTTTGTTCAATGATCGGATCCACCGTTGAAGTTGTCATGGCTGTAATCCAAATTCATAAAGCGTGTATGGGCACCGTCCCATCCCAGCTTGACCGAGGTGGTCTCGCCGTGACGGTTTTTGGCAACGATGCACTCGGCCACATTTTCATCCGCCTGCTCCCCCTCGCCGTTCTGGCTGTTGTAGTAGGCGGCACGGTAGAGGAACAAAACCACGTCGGCGTCCTGCTCGATGGAGCCCGAGTCACGCAGGTCGGACAGCTGCGGCCGGTGATCGGACCGGCCGCTGGTCTTTTCCGCCGCACGGGACAGCTGGGACAGGGCAATAACGGGGACGTTGAGTTCCTTCGCCATGATCTTGAGGTTCCGGGTGATGTCGCTGATTTCCTGCACGCGGCTCTCAGTCCGTTTGGAGGACTGCATGAGCTGAAGATAGTCGATGATGACCAGCCCGATGCGGTCCTTTTTGGGGTCCTGATTGATCTGGCGGATTTTGGCCTTGATCTCCGGCACCGAAATGCCCGAGGAGTCGTCCATATAGATGGGCGCATCGTACAAAAGGGTACTGGCCCCTACCAGGTCATTCCAGTCCGAGTCGTTGAGGCGGCCGGTACGGAAGGTCTGGCTGTCAATGCCCGCCGTGCTGGAAAGAATACGGTCGGTCAGCTGTTCGCAGGTCATTTCCAGGCTGAACACAATGGTGGGCACCTTCTGCAGGCGGGCGACGTTGGTGGCAATGTTCAAGGCAAAGCTCGTCTTGCCCATGCCGGGACGGGCTGCCAGAATGACCAGGTCGGAGCGGCCCAGGCCGGTGAGGACGGTATCCAGATAGGTAAAGCCGGTGGGAATGCCCGCGTACTTGTCCCGGTCGGGACCGCTGAGCTTCTGCAGCGTGGCAATGACATCCAGGATGGATTCCTTGATGGTCTTGACGCCGGTCTTGTCCTTGCCGCTGCGGATGTCGTAGATCTTCTGCTCGGCGCTCTCCAGCAGCATGTCGGCGTCGGATTCCTCCGCCGTCTGCTGCAAAATGGAGCGGGCGGCTTCGATCAGGCGGCGGGTCTGGTATTTCTCCCGGACAATGCGGATGTAGGATTCCACATTGGACAGGGCCGGAACCGTCTCGGCCAGGCGGGCAACGTAGATTTTGGCGTCGTCAGCCCCCTGAAAAGCCTCGCTGGAGGCCAGGGCGTCTACCAGGGTGACCACGTCCACGGCCTCGTTCTCGGCAAACAGCGCCGCCATCTGGGTGTAGACTGCGCGGTTCTGGTCGGAGTAGAACATCTCCGGTTCCAGCTCGGTAATCAGCTGGGTGAGGATGTTCTCATCCATCAAAGCGGCGCCAAGGACACTCTGCTCCGCCTGCATATTGTAGGGCATCTGGATGCCCAGCCCCGAAAGGCTCAGCTCATTGCCCGGCATGTGGGCGCCTCCTTTGATCTGCATGAGGTGTAAACGTGCTCTGCTTTACAGTTCTTCGACCTTGACCTTGAAGCTGGCCGAGACGCCCTGATACAGGCGGACGGCGGCATCGTAGCTGCCGAACTCCTTGATGTTGGACTGCATCTCCACCTTTTTCTTGTCCACTTCGGCGCCGATGAGCTTGGTGAGGGCGTCGGCCACATCCTTGGAGGTGACCTTGCCGTACAGCTTGCCGGAAGCACCGCCCTTGACCTTGACCACCACGGTCTTGTCCTTGATCTTGTCGGCCAGAGCCTGGGCGGCGGCACGGGCCTCCGCCTCATGGTGAGCCTTGGCTTCCACCTTGGTGCGGGCGACGTTCAGCGCGCCGGCGTCGGCCACAGCGGCCAGTCCCCGCGGGAACAGAAAGTTGCGTGCGTAGCCGTCCGAGACCTCATGGATCTCGTCCTTTTTGCCGATGTTCTTCACATCCTGTTTCAGAATCACTTTCACAGTGAACCCCTCCTTACAATTACGGTTTTCTCACAGGTACAGCGTTGGACGCTGACTGGTTGGCGCGATAGTGATCGATCTCCTCGCGGATGCGGCGCTCGGCCTCCTCCAGCGAGCAGTTCTTGAGCTGGGCACCGGCCATGGTCAGATGACCGCCGCCGCCCAGAGGCTCCAGAATGACCTGGACGTTCAGCGCGCCCATACTGCGCGCCGAAATATTGACACCGCCGTTTTTGGCGACGGCAACAAAGCTGGCATCCACTCCCGTGATGGTGAGCAGATCGTTGGCAGCCATGGGCAGCACCACGTTCATGCCGGGTTCCAGCTCCTCCGACACCGCAACGGCACAGCCCTTATAGATATAGGCGTCCTCCACAATGTGGGCGCGGGCCTCGTACTCTGCCTTGGAAACATTGAACAGCAGCTTGGTGTCGGCAGTCTGGGCGCCGCGGCTGCGCAGCCAGGCGGCCGCCTCAAAGGTGCGCACGCCCACATGCAGGGCAAAGCTGCGGGTGTCCAGCATGATGCCGGCCAACAGTGCCTGGGCCTCCAGCGGGGTAATATTTCCCTGTGTGGGCATGAACTGCAAGAGCTCACACACCAGCTCGCTGGCACTGGAGGCATAGGGCTCATGATAGAGCAGAATGGGGTTGTCGATGTGCCCCACCGCCATACGGTGATGGTCAATGACAACCACCCGCTGGCATTTTTCGTAGATTTTCTGGCTTTCCAACAGGCGCTTCTGATAGGTATCCACCACGATCAGCAGCGTTTTGGGGGTGATGATCTCGTAGGTTTCCTCGGGCTCAATAAAGTTGTCGCCCTCCCCTGCCTTGATGAACAGGTCGATGAGCTGGCCCGCCAAAGTAGCGCCCTTATGTACCGTGATGACCGACGGCACACCGCACATCTTGCACATGCGCAGCACGCCAATGGCCGATCCGATGGCATCCAGGTCGCTCATGCTGTGGCCCATGATGAGCACGCTGTCGCTCTGGCGGATCTGGTCCTCCAGGGCATTGGCAATGATGCGGCTGCGGACATGGCTGCGCTTTTCCACACCGTGGGAGACGCCGCCGAAAAACTCAAAGCCGTCCAGCGTCTTGACCGCCGCCTGGTCGCCGCCGCGGCCCAGGGCGATGTCAATGCTCTCCCTGGCCATCTCCTGGCACTCGGCCAAGGTCTTGCCGCCGTGGCCCACGCCGATGGACAGGGTCAGCGAACCGCCGGGATGCAGGGCGCGCACCTTGTCCAGAATGTCGAAGCGATGCTTGATCATCCGGCGGATGTGGCGCTCCTCCACCACCGCAATGTAGCGGTTGTTGGCCACCCGGCGCAGAAAGCCGGTGGTCTGGCCGATGTATTCCTCCAGCAGGCGGTTGATGGCCTCCTGCTCGTGGGCCTGCTCCGAGTCCTTCATGTCGGTGAAGAGCTCATCATAGCTGTCGATGACAATGATCATGCAGGCCGGACGGCTGGCGGTGTACTCGTCCAGCGTGTCCTTATAAAAGGTGTCGTCCACGAGGTAGACGATGCTGGCGCCGTTGGAGGTGGGGCTGGGGCTGGCGTACGCCGTGAAGCGGAAGCCGTTGACGGTAATGTCCTGCCCGTGCGGACGGGAGCAGACCGCCATATCCAGCCCGGGCAGCAGTTTTTCCACCGGCATGAGCACGGCATCGGCCCCGCCGAGGACACTGTCCTTGAAATAAGCATTATACCACAAAACAGAGTTGCCGGACATGAGAAAAGCCGGCAGCGGTAGCTGCGCCAGCGAATACTGGACCTTGCTGCCGCCGAACACATTGCCGCTCAGGTTCCGGGCGATGAAGGTGCGCACGCGTCGGCGGTTGACTGCAATGAGAATCACCGCCGCCGCCAGCACAATCACCGGCGCCAGCAGCCACTGGGGTGCATACAGCACCACCGGTACGGCCAACGCCGCGCAGCACAGCATCAGCAGCACCATGATGGCCGCCGTGTCCAGGCGTAACTTGTTTTTCATCGTACTTCCTCAACTGAATCCGCCGGGAGACTGCGCCCCCGGCGGGCCAAAGGGTTGGTTTAGACTTCCATCAGGATGGGCAGAATCATGGGGCTGCGCTTGGTCTTGCGATAGATATAGCTGGAAAGTGCCTCCCGCACGCGGGTCTTGAGGCTGTTCCAGTCATGGGCGTGGTCGGCCAGGGCACGGTCAAGAGCCATCTCCACCTGGGCACGGGCGCCGTCCATAAGTTCCTCGCTCTCCCGAACGTAGACAAAGCCGCGGGAGACCAGTTCCGGCCCTGCCAGCACCCGGCTGCTGCGGCCGTCGATGGTGACGGTGACCACAATGATGCCGTCCTCCGACAGGTGGTGGCGGTCGCGCAGGACCACATTGCCCACATCGCCCACACCGTAGCCGTCCACCATGACGGCGCCTGCGGGCACGGTGCCCTCCAGCGTCAGGGAATCCCGGGAGAGGCGCAGATTCTGGCCGTTCTCCGCAATATAGATGTTCTGCTTAGGAATATAGCCCAGCTGTTCCGCCGTCTCGGCATGACGCTTGAGCTGTTTGAACTCACCGTGCACCGGCAGGAAATACTGGGGGTGGGCAAGGGTCAGCATCAGCTTCTGCTCTTCCTGGCAGGCGTGGCCGGACACGTGGGTGTCGTACATGTTCTCATAGATGACCTCGGCGCCCAGGGCCAGCAGTCCGTTGACCACCTTGGTGACGGTCTTTTCGTTGCCGGGGATGGGCCGGGCCGAGATGATGATGAAGTCCCCGGGGCCGACCTTGACGTTGCGGTGGCTGGCCTGAGCCATGCGGGACAACGCCGACAGAGGCTCGCCCTGGCTGCCCGTGGTGATGAGGACCACCTTCTCGGGAGGATACTTGTTGACCTCCTCAATGTCGATGAGCACGGTATCGGGCACATGCAGGTAGCCCAGCTCCTTGGCCATCTCGGTGTTGGAAACCATGCTGCGGCCGTTTACCGCCACCTTGCGGCCCGACTCAATGGCCAGGTCGATGATCTGCTGGATGCGGTAAATGTTGGAGGCGAAGGTCGCCACAATGATACGCTTGTTCCGCGCCCGGGCAAACAGGCTGCGGACTCCTTCCGCCACCGTCTGCTCGGTGGCAGTGAAACCGGGGCGCTCGGCGTTGGTGGAGTCAGCCAGCAGAGCCAGGACCCCGCGGCGGCCGTACTCGGCAATGGTGGACAGATCGGTCACCGCGTCCCCGGAAAGAGGCGTGTAGTCGATCTTGAAGTCGCCGGTATGGATGACGATGCCCGCCGGGCACTCAATGGCAAAGGCCAGGGCATCCGGAATGGAGTGGTTGACATGAATGGGCTCGATGGTGAAACAGCCCAGACGGACCTTCTGCCGGGGACGGATCTCCACAAAATTGGTGCTGGATGCCAGTCCGTGCTCCTCCAGCTTGTTGCGGATGAGGCCGATGGTCAGTTTGGCCGCATAGATGGGCACGTTGAACTGACGCAGCAGATAAGGCAGACTGCCGATGTGATCCTCGTGACCGTGGGTGATGAAGATGCCCTTGATGCGGTCCTTGTTCTCCAGCACATAGGTGAAGTCGGGGATGACCAGATCGACGCCGAACATATCCGAGTCCGGGAACACGAGCCCACAGTCAATCAGGATCATGTCCCCCTGACACTCATACAGGGTGATGTTTTTGCCAACCTCGCCCAAGCCGCCCAACGGGCAGATGTGCATGGGGATGGCAGGGGCATCTGCCTGGACGTTCTGGCCCCGGCGGGGACGGGGGGCACGATTCTGCTGTACCGGCACCGTTCTGGCCGTCTGCTGGGCATTGCGGTTGGGCGCCTGAGGAACCGGTGCGCGGCGCGGACGCTGCGGACGGCGGGGTTTTGCGGTATTCTGTGCGCCTTCTCCCTGTTGTGCAGGCTCTGCCGCCTTGGCCGCAGGCTGACGGCGAGGACGCCGCTGAGGCGTGCGCGGATTCTTTGCTTTTTCGGTCTGACGCTTGTCGTTGAATTCTTCCATTGAAACCTCCGTAGGATTGCTCGGCAAAGCCGACATCCGCGCCTTTGGCGGATGCCGGGCCCTGCAGCAGGTAAACGTAATGTATTTGTGTCGCGGCTTGACCGCAGTATTCCAAAATATGGAGACCTACAAACCCTGTGACCGGGAGCGTTCTGCGCAAAAAATGTGCTGTCTGAACGTTACTCCACTCACACCGGATTTTTTGTTGGGGCGCGAAAAGCCCGCCTGTCAGGCGCGGCCGGGCCCGAATGCCAGCATAACACGAACATTGCAGATAAAAACATTATAATTGCTATTGGATAGCTTGTCAATTCTGAGCCCCAGAGCCGTTCCCCTTGCCTGCCGCCTGTAAAGCGGGTATAATGGCAGAAGCAAACCGACGTTTTTCCATGCTCAGTATGGACAATATAGCAGGAGTTCAACATGAAACACATCGAAATCTACACCGACGGCGCGTGCAGCGGCAATCCCGGTCCCGGAGGCTGGGGAGCGATCCTGCGCTTTCGCACGGCTGACAAGGTCTACGAAAAGGAACTTTCCGGCGGGGAGGCTGGCACCACCAACAACCGCATGGAACTGACCGGTCTTCTGGAGGCTTTGCGCCAGCTGAAGGAGCCCTGCGACATTGATCTCTATTCCGACAGCCAGTACGTCATCAACGGGCTGGAAAAGGGCTGGGCAAAAGGCTGGCGGGCCCGGGGCTGGAAAAAGGCCGACAAGTCCCCTGCCCTGAACGCCGACCTGTGGGCGCAACTTCTGGCGGAAAGCGAAAAGCATGTGATCCACTACCATTGGCTCAAGGGCCATGCCGGTCATCCCGAAAACGAGCGCTGCGACCGTCTGGCTGTGGCGCAGAGCAAAAAATACGGCGGCAGGCAGGCCTGATTCTGCCGTTTTGCCCCCATTCTTTCCACCCACTGTATAAAGGAGAAATTGCCATGGATGCTATGGGCTTCAACACCTATGAAAAGCAGGACCGCGTTCTGGTGGGCATGAGCGGCGGTGTGGACTCCAGCGTGACGGTGAGGATCCTGCAGGAGCAGGGCTTTGCCGTGGAGGGTGCGGTCATCCGCTTTTCCCCCGCCCACGATGCCGCTGTGGCCGCCGCCCGGGACGCCGCCCGCTCTCTGGGCGTGGAGGTGCACGTGATCGACGCGGCCGAGGCCTTCGACCGGGAGGTCGTCACCCCCTTCTGCGAAAGCTACTGCGCCGGACGCACCCCCAACCCCTGCATTCTCTGCAATCCGGCGGTCAAGTTCCGCCTGCTGGCGGAAAAAGCCGACGAGCTGGGCATCCCCTATCTTGCCACCGGGCACTATGCCCGCATTGAGCGCTGCTCTGACGGCGTCTGCCGAATCTGCACCGCCGAGAGCGCAGCCCGGGACCAGAGCTACATGCTCTACCGCCTGGGCCGGAACATTCTGGACCGGCTGATCCTTCCCCTTGGGGAATTTGAAAAGTCCGATGTCCGGGACATTGCCCACGACATTGATCTGCGCTGTGCCGATGCCCCCGACTCCATGGAGATCTGCTTTATCCCCGACGGGGATTACTCCGCTTTCATCCGTGCCCGGGGCATGACCCCCAAAGCCGGGCGGTTTATCGGTCCCGACGGCGAGGAGCTGGGCCCCCACCTGGGGGTGGACCACTACACCGTGGGCCAGCGCAAGGGGCTGGGACTCTCGGCGGGACGGCCGCTGTTTGTCCGGGAGATCTTGCCCGACGGCAACATCCGTCTGGCCGAGAGCGGCGGGGAGTTCAACCGGCGCATCCTTGTGGATTCTGTCGTCACCCCCGACGGACTGCCTCTGGCCGACGGCGAGTATCTTGTGAAGATCCGCAGTGCCGCCAAACCCACCGCCTGCGTTGTCCGCTGCGAGGACAGCGTGCTGACGGTGGATTTCCCCGAGCCGGTCCGTGCCCCCGCCCCCGGCCAGAGCGCCGTATTCTACCGCGACGGCTATGTGATGGGCGGCGGTGTGATCTTGTCGGCAGAGTGAGCTGTTCTCTCCGTCGGTACAAGGCACGTCCTTATGCCGCAAAATCGCAAAATATAAAACAGAAAGAAGCAGCCTTCCGGCGCCGGGAAAAGCGCGGGAAGGCTGCTTTTGTTTATAAAATTGTTCGGTTCCTGCGGTCTGTTCCTGCCGGCAGTGTAAAATCATTGCATGGTGATGCACTTTTTGGGGCAGGATGCTGCACAGAGGCCGCAGCCCACACATTTCTCGGCATCCAGGGTCCAGCTCTTGGCGGCACGGTCCACCGTGATGGCTTCCTGCGGGCACTTTTTGGCACACAGGGTACAGTAGACACACTTGGCCGCGTCGTTGACCGGCTTTGCCCCGGGCCTGGCTGCCTGGGCAGGCTGCTGCGGACGGGTAAAGGTATCGCTGTGCTTGGCAACATCCGGCTGGGTATAGCCCGGAACAATGCTCAGACACTTTTTGGGGCAGACGTTGACACAGTTGCCGCACTGCACACAATCAAACCGGTTGATGGTCCAGGTGCCTGCCTTGCGGTCCACCGTCAGGGCGCCGGGCGGACAGCTGCGGGCACACAGGCCGCAGCTGATGCAGTTTTCGATCTGGATAGATACATGGCCGCGCATCCGGTCGGGATACTGGGCCGGTTCAAAGGGATACCCGGTGGTCACCGGGGCGCTGAACAGATTCTTGAGCGCCGTCTGCGCAAACGGCAAAAACTTCCATTCCGCCATGCTTTCTCACCTCTCGGTACAACTGATGCAGGGATCGATGGTCAAAATCAGCAGCGGCACATCGGCCAGCTGGCAGCCCTTGAGCATATCCAGCATGGGAGGAATGTTGTTTGTGGTGGGCGTGCGCAGACGGAAACGCTCCACAAATTTGGTGCCGTTGGCTTTGACGTAGTAAATTGCCTCGCCCCGGGGCTGCTCGATGCGCATAAAGTGCTCGCCGTTGGGATTGCCCTTGACCGGCACACAGATGGGACCTTCCGGGATCTTTTCCACGGCCTGGCGGATCAGGCTGAAGGACTGGTAGATCTCGTGAATGCGGACCTCGCAGCGGGCAAAGGAATCCCCCTCCGCTGCGGTGATGGGCTCGAAGTCCAAATCATTGTAGGCTGCGTAGCCCAGCAGGCGGGTATCATAGGCCACGCCGCTGGCACGGAGCATGGGCCCTACCGCGCCCATCAGGCGGGCCTGGTCAGGCTTGAGAATGCCCAGGCCATGCAGGCGGGTTCCCACCGACAGATCCCGCAGGAAAGCCTCCGCAATGGGGCGCAGTTCCTTCTCCATCTCATTGACGGTATCCACGATCTTCAGCAGCATGCCGGTATCCATGTCCTTGAGCACACCGCCCACACAGTTGACCGAAAAGATGATGCGGCCGCCGGTGGTGGCGTCAAACATATCAAGAATTTTTTCCCGCAGGCGCCAGCACTGCATGAACAGGCTCTCAAAGCCCATGGCGTCGGCCAGCAGGCCCAGCCAGAGCAAATGGCTGTGAACACGGCTCATCTCCACCCAGATGGTGCGCAGGTAGGCTGCACGGCGCGGGATTTCGATATTCATGATTTTTTCCAGGCACTGGCAGTAGCCCATGCCGTGACCAAAGCTGCAGATACCGCAGACACGCTCGGCAATGTAAACATAGTCCTTATAGTCTTTGGTCTCCACCAGTTTTTCCAGGCCGCGATGCACAAAACCGATGCTGGGCACTGCCTTGACCACGACCTCATCTTCCAGAACAAGGTCCAGATGAATCGGTTCGGGCAGCACGGGATGCTGCGGGCCGAACGGTACAATACTCTGCTTTGCCATGTCCGCTCACCCCTTCTGCTTAAACGGCGTTTCCCGCGCGATGCGGTACAGCTTGTCGTGATAGTCCTTGTCGATGCTCTCGATCTTGACACCGAACAGCTCGGCGGCTTCGTTCTCCTGCAAAAACGCGCCGGGATATACCTGGGTAATGCTGGAGATCGTTTCGTTTTCCCCCACCGTCAGGCGCAGGGTGCGCATATCATAATCCTTGCCGAACGAATAGCTCATCTCGTATCCGTCGGGCACACGGTTGGCACAGATCTGCACGACCCGCCAGCCGTCCATCTTGAACCGGATCACCGCAGGCATGAACTCTGCCATGGTGATGGGTTCAATCGTATTCAAATGCTCCATCGGGCACTCTCCTTCCCTCATGCGCGGCCTTTCTGTTCCTGTTTTTCGGAATAAGCCTCTCGCTTCTGCTCCAGAATCTCCAGAGCCTTGACTACACCGTCAATGATGGCCTGGGGGCGGGCCGCACAGCCCGGCACATAGACATCCACCGGGATGACCGTATCCACGCCGCCCTTGATGTTGTAACAGTCCTTGAACACACCGCCGGTGCAGGCACAGATGCCCACCGCCACGACCACCTTGGGGTCGGGCATCTGGCTGTACAGCTGGCGGACAACGCTCTCGCACTGATTGTTGATGCCGCCGGTGATCAGCAGGATATCGGCCTGGAAGGGATCGCCGGTGTTGATGATGCCGAAGCGCTCGATGTCATACCGCGGCGTCGTGCAGTCCAGAACCTCAATATCACACCCGTTGCAGCTGCTGGCGTCATAATGCAGCAGCCACGGGGATTTTGCCAGTTTTGCCATACCTTTGCGCCCCTCCTTATCGAATCAGCATGAGGATCAAACCGTTGAGTCCGCCCGAAAGCAGCGTGACGACCCAACAGCTGTCCAGCAGCGTGCGCCATTTGACGCGGGCGCTGACGTTATCCCACAGAATTTCCAGGAAGAATACGAACAGGCAGGCCACAATGGCGATGGGCCAGCTCCACCAGTTTTCGTTGATGAAGAACAGCGCCACAATGCCCAGCATCAGCGTCATTTCGTAGTATTCGGCAATGTTCATGATGGCAAAGGTAGGGCCCGCCATCTCGGTGGTCAGGCCTTTGACCAGCTCCTGATGGGCATGGTGGCTGGTGGACAGGTCAAAGGGCGACTTGCGCAGCTTGATGGCCATGACAAAGAAGAAGCCGATCAAAAAGCCCGGCATGGGCAGCACGGTGCTGTAAGGCATATGGATGATGTCCACTACCTGGAAGGAACCGGTGGCCAGGTAAAAGCCCACCGCCAGAAGCAGCGTCATGGGCTCGTAGGCCATGATCTGGATCATCTCGCGGCCGGCGCCCAGGGTGGAGAAGGGCGAGGAATCGCTGGATGCCGCCATGACCAGGAACATGTCCGCCGTGGAAAGAATGAACAGGCTCATCAGGATATCGGCGCCGGCAAACAGCATGGCGCCCGCCACCGCCAGAAAGACCAGATAGCTCAGATTGAGCAGCATCTGCACGCTGTTGACCGCCAGCATCTGTTTGGAAAACAGCTTGGCCAGATCATAGAAGGGCTGCAGAAGCGGCGGGCCCTTGCGGCCCTGCATCCGCGCCGAAATGATGCGGTCGAAACCGTCGAGCAATGCCCCCACAAACGGGGCCAGGATCAGATAAAGTACAACAGATACTACCTGCATTACACTGCACCCCCTACGATCAGGCAAAGCATGACGATCAGAACACCCGCGGCCACAATCACCGCCGGACGCATCAGTCTGCGCATGCCGAACTCAAACCGGAGATACCAGTTGCTCAGGTAAAGATGCTCCGGCTCGCCGAAGCTGTTGGTGAAGTAGGTATTGTCCCCCTCGTTGATGCCGCCCATATAGATGGGAACGTAATCCCGATGGGTCGCTCTCGTCAGCAGGAACATGAGCGACGGGACAAAGATGACCGAGACCAGCATGATGGCCATGGTGGTCAGCACGCTCATGGACAGCACTTCATGGGCCGAGCCGAACAGTTCCACGATCATGGGGTCCACCACATAGGTGGAAACCAGCGGGAACAGCAGGCAAAGCAGCAGCGTGGCCGCCGCATGGATGTACATGGAAAGGTACTGGTCGGGCAGGGTCGCATCGTGGGCGGGTTCCTTGGTGTGGTGCAGCGACACCAGCTTGCTGAGCCACTTGGTCCAGTACAGCATGGTGGTTGCACTGCCGTAGGCCAGGAAGATGACCAGCAGATAGTTGTCGGCATCCACAAAAGCCTTGAGAGCCACCCACTTGGAGATCAGCATGCCGAAAGGCGCCAGGTACATGCCCGCAATGCCGATGCCCATAATATAAGTCAGGCGGGGCAGGCGGAGCAGCAGACCGTGCATGCTCTCAATATCACGGGAGCCCAGGCTGTTCTCGATGGAGCCCACCGCCTGAAACAGCATGGATTTGCTGACCGAGTGGAAGATCATGAGCAAAATGGCGGCCCAGATTGTCTCCTCCGCGCCGATGCCGGCACAGGCCACGATCAGGCCCAGGTTGGAAATGGTGGAGAATGCCAGAACTTTTTTGCCGTCGTTCTGGGCAATGGCCATCATGCTGGCTGCAATGAAGGTGAAGCCGCCGATGAAAGCCACCGTCATACCGGTCATGGTATTGCACAGCGCCGGCGACAGACGGATGAGAAGATACACGCCCGCCTTGACCATGGTTGCACTGTGCAGCAGGGCACTGGA
This sequence comes from Gemmiger gallinarum, assembly GCF_014982805.1. Classification (GTDB taxonomy): domain Bacteria; phylum Bacillota; class Clostridia; order Oscillospirales; family Ruminococcaceae; genus Gemmiger; species Gemmiger gallinarum. Next base: position 101,403 of record NZ_JADCKC010000001.1, on the reverse strand, counting down.
CGGAGTGGGTGCCACCATGGCGCCCAGCAGCCAGGAGGAGAAGGGCAGCTGTGCCGACTTGGTCAGGCCCGCAAAGGCCAGCATGACCACCGGTATGACAGCTCCCGCCGCAACGACCTCTCCCAGCTGAACCGTGCCCAGCGTGCCGGCTGCCACCGCAATGCCGATGGCAAAGCCAAGGCCGCCCAGCAGGTTCATCCACAAGGCACGGAAGCTGTTGTTGACAGCCTCCTCCGTGCGGGTGTAGCCGATGAGCAGGAAGGAAACCACACTGGTGATTTCCCAGAAGAAATACATCCAGACGAGGTTTTCAGACAGTACCAGGCCGAACATGGCGGCCAGGAAGAGAAACAGCATGGAGAAGAAAAAGCCGCTGCGATCCTGATACTCGGTGTGATGTTTATGATAGCCTTTCATGTAACCGACAGCGTAGATGCAGATCAGTCCGCCTACGAATGCCGCAATAATGCACATCAGCATGGCAAGGCAGTCCACTGCCATATGGTAGGGCGCTTCCACAGGCTGCGTGGTTTCCGACCAGATCAGAAGCCCCGTCTGTCCTACCGACAGCAGAATCACCGGGTACTTGCGGTGCCGGATGCTCAGATAAACGATCAGAACCATCAGCACCAGTTCGCCGGCCAGCATCAGATGATCGATTCCCTCTGTCTGCTGGTACAGCTTGACCATCTGCCCGCCGCCGCGCAGCCAGGAGATCAGCAGCGTCAGGGCCAGAATCATTACGCCGCCCGCTCCGACGTAAACCGCGATTCCCCGCGCTTTGCTGTTCCTGAGAAGCGGGATCAGCAATGCAATGAGCGCAGGCCACAAAATCAAGACTGGAATAACACCCATAAAACAAGCTCCCTTACGGAAAAGAATCATATAATATGCCGAATCCGCTCTTTATTATATGCCTGCTGCCGAAGAAATACAAGACACGGCAAATTCTGCGTTTGACACTCGTTCAGGATTTCATCTGTACAATTGTTTCCTGTGCGGCGCCCCAAAATCAGTTGTCCCGCGGTGTTCGTGAATGCCAGGAGCTTTTATTTTTTTGTACCTTCGATTTTTTTAGTTCTTCTCCCCACAGATTGGCGATTTGCTTCGGCAGTTTCGGCGCTATTTGCAAAACGCATGATTTTACACTGCGGAAATTGTGAAATTTTTGATAATTTGCCGTTACGCAAGTTTTTGTTCCGGTTCCTCATATGGAATTTTGTCACACACAGTGATACAATAGGAAATTAGAATTCAATGATTCGAATTCCGTCGTTACCGGAGGAGCCTTCTATATGCACGAGCTTTCCATCACACAAAGCATTCTGGACATTTCCCTGCAGGCCGCCCAACAGCAGCATGCCCGGCGAATCAAAATCATCCGCCTGCAGCTGGGGCAGTTCTGCGGCGTGGTACCTGAATGCGTACAGATGTACCTTGACGTGCTGGCCAAAGGCACCATTGCCGAGGGAGCAAAGATCGAGGTGATTGAGGTGCCCCTGCGGGTACGGTGCCTGGACTGCGGCCGGGAAAGTGACATTGACCGGCGGCATATTGAATGCCCTTTCTGCAAAAGCATCCGGCTCAAGCGGCTGTCCGGGCGGGAATTTCTGGTTGACAGTTTGGAGGTCGATACATAAATGGAGATCAAAGTTCTGCATCAGGTCATGGAATGGAATGAGGATGTCAGCGCTCAGGTGCGCCAGGTGCTGCGCGGCAAAAAGGTCTGCATGATCAATGTCATGGGCAGCCCCGGTGCCGGCAAGACCACCCTGATTACCTCGATGATCCAGCGGCTGCGGGATGAATTTGCCATCGGCGTCATTGAGGGCGACATCACCGGGCAGATCGACGCCGAAAAAATCGCAGCACTGAACATTCCCGCCGTACAGCTCAACACCGACGGTGCCTGCCACATTGAGGCCATGAGCATCCAGCACATCCTGCCCCAGTTTGATCTGGACCATCTGGACGTGCTGTTTGTGGAGAACATCGGCAATCTGGTTTGCCCGGCGGAGTTCAACATCGGGGAGGATTTCCGCCTCACCGTGCTGAGCGTACCCGAGGGCGACGACAAAGTGGCCAAGTATCCCCTGATGTTCACCGACACCGACTGTCTGGCCGTCAACAAGGGGGACATGCTGCCTTACTTTGAGTTTGACCTGGACCGTGTGCGGGCCGATTACCGCGGCGTCAACCCGGAAGGCCCCATGTTCGTCGTCTCCAGCCGCACCGGCGAAGGGCTGGACGAGCTGGCCGCCCATCTGGCAGCCCGCATCCGCGCTGCTCTGGCATGAGAGAGCTTCATCGGATCCACATTGCGGTCAGCGGCATTGTGCAGGGCGTGGGGTTCCGGCCCTTTCTCCACCGGCTGGCCCGGGAATGCAGCCTGAACGGCTGGGTGCGCAATACCTCCTCCGGCGTGGAGCTGGAACTGGAAGGTCCCGACGAGGCTCTGAAGGGCTTTGCTGACGGGCTGAAACGCAAAGCGCCGCCCCTGGCTGTGGTGGAGGATGTCCGGATAACGCCCATGGACGGGCTGGCAGGGTACCGGGATTTTACCATCCGGGACAGCCGGCAGGACAGCGGCGCGACGCTGGTCTCCCCGGACATTGCCCCCTGTCCCGCCTGTCTGAAGGAGCTGTACACCCCCTCCGACCGGCGATACCGCTACCCCTTTATCAATTGTACCGACTGCGGGCCACGGTTCACCATCATCCGTTCCCTGCCCTATGACCGGCCGGGAACTTCCATGTCCACCTTTGCCATGTGCCCCGACTGCGCCGCCGAATACGGTGACATTGCCACCCGGCGCTACCACGCCCAGCCCGACTGCTGTCCGCGCTGCGGTCCCAGGGCCTTTTATCTGGATGACCGGGGCGCTGCGGTGCCCGGGGATGCCGTGACTCTGGCCCAGCAGGCTCTGGCCGCAGGCGGGGTCATTGCCGTCAAGGGGACGGGCGGCATCCATCTGGCCTGCGACGCCTCCAATCCCGATGCTGTGCGGCGGCTGCGCCGCCGGAAGCACCGGGAGGAAAAGCCGCTGGCCGTCATGTGCCGCGATCTTGCCGCCGCAAAACGACTCTGCTTTGTGGACGGCGATGAGGAAAAACTTCTGCAAAGCGTCCGGCGTCCCATCCTGCTGCTGCGCAAGCGTGACCCGCAGGGTCTAACCGGGCTGAGTGCCAACGCCCGCCTGGGCGTCATGCTGCCCTACACACCGCTGCATGTCCTGCTGCTGGACGGCAGTTCTGGAGGGCCCGACACACTGGTCATGACCAGCGCCAATCTGCCCGGCCGCCCCGTCATGACCGAAAACGACGAGGCTTTGCAGGGTCTGCGGGGCATCGCCGACGGCTTTCTGCTCCACGACCGGGATATTGTCAACCGCTGCGACGACTCGCTGGCAGCAGTGTGGCGGGGGCGGGAATACTTTTTCCGCCGCAGCCGGGGGTACGCCCCCCAGCCGGTGACCACCGCTTTCGACGTGACCGGGATTCTGGCCTTTGGCGCCGAGCAAAAGGCTTCCTTTGCGGCCGGACGGGAGTATCACGCCTTTCTGAGCCAGCACATCGGCGACCTGAAAAATGCCGAGACTCTGGACCATTACCGCGCCGCCATGGAGACCTATCTGCGGCTGTTCGGCATCCGGCCGGCGCAGCTGGTCTGTGACCTGCATCCTGACTACTTCTCCACCGGGGAAGCCCGGGCGCTTGCCCGGCGGGAGAATCTGCCCCTGCTGCAGGTGCAGCACCACTGGGCCCACATGGCCGCCTGCATGGCAGACAACCGGTTGGACGGCCAGGTCTTCGGCATTGTCTGGGACGGTACCGGCCTGGGGCTGGACGGCACCATCTGGGGCGGAGAATTTCTGGTGGGCGGATACGAGCAGTTCCGCCGGGTGGGGTCCATCCGCCCGGTCCTGCTGCCCGGCGGGGACGCTGCCACCCAAAAAATTGGCCGGATTGCCCTCTCCCTTGCCTGGGATGCAGAGCTTGCCACCGACGCTTTTCCGCCTGCGGAAAACCGCGCCACCCTGCTTGCCATGCTGGAGCGGGGCATCTCCTGCCCGGCGGCCAGCAGCATCGGGCGGTTGTTTGACGGAGTCTATTCCCTGCTGACCGGGCGCCAGGCCGCGGCCTACGACGGTCAGGCTCCCACTTTGCTGGAAGCCTTGGTCGACGCCTCCATCCCCGGCCGGGTATATCCCGTCGCCTTCTATGAGGAGGACGGTCTGCGCCGCTTTGATACCCGCCCGCTGCTGCGCGCACTCTGTGCCGACAAGGCAGAGGGGGTATCTCCTGCCGCCATGGCCCGCGGATTTATGGACGCACTGTGCCGCATGGCGCTGGAACAGTGCCGGGCCCTCAATGACCGTCGCCTGCCGGTGGTTTTGTCCGGCGGTGTCTTTCTCAATCAGTATCTCTTGTCCGGCATCACCCGCCTGCTGGAGGCGGACGGATTCCGGGTTTATCCTCATTGCCGCGTTTCCCCCGGCGACGAAGGCCTCTGCCTGGGTCAGCTGGCCATCGCGGCTGCACAAAGGAGCGTTGATTTCCATGTGTCTGGCAGTTCCCCTGAAAATTGTATCCGTTGACGGCAAGCGTGCCGTGGGAGAAGCCGCCGGTCTCTCCCAGACCATCCGGGTGGACTTTATCCCCGATATTCAGCCCGGCGACTATGTGATGGTCCATGCCGGGTTCGCCATCCAGAAACTGACCCAGCAGCAGGCGGAGGAAAACCTTGCCTGCATTCAGGAGGCCATCGATGCTCTTTGAAGATCATTTCCGCCGCCCGGAAGGCTCCCGGCGGCTGCTGGATGCCATCCACGCCCTGACGGAAAAGACCGGGCCGGTGCGTCTGATGGAGATCTGCGGCACTCACACCATGGCCATCGCCAAGGCAGGACTGCGCACTGCCCTTGCCCCCGATGTGCGCCTGCTCTCGGGTCCCGGCTGCCCGGTCTGCGTGACCCCCGCCGGGGAGATTGACGGCATCCTGCAGCTCTGCGGGCAGCCTGATGTTCTGATTGCCAGCTATGGCGACCTGCTCCGGGTGCCCGGCTCTCAGCGGGGCGATACGCTGCTACGCCGCCGGGCTCTGGGTGCCCAGGTCAGGACCGTCTACTCCCCCATGGAGGCGGTGGAACTGGCTGCCGCCCAGCCGGATACCCAGGTGGTTTTTCTCGGGGTGGGATTTGAGACCACCGCCCCCGGCACCGCCGCCTGCATTCTGGAAGCTGCCGACCGTGAGTTGGAGAACTTCTCCGTTCTCTGTCTGCTCAAGCGCACCGAACCCGCCCTGCGCGCCCTGATCGCCGCGCCGGACTTTGCGGTGGACGGTTTTCTCTGCCCCGGGCATGTGGCCGCCGTCACAGGGGCGATCGCCTTTTCCTTTCTGCCTCGGGAATTTCAACTGCCTGCCGTGGTGAGCGGTTTTGAGGCGGGAGATATCCTCTACTCGGTCTGGCGGCTGGTTGCCATGCTGGCAGAAGGCCATCCCGGACTGGAGAACGAATACACCCGTCTGGTGGCCCCCGCAGGGAATCCGGCGGCGCTGGCAGCCATCGACCAGGTGTTTGAGCACCGCACCAGTCTGTGGCGTGGGCTGGGAGAAATTCCGGACAGCGGCTACGCCCTGAGACCTGAGTACAGCCGCTGGGACGCTGCCCAAAAATTCGGCTTTGTCCCCGGCCAGGCAAACGAAATTCCCGGCTGCCGCTGCGGCTCGGTGATCCGCGGTGTCTGTGAGCCCGGCGAGTGTCCGCTTTTCGGCAAGGCCTGCACCCCGGCAGACCCGGTGGGGCCCTGCATGGTCTCCAGCGAGGGAGCCTGCGCGGCGGCCTGGAAATACCGCGCCCGCTGACCGGCTTTTCCGCAAAGACAAGGAGCATGAAATGAAAGAGATTGTTACATTGGATCACGGCAGCGGCGGTCTGCGCACCTCTGAGCTGATCGAACAGGTACTGCTGCCCGCTTACGGCAACGCCGCACTCAACGAGCTGGGTGACGGCGCGGTTTTGTCCGATCTGGGCGGGAGCCCGGTCTTTTCCACCGACAGCTTTGTGGTCACGCCCTGGCGGTTTCCCGGCGGCAACATCGGCAAGCTGGCGGTGTGCGGCACCATCAACGATGTCTGCATGGCGGGCGGTGAGCCGAAATATCTGAGCCTGGCCCTGATTCTGGAGGAGGGCTTTGCCATGGATGATCTGCGGGAGATCGTCGCCTCCGCCGCCGAGACCGCCAAAGCCTGCGGTGTCCAGATCGTCACCGGCGACACCAAAGTGGTGGAGCGGGGCCATGTGGACGGCATCTACATCAATACAGCGGGCATCGGCGTGCTGCGCGCCCATGGATTGGGACGGTCGGCCATCCGCCCCGGCGATGCGGTGCTGGTCAGCGGCAGTGTGGGCTGTCATGGGGCTGCCGTTATGATGGCCCGGGGAGACATTCCCTGTGAGGGCACCCTGCTCTCCGACTGCTGCCCCCTCCATGCCCTGAGCAAAGCTGCCCTGGATGCCGGCGGCGTACGCATCCTGCGTGACCCCACCCGGGGCGGTGTGGCCACCACCCTCAATGAATTTGTGGAGCATGGCCCTTTCTGCATCGAGCTGGAGGAGGACGCCATTCCCGTAGACCCGGCCGTTGCCGCCGCCTGTGACCTGCTGGGCCTTGACCCCCTCTATGCTGCCTGCGAGGGCCGCATGCTGGCGGTGGTGGACCCGACCTGCGTGGATGCCGTGCTCTCCGCTCTTCATGCGTTGCCCGGCGGTGAGGGTGCCGTTCAGATCGGCCGCGTCACCACGGCCCGCCCCGGACAGGTAATGCTGAACGCCGCCTTCGGCAGCCGGATCCTGAGCAAGCTGACCGGTGCCCAGCTGCCCCGCATCTGCTGATGCCGCAATCCGGGCAACCTGATATTTTCTTAAAACAAAAACCGCCTTTCCCTGCACAGCATGGTGCGCCGGGAAAGGCGGTTTCTATTTCTTTTCCGTGTGTGGTCGCGTGGCGGAAAGTAATGCCATCTTCAGTCGTCGGATGCCTGACCGGATTGGTCGCCGGTATTGCCGAAAAGCCGGCTGTCCAGCCATTCCAGCTCCATCTCAAACACTTCCCGGGAGTTTGTCTCGTTATGCATCTCGTGGCGGCCGCCCTCATAGATCTGGCAGGTCAAGTCATGGACGCCTGCGTCCCCCAGCATGGCGTAGACCTCCCGTACACCGGCACCATAGTCCCCTACCGGGTCGTCTGTGCCGGATACCAGCAGAATCGGCAGGTCTTTGGGAATGGAGTTTGCCCATTTGCGGCTGCTGACATGGGTCAAAGCCTGGAGCATATCCCGGTACGCCGCTGCTGTAAAGGTAAAATTGCAATCCGGGTCGGCGTCATACTCGGCCACCACCTGCGGGTCACGGCTGATCCATGCATTTTTGGAGACAGCGTCAGGAATGCGGCTGCAATACTTAGCAAACTGAGACTTGATCATCACGCGGGAGTGGTAGCGGGACCCCGCCACCCCCGCCGCCATGGTGCTGACGGCATAGCCCAGCTCATTGCGGGCGGCAGGGCCTGCCGTACCGCTGAGAATCATGCCGCGGATGGTATCCGGCCAGTACTCAGCGTACCACCGTGCAAAAAAGCTGCCCATGCTGTGGCCGAACAGAACCACCGGCAGGTCGGGATAGCGGCGGTGCAGCTGGTCGTTCATGGTCTTGAGGTCGGACAGAACCAGCCGCCAGCCGTTTTTGTCCGCAAAATGACCGTGTTCCTCCGGCGGGACGCTGGCGCCGTGCCCCAGATGATCGTTGCCCCCCACCGCATATCCGTGTGCCGTAAAAAACTCGATCAACCGGCGATAGCGGCCGATATACTCACACATACCGTGACTGATCTGGATGACGCCCCGCGGCTCTCCCTGTACCGGCCGGTAGAGATACGCTGCAATGGTGTGCCGCCCGTCCGCCGAGGGATAGGCGATTTTCTCACATTGGAGTTCTGACATACCGTTGTCCCCTTTCCAAATTGCCCGCCGTCAGAACCGCTGGACGCCCTCGGGTGTGACCCGGGCATACACCAGCGGCGGCAGATTGGGCTGCTGGTCCGAAATGACGAGCCCGCCGCGGTACATTTCTTCCGCGGGAGCAAACAGGGCAGGATCGTCGGCGTAAAAGGTGCAGATGGACTCCCCCGACCGTACCTTGTCCCCCAGTTTTTTGTGCATGACAATCCCCGCTGCAAAGTCGATGGAGTCTTCCTTGCGGATACGGCCCGCTCCCAGCAGAACACTGGCATTGCCGATCTTTTCCACGTCGTTTTTGGCAATGTAACCGTTCTCCCGGGCGGTGATCTCGTAACTGTAAGTCGCCTTGCGCAGTTTGTCGGGGTCCTTCACCATCTCCACATCGCCGCCCTGGGCCGCAAACATCCGGCAGCACTTGACAAAGGCAGTGCCGTCCTGGAGGGTGCGCTCCGCCATGGCGCGGCATTCGGTCAATGTTCCCTTGCCGGCCAATACCAGCATATTGGCGGCAAGCTGCAGGCAGACCTCGGTCAGATCGGCCGGGCCCTTGCCCTTGAGTACCGCGATGCTCTCGGCAATTTCCAGCGAGTTGCCGATATTATGCCCCAAAGGTTTGTCCATATCGGTGATCAGGGCAGCCACTTTCCGCCCGTGGGCTGTGCCGATGGATACCATCAGGCGGGCAAGCTCAATGGCGTCGTCCAGGTTCTTCATGAAGGCGCCGTCGCCCATGGTAACATCCAGCAGGATGGCATCCGACCCGGCAGCCAGCTTTTTGCTCATGATGGAGGAGGCAATCAGCGGGATGCAGCCCACCGTGGCCGTCACATCCCGCAGAGCGTACAGCTTTTTGTCCGCCACTGCGATCTCGCCGCTCTGGCCGATGACCGAGATGCCGATCTCGTTGACCTGGCGGAAGAATTCCTCCCGGGTCAGGGCGGTGCGGGTGCCCGGCACCGCTTCCATCTTGTCCACGGTTCCGCCGGTATGGCCCAGACCGCGGCCGCTCATCTTGGCGATCTTGACGCCGCAGGCCGCCACAATGGGGGCGATGACCAGCGTGGTCTTGTCCCCCACGCCGCCGGTGGAGTGCTTGTCCACCTTGATGCCTTGGATAGCCGACAGGTCCACCATATCCCCCGAGTGCGCCATCACCTCGGTGAGGACGGCGGTCTCCTCATCGGTCATGCCCCGCAGGTAGATGGCCATGAGCAGGGCACTCATCTGGTAGTCGGGGATGTCCCCCGCCACATATCCGTTGACGGCAAAGGCAATTTCCTCTCTTGTGAGAATGCCGCCGTCCCGCTTTTTGGCAATGACATCGTACATTCGCATAGATGTTTCTCCTTATGTGTCCGCGGGCGCAGCCGCGGAAAAACGAAACGGAGCCGGCCGCCGCGCCGCGATACAGCCGCCAGGGCTGGGCTCCGGCGCTTGGTCACCGACTCCGTTATAGGTTGTTTTGTGTTGCTTTCCGGGTAGGACAGGAGCCAAAGGATCAGCGCGAGCCCTTGTCGTAGGGGATGCCCTCCGCCTTGGGTGCCTTGGACTTCTTGGAGGTAAAGACCAGGACGATCATGGTGACGATATAGGGCAGCATCTGGTAGAGGTTAGAGATATCCTTGACCCCCTCAAATTTGGGCAGGAAGGCCAGAGAACCGCTGTAGGCCGCGATGACCTTGAACAGTGCAAAGAAGATGGCCGAGCCCAGGATGGGCAGAGGTTTCCAGTTACCGAAGATCATGACCGCCAGAGCAAGGAAGCCATAGCCGCCCACATCCGAGTTGAAGCCGCTGCCGGCTGCAACGGTGTAGGCCAGGCCGCCGATGCCGCCCAAAAAGCCGGAGATCAGCACGCCGGAATAGCGCATCTTGTAGACGTTGATGCCCACCGAGTCCGCCGCCTGGGGATGCTCGCCGCAGGCACGCAGCCGCAGGCCGAAGCGGGTCTTGTAAAGCACCACGTAGGAAACGATGAGCAGCACCACGGCGATGGGGGTGGTGAGGTAGAAATACTTGAAGATCAGAGTGTTCCAGAAGGTCTGGCCCTCGATGGGGGCAAGGCCGAAGGTCTCGCGGGTGATGCGGGCCCAGCTGGGGACCTGGATGGTGGTGAGGCCCTGACCCTGAATGGCCCAGGTCAGAACCACGGCAAAGGCCGGGGCAAACTGGTTGAGGGCCGTGCCGCCGATGGTCTGGTCCGCCTTGAGGTTGATGGCCGCAAAGGCCAGGAACAGCGAGAAGATCATGCCGCAGGCCCCTGCAATGAGGATGGCGCAGAACATGGCGAGCTGGGGATGCTCGGGGCCGAAGCCGCTCTTGTCAAAGGCCTGCAGTGAGAAGCAGGCAAACAAGGCACCGATGATCATCATGCCTTCCAGGGCGATGTTGATGACGCCGGAATGCTCCGAAAACATGCCGCCCAGTGCAACCAGAAGCAGCGGCACCGCAAACAGGACGGTCAGACTGATGATATTTGCAAATACGATCATTTCTTCGCCGCCTCCTTCTGCTTACGATTGGCAAACGCCCTGGAAATGACACCGCGCATCAGCAGGGCAAAGGCTGCCAGATAGATGATGACCGCAATGACGATGTCGGTGGTCTCGGGGGAGTATTCCGGCTGCATGGCAGCGCCGCCCACCTGGATATAACTGATAAACAGTGCGCTGAAAATAACGCCGATGGGGTTGGAATTGGCCAGCAGTGCTACCGGGATACCGTTGAAGCCCATGGCCAGAACGGATTTTTCGATGACGTACTGAACAGTGCCCGCCAGGTAGTAGATGCCGCCGCCCAGACCGGACAGGGCACCGGCAATGACCATGGAGAGAATGATATTGCGCTTGGCGTTGATGCCCGCGTACTGGGAAGCATCCTTGTTGAGACCGCAGGCCTTGAGCTCATAGCCGAAGGTGGTCTTTTGCAACACGACCCAGATCACGATGGCAACCAGAATGGTGATGAGAATGCTGATGTTGATCCAGCTGGAATTGCCGAACAGCTTGTCCAGACCGCCCTTGGGAATGACGGCGCCCGGATTGGCCGCGCTGAGGGCTGCGGTACGGTCGGAGTTGGATGCACCCCAGGCCGACGCCAGCATGGTGGGCATGTTGGCAATCAGCAGGTTGACCAGATACATGCCGATCCAGTTGAACATAATGGAGGTGATGACCTCATTGACGTTGAACAGTGCCTTGAAGAGACCGGGGAAAATGCCCCAGATGGCACCGCCGATCATAGCTGCCAGCAGGCAGAGATACCACGGCAGCTGGAACTGGATGGCGCAGACCAGGGCGAAGAAAGTTCCCATGGTGTACTGGCCGGGTGCGCCGATGTTGAACAGTCCCGTCTTGAAGGCAAAGCCGACCGAAAGGCCGCACATCATGAGGGGCGCGGCCTGGTACAGGACCTTGCCGAACTTGTCCAGGCTGGCAATGCCGGTGCCCAGCATGGCCGCCATGCCTTTGGCCGAAGCCTCCGGATTGAGGATCACCAGAAGAAGGTATCCCAGCAGCAGGCCGATGAGGATGGACAGCAGGCTGGCCAGCACACCGATCAGCGCCGCGTTTTGCGAAAGGGGCTTTCTGCTTTTTTTCATGCTTTTGCCTCCCCCTGTTTCTTGCCGCCGGCCATATACAGGCCCAGCTCCTGAACCGTGGTCTTGGCAGGATCGAACTCGCCCACGATCTCGCCTTCATACATGACGAGGATGCGGTCGGACAGGTTCATGACCTCGTCCAGCTCCAGGCTGATGAGCAGGACTGCACGGCCGGCGTCACGCTCGGCCACCAGCTGCTTGTGGATATATTCGATGGCGCCCACGTCCAGACCGCGGGTGGGCTGGACCGCAACCAGAAGCTGGGGTTCCTTGTCAATTTCCCGGGCAATAATGGCCTTCTGCTGGTTGCCGCCCGACATGCTGCGGGCAATGGTGGCAGTTCCCTGACCGCTGCGCACATCGTACTGGCGGATCAGCTTGTCGGCATACTGCTCTACCTCCGCCTTGCGGATGAAGCCGTGGTTCTGGAACTGCGGCTGCCAGTAGCGCTGGAGGACCATATTTTCACCCAGGGTATAATCCAGCACCAGACCGTGCTTGTGGCGATCCTCCGGAATATGACTCATGCCCGCCTTGGAGCGCTCCCGAATGGGGGCGTCGGTGATATCCTGGCCGCACAGGCGAATATGGCCGCTCGTGACCTTCTCCAGGCCGGTGATGCCGTAGACCAGCTCGCTCTGGCCGTTGCCTTCAATACCGGCGATGCAGAGAATTTCCCCCGCGTGTGCCTGGAAGGACACACCCTTGACGGCGTTATTCTTGTGCACCTTGCTGGGAACCACAAGGTTTTCCACCTCGAGGATAGGCTCACCGGGCCGGGCAGGCTTTTTCTCCACGGCAAAGCTGACATCGCGGCCCACCATCATGCGGGAAAGTTCCTCCTTGGTGGTGGAGGCAATGTCCACAGTGCCCATGCAGCGGCCCTTGCGCAGAACGGTGCAGCGGTCGGAAACCGCCATGATCTCGTTGAGCTTGTGGGTGATGAACAGAATGCTCTTGCCCTCTGCCTTGAAGCCCCGCATGATCTCCATGAGTTCGTCGATTTCCTGGGGCGTCAGGACGGCCGTGGGCTCGTCAAAAATGAGAATGTCGTTATCCCGGTAGAGCATCTTGAGAATTTCCACACGCTGCTGCATACCCACCGAAATATTCTCCACCAAAGCGTCCGGATCGACGCGGAGGCCATATTTTTCCGACAGGGCCATGACCTTTTTGCGGGCTTCATCCTTGCGCAGGAACCCGAACCGTGTTTCCTCCACACCGAGGATAATGTTGTCCAGAACGGTAAAGCATTCCACCAGCTTGAAGTGCTGATGCACCATGCCGATGCCCAGACGGTTGGCGTCGTTGGGGTCCTTGATGCGGACCTCCTTGCCGTCCTTTTTGATCACGCCCTTTTCCGGCTGATACAGACCGAACAGCACGCTCATCAGCGTGGACTTGCCAGCGCCATTTTCACCCAGCAGTGCGTGGATCTCGCCACGGCGCAGCTGCAAGGTGATGTCATCATTGGCCTTGATTCCGGGAAATTCCTTTGTGATGTGCAACATCTCAATGACAAAATCCTCTGCCAATGGTGCGTTCCCCCTTTCATTGATATCCCGCCTGTTGTCATCCGCTTTTGTGCGGCAAGAGAAGAAAAAGCCACCGGTCCTCCCCATGAACAGGAAAGAAAATCTGCCGGTATTTTTCCCCGTTTTTTCTGCCAAGCCCTGCGTTTTTACCCGCAGCGCCGCAATTTTCAAGCAGAACGCCCTGCACCCCCGGGCAAACCGGCGGTGCAGGCGGGAAATCCATTTGATTTTACTTGGTTTTATTATATTGAATCCCGGCACTTTTTACAAGGTTTTTCACGGAGAAATCAGATACCCTGTCAAAAATTACAGAAAAGTCATACTATTGTTGTATGAAAAATCAATCGTTTGCCCTGGCAATTCTTGTCATGGCAGATATGCTGTGCTATAATTGAGAGAAATCGCGCAGCAGCCTGTATTTTCAGGCTCCGGCGCGAAAAAACTTTGTGTGGCAGCCAGCCACGCGGGTAAGGAGTAAAATGATGAAAAATTCCGAAAAGACGCTCGACATGATCGTGAACCTGTGCAAAAACCGCGGGTTCATTTACCCCGGCAGCGAAATCTACGGCGGCTTGGCCAACAGCTGGGACTACGGCCCTCTGGGCGTTGAGTTCAAAAACAACGTCAAAAAGGCATGGCTGAAAAAGTTCGTGCAGGAAAGCCCCTACAACGTCGGTCTGGACGCTGCCATTCTGATGAACCCCCAGACCTGGGTCACCACCGGACATGTGGCCAGCTTTTCGGACCCGCTGCTGGACTGCCGCGCCTGCAAGAGCCGTCACCGTGCCGACAAGCTCATCGCAGACTGCGAGCAGGGCAAGGGCGTGGATGTGGATGCCATGACCTTTGACGAGATGGATGCCTTCATCGCCTCCCATGACGAGGTCGTCTGCCCCGTCTGCGGCAAGCATGACTTCACCCCCATCCGCAAGTTCAACCTGATGTTCAAGACCGCCATCGGCGTCACCGAGGACTCCTCCTCCACCTGCTATCTGCGTCCCGAGACCGCCCAGGGCATCTTCGTCAACTTTGCCAACATTCAGCGCACCACCCGCCGCAAGCTGCCTTTCGGCGTCTGCCAGGTGGGCAAGGCTTTCCGCAATGAGATCACCCCGGGTAACTTCACTTTCCGTACCCGCGAGTTCGAGCAGATGGAGTGCGAGTTCTTCTGCAAGCCGGGCACCGACCTGGAATGGTTCGCTTACTGGAAGGATTACTGCACCAACTGGCTGCTGAGCCTGGGCATCAAGCAGGAAAACCTCCGCCTGCGCGACCACGAGGCCGCCGAGCTGGCTTTCTACTCCCGCGCCACCACCGACATCGAGTACGCCTTCCCCTTCACCGACTGGGGCGAGCTGTGGGGCATTGCCGACCGCACCAACTACGATCTGGGCCGCCATCAGGAGGCTTCCGGCAAGAGCCTGGAGTACTTTGATCCCGAGACCAACGAGCACTATATCCCCTACGTCATCGAACCCTCTCTGGGCTGCGACCGCGTGGCGCTGGCCTTCCTGTGCGAGGCCTACGACGAGGAGCATCTGGTGGACAGCAAGGGCAAGGAAGATATCCGCACCGTGCTGCATCTCCATCCCTTCCTGGCGCCCTTCAAGTGCGCCGTGCTGCCCCTGTCCAAGAAGCTGTCCGGCAAGGCCATGGAGATCCGCAACGAGCTGGCCAAGGACTTTATGGTGGACTTTGACGACGCCGGTTCCATCGGCAAGCGCTACCGCCGTCAGGATGAGATCGGCACCCCGCTGTGCGTGACCGTGGACTTCCAGACCGTGGGCGACGACAAGACTCCCGCCGACAACTGCGTCACCATCCGTGACCGCGATACCATGGAGCAGATCCGTCTGCCCATCTCCGAGCTGAAGGATTACATCGCCAAGAAAGTGGCGTTCTGATCCGGCAGCATCTGCCCGTAATCTCCAAAGAGACCAAAAGGGACACCGTCCGATTATGGACGGTGTCCCTTTTTCTGTTTCTCTGCGGCAGGAGATTTATTCGGCGACCTGCTCCCGCAGGCGTTCCGCCGACGGGATCAGGATGCGCCGCCCCTGAAGTTCGATCAGACCTTCCCTGCGCAGTTCCGTGACGATGCGGTTGACGCTGTTGCGGGTGGAAATGCCGCAGAAGCCTGCGATGTCCTCGTACGATACCACAAAATCGATCAGGATACCGCCAGGCACCGTACAGCCAAACTGCTTTGCCATATTGAGCAAAAAGCCGCAGACTACACCTTTTTTGCCGTTCATGGCCAGAAGCTGCTGACTCTGGATGCTCTCCGACCAGCGGCAGCGGTAGTATTCCTTGACGTATTGCTGCAGCCCCACATCCCGATTGATGTCGTTCCAAAGTTCAACACGAGGGACCTTATAAAAAGAAGCCAGTTCGCTCTCCACCCGGATATTGAAGGGCGCACTGGTGAACGCTGAGACCTCATCCCGCAGCAATGAGATCAGGGACGGCCCCTTGAGATAGGCAATATTGAATTCCTTGCCGTTTTTCAGGATGATGCTGGTCTTGACTACGCCATGGGCCAGTACATAAGTAAACGGCTGGTCCAGCCCGCAGTAGGCCAGATACGTATGACGGGGCCGTTCTTCCGGTGTATAGCCTAAAGCCTTGAGCCGGTTGAGCAAATAGGTATCGCCTTCCATCTAAATCATCCTTCCTTTTCCGCCAAGTGTAACAAATGATACCATCTTTTGAGGTGGTTTGTCCAGACTTGCTGTGCTACACTGCTAAGGCCGTTTGAAAAGGCCAGTACAAACAAAGGAAGTGTACGTTCCATGAAAGAAATCCGCCTGCCTTACGACACCGGTGCCCAGACCCTTCACATCGATGAAAAGAATCTGGCCGGCATTCTGGTTTCCCGTCAGGCTGACTATCGTGCCGGGAAGAGCGAAGCCGAACTGGTGGAGGATTCCCTCGATCACCCCATCGGGTCCCCCCGTCTGGAAGATCTCGCCAAAGGCAAGAAAAACATTGTCATCATCAGTTCCGATCACACCCGCCCCGTGCCGTCGGCCATCATCATGCCCATTCTGCTGCGCCGTCTGCGCAGCGCCGCCCCCGACGCCCGCATCCGCATCCTGGTGGCAACCGGCTTCCACCGCGCTTCTACCCATGAGGAGCTCGTGGCCAAGTACGGCGAGGACATCGTCAACAATGTGGAGATCGTCATGCACGACGCCCGCAAATCCCCCATGGTCAACGTGGGCACCCTGCCCAGCGGCGGCAACTGCCTGATCAACATGGTCGCGGCCAGCGCCGACCTGCTGCTGGCCGAGGGCTTTATTGAGGCGCATTTCTTCGCCGGTTTCTCGGGCGGACGCAAGGCGGTGCTGCCCGGCATCGCCAGCTACAAGACCATCCAGGCCAACCACTGCGGCGAGTTCATCTCCTCGCCCGAATGCCGCACCGGCAACCTGTCTCTCAACCCCATCCACGCCGACATGGTCTTTGCTGCCCGCGCCGCACGGCTGGCCTTCATCGTCAACGTGGTCCTCAATGAAGACAAAAAGATCATCGCCTCCTTTGCCGGCGATACCGAGGACGCCCACCTGCAGGGCTGCAACTTTGTCAGCGACCTGGCCCATGTGAGCAAGATTCCCTGCGACATTGCCGTCTCCACCAACGGCGGGTATCCCCTGGACCAGAACGTTTATCAGGCCGTCAAGGGCATGACCGCTGCCGAGGCGACCGTCCGGGAAGGCGGCGTCATCATCATGGTGGCCGGCTGCCGCGACGGCCACGGCGGACAGGCCTTCTACGAAAACATCGCCAAGGCAGAGTCCCCCGAAGCCTTCCTGCGGCAGGCCATGTCCACCCCGCGTCTGGAGACGGTGCCGGAACAGTGGACCAGCCAGATTCTGGCTCGGATTCTGGTCAAGTACCACGTGATCCTGGTGTCCGACCTGCTGGACCCTGACATTGCCGCACATCTGCACATGGAGCTTGTTCCCACGGTGGATGAGGCTCTCGCCCGTGCCTATGCCCGCATGGGCAGCGACGCCCGTGTTGCGGTCATTCCCGACGGCCTGTCCGTCATCGTGCGCTGAACCAGCGGGAGGAGGAACCTATGCTTCATAATGTTCTGGCCGAATTTCTCGGCACCGGTCTGATGATCGTCTTCGGTGTGGGCGTCCACTGCGACGAGGTGCTGAAAAGCAGCAAATACCGCGGCTCCGGTCATCTGTTCGCCATCACTACCTGGGGCTTCGGCATTTCGGTAGTACTGATGATCTTCGGCGGCGTCTGCCTGAATCCCGCCATGGCTCTTGCCCAGGCGATTCTGGGCATGATCCCCTGGTCCTGCTTTCTCCCCTATGCATTTGCCGAGATGGCCGGTGCCTTTGTGGGAGCGCTGATCTGCTACGTCATGTATGCCGACCAGTTCAAGGCCAGTGAAAAGGAAGTCGATCCCATCGCCGTGCGCAACATCTTCTCCACCAACCCGCCCATCCGCGATCTGCCCCGCAATTACTTTGTGGAGGCTTTCGCCACCACCGTCTTTCTGAGCGCTATTCTGGCCATCGCCAAAAATTATGAGAGCTGGCTGCCCCTCGGTGTGGGCATTCTCGTCTGGGCCGTGGGCATGGGCTTTGGCGGCACCACCGGATTTGCCATGAACCAGGCTCGCGACCTGGGACCCCGGCTGGCCTATCAGCTCCTGCCCATCGGCAACAAGGCCGACAACGACTGGAAATACGGCCTGCTGGTGCCCGGCACCGCCCCCTTTGTGGGCGCCGTCTGTGCCGCCTTGTTCTGCCGTTATTTCCTGGGCATGTAATCTTGACATCATCTCCCCTTTTGCACCATGAGGCGCCTCCGCATTGAGCGGAGACGCCTCATGTTCTATGTTTCCCTTTTTCTCAGTAAAAAATCCGGTCGGTATAGGTATTGCGGGCACTGAAAAATACCAGTACGCAGGCAAGTACCGCGCCGACCAGCGGCATGGGCTGCAGCGAGCCGTCAGACAGAGCCCGGACAAACATTTTGAGCAGTTCCGGTACCGGCAGCAGGGCAATCCCACAGGCAATCCCCATAAGGATGCGGTAAGGCAGCAAACGCCGTCTTTCGGGGTCCAGAATCAGCCTGGCAACGCCCGAAAACAGCAACACTCCGCCGCCGTAAAGAACCAGCAGCATCCCGAATATCTGAGCCGCCAGCCCGGCCAGACCGCCCAGGCCCGCCCCGGCAAGACCGATCAGCATGGCGTAGCCTTCCACATCGCCTACCGGCTGTCCGCCCGTATCCACAGCTTCATTTGCCATGGCACCGGCCGTTTCCAGCAGACCTGCACCGCTTATCAGAAGCAGGACCCCGATCACCGCAAGCAGCGCTGCCGGGATGCCCATGAGAAGCATGGTATGATTCGCATATTTCATTTGAGAGTCCTTCTTTGTTTTCTTCTTATGGACAGTATACCGGAAGGCCGCTGCGGGTGCAAGTTTTTCCAGCACTCTGCGGCCGGGTTGGGGTATCACTTTTCTTTTGGCTGGGTATCGTGTATACTGGAACCATTCAAACTATCAAACGCCCCGTCCAACGACGGGTGCAAAGGAGCAAGAAAAAATGGATCAGAAACTTTTGCAGCTGTATGCAGACTTTATCGTCAAGGTGGGCGTCAATGTGCGTCCCCGTCAGAACTTCATCGTCCGCTGCCCAGTGACCATGCCGGAGTTTGCCCATGCCTGCGCCAAGGCAGGCTATGAGGCGGGCGCCAAGCGGGTCATCGTGCGCTGGGAGGACGAGCGCCTTTCCCGCATCGACATGGAACTGGCCGCAGAGGAAGACCTGAAGGCAATGAAGCCCTACGAACTGCGCAGCTATCTGGATTATGCCGAGGACCCGGACGGCTGCTGCACCCTGGCCATCCACGCCGCCGACCCCGAGGCCTACGCGGGTCTGGATGCCGGCAAGCTCAATCGCGTCAATCTGGCCCGCCGCACCGTTCTCAAGCCCTGGCAGGAATACACCATGAACGACCGCGTCCAGTGGTGTGTGGCCGCCGTACCTGCCCCGGGCTGGGCCGCCAAGGTCTTCCCCGACCTGCCTCAGGACGAGGCCATGGAAAAGCTGTGGGCGCTCATCTTTGATGTCTGCCGTGTGACCGGCGGTGATCCTGTCAGCGAGTGGAAGGAGCATGTGGCCAAAACCAAGGCCCGCCGCGATCAGCTCAACGCCTGGCAGCTGGACAGCGTCCATATGACCAGCTCCAACGGCACCGACCTGACCGTGGGCCTGGCGGAGGACGCCACCTGGGAGGGGGCTTCCAGCGTGGCGGAAAACGGTGTGGAATTCATTGCCAACGTTCCCACCGAGGAAGTCTTTACCGCGCCCCATCGTGACCGGGTCAACGGCGTGGTTTACGGCACACGCCCCTACGCTTACAACGGCCAGCTGATCGAGGGATGGCATGTGACTTTCCAGGACGGCAAGGTCATTGAGCACGGCGCCGAAAAGAACGCCGAACTGCTGGGCGAGCTGCTCTCCACCGACGAAAACGCCAACCGCATCGGTGAGCTGGCTCTGGTGCCCGCCTCCAGCCCCATCCGCCGCAGCGGCGTGCTGTTCTACAACACCCTGTTTGACGAAAACGCCGCCTGCCACATTGCCTTCGGCGCCGGATACCCCACCAACATCGTGGGCGGCCGCGACATGACCCGTGAGCAGCTGATGGAGAAAGGCCTGAACGATTCCGCCATCCACGAGGATGTGATGGTGGGCGCTGTGGACAGCCACATCACCGGCCTGCGCAAGAACGGTGAGACCGTGGAGATTTTCCGGGACGGCGAATGGGCCTTCTGACAGGCTGCTTCCCCGGCTGCAGTTTCCGAATTAGTGATAAGTGATATAAGATAAAAAATCCCGCCTGAGTTCCGGGCTGTTCTGTACGGACAGAACCGGAATATCAGGCGGGATTTTTGATTTTGTTTTCCCCTTAACGGACTGCCGGTAGAAAGGCCGTGCGGCACATCAAAAACCTCTGCCGGGCAACGAGCCGTTCCGGCTCCGGTTCAGCGATTGCCCATCCCTTGCTACACCGGATAAGAGCTGATCTGTAAGGCCGGATAAGATGCCGAACAGAAAGAAGCCAAGGGGAAAGCCCCGGACACGACAAAACCCCTGCCGCAATGCGGCAGGGGTTTGTGGCGGAAAGAAAGGGATTCGAACCCTTGAGGGCTTTAGGGGCCCTACACGATTTCCAGTCGTGCGCCTTAGACCAGCTCAGCCATCTTTCCAAATCAGTTTGGCGTTACCGTCAAACTGCGTATTGTATTATAGCAAGACTGAGCCATACTGTCAAGGGCTTTTTTGAAAAAATCCGCATTTTTTGAAGTTTTCAAAAGAATCGATGTTACAGCGTTATTACAGGCCAGCCCAGCAGTCGGGCTGCCTCATGGTCGTGGGTGACCAGCAGAGTGTCGCGCCCCGCCGCCAGGCGCACCACCGTACCGGCAGCCGTCCCCACCAGGGCATCGTCCATACCGGTGAAGGGCTCATCCAGCAGCAGGATTTCCGTATTCCGGCAGAGCAGTGCCCGCAGCAAGGCGGCACGGCGCTTCTGCCCGCCCGACAGCCTGCTGACCGACTGTTTCAAATCGGCATGGGAAAACCCGAGAGCTCGAAGCTCCCCTTCCGCCTCCCCTGCTGTCACTCCCCGGCCGGTCAGGCAGATATTCCCCGCCGCTGTGAGCTGCGGGCAGAGGCGGTCCTCCTGAAAGACGGCGGCAAGTCCCCGCCCCGAGAGCCCTTCCACACGGCCGGAATCCGGCTGTTCCAATCCCATGAGGATGCGCAGCAGGGTGGTCTTGCCCCGGCCGGACGGCCCCATCAGAACCACGGGGCCTTCGATATTCAGGCTGAGGTGTTCCAGCACTTTCTTTTCTCCGAATGCCTTGCAGAGATCGGTGATGCGGATCATTCGGTCACCTCCCCGCAAAGACGTTCCTTGAGACGGCGCAAAAGCCATGCCGCCACCGCCGACAAAAAGGTGGACAGCAGAACAATGACCAGCGTCCAGGCAAAAACATCCGATGTGGTCAGCGTGATTTTGGCGCGGTAAAGGGCATCCCCCACCGAGTGGTCGGGCAGGCCGATGACCTCCGCCGAGACACCGCTCTTCCAGCACATGCCCATGGCTGCGGCACAGCTTTCGCTGAAAGAGGGAAACACCCCCGGCAGCCAGATATACCGCAGCCGGCGAAGCAGCGGCAAACGGTAGACCTTCGCCATCTCCAGAAGCCGGCGGTCGGTATCGGCAATCCCGCCTGCCACCCCGGCATACACCACCGGCAGCACGTGGGTAAAGCTTACCACAATGGACAAATTGGCGCTGCGGACCCAAAGCAGAGCCAGAATGACAAAGCTTGCCACCGGCATAGCCCGAATGATCTGCATCAGCGGAGAGAACAAGATTCGCACAGTTTGCCATCTGGCCCCCGCCGCAGCCAGTGCCGTGCCGCAGACAACAGCCAGTACAAAGCCCGCCAGAATGCGCAGCGAGCTGAAGGCAATACGGTACCAGAACTCCACTGTGGGCAGCAGGCGCACCAAAGCCTGAAGGGTCCCCACCGGTGTGGTCAGGAACAGTCCGCCGTGCCCCAACGCCATGGCTGCCAGCTGCCAGACGATCACCCAAAACGCCAAGGCGCCTGCCTTTTGCAGCAGGCGCCTCCGACGTAAAGCCTCAGGCTTCAGCATTGTAATAGAAGGCATCGTCCGGCATGGCGCCGCCCACGCTGGACGGATCGGCGTCATACAGAACCTGGAAGTAGTTGGTCAGGTCGGTCTTCATCTCGCTGCCGGTCTCAAACACAATGTTGCACTCGGGCAGAGCCTTCTGGGCCAGGGCCGCCTTGGCCACGATGCCATACTCCTCACACAGAGCGGCAGTGCCTTCCAGATCGGTGTTGGCGGCCTCAACGCTGGCGGCATAGCCATCCATGAAGGCGCTGAATGCCTCCGGGTCGCGCTCAATGGCATCCTTGCGGACCACCAGAACGCCGGTAACCAGCTTGCTGCCGGCAACGGCTTCCCACTCGGTATTCATGTCCAGCGCAACGCGCAGGCCATCCACCTGGGACAGGGCACTGGTAACGAAAGGCTGGGGCAGCATGGCAATGGTGCCACGGCCTGCCTGCAGCTGAGACAGAGCCTCGGTGGCCTCATTGAAGTACTCGATGGTCACATCGGTATCCGGGTTGAGGCCGTTCTGCTCCAGCACATAGCGCAGCACGTACTCCGGTGTGGTGCCCTTGCCGGTGGTCAGGATGGTCTGGCCTTTCAGGTCGGCCACCGACTGCACGGTGTCGCCCTGTTCCAGGATGTACAGCACGCCCAGCGTATTGATGCAGGCCACCTGCACCTGGCCCTCAGTGCGCTGGTAGAGAGTTGCCGCCAGGTTTGCGGGTACAGCGGCAGCATCAATGTCCCCCTTGACCAGCAGGGGCACGATCTCATCGGCAGCGCCGTACATGGTGAAGTCATACTCGCCGGTGCCCTCGCTGTCCGAAATCAGGTTGCACAGGCCCATGGTGGTGGGTCCTTTCAAACCGGCCACACGCAGGGATGCTGCCGAAGCAGTCTCCGGGCTTTCTTCCGCCGGGGCCGGGCTCTCAACAGGTGCAGCTTCCGCCGTGGCGGCAGTGCTGCTGCTCTGGGAAGAAGTATCGGTGGTATTGCACGCAGCCAGCGCAACGCACATGACCAGCGCCGTGAAACCGGATGCCAAACGTTTGAGTATCATTTCTAAAACTCCTCCTTTTGTACTGCGGCAGCCACAGGGTCACCGCCGCCCCGGATGTTCCGGGTCCACCGCAAAACGCGGCGGCAGGGCGGCAAACTGCCGCCCTGCTTGAATTCACATCGTTACTATACTATAATGAAAACAAAATTTCCGTTGCCAGCGCAACATGGCGTCGGCCCGGGAGGAGGTTTTGCCTTGGATCTGCGGCCTTATTACGACACGCTGCGCGCCACATCCCTGCTGCAGAACATGCGCGACGATGAGCTTGACAGTATGATGCAGTGTTTCCGCCCGCGGGTGCGCCGATACCAGAAGGGAGAATTTTTGCTTCTGGCCGGCTACGAAAATCACGAGGTGGGCATTGTGCTGGAAGGCTCCATCACCGCCTTCAAAAACACACCTGACGGCGCCAGCGTGGCCATCACACACATGGGGCCTTCGGGACTGTTCGGGGATGTGCTGTCCGGGTCCAGCCTGCGCAGCCCCGTCAGCGTAATGGCGGAGACCGACTGTCTGGCAGCCTATCTGCCCTATCAGAAAATCATCCATCCCTGCGCCAGCCTGCATGAATCCCATTACCAGCTGCTGCAAAATCTGGTCACCACCATCAGCAACAAATATTTTGCTCTGGACCGCCGGGTGGAGCTTTTGATCTGCAAGAGCCTGCGGGCCCGCATCTGCATCTGGCTGCTGGATGAGGCGGAGCGTGCAGGCAGCAATACCTTCTCCGTCTCTCTGACCCGTGCGGGGTTGGCGGAATATCTCAACTGCGACCGAAGTGCCCTGAGCCGAGAGCTGGGCCGTATGCAGCAGGAAGGCCTGCTGGAAACCTATCGCGGCAGCTTCAAAATTCTGGACACCAACCGCCTGCGGGCACAATATCAGGAAGGAAAGGTCAGCCATCAATGAAACACCCCAGCCAACCGGTTTTGTATATCGTCATCCCCTGCTACAACGAGCAGGAAGTCCTGCCCATCACCGCGCCGCTGTTTCTGCAGAAAATCGAGCAGCTGGCCGCGGCAGGCAGTATCAGCCCTGACAGCCGCATCCTGTTTGTCAACGACGGCTCCAGGGACAAAACCTGGGAGATCATCTGCAATCTTGCCAAAAGCGACCCGCACTATCTGGGCATCAGTCAAAGCCGCAACCGGGGACATCAGAATGCTGTGCTGGCCGGCCTGATGGAGGCACGCTGCCGCTGCGACATCACCATCTCCATCGACTGCGACGGCCAGGACGACATCAACGCCATGGACAAGATGGTGGAGGCTTATCACGATGGCTGCGAGGTCGTCTACGGCGTACGCAGCAGCCGCGCCACCGATACCTTCTTCAAGCGATTCACCGCCGAGAGCTTTTACAAGCTGCTCAATGGCATGGGAGCCGAGGTGGTCTTCAACCATGCCGACTACCGCCTGATGAGCGCCCGGGTGCTGAAAGAGTTCGCCAACTTCAAGGAAGTTAACCTGTTTTTGCGGGGCATGGTTCCGCTGGTCGGCTTCAAGAGCACCAGCGTTGCCTACGAACGTCACGAGCGTCTGGCCGGGGAAAGTCACTATCCCCTGTCCAAAATGCTGGCCCTGGCCTTTGACGGCATTACCAGCCTGTCGGTCAAGCCCATCCGCCTGATCACCGGCTTCGGCGTTTTAGTGGCACTTATCAGCTTTATCGGGGTGATCTGGGCTGTGGTGCAGGCTGTTCTGGGACACACCGTTTCGGGCTGGGCCAGCACGACCAGCATCATCTGCTTTGTGTCCGGCGTTCAGCTCATCTGCCTGGGCGTCATCGGGGAGTATATCGGAAAGATCTATATGGAAACCAAGGCCCGGCCGCGCTACATTATCAGCGAGCGGACCTGGGACGAGGAGGAATAAACATGGCACGTCAGGTATGGAAGGGTTCCACCCTGCTTAACCCGGAGCCGCCGGTTCTGGTCAGCTGCGGACCTGCGGATCACCCCAACCTCATCACGGTGGGCTGGTGCGGTACCATCTGCACTCAGCCGCCCATGGTCAGCATCAGCGTGCGGCCGGAACGGTACAGCCACAGCCTCATCTGTGACAGCGGCGAGTTCGTCATCAACCTGCCCACCGAAAGTCTCACCCGCGCGGTGGACTGGTGCGGCGTCAAAAGCGGCCGGGATGTGGACAAGTTCCGGGAGATGAAACTTTCCGCCCTGCCTGCCGCTCAGGTCGGCACCGTGCTGCTGGAACAAAGCCCCGTCAATCTGGAGTGCAAGGTGACCCAGCGCATTCCTCTGGGCAGCCACGATCTTTTTCTGGCGGAGGTGGTTGCCGTGGATGTGGACGAAAGCCTTCTGGATGAAAACGGAAAGCTCTGTCTCAACCGTGCCAAGCTCATTGTTTACTCCCACGGCGACTATCTGGCACTGGGCCGCCGGCTGGGCAAGTTCGGGTACAGTGTGCGGAAAAAGCCCCGCCGCTCCGGGAAATGACTCTTCCGACATTCTGAATTTCTTGTCCGGATGGATTTTGACCGGCATTCGGATATTTCATCCGCATGAAATATAAAAAGCCCGCGTTCCTTTCCCTGTGGAAAAGAACGCGGGCATTTTTTACGGTTTCGCCGGCAATGCTCTTCTCGTCAGTTGCCTTCCTCGATTTCGGCAACCGGTACGTTGGCGTACTCATCGGGCGGGTCAAGAGGCAATTTCTGCATATATTCGTGCATGGCTTCGGCCACTTTTTTGCTGTAGGCCACCGCCTCCACCACCGTACGTGCGCCTTTGACCGCATCTCCGGAGGCAAAGACACCGGGCATGGTGGTGCGGCCCACCTCGTCCGTCACAAACAGCCCCCGCTGATTGATCTGGATCTGCTTTTCCGTGTCCGAGAGGGTGGTGCAGGGGCCCTGACTGATGGACACAATGACACTGTCCGCCGGGTAGAGCATCTCGGTACCGGGCAGCTCGGTGAGGGCGCCGTCCTCCCCTTCTTCGAGATCTCGCAGAATCACGCCGCGGTCGGTGATCTCCACCGGCTTTTTGTTGAAGAGGAACTCCACCCCTTCCAGTTTGGCATAGCTGGTCTCGTAATCGCTGGCCGCCACCTTTTTGGTAATGGAAACGCAGACCACATGGCGGGTGCCATGGCGGATGGCGGTGCGGGCCACATCCATGGCCGCATTGCCCGCGCCGATGATGACCACATGGTTGCCCAGGTGATAGACATCCGGGTTCTGCAGGTAATTGATGGCGTAATGTACATTGCCCAGGCTCTCCCCCTTGACACCAAGGGTATTGGGGCGCCAGACGCCGGTGCCAATGAAAATAGCCTTGTAACCGTCACGGAAAAGGTCCTCCAGCTTGAGGGCCTGACCAATATCGGTATTGGGACGGCCCTTGATGTCCTTGAGGCGCAGGTGGCGATATTCAAAATCATCCAGAACGCTCTTGGGCAGCCGGAATTCGGGGATGCCGTAGCGCAGCACACCGCCGATCTTGTCGTGAGCTTCAAAGATGGTGACATCATAGCCGTAGCGGGCCAGAATGACCGCGATGGTCAGTCCCGCAGGGCCGGAGCCGATGATGGCCGCCTTTTTGCCGTTGGGCTTGGCCGGGCCGCGGACCATCTGAGAGGCATAGGTGGAGGAGATGTAGTTTTCAATGACCGAGAAATGCACCGGCGAGCCTTTGATGCCACGAACGCAGTGTCCCTCACACTGGTTTTCATGGTTGCAGACCAGGCTGCACACCGTGGTCAGCGGGTTATTCTCGAACAGCATCCGCCCGGCCTCGTTGAGCTTGTTGGCCTTGAGCAGGCGAATTACTTCCGGAATGTTGGTGTGGATGGGACACCCTTCCTGGCAGCGCGGCTTTTTGCAGCCCAAACAAAGGTTCGCCTCATCCATAACGTGCAATGCCATAGACCTTCCCCTTTTCGCACAAATTTTGCAGTTTCAGGTCGCATCAATGTTGCAATCTTCTGCAAGCTTTGTCCATAACTCCTTTTTATAATACCACCGGTTTTGCCGTGTACGCAAGTCCCGCCGGCATGGTGCGCACTCTGCAAAGCGCCGAAAAATCCACAAATTCGCTGTGCAGCCTGCTCAGGGCAGCCGCTTCTTCCGACAGGCGGCTGAGCTCCGCCAGGGAGGTGGAAGCCGGCAGTGCGGCATAGCGGAGCAATCTCAGCGCACTGCGTCTGGCCCCCAGCACATGCAACCAGGGCGGCTGATCCGGGACACTCTGTGCTGTGACATTCATGGCTGCATCCAGCACCAGACGGCGCAGGCGGGCATGGGGATAGCGCCTGGTCTTGAGCAGCGTGTAGAGCTCCTCCACATCCCCCGCTTTCCGGATCGCCGTATACAGGCGGTTTTCAATGCCTTCGGACAAGCCGCGAAGCCGGGCCAGTTCCTCCGGCGTGCGGCTGCGCAGGCGGGAAAGCACCGCGATGGAGAACTTCTGTCCGTCGGAAAGTTCCCCTCTGGCAACGGCCTCCCGATACAGAAGCGCAGCTCTTGCCGGGACATACTCCTCCGCCGCAGCGGGGCCTTCCGATGCGGCCAATTCCCGCAGCTTGCTGGCAGAGGCGATTTTGCGCCCAAGAACTTCTCCCGTCTCATCGGTATTGTGGCCTGCGCCTACCCGGGGCAGCGGCAGAGGCTGCATATGGCTGCCCTGGCGCCGGATGGCCTTGCAGTATTCCACGCCGAGAATATTGTTGGGCTGTTCAAGGAATTTTCCCATACCGGGAGCCAGTTGTTCAGCGGCAGCGGCACGGGCTGCCGCAAAGGTCATGCCCTGGCCCATCAGCCCGGGCAGACGCCGGGACAGGGCGGGGCTGTCCACCAGTTCGGCGGCACGCATCAGCAGGTCCCCATCGGGAGTTTCGGCCCCAAAGGCCAGGGTATCGCAGCCCAGGGCTGTGAGCTGGGATACCCCCGCAGCGGCAAAGCCCTCCGCCCCCAGGCAGGCATAGGGCGCAGGCAGGCCCAGAACCAGATCCGCTCCCGCCGCCAGCGCAGCCTCCACCCGGACACGGCTGGGCAAAAGCGGAATGCCGCCCCGCTGGGTGGCGCCGTCGCTCATGCAGACGGCGATCTTCCCTGCACCTTTTGCCCGCAGCATACGGATCTGCTCGGCATGGCCGTTGTGGAAGGGATCGTACTCGGCAATGATGCCTGCAAACTCCATGAAAACACCTCCTGTTATGCGCAAGATATGTACTACTGTACCAATTTGCTTCTTGAAATGGCCATGGTTCCATTATATAATAAAATAGTAATGTGCAAAAGGGGGACGCCCCCGTATTAAGGAGGATTACCAAGTATGAAAGTCCTGGTTATCAACTGTGGTTCATCCAGCTTGAAGTATCAGCTCATCGACATGGACGGCGAGAAGGTCCTGTGCAAAGGTCTGTGCGAGCGCATTGGTATGGAAAGCAGCATGATCACCCATGAGGCCAACGGCGAGAAAAAGACCACGCCTGCGATTTTCCCCACCCATACCGAAGCCTTTACCGAGCTGGTCAAGAAGATGACCACCGGTGAGGGCAAGGTCATCGACAGTGTTGCCGAGATCGACGCCATCGGCCACCGTGTTGTCCACGGCGGCGAAAAGTTCAAGGAAAGCTGCCTGATCACGCCGGAAGTCGTGCAGGCTATCCGCGATCTGAGCCCTCTCGCTCCGCTGCATAACCCTGCTGCCATTCTGGGCATCGAGGCTTCCTACAAAGTCTTCGGCGAAGACAAGCCCAACGTTGCTGTGTTTGACACTGCTTTCCACAGCACCATGCCGCCCAAGGCCTACATGTACGCCATCCCCTACGAATATTATGAGAAGTACGGCGTCCGTCGCTACGGCTTCCACGGCACCAGCCACAAGTATGTCAGCCATCGTGCTGCCGAATTCCTGGAAGAGCCCATTGAGCGCCTGAAGCTTATCACCTGCCACCTGGGCAACGGCTCCTCCATCGCGGCGGTGGACCAGGGCAAGGTCGTGGATACTTCCATGGGCATGACCCCGCTGGCCGGCCTGATGATGGGCACCCGCTGCGGCGACCTGGACCCCTCCGTGGTCAACTACCTGAAGTACAACCTGGAGATCACCGGCCATCAGCTGGACGAAATCCTGAACAAGAAGTCCGGCCTGCTGGGCATCTCCGGCGTTTCCAGCGACAAGCGCGACGTGGAAGCCGCTGCCAAGGCCGGCAACCAGCGTGCACAGCTGGCCAGCGACATGCTGAACTACCAGATCAAGAAAACCATCGGCAGCTATATTGCGGCCATGGGCGGCGTTGACGCCATCTGCTTCACCGGCGGTATCGGCGAGCATGACGCCGACTCCCGCGCCAAGATCTGCCACCACATGGATTGGCTGGGCATCCGCATCGACACCGACAAGAACCGCGATGCGCACAAGCAGAGCTCCGACGTTGTCGAGATCACTGCCTGGGGCGCCCGTGTCCGCACCCTGGTCATCGAGACCAACGAGGAACTGATGATCGCCCGCGACACCCGCGATGTCATTGAAAAGCTGTAAGTCCGCTGTTCAACTCCACACGTCCCGCCGCACGGCGGGACGTGTTTTTGCATCCTATCCGGGAGGAAACCGATTTGAAACGTTTGATCATGGTAAACGGAACCATGGGCGTGGGCAAGACATCCACCTGCCGTGCGCTGCTGCCCTTGGTGGAACCCGCCGCCTTTCTGGACGGCGACTGGTGCTGGGCCATGTCCCCTTTTGTCGTGAACAATGAGACAAAAGCCCTGGTGCTGGATAACATTGCCTGTCTACTTAACCGCTTTCTGGCCTGCAGCCAGTTTGAGACGGTGATCTTTTGCTGGGTCATGCAGAGGCAGGAAATTCTGGATGAGGTGCTGCGCCGCCTGACCCTGGAAAATGTGACGGTATCCGTCTTTACCCTGACCGCCGCCGTGGACGCTCTGCGGTCCAGACTGGGCGCGGATATCTCTGCCGGAGTTCGCCAGCCGGATATTCTGGAGCGAAGCTGCGCCTATCTTCCTCTCTACAAAGAAATGAACACCATTTCTCTGGACGTGAGCGATATTTCCCCACAACAGGCCGCAGAATGGATCGCAGCGCACGCCGCCTTCTGATCTGCTGACCACAAAGACCGCAACGAAAAGCCGGGACATCCCCTTCGCCCTCCCTGTCGGGAGCTGCGCGGAGGTGGGATGCCCCGGCTTTTTTTGCCGTTATTATGTCTGTGCGGGCGGGCTAAGTTCTCACTGGCTCTGGAGCGTGTTCTGTGCCGAAAGCCCCATGGAGACCTCCAGCGCTTCGTCCACGCGGCGCATGTCGTCGGGCGGTATGCACCCCGCCTTTTCCCTTAAGCGGCGCTTATCCAGCGTGCGGATCTGCTCCGTCAGAACGATGCTGTCCTTGGAAAGTCCGCACCGGTCGGCGCGCACGCCGATATGGGTGGGCAGACGGTTTTTATCCTGGCGGGAGGTGATCGCCGCGGCAATCACCGTGGGACTGTGCCGGTTGCCGATGTCGTTCTGCACGATAAGTACCGGCCGCACCCCTCCCTGTTCCGAGCCCACCACGGGGCTGAGATCGGCGTAGAAAACTTCTCCCCTGTGTACTTCCATCATTCGGTGCCTCCCTGTACTGCAAATTTTCTTTGCTAATAGTATAAGCAGGAAGGCCCGTCTTCAATCACCTGCGGGCAAGATTTTGTCCAGCCCCTCAGCCAGGGCATCTCCCCTGCGGCAGAGCGCAGCAAACCAGCGGGTCCGCTCCAGGGGCCGAAGCAGCAGCCGGCTGCGGGCAAGATCAATCACGGTACAGGCGGCAAAGATGGCAACAATCACAAACAGCGCATATCCGGCCGAGCCGGGATGTTCCGCCGCGTGGAAAATGCCATTCCACAAAAGGCCCATGACCGCCGGGGTCTGATGGATGATGTAGACGCCCAGCGTGGCTGAAGCCACCGTATTGACGGCGCGCAGACTGCCCACCGCCAGATTTTTGAAAAAGAAAAAGAACGCCAGGGCGCACAGCAGGTTGGGCGCGGCACAGAGGGCTGTGCGGTAATATTCCAGATACTGCATGGGTTTGCCGCCGATGCCCTGCCAGAGTGCCGCCCCGCGCAGAGCCGTCAGGGCAATGGCAACAAGCAGAGCCAGCACCGGCGCCTGCCAGGTCTGCAAAGCGCGGGAGAGGCGGTTATCCGGGTAACGGCGCAGATACCCCACGAGCAGATACTCATACAGGAAGGTCCACAGCACATCCGAGAACACGCCGTCCTCAGCAAACAGGGTTGAATAGCCCACCAGCAGCGTGCCAAACAGGACGAGCATTCCCCGGAGCGACTGCCGGGATGCCGTGTGCAGCACCAGATTCAGCACAGGGCTCAACAGCAGCAGTACCACATAGGCCGCCACAAACCACAGCTGTTTGGTACTGACCGGAAAAATCGCCCAGCGAAGTGTGCCCAGCCCCACCTCGCTGCCCGGCACAAAATAGCACAGAATCGTCAGCGGAACGGTGTACAGCCAGAGACTGAGCCACAGATTGAGCACCCGCCGTGTTTTGAAGGGCTGCTCACACAAAAACCAGGCACCAATCATGACAAAGATGCTGCATCCCATGCGGGAACCTGCCCCCAGCAGGGCATACAGCAATGCATGGGGCAGTGTATCGTACACCGCCCCGCCGCTCTGCCCCGCGTAGTGGTCGGCAATGATAAACAGCATACACAGAATGCGCAGCAGCTCCAGGCCGCTCTGCCGTGCACGGGTCTTCTGCGCCGGTTGAGGCCGCTGCAAAACCGCCGTTGCCATCACACGCCTCCTGTCTGTTCCAGTACCGCAAAGGCACAGGCCAGCCCCGCCTCATGGGTCAGGGACAGATGCACCGTCACGTAGTTTTCCTCCGCCCATTTTGCAGCGCAGCCTTCCAGGACATAGCAGGGTGCGCCGGACGCCTGGCGCAGCACGCCGATCTCCGCCAGAGCAAAGCCCCCCAGCCCCACGCCGCAGGCCTTGAGGAACGCTTCCTTGGCGGCAAAGTTGGCCGCCGCCGTCTCTGCCCGGGCCTTGCCCTGGCGGGCCTGGATCAGTTCCCGCTCCCCCGGGGAAAACACCCGCTGCAAAAAGTGGTCCCTTTGCAGGCTTTTTTCCATCCGTGCCACTTCACACAGATCGGTTCCAATTCCTAAAATCAAATTATTTTCCTCCCTCACACCCGCCGGGTGCGAATCCGGTTTTTCGGCATTTTTTACATTGTACCATGCTGCCGGAGGAAAAGATACCCCGCCGCCCGGAACAGGAAGCGTTTTCCTGTCCCGGGCAGCGCAAGTGCTCCGGACCATGTTCCCACACATCCGGCACAAAACCGCCGGATCTTGTCGAGTGGGAGGACACCTGCCCGTCAGGTGACGAAAATGTGTGAAGGATTTCACACAACTTCAAAGGACTGCCCCAGAATTGTCCCAAAACTTTCACAAATGGCTCCTATAATCGCCCATAGATTGGTATCGGCAGAGATCCCCGGACAAGTGTGCCGGTACCTGTCAGATCGAGAAAAGGAGAGTGTGTGCTTTGATCGAAGTCAATCATCTGACAAAGCGCTATGGCAACCACTGCGCGGTGGACGACATCAGCTTCACCGTGGAAGACGGCTGCATTTACGGTTTGCTGGGTCCCAACGGCGCCGGTAAATCCACCACCATGAACGTGATCACCGGATATCTTTCAGCAACCAGCGGCACCGTCAAAATCGACGGCCACGATATTATGGAGGAGCCCCGGGAAGCCAAGTCCTGCATCGGCTACCTGCCGGAACAGCCCCCGCTGTACACCGACATGACGGTACGGGAATACCTGATGTTTGTGGCTGAGCTAAAGGGTGTCCGCCCCAAGGCCGCCCGCCTGGAAAGCATTGAGCGTGCCTCCGGCCGCACCGGTCTGGAAAGCATGCAGAACCGGCTGATCCGCAATCTGTCCAAAGGCTATCGGCAGCGCGTGGGCGTTGCCGCCACCCTTTTGGGCGATCCGAAGATCATCATTCTGGATGAGCCCACCGTCGGTCTGGACCCTGCCCAGATGATCGAGATCCGCTCCCTGATCCATGATCTGGGCAAAACCCACACCGTTATCCTCTCCAGCCATATCCTGAGCGAGGTCCAGGCGGTCTGCGACCAGGTTCTCATCATCGCCCACGGCAAGCTGGTGGCACAGGGCACCCCTGAGGAGCTGGCCGGGCGGCTGGCTGCCCAGGGTGTCATTGCGGCTACGGCACTGGGCGGCCGGGATGCCGTCGTGGCTGCCGCCGAAAGTGTTGACGGGCTGACCAATGTGCAGATCACCGCCGAAAAGGGCGACGAGGTCAGCTTTACCGCCTCCAGTGCCGCCGGAAGCGACCTGCGCGCCGCCCTGTCCAAGGCCTTGGCCGATGCGGGCTGCCCACTGCTGTCTCTGTCCAGCCAGACCATGAGTCTGGAGGATGTCTTCCTGCAGCTGACCGAAAACACCGATATGGCCGGGACAGAGGGTTCCGGCAAAGAAGCGCCCACGGACAGCACGGAAGATACCGCCTCCACCGCCGAAGAGGCCGTGCCGTCCTCTGCCCCGGAGAGTCCGGCAGAGGCGGAACAGCCGCAGGCCCAGGCGCCGGACGCTGATGCACCTGCCGAAGCTGCCGACACCTCCGCCGACGCCGCAGCAGACGGAAAGGAGGGCGAGTAACCGTGAAAGCGATCTTCAAGCGTGAGGTCAAAAGCTATTTTACCGGCATGATCGGCTATGTCGTCATTGCGGCCATCTTTGCTTTTATCTCTCTGTATTACACAGCCAACAACCTGGTCTATGCCTCGCCGGACTTTGCAACGGCATTGTATTCCACCTCGCTGGTCATGCTGTTTGTGCTGCCCGCCCTGTCCATGCGCAGCTTTGCCGACGAGCGGCGCAACAAAACCGATCAGCTGCTGCTCACCAGCCCTGTGGGAATCCCCTCCATCGTGCTGGGCAAATACTTTGCCCAGCTGGCCGTCTTTGCCGTGCCCGTGGCTGCTGCCTGCGTCATGCCGCTGATCCTGAGCCTCTTCGGCTCTGTATCCTTCCTCAGCTGCTATGCCGCTCTGTTCGGATACTTCCTTGTGGGCGCCGCCTGCATTGCCATCGGCACCTGCATCTCGGCCCTGACCGAAAACCAGATTATCTCCTACCTGGCCACCTTCGGTGCCCTGCTGGTCTGCTACATGATCAACAGCATTCAAACGCTCTTCACCAGCGGCAATACCATGGCCTTCATCGTTTTCTGTGTGATTCTGGCCGTGGCTGCTGTCCTTGTTGGCCTGCTGTGCAAAAACGTCACCGCGGGCAGCGCGGTCTTCTGCGTGGGTGCGGTGGTACTGGTGCTGCTGTTCAAGCTGCGCCCCGCCTGGCTTCTGACTGCCTTCAACCAGGGCCTCGACGCCCTTGCCCTGTTTGATCCCTTCATCGAGTTCGTCAGCGGCATGTTCACCCTTTCGGGCGTGATCTACTATCTCTCCGTCATCGCATTGTTCCTGTTTCTGACCGGTCAGGCGCTGGAACGCCGCCGCTGGAACTAAGGCAAAGGAGGGAACGATACACCATGAAACTGTTTCACAAGAAAAACGAACCCGCACGTCCTGCACAGACCGCAGAACAGAAGGCCGGCAGCGTGCGCGTGCTGAAAAACGGTGCCTATGCCACGGCCATCACCGTCATTGTGCTGGCGGCTGTCATTCTCATCAACCTGGTGGTGGGTGCCCTGCCCACCAAATATACCGAGCTGGATATCTCCTCCTCCGGCCTGTTCACCCTGAGCGACACCTCCAAGTCCATGCTGGCCTCTCTGGATCAGGATGTCACCGCCTATTATCTGGCAGAGACCGGCAACGAGGACTCCAACATCACCCGTCTGCTGGACCGCTATGCCGGTGAGAGCTCTCACTTTACCTGGCAGCAGCGCGACCCCGCCCTCTACCCCACCTTTGCCCAGCAGTATGATGCCCAGGATGCTTCCAGCTCCAGCGTCATCCTGGTCTGCGGCGACAAATCCACTGTTGTCGATTACTACAACATGTACGAGGCCGACTACTCCGACTACTACACCACCGGCTCCTACTCCCTCAATTTTGCAGCGGAGTCCGCCCTGACCAGCGGCATTGCCCGCGTCACCAGCGACAGCGCCTATGTGCTCTACCAGATGAGCGGCCACGGTGAGACCGAGCTGTCCTCCGACTTTACCGAAACGCTGGAAAACTCCAATGTCTCCGTTGAAAGCCTCAACCTGCTCTCGGCCGGTTCCATCCCGGAGGATGCCTCCGCCATCCTCATCAACGCGCCCCAGGTGGACTACACCAGCGACACCATTGATCTGCTGCGCAGCTATCTGCAAAACGGCGGCAAGCTGCTCATCACCACCGGTCTGGAGTACGACACCCCCAATCTGGATGCTCTGATGGCCGAGTACGGCATGACCCGTCAGTCCGGCCTGGTGATTGAAAACGACCCCAACCATTTTGCCTATCGCTACTCCTCCACCTATCTGCTGCCTGATGTGGTGTCCAACGACATCACCTCCGGCATGACCGACGGCATGATGGTCTTTACCCCCGTGGCCCAGGGCATTCTGACCGACAGCGAAAATGAGGACATTACCTACACCAATCTGCTGTCTACCAGTTCCTCTTCCTACGCCATGCAGGATTACGCCACCGCTGAAACCGCCTCTCAGGGGGCCAACGACCCCGACGGCCCCTTCTACCCCGCTGTGGCCGCAGAGAGTGAATCCACCGGTGCTCAGATCGTATGGGTCAACTGCGCCAACATCTTTGTATCCGAAATCGACCAGATGGTATCGGGCGGCAATTCCCAGTTCCTGGGCAGCATCATCAATTGGCTTAACGGGGAGGAAAATGCCGTCGTCATTGACGCCAAGAGCATGAACGCCACCTACCTGACCGTTCCTTCCACCGCGGTGACCGGCCTTGGTCTGCTGTTTGTGATCGTTGTGCCCGTTGCCTGCATTGTCATCGGCGTTGCGGTGTTTATCCTGCGCCGCCGCAGATAAGTTCTACTCAGCCAAGGAGGCACTTGCATGAATAAAAAGAAACTTCTTCCCCTCTGCATTCTGGCAGGTGTCGTGGTGGTGCTGGCCCTGCTGCTGGCTCTGCTGAGCATCTTTGGCAGCGATGCGGAGGAGGATACCGGCATCCCGCTGTTCAGCGTATCCAGCGACAGCCTCACCACCATTGCCTATCAGGACGGCGACAATGATGTGTCCCTGACCAAGGGCGATGACGGCGTGTGGACCCTGGACAGCGACACACTGCTCCCCATCGACCAGGATGTGGTGAGTGAGCTGGCGGACAACATTACCGGCATGACCGCTCTGCGGGAGCTGAGCGAGGATGCCGATGTGGGCTCCATGGGCTTCGCCACCCCCGAGATGAGCATTTCCTTAACTGCCGGTGAGGACAGCTACACCCTGACTGTGGGCGACCAGAACAGCATGACCGACTCCTACTACGCCCGCCTGAGCGAGGACGGTCCGGTGTATACCATTTCTACTTCCAACCTGTCGTCGCTGTGCAAGACTCCCAGACAGCTGTACAAGGCACAGGCCATCACCGACTTTGAGTCCAGCGACATCACGGCCCTGACACTGGAGACCGGCACCGAGACCCTCTCCTTCACCCTGGACGATGAGACCTGGACACTGGACAGCGACCCGGACTACGCTCTCGACCAGGATGATGTCAAACGGATGGTCAACACCATCTGCTCGCTGGAATCCCAGTGGAGCATCACTCAGCCGGGTGCGGACAGCGAGTACGGGCTGGATACCCCCAACGCCATTGTGACGGTCACTTCCGAGGACGGCAGCACGGTGCGCTGCGTCTTCGGCACCACATCCGCCGAGGATTCGGGCGTCGCCTACATGACGGCATCCACCGCGGACGGCGTTGTGTATGAGATCGACAGCAACCATCTCACCGCCTTTGCCCAGACAAAAGATGCCCTCAAGGCGGAGACTCCCGAGACCGCCGAGGAAGCCACCGACACCTCGGATTAACTTCTTTCCGGCCGGCAGCCGGTGTTTTTCCAGTGCTTTCCCCTGAGGAAAGCAAAGCCCCTGCACGAGAGGAACTCCTCCCGTGCAGGGGCTTTTTGCATGCTGTTTTACTGCAAACCAGACGGCGCAGCGGCCGGAATTGCATGGCATTTTCCGACCGCTGCGCCGTTTGTATGGGATTTCCGTTCCGGAGGTGCCGGGAAACGGATCAGTATTTCAGGTAGTCCAGAGTATCCTTGTATTCGGTATCCAGTGCAGACTGCTTGGGCGCCTGGGCCTTGTACTTGGCCAGCATGGCAGCGCTCTTGGCCGGGTCTGCGATGGTGCCCGCACCGGCAATGCAGCCGCCCGGGCAGGCCATGCCTTCCAACAGGTAGCCGTTATACTTGCCGGCCTTAGCCATCATCATCATCTTACGGCATTCCGCCAGGCCCTGGGCAGAAGCGACCTTGACCTCGCGGTCGGGTTCCAGCTTGTGGATGGCATTGACCACTGCCTGAGCAACGCCGCCGGACACCGCGAAACCACGGCCGTCACCGCTGGCGTCGTCGAAGGTATCGTTCTTGTCATCGGGCAGAGAGGCAAAGTCAACGCCCTTGGCCTCAAACATGCCCATCAGTTCCTCGAAGGTGAGGACAAAGTCCACCTCACTGCGGACGGTACGCCGGCTGGCCTCCAGCTTCTTGGCGGAGCAGGGACCCACAAAGCAGATACGGACATTCTTGTCCGAACGCTTGATAAGACGGGCAGTCAGCACCATGGGGGTCATGGTCATGCTGATGCAATCGGCATACTGGGGGAACAGCTTCTTTGCCATAACGCTCCAGGCCGGGCAGCAGGACGTACCCATGAAGGGATGCTTTTCCGGAACCTCTTCCATGAAGTCCTTGGCCTCGTCAATGGTGCACAGGTCGGCGCCCACGGCAACCTCAGACACACCGGCAAAGCCCAGCTGCTGCATGGCGACGCGCAGCTTGGCAGGGGTCAGGCCGGGGAACTGGTTGATGAAGGCAGGCGCAACAATGGCAATAACACGGTCGCCGCGCTTGATGGCCTGAATGAGCTGGAAGATCTGCCCCTTGTCCACAATGGCGCCGAAGGGGCAGTTGACCAGGCACATGCCGCAGGATACGCACTTGTCGTAATCGATCTCGGCACGGCCGTATTTGTCGGAATGAATGGCATCCATACCGCAGGCCTTGGCGCAGGGGCGCTCCACCTTGACGATGGCATTGTACGGGCAGGTGCTGACACAGCGGCCGCACTTGACGCACAGGCTCTGATCGATATGGCTGCGGCCGTTGCGGAAGCTGATGGCCTTTTTGGGGCAGACTTCCTGGCAGGGATGAGCAAGGCAGCCCTGGCACATGGAGGTGACCTTGATGACCTTTTCCGGGCACTTGTTGCAGGCGAACTTGATGACGTTGATCAGCGGCGGCTCATAGTACTTGTCCGCGATCATGCTATGCTCCAGATTGTCCGAAGCGGGAACACTCTCGTCCAGAGGACGCAGAGAAAGTCCCATGGCAAGACGGATACGCTCGGAGACAATGGCTCTCTCCAGGAAGATGCTGCTGCGCAGCTGGCCGACCTCGCCGGGAATGATCTTGTAGGGCAGGTCACGCATATGCTTGGCGTAATCCGCATACTCGCCGCCCTCATAGGACATGCGCGCAACTTCGGTAAACACCTTGCGGCGAATATCCGTGACAGGGGTGTAAATGCCTCTCATCTTGATAGCTCCTTACAGCATGAATTTATCGGGGACCACCGCCCGCGCCTTCCAACACGCCGGGCCGCAACGCAGTCTCCTGTTAAAATATTACCAAGAAACCATCTGTTTTACAAGGCCCTGCCCACAGAAAATTGCAAAAATTCCGGATTTTCTCCTTCACTTTTTCGCTGTAATGTGCTGTTTTTGGCCGTCGGTTCCCGGCCAAGCGCCATTCTTTATACGTCGTGTTCACTCTTTTGCATGGGTGGTTCCTCCCCTTCCGGATTGGAAGAATCGGCATCGGCTGTCCGCCAGAACTGTTCAAGCGCGGCGCACAGTTCCCCGCAGCCGTACACCGGGGCAAAGTGCGACCAGTGGGGCGGCATCAGGCGGCGGTAATCCGGCGCAGAAAACCGGTCGTCGATGAGCAGGACCACTCCCCTGTCCTGCGGGGTCCGGATGACCCGGCCCGCAGCCTGGAGTACTTTATTCATGCCGGGATAGCGGTAGGCGTAATCAAAGCCGCTGCCCCGGGTGCGCTCAAAATAGTCCCGCAGCTGTTCCTGACGGGCGCCCACCTGAGGCAGACCGGGCCCCACCACCGCCGCACCGATGAGACGGCTGCCCGCCAGGTCCACCCCTTCCCCGAACACGCCGCCCAGCACCGCAAACCCCAGCAGCGACCGCGCCGGGTCGGGGGCAAACCGGGAGAGGAATTCTTCCCGGCCAGCCTCGTCCAGGGCACTCTGCTGGATGAGCACCGGGATATCCGGATAACGATCCGCAAAGGCGGCACGCACCTTGTCCAGATAGAGATAGCTGGGGAAAAAGGCAATATAGTTGCCGGTCCTGGCCTTCACCATCCCCGCCAGATAATCGGCCACCCGGGCGCAGGCAGCGTCCCTGTCCCGGTAGCGGGTGCTCACATCGCAGGCACAGTAGAGGGCAAAGTTCTGCTGGGGAAAAGGGCTTTTCAGTGCCACGGCCCGGGCGTCGGGCAGACCGCAGAGATCCTTATAATAGGAAGGGGGCGCCAGGGTTGCGGAAAACAGCACCCCCGCCCGTCCCAGAGCAAAATTCTGCTGAAGAAAAGCGCTGGGGTCCAGGCAGAGCTGGGTCAGGCGCACATCGCTGCCGAAGGCCGTGGCCTGTAACACAAAATGGTCGTCAAAGGTTTCTGCCACCCGCAGCCAGGCCCGCACGTCAAAGTAAAGCTGCAGGAGCGCTCCATGGGTCTCATCGGGGGTGCGGTGCTCATCCAGCCAGGCCTCCAGCGGCTCACACAGGCGGCTGAGCATCCGGTCCAGTTCCTCATCCCGATTTGGGCGGATGAGGGTTTTGGCGCTGCCTCCCTCCTTCTCGCAGCGATGACGCCATTCCAGCAGGGCATTGTTCACCTTCTGGAGCGCCGTCTTGAGGCGGCTTTTTCCTTTGCCCAAAAGCTTTTTGGCAGAGGTGAACTCACTTTTCAAAAGCGATTCTGTGTGCATGTCTCGGGCACGGTCGGGCAGGTTATGGGCTTCATCAATAAGGAAGAGGTAGTCCCCCGCCGACTCAAAGAACCGTTTGAGGCTGACCACCGGGTCGAACAGATAGTTATAATCCCCGATGATCACATCACACCACAGACTCAGGTCCAGCCCCATTTCAAAAGGACAGACGGTATGCTTTTTTGCTGCGTCGGTGAGGGTCTGGGCCGTGAGGGTGTCGGCGTCCAGCGTTTCCCACAGAGCCTCCCGGATACGGTCAAAGTAGCCGTTGGCATAGGGGCAGGCTTCCGGCGTGCATTCGTGGGTCTCGGTCAGACAGATCTTGTCTTTGGCAGTCAGGGTGATGCTGCGCAGCGTCAAACCGGGGTTTGCCTCGTGCAGGGCTACGATGGCGTTTTCCGCCGCCGCACGGGTGGTGCCCCGGGCGGTCAGGTAAAAGACCGGGCCGCCCTCCCCCATGGCCTTGAGGGCCGGGAACAGCACACTGATGGTCTTGCCGATGCCGGTGGGCGCCTGGCAGAGCAGCTGCCCGCCCTCCGCACAGGTATGATAGACCGCCGTCAGCATGGCCCGCTGACCAGGGCGGTAGCTGTCAAAGGGGAACCGCATGGCGGCAAGGCTTTCCCTGCGCGCATCCTTCCACCGGGCGGCACGCTGCGCCCAGGGGGCATACTGTTCCAACAGACCGGTGGCGATCTCCCTCAGCTGCTCCCGGGTATAGTCGTGGGAAAAGCGCAGGGTCAGTTCCTCATCGATCTGGTAATAGGTCAGCTGGACCCGCACGGTGGGCAGGTCGTTCTGTTCGGCATAGATATAGGCATAGACCTGGCCCTGAGCCCAGTGCTCGGGAGACTGTTCCCCCGTGATGGCGGTGGACGGCAGGGCGGTGGTCTTGATCTCGTCAATGGCGGTAATGCCGTCGGGGGCGGTAAAGATACCGTCGGCCCGGCCTTCGATGGTGTAATCCACCTGAGCGGCCGTGATCTGGTAGCGCAAAAACACCTCGGCTTTATAGTCGGGGTGTTCTGTGACGGCGGCGCGCTGCAGCTTGCGGTGCAGGCGCGCGCCTTCGTTTGCGCGGTCAAAGCCGGTGAAACGGTTGTCAATGCTGCCCCGGCGAAGCAAAAACTCCACCAGCTGCCGCACCGGCAATGTCAGCGACAATGGTTGCTGCTGTTCCAATCCCGTTTCCCTGCCTTTCCGGTTGTATGGTCCTTAGCTCTTTTACTTCTGGTCGAAAAGCTCGGCTTGCTGCCGGGCACGGATGGCGTCCACCGCCGCAAAGTCAGTGGCACGGATATAGTGCTTTTCCAGCTCATCGTGAATGCGCTTGGCCTCGGCCTGGGTCTGACAGGTCCGGGCAATCAGCTGGGAGGCAATACGCTTCTGGTACTGCAGCGGCCCCCTGCGGGCTGCCAGCATCTTTCCGTTCATAAAGCGGGCTGCGTGGATGTTTTTCTGTCCCGGGAAGTTCATGGTATGCCAGGTGTTGGAAGTCAGCACTGCAAGGCGCAGTTCCGGCAGAATCAGATGATCGATTCTGCGCTGGTCGGAAGCACAGCGGCAGACATAGGCTTCATATCCCGCCTGCCGTGCCCGGTCGGCCAGCTGTTTCAGCATACGGGCGGATGCGGCACCGTAGGCGTCGTGCACCACATAGATGGTGTCCGCCGCCTTTGTCACGGTATCCGCAAACACCGTGATGCCGCCGGGCGTGGGGGCGCTGAGCAGCCGGATACGCCGGGTGCCGGGTTTGCAGCCGCCCCGCCGGGGCATGAGACGGGCGGCCAGGCGGGCTGTAAAGCGATCCAGCTTTTCTGTGTCGAGGGCCTGGGCCGCATACTGGCGGCGGCGCTGCAAAAGGCCGCATGCCAGGGCAAAATCCGCCGCTGCCCGCTGCAGAAGTTCGGTGTTCTGATTGCCCAGCGCCAGCACCTCGGCGCTGTGTTCCTCCAGATAGTCGTTGTCCAGGGTATCGTAGAAGCTGACCACCCGCTCGGCAGCGCCGGGATATTTACAGTCCAGGGTATGGGGCGCGGTGGCATCGAGATACAGGGTGCCGTCGGGCAGCCGGACGCCGTCCAGACTGTCGGGATCGCTGGAACAGTGGATCTGTTCGATCATGGCGCCGTCGGGTGCGGTTTGGGCGCCTTTTTCCCCCATGCGGCGCATGAAGGTGGATTTGCCGCAGCCGGGTCCCGCCTTGATGAGGCGTGGTCTTGCACCGGGTTCGGCCGCAGCCTCGGCAAACCAGCCGGAGAAACCGGAGGGAGACAGCGCCCCCAGAAAGAAATCCAGAACAGGTGTATTTTGCATCAAAAACAGCCTCCTTTTTGCCCAAACAACGGGCACATCCCATCGTATGCGCAAAAGGCAGCTCCTGTCACCCCTGCCAAAACGCAGGCCGCCCGCCGCCTGAGCCAATCGGCACGGCAGCGGGCGGTTGAGCGTTATTCAGCGTCGGAATAGGTGTGGTCACAGACCTCATGAATCTTGTCCCGCAGGGCCACAAAGTCCCCGAAGGCCAGCGGCTTGTTGTTGGGGTTGCGCAGCAGCGCCGCCGGGTGCAGGGTCGCCATGAACAGAGTTCCCTGCTTGTCAAAGAACTTGCCGTGGTCTTTGGTGACCGAAAACTTGTGGTCGATCAGCTGCTGGGCAGAGATCCGGCCCAGGCAGACCACGATTTTGGGCCGCAGGATACGGAACTGCTCCCGCAGCCAGGGCATACAGGCCGCCGATTCCTCGGGCAGAGGGTCCCGGTTCTGAGGCGGGCGGCATTTGACAATGTTGGCAATGAAAATGTTTTTGTCCCGGCTGAGGCCGACAGCCTCCAGGTAACTGTCCAGCAGCTTGCCGCTGCGGCCCACAAAGGGCAGGCCCTGTTCATCCTCATTGGCGCCGGGGCCTTCGCCGATAAACATGACCTCGGCATTGGGCACTCCCTGGCCGAACACCACGTTCTGCCGCGTCTCGCACAGGCCGCAGCGGCGGCAGGCCAGACACTCCTGTTTCAGCGTTTCAAAATCCATGGTACTCCCTCACAGTCTTTGGACGCCGCTCAGCAGTCGGTGCAGGAGAAGGTGGTGTCGGCGTTGGGGTCCGCCACCTCATCGGGACAGGGCTTTTTGGGAGCGCGCAGCAGCGTGTAGGGCATAAGCTCCGTCTTGCAGGGAATGGTGTAGTGCATCATGGGATGCGGGGTGGCGCTGACCTCCTCCCCTGCCTCGTTTTTGATCCACTCGGGGGTGATGGGCACCGCGGTGCCGTCGGGCTGCAGCGCCTCAATGGTATCCCCCAGCAAAAAGCGTCCCCGCTGGGTGCAGCTGGCAATGCCGTTTTCCCAGGAAT
Organism: Gemmiger gallinarum; assembly: GCF_014982805.1. Lineage (GTDB taxonomy): Bacteria > Bacillota > Clostridia > Oscillospirales > Ruminococcaceae > Gemmiger > Gemmiger gallinarum. The sequence goes on along the minus strand of NZ_JADCKC010000001.1, from coordinate 57,902 downwards.
CCACCGTTCCGATGAAATCCCAGTCCCGCACATAGGTGTGGGAAGGCGTCTGCAGGGCCTGCTCCTTGCCGAAGTAGAAGCCCGGCGAGTAGTGGCGGTGGCTGGTGCGGCCCAGTTCGTCAATAACGTCGTCGGGCAGATCAAAGCTGTCCGACATGGGGTCCTTGAGATAGGCATCCAGAGCGCGGCGGTAGGCACTGGTCACCGACGCCACATAGTAGAAGGTCTTGGCCCGGCCCTCGATCTTGAGAGAGTCGATGCCCGCCTTGCAGATCAGATCAATAAACGGCGCGGTGCACAGGTCGTTGGCGTTGAGGATATAGCTTCCGCTGCCGGTCTCGCCGATCTCCATATACTGCCCGGGACGGCGTTCTTCCACCAGATAGTATTTCCAGCGGCAGGGCTGGGCACACTCCCCCCGGTTGCCGCTGCGGCCGGTCATATAGCTGGACAGCAGGCAGCGCCCTGAGACGCTCATGCACATGGCGCCGTGGACAAAGGCTTCCAGTTCCAGTTCAGGCGGAGTGTTGTCCCGGATCTGGGCGATCTCGGTGAGAGTGAGCTCCCGGGAGAGCACCACCCGCTTGGCTCCCAGGTGCCAGGCCGCCGTGGCCGCCGCATAGTTGGCGATGCCCGCCTGGGTGGAAAAGTGGATATCCACGTCAGGGGCGTATTTTTTGACCATCTCCACAACGCCCAGGTCCGCCACGATGAAGGCGTCCACCCCCGCGGCCGCCGCGTCGCGGATGGCCTGGGGCAGGCGGTCCAGTTCCTCATTGGTGGGCAGGGTGTTGAGGGTCAGATAGACCTTTTTGCCCCGGGCATGGGCAAAGATACAGCCCTCGGCCAGTTCCTCCGGGGTGAGGTTGACCGGTGCGGCCCGCATGCCGAACTCCGGCAGGGCGCAGTAGACGGCATCGGCGCCGAACAGCACCGCATATTTCAGTGTTTCAAGGTTGCCTGCCGGGGAAAGCAGTTCCGGCTGTGAAAGCATGGTGGTTCCTCCCTCATTCTGGTTGTGCTGCGGCGGATTACCAGCCCGCCTTTGCCACATTGGCCACGTGTTCGTCGGCGGTCTTGGCGTAGAAGTACTCGCCGGGATAGTCGCCGTTGGGGTTGCCGGTGACGAAGAAGTAGTAGCCTTCGTCGATATACTCCTGATCGGGGTTGAGGGCAGCCTCGATGGCAGCCTTGCCCGGGTTGGAGATGGCACCGGCAGGCAGACCGCTGATGCGGTAGGTGTCGTAAGCAGCCAGAACTTCCTCCGGGATGGCCCCGGCCTCCACCCAGCCCATATACTCGGCCATGGGAGAGTTCCACAGGTAGTTGTTGTCCGCGTCGTTGGTGATATAGCTGGAGGCGTTGGACTCGAGACGGTGGTCTGCCCACTGCGGGTCGTCGCTCTCGAGACGGTTATGGAAGCAGGCGGAGACTTTGTAATCCTCCGATTCCAAACCGGCTTCCTCCTGAATGAAGGAGGCCAGGATCACCGCGTCGTCGATGGAGTTGATGCAGTCGTCCGGGTTGGCGTCGATCTGATCGGTCAAGCCGGAAATGACCTTCTGGAACTGGTTGTAGAAGGTGCGGACGTAGTTTTCGATGGTGTCGTCCTCAAAGAATTCATAGGTTTCCGGGAAGAGATAGCCCTCACACCGGAGCAGACGGCCCTCATTGTCGGGGATCTGGTTCCAGAAATCGTAGTCGCTGAAGTCGGCCACAGCCTCGCTGCCGTCCTTCTCGGTGTACGCATCGCCGTTGGCGCAGGCCAGGAAGTCGGACGCCGTGCACAGACCGTTTTCTTCCATCAGCTGTGCGATGGCCACAGCAGTATAGCCTTCGGGGAAGGTCACGGTCACCGTCTTGCGGAACACCCGCTGCTGAGACAGCTGCTGCAGAATGTCATTGTAGGACATGCCGGAACGCAGGGTGATCTCGCCGGGCTGCAGGTCACCGGCTTTGCCGCTGTACTGGGCATAGGCACGGAACAGCCACTCATGCTCGACGATGCCGGCCTTGGCCAGCTGACGGGCGATCTGATTTGCGTTGGCCCCCTCCTCAATGGTGACGGTCACCTCATCCCCCAGGGAACCGGTGCGGCCACCCACCTCATTGTAAAGCTGAAGCACCTGCCAGCCGGCAGCAACCACCAGCGCCAGGAACACCACAATAATAATGAGCGCAATGGGGAAGCGACGGCGGCGGGGCCTTTCCTCCTCCTCATCGTCGTAATCCTCGTATTCCGGCTCGGGATCGGGTTCCGGTTCGGGAGCAGGCTGCGCTGCTGTCCGGCGTTTTGCCATATCCTCCGCGGAGGGCTGCGGCGTACTTGGGCGCCCCTGTGCACCGGAAGGCTGTCCGCTCTGATTTCTCTGAATCCTCATGGTTTTACACTCCTTTAGGCAGGGCCCGCATCACAACAGCAGGCGAAAATAAACGTCCGACAACGGAAAAGGCTTTTGCAGAAAACGGATCATGCCGTACCCGCAGCGCTTGCCCGCCCCCAGAAACAGGGACTGATTTTCCGTCAAAAGCAGCTGCGCATGGGTGCAGCCGGTGCGTTCTCTTGCAGCTTCCAGCAGGATATCGGCCGAATGGTCGTTGTCTGCCTGAAGCTCGATAAATTGCAGAAGGTCCTCCCGGACAAAATAGATGCCGTAGCCCCGCTGGTTGGCCACAATGGTGGCGCCGCGGTGATACAGTTGGGAGACCACCTCATTCATGCTGGTCTCGGGCAGGGTGATGCAGCCCGGCTGATAACGAAGCCTTGTCTCCATCAGGCGGTGCACCGTCATGGTGTCGAACTCCGCCCGGGCCCACAGATTGTGATTGATGGGACGATTGAGCACCCGCATGGCAAAGGCATCCTTGAATTCCAGCTTTCGCAGGCGGGCCGCCGCCCGGGATGCCTCCGGCACCACCACGGCAAATTCATAGCCGCTGGCAGCATACGCCCGGATACAGCCATCCAGCAGGTGGGTCATCAGTCCCCGGCCGCGATACTGCGGCCGCGTGGCCATGCCGCAGAACCAGATGCCCCGCCGCCCCGCCGTCTCCACCGGAACGGCACACAGCATGGAGACGGGCGGCGCCGTTTTTTCTCCGCCGGGCAGTTCCACCAGCAGAATGTTATCCGGTCCGACAATGTTTTTCAGCCACCCCGCGATCTCGGTCCGGCTGCCGCCGTATGCCTCGTGACGAAAGTCCGTCAGCATCTCGAGATCCGCGTCCGTTGCTTTGCGCAGCATGGGCACCTTCCTTTCTGCCCCGCGGCAGGGCTTTGTCCGCCATTACAGCAGGTCTTCGATCTCGTGAAGAATCCGGTCGTGGATCGTCTCCACCGGCAGCATCTCCCGGACACCGTTTTGCACCTCGGTGCATTCGATGCGCCGCCAGCCCAGGGTTCTGGCACAATACTCGGCGGCCGCCCGGGAACGGGCCATATACTCGGTGTCTTTTTCCTGAATGTCCTTTTTGCTCTCATCTCCGTGATAGCGCTTGGACATGAGCTGCTGGGACACCTCCGGGTCCACCGCCAGGTAGATCACCCGGTCGGGCGCGGGGATGCCGATCTTGTTGTACTCAAAGTCAAACAACCAGTTCAAAAAGGAATCCCACTGTTCCGGCGGCAGCTTGGAGCACTGATGCACCGCGTTGCTGGTGGTGTACCGGTCGGAAATGACCAGCCCGCCGCTGCGGTAAAACTCCCCCCAGTTGGTTTTATAGCTGGCGTAGCGGTCCACCGAAAAAAAGCTCGACGCCGCGTAGGCGTTGACGTCGTCCGGTCTGTCGCCGAATTTTCCGGCCAGGTACATCCGCACCAAGGCCGAGGAGTCGCTGGCGTAGTCCGGGAAGGTGACCTTGCGCAGGGTCTTTCCCTGCTCCGTCAGACTCTTTGCCAGAAGTTCGGCCTGCGTCCCCTTGCCGGAACCGTCCAAGCCTTCCATGATAATGAGTTTACCCATTTTGCAGCGCCTCTTGTTTGAGTTTTGCGTATTTGTCCCGCACCTCGAGCATCTTACCGCAGTTCATGCCGCCCTCCGGGCAGGGGCCCGTCAGGCAGCGAGGACCTGCCTGGGCAAAGATATGGGGAGCCAGCGGCAGCACAAGACGCAGCATCTCGTCCGCCACGGCGCGGATCTCCCACTGAGCGCGGTTGCAGCAGCGCAGGTTGAAGAAGTTGATGAGGCTGCGGCAGTTCATGGTCATGACCATCTTGGTCTCGCAGGCGTTGGGCAGCACAAAGCGGGCGTCCTCATTGGCCTGCTTGGAGGCTTTGGCCCGGGCTTTTTTCTCGTCCAGGCCTTCCGCCATCAGGCGGGCGGTGTGGGCATCCTCCAGGCTTTTGACCAGTTCCAGATACTTGGCTGCATCCAGGTTCATGGCCTCGATGAATTTGGCCTTTGCCTCGGGGATGCACTCGATCTCGGGCGGGATGACATAGCGGAAGTCCTCCAGCCGGACATAGCGCTGGCTCTGGACACTGAAGCTGGCAATGCGGTGGCGGGTGACCTGCGCCAGAAAGGTGCGGGAGACCCCCTCGATGCCGAAGGTGAAGCTGGCGTGTTCAATGGGGCTGGCATGGCCGAAGTCCGACAGCTTCTGCAGAAAAGCCGCCGTCTTTTCGGGAGTGAGGCCTTCCATAAGGGTTTCGATGTGAGCATCGGAGTAGCAGAGCTTGGCAGCCGCCGCCACCGTCTTTTCGGGATCGTTGGTATGTGCAATGAGTGTGACAAGCATGATGGTTCCTCTTTATGTAGCCGCAGGGCCGCGCTCCATTGGCAGCGGCCCGCAGGGCGTGTATTTATTCCTCGACCTTTTGCAGGGGGGCATAGTTGGCCATGGTCTTTTTGACGCCCACACGGTCGAACTGAATTTCGACAATGCAGTCTCCCGCCACCGGCGTGACCTTGAGCACCTTGCCCCGGCCGAACACCTTATGATCCACCAGGTCCCCGGGGGCAAAGCCCGCTGCCTTTTTGGGCTTGGGTGCCGACTGGTTCTGCAGGGAGGCCAGGGACGAGGTCCCCGCCCCGGCCGCCCGGGCCGGTGTGCCCGAATGATGGTTGGTGCGGCCATAGCCTGCACCGAAACCGGAGGACGGAATGCTGTGGCGGCCGCCCTCAAAGTTGGGGCTTTCGTGGCCGCCGCTGACCGAGAATCCGCTCTTGAAGCCTCCCCGGGAGGAATAACCCGCCCCGAAACCTCCGGCCGAACGGTTGTACTCGCTGTTGAGGTAGCCGCGGGAGGCACCGGAGTAACCGCTGCGCCCGCCGGGAACGTTATAACTGTAGCTGCCGTAGCCCGCGCCAAAGCCGCTGCTGTATTCCAGCTCGGGATTCTCGGTGGCATCCAGCAGGTCGGGAGGCAGCTCGTCCAGGAAGCAGGACGGCTGGTTGCGCTGGGTCCGGCCGAACATCATACGGCTGCGGGCCGAGGAGAGGAACAGCTCCTTCTTGGCGCGGGTGATGCCCACGTAGCAGAGGCGGCGTTCCTCCTCCATATCCTCCTCGTTGTAGCGGGAGAGCTCCCCGGGGAAGATGCCGTCCTCCATGCCGATGATGAACACATAGGGGAATTCCAGGCCCTTGGCCGAGTGCAGTGTCATCATGACCACCGCATCGGTGTTTTCATCGTAGGAGTCCAGGTCGCTGATGAGGGCGACTTCCTCCAAAAAGCCCGAGAGGGTGGCGTCCTCGCCGTTCTGGTCGGCGTAGGTCTTGATGGAGGACACCAACTGGCCCAGGTTCTCCAGACGGGTCTGCCCCTCCTCCCCCTGGGCCTTGAGCATAGCTTCATAGCCGGTCTTAGCAATGACCTCGCCCATAAAGTCGTCCAGGGCCATGGAGGTGGACTTTTCGCACAGATCCCGGTACATGGCATAGAAGCCGTTCAGTGCTCCCGCTGCACGGCCCAGGGCGGGATAGCGCTCGGTGTGGGCGATGACTTCCATCATGGGGACGCCGTCCGCCGCAGCCAGCTCACCGATCTTTTCAATGGTGGTATTGCCGATCTTTCGGGCGGGCTCATTGATGATCCGGCGCAGACGAACGTCATCCCGAGGGTTGACAATGACCGCCAGGTAGGAGTTGATGTCCTTGACTTCCTTGCGGTCAAAGAAGCGCTGGCCGCCCACAATGCGGTACGGAATGCCCGCACGGGCGAAGTAAGTTTCCACGGGGTTGGACTGAGCGTTCATTCGGTAGAGCACCGCATGGTCCCGCAGGGCGGCACCCTCCCGCAGATGCTCGCCGATGATCTCGGCAATGTGGCTGGCCTCGTCCTGCTCGTTGGTTGCAGTGTAGTGGTGAATCTTGGCGCCGTCGCCGTTCTCGGTCCAGAGGGTCTTGCCCTTGCGGCCGTTGTTGTTCCTGATGACACTGTTGGCGGCGTTCAGGATGTTGGCGGTGGAACGGTAATTCTGCTCCAGACGGATGGTCCTGGCGCCGGTGAAATGCTGCTCGAAGCTGAGGATGTTCTCGATGGTGGCGCCGCGGAACCGGTAGATGGACTGGTCGTCATCACCGACCACGCAGACATTGTTGTAGCCGCCGCCCAGCAGCCGCACCAGATGGAACTGGGCCACGCTGGTGTCCTGATACTCGTCCACCAGAACATAACGGAATTTCTGCTGGTAATACTGGCGGGCCTCGGCATCGGTTTTGAGCATCTGGACCGTGTGGTAGATCAGGTCGTCGAAATCCATGGCCCCGTTATCCCGCAGGCGCTTGGCGTAAGCGGTGTAGAGCTTGGAGACCAGTGCCGCCTTGGTGTTGGCGGCGGGCTGGGAAGCCACATCGGCGGGCGACAGGAGCTTGTCCTTGAAGCCGCTGATTTGAGCAATGGCCGACTTGACCGGCAGGAACTTGTCGTCAATCATCAGTTCCTTATAGATCAGCTTCATGACCCGCTGCTGGTCGTCGGAATCGTAGATGGTGAAGCTGCGGGGAAAGCCGATGCGCTCGGCGTCCCGGCGCAGAATCCGCACACAGGCGGAGTGGAAGGTGGAGGCGTTGACATCGCCGCCCACCGTCTCCCCCAGCATGGCCTTGAGGCGCTCCTTCAGCTCCCCTGCCGCCTTGTTGGTGAAGGTGATGGCCAGCACGTTCCAGGGGCGGGCGGGATGCACCGACAGCCGCCGCTCGATAGTGGAGGGCAGATCACTGCCCGTCTGCACGGCGTGGCGCAGGGCTTCCATCTCGCTGGTGGAGAGGCCGCCTTCCGGCATCTCCCGGGAGCCGTAGGCCGCGCCGAACCGGATGATGTTGGCAATGCGGTTGACCAGCACGGTGGTCTTGCCGCTGCCCGCGCCCGCCAGAATCAGCAGGGGACCTTCCGTGGTGAATACGGCCTGCCGCTGCACATTGTTGAGCCGGGGAAAGCGCGCCGAAATATACTGGTCGCGCAGAGAAAAATAATCGTTGGTACGTGTATCGGACATGTGTGATTCGTTCCGTCCTCTCAGGGTCTCGGGGTGATGCGGACCGGATGAAACCGTCCGCCGGAAAGGCCGTTCCGATGCTCAGCTCAGCGCCGGATGCCTGAAATCGCTATTCAGCTCAGTATAGCATAAATCACGCCCGGAGAAAAGGCTCCGGGCGCGATTTACAGTTGTAACTTTTGTGAGGCAAATTTCATTTGCCAGCCGTGGGGCCTGCCCGGGATTTTTCCCGCAGGGCACGGGCTCCTGCCCCCACCAGCAACCCCAAAAGTACCGCGGCAAAGGGGTAAACCAGGACAGCAACCCCCACCGGCGCAATGTTGGTGATGCCCAGCGCCGTGGAAAGCGAGGTAGTAACCAGGATATGCAGCCCGTACAAAGCGGGCAGCAAAATCAGGGCACCCCACCGCCGGGGGCCGGATTCTTTCCTCCAGCCGATGGCAACTGCTGCCGCCAGAGTTGCCAACGGCAGCAGGATCAGCATTGCCAGAATGCCGTAACCCATGATCCATCCCCCGCCGCCCATGCCAAGCCAGTACCAGGCGGCGCAGAACACCCAGACGGGCAGATAAAGCTTGAGCCACAGCCATCGGCCCCGGGATTGTTTCGGGGAGGGTGTGGGATTGTCCGGATGTGCGGTCATGGGAGGCACCTCCTTTGGCATGGATGCAGGGCAATGTGCATTCCGGGTAACCCGGATTTTTACAGGATGGGATGCCAGACCTTGGGTGTGGCGTCCCGGAAGCCTGCCGTCAGCTGGGAGCCCATGGACAGACTGGCCGCCGTGCCCCGGGCCACACAGTTGAGGGGATCGGGGGCGATGGCCACGTTGACATGCAGGATACCGGCCAGATAACCGGGCAGGCCCCGCAGCATGGAGCCGCCGCCGGTCAGCAGCACGCCGGTCTGGGAGACATCGGCGGCCAGCTCAGGCGGAGTGCTTTCCAGAACGCCGCGGGCTGCCGTGGCAATGCGGGCCACCAGCTCCCGCACCGGTTCGTACAGGTCCCGGGTATAGACGATCTGGCGGGCGGGCAGGTTGGTCTGCCAGGAATGCCCCCGCACCTCCATGACGCCCTCAAAGTCATTGCCGGAGCAGCTGGCCACCTGCTTTTTCAGCTGTTCTGCCGTGGCGGGGCCGATGGCCAAGCCGTACTTTTCCTGCACGCACTGGGCGATGCAGTTATCGAATGCGTTGCCTGCCACCGGAACGCTGGCTGCCCGGACACGGCCGCCCATGCTGATGACCGCAATGTCGGTGGAGCCGCCGCCGATGTCGATGACCATACAGCCCCGGGGCTGGCGGATATCCAGTCCCGCCCCCAGGGCTGCTGCCACCGGCTCATCCACCAGGTAGACCTGGCGTGCCCCCGCCGACATGACCGCCTCCACCACCGCGTCTGCCTCCACGCCGGTGATGGCCGCAGGAACACAGACCGCCACCCGGGGACGGCGGATGCGGGAACGGCAGACCTCATTGATGAAGCGCACGATCAGCTCATGGGTCATGCGGTGATCCTGAATGACGCCGTCCCGCAGCGGGCGGATCAGCTCAATATAGGAGGGCACCCGTCCCACCATGCGCAGGGCCTTGTCCCCCACCGCCACAATGGACCCGGTACGGGTATCCACCGCGCCGATGCTGGGCTGGGAAAACACCACGCCCTGTTTTTCGGTGGCAATGATGATGGAGGTCGTCCCCAGATCAATGCCGATGTCCTGCTGCTTCATATCTGATCTCCTTGTTATTTGGTAATGCTGAGAGGCGGTCTTCCTCCACCGCCAGACTGACGGCAAACACATCCGCCGCGCCGCCGTCATACAGGGCCTTTGCACAGGCCGAGACCGTCGCCCCGCTGGTGATGATGTCATCCACCAGCAGGACCCGCCGCCCCGCAATGGCCGGATAATCGCACACGACATAACCCTTTTTTCGGTTCCGCAGGCGGTCGGCCAGATCCAGGCCCTTCTGGGGCTCCATTTTTCGGGTCGGGCGCAGCGCCCGGCTGACCGGAAGGCCGAGTATTTTTCCCAGCCGCCGGGCAATCTGTTCCGGGATTCGAAGTCCTTTTTCCTCCCCCAGGCGCGGCGGCACCGGGACGATGCAGTCAAAAGGCTGCAGGGTTGGCACCCCCAGATAGACCGGCAGCCGTCCCGTTTTTTCCGCCGGTTCCAACGGGAACAGCCGCAGCGCTGCCAGATCGGTCAGCTCCCGGATATACCAGATCTGACCATGCAATTTGCATCGCAAAATGGCCTGCCGGATTTCTCCTGCATAATAGTAGGCACTGGCTGCCCCCGCCACGGCGTAAAAGCAATGCTCGGTGGCGGGAAGGCGAGGCGGCATATGGCGCAGCTGCTCCTCTTTGGCCGCACAGGCCGGGCAAAGCAGACCATCGACAACGTCGCGGCCCAATACCCTATCACACAGCGGACACCGCCGCGGAAAACACAAGAGCGTAACGGTCTCCCATACGCTGCGCAGCGCCTTGAATATCATTTTGCGCCCTGTGCCGGTTTGAGGAAATACCGCAGACCGCTGAACCGCAGGTTCTGGCGGACATTATCCACCATGGTGCGCTCAGTCCGGCTGCTGCCCACCAGCACGCAGAGCCTGCGGGCACGGGTAACCCCGGTATACAGCAGATTCCGGTAACAGAGGCGCGCCGGGACATCGGCGGCAGGCAGAACCACCGCCGGAAACTCGGAGCCCTGGCTCTTGTGCACCGTCACCGCGTAGGCCGGTTCCAGCTCGGACAGCTGATCCGCCATATAGGTGTAGCGGCGGTCATCCATCTGCACCGTGACGGTGCGGTTTTCGGTATCCACCGCCGTCACGATGCCCATATCCCCGTTGTAGGCGCCCACGCCGGCCTCGGCGCCGTTGCGCTCATAGGTGATATCGTAATCATTTTTAATCTGCATGACCTTGTCGCCCAGGCGCAGCACACGCCCGCCGTCCGACGAGCCGATCTGCGGCTTGCCGGGCCCCGGCGGATTGAGCAGCTCCTGCAGGCGGCGGTTGAGCTCCACACTGCCGGTGGGGCCCACCTTGGTGGGACAGAGCACCTGAATGTCCCGCACCGGGTCAAAGCCGTAGGCTTGGGGCAGCCGTGTGGCCACCAGGTCGCAGACCAGGCGCTGGCAGGCCAGTCCCATCGACTCGATCATGAAGAAATCGTCGTCCCGGCCGCCTTTCTGGGGCATCTGGCCGTTGACGATGCGGTGGGCGTTACGCACGATCAGGCTCTGCCCGGCCTGGCGGAACACCTGGTTCAGCCGCACGGTGGGCAGGGTCCCGGCGCGCAGGATCTCCCCCAGAATATTGCCGGGGCCCACGCTGGGCAGCTGGTCCGCATCCCCCACCAGCACAATGCGGCAGGAGGGTCTCAGCGCCGCCAGCAAGGCCTGAAACAGCTTGACATCCACCATGCTCACCTCGTCCAGAATGACCACATCGCACTTCAGAAGATTTTTTGCGTTGTGAATGAACCGCAGCGTTCCGGATGTATAATCCACCTCCAGAAGCCGGTGGATGGTGGAGGCCTTATGCCCGGTCAGCTCGCTCAGCCGCTTGGCTGCACGGCCGGTAGGGGCACAGAGGGACACCCGGTCATAGGATGCCTCATACAGCGACAAAATCGCGTTGACGGTGGTGGTCTTGCCGGTGCCGGGGCCGCCGGTGAGCACCATGATGCGGGAGGACAGCGCCAGACGGATGGCATCCTTCTGCAAAGGGGCATAGGTCACCCCCTGGGCAAACTCCAGCACCCGGATGTCGCTGTCCAGCGTCTTGGGCGGCTCGGTGGGATAGCTGGCCAGCTCCCGCAGACGGGCGGCGATGTCCTCCTCGGCGGTGAGAAGGTCGGGCAGATAGATATACTCGGTGCCGTCGAAGGTCCGCGCCCTCAGCTCATCCGAGGCCAGCAGACCTTCCAGGCCTTCCTCCACCCGGTCGGGTTCCAGCCGGAGAAAGCGTGCCGTGCTCTCCAGCAGTTTTGCCCGGGGCAGACAGGTGTGACCGTTGCCCGCATTGTGGCGCATGGCATACAAAAGGCCTGCCCCCACCCGCAGGCGGTCGTCCAGCTCAAAGCGCAGGCGGGCCGCAATGGCATCCACCTGGCTGAATTTCAGGTTGAGAGGGTCCCCGCATAAAAGATAGGGGTTATCCTGCAGAATGGTGACGGCGTTGGCGCCGAAACTGCGGTAGAGCTCCACGGCGTTCTGAGCCGACAGGCCGAACCCCGCCGCCCAGGCCACCACCTCCCGCACGCCGTACATCCGCTTGAACTCCTTGGAGATGGCTTCCGCCTTGTCCGGCGTGATGCCCCGGATGGCACACAGCTGCTGGGGGCTCTCGGCAATGACGGTGAGGGTGTCGTCCCCGAATTTGGCCACGATCTTTTTGGCGGTGGACGGCCCGATATAGGGCAGCGCCCCGCTGGAAAGGTAGCTCAGGGTGGCGGCCGTATCCTGGGGCAGGGACGCCTCGCAGGTCTCGGCACGGAACTGCTCGCCATAGTTGGGGTGGGTGGTCATATGCCCGTACACCACCACCGACATGCCGTTGTCCACGCTGCCCACATTGCCCGCCACCACAATGTCGGTGCCCTGAGCATCCACCTCGAACACCGCGTAGCCGGTTTCGGGGTTTTCGTAGATCATATGCTCCACAACGCCTTCCAGCTTCTGCAGCTCCTGGGTGTTCTGCGTACCGTTTCCGGCCATAGGGCGGGCCTCCTTCCCGGGGATTGCCCCGCAGGGTTTCCCTGCCATGGGTACAATCCTCCAAAATACGTTATACATTATAACGGAATCGACAAGGTTTGGCAAATGCCGACACCAACGGAGAGTGCTTGCATGGTTCCGCCGGCTGTGATAGCATAAATATACAGTTTTTATGAAAGGAGTGCGCGTTCTGCCGCGCAGACGCTACCATGGAGATCCGTATTTGCAAAACCGATGAACAGCTTGCCCAGCTGGCCCGGCTGGCCAACGAGATCTGGCACGAATATTTCGCCGGTCTGCTCTCCCCCGAGCAGATCGACTACATGGTACAGATGTACCAGAGTCCGGACGCCCTGACCCGGGCGGTGCGGCGGGAAGGCTACACCTATTTTCTCGGCTATGAGGGCGACGACCTGGTGGGGTACTGCGGCGTCAAACCCGACGGCGACCGGCTGTTTTTGAGCAAGCTCTATCTGCGCAGCGACATGCGCGGCAAACATCTCTCTTCCCTGCTGCTGGCCCGCGCCGTGGAGCTGGCCCGCACCGAAGGCAAACGCGCTGTCTATCTGACCTGCAACAAATACAATGCCCACAGTCTGGACGTTTACCACGCCAAAGGGTTCAAAGATGTGGATGCCGTGGTAACCGACATCGGCCACGGTTTTGTGATGGACGATTACATTTTGCAGCTGGATCTGTGACCGGGCTGTGCAAAGATGTTCCGACACAAAAAGGCAGCCCACTGCGGAAAGCTTTCCGTAATGGGCTGCCTTTTTGTGATCATGCTGTTTTTCAGAGCTGCCGGAATGCCTCACGGCTCCTTCTCAGAGATAGAGCACACGGCCTTCTTTGCGGTCCGCTGCGGGACGGGTGCCGTCGGGTGCGGCATAGCCCAGAATGCAGTTGCCTACTCCGTAGTAGACCTCCGGGTCCAGGCCCCACTGCCCCAGCAGTTCCTTGCCCCGGGGAGAATCGAACATTTCCTTTGCGCGGTGAATCCAGCAGGATGCCAGGCCGATGCTCTCGGCGGCCAGCATCATGTTGCCGATGACCAGGCTGCCGTTTTCCAAAGAGGTATGTACGTCCCGGCGGGCCAGCACCACCAGCACCGTGGGTGCGCCGTAGAAGGGATCGCTGTCGGTGCCCATGATGGAGGCGTTCATACGGGACAGCTCATCCCGCAGCGCCTTGTCCTGCACCGCCACAATGACCGGGTCCTGAGAGCCCCGGCCGGATGCCGCCCACAGCCCGGCATCGATGACGGTATCCAGGCTGTCCCGGTCCAGCTGCCGGTCCTGATAGGCCCGGCAGCTGCGGCGGGTGTGAATGGTCTTGAGTGTATCATTTGTCTGCATAAAAACAGCCTCCCTTGCAGAGTAATGTGTGGACAGAACTTGCTTTCCGGTCCTATTATAACACAGTTTGCTTCCGCCGGGATATGCTGCGGTGGGTGCAAGCCCCAGAAAATGGCGGTTGTAACCAAAAGTTTTCGATATTTTTTTATCAATTTTGCCGTTTCATACATTGCGGTTTTGTAGGGATTACGGTATACTATCCATAGTACCAAATTAAATTGGAGTACAAGGAGGTTTTTTCCGATGAAAAACATCGATCTGACCAAATACGGCATCACCGGCACTACCGAGGTCGTATACAATCCTTCCTACGAGACTCTGTTCGAGGAAGAGACCAAGCCCGGCCTGGAAGGCTATGAAAAGGGCCAGGTCAGCGAGCTCGGCGCTGTCAACGTCATGACCGGTATCTACACCGGCCGCTCCCCCAAGGACAAGTTCATCGTCATGGACGAGAACTCCAAGGACACCGTGTGGTGGACCTCCGAGGGCTACAAGAACGATAACAAGCCCGCTTCCAAGGAAGCATGGGATGCCTGCAAGGCACTGGCCATCAAAGAGCTGTCCAACAAGAAGCTGTACGTGATGGATGTCTTCTGCGGCACCAACAAGGACACCCGCATGGCCATCCGTTTCATCATGGAAGTGGCATGGCAGGCTCACTTCGTCAAGAACATGTTCATCCAGCCCACCGCTGAGGAACTGGAGAACTTCGAGCCCGACTTCATCTCCTACAACGCTTCCAAGGCCAAGGTGGAGAACTACAAGGAGCTGGGCCTGAACTCCGAGACTGCCGTTGTCTTCAACATCACCAGCCGTGAGCAGGTCATTCTGAACACCTGGTACGGCGGCGAGATGAAGAAGGGTATGTTCTCCATGATGAACTACTACCTGCCGCTGAAGGGCATTGCTTCCATGCACTGCTCCGCCAACACCGATATGAACGGCGAGAACACCGCTCTGTTCTTCGGTCTGTCCGGCACCGGCAAGACCACCCTGTCCACCGACCCGAAGCGTCTGCTCATCGGCGACGACGAGCACGGCTGGGACGACAACGGCGTCTTCAACTTCGAGGGCGGCTGCTACGCCAAGGTCATCAACCTGGACAAGGAGTCCGAGCCTGACATCTACAACGCCATCAAGCGCAACGCTCTGCTGGAGAACGTCACTCTGGACGAGCACGGCAAGATCGACTTCAACGACAAGAGCGTCACCGAGAATACTCGTGTGTCCTACCCCATCGACCACATCGAGAAGATCGTCCGCCCCGTTTCCGCCGGCCCCGACGCCAAGAACGTCATCTTCCTGTCCGCCGACGCTTTCGGCGTTCTGCCCCCGGTCTCCATCCTGACCCCCGAGCAGACCGAGTACTACTTCCTGTCCGGCTTCACCTCCAAGCTGGCCGGCACCGAGCGCGGCATCACCGAGCCCACTCCCACCTTCTCTGCCTGCTTCGGCCAGGCCTTCCTGGAGCTGCATCCCACCAAGTACGCTGAGGAGCTGGTCAAGAAGATGCAGAAGTCCGGCGCCAAGGCTTACCTGGTCAACACCGGCTGGAACGGCACCGGCAAGCGTATCTCCATCAAGGATACCCGCGGCATCATCGACGCCATCCTGGACGGCTCCATCCTGAAGGCCGATACCAAGACCATCCCCTACTTCAACTTCGAGGTTCCCACCTCTCTGCCCGGCGTCGATCCGAAGATCCTCGACCCTCGCGACACCTACGCCGATGCTGCCGAGTGGGATGCCAAGGCAAAGGATCTGGCTTCCCGCTTCCAGAAGAACTTCGTCAAGTACGAAAGCAACGAAGCCGGCAAGGCTCTGGTTTCCGCTGGTCCTCAGCTGTAAGCCTTGTGCCCAGTCAGGCTATCGTCTGACTGCCTGAAGTTCATTCGGTAATACACCACCGCCCCGCTTTTCAGACTGTGCGTCTGTGAGCGGGGCGGTTTTGTCTGCCGGAATATAACGCTACGCCAAAAGCCCCGACTGCTTTTTTCGCAGCCGGGGCTTTTATTTTGCTTTCATTCAAATCTTTTATGTGTGTATGATACAGGCCAAACGGAGGATGCACCGACAGACCCGTTGTGCTGTCAGTGTGCACCGCCTGCCATCTTTCGGAGTTCTTCCATCTGTGTTGCCCGTTCATTGGGCAGGCGACCGTCTATCACATCGTCCAGCAGCCTTTGCAGGGCCTCCCCCACCGCCGGGCCGGGACGGATACCGGCAGCCAATGCGTCGCCGCCCCCTACCTTGAGTCCTCTCAGGGTATAGCAGCCGGTTCTGGCCAGGGTGTGCATCCGCTGTGCAAAGCGGCGAACCTCCTGTTCCCGCGCCTCCACCGCCGGCTTGCGGGCATGGGCTGCCAGGTCGGCCAGCTTGACAGTGCACAGGCGTTCCAGCCAGACCTCGCCGTGTCTGGCCAGCATCCGCAGAATCGCCGGGTCGTTGTCCGGCAGAGGACCATCATGAACGGCAATGAGTCCGCAGGCTTCCAGCCTTACCACCGTAGGGGCATGCAGGCGCTGCAGGATCCTGTCGGCAAGCTGCGCCCCCCGCTGGTTATGGCCCGGAAAATGGGCCGCACCATCCGATCCCACCGTGCGGCAGAGAGGCTTTGCCATATCGTGCAGAAGCATTGTCCAGCGGAGAATCCGGGCGTTTTCCGGCGCAAGGTCCCGGGGCAGCGCCCCCACTGCGGCGGCAGTGTGATGCCAGACATCGTAGCAATGCCAGCGTCCAGGCTGGGTGCAGCCGATGCATGCCTGAATCTCCGGCAGGGCTCCTGCCAGAATGGGGCCGAACTCGGCGAGCACACGTCCTGCCGCCGGGCCGGCCAGCAGCTTTTCCATCTCGGTGAAGATACGCTCCGGGGAGACGGTCTGCACGCTGTCCCGCAGGGCAAGAGCCGCCTGCGCGGTGGCCGCATCAATGGAGAAATCCAGCTGAGAGGCAAACCGAACCGCCCGAAGCACCCGAAGGGCATCCTCGGCAAAGCGTTGGCAGGGTTCCCCCACACAGCGGATCACCCGGGCCGTCAGGTCTGCCCGGCCGCCAAAGCAATCCACCAGACCTGACGCCGGATTATAGGCCATGGCATTGACGGTAAAATCCCGCCGTGCCAGATCCCCTTCCACCCTGGGCACAAAATGCACCGCCTCGGGGTGACGGTGGTCGGCATAGGCCCCGTCCTCCCGGTAGGTGGTGATCTCATAGGCCTTTTTGCCGCAAAGTACCGTGACGGTACCGTGCTTCATGCCGGTCAGTACCTGCCGGCAGTCGGAAAAGATTTTCCGCGTCTGCTCCGGCGTGGCGGAGGTACAGATGTCCCAGTCCCCCGGGACAATGCCCAGCAGGCTGTCCCGCACGCATCCGCCCACCACATAGGCCGTATGCCCGGCTGCTTCCAGTCTGGCCAGCAGCGAGGCAACCACCGGCGGCAGCGCAATGGAAACTCGGTCCGGCATGATTATTCACCGAACTGCCACTGCTCGCCCAAATCCACCACACAGGCGATGCAGTCGCCTTCCGCCTGCAGGGCCTCCACCTTCTGCCGGGCCGTCTCTGCGTCGGGCATCCATGTCACAAGAAAGAAGTTCTCTGCCGGGACGCCGTAATATACCCAGGCACCGTCGGCACGGACCAGATCCTCGATGTGGTCCAGCTGCTCTCCGTCCACCAGTCCCTGGCCTTCCTCGGCATAGATCATTTCCGGCTGAATCTGGATGGAGGTGATCACGTTGATGCTGCTGGTAATATAAGTATCCCGGTCCGTCGCCTGCTCTCCGGCCCGCCAGGCACTGGCAAAGGCTTTGATCAGCAGCTCCCGGACTTCCAGCATGGAATCTCCCACAGTATACATAAAAAGTTCCCCCTCTTCAGTTTTTACGTGTAACAGTATAACGCAAAACCGCCGTTCTGCCCATAGTGTTTCGGCGGTTACCGCTTGGCAGAGGATTTTTTCTCCCTTCCGGCAGGATTTTGCGTCTTTTTACGGTTTTGTATTGACCTTCCACCAACTGGAACAGGTATAATGAGGTCAAAGAAAAGGCATGGCGAAGGGTACGCCGGGCACGCCGTCAAAGACCGGTCGCCCCTGCAACAGCTACTTCCGGTTTTCTTTCAGCTGACGCACCGTCTCTT
This sequence comes from Gemmiger gallinarum, assembly GCF_014982805.1. Taxonomy (GTDB): domain Bacteria; phylum Bacillota; class Clostridia; order Oscillospirales; family Ruminococcaceae; genus Gemmiger; species Gemmiger gallinarum. The sequence goes on along the minus strand of NZ_JADCKC010000001.1, from coordinate 40,241 downwards.
TCAGTTCCTCATACTCCTGCTGCTTGAGCCAGACGCGGTAACCTGAGCAGGGAGCCAGCACAACCAGGCAGCCGATCATGACATAACTGCAGACCTTGATAACCTCGGTATCGATGTCGCCGAGCAGGGAGACGCCCATGACTATTATCGCCAGGGTCCAGACTGTAAGGGCGATCACGCTGCCCCAAAAAGCAATTTTCTTCATCCGTCATCCCTCCTTGTCTTGGATGCCATGCCCGTTGTTCAAATTATATCACATCCATCCCCCGCGTGAAACACTTTTGCAGGAGGAGGCCTTCCCCGGAAAGGAGAATCTTTTATGAACATCAAACAGGCCGAGGCAGAAACCGGCATTTCCCGCCGCAACATCCGTTTTTATGAAGCGCAGGGCCTGCTCCGCCCCCAACGCAATGCCGACAACAGCTACCGGGAGTACACCGATGAGGACATCCGCACCCTGAAGCTGATTCGAATGCTGCGCATGACAGATATGCCCCTTGAAGAGATCCGCGGTATTCTTTCAGGCAGTTGTCCCCTGTCCATCACTGCCGCCCGGCACAAGGAGCGCCTCATTCGCCGCCAGGAGGAACTGCTGGGCGCCATTCGGCTGTGCGACGGGCTGCAGGGACAGCAGATTCAGACACTGGACATCGACCAGGTGCTGGCCCGAGCCGCTGCACCGCAAAAAGAAGGCGGTGGATTTTTCACCGGCTGGATCAACGACTACAAAGAATTTGCCAAGGCACAGCACGAACTGCGCTTCACTTTTTTCCCCGACGGCGCGGTCACCACGCCCCAGGAGTTTTCCGAAGCACTGTTTGCCTATGCCAAAGAACACGGCCTGGATCTGGTCGTCACAAAGGAAAGCATGTATCCGGAGTTCACCATTGACGGTGTGCCCTTTACCGCCCAGCGCAACTATACCCACGTGCAGGGCTTTCCTGTAGCATCCATTCTGTGTACGGCAGTGGACATGGACGCTCTGCTGCCACCCGCCAGTCCTCTCAAACGTCTGGGCCAGCGTGTCTTCAGTTTGTGCCTGCCTGTGGTGCTGTCGCTGATTCTTGCGGTTTACATTTGGTCCGCCAGCGATGCTGCCAGCCGGCAGGAGCCGGGCTTCTGGGTGATTGAGATTTCCCTGCTGGTCCTCGGCGCGGTGATCTCGGTCCGCAACTACTACCTTGCCTTCAATGAAAACGGAAAGCGCGGACAAGACCCCAAATCCTGACGAAGACTCCTTCTCTCTCGTATACACGGAAAACGCCCCTCCCTGCCGGCATGGTGCTCGGCTGAGAGGGGCATTTTCCTCCAGTGCAAGTGGAGAGATCAGTTGAATTTGAAGATTTTCTGGGCGATGCGGTAGCCTCCCAGGCAGATCTTGCGGCCGACAGCACCGGGCAGATCGCACAGTCCCGCCAGCGAGAGCCGGCAGCGCTTGTACAGGCGCTGGTCACGATGGCGCATATACGCCCACAGGATCTTCTTCTTTTCCAGGGCCTCCGCGCTGCCGTCCATGGTAAGGAAGACCATGGAGATGGTCATCATCATGAACAGGTAGTTGAACATATAAGCCCGCAGCTTCTTCTGCTCCGGCGGCAGGGCGTAGAGATCCACCGCATCGATCATGATCTTGGTGACCAGAACCTGCTGATCCACCCGCTTGACCATGATCTTCTCGTTGACGCTCTGGTCCTCGCGGCCGATGAAGTAGCGATAGAGGTCCAGATTGAGATAGTACAGCGTCTGCACATAGGGCAGCGGCTGGTAGACAAAAATGTTGTCCACATAGAAAGTATGTTTGGGCAGCTCAATGCCGCAGTCCCGCAGAACCTGAGTGCGGTAAATGACACTGTGCATCAGAATGTTCTGGCTCGGCGGGAACTTGCCGCACTCCTGCCAGACAAAGACCCGGTCCTGGGGCATAATGCCCTTGTAGGAAATGACGTGGCGGGTATTGTCCGACACATGCTCATAGACATAATTGCACAGCAGCAGATCCACCGGCTTTTCCATCTCGGCGAACTTGCGCAGGCAGTCCATGACCTTCTGCAGGGCGTCGCCGTCCAGCCAGTCGTCCGAATCCACCACCTTGAAGTACATGCCCTGAGCATTGCGGATGCCCTGGTTGACGCCCTCACCGTGGCCGCCGTTTTCCTGATGGATCACGCGCACAATATCGGGGTATTTGGCGGCGTACTCATCCGCAATGCGGCCGGTATCGTCCTTGGAGCCGTCGTCCACCAGAATGATCTCCGCTTCCTCACCGGCAGGCAGCAGCGTCTCGATGCAGCGGTCCATATAGTCGGCGGAATTATAGCACGGCACGGTAAAGGTGATCAGTTTCATAAAAATGTTCCATCCTCTTTCTTGTAGTGATTCGGTCCGGAATCATGCCCGTATGGCAGCGCACCAGCTTGCCCAGTCGGTCAGCACATCGTCGGCCTCCCGGCGAACCTCCGGCCAGTGGGGCCGGGTATGAGAATCCAGCACGCCGATGGTGGCAAAACCCGCCTGATGTGCTGTGTGTACCGCCACCGCGGAATCCTCAAACACCATGATCTGTGCAGGCTCAGCCCCCAGTTTTTGGGCGGCACGCAGGTAGACCTCCGGCCCAGCCTTGCCCTCGGGCGTCTGACAGGACAGCGTAAAGGCGAACCGGTCCAGAATGCCGAACTGCTCCAGAGCTGCATCCACCAGAGGCTTCTCGGTGCCGGAAGCCACGCACATGGTAATGCCCCGGTCTTTCATCAGGTCGAGAGCCTCCCGTACACCGGGTTTGAGTGTGGCTATGGTACCGTATGCCCTGCGGGCACGGTCACGGATCTGCCGGGCAAGCTCCTCGGGTGTGACCGGCAGGCGGCACTGCTCCACAAAATAGGCGGCGGCGCCGTCGATGGTCATGGTCATCGTCTCATCTCCCTGGCGCGGCGTGTAGACGGCATCCCACTGGGCCAGCAGCCCCCTGGCGACCTCGTCCCACATGCCGGAAGAATCCAGCAGAGTGCCATCCATATCCAGAATGGCATACGGCAAAAGCTGCACGATGATTTCCTCCCATTTCTCGGCAATCAGGTCATACTGCTAAAAGTGTACCTTTTTTTGGACAAAATTACAAGAGGACGAATGAAATTTACCGGTCCAGGACTTCCTTGCACAGGCTTTTTCCGGCAGGATTTCCTTGTCTCCGCGTCAAATAGGCGCCGCCGGTCCGGCCGGCCTCCTTTTTTCCACAAAGCGGCAAGCACGGTTCTTTTGCGCGGTTTCCTCCCGCTCCGGGGGTACCGGCACCTTTGGCAGCGGGACATGACACCGCTCAGGCGCAGAGTTCACGCCAGGCCTCCTCCATGGTGTCGGCAGAAAACAGAAATTCTCCCGATGCATCATACACTTCGATATGACCGCCCACATTCCGAAACTGATTTGCCATGGTTCAGACCACCTTTCTTTTCTTTGATTGCAGTATATCAGAAAGAAAGGGTCATAAACCGGATTTTCAATCATTTGGCAGCCTTCAAGAGTACAGTTATTCGGTCTTTCATCGACCGGCACCGGCCCTGGCGGGCAGCTGCATCAGACGCATGGAAAGCAGCAGCCAAAGGCACAGGATGTACCACAGCATGGTGTATTTGGGGCAGACATAGCCGAAGAGGTTGCCCCACTCGGCACTGTAGTCCCACACTCGCACCTTGAGCAGATGAGTGCAGAATATCCCCCCGAAAAACTCCATCATGCTGATGCCTGCGGCACCGATGCCCGCCCCAGCCAACACGGGCAGGCCAGGACGCGCCCCCAGCCAGGCCAGGCAGCAAAAGCTGATCCCCCCGGCAAAAAACATGGTCCAGTGGGTGACGCCCCGCCATGCCACCTCCGCCGCCAGATAAGCGGCACCGCCCATCACAAACAGCATCATTTTTTCAAACCACCGCATCGCAGACTCTCCCAAAATAAAAATTTCGGCTGCCGACCCGCCGCCGGGTGGCAAATCCGTCTGCTTTATTGTGCGCCGGATGGCCGCAAAGTAACCGAATCGTAATGAATCTGGGGATTTTTTCCTGTGGAGACAAAAAACGGACCGCCGGGGAAGCAGAAGCCTTCCCGGCAGTCCGGTATTGCGTTGTTTCCGGCCTGTTTACGGCGCTTACTTGGACAGGCGCTTGAGCAGCTCGCTGCGGGTATCCCACAGTTTCTGGCTCAGGTCCACATAGTAGCGGTGGGGATTTTCAAAGCGCTTGACTTCATCCCACAGGGTATTGACCTGGGCCTTGCAGAATTTGCGAATGTCATTGAGGTCCGGCGAGGTGTAGACCCGCTGGCCGTTTTGATAGATGGGTGTGGACAGGCAGCGTGCCGTGCAGTTGACGTAGGTGCGTTCCTTCCAGGTTTCCACCGGGTCAAACAGCGTGATGCCGTTTTTGGTCTCCACCATCTCGTCCGCCATGGTGATCAGGTCGGCCATGGCCTTGCCGTCCTCGTCATAAATACGCCAGACCTTTTTCAGGCAGGGAATGGTCATCTTCTCCGCCGTTTCGGACAGCTTCATCCTGGGAATATACTCACCGGTCTTCTCATCCTTGACGGCTGCCAGCTTGTAGACGCCGCCGAAGACAGGGTCACTCTTGGCGGTGATCATGTTCTCACCGATGCCGAAACTGTCCACCCGGGCCCCCTGCAGGATCAGGTCACGGACCAGGTACTCGTCCAGACTGTTGGAGGCGCAGATGGTGCAGTCAGGGTAACCTGCGGCATCCAGCATCTTGCGGGCCTTCTTGGACAGATAAGCGATGTCGCCCGAGTCGATTCGGATACCCTTGGGACGCTTGCCCATGGGCTTGAGCACCTCGTCAAAGACGCGGATGGCGTCGGGCACACCGTGGCGCAGCACGTTGTAGGTATCCACCAGCAGCACGCAGGCATCAGGATACATCTCGGCGTATTTCTTGAAGGCCTCATACTCGGTGGGGAACATCTGGACCCAGCTGTGGGCCATGGTGCCGGATGCCGGAATCCCGAAATCCCGCGCCGCCATGACGCAGGAGGTGGAACCGCAGCCGCCGATGTAGGCCGCGCGGGCACCGAAATAGGCGGCGTCATACCCTTGCGCACGGCGGGCGCCGAACTCCATAACCGGGCGGCTTTCCGCCGCACGGCAGATGCGGTTTGCCTTGGTGGCGATGAGGCACTGATGGTTGAAGGTGACCAGCAGCAATGTCTCCAGCAGCTGACACTCGATGGCAGGGCCTTCCACCGTGACGATGGGCTCATGGGGGAAGATGGGCACGCCTTCCTCGATGGCCCAGATATTGCAGTGCAGCTTGAAGTTTTTCAGGTAGTCGAGAAACTGTTCATTGAAGACACCGGTGGAGCGCAGGTAGTTGATGTCCTCCTCGGTAAAGCAGAGGTGGTCCACAGCGTCCATGAACTGCTGCAGGCCTGCCATGATGGCATAACCGCCGCCGTTGGGCACGCGGCGGAAAAACATATCAAAGACTGCGATCTTGTCCTGATACCCCTCGTCCAGATAGCCCGCCGACATGGTCAGCTCGTAAAAATCCGTCATGGTGGTCAGATTGCGTTTGACATCCAGCATAAATATCAGCTCCCAGTATTTTGATGCTCAGGCAATGCCCGGGCACCGGCAAACAAACGACCGTGCGGCGCCAAATTGATATACTCGGTGCCGCGGGGCCGATACGACTTGGGGTTGGCGCACCGTCACTGGCGGCGCTTGGGCCCTCGGTTGCCCTCAATGAGGATGGCGCACACCCACACAAAGGCATACACCGCCACAACAATCATGGTCAGAATGACAACCACCTTGAAATAGGTGCCGGAGAAGAATTCCCCTACTTTAGTCAGCGTGTACAGCACCTGGTTGCGGGCAACTGTACTGCCCGCGATCAGGTCGACGGTGCCCAGTTTTTCCCCGTTGATGGAAAGAGTCACCGTGCCTACCACATCCCCCTGCTCGATGGGGGCGGTCAGGTATTCCGGCAGGGAGAAGGTCTGTTCCGTCAGCGCCGCGCCGCCGTCTGCGGGCAGCAGCGTCATCATGTCATCCGCCGGGTAGAGCATGATGGTGTCCGTCTCAGTAGAATAGCGAATGGGCCGCTCGGTGATGGGGCGGGTGGTATCCAGAGCCGACTGGATGGTGAAGGTCTGGAACACCCAGTCCATCAGGGTGCCTGTCTCGGTCAGGGCGGGACGGGGGTCTACCTCTTGGTCGGCGGAACTGTGCAGCAAAACGCTGATGTAGGTTTCCCCGTTCTGGGTATGCCAGCTGGCAAAGTTTTGCCAGCCTTCACTCAGGCTGCCGGTCTTGCCGCCCTGGGTGTAGGACCGGTAATAGGTCGTACCCTGGGTCAGCATTTTGTTGGAGGAAAGAATGATATAGGGTTCCGGATGCTGGGTATTGGCGGGCATCCAGTAGCTGGAGGTCCCGGCAATCTCCACAAAAGCATCGTACTGGATCAGCGCCCGCAGAATCAGGTAGGCATCCCGGGCCGTGGTCACATTGCCGGTATCCAGGCCGCAGGGGTCGGTGAAAACCGTGCCCGTGCAGCCCAGGGCCTTGGCTTCCTCGTTCATCATGGCGACGAAGTTTTCCACCGTGCCGCCCATAAAAAATGCCGCTATATAAGCCGCCTCGTTGCCGGAGGGCAGCTCCATGGCGTACAGCAGATTGCGCAGGGTGACGGACTCTCCCGGACGGATATCCGCCAGAGAGGCTCCCGTCCCGTACAGGATGTCATCGATGGCCCGGGTCATTTCTCCCGTGGCGGTGTCCAGCTGATCCTGATAATTCTTAAGCAGCAGCAGCATGGTCATCATCTTGGTCAGGCTGGCGGCCGTCAGCTGCTTTTCGCTGTCCTTCTGGTACACCACAATGTTGGTGTCCAGGTTGACGATATAGGCTCCCTCCGCCGTGGGCTCAAAGTCGGGCGTATAGCCCTGCATGGCCGAGGCGGGTAGCGCCAGCGTAACGGCGATCACAAGCACGGCAAGAAAGCCGGCAAAACGTTTTTTCATAAGCAGGTTTGTTCCTTTTGCGTTTGGCGGACAGGTTACCGCAGGGATAAACGATACGAACAGTATACCAAAAATTTCCCGCCGAGAAAAGGGCAAAAGAGGCTGCCGATATTCGGAGCGCTCAGTTCATGGCCCCTGCCGAGGAAAACAGCCGTTCCACCTCATCGGCAAGAAGTTTGTGTTCGGGTTTTGCCAGGTTGGGGTCGGCAGCCAGCAGGGCTTTGGCCTCGTCCTGGGCCACATGCAGGGTGCGGGTATCCTGTACCAGGTCCGCCACATGCAGGGTGGGCAGGCCGTGCTGTGCCTCCCCGAAGAAATCTCCGGGGCCCCGGGTCTCCAGATCGTACTTGGCGATCTCAAAGCCGTTCTGGGTATGGCAGAGGAAGCTGAGGCGCTCCCGCACCGTTTTGCCCTCATTGTCCGAGATGAGGATACAGCAGGAGTCGGCGCTTCCCCGCCCTACCCGGCCGCGCAGCTGATGCAGCGCCGACAGGCCGAAGCGCTCGGCGTTCTCGATGACCATGACGGTGGCGTTGGGCACATCCACCCCCACCTCAATGACGGTGGTGGAAACCAGCACATCCAGCTCCCCCGCTTTGAAGGCCGACATGACGGAGTCCTTTTCTTTGGACTTGAGCTTGCCGTGAAGAAGCCCCACCCGGCGGCCGGGCAGCAGCGGACAGACGGTCTGTTCATAGTAGGTGGTGACAGCCTGAATGCCTGCGTCCATCTCATTCTGTTCAATGGCCGGGCAGACAATGTAGACCTGATGCCCCGCGGCGATCTGTTTTTCCAGATAGCCGTACATATCCCGCCGTTTGCGTCCGGTGATGAACCAGGTCTTGATGGGTTTGCGGCCGGGGGGCAGTTCGTCCAGCACCGAGATATCCAGGTCGCCGTAGAGCAGCAGTCCCAGGGTGCGCGGGATGGGGGTGGCGCTCATGACCAGCAGATGGGGGCTTCTGGCCTTGCCTGCCAGCAATCCCCGCTGCCGCACGCCGAACCGGTGCTGCTCGTCCACAATGGCCAGTCCCAGATTTTTGAACTGCACCGCGTCGGTGAGCACCGCATGGGTGCCCACCACCAGCCCGGCACGGCCGTCCGCAATGGCGGAGAGGGCCACCCGGCGCTCGGCGGCTTTCATGCCTCCCACCAGCAGGGTGACGTTGACGCCGAAGGGTTCCAGCCGGTCGGCCAGGGTGGCGGCATGCTGACGGGCCAGCAGTTCGGTGGGGGCAAGCATGGCGCTCTGCCAGCCGTTCTGGGCAGCATGCCAGATGGCTGCCGCCGCCACCAGTGTCTTGCCGCTGCCCACATCTCCCTGCAGCAGGCGGTTCATGGGGACTTCCCCGCAAAGGTCGGCGCAGATCTCATTGCTGGCCCTCCGCTGGGCTGCTGTGGGTGCATAGGGCAGGCTGCGCCAGAAGGGCTCCAGGTCCACCGGATGCATGGGGGCCCCGGTCTTTTGCCGGCCGTGCCCCCGCATGAGGAAGATGCCCAGCTGCAGCACATAGAGTTCCTCAAAGATCAGGCGGCGGCGGGCAGCGGCTGCTTCCTCGAGGGAATGGGGCGCATGAACGCCTTTCACCGCTGCCGCGCGGGAGGGCATACGGTAGCGGGTCAGCAGTACCGGCGGCAGGGGGTCTTCCAGGTCGTCCGCCGCGCTGAGGGCAGCCTCCACACAGCGGGCAATGCGGCCGCTGGGCAAACCCTCGGTGCTGGCATAGACCGGCACCAGCGGCCCCGCCTGGACCTGCGCCTCGGTACGCACATTGGGGTGGAGCATCTCCCGGTGGGTCAGGGTGCCCCCCACCCGGCCCTCAAAGTAATAGCTCTGGCCGATGGTCAGGTTTTCCGCCGCATAGGAGGCATTGAACCAGGACAGGGTCAGGGTGCCGCTGTCATCCGCCGCCAGCACCCGATAGAGGGTACGCCCGCCCCGGATGCGCCGGGCCGGTTCCTTTTGCAGCACCTCCGCCCGGACGCAGCAGTCCACGTCATAGGGGGCCTCGGCCACGGTATAGGGTCTGGTATAGTCGATATAGCGGCGGGGATAGTGCAGAAGCAGGTCCCGCACCGTGCGGATGCCCAGTTTTTCAAACTTCCTGGCAAAGGCGGGACCTACTCCCTTCAAGTATTGGATGCTGCCGTCCAGTGCAGGCATGGCGGGACCTCCTTTCTGTCTGAATCATGCAGTTCCAGGACAGTTCCGCCCTGCCCCGGATTGCGAAAAAAGGACGAACCGGGATGCCGCTTTGCCGCGGCTCTCCAAACAGATTCGTCCTTTTTGGGTTCATGGAAAAATGATTACTCCACCGAGATCATATAGTAGTAGACCGGCTGACCGCCGCTGATGTGGCTGACCTCAATGTTGCCGCCGCACTTGGAGCGCACCAGATCGGTGGTCTTCTCGGCGTCGGCGTCGCTGATCTCGCAACCGGAGATGACCGTGATGAACTGGGTATCCTTCTTCTTCATGGAGCGGGCCAGACGATAGGTCATCTTGGTAATGTCATTACCGGTGGCCACGATCTTGCCGTTCTCCAGGGCCATGATCTCGCCCTTCTTGATGGTCTTGCCGTCAAACTCGCTGTCGCGGGCGGCATAGGTGATCAGGCCGGTGGCAACCTTATCGGCGGCCGCCATCATGTTGATGGCGTTCTCGTCGGCGGAAGTGCCCGGGTCAAAGTTGAGCATGGCGGTCATGCCCTGGGGAACCGTGCGGGTGGGCAGAACAATGACCTTGCGGTCGGCCAGCTTCTGGGCCTGCTCCGCCGCCATGATGATGTTCTTGTTGTTGGGCAGCACAAAGACCGTCTTGGCGGGGACGCTCTGGATGGCAGCCAGGATGTCCTCGGTGGCCGGGTTCATGGTCTGGCCGCCGGAGACGACCGCCTCCACGCCCAGGTCGGTAAAGACGCTCTTGAGGCCCTCGCCTGCGGCAACAGCCACAAAGCCGTAGTCCTGCTCGGGGTCCACAGCCGCGTAGACGAACTCGTCGGCGCTGCCGGCAGCGGCACGCTCCTCGGCGGCCGCCTGCTTCTCCAGACTCTTGCCCTGCTTCTGGCGGGCCAGGAACTGCTCATGCATGTTCTCGATCTTGAAGTCGGTCAGGTAGCCGTACTTGATGGCTTCGCTCAGCATCATGCCGGGGTCGGAGGTATGGACATGGCAGTTTGCCACATCGTCGTCCTCAATGACCACAACAGAGTCACCGTTGGACTCCAGGAAAGCGCGCAGGCGGGTGACGCTGGCGCCCTCATCTTTATGCAGCAGGAACTGGGTGCAGTAGCCGTTCTTGATATCCTCGACCTTCATAAGGTCATCGGCAAAGACGCCCTTGCCGGCCGCGGTGCTTGCAACCTTGGGCTTGGCGGCGACTTCCATGCTCTGGATGACCTCGCCGCCGTCAAAGACCTGTTTCATGCCCTCAAACACCAGCATGATACCCTGGCCACCGGCATCCACAACGCCGGCCTTTTTCAGCACAGGCAGCAGATTGGGGGTATCGTCCAGCGCCTTCTGGCCTGCGGCAAGAACCTCATCCCACAGGGCGGGAACTTCGGTCTGGGTGCTGGCGGCAGCAGCTTCGGCAGCCAGGCGGGTGACCGTCAGGATGGTGCCCTCGGTGGGCTTCATGACAGCCTTGTAGGCAGCGTCAACGCCCATCTGCAGAGCGCTGGCCAGGTCGGCAGCCTCGGCATTGGTCTTGTCCTTCAGCGCCTTGGAAAAGCCGCGGAACAGCAGGCTGGTGATGACGCCGGAGTTGCCGCGGGCGCCGCGGAGCATGGCGGATGCCGCGCACTTGCTTGCCTGCGCCACAGTGCAGTCGTCGGGCAGATTTTCCAGCTCAGGGCGGGCTGCACCGATGGTCATGCTCATGTTGGTGCCGGTATCGCCGTCAGGTACGGGGAAAACATTCAGTTCATCCACGCGGGTGCGCTGGTTGGAAATGTTGTTGGCGCCGGAAATCATTGCGTCACGCAGGATCTTGCCAGTAATCATGTAATAAACACCTCGTTGTTTGACTTTTACGATCAGATGCGCACAGCCATCAGCCGGCGACGATGTCGTCTACATAGACATCCACGCGGAAAACCTTCAGCCCGGTGGCATGCTCCACTTCATCGCGCACACGGTGGGTAATGCTTTGGGTAATGGAGGCAATGTTCAGGCCATACCCCACTGTGATGTGCAGCGCAATGCGAAGCGCACCGTTCTCCTCCTCCACCGTAACGCCCTGCTGCGGCAGGCTGCCGTGACGCAGCGCCGAACGCACCGTGCCGGACGCGGTGTTCTGGCCCATGGCGGCAATGCCGTAACAATTTTTTGCAGCCTGCGCGACCAGGCCCGAGAAATATTCGTTGGTCAGTGAAATGCTCCCGTAGGGGTTGACCTTGGTGATCATCGCCGATCCTCCTTACTATTGCAATCCACGCAACACCCCGTCCGGGGAAATTGCCTGTATAATCAGGTTTATTATACACCATCCAGCGCCGTTTGAACAGTGGTATTTTTACAGTTTCCTTTCATTTGTCCGCAGAATTTGTTCCTCCTTTTTCGTCAGGTTTTGTATGGGCAGATTTTACAATCCATTCACAAAGTTCCCATGGCAGGCGCGTATACTTTAATTGAAGAGATCGGCCGGCAAGCCCGATCACCCCGCCCGAAGCCCCCGTTCGGGACCGACATGACCACCTATTGTACGGCGGGAGCCTTTTCGTGGAACTCTGCACTGCCTCCTTGTCAGCGCGTTTGCAGCAGGGCGGATTTCTCACATTTTTTCGTCGGCATTTCGCTGTATTCTTGGCAGATTTACTTCATTTACCGCTTTCCGGCGGGCACAATGTTTTCCGTCCGGAAATGCCATGATCACAGAATCTGTCCTGTCATGCCGTGCTTCGTGCCCACACACTGAGCAAAGGAGACAACCCAATCATGAACCTGCTGTTTTTCCTGACCCCCAAGCAGGACGTACTGTTCGTCTACGAGGACTTTACTCTCCGGCAGGCACTGGAAAAGTGGTCCAATCAACGCTTTGCAACCATCCCCGTTCTGCGCCGCAACGGCGAGTACATCGGCACCATCAGCGAGGGAGATCTTCTCTGGGGCATCAAGAACATCCACGGTCTGGACCTGGATGCCAGCGAGGATGTTCCCATCTCCAGCTTCCCCCGCCGCCGCAATTACAAGGCAGTGCCTGTCACCACCGACATGCGGACCCTGGTGGAAGCAACCGTAGATCAGAATTTTGTCCCGGTTGTGGATGACCGCAATGTCTTTATCGGTATCGTTCCCCGTACCGCCATCATCAAATACATGCTGCGGCGAATGGACAGTTCCTCTGAAACGACACAGATTTCCACCCGCGCCATCAAGAAAAAACTGATGCAGCAGACCCATTCCTGATTGCTGCGTAAAAGCCCCGTTCCGGCTTTCCATGAAAACCGGGACAGGGCTTTCTTTTTGTCCGGCACAGCGGAGGTTTGGCGGACGGCGTTTTCCGCAGGTTCATTCTCCGGGGATGGTCCGCCCTGTCCTGCGTGCACACAAATGCAAAAAGCCCGCTGCGGGGCATAAACCTCGCAGCGGGCTTTTGTGTGCTAATTGAAGCGGAAATTACTTCAGCTCGACCTTTGCGCCGACCTCTTCCAGCTTCTTCTGGATCTCCTCAGCGTCAGCCTTGGAAGCGTTCTCCTTCAGCTTGGCGTTGGGGGTCTCGACCAGCTTCTTAGCCTCCATCAGGGAAGCACCGGTCAGCTCCTTGACAGCCTTGATGACCTGCATCTTGTTGCCGCCGACATCAGCCAGGATGACGTCGAACTCGGTCTTCTCCTCCTCAGCGGGAGCAGCAGCAGCGCCAGCAGCAGCGGGAGCAGCAGCAGCAACAGCGGAAACGCCGAACTCCTCGCAGATGGTGTCAACGAGCTCTTTCAGCTCAAGAACAGTCATAGTCTTGACAGACTCGACAATGGCAGTGATCTTCTCAGAAGCCATGATAGTTACCTCCATAAGTTTTTTATTTCGATCTCTTATGATCAAATTTTGTGGGGTCGCCGGCCATTATGCAGCCGGCATCAGGCAGCTGTTACGCAGCGGGAGTCTCCTCCTGCTTGTCGGCAACAGCCTGCAGGGCAACAGCCAGGCCGCCGATGATCCCGGACAGGGAACCGGCCAGCATGGACAGCAGACCTTCGCGGTTGGGCATGGTGGACAGGCTGCGAACACCTGCGGCGTCCATGACCTGACCGTCGCAGAAACCGCCCTTGACGGTGAAACGCTTGCTCTTGTCAGCGTCGGCGAACTTGCACAGGATACGAGCCGCGGCGGCGGGATCCTCCGGAGAGATCGCGATAGCAGTGTCACCCTTGAAGCACTCGGTCAGAGCCTCGTACTGGGTGCCCTTGACGGCGAGACGGAGCATGGTGTTCTTGACGACGGTGTACTCAACACCGGCCTCACGCAGTTCCTTACGCAGTTTGGTATCGTCAGCAACGCTGATGCCGTTGTAGGAAACGACAACACCGGCCATCGCGCTGGACAGCTTCTCGTTGAGCTCCTTGACATAAGCCTGCTTGGCAGCCAAAATCTTCTTGCTGGGCATTTTTCATTCACCTCATTTCATTTGTGGGATCAAAAAAGCCTCTTGCCCGGACATGCCGGGAAAGAGGCTGAAAATCGCATGAAAGCAAACGCCACGTTTCTCGGCAGGCAGGGCGAAACCCTTTATGCTGAAATCAGCACCTGCTGTCTTAAAAACAGCTTAATTATAATACCGCACAAACGCGGGTTTGTCAAGCATTTTTTAATCAGACACCGTACTTCAGGGTGTTGACGCGGACGCCGGGGCCCATGGTGGTAGCCACGGTAGCGCTCTTGAAGTACTGGCCCTTGGCAGCCGCGGGCTTAGCCTTGGCAATGGCCTCCAGAACGGTATCCAGGTTGGTCATCAGCTTGTCGGCGCCGAAAGAAGCCTTGCCGATGGGCACATGGATGATGTTCTGCTTGTCGAGACGGTACTCGATCTTACCGGCCTTGGCCTCGGTAACGGCACGGCCCACATCGGGGGTAACGGTACCAGCCTTGGGGTTGGGCATCAGGCCACGGGGTCCGAGGATTTTGCCCAGACGGCCGACACGGCCCATCATGTCCGGGGTGGTGACCAGAACATCGAAGTCCAGGTAGCCGCCCTGAATCTTGGCGATCAGGTCGTCGTCGCCGACCTCCTGAGCGCCGGCAGCCTCAGCAGCCTTGGCAGCGTCGCCTTTGCAGATGGCGATGACGCGGACGTTCTTGCCGGTGCCGTTGGGCAGAACAACAGCGCCACGGACCTGCTGGTCAGCGTGGCGGCTGTCAACGCCCAGGCGGACGTGCAGCTCAACGGTCTCGTCAAACTTGGCCTTTGCGGTCTGGCAGCAGAGGGACAGCGCCTCCTGCGGGTCGTAAACTTTGGTACGGTCGATCAGCTTAGCGCTTTCGGTATATTTCTTACCGTGATTCATTACTCATTCCTCCTGTGTGGTGGTTATCGGATCAATTCCTCCCACGTATTTGCGCGCAGTCATGCAGGGCTTATTCCTCGACGGTAACACCCATGCTGCGGCAGGTGCCCTTGATCATGCTGACGGCGCTTTCCAGGCTGGAAGCGTTCAGGTCGGGCATCTTCTGCTTGGCGATCTCCTCGGCCTGAGCCAGAGTGATGGAGCCGACCTTGTTCTTGTTCGGCGCGCCGGAAGCAGTCTCGATGCCGGCGGCCTTCTTGATCAGGACCGGGGCCGGCGGAGTCTTGGTGATGAAGCTGAAGGAGCGGTCAGCGTAAACGGTGATGACGACGGGGATGATGTAGCCCATCTGATTCTTGGTACGCTCGTTGAACTCCTTGGTGAACGCCATGATGTTGACGCCCTTCTGGCCCAGAGCGGGGCCGACGGGCGGTGCCGGAGTCGCCTTGCCGGCAGGGATCTGCAGCTTAATGTAGCCAGTGATTTTCTGTGCCATACTATTTGCACCTCCAAAATTTGTGGTGAGTTGCGGTCCGCGGCGCGGACCTCCCACGAGTACGCGCAGGCGCGCACTCTATAAAAACCGCGTGCGGTCTTTACCGGAAAACGTATTTGCCGCCCCCTGGCGGCGGGATCAGCCTTGCACGGATCGTGCAGGTCACAGCAGCTTGACCTGGGAAAGTTCCAGCTCTGCCGGAGTTTCGCGGCCAAACATCGAGATCTTGACGCGGACCTTGCGGGCGTTGGTGTCGATGGCTTCGACCACACCGACAGAACCCGCCATGGGGCCGCCGGTGAGCTCCACCGTATCGCCGACCTCGTAATCCACACGAGGTCCGGACACGATCTCGACACCCAGCTTCTCGACTTCCTCTTCGGTCAGGGGCTCCGGCTTGGATGCCGGGCCGACAAAACCGGTGCAGCCGCGCGTGTTGCGCACGATGTACCAGGTATTGTCATTCATGACCATTTTGACGAAGACATAACCCGGATAGATCTTGCGCTGGACTTCTTTTTCACCGATCTTGTTCTCGTTTTTGTCCAGCTTGTCCTCGATGACAGTCTCGGTGGGGACCTTGACATCACAGATCAGGTCCTGCAGGCGGCGGTTTTCCACCATCGTCATCAGGTCCTGGGCCACCTTGTTCTCGTAGCCGGAATAGGTGTGGACAACATACCAGTAAGCCTGTTCAGCCATGAATCATGCCTCCAAGTCGTCAGGCGCCGATCATCAGCTGGATGACGCCGCCGAAGATCAGGTCCAGCAGAACCAGCACCACCGCGGCGATCAGCACGACGACCAAAACGGTGATGGTGTTGGTGCGAACCTGCTTTTTGCTGGGCCAAACGACCTTTTTCAGCTCGCTCTTGGTGTCTTTGAAATACTTACCGATGCGGCTGAAAAAGTTCTTGACCTTGGTGAAGAAGGAAGTCTTCTTTTTGCCGTCGGTCTTTTTGTCAGCCTTCTTGTCGGCCTGTTCGGCCTTGGCGGCTGCCCCTGTTACAGCTTTCTTATCAGCCATTGTTCAAGCTCCGCCTTTCCTTACTTCGTCTCGCGATGGACGGTATGCTTCTTGCAGAAACGGCAATACTTCTTCATCTCGATGCGGTCAGGGTTGTTCTTCTTGTTCTTGGTCTTGTTATAGTTGCGCTGTTTGCATTCCGTGCAGGCAAGAGTGATTTTGACAGTCATGTTTCGGCACCTCCAATTAACGGTTTCTAAAGCCTCCCTCGTGCTTGCGGTCGCGCCCAAAAAAGGGCACAAAAAAATAGCCCCGCAAAAGAGGTAGTATCATAATATCATAGTTGTTTCCTCTCGTCAAGAGGGACAAGCACAATATTTATGATATTTCTTCGCATTCGACCGCTCATTATGGTACACAAAACCCCGCTGCTTGTCAAGCGCAAAGCCCGGCAGAGCAGCGGGGAAAGTTTGTATTTCAGCCTTCCGCAGTGTTTCCGGCAGGCACCGCCTCGTCCTTATCCGTTGAGGGGGACATCCAGTTCCCTGGCCAGGGTGAAGCTGTAGATGGTCAGCTTGGTTACCGGCACCCGCAGCCGCAGGGCAAAGGCGCGGCGGTAAAGCCGCAGCTGGGCCCCGTAGGCATCCACATAATACTGGGGATCGGTCTGGCGGTCGGTCTTGTAGTCCAGGATCTCGGCGTGGTCGTCAAACACCAGTACCAGGTCGGCAATGCCCTGCACCAGCACCTGAGCCGTGTCCGGGGCTCCGGGAGATATCTCCCCCGCCGGCAGCGCCGTGATGAAGGGTTCCTCCCGCAATACCTGCTTTGCACTGCGCACCCGGCGCCAGGCAGGGCTTTCAAAGAAGGTGCGCACCGTATCCAGGTCCAGCACCCCGGCCAAGGCCGGGTCCAGCAGTTGCAGGTCGGTCTGGCGGCGGACTTCGGCGTCCAGGTCGGTCATGTCCCGGTCAAAAGGCACGCTCTGCAGGAACGCATGGATGGCGGTGCCGCGCTCGGCCCCGGTCATACCGCTTTTCTGCAGAAAAGCCGGGCGCTGCTGCACCGTCTCCCCTGCCCCGTGGGTCACGGCGCTGACGCTGACCTTGACCGGCACATCCCGCAATGCCTCGTCGGGACTGTGCCAGGCAAAGCCCCGAATCAGTTCCTCCTGAAGGGCTGTGTCGGGGGCGGGCATTTCCTCGGGTTCCTGCGCCGGTAGGACTTCCGGCGGTTCCACCAGGCGGATGGACAGCGGTGCGCCGGTTTTGTCCTGGGCGGGCAGCAGGTCGGTGCGGGCCCAGAGGATATCGCTGTCCGGGTGGCGCAGAGCCGCCGTCAGCAGCCAGCCCGACCAGGCCTGGAAGTCACAGAGGGCCTCCGGCGTGAGCATATCGGCCGCCGCATAGAGGGCCGGGGTCTTGAGCTCGCTGTCGGTATGCTTGAGGGGCACCGTGATGAACAGGGCGTCCTGGGCACGGGTCAGCGCCACGTACAGGATGCGCATTTCCTCGCTGAGGGATTCTGCCTTGATCTGCTGCACCAGGGCCGCATGGGCCAGCGTCTTGTACCGCCGGGCCTGACTGCCTGCCCGCAGCGTCATACCGATGCCCAGCTCCCGATGGAACAGCACCGGACGCATGATGTCGGAATTATTGAACTTGTGGGAGGTGTTGGCCACAAAGACGATGGGGAATTCCAGTCCCTTGGAGCGGTGCACCGTCATAATGGAGACACAGCCCGGGCGGGACTGCCCGGTGCCCGACTGGGTCAGGCCGCCGTTCTGCCGTGCCGCCCGCATGGCCCGGACCAGCGCCGCCAGTCCGGCCTTGCCAGCCCCGGACGCCCAGCCTGCAAAGGCACGGAGGTCATCCCGGCAGCGGGCTCCGTCGGGCATGGCTCCCGCCGCGGCAAGGTAGCCGGTGCGGGCAAAGAGCTCCTCAATGAGTCCGTCCACCGGCAAAGTGCGGGCCAGACGGCGGAACACCGCCAGCTGCCGGGCAAAGTCCTGGAACTTTTTCTCCCTGCTGGCCAGCACAGCGCCGTACAGGCTGCCGCCGGGCAGTTCCTGCCGCAGGTGAACCAGATCGTCGGGGGTAAAGGGGAAAATGGGGCTGAGCAGCACCGCTGAGAGGGCCACATCCTGGGCCGGGTTGTCGATGACCTCCAAAAGTGCCGCAAAGGGGCGCACATGAGGAGCGTCCAGCAAGTCCGCGGCGGTGTCGGCAAAAACGGGGATGCCCCGGGCACGCAAAGCGGCCTCATAGGTGGGAAAATCTCCCCGGCCACGCAGCAGAATACAGAAGTCGCCGTAATCACAGGGGCGGGTGGCATCACCATCCCGCACCGGGAAGGCCTCTTCCTTTAATTGTTGGATGCGCTCGGCCACGGCGCGGGCATCGGCATCCACGTCGGCGCCGTCCACCACGGTAAGCTCACAGGTTCCTTTATATTCGGTCTCGCGGCCCACCACCAGGCGCTGGCCATCGCCGTAATCCACACCGCCCAGCCCCGCCGAGAAGATATGTTCAAAGAAATAGTTGGCCCCTGCAATGACGTTGGGGGCACTGCGGAAGTTGGCGTCCAGAGCGATGGTAGCCGGCCCCGACGTGACGGGCCAGGCGGGCCAGGCTTTCTGCTTCTCGATAAACACCGAGGGCTCCGCCTGGCGGAAGCGGTAGATGCTCTGCTTGATGTCGCCCACAAAAAACAGGTTGGAGGCATCGGGCTTTGCCAATGCATAATAGATGGCGTCCTGCAGGGCGTTGGTGTCCTGATACTCGTCCACCAGCACGTAAGAGTACTGGGCCGAGACGGTGGTGCACAGCGGGGTGCGGCTGCCGTCGGGGGTCTTGAGCAGGTCCAGGGTCAGGTGCTCATAGTCGGCATAGTCGAGAAGCTTTTCCGTCACCTTGGCCGTAAAATAGGCCGACGAGAACTGAGACACCGCCCGGCCCAGAGCAGCCACCAGGGGTGCGGCGGCGGTGCGGTCGACGGCAAATTCTGCCCCGGTGCAGAGCAGCAGGTCGGTGCGCAGCTGGTCCATTCGCTTTTTGGCACGGGTGCGCAGTTCCGCCGCCGCACTGGCATAGGGGTTGGAATCCCGGCCGCCCTTGACCCGTCCCGCCGAGGGCCACTTGCCCATGTCCGAGGCGGCGTTCACGGCAGCCTCCCAGTCCCCGCTGCGGAGTTTGTCCTCCAGCAGGGCCAGGCGGGTGTCGTCGTCCTCCAGCACGACGGCAAAGGCCTGGGCGGCGGCATCGTCCAGCGCCGCGCGGCTGCGGGCAGCGGCGATCAGGCAGCGGGCACTCGCCACCCGGGCCAGTGCCGCCGAGAGCAGCGTTTTGCCCCAGGCCGTCTCCTGGGGCGGTTCGTCGGTCTGCCACATGGCCACAAAGTTTTCCAGCGCCTGCGGGGGGTAGGGCAGCGTACGGAGGAAATCGTGGAGGGCAAGCACCGTCTGACCTGCCGTGTCGTCTGTCCGCCCCCGGTCGTACATGTCGGCAAAGGCCCGGAAGTCGGGGTCCTGATAAGCCTGTTCCAGCGTGTCGGCCAGCACCTCCTGCCGGATGCGGAAGAGGTCGGCGTCGTCGGCGGTGGTAAAGTCGGGCGGAATGTCCAGGGAGGAAAAATGCTGCTGCACAAACCGCAGGCAGAAGGCATCCACCGTGCCGATGGAGGCTCTTTGCAGCCGCATCTGCTGGCGGCGCAGGCGCAGGTCATCGGGATGGGCGCGGACCTCCTTGCCCAAGCGCTCGGTGATATCGGCGCGCAGCTTGGCCGCCGCCGCATTGGTGAAGGTCATGATGAGAAGGCTGTCGGCCTCCACGGGGTGGTCGGGGTCGGTGATGAGGCCCACCACCCGTTCCACCAGCACGCGGGTCTTGCCGGAGCCTGCCGCTGCGCTGACCAGCAGGCTGCCGCCCCGGGCCGAGATTGCCGCCTGCTGGGCGGGGGTAAACTGGATCTTTTTGGGTGCGGTATCAGCCATGCTTTGCTCCTCCTTTCTTTTTGGTTTTTGCTTTTCCGGTTTCCACCGGGCTTTGCTCTTCAAAGGGGTCACCGTCCATCAGGGCGGTGCGCTCCCCTTCCCCGTCCGCGTGGCGGCAGACGGCGCGGTAATCACACCATACACAGGGGGTGGAGTTGCCCGGACAGAGGGGCTCAGCGGCGATCTTGCCCGCGTAAAGGTTATCCGCCATCTGCAGCAGCAGGCCGTCCAGGTGGTCCCGGATGCGTCCCAGCTTGTCGGCATCGGCCAGGCGGGCGCGGGAGGCTGCCGACACCTTGCCGCTGCTGGCCAGGTAGGTCAGGGGCGAGTAGGCGCCGGTGCCTTTGGTATCCATGGCCCGGTAGACGCTCTCCTCATCCAGAAGCAGTCCCTCCATGGGGTAGTCCTGGGGGGCGTCGTCCTCCGCCTGGGGGCGGGGCTGGGTCTTTGGGGAGGGGTCGGCCATGAGGTATTCCACTCCCGCGGCACGCAGTTCCCCGCCCGGTTCGCCGCCCAGCTGTTCAGCCATACCGGAACCGTTGCGTTCCAGGGTAAAGAGGTACATGAGCATCTGGCAGTCAAGGCCGTAATAGACCTCCCGCAGATCAAACTTTTTGGTTCCGGTCTTGTAGTCCACCACCCGCAGATAGGTGGTGCTGCCCAGTGTCATGGCGTCTACACGGTCGACGGTGCCCACCACCCGCACGGTGTGGCCCTTCTCGTCCGAGAGCTCCACCGGCAGGACCCGGGGAGCGTCGGGGTCGTCCGGGTCGGGGCGGTCGTCGATGCGCAGCTCAAAGGCCACCGGGTGAAAGCCTGACTGGCGCATATCCCGCTGCAGAAAAGCCAGCAGGTTCTTGAGGTTGCGGGCAATCCGCTCGATCAGATACTGCATCCGCACCCCGGCGCCTGGGAGGTTGGCGTCGGCGTACTCCCTGACGAGGGTGTCCACCAGCTGGCCAATGTCCGCCTCGTCCAGTTCCAGAAAGGCCTTGCCGGTGCGGCGCAGGGCGTTTTCCAGCACCCAGTGGGTGAGGGTGCCGCTGATGTTGGGGGCAAGCTCCGCTTTCTGCCGGGGTTTGGCCCGCAGCACATACTCCATGAAATAACCGAAGGGGCAGACTGCGTACCGCTCAAACCTTGTGGGGCTGACGCGGATGCTGCGGCCCAGGAGCTGTTCCAGCGCTTCGGTGTCCTCCACTTTGGCGGGGTCACGGCGGGCGGCACGTTCCACGGCAGCAAAACCAGGTGCAGCGGCGGGGGTGTGTTCCACTGCCTGCAAGGCACCGTAAACGGCAGCCCGCTGGGGCGTCTGCTGCTGCCACAGGCTGCCCAGCAGATCGAGGGCTGCGGCAGGAGTCCCCGCCAGGTCCCGGGGGTCGGGTTCTGCGGCAGGGACCTGCATGAGCTCCAGCACAGGGGCCAATGCTGCCGAGACCGGCAGCCCCGCCGCGCCCCCCGGCCAGGACAGCCAGACAAACCGCCGGGCAGCCGTGAGGGCCTTGTAAAAGCAGACCTGTTCCCGGATGACACGGTTTTCAAAGCAGTCGGGCAGTTCAGCGCCTTGGGCGATCATGGCGTCCCGGTCGGCGTGGGTCAAAAGGCCGGTGTCTCCCGGCGTCTGGGGGAACTCCCCTTCCGCCAGACCGAGGATGAAGCAGGCGTCAGTCTCGGGCAGGCGCATACGGCCCGCCGTGGTGAAAATGACGCTGTCCATGCTCTGGGGAATGTGCCCCATATCGGTGGTGCGCAAAAGCAGAGTGAACAGTTCGTCGTATGCGGCGGGAGCCAGTACCTCCCCGTCGCTGCCCAGCAGCCGGACCATCTGGTCCAGCAGACCCATGACCACGTTCCACTCCCGCAGGGCCTCGTCGGCGGCAGGGAGTTCTCCCCCCTCCCGCAGGGTCTTTGCCAGGGCTTCCAGGGCATCCTCCGCCCCGAGAGATTGCAAAAATCCATAGATATGCCGGGTCAGACCCGTCACGTCGGCCCCTTTGGCGCCGTTTGTGAACCGGGTGATTCGGCTGACGAGAAAATCCCGTGCCTGCTCGGCCAGGGCCAGGTCATTGCGCTCCTGCTCCCCCATGCGGTCGGTATAGCCCGCCGGGTTGCGGGTAAAAGGCTCCCGCCAGTCGGCGGCGGAGAGCGTCCAGGTATAGGCGTAGTTTTCCAGGGCGCACTGGGCGTCCTGGGGCAGCGAGGTCAGCCCCGTCTTGAGCAGGCGCAGCACCGCCGTGGTGGAAAGCCCGCCCCGCAAAAGATCCAGCGCCGCATGGACCGCCCGGGCGGGGGCAGTGTTTTCCGGGGTGGTGGACTCATCGCAGAAAAGAGGGATATCCGCCAGCCGGAACTCATACCGCAGGGCGGGCAGATAGTCGGGGGCATTGCGGCAGATGACTGCCATCCGCCGGTAAGGCACGCCCTGTCTGGCACAGCGGCGGACGGCGGCCGCCACCGCCTTGGCTTCCTCCTGGCGGCTGTCGGCGGCAAAGTACGTAAGCTCGGGCTTTGCCGGGTCCACGGTGCACTGAGGGGTGTAGGTGGGGTCGGCCAGCAGCAGGGAGAGCTCGGCCAGGGCGGGGGCATGGGTGTGGCGGGGGTCGTCGGTCAATGTCTCAGTATGGCAGGGCACGGAGGCGCGCTCGGCCATCTGGCGCAGCTGAGCTGCCACCCGCTTGGCGCCCGAGAAAACGCCCATGCCTCCCGTGGTATCCGGGATGCCGTCGCAGCACAGGGCGACGGTCACATCGGCCACAGGCAGCATAGCCTCCAGCATGGCACGCTTGGAGGCGTTGAAGGTATCGAATTCATCAATGTACACGCTGCGGCCGGCAAAGAATTCCGGCTCCAGCTTTCTGGCGGCCAGCTCCACCCGGTCGCCGGGGTCCATGCCCGTCCCGGCCAGAAGCCCCTCGTAAGCGCCATAAATCAGCGCCAGCTCCCCCAGTTTGTCGTGGTCGGCTCCGGGAGCCCGGGCATAATCGGCCAGCATGTCGGGGGTGACCCCGGCGCTTTTCAGCTCGTCAATGGTCTGGGCAGCTTTTTCACAGAAAGCCGCGCTCTGACGCTGACGGCTGTAATAGACCACCTTGTCCAGCAGCGAGTCCAGCGCCCGGCGGACCAGCACAGCCCGCCCGGCTTCATCCAAAGTAGGCACCGCGGCCCCGCCGTAGCGGCGGAGCAGCGTCTCCGCCAGGGAGGTGAAAGAGTAGCTCTCCACATAGCCGGAGAGGGTATCCCCCAGCAAGCGGTAGAGGGCGCCCTCGGTGGAGGAAGTGAACTGCTCGGGCACGATGAGAATGCTGCGGCGGCCGGCCTCGGCCTCAGCCTTAAGGGTCTGCATCAGCCGGGTGGACTTGCCGCTGCCGGAAGTTCCCAAAAGCAGGTTGAGCATGTGGTTTTCCTTTCTATCTATCGTTCATCCGATGCCGCGGATGACATCCGCCAGTTTTTTTGCCCCGTCCAGCAGGGCAAACCGGACTTCATACCCGCCGAAAACCAGAGCGTTCTCGGCCTCGTCCTTATACTGCGCCTCGCTGCTGCCGATGCACAGCTCCGGATACAGCACGCAGAACCAGTTATGGCCCTCCGCTTTGCCCAGCTCGATGCGCAGGGCAGTGTAGGTCCCGCCGGGCAGACGGAAACTGCCGTAATCCCTGGCAGCAAATTCCGCCTGTTCCAGCCGGACGGCAACGGTCTGGGCACTGCCCACCCGGCGCAGGGTGTCCTCCGCCGTCTTTTGCAGGCGGCGCTGAGCGGCGTTCACCGCCGCGACGGCGTCTGCCTTGTCGTCGGCATCGGCCAGGATATCGGGCATCTCGGTGAGAACGGCATCCCGGACCTTCAGCTTGAGCAGCTGGTCCTCGATGGTGTCGCTGTTGGCAAGGATATGCAGGCGAAGGGTGTCCGCGCAGACGGCGGCAGATACCTGCTGGCGGTGCCAGAGCGCCGCGGTAAGTACAACGGTCAAAACCAGCCCCAGTGCCACGCCGATCTCAACGGCGGCACGGCGGACGGGCAGGCGAAAAGTTCGCTGTTTCATAAAACCCTCCCGGTCGAAACCTCTTTTTCCGCCGGAGTTTGGCGGCAAAGAAAGTATGGTCCCGACCCGGAGGGTCTATACATAAAATCCAATCAGTTTTTGGCTTTGAGGGGACGGCTGTACACCACCCGGGCGCCGCCCAGGTCCGGCTTTGCCAGATACACCTTTTTATACTGTTTTTGCAGGGCGGTGCGGGCGGCACGGGCTTTGGCCTCGTCGTCAAAGATGCCGAACACTGCCGCCCCCGACCCGGTCATGAGGCTGGTGCAGGCCCCGGCCTCGTCCAGAAGTTTCCGGATGGCAGGGGTTTCCTCGGCGCCGCTGCAATGTTCCAGGGCATTGCCCGCCGCCCGGCAGAGGCCCGCAAGGTCCCCTGCCCGGATGGCATCCTCCTGGGCCTGGCAGTCGGGATGGACAGGGCTGCCCATGGTGTCGTACCTCTGGAAGGCCTCCGGCGTGGAGACGCCCACCGACGGCATGACCACCACGAACCAGCAGGGCGGGCAGGGCGGCAGGGCTTTGATGAAGTCCCCCACCCCCTGCACCCGGCAGGTACCCCCCATGAGGGCAAAGGGCACGTCGGCGCCGATGGTTGCCCCCAGGGCGCAGAGTTCGCTCATGGAAAGGCGGGCGCCGTACAGTTCGTTCATGCCCACCAGCACCCCGGCGGCGTCGGCACTGCCCCCCGCCATACCGGCCCGCACCGGGATCGTCTTGCGGATGGTGATATCCACCCCGGCCAGCAGCCCGGTATAGTGGAAGAAGGCCATGGCCGCTTTGACGGCCGTGTTCTTGTCATTGACCGGCACAAAGCTGCCGGGCATACGTACGTTGAGGGTCTCGCTGCGGCGCAAAGTCAGCTGTTCCCGCAGAGTGATGGCCTGCATGACCATGTCAAGATCATGGTATCCGTTGGGCAAAAGGCCCACAACGTCCAGGGAAAGGTTCAGCTTGGCGGGCGCAATAACCGTTACGCTTTGTTTTTGCATTGGTGTTTCCTCCCCGAGAAGCGGCTTACTTGTGCCAGCCGTGTTCTTTCAAAAATGCGCGCATCCGCTTGATGGCAGTCTCAAGATACTCCACGCTGTAGGCGTAACTGATGCGGGCGTAGCCCTCACCGGATGCCCCGAAAGCGTCGCCGGGAACGATGGCAACATGCTTTTCCTGCAAAAGCAGCTCGCAGAAGGCGGCGCTGCTCAGTCCCGACACCTGAATACTGGGGAATACATAGAAAGCTCCCAACGGCGTAAAGCAGTCCATGCCCATATCGTTCAGGGCCTTGACCAGAAAACGGCGGCGGCGGTTATACTCGTCCCGCATTTTTTCGATCTGATCGTCGCACTGGCGCAGGGCGGTAATGGCGGCGTACTGACTGGTGGTGGGAGCCGACATGATGCAGCTCTGGTGGATCTTGGTCATGACCTTGATGATGGGAGCGGGGCCAACCGCGTAGCCCAGCCGCCAGCCCGTCATGGCGTAGGACTTGGAAAAACCGTTGACCACAATGGTGTGCTCCCGCATGCCGGGCAGGGCCGCAATGCTGACGTGGTGCTCAGGGCCGTAGGTCAGCTCGGAGTAGATCTCATCCGACAGCACCAGAACGTTGGTGCCGCGCAGGACCTCGGCGATGGCCTCCAGGTCGGCGCGCTCCATAACGCCGCCGGTGGGGTTATTGGGGTACGGCAGGATCAGCAGCTTGGTTTTGGGGGTGATGGCCGCCCGCAGCTGCTCCGCCTTGAGGCGGAAACCGTCCTCCGGCCGGGTGGCGATATGCACCGGGACGCCACCGGTCAGCTCGGTGATGGGCTCGTAGCAGACAAAACAGGGTTCGGGAATGATGACCTCATCCCCCGGCTCCACCAGGGCGCGGATGGCCATGTCAATGGCCTCGCTGCCGCCTACCGTGACGAGAACTTCATCCTCGGGATGGTAGTGCAGGTCAAAGCGGCGGTCAAGATACTTGCAGATCTCGTCCCGCAGTTCCTTCATGCCTGCGTTGGCGGTGTAGCGGGTCCGCCCCTGCTGCAGAGTCCGGATGGCCGCGTCGCGCACGCTCCAGGGCGTCTTGAAGTCCGGCTCACCCACACCCAGAGAAATGCACTCCGGCATATCGGCCGCAAGGTCAAAAAACTTGCGGATTCCGGAAGGACGCATGGCCTTCGCCCGGGGAGAAAGCAAAGATTCGTAATCCATCACAGCACCGTACACTCTCTTTCGTCGATCTCTTCATCCTGAAACAGGATGCCGCCGCGCTTGTACGGGCGCAGCACAAAGCTGGTGGCCGTGGACAGCACGTCGTCCAGCGGGGAAAGCCGCATGGCCACAAACAGGGCAATCTGCTGGAAACTGCTGCCTTTGATGGTGACCAGCAGATCATAGCCGCCGCTCATGAGCATGACGCCGTCCACTTCCTCAAAGGCTGCAATGGTGGCGGCAATCTCCTCAAATCCGCGGTCTTTGCGGGGAGACACGTGCAGCTCGATCACAGCCTCCACCTGATTGACGCCGGCCTTTTCCCAGTCCACCAGCGCCTGATAGCCCCGGACATACCCCTTCTCGGTCGCCTCATCCATCAGTGCGGCGGCCTCGGCGGCGGGGACATCCATCATCGCAGCGATATCCTCCAGCGGAAGGCGTGCGTTTTTCTCCAGAATATGCAGCAATTCTTCCATCTTTTCCATAACTCGCTCCTTTCCCGCCCCGGACCGCAGTGCCGGCAGGGCGCGTGCCAAAACAGATTTTTCTGTCATTATAGCATATCGGTCCGGGGTTTGCATCCCTTTTTCCGGGGCATGGCCGCTTTTGCGCTATAAATTCCTGTACAGTGGTATCCAAACGGAAAGAAATCTGTTATAATGGCTGTGTTCGCAATATCCAATATATCTGGGATGGGGGATATTTATTATGAAAGCTGTCATTACCGTCATCGGCCATGATACCGTCGGCGTTGTCGCCAAAGTCGGCACCGTGTGCGCCGAAATGAACATCAACATTGAGGATGTGACCCAGAGCATCATGCAGGAAATGTTCTGCATGATCATGCTGGTGGACCTGTCCAAGGCAAACGTTCCGCAGGACGCTGTCCGCGCCCGCTTTGACGAGCTGGGCAAGGAAATGAAGATGCAGGTCACGCTGACGCGTCAGGAAGTCTTTGACGCCATGCACAAAATCTGACGGAGGGGTTTGCTAACATGCGGATACTGAACAGCGGCGATATTATGGAAACCATCGAGATGCTGACAAACGAGAATCTCGATGTCCGCACCGTAACGATGGGCATCAGCCTGCTCGACTGCATTGACCCCGACGGCAAGGCAGCCTGCGAAAAGATCTACAACAAAATTGTTTCCCGCGCCAAAAACTTGGTTCCCGTGGTGGACGCCATCAGCGCCGAGTACGGCATTCCCATTGTCAACAAGCGCATCAGCGTCACTCCCATCTCCATGCTTCTGGGCGCCGCACCCGATGCCGATCCCGTAGACTACGCCAAAGCCCTGGATGCCGCCGCCAAAACGGTGGGTGTCAACTTCATCGGCGGTTTCGGCGCGCTGGTGCACAAGGGCTTTTCGGCAGGCGACAAACGCCTGATCGAGAGCATTCCCCGCGCCCTGGCCGAGACCGAGATCGTCTGCTCCAGCATCAACGTGGGCTCCACCAAGTCCGGCATCAACATGGACGCGGTGCGCATGATGGGCCAGGTGGTCCGCAAAACCGCCGAGCTGACCCAGGACAACATGTGCATGGGCGACGCCAAGCTGGTGGTCTTCTGCAACGCGCCGGAGGACAACCCCTTCATGGCGGGCGCCTTCCATGGTCCCGGCGAGCCCGACTGCGAGATCCACGTGGGTGTTTCCGGCCCCGGCGCTGTGCGTGCCGCCCTAGCCAAGCTGCCCAAGGACGCCCCTATGGACGAGGTGGCCGAACTGGTCAAGCGCACCGCCTTCAAGATCACCCGTCTGGGCCAGCTGGTGGCCAACCTGGCCAGCGAGCGGCTGGGCGTGCCCGCCGGCATCATCGACCTGTCCCTGGCGCCCACCCCGGCCATCGGCGACAGTGTGGCCAACATTCTGGAAGAGATGGGCCTGGAAAGCTGCGGCTGCTGCGGTACCACCGCCTGCCTGGCCCTGCTCAACGACGCAGTCAAGAAAGGCGGCGTTATGGCCTCCAACCATGTGGGCGGCCTGTCCGGCGCCTTCATTCCGGTCTCCGAGGACGACGGCATGATCAAGGCCGCTGAGTGCGGCAGCCTAACGCTGGAAAAGCTGGAAGCCATGACCGCAGTCTGCTCGGTGGGCATCGACATGGTGGTCATCCCCGGCGACACCTCCGCCGAGGTCATCAGCGCCCTGATTGCCGACGAGGCAGCCATCGGCATGGTCAACAGCAAGACCACTGCCGTCCGCGTCATCCCGGCCATTGGACACAAGGCGGGCGATGTGCTGGACTTCGGCGGTCTGCTGGGTCACGCTCCCATTATGCCCATCTCCAAGTTCAAGCCTGACGTCATGATCCATCGCGGCGGACGCATTCCCGCCCCCATGCAGGCACTGAAGAACTGATCTTCCCTGCCCCCAAACCATAAAGTGTGCATAAACATCCTCCTGCCCGGCAATACTGCCAGTGGAAAGGAGGATGTTTTTCATGTCCTTATTTCAGAAGATCCTGCTCCTGCTCGTCATTATCGGCGGGCTGAACTGGGGCATCTACGGCATCTGGGCGTTCGACGCGGTGGGCTGGCTGTTCGGCGGCAGTCTTGGCTGGCTGGCCCGCGCGGTGTTCATCCTGGTGGGCCTGGCGGCGATCGCATTGATCCCCACGCTGTTCATGTCCAAGCCGCCCGAGAACCGGGACGCCCAGTAAGCCTTCGGCGGGCTGCAGGAACGCCCGCTGCGCCGGTGCCCTTTGTGCCGGCGTGCTACTTATCCCCTGCCCCTTACACGGCTGCCCTTGCGGGCCGCCGTGTTTTTGTATCGGGATCGTTCCCTGCTGCGCCTCGGATTGTATCAGAGTCTTTACCAGTCTGCCCGGATATGGTAGAATGCCTGAAAAAGCACAAGGAGTTTTCTCATGCTGGACAATCAGGGGTTCAATCTTTGGGCGCAGGAGTACGACAACAGCGTCCGCCGTTCCGACGAGAACAGCCGCTACCCGTTTGCCGGGTATCAGGACATTATGGATGAGATTTTCCGCCGGGTACTGAGCGCTCCGGGGCGGGATATTCTGGATATCGGGTTTGGTACCGGTGTTCTGACTGCCCGACTGTACGAACAGGGGTGCCGGATCTTCGGGCAGGACTTTTCCTCCAAAATGATCGAGCTGGCCCAGCAAAAAATGCCGGAGGCCATCCTGGTTCAGGGGGATTTTTCCAAAGGGCTGGCCGCCCCGCTGCGGCAAAACCGCTATGATGCCATTCTGGCCACCTATTCCCTGCACCACCTCACCGATGCGCAAAAGGTCTCCTTTCTCGGGGAGCTGCTGTCCTGTCTGCGGGAAGGCGGCAGCCTCTATATCGGGGATGTGGCCTTTGCCACCCGCCGGGAGCTGGAAGCCTGCCGGGCTGAGGCGGGCGACAGCTGGGACGAGGACGAGATTTACTTTGTCTTTGACGAGCTGAAGTCCAGTTTCCCGACCATGCAATTTGAGCCGTTTTCCTACTGTTCGGGGCTTCTGTCCTTAAGAAAGTAAGTCAGCCTGGGGCATACAGCGCGCTCATCGGGAATCAAGAAAAAGAGGTACTTCCGCCGCATTCTGTGCAGCGGGAGTACCTCTTTTTGATTTTATCTATTTTGTCACTGAGCGGCATCCGCCTTGGGCGCGCTGAGGGCAAAGGTCAGCTCGGCCTGGGCAGCCAGTTTGCCGTCCACAAAGGCGCGGGCCATGCCGTACCCCACCGGGCCCACCCGGCGCACGATCTCACAGCGGAGTTCCAGCACATCGCCGGGAGTGACCTGATATTTGAAGCGGGCGTTCTTGACGCCGCCGAAGAAGGCCAGTTTGCCGCGGTTTTCCGGCTGGCAGAGCAGCGCCACCGCCCCCACCTGGGCCATGGCCTCCAGGATCAGCACGCCGGGCATGACCTTGTACTCCGGGAAATGTCCGCAGAAAAAGGCCTCGTTTCCGCTGACGCATTTGCGGCCCACCGCCCACTGGCCCGGTTCCATATCCAGGATGCGGTCCACCAGGGCAAAGGGATAGCGGTGGGGCAGAATGCTGGCGATCTCGTCGCAGGTCAGGGTGTTGGCGTTCTCCCGCGGGAGGGCGGGAATGGAACTTTCAACGTTCATGTTCAGCCCTCCCATTTGCGCAGGACGATGCAGGCGTTGTGACCGCCGAAGCCCAGGCTGTTGCTCATGGCGCAGCGCAGGGGCATCTCCCGGCCGGTGTTGGGCACATAGTCCAGATCGCACTCGGGGTCGGGCTGCTCATAATGGATGGTGGCGGGGACAAAGCCGTCGTGCAGCGCCATAACGGTGAGGACCGCCTCCACGCCGCCCGCGCCGCCCAGCAGGTGGCCGGTCATGGACTTGGTGCTGGACACGCAAAGTTTATACGCCCAGTCGCCGAAAGCCGTCTTGATGGCAGCAGTCTCACAGGAGTCGTTCATGTGGGTGGAGGTGCCGTGGGCGTTGATGTAGTCCACATCCTCCGGCTGAATGTCTGCATCCTGAATGGCCAGGGTCATGCAGGCCGCGCCGCCTGCCCCCTCCGGTGCCGGTGCGGTGATGTGGTAGGCGTCGCAGTTGGCGCCGTAGCCGATCATCTCGGCGTAGATCTTTGCGCCGCGGGCCTTGGCGTGCTCCAGTTCCTCCAGAACCAGGACGCCGCCGCCCTCGCCCATGACGAAGCCGGAACGGCGGGCATCAAAGGGAACGCTGGCGCAGGCGGGGTCCTCGGCATTGCACAGGGCTTTCATGCTGGAGAAGCCGCCGATGCCCAGCTCGCTGATGCAGCTTTCGGCGCCGCCGCAGAGCATGACATCCTCGTAACCGTCGCGGATGCGATGGAAAGCGTCGCCCACCGCGTTGGTACCGCCGGCGCAGGCGGTGACGGGGCAGTTGCACATGCCCTTGAAGCCGGTGCGGATGGCGATCTGGGCCGCCGCCATATTGGCGATGGTCATGGGCACAAAGAAGGGGCTGACCCGCTCAAAGCCCTTCTGCAGGCCGCGGGAATGCTCTTCCTCGATGACGGGCAGGCCGCCGATGCCGCTGGAAACAATAACGCCGCAGCGGGCAGCCTCCGGGGAATCAGGGTCGACGGAAAGGCCGCTGTCCGCCAGGGCCTCCGCTGCCGCATAGACGGCGAACTGGGTGAAGCGGGCCATCTTTTTGGCGTCCCGCCGCTCGATAACCGGCTGAGGGTCAAAGTCCTTGACTTCCCCCGCCAGATGTACCTTGAAATTGCTGGCGTCAAACAGGGTGATGGGCGCGATGCCGCAGACGCCTGCCTTGGCGGCGGCCCAGGTCTCGGCAGTGTTGTGTCCGATAGGATTCACCGTGCCAAGGCCGGTGACGACGACTCTGCGTTTGTCCATAACTGTACTCCTTATCATGTTCTGCCGGGTCAGACGGCCATGCCGCCGTCGACGCAAAGCACCTGTCCGGTAATGTAGGAACTGCCTTCGGCGGCAAAAAATTCCACCGCCCGGGCGATCTCGTCCGGGTCGGCCATGCGGCCCGCCGGGATGGTGGCCAGCGCCGCCGTGCGGGCGGCTTCCGGCATGGCGGCGGTCATCTCGGTACCCACAAAGCCGGGAGCCACCGCGTTGACCGTGATATTGCGGGAAGCCAGCTCTTTGGCCAGGCTCTTGGTCAGGCCGATCAGGCCCGCCTTGCTGGCCGCGTAGTTGACCTGGCCCGCGTTGCCCCGCAGGCCCACCACGCTGGTCATGTTGATGATGCGGCCGTAACGCTGGTGCATCATCATGCGGGATGCCGCCTTGCAGCAGAACACCGCGCCCTTCAGGTTGGTGCCCAGCACCGCGTCGTAGTCGGCCTCGCTCATGCGCAGCAGCAGGCCGTCCCGGGTAATGCCGGCATTATTGACCAGCACGTCCACCCGGCCAAACTGCTTCTTGACCGCGTCGAAGAGGTCGGTGCAGCCCTGGGTAGAGGAGACATCGGCCTGCACCGTCAGCACCTGTGCCCCCGCCTCCCGGCAGAGAGCGGCAGTCTCCTCGGCGGCCGCGGCATTGCCCGCATAGTTGAGGCAGATGTCATAGCCCGCCTTTGCCAGCCGCACGCAGACGGCGCGGCCGATGCCCCGGCTGCCGCCGGTGACAACGGCAACGCGGCGGTCGGGAACCATAGCTTCCTTCATGTTCAGGCCTCCCCTTTCAGCTCAGCCACTGCGGCGGCCAGCTCCTGGGCGGTCTCCACCGCCAGGCAGCGCACCGAGGTGCCCAGCGTCTTTTTCACAAAACCGGACAAAGCACGGCCGGGACCGATCTCCACAATGGTATCCACACCCAGCTCGCCCAGACGGCGGATGGTGTCCTCCATGTAAACACTGCTCTGCACCTGACGGACCAACAGGTCGGGGATGGTATCCTCCGCGGCCTTTTCATGGCCCAGGCAGTTGAACAGCACCGGGATCTGCATCTCGCCGAAGGTGACGGTGCGGAATTTTTCCTGGAGTTCCTCCCCCGCCGGGTGCATCAGGCTGGTGTGGAAGGGTCCGCTGACCTTGAGGGGCAGGCAACGCTTGGCGCCCGCCGCCTTGGCCAGTTCCGACGCACGGTCCACAGCAGCCTTCTCGCCGCCGATGACCAGCTGACCGGGGCAGTTGTAGTTGCAGATCTGCACCACGCCCTGGGAAGAAGCCTCGTCGCAGCAGGCCTGCAGCTTGTCCCGGTCAAGGGCCAGCACCGCGGTCATGCCGCAGTCAATGCCATCGGCCGCCTTGGCCATGGCCTTGCCCCGGAAGGCTGCCAGTTCCACGGCGGTGGCGGCGTCAAAGACGCCTGCCGCCTGCAGGGCGGAATACTCGCCCAGAGAAAGGCCTGCCGCGTACTCGGGCCGAATCCCTGCCGCGTACAGCGCCGCGGTAACACCCGCCGCAAAAGCCACCATGCAGGGCTGGGTATACTGGGTCTGGTTGATGACCCCATCAGGGTCGTCAAAGCAGACGGATTTCAGGTCGAAATCCAGCTTGGCAGCGTCAAAAGCTGCCCGGAAGTCGGCGCTGCTCTCATAGAGATCGCGGCCCATGCCGGCATGCTGGCTGCCCTGGCCCGCGTACAAAAATGCCAGTTTCATCAAAGTACCTCCCCTGTCATTCAGGCCTGTGCCAGATTCTGAATCTCGGCGATGCGGCGCTGTGCTCCCGTCCAGAGCTCATCCAGAATTTCCGCCGCCGGGCGGATGTCGTGGAGCATGCCGCTGACCTGGCCCGCCATCAGGCTGCCGGTGTCGGTGTCACCCTCAAACACGGCGCGGCGCAGGCTGCCCAGCGTGTACTGTTCCAGTTCCATCTTGTCGGCCCCCGCCTTTTCCCGGCGGACGTACTCCCGGCTCATGCGGTTTTTCAGCACGCGGACCGGGGTGCCGCCGATGCGGCCGGTGACGATGGTATCGCTGTCCTTGGCCTTGAGCAGGGCGGCCTTGTAGTTTTCATGGATGGGGCACTCGGTGCTGGCCAGCAGGCAGGTACCCACCTGAACACCGCAGGCCCCCAGGGCCAGGGCTGCCGCCATCTGACGGCCGTCCGCGATGCCGCCCGCCGCAATGACCGGCAGGTCCACCGCGTCCACCACCTGGGGCACCAGGGCCATGGTGGCCATCTCGCCCACATGGCCGCCGCTCTCGGTGCCCTCGGCGATGATGGCATCCACCCCCGACTTGGCCAGGTGCTTTGCCAGCACCGCAGCGGCCACCACGGGAATGATGATGATGCCGGCTTCCTTCCACTTGGCAACATACTTGCCGGGGTTGCCTGCACCGGTGGTGACCACGGGGACATGCTCCTCCGCCACCACCTGGGCGAACTCATCGGCGCAGGGGTGCATGAGCATGATGTTGACGCCGAAGGGCTTGTCGGTCAGTTCCCGGCAGCGGCGGATGTGGCCCCGCAGATCGTCGGCGCTGCGGACGCCGCCCGCCCCGATGATGCCCAGGGCGCCTGCGTTGGAGCAGGCTGCGGCAAACTCTCCGGTGGCAATGTTGGCCATGCCGCCCTGAATGATGGGATACTTGGTCCCGAGGATCTCGTTGAGCAGTTTCATTTTTCTTCCCCCATGGATACGGTCAGCAGCACCCCGGCCCAGGTCAGGCCGCCGCCAAAACCGATGCACAAAACCGTCTGACCGTCTTTCAGCAGCCCGGCCTCGCGCATATCGCGCAGGGCCATGGGAATGCTGGCGGCGCTGGTGTTGCCGTAACGGTCGATATTTTTATAGAACTTTTCGGGCGGAGCACCCAGCTTTTTGACGCAGTGGTCGATGATACGGGCGTTTGCCTGATGGCAGACCACCCAGTCCACCTCATCCAGCGTCTTGCCTGCCCTGGCCAGCGTCTCATGCAGGCAGTGTGGGATGGCTTCCACCGCAAAGCGGAACACCGCCCGGCCGTCCATACCGATCTTGCTGGTTTCGGGGCCAGGGCCTTCGGCCACAATGGCCTTGCTGCCCCGGGCCCCCAGACAGGATACCAACGGCTTGCCGGGTTCCTTACGGTACACCGCCGCGCCCGCACCGTCGCCGAACAGCACACAAGTGCTGCGGTCGGTCATGTCCAGCAGGCGGGAAAGCTGCTCGCAGCCCACAACCAAGGCATAGTCGCCGCCGCAGTTTTCCAGAAGGCCCGCCGCCGTGACGGTGCCGTACAAGAATCCGGAGCAGGCCGCGTTGACATCCAGCACCGGAATGTCCTCGGGCAGGCCGAGTTCCGCCTGTACCATGCAGGCAACACTGGGCGTGGCATAGTCTCCCGATACGGTGGCACAGATGCAGCAGGCGATCTGCTCCGGAGCAATGCCCGCGCCCTCCAGGGCCTGGCGGGCTGCCGCCACCGCCAGGGTGACGGTGCTCTCCCCTTCCCCGCAGAAATAGCGGTTGCGTATGCCCGTCCGCTCGGAGATCCAGGCGTCGCTGGTATCCACCGTCAGGCTCAGTTCATCGTTGGTCACACACCGTTTGGGCAGGGCCCGGCCGGTGCCGATCAGTTGTAATCCTGTCATGGCTCCTCCTATGCGGACCGGGTTCAGACCTGGCCCATCTGACGGAATTTCTTATACCTCTGGTTGGTCAGCGCATTGCCGCTCATCTTGCACAGCTGGGACAGATTTTTGTCCAGCACCACATCCAGGCAGGCAAACAGGCTCTTGGGATCGGTCTGTGCGCCGCCCATGGGCTCGGGAATGACCTCATCAATGATGCCGAAGCCCAGCAGGTCCTGCGCCGTCAGTTTCATCACATCGCAGGCCTCTGCGTGGCGGGTGGCATCCTTCCACAGAATGCTGGCAAAGCCCTCGGGGCTGAGCACGCTGTAAATGGCGTTTTCCAGCATGAGCACCCGGTTGGCAACGCCCAGCGCCAGAGCGCCGCCGCTGCTGCCCTCGCCGGTGACGATGGCAATGACCGGCACCGTCAGCTGGCTCATTTCGGCCAGGTTGCGGGCAATGGCCTCGCCCTGGCCCCGCATCTCGGCCTCCATGCCCGGGTAGGCACCCGGCGTATCAATGAAAGTGATGATGGGGCGGCCGAATTTCTCCGCCTGCTTCATCAGGCGCAGCGCCTTGCGGTAGCCCTCGGGGCCGGGCATGCCGAAGTTGTACTTCATGTTTTCCTCAAGGGTGTTGCCCTTGCGGTGGCCGATGACGGTCACCGGACGGCCCTTGTACAGGGCAATGCCGCCCAGTATACTTTCGTCCTCCTTGCACTGACGGTCGCCGCGCTGGACGAAAAAGTCGGTGAAAAGGGCGTTGATGTAGTCGTCGATCTTGGGGCGATGGGGATGCCGCGCCAGAAAGACCTTGTCCTCCGCGTGGAGGGCGGTGCAGCTTTCCAGCAGCTCGGCACGGTCACGCTCGATCTGCTTGCGGCGCAGCTTCGCCTGGGGCGTATCCACGTCGTCCAGCGTGGCAAGTTCCTGTTCCAGCGCATCGGTCATGCGCAAGATATCCTTAATCAAGCTCGGCGTCCCCCTTTGGTGTGCAGGCGCAGCAGCTGCGCCAGAGTTGCTTTCATTTCGCTGCGCGGCACAATGTCGTCCACGAAGCCGTGTTCCTCCTGGAATTCACTGCGCTGGAAACCGGCGGGCAGTTTCTGGCCGATAGTCTGCTCAATGACTCGCGGACCTGCAAACCCGATGAGTGCGCCCGGCTCCGCCAGCATGATGTCGCCCAGGCTGGCAAAGCTGGCGGTCACGCCGCCGGTGGTGGGATGGGTCAGGTAGCTGATGAACAACCCGCCCCGGGAGGAAAACTCTGCGATGGCGGAGCTGGTTTTTGCCATCTGCATCAGGCTGAAAATACCCTCCTGCATCCGGGCGCCGCCGCTGGCAGAAAAGATGATAAGAGGCAGTTTTTTGGCCTGGGCATACTCCACCGCACGGGTGATCTTTTCCCCGACGGCGGTGCCCATGCTTCCCATAAAAAACCGGCTGTCCAACACGGCCACGACCACCGGCATGCCTTCGATCTTGCCTGTCGCCGTGATGGCGGCGTCATTCAGACCGGTCTTGCGGCTCTGAACGGCCAGCTTCTCGGCGTAGCCGGGAAAGTTCAGCACGTCTTTGGCACGGAGCTTTTCATCCAGCTCCCGGAAGCTGCCGTGGTCCAGGATCAGCGACAGACGGTAATACCCGCCGATAGGCTGATAGTGACCGCAGTTGGGGCAGACATACAATGTTTCCGCCCAGATCTTGCGGGTGGCCCGGCGCTTGCAGGTGGGACAGGTCACAAAGGTGGGTTCCTGCCAGACCGGGGCAAGCTCGCCGCTTTCGGGTGCTGCCTTGCGGATCAGTTCCCCCTGGCGGCTCACCCTGCCGATTTTATCTAAAACATTTGCCATGTTCGGATCTCCTTGTTTCCGCTCCCGGCAACGCCGGACGAACGCAGTTTGCAGCTTTTCCCGGAAAATTACTCAGCGTGGGCCTGCAGGTAATCGTAGATGTCCTTGACGGTTTTCATATTGCCCAGCTCCTCATCGGGGATGGCAATGCCGCAGGCTTCCTCCAGAGCCATGTTCAGCTCAACAGCGTCCAGGCTGTCGGCGCCCAGGTCATCGGCCAGAGAGGCCTCCATGGTGATCTTGGCTTCGTCACAGCTGAAGGTGTCGGAAATGATCTGTTTGAGAGTTTCGAATTCCATGATACGTTCTCCTTTTGATTGTCTGTATTTGAATTAAAATAATTTACCTAAATTTATTTAGATAAATCTTATGAACATATCATATCAGAGATTTTTGCCTTGTCAAGCGTATTTTTTTGCTTTCGCCCTTCCGACCAAAAGCTTTGTGCTGTGAGCACAAATAAACCGTTGCTTTTGTACAAAATAAGTACAAGTGTTCAACATTCCGTAATAGGCGCCCCTAAAAACCACGGAGGCGTAAAGCGCAAGGGATATAAGAAAACGAAGGTTTCAAAAGAACTATGAAGCATCGAAAATTACTGCAAGGCGGTATCTGCCGCCTTGCAGTTAGAGTTTTGCGGCCTTGTTTTTATGGAACCGCGGACTCATCGATCCTTTATTTCTTTTTCCAAATGCCAAAAAGACACGGCATTGCTGCCGTGTCTTTTCATGCGTTTCTTGATCGAATTTTGTTCTGTACAGTTTGGATCTCAATGGGACGGAGCTTTTGTTTTACAAGTTTCCTCCCATTCTCATTGCCCCCAAGTTGCTATACTTATTTTTTATAAACTACCGATGCAAAGGCTGCGTTTGTGTTTCGGCTTCTCTGAATGAATCTATCGCTGCTGAAAATATCTTTTCAGAAAAGCCACTCTCTTTTTCATAAGCGTTTGAACAAATACGCTGTCTACTGCAATATCGTATCCATGCATCGTACCTTTTGTATGATTTTCTTCAACCGCCACGCCGCTAACCTTCAATTTTTCTCCGTATGCAACGGCACCGTCCAGCAGCGGATCATACTCTGCGCTTTCTATATATGTAGGGGGCATTCCCTCAAGATTTTCCGCTTCTACAAGCGAAGCGTACTCAAGCGGTTCCGGCATATCGCCAAAGAACAATTTGTTAAAGACTTTTGATTGCTTTCCCCCACACATCGGCGCATTCCGGTACTTTTTCATGCTGTTTGTCTCTGTATCCATATTGGCAAACGGATAGTACAGTTCCTGTGCACAGGGCATTTGGATTTTTTGTTTCTGCGCCATACGACACACTACTGCCGACAAATTGCCTCCCGCACTGTCTCCACAAACAGCGATCTTCTGAGGATCTATATGTATCTGTTCTGCATTTTCTAATACCCACAGGTAGGCATCAAAAGCATCCTGCTGTTCCGTGGGAAATTTATATCGGGGAGACAGCCGGTAATCCACAAGCCCCCCTGGCTCCTGTCCCCATCGCCAAACGTCGCGCCATCACAAAATGGTGGGTTGCTGCCTGATATGTAAATCCTCCTCCATGATAAAAAAGTATCATAGGGGAAGGTGTGTTGCAATTATCAGGTATATACAACAATCCAAACAACTCGTAGCCATCTCTGGCCATAAAACTGCGTCGTTCCGGCCTGATTTTTTGTCGGAACGTTCTCTGTAGTACAACAATTTCATTCCTCTTTGAAGGCAGGGCAAAAGTATTGGAATCACCGGCATCTGCATTTTCTCATATTTTTTTAGTTACGGGATCCGGTTATATTCTTATACCATACAATACAGTTCTTTTCTATTCGCGGGAGATTCTGAAGCCTCGTTCCATTATCTCACTGTCTGCTGAAAATGCTACCGTCTTCCCCAGTTGACATCCAGTATCTGTGATTATTATAAATAGTCCAAAAAAGCACAAAGCAAACATCCATATTCTCTGATATTGTTTGATTTCAAACATTCGCCTATGCTTGTGTTCAAAAAGTGGTGATAACTATAAAAGGCGATAAAATCGATCAGCGTTCGCGCTACTCTCGGAAAGCTATTTATGAAGCTTATCTTCATTTTTTAGAGACAAAACCACCCCAGCGCATCACCGTTACCGATATCTGTCGGTACGCCTGTCTAAATCGCGGTACTTTTTACCGATATTACGCAGATGTTCCTGATTTGGCCCAAAAAATTGAAAATTCCCTTGTTCAAGAGTTTATAGCTTTGATGGAAAGTATTGTGCCAGGGCAGTCATCCCCCGCCACAATCCTGCAGCAGTTGTTTCTTCTAGCTCAAAAATACCCTCATTTAAACTATTTCATGGGGGATCGTGCTTATGCCAATCACTTGCTAAGCAAGCTCCAAGTATACTACATGCCACCTCTGCAAGAACTGGTTACTGCGAACAACTCACCGCTCAATGTTTATGAGCAAAGCTTACTGATGGAATATATCAAAGGCGGTTGCAGTCAAATGTTCATCACCTGCATGAGAAATCCAGCTATTTCTCCAAAAGAAGCCGGTTCTTATATGGCTAAATTTTTAGCGCAGACACTTTGTTTATCCAAAAATAGCAAATCATGCATTAAAACTGATTTTTGTAAAATCCCATTCTAAAATTGTTTTTCCTTCACTTTTACAGCCAAAAATCGAGAGTGAGATAAACGCCAAGCTCTTTTAAGAATGGCAAAATAATAAAAATCCTGCAAAGCGGCAGAGGGCCGGAGCATGTTACGATGGAGCGCAACACCCGTTACCTGGCAAGATATCTTTCTAAAAGCATATAGAGCTGGCAGACGCTTTTATATAGAGCGTCTGCCTTATTTAAGTAATTATGGAATTTGTTTTTCAAAAAACAGGCAAAACGAAAAACAGCCTATCAACTCTGATAGGCTGTTTTTCGTCTTTTGGTGACCCGTGCGGGAATCGAACCCACGTTAACGGCGTGAGAGGCCGCTGTCTTAACCGCTTGACCAACGGGCCATATAAAAGAGAAGCCGGCATCTACCTATTTTCACAGGTCGTTTCCAACCAACTATCGTCGGCACGAATGAGCTTAACTTCTGTGTTCGGAATGGGAACAGGTGGAACCTCACCGTCATCGACACCGGCCGGTATACAATCTTTCGATCGCATATTCTCTTTTCTGAAGGCATGTGCCCTCAAAACTGAATAAGA